>CAVTRX010000002.1:892500-3174683 GCA_963737305.1 uncultured Actinomycetota bacterium | reverse complement strand
CACTCTGAGCTGGGGGTGGCCGCAGAGACCAGCGAGA
The DNA here is from genome assembly GCA_963737305.1 of uncultured Actinomycetota bacterium. Taxonomy (GTDB): domain Bacteria; phylum Actinomycetota; class Actinomycetes; order Streptomycetales; family Streptomycetaceae; genus Streptantibioticus_C. The sequence continues at coordinate 3,174,646 of CAVTRX010000002.1, read as the reverse complement.
AGCGACTGTTTACTAAAAACACAGGTCCGTGCGAAGCCGTAAGGCGATGTATACGGACTGACGCCTGCCCGGTGCTGGAACGTTAAGGGGACCGGTTAGTCACATTTCGGTGTGGCGAAGCTGAGAACTTAAGCGCCAGTAAACGGCGGTGGTAACTATAACCATCCTAAGGTAGCGAAATTCCTTGTCGGGTAAGTTCCGACCTGCACGAATGGCGTAACGACTTCTCGACTGTCTCAACCATAGGCCCGGTGAAATTGCATTACGAGTAAAGATGCTCGTTTCGCGCAGCAGGACGGAAAGACCCCGGGACCTTTACTACAGTTTGATATTGGTGTTCGGTTCGGCTTGTGTAGGATAGGTGGGAGACTGTGAAGCGATCGCGCCAGCGGTTGTGGAGTCATTGTTGAAATACCACTCTGGTCGTGCTGGATGTCTAACCTGGGTCCGTGATCCGGATCAGGGACAGTGTCTGATGGGTAGTTTAACTGGGGCGGTTGCCTCCTAAAGAGTAACGGAGGCGCCCAAAGGTTCCCTCAGCCTGGTTGGCAATCAGGTGTTGAGTGTAAGTGCACAAGGGAGCTTGACTGTGAGACTGACGGGTCGAGCAGGAGCGAAAGCTGGGACTAGTGATCCGGCGGTGGCTTGTGGAAGCGCCGTCGCTCAACGGATAAAAGGTACCCCGGGGATAACAGGCTGATCTTCCCCAAGAGTCCATATCGACGGGATGGTTTGGCACCTCGATGTCGGCTCGTCGCATCCTGGGGCTGGAGTCGGTCCCAAGGGTTGGGCTGTTCGCCCATTAAAGCGGTACGCGAGCTGGGTTTAGAACGTCGTGAGACAGTTCGGTCCCTATCCGCTGTGCGCGTAGGAGTCTTGAGAAGGGCTGTCCCTAGTACGAGAGGACCGGGACGGACGGACCTCTGGTGTGCCAGTTGTTCTGCCAAGGGCATGGCTGGTTGGCTACGTTCGGGAGGGATAACCGCTGAAAGCATCTAAGCGGGAAGCCTGCTTCGAGATGAGGACTCCCACCCACTTGATGGGGTAAGGCTCCCAGTAGACGACTGGGTTGATAGGCCGGAGATGGAAGCACCGTGAGGTGTGGAGTTGACCGGTACTAATAGGCCGAGGGCTTGTCCTCAGTTGCTCGCGTCCACTGTGTGGTTCTGAAACCACGAACTGTCACCAGTTCACCGATTTTGACAATGGTTTCATTGTGTTTCGGTGGTCATGGCGATTGGGAAACGCCCGGTTACATTCCGAACCCGGAAGCTAAGCCTTTCAGCGCCGATGGTACTGCAGGGGGGACCCTGTGGGAGAGTAGGACACCGCCGAACAAATATTAGGGTTGTGGCCCTGGACAACGTATTCGTTGTCCAGGGCCACAACCCTTTTCTGCGTTCACCACCCGTATGATCCCGGGCCTTTCGCACTAGCCGGCCCTCCACGCGCCCGGCCTTCCACCACCCTGTCCTGGCCCTGTCCTGCCCCTCGGCCCTGTCCCCCTGTCCTGCGCGGCTGTCCCTGCGGGGCTACCTGGGAGGGTCTGAGGCTGCTGGGGGCGGCCGGCGTCGGTGCCGGCCACCCCCAGGACTTCCCGCGGTCGGTTACTTGGTGCCGCCGTATCCGTTGATTCCGGCGGCACGAGCCAGCTCGATGTCGAGGGCTTCACGGCGGATGCGCTGGTCCATGTAGAGGAGCGAGGTGATGCCGGCGCTCATCGGCAGGGTGAACGTGGAGCCGATGACGGTTCCGATGCCGGTGATGATCAGGGTCGTCCAGCCGATGGAACCGGTGTCGGACGCCAGCAGGTTCGACGCGGTGTCGCCGTCCGCCAGCGTCGCGATCATGGTGAACGGGACCTGCACGATCGCGTTGATGACGAAGAAGAGCAGCACGGCGAGTAGCTGGATGCCGAAGACCCGCCACCAGGAGCCGCGTACCAGCCGGAAGGACCGGGCGAGCGCGGCGAACGGGCTCTGCTTCTCCAGCATCAGGGTGGGCGGGGCGAGGCACAGGCTGAGCAGCAGCCACAGGGCCACACCCGCGGCGGCCAGCATGCCCAGGACGGTCAGTCCCAGTCCGGCGGCCGGGTCGTTGGACACGGCCGCGATCAGCAGGCCCGGTGCGATGCCCACGCCCATGATGCCCACGCCGATCAGGATCAGCAGCAGGGTGAGTCCGAGCATTCTCGGCAGTTGCGGCCGGGCGTCGCGCCACACCTCGCCGGAGGTGACCGGCCGGCCCAGCACGGAGCGGCTGACGACCAGGATCAGCATGGCGGTCGCGATGATCTGGCCGAGCATGGCGATCACCAGGGTCACCGAGCTGCCGGCGAGGGCGTCGCGGAACAGGTGGCCGAAGTCGCTGAGGGTGGGTTCGGTCCCGTCGCGGAACTTCTCCAGGTCCCGGTTGTGGCTGAAGAACAGCCCGTTGACCACCGTGCTGGTGCCCACCGTGACGAGCGCGACGACGAGCGAGATGCCCAGGACCGCGCGCCAGTGGATCCGGACGATGGAGAACGCGCCCTCGAAGATCTCACCGATGCCCAGCGGGCGCAGCGGGATCACGCCCGGCTTCGGGGCTGGCGGTGGTCCCCAGTGCGGCATGCCCCATGGGGGGTGCGGGCCGCCGGGCGTCGCTCCCCATCCCGGTCCCTGACCTGGGACTGGTCCCTGGCCGGGGTACGGTCCCTGACCTGGGTACGGGCCGTGCCCGGGGAATCCGGCGGGTCCCGGTCCTGGCGGAGGCGGTGGGACGGAGCCGGTGGGCGGCGGCGCGGCGTCCTGCGGTGCGGACCGGCCGTCCCCGTCCCCGGGAGCGTCGGCCGTACCGGCATCGGCCATGGCCTCCTCGGCCGGCGCTTCGGCCTGGCCGGGCAGGCCGGGTGCGGCGTCGTCCGGCACGTCGGGTCTTGACGTACCGGAGTTGTCGGATCCGGGCGAAGCCCAGCCCGGAGAGTCGTTCATCGATGCTCCTTCGTGGCTGCGCGCATGGTGCTACGCGTCAGGGACCCAGCGGGTCCGCGGCCATGGTGTCACGGGGGTCGGGCGGCCGTTCCTGGCGCGTCGGGGCTTTGCGGTGGGCGTCGCGGGCCGGGCGGACGGGCCGCCCGTGCCTTCAGCGACGTGCTCCCACCGGGCAGACTGGACGGATGGATGACCCTCACGTCGTAAAGATGGCAGCCGCTTCCGCTTCCCGTGCGGACGGCACGGCTTCGGCCATGAGTCCCGCCCTGCGCTGGGAGGAGCCTCCCGAGGGCCCGGTCCTGGTCCTGCTCGACCAGACGCGGCTGCCCGCCGAGGAGGTGGAGCTGGTCTGCACGGACGTGCAGGCGCTCGTGCGGGCCATCCGCACGCTCGCGGTGCGCGGCGCGCCGCTGCTGGGCATCGCCGGCGCCTACGGCGTCGCGCTGGCCGGGGTGCGCGGCTTCGACGTGGAGGAGGCCGCCGAACTGCTGGCGTCGGCCCGGCCGACGGCGGTCAACCTCGGGTACGGGGTGCGCCGGGCGCTGGCGGCGTACCGGGAGCGGGCGCGGGCGGGCGGCGGGCCGCGGGAGGCCGCGTCGGCGGCGCTGGCGGAGGCCCGCGCGCTGCATGTCGAGGACGCCGAGGCGGGCGCGCGGATGGCGGGGCACGGATCGCGGCTGCTGCGTGAGCTGCTTCCCGGGGGCGGCTACCAGCTTCTGACGCACTGCAACACCGGTGCCCTGGTCTCCGGGGGTGAGGGCACGGCGTTGGCGGTGGCGCTGGCGGTCCACCGTGAGGGCAGGCTGCGGCGGTTGTGGGTCGACGAGACGCGTCCGCTGTTGCAGGGGGCGCGGTTGACGGCGTGGGAGGCGGCCCGGGCGGGGATGACGCACACCCTGCTGACCGACAACGCCGCCGGTTCGCTGTTCGCCTCCGGGCAGGTGGACGCCGTGCTGATCGGGGCCGACCGGATCGCGGCGAACGGTGCGACCGCCAACAAGGTGGGCAGTTATCCGTTGGCGGTGCTGGCCCGCTACCACCATGTGCCGTTCGTGGTCGTCGCGCCCACCACGACCGTCGACGCGGCGACTCCTGACGGCGCGTCGATCGAGGTGGAGCAGCGGTCCGGTCACGAGGTGACCGATTTCGTGCCGCCGCGGGCGGGGAGCGTGCCGGTGCCGGTCGCGCCGCCGGGCACCCAGGCGTACAACCCGGCTTTCGACGTGACGCCGCCGGAGCTGATCACGGCGCTGGTCACGGAGAACGGGGTCGCCTCGCCGGTGACCGGGGCTTCCGTGGCGGCTCTTTTGCGCTAACGGTGATAGCCGGGGTCCGCGTGTAGTTGTATGACTGTCATTGAAAAGGTGGCGGAAGCGCTGATCACCTGACGGTGCCGGTATCAAACGGCTGCCCTCGGTGACCGGCGACCCCCGGTCACCCCGGCAGACATGGCGTGCGTCACCCGTGAGTGGTGACGTGGATCACCCTCGTCGATGTCTTGGATGCGAAAATGGGATGCTGTCGCACTGACTGACGAAAACGGCCCCTCTACCTGCGGTTTCCCGCGTGTAGGGGGGCCGTGACATCTACAGGTGACATCAGTCGTGCTCGTCAGCACCTTCTTGGGCAGCTTCCAACTGGCGGATCCGGGCGGGATGCCGGAGCAACTGGTCGAGCTGACCGACAGCCGCGATCACGTCGGGGTCCAGGGCTTCGGCGTAGATGTCGAGTGTCGTTGCGATCCTGCTGTGCCGGAGCACGGCCTTGATGATCCTCGGATGCACCCGCAGGTGGACGAGGAGCGTCCCGCAGGACTTCCGCAGACCCTTGGGGTTCATCTTGCCCAGGTCCGCGCGAGTGGCCACCCGTTGCAGAGTGATGTACAGGGCGGCCGGCTGGAGCGGCTGCCCGGTGCGTGTCACGAACACGTGGCCCGCTGGATCATCGGTCCAGGTCCGTCCCGTCGCCATGGCTCGCTCTCGCATCCATGTGGTCCGCATCCGTGTCCACCGCAGCGGGGCGACGCACTGTGCCGGCAAGGGGAGGGGCGCCTTGGAGGTGGCGGTCTTGAGTTCCACGTCGACAGTCCCGGCACTGGTCCGCTGACGTTGGGTCTCCACCCAGATGATGCGCTCGTCCAGGTCGACGTTCTCCCAGCGAAGCCCGCACACCTCGGCACGACGCAGGCCGAGGAGGCAGAGCAGCAGGAACGCCGGGTAGTAGACCGTCCACCGACGGGCGGAGGCCAGGAATCGCAGCACACGCACTGCGTCCCAGCTCTTGCCACTATTCGTGGAAGCCCGCACATGGACGAGCTTGGCGACGTTGCGAGTGAGCCCGATGTCCTCGACCAGAGCGGCCTGGAGGGACGCCGACAAGGCGCGGAGGACACCCTTGGCGGTCTTCGGAGTCGTCTCCATGGCCAGCTTGGTCATCTCGGTGCGGAGATCCTTGACGCCCAGCTTGCGCATCACCTTGGTTCCAAGCCGAGGCCGCAGGTGGTTCCGAACGGCGGACTCGTACACGCGGTAGCTACCGTCGGCAAGACCAGGCTTGACGATGCACTCAAGCCAGTAGGTGAACCAGTCCCCCAGGAGCATGTCTTGGGTCGGGGTAGGGATGCCGTCCGCAGCACGGTCAAGGAGTTCACGTCGCTTGCGGTCGCAGATGTCGTAGGTGGCCCCGTAGGCGTACTTCCGAGCGATCGTGCCGTCCGGTTGGGGGACGTACACGGCAGCCTGATAGCGGCCATCTGAGCGCTTCGTGATGGTGCCCTCACCGTTGGGGCGGCGGCGAGCCATCAGCCAGCCTCACGAATCAGGTCGGCGACCAGTGCGCCCACGGCAGCGACCGGGATCCGGCGCGACCTTCCGATGCGCACAGAGACCAGCCGACGCGAGCGGATGAGGTCATAGACCTTGGAGCGGCCGAGCTTGAGCACTGCCATGACTTCCGGCACGGTCAGCAGTTCTTCGGTAGCCGTCGTCACAGCCGGTCTCCTTCCAGGGCTTCGAGTTCGGCGCGGTGTTCACGGGCGTGGTCGCGGTTGGTGCGGATGTCGCGGGCGATGTTGGCGGCGAGCCAGGATTCGCCGGGAGTGTGGCCGTGGCCGGCGTAGTGCCAGGTGGCCATGACGAGGGTGGTGGCGTCCGCGTCGCTGTCGGGGTCGGGCAGGCCGAGGCGGGTGCGTTCCTGGTGGGCGCGGTAGTCGGCGCGGACCTGGCGGAGGGCGCCGAGGGTGGTGGAGTAGCGGCGGGACTTGGTGGAGAAGTGGCCTCGGAAGCCGAGCATGTGGGCCCAGGCCCTCAGCATGCGGTCGGGGTAGTCGCCGTTCAGGAGGATGCAGGCGGCGATCATGCGGCGGGTGTGCGGCGGGATGTCGGCGTGCTCGGGCAGGTCGAGCGCTTCCACATTCCCGATGCGGTGGTCGACGGTTCCGGTCGTCTCGGCGGCCTTGGTGGCGTACTTGGCCACGTAGGAGGCCACGGCCGCTTCGGTCAGCTCTTCCCCCTCACCGAAGGCGGCGATGGGCTTGACGTCGATCTGGGTGCCCCAAGTGAGGGTGCGGGCCGGTTGCGTCGGGGTGGGGTCGAGGTCGACCTGGGCGCGGGAAGCCGCGGCGCGCAGGGCGTCCTCAAGGAGGTCGTGGGTGGCCCATGCGGGGGGCGGGGTGTCGGGTCCGTCGGGTCCGTCGAAGCGGATGACCGCGTGGAAGTGGATGAGGCCGCGTTTCTGGTACTCGGCGACCTTGCCGTAGGAGACGCGCAGTCGCTCCTTGAGCTCGCGTTGGGTGATGCCGACGCGGCGGGCGATCTCGCGGGGGAGGTAGATGGTGGTGTAGCGCCACAGGGCTCCGGCGTGGTTGTTCCACAGGACGGCGCCGGCGTAGTCGTAGGTGTCCGGGTTGATGGCGGTGCCGAGGTCGGGTGAGTCGTCGGGGTGCTGGGTGCCGCAGCGGCAGCGGCCGGTGGTTGGGCGGTTGTGGACGGGGCCGAACGAGGGGGCGGTGAGGGTGACGAAGGCGCGGGGGTGGTCGCGGACGGTGGCGGGGGTGCCTTTGTCGGGGTCGCCGGTGAGTCCGGCGCGGATGAGGTGGTAGGTGTCTCCGGCGTACATCCAGGCGCAGGAGGGGCATCGGGAGGCGCGGCGGTTGCCGCAGGCGACGCGGAGGGTGCCGCCGGGTTCGGTCTCGGTGGAGTAGGTGGCCAGCACGGTGCCGGTGGCCGGGTCCAAGGTCTTGGTGTAACCGGCGAGGCGGATCGGCTCGGAGCAGCCTCCGGTCCGGCGGATCTGGTCTTGCCAGCGGTCGAAGCCGGGGGACCCGGCCACCCTCAGCACGTCGGCGAAGGTGGCCGGGTCCAGGCCCGCCGGAAGGGCGGTGGTCACGCGTCGCTGTCCTTCCGGGGGTGGGTGGCGATCCAGTTCTCGGCGCAGACCTTGTGGACGGGCTTGCCCTTGTCGGAGCGCAACGGGGTGGGGCGGTCGCACAGGACGCAGGGCTTGTCGCCGGAGTGGTCGAAGTGGGAGCCGTCGCGCCAGTTCAGGAGCGGGGGTGCCACGGCGATCACCGCATGGCCGGAACGGCGGGGGTGACCTTGTGGGTTCGGAGCTTCCTGGGGATGGCGCCCCAGCCCCAGCAGGCCGGACAGTCCACGTAGGCGACGACGCGTTCCCCGAAGACGTCGCGGAAGCCGAGGTCGAAGGCAGCGGAGGCGAAGCCGTCGCAATGCGGGCAAACGCGAGCGGCGAAGGGGTCGGTGTGCTGCATGATGGAGGTCCCTTTCGGGTCGTAAGGCCTGGAAGTGGGATGAGGGCCCCGGGGCGGCGGCTGCTTGGCGGTAGATGGCCGCCCCGGGGGCCGGTCAGGTGAAGTTGCGTCCGGATTCGGGCTGCTCGGTGTTGGCAGCCGCGTTGCCGGCGGCGTTCTGGTAGGCGGCCTGGTAGTGCGGGAGGCTGTTGGCCAGGGGCCGGGTGGGGTCGGAGGACAGTTCGACCAGTTGCCGACCGAGACCGTCAGCACGGTTTTGTTCCTCGGCGGCGAAGGCTTCGGACGGTTCCTGGTCCTTGCCGTTGAACAGGCCCATGACGGGTTCCTTTCTGCGGGTTGGTTGGGTCGGACGATCAGCGGCGGCGGGAGCCGCGACGGCGGGGTTTGGCGTAGGCGGGCGGGATGTCGTCGTAGGCGGACTGGCCGTCCTTGAACGAGGTCCAGTCCGCGTCAGCGATGCCGCCCTTCTCCATCTGCTTGAGGATCCGGGTCTGGGTGCGGCGGTCGCCGTGGCGCTTGGCGATGGCGTAGTCACGGCCCAGGTTGGAGACCTCCCGGTTCACGGTCGGGGTGTCCTCGGTCCTCTTGCGGCTGAACAGGCCCATGACGGATTCCTTTCGTTCAGTGCTGGCTGTTGTTGTGGTGGTTGATCAAGGTGCGCAGGATGACCGCGCAGATCGCGACCGAGGTGGCGGTGATGGCGACGGCCAGAAGCATGGAGACCAGGACCGCGCCGATGACCAGGACCACGCCAGTTCCGCCGGCAACCAAGGCAAGGGCACTGCCCGGGGTCAACTGCACCGTCGGACGGGCCGGAACCGGAGCCGGGGCGGGGGCCGGGGCAGTGGGCGTGTGGTGGCAGGTGCAGGCCGGCGGGTGCGTCGCGGTGACCGGCACCACCTCCGCCGGAGTCACGACCATGGTCGGGGCCGGGGTCTGGGTGGCGGTGGCGAGGAGGGTCTTGAGGGTCGGGGAGAGTTCCATGGCGGTGCCTTCCGGGATCACGGGGCGCAGCGGTGGGTTTGGGCGGCGAGGTCGGCGGCCGGCCGGTCGGGGTAGTCGGCGGACCAGCCGCAGCCGGGAGCGGTACAGGCGGCAACGTGCTTCGCGCGGCCCCGGCGGTCGTTGTGGGTGGCGACCTTCACCGGCCCGGTGTTCTCGACGTTGCGGAAGCGGTTGAACAGGCCCATCGATGGGTTTCCTCTCGGATCAGGTGAGTTGGGCGGTGAGGGCGTCGGCCAGGATCGGCGGGACGCCGAGGCGGGTACGCAGGGTGTCCGCGTCGATCGGGGTGCCGGTGCGGGCGTGATGGTCGTCGGCGACCTTGCGGGCGTGATCAACCAGCGCGACTGGCAGGGCGGGGAGTGCCGGGCGGGGAGCGGCCGGGGGAATCACGGCCGGCGCCTTGTCCTGGGCAGGGTCCGGTGCCGGGGCGGGCAGTTCCGGTGCCGGGTCGGGGATGCGTTCGACGCTGAAGTGCTCGGCAGGTTCCTCGACCGGCATGTCCTGCTCGACTGGTTCCGGTTCGGGTGCGACCGGGGCGACGAGGGTGTGCACCTGCCGCATCAGCGCGCCGAAGGCCAGCAGAGCGGCTGACGGCGGGACTGCAGCAACGACGTAGTGGAGCGCTGGCTGGCCGCTGCCGACTCCGGCGACGTTCAGGCCGATGGAGCCGAGGGATCCGGCGACGGTCAAGCCGATCGCCCACCGATCAATACGGCTCTGCAAGGCCGCCCGGAACATGAGGACTTCGCCGGCGATGATGAACAAGTCGAGCGTGGCGGGCCAGGCCCAGAGTCGAGCGGTGGAGCCAGACAAGCCGTTGTTGGAGGCGACGCTGGCCAGGTGGGCGTATGAGAGCCAGAAGGCCGCAGCGGTCAAGAGGACGATGACGGCCGCAGCGGTCAGGACCGCAGTGCGTTCGGCCTCGGGCTTCGTCATGGCGTGTCCTTTCTCGATCAAGCCGGTAGAACACCGGCTGTGGTGGTCAGGGAGCGGGAGCTTCGCCGGTGCCGAGACAGGTCAGGCACAAGCCCGACTGACTGCCGACGACCTTGTGACGACGCCCGACGTGGACCGGGGTGGAGACTTCACCGGTGCCCTTGCATGTGCCGCATGTGGGCGGCTCGGCGGAGCGTTGCGGACTCTTGCGAGTGGCCACGGCAGCTCACCTGTCCTTGTGGGGGTAGTCGTGGCCCTGGGGCGGGTAGTCGCCGCTCTTCGCGGTGCAGCCGTCAAGGACGACACGGGCGAAGGACTCATCCGGTACGGACGCGTTGTTGTTGAGGTAGCGCATGGTCGCGTTGATCAGGTCGCCGGTCAGTCGGCGATCCTCACGCGCCGGGCTGGTACGCCGATCGCGGGCCATCGGGATCTCCTTCGGTCATCGGGTCGGTCACTGCTCCGGCGTGTCAGCGCTTCTTGGCGATGCGGGGACCGAGGCGGGGGCCGGGGTCGATGCCGGTGGAGTAGCAGGAGTTGCAGCCGTCGAAGGTGTCGCCGTTCCAGCCGGAGCCGTCGCAGTCGTCGCACGGCGGGGCACCACCGAAGGTCTTGCGCTTCGCCGCGTAGGCGCGCTCCTCGGGGGTCTTGCGTCCGAACATGGGATTCCTCTTTGAGACATGGGGCGGGTAGGGACGTGGCGCGAAGACGGTCACGCCGACCGGGGGTGAGGGGTGTTAGTCGGTGGCCGGGACGGGCTTGACCAGCGACGGGCCAGCAGCCGGAACGGTGGACACCCGGGTGGGGCGCCAGGGGGCCAGAGCGATGATGCGGGGGGTGCGGTGCGCGAACTCGCGGCAGATCGCGGCAACTTCGGGGAGTGTGACGTCGGGGGTGCGGATCCTGGACCAGCCACCCGAGGTGTCACCGGCCACAGCCACGCCCGGACGGGAGGGCGGCAGGCTGGTCACCACGGAGACCGCGTCGGGGGCGATGTCGCCCAGGGCCATCTTCGCGCTCGCTTCATCGTTGACCCGGTGGCAGACCCTGCCGGTGAGCTGGGCCCGCAACGCGGTGGCGCCCTTGCCCAGGTCGGAGCCGAACCGCTGCCCGCACACCTCCAGATAGATCCCGACCGCCCGGGAGAGCTGACCGAGGCGAACGAGTTGCATCACCATCCGGTCCCGGCGTTCCTCATCCTTCTTCGAGGTCGCCATGAACAGTTCCGCCACCTCATCGATCAACACCACGATCGGGACCGGCCGCAGACCCTCCGGGAGGCCCCACACGTCCGACGTGATCTCCTCGTTCCGGACGTTCACCGTGTCCTGATAGCACTTCAGGTCATCGAAGCGGTCTTCCATCTCCTCGACCAGCGCGTCCAGCAGGCCGGATGCCTCATTCGGATTGGTGGCCAGCGCGGACAGCCGGGGAGCGAACGGGGAGAGTTCCACACCGCGTTTGCAGTCGATGCCCACCAACGCCACCCGCATCGGAGCCAAGCCCTTGATCAGGCTGCGCTGGTAGACCGACTTTCCCGACTGCGAGGCACCGATGATCAGCCCGTGAGGCGCCACCCGGTAGTCCCGGACATAGGCCGTACCGTCCTCCCGCAGTGCCACCGCAACCCTCATCGGACCCCGGGTACCACGGCGCGGAAGCCTCACACGGCGCAGCACGTCGTAGCCGGTCATCCGCAACTCCACGAACCCCGGCCGGGTCTCGACCACATGCACGGCATGAACACCGAAGGCGTGCCGCAGACGGTTCGAGGCGGCGACCACATCCGCCGGCTCCATCCCGGGAACCAGACGCAGGGTGACCCGCAGACCAGTCAGCGAGGGACGGATCCTGCGGACCTTCGGCGGCACCGGCAGAACCTCACGCCGGGCAACGTTCCGCACCAGGAAGGCCCGCATCCGCGACGGCTGCACCGTCAGCCCACACACATCCATTGTCGACCGGTACGTCACCCGGAACCGACCGTAAGCAACCGGCAGGCCCACCAGCGACCAGTACACCCCCGGTGCACGCACCTTCGCGTAACCCAGACCACCCGCACCCAGCAGCGGGGCGGCAGCCTCCATCAGCGTCGTCACGTCGGCCATGGTGATCAGCCCATCGAGGTGATCGCGACGGCGCGGAACGAGATGCCGTGCCGCTTCTGGCCGTTGAACTCGCTCTCCCAGTCCCGCGCCTTCAGACCGGTCACCGACACCGGCATACCGGGGGCCAGGCCCTCCTGGTAGCCCGTCTCCGGGATCGTCACCTGGTACAGGTTCGCCTCGCCCTCGTCCGCGACCATCAGGCCCACGGTCGACAGCACGGCACCCGTTTCCCGGTCCACCGCCCGCTCACCGGTCTGACGGTTAGCGATCTTCTTCACCGGCGCAGTCGCCACGAACACGGTGGCAGTCGAAAGATCGATCTTGAACGACGACATGGTTCTTACTCCCTGTAGAAGCGAAGGGCGGGGCCACGCGGAGTGTTGGACCCGCAACCAGTTGTTTACTGGCCTGCCCACTAAGGTAGCGGTGGCCTAGGCCACTGTCCAGTCAATCTAGGCATGAAAAAGGGGCGAGTCGCCCCGCCCCTCGTTCACCTGCGCTTTTGCCCGTAATTTAGGCCGGGATCGAGAAGTCGTACGACGTCCAACGCCCCTCGATCGAGACGGATTCGCCGTACTCCACAACGTCGCCCCCCGTGTCGTAGATCCAGTTCCGACCAGCCAGTACAGCCGAGCCAACGGGGACTTGCAGGTCCTCGGCGTCCGCAGGGGTAGCCGACTTGGACGAGTGCTGGTTCCTGCCGGCCGCGAACTTCCTGCCCGTAGTGGCCTCGATGTAGGCAGGGGTACCTTCGACGAGCCGCTCCGTCATCAACAACTTCGGCGAGGTCTGGGCGAGATCTCCGGAGAACCACGACGTCGATGCGGAAACCGGCGAGTCATCGCGGAACGTGATTCGCTGGCGACGGATGGCCCGAGCCCCTTCCTCCAGGCCCAAAGCGGCGACCACGGATTCCGGAGCTTCGACGAGTTCGGCCACCATGATCCGGGCACGCTCGTTCGACGGGTAGATGCGTCCTGTCCGCCGGATGGACATAACCCGATCGAAGGCGGAGTGCGCTGCCGGGCTCTGCTCTCGTACTACGGTGCCAACCCCTTGGATTGACTCGACCAGATCTTCGGAGCGCAGGGCAGCCAGAACCTTGGTTGCAGTCGCTCGCGAGACCCCCCAATCGGAGACGATCTTCCGTTCTGACGGAACGGCTTCCCCGGGGCGCAGCTTGCCCTCAGCGATCTCGGTTCGGATGGCTTGGAGGATCTGGAGGTAGGGCGGGACTGGACGGTCAACGTGAGGACTCATGGTTCCTTCCTAGGTGGCGGTGGACTAGGCCACCATCAAATCTAGTGGGTAGCCAACAGAATCGCGAGTGGGTGCCCAACGAAATCGCGAGCATGGCGACAGAGTGAGAGCCAGAACACCTGTGGTGCAGGGATGGCTGTTACAGGTTTCCCTACCTCATCAAGCACCGCTCTACCGGCGGGGGAGGGGTGGGGACCAGCAGGTACTCCTGGGCTGGGTCGCTCCTCTCGGAACCAGATGGGACGGGTGGGCCCGCAGAACGATCAACAGCCCAAGGCCCTCGGGAGCAGCACCTATTCGCATCCGGCAGGGGACCACGGAGGCATCCGGGCCCCGCACCTGCGGGGCGTTGGTTTTGCCGGCAACTCTTCCCCTTCGGGTCCCGGCTGGTCCGGCATTCGGCTTTGCAGCCGCCGCTACGGGGATCACCCCACCGGCCCGCACTGCGGGCCGGCGCGGCACTCGGGGACTCGGGCGCCGCTCCTGCCTGCGGCCCGCTCCGCCCGGCCCCCGGCCCCGCGCCACTCACGTCGCCGCAGGGTTCCCCGCTTCACGCTATGCCCGCCCTGTACCACCGCCGGACCGAGCAACGACACCGGCAACCCACCCCACATGCGCTGGCCCGACACCCCGAACACCCCACCGTCCGATAACGCCACCCGTCATCAGGCGACAGTCGGCCACCACCCAGAACCCGGAGGCGAGCAGGAAGAAGGTGGTGGTGGAGGTAGGGAGGGCGCTGAAGGGTCAGGACATGCCTCCGGCGGGGGCGCTCTGGCGTCCGGGATGGCAGGGGGCCGGACTGCGGGTGCCGGTCGAGTGGGGTTGAGGTGGTGGCTGCCATCCCGTCCGCCTTCATCCCAGGCAGAGCCGAGCAGTCTTGGCCCCTGGGGTCAATGTCGTTCGTCCAGCGGGGCGCTCCACATTGACCCCAGGGGCCAAGCCCGCTCCACGGTGTGTGGGACGAAGGCGGACGGGATGGCAGCCGGGAGGTACGTGGTTGAGGGTCGGCCCTTGGCGCCACCCGAATGGCCGATACGGTGTGACGTGGACAACACGGGTGCCCCGCGCCCGAGGGCCCGAACGGGGATGGGAGAGCTGACATCAATGCCTGACATCAACGTCAGCGGATTCCGGCGAATAAGGGCGGACGGAGACGCATGTCACCGCAGGTCAGTGAGTCAAATCACGCTGGTCCACTTCTCTGAGATGAAAATGGGATGATGTCGATATGAAGGGACGCGTCCTTGTCGTCGACGACGACACCGCACTGGCAGAGATGCTTGGCATCGTGCTACGTGGAGAAGGTTTCGAGCCGTCGTTCGTAGCGGACGGTGACAAGGCGCTCGCCGCCTTCCGTGAGACCAAGCCCGATCTCGTACTACTGGACCTCATGCTGCCCGGACGGGACGGCATCGACGTATGCCGCCAGATCCGGGCCGAGTCCGGCGTACCGATCGTGATGCTCACGGCGAAGAGCGACACGGTCGACGTCGTCGTGGGGCTGGAGTCCGGCGCCGACGACTACGTGATCAAGCCGTTCAAGCCCAAGGAACTGGTCGCCCGGGTGCGAGCCCGGCTGCGCAGGGCCGAGGAGCCGACACCGGAACAGCTGACCATCGGTGACCTGGTCATCGATGTCGCCGGGCACTCCGTCAAGCGGGACGGGCAGCCGATAGCCCTGACCCCGCTGGAGTTCGACCTGCTCGTCGCCCTGGCCCGCAAGCCCTGGCAGGTCTTCACCCGCGAGGTGCTGCTGGAGCAGGTCTGGGGCTACCGGCACGCCGCCGACACCCGCCTGGTCAACGTGCACGTGCAGCGGCTGCGCTCCAAGGTCGAACGCGACCCGGAGCGCCCCGAGATCGTGGTGACCGTGCGCGGCGTCGGCTACAAGGCCGGACCGGGCTGATCACGCGATGCCCGTGGGTAGGGGCTCCGGTGCGACCGGAGCCGGGTACGAGAGCGGCTCCGCACGGCGGCACCGCCCGCTGACCCCTGCCCAGGACGGCACCGCCCGGGCGGAACCCGGCCGATCACCCGGCGCGGGCCCGTCGGCGAGCAGACCGGGCGGACCCGCGCCCGAAGGGCACGCCCAGGCATCGGGAAACGCCCGGCCGCAGCCGCGGCCGGGCTTCCTGCGCGACCTTCAGCCCGTACTGCGCGCCGCCTGGCGCTGGGCTCGCAGACCCCTGCTGCCCGCCGCCCGGCTGTGGCGGCGCAACATCCAGCTGCGCGTCGTCGCCACCACCTTGCTGATGTCGCTGGGCGTCGTCCTGCTGCTCGGCGTCGTCGTCATCGGGCAGGTGCGCAACGGCCTGCTCGACGCGAAGACCAAGGCCGCGCAGGGCCAGGCGCTCGGCGGCTTCAGCGTCGCGCAGAGCCAGGCGATGAACGACGAGGACCCGCGCGGCATAGGCGACCCGACCGGCGCCGCAGGCACCACCACGGGCTCCGGCGGCACCGCCGGGCGCAGCCAGACCGACCGCGGCACCTGGCTGACCAACCTCGTCCAGCAGCTCGCCAGCGGCGGGCAGGGCGTCTTCTACGTCGTCGCGCTCAGCTCGGACGCCGACCGGCAGCCCTACCAGGAGGACAGCACCGGCCCCCTCGGCCCGCGCGCCTCCGGGGACGTACTGCCCGAGGACAGCGTGCCCCAGGTGCTGCGCACCGAGGTCGGCAAGCACAGCGGCGTCTACCAGCGCGACGCCAGGATCACCCGTCAGGGTGACCCCGGCGGACAGCCGGGCCTGGTCATCGGAAAGCGGCTGAACGACGGGACCGGCAAGGAGTACGAGCTGTACTACCTCTTCCCCTTCACTCAGGAGGAGAAGACCCTCAACCTCGTCGAGACGACCCTGGCGACCGCCGGGGTGTTCGTCGTCGCCCTGCTCGGCGCCATCGCCTGGCTCGTGGTGCGGCAGGTGGTGACCCCGGTCAGGATGGCCGCCCAGATCTCCCAGCGGCTCGCCGACGGTGTCCTTCAGGAACGCATGAAGGTCTCCGGCGAGGACGACATCGCCCGCCTCGGCGAGTCGTTCAACAAGATGGCGCACACCTTGCAGACCAAGATCCTCCAGCTGGAGGAGCTCTCGCGGATGCAGCGGCGCTTCGTCTCCGACGTCTCGCACGAACTGCGTACCCCGCTGACCACGGTGCGGATGGCGGCCGACGTCATCCACGACTCGCGCGAGGACTTCGACCCGGTCACCTCGCGCTCCGCGGAACTCCTGCAGAGCCAGCTGGAACGCTTCGAGTCACTGCTGTCCGACCTGCTGGAGATCAGCCGTTTCGACGCGGGCGCCGCGGCCCTGGACGCCGAACCGATCGACCTGCGCGACGTGGTGCGCCGGGTCGTCGACGCCGCCGAACCGCTGGCCGACCGCAAGGGCAGCCGCATCGTGGTGCGCGGCGACGAACACCCCGTCGTCGCCGAGGCGGACGCCCGCCGGGTCGAACGCGTGCTGCGCAACCTCGTGGTCAACGCCGTGGAACACGGCGAGGGCCACGACGTGGTGGTCCTCCTCGCGGGCGGCCCCGGCACGGTGGCCGTCGCCGTGCGGGACTACGGCGTCGGACTCAAGCCCGGCGAGGCGACCCGGGTCTTCAACCGCTTCTGGCGGGCCGACCCGGCCCGCGCCAGGACCACCGGCGGCACCGGCCTCGGCCTGTCGATCGCCGTCGAGGACGCCCGGCTGCACGGCGGCCGGCTCCAGGCCTGGGGGGAGCCGGGCGGCGGTTCGCAGTTCCGCCTCACCCTGCCCAGGACCACCGGCGGCAGCGTCAACGGATCACCCATCCCGCTGGAGCCGCACGACTCGCGCCGCCGGCGCGCCGCGGGTGAGCACCATCACACCCCGGGCCACACCCTCGGGCTGCCGGCCGCCAGGTCGCCGATCCCGCCGGTGCCGCCGCATCCGCCGGCCGCCGACCCGACCGCGCTGCCGGGCAGCGGCGGTGCCCGGGTGGTCGGCGCGCGGACCGCGGAGTCGGCCGAGAGCGTGGTGGCCGCCGGGACCGCTGGCACCTCCGTCGGCCCGGGAGGCGCCGCGGTGTCAGACCAGGGCGACCCCGCGGCCCCGGGACCCGACGCCTCGCACCACCGGTCCGAGCGGGAGCACTGAGCGGCTTGGGCGGCGCCCGGAACGCCGCGCCGGCGGTGCCCGGGACGTCGGCGCCATGAGGTTTGGAAGCCAGGACGGCCGTAAGGGCCCAGGGAGGACGACCGCGATGCCGCACCCCGACCGTCACGCACGCGTGAGGGGCGCCCGCCGCGGTGTGCTCGCCAAGGCGGTCACCTTGCTGGGCTGTGCCCTGCTGCTGGCGGGGTGCGCCTCGATGCCCGACGACAGCGACGTCGGCAAGGTCGGTGAGCAACCGCGTACCGACTCCGATCCGCAGGTGCGGGTCTTCGGCCAGAACCCGCAGAAGGACGAGTCGCCCAAGCAGGTCGTCAACGCCTTCCTGGAGGCCGTCACCAGTGACGACGCCGACTACCAGACGGCCAGGCGGTATCTGGTCCACCCCCGTGAGTGGAATCCCTTCACCCGGATAACGGTGCTGTCCGGCGCCCCGCAGCTCACCCAACTGCACAACGGCGCCAACCGGTTGGACACCGGCAGCTCGATCGTGCTGGCCGCGCCCGAGTTGGCCGTGGTGGACCGCAAGCACTCCTACACCCCGGTCTCCGGCACCTACAGCGACAGCTTCCACCTCAGCCAGACGGACGGCGAGTGGCGGATCGACACGCTGCCGGACGGGCTGGTGCTCAGCCACTCGGACTTCGAGCGCATCTACCGGTCCGTCAACATGTACTACTTCGCCCGCCTGGGATCGGAGCGGGACGAGACGCCGCTGGGCCGCGACGTCCTGGTGGCGGACCCGGTCTACGTGCGGCGGCGGATAGACCCGGTGACCTCCTCGGTGCAGGCGCTGCTGTCCGGGCCGAGCACCTGGTTGCAGCCGGTGGTCTCCTCGGAGTTCCCCCAGGGCACGCAGCTGAAGGGCTCGAAACTGGCCCTGGACGGCAGCGGGATGCTGCGGGTGCCGCTGGGCGGCATCGCGGCGCATCCGGGCCAGGAGGTGTGCGACCGGATGGCCGCCCAACTGCTGGACACCGTGCAGGACCAGTCCTCCTCCGAGGTGAAGTCGGTGGAGTTGGAGCGCGCGGACGGCTCCTCGTTGTGCACGCTGGGACGGCAGCAGGCGCGGGTGTACGCCCCGGCGCGGGTCACCGGCAAGGGTGACCGGCAATACTTCGTGGACGCCGACCGCCGTATGGAGAGCGTCCCCTCGAACGTCGAGGACCCCAAGCCGCAGCCGGTGACCGGTCCGTTCGGCGACGACCACGCGGACCTGAAGTACGTCGCCGTCTCCCGCGACGAGCAACTGGCCGCCGGAGTCAGGGGCAACGGCCGGTCGCTCTACGTGGCGCCGGTGTCCGGCAGCGATGCCGCGCGGTTGGCCGTCAGCAGCCAGACCGGTCTGACCGCGCCCAGTTGGGACGGGCTGGGCGACCTGTGGGTGGCCGACCGGAACCCGGCGGGGCCGGGGCTGGTGATGTGGCGGGACGGCAAGCGGACCGACGTGACGGTGGCCGGCGCGCCGGCCGGCACGATCCGGGCGGTACGGGTGGCGGCCGACGGGGTGCGGATCGCCCTGCTGGTCGAGCGCGGTGGCCACACCGTCCTGGAACTGGGCCGTGTGGAGCGCGGCGAGGGCGACCACCCGCGGGTGTCGGTCGCCGAACCGCACAGCGTGGCACCGGGGTTGGCGGACGTCGAAGCCGTCTCCTGGGCGGGGCAGAGCCGGCTGATCGTGGTGGGCAAGCCCTGGCGCGGGGTGCAGCAGTTGCAGTACTTCGACACCGACGGCTCGCTCGCCTTCACGCCGCCCCTGCCGGGGATCAGCACGGTGACCGGCGTCGCCGCCTTCGAGGACCAGTCGCGTCCGCTGCTGGTCTCCTCCGGCGCGGGCCTGTACCGCCTGCCGCCGGACGCCGACTGGGGACTGGTCTCCTCCGACGGAAGGTTCCCGGTCTACCCGGGCTGACACAGCCTGTGGACAACTCCCCCGAGTTATCCACAGGGGTGGTCCCGCACCCCGCGGCCGGGCAGAGTGAGGCCATGTCGGGGTGGTGGCGAGAGATCGCCGATCTGGTACTTCCGGTCGACTGCGCGGGGTGCGGCCGGATACGCGGCGGCGCGCTGTGCGGGACGTGCCGGGCGCGGCTGGGCGGCGCGGGCGCGGTACGCCGGGTGTGGCCGGACCCGGTGCCGTCCGGGCTCCCGCCGGTGTACGCGGCGGGGGCGTACCAGGACGAGCTGCGTGCCGCGCTGCTGGCGCACAAGGAGCGCGGGGTGCTCAGGCTCGCGCAACCGCTGGGCGACGCTTTGGCGGAGGCGGTGCGGGCCGCGTGGGCGGCACGGGGGAGGGAGGGGTGGGGGGAGGGGGAGGGCCCCCACAGCGGCCCCGGTCTCCACGGCACCCCGCACCTCCACACCGGTCCCCACCCCCACGGCACCCCGCCCGTCCCCGTTGCCGGCTGCCCGCTGCTTCTCGTGCCTGTGCCGTCCGCTCGGCGGGCCACGGCGGCGCGGGGGCATGATCCGGCGCGGCGGATCGCGTTGCGGGCGGCGGGGGAGCTGCGGCGGCGCGGGGTCGCGGCGCGGTTGCTGCCGGTGTTGCGGCAGCGGCGGCCGGTGGCCGACCAGACGGGGCTGTCGGCGGCCGGTCGGCTGGCGAACCTGGCGGGGGCGCTGGGCGCGGTGTCCGGCAGCGGGCGGTTGCTGGCGGCCGGGGCGGTGGTCGTGGTGGATGACCTGCTGACGACGGGGGCCTCGCTGACGGAGGCGGCTCGGGCGGTGGCGGCGGCCGGTGGGCTGGTGTGCGGTGCCGCGGTGGTGGCGGCGTCCCCGGGCTCCTACGGTCTGCCGTTGCCCGGTGGGCACGGCGCCCGCGCGGGGTCCGGACGATGCCGTCCGCCGATCGGCGGGGGCCGTCGGCAGGAGGCTTAGCGGAACGCGTGAGGGGGTCACGTTCTCGCAGGTGATACGGCACGAGATTCATCCGAACGGAGGTAGAGCCCCACAGGGGGTGCCGACGGCTACCCGGGAGAGCTATGTTCATTTGTGAGGAGTGTCGGGCGCCGCGGCGCCGAACCTCCCGCACGCGGCCCGCGTCTGTTCGCGGCGGCCGGGTGGCGGCTCCTCCGCGTGTCCGCGCTCCTCAGGCCCTCGGTGTTTGTCGGCAGACCGAGCGGCGAACGGATCAACAACTGCTCGGCCCGTCGTTCGTGAACACCGATCGGCGGCCGGCCGTCGGGCCGGTCAACAGGCCGAAAAAAGTGGGGTTCTGATCTTCCCCGTGGGGGAGGAGGAGGTGAAAGCCGCGGCCCCGGCGTTCCGGAGGCATCCGGGATCGGCGGGGTGGCTGGGAACGCAGTGCCGGCGGGCCCGGTGCCTGTCGGCCTTAGCTCAAAGGGTGTGTCCCGCCTGGTGCGGGGCGATCCGGGAACGGAGTTCTGCGTGGACATCGTCGTCAAGGGCCGTAAGACCGAAGTGCCGGAGCGATTCCGTAAGCACGTGGCGGAAAAGTTGAACCTGGAGAAGATCCAGAAGCTGGACGGCAAGGCGATCAGCCTCGATGTCGAACTCTCCAAGGAGCACAACCCGCGGCTTGCCGACCGTTCCGACCGGGTGGAGATCACGCTTCGCTCCCGCGGCCCGGTGATCAGGGCCGAGGCGGCGGCAGGGGACCCGTACGCGGCGCTCGACGCGGCGACCAGCAAGCTGGACGCGCAACTGCGCAAGCACGCCGACAAGCGGCACATGGCCCGGCGCGGCGGCCGCACGGCGGTCAGCGTGGCCGCCTACACCGCGCCGTTCGCGGGCCTGTCCGAGGGCGACGGCGCGCAGAGCCCCTCGGACCGGGTGCCGACCATGAAGGTCGGTCCGCTGGACGTGCAGGGCGAGGGCCCGCTGGTGGTCAGGGAGAAGACCCACGCGGCCTCTCCGATGACGCTCGACCAGGCGCTCTACGAGATGGAGCTCGTCGGGCACGACTTCTACCTGTTCGTCGATTCCGAACGGCACCAGCCGAGCGTCGTCTACCGGCGGCACGGCTATGACTACGGTGTGATCTACCTCAAGGAGGATCCGGCGGCCACCGCCGCCCCGAACGGCGCGGGCGGGATGCTGCGCCGCTGATCGACCCGCACGTTGCTGGCGGCGCCCCCGGAGTCCACCGGGGGCGCCGCCGTGCCGGGCGACTTCCTGGCGTCAACGTGCGTCAACCAAGGCCACACGGCCTCACCGGTATCCCGGTGTCGCCGTTCGGGCATGAAATCATGGGCGGACAGTCAACCGTCGGGCAGCGCGGCCGTGTTGGCTCGCCGCTGTACAGCTCAGCCTGTGTGGTCAGGTGGGCAGCACTGGCCTGAGGGGGAGGAACCGATGCCGGACAGCTTCGAGTCGGCGGTCGTCGAGGGCGAGGTCGGCCCGGGCGCGGGCGAGCGGCGCAAGGAGCCCATCAGGGTCCTGGTCGTCGACGATCACGCGCTCTTCCGGCGGGGCCTGGAGATCGTGCTCGCGCAGGAGGAGGACATCCAGGTCGTCGGTGAGGCCGGTGACGGCGCCGAGGCCGTCGACAAGGCGGCCGACCTGCTGCCGGACATCATCTTGATGGATGTGCGGATGCCGCGGCGCGGCGGTATCGAGGCGTGCACCTCCATCAAGGAGGTGGCCCCCAGCGCGAAGATCATCATGTTGACGATCAGCGACGAGGAGGCCGACCTCTACGAGGCGATCAAGGCGGGCGCCACCGGCTATCTCCTGAAGGAGATCTCCACCGACGAGGTGTCCACCGCGATCCGGGCGGTCGCCGACGGGCAGTCGCAGATCAGCCCCTCGATGGCGTCCAAGCTGCTCACCGAGTTCAAGTCGATGATCCAGCGCACCGACGAGCGCCGCTTCGTGCCGGCGCCGCGGCTGACCGACCGGGAGCTTGAGGTCCTCAAGCTCGTGGCGACCGGGATGAACAACCGGGACATCGCCAAGGAGTTGTTCATCAGTGAGAACACGGTGAAGAACCACGTGCGCAACATCCTGGAGAAGCTGCAACTGCACTCCCGGATGGAAGCGGTGGTCTACGCGATGCGGGAGAAGATCCTGGAGATCCGCTGACCCCTGCCGGGGCGTCCGAGGTGCCGGGAAATGCCGAAGATCACGGTTGACATCCGGTTTTCGCACCGAGTGTGCCGAAAGCCGGTCCGCCGCTGAGCCTTCGGGCCGCCCGGCTGACCTGGGCCGGGCGGCGGCGCGTCAGCCGGCTTCGGCCAGTTCCGCCGTCAGCGCGGACGCCAGTTCCGGGTCGTCGATCCGCTCCACGCGCACCGTGTCGCAGCCGACCCACTCGGCGGCCTCGCGCAGCGCCTGGGCCATGGGGCGTACCGCTTTGGGTCCGGCCATGGACAGTTGGCGGGCGACGAGGGTGCGGCCTTCGCGGGCCGGGTCGACGCGGCCGGCCAGCTTGCCGCCGGTCAGCAGGGGCATCACGAAGTAGCCGTGGACGCGCTTGGGCTTGGGGACGTATGCCTCCAGGCGGTGGGTGAAGCCGAAGACGCGTTCGGTGCGGGCGCGGTCCCACACCAGGGAGTCGAACGGTGACAGCAAGGTGGTGCGGTGCCGGCCGCGTGGCGGCTCTGCCAGGGCCTGCGGGTCGGCCCACGCGGGTTTGCCCCAGCCTTGGACCTCGACGGGGACCAGGCCGGAGTCGGCGATCACGGCCTCGACCTGTTCGGCCTTGAGGCGGTGGTAGTCGGCGAGGTCGGCCCGGGTGGCGACGCCCAGGGACCGCCCGGCCAGCGCGACCAGGCGGCGCAGGCATTCGGTGTCGGACAGGTCGTCGTGCAGCAGGTCGGCGGGGACGGCGCGCTCCGCCAGGTCGTAGACCCGCTTCCAGCCGCGCCGCCGGGTGCAGACCACGTCACCGGTGTCCAGCAACCACTCGACGGCGATCTTCGTCTCGGACCAGTCCCACCAGGGGCCGCCGTTCTTCGCGCCGCCCAACTGTGTGGACGTCAGCGGTCCGTCGGTCTTGAGGCGGTCCAGCACCGCGGCGATGGAGCGTGCCGAGTCCTCCAGCACGTGCCAGCGGTGTCCTTTGGCGCGGCGCGCCCGGCGGCGGAAGGCGAAATGCGGCCATTCCTCGATGGGCAGTACGCACGCGGCGTGCGACCAGTACTCGAAGGCGTTCTCGCCGCTCCA
Source organism: uncultured Actinomycetota bacterium (assembly GCA_963737305.1). Classification (GTDB taxonomy): domain Bacteria; phylum Actinomycetota; class Actinomycetes; order Streptomycetales; family Streptomycetaceae; genus Streptantibioticus_C. Next base: position 3,151,338 of record CAVTRX010000002.1, on the reverse strand, counting down.
GTAGGCGGATTCCACGGCGTCCCGGCCGACCGGGCCCAGGCGGGCGTAGGGGATCAGTTCGTGGGATCTGGCCAGTACGGAGATGGTGTCGAGCTGGACCGCGCCCAGGTGGCGCAGCACGCCGTGTACTCCGCCGCGCCGGTCGGGGGCACCGAGCAGCCCTTGGGCGCGTAGTGCCAGGCGCCGGGCTTCGTCCGCGGAGAGTGCCGTCACGGGGCCGGGCGGGTTCGTCATGCGGATCAGGTTAGGGGGCACCACTGACAGTGCCGCCCGTGCGGTGGGCGGGCCGGGCGCCTTCGCGGGGTGGCACCCGGCCCGGGGTCAGCGTTGTTCGTGGGGCAGGTACGGGGTCGCTTGGGGCAGTCCCCAGTCGGAGGGCAGCAGGGAGCCGATCCAGGCGTCGCCGCGGATGCCGCGGTGCGGGAAGCGGGAGCGCAGGGTGCCTTCCATCCGGAAGCCGATCTTGCCGGCGACGGCGCGTGAGCCGTCGTTGCCGACGTCGGCGAGCCATTCCAGCCGTTCCACGCCGAGGGTGGTGAAGGCCCAGTGGCAGACCGTGCGGGCGGCTTCGACGGTGTAGCCGCGGCGGCGCTGTTCCTTGGCGGTCCAGTAGCCGAGTTCGGCCTGCCGCTGCGGGGCCGGCAGCGAGCCGAGGCGTACCAGCGCCATGGTGCCCACCAGGTCGCCGCCTTCGCGGGTGAAGACGCCGAAGTTGTAGTGGTGGTCCTGGGCCCAGCCGTCCGGGCAGGTACGGGTGATGAACTGCAGGGCGTCGTCCATGGTGTAGGGCGACGGGACGGGGGTCCAGCGCGGGATCTCGGGGTCCTGGCAGGCGAGGCGGACGGCTTCGGCGTCATCCGGTCGCAGTGGCCGGAGCAGCAGCCGCTCGGTGGTCAGTGTCACGGGTTCCATCCGGCGAGTATTCCGGAGCACGTACCACCACGGACAGGTAATTTCCGTCACCGGACGGAGTGACGGAACGCCGGTGCCGCGACGGACCTCCCGATGAACAGCCCCTTTCGCTTACGATGGCCGGTGCGGCAGGGGCGAACGGTGCCTTTGCCGGCCCAGCGCGAGTGAACGTGCCAGGCCCGACCGGCAAGGAGCCAGCCTACGTGTCCGTCTTCGGCAAGATCCTGCGCGCAGGTGAGGGAAAGATCCTGCGCAAGCTGCACCGCATCGCAGGTCAGGTCAACTCGATCGAAGAGGACTTCGTCAATCTGACGGATGCCGAGCTGCGTGCCCTCACCGACGAGTACAAGGAGCGTTACGCGGGGGGCGAGAGTCTCGACGACTTGATGCCCGAGGCGTTCGCGACCGTTCGTGAGGCAGCCAAGCGTGTGCTCGGCCAGCGTCCCTACGACGTCCAGTTGATGGGCGGTGCGGCGCTGCACTTCGGCTATGTGGCCGAGATGCGCACCGGTGAGGGAAAGACGCTGGTCGGCACGTTGCCGGCCTACCTCAACGCGATCTCGGGCGAGGGTGTCCACCTGATCACGGTCAATGACTACCTGGCCGAGCGTGACTCGGAGTGGATGGGCCGTGTCCACAAGTTCCTCGGTCTGGAGGTCGGCTGCATCCTGGCCAACATGACCCCGGCCGAGCGTCGCGAGCAGTACGCGTGCGACATCACCTACGGCACCAACAACGAGTTCGGTTTCGACTACCTGCGCGACAACATGGCGTGGTCGCAGGACGAGCTGGTCCAGCGGGGCCACAACTTCGCGATCGTCGACGAGGTCGACTCGATCCTGATCGACGAGGCCCGTACCCCGCTGATCATCTCGGGTCCGGCGGACCAGGCCACCAAGTGGTACGGCGACTTCGCCAAGCTGGTGCTGCGTCTGAAGATCGACCGTGACTACGAGGTCGACGAGAAGAAGCGCACCGTGGGTGTCCTGGAGGAGGGCGTCACCCGGGTCGAGGACTGGCTGGGCATCGACAACCTCTACGAGTCGGTGAACACCCCGCTGGTCGGTTTCCTCAACAACGCCATCAAGGCCAAGGAGCTCTACAAGCGCGACAAGGACTACGTCGTCATGGACGGCGAGGTCATGATCGTCGACGAGCACACCGGCCGTATCCTCGCGGGCCGCCGCTACAACGAGGGCATGCACCAGGCGATCGAGGCGAAGGAGGGGGTGGAGGTCCAGAACGAGAACCAGACGCTGGCCACCATCACCCTGCAGAACTTCTTCCGCCTGTACGACAAGCTCTCCGGCATGACCGGTACGGCGATGACCGAGGCCGCGGAGTTCTACCAGATCTACAAGCTCGGCGTGGTGCCGATCCCGACCCACCGCACGGTGGCGCGTGTGGACCGGGCGGACCTGATCTACCGCACCGAGGAGTCGAAGTTCGCGGCGGTCGTCGAGGACATCGCGGACAAGCACGAGAAGGGCCAGCCGGTCCTGGTCGGCACCACCTCGGTGGAGAAGTCGGAGTACCTCTCGCAGCAGCTCGCCAAGCGCGGTGTGCCGCACGAGGTGCTGAACGCCAAGCAGCACGACCGGGAGGCGACGATCGTCGCCCAGGCGGGCCGCAAGGGCGCGGTCACGGTGGCCACCAACATGGCCGGCCGTGGTACCGACATCAAGCTCGGCGGAAACCCGGACGACCTGGCCGAGGCGGAGCTGCGCCAGCGTGGTCTGGACCCGGTGGAGCACGTCGAGGAGTGGGCGGCGGCGCTGCCCGAGGCGCTCGAGCGTGCCGAGGCCGCGGTGAAGGCGGAGTTCGAGGAGGTCAAGGAGCTCGGCGGGCTGTACGTGCTGGGCACCGAGCGCCACGAGTCGCGCCGGATCGACAACCAGCTGCGTGGTCGTGGCGGTCGTCAGGGTGACCCGGGCGAGTCGCGGTTCTACCTCTCGCTGGGTGACGACCTGATGCGGCTGTTCAAGGCGCAGATGGTCGAGCGCGTCATGGCGATGGCGAACGTGCCGGACGACGTGCCGATCGAGAACAAGATGGTCACCCGGGCCATCGCGTCGGCCCAGGGGCAGGTCGAGCAGCAGAACTTCGAGATCCGTAAGAACGTCCTGAAGTACGACGAGGTGCTCAACCGGCAGCGCGAGGTCATCTACGGCGAGCGCCGCCGGGTCCTGGAGGGCGAGGACCTCCAGGAGCAGATCACGCACTTCATGGACGACACCATCGACGACTACATCAAGGCGGAGACCGGTGAGGGCTTCGCCGAGGAGTGGGACCTCGACAAGCTGTGGAGCGCCTTCGGCCAGCTGTACCCGGCCAAGGTCGTCGTCGACGAGGTGGACGACGAGGCGGGCGACCGCGCCGGTGTCACCGCGGACCTCATCTCCGACCTGATCAAGGAAGACATCCACGAGCAGTACAAGGCGCGGGAGGAGCAGCTCGGCGAGGAGATCATGCGCGAGCTGGAGCGCCGTGTGGTGCTGTCGGTGCTGGACCGCAAGTGGCGTGAGCACCTGTACGAGATGGACTACCTCCAGGAGGGCATCGGGCTGCGGGCGATGGCGCAGCGCGACCCGCTGGTGGAGTACCAGCGTGAGGGCTTCGACATGTTCAACGCCATGATGGACGGCATCAAGGAGGAGTCCGTCGGCTATCTGTTCAACCTGGAGGTCCAGGTCGAGCAGCAGGTCGAGGAGGTCCCGGTGCCGGCCGACGCGGTGCCGGAGCAGGCGGCGAAGCAGGATGCGGTGCCGGTGGGCGCCGCCCGTCCGGAGATCCGTGCCAAGGGTCTGGAGGCGCCGCAGCGTCCGGACCGGCTGCACTTCTCCGCGCCGAGCGTCGACAGCCAGGGCGGGGTCGTCGAGGGTGACTTCGCCCAGGACGACGCCGACCAGGGCGGTCAGGACGCGGACGGCTCCACCCGTGCCGAGCGTCGCAAGGCGCAAAAGGGTGGTCGTCGCCGCAAGAAGTGACGCCCGCCGAGGGCGGTGCCGTTCGACGGCATGACGGGAGCCGGGTTCCGCGCTGTGCGGGGCCCGGCTCCCGTCATCGGTGGGTCACCAGGCGGGTCCGGCGCATTCGACGGCGGCGCAGCGCCAGCGGTGGTCGCTGCCGCGTTCCAGCCGGAAGGCGAGGGCGCGCAGGGCGTCTCCGCAGCCGATGAGGGCGTAGGCCTCCAGGACCCCGGGGGCGGGCGTGCCGTAGCCGCAGCGGCGCACCTGGGGCGTGGGACGGCCTGCCTCAGGGCGCAGGGTGCCTCGGGCGGCGAGGTCCCACAGCCGGTCGTAGGTGTTCTCGCCACAGGTGTGGCCGAGCATGCGGGTGACCGGGTGCCGGCCGGCCAGGACGTCGAGCAGCCGGTCGGCGAACCAGCGGTGCGGTGGTGGCTGCCGGTCGCGTCGGGCGCCGGGGTGGTGGGGGTCGCGGCGGCCGGGAGGCGCGGTCGCGGCGGGGGCGCGGTGGGCCGGCCGCAGGGTGCGGTGCGGGTGCCGGGCCGGGGCGGCCGGGCCGGTGAGGGTGCTGGTGGTCATGGGTTCCCCGTTCTGCTGCTGCTCTTGTGCTGTTTTTCCGCTGCGGTCGGGTGGGCCGACCGAAAGCTACTGGCCGGTAGCGGCGGTGACTGACTTCTCGGGGGCGGGGAGGCCCGGACAAGGTTCGCGGCACGTCGTGTCCCGGACCGCCGAATTCACCTATCCGGGTGATACGGGCGGATGTGCCGGGTCGGCCGGCGCCGGCGGGCGGCGAGTGGATCACGCTCAGGTGTGCGGCCGCCGCCCGAAGGGGTACCCGGCCGGGCCGCCGGATCACCGGGATGGCGGGCACGACCGTAAGCTGGGGCCGTTTCCTTCCCACGCCTGGCCACGGAGCGGCAGCGATGCGCGTCTACATCCCCACGACCCTGCCCGGGCTCGCCGAGGCCCACAAGACCGGCGAACTGCCGCTGCGGGACGCCTACGGGGTCACCCCGGCCCTGCGCGAGTGGTACGTCTCCGACGACATCGAGGAGTTGGAGTACGCGGCCCTCACCCGGGCGGCCGGCGGCAGCCTGCGGATGGTCGCCGGCGATGTCGCGGCCCCCAGACGCCGGGTCGTGGTGGCCGTCGACGTGCCCGACACGGAGGTCTCCTTCGACCCGGACATCGCCTTGGACCCGGCGCTGCTCGGCTCGGTGCGGCTGCTGCGTTCCGTGCCGCTGGCGAAGGCCGCCGCGGTGCACCTGGACGCCGACGACGCCGAGGCGGACGTGGCGGCGGCAGCGGCGGCGCTGGGTGCCGCGGACGCCGGTGACGACGACGCGCGGTTCACCGTGGACGGCGCCGAGGACCACGAACTGCTGTGGTACGCCACCCAGGAGATCCCCGGCCTGATCGGCTGACCTCGCCGGCACCCGGGGTGTCGTACCCCGCCGGTACGGTCGGCACATGCCGAGGATCGCGAAGCACATCGTCTGGGACTGGAACGGAACCCTCTTTCACGACATCGACGCCGTCATCGAGGCCACCAACGCCTCGTTCCTGGAGCTGGGGCTGCCGCCCATCACCCTGGAGCGGTACCGCGAGTTGTACTGCGTGCCGGTGCCGCGCTTCTACGAGCGGCTGATGGGCCGGCTGCCGACGGATGCCGAGTGGGCCGCGATGGACCGGATCTTCCACCGGCACTACTGGGCGATGGCGGCCTCCTGCGGGCTCGCGGAGGGCGCCGCGGACCTGCTGGCCGCCCGGCAGGCGGCCGGGGACACCCAGTCGCTGTGCTCGCTGGCGCCGCACGCCAACCTGGTGCCGCTGGTGACCACGTTCGGCATCGTGGAGCGCTTCACCCGGGTGGACGGCGTCACCGGGCCGTCCGGCACCGGCAAGGCCGACCACCTGGCCCGCCACCTCGCCGCCCTGGACGGGGTCGACCCGCTGCGCACCGTGGTCATCGGCGACGCCGTCGACGACGCCACGGCCGCCGCGCACGTCGGCGCGCGGGCGGTGCTGTACACCGGGGGGTCGCACAGCAGGGCGAGCCTGGCCGTGGCGGGCGTGCCGGTGGTCGACACCCTCGCCGAGGCGGTCGAGGTGGCCGGGGAGCTGGCCGTATAGCCGGGGAGAACCCGGCTCGCCGGCGCCCTCTCCCCGGCGCGCACGGCGCCCGGTGGTTCACCGGCCCGTGCGCCGGCGGCGTACTGGCCGAAGTGTCAAAGATCCACCTGTTTCTTTGTACACAAACGGTCCCTGACAGCCCCCCTCCCCGGGGCGATAGCCTTTACGCGTGATCAGCGCGATACCGAGCGGTGGCTGCTACGCCCGCTCCCAGCGCCCGGAGCGGCATCCCGTCCGGCGTACCGCTGACCGTTCCCTCCGTCACACGTCAAGGAAGACGTGCGCGGAGCAGCCTCGAAGAGGCATAGCGTCGTCCCCGTACGGCAATCCCGCGCCGGGCCGACGACCCAACCCATCCCGACGTCACGCAATGGCGCGCGACAGGAGTCACAGGACATGCAGACCAAGCTGGACGAAGCCAAGGCCGAGCTGCTCGACCGGGCGGCACGGGTAGCTGAGAACAGCCCTGCCGGGGGAAAACCTGACGAGGGCCTCGATACGGAGGCCGTCCATACGTTCCTCCAGCGCTACTACCTGCACACGGCCCCCGAGGACCTGGTGGGCCTGGACCCGGTGGACGTGTACGGCGCGGCGATGTCGCACTACCGCCTCGGGGTGGACCGCCCGCAGGGCGCCGCCAACGTGCGGGTGCACACGCCGTCGGTCGAGGAGAACGGCTGGACGTGCAGCCACACGGTCGTCGAGGTGGTCACCGACGACATGCCCTTCCTCGTCGACTCGGTGACCAACGAGTTGTCCCGGCAGGACCGCGGCATCCACCTGGTGATCCACCCGCAGGTCGTGGTGCGCCGGGACGTCACCGGCAAGCTGCTGGAGATCCTCGGCACCAGCAACCTGGTCGAGGCGGCCGACGCCGCGCTGCCGGGCGCCCAACTGCCGCCGGACGCGCTGGTCGAGTCCTGGATGCACGTCGAGATCGACCGCGAGACCAACCGCGCCGACCTCAAGCAGATCACCTCGGACCTGCGCCGGGTGCTCTCGGACGTCCGCGAGTCCGTCGAGGACTGGACGAAGATGCGCGAGGCCGCGCTGCGCATCGCCGACGAGCTGACCGCCGAGCCGCCGAAGCTGCCCGCGCAGGAGGTCAGCGAGTCCTGCGAGCTGCTGCGCTGGCTGGCCGACCACCACTTCACCTTCCTGGGCTACCGCGAGTACCGGCTGAGCACCGAGGCGAACGCCGACGGCTCGGACGAGGACGTGCTGACCGCGGTGCCCGGCACCGGACTGGGCATCCTGCGCTCCGACCCGCCGCACCACTGCGTGGACGCCGAGGGCCGTCCGCTGTCGCCGGCGTTCAACCGGCTGCCGGCCGACGCGCGGGCCAAGGCGCGTGAGCAGCGGCTGCTGATCCTGACCAAGGCCAACAGCCGCTCCACCGTCCACCGCCCCTCCTACCTGGACTACGTCGGGGTCAAGACCTTCGACGCGGACGGCAACGTCGTCGGCGAGCGGCGCTTCCTCGGCCTGTTCTCCTCGGCCGCCTACACCGAGTCCGTCAGCCGGATCCCGGTCATCCGCCGCAAGGTGCAGGAGGTGCTGGCCGACGCGGGCTTCTCGCCGGACAGCCACGACGGGCGCGACCTGCTGCAGATCCTGGAGACCTACCCGCGCGACGAGCTGTTCCAGACCTCCCCCGCGGAGCTGCGGCCCATCGCCACCAGCGTGCTCTACCTGCAAGAGCGCCGCCGGCTGCGGCTGTTCCTGCGGCAGGACGAGTACCGGCGCTACTACTCCGCGCTGGTCTACCTGCCCCGCGACCGGTTCACCACCGAGGTGCGGCTGCGGCTGACGGAGATCCTCAAGGAGGAACTGAGCGGCGGCAGCGTCGACTTCACCGCCTGGAACACCGAGTCGATCCTGTCGCGGCTGCACTTCGTCATCCGGGTCGAGCGCGGCAGCATCCTGCCCGACCTGACGGAGGAGGACCTGGAGCGCATCGAGGGCCGGCTGGTGGAGGCCGCCCGCTCCTGGGAGGACGGCTTCACCGAGGCGCTGGCCGCCGAGTGCGGCGAGGAGCGCTCCGCGGAGCTGGCGCGCCGCTACTCCCACGCCTTCCCCGAGGGCTACAAGGCGGACTTCTCGCCGCGCACCGCGGTCGCCGACCTACAGCACGTGGAACGCCTGTCGCCCGACGGGGACTTCACCCTCAGCCTGTACGAGCCGCTGGGCGCGGCCCCCGGCGAGCGGCGCTTCAAGATCTACCGCACCGCGGCGCCGGTGCTGCTCACCGCGGTCCTGCCGGTGCTGGAGCGGCTGGGCGTGGAGGTCGCCGACGAGCGGCCCTACGAGCTCAAGCGCGCCGACCACACCAAGGCGTGGGTCTACGACTTCGGGCTGCGGCTGGACGACTCGCTGGGCGACCTGGGCGACGACGCCAGGGAGCGGTTCCAGGAGGCGTTCGCCGCCACCTGGACCGGCGAGGCGGAGAACGACGGCTTCAACGCGCTGGTGCTGCGGGCCGGTCTGACCTGGCGGCAGGCGATGGTGCTGCGCGCCTACGCCAAGTACCTGCGGCAGGCGGGCGCCACCTTCAGCCAGGACTACATGGAGGAGACCCTCCGCACCAACGTCCACACCACCCGGCTGCTGGTCAACCTCTTCCAGGCGCGGATGTCGCCCGACCACCAGCGGGCCGGCGCGGAGCTGACCGACGGTCTGCTGGAGGAGCTGGACGGCGCGCTGGACCAGGTCGCCTCGCTGGACGAGGACCGGATCCTGCGGTCGTTCCTGACGCTGATCAAGGCGACGCTGCGCACCAACTACTTCCAGCGGGACTCCGAAGGCAACCCGCACGCCTACCTGTCGATGAAGTTCGACCCGCAGGCCATCCCCGAACTGCCCGCGCCGCGCCCGGCGTTCGAGATCTGGGTGTACTCACCGCGGGTCGAGGGTGTGCACCTGCGCTTCGGCAAGGTCGCGCGTGGCGGTCTGCGCTGGTCCGACCGGCGTGAGGACTTCCGCACCGAGGTGCTGGGCCTGGTGAAGGCCCAGATGGTCAAGAACACCGTGATCGTGCCGGTCGGCGCGAAGGGCGGCTTCGTCGGCAAGCGGCTGCCGGACCCGGCGGTCGACCGGGACGCCTGGCTGGCCGAGGGCATCGCCTCGTACAAGACCTTCATCTCCGGTCTGCTGGACATCACCGACAACCTGGTCGGCGGCGAGGTCGTGCCGCCCGCGGACGTCGTGCGGCACGACGGGGACGACACCTATCTGGTCGTCGCGGCCGACAAGGGCACCGCGGCCTTCTCCGACATCGCCAACGAGGTCGCGGTCTCCTACGGCTTCTGGCTCGGGGACGCCTTCGCCTCCGGCGGCTCGGTCGGCTACGACCACAAGAAGATGGGCATCACCGCCAAGGGCGCCTGGGAGTCGGTCGAGCGGCACTTCCGCGAGACCGGGCACAACACCAGGACCGAGGACTTCACCGTCGTCGGCGTCGGCGACATGTCGGGTGACGTGTTCGGCAACGGCATGCTGCTGTCGGAGCACATCCGGCTGGTGGCCGCCTTCGACCACCGGCACATCTTCCTGGACCCTGAGCCCGACGCGGCGACCTCCTTCGCCGAGCGGCGCCGGATGTTCGACCTGCCGCGCAGCAGCTGGGCGGACTACGACACCTCGCTGATCTCGGCGGGCGGCGGCATCCACCCGCGCAGCGCCAAGGCCATCACGATCACCCCGCAGGTGCGCAAGGCGCTGGGCATCGAGTCCACGGTCGCCAAGTTCACCCCGGCCGAACTGATGAAGGCGATCCTTCAGGCCCCCGTCGACCTGCTGTGGAACGGCGGCATCGGCACGTATGTGAAGTCCTCGACCGAGTCGCACGCCGACGTCGGCGACAAGGCCAACGACGCCATCCGGGTCGACGGCTCGCAGCTGCGGGTCAAGGTGGTCGGCGAGGGCGGCAACCTGGGCCTGACCCAGCTCGGCCGCATCGAGTTCGCCCGCGACGGCGGCCCCGGCGGCGAGGGCGGCCGGATCAACACCGACGCCATCGACAACAGCGCCGGCGTGGACGCGAGCGACCACGAGGTCAACATCAAGATCCTGCTGAACGCGGTCGTGGCGGACGGCGACATGACCGTCAAGCAGCGCAACCAGCTGCTCGCCGAGATGACCGACGAGGTCGGCGCGCTGGTGCTGCGCAACAACTACGCGCAGAACGTGGCGCTGGCCAACAGCATGGCGCAGGCGAGCAGCCTGCTGCCGGCCCAGCAGCGGTTCATGCGGCGGCTGGAGGGCGAGGGGCGGCTGGACCGGGCGCTGGAGTTCCTGCCGCCGGACCGGCAGATCCGCGAGCGGCTCGGCGCCGGCGGCGGTCTGACCCAGCCGGAGACCTCGGTGCTGCTGGCGTACACCAAGATCACCGCGGCCGAGGAGCTGATCGCCACCGATCTGCCGGACGACCCCTACCTCGTCTCGCTGCTGCACGCCTACTTCCCCAAGGCGCTGCGGGACCGCTTCACCCCGCAGGTCGAGGGGCACGCGCTGCACCGCGAGATCATCACCACGGTGCTGGTCAACGACACCGTCAACACCGGTGGCACGACGTTCCTGCACCGGATGCGGGAGGAGACCGGCGCGTCGATGGAGGAGATCGTCAGGGCGCACACCGCGGCCCGCGCGATCTTCGGGCTGGCCGGTGTCTGGGACGAAGTGGAGGACCTGGACAACATCGTCTCCGGTGAGGTGCAGACCCGGTTGCGGCTGCACTCGCGGCGCCTGGTCGAGCGCGGTACCCGCTGGCTGCTGAACAACCGGCCGCAGCCGTTGCAGATCGCCGAGACCATCGACTTCTTCGCCGAGGGCGTCGAGGCGGTGTGGGCGCAGCTGCCCAAGCTGCTGGTCGGCCGGAACCTGGAGTGGTACCGGGGCATCCACGACGAGCTGACCGGTGCCGGGGTGCCGGACGACCTGGCCACCCGGGTGGCCGGGCTGTCCTCGGTCTTCCCGGTGCTGGACATCGTCGCGGTGGCCGACCGGCTGGGCAAGGACGCGCTGGAGGTGGCCGAGGTCTACTACGACCTCGCCGACCGGCTGGCCATCACCCAACTGCTCGACCGGATCATCGAGCTGCCGCGGGCCGACCGCTGGCAGTCCATGGCCCGGGCCGCCATCCGCGAGGACCTGTTCGCGGCGCACGCGGCGCTCACCTTGGACGTCCTGTCGGTGGGCAACGGCAGCTCCTCGCCCCAGGAGCGGTTCACCGCCTGGGAGCGGAAGAACGCCGCGATCCTGGGCCGGGCCCGCACCACCTTGGACGAGATCCAAAGCTCGGAGTCCTTCGATCTCGCCAACCTCTCGGTGGCCATGCGTACCATGCGTACGCTGTTGCGCTCGCACGCGTAAGCCGTCGAAGGACCCCTTCCCGCCCCCGGTCGCCCTGCGGCCGGGGGCGGGCCGGTCCCGGTGACCGGTGGGTGAACATGTGAGTCACTTGAAGATGATTTGCGCGATCAGTGATTGTTCTGTGCCGATTGCGCAAAACGAAAAGGACTAAATGGTCGCGTTCATCCGATAAGTTATGTCACTCATCGGGATTAACCGGGCATGCCGACTTGCGGCACAGGGGTGGCCTCTGGCTAGCGTCGATCCGGTGAGTACCACGGACACTTTGCACAGAAACGGATCTGAAACCGGAAACGGGTCCGAACCCGGGCAGCCCCGGGTCGATCCCCTCGCCGCCGGGAGATCCCGCCCGGCCCGTGACCCGTTCTTCGACAACGCGAAGTTCCTGCTCGTCGTGCTGGTCGTCATAGGTCACAACTGGGTGCCCCTCATCGCCCACTCACGGGCCGTCAAGTCCGCCTACATGGTGGTCTACGCCTTCCACATGCCGGCGTTCATCCTGCTCAGCGGCTATTTCTCGCGTGGCTTCGAGGCCCGCACCGACCAGGTCCGCAAGCTCGTCAAGACCGTCCTGATCCCCTACTTCATCTTCCAGGTCTGCTACCTGGTGGTCGTCGCCAAGACCGACGGCACCCCGGTCAAGTTCGACATGACCTACCCCAGCTACCTGTGCTGGTTCCTGCTGGCCCTGTTCGTCTGGCGGCTGAGCACCCCCGTGTGGCGGGCGCTGCGGCACCCGGTGGCCGTCGCCGTGGTGATCTCGCTGTGCGCCGGACTGATGAACGCCACCCTCGACTTCGCGGCCGCCCGGATCCTTCAGTTCCTGCCGTGGTTCGTGGTCGGCCTGGTGATGCGGCCCGAACACTTCCGGCTGCTGCGCACGACCCGGGTGCGGCTGGCGGCCGTCGCCGTCGCGGCCCTCGCCCTGCCCGCCGCCTACCTGCTGGCGCCGCGCGCCGACGTGGGCTGGCTGGACAACGAGTGGGGCATCTCCGACCTGCACGTCGGCCTGGCGGAGTACCTGGGGCTGCGGCTGGCGCTGCTCGCCGTCAGCGCGCTGCTGGTCTGCGCGGCGCTGGCGCTGATCCCCGGTCGGCGGCTGTGGTTCACCGCGCTGGGCGCGGTCACGATGTACCCGTATCTGCTGCACGGGCTGGTGGTGAAGGTCGCCGAGTGGTCCGGCATCCACAGCCGGGTGGTGCACGGTGGGCCGTTCGCCGTGGTGACCCTCACGGTCGGCGCCGTCGCGCTGGCCCTGCTGCTCAGCACGCCACCGGTGCGCAAGGCGGTGCACTGGGCCGTGGAGCCCTCGATGCCGCGCCGCCGCCCCGCCCCGGTCGCGGCGTCCCCCACCCCGGGCCCGCTGGAGCGCTGAGCCCGGAGCGCCGCCGGTCGCCGCTTTCCGCGGGCCGGTTCAGGAGACCTCGGTGGCCGCTCGTTGCAGCGCGCTGGCCAGCAGGGCCAGATCCGTCGGACCGTTGCCCAGCTCGCGCAGCGGCCGGCGGGTCGGCGGGTCGCCCATCCGGTCCCACTCCAGGGGCACGACGGTCGGCCGCAGCGTCGCCGTGCGCGGGATGCGGCCGCTGACCCGGGCCGCCTGGAAGGGTGTCACCCCGCCACCGGGGCGCCGCAGATAGCCGCGCCCCGGGGTGGACTCCTCCAGCCCCGCCGGATCCTCCACGTGCACCAGCAGCGCCGCGGACTCCGGATCCTCGGTGCGCAGCGCGATCCGCAGCCGCGACAGGCCGTCCGCCTCGGTGCCCGCGGTGCGCTCCGGGCGCCCGGTGGAGACCACCAGGTGCACCCCCAGCCGCGCCCCGCCGCGCGCGACGGCCTCCACCGCCCGCACCACGGAACCCGCGGCCGGGCGGCCGGGACTGCCCAGCGCGGGGGCGGTCAGCGCGTCGAAGTCGTCGACCATCACCACCAGCCGGGGCAGCGCCACCGCGAAGCGGCTGTGCACCTTCACCGCGCCCTGGGCGGACGGCGTGCGGCCGTCCGCCGACTGCGCGCCGCGGCTGCCGGAGCGCGGCGCCGACAACTCCTCGGCCAGCCGGCGCTCGGCGTGCCAGCCGTCGAACGACGTGCCGTCCAGCAACTCCTCGCGCCGCTTGACCTCACCGGCCAGCGCCTGCGCGAACTCCCGCATCCGGCCGGGGTCGGAGGCCGCCAGGTGCCCGGAGACGTGCGGCAGGTCGGTGCAGATCCGCAGGCCGTCGCCGCGCTCGGGGGCGCCGTCGATCAGCAGCAGCGTCAGCCGGTCGGGCCGCGCGGACGCCGCCAGCGCCGCCGCGGCCGACCGCAGCAGCTCGGTCTTGCCGGACCCCGCGGCCCCGCCGACCAGCAGATGCGGGCCCTCCACGGCCAGGTCGACGCTGACCGTGCCGTCCTGGCCGGTGCCCAGCGCGGCCGACAGCACGGCGGACTCCGTCCGCCAGCGGGCCGAGACCTTCGAGGGGGTGGCGAGCGCCAGGTCCAGCTCGTCCAGCAGCCGTGAGGTCTCCGGCAGCGCGCTGCGGCTGCGCCGCCCGGTGCCGTCCGCCTCCCGCAGCGGCGCCATCGCCCGCCCGAAGCGCTCCGCCCAGGCCGCCGAGACCGCGTCCACCGTCACCCGCGGCGGGCCGTCGGGGGTCAGCGTCAGCGTGGTCGCCACGTCACCCTCCAGCCGGGCCACCGCGCCGCACGCCGCGGCCAGCCGGTCCGCGGACTCCGCCAGGCACACCAGGTGGATCCCGGCGGCCGGACCGGCCTGCGCCAGCGAGGCCACCGTCTCGCGCAGCGCGGCCGAGCCGGGGTCGCCGTCCACCACCAGGACCGTGTACGGGCCGCCGCCCGCCGCGGCGCCGGGCGCCTGGCGGGCCTCCTCGACCCGGCGGGCCAACTCCGCGGCGCGCGCCTCGGCCTGGTCGCGGTCGAAGGCCAGCAGCAGCCGGCAGTCCTGGCCGTGGGAGGGCCGCAGGTGGGGCAGCCAGTTGAGCCAGGACCACTCCTCGGCGCGCTGCTCGGCGGTGCGCGAGCGGTCGGCGTCGATCAGGACGATCTCCAGCGTGCCGGGGGAGTGCAGCGCGCACAGTTGGGCGACCACGGCGCGGGCCAGACCGCTCAGCCGCCGCCGGGGCCCGGCCAGGCCGAGCGACCCGCACTCGCGCAGGTCCACGGTGACCGGCACCGCCGGGAGCGGGCCGTCCTCGGTGGGCAGGTCCGCGGTGCCCAGCCGCACGGTGAGCGCGTCGGGATGAGTTCCGCCGCGCTCCCACAGCCGCGGTCCCGGGCCCAGCGCGGTCACCAGCACGGTGGCCGGGTCGGGCGCCCACTCGCGCAGCGCGGCGGCCTCGGCGGCCAGCCGCTGCGTCTCGTCGCCGCCGGGTACGCCTCGCTCGGCGGGCCGGCCGCCGGCGATCCGCCGGGCCCACGCTCCTATGGCACCGGGCAGCCCGGCCACCGGTCCCGCGCCGCGGGCCGCCTGGTCGCCGAGTGCTCCGGTGCGCCCGGCCAGCGTCACCGCCTCGCGGTCGCCGGCCGCCATCCGGTCGTGGGTGGCGGTGCGGGAGCCGGGCGGCGCGCCGCCGAACTCACCCGCGGGCGCGGGCTGTGCGCTGTCCGGCGGGCCCGCCGCCGGTGCGGTGCCGAAGGGCCGCTCGGGGGCGCCGGGGAGGGGGCCGCGTGGTGCGGGCACCCGGTCGGCCGGCGGGCGGGTGCTCTCGTCGCGTCCGGCTCCGGGCGCCACCACCCGCAGGTGGCCCTCGGCGTCGGGGGAGACCGGCAGCACCGCGGGGGCGGCGGCCGTGCCGGGGGCTTCGAGGCGCAGCAGCGACTCGCCGATGCGCAGCAGCGCGCCGGGTGGCAGCGGCACCGGCTGTGGGCCGACCGGGCGGCCGTCGACGCTGGTGCCGTTGGTCGAGCCGAGGTCGGCGACCGAGACCTGGCGGCCGTCGGGGTCGACGGTCACCGCGCAGTGCAGCCGGGAGACGTCCGGGTCGTCCAGCGGCACGTCGGCGTCGGCCGACCGCCCGACCCGCACCTGGCCGCCCTGCAGCAGATGGATACCGCCCGCGTCGGGGCCGCCCACCACGTGCAGCCTGGCGGGGCCGGCCTGGTCCAGCGGCCCGGGATGGACGGCGTCCTCGTGGCCGTGGTCGGCGGGGGAGTGCAGCGCGAGCACCGCGCCGTCCACCAGCGGCGGCACCCCGAGTATCGCGGTGCCAGGATCGAGCCGCCGGGTGCCCGCGTAGAGCACCACCGCGGAGGCGGACGAGCGGCCGGGCTGCCCCGAACCGGCACTCGCCGCGAGCGCGCCCGCCACCGCGCCGAGCGCCGTACCCGCCGGAGCGGTCACGAGCACATCGCAGGCGCGGCCACTGCGCGGCCCGAGGACCGTCAGCCGGATCTGCATCGTCGTCCGCGTCCCTTCATACCGGGGAAGCCCGGCGGGGGCGCCGTCCCCCGCCGCGTCGTACGGAAGGCATCCTCCCACCTGTCACTGACAGTTCGTGCCCGGCATCCCCACTGACGATCTTGATCGGTCGCGGACCGGTCGCGTGCCGATCACCAATGGATAACGTCCGGACGCGACCCGGACAGTCGGCGACAGGGCGCGCCCGGCCGCCCGACCTGGCCGGACGGCACCGGGCGGACGGCCGGGCGGGGCCGGAGCGGGGCGTGAGCGGGGCCGGAGCGGGGGCAACCATTCCGGCTCCCGCTGACGTCCTCGTCCGCAGACCCGGTGTTACCGGCGTCCCGGCACCGGCCCGCACTACAGTGGGTCGGACGGGCCGGATCCGGCGCCGTGAACCATGACGACCGATCTGGGAGCGCATGACGTGCGGCCGGTGGGCAGCAAGTACCTGCTAGAGGAGCCGCTCGGGCGAGGAGCCACGGGCACCGTCTGGCGGGCCCGGGTGCGCGAGGCGGCGGACCCGGTCGGAGGCGCCGAGTCGCAGCCCGGCGAACTGGTCGCGATCAAGGTCCTCAAGGAGGAGCTGGCCGAGGACGCCGATGTCGTGATGCGCTTCCTGCGCGAGCGCTCGGTGCTGCTGCGGCTCAAGCACCCCAACATCGTGCGCACCCGTGACCTGGTGGTCGAGGGTGATCTGCTGGCCCTGGTCATGGATCTGGTGGACGGTCCGGATCTCCACCGCTATGTGCGCGAGAACGGGCCCTTCTCCCCGATGGGCGCCGCGCTGCTGACCGCGGCCGTCGCCGACGCGCTCGCCGCCAGCCACGCGGACGGTGTGGTGCACCGCGACCTCAAGCCCGCCAACGTGCTGCTGGCCGGCACCGCGGAGGGCGAGCAGATGCACCCGATGCTCACTGACTTCGGGATCGCCCGGCTCGCCGACTCACCCGGTGTCACCCGTACGCACGAATTCGTCGGCACGCCCGCCTACGTCGCGCCGGAGTCCGCCGAGGGCCGCCCGCAGACCTCCGCCGTCGACATCTACGGCGCGGGCGTCCTGATGTACGAACTGGTCACCGGTCATCCGCCGTTCCGCGGCGACAGCGCGATCGAGGTGCTGCACAAGCACCTGAGCGAGCAGCCGCGCCGCCCCTCCACGGTGCCCGACCCGTTGTGGACGGTCATCGAGCGCTGCCTGAGCAAGAACCCCGAGGAGCGCCCCGGGGCGACGAGCCTGGCGCGGGCGCTGCGGGTGGTGGGCATGGGCATCGGCGTGCACGCCAGTCCGGCCGCCGCGGAGGCGGCCCTCGGCGTCGCCGCCCTGCTGGTGCCCGATCCCTCCCCGGCCAGGGTGCCCGGCAGTGGTGCCGGGCGTTCGGAGTCGGCGCCCACCCAGGTGCTGCCCACCAACACCCGGCCGCCGGCCGGCGCGTTCGGGCCGGCCGACGGGTATCCCAGCAGCAGCCAGAACGTCTCGGCGGGCCAGCACGACCCCAACGCGACCACCAGCTTCCTGCCGTCCTCGGGCCAGCCCTCGAACGCCTCCTCCTCGGGGGAGAGCAGCGGCACCCGTGTCATGCCGCCGGTGCCGGACTCCTCGCCCTCCCCGCAGACCCCGCCGGGGCAGCACCCCTGGCAGTCGCAGCTGAGCGCGGCCCGCAGCCGCAACGAGCAGACCGAGGTGCGCTACCTCGACCCGGACCAGGACCCGTTGCGGCACCGCCCGCACCGCCGTCCCGGCCCGTCAGGACCCGCGGAGCAGTCCGCCCCGCAGCACCGCGGGCAGTCGCCGCAGCAGCAGTACGACCCGCGGCAGGCCGCCGCGCCGCAGCCGTACCGCGAGCCGCAGCGACGCCAGGCCGAACCGCAGCCGCGCCACTACGACGAGCCGCAGCGCCGTCCCGAGCGGGAGCCGGCGCCGCGCCGCGAGCCGCGGCAGCGCAGCCGGATGCGGATCCCGGGCGCCGGGTGCCTCAAGGGCTGCCTGTTCATGATCCTGGTCGTGGTGGTGATCTTCGTGCTGATCTGGAACTTCACCCCCGTGCCGCATTGGATCGCGGACGGCCAGAGCTGGTGGCAGGCCACCTCGGGCTGGATCAAATCCGCCTGGCGTTGGGCGTCCTCGCTGGGCGCCACGTCCAACGACATCTCGCTGGACGATCTCACCTGACCCCCTGAAAACCGGTCGGGAGAGACCGCTTCGGGTGCCGACTCTGGAGATATGTCGACTTCCAGAGGGTGATTTCCCGCGCAGAAGCCGCACTCGCCACCCCGCGGTACTCCCAACCGGCCGTCACCCGCGTAGTTTTGTCGCCAACGCATTCGCCAACAAGCCGTCGAATGGCGTCGGATGAGTCGGAGCAGCCTTGGCACGGAAGATCGGCAGCCGGTACACCGCCCAACAGGTCATCGGGCGGGGTTCCGCCGGAACGGTATGGCTGGGCGAGGGACCCGAAGGTCCGGTCGCCATCAAACTGCTGCGCGAGGACCTGGCCTCGGACCAGGACCTGGTCGGCAGGTTCGTCCAGGAGCGCACCGCGCTGCTGTCCCTGGACCACCCGCGCATCGTCGGCATCCGCGACCTGGTGGTCGACGGCTCCGACCTGGCGCTGGTGATGGACCTGGTGCGCGGCAGCGACCTGCGCTCCCGGCTGGAGCGTGACCGGCGGATGTCCCCCGAGGCGTCGGTGGCCATCGCCACCGACGTGGCCGACGCGCTCGCCGCCGCCCACGCCGCCGGAGTGGTGCACCGCGACGTCAAGCCGGAGAACGTCCTGCTGGACGCCGCCGCGCCGACCGGCCCCGGCGGCGCGCCGCCCGCGCTGCTCACCGACTTCGGCATCGCCCGGCTGGTGGACTCCCCGCGCCGCACCCGCGCCACCCGCATCATCGGCACCCCCGACTACCTCGCGCCGGAGATCATCGAGGGCCTGCCGCCGCGCGCCAGCGTCGACATCTACGCGCTGGCCACCGTGCTGTACGAACTGCTCGCCGGCTTCACCCCGTTCGGCGGCGGCCACCCCGGGGCGGTGCTGCGGCGGCACGTCACCGAGACCGTCGCCCCGGTGCCGGGCATCCCCGACGCGCTGTGGCAACTGCTCGCCCAGTGCCTGGCCAAGGCGCCGGCGTCCCGGCTGACCGCGGTCGAACTCGGCGACCGGCTGCGGCAACTGCTGCCTGAGCTGGCCGGGCTGCCGCCGCTGGAGATCTCCGCGCCGGACGGCGACAGCGAACCGGACGAGGAGGAGACCGACCCGCACGCCGAGGAGGCCCCCGCCCCCCGGGCCCGGCGCGGCGCGGTCCCCCTGGTGCGCGGCACCGCCCCCGACTCCAGCCGGGAGACCCACACCAGCATCAAGCTGCCCACCGCCGAAGAGCTGGCCGCCTACCCCGAGCGCTCCCGGCGCGAGCCGGACGGCGCCCCGCACCGGCACCGCGCGGAACCCGACGCGCTGCGCCGCCGCCGGCTCAAGCTCGCCGCCGCGGCCACCGCGGCGGTGGTGGCCGCCGGACTCGGCGGCTGGGCGATGACCTCCTCCGGTGGTGACGGCAAGGCCACCACCCGCGAGGACCAGGACCCGCCGGGCGACACCACCCACGACGCCACCCCGACCGCCCCCACCGCGGGCGCGCCCTCCCCGCAGGGCAGCATGGGCACCCCGGCCGCGCTGCCGCGCTGGTCGGCCTTCCACGCCGTCCCGCGGGCCGGTGTCGCGCTGACCGGCGGGCCGCGCGCGGTCTCGGTCTCCGGCACCACGTACCTGTTCGCCCGCGGCGCCGACCGCGACATCTGGTACGTCGCCCTCGACCAGGCCACCGGCCACTACGGCAGATGGGGGCACCTGACCGGAATACACGTCGCCGACGATCCGGCCGTGGTCTCCGCCCGGCCCGGCACCCTGGACCTGTTCGCGCTGGGCACCGACGGGCTGCTGTACCGGCGCACCCTGGGCCACGGCGCCTGGGGGCAGTGGTTCCAGGTCGACGAGCGCACCAAGTTCGACGCCGCGCCGGCCGCCGCCTCCTCGCAGCCCGGCCGTATCGACCTGGTCGGCCGCACCGGCGGCGACCTGGTGACCGCCTCGCTGGTCGGCGGGCGCTGGAACGCCTGGGCGGTCGTGCCCACCGCGGGCCGCATCACCGCCGCCCCCGGCCTGGTCTCCCACCGGCCCGGCACGCTGGACGCGTTCGTCGTGCGGGCCTCGGACGGCGCGGTGCTGCGGCTGCCGTTCGCCAACGGTGCCTGGCGGCCCACCCAGGTCATCGACCGGCTGGACGCCACCGGCCGGCCCGAGCCGGTCTCCGCGGCCGGCCACCTCTACCTGGTCGCCCCGGGGGAGGGGGACGGGCTCGTGCAGGCCGTCTCCGCCGACTCCGGCTGGAGCCAGGCCCCGCTGCCGGCGGCCGGCAGCCCGTCGGGCGCCGCCTTCCTCGCGTCGGGCCGAACCCTCCAGGTCTGGATCCGGTTGCCGTCGGGGGCGCTGGCCCACGCCGCGGCCCCGCTGCCCGGCTGACGGGCGGGCAGCGGGTGGGTGTGACGGGAGCCGGTAGGCTGGGCGCGTGGCAATCCTCGACGCATCCGAAGAGCTGAAGTCCCTCTCCTCCACCATGGAGTCGATCGAGGCGGTTCTCGACCTGGACAAGATGAGGGCCGACATCGCCGAGCTCGAGGAGCAGGCGGTGGCCCCGTCCCTGTGGGACGACCCGGACAACGCGCAGAAGATCACCAGCCGCCTGTCCTACCTTCAAGGCGAGCTGCGCAAGACCCAGGCGCTGCGCGGACGGATCGACGACCTCGACGTGCTCTTCGAGCTGGCCGAGGCGGAGGACGACGCCGACACCCGTGCCGAGGCCGAGACCGAGCTGGTCTCGGTGCGCAAGGCGGTCGACGAGATGGAGGTGCGTACTCTGCTGTCCGGCGAGTACGACTCCCGCGAGGCGCTGGTCAACATCCGGGCCGAGGCGGGCGGCGTGGACGCCGCGGACTTCGCCGAGCAGCTGCAGCGGATGTACCTGCGCTGGGCCGAGCGGCACGGCTACCCCAGCGAGGTGCTGGACACCTCCTACGCGGAGGAGGCCGGCATCAAGTCGACCACCTTCGCGATCAAGACCCCGTACGCCTACGGCACCCTCTCCGTCGAGCAGGGCACCCACCGCCTGGTGCGCATCTCCCCGTTCGACAACCAGGGCCGCCGCCAGACGTCCTTCGCGGGCGTCGAGGTGCTGCCGGTCGTGGAGCAGAGCGACCACGTGGAGATCGACGAGTCGGAACTGCGCGTCGACGTCTACCGCTCCTCGGGACCCGGCGGCCAGGGCGTCAACACCACCGACTCCGCGGTGCGCATCACCCACCTGCCCACCGGCATCGTGGTCTCCTGCCAGAACGAGCGCTCCCAGATCCAGAACCGCGCCTCCGCGATGAACGTCCTCCAGGCCAAGCTGCTGGAGCGGCGCCGCCAGGAGGAGCAGGCCAAGATGGACGCGCTCAAGGGCGACGGCGGCAACTCCTGGGGCAACCAGATGCGCTCCTACGTCCTGCACCCGTACCAGATGGTCAAGGACCTGCGCACCGAGCACGAGGTCGGCAACCCGCAGTCCGTGCTCGACGGGGAGATCGACGGCTTCCTGGAGGCCGGGATCCGCTGGCGCAAGCAGCAGGAGAAGTAACCCGCCCGCCGTCCCGGCTGAACCGGCGTGCCATGTGCGCAAGTTGGGTTTTTTATCACAGCCCGGTACCCAACTGCCCGGCATAAGCCGTCAATACGGTCATTGAGTATGCAATGACCTTGACGGTACACGGAAAAGTCGGGAGGCTGACGCGCGGCATGCGTATGACGGGGTGCGAGCGAACGGGGGCGGGTGGACCGTGGTCCTGCCGCTCGATTGCCCCCGTATCACAGCGACTTCGTGCATGGCTGCCTCATATTCGAGATAAGCAGCTACTGGGGGTAGTTAGTAGATGACCAATCGTAAAACTCGGGTGCGCATGGCGCGTATAGCCGCCGGCGCTGTTTTTGCGGCCGGCGTTTCGCTGACTGCCGTGGGCACCGCCCAGGCGGTGGGCGCAGGTTCCGACGCTCCCGTGACCGCCGACCACCACCGGGGCGAAGGCACCGTGGTGGGCCTCACCGAGGGCCAGACCGAGGGCTCCGTCGTCGGCGCGATCCAGGGCGGCGACAACGCCGGTTCCATCGCGGGTGTCGTCCAGGGTGGCGACAACCAGGGTGGCGACAACCAGGGCACCGTCGCCGGTGCCGTGCAGGGCGGTGACAACGCCGGCTCCATCGCGGGCGTGGTCCAGGGTGGCGACAACCAGGGCGGTGACAACTCCGGCACCACGGAGGGCACCGTCCAGGGTGGCGACAACCAGGGCAGCGTCCAGGGTGGCGACAACTCCGGCACCACCGTCGGAGCGGTCCAGGGCGGTGACAACGCGGGCACCGTCGCCGGTGCCGTGCAGGGCGGCGACAACGCCGGCACCGTCGCGGGTGTCGTCCAGGGTGGCGACAACCAGGGTGGCGACAACCAGGGCACCGTCCAGGGCGGCGACAACCAGGGCAGTGTCCAGGGTGGCGACAACCAGGGCACCGTCCAGGGCGGCGACAACGCCGGCACGGTCCAGGGTGGCGACAACCAGGGCAGCTCGGTCGGTTCCAGCAGCGGCTCCACCGGCTCGAACAGCGACGGTGGCACCTGCACCCTGTCCCAGGACAGCGTGGACTGCGGGAACAACAACCCCGGCACCGACAACAACGGTGCTCCGCAGCAGGTGGCCCCGGGCCAGGCCAAGCAGCAGCTGGCCGAGACCGGCGCCGGTCAGACCACCTTCCTGCTGGTGGGCGCCGCGACCATGATCGCGGGTGGCATCGGCTTCCGCCTGATGCCGCGCCTGGTCAACCGCGGTGGAACCATCGCCTGACCAGCGGTTCTGCCCTAGGGCGGATGCGGTCGTACAGGCACGACGAGGGGCCCGGTACGTACGGAGACGTACGTACCGGGCCCCTCGGTCGTCTGTGTGCGCCCTGGGCGGCCCTCAGCGGCCCCGCGGGCCTCGGATCAGGCGACGGTGGCCGTGTGGATCACCACGGCGACGGTGATCAGGGCCACCAGCAGCGCGATGAGCATCGCCGGGGTCAGCGCGGCGAGCGGATTCTCCTGATGGAGCCGGGCGCGGTTGGCGCGGCAGACCGCGCAACGCCCCTCGGCGACGGGTCCGGCACAATTCGCGCACACCAGTCGGTCGCAAGTCATGCGATGTCCTCCTCACCCGGAACAACGCCGTCGGGCGACCGCGGGTTCCCGCCGCCCGCCCGAACCGGTCCCGCTCGCTACGCGGGTAGTGCCGTCAGCACCGTCCTTGTCTCCACTGTGCCAGTATCCCGCCGTTTCGGCGCGCCTCCGGCCGCCCCGAGCGGTCGGCGGACGGCCGGTTCGACGGCTGTCGCGCGCTTTGTCCCCGTATAGCGGGTGAGGAACCCCACCAAGGGGGAACGGTGACTGCGCGCCGAGCGCCGGTTCGCGTAAGGTCGGCGCACCGGGAGAGCCGCGTTACGGCTGTCCGTCCCCCTCCAGCCCGACCCTGGTGCAGCTGTGATCCGATTCGACAATGTGAGCAAGACCTACCCCAAACAGAACCGTCCCGCACTTCGGGATGTGTCCTTGGAGATCGAGAAGGGCGAATTCGTCTTCCTGGTGGGCTCCTCGGGCTCCGGGAAGTCGACCTTCCTGCGCCTGATGCTCCGCGAGGAGCGCACCGACACCGGTTCCGTGCACGTCCTGGGCAAGGACCTGAACCGGCTGTCGAACTGGAAGGTCCCGCAGATGCGCCGCCAAGTCGGCACCGTCTTCCAGGACTTCCGTCTGCTGCCGAACAAGACCGTGGCGCAGAACGTGGCGTTCGCCCTGGAGGTCATCGGCAAGCCGCGCGGCACCATCCGCAAGACCGTCCCCGAGGTGCTGGACCTGGTGGGTCTGGCCGGCAAGGACGACCGGATGCCCGGCGAGCTGTCCGGTGGCGAGCAGCAGCGCGTGGCGGTCGCCCGTGCCTTCGTCAACCGTCCGCTGCTGCTGATCGCGGACGAGCCGACCGGTAACCTCGACCCGCAGACGTCGGTGGGCATCATGAAGCTCCTGGACCGGATCAACCGGACCGGGACCACGGTCGTGATGGCAACCCACGACCAGCAGATCGTCGACCAGATGCGCAAGCGCGTCATCGAGTTGGAGAAGGGGCGACTGGTCCGCGACCAGTCGCGCGGTGTCTACGGCTACCAGCACTGAGCCCTGACAGCAGCCGCAGCCACCAGCAGAAAGGTCCCAAGGTCACATGCGCGCCCAGTTCGTCCTGTCGGAGATCGGCGTCGGTCTCCGGCGCAACCTCACCATGACATTCGCGGTGATCGTCTCCGTAGCCCTCTCGCTCGCCCTCGCCGGCGGCTCCTGGCTGGGCCGTGAGCAGGTCAGCCATATGAAGGGCTACTGGTACGACAAGGTCGAGGTGTCGATCTTCCTGTGCAACAAGACGGACGGCACCGAGACCGCCAACTGCTCCAAGGGCGCGGTCACCCCGCAGCAGATGAGTCAGATCCGCACCGACCTGACCAAGCTGCCGATCGTGGAGAAGGTCTACGAGGAGACCCCGCCGCAGGCGTACGCGCACTACAAGGAGCAGTTCAAGGGCCAGGCGGGCATCGACCTGCTGACCCCTGACCAGATGCAGTACTCCTACCGGGTCAAGCTGCGTGATCCCAACCAGTACCAGGTGATCACCAGCGCCTTCGAGGGCCGGCCGGGCGTCCAGTCGGTCCAGGACCAGCGGCAGTTGCTGGAGAACCTGTTCGGTCTGCTCAACGGTATGACCTATGTGGCACTGGCCGTGCTGGCGTTCATGCTCACGGTGGCGATGCTGCTGATTGTCAACACCGTGCGGGTCTCGGCGTTCAGCCGCCGCCGGGAGACCGGGATCATGCGGCTGGTGGGCGCGTCCAGTTTCTACATCCAGATGCCGTTCATCATGGAGGCGGCGCTGGCCGGTCTGATCGGCGGCGCCCTGGCCTGCGGCATGCTGCTGGCCGGGCGGTACTTCCTGATCGACGGCGGTCTGGCGCTCCAGTCCAAGATCAAGCTGATCGAGTTCCTGGGCTGGGGAGATGTGGCCCGGGTGCTGCCGCTCGTGCTGGTGGTGGGCATCCTGATGCCGTCGTTGGCGGCGTTCTTCACGTTGCGCAAGTACCTCAAGGTGTGACGCACGACCCGGGGCCAACTCCCGCTGAAGCGCCCGTTTCTGCCCTAGACTCCCGGACATGTCCGGCCCCACGATGTTCGGGAGGCCCCAGCGGATCCGCCGCGGGGCGACCCTGACACTGGTCTTCGGCGCCGTGCTGGTGACCGGAGCGACCACGGGATCCTTCGGCGGCTCAGGCCAGCCGGGATCCCGCACGGTACGGACGGCGCAGGCGCGGTCCGTGCCGTCCGAGGCCGCCACGCCGTCCTTCTCCGCGGCGCGCTCCGCCGGGTCCTGCCCGGACACCGCGGGCATCGCCCGGGCCATCGACCAGGGCGACGTGGGACCGCGGGCCGTCGCCCGGCTGGTCAGCGACAGCGGCGACCGCTGGTCGGCGTTCTACACCGCGCAGCAGTACGCGGGCTTCCAGCAGGAGTTGGACGGCGCCTATGTCGGCGTCGGGCTGTGGGTGCGCGACACGCCAGGCGGCACGGTCACCGTCTCGCGGGTGCAGTCCCCGGGCCCCGCGCACCAGGCGGGCATCCGCGCGGGCGACGTCCTGGTCACCGTCGACGGCACGCCGGTGGCCGGCCGCCCGGTCACCGATGTCGTCTCCCGGCTGCGCGGCGTCAACCCGGCCGATCCCGGCGACCCGAGCAGCACGCCCGCCCCGCGCCCCGGCAGCCTGGTGCGGCTGGGGCTGCGCCGGGCCGATCGGACCTGGACGGTCTCGCTGCGCCGCCAGACGCTGACCGCGCGGCCGGTGACCGTCTCGCACCCGGCGCCCGGCATCACCCGGATCTCGGTGGACTCCTTCGTGACCGGCGTCGGCACCCAGGTGCGGGCGGCGCTCGCCGACGGCAGCCACCGCGAGGGCGTCCTGCTGGACCTGCGCGGCAACTCCGGCGGCCTGGTCACCGAGGCGGTCGACACCGCCTCGGACTTCCTGGACGGCGGCCTGGTGGCCACCTACGACGTGCACGGCAAGCCCTACGCCCTGTACGCGGCCCATGGCGGGGACACCGCCACCCCGCTGGTGGTACTCGTCGACGGCGGCACCATGAGCGCCGCGGAACTGCTGACCGGCGCCCTCCAGGACCGCGGCCGCGCGGTGGTCGTCGGCTCGCGGACCTTCGGCAAGGGCTCGGTCCAGATGCCCAGCACCCTGCCGGACGGCTCGGTCGCCGAGCTGACCGTCGGCCACTACCGCACCCCCGCGGGGCACCCGGTGGACGGCCGCGGCATCCGGCCGGACCTGACGGTCGGCGGCGGGCAGAGCACCCAGGCCGCGGGCGAGACGGTATTGAGTGGCCTCGGTACCCGGTCCTAGTGCGAGAATGACCGCGCTATGGCTAAAGAGACGGGTCGCAAACTGATCGCGCAGAACAAGAAGGCGCGGCACGACTACCACATCCTCGACACCTACGAGGCGGGCCTGGTGCTGACCGGCACCGAGGTCAAGTCGCTCCGCCAGGGGCGCGCCTCGCTGGTGGACGGCTTCGCGCAGCTCGACGGCGGCGAGGCGTGGCTGCACAACGTCCACATCCCCGAGTACAGCCAGGGGACCTGGACCAACCACTCCGCCCGGCGCAGGCGCAAGCTGCTGCTGCACCGCGAGGAGATCCACAAGCTGGTCGGCAAGACGCAGGAGTCCGGGCACACCCTGATCCCGCTGCAGCTGTACTTCAAGGACGGCCGGGCCAAGGTGGAGATCGCGCTGGCCAAGGGCAAGAAGGACTACGACAAGCGGCAGACGCTGCGGGAGCAGCAGGACCGCAGGGAGTCGGACCGCGCGATCTCGGCGGTCCGCCGCCGCCAGCGCGGCTGACCCGCCGGGAACACGGTGGCCCAGGGCGGCGTTCTTCCCGTACGATGGGTCGTGCGGCGGCGGGATCTTGGTCCGGCCGGACGCATCGAGTGAAAAGCACCTTGAGAACACAACATGGGGATGATCGGTTTCGACTGCGGTTGTCGAGGCAGAGGAAGCGAGCCGAGGAACGCGGCAATGATCTCGTTAACCACGTGTCGCAAAAAAATAATCGCCAATTCAAACAGCGATACCTTCGCCCTCGCCGCCTGATCTAGATCAGACAGCGACTCTGCGGAGTGTCAGCCCGGGAGTGTTCCCGACCCGGATCCTGGCATCAGCTAGGGAACTCAACCACTAAGCCCGGCCACGGGACCTAGTGGGAAAACCAACAGTGGCTGGGCCCGTCGGCAGCTTGTCCGCGTGACTGCCGGGGCCGAGAAAAGCACAGCGGACTGCGCTCGGAGAAGCTCTGGTTCCGCACTGTAGGACGCGGGTTCGATTCCCGCCATCTCCACTCATCCCATGTACGAACGGGACCCCGCCGGCCGGCGGGGTCCTTTTCGTTGCCGTAGTCCGCCGGACCGCTCCCCACAAGCGGCCGGGTTTCCTCCCGGAACGGGTCCGGTAGGTGCACCGACCCCGTTCCTTCGCGTACGGTTGCACGTCGCTCCGCCTACGGGGCGCGCAGCGGAATGCAAGAAGGGGGTCCTTGCGTGGGAGCGCAGGACGCAGTCCAGGAGGTACTCCGGGACCGGGAGCTCGCCGTCGAGCAGTCACACCTCGACCGGGTCTACCGGCGTCTTGAGGAGAAGATCCACGAGGCGGAGTTCCTGATGGACGACGCCGAGAAGCGCGGCCAGGTCGGCACGCCCGGCGCACTGGCCGAGCGGGACGCACAGGTCTTCCAGGCCGGCGTCCACCTCAGCCGGCTCAACTCCGAGTTCGAGGACTTCCTCTTCGGGCGCATAGACCTGCTGCCGGGCAAGGACGGCAGGCGCGGCCCCGACGGCGCGTACACCGCCACCGAGGTCGCCGAGGACGCCATCGGCCCGGACAACCGGGCGGCCATCGTGGAGACCCTGCACATCGGCCGTATCGGCGTCCTGGACGCCGACTACTCGCCCCTGGTCATCGACTGGCGGGCGCCCGCCGCCGCGCCGTTCTACCGGTCCACGCCCAAGGACCCCGGCCGCGTCGTGCGGCGCCGGGTGATCCGCAGCAAGGGCCGCCGGGTGCTGGGCGTCGAGGACGACCTGATGCGGCCGGAGTTGTCGGCCACCCTGGGCGGGACCGAACTGGTCGTGGTCGGCGACGGCGCCCTGATGGCCTCGCTCGGCCGGGCCCGCAGCCACACCATGCGCGACATCGTGGCGAGCATCCAGGCCGAGCAGGACATGGTCATCCGCGCGCCCGCGCCCGGCGTCACCGAGGTCAGCGGCGGCCCGGGCACCGGCAAGACCGCGGTCGCCCTGCACCGGGCCGCCTACCTGCTCTACCAGGACCGGCGGCGCTACGCGGGCGGCATCCTGGTGGTCAGCCCCACCCCGCTGCTGGTGGCCTACACCGAGGGCGTGCTGCCCTCGCTGGGCGAGGAGGGCCAGGTCGCCATCCGCGCGGTCGGCTCGCTGGTGGAGGGCGCCGAGGCGGACACCTTCGACGAGCCGGCCGTCGCCCGGATCAAGGGCTCCTCCCGGATGCTGCAGGTGCTGCGCCGGGCCGCCCGCGGCGCGCTCGACCTCGGGGAGGCGGTGCCCGCCGCGCTGCGGGTGGTCGTCTTCGGCGGCCGGCTGGAGCTGGACGGGGAGGAGTTGGCGCAGATCCGCCGCACCGCGCTGGGCGGCACCGCGCCGCTGAACCTGATGCGGCCGCGGGCCAGACGCCTGCTGCTGGACGCGCTGTGGGCCAAGTCCGGCCGCGGCCGTCATCTGCTGGACCCGGAGCTGATCGCCGAGGCCCGCGAGGCGTTCGACGAGGACGTCTCGACCGAGGACTCCTTCGGCGACTTCCTCCAGGCGTGGTGGCCGGTGCTGACCCCGCGCGCGGTGCTGGCCGCGATGGTGGACGAACGGCGGCTGGGCCGCTGGGCGCGCCGGGTCCTGGGGCAGCGCGAGATCCGCCAGCTGTCCCGCTCGCTGCGCCGGCTGGACCGGCGGGGCGAGGGGCCGCTGTCGGTGCACGACGTGGCGCTGCTGGACGAACTCGGCGTGCTGCTGGGGGCGCCGCCCAAGCCGAAGAGACCGCGCGAGGCCGACCCGCTGGACGAGCTGACCGGCCTGGAGGAGGTGACCACCTACGCCGACCGGGACTTCTCCCGCCGCAACCGGGCCGAGCGCCTGGAGCGGGACCGCACCGAGTACGCGCACGTCATCGTCGACGAGGCGCAGGACCTGACCCCCATGCAGTGGCGGATGGTCGCCCGGCGCGGCACGAGCGCCACCTGGACGGTGGTCGGCGACCCGGCGCAGAGCTCGTGGAGCGACCCGGAGGAGGCCGCGCGGGCCCGTGACGAGGCGCTGGGCTCCCGGGCCCGCCGCCGTTTCACGCTCACCGTCAACTACCGCAACCCGGCCGAGATCGCCCGGCTCGCCGGCAACGTGCTGCGGCTGGCGATGCCCGGCACGGTGCCGCCGTCCGCGGTGCGCTCCACCGGCGTGGAGCCCGCCTTCGCGGTGGCCGGCGGTGATCTGGGGGCCGCGGTGCGGGCCGCCGCGCGGCAGTTGCTGGACGAGGTGCAGGGCACCGTGGGCGTGGTGGTGGCGATGGGCCGCCGCCAGGAGGCGCGGCGCTGGCTGGCCGGGCTGGGGGACCGGGTGGTGCCGCTGGGCAGCCTGGAGGCCAAGGGGCTGGAGTACGACGCCACGGTGGTGGTCTCGCCGGCCGAGATCGCGGACGAGTCGCCCGCGGGCCTGCGGGTGCTGTACGTGGCGCTGACCCGGGCGACGCAGCGGCTGACGGTGGTGGCCGGGGAGCGGGACCAGCCGGACGCGGCGGGCGTGCCGGATCTGCTGCGGGACTGATCGGCCGTCCGGGTGAGGCGCGGGGCCGCGCGGCGCCCGTGACGTGCGAAGGGCGCCCCTCGTGTGAGGGGCGCCCTTGCCAGGTCTGGCGACACCGACCCGCCATGCTCGCCTCGCGGCTAGCGGTCGCTCGTAGCGACAATGGTTGGGCCCGGGGGCTTGGATCGAGCCGGTGCCACAGCCAGACTAACAAACGTCCCGCGATTGCCATTCCCGTTGCGGAAGTTGCGCGAAGCGGGCGCCCGGTCGGCCGATCGGACGAGCCGGGCCGCCGGACACGGTTACCGCCTACTGACCGGTAGGTGGGACTATCTGATGTCTCCTGCCCGACCCATGGGTATGACACGGAACTCCGGAGGAAAGTCGGCATGGCAACGGCGCCGAGCGTCTCGTACTCGATCACGGTGCGACTGGAGGTCCCGGCCTCCGGGACCGCGGTCAGCCAGCTCACCACCGCGGTGGAGTCCTCCGGCGGTTCGGTCACCGGCCTGGACGTCACCGCGTCCGGCCACGAGACGCTGCGGATCGACGTGACGATCGCCGCGACCTCGACGGCGCACGCGGACGACATCGTCACCCGGTTGCGCGGCATCGACGGCGTGGTCATCGGCAAGGTCTCCGACCGTACGTTCCTGATGCACCTCGGCGGCAAGATCGAGATGGCGTCCAAGCACCCCATCCGCAACCGTGACGACCTGTCGATGATCTACACCCCCGGTGTCGCCCGGGTGTGCATGGCGATCGCCAACAACCCCGACGACGCCCGCCGCCTGACCATCAAGCGCAACAGCGTCGCCGTGGTCACCGACGGCTCGGCCGTCCTGGGCCTGGGCAACATCGGCCCGAAGGCGGCGCTGCCGGTGATGGAGGGCAAGGCGGCCCTGTTCAAGCGGTTCGCGGGCATCGACGCCTGGCCGCTGTGCCTGGACACCCAGGACACCGACGAGATCGTGGCCATCGTCAAGGCGATCGCCCCCGGCTTCGCCGGCATCAACCTGGAGGACATCTCCGCGCCGCGCTGCTTCGAGATCGAGGCCCGGCTGCGTGAGGCGCTGGACATCCCGGTCTTCCACGACGACCAGCACGGCACCGCCATCGTGGTGCTGGCCGCGCTGACCAACGCGCTGCGGGTGGTCGGCAAGAACATCGAGGACCTGCGGGTGGTGATGTCCGGCGCGGGCGCGGCCGGCACGGCCATCCTGAAGCTGCTGATCGCGGCCGGCGTCAAACACGCGGTCGTCGCCGACATCCACGGCGTCGTGCACAGCGGGCGCACCGACCTGGTGCACGCCGACGCCGAGTCGCCGCTGCGCTGGATCGCCGACAACACCAACCCCGAGGACGTCACCGGCACCCTGAAGCAGGCGGTGCGCGGCGCGGACGTGTTCATCGGTGTCTCGGCGCCCAACGTGCTGGACGGCACGGACGTCGCCGCGATGGCGGACGGGGCGATCGTCTTCGCGCTGGCCAACCCCGACCCGGAGGTGGACCCCACCATCGCCCGGGAGACGGCCGCGGTGGTGGCCACCGGCCGCAGCGACTTCCCCAACCAGATCAACAACGTGCTGGTCTTCCCCGGCGTCTTCCGCGGCCTGCTGGACGCCCAGTCCCGCACCGTCAACACCGAGATGATGCTGGCCGCCGCCCGCGCGCTGGCCGACGTGGTGGCCGACGACGAGATCAACGCCAACTACATCATCCCCAGCGTCTTCAACGACAAGGTGGCCGGCGCGGTCGCCGGGGCCGTCGCGGACGCCGCCAAGGCGGAGGGCGTGACGGCCGCGCACACCGTTCCGACGGCCGTCCAGTAGCCCCTGGGGTCACACACGGTGACCCTTCGTGGGGTAACTCACACGCTCCCGGTCCGGCCGCCTCCGCGCGTCGCGCCCGGTCAGGCCCCGGAACGCCCTATGGTTGCCGCAGCGGCGGCCGGACGAACTCTTCGCTGCGCTGTCAGGAGTGGACGGAGCGTCACCAAGGCGTCGCGAAGGCGCTTTTCGTGTGACTCTCCCGGGTGCCGGATTGGCTTTCCCGCCGCAGATAGGGGCAGGATGCGTATTCGGGCGGGAGGTCTTGCCGGAGACCCGGGCGCGTGAAGTGTCCGAGGGTCCTGGCAGCATCGGCTTCAACGCGGCGGCCATCCTCCAGGGGCGGCCGAGGATCGCAACAATGGCAAGAAGAACACGGGAGTACGAATATGAACCGCAGTGAGCTGGTGGCTGCTCTGGCCGATCGCGCAGAGGTGACCCGCAAGGACGCCGACGCCGTTCTGGCCGGCCTCGCGGAGGTGGTCGGAGAGGTCGTCGCCAAGGGCGACGAGAAGGTCACCATCCCCGGTTTCCTGACCTTCGAGCGCACCCACCGTGCCGCTCGCACCGCGCGTAACCCGCAGACCGGTGACCCGATCCAGATCCCGGCCGGTTACACCGTCAAGGTGTCCGCGGGCTCCAAGCTCAAGGAATCCGCCAAGGGCAAGTAACCCGCCCGGCGCCCTGCCGCCGACGACAAGGGCGGCCACCGCATGGTGGCCGCCCTTGTCCGTGTCGTGATCCGGGTGGCCGTCAGACCCTGACCGGGGCGGGGAGTTCGACCTGGGCGCCGAGGGCCCGCAGTTTGTCCATGAAGTTCTCGTAGCCGCGGTTGATCAGGTCGATGCCGTGCACATGCGAGGTGCCTTCGGCGGCGAGCGCGGCGATGAGGTAGGAGAAGCCGCCGCGCAGGTCGGGGATGACCAGGTCGGCGCCCTGGAGCTTGGTGGGACCCGACACGACCGCGGAGTGCAGGAAGTTGCGCTGGCCGAAGCGGCACGGCATGCCGCCCAGGCACTCGCTGTAGAGCTGGATGTGCGCGCCCATCTGGTTGAGGGCGCTGGTGAAGCCCAGCCGCGACTCGTACACCGTCTCGTGCACGATCGACAGCCCCGAGGCCTGGGTGAGCGCGACCACCAGCGGCTGCTGCCAGTCGGTCTGGAAGCCGGGGTGCACGTCCGTCTCCAGCGCGATGGCGCTCAAGGGGCCGCCCGGGTGCCAGAAGCGGATTCCCTCGTCGTCGATCTCGAACGCGCCGCCCACCTTGCGGTAGGTGTTCAAGAAGGTCATCATCTCGCGCTGGCTGGCCCCGCGGACGTACACGTTGCCCCTGGTGGCCAGGGCCGCGCTCGCCCAGGACGCCGACTCCAGCCGGTCCGGCAGCGCGCGGTGGTTGAAGCCGCCGAGGTGGTCGACGCCGGTGATCCGGATCGTGCGGTCGGTGTCCATGGAGATGATGGCGCCCATCTTCTGCAGCACGCAGATGAGGTCCTCGATCTCCGGCTCGACGGCCGCGTTCGCCAGCTCCGTGACGCCCTCGGCGAGCACCGCGGTCAGCAGCACCTGCTCGGTGGCGCCCACCGACGGGTACGGCAGCCGGATCTTCGTCCCGCGCAGCCGGTGCGGCGCCTCCAGGTACTGGCCCTCCGGCCGCTTCTCGATGACCGCGCCGAACTGCCGCAGCACCTCGAAGTGGAAGTCGATGGGCCGCCCGCCGATGTCGCAGCCGCCGAGCCCGGGGATGAAGGCGTGGCCGAGCCGGTGCAGCAGCGGGCCGCAGAACAGGATCGGGATGCGCGAGGAGCCCGCGTGGGCATCGATGTCGGC
Source organism: uncultured Actinomycetota bacterium (assembly GCA_963737305.1). Classification (GTDB taxonomy): domain Bacteria; phylum Actinomycetota; class Actinomycetes; order Streptomycetales; family Streptomycetaceae; genus Streptantibioticus_C. Next base: position 3,117,876 of record CAVTRX010000002.1, on the reverse strand, counting down.
GACGTTGGCGCTCTCCACGTGCGAGGGGTCGAGCACCAGCTCACCGGCCTCCTCGCCGGGGCCGACCGTCACACCGTGCAGTTGCAGCAGGCCGCGCACCACCCGCACGTCGCGGATGTCGGGTACGTTGCGCAGCCGGCTGGGACCGCTGCCGAGCAGCGCGGCCACCATCGCCTTGGGCACGAGGTTCTTCGCACCGCGGACACGGATCTCGCCCTCGAGCGGGGTGCCGCCGTGGACAAGCAGGACGTCGTCGGTCATGAGGCTCGCGTTCCTGGAGAGGGGCGGGACGGACGGGAGACGGGTTCGGTGCGGCGTCCCGGGGTGACGGGCATGGGGCACACGCGTTCCGGAAGAAATGGTAATGCGCCCGGCACCCGCCCCCGTCAACCCCGTACGTCCCTGTGCCGCACGGCTGTTACGTAGGACACGGCCGGACGGGCGAGGGACCCGGGGCGCGTCACGTGTTGTCACCCGCCGGTGCCGGAACCGCCCGCGGCGGCGCCGGATGCGGGATCATGTGCTCATGACGGAGGTGTCCTCGCTCACCGGACGGCTGCTCGTGGCGACGCCGGCACTCGCGGACCCGAACTTCGACCGGGCGGTGATCCTGCTCCTCGACCACGACGAGGACGGCACCCTCGGCGTGGTCCTGAACCGGCCGACGCCGGTCGGGGTCGGGGACGTGCTCCAGCCGTGGGCCGGGCTGGCCGGCGTGCCGCAGGTGGTCTTCCAGGGCGGACCGGTCTCGCTGAACTCCGCGCTCGGCCTCGCCGTGGTCCCCGGTGACGCCCGGGGCGCCGACTCCGGCGAGCCGCTGGGCTGGCGCCGGGTGTACGGGGCGATCGGGCTGGTCGACCTGGAGGCGCCGCCGGAGCTGCTGGCCGCGGAGCTGGGTTCGCTGCGGATCTTCGCCGGCTACGCGGGCTGGCGCTCGGGTCAGCTGGAGGACGAACTGGCCGAGGGCGCGTGGTACGTCGTCGAGTCGGAGCCCGGCGACATCTCCTCGCCCGCCCCTGAGCGGCTGTGGCGCGCGGTGCTGCGGAGGCAGCGCGGCGAACTGGCGATGGTGGCCACCTACCCCGACGATCCCTCGCTGAATTAGACCGGTCCCCCTGTCCGTGAATTAGGCTGGTTCGCCATGAGCACTCTTGAGCCCGAGCGCGGGGCGGGTACCGGAACCCTTGTCGAACCGACGCCCCAGGTGTCGCACGGCGACGGGGACCACGAGCGCTTCGCCCACTACGTCCAGAAGGACAAGATCATGGAGAGCGCGCTCTCCGGATCACCCGTGGTCGCCCTGTGCGGCAAGGTCTGGGTCCCGGGCCGTGACCCGAAGAAGTACCCGGTCTGCCCGATGTGCAAGGAGATCTTCGAGTCGATGGACATCGGCGGCGGAGGCGGCGGCAAGGGCGGCAAGGGCGGGGACAAGAAGTAGGACCCGCGCCGCACCGGATCCGCCCGCACCCGTGAAGCCGGGGTGCGGGCGGGCTGGATTGTGCCTGTGATCCGGCCGTCTTACGGCGATTTTCGGACAGCCCGCGCGACGCGCGCGCGTGCCGTCCGCCGACCGGGGCCCGCAGTGGTCTATGCCATTGCGGGTGTCGTACGGCGCGGCGGGGCAGGATGACGGGTATGGAGCTCATTCCCGCCCCGCGTGACGTCCGCGGCCCCGGCGATGCCGACCCCTTCGTACTGGACGCGGCCACCGGCCTGGACGCCGGTCCCGGCACCGGCCGCACGGCGCGCTGGCTGCGGTCGGTGCTGGGGGCGGCGTTCGGCGTCGGCCTGCCGGACGCCACCGCCGGCGCGGACGGCCCAGGCGTGCTGCGCCTGCGGCTGGACGAGGCGATGGAGCCCGAGGCGTACCGCCTGCGGGTCGGGGCCGGCGCGATCGAGCTGACCGGCGGCGACGGTGCGGGGCTGTTCTGGGCCGCGCAGACCCTGCGGCAGCTGCTCGGCGCCGACGCCTTCCGCCGGGCTCCGCTGCGCGACGTCGGCGCGGGCGCGCCGGGACCGGCGGTGGCGGCGGTGACCGTCGAGGACTCCCCGCGCTTCGGCTGGCGCGGCCTGCTGCTGGACGTGGCGCGGCACTTCATGCCCAAGGACGTCGTGCTGCGCTACGTCGACCTGATCGCGGCGCACAAGCTCAACGTGCTGCATCTGCACCTGACCGACGACCAGGGCTGGCGGGTGGAGATCGAGCGCTACCCGCGGCTGACCGAGGTCGGCTCGTGGCGCGACCGCACCAAGGTGGGGCTGCGCGAGTCGCGGCTGTGGGACGAGCGGCCGCACGGCGGCTACTACACCCGCGAGGACCTGCGCGAGATCGTCGCCTACGCCGCGGACCGATATGTCACCGTCGTCCCCGAGATCGACATCCCCGGGCACTCCCAGGCCGCCATCGCCGCCTACCCGGAGCTGGGCAACGCCGACGTGGTGGACACCACCGCCCTGCCGGTGCTCACCAGCTGGGGCGTCAACCCCAACGTCCTGGCGCCCACCGAGGCGACGTTGCGCTTCTACGAGAACGTGCTCACCGAGATCCTCGACGTCTTCCCCTCCCGGTTCGTGCACATCGGCGGCGACGAGTGCCCCAAGGAGCAGTGGAAGGCCTCCGCGGTGGCGCAGGCCCGCATCGGGGAGCTGGGGCTGCGGGACGAGGAGGAACTGCAGAACTGGTTCATCGGCCACTTCGACCGCTGGCTGGCCGACCGGGGGCGGCGGCTGGTCGGCTGGGACGAGATTCTTCAGGGCCGCAGGCCGGACGCCCGGTTGACGCCCGGCGCGATGGTCTCCTCCTGGCGCGGCTACGCGGGCGGGATCGCCGCCGCGCAGGCCGGGCACGACGTGGTGATGTGCCCGCAGGAGCACGTCTACCTCGACCACCGGCAGGACGGCGGGCCGCACGAGCCGGTGCCGATCGGCTACGTGCGCACCCTGGAGGACGTCTACGCGTTCGAGCCGGTGCCGCCGCAACTGGTGGGCACCGAGGCGGCGAACCGGGTCGTCGGCGCCCAGGCGAACATCTGGACCGAGGCGCAGGACTCCGTGCGGGCCGTCGACTACCAGGTCTTCCCGCGCCTGGTGGCCTTCGCCGAGGTGGTCTGGTCGCGGCTGCCGTCCGGCGACCACCGCGACCACCGGGACTTCGCTGCACGAATGGCCGCGCATTACAAGCGACTTGACGCCCTCGGCGTGGAATACCGTCCACCTGGTGGACCGCACCCGTGGCAGCGTCGTCCTGGGGTGATCGGACGTCCGATCGAAGGGGCGCCCCCGATCGTGTGAGGTGTGCCGGAATATCCCCTCGGTCCGCGCCCGCCGCTGCCACGGTGGAGCGGCGAAAAACCGTACAACACCCCCCAAGGGGCGCGAATTTCGACCAAGGGCCCATTGGTGCGTCAAACGGATGAACATCACCCTCGGGTGCGGAACCGCCCTTCTCGGACCCACGGGTTGATCGGCCTGGAACATGTGCCAGAGTTGCCGTGACCGGGCTGTCAGCACGTACCGTACGGCGACAGGACCGGTAGGGCCGGGACGGTCGGCGACGGCCTGCGGACGCCGTGGAAGGGACATCTGCGTGAGCACGTACGCACGGCAGACGGGACGCACGGTGACGCTGCCCGCCTCGCTCGACGAGGCGGTGGCGGCGCTCGCGGCCATGCCCGCAGCCGTGCCGGTCGCCGGTGGCACCGATCTGATGGCCGCGGTCAACTCCGGTCTGCTGCGCCCCGCAGGACTCGTCGGCCTCGGCCGGATCAGCGAGATCCGCGGCTGGCAGTACGCCGACGGCCACGCGCTGCTGGGGGCCGGTCTCACCCACGCGCGCATGGGCCGCCCGGACTTCGCCGCCCTCATCCCCGCCCTGGCCGCCGCCGCCCGCGCCGCCGGCCCCCCGCAGATCCGCAACGCCGGGACCCTGGGCGGCAACATCGTCACCGCCGCCCCGACCGGCGACGCGCTGCCGGTGCTCGCCGCGCTGGAGGCCACCGTGGTCCTCGCCGGCCCGCAGGGCAGCCGCGAGGTGCCGGTGAGCCATCTGCTGACCGGGATGGACCCGTTGCGGCCGGGCGAGTTGCTGGCCTTCGTCCGGGCCCCGCTGTTGCACGCGCCGCAGATCTTCCTCAAGGCGACCACCCGCACCGGCCCCGGCCGGGCCACCGCATCGGTCGCCCTGGTGCTCGACCCCGCGCGCCGCGGCGTGCGGTGCGCGGTCGGCGCCGTCGCGCCGATGCCGCTGCGCCCGCTGGAGGCGGAGGCGTGGGTCGCCGGGCTGATCGACTGGGACGGCGCGCGGACCCTGGATCCGCAGGCGTGCACGGCGTTCGGCGAGTACGTGGCCATGGCCTGCATCCCTGACCCGGTGGACACCTCGGAGGGCGGACTGCCCCCCGCGGTGGCCCACCTGCGGCGTACGGTGGCCGCACTGTCGCGCCGGGCACTGGGGAGGGCGCTTTCGTGAGCGACGACTACGCGAGCGAACCGGGCGGTTACGAGGGCCGGTACGAGGAGAACTACCAAGGCGGTTACGAGGGCGGGTACGGCGCTGCCTACCCGAACGCGGACGGTACGACGGGCGGGGGCATGGAGGAACAGCCGGGCGAGGGGTTCGCACCGGGCGAGGGGGTCTGGCAACCACTGGCGCAGGGCGGCGAGTTCGACGCCGAGGCGACCATGAACACCCCCTTCACCGGTCAGCTCCCCGACTTCACGGCGCTGCGCGGCGGGGCCGACCCGCTGGCCGCGCCCGGACACGGCTACGCACCGCCCGCGCAGGTCCCGCCGCAGGCGTCCTACGACTCCGCGCCACCGCTGACCGCCAGCGGCCAGTGGGCGGTGCCGGTGGACCCCGGGCCGCTGCCGGGCCCGGACGCGGCGGCCGCCGAGCAGTGGTCCATCCCCTTCGTACCCGAGGACCCCGCCGAGTTGTCGGGGGAGTACTCACTGAGTCAGATGGTGGCGCTCCCGCAGCCCCCGGCGCCCCCGGCCCACGACGAGCCCGGCCTACCGGAGCCGCAGCAGCCGCCCGAGCAGGAGGGCGCCTTCCCGCCGGAGGGGCCCTACGAGCCGGGCGTGGCGTTCGAGCCCGCCGAGTCCTTCCAGCCCGCGGAGTCCTTCCAGCCCGCCGAGTCCTTCCCACCGGCCGAGGGATTCGATGTGCCGGAGGGATTCGAGCCGGCCGAGCCCCCCTTCCAGACCGCTGAGCCCTTCGAGGCGGCGGAGCCCTTCGCACCGGCGGAGGCCTTCGAGCCCGCCGGCCCGGACGACCCCGCGGCCCTGGCCGCCGATCCCGCGGAACCGCTCGCCGATCCCGCCTTCGCCGCCGGCCCGGACGCGGAGGAGGGCGCGGGGGACGAACCGGCGCTGCCCGACCCGCACAGCGAGCACCCCACCACCTCCTATGTACTGACGGTCAACGGCGCCGACCGGCCGGTGACCGACGCCTGGCTGGGCGAGTCGCTGCTGTACGTGCTGCGGGAACGCCTCGGCCTGGCGGGTGCCAAGGACGGCTGCGAGCAGGGCGAGTGCGGCGCGTGCTCGGTGCAGGTCGACGGCCGGCTGGTGGCGTCCTGCCTGATGCCCGCCGCCACCGCGGCGGGCTGCGAGGTGCGCACCGTGGAGGGCCTGGCCCGCGACGGGCAGCCCTCCGACGTGCAGCGGGCACTGGCCGACTGCGGCGCGGTGCAGTGCGGCTTCTGCGTGCCGGGGCTCGCCATGACCCTGCACGACCTGCTGGAGGGCAACCACCGGCCGACCGAGCTGGAGACCCGGCAGGCCCTGTCGGGCAACCTGTGCCGCTGCTCGGGCTACCAGGGCGTGCTGGACGCGGTCGGCGAGGTCATCGCCGCCCGGGAGGCCGCCGCCGAGGCGGCCGACCCCGCTCATGACACGCCCCGCATCCCGCACCAGTCCACCGGCGAACCGGACGGAGCCTCGTCATGACCGGACCCGACGCGGCGACCGCCACGCCGACGGTGCTCGCCTCCACCCCCTCACCCGCCCCGGCGGACGGCGAGCGCGCGCACGGCCTGGGCGTCTCCGTACCGACCGCGGACAGCGACGCCAAGACCAAGGGCGTCTTCCCCTACGCCGCCGACCTGTGGGCGGAGGGCCTGCTGTGGGCGGCGGTGCTGCGCTCGCCGCACCCGCACGCCCGCATCGTCTCCGTCGACACCTCCGCCGCCACCGAGATGCCCGGGGTGCGGGCCGTCGTCACCCAGACCGACGTGCCAGGCGACGCCACCCACGGCCGCCGGGTGGCCGACCGCCCGGTCTTCGCCCACGACGTGGTGCGCCACCACGGCGAGCCGATCGCCGCCGTGGCGGCCGACCACCCCGACACCGCCCGGCTGGCCGCCGCCGCGATCGCGGTCGAGTACGAGGTCCTGGAGCCGGTCACCGACCCCGAGAAGGCCTTCACCGCGGCCCCGCTGCACCCCGACGGCAACCTCATCCGGCACATCCCGCTGCGCTTCGGGGACCCGGAGGCGCAGGGCGAGGTCATCGTGGAGGGCCTGTACCGCATCGGCCGCCAGGATCCGGCCCCGGTCGGCGCCGAGGCCGGACTCGCGGTGCCGCGCCCGGACGGCGGGGTGGAGCTGTACCTGGCCTCCACCGACCCGCACACCGACCGGGACACCGCCGCCTCCTGCTTCGGCCTGGAGCCGGACCGGGTGAAGGTCGTGGTCACCGGGGTGCCAGGCGCCATGGGCGACCGCGAGGACTCCGGCTTCGGCCTCCCGCTGGGGCTGCTGGCGCTGCGCACCGGCTGCCCGGTGAAGCTGGTGGCGACCCGCGAGGAGTCCTTCCTGGGCCACGCCCACCGCCACCCCGCCCTGCTGCGCTACCGCCACCACGCCGACGCCGAGGGCCGGCTGGTCAAGGTGGAGGCGCAGCTGCTGCTGGACGCCGGCGCCTACGCCGACGGCTCCTCCGACGCGCTGGCCGCCGCGGTGGCCTTCGCGGCCGGCCCCTATGTCGTACCTCACGTCTTCGTCGAGGGCTGGGCGGTGCGCACCAACAACCCGCCCTCCGGTCATGTGCGCGGCGAGGGCGCGATGCAGGTCTGCGCCGCGTACGAGGGCCAGATGGACAAGCTGGCCGGCCGGCTGGGCCTGGACCCGGCCGAGATGCGCATGCGCAACGTGATGGCCACCGGCGACCTGCTGCCCACCGGGCAGACGGTGACCTGCCCGGCGCCCGTCGGTGAGCTGCTGAAGGCGGTGCGTGACGCCGACCTGCCGCCGCTGCCGTCCGCCGACGACGAGACCCAGTGGCTGCTGCCCGGCGGCCCGGAGGGCGCGGGCGAGCCGGGCGCGGTGCGGCGCGGGGTCGGCTACGCGGTGGGCATGGTCCACATGCTCGGCGCCGAGGGCTACGACGAGGTCTCGACGGCCACCGTGAAGGTGCTGGGCGGCGGCGCCACGGTGATCTGCGCCGCGGTGGAGACCGGCCAGGGCTTCACCACCCTCGCCCGGCAGATCGTGCAGGAGGTGCTGGGGGTCGACGAGGTGACCGTGCTGGCCCCCGACACCGACCAGCCGCCCGCCGGACCCGGTGCCCGCGGCCGGCACACCTGGGTGTCGGGCGGCGCGGTGGAGCGGGCCGCGAAGATGGTCCGCACCCAGCTGCTGCAACCGCTGGCCGCCAAGTTCGGGATGTCGGTGGAGCTGCTGGCCATCGCCGACGGCAAGATCACCTCCTACGACGGGGTGCTGAGCACCACCGTCGCCGAGGCGCTGGACGGCAAGGAGCTGTGGGCCACCGCACAGTGCCGCCCGCACCCCACCGAGCCGCTGGACGACAACGGCCAGGGCGACGCCTTCGTGGGCCTGGCCTTCGCCGCGGTACGGGCCGTGGTGGACGTGGACATCGAGCTGGGCACGGTCCGGGTGGTCGAGATGGCCGTCGCCCAGGACGTCGGCCGGGCGCTCAACCCCCGGCAGGTCGCCGCCCGCATCGAGGCGGGCGTCACCCAGGGCGTGGGCATGGCGCTGATGGAGGACCTGCGCGCCCCCCGCGGCGTGGTCAAGCGGCCGTCACTGACCGGCTACCCGCTGCCCACCGCGCTGGACGCGCCGCGGGTGCGGATCGTCAAGCTGGTCGAGGAGCGGGACGTGGTCGCCCCCTTCGGCGCCAAGGCGGTCAGCGCGGTGCCGGTGGTGGTCTCCCCGGCCGCGGTGGCCTCCGCGGTCCGCGCGGCCACCGGCCGGCCGGTCGGCCGCCTGCCGATCAGGCCCCAGGCGGCCGTCGCCAAGCCTCCGGGGGCGTAACCCCCCGAAACGTCACGAAGCCCCCCGGCCAACCGGTGCCGGGGGGCTTTTTCGTGTCCCCATGGTGGTGTCACGGGCACCCTGGGCGATCCCGGGCAGCCCTCGATGTGACGCTCGGCATAGGGCGTGGGTCACGTACGAACGCATGTAGTGGAGATGTGAAGGTCCGGTAATTGTGCGGGACCCTGTCCAGGGGCTGAATTCCCCGTCCGCCAGCCCCACCTATTCAACGAACGCCGATAGTACGTCACACCTTTGCCACACCATTTTCCGGTCGCTAAGAATTACCGGGCCGCAGGGCACCGCGCTGGAACGCGGTGTTTTCGCCGGATGGCACCTGCGACCCAGCAACCGGATAGGACACGTAATCCCATGCCCATTCCCGCCGCTTTCAACCGCATGACCCGGACTGTTCGTAACTCGGCCTCCCGCATGACCCGGACGCAGAAGCTGTCCGCGGCCGGCGTGGCCGTCGTCGGCGCCTCTGTCCTGGCCGTCTCGGTCGTGCCGGGATCGGTTCAGGCCGCCAATCCGAGCAACCCCGCGATGAGCGCCGCCAAGGTCGCCGGCGCCGCGCACCCGGGCTCCACCCCGACGCCCACCTCCGCCCCCGCGGCCCACGCCCCCTCCACCGACCTGGCGAAGCGCCTGCTCACGGCCACCAAGAAGGCCGACAAGCACCCGGCGCCGCACCACCAGGTGGCGAAGAAGAAGGCCGACGTGGCCAAGAAGGCCGTCGTGCACAAGCACGGCCACAAGGCCGTCAACCACGGCGGGGCGCACAAGGCCTTCAAGGCCAGGACCGTCGCGGACGCCAGCCCGGCCTACGCGAACAACCTGGACGGCTGGATACACCACGCGCTGGCCATCATGCACAAGCACCACATTCCCGGTAGCTACGAGGGAATTCACCGCAACATCATGCGTGAGTCCAGCGGCAACCCGCACGCGATCAACCTGTGGGACGTGAACGCCAAGAACGGTGTTCCTTCCAAGGGTCTGCTGCAGGTCATTCCGCCGACGTTCGACTCGTACCACGTCGCCGGTACCTCGAAGAACATCTACGACCCCGTCGCCAACATCGTCGCCGCGTGCAACTACGCCGCGGACCGGTACGGTTCGATGGACAACGTGGACTCCGCGTACTGATCGACCGGAGTTTCACAAAACACAATGCGCGGTGCCCGGAAGCGAATTCGCTTCCGGGCACCGCGCATTCCTGTGCGGAGTGCCGGTCGGGGCGGCCGGGTGCCGGGCCGGTAGGCTGTGACGGTTTTCGTACCGTCTTCGGAGAGCTGGATCAAGGAGACCGTGAGTACTACCGCCTCCCATCACCTCTCACCCGCCTTCCCCGGCCGCGCCCCGTGGGGCACCGCCGGACGGCTGCGCGCCTGGCAGCAGGCGGCGTTGGACTCGTACGTGGAGAGCCAGCCGCGCGACTTCCTGGCGGTGGCGACCCCCGGAGCCGGCAAGACGACCTTCGCGCTGACCCTCGCCTCCTACCTGCTGCACAACCACGTGGTGCAGCAGATCACCGTCGTCGCGCCGACCGAGCACCTGAAGAAGCAGTGGGCGGAGGCGGCGGCCAGGATCGGGATCAGGCTCGACCCCGAGTACAGCGCGGGACCGGTCTCCAAGGACTACCACGGCGTCGCGGTCACCTACGCGGGCGTCGGGGTGCGGCCGATGCTGCACCGCAACCGCTGCGAGCAGCGCAAGACGCTGGTCATCCTCGACGAGATCCACCACGCGGGCGACTCCAAGTCCTGGGGCGAGGCGTGCTTCGAGGCGTTCGAGCCGGCCACCCGCCGGCTCGCGCTGACCGGCACGCCCTTCCGGTCCGACACCAACCCGATCCCCTTCGTGGTCTACGGCGAGGGCTCCGACGGGATCCGGCGCTCGGCCGCCGACTACACCTACGGCTACGGCAACGCCCTCGCCGACCACGTCGTGCGCCCGGTGATCTTCCTGTCCTACAGCGGGAACATGCGCTGGCGCACCAAGGCGGGCGACGAGATCGCCGCCCGGCTCGGCGAGCCGATGACCAAGGACGCCATCGGCCAGGCCTGGCGCACCGCGCTCGCGCCGACCGGCGAGTGGATCCCCAACGTGCTGCGCGCCGCCGACCGGCGGCTGACCGAGGTGCGCAAGGGCATCCCGGACGCCGGCGGCCTGGTCATCGCCACCGACCAGGACTCCGCGCGCGCCTACGCCAAGCTGATCCGGGAGATCACCGGGACCAAGGCGACCGTGGTGCTGTCCGACGACGCGGGCGCCTCCAAACGGATCGACGACTTCAGCGATTCGCAGGACCGCTGGATGGTCGCGGTGCGGATGGTCTCCGAGGGCGTCGACGTGCCCCGGCTGGCGGTCGGGGTGTACGCCACCACCATCTCCACGCCGCTGTTCTTCGCGCAGGCGGTGGGCCGTTTCGTCCGGTCGCGGCGGCGCGGCGAGACCGCCTCGGTCTTCCTGCCCACCATCCCCTCGCTGCTGGGCTTCGCCAACGAGATGGAGGTCGAGCGCGACCACGTGCTCGACAAGCCCAAGAAGTCCGGCGAGGAGGACCCGTACGCCGAGGAGGACAAGCTCCTGGCCGACGCGGAGAAGACCCAGGACGAGGACACCGAGGACCAACTGCCCTTCGAGGCGCTGGAGTCCGACGCGGTCTTCGACCGGGTGCTCTACGACGGCGCCGAGTTCGGCATGCAGGCGCACCCCGGCAGCGAGGAGGAGCAGGACTACCTGGGGATCCCCGGCCTGCTGGAGCCCGACCAGGTGCAGATGCTGCTGCAACGCCGGCAGGCCCGGCAGATCGCGCACAGCCGCCGCCGGCCCGACTCCGAGGCCGACCTGGTCGAACTCCCCGCGGAGCGGCGGCCGATCGTCACCCACAAGGAACTGCTGGAACTGCGCAAGCAGCTCAACACGATGGTCTCCGCCTACACCCACCAAAGCGGCAAGCCGCACGGGGTCATCCACAACGAACTGCGCCGGGCGTGCGGCGGCCCGCCCAGCGCGGAGGCCACCGCCGGGCAGATCCGCGAGCGCATCAAGAAGGTCCAGGAGTGGGCGACCCGCATGCGCTGACGCGGCTGCCGCCGCCGCGCCGCGCGTATGCCGGAGACCAAGATCCGGTAAAGGACTGCGACCGGATTGTGGACCGTCTCTTCCGCTGAGCGGTGCGGCGTCGCTACTGTCCCCGACACGCATGCGCCGTGGCAGCGCCGCCGCGGAGGAAGCCGAGGGCGGTTCGCCGTGTGGTGACCGCCGCTCACATGACGAGGGGGCGGCGTGACCGCGGAGACCTCACAGACGCTCGACAGGGGACTGCGGGTCCTGAAACTGCTGGCCGACACCGATCACGGGCTCACCGTCACGGAGTTGGCCGCCAAGCTCGGGGTGAACCGCACCGTGGTCTACCGGTTGCTGGCCACCTTGGAGCAGCACGCGCTGATACGCCGTGACCTGGGCGGCCGGGCCACCGTGGGCCTGGGGGTGCTGCGACTGGCCCACCAGGTGCATCCCCTGCTGCGGGAGGCCGCGCTGCCGTCCCTGCGGTCGCTGGCCGAGGACGTCGGGGCGACCGCCCATCTGACCCTGGTGGACGGCACCGACGCGCTCGCGGTGGCCGTCGTCGAGCCGAGCTGGACCGACTACCACGTGGCGTACCGCACCGGTGCCCGGCATCCGCTGGACCGGGGCGCGGCGGGCCGGGCGATCCTTCAGGCCAGGCAGCGGACCGCCGCCGCCCGGCACAACGGGGAGTGCGGGTACGTGCTGACCAACGGCGACCTGGAGGAGGCCGGTGCCGGCGCGGCGGCTCCGCTGGTCGGGGTGACCGGTGTGGAGGGCAGCGTGGGGGTCGTCATGCTCGCGGACTGCGTCACCGAACGGGTGGGCACCCGGGTGGCCCGGGCGGCGCTCGAGGTCTCCGAGGCCCTGCGCTGAGCCGCGGCGCCGCGCCGAGCCGGCGGTCGGCGGTGGCGACCGGGCCGTCGGGCCCGTGCGGGGGAGTGCTGTAATGCCCTACGTGTCTTCTCGTGCCAGGACCCTCGCCGTCTCCTTCGCCCTCGTCGCCGCGCTGCTGGCCGTCGCCGTCCTCGCCCCGCTGCCGGTCACGATCGCCGAGCCGGGACTGACCGCCGACGTCCTCGGCTCGCACGCCGGGCACCGGGTGATCACCGTCACCGGCACGCCGACCCGCCGCACCAGCGGGCAGTTGCGGCTGGTGACCATCGCGGCGACCGAGCCGAACGCGTCGGTGCGGTTGTGGGACGTGGCCAAGGCGTGGTTCGCCACGGGGGAGTCGGCGATGCCGCACGACGCGGTCTACCCCAGCGGCTCGGTCAAGGAGGTCGAGCGGCGCAACACCGCGGAGATGCGGCAGTCCCAGGACGCGGCGACCGTGGCGGCGCTGAAGCACCTGGGGCTCGCGCCCTCGAAGGTGAAGGTGGAGCTCACCCTCGCCGACGTCGGCGGACCGAGCGCCGGGCTGATGTTCACCCTCGGCATCATCGACAGCGTCGACGGTGACGGCCACGGCGGCGACCTGACCGGCGGCCGCGACATCGCCGGCACCGGCACCATCACCCCCGGCGGGGTGGTCGGGGCGGTCGGCGGCGTCCAGCTGAAGGAGCAGGCCGCCAAGCGGGACGGCGCGACCGTCTTCCTGGTGCCCAAGGACGAGTGCTCGGACGCGGAGGCCGTGCCGCCGGCCGGGCTGCGGATCGTGCCGGTGACCACCTTGGACTCCGCGCTGGCGGTGCTCGCCGCGCTCGATCACGGCGGCCGGCTGCCCAGCTGCTGACCGCGCGGCGGCGCCCCGGTCAGCCCGCCGGGCGGTCGTAGCGCGAGCCGTCCCGGGCCGCCTGCTCCACCAGCGGGATGATCCGCAGCGGGACCGGGTTCTCCATCACGATCGCCGTCGAGGCGCGCACGATGCCCTCGAAGCCCACCACCCGGTCGATCACCCGTTGCAGATCGGCGTTCGAGCGGGCCACCAGACGGCACAGCATGTCGCCCTCGCCGGTCGTGGTGTGCAGCTCCAGCACCTCGGGCACGCCGGTCAGGTGCTCGCGTACGTCGGGGCCCTGGCCCTGCTTGATCTCCAGCGTCGCGAACGCGGTCACCGGGTAGCCCAGTGCCGCCGGGTCGACCTCGGGGCCGAAGCCGCGGATCACCCCGCCGGTCCGCATGCGGTCCAGCCGCGCCTGCACGGTGCCCCGGGCGACCCCGAGCCGCCGGGACGCCTCCAGCACCCCGATCCGCGGCTCCTCGGCCAGCAGTTCGATCAACCGCCCGTCGAGCATGTCGATGCCCATTCCGGCTGCCCTTTCCTTTGGCATAGTCACTCTGTACAGATTGTCACTGTGACAGCGCCAATCACTGTGCAAGGTGCTCAGCACAATCACAAACTATTGCGCACTATGAATCGTGGCGGGAGCCTTTTGCCATGACTCAGACCCAGGACGCATTCCCCGTGAAGGGCATGGACGCCGTCGTCTTCGCCGTCGGCAACGCCAAGCAGGCCGCGCACTACTACTCCACCGCCTTCGGCATGCGGCTCGTCGCCTACTCCGGACCGGAGAACGGCAACCGCGAGACCGCGGCCTACGTCCTGGAGTCCGGCAGCGCCCGCTTCGTGTTCACCTCCGTCATCAAGCCGGACACCGACCAGGGCCGCTTCCTGGCCGAGCACGTCGCGGCGCACGGCGACGGCGTGGTCGACCTGGCCATCGAGGTCCCCGACGCCCGCGCCGCCTACGCGTACGCGGTCGACAACGGCGCCACCGGCCTGGCCGAGCCGTACGAGCTCAAGGACGAGCACGGCGTCGTGGTGCTGGCCGCCATCGCCACCTACGGCCAGACCCGGCACACCCTGGTCGACCGCTCCGGCTACGACGGCCCCTATCTGCCCGGCTTCACCGCGGCCACCCCGGTCGTCGAGCCGGTGCAGCGGCGGTTCCAGGCCATCGACCACTGCGTGGGCAACGTCGAGTTGGGCCGGATGGACGAGTGGGTGACCTTCTACAACAAGGTCATGGGCTTCACCAACATGAAGGAGTTCGTCGGCGACGACATCGCCACCGAGTACTCCGCGCTGATGTCCAAGGTGGTCGCCGACGGCACCCGCAAGGTGAAGTTCCCGCTCAACGAGCCGGCCGTGGCCAAGAAGAAGTCCCAGATCGACGAGTACCTGGAGTTCTACGGCGGCCCCGGCGTCCAGCACATCGCGCTGGCCACCAACGACATCGTCGCCACCGTGCGCGCCATGCGCGCCGCGGGCGTGGAGTTCCTGGACACCCCGGACTCCTACTACGAGACGCTCGGCGAGTGGGTCGGCGACACCCGGGTGCCCATCGACACGCTGCGCGACCTGAAGATCCTCGCCGACCGCGACGAGGACGGCTACCTGCTGCAGATCTTCACCAAGCCGGTGCAGGACCGGCCGACCGTCTTCTTCGAGATGATCGAGCGGCACGGCTCGATGGGCTTCGGCAAGGGCAACTTCAAGGCGCTCTTCGAGGCCATCGAGCGCGAGCAGGAGCGCCGGGGCAACCTGTGACGGCCCCAGGGGAGGGCGCGACGGCCTGAGCGCGCCTTCCGTCGGCGCGTCCGGGATGCCAGGCTGAAGCCATGGGTGATCTCGTAGAACTGTTGCGCGCCGGACTTCCCGACGAGGCGGTGGTGACCGATCCGGACGTCACCGCCTCGTACGCCCACGACATGGCCAGCTTCTGCGACAGCGGAAACCCCGCCGTGGTCGTGCTGCCGCGCACCGTGGACCAGGTCAGGCACGTCATGCGCACCGCGTCCGGGTTGGGCGTGCCGGTGGTGCCGCAGGGCGCGCGCACCGGCCTGTCCGGGGCGGCCAACGCCGTCGAGGGCTGCGTGGTGCTGTCGCTGGTCAAGATGGACCGGATCGTGGAGATCGACACCGTCAACAGGATCGCCGTCGTCGAGCCGGGCGTGGTCAACGCGGTGCTGTCCCGGGCGGTCGCCGAGCGGGGGCTGTACTACCCGCCGGATCCCTCCAGTTGGGAGCAGTGCACCATCGGCGGCAACATCGGCACCGGCTCCGGCGGCCTGTGCTGCGTGAAGTACGGGGTCACCGCCGAGTACGTGCTGGGCCTGGACGTGGTGCTGGCCGACGGACGGCTGCTGCGCACCGGCCGGCGCACCGTCAAGGGCGTCGCGGGCTACGACCTGACCCGGCTGTTCGTCGGCTCCGAGGGCAGTCTGGGGGTCGTGGTGCAGGCGGTGCTGGCGCTCAAGCCCGCCCCGCCGCAGCAGTTGGCGCTGGCCGCGGAGTTCCCCTCGGCCGCCACCGCCTGTGACGCGATCTGCGCGATCATGGAGGGCGGCCACGCGCCCTCGCTGCTGGAGCTGATGGACCGCACCACCGTGCGGGCCGTCAACGACATGACGCGGATGGGACTGCCGGAGACCACCGAGGCGCTGCTGCTGGCCGCCTTCGACACTCCGGACCCGGCCGTCGACCTGGCCGCCCTCGCCGAGTTGTGCACGGCGGCCGGCGCGACCGCGGTGGTGCCCGCCGAGGACGCCGCCGAGTCCGAGATGCTGCTCCAGGCCAGGCGGTTGTCGCTGCCCGCGCTGGAGCGGGTCTGCGGCACCACGATGATCGACGACGTCGCCGTGCCGCGCACCAAGCTCGCCGCCATGCTCGACGGGGTCGCCGCCATCGCCGACCGGTACGACCTGGTGATCGGCGTCTGCGCCCACGCGGGCGACGGCAACACCCACCCGGTCGTCTGCTTCGACGCCGCCGACCCCGACGCCTCCCGCCGGGCCCGCGAGTCCTTCGACGCCATCATGGCCCTCGGCCTGGAGTTGGGCGGCACCATCACCGGCGAACACGGCGTCGGTGTCCTGAAGAAGGAGTGGCTCGCCCGCGAACTCGGCCCGGTCAGCCTGGAATTGCAGCGCAACCTCAAGCAGGTCTTCGACCCCCAGGGAATTCTGAACCCCGGAAAGGTCTTCTGACCGGCCCGCCGGGCGGCAGCGGAAAGGATCATGAATCCGTGATCTTTTCCGGCTGTCCGACATTTCCGGCTCAGGCCCCTCCTTCGGGTGACTCGTCGCTCGAACGGGGGTCGCGGGCCCGTGACTCGTCGGGTGTCGTCGAGGCGATCAGCTCGCTCAACCCGTCCTCCAGGCCGAGTCTTTCGTGCTCGCTGCCCGGCGGCACGACGCGCAGCGTGCGGTCCAGCCAGCCGGCCATCGGTGAGGAGGGCGCCTCCAGCAGGGCGTTGCCGTCCGGCGAACTGAGCGCCAGACACACCACGCTGCGGCCCTCCACCTTGGTCGGCCAGACCCGCACGTCCCCGTGCCCGCTCGGCCGGAACACCCCCTCCACCAGCAGGTCCCGGGCGAACGTCCAGTCCACCGGGGCGTCCGAGCCGGAGTGGAAGACGATGTGCACGGCGAACGGGTCGTCGGCACGGTAGATCAACCGGGCCCGCACCGGGACGGTGTGTTCCGGCGACAGCACGAGGTTCAGTTCGAGTTCGCGTTCCACCACGGTGTCCATGACGGCAGATCCTTTCCTCGGCGGGCCCCTGGCGGAGTGACGCAGCCGGTGCTGCGGGGGCGCACCGGGAGAGAGCGCGTGGTTCCCTCACCATTACGCGAGTAAGGACCGGAGTGTTGGATTTTCCCGAACGCCCCTCGACCCGGCCGCGTAACGGCTATTGGGGGACCGGCGGCGACCGGGCGGCCGTCGCCGGGAGCCGTCTTCCGCATCCCGAGTTCTTCGTTACTGTCTTGGGTGGGCACACGGCGTAGAGGGGAGTTGGGGGCATTGACGACCTCCGGTGGCGGCAACGAGGAGACACCCCGCGAGGGGTACTACCCTGACCCGTCCATTCCGGGCTATGTGCGGTACTGGAACGGTTCCGCCTGGGTGCCGGGCACCAGCCGCCCGCAGCCGGCCCCCGGCGAGGTGCTCCTGCCGCCCGCTCCGGCCGCCAGCGCCCTGGCCTCGATCGCCCCCCAGGTACCGCCGCAGACGCCGCCTCAGGTGCCCTCGCGGGTCCCGCCGCGCCAGTTGTCGGTGGAGGAGTCGGGGCCGATGTTCCTCGACGAGGACCCCGCCGCGCCCCTCGCGCAGACGGAGTCTCCCGCGGCGGACGCACCGGCGTGGAAGGCCGACCTGACCAAGCAGTCCGGGGTGGGCGAGGAGGCCCGGCGCATCTCCTGGGGCTCCGGCGGCCAGCCGGGACCCACCGGGCAGACCGGATCGGGCGACCCGGCCGCCGGATCGCAGCCCGCGGCCTCCGTCCCCCTTGAGGGTGG
The DNA here is from genome assembly GCA_963737305.1 of uncultured Actinomycetota bacterium. GTDB lineage: Bacteria > Actinomycetota > Actinomycetes > Streptomycetales > Streptomycetaceae > Streptantibioticus_C. The sequence continues at coordinate 3,100,279 of CAVTRX010000002.1, read as the reverse complement.
TTACGGCTACCCCAGGACGGCCCCGCCGGCCACCCCCGGCTACGGCTACCCGCAGGCCCCCATCCCGTCCGCCCCCGGCGGCTACGGCTACCCGCAGCAGCCCTCCGGCGGCACCGGGGGCACCGGGAGCGCCGAGGTCGCCGTGCCCTGGCAGCGGCAGGTGCAGGACCTGGCCCGCCGGGACACCCCGCACCCGGCCACCGCGGGACGGCCGGAGGCCGGGGGCGACGGGCAGGGCGGCGCCGAGCACGTCGTGCCGTGGCGGCCGCCGGTCCACGACCCCTTCGCGGCGTCCGCGCAGTCCTCCCGCCCGGCCGGTCTCGGCCGCCGGCTGGCCGCCCGGGTGCTGGACACCCTGCTGATCGGCGCGGTCGTCGGCGGGGCCACCTTCCCGCTCACCACGGCCGCGGTGCGCCACATCCAGGACAAGATCGACGCCGCCCGGCTCAGCGGGGAGAACGTCCAGGTCTGGCTGATCGACGGCACCACCGGGGTGGCCCTCGCCGTCGTCCTGGGCGGGCTGCTGCTCGCCGGGCTGCTCTACGAGGTGCTGCCCACCGTCAAGTGGGGCCGCACCCTGGGCAAGAAGCTGCTGCGCCTGAAGGTCCTGGACATCGAGTCCCAACTGGCCCCCGCCTTCGGCTCGGCGCTGCGCCGCATGCTGGTGCGCCAGTTGCTGGACTTCGTGGTCGTCGGCGTGGTCAACGTGCTGTGGTGCGTCTTCGACCACCCCTGGCAGCAGTGCTGGCACGACAAGGCCGCCCGCACCTTCGTGGCCGCCGACAACTAGGACCTGCCGTGGGGCCGTCCCCCGAACGGTCCTGACCGGGGGCGGGGAGCCGGTCGCCGGGGTTGACTCGGTGCATGAGCACCGACCAGCCACCCCCCGGTTCCGGCGGCCCGCCGCCGCAGGACCCGTTCGGCAAGGGGTCCGAGGGCGCGCCCCCGCCCTCCGGCGGCCCCCGGTCGCCGTACGGGAGTGAGCCGTACGGGAACGGGCCGTACGGGAGCGAGCCGCCCTACGGGCAGCCGCGGCCCGATCCGCTGGCCGGTATGCCGCCGCTGGCGCACCGCGGGCGGCGGCTGGTCGCCCGGATCATCGACGCCCTGCTGATCGGCATCCCGCTCGGCATCATCCTGGGCTTCGGCTTCGGCGGCTACGACTACAACAGCACCGGCCGCAGCTTCTGGCAGGAGCTGATCTACGCCGTCGTGTACTTCGCCTACGACGGCTACATGCTCACCACCCGCGGCCAGACCTTCGGCAAGAAGTGGATGAAGATCCGGGTCGCCATGCTGGAGAACGGCGCGAACCCGGTCGGCCAGCCCGGCTGGACCCGGGCCGCCGTCTACTCGCTGCCGCCCGTGGTGCCCTGCTGCGGCTCGCTGTTCTGGCTGGTCAACGTCCTGTGGTGCCTGTGGGACAAGCCGTACCAGCAGTGCCTGCACGACAAGGCGGCCAAGACGGTCGTGGTGTCAGCGGCGTAGCGACTGCCCGCCCACCAGCCGCTCGGCCCGAGGCTGACCGTCGCGCTCGGGGCGCGCCGCAGGGCCGTTCCCGTCGGCCGGCTCCTGCGGGCGTCCGCCGCGCACCGGCCACGGCATCGCCAGCGTCACGGCGACCAGCACCCCCAGCGCCAGCCCCGCGATCGCGATCACCACCACCCCGACACCCGAGTCCACCCCCGACAGCAACAGCATCGCGAGGGTCGACAGGACAACGGTGGCCGAGCCGTAGACGAGCTGTGCGGGAGTCGGACGCGGCATGGCGGAGATCCGTCCTCGAGCGGGGGCGCACGCATGGGGGTCCATGGGTGCGGCCGGGCGGTGGGCATGGTTCGGGGCGTGCCGCCCGGAGACTCTACGGGTGCGAATGCCCGAAGGGAACGCCTGGTAAGCGTGAGCTAACCCACGGTATGGAGCACAGGGGGCGCACGGATTCACGGGCGCCGCGGCGTCAGGATCGAGGTGCTCCTCTGGCGCGCGGACCCCGATCGGCCTGATGATCGGTGGTGTGGCACCAGGCGGATTCACCAGACTTCCGGGCGGCACCGTTGTCGTCGCCCTCACCCTGCCACGCGCCGACGCGGGTGAGCCGGACCGCACCATACGGGTGCTGGTCCACGCCGCGAACCGGCAGCGCGCCCTGACCAGGGTGCGCAACCTGGGCTTCCGCGCCGTGCGGCTCACCGGCAACACCGAGCCGCCGACCCCGGACGAGATATCCGTGGTCCTGCACCACCCCGACGGCCTGGTCTGGCGTCCCCGGCACGCGGACCCGGCCGGCCCCTGGCAGCCGCTGAGCGCGCTGCGCAGGGCCGGCATAGCCCGCTGAGCCGGCGCTCCCGCGCCGGCCCCGTCAGCCCGCCTTCACGACCGGCCGGCCGGTGAGTGCCACCCCCGCCTCCCGCAGCTCCACCAGCGTGCGCTCGGTGGACTCCGCGGCGACCCCCGCCGTCAGGTCCAGCAGGACGTGGGTGGTGAAGCCCTCCCGGGCCGCGTCCAGCGCGGTGGCCCGCACGCAGTGGTCGGTCGCAATGCCGACCACGTCGACCTCGGTGACGTCACGCGAGCGCAGCCAGGCGGCCAGCTCCTGACCGTTCTCGTCGGTGCCCTCGAAACCGCTGTAGGCGGCCGCGTGGGCGCCCTTGTCGAAGACCGCCTCGATGGCACCGGAGGCCACCGCGGGCGCGAAGTTCGGGTGGAAGCCCACCCCCTCGGTCCCGGCCACGCAGTGCGGCGGCCAGCTGTCCACGTAGTCCGGCCGCTCGGAGAAGTGCCCGCCGGGTGCCACGTGCCGGTCACGGGTGGCCACCACGTGCCGGTAACCCGCGGTGGCCTGGCCGATCAGATCGGTGATCGCCGCCGCCACGTCGGCACCGCCGGCGACCGGCAGGCTGCCCCCCTCGCAGAAGTCGTTCTGCACATCCACGACGATCAGTGCGCGGTGCATGATGCGTGCCCTTCGTCAGAAGCCAAGCCCAAAGGTACCCAGCGCCCGGTCATACGAACTCGGTGGGGATGACCGGTTCCCCGCGGGACAACTGGGTGGCCGACAGCGGCAGCCCGGCCCGCGCCCGGATGTGCCGGGCCCGCGCGGCATCCAGCGGCTCACGGGCCACCACCTCGCCGTCGAGCACCAGCGGCACCAGCAGTTGACGGTCCGCCAGCTCGTCGGGCACAGGGCCGGTGCCCAGCACCTCGGCCGCGGCGATGCCGTCCTCGTCCAGCCGCCGGGCCGCCCACTTGCGGCCGCCGACCGAGGTCTTGGCACCCATCGACTTCTTCGCCACCGCGACCAGCCCGGCGTCAGGGCCGTCCCCCGCCCTGGCCACCAGCTTGTAGACCATCGCGCAGGTCGGCTGGCCGCTGCCGGTGACCAGCGAGGTCCCCACGCCGTAGGCGTCCACCGGCGCCGCCGCCAGCGAGGCGATCGCGTACTCGTCGAGGTCGGAGGTGACCACGATCCGGGTGTTCTTCGCCCCCAGGTCGTCCAGTTGCTGACGCACCCGGTGCGCCAGCAGCAGCAGGTCACCGGAGTCGATGCGCACCGCGCCCAGGCCGGGACCCGCGACCTCCACCGCGGTGCGCACCGCCTCCGTCAGGTCGTAGGTGTCCACCAGCAGCGTCGTGCCGGCGCCCATCGACTGCACCTGCGCGGTGAAGGCGTCCCGCTCGGTGTCGTGCAGCAGGGTGAAGGCGTGCGCGCTGGTGCCGACGGTGGGGATGTTGTACCGGAAGCCGGCCGCCAGTTCCGAGGTGGTGCTGAAACCGCCCAGGTAGGCCGCCCGGGATGCGGCGACCGCGGCGAGTTCGTGGGTGCGCCGGGCACCCATCTCGATCAGCGGCCGGCCGCCCGCCGCGACCGCCATCCGGGAGGCGGCGGCGGCGATGGCCGAGTCGTGGTTGAGGATCGACAGCACGACCGTCTCCAGCAGCACCGCCTCAGCGAAGGTGCCCTCCACCCGCAGCACCGGCGAGCCGGGGAAGTAGACCTCGCCCTCCGGGTATCCGTGGATGTCACCGCGGAAGCGGAATCCCGCCAGCCAGTCCAACGTGTCGCGGTCCACCACCTGTTCACGTGACAGGAAGCCCAGCACGTCCTCGTCGAAACGGAAGTTCTCCACCGCGTCCAGCACCCGGCCGGTGCCGCCCACCACGCCGTAGCGTCGGCCCTCCGGCAGTCGCCGGGTGAAGACCTCGAAGACCGAGCGGCGGTGCGCCGCGCCGCTGTGCAGGGCCGCCTGGAGCATCGTCAGTTCGTAGCGGTCGGTGAACAGCGCGGTGGACGGCACCGCCACCGGAAGCCCCAGTGCCGACCCGGCAAGCCGGTCGGGACGGTCCGTTGCTGCTGAGTTCATGGCTGGATCCTACCCCCACTAGTCGTCAGAGTGACGATATCAAATCGGAGCCGCGGACCGATGCCCGTCGCAAGCGTTCGGCCACCGTCCGCCACGCCCCGAAATCGCTTCGCGCAGGCGTCAGTGGCAGCATGGGGTAGGTGAGTGTCGCACCCATGGAGACCGAGCAGACCGAGTCGAGCGAGGCCCCGTTCGAAGCCCCCGCCCCCGACGTTCCCTGGGTGACGGTGGTGCACAACGACCCGGTCAATCTGATGAGCTACGTCGCCTACGTCTTCCAGGCGTACTTCGGCTACCCGAAGGACAAAGCCAAGAAGCTGATGATGGACGTCCACCACAAGGGCCGGGCGGCCGTCTCCAGCGGAAGCCGCGAGGAGATGGAACGCGACGTGCAGGCCATGCACGGCTACGGCCTGTGGGCCACGCTCACCCAGGACCGCTGACCCGCGACCCAGCTGGGAGATTTACGGGCCTCATGGCCGGATACTTCGAAGCCGCCTCCGACGGCGGAGCCGCGATCGCGCTCGACGAGGTGGAGATCTCGATCCTGCGCTCCCTCACCGTCCAGCTCCTGGAGCTGATCGGCCCGGGGCCCGAAGGGGCCGACGACGCCGACGTGGACGACCCGTTCGCGTCGCTGTTCACCGACGGGCCCACCGAACCGCCCGCCGACCCCGCGCTGGCCCGGCTGTTCCCCAGCGCCTACCTCGACCCGGAACGCGAGCCGGACGAGAAGTCGAACGCCGCCTCCGCGGAGTTCCGCCGCTACACCGAGAACGACCTGCGCGCCCGCAAGCGCGAGGACGCCCTCGCCGTGGTGCGCTCCCTGGACAAGATCAGCCCGGCCGGCTCCCGCGGCGCGAGGCTCGAACTCGACCCCGAGGACTCCCCGCGCTGGCTGGGCACCCTCAACGACCTGCGCCTGACCATCGGCTCCCGGCTCGACGTCGACGAGGACCCCGACAGCGAGTTGTACCGGCTCCCCGACGACGACCCGCGCAAGCCGCTGGTGCTCGCCTACATGTGGCTCGGCGGCCTCCAGGAGACCCTGGTCGAGACGCTGCTGCCGTAACGCCGGCGGGCGGGGTGCGGCGGGCCCGACGGTCGGGCGGCGTGACGGGCGGTCAGCCGCCGGTCCGCCGCCCGCGCTCCGGTCCGCCGCCGGTCCGCCTCCCGCGCCCCGGGGCGGCCCCGCGCCAGGGCGGACCGGCTCCTTAGACTTCCCGCATGCTCACCATCAGCCAGGACATCCACGACCGGATCGTGGCCCACGCCCGCGCCGACCACCCCGACGAGGCCTGCGGGGTCGTCGCCGGCCCCGCCGGATCCGACCGCCCCGAGCGCTTCGTCCCCATGCTCAACGCGGCCAGATCGCCCACCTTCTACGAGTTCGACTCGGCCGACCTGCTCAAGCTCTACCGCGAGATCGACGACCGCGACGAGGAACTGGTGGTCATCTACCACTCCCACACCGCGACCGAGGCCTACCCCTCCAGGACCGACATCAGCTACGCCAACGAGCCCGGCGCCCACTACGTCCTGGTCTCCACCGCGGACACCGACGGAGAGGGTCCCTTCCAGTTCCGGTCGTTCCACATCGTGGACGGCGAGGTGACCGAGGAAGAGGTCGACATCGTCCCCACCGCGCACTGACGGGCCCCGCTGTCCACGAGAGCGTCCGGTATCTGGGACGGACCCCTGGGATCGCCGCCGGGAATCGATACGATGTGCCCATGGTTCTCCACGACGTGAGCGAGAAGTCGCCGGGCACACTGCTCGTGGCGCGGCTGCACGTCGATCTGTGCCGCCTCGCCAGCGCGGCGTGTCCACGCGCCTGAGCCCGTCGCACCCGCTCATCACCGACGTACGCCCTCACGCACTCACAACGGAGCGCCCCCATGGCCATCGACGTCCGCATCCCGACCATCCTGCGCACCTACACCGACGGGCAGAAGTCCGTCGAGGGCAGCGGAGCCACCCTGGACGCGCTGTTCGCGGACCTCGACTCCCGCCACGCCGGCCTGCGCGACCGCGTCGTCGACGGCGGCGAACTGCGCCGCTTCGTGAACGTCTACCTCAACGACGAGGACGTCCGCTTCCTGGACGGCATCGCCACCAAGCTCAGCGACGGCGACAGCGTCACCATCCTGCCGGCGGTGGCCGGCGGGGCGAGCTGATGCGCTACGAAAGCCACCTGGCCGCGGTCGGCGACACCCCGCTGGTACGGCTGCCGAGGCTGTCCCCCTCCGGGGACGTCTCGGTCTGGGCCAAGCTGGAGGACCGCAACCCGACCGGCTCGATCAAGGACCGCCCCGCGCTCCACATGATCGAACAGGCCGAGCGGGAGGGGAAGTTGACGCCCGGCTGCACCATCCTTGAGCCGACCTCCGGCAACACCGGCATCTCGCTGGCCATGGCCGCCCGGCTCAAGGGCTACCGCATCGTGTGCGTCATGCCGGAGAACACCTCCGCCGAGCGCCGCGAACTGCTGGCGATGTGGGGCGCCGAGATCATCTCCTCGCCCGCCGCCGGCGGCTCCAACACCGCCGTCCGGGTGGCGAAGGAACTCAGCGCCGAGCACCCGGACTGGGTGATGCTCTACCAGTACGGCAACCCCGGCAACACCGCCGCCCACTACACCACCACCGGCCCCGAGATCCTCGCCGACCTCCCCACCATCACCCACTTCGTGGCCGGGCTGGGCACCACCGGCACCCTGATGGGCGTCGGCCGCTACCTGCGCGAGAAGGTCCCCGGGGTCAAGATCGTCGCCGCAGAACCGCGCTACGACGACCTCGTCTACGGACTGCGCAACCTGGAGGAGGGCTTCGTCCCCGAGCTGTACGACGAGTCCGTGCTGACCACCCGCTTCTCCGTCGGCAGCGCCGACGCGGTACGCCGCACCCGTGAACTCCTGCGCGAGGAGGGCATCTTCGCCGGCGTCTCCACCGGAGCCGCGCTGCACGCCGCGCTCGGCGTCGCCGCGAAGGCCGACAAGGCGGGCGAGACGGCCGACATCGTCTTCGTCGTCGCCGACGGCGGCTGGAAGTACCTGTCCACCGGCATCTACACCGCCGAGTCCACCGAAGCGGCCATCGAAGCCCTGCACGGCCAGCTGTGGGCCTGAGGCCGCGGCCACCGGGGCGCGCCGGCGCCGCGGCGGCCACCGCCGGCTGACCCACCGGGGCCCAGCCCCCGAGCTCCAGCCCGCCGAGCCCTCCCCACCGTGCGAAACCGGCCCCCGCCCGGTCGCACGGATGCTCCGCCCCTCACCCGAGGACACCGCCCGTACTGGTGATTCCGCCCACATGGGCGCCGGGTGAAGGGGCGACCGAGCGCTGCGCGCCTTACCCTCGACTGCACAAGGCGCCCGCCTCGCCTGTGCCGCCGCCGGTGCCGTTCGCGCCCGCGGCCTGCGACGTCGCGCCACCGAACCGACAACGCAAGACCCCCGGACCCCACTGGAGGCTCCTGCATGAAGCTCACCGTCGTCGGCTGCTCGGGGTCGTTCCCTTCCGCGGAATCGGCTTGTTCGAGCTACCTCGTGGAGGCCGACGACTTCCGGCTGCTTCTCGACATGGGCAACGGCGCCCTCGGCGAGCTGCAGCGCCACTGTGGCCTGTACGACCTGGACGCCGTACTGCTGAGTCACCTGCACGCCGATCACTGCATCGACATGTGCGGCTACTTCGTGGCCCGCTACTACCGGCACGACGGCGGCCCCCCGCAGTCCATCCCGGTCCACGGTCCCGAGGGCACCGAGGAGAGACTCGTGGCCGCCTACGGCGACCTGCCCCACGAGAAGTCCATGAGCGAGGTCTTCGACTTCCACACCCTGACCCCGGGGCGCGTGGAGATCGGCCCCTTCACCGTGCGGACCGAACGCGTCAGCCACCCCGTCGAGGCGTACGCGGTACGCGTGGAACACGGCGGACGCTCCCTGACCTACTCCGGGGACACCGGACCCTGCACCGCCCTGCGCGACCTGGCCGAGGGCACCGACCTCTTCCTGTGCGAGTCCTCCTTCACCCACGGCAAGGAAGACGTACCGGAGCTGCACCTCAACGGCCGGGAAGCCGGCGAGTACGCCACCCACGCGGGTGTCGGCCGCCTCGTGCTGACCCACATCCCGCCGTGGACCGACCCCCAGGTCAACCTCGCCGACGCCCGCGCCGCCTACGCCGGCCCGATCGACCTGGCCCGCGCCGGAGCCGTCTACCAGGTCTGACGGTGTCCTGACCGGGCCGCCGCGGCGCGATTCCCAGCGGCCCCCGGACCCCCAGAGCCGGGGGCCGGACCGCCGGGTCGGGGGCGCCCGCCGTGCCAGATAGGCTCGGCCGCATGTCTCGCATCGACGGCCGTACCCCCGAACAGCTCCGCCCCGTCACCATCGAACGCGCCTGGAGCAAGCACGCCGAAGGCTCCGTCCTCGTCTCGTTCGGCGACACCCGGGTGCTGTGCACCGCCAGCCTCACCGAAGGCGTGCCGCGCTGGCGCAAGGGCAGCGGCGAGGGCTGGGTCACCGCCGAGTACGCGATGCTGCCGCGCGCCACCAACACCCGTGGCGACCGCGAGTCCGTCCGCGGCAAGATCGGCGGACGCACCCACGAGATCTCCCGGCTCATCGGCCGTTCGCTGCGCGCCGTCATCGACTTCAAGGCGCTCGGCGAGAACACCGTCGTCCTGGACTGCGACGTCCTCCAGGCCGACGGCGGCACCCGCACCGCCGCGATCACCGGCGCCTACGTCGCCCTGGCCGACGCCGTCGCCTGGGCCCAGCGGCGCAAGATCGTCAAGGCCAAGGCGCAGCCGCTCATCGGCGCGGTCAGCGCGGTCAGCGTCGGCATCGTCGACGGCGTCCCGCTGCTCGACCTGTGCTACGAGGAGGACGTGCGCGCCGAGACCGACATGAACGTCGTGTGCACCGGCGACGGCCGCTTCGTCGAGGTGCAGGGCACCGCCGAGGGCCAGCCGTTCGCCCGTGCGGAGCTCGACGCGCTGCTCGACCTCGCCGTCGGCGGCGCCGCCCGGCTCGACGAGATCCAGCGGGCCGCGCTCGCCGTCGACCCCGCCGAGCAGGGCTGAGGCGGTGCGCACCGCGAAACCCGCCGCCCTCGCCCTGCTCGCCGTCGTCGCCGGGATGCTGCTGGCCGGCTGTGGCGGGTCGGAGTCCACCCAGGACTGCCCCACCGTCGCGCGGGAGGTGGGCGACCAGGTCAACGCGTTGCGCGGGGCGATCGGCAAGGCGGCAGGCGACCCGCGGGACGCGGCGACCGCGCTGCGCAGGATCCAGCAGGACCTGGACGACATCGCCGGTCACACCGACGGCAACCCGGCCGCCACCAAGGCCGTCGGCGATCTGGCGCTGGCCGTCTCGAACGTCAAGAACGAACTCGACAAGGGCGAACCGGCCGACATCAAGCCGGTCACCGACGCCGCCGCCGAGTTGACCGCCGCCTGCCCGAAGAAGGGATGACCCACGCGATGCAGCGCCTGGTCCTCGCCACCCGCAACGCCCACAAGGTCACCGAACTGCGCGCGATCCTGACCGCCGCGGGGCTCGACGTCGAACTCGTCGGGGCCGACGCGTACCCGGAGATCCCCGACGTCAAGGAGACCGGGGTCACCTTCGCGGAGAACGCGCTGCTCAAGGCGCACGCTCTCGCCCAGGCCACCGGTCTGCCGGCGGTCGCGGACGACTCGGGGCTGTGCGTGGACGTCCTCGGTGGCGCGCCGGGCATCTTCTCCGCCCGCTGGGCGGGCCGGCACGGCGACGACGAGGCGAACCTGCGGCTGCTGCTCGCGCAGCTCGCCGACATCGGCGAGGAGCACCGGGCGGCGCACTTCGCCTGCGCGGCGGCGCTCGCGCTGCCCGACGGCACCTCGCACGTCACCGAGGGCCGGTTGACCGGCACCCTGCGGTACGCGCCGTCCGGGTCGGGCGGCTTCGGCTACGACCCCATCCTGCAGCCCGACGGCGCCGCCGACTTCGTCCGCGGCCGCACCTGCGCCGAACTGACCCCGGAAGAGAAGAACGCCATAAGCCACCGCGGCCAAGCCTTCCGAGCCCTGGCCCAAACGATCCCGAGTCTGCTGCACTGAACGAGAAGGGTGTGGCACCGGTCAGGTGCCACACCCTCGGCGGTGGGCCCGGTGGGACTCGAACCCACGACACACCGGACCTAAACCGGCGCCCTCTTGCCAGCTGGGGTACGGGCCCGCCGATCCTCACTCTACTGGGTGCCGATCCGTCTCGGCGCGGCTGTGATCGCTCCCGGGCGGCGGCCCGCGTAGGAGCGGGTCTGGCTGTGACAGGAAGGACACAAGTACCGAAGGTTCTCCAGCCGGTTGTCGAGCCGGTCGCCGTTGATGTGGTCGATTTCGAGGACGAGCCGGTGCCCCATCCAGGCATCTCCCGTCCCGCACCCGCCGCACACGTACGGCACCTTCTTCTCCCGCAGCGCTCGGTGCAGCAACTCGCGCTTGGCACGGGGTGCGCCGGACGGCAGACGGCGCAGGACGTCGTCCGCTGACCGGCGTCGCGAGCAGGGACGCCCTCGGCCGTGACCCTGGCCGAGAAAGTGCTCGGTGGGCACCTGCGCGGTGGCCAGACTCCGCTTGACCAGCGCCCGCGACGCGCCACCGGGGACCAGCTCCAGCCGCCGGATCAGGTCGGCGAGGCTGTGCGACTGCGCCGCGGCACGGGCCAGCGGTTCGCCGTCGATCAGCGCGGTGGGTCCCTTGCGGCCGGTGAAGTGCGAGGTGTCGATGCCGAAGTGGGCGAGCCGGCGTTTGAGGTGGGAATAGGCGCTGTCGTAAGGCGGTGCGCCCAGGTACTCGATGACCTCACGCAGGGAGTGCGAACGCGCGGCGGCCTCTGCCAGCACTTCCTTGGAGTAGGTACGCCTTGGGCGGTGCGGCAGTGGTTCGTCGGTGAAGTGCGAGGTGTCGATGCCGTGGTGTGCCACTCGTTCCCGCAGATAGCCCAACGGCCCTGAACCCAGCGGCATGTCGAGCCGTCCGAGCATGTCGACCAGGCTGGTGGACGCGGCGGCGGCAGCCGCGAGGCGGTCCGCTGTGCGGCGGGGGTGGGAGGGCCGCGTCGCCACCTACCCCACCGCCCGGCGCTTGCGCCCACGGTAGGTGTCGGTCACCGCGTGGCAGTTGGGACACAGAAGCCGCAGGTTCTCGGGGCGGTTGTCCCACCAGTCACCGTTGACGTGGTCGACCTCCAGCCGCAACGGGCGGCCGCCCCATCGCGGTCCGGTGCCACACCAGGAGCACTCCTCGCGGATGCCGCCGCGATCCAGCAGCGCCCTGCGCAGGCGTTCGCCTGGCACCCGGCCGTCGGACGGTGACCCGAGGACGAGCCGGTCCCGTCTTTCCCGCTTCGGCCGGGCACGGTCGGCGGCGGCGAAATGGCCGGTGTCGATGCCGAGCCCGGCGATGCGCCGGCTGATGTGCGCGTGGTTGCCGCCCACCGGGCTCACTCCCAGACGCCGGACGACCTCGGCGACACTCCACGATTCGCGGACCGCCGCGCGGAGCCTCCGTTCGGTGTGGCGTACCCCTTCGCGTTCGAGGTGCGAAGCGTCGATCCCCCAACGGGCGATGAGTTTCCGGGCGTAGGAACGCGTACCGTTCGTGGGTCTGCCGCCGAGCGCGCTGACCACCTCGGACAGCGAACTCGACGACGCCACCGCCTCGGTGAGGCGTTCCCTGGTGTACCTGGCCGGCATCTTTCCGCTCCCCTCCCCGTCCTCCTCGTTCGTACTGGTGAACGACCAGGGCCGGGGAGGGGTCACGGGTGGGGTCAGAACTTGGGTTCGGGGGATTGGGACTGGACGAGTTCGACGGCTTCGGCCTTGGTGGCCACCGCGGGCGGGGAGCCTTCCAGGGGGCGTTGGGCGGACTCCGGCATCAGGGCCACCGCGATGACGCCCACCGCGGCGGCGACCATGGCGTAGTAGGCCGGGACCATCTTCGTCCCGGTGAGCGAGATCAGCGCGGTGATGACGAACGGCGTCGTCCCGCCGAACAGCGACGTGGAGACGTTGTAGCCGATGGACAGCGCGCCATAGCGGATCTGGGTGGGGAACAGCGCGGGCAGCGCCGCGGACATCGTGCCCAGCAGACAGACCAGCGACAGTGCGAGCATCAGCATGCCGATCGAGATCGCGACCAGCCCGCCCAGCCGGACCAGCAGGAACGCGGGGGCGGACAGCACCAGGAAGCCGACCATGCCCGCCATCAGCAGCGGCTTGCGGCCGAACCGGTCGTTGAGCCGGCCCACCTGGTTGATCAGACCCATCATCAGCGCCATCGCGATCAGCAGGATCAGCAGCCCGTGGGTGGTGCTGTACTTCAGCTCGTCGCTCAGATACGTCGGCATGTACGACAGCAGCATGTAGTCGGTGATGTTGTACGCCGCCACCAGCGCCACGCACAGCAGCAGCCGCCGCCAGTGCCCGACGAAGATCTCCCGGAACTCCCCGCCGGCGGCCGTCTCCACGCCCTGCGCCGCCTCCGACGCGCGTGCCGTCGACTTGTTCTCCGCCTCCAGACGCTGGAAGGCGGGCGTCTCGTCCAGCCTGAGCCGCAGGTAGAGGCCGACCGCGCCCAGCGGTCCGGCGACCAGGAACGGGATCCGCCAGGCCCACGCCGTCATCGACGCGTCGCTGAGCACCGCGGTCAGCACGGTGACCAGACCGGCCGCCCCCACATAACCCGCCAGCGTGCCGAATTCCAGGAAGCTGCCGAAGAATCCACGCCGCTTGTCGGGCGCGTACTCGGCGATGAACGTCGACGCGCCGCCGTACTCACCGCCGGTGGAGAATCCCTGCACCAGCCGGAAGAGGATCAGCAGCGCGGGCGACCAGAATCCGATGGCCGCGTAACCGGGGATCAGACCGATGGCGAAAGTGCCGATCGCCATCATGATCATGGTGAGCGCCAGCACCTTCTTGCGGCCGATGCGGTCACCGAGCGGACCGAAGACCGAACCGCCGATGGGCCGGACGAGAAACGCCACGGCGAAGGTCGCGAAGGAGGACAACAGCTGGGTGGTACTGCTGCCGCCGGGGAAGAAGACCTTTCCCAGGGTGACGGCCAGATAGCTGTAGATTCCGAAGTCGAACCACTCCATGGCGTTGCCGAGCGCCGCGGCCTTCACCGCGCGTTTCACGGCGCTTTCGTCCGTCACGGTGATATCGGTACGCCGCAGGCGTGGATGCCTGCGGCGCTCGATGGCGTGGAAGAGCGTCCGGTGCCGACGGTACGCGGCCTGATCGGGCGTGTCCTCGGTCATCACGGCGGCGGGTTCCTCTCGTCCGTTTCCCTACTCGTACGGCAAAAAGAACGCCTATACAATTCGCGCGCCGCTAAACCCGTTCGGCTCAGATGCCCAGGTCCTTGATGATTTTGGCGACGTGTCCCGTGGCCTTGACGTTGTACAGGGCGCGCTCCACCTTGCCGTCCTCGTCGACGACGACGGTCGAGCGGATGACGCCGGTCACCGTCTTGCCGTAGAGCTTCTTCTCGCCGAACGCGCCGTACGCCTCAAGGACCTTCTTGTCGGGGTCGGCGACCAGGGTGACCTTGAGGTTCTCCTTGTCGCGGAACTTCGCGAGCTTCTCCGGCTTGTCGGGGGAGACCCCGATGACGTCGTAGCCGGCGCCGGCCAGCAGGGTGAGGTTGTCGGTGAAGTCGCACGCCTGCTTGGTGCAGCCCGGGGTCAGGGCGGCGGGGTAGAAGTAGACGATGACCTTGCGGCCCTTGTGGTCGGCCAGGGAGACGTCCGTTGCCGTCCGCGTCCGGAAGGGTGAAGGCGGGGGCGGTGTCGCCGGGTGCCAGGCGCTCGCTCATGGCTGGTGCTCCTCATCACGTGCGCACTGCGTGCGTGCGGGGTTTACGGGCACGAGCCTAGACGGGGTGCCGAGAAGCGCGGAGTCCGGCGAGCTGACAGACTGTCCGCACGGTTTGGACAACGGTATGGATATCGGCCGAAGTGACGGAGGCAGCGCGGTGTCGGATGGCAGGACCCCGGCTCAGATCGAGGCGGACATCGTCCGCAGGCGGCAGGATCTCGCCGCGACGCTGAACGAGATCGGCGTACGGGTGCACCCGAAGACGATCGTCGGCGAGGCGCAGGATTCCGTGCGCCAGGCGGTGGACCGCACCGCCGGACGGGCGTATGTGGCGGTGAACCGGGCGGTGTCGGACCTGCGGGCGCGAGCTGGTCTCGGAGGACGGCGCCCCGCGGATGGAGCGCATCGTGCCGGTCGCGGTCGCGGTGGTGACCCTGGTCGCCGTGGTGGCCGGGCTCTCCTCGCGGCGCAAGCGCAAGTAGCGTTCGCCGCGCGAGCGAACGGCGGCGAATACGCCGCCCGGGCACGGGCTTTCGGAACCGCTGTTCCGGAGCCCGTGCCACGCGGCGGCCGTACGCCGGGTAACGTCGTGCCCGTGAGCTCGAATACGCCCATCGGTACGCAGGACAACACGCACGACAAGCTGCCCATCCGCATGCTGCACGACCGGGTGCTGGTCCGCACGGACATCCCGCGAGGGCGAGCGGCGCTCCACCGGCGGCATCCTCATCCCGGCGACCGCCGCCGTCGGCCGCCGGCTGGCCTGGGCCGAGGTGGTCGCGGTGGGCCAGAACGTCCGCACCGTGGAGGCCGGGTGACCGGGTGCTGTACGACCCGGAGGACCGCGCCGAGGTGGAGGTGCGCGGCGTCGCCTACGTGCTGATGCGGGAGCGCGATCTGCACGCGGTGGCCGCCGAACGGCTGGCGGGGTCAGAGGACTCGACCGGCCTCTACCTCTAGGGCGAACTTCCGACATCCTGTGGCAGAAGCGGGCGGTGAACGTGGTTCACCGCCCGCTCCTTCGTGTACCCCGACCGCTGTCGCGCTACATCGGTGTGCCGCCCGACGGTGAGAGGCCGCCGGGTCCGCCGGCCCCGCCGCCCGAGGCGCCGCCGCTGTCGGAGGCGCCGCCGGGGCCGACCGGTGGACCGCCGGTCGTGCCACCGCCGTCGCCGCCGTCGCCGCCACCGTCCGTGCCGCCGATCCCGCCGCCGTTCTCACCACCGATCAGGCCGCCGTTGCCGCCGCCGCCGGCCGGGTTGATGGGCGGCGGGGAGGTCGGCGGGCCGGACGGCGGGGTGCTGACGGGCGGCTGGTCGGGGGGTGAACTGGGCGCGGTGGGCCCGGTGCTGGACGGCGGGGCGGACGGCGCGCTTCCGGCGCCGCTCTGCAGCCGCAGGTGGAAGTGGCGCACCGGCTGGTCGCGCAGCGCGTCGGCGGTGTAGGCGGCCCAGATCTGCGCGGGGTAGCCGCCGCCGTTGACGCGGGCCAGGCCGGTGGCGCCGTAGAGCGACTCCTGCTTGCCGGTGTCGGAGTCCTGGCCCATGACGGCGACGACGGTGGCCAGGTCGGGGGTGTAGCCGGCGAACCAGGCGGCCCTGTCGTCCTCCGCGGTGCCGGTCTTGCCGGCCGCGGGCCGGCCCGCGGCCTGGGCGGCGGTGCCGGTGCCGTCGGGGCGTCGACCACGCTCTGCAGCATCGAGGTGGTGGTGTCGGCGGCCTGGCGCGGCACGGCCTGCCGCTGCGGGCGGTCGGGCAGCGGGACGGTCGTCGCCGTCCTTGGTGACCTTCGTGACCAGTGTGTACGGGATCGTGCGTGCCGTGGTTGGCGAGGGTCGCGTACGCCCTGGGCCATGTCCAGCGGGCTGGCGGTGGCGGCGCCGAGCGCGATCGACGGGTAGGCGCTCAGGTCGGGTGTGGTCGGCCGGCAGGCCCAGGGCGATGGCGGTGTGCTGCACCTTGGCCGGGCCGACGTCCTCGGCCATCTGGGCGTAGACGGCGTTGACGGACTTGTTGGTGGCCGTGGA
The DNA here is from genome assembly GCA_963737305.1 of uncultured Actinomycetota bacterium. Lineage (GTDB taxonomy): Bacteria > Actinomycetota > Actinomycetes > Streptomycetales > Streptomycetaceae > Streptantibioticus_C. The sequence continues at coordinate 3,084,026 of CAVTRX010000002.1, read as the reverse complement.
GACGGTGATGTCGCCGTAGTCGACGTCGTCCTCGTTGGCGGGGGCGTAGTCCGACCGGGCCGTTCGCGGCCCTGCACCTGGCGGTGGTTGGTGCCGTCGTAGACGGTGTTGGGGGTGATGCGGCCGGCCGTCCTGGGTGGTGGAGTCGTTCTGGACGGCGGAGGCGAACACGAACGGCTTGAAGGTGGAGCCGACCTGGTAGTCGCGGCGGGTGGCGTTGTTGACGTACTGCTTGGTGTAGTCGATGCCGCCGTACAGGGCGACGACGTTCGCCGGTGGCCGGGTCGATGGAGGCGCCGCCGGCGCGGACGTACTTGTCGGTGCGGTCGGCGTCGCTGAGCTTGTCGAGCAGCTGGTCCTGGGCGGCCTGGACGAAGGCGTCCTGCTTGGGCTTCTGTCGATGGTGGTGGTGATGCGGTAGCCGCCGGCGTCCAGGGTGCTCTCGTCGACGATCTTGTTGTCGGCCAGGTAGTCCTTGACGGCCTCGACGAGGTAGCCGCGCTGCCCGGACAAGCCGGGCGGCGGCCTTGGCCTGGTCGGGCGCGGGGAAGCGCATGGTCAGCGCGGGTCGGCGGGGTCGAGCCAGTGCTCCTTGACCATGCCGTCGAGCACGTAGTTCCAGCGGGCGACGGCCCGCGTCCTGTTCTCGCGGGTGGGCGACCACGTCGTAGGCGCTGGGCGCGTTGAGCAGCGAGGCGAGGTAGGCGCCCTGGGCGGTGTCGAGCTGCCCGGCGTCCTTGCCGTAGTACGCCTGGGCGGCGGCCTGGATGCCGTAGGCGTTGCGGCCGAAGTAGCTGGTGTTGAGATAGCCCTCGAGGATCTGGTCCTTGGTCTCCTCGCGGTCCAGCTTGATGGCGATGAAGAACTCCTTGGCCTTGCGGCGCACCGTCTGCTGCTGGCTGAGGTAGTAGTTCTTCACGTACTGCTGGGTGATGGTGGAGCCGGACTGCTTGCCCTTGCCGGTGACGGTGTTCCAGGCGGCGCGGACCATCGCGCGCGGGTCGATCGCCGACTCGTGGTAGAAACCGCGGTCCTCGGCGGCGAGCGCCGCGCGCTGCACGGTCTTGGGCATCTGGCTGAGCGGCACGTTCTCCCGGTTGACCTCGCCGTCGCGGGCGAGCTGGGTGTGGCCGTCGGCGTAGAGGTAGACGTTGCTCTGGGCGGTCGCGGTGGCGTTGGCCGGCGGGATGGGGACCAGCAGGTAGCCCGCGACGAAGGCGCCGCACAGGGCCAGCAGCGCGAGCAGGAGGCCGCCGAGCAGCATCCGCCAGGTCGGCAGCAGCCGGCGCCAGCCGTGGCGTCTGCGGGCGGCTCGGCGGGCGGCCCGGTCCGACGTGGCGTCAGTGGTGCCCGGGTCCGTCTCCCCGGCCGTTCCGGGCTCTCGCGGTGGGTCCTGCTGCGGCTCGTCGCTGCTCATGTCTGTACGGACTCCTCGGCCGCTGTGGGGGTTGCGCCGTGGCGGTGGGCGGTGTGATGGCCGTGCGGACCTGCCTAACGCGTCGTATGGCCGGAAAACACTGTTTCATCCCTCTCGGTAACGGGAGCGCGCTACGCACCTGCCGGGTTTCCTGACAGGCCGAACGGAGCTCTCGTTCCACCGGAATGGATGAGAAAAACCGGTGGCCTGCCTTCCACTGCCGGTCGTAGGCTTCCGCGTTCGGTGTCTCGGGCCGGCGAGGTGGGGGGAAGCGGGAGAAATGCGGTTGTACGCGGCCGTGGCGGCGGGCGGGTTCCGGCGCTACGCGACCTATCGGGTGGCGACGCTGGCCGGGGTGTTCACCAACACCGTCTTCGGCCTGATCGTGGCCTACACCTACATCGCGCTGTGGCGACGTGCGACCCGCATCTGGGCGGCTACGACCTGCATCAGGCGGTGACGTACGTCTGGCTCGGCCAGGCGCTGCTGATGACCATCGCGCTGCTGGGCGGCGGCTTCGAGGTCGGAGCTGATCGAGCGCATCAGATCGGGTGACGTGGCGATCGACCTGTACCGGCCGGCCGATCTTCAGGCGTGGTGGCTGGCCACCGACCTGGGCCGGGCCCTGTTCCACCTGCTGGGGCGCGGGGTGCTGCCGATGGCGGCCGCGGCGCTGATGTTCCGGCTGAAGCTGGCCGGGCTCGGCGCTGACCTGGCTGGCGTTCCTGGTCGCGGTGGTGCTGGGGGTGGTGGTCAGCTTCGCGCTGCGCTACCTGGTGGCGCTGGCCGCCTTCTGGCTGCTGGACGGCGCGGGGGTGGTGATGCTCTCGTCGCTGACGGCGATGTTCTTCTCCGGGATGGTGCTGCCGCTCACCGTCTTCCCCGGGGCTCTGGGCTCCGTGGCGCGGGCGCTGCCGTGGTCCTCGCTGCTCCAGGTGCCCGCGGACGTCTTCCTGGGCCGGGTGGCCGGCGCCGGGATGCTGCGGGCGCTGGGTTTCCAGGTGGTGTGGGCGGTGGCGCTGCTGGGTGCCGGGCGGCTGGTGCAGTCGGTGGCGACGCGCAGGGTGGTGGTGCAGGGTGGCTGAGGTCACCGGGTCCTTCGATCCGCCGCACGGGTGGCGCTGGTGGGAGGCGCTGCGCGTCTACCGGATGGTCGTGGGGATGTGGGTGCGCTCGGCGCTGGCGTACCGGCTGTCCTTCGTGATGATGACGGTCGGCAGCGCGGCGATGACGTCGCTGGACTTCGCCGCCGTCGCGATCATCTTCGGCCACACCCGGGAGCTGGGCGGCTTCTCGCTGGCGCAGACGGCGTTCCTGTACGGCACCTCCGGGGTGTCGCTCGGGGTGGCGGATCTGCTGCTGGGGAGCATGGACCAGCTGGGGCGGCGGGTGCGCGACGGCACGCTGGACACCCTGATGGTGCGGCCCGCCGCGGTGCTACGCGCAGGTGGCCGCCGACCGGTTCGCGTTGCGGCGGCTGGGCCGCATCACCCAGGCGCTGCTGGTGCTGGGGTGGTCGGTCAGCCGGCTCGACCTGCACTGGACGCCGCTGAAGTGCGCCGCTGGTGCCGGTGATGCTGGTCAGCGGTGCGGCGATCTTCGGCGCGGTCTACACGGTGGGGGCGGCGTTCCAGTTCCGCGCCAACGACGCCTCCGAGGTGCAGAACTCCTTCACCTACGGGGGCAACGCGCTGACCCAGTACCCGCCGACGGTCTTCGCGAAGGACCTGGTGCGCGGCGCGACGTTCGTGGTGCCGCTGGCCTTCGTCAACTGGATGCCCGCGCTGCGGGTGCTCGGCATGCCCGACCCGCTGGGGCTGCCGGGCTGGGTCGATTTCCTGTCACCGCTGGTCGCGCTGGCGGCGTGCGCGCTGGCGGCGCTGGCCTGGCGGGCGGGCCTGCGGTCGTATCGGAGCACGGGGAGCTGAGGCATGGGCGTGGAAGAGGCGTTGATCCGGCTGGACGGCGTGCAGAAGGTCTTCGAGGTGCGGCGCCGGGTCGGCGTGCTGCGTCGGGAGCGCCATGAGGTGCGGGCGGTGGACGGCATCTCCTTCGAGGTCGCCCGGGGGGAGATGGTCGGCTACATCGGCCCCAACGGCGCCGGCAAGTCGACCACCATCAAGATGCTCACCGGCATCCTGGTGCCCAGCGGCGGGCGGCTGAGGGTCGCCGGGATCGACCCGTCGGCGGAGCGCACCCGGCTGGCGCGCCGGATCGGCGTGGTCTTCGGGCAGCGCACGACGCTGTGGTGGGACCTGCCGCTGCGCGACTCCTACGAGTTGGTGCGCCGCATGTACCGGGTGCCCTCGGCGCGCTACCACGAGAACCTGGCGCGCTGCGTCGAACTGCTGGACCTGGGCAAGCTGCTGGAGGTGCCGGTCCGGCAGCTGTCGCTGGGTCAGCGGATGCGCGGCGACATCGCGGCGGCGCTGCTGCACGATCCTGAGGTGCTCTACCTCGACGAGCCGACCATCGGGCTGGACGTGGTGAGCAAGGCGAAGGTGCGCGAGTTCCTGCGGGATGTCAACGCCGAGCACGGCACGACGGTGCTGCTGACCACTCATGACCTCACCGACATCGAGCAGTTGTGCCGACGGGTGATGGTCATCGACCACGGCCGTCTGGTGCACGACGGCGATCTGGCCGGGCTGCACGCGATCGGGGAGAGCGAGCGCACCTTGGTGGTCGACTTCGAGCGCGAGCTGCCGCCGGTGCGGATCGAGGGGGCCCGCGCGGTGCGGATCGAGGGGCCGCGGCAGTGGCTGGCGTTCCCGGCGTCCGGTAGCGCGGCTCCGCTGGTCGCCGAACTGGCCGCCCGCTACCCGCTGGTGGACCTGTCGGTGCGGGAGCCGGCGATCGAGGACGTCATCGCGCGGATGTACGGCGACCGCGCGGCGTTGTGAGCCGCCGTGCGGGCTACAGGTTGGCCGGGGCGGCGCCGGTGAGTGCCACGATCGGGATCGCGTCGGCCATGGCGCGGTAGCCGGCGTCGCTGGGGTGCAGGTGGTCGCCGGAGTCGTAGCGCGGCAGCAGCCGGTCGAAGTCGGCCGGGTCGCGCAGTACTCGGTCGAAGTCCAGGACCGCGTCGAAGACGTGTCCGTCGCGGATGGCGGCGTTGACCCGCTCGCGCACCGCGTCGAGCTGGGGGGTCCAGTCCAGCCGGCCGCCGAACGGGGTCAGGGTGGTGCCGACCACCCGGACGTGGTGGGCGTGTGCCAGCCGGGTGACCTGGCGCAGTCCGGCGACGATGGCGGCGGAGTCGGTCTGCTGGGGGAGTTCCATGATGTCGTTGATGCCTATGTCGACCACGATGGTGCGCACTCCGGTGCGGCTGAGCGCGTCGCGGTTGAGGCGGGACAGCAGGCTGGGTCCGTCCCACGGGACGCCCGGCTCGGCGTCGCGCAGCAGCCGGTTGCCGCTGATGCCCTCGTTGAGCACGCCGAACCGCAGGCCGTCGGTGCCGGCCCGCAGCCGCTGCGCGAGGTAGTCAGGCCAGCGGTGGTCGGCGCCGACCGTGGAGGTCACCCCGTCGGTGATGGAGTCGCCCACCGCGACGACCGCGCCCTTGGCGGTCGCGCTCCACACGTCCACGGCGGTCACGTAGCGCCAGTAGGGGCTCTCCTGGGTGTACGCGGTGCCCTCGACGTCGCCGGTGTGGTCGCCGTCGGCCAGGTAGGAGGTCTGCCGGGCGTGCGGGTGGTAGGTGGCCGGGCCCGCGGCGTACGGGGAGTAGGTGCTGATCAGCAGGTCGCAGGCGGCCGGGACGCGGATGCGGACCGGGTCGCTGGTCACGGCGGCGCCGGCCGGGACGGTCACCTCGGTCCGCCCGGAGAACTTCAGGGTGGCCAGCGCGTCCGGCACCGCGTCGGGCCCGCCGGGGCCGGCCGCGACGGCCACCGTGACGTGGGTGAGGGTCAGCGGCGCGGTGCCGTAGGCGTTGGACAGCTGGACGCGGGCCGCGGTGCCGCCGATGCTGGCGTGGATCACGTTGCGCAGCGACATGCCGGGGAAGCCGTGCGGGGCCTCGGGCTCGGCCGCGGCGGGCGCGGCGGCCCAGGTGCCCACCCAGGCCCCGGAGACGGCGGGGCCGGCCGCGTTGGCCCCGGTGTGCGGCCGGGTCGCGGCGTCGTCGGTGGCCGCGCCGGAGTCTCCTATGCCGACGACGATCGCGGTGCAGATGAGTGCGATCACCGCCACCAGCGCGGTGAGCAGGGCATAACCGGACTTGCGGGTCATGCGGTGCTTCTCCTCGGATGCTCAAGCAGGCGGAGCCTGCGGCTCCGGAAGGGGCTGGGGTGGACACGCAAGAGGTCGGGGATGGTCGTCCACCGGTCCGGTCCGGCTCTCATGGTCCCATGGACCCGTTCCGGTCCGCCTGGCGGCCGTCTGTCCGTGCACAGGACGGCGCTTGGCAGCCACCCTGTCCGTCTCTAGGACGCCGGGAACCCGCCGTTCGTTCCACCGGTGCGCGGCTGGATGCGGATTCGGCCGCGGGCGCGTGGACAATCACGGGGTGGAGCGGATGGCAGCGGTGACGAAGACGGACGGCGGGCGGGCGGCCGGGCCGGCGCCCGGTGGCGCGGGTGGCGGCGCGGGCGGTGGGGCGGGGCCGGTGCCGCCCGGGGGGCGCCCGCCGGGCCGCGGGCTGCCCGACAGCCCGGCGGACCGGGAGCGGCGGCGCGGGGTCCGCCGGATGAAGCTGATCGCGACCGGGTTCCTGCTGGTCGCCACGGTGGTCTACGGCCTGGCCAGATGGGCGGGGACGCAGGGCGCCGGGGCCTGGGCCGGCTACGTCGCGGCGGCGGCCGAGGCCGGGATGGTGGGCGCGCTGGCGGACTGGTTCGCGGTGACCGCGCTGTTCAAGCGCCCGCTGGGGCTGCCGATCCCGCACACCGCGATCATCCCGACCAAGAAGGACGTGCTGGGCCGGTCGCTGGGCGAGTTCGTCGGGGAGAACTTCCTGTCGGGGCAGGTGGTGCGCGACCGGCTGCGGGCGGTCGGGATCGCCGCCCGGCTCGGCGGCTGGCTGGCCGTGCCCGACCACGCCGACCGGGTCACCGAGCAGGCGTCGGCGGCGCTGCGCGGCGCGCTGAAGGTGCTGCGCGACTCCGACGTGCAGGCGGTCGTCGGCGAGGCGATCACCCGGCGGGCCGACGGCATGGAGGTCGCCCCGGGGCTGGGCCGGATGCTGGAGCGGATCGTCGGCGACGGCGGGCACCACCGGGTGGTGGACCTGGTGTGCGTACGGGCCCACGACTGGCTGACCACCCACAGCGACTCGGTGATGCACGCCGTGCAGGGCGGCGCCCCGGGGTGGACCCCGCGGTTCGTCGACAAGCGGGTGGGCGAGCGGGTCTACAAGGAACTGCTGCGGTTCGTCGGCGAGATGCGCGACATGCCGGGTCATCCGGCGCGCGGCGCGCTGGACCGGTTCCTGGCGGACTTCGCGGGCGAGTTGCAGTCCGACCCCGACACCCGTCAGCGGGTCGAGCGGCTCAAGCGGGACCTGCTGGCCCGCGGCGAGGTGCAGGACCTGATCGAGTCGACGTGGAACGCGGTGCGCTCGATGGTGGTGGCCGCCGCCGAGGACGACCACAGCGAACTGCGGCTGCGGGCCCGGGCGTCGCTGCTGTCGCTGGGTGCCCGGATGACCACCGACCCCGGCCTGCGGGCGAAGGTCGACGGCTGGCTGGAGGACGCGGCCACCTATGTGGTGACCACCTACCGTGACGAGATCACCTCGCTGATCACCGAGACGGTGGCCGGCTGGGACGCGGAGCAGACCTCCCGCAAGATCGAGGCCCATGTGGGGCGCGACCTGCAGTTCATCCGGATCAACGGCACCGTGGTCGGGGCGCTCGCCGGGCTGCTGATTTACACCGTCTCCCGGCTGGTGGGCGGCTGATCCGCGGGGGAGGCGGGCTGTCCAGGTAGTGGTCGGTGCTTGCGGAGCCGTGGGGCGGATTGCAGGATCGCCAGGGTCGTCCGGCGACGGTGGCCTCCCGCGATCCGCGGGCCGGCCCTCCTGCCGGGAGGCGGCCGAAAGCTCGACCAGGGAGTGCGAATGAAGCTGTTGCGAGTCGGTCCCGCCGGTGCGGAGCGCCCGGCGCTGCTGGATGACGGCGGTGTGCTGCGCGACCTGTCGGCGCTGGTGGCGGACATCGACGGCACGCTGCTGGCCGACGAGGCGGCGCTGGACCGGCTGCGCGCGGCGGCCGCGGCGGGCACCCTGCCGGAGGTGGCGGAGGCCGACCCGCGCGTCGGCCCGCCGCTCGCCCGGATCGGGAAGATCGTCTGCATCGGCCTCAACTACCACGACCACGCCGCAGAGACGGGTGCCTCGGCGCCCGCCGAGCCGATCGTGTTCATGAAGGCCCCCGACACGGTGGTCGGCCCGAACGACACCGTGCTGGTGCCGCGCGGCAGCGTGAAGACCGACTGGGAGGTCGAGTTGGCGGTCGTCATCGGCCGCACCGCCCGCTATCTGGAGACCGACGAGGAGGCGCTGGCCGCCGTGGCGGGGTACGCGATCGCCAACGACGTCTCCGAGCGGGAGTTCCAGATCGAGCGCGGCGGCCAGTGGGACAAGGGCAAGAACTGCGAGACGTTCAACCCGCTCGGCCCCTGGCTGGTCACCGCGGACGAGGTGCCGGACCCGCAGGCGCTGGGCCTGCGGCTGTGGGTCAACGGTGAGCCGCAGCAGAACGGCAGCACCCGTGACCAGATCTTCCCGGTCGCCCATGTGGTGCGCTACGTCAGCCGCTTCATGACCCTGCGCCCCGGCGACGTGCTCAACACCGGCACCCCGGCCGGGGTGGCGCTGGGCCGCCCGGAGCCGAAGCCCTTCCTGCGGGCCGGTGACGTGATGGAGCTGGAGATCGACGGGCTCGGCCGCCAGCGCCAGGAGTTGCGCAACGCCTGAGCCTCCCGGCGTCCCGGACCCGGGACAGCGGGACGGGCCGCGGTGGTCAGCCGGCCCGCGGTGGTCAGCCGGCCCGGGGCGGCCAGTCGGGGGCCAGGACCGCCATCGTGTGGGTGTCGTGCCACCGGCCGTCCCAGCGCAGCGCCTGCCGGTGGGTGCCCTCGTGCCGGAACCCGGCCTTCTCGTACACCCGGCGGGCCCGCGCGTTGAAGTCGAAGACCTCCAGCGCGATCCGGTGCACCCCCACCGTCTCGAAGGCGTGGCCCAGGACCAGCCGGACCGCCTCGCTCCCGTAGCCCCGGCCGAACAGGCGCGGCGCGGCCAGCGCGATCCGCAGCGAGCACGAGCGGTTGTCGGGGTCGAGGTCGTTGAGCACCACCTCGCCGGCGTACCCGCCTCCCGAGCGCTCCAGGATCGCCAGGTCCAGCCGGTCGTCGTGGCCGGCCCGCGAGCCGTACCAGCGGCGCGCCTCGGCCAGCGGGTCGGGCCCGGGCGGCCGGTGCGTCCCGGTCAGCCGACGCACCTCGGGGTCGGTGATCAGTTCCACCAGCCCTTCGGCGTCGGACTCCCGCACCGGCCGCAGCAGCACCCGCTCCCCGGTCAGTGTCGGTTTGGCGGCGAACGACAGCGGCGCGTCAGGGCTCATACCGCCGATCATCGCGAAGCGGCGCCGGGGGGTGTCAACGTCTTTTCGCCCGGGCCCGGTGGCCGCCGGGCCCGGGGCGGAGGAGGCCCGCCGGAGATATCCTGACGGGTATGAGTACCTGTGACCGGGCTCATGAGTGAGGCCGGCGTCAGCGGCGCGGCGGCCGGGCCGAACGCGCAGGTCGACGCGCTGAGCGGCGCGATCGAGGACCTGGCGGGACAGTTCGCGCTGGGGCCCCTGCTGCACCGCATCCTGCGCCGGGCGGTGAGCCTGCTGGGCGCCGGGGCGGGCTCGATCAGCACGGTCGACGAGCGGGCCGGCACCTACCGCAAGGAGGCCGACCTGGGGGTCGGCTGCCAGGAGGGGAAGATCTTCCCGCTGGCGGAGGGCGCCACCGGCGCGGTGGTGGCGCACCGCGGGCCACTGGTCTTCGACAGCTACGCCGAGGTGCGCGGCGGTCACGTCGACCCGGCCGACCGCGAGCGGCTGCACGCCACCGTCGCGGTGCCCATCGAGTGGAGCAACGAGATCATCGGGGTCTGTGTGGTCTTCAGCACCGACCCGGCGGCTCGATTCACCAAGGAGGACGTCGAGTTGCTCGACGTCTTCGCCAAGCACGCCGCCATCGCGATCGCCAACTCCCGGCTGCACCGGGAGGCCGAGGAGCGTGCCCGCCGGCTCGCGGTCAGCGCGGAGCGCGAACGGGTGGTGCGCGAGGTGCACGACACCGTCGCCCGCGCGCTCGGCTCGATCCTGCTGCACATGGACGCCCTGGAGGTCCCCGGCGGCTCGCCGCGTCTGGAGGCGGCCCGGGCGGCGGCCCGCTCCGCGCTGACCGAGACCCGGCGCACCGTGCTGGGCCTGGGGCCCTCACTGCTCGAACTGCACTCGCTGGACGAGGCCATCGCCGTGGAGCTCGCCTGGGTGCGCTCCACCGCGGGCCTGCGCACCGACCTGGTGGTCACCGGCGGGGACCGTCCGCAACTCGAACCGCGGGTCGGGATCCCCGCGTTGCGGGTGGTGCAGGAGGCGCTGACCAACGTCGTCGCCCACGCGGGCGCCGGACTGATCAGGGTCGGCGTGATGTACGGGACGGACGACGTGGTGGTGGTCGTCGAGGACGACGGCCGCGGGTTCGACCCGGCGGATGTGGCGGTGCGCCGCACCGGGCTGGGGCTGACCGGCATCGTGGCCCGCTCGCACCGGCTCGGTGCCGACCTGCAGATCGAGTCCACCCCGGGATGGGGCACCCGGGTACGGGTGCGGATCCCGTACGCGGCCCCCGGGCAGGACGGCCGGGCCGGCACCACGACCCCCTGGCGGGTCCTGGTGGTCGACCGGCGGCCGGTGGTGCGGGCCGGTCTGGTGCGGCTGCTGGCCAGGGCGGAACCGGAGATCCAGGTCGTCGGGGAGATCGCCGACGCCCGCGAGGTCGTCGACGCGGTACGGGTCCTGGAGCCCGACGTCGTCCTGCTCGACCTGCGCATGCCGGGGCTGGACGGCCCCCGGCTGACCTCCTACGTGCGCTCCGCCAGCCCGGACACCGCGGTGCTGGTGCTCACCGACGACTTCGGCGACGAACTGCTGCCGGAGGCGGTACGGGCCGGTGCCCGCGGCTGCGTCGGCTCCGACCTGGACGGACCCGCGCTGGTGCGTGCCGTGCTGGCGGCCATCCGCGGTGACGTGCTGCTCACCGAGCGTGTGCTGCGCAGGTTCGCCGACCGCGGCCGGCCGCCGCCGGACCCGCTCACCGACCGGGAGCGCGAGGTACGGTCGCTGATGGAGCGCGGGCTGCCGGACAAGAGGATCGCCACCGCGCTGGGCATCTCGGTCAAGACCGTCGAGAAGCACGTCGGCGCCGTACTGCGCAAGACCGGCGCCCCCAACCGCACCGCACTGGCCCACCTGGCCGCCCACCCGGACTAGACACGGTCTGGGGGGATCCCCTACCCGCAGATGGGGAGATCCCCGCCCGACGGCGGGCGTCCGCGCGACTAGCGTCGATGGAGCCGGGGGCAGTCCGATCCGGGGAGTCCAGTTGTCTGTCGTGCCGTTGACCGACATCCTGTCCGACGCCTTCAAAGAGCGTTACGGCGTGCCGGCCATCAACGTCTTCAACGACCTCACCATGGAGGCCGTACTCGCCGCCGCCGAGGACACCGCCTCGCCGCTGATCGTCCAGACGTCCGTCAAGACCGTCAAGTCGATCGGCGGCGACGTGCTGTTCGCGATGTGGAAGTCGATGACCGCCGGGGTCCGGGTGCCCGTCACACTGCATCTCGACCACTGCCCCGAGCGCGAGGTCATCAGCGAGTGCCTGCGGCTGGGCTGGAACTCGGTCCTGTTCGACGCCTCGCGGCTGCCCGTCGAGGAGAACATGCGCCAGACGGTCGAGGTGGTCGCCGAGGCCCGCCGGTACGGCGCCCACGTGGAGGGCGAGATCGAGTCCATCACCGGCGTCGAGGACGGGATCGGCAGCGACGAGCGGGCCGCCCAGCAGGACCTGGAGGTGGCGCTGGAGTTCCTGCGCACGACCGGCGTCGACGTCTTCGCACCGGCCATCGGCAACGCGCACGGCAGCTACAAGCGGGCGCCGGTCCTCGACTTCGACCGGGTCTCCGACATCGTGGAGCGCCATCCGCTGCCCATCGCGCTGCACGGCGGCAGCGGGATGTCGGACGAGCAGTTCCACAACCTCATCTCCCGGGGGTGCGCGAAGGTCAACATCTCCACCGCCCTGAAGGAGAAGTTCATGAAGTCGAGCCTGGGGTTCCTGGAGACGGCCGCGGAGAAGCAGAAGTGGGATCCGCCCTCGCTGTTCCGGTTCGTGCGCCAGGACGTGGTGGAGATGACCAGTTCGCTGATGGCGCTGTTCGGCAGCGCCGGCCGGGCGAGGTGAGGTCGTGCCCGCCCTGGTCTTCGACTGCGACGGCGTCCTCGCCGACACCGAGCGGCACGGTCATCTGCCCGCGTTCAACCGGACCTTCGAGGAGTTCGGCCTGCCGGTGCGCTGGAGCGACGCCGAGTACGCGGAGAAGGTCAAGGTCGGCGGCGGCAAGGAGCGGATGAAGACGCTGCTGACACCCGAGTTCATCGCCAAGGCCGGCCTGCCCAGCGATGCCGAGGCGCTGGAGGCGCAGGTCGCCCGCTGGCACCGGCGCAAGACCGAGATCTACACCGGCGTCATCACCGGCGGTGCGGTGCCGCCGCGTCCCGGGGTGCGGCGCGTCGCCGAGCAGGCGCGGGCAGCCGGATGGACGCTCGCCGTCGCCTCCACCTCGGCGGAACCGGCCGTGCGCAGCGTGCTCGACCTGGCGATGGGCGCCGAACTGGCCGCGCGCTTCCAGGTGTTCGCCGGCGATGTGGTGCCGCGCAAGAAGCCCGCCCCCGACATCTACGAACTCGCCGTGGACCGGGTCGGCGCGGACCGCGCGGAGGTGGTGGTGATCGAGGACAGCCGCAACGGGATGCTCGCCGCCCTGGAGGCCGGACTGGGCTGCGTCGTCACGCCCAGCGCCTACACCGGCGAGGAGGACTTCACCGGTGCCTCGCTGGTCGTCACCTGCCTCGGCGACCCGCCGCCGGACGGCACCGCGGCCCGGGTGCTCGCCGACCCGCTGGGTTCGCGTCCCGGCGACCTCGTCACCCTCGCCGACCTGGAATTCCTGCTCACCGCCACCAGCCGGGCCTGACACCGACGCCACCGGGAGAGACATGTCATCGACAACGACCAGTGATCTGGAGTTCGTGGTCCGGAGCATCGCGCAGACCGCCGTCGACAACGAGCGCGCCTTCTGCGACCTGGACGCGGTGGTGGGCGACGGGGACTTCGGCTACTCGCTGGCGCGGGGCTTCGAGATCGTCCTCGCCGACTGGGACTCCTTCGACCGCTCCTCCCCCTCGGCGTTCTTGAAGAAGGTCGCCCTGGTCATCTCCCGCCGGGTGGGCGGCACTTCGGGGCCGCTGTGGGGCACCGCGTTCCTGCGGGCCGCCGGGGCGGTCAACGAACGGGACGAGCTGACCGGCCAGGACGCGGTGGCCATGCTGCGTGCGGCGGCCGACGGCATCAAGGTGCGCGGCAAGTCCGACCTCGGCGACAAGACGCTGCTGGACTCGCTGATCCCGATGACCGACGCGCTGGAGAAGCGGCTGGGGGCGGGCGCGGGGCCGGCGGATCTCGCCAGGACCGCCGCGACCGCCGCCCGTACCGCCGCCGACGCGACCACCTCCATGCAGGCCATGCGCGGCAGGCCCAGCTACACCGGCGAGCGCAGCATCGGCTCGCCGGACGCGGGGGCCGTGGCCGTCGCGGTGATGGCCGAGCGGGTGGCCGAGGAATGGGAGGCCCGCGCCTGACAGAACCCGTCCTCGCGCATCGGCGCCCACACCTAGGAGCGAAGGAATGAAGAAGTTCGTCAACGACCCGAAGAACTTCGTGCCGGAGATGCTGGAAGGGCTGGCGCTCGCCAACCCCGACACCCTGCGGTACGTACCGGAGTACAACCTGATCATGCGGGCGGACGCTCCGCGGGCGGACAAGGTCTCCATCGTCCAGGGCTCCGGCTCCGGCCACGAACCCGCCCACGTCATGAGCGTCGGCCGGGGGATGCTGGACGCCGCCTGCCCGGGTGACGTCTTCTCCGCGCCGCCCACCGACTACGTCTACGAGACGGTCAAGCTGGTCTCCTCGCCCCGCGGCGTGCTGCTGCTGGTCAACAACTACACCGGCGACCGGATGGCGTTCGAGATGGCGCAGGAGCTCTCGGAGGCCGACGGGGTCAAGGTGCGCACCCTGTTCATCGACGACGACGTCTCCGTGCAGGACTCCACCTACACGGTCGGCCGCCGGGGGGTGGCGGGCAACTTCTTCGTCATGAAGGCGGTGGGCGCCGCCGCGGAACGCGGCGCCGACCTCGACGAGTTGCACCGGATCGGCGAGAAGGTCAACTCCGTCACCCGCACCATGGGCATGGCGCTGACCGCGTGCACCCCGCCGGCCAAGGGCTCCCCGCTGTTCGACCTGCCCGACGACGAGGTCGAGATGGGCGTCGGCATCCACGGCGAGCCCGGCAGGCGGCGCGAGAAGCTCCAGCCGGCCGACGCGATCGTGCGCGAACTGCTCGGCGCGGTCGTCGACGACCTGCCGTTCGCCACAGGTGACCGGGTCGCCCTGATGGTCAACGGCCTGGGCGGCACCCCGATCGGCGAGCTGTACCTGGTCTACGGGCTGGCCCACCGCCAGTTGGCCGAGCGCGGCATCGAGGTGCGCCGCAACTACGTCGGCGAGTACTGCACCTCGCTCGACATGGCGGGCGCCTCCGTCACCCTGGTCCGGCTCGACGACGAGATCGCCGACCTGCTCGCCGATCCCGCCGAGATCCCGATCAGGGTGTTCTGAACGGCCGTCAACCGTTGTCTGACGGCTCGTCAGGAACCGTCGTCCGTCCGGATGGTCCTCCCCTCACGGGCCGAACGGGCGGCGGCTTCCAGGATCCGCAGGACCGCGACCGCCTCGTGGGCGGTGACCGGGGGAGCGGTGCCCGCGCGCAACGCGGCGGCCAGCGCCGCGTAGTAGGCGGGGTAGTCGCCCGCGACGGTGGCCACCGGACGGCCGCCGTCCGGGTCCCCCGCGCCCGACCGGCCCCAGGCGTGGGCCGGCTCCGTGCCCCAGGCCGGCGAGGTGTCCGGGCGGGCGCCCTCGCGCAGGGCGGCCTCCTGCGGGTCGAGGCCGTACTTGACGTAGCCGGCCCGTGATCCCGACACCCGCAGGCGCGGGCCCAGCATCGGGGTGACCGAGCTCATCCACAGCTGGGATCGGACCCCGCCGGTGTGCTCCAGCGCGACGAAGGTGTCGTCGTCGGTGGCGGCGCCCGGCCGCCGCGCGTCGGTCTCCGCGTACACGGCGCGCACCGGGCCGAACAGCACCAGCGCCTGGTCGACCAGATGGCTGCCGAGGTCGTAGAGCAGCCCGCCGACCTCGGCCGGGTCGCCCGACTCGCGCCAGCCGCCCTTGAGCGCCGGGCGCCACCGCTCGTAGCGCGACTCGAACCGGCGGACCTCGCCCAGCTCACCGGCGTCCAGCAGCGAGCGGAGCGTGAGGAAGTCGTTGTCCCAGCGGCGGTTGTGGAAGGCCGACAGCAGCAGGCCGCGCTCCCGCGCGAGGTCGGCGAGTCCGGCCGCCTGCGCCGCGGTCGCCGCCATCGGCTTGTCGACCACCACCGCCAGCCCGGCCCGCAGCGCGGCGGTGGCCAGCGGCACATGAGTGCGGTTCGGCGAGGCGACCACCACGAGGTCCAGCCGGTCCGGGTCCGCCAGCAACTCCTCGGCCGACGCCACCGTGCGCGTGCCCGGGTAGCCCGCCGCGACGGCCGCCCGCCGCCGCGGGTCGCCGGTCACCACGGCGTCCAGCGACAGGTCCTCGGCCGAGTCGATCAGCGGGGCGTGGAAGACGGCACCTGCGGTCCCGAAGCCGATCAGGCCGACGCGCAGCGGGGCGCCCGCGGCGGCGTCGGACCCGGGGGAGGAGGGGCGGGCGTCGTGCGCGGGGGAGTCGGTCATGGCGGCTACTAAAGCAACGCTCCGCCCGGATCGCGACCCCACCCCGCGGATCCGGCCGCGCCCCGCGCTCCCGCGCACCACCGCGCGCCCGGGAGGCGGCTCGCGCCGCCGGCCCGCCCCCGTCTTCCCGCACCCACGCCGTCGGCCGGTCGTTGGGCTGTTCGGCTGGATCGGGGTGGGCGGAGGGAGCGGCGCCGGGTGGCGATGATCCGTAAATGGGACATTCTGAGCGCCGCCCCGGGGCATGCCGTGCGCCTGCCCCGGGTCCACGCCCGGAAGGGAACCCGCGCACACCCGTCGGTCCGCCCCCTACAACGTGCGCCGGTCCTCCGCAATCCGAGCCCGCCACCCGATCCGGAAAGTCCGCCCATGCACCCGCGCAGAGCCCTCGCCGCCGCAGCCGCCGCCGTGATCGTCCCGCTGCTGACCGCGGCGGTACCGCCGCCGCGCCACGCGGCGGCGCCCCCGGCGGACCGCGCCCCGGTCTGCGGCGCCCCGGCGGCCACCGGCTTCCCCATCGACTCCCGCCTGTACGGCGGCCCGACGGGGTACTCCACGGGCGTACTCGCCGACGGCTTCGCGCTGGAACTGCGCAACACCACCGCGGACGTCTGCCGGGACGTCCATCCGCTGATCATCCTGGTCGACCGGGACGGCAGGCTGACACCGCGCCACTTCACCCTGCGCTACGCGCCGTCCGGCGAGCCCTGGCGCACGGTCCCGTTCGAGACCACGGACCGCGGCGAGAACATCGGGATCCCGGACGGCGAGGACGCCCCAGGACTGACCGTGCCGGCCGGCGCGGCCGTCACCGTGCGGCTGCGGCTGTGGTTCGCGCCCGGCGCGCCGGCCGGCCCGGTGGTGGCCTCGGCGACCACCATGCAGCGCCGCGGCGAGGACGGCAGTTGGGTCGGGGAGTCCAACCACTACGCCTTCGAGGTCGTGCCGCC
The DNA here is from genome assembly GCA_963737305.1 of uncultured Actinomycetota bacterium. Lineage (GTDB taxonomy): Bacteria > Actinomycetota > Actinomycetes > Streptomycetales > Streptomycetaceae > Streptantibioticus_C. The sequence continues at coordinate 3,067,533 of CAVTRX010000002.1, read as the reverse complement.
GCCCCCGGTGCTGGCGGACACCGGTGCCGGCGGCCGGGCGCGGGCGGCGCTGGCGGCCACCGGAGCCGCGGCGGGCCTGCTGGTGGCAGCCGGCGCCGCGATGGTGGCCGGTGCCCGACGGCACGCGCCACGGCGCCGGAGCACGCCTTAAGCTGGCACTCCGGCCGTTCACCGTCCGCCAAGGAGCCGCTGCCGTGTCAGAGCGCAAGCCGATCGAGTCGTGGCTGACCGACATGGACGGGGTGCTGATCCACGAGGGCATCCCGATCCCGGGCGCCGACGAGTTCCTCAAGCGCCTGCGGCAGTCGGGCAAGCCGTTCCTGGTCCTGACGAACAACTCGATCTACACCCCGCGGGACCTGCACGCCAGGCTCTCCCGGATGGGCCTGGACGTCCCCGTGGCGAACATCTGGACCTCCGCGCTGGCCACCGCCCGGTTCCTGGACGACCAGCGGCCCGGCGGCACCGCCTACACCATCGGCGAGGCCGGGCTGACCACCGCGCTGCACGACATCGGCTACGTGCTGACCGACGCCGAGCCGGACTACGTGGTGCTGGGCGAGACCCGCACCTACTCCTTCGAGGCGCTCACCAAGGCGATCCGGCTGATCAACGACGGCGCCCGGTTCATCGCCACCAACCCCGACCAGACCGGCCCGTCGGCGGAGGGCGCGCTGCCCGCCACCGGCTCGGTCGCCGCGCTGATCACCAAGGCCACCGGCAAGGACCCCTACTTCGTCGGCAAGCCGAACCCGCTGATGATGCGCGCCGGGCTCAACGCGATCGGGGCGCACTCGGAGACCTCGGCGATGATCGGCGACCGGATGGACACCGACGTGCTGGCCGGTCTTGAGGCGGGCATGGAGACCTTCCTGGTGCTCACCGGCCTGACCGGCCCCGAGGAGGTCGACCGCTACCCGTTCCGGCCGTCCCGGGTGGTCGACTCCATCGCCGACCTGGTGGAACTGGTCGACGACGGGGTCTGAGCCGGCCGCCTCACGCGGCGGGCACGACCTCGAGACCGGACCGCGACAGCAGCAGCAGGACCGAGTCGTCGCCCAGGGTGCCGCCGACATGGCCGAGCAGGTCGGAGTACAGCCGGTCCACCGCGCCGTCCAGATCGTTCGCGCAGCCTGCCACCAGCGGGCCCACCCGGTCACCGAGCGGGTAGAAGCCGCCCGCCACGGGCTCGCGGGCCTCGATCACCCCGTCGGTGCACAGCACCAGCACCTCGTCCGCCGCCAGCGTCACCCGCCACGGCTCGGGCGCGCCGGCCACGAAGCTCGTCAGCCCCAGCGGCACCCACGGGTCGGGCGGGTCGAGCGTGGTGACCGTGCCGTCGGGGGAGACCCGCAGCGCCGGCACATGGCCGTAGTGCAGCAGCACGACCTCGTAGGGCGCGCCGGGTATCGGCTCCGGGTCGGTGCCGTGCGGCCAGGCGCCGGGCGGCTGGAACTCCAGGAACAGCGCGGTGGTGAACTCCCCGTCCGCCACGTGCCGCCGCACGCTGGCGTCCACCCGCTCCGCGACCTTGGCCAGGCCCCCCTCGTCGTACGCCGCCTCCCGGAACGCGCCCATCACCACGGCTGAGGTCTGCACCGCCTCCAGCCCCTTGCCGCGTACGTCGCCCACCAGCGCCCGCACCCCGTGCGGGGTGTCCAGGACCGCGTACAGGTCGCCGCCTATCTGGGCCGCGTCCGCGGCGGAGGCGTAGCGCACCGCGAGCCGCACATGGCCCACCAGCGGCCCGGGGGGACGCAGCAGGGCCCGCTGGGCGGCCTCGGCGACCGAGGAGACCGCCTGGTACTGGGCGGTGCGCTCCTCGCGCCACCACGCCCCGTAGGCGGAGAAGAGGGTCACCGCGACGTAGCTGACCGTCAGGCCGACCAGGATCTTGCTGTCGGTGACCCCCAGGCCGTTGTAGGGGATCAGCAGGCCCTGCGCGACGGCGCCCAGCAGGCCGACCAGCAGGGTGCGCCGCCAGGTGGTGGTGCCGGTGGCCAGCGCGGGGGCCATCACCATCATCGGGGCGAGGAAGTGGTTGCTCCCCGCGGCGAGGTCGACGCACACCACGACGAAGACGGCGGTCAGGGGAAGCGTCATTCCCTGATGGGTCGAGATGACGCCTCCGAGCCCGTCGAGCGCTCTGCGGAAACCTCTGGTCCTCACATTCAGAACATAACGGGTTCGGCACGGGAGAAGCCCATGCGGGAACGCCCCGATCCGGATCGCTCGCGGCTCGGCCCGCGCCACTGTCCGGCACGGGACCGGAGTACGCGCTTACCTCGGCGTTTCGCCTACTCTTGGTGGGCTTCCTCGTGCTGCGCGTCACCTGGAGCGAGGGCCCGGCGGGCGGTGTGCGCCACACGATCCGTACAACCGTCGATATATACCCCCAGGGATACCCGGCACCGCCCCGGGCCGCCGTGACGGCCCGCCCGGGGCGGCCTCGTTCAGCCGGGACCGGTCAGTCCCGCGTACGCCCGCAGCCGGTCGGGGCAGGCCCGGTCGGGGGCCACCCGCACGGCGGTGAACGGCTCGCGCACCCCGGCCAGATAGGGCGCCTGACGCACCGCCAGCCGGTCGCCCGGCGAGACGATCCCGTCCAGGACGGCCTCCGCCAGCAGGTGGTGGAGGTGCACCAGCAGATCGGCGACGGTCACCTCGCGGGTGGCGAGGTGCAGCGTGTGCTCCACCCCGGTCCGCTCCGGCCGCCCGGCCGCCGCGGGGACCACGACGGGCGGCGTCCGCCCGGCGGGCAGCGCGCCGGAGCCGTCGAACAGCTTCAGCAGCCGCCGCAGCCCGCCGCTCGCCCCGGCGGGCCCCGGGCCCGACCAGGCCGCCGACCCGTCGGCGGCGACATGGTCGAGGGCGAACCGTTCCCGCAGGTTCTCCGGGTTGCCGGCCAGGAACACCGTCCTGGTGAAGGACTCCCGCCACGCCTGGGCGGTCCCCGGGTCCAACCGCCCGGCGAAGGCGCAGACCCCGGCGGCGAACGAGGCCAGGTCGAAGCGGCACAGCACCGCCACCGCCAAGGTGCCCTCCTCGCCGCCCTCGGCCGCGATCTCCCGCTGCGCCGCGGTGAGACCCGACGGCGTGGACAGGTCCACCCGCGCCGCCAGGTCCGGCCGGGCCCGCCGTATCCGCGAGGCCACCCGGTCGCTCAGCGTCTCCTGCGTGAGGCTCACAGGAACACCGCCGACAGCAGGTCGCGCCCGGCCGGCCGCGGGCGGCGCCGGCCCAGCAGCCCGGAGGAGAGCTGGTAGGGATCCACGTACAGGTGGTCACGGCGGCTGCGCATCAGGGTCTGCTCGACCGATGCCGGATCGCGCTCCCCGTCGTCCGCGAGCATCCGGGCGGCCCGCCGCAGGCTGGAGGCCAGCAGGTCGGGCCGGAAGGACTGCTGCCGGCCGGGGCCGAGCACCGCGATGAAGTACAACCGCATGCCGAGCCGCACCACCGCTTCCTCGTGCTCCGCGCAGACCGCGCCGAGCAGGGCGGCGGCCGAGTGGTCGTGCCAGCCGCCGTGCCGCGCGGACCTGATCACCCCGTCGATGGGCACCCTGCCGAGGGTCACCCGGCGCACCGCGGGTCCCAGCGCGGCGAGCGTGCGCTGCAACAGGATGTAGTCGGCCTCCAGTTCGGCGTCGTACAGCAGCACCAGTTCGTCGAAGTCCGGTGCCAGCGGCACGAGTTCGCGCAGCGCGCAGGCCAGGTAGTTGGGACGGCCCTGCGGGGTGACGATCCGGCGCAGCGGCAGCCCGTGCCGGGTGCCGTCCAGGAAGACGCCGCCGCCGCAGTCGCGCAGGTCGACGCACATGTCCAGCGCGCACAGCCGCTCGACGACCTCGTCGAGACCCATCCCGGGCGGCTGGTGGGCCAGCAGCCCCGGGTCGTGCATGCCGAGCCGCGCGTAGTGCGAGGTCCACAGCTCCAGCACCCGGGTGCTCGCCGGGTGCACCCAGCCGTGCTCCTCGGCCGCCTGCGCGTACGGCCGCAGCGCCGCCTCGTCGGCCCGGGCCTCCTCCGCGCGGTAGCCGACGTAGAACTCGCCGATCCGCTCCTCCGACAGCTGCGAGTAGTCGCGGTCGCCGAAGGTGCGGTCCAGGTACTCCCAGAACCCCAGGGTCTGCTCGGTCTGGTGGTAGGTGGTGTGGCTGTAGCGGTAGGTGACGTCGGCCAGTCGGGCGGTGGCCCGGTACATCACGTCGGTCCACAGCAGCCCCTTGAGGTGGCTGGGGGTCAGCGGCTTGGACGGTGTGACGGTGATCGGTGCCAGCAGTACGCGCCGCCGGTCCGGATCCCGGTCCCGGTCCTGGCCGGGCAGGTCCGCGCCGGTCCCAGGGAGGGCCGTGGTGGTGATCCGGTCCGCCCCCGTGACGGCGCCGATCGCGTTCAAGGACGCTGCCCGCGGCCGGTGCGGGCCCGCCGTATGCCGGTCATGCCCCCGCCTCGTCCCGGTCGGCCGCCTCGCCGGTCAGCCGCTGCCACATCGCCGGGTCCTGGCGGAAGAGCCGGTCCTTGACCTGCGTCGGGCGCACGCCCGCGCCCACCGCCAGCTGCCAGTCGCGCAGGAAGGCGTCGGACTCCAGCGTGCGCACCGACAGCCCCGCCAGCCGGCCGGCCTGCCGGGCCTCGCGGTAGCGCGGCGCCTCCACGCCCAGCGCGATCTCGAACGCCGCCGCGAACCGCCGGGTCTCGTCCGGCAGCCACGGTGTGCGGGGGGCCACGGCGAACTCGTAGGCCCCGGTGCCGTCCGCACCGGCCACCACCCGGCAGGCCGCGTTGCGCACCTCGAGTCCCGTGGAGGCCAGCGACGCGGCCATCGCGCGGATCACCTGGGCGTCGCGCAGCCGTTCGCCGGCCGCGTCCGAGCGGGTGTTGCGGCCCGCGTAGGACACCCGCGGCACCCCGTCCACCCGGTCGACCACCCGCACCACGTCACCGACCGCGTACCGGTACAGCCCGCCGGCGTGGCTGAAGATCGCGTGGTAGTCGCGGCCCACCTCCAGCTCGTCCGGGCGCAGGGTGGCGACGTCGGGGGTCAGGTCGGCCTCGGCGTCCACGAACTCGTGCACCGAGGCGGTCACCACCAGGCTGCCCGCCGAGCCGTGCCGGTCGAGCGCCACGCCCACCGGGCCCTCGGAGGCCGCCACCGGCGCGGGCAGGGCGGTCACCCCGACCCCGAACTCCTCGCGCAGCCTGGGCAGGTACAGCGAGGCCAGGCCGGTGGTCCAGCAGAACAGCGCCTTCATGTGCGGCCACACGTGCGCGGGGCGCAGCGTGCCGAAGCGCTCGGCGAACCGTTCCAGCTCGGCGGCCCGCTCCGGGTTGGGCTCGCGGTGCGGCAGCCCGCCCAGCGTCCCGTCCCTGACCTCCTTGACGATCCGCGGTGCCCACAGCGCCAGTTGGTAGGGGAGGGCGGCGACCATCGCCGGGTTGATGCCGATCACGCAGCGCACGTCGCTCTCCACCGCGAGGCGCAGCCGCAGATACGTCTTCTCCAGGTGGTCGGTCGCGGCCACCGGCACCGGCAGCGTCGCCCACGGCGCGAAGGTGCCCGGCTCGGCGGAGAGGTGCTCGCCGAACTTCGCGCCGAAGTCCACCTGGCTGGCGCCGACATGGGGCCGGCCGGAGGAGGTGGTGGGCGGCACGGAGATGGGGTCGTGCTTGAGGTTGAGCACCGCGTCGGGGCGCTCCAGCACGTCGGGGAAGTTCTCGATCAGCGGCGCCCAGGCCGCGTAGTAGAACGGGAAGAACGAGGTGCGCATGAACGTCGGCGTCACCGGGATCTTCTTGTGGTCACCGGTGCTGCCGCTGCTGGTGAAGTACACCGCCGGGTCGTCCGCGCTGAGCACGTTGTGCTCGCCGGCCGCCATCCGCTCGATCCACGGCGCGAGGGCCGCGTAGTCGTGCACCGGCACGGCCTTGCGGTAGTCCTCCAGCGTTCGTATCCGGCCGAAACCGTGCGTCTTGCCGAACTCGGTGTCCGCGTTGAATTCCAGCAGATGGGCCAGTACGCGCTGCTGGTGGCCGGCCGCGTCGGCGAACGCCGCGCGCAGCCGTTCCCTTTCACCGAAGACCCGTTCCCGATACCGCTGGACGCGTTCCTGGTCGGTCCAGGATTCAGCCGCATTCATGAGCTAGCACCTCTCGTATTTCCCGCACGGTCCGTGCCACGCCGTCTTGTTCCTCGATCACGCTCACCGGCAGGGCACGGACTTCTTCCAGCATCACTTTGCGCAGGTCGGACTGGTAGGTCTCGAAGGAAATCCAGTCCGGCCTGCTGCCGTAATGTTCCAGAGGATTGATCCCGGCTCCCCGCCCGCAGCGCTGCCAGGTGATCTCGGGCGGGACGGCCAGGTAGATGACACGGCGCGGCTGGGGGAAGGACCGCCACCAGTCGAACATCGGGTTGTCACCCGCCACTCCGGACAACCGGCATTTGGCGAGTATTTTGTAGTAATAGGAATCGACCAGGACCGGGGAGCCGGAAGGTGCCCGTAACACCATGTCCCGCAGGTGGACGACGGCGGTCTGCAACACGCCTGCCATGAAGTCCGGTGAGTAGTCCTGGTGCAGCCCGGGAAGGACGTCCTGGACCACGCTTTTCCTGAGCCGGGTTATCAGGGAGTGTTCTGGCCCGGTGAAATCGTCGTCCGTGGAGATGACCCGGCATGGATCGTCACCCCGCGATAACTCCGCCAGTGCCGATGACTTCCCCGCGTAGTCGGGTCCGAGGAGAACGAAGAATTCCGGCACGGGCCGAGTCACCGGACGTACTCTCCGGTAACCGTTCGCGGCGCAGGCGCCCTCGATGGGGATTTTCCGGTCATCCGCTCAGACATGGGTGTTCCGCCCGTTTCCGCCCATTGCCAATCATGACGATAACGATGGTCATGAATTAAGTGAAGGCGACACTGTATGAACCAGCTGAGAGACTGTCAAGCAGCGTCCCCCGGGCGGACTTTCGGCACACGGAGAGCTCCGCCCGTTCCGCGAAAGCCGATTCGGTTCCCGATTCGGATTGCCGGTGCGCAATCGTTGTCGGTTCGCGGCCCCGGCCCGGCGCGCCGGGGGTGACGTGCCGGGGTGAGGTGGCCGAGAGTGGCCGCCATGAATGCCTCGATGACCCGCCGGATGACCGCCCGCAGCCGGGCGGAACCGCACCGCGCGGCCACGCCGTTGGAGCTCTTCTTCGACCTGTGCTTCGTGGTCGCCGTGGCGCAGGCCGGCTCCCGGCTGGTGCACGCGCTGGCCGGCGGGCATCCCGCCCACGGCGTCGCCGGGTACCTGTTCGTCTTCTGGGGCATCTGGTGGGCCTGGATGAACTTCTCCTGGTTCGCCTCCGCCTACGACACCGACGACGTGCTGTACCGGGTGGCGACCCTGGTGCAGATCGTCGGCGTGCTGGTGTACGCCGCCGGGGTGCCGCGGGCGTTCGACGACGACTGGGCGATCGCGGTCATCGGGTACGTGGTGATGCGGCTGGCCCTGACCTTCCAGTGGCTGCGGGCCGCCCGTGCGGAGCGCGGCGCCGCGCGGCGCACCGCGCTCCGCTACGCGTTCGGGGTGGTGGTCTGCCAGTTGGGCTGGGTGGCGATGCTGTGGGTGCCGGCCGGCCGCGCCCGGTCGCTGGGCTTCCTGGTGTTGATCGTGGCCGAGCTGTCCGTACCGCTGTTCGCCGAGCGGGGCCACCGCACCGCCTGGCACCCGCGGCACATCGCCGAGCGGTACGGCCTGTTCACCCTGATCGTGCTGGGCGAGACGGTGGCCGCCGCCACCCTCACCGTCCAGTCGGGCATCACGGAGCACGAGGCGCTGGACCGGTTGCTGCCGATCGCGGGCGGCGGACTGCTCATCGTCTTCGCGGCCTGGTGGGTCTACTTCGCGGTCCCCATCCACAGCCACCTGGCCTCCAACCGGCAGGCGATCCCCTGGGGTTACGGGCACTACGTGGTCTTCTCCTCCGCCGCCGCGATCGGCGCGGGCATCGAGGTGGCCGTGGAGCAGGCGGTCGGCGGGACCCACCTGGGCACCACCGCGGCCTCGGCCGCCGTCACCGTGCCCTCCGCGATCTTCCTGTTCACCCTGTGGCTTCTGCACGCCCGTCATTTCAAACGCGGCCCCCTCCAGCAGGCCGTCCTGCCGGTCGCCTCGCTGCTGGTGCTGGCGGCGACCTTCGCCGGGCGGGCCGCGGTGCCGGTGGCGGGCGTGGTGGCGGCGCTGACGGTGGTGGCCGGGGTCGCGCTGTCGGAGGGCGGTCGCGAGGGGCCGGACGAGGGGTCGGGCGAGGCGGACCAGGAGGCAGCATGAGAAATGGGCACCCTCCGCGGAGGATGCCCATCTCGTTGGTGCGCCGCCAGGGACTTGAACCCCGAACCCGCTGATTAAGAGTCAGCTGCTCTGCCTGTTGAGCTAGCGGCGCTCACCGACGGGAAAAGTCTAGCCGATCGACAGGGGTGCTTCGGACCGGCCGGACAGGGCGCGCAGCGCGGTGCGCTGGGTGAACCACAGGAGGGTGACGGTCACCACGCCCATGACGGCGGCGAACTCCAGGTGGCCCGCGGTGGTGGTGATGTCGGCGCCGGCCGCGGTCAGCGCGAAGTGGCTGCCCACCCGCAGGACGACCAGGCCGATGGCGATCTTGCGGGTGCCCTTGCCGCGCCACAACCGCCTGGCGAGCCGTACCCGGGTGCGCAGCACGGTCAGCGTCAGGGCGATGTTGACGGCGGCCAGCGCGCCGAGCACCCACAGGGACTGCGGATACGCCTTGGCCAGGTCGAAGGCGGAGGCGAAGACCGCCTCGAAGCCGAAGAACCACACCGGCAGCGGCTTGATGTCCTCGGTCCCGTCGGGGCCGGTCTCCCGCGGCCTGCCGGGCTCGTCGAACCCGGCGGGCGGGGCGGTCGGGGTGGTGGTGACGCTCATGAACTGGCCTCCTGGCCGCCGTGTCGTGGATGTCGCGTTGTCGCGTCGACCACGATTGTTCGGCAGCGAGGGGGACCGGCGGCAGAGCCGTCCGTCACCGCTCCCGCGGTACAAATGTCCTACGGGAGCGGACGGTTGACCCGAGGCCCTGGCTGCGGGCTACGCCCCGTCGTTCTGGTCGTCGAACAGCGCGCTGACCGACTCACCGTTGTGGATGCGCCGCATCGCCTCGGCCAGCGCGGGGGCGATGGACAGCACCGTCAGCTTGTCGGTGCGGTCGTCGGTCGGCACCGGCACGGTGTTGGTGCACACGATCTCCCGCACGTCCGACTGGCTGCTCAGCCGCTTGAGCGCGCCGGCCGAGAACAGCCCGTGGGTGCAGGCCACCCGCACCGAGGCGACCTTCAACTCCCGCAGCCGGTCCAGGAGTTCCAGGACGGTGCTGCCCTTGGCGATCTCGTCGTCCAGCACGATCACATCCCGCCCGGCGACGTCACCGATGACCGAGGCGATGCTCACCCGGTCGTCGCTGAACCGCTGCTTGGCACCGGCGGCCACCGGCACCCCCAGCAGCCGGGCGAACGCCGCGGCCTCCTTGGCGTTGCCCAGGTCGGGCGAGACGACGACCGAGTTGTGCAGATCGGACCGGCTGAAGTGCGCGGCCAGTTCACGCAGCGCGTGCAGATGGTCGACGGGGACGCTGAAGAAGCCGTGGACCTGGGGCGAGTGCAGGGTCATCGCCAGCACCCGGTTGGCTCCCGCGGCCACCATCAGGTCGGCGACCAGCCGACCCCCGATCGAGATGCGCGGCGCGTCCTTCTTGTCGGAGCGGGCGTAGGCGTAGTGGGGCATGACGACGGTGGTGCGCGCGGCGGAGGCGCCACGCGCGGCGTCCAGCATGAGCAGCAACTCGACCAGGTTCTCCTGGACCGGTTCCACCAGCGGCTGGATCAGGAACACGTCCCGCTCCCGGCAGTTCGCCTGGAGCTGGACCTCAAGGCAGTCGTTGGCGAATCGGCTCACCCGGACCGGATGCAGGGGGACATCCAGGTGGGAGCAGACCTCGGCCGCGAGTTGGGGGTGGGCACTGCCACTGAAGACGGCGATGTCTCGCACTTCACGGATCCTTAACGGTCGGCGGCGGCTCGCCCGGGCGAGCCTACTGGCGATCGTTCCCGGCTCCGCGAGGGAAATCGCGGCGTTGGTCCGGGAATCACTCCCCGGACCCTGTGATCCGGACCACGGCCGCCGGATGCCGGGCCCCGGCGCAGGTTCCGCTCCCCGGCGCCGGTCCGCCCGCCCCGCAGGACCTCAGCGCCGGGGAGCGATCAGCAGCGGCTGGGAGACGGTGGCCAGCGTGCCGTCGCCGTCGGCGAGCCGGGCGGTCGTCAGGCCCACGCCGTCGCCCGAGAAGTCCGTTCTGGCGTCCATGTGGACCCACTCCCCGCCGGGGTGCCGCAGAAAGGCGACGTTCAGCGAGGTCGGCATGGACAAGAAGCGGTCCAGCGGGAGCGCGAGGCTGATCCCGTTGGCGGAGTCCGCGACCAGCAGGGCCCGTTGCAGGCCGGTCGGCGCGGTGCCGGCGATCAGCGGGACGCGCGGCCGCGCCCATACGGCGCCCGGCCCCGGCTCGTCCAGGGAGCCGCCGGTGGCCCGCCACTCGATGGCCCGGCCGTACCCGAAGGAGCCGAGCATGGCCGACCCCCCGGCCTCCCGGGGAGGCAGCGCGGGGACGGTGTGGCCGTCCCCCGCGTCCGGGGGCGCGCCGGCGCCGGCGGCCGCGGAGACCGCGTGCTGCCAGGTGCGGGCGACGGCCACCAGCCGTCCGTCGTGCGACAGTTCGGCCTCGGCGAGCTGGACGCGCCTGCCGGGCCGAAGGATCTTGACGGCCACCGCGAGGACGCCGAGCGGGATCGGGCCGAGGAAGTCGATTGTCACCCGTGTGATGCGCATGTCCGGGCGCCCGGCCGCCTCCTCGATCGCGGACGCCATCAGCGCCGCCGGGGGCCCGCCGTGCTGTGCGCCGGGGTCCCACGGCCCCTGCGCCGCGAGGGTGGTCCGGAAGACGCCGTCGCCGTCCCGGACGTAGAAGGAGTCGGGCGGCGGCGCTGCGGCGTCACCCTGCGGGCTGGTCATGTCGGTCCTCCTGCCAGGCGGTTGTCGGCACCGGACCGGCCCGGCGCGCCGACGAGGGGCTCGCCCGACCGTACCGTCCGCCGTCCCGCGGCAGCGGTACGGATCGCTCCGGTCCCACGCGCCCCAGCGGTCGCGGCGGGGTCCTGGCGGGCGGCCCGGCGGGCGGTGCGGGTGCGCGGCCGGTGCGTGGCCGGATGGTGACGGTCTGCGCCAAGACCCGGCGGAACGGCCTTAAACGCCTTTAGGATCCCATCGCATGCGCTGAGCGGGACGGTCCGGACGGCCGTCCGGACGACGAGGGGGACGAGAACGTGCGGTACGCGGACGGGCCGGTCGCGGGGTGCGAGGTGCACATCGAGGCGCCTCCCGAGCGGGTGTGGGAGCTGGTGGCCGACATCGGTGTGCCGGCCCGGCTGAGCCCGGAGTTACGGGCCGCGGAATGGCTGGAGTCGGCGACCGGCCCCGAGTTGGGTGCGCGGTTCGTCGGCTACAACAAGCACCGGACGGTGGGCGACTGGCGCACCCTGTCGCACGTCGTGGAGCTCGACGAGCCGCGGGTCTTCGGCTGGGCGGTGGTGGACCCGGACGGCCGCTTCGGGGGCGGCGACCCGGATCCCGACCGGCCGCTCGCGCTGTGGCGCTTCGAGCTCGAACCGGAGGCCGCCGGGACCCGCCTGCGCCAGTCCGCCCGCATCGGTCCCGCCCGCTCCGCCCTGAGTCTGGCCATCGACCACATGCCCGACCGCGAGGAGGAGTTCGTGGCCATTCGCCTCACCGAACTGCGCACCAACATCCAGGCCACCCTGCGAGGCATCAAGACCATGGCCGAATCCCCCCGCGACTGACCGCCCTTCCCCCTCCCACCCCGCGAAACCCCCGTGCCGCGAATTCCCACGGCAGGGGGAATTCCCCCTGGACGCGGAAACCCGCTGCCGCGAAAATCCCCGGACCGAAATGCCGTCGCGTGTTAGCGTCGGGATTCGCCGGCACGACCGGCGTACACGTATGCAAACGGGGGAAACATGCACGTCTTTCGATGGGCGGCCGCCGCGTCGCTCGCCACCGCCTCACTCGTCGGATCGTCCTTCGCCACGGTGAGCGCGCAGCCGCACTCCTCGGTGGTGCGGCCCGCTCCCGTCGTGGGGCACGAGATCGCGTCGCACGCCAAGTCGTCCGGTGGCGCCTCACCCGCCTCCGAGATCGGCCTGTTCGTGACGGACGGCGACAAGGTCCACTACTCGACCTGGACGAAAGGCGCTCCGGCGGCCATGTCGGGGCACGGCTGGTGGATCAAGGGCACCACGAAGGCCACGAAGGCCAAGGTGACCATCTGGCTCGAAACGCGGTCCGGCAGCGGCTGGCGGGTGGTCGGCAAGGGCGCCAAGACCGTGTACCCGGGTGGCGGCAGCGCACGGCGGGCGACGGCGCGCATGGTGTGCGCCGCGGGTCCGACCGCCCCGGGTAAGAAGTACACGTATCGCACGCGGATCGACGTCGACCTCATCGGTTACGCCGACAGCAACGAACAGGCGGTCACGACGCCGGCGTCGTACCCCTGCCTGCCGATCGCCTAGGCCGTGTCTTGCGGTTCTTGGCGGGCTCGCGACGCCCGGCACGGCGCCTCGCGGCGTTGCCGAAACACCCCGATAACACCGACTATCGGGATGCTTCGGCGCCTTGCGATACACCGCACCGGACCCCGCTCCCTGATCCACCCTGATCCACAAGACACGGCCTAGCCGGTGGGGGAGTCCTTGGACGGCACCGAGTCGATGCTGGTCGTCAGCCTGACGGGCTCGATCGAGTTGCACGAGTGGGCCGCGCGCGCCTATGCGGCGGGCGCGGACGACGACGCGTTCATCCTGCTCGTCAGGCAGGGCGTCATGCAGTCGATGACCGCCTTCCACCGGTCGGCGCCCTCGCCGCGGATCCTGTGGAACCAGCACGACGCCGGTGACTCATGGACCGGAACCGCCCAGGCGCCGGAGCTGATCTGGTTGCAGGGCGAGGCGGCCGGATCCGGCCGCCTTCCGCTCCAGCCGATCGGCGCGGTGCTCGAAAGGGTGCTCGGGAGGGTCGGCACACCGCGGATCAGCCAGGGCGACTTCCTGCTTCCGCTGGGTGACATCAATGGCGATCCGATCGAATTCGCCTACGATCGCGACTGGTTCGCATTTTCCGATCCGACCCGATCGGAAATGATCGAAATCGAGCTCTACGCCTCGACCGCGGAGAGCGCGACGCTGGATTCCGTACTCGACGGCGCGCGGACCTGGTTCGGTGACGCCGTCGTGCTGGAAGCCGGTGACCGACCCGTTCCGAAGCCGGTCGAGTTCCGGGGTTCCTCTCTCGTGCCGCTGGTGTTCCTCGGACATGCCGACTGCCGGACCCGGGAGTGGTCGATCGAGGTGCTGGCCTGGCTGTCGGAGGTCCTGGGCCGGGCGATGCGGGACGCCGGATGCGGGGCGCACGCGCTGGTGAGGCTGCGAAGGCGCTGAGCGGGCGCCGGGCCGCGGCAGGCCGGAGCCGGACCAGGAATCGGCCGGGAGTCGAGGAGACCGGCCGATTCTTGGTCCAGTCCAATGTCTTGACGTGCCCGCGCCACGCGGCCACCCTGTGGGGAATTGGTCTGTACCACCTCCGGAAACTCCCCGCAGGAGGACTCTTGTCCCGCCGAACGCTCACGGCCCGATCCTTCAAGCCGCTCGCCGCCGGAATCTCGGCGGCGGCCCTCGCCGTCGCCGCGCTGACCGCGGTCGCCGCCACCAGCTCGGCGGCGGTCAAGACGCCGGCCGCCCCGTCGGCGGCAGGCCCGGCGGCCGCACCGGCCGCCCTCGGCAACAACTGGTACGCCGCGGCCCCCTACCTGATGCCGCTGGACAACAACCCGCCGGACGCCGGCGCGGTCATGGACGCCAGCGGGCTCAAGGCCTTCCAGCTGGCGTTCGTCCTGGCGCCCAACGGCGGCGGCTGCTCGCCGACCTGGGACGGCACGGACGCGGTCTCCTCCGACACCCAGGTGGCGAACGTCGTCTCCGCAGATCCGCGCCAAGGGCGGTGACGTCTCCGTCTCCATCGGCGGCTACGGCGGCACCAAGCTCGGCCAGACCTGCGGCACCCCGGAGGCCACCGCCGCCGCCTACCAGCAGGTGATCAGCAAGTACGGCCTCAAGGCGATGGACTTCGACCTGGAGGAGCCGGAGTACGAGAACACCGCGGCGATCCACAACGAGATCGGCGCCGCCAAGATCCTCCAGCAGAACAACCCCGGCCTGTACCTGTCGATCACCACCCCGGGCACCGCGGCCGGCACCGGCTGGTTCGGCCAGCAGATGCTCAACGAGGCCAAGTCGCAGGGCTTCACGCCCAACAACTACTCGATCATGCCGTTCGACGGCGGCTTCAACGGCGCCGCGTCGCAGACCTCCGCGCTGACCGCGTTCAACGGCATGCTGATGTCCACCTTCGGCTGGGACTCCGCGACCGCCTACGCCCACGAGGGCTTCTCCGGCATGAACGGCCGCAGCGACAGCGGCGAGTACTTCTACCAGGCCGACTTCCAGACGGTGCTGGACTACGCCACCAGCCACCACATGGCGCGCTTCACCTTCTGGTCGGTCAACCGCGACCGCCAGTGCAGCCCGCCGGACAACAACGGCAGCACCTCCGGCACCTGCAGCAGCGTGGCGCAGGGCGCGTACGACTTCAGCAAGTTCTCGGTGAAGTTCGCCGGCGCCACCCCGCCCACCAGCCCGCCGACCAGCCCGCCCCCCGGCGGCGGCACCTGCACGGTGGCGGCGTACGTGAGCACCCAGGTGTACGTGGGCGGTGACAAGGCCTCGTACAACGGCCACGTCTGGCAGGCCAAGTGGTGGACCCAGGGCGAGGCGCCCTCCACCGGCGGCTCGGGCGTGTGGACCGACACCGGACCCTGCTGACCCGGGAGCCCGACACACCGAGGGGGCCGGGCGCACCGCCCGGTCCCCTCGGCACGCCTTCGTGCGGCCCGCGGCGTCAGATCGTCATGGACAGCAGCACGGGCGCGGAACGCTTGTTGAGGATGTCGGCCGCCTTGCGCAGCCGGTGGGCCCTGGACAGCGGCATCGACACCGCGAGACAGCCCACCATCGCGCCCACCGTCACCGGTACCGCGGCGCACACCGTGCCCACCGCGTACTCCTGGAGGTCGAGCGTGGGGACCGTGGGGGGCTGGCTGTCCAACGTGTTGAACAGCAGCTTCTCGTTGGTGATGGTCTTGGAGGTGAAGCGGGCGACCTTGTGGCGCGACATGTGCTCGCGCCGCTCCTCGCGGTCGAGCTGGGTGAGCAGGCACTTGCCGACCGCGCTGGCGTGCGCCGCGTAGCGGAAGTCCACCCATTCGTTGACCCTGGGCGCGGTCGGCCCGTCCGCGTAGTCGATGATCCGCACCTCGCCCTCGTCGTAGCGGCTGAAGTAGACGGCGGCCTCGACCTCGTCGCGCAGTTGGGTCAGGACGGCCTTTATCTTCTCGTCGAAGGCCTGCTTGCGGGTGCGGGTCCTGGTGCCCAGCAGGATGGCGGAGTCACCGAGCACGTAGACCCCGTCGTCCGTGGCGCTCAGGTAGCCCTCGTTCCGGAGCATGGCGAGCATTTCCGCCAGGTGGTCGGCGGGTACCCCGAGTTCGCGGGAGAGCTGGGCGGTCGTCACGCCGCGGCTGTGCCGGTCCACGGTCTCCAGTACCCGCATCGCGTACGTGAAGGCAGGCGGGACCTGCCGGTGCTCCAGCGCCACGGTGTCCCCCTCAAGGTGTGACCGCTTGCGTGCCGATCCTGGCCGCCGGTCGCCGGCCGGTGGTCTTGTCGTCACCGGGTCGGCAGTTGGACCTGTTCCACGATAGACCCAACGGGCTTGGGGGGAGCCCTGGTTGCCGACACAGGATGGCGCGTCCCGGCTGGTTCAGCAGGGACGCGCCACTGTGGCATATGCCTCCGGCATGGTCATTTCGGCTGGATCCCTTCCTCAGTGCACCGCGCTGAGGAAGTCCCGGGTCCTTTCGTGTTCGGGGGCGTTGAAGATCTGCTCCGGCGGACCGGACTCCACCACCCGTCCGGCGTCGAACATCAGCACCCGGTCGGATATGTCACGCGCGAAGTTCATCTCGTGGGTGACGCACAGCATGGTGATGTCGGTGCTGCGGGCGATGTCCCGCAGCACGTCGAGCACCCCTGCGACCAGTTCGGGGTCGAGCGCGGAGGTCACCTCGTCCAGCAGCAGCACCTGCGGCCGCATCGCCAGGGCCCGCGCGATGGCGACCCGCTGCTGCTGGCCGCCGGACAACTGGGTGGGGTAGGCGTCCAGCTTGTCGCTCAGGCCGACCATCTCCAGCAGGCCCTTGGCGCGCTCGGCCGCCTCGTCCCTGCTCATCCCCAGCACGTGCACCGGTGCCTCGGTGACGTTGCGCAGCACCCGCATGTTGGGGAAGAGGTTGAACTGCTGGAAGACCATGCCGATCTTCTTGCGCACCTCGTCGTCCAGCGGCCTGCCGCCGACCAGGATGCGGCCGTCGTCCGGCTTCACCAGGGTCATCAGCAGCCGCAGGATGGTGGTCTTGCCTGAGCCGGAGGGACCGATCAGGGTCACGTGCCGGCCCGGCTCGACGTGGAAGTCCAGCTGGTCCAGGACGACATTGCCGCCGAAGCGCTTGGTGACCTTCTCGAAGCGGACCAACTCGGTGTCTGGGGTGGGGGTTTCAGTTGCCAAGGCGGCGCTCCAGAGCTCGCATCAACAGGGATGTCGGGTAGGCGATGACGACGAACAGCAGACCGACCACGGTGATCGGCTCGGTGTAGCGGAAGGACTCCGCGCCCGCTTCCTCGGCCTGCTTGAGCATGTCGAGGACGGTGATCGCCGCGAGCATCGGGGTGTCCTTGAACATCGCGATCACGTAGTTGCCGAGCGCCGGGACCACCCGGCGGATGGCCTGCGGCAGGATCACCGCGGTCCAGGTCCGCCGGCGCGGCAGGCTGAGCGCGGTCGCCGCCTCCCACTGCCCGGTCGGCACGCCGTCGATCCCGGCGCGGTAGACCTCGGCGGTGTACGTCGAGTAGTGCAGCCCGAGCCCGATCACGCCCGTGGTCAGCGGCGAGAAGGTCAGCCCGATGGTGGGCAGCACGTAGAACAGGAAGAACAGCTGCACCAGCAGCGGGGTGTTGCGGACGAACTCCACCACCGTCTGCACCGGCCAGCGCACCCAGCGGGTCGGCGAGCGGAACGCCAGCGCCCACACCAGTCCGAGCGTGAAGGCCACCAGCGAGCCGAGCACGGTCGCCTCGACGGTGACCAGCAGTCCGTGCAGCAGGTCGGGCATCACATGGCCGGTGTACGACCAGTCCCAGGTCTTCACAGCGAGTCACCGCCCACCGTGCCGATGCCGGTGTCCACCGCGCCCGGTGGCACCCGCTTCGGGCCGCCGCGGCCTTGCGGCGCCCGGCCCACCGACGCCTTCGCCCGGCGCTCCAGCAGCCGCATGAACCGCGTGATCACGAAGGCGACCACGAAGTACATCGCCAGGATGATGCCGTAGACCCCGGCGCTCTCCCCGGTCGCCAGCCGGACCAGCTGGCCGCCGAAGGCGAGTTCGCCGATGCCCAGCACCGAGGCGAGGGCGGTGCCCTTGAGCAGTTCGATCAGCAGGTTGCCGAACGGCGGCAGCATCTCGGGGATCGCCTGCGGCAGGAGCACCAGCCGCATGCGCTGCGCCGGGGTGAAGCTCAGCGCGATGGCCGCCTCCCGTTGGGCCTCGGGCACCGCGCGGATCGCGCCGCGCACCACCTCCGAGCCGTACGCCCCGTAGGACAGCCCGAGCGCCAGCGTGCCCGCCCACAACGCGGCGAGCTGCCAGCCCAGCAGCGGCAGGGCGAAGAACAGCCAGAACATCAGCACCAGCGCGGAGGTACCGCGGAAGAACTCGACGTAGGCGCCGGCCACGAACCGCACGATCCACCACCTCGACAGCCGGGCGAACCCGGCCGCGAAGGCGATGCCGGCGGCCAGCAGGGCGCTGAAGAAGGTCAGCTGGACAGTGATCCACAGCCCCTTGAGAAGGAGTTCGATCAATCCGGTCGTCATTGGCC
The DNA here is from genome assembly GCA_963737305.1 of uncultured Actinomycetota bacterium. Lineage (GTDB taxonomy): Bacteria > Actinomycetota > Actinomycetes > Streptomycetales > Streptomycetaceae > Streptantibioticus_C. The sequence goes on along the minus strand of CAVTRX010000002.1, from coordinate 3,049,354 downwards.
GCACAACTCCTTCGCGGTGAGGGTGGTCGACTCGGTCTTGGTGAAGCCGAACGGGCTGATCAGCCGCAGTAGTTCACCGCTGTCGCGCATCTTGTGCAGCTCGGCGTCGAAGGCGTCGGCGAGTCGGGTCTCACCGGGCCGGAACCCGTACCCTCCGGCGCCGTACTGCTTCTTGCCGCCGATGACCGGGATGAACGGCTCCGTCATCTCGACCTTGGGGTGGTGGCCGGTGGCCAGCAGCGAGCGCAGCGTCAAGCTGGTGCCCGCGAAGCAGTCCATGCGCCCGGCCTCCATCCCCTCCAGGCCGCTGAGCTGGTCGTTGTAGATGCTGACCTTGCCGCCGGCGACGCCACTGGACTTGGCGTACTGGATCTCGATGCCGCCGGTCGCCACCCCCATCGAGGCCTTGGCCTTCGCGATGTCGGTGTAGGTCCGCAGCTTCTTCGGATTGCCCTTGGGGACGATCAGGGCTTCCTGCACCTGGTAGTCCGGGTCGGAGAACAGCACCTGCGCGCAGCGCTCGGGGTTGATGAACATCCCGGCCGCGATCACGTCGAACTGGTTGGAGCGCAGTCCGGGGATGAGCGAGCCGAAGTCGATCGGCACCGGCTGGGTGTGCGGCACCCCGAGCCGCTTGAAGATCGTGCCGGCCACCGCCGGCGCCTCGCCGGTCAGGTCGCCGTTCTTGTCGATGAACGCGTACGGGATCTCGCCGGCGATGCCCAGTCGCACGCTGCCCTGCTTGCGCAGCCGCTCCAGGAGGTTGCCGCCGTCGGTGGCGTCGGCGGTCGACACCCGGCTGCACCCGGCCGTCGTGAAGACGCCCAGGCCGAGCGCGCCGAGGGCCGCGCCGCCACGCAGCAGTTCTCGTCTTCCCAGTCCGGAACCGCGTTGTTTGTCCGCTATGCGGTCATTTATGTGGTAACTCATGCTCCTCCTGGCGCAATCGAGCCATCGCGCCTTTCGGGAGCTCGGGCGCGGGGACCGTTGGCCGCCCGGCTACCCGGCCCGCAGGAGGGTATGAGATTCGATACTAAGCCGTGACCTGACGAGGTTTGGGATCACTTGGAGCCGGTGACGTTCTCCACCGCCTGCGACCACAGGCCCAGGGCCTCGTCGACCTGCTCCGCGTTGACCACCAGCGGCGGGATCATCCGCACCACGTTGCCGGTGGCGCCACAGGTCAGCAGCAGCAGCCCGAGCGAGGCCGCCTCCTGCTGGGCCGCGGTGGCGGTGGCCGGATCCGGTCGTCCCTCGGCGTCGGTGAACTCGGTGGCGCACATCAGGCCCAGACCGCGCACGTCCGCCAGCCCCGGGTGCTTGTCCGCCACCGCGGCCAGCCCGGCGACCAGCCGGGCGCCCTGCTCGGCGCTGTTTTCCACCAGCTTCTCCTCGGCGATCACCTCCAACGTGGCCAGCGCCGCCGCGCAGGCGACCGCGTTGCCGCCGTAGGTGCCGCCCTGCGAGCCGGGCCTGGCCTTCGCCATCAGCTCGCGGGAGGCGGCGATCGCGGACAGCGGGAAGCCGGAGGCCAGCCCCTTCGCGGTGATCAGGATGTCCGCGAACCGCTCGTCGCCGCCGGGGACGAAGTGCTGGTGGCCCCAGAAGCGCCCGGTGCGCCCGACGCCGGTCTGCACCTCGTCGAGGATCAGCAGGATCCCGTGCCGGTCGGCCCGCTCGCGCAGGCCCAGCAGGAACCGGGCGTCCGCCGGGATGTAGCCGCCCTCGCCCAGCACCGGCTCGACGATGAAGGCGGCGGTGTCCTCGGGGGAGGAGACGGTGGTCAGCAGGTAGTCCAGCTCGTCGAGCGCGAAGTCGACGGCCTGCTCCTGGCTCCAGCCGTAGCGGAAGGCGGTCGGGAACGGCGCGATGGCCACCCCCGGCATCATCGGGCCGATCCCGGAGCGGAACTTCGTCGACGAGGTGGTCAGCGCCCCGGCGCCCATGGTGCGGCCGTGGAAGCCGCCGTGGAAGGAGACGATGTTCTGCCGCCCGGTGGCGTGCCGGGCCAGCCGGACCGAGGCCTCGACCGCCTCACTGCCCGAGTTGAGGTAGAAGACCGAATCGAGGGTAGGCGGTAGGTACTCGCCCAGCCGGTCGGTGAGGTCCAGCAGCGGCCGGTGCAGCACGGTCGTGTACTGGCCGTGGACGAGGGTGGCGACCTGGCGCTGCGCGGCCGCCACCACCCGGGGATGGCAGTGGCCGGTGCTGGTCACGCCGATCCCGGCGGTGAAGTCCAGATAGCGGCGGCCGTCGGCGCCGTACAGGTGGACGCCTTCGCCGCGTTCCGCCAGTACCGGGGTGGCCTGCTTGAGCTGCGGGGACAAGGCGGTCATGGGACTCCTCGAAATCGTAGGATTGTCGACAACCTCTTCCGCGTGCAAGCATGGCGGTGCCGGGTACTGTCCGCAAGAGACAGGGGAATTGGCGTGACCGACAAGAACGAGGCCCTGGTCGTCGAGCGAGTGCCCAAGGGCCTCCTGATCGGCGGAAGTTGGCGTCCGAAGGCGACGCCCGACCAGGGCTCGGACCACAAGGAGTTCCAGGTCGAGGACCCCTCCGTCGCCGAGCCGCTGTGCTCGCTGCCGGACGCCGGGGCCCGCGACGGGCTCGACGCGCTGGACGCGGCAGCCGCCGCCCAGCCCGCCTGGGCCGCCGTGCCACCGCGTGAGCGAGGCGACATCCTCTACCGCGCGTACCAGGAACTGATGCGCCGCCAGGAGGAGTTGGCGCTGCTGATGACGCTGGAGATGGGCAAGCCCATCGCCGAGTCACGCGGTGAGATCGCCTACGCCGCGGAGTTCTTCCGATGGTTCTCGGAAGAGGCGGTCCGGGTCGACGGCGGCTGGCAGACCGCACCGGACGGCAACGGGCGGATCTGGACCATGCGCCAGCCGGTCGGACCGGCACTGCTGATCACTCCGTGGAACTTCCCTATGGCGATGGGTACCCGGAAGATCGGCCCCGCGGTGGCGGCGGGGTGCACCATGGTCGTCAAGCCCGCCCACCAGACCCCGCTGTCGATGCTGGCGCTGGCCGGGATCCTCCAGGACGCCGGGCTGCCGGACGGTGTGCTCAACATCGTCACCACCACCCGCCCCGGCGAGGTCTGCGAGCCGCTGCTGCGCGACGGCCGCATCCGCAAGCTGTCCTTCACCGGCTCCACGGCCGTCGGACGCAAGCTGCTGGGCCAGGCCGCCGACCAGGTCCTGCGTACCTCCATGGAACTGGGCGGCAACGCTCCGCTGATCGTGTGCGAGGACGCCGACCTCGACAAGGCCGTCGCCGGCGCCGCCGCCGCCAAGATGCGCAACATCGGCGAGGCCTGCACCGCGGCCAACCGGATCTACGTGCACGCCGAACTGGCGGAGGAGTTCACCGCCCGGCTGGCGGTCCGGCTGGGCGCCATGGTGATCGGCCGCGGCACAGACCCGGAGACCACCGTCGGCCCGCTCATCGACGCCGCCGGACGCGACAAGGTCGCCGGGCTGGTCGACGACGCCGTCAGCGAGGGCGCCAGGACCGTCATCGGCGGCGCGCCGCTGGGGGACCGCCCCGGCTACTTCTTCCCGCCCACCGTGCTGGCCGACGTGCCGGCACACGCCCGGATGCTGCGCGAGGAGATCTTCGGCCCGGTGGCCCCCGTCGTGCCGTTCACCGACGACGACGAGGTGCTGGCGCTGGCCAACGACACCGAGCACGGCCTGGTGGGCTACGTCTTCACCGAGAACCTTCGGCGCGCCCTGCACTTCTCCGAGTCCCTGGAGACCGGCATGGTCGGCCTCAACAAGGGCATCGTCTCCACCCCCGCGGCCCCCTTCGGCGGCATCAAGCAGTCCGGCCTCGGCCGGGAGGGCGGCCGGGTGGGCATCGAGGAGTTCCTGGAGACGAAGTACGTGGCCCTGGACGCCTGACGCCCCCGGCCCGGCGCCGCGGGGCCGGGCACCGCCGCCCGCCCCGCGCCGCCCGGACCGTCCGCCCTTCCCACCCGTCGGAGGAGACAAGCCCATGACCCACCCGGAACGGTTCGTCGAGGTCGGCCTCGCCAAGCGCGCGGTGTCGTGCACCGTGAAGCTCCTGGACGACATGGCCCCACGCACCTGTGCCGCCGTCTGGGACGCACTGCCGCACGCGGGGGACGTCTACCACGCCAAGTACGCCCGCAACGAGATCTACACCCTGCTGCCGGCCTTCGCGGCCGAGGAGCCCCCGCTGGAGAACCCCACGATCACCCCGATCCCTGGTGACCTGTGCTACTTCTCCTTCACCGACACCCTGCTGGGCACCCCCGGCTACGGCTACGGCGAGGCGACCGGGCACGCCGGGCACACCAAGGTGGTCGACCTCGCGCTGTTCTACGAGCGCAACAACCTGCTGCTCAACGCGGACGTCGGCTTCGTGCCGGGCAGCGTGTGGGGCACGGTGGTCGACGGCCTCGACCGGATGGCCGAGGCCTCGCACGACCTGTGGCGGGCCGGCGCACTCGGCGAGACCCTCACCTTCCGCCAGGCCTGACGACCGTGTCCGCGGGCAGCCCCGAGGCGTACAGCGCGTGGGAGGCCCGCAGGACCAGCGCGTCCTGGTGACGGGCCGCGACCAACTGCACACCGATCGGCAGCCCGTCCGCGTCCGTGCCACACGGCACCGACGCGGCGGGCTGCTGCGTCATGTTGAACGGGTAGGTGAACGGCGTCCAGCCCGTCCAGCGCGGTGAGGCCGCGCCGGCCGGCGCCTCGCGGCCCGCCTCGAAGGCGGTGATCGGGATCGTCGGGGTGACCAGCAGGTCGTACTCGCGGTGGAAGGCGCCCATCGCCTTGCCCAGCGCCATCCGCACGTCCACCGCCGCCAGGTACTCCAGCGCGCTGTACCCGGCGCCCTCGGAGCAGATCTCACGCAGTCCCGGGTCCAGCAGCTCGCCCGCCCCGGGCGGAAGCTGCTCGACGACCCGGGCCGCGCCGGAGAACCACAGCACGTGGAAGGCGGCCACCGGGTCGGTCAGCGGCGGGTCGACCCGTTCGACCCGGGCGCCGAGCTCCGCCAGCCGGTCCACCGCCCTGCGCACCGCCTCGGCGACTGCGGGCGCCACCTCCACCGCGCCGCCGAAGTCCGGGCTGTAGGCCACCCGCAGCCCCGCCACCCCGTCCTCCAGCCCGTCCTGGAAGGAGCCGGCCACCGGGCCCAGCTCCGACCAGTCGCGCACGTCAGGGCCGCTGATCACGTCCATCATCAGCGCCGCGTCCGCCGCGTCCCGGGTCATCGGGCCGACGTGGGCCAGCGTCCCGAAGGCGCTCGCCGGATACAGCGGCACCCTGCCGTAGGTCGGCTTCAGCGCGAAGATCCCGCAGAACGCGGCCGGGATACGCACCGAGCCGCCGCCGTCGGTGCCCAGGCTCAGCGGCCCGGCCCCCAGCGCCACCGCCGCCGCGCTGCCGCCGCTGGAGCCGCCCGCGGTGCGCTCGTGGTCGTACGGATTGCGGGTCACCCCGTGCAGCGGGCTGTCGGTGACCCCCTTCCAGCCGAACTCCGGGGTGGTGGTCTTGCCGGTGAAGACCGCGCCGCTCTCCCGCAGCCGGGCCACCGAGGGCGCGTCCTCGTCCCAGGTCTGCCGCGCGTCGACCGCCCGGGAGCCGCGCAGCGTGGGGCCGCCGCGCAGCAGCAGGATGTCCTTGACCGACACCGGCACGCCGTCCACCGGGCCGGCCGGCTCACCACGCCGCCAGCGCTCCCGGGACGCCTTCGCGGCCTCCAGCGCCTCCTCGGTGTCGATGCGGGTGAAGGCGTTGACGCCCTCGTTCACCGCCTCGATACGGTCGAGCACCGAGCGGGTCGCCTCGACCGGGGAGAAGGCCCCGTCGCGGTAGCCCGCCACCAGTTCGCGTGCCGTCAGTTCGTACAGGTCGGTCATATGCGGTGAGACCTCCTCAGTGGACGGGCACGTACCCGAGCCGCTTGTCGACCACGTTCAGCAGCGGCCGGCCGGCCGCCCAGCGGTCGAAGTTGTCCAGGAACTGCTCGGCCAGCGCGTCCCGCCAGCCGAAGGTGTCGGCGCTCATGTGCGGGGAGACCAGCAGCCCCGGCACGTCCCACAGCCGGTCCTCGCGGCCCAGCGGCTCCTGCTCGAAGACGTCCAGCGCCGCCCCGGCGAGCCGGTGGTCCAGCAGCGCCTTCACCAGGTCGTCGGTGACCACCAGCGGCCCGCGCCCGACGTTGACGAAGCGCGCCGAGGGCTTCATGCGGGCGAAGGCGGCCGCGTCGAACATCCCGTGGGTCCGCTCGGTCAGCGGCGCGGCGCAGACCACCCAGTCGGCCTGCGGCAGCAACCCGGCCAGCGCCCCCTCGCCGTGCACCCGGCCGAAGTCCGGGTCGCCGTCGCGCTCGGTGCGGCCGACCAGCTCCACCCGGATCCCCAGCGCCGCCAGGGTGACCGCGACCGCGCGGCCGATGGGCCCGGCGCCGACCACGACCGCCCGGGAGCCGGCCACCCGCATGGTCTCCCGGTGCCGCCATCGGCGCTGTCGTTGCAGCTCCCAGGTACCGTGGAAATCCTTCGCCATGGCCACCACCAGCCCGGCGACGTATTCGGCGATGGGCTGCTCGAAGATCCCGCGGGCGTTGGTGAGCCGGGTGGGCGCGGCGACCATCGCCGGGAAGACCAGCCGGTCGACCCCGGCGCTGGCGGTGTGCACCCACTCGGGGACCGGGGAGCCGGCCGCCGGCCAGGCGTCGCGGATGGCGTCGGATGTGAAATCCCACACGAGGACGGCGTCGGCGTCCGACAGTGCGGCGGTCAGTCCCGGCAGCTGATCGGGGCCCGCGTGGACCACCCGAACCCCTGCGGACAGGCGTTCTAGCTGGCCGGGGACCTCGTCACCGAGGACGAGAAGGGTTTGAGAAGTCATATGCCTGAAACCGCTCCGAAAAATCGGCCTGCTGATGTAGACGAGTCCACTTCGGTTTGCGGATTGACCACGCTATGGAGACGAATCTAACGTTGTCAACAATCCGCGTGTACACACCGCCTTCCCCGGCCGCACTCGCTTTACCCGGGGTCGCCCGGTCGCATCCGGCCCGTCTCGCACATCGCTCGGTACATCGCACATCGCATATCGCACCTCGCTCGACCCCTCGCACCACGCACCTCGCACCTCGCGTCCCATGGTTCCGCCCGCTCGTCTTCCGCCCGCCCTTCGTCCGCAAAGGGGCTCCTACGTTGGACATCACCTTTCTCGGCGGCCCGCTCCCGCAGCGCGGTATCGGCGTCGTCGCCCCCTTCGACTTCGCGCTCGATCGTGAGCTGTGGCGCTGGGTGCCCGACGAGATATCGCTGTACCTCACCCGTACCCCGTTCGTGCCGGTCGAGGTCAGCCTCGACATGGCCCGGCTGGTCAGTGAGCACGAGACGTTGCGTGACGCGGTCATGGCACTGCATTCGGTGCGCCCCGAGTCGGTGGCCTACGCCTGCACCTCCGGCAGCTTCGTCGGCGGTACGGCCGGGGAGCTGGGGATGCGGGCCGCGATGAGCGAGTCCGCCGCCGGGCTGCCGGCCGTGACCACCTCGGGCGCCCTGCTGGACGCCCTGGCCGAGATCGGCGCCCGGCGGATCGCGGTGGTCACCCCGTACACCAAGTCGGTCACCGACTCGCTGGAGGACTTCCTCGGCGAGGCCGGGATCGCCGTCCTGGGCCGTGCCTACCTGGGGCTGACCAGGGAGATCTGGCGGGTGCCGTACCGCGACGTGGTGGACATGGCACGCAGCGCGGTGGTCGGGGACGTCGACGCGCTCTTCATCAGCTGCACGAACCTGCCGACCTACGACGTGATCCCGCAGCTGGAGGCCGAGCTGCGGCTGCCGGTGCTCTCCGCCAACCAGGTGACCATGTGGGCCGCGCTGCGCGCCATCGGCGCCGCGGCGGTCGGCCCGTACCAGGCGCTGCTCGACCCGGCGGCTCGGGCGGGCACCGTGCCGGAGGCCAGGATGCCGGGCGGCCGGGGCCCGGCGATCCCCGAAGTCGCCCTGGCGGGACAGCCGTTGGGCGACGCGGAGTTCTTCGCCGAGACCTTCGAGTCGCTGGACACCCCGCCCCCGCCGGACGACCCGCTGGCCAACTGACGCGCCGCGCCGGGCAGATGTAGGACTGTCGACAATCCGCGGATCCGGCCTATGCTCGGCTGGGGAGGGATCGTACGACGACCGCAGACGACCGCAAGGGAGACCGCGATGCCTACGCACGCCGACGCCGAGGAGGCCGCCCCCGCGGTCGGCTTCCTCTACCCCGGCTATTCGGCGGAGGACGACTACCCGCTGCTGGAACGGCTGCTCGCCGCCACCGGACCGGCCGTCCGGCTGCCCCTGGTGCACACCGACATCGGCGAGGACGCCCACCGGGTCGACGCGCTGCTGGAGATGGGCTCGGCCGCCCGGCTGGCGGACGGCGCCCGGCAGCTGACCACCAAGGGCGTCTCGGCGGTGGTCTGGGCGTGCACCAGCGCCAGCTTCGTCTTCGGCTGGCACGGCGCGGGCGAGCAGATCGCCGAGCTGGCGAAGGTGGCCGGGCTGCCGGCCTCCTCCACCTCGTTCGCCTTCGCCCACGCCGTGCAGGCGCTGGGCGCCCGCCGGGTGGCGGTGGCCGCCACCTACCCGGAGGACGTGGCGCAGCACTTCACCGCCTTCCTCAAGGAGGCGGGCACCGAGGTGGTGAGCACCCAGGGCAGCGGCATCATCACCGCCGCCGAGGTCGGCACCTGGGGCCGCGAGGAGGTGCTGCGGCTCGCGCTGGCCGGCGACCATCCGGACGCCGACGCCGTCCTGCTGCCGGACACCGCCCTGCACACCGCGGCCTGGCTCACCGAACTGGAGTCGGCGGTCGGCAAACCGGTCCTCACCGCCAACCAGGTCACCGCGTGGGAGGGCCTGCGTCTCGTCGGCGCGGACACCGCACGCTCCGGGCTCGGTACTCTCTTCGCCAGACAACACTGAGGAGTGTTACGGATGTCCGGTGACGGCGGGCGGATACTCGCCCCGGTCAAACGGGAGCCCGCCGCGATCGTCATCGCCAGGCGGCTGACCGAAGCGGTCATGGAAGGCACCCTGGCCCCGGGTCGCCAGCTCGGCGAGGTCGAGCTGGCGACCCAGCTCGGCGTCAGCCGCGGCCCGTTGCGCGAGGCCATGCAGCGCCTCGTGCAGCAGGGCATCCTGCGCAGCGAACCGCACCGCGGCGTCTTCGTGGTCGAGCTGACCGCCGACGACGTCACCGACATCTACCTGGCCAGAGCCGCCGTGGAGGCCGCCGCGTGCCGGGTGGTGATCCGCGAGCACCCGCAGCGCACCGCCGACCGGCTGGCCGAGGCGTGCGCGGCGATGGCGGCGGCGGCCGACCAGGGCGACCCGCGCGCGCTGGCCGCCGCCGACATGGAGCTGCACCAGGTGCTGATCGCGGAGTCCGGCAGCCCCCGGCTGGTCAGAATGGCCGACACGCTCTTCGTCGAGACCCGGATGTGCCTGTCCGCGCTCACCGTCACCTACAGCGCGCCGGTCGACCTGGTCGCCGAGCACGCCGCGATCATCGACGCGCTGCGCGCCGCCGACGAGGAGCTGGTGGTCGAGCTGCTGGACGCCCACATGCGCGACGCACTGTCCCGGCTCCTCCCGCCGCCTGCGGCCTTCCCGGCCGCCGCCGAGATCCAGCCCGCGTAACGGCCGCGCGCCACCGTCGCGGGGCGCCGGCGGTGGGAATAACCGGAGACGGTCTCCGGCTGGTGTTCGCAAGGAATCGGAGCGAACAACCAGGAGGCGATCCCACGTGGCCGACGAGATCCGGGGAACAGCGCGCGGAACCGCGCCGGTACCGCTGTCCGTACTGGACCTGGTGACCGTCGGAAGCGGTCTGACCTCGACGCGGGCGCTGCGCACCGCCGCGACGCTGGCCAGGAAGGCGGAGGCCCGCGGCTTCCAGCGCTACTGGGTCGCCGAGCACCACTCGATGCCCGGCGTCGCCAGCTCCTCGCCGGCCGTCATCCTGGCGAACATAGCGGCGCACACCGAGACCATCCGGATCGGCTCCGGCGGCGTCATGCTGCCCAACCACGCGCCGCTGGTCATCGCCGAGCAGTTCGGCACCCTGGAGGCGCTGGCGCCCGGCCGCGTCGACCTCGGCCTCGGCCGGGCCCCCGGCACCGACGGCGCCACCGCGGCCGCGCTGCGGCGCACCCAGCAACTGCGCGAAGGCGCCGACGACTTCCCCGCCCACCTGGCCGAGCTGATCCGCTTCCTCGACGACGACTTCCCGCCCGGCCACCCGTACGCCCGCATCCACGCGGTGCCCGGTCCCGTGCAGAGCTCGGCCGACGGCGGGGTCCAGTCGCCCGGCCGTCCTCCGGTGTGGCTGCTGGGGTCGAGCGGGTTCAGCGCGCGGCTGGCCGGGCAGATGGGCCTGCCGTTCGCCTTCGCCCACCACTTCTCGGCGCAGAACACCGTCCCGGCCCTGGAGCTGTACCGGGAGTCCTTCCGGCCCTCGCAGGTGCTGGACCGGCCGTACTCGCTGATCGGGGTGCAGGCCTTCGCCGCCGAGGACGAGAAGGAGGCGCGCCGCCAGGTCCTCACCGGCGCCCTGTCGATGATGCGGCTGCGGGCCGGCCGTCCCGGGCTGGTGCCCACCCCGCAGGAGGCCGAGGCGTACCCGTTCTCCGCGATGGAGCGCGAGTTCCTGGAGTCCTGGCTCGCCAACGTCGAGTACGGCACCCCAGACACCGTCCGGGAGGGGCTGAACGCGCTCGCCAAGCGCACCGGCACCGACGAGTTGATGATCACCGCCAACACCCACGATCCGGACGCCCGGCTGCACTCCTACGACCTGATAGCCGACGCCTACGAACTGCCCCCGCAGTCCCGGCCGTAGTTCCTGGGTAGGACCGCCGCCCGGCGCGGTCCACCGGGGGGCGGTCCCCTCATCAGGGGCGCAGGGCCGGCGCGCCCGGAGTGGTCTAGTCCATAATTAGTCCAGACCATTGACGCGTGCATGGCGCGCCGGTATTCCAGAGACAACCGCCCCCCATCAGGAGGTCGTCTCCGTGCGCATGCCTCGTAAGGGCCAAAGGGCCACCAGATCGTTGACCGCCGCGCTGTCGGTGCTGGCCCTCGGGGCCGGTGTGCTGGGCGCGCTCGGCGTGGCCGGCTCGGCCGACGCGTCGTCCATCACCGCGGCGAGCAAGGCCGCGGCGGTCTCGCCCGCGTCGAACACCACCGGCGCCGCGGCCACCAGTGGCGGCCTGAAGGTCGCGTACTACGACCAGTGGTCGGTCTACCAGAACGCCTTCTACCTCAAGAACGTCAACTCCGAGGGCATGGCGTCCAAGCTCGACTACCTGATCTACGACTTCGAGAACATCGACCCGGCCAACCTCACCTGCTTTGAAGCCAGCAAGGCCAGTGACCCGGACCCGGGCGGTGAGAACGACCCCAACGCCGGTGACGGCGCGGGCGACGCATTCGCCGACTACCAGAAGTCCTTCGGCTCCGACATCTGGTGAACGGCACCGCCGACGTCTTCAACCAGCCCATCGTGGGCAACTTCCACCAGCTGCAGGAGCTGAAGGCGGCCAACCCGCATCTGAAGGTGCTGCTGTCGCTCGGCGGCTGGACCTACTCCAAGTACTTCTCCGACGCCGCCGCCAGCTCCGCCGCGCGGCAGAAGCTGGTCTCCTCCTGCATCGACATGTTCATCAAGGGCAACCTGCCCTCGCAGGGCGGCTACGGCGGCGCGGGCAGCGCCAAGGGGATCTTCGACGGCTTCGACCTCGACTGGGAGTACCCGGGCGGCGGCGGCCACCTCGGCAACCACGCGGCCGCCGCGGACAAGCAGAACTTCACCGCGCTGCTGGCCGAGTTCCGCTCCGAGCTCAACACCCAGGGCCAGGCCGACGGCAAGACCTACGCCCTGTCCGCCGCGCTGCCGGCCGGCCAGGACAAGATCGCCGACATCGAGACCGACAAGATCGGTCAGTACCTGACCTTCGGCGACCCGATGACGTACGACATGCACGGCGCCTTCGAGCCCACCGGGCCGACCAACCACGCCGCGCCGATCTACGACAACCCCAGCGACCCGATGCCGCCGGTCGCGCCGGGCAACGAGAAGTACTCCGTCGACGAGGCCATCAAGGCCTACACCGTGGGCGACTCGCAGTACGGCATCCCCGGCGGCTTCCCGGCCAACAAGCTCACCGTCGGCGTGCCGTTCTACTACCGCGGCTGGACCGGCGTGCCGGCCGGCTCCAACCACGGGCTGTTCCAGACCGCCTCGGGACCGGCGACCGGCGCGACGCTGTCCGGGAACGTGCCCGGTGTGCGGATGTACAAGGAACTGAACGGCGTCGTCGACAATCCGAGTGACACCTTCTGGGACTCCTCGGCGCAGGCCGCCTACTTCTACGACGGCAGCACCTTCTGGACCGGCGAGGACGCGCAGTCGGTCCAGGCCAAGGCCGACTACGTGCACTGCAACGGCCTCGGCGGCACGATGATGTTCTCGCTCTACGACCTCGACCCGTCCGCGACGCTCTTCAACGCCACCGTCAACGCCACCAACGGCTCGGCCTCCTCCTGCACGGCCCCGCCGACCAGCCCGCCGCCCACCGACCCGCCGACCAGCCCGCCCCCCGGCACCTGCACCGTGCCCGCGTACGTGGCCACCCAGGTGTACGTGGGCGGTGACAAGGCCTCGTACAACGGTCACGTCTGGCAGGCCAAGTGGTGGACCCAGGGCGAGGTGCCCTCCACCGGCGGCTCCGGGGTGTGGACCGACACGGGACCCTGCTGATCCGGCTCCCCCCACCAGGACGTCCGGCGAACCCCGCCCAGGCGGGGTTCGCCGGGCGTCCGCCGTTCGTCGCGGGCGGCTCAACCGCCGCCCAGCATCGCGCCGATGGACTCCGCGCCCACCGGCCGGGAGTAGAACCAGCCCTGGCCGGTGTCGCAGCCGATCCGCCGCAGCCGCTCGGCCTGCTCGGGGCTCTCCACGCACTCGGCGGTCACCGTGAGCCCCAGCCGGTGCGCGAGGTCCACCAGCGCCACCACGATGGTCTCGTCGGCCGGGTTGGGGTGTTCACGGGCCCGGAAGCCGTGCACGAAGGACCCGTCGAGCTTGAGCGCCGCCACGGGGAGGCGGCTGAGATAGGCGAGGTTGGAGTACCCGGTGCCGAAGTCGTCGATGACGATCCGCACCCCCATCTCGCTCAGCGCGTGAAGTGCCTGCAACGGCTGCCCCGCCGAGCCCATCACCGCCGACTCGGTCAGCTCCAACTGCAGGAGTTCCGGGGGCAGTCCCGACTCGTCCAGGATCTCGGCGACATCCGCCACCAGGTCGGAGTCCCACACCTGGCGCACCGCCACGTTGACGCTGACGAACAGCGGCCGGTCCGGGTGGTCCTTCTGCCACACCCGCGCCTGCCGGCAGGACTCCGCCAGCACCCAGCGGCCCAACGGGACGATGGAGCCGTCCTCTTCGGCCAGCCCGACGAAACGGTCCGGGGTGAGCCGCCCGAACTGCGGGTGCTCCCAGCGCACCAGCGCCTCCACCCCGCGCAGCACCCCGCTGTCCAGCGCCACCAGTGGCTGGTACTCCAGCACGAACTCCCCGCGCTCGACCGCCTGCCGCAGGGTGCTGGACAGCGCCTGACGGGTCATCCGGTGCGCGTTGCGCTCCGGGTCGAAGAGCGTCCAGCGCGCCTTGCCGTCGGCCTTCGCCCAGTACAGCGTGGTGTCGGCGGCCTGCATCAGCCCGGTGGGCGAGGTGCCGGCGGCCGGCCGCTCGACCACCCCGATGCTCGCCGAGACCGCGAGCCGGTGGCCTTCCAGGTCGAACGGCCTTTGCAGCGCGGCCAGTACGGCGTCGGCGAGAGCGGTCACCTGCTCGGTGCCCCCGGACTCCTCGACCAGCAGGGCGAACTCGTCGCCGCCGAGCCGGGCCGCCAGGTGGCCGCCCTCCGCCACGCAGGCCAGCAGCCGCCCGGCCACCGCCGCCAGCAGCCGGTCGCCGATCCCGTGCCCCAGCGTGTCGTTGACCGCCTTGAAGCCGTCCAGGTCCAGGTAGCAGATCCCCACCCGGTGTCCTGCGGGGGAGTCCAGCGCGGCCCCGAGCCGCTCGAAGAACAGCGCGCGGTTCGGCAGCCGGGTCACCGGGTCGTGCATCTCCAGGTGCCGCAGCCGCTCCGCCAGCTCCCGCTGCTCGCTGACGTCCTCGACCGACAGCAGGGCCGCCGTACGGGAGTCGGCCGGCTGTCCGCCGTCCGGTGGCTCGCGCACCGCGTCGAGGGTCACCTCCGCCCAGACCGCCCGGCCGTCGGGGTGTTTCAGGCGGCAGGTGCGGCGCAGCCGGTCCCGCCCGCCGTGCAGCACGTCCTGGTAGGCGTCGCGTACCCGGTCGTCCGCGTCGAGCCCCACCAGATCGGCGGCCCGCTGGTCGGTGAGCCGGGCCGGATCGGCGCCGAGCATCGAGCCGAGCGCGGGGTTGGCGGCCAGCAGCCGGCCCTCGCTGTTGACCAGTCCCATGGCGGTACGGGCGACGTTGAAGGCCGCGTGGTAGTCGCGCAGGGGTGTGCCGGGCTGATTGTCACGCTCCGTAAAACCTGACCGGTGGACAGCGGGCTCGCCGCCTCGGCCGACCGAGGGTCCGCCGTCAGCTTGCTCCCGCATCGCAGTCGTCTCGCACAGGTAGTCGGGAAGGGGAGTCGGGGGGATCACCAGAGCGGATTCCCACCTGGAAATGTGCCGATCATAAAGGTTCCCGGTCGCCCTGAGCCACTGTCAGCGTGGTGATTCCGTAGTGATTCTCGGCGCATTACGGCATATGCGAAGTGTGATGTCCGTTTCCGGGTCGCCGTTGTCCCTCTCTGGCCACATCTGTCCGCCGGGGATCACTCTTGGTCGATGGTCACCGTGCGTGACGATTCACCGGTGACACAACCGGACCAGTAGAACAGGGCAAAAGTACGCAAATCATCCAAGGGTGGAGAGGTCGGCAATCAGTCCCGATCCCGTCCCGGGGAGGTGCGCGTGCGAGGCGGTGCGTACGACAGTGCGTACGGCGGCAGCCCGTACGATCGCGGACCCCGGTGGAGCACCCGGCACGGCCTGCCGTACCGGACCGGCGGTGCCCACGCGCGGCCCCGCCCGCACCCGGATCGCCGGGGCGTCGCGCTGGCCGTCGTGTTCGGCGCGCTCGTCGCCTGGGCGCTGTTCGCCGGGCCCGCGGCGGCCGCCTCCACGCAGGGCCCCTGCGCCCTGCGCCGCACCGACGCCCGCCACTCCGAGGGCGTCGCCGACTGGAACGCCGCCTATCCTCGTCCGCTCGGCGACCTCGACGCGGTCATGATCTTCCTGGCCTTCCCCGACCACACCCCCGGCATCGGCACCGCCGAACTGGCCGCCGACCACTTCCCCGGCACCTCCCGGTTCTTCGCCCGCGCCTCCTACGGGCGCTTCCGGCTGCGGGCGCACATCGAACCGCGGTGGATCACCATGCCGCGCCCCTCGTCCGCCTACCGCATCCACCGCGACTGGGCGGCCGGGCCGCGAGACGCCTATCTGCGGGACGCGGTCGCCGTCGCCGGCCGGACGGTGGACCTCGGCCGCTACCCGGTGGTCTACCTGGTCGCCGACCCGGACGCCCCCGGGGTCGACTCCGACGCCACCAAGGTCGTCAACCTCGACCGCCCGCTGCGCTCCGGCGGCGCCGAGATCAGCCGGCTGGTCACCGTCTTCGAACGGCACCCGCCGGACCCCGACGTCCTCGCCCACGAGACCAACCACGTCTTCGACCTGCCCGACCTGTACTTCCGGCCGCCCCCGGGCGACACCGACGACTGGGACACCAGGGTCGGCGACTGGGACCTGATGGGCAGCCAGTTCGCGCTCGCCCCCGACCTGTTCGCCTGGCACCGGTGGAAGTACGGCTGGATCGACCGCGCCCAGGTCACCTGCTTCCAGCATCCCGGCACCACCACCGCGGACCTCACCCCGGTGGAGACCGCGGGCGGCGCCAAGCTCGTGGTGGTCCGGCTGGACGCCACCTCGGCCCTGGCCGTCGAGGCCCGCACCGCGGACGGCAACGACGTGCGCGCCTGCGCCCAGGGGGTGCTGCTCTACCGGATCCGCAGCGACGTGGCCACCGGCGAGGGGCCGGTCGAGGTCGTCGACCCGCACCCGCTGACCGGCGGCTGCTACGGCTCCTCGGTCTACCCGCCGCTGGCCGACGCCCCGCTCGCCTCCGGCGAGTCCTACACCTACCGGTTCGGCGTCCGGGTCCGCCACGCGGTGCGGATCCGGGTGGCGGGGCGCACCGCCCGGGGCGGCTGGAGGGTCACGGTGGCCGAGCGGTGAGCCGGCGCCGCCCTGGCCGGCTCAAGGCCGCCGCGATATCCGCCGTCCTGCTGCTCGCGGGCGGCTCGGCGGTCGGCGTGGGCGTCGAGGCGGCCGGCGCCCCGGCCGGGGCCCCCGCGGACCGGCCGTGCGCCCTGCCGGCCCATCCGGGCACCGAGATGTCCGAGGGCTTCCCCGCGACCCACGACGCCGAGTACGCCCGCTCCACCGGGACTCTGAAGGCCCTCACGCTCTTCATCGACTTCCCCGACGCCCCGGCCCACGAGAGCGTCCGGCAGCGCTACCGCGAGTTCTTCCCGGCCGTCCCGCGCTGGTACACCCGGGCCTCCTACGGCAGGCTCCGCTACCGCCCGGTCCCGGTGCTGCGCTGGTTCCGCATGCCGCGGCCGTTCTCCGCGTACGGCATAGCGCGCGGCTACGGCTGGCCGGTGCACCGCGAGATGATGCGCGACCTGGTCGCGGTCACCGGGCACGCGGTGGACTTCCGCGGCTACGACCTGGTCAACGTCATCGCCACACCGAACGCCGGGCCGCCCGCCGACGAGACCGTGCTGTCGGTCACCTGGACCGGCGGCAGCGCCGCCACCACCGAGAGCGGCACCCACCTCGACCGGGTCTCCGTCATCTACGGCCACGACCAGTCGGGCCCGCGGGTCCTGGCCCACGAGAACGGCCACATACTCGGGCTGCCCGACCTGTACTCCGTGCCGGACTTCCGCCGCACCGACAAGCTGGCCGGCCAGTGGGACACCATGTCGCTCGACTGGGGCCTCCAAGGCGACCTGCTCGCCTGGCACAAATGGCGGCTCGGCTGGCTGGACGACCGCCAGATCGCCTGTGTAGCCGTCCCGTCGACCCGCACCTTCCGGCTGGCTCCCCTGGAAGTGCCCGGCGGTCGCAAGGCGGTGGTCATCCCCTACGGCTCCCGTACCGCCTACGTAGCCGAGGCCCGCCGCACCCGGGGCAACGACGACGCGGGCTGCACGGAGGGCGTCCTGATCTACCGCGTCCGCACCGACACCCCCTCCGGCGACGGCCCCGTCCACGTCATCGACTCCCACCCCACCACCACCGCCTGCGACTTCAGCAGCGGCACCTTCAACTCCCTCAACGACGCCCCTTTCTCTCCCGGCACCCACTTCACCGACCCCACGACCCGCCTGACGATCACGGTCGAGTCGCAGACCCCGGTGGGCGGATATGTGGTGAGGGTGAAGCGGGGGTAGCTCCGCGGAGCGTGAGCGGGGCGGGGACGCGGCCCCGCAGGCCGGGCGGAGCCGCGGGGGTGCGGGCGTCCTGTGCGGGGGCGCAGCCCGCCGGGGCGCGGGCAGGGGCGGAGCCGAGGGGGTGCAGGGGCGCAGCCCCGCGGGGGTTCGGGGCGCAGCCCCGCCTGGGGGTGCAGGGGGCGCAGCCCCCGCGGAAAGGGCGGGCGGGTGGGGGAAGGCGTGACCGTCAAAGACGAAGGGCACCCCCGCGAGGGGGTGCCCGGTCCGTGCGCCGCCAGGGACTTGAACCCCGAACCCGCTGATTAAGAGTCAGCTGCTCTGCCTGTTGAGCTAGCGGCGCGTGCGACGTCGTAGATCATACCCGACCCCCCGGAGTGCTCAGCGCCGCCCGCAACCCGTCGACGATCAGCCCGATCCCGGTCGCGAACGCGGCGTCCCGGTCCGGCGCCCGGTGACCGGCCCACTCCATGAGATGCGGGAACTCCGCCGCGTCGATCCCGCTCCCCGAACCGCCCCCGGACTCGCCCCCGGAATCGGGGCCGACACCGGCGGCCTGCTCCTGAAGCACGAACCCGGTCACGTAACTGGTGACCGTGTCACCGAAGTGCGCGGCGAGCGCGAGCGGCACTCCGGCCGCCCGCATCCTGGCCAGCCCCTCCTCCGCGGCGCGCAGCGCGGCCGGCCCGACCGGGGTGTGCGTAGCGACCAGCCGGGCACCGTCCCGGTGCCGCAGCAGCGCCGACCGCATGGCGTGCGCGAACGCGGTCGTCTGGGCGGCCCAGTCCCCGTCCGGGTCGCCGGGTCCGCCGGGCTCGCCGGTGAAGACCTCGTCCATGATCCGTTCGGCGACGGCGGTGAGCAGTTCGCGCTTGCTGGTCACATGCCAGTACAACGCGCCGGGCCGCACGCCGAGCCGGGTCGTCACCGCCCGGGTGGTGAGGCCGTCGAGCCCGACCTCGTCCAGCAGTTCCAGCGCGGCGTCGATCACCGTTCGCCGTTGCAGCGGCATCGCGCGCTCTCCCGTTCCCCGTCCGTCCCCGGCTTGACGGCGACAGCATAGCCACCTAACTTGAGCGCTGTTCAATTGAGCGTTGCTCAATCAATCGGCGGTCACCACGGGTGGCGGGACGGGGGCCGGGCATGGGCTCGTACGTGATGGCGCGTGGGCTGCGCACGTACTACGAGGAGTGGGGCGCGGGGGACCCCGTGGTGCTGCTGCACGGCGGCGGGGTGACGGCCGACAGCTGGTACGGGCAGGCCCCGGCACTCGCCGCGCGGTACCGGGTCCTGGCGCCCGAGCGGCGCGGTCACGGCCGCACGCCGGACGTCGAGGGGCCGTACAGCTATGACGGGATGGCGGACGACACCGCCGCCTTCATGGACGAGGTCGGGGCGGGACCGGCCCATGTGATCGGTTGGAGCGACGGTGCCGTGGTCGCGCTGCACCTCGCGCTGCGCAGGCCCGACCTGGTGGCCAAGCTGGTCGTCATCGGCAGCGCGGTGACCGACGAGGGCGCCACCGAGGCGGCGCGCGCCCTGAACGTCGACGACGAGGAGGGCCGCGAGACGCTGACCCGGTGGTTCCTGCCGCTGTACGAGCCGCTGTCGCCGGACGGGCCGGAGCACTTCCCGGTCTTCCTGGGCAAGCTGACCCGGATGTGGAGTGGCGGAACCGGCCTGGAACTGGCCGACCTGGCGAGGATCGCCGCGCCCACGCTGGTCATGCAGGGCGACGACGACGGCGTCCGCGCCGCCCACAGCGCGGAGATGGCCGCGACCCTGCCAGAAGCCCAACTGGCCGTAGTACCGGGCACCTCCCACGCCCTCCCCCTCGAAAAACCCGACCTGGTGAGCCGCCTCCTCCTGGACTTCCTGGCAGACGACCACCCCCCGAAGTTGATGCCCATGAGCGGCCCACGGGTGCAGACACCCTGGGACTGACCCGGGCAGGGCCGGAGCCGGAGGGGGTGCGGGCGGGCGCCGGAGCTGGAGCTGGAGGGGGTGCAGGGGCGAAGCCCCGCAGTGGGGGCCCGAGCGGGCCGGGGTGCAGGGGCGGAGCCCCGCGGGGGTTCGGGGCGCAGCCCCGCCTGGGGGTGCAGGGGGCGGAGCCCCCGCGGAAAGGGCGGGCGGGTGGGGGAGAGGTCACCGTCAAAGACGAAGGGCACCCCCGCGAAGGGGGTGCCCGGTCCGTGCGCCGCCAGGGACTTGAACCCCGAACCCGCTGATTAAGAGTCAGCTGCTCTGCCTGTTGAGCTAGCGGCGCTTGCGATGTCGACGACAGTAGCACCCGCATCCGGCAGAGGAAAAATCGATAAGTCTTCAGCCCGGATTTCCCCCGTCGTACCCGCCCTGACCAGGCCCGTCGTGATCGGCCGAGGCGAGCCGGCCGTGTTTCGGCCGCGCCGCGCGCAGGCAGGCCCACAGCAGGACCGCCGCTCCCGGCAGCCACGGCTGCCGTACCCCCGGCGCCACCACCCACCGGGTGCCGTCCGCCTCCGCCGCGTCGCGTATCCCCGGGACCAGCGGCGGCAGCGTCACCTCGTCCCCCGCGCCGTGGCACAGTGGCGGCGGCACCAGGCGCCCCCACTCCTCCCAGGCCAGCAGCGACGGCAGCCGGTCCGCGGTGCCCGGTACCGCGAAAAGCAGTATCCGGCCGCGCCGCACGGCCACCGGGCCGCACCCGGGACCGTCCGACCACAGCCGGTCCAGTACCCGGCGCCCGAAGAGCGCGGAGAGGTTGACCACGTCGAAGACCGTTCCGCAGGGCAGCACGCTCGGCGCGGCGGGGTGGGCGGTCCACAGGGCGCGGACGCTGCGCGGGAAGGCGCTGGCCGAGGCGAGCCATTCGGCCCCGTCGGCGGTGACGTGTTCGGTGTGCGACATCGGGTCGCGGTGCCGGTCCCCGGTCCGCGGGACCCCCGCGGACCGCGATTCGGTGTGCGTTGCGTTCCCGTTCCGGATGTCCCAGGTCAAGTCGCTCATGACCGACAGATCTACCCCTGTGCGCGGTCCGGATCCCGCGAATCGGACGAATCCGGGACAGGGCGCCGTTACCGGCGGTACCCTGCGCGCATATGCCAGATGCCCGTGTGGGTGGCCACGTACGCAGGGATCGCGGTTCAGTCCGGCAGCCCCTGCTGTCTGAGCAGCTGGCAGCCGAACTCCACCATCTTCTTCGTGTAGTCCTCCGACCAGTCGGCCCGGCGCGCGATCACGGCCAGCGGCGCTGCGTCGAAGCGCTTGCGGGTCGGCGAGCTGTGCCGCGGCGATCGCCTGGAACTCCGTGGCGCGGTCGGCCGCCGCGCGGAAGGCCAGTGCCAGCTCCGTCGCCCGGTCCAGCAGCCGCCCCGGATCGTCGATGGATTCCAGGTCGAAGAAGTGCTCGGGGTCGCCGGACGCCGCCTCGGGCTCGAAGAGCAGGGGTGCGGGTCGCATCCTGCGTTGGGCCTCGTCCGGCGTGTGATGAGCCGAGTGCGGCTCGGACATCTACCTACCTCCAGGTTGTGGACCGCCATCCATTGTCCCGCACAGGGCTACCCAGCCGTGATCCCGGCGGAACGCGCTACGGTCGCCACGCCACCCGATGCTCGGCCAGCCGGGCGAGCACCGCGTGGTTGGCCTCCCAGCCGTCCGGGAACTTCACGGTCACCCCGAGCTGCACCGGCTCGGTCGACGGATGCTCGTCCAGCAGGTCGGCCACCCCCGCCCGGCAGACCACCACGCACGCGTGCCGGTGCCGGGACGCCAGCACGCACAGCCGCCCGGTCTCCAGGTGGAACGCGGTCGCGTCCGGCCGCCCCGACAGCGGATGCAGCACCACCGTGACGTCGAACTCCCGGCCCTGCAGCCGGTTGGCGGTGTCCACCGCCACGCCCGTCACCCCGAGCCGCGGCAAGCGCAGCGCGCACCGCGGCGGCCTGGTCGCGGTGGGCGGTGCCGACCGCGATCCGGTCCGCGGTCAGCGGCGCCGGGCCGCCCGCCGTCCCGTTCGCTCACCGTCACCCCGCCGCGGTCCAGCAGCCGCCGCACCACCGCGGCCACCGCGCGCACCGCCTCCGGGTCGGTGCGCGGTGTGTGCCGGGCGGGCAGCTCCAGCAGCCCCCAGCCGGACGCCGCCGCCTCGTCCAGCACCCGGTCGGGCGCGCCGCCGTCCGACGCCACCCCGGAACGTCAGCAGCCGGTCGCCGGGCCGGTGCCGCTGCGGAACGGCGTGTACGGGTAGAACGCGGCGGAGACCAGCGGCGCCGCGGAGGCGGGCAGCCGCCAGGACACCGGCAGCCGGTGCTGCGGCAGGTCCGGGTTGTGCGCGAGCAGCGTGACCACCGCGCTCGCCGACGGGTCGTAGGACAGCCCCGCCCACTGCTCGGCGCCCACCACGCTGAACGGGTCGAGCTGGCCGGGGTCGCCGACGAACAGCGCCCGCTCGAACAGCCCGGCGACCGCGCAGCAGCGCGTCCGAGCGCATCTGGTACGCCTCGTCGACGATCGCGTGCCGCCAGGGCTCGACGTCCTTGACGTAGCGCCCACTTGGCGGCGGTGGCGATCACCACCTGCACGCTCGCGCAGGTCGGCGACCTTCGTGGACTTCGCGCACCGACGGGTGCCGGTCGAGCGCCGGGTCGGGTGGCGAGTCGGTGCCGTGCAGCCGGCCGACCGGCAGCCCGGGGTCGGCGACCGCCAGCCGGTCGGCGAGGTCGTCGACCTGGGCGTTGGTCTGCGCGACGATCATCAACTGCTCGCCGGCGGCGGCCAGTTCGCGGGCGGCGCGCACCACGAGGGTCGACTTGCCCGCGCCGGGCGGGGAGTCCACCACGACACCGCGGTGCGGCGCCGTGCAGGGTGGTCCGCAGGATCGCCTCGGTGGCCCGGGCGGCGGCCGCCCCGGGATCCTGCGGCGGCTCAGGGGCGAGGGTCGGCTTCGGTCACAGGAAGTCCTCCCCGGTCACGGTGTCGGGCGGGTCGGGCACCGCGGCGACGGCCGACGGGTACGCAGGGCGGGCCGCCGTGCGTCCACGGGGTGGCGTCGGCGTCCGGCAGGTCGGGGCCGCCGCGCGGCGCGTGCTCGAACAGCGTCCAGCACACCGGCTCCCCGGCCTGCGGCACCGTGCCCGCGTCCGGCTCCTTGCCGCGGCCCATCCCGTCGATCAGCCGCAGCGTCAGCAGATCGGGCCCCCGGCGGCCGTCCGTGCCCCGTCCCGGCTCGCGCCGGGCCACGAACTGCGCCGCCTGGGTGCGCCCGTCCGCCAGCGCGCGGTAGACCTGGCCGCCCTCCTCCAGATGCGGCAGGTCGGCGGTGGCCGACCGTCACCAGCGGCCGCGGCCGGGCCACCTTCGCCTGCGAGTACGTCCATCTCGACCTCGGCCACCTCACCGGCGAACGCCTCGCCCGCCAGCCGCCGCTCGGCCATCACCAGCGGGTCGTCCAGCGCCTCCTGCGGCCTCCAGCCTGGCCTGCGCGGTCTCGCGCCCGGCGAGCTTCTGCGCCGCGGTGACCGCGTCGTCCCGCCTCGGCTGCGGCGGCTCGCCGGCCCTGACCCGGTCGCGGTGGCCGGTGAAGGACCAGCGGTCGCGCTTCCACCGGTCCTCGACATGCGCCGCCCTCGCGGCAGCGCGCGCAGCAGGTCGACGCCCGCGCCACACGTCGTCCCAGGTGGGCCGCAGCTGGCTCGCCAGCAGCGCGCGGATCTCCCCTCGCAGCGAGCGGCCGAGCCGTGTCGCGGCCCGCCGGCGCGCGCCGCGTCGTAGCGGGCCATCGCGGGGGCCAGCAGCGGTGTTGTCGAAGACCGGGTCGGTCGCCGGGCCGGCGGGCGGGCTGACCAGCAGGCCGTCCGCGCCACGCGCGGTCTGCGCCCGCAGCGCCGCCTGAGCGCCGCTCTGCCCGGCCGGCGGGTCGATCCACGCCGAGCAGCGCGCCCAGGTGCTGGTCCTCCAGGCCGCTCTGGCCGGTCGCCCAGTGCCGGGTCAGCAGCTCGGTCATGGCGACCAGCAGGGAACTGCCCGGGGTGCGGGCCCGCTCGCCGTAGTGCGTCAGCCAGCGGCCCAGCAGCGGGACCCGCGAGGGCGCCGGGTAGGGCTCGGCGGGATCCTCCTCCGCGGTGCGGCGGAACCGGGTGGACCGGCCGAGCAGCCGCACGTAGTCCAGCGCCGGCCGAGTTCGGCACGATCAACTGCGGTGCGTCCACGCACAGTTCGCGCTCGACGGCGACCTTCTTCCCGGTGGCCGGGTCGGTCTCCTTGCCGGGCTCCGCCTCGGTGGCGTCCTCGTAGGAGGTCGATGAACGGCAGGACCTCGTCCGCGAGTTCGGCCAGGAAGGCCGAGCGCAGGTCCCGGTCGCGCGGCTGCGGCACCACCAGCAGCCGCGGCTCGTCCCGGTCCGTGCCCACCAGCGCCCCCAGCGGCGCGCCCGCCTCGCCCGCGGTGGTCAGCGGCACCAGGACCAGGGCCGCGGCGACAGCCGGCGGTGGCACACCGTGGCCAGCGGCTGTGCCCGCCCCGCGGCCACCGCCTGGGCGCGCGCCAGCGTGGTCATCACCGACACAGCGCCTCCGCCCGCAGCGCGGCGGCCCGGCGCAGCGCGCGCCGCGGCCGGGTCGCCGTCGTCCGCGATTTGGCCGTCGAGCCGCCGCCAGTACCCGCTCCACCGTCGTCAGCGTGCCCAGTTCGCCGCGCACCGAGCGGCCGAGCGCCTCGACGCCGCCGAGCTCACGGGCCCGGTCGCGGCAGTGGAAGGCGAGCTCGCAGGTGGCCAGGCACTCCGGCGCGTAGGCGGCGGGCACCGCCTCGACCGCCGCGACCAGTTCACCGGCCGGCCGCCCGGCGGTGACGTCGAACGTCGTGCCCTCGGGCAGGGCGGCGGCGATCTCCTCGATCCGGGTCAGCCGGGCCAGCTGCCGCCGGGTGACCGCCAGCTGCTTGCGGACGTCGACCAGCTCCGCGGTGGGCAGGTTGGAGAAGTCCCTGGGGCAGACCAGCAGCACGTCGGGCCGTGGCGCTGCCGGGTCGAGCCGCTCCAGCGCCAGCACGTAGACCGCGGCCTGCCGGGCCGCCGCGCCCACCTTCACCGCGTCGGCCCCGCCGTCCAGGATCGGGAACGACTTGATCTCGATCACCGTCCACGAGCCGTCCGGGCGTACCGCGACCGCGTCCGGCTCCAGATAGGCCGGGGAGCCCGCCACCTCAAGCACCAGCAGCGGATGGTCCAGCAGCGCCCAGCGACCGGCGGCCGACGCCTCGGCCAGCGCGAGCCGGGTGCGGGTGGCCCGGCCCTCGGGTCCGGCCGCCGTCAGGTCGGGCAGCGCGACGCCCGCCTCCGCCTCGCCGTCCGGCCCGGTCCGCGCGCCCAGCAGCCGCAGCAGCTCGGCACAGCCGTCCGCCTTGACCCTGGCCTCGAAGGCGATGCCCCGGGCGAAGGCGAACTGCGACTGCCCGAACCGCTCGGGCGCCCCCAGCGCCCGGGCCACCGCCCCCTTGTCGATGCCCGCGCCGTCCAGCAGCGCCCGCCGCCCGCACCCCGGATTGGCCGCCAGCGCCGCCAGCGCCCGCGCGTCCAGCGCCCGTGGCGGCACGCCGGCTCCGCGCAGTTCGGCCAGCCGCCTCCGCAGGTCGGGGGGAGCGCTGGGCGCGGGTGTCCGGTCGGTCACGTCGTTCACGTCGGGCAGTCTGGCATCCGGCACCGACAACGGCAGCATCACGCCATGTTTTCCGGCCGCCGAAGTCACCGCGCCGCCGGCACCTCCTGGCTCTGTCCGGCATTCACCCGCTTTGTCGACGGACCCCGGAACAATCCCAATAGCCAAGCGCGAACGACTTGTTGACTCGCCCTTGACTCACCCTCAGAATGCATCTCTGTCGCGCCCCTTGCCGGGGATGTGCGGTGCACGGCACGGAAATGCAGAATTCGGTCGTTTGGGCATTCACATCAAAGGGGCAGGACATGAGCATGAAGCGCGCGGGCGCGTCCCGTACCGTCCGCAAATTCGGCACGATGCTGGCGGTCTCGGCCGTGGCGGTGGCCGGGCTGACGATCAGCGCGGCGCCCGCGCAGGCGCAGACGGCCACCGTGCACCCCAAGGTCCCCAACTGCTGGGGCAACTACACGATCTACCCGGACGGCTGGGGCTTCATGTACGCCGCCGCCTCCACCAACTGCGACCACCAGGCCACCCAGATGGGCGTGACGGTCACCATCCGCCAGCGGGACCCGCTCGGCCAGGTGTGGAACTGCGGCAACCCGGGCAACGCGAGCGCGGTGTTCGCCAGCACCGTGACCGCGACCGCCGACACCTGCATCTCCGGCGGCGCCGGGTACACCTACTGGGCGTACTCGGAGAACTGGGCCGACATCGACGGCCAGCGCGTCGAATTCAACAGCGGCAACTACAACGGATAACCGGACCGCGCGCGGCATTCCGGTGGCCGAAATCCCTTTCGCGTCCGGCGGGAATCGGCCGTCAATTGCCGCGCGCCCGTCCGGACGACGGGGGAATAACCGAAACGGCTCGCGCGCGGCGGGCGGCTATCCGCGGGCCGCGGGCCGGATCGTCTCTGCGGAGCGCCGCGGCACCGGGACCGGGGAGGCGGACCGCGGGGACAGCCGGCGGGCGACCTCCACGGGCCGCACCACCGCGGGCTCCTCGACAGCGGCCACCGGCTCGCCGGTGCGGGCCGCCACGGGCTCCTCGGCCGCGTACGCCGCCGCGGCGGGCTGCGGACCACGGGCCGCCGCCGTGCCGGCCGACGCCACCAGCCTGCGGGCCGGCCGGGTCAGCAGCAGGCCGACTCCCATCACGGCGACACCGGCGACCGCGTCCAGCAGATAGTGGTTCGCGGTGCCCAGGACGACCAGGGTGATGGCCACCGGGTAGGCGAGTCCGGCCGCCCGCAGCAAGGGGTTGCGCGCGTAGCGCCAGAGCATGACGCCGCACCACAACGCCCAGCCGACGTGCAGGCTCGGCATCGCCGCGTACTGGTTGGTCAGCCCGCCCAGTCCCTTCGGGGCGCTCGCGTCGGCGCCCCACCAGCCGAAGGACGCGTACTGCGCCAGCGTGTCGTGGAACCCGGAACCGGCGGGCAGCAGCCGGGGCGGCGCGGTCGGCAGCAGCGTGAAGCCGACGAGGCCGATCAGGGTGGAGAGCATCAGCCAGGTGCGCATGAACAGGTAATGGCCGGTGTGCCGTCGCCACAGCCACACCAGGATGGCGGGCGTCACCATGTAGTGCAGCGTCGCATAGCCGAAACACGCCGGTACCCCGAGCCAACCGCTGTGCGTGAACATCGAGTTGAGGGCATGCTCTGGGTCGAGATGGAGTATTCGCTCGAAGCGCATGATCGACTCGGCGTGAGCGACGGCCGCACCGGTGTCACCCGCCACCAGCAGGCGGCCGGCCGAGTAGGCCGCGTAGACGACGGCGATCAGTGGCAGCTCCGCCCACCAGCGGGGCCTGCTCCTGAGCGCGCCCCGGGCGCGGACTTCGCTGCTCGACATCCGTCGGTGTCTCCGTCTCTTGTGGTGTCCGGTCCGTCCGTACCTCCGGGCCGCTTTCTTGCGAGCCCTTCACCGTACGCCGTACGTTAGGTTGCCCGCACACCGCCCCGGCATTCCCGTACACGCGACATTCCCCCGGAGTTCGCGTGAACGCGGGTTCGTGGCCGGGTGACCGGGTAAGCGGTATGACGCCATCGGCACCGGGCGGGGTTGCCTCTGTCGGCCCACCAGAGCCAGACCGTCACCACCGGCGCAGGCGCCACACGCAACACAGGGAGCACACGCACCCATGACCAGCCGTCCCACACAAGGCCGCACGCGCCCGCGCCCCCGCGTCCCGCGCAACACCCTCAACCGCGAGCGGGTGCTGGCCGCCGCCGTCGACCTGCTGGACCACGCGGGTCCCGACGCCTTCACCATGCGGGCGCTGGCCGAGCGGCTGGGGGTGGCCACGATGGCCGTCTACAGCCACTTCTCCGCGAAGGAGGAGATCATCGAGGCGGTGCGCGAGCGGCTGCTGGCCGAGGTCGAGCTGCCACCGCTGGGTCCGGTGGAGGAGGGCGGCGGATCGCGCGCGGAGGTCCGTGAGCTGTGGCGGGCCGCCTACCGGCTGCTGGCCGACCACCCCTCCGTGCTGCGGTTGCTGGCCACCAGACCGGTCAGCGGCGACGAGGGCACCGTCTTCGCCGACCGCGCGCTCGGCGTGCTGCTGCGGGCCGGTCTGGACCGCGCGGACGCCGCCCGCTGCTACACCACCTTGATGCAGTTCACCGTCGGCTCGGCGCTGTGGGCCTCCAGGGGCCGCGAGCACCGCGGCTGCGCCGACGCCAACTGCCGCACCAGTGACGAGGACCTCGGCTCCCGGCTGCGCTCCCGGCTCGCCGGACTGTCCCCCGACCGCTACCCCTGCCTGGTGGACCTGGCACCCGAACTGGAGGCGGCGGCCCGGGACGGCATGGCGCAGTACGAGCGCGGGCTCGACGCGCTGCTGACCGGCCTGCTGGACAAGCCGATGGCCCACCGCGCGTAGGTATGTCGTTCGGGGATGATGGGCGGGTCCCCGCACACCGCACGAAGGGTCCACCCAGGGCATGGCGCCGCGCATCCTGCTGGTCCGGCACGGCCAGACCGACTGGTCGGCCACCGGCCGTCACACCGGTCGCACCGACATCCCGCTGACCGAGGAGGGCCGCCGCACCGCCCGGTTGCTCCACGACCGCCTGCACCGCGCCCCCTGGCTCGGCCTGCCCGGGGTCGAGGTGCGCACCAGTCCGCTCTCCCGCGCCCGCGAGACCTGCGAGCTCGTCGGCTTCGGCGAGCGCGCCGAGGACTGGGACACCCTGCTGGAGTGGGACTACGGCAGCTACGAGGGGCTCACCCCGCAGCGGATCCGGGCCGGTCGGCCGGACTGGCTGGTCTGGCGGGACGGCGCGCCGTCGGGCGAGAGCGTGGCGTGCGTGACGGCCCGTGCCGACGAGACGGTCGCCTGGGCGCGGGCCGCCGACCGGGACGTGCTGGTCTTCGCCCACGGCCACTTCCTGCGCGCCCTCGGCGCCCGCTGGCTCGGCCACGACCTGTCCTTCGGCGCCACCCTGCGACTCGACCCCGCCTCGCTGTCCGTCCTGGGCTGGGCCTACGGCTCCCCGGCCGTGGAGCGCTGGAACGACATCGGCCACCTGGACTGACCCGCCCGGCCCCTCGCCCTAGCCGATCGCCGCCAGGCCCGCCTCGGCCAGTACCGCGGCGACCGCGTCGTGTTCGGCGGCCGTCAGCGGCAGCAGCGGTGCCTGGGTGAAGGGGTGACGGATGACGCCCCGGGTGACCAGGGCGCTCTTGAACGCGCCGATCGCGGCGGAGATCTTGCCGATCCGGGCCGGGTCGGCGACCGTGACCAGGGTGAACAGCCGGGTCAGCCGCCGCTGTTCGGCCCGCGCCGCGTCCCAGTCGCCGGCCCGGGCGGCCTCGTAGAGTCGTACGTAGCCGTGCGGGTCGACGTTGCCCAGGCCCGGCACGATGCCGTCGGCGCCGCGCCACATCGCCAGATCGGCCAGGTTCTCCGAGCCGGTCAGCAGGCCCACCCCGTGCCCCGCCGCACCGTCGATCACCCGCTGGAAGCCCTCCAGGTCGCCGCTGGAGTCCTTGACCGCGACGATCACCCGCTCCCGGGCGAGCGCGGTCAGCAGTTCGGGGGACAGCTTGAAGCCGACGTTGGACGGGATGTCGTAGGCGACCAGCGGCACCTCAAGACCGGCCCGCAACCGCTCGTAGTGGGCGCGTACCTCCGGCTCGCCGACGCCCACGTAGAACGGCGCGGTGGCCACCACCGCGTCGGCGCCGAGCGACTGGGCGCGCCGGGCGTGCTCCAGGACCCGCGCGGTGCCGGTGTCGATGACGCCGGCCAGCACCGGGACCTGCCCGGCCGCGGTGCCGACCACCGTGCGCAGCGCGGTGTCCCGTGCCGCGTCGGTCAGTTGGGAGATCTCCCCGGTGGATCCGCCGACGAACAGTCCGTGGACGCCCGCGTCGAGCTGGAAGGCGGCCAGCCGTTCCAGCGAGGCGGTGTCGACGTCACCGTCCTCGGTCAGCGGTGTGCACAGGGGAGGGATGACTCCGTGGAACATCAGACCTTCTCACCCGCTTGCGCGAAGGGTTCGGGGCCGGCGGACCGGGCGGCCCGCCGGGCGTCGGCCAGCCGCTGGACGCGGACCGGCACGTCGAAGCCGACCAGCAGCACGACCACGGCGGTCAGGCACAGCCCGAGGACCGCGATGGAGGTGCCGAGGCTGAGGGGGCCGGCGAGCTTGGCGCCGAGCACCGGCGCGGCGGCGCCGCCCAGCGCCCCCACGTTGTAGCTGAAACCGAGTCCGGCGGCGCGGAAGCCGACCGGATAGTGCCCGGCGACGTACTTCGGCAGGATCCCGGAGGCGCCCTGGCCGGTGCCCAGCAGCAGGAACAACAGCACCCACAGCGCGACGACATGGCCGGGGCCCAGCGCGAACACCGGCCAGACGACGGCCAGCGAGGCGATCAGCATGACGGTGTAGGCCCGCCGGGTGCCGAACCGGTCGCCGAGCACCCCGGCCAGCACCGAGCCCGCCGCGTAGCCGAAGCCGGCGTACAGCAGCGCGTCGGCGACCTGTCCGGGGTCGTAGTGCAGGGTGGTCTTCAGATAGGTGGGCAGCAGCGACTGCAACGGCCAGGAGTACAGGAACGCGCAGAAGACGGTGACCATCAACGACACCACCACCGGCCACAGTCGGCCGGCGAACTGCACGGTCAGAGCGACGAAACAGGCCGCGATCACCACGACGAGCAGCAGGGTGACCGCGGTCGGCTCGCCGCGCAGCACCACCAGCACCGCGAGCGCGGCCACCAGGCACACCGGCAGGTTCCAGGCCTTGCGCCGGCCGGCGAACAGCAGCGCGGTGGCGCCCGCCGGGCGTTGTCCCGCGTCGTGCGCCCGCTGCCACTCGGCGGCCTCGGGAAGACGTTTGCGCAAATACACCGCAAGAGCGACGGGCGCCGCGCCGATCCAGAACAGCACCCGCCAGCCGCTGTGCGGCACCACCCATCCGTAGGCCTCGGCGGCGAGCACGCTGCCGAGCGGGTAGCCGGACAACAGCAGCCCGCTGGCGGTGTTGCGCATCCGCTCCGGCCAGCTCTCGATCACATAGGTGGCGCTCGCGGTGTACTCGCCCGCCATGCCCAGGCCGATGACCATCCGGAAAGCGAACAGCGACCAGTAGTCCCAGGAGAAGCCGCACAGCACCGATCCTGCCGCGTACAGCGTGATGCTCAGCACCATGGCGGGTCGCCGGCCGAGCCGGTCGCCCAGCGCGCCGATGGCCAGACCGCCGAACCAGCGCGAGACGAACGCGGCGGAGACCAGCGTGGCGGCGGTGACCGTGGACAGGTGGAAGTCGGCCGCGACCTCGGTCAGCACCAGGGTGATCAGGACGAAGTCGAAGCCGTCCATGGCGTAGCCGAGCCAGGCCGCGAGGAAGGCCTTCCAGTCCTGCCGGGCCAGCTCGGCCCGCCGACCGGCGGGTGGTGCGGTGGAGTCGGTCATGCGGGTCGCGTCCTCAGAGTCGACTGCGTTATGTAGGACGTAGGATGTCCGACGTCCTACGCGTGGGGGTAACCTAGGCGGCATGCCACCGCAGCGCAAGCCCCCTGAACTGGTGAACCGGAACCACCGGCCAACAGTCCAGGACCAACTGATCGACCTGATCGTCGAGCTTGATCTCGACCCCGGCGACGTACTGCCCGCGGAAACGGAACTGATGCGCACGCTGGGCGTCAGCCGCAACTCGGTGCGCGAGGCGCTCAAGAGCCTCCAGGCCCTCGGCATCGTCGACATCCGGCACGGCTACGGCACCTACGTCGGGACCGCACAACTGCGCTCGATGCAGCCGGGACTGCTCTTCCACACCCGGCTCGCCGTCCGCCGCGAGAACCCCCAGGTGCTGCACGACATCGTCGAGGTCCGCGCGCTGCTGGAGAGCGGACTGATCCGGCGCTCCGCGGTCGAATTGACGCCCGCCGACATCGACCGGCTGGAAGCCGAACTCGACGCCCTGGCTGCCGACGGCGACGCGGGTCGCGCCGCCCACGACCGCCGCTTCCACGAACTGCTCTACGAACCTCTCGGCAACGCCCTGGTCCTCCAACTGATCGCGCTGTTCTGGGACGTCTACCGGCAGCTCGAACACGAGGTGGGCAAGCCGCGCACCGACCACGACCAGGTGGTCCGCCAGCACCGCCGCATCATCGAGGCGCTGCGCTCGCGCGACCCGGCCCGGGCCGCCGAGACGATCGCCGAGCACTTCGCCGACGTGACCTCCCGCATCGACCGCTTCGCCGCCACCTTGAACACCGCCCGCTCGGCGGCGTCCTGACGATCCCTCCCCGGCGGCCACGACCGGCGCGGCCCCGTGCGGGCCGCGGCCGATCATGGAAGCCACGGGCTAGACCCGGGAGGACTCGCCGGTGCCCTGGGCGGTGTCGTGGCCCCGGGTGTGGCTGTCGTGTCTGGACAGGAAGTGCGCCACCGCGGGGCGGGGCCGGTGCGGCCGCAGCGTGCCGGCCGCGCCGGCCAGCATGCGTTTGATGCGTGAGGACCGCACCCGCTCGCCCAGCAGGTCCAGCACCCGGTTGCCGGCCGCGGCGGCCTCGTCCGGCTCGCCGCTGGCCGCCAGCGCCGCCGCCAACTCCGCGTTGTAGAGCGCGATGTTGCGGGTGAAGTGCTGGTCCTGGAGCTCCACGGCCCGTGCGGCGTGCGCCACCGCTCTGCGGTGGTCGCCCAGCCGGCACCAGGCCTGCGCCTCAAGACCGGCCATCTCGGCCTCGCCGTAGAAGGTCATCCACCCGGGGTCGGCGTCGGTGGTGCCGTGCGCGTAGAGCTGCTGGGCGCGCACCAGCGACCGCTCGCAGGCCGCCCGGTCGCGCAGCACCGCCCAGCCGCCCGCCTCGCGCAGCGCGAGCAGGGACAGCAGGCGCGAGGAGCCGAGCCGGGCCGCCGCCTGCTGGGCCGCCTGCGCCGCGCGCACCGCCTCGCGGGGGCGGTTGTCGTCACGGGCCAGGAAGGAGGTGTTGCAGAACGCGTGCGCCTCAAGCCACGGATCGGCCGCCGCCCGCGCGGTGGCCAGCGCCTCCGCGTAGTACGAACGCGCCTCGCCGTGCCGCCCCGAGTCGTGCGCCAGCCAGCCCACCGAGATGGCCAGTTCGCCGGAGCCCGCGTAGAGCCGGTCGGCCACCGGCCTGCTGAACGCGCCCTGGTCGAGCAGCGCGTAGGCGCCGCGCAGCGCGTGTCCTGCGTGCTGGTAGAGGCCGTCCGCGCCGTGCCGGTCGTCCAGCAGCCGGATCTGCCGGACCGACTCCTCGACGGCGCGCACCTCGTCCGTGCCGATCCGGTGCTGCCCGATGGCGGCCGGGACCGGCGGTACGGCCGGGGACGCCGGGGTGATCAGCGCCGGATACCCGTCGCGGCTCTCGTCGAAGGACTCGTCGTGCGCGCGGGGGTCGGGGATCTTCGCGGCGTTGCGCCCGCGCACGGTGTCGCGCGGCGCGAACCCCAGCTCCACCAGCGAGTAGCCGGGGAACATGTGCTTGAACACCCGTTCGTAGGCGTAGTTGGGGCACCGGATCTGCCCGGACTCCACCCGCCCGATGTACCGCGCGTCGCAGCTGACCCGCTCGCCGATCTCGCGGGCCGCCCGGCGCACCGCGGCCGAGAACTCGCCCGGTGACAGGTCGCCCCGTATCCGGCGGAAGGCGATGTTGGGCGTGGCCGGTCTCGGTTGCCGGGATGACGGTGAGGGCGCCACGGGAAGCCTCTCCTGGGGACGGATGCGCTGCGCAAGACAAGCCCTAGGGCCCGTCTCGCCGATCTTGGCGGGCTCGCGGCCGACAAGATCCACAAAACGCGCCCTCAGGCGGCCGACGGTACCGGGTGTGACGGGTGTATCACGCGGTGTTGGGCAGGAAATGGCGACAAAGCGGATATCCAATCCCAGATTTGCCATGAACCGCCATTTTTTGGAGCGGTATGAGCACGTTGCGGTTGACGTACTTACGCGTTGTTCACGGGTGTACGGGCAGTGATGCGCCCGATTGCGAGGCGAGGAGGGGTTCCCCTTGGTGGACACCGGCAGGGCACACGCGTCATCCGCGGCGGCTCAGCACGCACACCACGTGCCCACTCTGGACGGCAGTGACCGACCGCCGTCCCGCACTCCGGCCTGGGACCTGGTGACCGTTCCGTCCCGGCAGGGCCTGGAGGCCGTCGACATCCTGCGGCTGCGCACCCGCGTCGGCCCGGTGCTGCACGACAACGCGGGCGACACCCTCGGCTTCCTGGTGCCGGCCGGCACCGCGGACGGCTGGGACCTGCCGGGCAGCGCGTGCACCGGGACGGTCGGCCGCAGCCGCCGGCTCGCCGCCGAGCCGCCGGTCGCGGGCACCGGCTGGCTGCTCCCCCCGGAGACCGGCGCCCCGATCACCGACCCGGCACTGCTGCGGATGGCGCTCGGCGAGGCCGCCCGCACCATCGAGGCGGCCGACGGGCTCTGACCGCCCGCGGGCGGGCATGCCGGGTTCACCGCGCCGACCACGGATA
The DNA here is from genome assembly GCA_963737305.1 of uncultured Actinomycetota bacterium. Taxonomy (GTDB): domain Bacteria; phylum Actinomycetota; class Actinomycetes; order Streptomycetales; family Streptomycetaceae; genus Streptantibioticus_C. Next base: position 3,015,151 of record CAVTRX010000002.1, on the reverse strand, counting down.
CTGGTGGTGTGGCAGCACGAAGGCAGAGCGGCGGATCAGGTACCGGACCGAGTGGATCCACCGGTCCGGACACCGGGTCGGCCGGGCCGACCCGGGGGCGCGCCGCCGCGTCGCGTTCGGCGCCGTCGCTGCGGGAGCCGGTCGACTGCGGGGTCGCGGAGATCGTGGCCGACCGTGACCGGCCGCGAGCCTTCTCGCTCCTGATCGACGGCGCCCCGCAGTCGCATGTCGACCTCGACGAGCCGGATCGTCTCGACTTCGCCTACCAGCGCCGGATCGGCCATGTCGTGGACCTGGTCTCCCCACCGGGCAGGCCGCTGCACGTCGTCCACCTCGGCGGCGGTGCGCTGACCATCCCGCGGTACGTCGCCGCCACCCGGCCGCGCTCCAGTCAGCAGGTGCTGGAGCTCGACGTCGCGCTGACCCAACTGGTCCGCCGCGAGCTGCCGTTGGAACGCGGGTGGCGAATAAAGGTGCGCGGCGGCGACGCCCGTGCCGGGCTCGCCAAGCTGCCGGAGGGCTGGGCCGACCTGGTGGTCGCCGACGTCTTCGGGGGCGCCCGCACCCCCGCGCACCTGACCAGCGCCGAATTCCTCGACGAGGTGAACCGGGTGCTGCGGCCCGGTGGCTGGTACGCCGCCAACCTCGCCGACGGCGGGCCGCTGGCCTTCCTGCGCGGGCAGGTCGCCACGGCGCGGTCCCGCTTCGAGGAGACGGTGCTGGCCGCCGACCCCGCGGTGCTGCGCGGCCGGCGCTTCGGCAACGCGCTGCTGCTGGCCGCCAACCGTGAGCTCCCGGTGGCCGACCTGACCCGGCGCACCGCGTCCGACCCGCATCCGGGCCGGGTCGAACACGGCCGGCCACTGCGGGACTTCACCGGCGGGGCGGCCGTGGTCACCGACGCGACGGCGCAGGCGTCACCCGCGCCTCCTGAGTCGGCCTTCCGCTGAAACCCCGCCCGGCCGACCCGATCGGGTGAAAAAGGGGACGTGCTTTCCGTGGCATCCGGCGGATCGCCGCCGGACGCGAGGGCTCAGGTGGAGTAGGTCTGCACGACCGGCGGGTGACCGTTCCACGAGCAGAAGACGGCCGAGGCGCGGTTGTCGCCCGAGGTGAACTGCACCCGGATCCAGCCGGTCTCCTGCCACCACTTGGCCGACCAGCCCGGATTCGGGGTCGCCGAGACGAACGTCGCGGACGACGGGCCGATGTCCAGCACCACCTTGCCGCCGTCCACCGTGTAGGTGTGCCGGCCGGGGCTGATGGTCGGCTGCCCCGGGAAGGAGCCGCCCGGTGGGTGCTGCGGCGGGCGAGCGGAGGTCTTCGGTGCGCTCGGGGTGCCGGTCGCGCTGTGGGTGGCCGACGGTGACGGCGTGGCCGACGCGGAGACCGAGGGGCTCGCGCTCGGGGTGGAGGGTTCCGTGACCGGTGACGGCACGCTGTCGTCGGCGGGCAGGCTGCCGGCGACCGACAGTGAGTGCGGCTCCTCGGGCACCGCGCTGTCCATCACCGAACGTACGCCGTACCACGACAGCCCGATCATCGCGCCGGTCGCCAGGGTCCAACCCGCTACGTGCACCACACCTCGTCGCATGGCCGCACATCCTGCCGCACCCGGCGCACGCGTCAAATCGTGCCCCGATACATCCCGTTCAGCGCCTTCCGTGCCACCGGCGTGCGCCAGGGTACGCCCCCCGCGTGTGCCGCGCACGGTCACGCCCATGACGGGGACGACGACTTTCCGATTGGCGTACGGTGCCGGGCATGGCAAGTGTGCTCGTGGTCGAGGACGACCAGTTCGTACGCTCCGCGCTGATCCGCCACCTGACCGACGCGTCCCATACCGTGCGTAGCGTGAACACCGCGGTCGAGGCACTGCGCGAGGTGGCGCGGGTGGGATTCGACGTGGTGATCCTCGCCCTCGGACTGCCGGGGCTCGACGACTCCGAGGCACTGCGGATGCTGCGCGGGATCACCGACGCGCCGGTGATCGTGGCCACCGCCCGCGACGACGAGGGGGAGATCGTCCGGCTGCTCAACGCGGGCGCCGACGACTACCTGGTCAAGCCGTTCTCCTCGGCGCACCTGGCGGCCCGCATGTCGGCGGTGCTGCGGCGCACCAGGGCGCCGCGGACGGTCACCGTGCTGCACGTCGGCGGACTGCGGATGGATCTCCAGCGGCGGCAGGCCGTGCTGGACGGCGCCTCGCTGGACCTGACCCGCCGCGAGTTCGACCTGCTGGCCTTCCTGGCCGCCCGGCCCGGTGTGGTCGTCGCCCGGCGCAGACTGCTGGCCGAGGTCTGGCGGCAGGCGCACGGCGACGACCAGACGATCGACGTCCATCTGTCCTGGCTGCGCCGCAAGTTGGGCGAGTCGGCCGCCAGCCCCCGCTATCTGCACACCCTGCGCGGGGTCGGCGTGAAACTGGAGCCGCCCAGAGCGGAGTTCCCCCGCTGAGCGCTGAGGGATGCCGGATGCCGGCCAGACCCGCTCCGGGGCTAGGCCTGGGCGGCGGACTGCTGGGCGATCGCCTTGTGGTGGCGTACGACCTCTTCGATGATGAAGTTCAGGAACTTCTCCGCGAACGCCGGATCGAGGTGTGCCTCCTCGGCCAGCCTGCGCAGCCGGGTGATCTGGGAGGCCTCGCGGGCCGGGTCGGCGGCCGGCAGGTTGTGGGCGGCCTTGAGGCGGCCGACCTGCTGGGTGCACCGGAAGCGCTCGGCGAGCAGATGGACCAGAGCGGCGTCGAGGTTGTCGATGCTGGAGCGCAGCCGCAGCAGCTCCTGTAGGGCGTCCTCGTCGGTCTTCGCCTGCTCGGCCATGGGGTTTCCCTCGTGCTCCGGACGTGGTCAGGGCAGATGTCAACCCTATCCGCCGAGCCCGGGCCGCGTCTGCCGAGACCGGCCGGAGTCCGCATCGCGAGACGCCGAGGAGCCGTCCGGCCCACCGCTCGGTGGGCCGGACGGCCAGGTCCGCCTACCGGTGGATCAGCAGGTGTCGAGCATCGAGGAGAGGGCGTCCTTCTCCGCGGTGGTGGTGGTCAGGTCGAACACGGACTTGACCCGGGTGAAGTCCTCCGCGTAGGTGCACCAGAACGCCTGGTTCGAGGGCTTCCACTCGTCGGGGCCGCTGTCGCCCTTGCTGGAGTTGCTCGACGACGACGCGATGATCAGCTGGGGGTCCGTCAGGTCGTTGCCGAATGCTTTCCGCTGGTCCGCGGTCCACTTGTCGGCGCCGGAACGCCAGGCGTCGGCCAGCGGGACCATGTGGTCTATGGTCGCCTGCGCCACCACGGTCTGGGTGGTGTCGTCATAGGCCGAGTACCAGCTGCCGCTGGACGGCTGGCAGCCGTCGGACTCCTCCACGACGTTCTCGCCGTCACGGGCGAGGACGTCCTGCCGGGTCGTGCAGTGGTCGGGTTGCGTCGCCCATATGTCGAAGGCGTCGCGGGAGTAGCCGGTCATGCTGTCCGGTGTGGCGACCGTCAGGGCGGCCAACTCCGAGCGAGCGGTGGACAAGGACGGCGGTCCGGGGGGCGCGGCGGAGGCCGAGCCGGAGGATATGCCGACGGTGGCTATCGCCATGGCGAAAGCTGCGGCTGCGCAAGCCGCGGCAGAACGGCGCATCGAGTCTCCCTGTGGGGCGAGAGATTGAAATGACAGCCCTGATCTCCCCACCGCGACAAGAATCTAACGTGGTCATGACAAAACGTTTGAGTTACGAACTGGTCAACGATTTCATTCCGGAGCCGCGCCCAACCGCCTCCGGGCGCCCCGGGGTTCGGGGCCGGCCCGACGACAGCGGGCCCCGGCCCGACGACAGCGGGCTCCGGCCCGGCTACAGCAACCCGAGGTCGCCCAGTTACTTGTGCAGGTCGGCGCGTGATCCGCCGCCGGCCGGCGCCGCCGCGTCCGAGCCGCTCCCCGGCCCCGAAGTACCGCCGGTGCCCGCCCCCGCGGTCCGCGGCCGCCGGTCGCGGAAGATCCAGCCGCCCGCCACGCCCCCGGCGAGACCGCCGAGATGGGCCAGCCAGCTCACCCCCGGCGTCCCCGGAACGGCCACCGTCAGCAGGTAGGCGAAGGACGCCGCCATCACCACACCGATCAGCGTGTCGATCAGATGCCGGTCGAACAGCCCGCGCACCACCACGTAGCCGAAGTACCCGAAGATCATCCCGCTGGCGCCGACCGTGTCGACACCGCCGTGCTCGAAGAACCACACCGCCAGCCCGCTGGTCACCGCCACCAGCACGCTCAGCCCGGCGAACCGCGTCACCCCCCGGTACGCCGCCAGGAACCCGAAGACGAACAGCGGCCCGGAGTTGCTCTCGATGTGCGCCCAACTCCAGTGCAGGAAGGGGGCGGTGAACACGTCCGGCAGCCGTCCCACGCTGTGCGCGACCACCCCGTGGTCCCGGGAGAGGGAGTAGTGGTCACCCCAGTTGGCGATCTGCAACGCCCAGACGACCACCATGAACCCGAACATCACGAAGAACGCCTTGCGCGCCTCCGCGATCATCTCCTGCGCGTCGGCCGCTCCGCCGCCGCCCGTGCCCCGCCCCGCGGTACCCACCGGATGCCTCCCGATTCCGCGAGCGGATCGCCCGCCCGCCCCCGACGGGCACTCTACGGACCCTGGGTGGCGCGCCGGTAGCGCTGCCAAACCTCGTTCTTGTCATGTCGGTTTCAACGCGCGTAGAGATGGGGAGGCCGATCTCGATTTCCGATGCCGCCTGCCATCGGGGCCGCCGCAGGCGGACGGGCGGTGGCATCGCCCCTCGACCGCGTGGAGGAAGAATGAAGATGCGCATGCTGCTCGCCCCGGCCGTCGTGGCCCTGGCCGGTGTGGCCGTCCTGGCGCCGGCGGCGAACGCCAGCGGCACCAAGATGTCGCAGTCGGCCGCGGCGTCGGCCTTCCGGGGAGCGGGCATCACCTGGAGTTCCAGCGGGGGCTGCACCACCCGCTCCAACTCGACCTGCACCTCGTTCGACCAGATCAACTCCGGCACCGTGAACGCGATCATCACGCTCAAGAACGCCAGCGGCTGCGCCATCAACATCACCGGTGGCACCGAGGTCGGCCACGCGTCGGGCACCTACAGCCACTACAACGGCTACAAGGTCGACATCTCGCACAACTCGTGCATCGACGGTTACGTCCACAACAGCTTCAGCTACATCGGGCTGCGTGGCGACGGCTACCCGCAGTGGCAGGCCGCCTCCGGCAACCTGTACTGCGACGAGGGCAACCACTGGGACATCACCGTCTACTGACGGTCCCGCGGACGACTGATCCCGGCCGCCGGCACATCCGCCGGCGGCCGGGGACGGGCATGAAAGAAGGCCGCCGACCTGTTCTCACAGGTCGGCGGCCTTCTCTTCTCAGGGTGAGTGACGGGACTCGAACCCGCGGCATCCTGGACCACAACCAGGTGCTCTACCAGCTGAGCTACACCCACCATGACCGGCGGTTTTTCTACCGGCCGAGAAAGAGTGTACAGGGTTTTCGGTGGTGCTCGCTCCCGCATTGATCCGCGCCGTGACGCGGTGCGGAAACGGGTCAGTGCGGTGCGGCGGGCAGGACGTGTTTGGCGGCGATGGCGCGGGCGGTGTCGGTGTCCGGGCCGGGCTGCGGGACGAAGACGGCCTCGCGGTAGTAGCGCAGTTCGGCGATGCTCTCGCGGATGTCGGCGAGGGCCCGGTGGTTGCCGTTCTTGGTCGGGCTGTTGAAGTAAGCCCGCGGGTACCAGCGACGGGACAGCTCCTTGACCGAGGAGACGTCCACGATGCGGTAGTGCAGGTGCTCCTCCAGGGTCGGCATGTCCCGGGCGAGGAACCCGCGGTCGGTGCCCACCGAGTTGCCGCACAGCGGAGCCTTGCGGGGCTCCTTGACGTAGGCGCGGATGTAGTCGAGGACCTGCTTCTCCGCCTCGGCGAGCGTGGTGCCGCCGGCCAGCTCCTCCAGCAGGCCGGACGAGGTGTGCATCTCGCGCACCACGTCCGGCATGGTCTCCAGGGCCCGGGCGGGCGGGGTGATCACGATGTCCACCCCGTCCCCCAGCACGTTCAGCTCGGAGTCCGTGACGAGCGCCGCCACCTCGATCAGCGCGTCGTCACGCAGCGAGAGCCCTGTCATTTCGCAGTCGATCCACACCATACGGTCGTTCATGGTCTTCACCCTACGGGGCGATCGCGCTGGCCCGGCATGGACGTGCTGCGGCCGGTGCCCTGGCCCACCGCGGGAGCCGGACCGGGGCCGACCCGGCGGGCGCGCTCGCCCCGGCCACCGCGTTCCGCGCGACCCTCGGTCTCGGCCCGGTCGCCACGCAGCCGGGCCACCCCGGTCAGGTCCATGGTGTCGACCCGGCCGTGCTGCTCGGGGAGCCGGACCGCGTAGGTGTCCGAGTCGGGCTTGCCCTGCTCCGGGCCGTCACCCGGCATGGCGCGGCGCTGGTGCGGAAGGGCCTCCCCGCGGGCCTCCCGCTCACCGCGGTCCGGTGTGTCCTGTGGGCGGCGGGCCCGGAAGGCGGTGCGGTACGAGGCCGGGGAGGACCCGAGCTGCCGCCGGAAGTGCCCGCGCAGTGCGACGGGGGAGCGGAACCCGCAGCGGCCCGCGACCTCGTCGACGGAGTAGTCGGAGGTCTCCAGCAGCCGCTGGGCCTGCAGCACCCGCTGGGTGATCAGCCACTGGAGCGGCGCGCTGCCGGTCAGCGAGCGGAAGCGGCGGTCGAAGGTACGACGGCTCATGTACGCGCGGGCGGCCAGGGTCTCCACGTCGAACTGCTCGTGGAGGTGCTCCAGCGCCCATGCGACGACCTCGGCGAGCGGATCCCCGCCGATCTCCTCGGGTAAGGAACGGTCGAGGTACCGCTCCTGGCCCCCGGTGCGCCGCGGCGGCACCACCAGCCTGCGGGCCAGCGCGTTGGCGGCGTCCGCACCGTGATCGGTGCGCACCACGTGCAGGCACAGGTCGATGCCCGCCGCGGTCCCGGCGGAGGTGAGGATGTCGCCGTCGTCGACGAACAGCTCCCGCGGGTCGACGTGGACCGACGGGTAGCGCTTGGCCAGCGTCGGCGCGTACATCCAGTGGGTGGTCGCCGGACGGCCGTCCAGCAGGCCCGCGGCGGCCAGCACGAACGCGCCGGTGCACAGGCCGATGATCCGCGCGCCCTCCTCGTGGGCCCGGCGCAACGCGTCCAGCGCGGTGGTGGGCGGTGGCTGGGAGATCGAACGCCAGGCGGGAACCACCACGGTCCCGGCCCGGCCGAGCGCGTCCAGCCCGTACGGCGCCGTCAGCTCAAGGCCGCCGGTGGTACGCAACGGGCCGTCCTCACCGGCGCAGACCAGCAGCCGGTAGCGCGGCACGCCGGCGTCCTGCCGGTCGACGCCGAAGACGGACAGCGGAATGGAACTCTCGAAGATCGGACCACCGCTGAACATGCAGCACGGCGACGACCTCCTTGCGGCGCCGTGCGGAAAGCTTGCGGCCGGCAACCGCGGTGGCGGTGGCACCGGCAGCCTGCACCGAGGTGCGGGGGGACGGGGAGATGGTCTCCGTCGCCGCACCGGTTCTGGAGTCCTGGGTCATGGCGGATGAGCCCCCCTCGGTCGACGCAACGTCCTTTCGGTACTGCATTTCCCCCGCCGTGTTACCCAAGATCGAATCTACTGCGTCCACTGGGGACGAGGTGACAAGTTCACCATCCGGCACTAAGTCGACATGACAACTTGGCGCGAAGCATTCGATCACGAAGCGTTGCACTCACCAGGCGTGCTGGGAAGTACGCCTCGGGCGTACTGACCTGTAACTCCATGGTGTGACAGCGTTCGAGAGCTTCCCGTAGATGAGTTTGCCCAGGTGGTAAGGGTATTGGGGGCGCATGGTCCTGACCGGCGCATACTCACAAGAAGTTGGCCGAAAAGTGATGCAAGGCCAGCGCACACTCCATTTCAACGCGCTGTAGTGCGCTGCCTGTTGTTCTGTGCGCCCTCTGTGCGCCGTCAGACCGGGCGGAGTCCCGCTTTCCGGATCTTGTCCGCTACCGGGCGGCCGGTCCTTACCTGTGGTCGCGATCCGTGGGACACGCTGCGGGTTCTCCGGCCCGGCGGGCCGGCCCGGGCAAGCCGGACGGACGGTTGGTGACCGTGGCGCGACCGTCTCGCGGCGGTCGCCGAGGGGCCGTGCCGACGCCGGAAAACATCGGCCCCGCGGAGTTACCCGGAAGTCGCTACGGGGTACGCAATAGCCACATCGCACCGGCATGGGGCGTTGCGCTTCCCGCCTCGCTCCGGCATCCTCCTGGGAACTTCGGGTACGACGACCCTTACGGATAACCCGGCGCATCTGTGCAGGGACCAGACGCCGCCGTACCCTGGAGGTAGCGGGAGGGCAACGCCCTTACCGGCCAATGTCGGCTGGTCCCGTGGCCACCGCTGTCCGTGTCCGCTCCAGCGGCGTCTCACGCCGCCTTCGCCGAAAACCCCCATCATGGCCGGTTACGAGCATCCCGACCCCGCAGACGGCAAGCCGCTCGCCGACTATTCGGCAGCAGAGCCGAGCGCCGCAGACCGAGACGCGCCATCACTGCGATCCAGCGTTCCAGCACGGGGTGGTGGTCGGCTTCGACGGGTCCGTCTCCAGTGAGCGGGCGCTGTCCTACGCGATCGGAATGGCCCGCCGGGCCGGCTCCGGTCTGATCATCGTCCACGTCGCCAACCGGCTCCCGGCCACCGTCTGGGCCGGCTGCGAGCCACCCGTCTTCGTCGACGTGCCCGACCACCGCACCGAGGTGCTGGGCCTGGAGCTGGCCTGCGCGGACTACCTCGCCGAGGTGTCGTGGATCCTGGTCGAGCGGGGCGGCGACATCTGCCACGAGCTGGAGGAGGTCGGCCGCGAGTACGCGGCCGACGCCATCGTGGTGGGCGGCACCCACGGCATCATCGGGAAGATATTCGGCTCGGTCGCCGGACGGCTGGCCCGCCGTGCGCAACGCCCGGTCATCGTCATCCCGTAAGGCGCCGCCCCCTCGGGCCGCGGCTACTCCACCGTCACCGACTTCGCCAGGTTCCGCGGCTTGTCGATGTCCCGGCCGAGTGCCAGCGCCGCGTGGTAGGCGAGCAGTTGCAGCGGGCACACCGAGCAGGATCGGGTCGAGTTCCGGCTCGTTGCGCGGCACCACGATGGTGTCGTCCGCGGTCTCCTGCACCCGGTGCCCGACCGCCAGGATCCGGCCACTGCGCGCCTTGATCTCCTCCAGGGTCGCGCGGTTCTTCTCCAGCAGTTCGTCGTCCGGCACGATCGCCACCGTCGGCACCGCGGGCTCGATGAGCGCCAGCGGCCCGTGCTTGAGCTCTGAGGCCGGATACGCCTCGGCGTGGATGTAGGAGACCTCCTTGAGCTTCAGGGAGGCCTCGCGGGCCACCGGATAGCCCCGCACCCGGCCGATGAACATCATCGCTGCGGGCCTTGCCGTACTCCTGGGCGAGCTGCTTGATCTCGGTCCTCGTCAGCGAGGATTTCGGCGATCTGTCCGGGCAGCCTGCGCAGCCCCGCGATGATCCGGCGGCCGTCGCGCCACCGACAGGTCGCGCACCCGGCCCAGGTGCAGCGCCAGCAGGGCGAAGGCGACCGCGGTGTTGGTGAAGCACTTGGTGGACACCACGCACACCTCGGGACCGGCGTGCACGTACACCCCGCCGTCCGTCTCCCGGGCGATCGCGCTGCCCACCACGTTGACGACGCCCAGCACCCGGGCGCCCTTGCGCTTGAGCTCCTGCACGGCCGCCAGCGTGTCGTAGGTCTCGCCGGACTGGCTCACCGCGATGTAGAGGGTGTCGGGGTCCACCACCGGGTTGCGGTAGCGGAACTCGCTGGCGGGCTCGGCGTCCGCCGGGATCCGGGCCAGCTCCTCGATCATCTGGGCGCCGATCATGCCCGCGTGGTACGCCGAGCCGCAGCCGATGATCTTCACCCGGCGCACCCCGCGCGCCTCGCGGGCGTCGATGCCCAGGCCGCCCAGGTGGACGGTGGCGAACCGGTCGTCGATCCGCCCGCGCAGCACCCGGTCCACCGCCTCCGGCCTGCTCGCAGATCTCCTTGTGCATGTACGTGTCGTGGCCGCCCATGTCGTAGCTCTCGGCCTCCCACTCGATGGTGGTCGGCGAGCTGGCGGTGCGGCTGCCCTCGGTGGTGTACGTGCGGTACTCGCCCGCCTTGAGGGTGGCCATCTCGCCGTCGTCGAGGGTGACCACCTGGCGGGTGTGGCGCGACCAGCGCGGCGACGTCGGAGGCGACGAACATCTCGTTCTCCCCGATGCCCAGCACCACCGGCGAGCCGTTGCGGGCCACCACGATCCGGTCGGGGAAGTCCGCGTGCAGCACCGCGATGCCGTACGTGCCCTCCACCCGGGAGCAGCGCCTCGCGGACCTTGGCCTCCAGCGTCTCGGCGCCGGAGAGCGCCGATCAGGTGGGCGACCACCTCGGTGTCGGTCTCGGAGGCAAGCTCGACGCCGTCGGCCACCAGCCGGGCGCGCAGATCGGCGGCGTTGTCGATGATCCCGTTGTGCACGACGGCGACCTGGCCGGCCGCGTCCAGGTGCGGGTGGGCGTTCTCGTCGCTGGGGGCGCCGTGGGTGGCCCAGCGGGTGTGCGCGATGCCGGTGGTGCCGGCGAACCGCTTGGGCAGCAGGTCGTCCAGCTCGCGGACCCGGCCCTTGGCCTTGACCGTCTTGATGGCCCCGGACCGCCCGCTCACCGCCACGCCGGCCGAGTCGTAGCCGCGGTACTCCAGCCGCGGCCAGGCCCTCAAGGAGCAGGGGTGCCGCGTCGCGCTTGCCGATGTATCCGACGATCCCGCACATGGACTGTCCTCCCAGACGCTCGCTGTGGGTGCTCAGCCGTAGACGATGCGCCGCAGCTGCCTGAGGGACAGTTGCGGCGGCGTCACCGCGCGGTACGGGAGTTCCCCGGCGATCCGCTCGAAGATCTCGGCGTTCGCCAGGCCCTTGGCCTGCATCTCGCGGTGCCGGCGGCGTACGTATTCCTCCGCCGGCTCGTCGAAGTACGCCAGCACGTCCAGGACCACCCGGGCGGCCTCGCCGCGCCGCAGCGGGGTGGTGCGCACCAGGTGGTCCACGAGCTCCTCGTGGGAGGAGACGGGGGAGGGCGGCCGACGTTCGAGCACCGCTCGATCCTGCGGGAGCCGGACCCCGCCATGCAACATCTGTGCCCGATATCGGGCAGGATCCAGCTCTTCCGCCGCTCCCCGCGGTTCCTGCCGCTCCGCTACGCCGGCACCCCCAGCTCGCGGGCGATCAGCATCCGCTGCACCTCGCTGGTGCCCTCGCCGATCTCCAGGATCTTCGAGTCGCGCCAGAACCGGGCCACCGGGTACTCGTTCATGAAGCCGTAGCCGCCGTGGATCTGGGTGGCCTCCCGGGCGTTGGTCGACCGCGATCTCCGAGGAGTAGAGCTTGGCGAGCGCCGCCTCCTTCTTGAACGGCTCGCCGTGCAGCAGCCGGGACGCGGCGTCCCGCCAGGCCAGCCGCGCGGTGTGGGCGCGCATCTCCATGTCGGCGATCTTGAACTGGATCGCCTGGTTGGCGCCGATCGGCCGGCCGAAGGCGTGCCGGGTCTTGGCGTAGCGAGACCGACTCGTCGACGCAGCCCTGGGCCAGCCCGGTGGCCAGCGCCGAGATGGCGATCCGGCCCTCGTCCAGGATCCGCAGGAACTGCGCGTACCCGCGGCCCTCCTCGCCCAGCAGGTTGGCGGCCGGCACCCGGCAGTCGGCGAAGGACAGCTCGCGGGTGTCCGAGGCGTTCCAGCCGACCTTGGAGTAGGGCGCGGCCACCGTGAAGCCCGGGGTGCCCGACGGCACGATGATCGAGGAGATCTGCGGGCGGCCGTCCGGCTTGCGGCCGGTGACCGCGGTGACCGTGACCAGGCCGGTGATGTCGGTGCCGGAGTTGGTGATGAAGCACTTGGTGCCGTTGATCACCCACTCGCCGGTCGCCTCGTCGATCCGGGCGGTGGTGCGGGTGCCGCCGGCGTCGGAGCCGCACTCCGGCTCGGTCAGCCCGAAGGCGCCCAACTGCTCGCCCGCGCACAGCTGCGGCAGCCATTCGCGCTTCTGCTCCTCGGTGCCGAACCGGAAGATCGGCATCGCGCCCAGCGAGACCCCGGCCTCCAGGGTGATCGCCACCGACGAGTCGACCCGGGCCAGCTCCTCCAGCGCCAGGCACAGCGCGAAGTAGTCGCCGCCCATGCCGCCGTACTCCTCGGGGAACGGCAGGCCGAACAGGCCCATGCGGCCCATCTCCCGCACGATCTCGTACGGGAACTCGTGCTGCTCGTAGAACTCGCCGATCTTCGGCGCGACCACGTCGTGGGCGAACTCCTCGACGGTGCGTCGCAGGTCCTCGTGCTCGGCGGGCAGCCGGTGGTCGATGCGCGGCTCGGTGGTCCGGGCGCTTGCGGGGGTGGGTGCGCTCTTGGCAGTCATGCGGGTCTACTCCTCGTGGGAGAGGGCGCGGACGGTGCGGGAGGGGCTGGGGCGGCCCAGGTGCCCGCCATCCACACGCTGGTGGCGGTGAGGCGGGCGAGGTCGACCCCGGTGTCGATGCCGAGGCCGTTCAGCATCCACACGAGGTCTTCGGTGGCGAGGTTGCCGGTGGCGCTCTTGGCGTACGGGCAGCCGCCGAGGCCGCCGGCCGAGGCGTCCACCGTGCTGACGCCGTGCCGCAGGGCGGCCAGGGTGTTGGCCAGGGCCTGGCCGTAGGTGTCGTGGAAGTGCACGGCGAGCACGTCAGCGGGCATCGCCCGCCTCGCCGAGCGCGCTCAGCAGGGCGCCGACGTGGCCGGGGGTGGCGACGCCGATGGTGTCGCCGAGGCTCAGCTCGGTGCAGCCCAGGTCGAGCAGCCGCCGGGCGACCGCGACCACCTGGGCGACCGGCACCGGCCCTTCCCACGGGTCGCCGAAGCACATCGACAGATAGCCGCGCACGGTGGCCCCGGCGTCCCTGGCCCTGCGGACCACCGGCTCGAACATCGCCAGCGACTCGTCCACGGTGCGGTTCAGGTTGGCCCTGGCGAACGACTCGGTGGCGCTGGCGAACACCGCGATCTCCCGCACGCCCGAGCGCCAGGGCCCGGTCCAGCCCGCGCTCGTTGGGCACCAGCACCGGCAGCCTGCGCCGTCGACGTCGCGAGCATCAGCGGAATCAGCTGCTTCCGCGTCGGCGAGCTGCGGCACCCACTCGGGGTGCACGAAGCTGGTCGCCTCGATGGTGTCCAGGCCGGCGGCGGCGAGCCGGTGGATGAACTCCGCCTTCACCTCCGTCGGCACGGTGGCCTTCTCGTTCTGCAGCCCGTCGCGGGCGCCGACCTCGTGGATGCGCACCCGGGACGGCAGGCCGTCCGCCCGCGCCACCATGGGCAGCCCGAGCTCGACGGTTCCGATCTCGGTCATGACCCCTCCTTCGGGGTGCCGGCCGCATCAGGGGCGTCGGCCGGGGTGACGACGGCCAGCACCTGGTCCATCGCCACCGTGCTGCCGGGGGTGACGTCGATCTCGGCGACCGTGCCGTCGTGCGGGGCGGTGATGACGTGCTCCATCTTCATCGCCTCCACCACCAGCAGGCTCTGACCCGCGGTCACCTCGTCCCCGGCGGCGACCTTGACGACGGTGACCGTGCCGGGCATCGGCGCGGTGAGCGTGTCGCCGCCCGCCGCCCCCGCCGCGCCCCGAAGCGCCGCCTCGACCGGGTCGTGGTCGAGGACCTGCCAGGTGTCGCCGTCCCGGCCGAGCCAGTCGCCGCAGCGGTGGAAGACGCTCGGTGACCCCGTCGCGGTGCAGCACGATCCGGTCGTCCTCGTGGCGCAGCCACGCGGCCGCCGCGTCGCCGTCGCCGACCCGGACCTCGCCGGCCCGCACCCGCACGGTCACCGGGTCGTGGCCCGGCACCCGCAGCGTGGTGCGCCGTCCAGGCCGGCTCGCCGCCCAGCCGCCAGCCGCTCGGCACCGAGAACGGGTCCACCCAGCCGTCCGCGCCGTCCCGCGCGCCGGCCGGCTCCAGGGCGGCCTGCCGCAGCAGCGCCGCCGCCGCGTAGACCTCCTGCGGCACCTCGGTCGAGGTCAGCGACGTCGGCGTCCCGCTCGACCAGCCCGGTGTCCAGCTCGCCCGCCACCACGTCGGGTGGGCCAGCAGCCGCGCAGGAAGCCCGCGTTGGTCGTGCACGCCCAGGATCACCGTGTCCGCCAGCGCCGCCCGCAGCCGGCGCAGCGCGGTCGGCGCGGTCCGGGCCGTAGGCGATGACCTTGGCGAGCATCGGGTCGTAGCAGGCTGCCGACCTCGGTGCCCCGGGCCAGCCCGGAGTCGGTCCGGACGCCCGTCGCCCAGCGGTTCGCGCAGCGCCAGCACCGTGCCGCCGGACGGCAGGAAGCCGCGCGCCGGGTCCTCCGCGCAGATCCGCGCCTCGACCGCGTGGCCGGTGAGCGTGACGTCCTCCTGCCCGAAGCCCAGCGGCTCGCCGGCCGCCACCCGCAGCTGCCACTCCACCAGGTCCAGGCCGGTGACCAGCTCGGTGACCGGGTGCTCGACCTGGAGGCGGGTGTTCATCTCCATGAAGAAGTACGCGCCCGGGTCGGCGCCCGGCACGATGAACTCCACCGTGCCCGCGCCGACGTAGCCGCAGGACCGGGCCGCCTGCACCGCGGCCTCGCCCATCGCGGCGCGGGTGGCGGCGTCCAGCAGGACCGAGGGCGCCTCCTCGATCACCTTCTGGTGGCGGCGCTGCAGCGAGCACTCGCGCTCGCCCAGGTGCACCACGTGGCCGTGGGCGTCGGCCAGCACCTGGATCTCGATGTGCCGCGGCCGGTCGATCCACCGCTCGACCAGCAGCGTGTCGTCGCCGAACGAGCCGCGGGCCTCGCGGCGGGCCGCCGCGATCTCCTCGGCCAGCAGCGCCTCGTCCCGCACCAGCCGCATGCCCTTGCCGCCGCCGCCCGCCGACGGCTTGAGCAGCACCGGGATGCCGATCTCCCGCGCGGCGGCGACGAGTTGGTCGTCGGTGAGCCCGCTGCCGCTGCTGCCGGGGACGACCGGCACGCCCGCGGCGGCGACCGTCTCCTTGGCGCGGATCTTGTCGCCCATCAGCTCGATGGCGGAGGCCGGCGGGCCGATGAAGACCAGCCCGGCGTCCTGCGCAGGCGCGGGCGAAGACGGCGTTCTCCGCCAGGAAGCCGTAGCCGGGGTGGACGGCCTGGGCGCCGGACCGCTGCGCGGCGGCCAGCAGCCGCTCCACCGACAGATAGCTCCCGGCGGCCGGCGCGGGTCCGATGCGCACGGCGGTGTCGGCCTCCCGCACGTGGCGGGCGTCGGCGTCGGCGTCGCTGAAGACGGCGACCGAGCGGACGCCCAGCCGTCGCAGGGTGCGGATCACCCGGACGGCGATCTCGCCCCGGTTGGCGACCAGGACTGTGTCGAACATCGTGGTGCTCCCTCCTCACATCCGGAAGACGCCGTAACCGGGCGCCGCGGGTCGCTCCGGGAGCGGCGCGTTGGCGCAGGCGGTCAGGGCCAGGCCGAGCACCGTGCGGGTCTCCAGCGGGTCGATCACGCCGTCGTCCCACAGCCGGGCGGTGGCGTAGTAGGCGTTGCCCTGGGTCTCGTACTGCGCGCGGATCGGGGCCTTGAAGCCCTCCTCCGTCCTCGGCGCGGCCACTCCTCGCCCGGCGCCCTCGAGCTGGTCGCGCCTGACGGTGGCCAGCACCGAGGCGGCCTGCTCGCCGCCCATCACCGAGATCTTGGCGTTGGGCCACATCCACAGGAAGCGCGGGCGAGTAGGCCCGGCCGCACATCGAGTAGTTGCCCGCGCCGTAGGAGCCGCCGATCACCACGGTCAGCTTGGGCACCCGGGTGCAGGCGACGGCGGTGACCATCTTCGCGCCGTGCTTGGCGATGCCGCCCGCCTCGTAGCTGCGGCCGACCATGAAGCCGGAGATGTTCTGCAGGAACAGCAGCGGGATGCCGCGCTGGTCGCACAGCTCGATGAAGTGCGCGCCCTTGAGCGCCGACTCGGCGAACAGGATGCCGTTGTTGGCGACGATGCCCACCGGGTGGCCGTGCAGCCGGGCGAAGCCGGTGACCAGGGTCGTGCCGTACTCCGCCTTGAACTCGGCGAACCGGCTGCCGTCCACCAGCCGGGCGATGACCTCGCGCACGTCGTAGGGGGTGCGGGAGTCGACCGGGACGGCGCCGTAGAGCCCGGCCGGGTCGACCGCGGGCTCCTCGGTCGGGCGCGACGGTCCACGGCAGCGGGCCGCGGGCGGGCAGGGTGCGCCACGATGTCGCGCACGATGCGCAGGGCGTGGGCGTCGTCCTCGGCGAGGTGGTCGGTGACCCCGGAGACCCGGGAGTGCACCTCGCCGCCGCCCAGCTCCTCGGCGGTGACCACCTCGCCGGTGGCCGCCTTCACCAGCGGCGGGCCGCCCAGGAAGATCGTGCCCTGGTCGCGGACGATGACCGCCTCGTCGCTCATGGCCGGCACGTAGGCGCCGCCGGCGGTGCACGAGCCGAGGACGGCGGCGATCTGCGGGATGCCGCGCGGCGGACATCGTGGCCTGGTTGAAGAAGATCCGGCCGAAGTGCTCGCGGTCGGGGAAGACCTCGTCCTGCCGGGGCAGGAAGGCGCCGCCGGAGTCGACCAGGTAGACGCACGGCAGCCGGTTCTCCAGCGCGACCTCCTGGGCGCGCAGGTGCTTCTTGACCGTCATCGGGTAGTAGGTGCCGCCCTTGACGGTGGCGTCGTTGGCGACCACCACGACCTCGCGGCCGGCGACCCGGCCGATCCCGGCGATCACCCCGGCGGCGGGCGCCTGCCCCGTCGTACATCCCGTCGGCGGCCAGCGGGGCCAGCTCCAGGAACGGCGAGCCCGGGTCGAGCAGCGCGTCCACCCGGTCGCGCGGCAGCAGCTTGCCGCGCGCGGTGTGCCGGGCGCGGGCCTTCTCGCCGCCGCCCAGCCGCGCCGCGGCCAGCTTCTCGCGCAGCTCTGGCCGACAGCGCGGCGTGCGCCGCGGCGTTGGCCGCGACAGGCCTCGGACGCCGGGTCGGCCGCGCTGCGCAGCGCGGGTGGTGATGGTGCCGTGTCGCGCATGCCCTGCGCTCCTTCTGCTCGCGCGTCCCTACAGCTGCCTGCCGGCGGGAGTCCCGCGTCCTGATGGGTGAGCGTCGACGTTGTTAGTGACCGTTAACGTTCTGCCGACAGGTTAACGCTCGCTAACGTCGCTGTCTAGAATCGACCTGTCATGCAGCCCACCAAGGCCGGCACGACCCGGCGCGAGCAGATCCTCAAGGAGGCCGCGCGGCTCTTCGCGGAGCGGGGCTTCCACGGTGTCGGCGTCGACGAGATCGGCGCCGCCGTCGGCATCAGCGGTCCCGGGCTCTACCGGCACTTCGCGGGCAAGGACGCGATGCTCGCCGAGCTGCTGGTCGGCATCAGCGGCCGCCTGCTGGCCGAGGGCAAACGCCGGGTCGCCGAGGCGGCCGACCCGGCCGGCGCGCTCGACGCGCTGATGCGCGGCCACATCGACTTCGCCCTCGACGACCGCCCGCTGATCACCCTGCACGACCGCGAACTGGACCGGCTGCGGGAGTCCGACCGCAAGCTGGTCCGCCAGCTCCAGCGGCAGTACGTGGAGTTGTGGGTCGCAGGTCGTGCGCCAGGTGCATCCGGGCGCGACCGAGGTGGAGGCCCGGGTCGCGGTCCACGCGGTGTTCGGCCTGCTCAACTCCACCCCGCACCTCGGCCCCGCGGGACGGCGATGCCCGGCCGGGCGGCCACCGCCGCGCTGCTGCGCCGGCTGGCGCTGGGTGCCTTCGCCGCGCTGGACAGACCGGGCGACCGGACGGGTAACTTTCTGAGCGCTTGCTTAGTTTTAAGATGAACTCAGTTGTCCGGTCCTGCCGGTCTCGGAAGAGTTTCGGAAGAAGGGAAGGCGCACGTGCGTCGTACGGTGTTCAACGAGGACCACGAGGCGTTCCGGTCGACGATCCGCGACTTCATCGCGACCGAGGTCGCCCCCGTCTACGCCGAGTGGGAGCAGGCCGGGCACGCCGCCGCGTGACTTCTACCGCAAGCTCGGCGAGCTGGGCGTCTTCGGCATCGAGGTGCCCGAGGAGTACGGCGGCGCGGGCGAGACCAGCTTCAAGTTCAAGGCCGTCATCACCGAGGAGTGCGCCCGCGCCGGCGTCAGCTTCGGCGGCAGCAGCGTGCACACCGCGCTGTGCCTGCCGTACCTGATGAAGTACGCCAACGACGAGCAGAAGAAGCGCTGGCTGCCGGCCTTCGTCTCCGGCGAGATGATGACCGCCATCGCCATGACCGAGCCGGGCACCGGCTCCGACCTGGCCGGCATGAAGACCACCGCGAAGCTGTCCGAGGACGGCACCCACTACGTCCTCAACGGCGCCAAGACCTTCATCACCGGCGGCGTGCTGGCCGACCGGGTGCTGGTGTGCGCCCGCACCTCGCCCGCCGACCCGGACGACCGGCGCGGCGGCATCTCCATCCTCGTCGTCGACACCAGCAGTCCGAGGGCTACGCGGTCGGCCGCAAGCTGGAGAAGCTCGGCCTGAAGTACCTCCGACACCGCGGAGCTGTCCTTCACCGACGTCAAGGTGCCGGTCGAGGACCTGCTCGGCGAGGAGGGCAAGGCCTTCTCCTACCTGACCCACAACCTCGCCGCAGGAGCGGCTGGGCATCGCGGTGGGCGCCTACGCCCAGGCCGCGGCCGCCGTGCGGCTTCGCCACCGAGTACGTCCAGGAGCGCACCGTCTTCGGCCAGCACGGTCGCCGCGTTCCAGAACACCAAGTTCGTGCTGGCCGACTGCAAGGCCGAGGTGGACGCCGCCCAGGCGGTCGTCGACCGGGCCCTCGACGCGCTCGACGCGGACGAGCTGACCCCCGCCGACGCGGCCTCCGCCAAGCTGTTCTGCACCGAGGTGGCCGCCCGCGTCATCGACAAGTGCCTGCAGCTGCACGGCGGATACGGCTACATGATGGAGTACCCGATCGCCCGCCTGTACGCGGACAACCGCGTCAACCGCATCTACGGCGGCACCAGCGAGGTCATGCAGTCCATCATCGCCAAGTCCATGGGCCTGTGACCCACCGCCCATGAACGACAACCGCACGTCCCTGCACGACCTGCTGGATCTGCTCGACCTGGAGCGGATCGAGCGGGACATCTTCCGTGGCCGCAGCCGCACCGCGGTCGTGCCCAGGGTCTTCGGCGGCCAGGTCGCCGCCCAGGCCCTGGTCGCCGCGGGCCGCACCGTGCCGCAGGAACGCCTGGCGCACTCCCTGCACGCCTACTTCCTGCGGCCGGGTGACCCCGGCGCCCCGATCGTCTACGAGGTCGACCGGATCCGCGACGGCCGCTCGTTCACCACCCGCCGCGTGGTGGCCGTCCAGCACGGCCAGCCGATCTTCCACCTCTCCGCGTCCTTCCAGACCTACGAGGAGGGGCTGGAGCACCAGCAGTCGATGCCCAAGGCCCCGGACCCCGAGTCGCTGCCGACCGCGGAGGAGTTCCTGCCCCGGCACGCCGGGCTCTTCCCCGACCCCACCGTGGTGGACCGGCTGCTGGAGGCCCGGGCCGCCGTCGACCTGCGCTACGCCCAGGACCCGCCGTACCTCACCGCGGGCGTCCCGCGCGAACCGCGCTCCCAGGTGTGGTTCCGCGCCCGCGGCGAACTGGCCGACGACCCGCTGCTGCACGTGTGCCTGGCCACCTACGTCTCCGACATGACGCTGCTGGACTCCGTGCTGCTGGCGCACGGGCGCGGCGGCTGGGCGGTCGGCGACGTGGTGGGCGCGAGCCTGGACCACGCGATGTGGTTCCACCGGCCGTTCCGCGCCGACGAGTGGCTGCTGTACGACCAGGAGAGCCCGTCGGCGTCCGGCGGGCGCGGCCTGGGCACCGCCCGGATCTACACCCGGGACGGCCGACTGGCGGTCTCGGTGATCCAGGAGGGCCTGGTCAGAGTGCCGCGCGACCACCGGGAGGGCTGACCGCCCGGCGCCTTTCTGCCTCCCGGTCCGGCGCCTTCTTTGGCGCCCGGCCCGGCTCTCGGTCCCGGCTCTCGGTTCCGGCGCCCTGGGCGTCACGGGGCGGTGAGCCCCGCCGCCGACAGCAGGTAGTCGGTCATCAGGTCGTAGTGGTGCGGTGCCACGTGGTCGTCCAGCGGCACGGTGACGTTCAGCTTGCCCTCGGCCTCGCCCACGAACAGCGCCGGGTCGTTGCAGTCCGCGTAGCCGACCACCTCAAGGCCGCGCCGCCCCGCGCACCCCGCCCAGCCGTGGTCGGCGACCACCAGCTGCGGCAGCGCGCGGCCCTCCTGCTCCATGGCGTCCAGCACCGCCTCCATCGGGGCGGGGGAGTGGGTGTGCACCAGCGCCGCGACGCGCAGCACCATCGCGACCCCGCCGATCTGGAGTATTCGGCCGTCGTCCGCGTACAGGCCGGGCGTCGTCGTCATGACCTCGCAGCCGGCCGCCTTCAGGGCCGCCGCCGTCGCCAGGTGCACGCCCAGCAGCCCGCCGGGGTGACCGGTGGCCAGCAGCACCCGGTGCCCGCCCGCCGCCGCCTTGCGCAGCGCCACGGCGACCCGGTCCAGCGCGTCCACCGTCAGCTCCGGGTCGATGGTGTCCTGCCCCGAGCGGTGCTCCGGGTCGGCGATCACCCCGCAGCGCTCGCTCATCAGCTCCAGCACCGCGTTCTCGTCGGTCCAGCGGTCCCCGAAGTCCAGGCCCAGCCAGTAGTACTGGTTGCCCGCAGCCAGCCCGCGGTAGTGGTCGAGGTTGTTCTCGCGGCTGGTGGCGACGGCCCCGGCGATCCTGGTCTCCAGGAGGTGGTCGATCAGGGACTGGCGGGACGGTGTGCGATCTGTGGGCATACCACCATTGTCGCGTGCCGGGAAACGTGCGGACCGGGTGCCCCTGATCGAGACGAATGCGTGACCCGTCGGGCCTCGCCGGGACGGCGTGCGGGGTCGGCCCGGCGCAATGGACGAACCGGTGACCGCCCGGCCCCGATCTGCCGGAAACGTACACTTCAAGACCGCCGGTCCGGCCGCCTACAGTCGGCCACCGCGGC
The DNA here is from genome assembly GCA_963737305.1 of uncultured Actinomycetota bacterium. Lineage (GTDB taxonomy): Bacteria > Actinomycetota > Actinomycetes > Streptomycetales > Streptomycetaceae > Streptantibioticus_C. The sequence goes on along the minus strand of CAVTRX010000002.1, from coordinate 2,993,994 downwards.
CCGGGACCGACCACCCACGCCCCACCGGGCCGCCCGGAGGAAAGGACACCTGATGACCAGCAGCGAGCCGCGCGGCCCCGTCGACTCCTCACGCGTCCCGCGCTACGCGGGACCCGCCACCTTCGCCCGGCTGCCCCGGGTGGACGAGGTGGCCGCCACCGACGTCGCCGTGGTCGGCGTCCCCTTCGACAGCGGAGTCTCCTACCGGCCCGGCGCCCGCTTCGGCGGCAACGCCATCCGCGAGGCCTCCCGGCTGCTGCGGCCCTACAACCCGGCACAGGACGCCTCGCCGTTCGCGCTCGCCCAGGTCGCCGACGCCGGGGACATCGCGGTCAACCCCTTCGACATCAACGAGGCGGTCGAGACGATCCAGGCCGCCGCCGACGACCTGCTGGCGAGCGGCGCCCGGCTGATGACGCTGGGCGGCGACCACACCATCGCGCTGCCGCTGCTGCGCTCGGTCGCCCGCAGGCACGGCCCGGTCGCCCTGCTGCACTTCGACGCCCACCTCGACACCTGGGACACCTACTTCGGCGCCGAGTACACCCACGGCACGCCGTTCCGCCGGGCCGTCGAGGAGGGCCTCCTCGACACCTCCGCCGTCTCGCACGTCGGCACCCGGGGCCCGCTGTACGGCAAGAAGGACCTCACGGACGACGAGAAGATGGGCTTCGGCATCGTCACCTCCGCCGACGTCATGCGGCGCGGGGTGGACGAGGTCGCCCAGCAGCTGCGCGAGCGCGTCGGCGACCGCCCGCTGTACATATCCATCGACATCGACGTGCTGGACCCGGCGCACGCCCCCGGCACCGGCACCCCGGAGGCCGGCGGCCTCACCTCGCGCGAACTGCTGGAGATCGTGCGCGGCCTGGCCTCCTGCCACCTGGTCTCCGCCGACCTGGTCGAGGTCGCCCCGGCCTACGACCACGCCGAGATCACCTCCGTCGCGGCCTCGCACACCGCGTTCGAACTGACCACGATCATGGCCCGCCAGATCGCCGCGGACAGAAGTTAACCGAAGCGTGACGTCTCGTTGGTCGCATTCCCCAGCCCTGATTGATGGGATCCGGCCACCATGTGCCCCGACAGCCGAACCCGGCCGGAGCCGATCCAAGGAGACCGAACGTGCGACTGCGTACCGTGCTCGCCACCGCCACCGCGGGAGTGACCGCCGTCACCTGCCTGACCATCGGGGTGTCCGCGTCCGCCTCGGCCTCCGCCGGGACCCCGCAGGGCGCCGCCCGGGGCACGGGACACGCCTGCTCCCCGCTGGCGGGCATCGACGGCTTCTCCGACGCGCTCGACCAGACCACCTTCCAGGGCGCCGACGTCGGCAACCTGTCCGGGCTCGCGGTCGACCGCGGCGGTCGAATAGCCGCGCTGTCCGACCGCTCGGTGCTCTTCGGCCTCGACGTCTCCCAGGGCTCCGGCGCGCCGCGGGCCACCGTGGTCAGCCAGCAGCCGCTCGCCGACGAGAAGGGCGCCCAGCTCGACTCCGAGGCGATCGTCGTCGACCGCGACGGCACCCGGCTGATCACCTCCGAGGTCGAGCCGTCCATCCGCCGCTTCGACCGGGCCGGGCACATCATCGGCCGGCTGCCGGTCCCCGCCTCCCTGGCGGTCGCCCCGGCCGGCCGCGCGCAGACCAACCTGACCTTCGAGGGACTGGCCCTGCTGCCCGACGGCCGCACCCTGGTCGCCTCCGTGGAGGGCGCGCTGGCCGGCGACGACGCCTCGCTGCTGCGCTTCCAGACCTGGCAGCGCGACGGGAGCGACTTCGCGCTCTCCCGCCAGTACGGCTACCGGGTCGACACCGGTCTGGGCGTCTCCGAGATCGCCTCCACCGGCGACGGCCGGCTGCTCGTCCTGGAGCGCGGCTTCACCGCAGGCGTCGGCAACACCGTCCGGGTGTACGTGGCCGACCTTCGCGGTGCCTCCGACGTCAGCGGCGTCCAGGACCTCACCGACGCCTCCGGCGCCCGGCTGATCCACAAGACGCTGATCGCCGACATCGGCGACTGCCCCTCGCTCGGCGCCACCGCCCGCCAGCAGCAGCCCAACCCCCTGCTCGACAACATCGAGGGCCTCACCGTCACCGGCCCCGCCCCCGGCGGCCGGCTGCGTCTGCTCCTGGTGAGCGACAACAACGACAATCCCGTCCAGGTCACCCGCCTGTACTCCCTCAGCGTGCGCCTCCCGCGCCGCTGATCCGCCCCCGCGCGGCACGTAGGGGGCCTAGGACGGCAGGCGTAGGAGCTGTCGGACCTTGGCCCCCTATCCGGGGCGGGCAGGATGAAAACCGCAGCGCGTCGTGTTGCAGCGTCCGGCAGTATGGGCGACCGGACAGAGGAGGCGACGCGTGACGCAGGCGGCGGACAGGAACGGGCAGCGGCAGGGCTGGCTGCGGCGTATCACGGCGGACTGCTGGCAGTACCGGCGTGATGTGCTGCTCGCCCTGGGCGCGTCCCTGGGCGGCATGGCGATCACCGCACTCGTGCCGCTGCTGCCACGGCTGATCATCGACGACGTCATCGTCCACCGGACCCGCTCGCTGGGCCCTTGGGCCGGCCTGATGGTGCTCGCCGCCGTCGCCGTCTACGCGCTGACCTATGTGCGGCGCTACTACGGCGGCCGGCTCGCCCTCGACGTCCAGCACGACCTGCGGACCTCGATGTTCCGCACCATCTCCCGGCTCGACGGCGCCAGCCAGGACGAACTCGACACCGGCCAGGTCGTCGGCCGGGCCACCAGCGACCTCCAGCTCATCCAGGGCATGCTCTTCATGCTGCCGATGATGATCGGCAACCTGCTGCTGTTCGTGATGTCCCTGGTCGTCATGGCCGTGCTCTCCCCGCTGCTGACCGTCATCGCGCTCGCCGTCGCCCCCGCCCTGTGGTTCCTGGCCAACCGCAGCCGTACCCGGCTCTTCCCCGCCACCTGGTACGCCCAGGGCCAGGCCGCCGCGGTCGCCGGGGTGGTCGACGGCGCCGTCACCGGCGTCCGCGTCGTCAAGGGCTTCGGCCAGGAGGCGCAGGAGGAGGACAAGCTGCGCGGCGTCAGCCGCCTGCTGTTCGCCGCCCGGCTGCGCACGGTGCGGCTCAACTCGCGCTACAACCCGGCCCTCCAGGCGGTCCCCGCGCTCGGGCAGGTCGCCATGCTCGCGCTCGGCGGCTGGATGGCCGTGCACGGCCAGATCAGCCTGGGCACCTTCGTCGCCTTCTCCACCTACCTCGCCCAGCTCACCGGCCCGGTCCGGATGCTCACCACCATGCTGACCGTCGGCCAGCAGGCCCGCGCGGGCGTCGAGCGGGTCTACGAGCTGATCGACACCGAACCCCGCGTCACCGAGCGGGCGGACGCCCACGAGCTGTCCCCGCGGTCCGACGCCGGTGTCGAGTTCGACGACGTGACCTTCGGCTACGACCCGCAGCACCCGGTGCTCGACCACTTCAGCCTGCGGATCGAGGCGGGGGAGACCGTCGCCGTCGTCGGCTCCTCCGGCTCCGGCAAGTCCACCGTCTCCCTGCTGCTGCCGCGCTTCTACGACGTCACCGGCGGCGCGGTCCTGGTCGGCGGCACCGACGTGCGCGACCTCACCTTCGAATCGCTGCGCGGCGCCATCGGCATGGTCCCGGAGGACAGCTTCCTGTTCTCCGACTCCATCCGCGCGAACATCCTCTACGGGCGCCCCGACGCCGGTGACGAACGACTGCTCGCCGCCACCCGCGCCGCCCAGGCGGACGGCTTCATATCCGCCCTGTCCGAGGGATACGACACCGTCGTCGGCGAACAGGGCCTGACCCTGTCCGGCGGCCAGCGCCAGCGGGTCGCCCTGGCCCGCGCGGTCCTGACCGACCCCCGCCTGCTCCTGCTCGACGACGCCACCTCCGCGGTGGACGCCCGGGTCGAGGCCGAGATCCACGACGCCCTGCGCGAGGTCATGCGCGGGCGCACCACCCTGCTCATCGCGCACCGCCGCTCCACCCTGGCACTCGCCGACCGCATCGCCGTACTCGACCACGGCAGGCTCGTGGACACCGGCACCCACGAGGAGCTGGAAGAACGCTGCGCCCTGTACCGCCGGCTGCTCACCGACCCCGACGAACTCGCCGGTGACGACAGCCGCGCCCAGGACCCCGCGGGCCGCGCGCTCACGGCCGCGGTCGATCCGGGCAGCGCCGCCCAGGACTTCGTCGCCCAGGACTCCGTCGACGGGCGGTCGGGCGGCGGGGTCACCCCCGAACTGTGGCGCCGGTCGGAGGGAGCGGACTCCGCTTCCCCGGACCGCGGTGCCGGTGGGAGCGCCGGGCCCGCTGCCCCTTCGGCTCCCTCGGCTCCTTCGGCGCCCGGTATGGCCGGCGCGCTCGCCGGGATGCCCGCCACCCCCGAACTCCTCGCCCGCGTCCAGGCGCTGCCGCCCGCCACCGACACCCCCGACGTCGACGAGACCCGGGCCAAGGCCGGCGACCTCCACTTCGGACTGCGCGCGCTGCTACGCGGCTTCTCCGTCCCGCTGCTGCTCAGCCTGCTGCTGGTGGCCGTCGACGCGCTGGGCGGCCTGCTGCTGCCGATCCTCATCCGGCACGGCATCGACCAGGGCGTCGACAAGCTGGCGCTCGGTGCCGTCTGGGCCGCCTCCGGGCTCGCCCTCCTGGTGGTCCTCGCCCAGTGGGCCGCGCAGATCGGCGAGAACCAGATGACCGGCCGCACCGGCGAACGCGTCCTGTACGCCCTGCGCCTGAAGATCTTCTCCCACCTCCAGCGGCTCGGGCTCGACTACTACGAGCGCGAACTGACCGGCCGCATCATGACGCGCATGACCACCGACGTCGACGCGCTGTCAGCACCTTCCTCCAGACCGGTCTGGTCACCGCCTTCGTCAGCCTGCTCACCTTCTTCGGCATCCTGGTCGCGCTGCTCGCCATCGACGTGCAGCTCGCCCTCGTCGTCTTCGCTCACCCTGCCGCCGCTGATCGCCGCCACCGTGGTCTTCCGCCGCAAGTCGGTACGCGCCTACGGCCTGGCCCGCGACAAGGTCGGCGTCGTCAACTCCGACCTCCAGGAACACGTCGCCGGGCTGCGCGTCGTCCAGGCGTTCCGCGGCGAACGCGCCGGCGTGGAGCGGTTCACCGGCCGCAGCGACGAGTACCGCCAGGCCCGGGTGCGCGGCCAGTGGCTAATCTCCGTCTACTTCCCGTTCGTCCAACTGCTCTCCAGCGTCGCCGCCGCGCTGGTGCTCATCGTCGGCGCCGGCCGGGTCAGCGCCGGCACCCTCACCGCCGGCGCCCTGGTGGCCTACCTGCTCTACATCGACCTGTTCTTCTCCCCGGTGCAGCAGCTCTCCCAGGTCTTCGACGGCTACCAGCAGGCCTCGGTCTCCATGGGCCGCATCCGCGAGCTGCTGCGCATACCGACGAGGACCCCGTCGGCCACCGCCCCCCGCGAGGTGCCCGCCGGCGGCCTCAGCGGTGAGATCGTCTTCGACGACGTGCACTTCTCCTACGGGTCCGGCGAGGACACCGAACAGGCCCTGGCCGGCGTCGACCTGCGGATACCGCCCGGCCAGACCGTCGCCTTCGTCGGCGAGACCGGCGCCGGAAAGTCCACCCTGGTCAAGCTGGTCGCCCGGTTCTACGACCCGACCGGCGGCGCGATCCTGGCCGACGGCACCGACCTGCGCGACCTGGACCTGACCGCCTACCGGCGCCGGCTCGGCGTCGTACCCCAGGAGCCGTACCTGTTCCCCGGCACCCTGCGCGACGCCATCGCCTACGGCCGCCCGGAGGCATCCGACGCCGAGGTCGAAGCCGCCGCCCGCGCGGTCGGCGCCCACGACATGATCGCCGGGCTGGACGACGGCTACCTGCACGCGCGTCGCCGAACGCGGCCGCAACCTCTCCGCCGGCCAGCGCCAGCTGATCGCCCTCGCCAGGGCCGAACTCGTCGACCCCGACATCCTGCTGCTCGACGAGGCCACCGCCGCCCTCGACCTGGCCACCGAAGCCCTGGTCAACGCCGCCGCCGACCGCCTCGCGGTACGCCGCACCACGCTCGTCGTCGCCCACCGCCTCACCACGGCGGCCCGCGCCGACCGCGTCGTCGTCATGGACCACGGCCGGGTCGTCGAGGACGGCACCCACCAGGAACTCCTCGCCGCCGACGGCCACTACGCCGCCTTGTGGCGCACCTTCACCGGCGAACACGAGACCACAGCCGCCTGACACGGCGACCGCTCACCACCGCGCGGCGCAGCCCACCCGGCCCTCGGAGACCCCGACGTACAGCGCGGTGCCCGCCGGGCACCGCGAACGGTCCGCCACGACGACGCTCACCTTGTACCGCGCGGCCCTGCCACCGGAACCGTCGCAGGCGGTCTCCTTCGCCTCGGTGGGCCGCGCCGCGTACACGCAGTCGCCGGCGATGGTGTTCGGCCCGCCACCGCCTCCCGGATCGCCCGGATGCGGCGCCCGCAGACCGCGCATGCACGCGTACCCCTGACCGCCGGCGGCCGCCCGGGTGGGCTCGGCGCTGGCACCGGAGACGGTGAGCATGAAGTCCGTCGTCGCCGGGCAACGCGGCGTCCCCGTACCCGCCGCCCGCCTTGTGGTCACCCGGGCCACCGCCGCCGGGTCGTCACACCCCACCTGCCGGTACGCCCCGCCCCCACCCGCCGCACAACTCCCGACCGCCAGGAACACTCCCGCCCCTGACACCTCATCCGGCGACGGGGTGTACGCGCTCTGCCCGGTGTACCCGGTCCCGGGCGTACAACCCGCCGCCGCCGATAACACCGCCGCCACCGACACCGCGCCCGCACACAGCGAAAGCAGACTCCCGCGCATGACCGCCCCCCTCAGACCGCCCCCGCGATCTCAGAGTAGGCCCGCCGGGACGATCAAACGGTCGTTCGCGGGCAAGCCGTACCCAATCGGGTACCGTCGTCAGGCCGATTCGTCCAGCAGCCGCGACAGGTGGTACCGACCGCCGTCCAGCAACTCCGGCAGCGCGGTGACCTCCGGGTACCAGCGCTTCTCGTACTCCCAGCACAGCCAGCCGTCCCACTCCTCGCGGCTGAGCGCCTCGACGCAGTCGGCCAGCGGTAGCACGCCGTCCCCCAGCGGCAACGGGGTCGTGTCCTGCTCCGAGGCGATGTCCTTGACCTGTACATAGCCCAGGTGCGGGGAGAGCACCGGGTATGAGGACGTGGGCTGTTCACCGCCGAGCCAGGTGTGCATCACGTCCCAGATCGCGCCGCACCCGCGATGGCCGACCAGCCCGAGCACCCGCGCCACATCGCTCCCGCGCCGGTGCGAGTCGTGCGTCTCCAGTAGCAACCGCACGCCCAGGTCCTCCGCGTACGGCGCCACGGCCGCCAGCCGCCGGGCCGCGATCCGGTCCGCCTCGGCCTCCGGCGTGGCACCTCCGCCGGGGAACACCCGCACGAACGGCGCCCCCAGATCGCGGGCCAGGTCGAGATGCGCCCGCAGCGCCTCCAGCACCGGCTCGTCGGCGTCCTCGGCCGAACCGTCCGCCACCCGCGTATACGCCGCGACGCACAGGATCTCCACCCCGGCACTCTCGAACGCGGCCTTCACCTCGGCGCGTTCCGGCCCGGACAGACCGGTGTGCACCGGCTCCTCACCGGCGTGGGCACGCAGCTCCACGCCGTGGAAACCATGGTCGGCGGCGAGGCGGACCACCTGGTCCACCGGCAGCCCTGGAACGCCGAGGGTCGAGAACGCCAGCTTCATCGGTCGGACCCTAGGCGCAAGCGCGGGCGGTCGCAACGCCCCGCGCCGCATCACCACCGCCCGACCACGCCCTCTACAGCACCACCCTCTACAGCACCAGCCGCCAGTCCTGGCCGACCAGGTCCCGGCCGAAGCTGTGGTGCGGCTTCTCCGCGACCAGCTCGAAGCCCGCACGCTGGTAGATCTTCCGCGCGGCGACCAGAACGTCGTTGGTCCACAGCACCATTTCGCGGTAGCCGGCCTCCCGGGCGAAGGTCACGCACCGCTCGACCAGCCGCTGGCCGATGCGGTGTCCACGGGCACCCGGCTCCACCAGCAGCAGCCGCAACCGCGCCGTGTCGGGCGCCTCGTCCCGCACACAGAAGACGCAGCCGGCCGGCTCACCGTCGAACTCCGCGATCCACAGCGCCTCCCGCTCCGAATCGTGGCCGCCGGCGAAGTCCGCGACGATACGGGCCACCAGCGCCTCGTACTCCGCGTTCCACCCGAACTGCTCGGCGTACACCGCTCCATTGCGCTGGATCACCCACCCGAAGTCGCCCGGCAGCGGGCCGCGCAGCGCCACCGTGCCCAGCCGGGGCTGGGTCAGGGCGTCCTGCGCCGTGCGCAACGCGTCGGCCAGCCGGTGCCGTTGGCCTTCGCCGATCCGGCCCACTATGTCGCCGATCGCCGCCTGGGAGCGCCGGTCCAGCAGCCCGGCGGCCTCCCGCCCCGCCTCGGTGAGCCCGGCCATCTGGATGCGGCCGTCGGTGGGGTGCGGTTCGCGGACGACCAGTCCCGCCTCCTCCAGCCTGGCCAGCACCCGGCTCAGATGCGCCCGCTCGGCCCGCAACGCCTCGCGCAGGTTCGGCACCTGGAGCCGGTCGGCGCGGCTGAGTTCGTACAGCACCCGGGCCTCAGTCAGCGAGTACGGGGTCCCGAGGCGGCCGGCGTAGTCCAGCGCACCGATCAGGGTGGTGTGGAAACGGTTGAACGCCCGGACGGCGTCGATCGTCGGGTCGAGCCAGGGGGCCTCAGCCGTGCCGGGATCGGGGGTGGGGGGCATGGGGGGTCTCCTGGAAATTCGTTGTCTGGTCGTTGTCTCCGACAACGATATGAGTGGCGGGCAGGGTTGCGCCAGGAGTATTTGTGGGGAATTCGGTGGCATTTCGCCGATAGCGATCCACTCGCCGGTCGTATTGCCCTACCGACCATGAGCCCCTGCGGTCGTATCGGCCTACCGGTCGTATTCGTCTACCGGTCGGCAGGAGGAGGCGGCGCGGTCGACTCCCGTACCACCAACTCGGCGGCCACCCCGGCCACCCCGCCCGGCGGCACCGCTTCCCGCCCCATCACCAGGCGCCCCGCCCGCGCCCCCGCCTCGCGCAACGGCAACCGCACCGTGGTCAGCGAAGGCGCCGCGTCCAGGCTGAACGGCAGGTCGTCGAACCCCGCCACCGACACGTCCCCCGGCACCCGCAGCCCCCGCTCCCGAAGCGCGGCGCACACCCCCAGCGCCATGGTGTCGTTGGCCGCCACCACCGCCGTCAACCCCGGCGCGTGGTCCAGGAGTTCGAGCGCCGCGCGGTGGCCGGACGCCCGGTCGTAGTGGCCGTGCGCGACGAGCCGTCCACCGTCGTCCGCCAGCCCGTACGCGGCCAGCGCGGCGCGATGGCCCTCCAACCGGTCCCGGGTGGTGGTGCGTTCCACCGGACCGGCCACGTAGCCGATCCGGCGGTGACCGAGCGCGGCCAGGTGGCCGGTGAGCCGTTCGGCGCCGCCGCGGTTGTCGAACGCCAGCGTGGTCACCGCCGGACCCGCCCCCACCCCGTCGCCCATGGCCTCGATCGGCGGACGCCCGCACAGCACGATCCGGCTGCCGTCGGCCGCGAGGCGCTTGAGCGCGCCCGCGACCGCGGTGGTGTGCCCGGCGTCCTCGACCGCGCTCCCGGTGAGGACCACCCCGGCCGCGCGTTGGCGCCGCAACAGCGTCAGGTAGTTCAGCTCGGCGTCCGGCGAACCGCCGGTGTTGCAGACCACCGCCAGCTTGCCGTCCCGGGCGATCTCCGCCTGCGCGGCACCGGCCAGGATCCCGAAGAACGGGTCCGCCACGTCGTTGACCAGTACCCCGACCAGGTCCGACGAGGCCGCCGCCAGCGCGCGGGCGGGCCCGTTGACCACGTACTCCAGGTCGGCCACGGCACGCAGCACCCGTTCGCGGGTCTGCGCCGCGACCGGGTAGTTGCCGTTCAGCACCCGGGAAACCGTCGCCGCGGACACCCCCGCGCGCGCCGCCACATCGGCCAGGGTCGTGCTCATCGCAGGCGCTTCCTCCTCAGGAACGCCCGGGTTTCCCATCAGGAACGCCCGGGTTCTCGTCAAGCGCGGGTCGGGTTGGTTAGCCTAGCCGGATAGAAAGCGCTTTCTGTCCGTCCGGTTCGAGCCGCCCACCCCACCGGCGACCCGGCCACCGTCCCCCGAGGGGAGCCCGCCTCACCGCCGGCAGCCCACCCACCACCGACCGCCCACCACAGGCTCCGCCGGGCAACCGTCTGTGCGACCCCGCCCCCAGCGGGCCACCGCCCCCGGAGAGGCACCTCACCGGTCGGCCGCTCACCGTCCCCGAAGGGAAGCCGTCCACCGGGCGATCGCGCCCCAGCCACGGAACACGACCGGGCCCGCCGCCCCGAGACCGGCCGGGGACCCGAACGCCGAACGGAGAGGACCCACATGACCCGCAGGACAGTCCGCATCGCCATGAACGGCGTCACCGGCCGCATGGGCTACCGCCAGCACCTCGTCCGCTCCATCCTGGCGATCCGCGCCCAGGGCGGCGTCGACCTCGGCGACGGCGACACCCTGTGGCCGGAACCCGTGCTGGTCGGCCGTCGCCCGGCCGCCCTGAAGTCCATCGCCGACCGGCACGAACTCGAACACTGGTCCACCGACCTGGACGAGGTCCTCTCCGACCCGTCCGTCGAGATCTACTTCGACGCGCAGGTCACCGCCGCCCGGGTCGCCGCCGTCCGCAAGGCCGTCGCCGCCGGCAAGCACCTGTACTGCGAGAAGCCCACCGCCACCAACCTCCGGGAAGCACTCGAACTCGCCCGGCTGGCCCGCGACGCCGGAGTGAAGAACGGCGTCGTCCAGGACAAGCTCTTCCTGCCGGGTCTGCTGAAACTCAAACGCCTCGTCGACGGCGGCTTCTTCGGCCGGATCCTGTCCGTGCGCGGCGAGTTCGGCTACTGGGTCTTCGAGGGCGACTGGCAGTCGGCCCAACGCCCGTCCTGGAACTACCGCGCCGAGGACGGCGGCGGGATCGCGGTCGACATGTTCCCGCACTGGGAGTACGTCCTGAACGAGATCGCCGGCCGGGTCACCACCGTGCAGGCCCTCACCGCCACCCACATCCCGCAGCGCTGGGACGAGAACGGCAAGCCCTACCCGGCCACCGCCGACGATGCCGCCTACGGTGTCTTCCAGCTCGAAGGCGGCGTGATCGCCCAGATCAACTCCTCCTGGGCCGTCCGGGTGAACCGCGACGAACTCGTCGAGTTCCAGGTCGACGGCACCCACGGATCCGCCGTCGCCGGGCTGCGCGACTGCCGCGTGCAGCACCGCTCCGCCACCCCCAAGCCGGTGTGGAACCCCGACCTGCCCGCCACCGAGCCGTTCCGCGCGCAATGGCAGGAGGTGCCCGACAACACCGAGTTCGACAACGGCTTCAAGACGCAGTGGGAGCTCTTCCTGCGTCACGTCGCCCTCGACGAACCCTGGCGCTGGGACCTGCTCGCCGGGGCGCGCGGCGTCCAACTCGCCGAACTGGGCATGCGCTCCTCCACCGAAGGCCGCCGCTTCGACGTCCCGGAGCTGTCCCTGTGACGCCCCCCGACCCGCCGGCCCGCGGGCGTACGCCCGGGGCAGCCACCGCCGTACCGGCTTCCGAGATCTCTCCTGATCATCACCTCCTCTCGATTCGTCTCCCGTCCGAGGACGGCGAGTTGTATGACTACCGCCCGCGCGCGACGCCGGTCACCCACCCACCCGGGCCGCCGTCTCGCTCGCGCACCGTGCTGGCCGCAGCCCACGTGGTGGCCGACCCGTTGCGCACCGCGGCCGATACCCCCGCCGCCATCGACTGGGAGGCGACCCTCGCCTTCCGCCGGCACCTGTGGTCCCACGGCCTGGGCGTCGCCGAGGCGATGGACACCGCTCAGCGGGGCATGGGCCTGGACTGGTCGGGCGCGGCCGAACTGATCCGGCGCTCGGCGGCCGAGGCGAAGTCGGTCGGCGGCCGACTCGCCTGTGGCGCCGGGACGGATCAACTCGCCGCTCCCGCAGGGTCGTTGGCCGAGGTGGCTGCCGCGTACGAGGAACAACTGGCCGTCGTCGAGGACAGCGGCGCCCAGCCGATCCTGATGGCCTCGCGGGCCCTCGCCGCGGTCGCCCAGGGGCCTGACGACTACGCCGAGGTCTACGGCCGTCTGCTGAGCCAGTCCACCCAGCCGGTCGTCCTGCACTGGCTCGGCCCGATGTTCGACCCCGCGCTGACCGGTTACTGGGGCAGCGAGGACCTGGCCGCCGCGACCGAGACGTTCCTGGCCGTGATCGCGGCGCACCCCGCGAAGGTCGACGGCGTCAAGGTCTCCCTCCTCGACGCGCCCCACGAGGTGGCCCTGCGCCGCCGTCTGCCGGACGGCGTGCGGTGCTACACCGGTGACGACTTCAACTACCCCGAGCTGATCGACGGTGACGACCAGGGCTTCAGCCATGCCCTGCTCGGCATCTTCGACCCCCTCGCGCCGGTCGCCGCCGAGGCCGTACGAGTCCTCGACAGCGGTGACCGCGAAGGCTTCCGGGCGTTGCTCGACCCGACCGTCGAGTTGTCCCGTCAGCTGTTCCAGGCGCCGACCCGCTTCTACAAGACGGGGGTGGTGTTCCTCGCCTGGCTCGCCGGGCACCAGTCGCACTTCACCATGGTCGGCGGCCTGCAGTCCGCCCGCTCGCTCCCCCATCTGGCCCGCGCCTACCGGCTCGCCGACGGCCTCGGCCTCTTCCCCGATCCGGGGCTCGCTCGCTCTCGTATGGCATCCCTCCTTTCCGTACACGGAGTCTCGCAGTGACCACTGACAATCGAGGTCCCGTAGAAGCCCCTGGTCAACGGCATGATCAGGGGTTCACCCGACTGAGTGTCAATCAGGAGACCGTCAAGCAACTGTCCATCCCCGAACTGGCCCGCGGCTGCAAGGCGTTGGGCATCAGCGGGGTCGGCCTGTGGCGCGCCCAGGTCCAGGAATTCGGCGTCGCGCGGGCGGCCGAGGTGGTCAGGGACGCCGGCCTGACCGTCACTTCGCTGTGCCGGGGTGGTTTCTTCACCGCCACCGACCCGGCCGTGCGGGCCGCCGCGCTGGCCGACAACCGCATCGCCGTCGACGAGGCCGCGGCCCTGGGCACCACGACACTCGTCCTGGTCTCCGGCGGCCTGCCCGCGGGCGGCCGGGACCTGGCCGGAGCCCGTGAACGCGTGGCCGACGCGCTGGCCGTGCTCGCCCCGTACGCCGCCGAGCGGGGGGTCCGGCTGGCGATCGAGCCGCTCCACCCGATGTACGCCGCCGACCGCTGCGTCGTCTCCACGCTCGCCCAGGCACTCGACCTCGCCGAGCGGTTCCCGGCAGACCAGGTCGGCGTGGTCGTGGACACCTATCACCTGTGGTGGGACGACCTGGCGCCGGAGCGGATCGCCCGTGCCGGAGCGGGCGGCCGGATCGCGGCCTTCCAACTCGCCGACTGGATCACTCCGCTGCCGGAAGGCGTCCTGCTGGGCCGCGGCCAACTCGGCGACGGCTGCGTGGACCTGCGGGGCTTCCGCGAAACGGTGGACGCGACGGGTTACCGGGGCCCCATCGAGGTGGAGGTCTTCAACCCCTCTCTGTGGGCGCGCGACGGCGACGAGGTCCTCGCGGAGATCGCGGACCGCTTCCAGAGATTCGTGCTGTGAGGAGCGCTGGGCGGGCGTGAGGATCATCCGATTTATGGGCCGGGCGGATCACCGGATCGGGGGCGTGCGGAAAAAATTCTGGAGCGGTGGGCAACCATCCGGATACGTGCGGTGTCGTATACGTCGTCAGGTTCCCGAGGGGGGCTTCGGGGAGCCGATGGGGGGATGAGGGAAGGGGTCCGGCGTGCCGTCGGGCCCCTTTTCGCTTGCGTCGACCCTTGGTCCAGGGCCTCTCCCGCGCCGACGGGGCCGTCCGTGGTCACGGACGGGCCTCCGCTCTCACCGGTGGCCGGCACCGCCACGCGCACCCGCGCACGCGTGCCCGCAGACGATTCCGCTTACGTGCGCCCTGCGGGGCTGTGGAGGGGCGGCAGGGGCCGACGCGGGCCCGGTAAGGCTCTCCGGAGCCGCTCGCGTCGGGCGCGGGCCGGGCGCGTGCGCGCGGCTGCGGTGCGGGGCAAGGGCCTCGGCGCACTCGTCCATGGGTGCCGGGCGCGTGCGCGCGGCTGTGGTCGGTCGGCGGTCCCGGTCTTGATGGGCGGCGGTCGGTCGCCATCGCGGCGGTGACCCGGCCCGCCCGTGCCCCCGTCCCGCGGACGCCGGTCGGTCCGCCCGCTGACGCCGGCGAGCGCCCTGGGTGCCGCCGGCTCCCCGCGGACGTCTGCCCCGGGCGGTTGGCCGGTGTGGGACGCCTCGGCCGGGGACCGAGGCCCCCGGAGCGCCGCAGACCGCCGACCACGCCCGGCGTGCCGGACCCGTCCCCGGACCGCCCCCAGCCGTCCCAGGCCGAATGGGCGCACGCAGCCCCGGGAACGGCCCGCGCAGCTACCCGCATCCGCAACCCCGGGACGGCCCGCGCCGGGCCCCCGGCCCAGCCCCGTCCCCCTGAACCCGGACCCCCTCGCGCGCCGCCATCCCTCCCCGAACCCAACCCCCCTCTGCCCGCTTCCCCCCGGGAGGGACAGGGCTTCCGCGAAGTTATCCACAGGCTCACCACGGTGTCGGCGAGCGGAGGTAACGTCGAAGCGGTCGAAGTCGTGATCATCACGGTCGGGAGGCCGTGATCGTCGCCGCGGTCACGGCACCGGCACCGTGCTGTCGCGAACGGCCGGAAGCAGGCCGCCGGGCCCGACGACACCGGCGCCGGCGTCGTCCAACCGGCCTCGTCCAACCGGGGCCGGCGTCGTCAAAGCGTGGAAGCCGTGGAAGTCGTGAAAGGGGGGCCCTGCCATGGGAGCCGGGGGTTCCGGGGATCGTCCCCCGGGTGAGCAGAGCAGATTCGCCGTGCTTGAAGGGGTCCTGGAGCGGATCACCTACGCGAACGAGGACAACGGCTACACGGTCGCCCGGGTCGACACCGGCCGTGGCGCGGGTGACCTGCTGACCGTCGTCGGCGCGTTGCTGGGGGCGCAGCCGGGCGAGTCGCTGCGGATGGAGGGCCGCTGGGGTTCGCATCCGCAGTACGGCAAGCAGTTCACGGTCGAGAACTACACGACCGTCCTGCCGGCGACCATCCAGGGCATCCGGCGCTATCTGGGATCCGGTCTGATCAAGGGGATCGGCCCGAGAATCGCCGACCGCATCGTCGAGCACTTCGGCACCGACACGCTGGACGTGATCGAGGAGAGCCCCAAGCGGCTCATCGAGGTCCCCGGGCTCGGCCCCAAACGCACCAAGAAGATCGCCGCCGCGTGGGAGGAGCAGAAGGCGATCAAGGAGGTGATGGTCTTCCTCCAGGGCGTGGGCGTCTCGACCTCCATCGCCGTGCGCATCTACAAGGAGTACGGCGATTCCTCCATCTCGGTGGTGCGGAACCAGCCATATCGCCTGGCCGCCGACGTGTGGGGCATCGGGTTCCTGACCGCCGACCGGATCGCCCAGGCGGTCGGCATACCGCACGACAGCCCGGACCGGGCGAAGGCCGGACTTCAGTACGCGCTCTCTCAGGCGACCGACAACGGCAACTGCTTCCTGCCCGAGGAACGGTTGATCTCCGACGCCGTCAAGCTGCTCGGGGTGGACATCGGGCTGGTGATCGACTGCCTGGGGGAACTGGTCACCGAGGAGGGCGTGGTCCGGGAGCGGGTGCCGGACCCGGAGGGCGGCGATCCGCTCGCCGCGGTCTACCTCGTGCCGTTCCACCGCGCGGAGCTGTCGCTGGCCGGCCAGGTCCTGCGGCTGCTGCGGGGCCAGGAGGACCGGATGCCCACCTTCCGGGACGTGGCCTGGGACAAGGCGCTGGCCTGGCTGGCCGATCGCACCGGTGCCGATCTGGCCCCTGAGCAGGAGGAGGCGGTCCGCCTCGCGCTCACCGAGAAGGTCGCGGTGCTCACCGGCGGTCCAGGGTGCGGCAAGTCCTTCACCGTGAAGTCCGTGGTGACCCTGGCCCGCGCGAAGGCGGCCAAGGTGGTGCTGGCGGCGCCCACCGGGCGGGCGGCCAAGCGGCTGGCGGAGCTGACCGGCGCGGAGGCGTCCACCGTGCACCGGCTGCTGGAGCTGAAGCCCGGCGGCGACGCGGCGTATGACAGGGACCGGCCGCTCGACGCCGACCTGGTGGTGGTCGACGAGGCCTCGATGCTCGACCTGATCCTGGCGAACAAGCTGGTCAAGGCGGTGCCGCCGGGGGCGCACCTGCTGTTCGTGGGGGATGTGGACCAGTTGCCGAGCGTCGGGGCCGGGGAGGTGCTGCGGGACCTGCTGGCCGAGGGCAGCCCGGTGCCCTCGGTGCGACTGACCCGGATCTTCCGCCAGGCCCAGCAGTCCGGCGTGGTGACCAACGCGCACCGGATCAATTCCGGGGTGCCGCCGATCACCCAGGGCCTGCCGGACTTCTTCCTCTTCGCCGAGGAGGACTCCGAGGAGGCCGGGCGGCTCACGGTGGACGTGGTGGCCCGGCGGATACCGGCGAAATTCGGCCTTGATCCACGTCGGGACGTGCAGGTGCTCACGCCGATGCACCGCGGTCCCGCGGGCGCCGGCGCGCTGAACGGCCTGCTCCAGCAGGCCGTCACCCCCGCCCGCCCCGATCTGCCCGAGCGGCGGTTCGGCGGCCGGGTCTTCCGGGTCGGCGACAAGGTCACCCAGATCCGCAACAACTACGAGAAGGGGGCCAACGGGGTCTTCAACGGCACGGTGGGCGTGGTGACCGCGCTCAGCACCGAGGAGCAGACGCTGACCGTGCGCACGGACGAGGACGAGGAGGTGGGCTACGACTTCGACGAGCTCGACGAACTGGCGCACGCGTATGCCGTCACGATCCACCGTTCGCAGGGCAGCGAGTATCCGGCGGTAGTGATCCCCGTCACCACGGGGGCCTGGATGATGTTGCAGCGCAATCTGCTCTATACGGCGGTGACCAGGGCAAAGCGGCTGGTCGTACTGGTCGGGTCACGTCGCGCACTAGGACAAGCGGTACGGACCGTCTCGGCGGGTAGGCGCTTCACCGGACTTGATCATCGACTGCGAGGAGCGGGTCGGGGTGTGGAACAGGGCTCAGGAGGGGGAATATAGGCACTGCGTGCCACCCTTCGGCCGCCTGGATGACCCCGGGTGCACGTATGTGCGGCAAATGGGGGATGGTAGAAGCAGTCAGGGCACCTCGAAGAAGAGGCACAACGTCGGTGAGGGATGACGTGAGCGAGAACTCTGTAGTACTGCGGTACGGGGATGGCGAGTACAGCTACCCGGTCGTCGAGAGCACGGTCGGCGACATGGGCTTCGACATCGGGAAGCTGCGGGCCCAGACCGGGCTGGTCACCCTGGACAGCGGTTACGGGAACACCGCGGCTTACAAGTCGGCGGTCACGTACCTCGACGGCGAGCAGGGGATACTCCGCTACCGCGGTTACCCCATCGAGCAGATCGCCGAACGAGGATCGTTCCTGGAGACGGCCTATCTGTTGATCAACGGTGAGCTTCCCACCGTCGATGAGCTGAGCGCCTTCAAGAGCGAGATCACCCAGCACACTCTGCTCCACGAGGACGTCAAACGGTTCTATGACGGCTTCCCCCGGGACGCTCATCCGATGGCGATGCTGTCCTCCGTGGTCAGCGCGCTGTCGACGTTCTACCAGGACAGCCACAACCCGTTCGACGAGAAGCAGCGCAACCTGTCGACGATCCGGCTGCTCGCCAAGCTGCCGACGATCGCCGCCTACGCGTACAAGAAGTCGGTCGGCCACCCGTTCGTCTACCCGCGCAACGATCTCGGCTATGTCGAGAACTTCCTGCGGATGACCTTCT
Source organism: uncultured Actinomycetota bacterium (assembly GCA_963737305.1). Lineage (GTDB taxonomy): Bacteria > Actinomycetota > Actinomycetes > Streptomycetales > Streptomycetaceae > Streptantibioticus_C. Next base: position 2,976,024 of record CAVTRX010000002.1, on the reverse strand, counting down.
CGGTGCCGGCCCAGGAGTACGAGCTCGACCCGGTCGTGGTCGGTGCGCTGGACAAGCTGCTGATCCTGCACGCGGACCACGAGCAGAACTGTTCGACCTCCACGGTCCGGCTGGTCGGCTCCTCGCAGGCGAACATGTTCGCCTCGATCTCGGCCGGTATCAACGCGCTGTGGGGCCCGCTGCACGGCGGGGCGAACCAGGCCGTCCTGGAGATGCTGGAGAGCATCAAGGCGGACGGCGGTGACGTCGACTCCTTCATCCGCAAGGTGAAGAACAAGGAAGACGGCGTCAAGCTCATGGGCTTCGGCCACCGGGTCTACAAGAACTTCGACCCCCGGGCGAAGATCATCAAGGCGGCGGCGCACGACGTGCTGTCGGCGCTCGGCAAGTCCGACGAGCTGCTGGACATCGCGCTGAAGCTGGAAGAGCACGCGCTGAGCGACGACTACTTCGTCAGCCGCAAGCTCTACCCGAACGTGGACTTCTACACCGGTCTGATCTACCGGGCGATGGGCTTCCCCACCGAGATGTTCACCGTTTTGTTCGCGATCGGCCGGCTGCCCGGCTGGATCGCCCAGTGGCACGAGATGATCAAGGAGCCGGGTTCCCGGATCGGCCGTCCGCGGCAGATCTACACCGGTGTCGACCTGCGCGACTACGTGCCCGTCGAGGGTCGTTGAGCGTAGGGCGAAAGCTCGCTGAGGCGCGCCGCGGATCTGATTCCGCAGGCGCGCCGTTGGCTTTTGGGGCGACAAGCGAGCGCCCCGTGCCGGATCCCCCCACGGGTCCGGCCCGGGGCGCCCTGTTCCCGGAAGCGGATCCCCCCACGGGTCCGTACCGGGCGTCTTCAGTGCGCACGCCAGTTGCCTGTCGTTCGCGCCATGCCGGGACGAAACAGTCCGGGAGGGCCGCTCAAGCTCTCCGGGTACTTCGCCCCGGCCACGCGGACCCGCCGCCCCCAAGACAGCGTGTCCATCGTCGTCACCGGGTCCGCCGGGAGTCCGGTGATCGGTCGGTTAGACCAACGACCCCCCTCCATGGTTACGTTGCCATGAGTGTGATCTAGGTCTCTCTTTATTGGCATCCCGGTGCGGGCAAATCGCCACGGGCTACGTCAGATGTACGAGAACCGTCGACTGCGTTTGCTGCGACGGCCCCCTGCGCCAGCACCGGAAATCCCATCGCGTAGCGTTAAACGCCCAGTCGGGAGCGGGTGTTGGGGTGGGCGGAGCGATGGCGCAGATCGAGACGGACGGCAGGTCGGGTACGACGGACACGTGCGATGCGGTGGACGCCGTGACGGATGCCGTGACCGCCACCGAAGCCACGACTGCGAACGCGACCGCAACCATTCCGGAAACCGATCCCGCGACCGTCCCCGCCCGCTCGCCGCGCAGCGTCGTGGTCACCGGCGGCGGGACGGGCATCGGGCGCTCGATCGCGGCGCGGTTCGCCGCGGCCGGGGACCACGTGGTGATCATCGGGCGCCGCGCCGAACTGCTGCGGCAGGCCGCGCAGGATCTGTCCGCGGAGCACACCGGGCGGGTCACGCCGGTCGTCTGCGACCTGTCCGACCCCGACGAGGTGGAGGCGGCGCTGCCGCTGCTGCCGCACCACATCGACGTGCTGGTCAACAACGCGGGCAGCCGTGAGGTGCTGTCGGCCGTCGGGCCGCACGGGGTGCTGGCCCGCTGGCGGGGCGACTTCGAGCGCAACGTGCTGACCGCGGTGCTGCTGACCGAGTCGGTACGCGACCGGCTCACGCCCGACCACGGCCGGGTCGTCACGGTGACCTCGATGGCCGCCCTGCGCGGCGCCGGTTCCTACGGCGCGTCCAAGGCGGCCCTGCACGCCTGGAACCACTCGCTGGCGGCACAACTCGGGCCGCAGGGCGTGACGTGCAACATCGTCGCGCCCGGCACGGTGGCGGGCACCGAGTTCTTCGGTGCCCGGCTGAACGAGGCCGAGCTGACCCGCCGGGCCGGGCGCACCCTGGTCGGCCGGGTGGGCAATCCGGCCGACGTCGCCGCCGCTGTGGTCTTCCTCGCCTCCCCGGACGCCGGGTTCATCACCGGCGAGGTCCTGCAGTGCAGCGGCGGCGAACTGCTGGGCCGCTGAGCCTTCGAAGACGGGCGGGCGGTCAGGCGCGGCCGGTGAGTTCGTAGCCGGCCTCGTCGACGGCGGCGCGGACGGCCTCGTCGTCCAGCGGCCCGGTCGCGGTCACCGAGACCCGGCCGGCCTTGGCGTCGGCGGCGACCGCGGTGACGCCGGGCAGCGCGGACAACTCCTCGCCCACCGCCTTCTCGCAGTGGCCGCAGCTCATGCCGGCGACCGCGTAGACCACGGTGGCCGGGTCGGCGGCGTCGGCGGGTGCGGTGGCGTGCTGGACGTCGTTGACGCTCATGGGTGCTCTCCTCCGGGGTGCGGATATCGGGTTGCCCGGAGCACAGAATACCCCCTGGGGGTATTTGCATCCGGCGAGGACATCTGGCGCGTCGCCGGAATGAACGGCAGTGAGTCGGTCGTTTCACCCATTGTGGGCGTACTGGACTCACTCGACTTCACCTCCGTGCTGGCGCGGCACATGGCGGGCGACATGCTGTGGGCCTATCTTCTGCTCGCGCTCACCTCCGCCCCGCCGCTGGTGCCCAACTCCGCGTTGCTGGTGACCGGTGGTGTGCTGGCGGCGCACGGGCAGTTGGACATCGCCCTGGTGCTGCTGGTGGTCGCCGGTTCCGCGCTCGTCGGTGACATGGTCATCCACCGGGGCGGCCGGGCCGTCAGCGGTCCGGTGCTCTCCCGGTTCACCCGCAGCGCCAGACGGCGCCAACTGCTGGAGTGGGCGGAGACGCGAATAGAGCGCTACGGCGTGCCGTTCGTGGTGGCCTGCCGTTTCCTGCCCAGCGGCCGACTGATCGGCGGGCTCGCGGCGGGCATCGTCGGCTACCCGGCCCGCCGTTACCTGGTCGGCGCGGGTATCGCCGAGGCGTTGTGGGCGACGTATTCGGTCGGCATCGGCTATCTCGGCGGCCGTGTCACCGGCAACGCCCTGTCCGCGATCGGGATCGGCCTGCTCGTCTCGATCGCCGTGGCGGCAGTCGGCGGCCTGGTGCAGCTGTTCGCCCGGCGCCGTGCCGCCCGCGCCGAGCCGGTGCAGCGGTCCGCCGCGGTCCGTGTCCACCACCCCGGCCTCACGGTGGCCGACGCGCCGGCCGCCGTCCGGACCCCGCTTCCCGCGCCCACCCGGCCATCGGGCGGGATCCGTCCCGGGGCTCCCCCCGAGGTCCGCTCCACGCTGCGCCCCGAGGTCCGCGCCGAGACCCGGGGTCGCCGGGACGTGTCGGGTGAGGCCCAGGCCCACCGGGGATCTCAGCTGTAGCGCGATCGGTTGCCGGGCCGCCGGGCGCTCCACGACCGGATCGTGTCGGCGTACCAGTACGGCCGTCCCCTCTCCACCGCGTCCGGAGACGGCAGCAGCCCGTGCTTGCGGTACGAGCGCACGGTGTCGGTCCGCACTCCGATGTGGGCGCGATGTCCGCGTAGGACCACAGACTCCGGTCGGCCATCTTGCACCTCTCCGTTGGACGATGGGTACCTCTCGGTCACCCTGTGCCCTAGGAACGACACGGTGCGTCATGTCGTACGGGTCTGTTGATCGTCTGTGACTGAGAACCGGCGTAATGGTGACATTCGTACCGAGAATGAGAAATGGCTACCAGTGACGACCGGTCGGCAGCCGGTCGAGTTCGGGTGAGTTGACGTACAGCACCTCGTACGGGACGCGTTCCTCGCCGGCGGTCGCGGCGGTGTCGGCGGGCGGCGGCGCCTCCTCGTGCAGGGTGAGGCGGACCAGCTCCCAGTGGTACGGGTTCACCGCCAGCGCGGTCGAATGGACCCCGGGGGAGTCCGCGTGCCGCCACAGGTCGGCCAGCTCGCGCTCCACCAGGGCCGTCGGATCCGCCTCCCGGGGCAGCGCAACCGTGCGGCGGACGGCCGCGCGGGGCACCGCGGTCCACGCCGGCCCGGCCTGGAACCCGGCGCCCGTCCACTGGCGGACGGCCGGCCTGCCGAAGTCCGCCACGATGCCCTGGAACCCGCCGCCGCCCCACAGGAAGCGGTTCATCCCGGAGGCGTGGTGCCACAGGTAGAAGGGGGCGTACTGGTTGACCGGCGAGCCCGCGTCCTGTTCGCGGATCAGGTACGCCTTCAGGCCGAGCCCGGGGAAGGCGTCGAGCGCGCCGCCCCGCGTCCGCACCCGGTGCCGGATGATCCGCATGTCGTAGTCGGCGGGCAGGGTGATCTCGTACTGCATGGCTTGCACGGCGGCTCCTCGGTGGCGGGGCGGGGGTGGTCAGGCCGGTATGCGGGCGCCGAGCGGACCGCGGGGGAGGACTCGCCGTGATGACCCCGCAGCCCGTGCGCTGATCACTCATGCGCCGACTCTACATACGTACTAGTAGCTACAATCACACCGCGCCGGACTCCGAAACCCGCTCCGGCGCGGTGTCCCGCCGAGGTGGGCCCGTGTCAGGCGCTCGCGGCCAGGCCGTTCCTGACGGCGGTGGCGATCTTCACGACGCGTTCGGCCTGGTGGCGGGCGGAGGCCCGGGTCTGCTCGCCGACCGGGTTGGCGCCCTGGGCGTCGGTGTGCGAGGTGCCGTACGGGTTGCCGTCGGCGAACTTCACCGGGTCGGTGTAGCCGGGGGAGGCGATCAGGCCGCCGAAGTGGTGGATGGAGTTGTACAGCGCGAGCAGGGTCGACTCCTGGCCGCCGTGCGCGGTGGCCGTGGTGACGAAGCCGCTGTAGACCTTGTCGGCCAGCTTGCCGGTCGCCCACAGGCCGCCGAGCGTGTCGATGAACTGCTTCAGCTGCGAGGAGATGTTGCCGAACCGGGTAGGTGACCCGAAGATCACACCGTCGGCCCAGTCGACGTCGTCGGGCGTGGCGACGGCCACCGAGGCGCTGGCGGCGGCATGCGCGGCCCACGCCTCGTTGGAGGAGATCGCTGCTTCAGGCGCGAGTTCGGCGGCCTTGCGCAGCCGAACCTCGGCGCCGGCCTTCTCGGCGGCGGTGGCGATCTCCTGGGCGATCTCGGCGGTGAAGCCGGTCGAGGAGTAGTAGATGACGGCGATCTTGACGGGAGTGCTCACGGCTCGGTACTCCGGTTTCCTCGGGTGGCGCCGCGCGGTCGGTGGCGCGGCCGTACGGCACTTGGTTGAATGATGAACGTTGGACAGCGAATCACGATCACGGGATCTAGTCAAACGTTCAACAAAATCGCCCACGGAGAGAGACGCATGCGGGAGTTCATCTTCACCAGTCAGCCGTCGCGCGTGGTGTTCGGCGCCGGGACGCTGGACCGGCTGCGCGAGGAGGTCGAACGGCTGGGCTGCTCCCGGGCGCTGGTCGTCACCACGCCAGGCCGTTCGGCGCAGGCCGGGAGGATCGCCGGGATCCTCGGGCCGTGCCGGGCCGCGGAGTTCACCGACGCCGCCCAGCACACCCCGGTCGAGGTGACCGAACGGGCGCTGGCGGTGGTCGCGGAACACAGCGCGGACTGCCTCGTGGCGGTCGGCGGCGGTTCGGCGATCGGGCTGTCCAAGGCGCTGGCGGATCGGACCGGACTGCCCCAGGCCGTGGTGCCCACCACCTACTCCGGCTCCGAGACCACCCCCGTGCTGGCCTCGACGGACGCCGGGGTGAAGACCACTCGCGTGGAGCCGAGGATCCGGCCGGAGACCGTCGTCTACGACGTGGACCTCACCCTGACCCTGCCCGCGCCGCTCTCGGTGGCCAGCGGCGTCAACGCCATGGCGCACGCCGTCGAGGCGCTCTACGCCCCGCAGGCCAACCCCGCCACCGACGCCCTCGCGCTGCGGGCGGTCGAGTCGCTGGCCGGCGCCCTGCCGCGGATCGCCACCGACCCGGCCGACCGCGAGGCGCGGGCCGACGCCCTCACCGGCGCCTGGCTCGCGGGCAGTTGCCTTGCCACTCTCGGCATGGGACTGCACCACGCGATCTGCCACACCCTCGGCGGCTCCTTCGGGCTGCCGCACGCCGAGACCCACGCCGCGCTCCTGCCGTACGTCATGGCCCACAACGCCTCCGCCGTGCCGGAGGTCATGGACCGGCTCGCCCGGGCCCTCGGCGCCGACGACGCGCCGGGCGCGGTGCACGACCTGGTGCGTTCCTCATACGGTCCGCTCTCGCTGCGCCACCTCGGTCTGGCCGAGGGCGACCTGGCCGAAGCGGCCCGGCTCACCGTCGCCAGGTCCTACGCCAACCCCCGGCCGCCCACCCGCGACGGCGTCGCCGACCTGCTGCGCCGGGCGTGGACCGGCGACCGCCCGGTGTCCGCGAGCCGGCCGGCCGGGCAGTTGCGCGCCCTCACCGAGCAGGTCACCGCCAGCCTGGCCGCCGCCCCTGACGCCCGGTCGCGCGAGCTGCTGACCGATCTCGTACGCCGGCTGCACGGCTTCGTCGCCGACAACGACCTCACCCAGGACGAATGGCAGCACGCCATCGACTTCCTCACCCGCGCCGGGCACATCACCACCGACACCCGGCAGGAGTTCATCCTGCTGTCCGACACCCTCGGGGTCTCCAGCGCGGTGGACCTGCTGGCCAACTCCCGCACCGCCGACAGCACGCCCTCCGCCGTGCTCGGGCCGTTCTACGTGGCGGGACCACCCCGCGTGAGCAGGGCGCCGACATCGCCGAGGGGCTGTCCGGCACCCCGCTGTACGTCTCGGTCCTGATCACCGGTCCGGGCGGCACGCCGCTGCCGGGGGCGGTCGCCGACGTGTGGCAGTCCGACGACGACGGCTTCTACGACGTGCAGCTGCCCGACCTGGACGGTCCGGTGCTGCGGGCCAGGTTCCACGCCGACGCCGAGGGGCGGGTCGCGTTCCGGTCGATCCTGCCCTCGGAGTACCCGATCCCGGCGGACGGTCCGGTGGGGGAGATGCTGCGGGCAGTCGGCCGGCACCCCTACCGGGCACCGCACCTGCACTTCATGATCAGCGCGCCGGGCTGCCGGCGGCTGGTCACCCAGCTGTTCGTGGCGGGCGGCGCGTATCTCGACAGCGACGCGGTCTTCGGGGTGAAGGACGCCCTGATCGTCGACTTCCCCGAGCGAAGCGGCCCGGCACCGGACGGCCGCCCTTGCGACGGACCCTGGCGATCACTGGAGTACACCTTCGAACTTGCCCCCGCCCAGGGGGAGTCGGCCTGACCGAGGCGACCGGCACCCGGCGCCCGCCGCGCCCGTCGCGCCCACCGCGCCGGACCGGTCAGGGCCCGCCCCTTGCGCCGGACGGCGGTCCTACCGCACGATTCCAGGACGATTCGCCCGCGTGTGCGGTGGCGGGCACCTCCCCGTCCACCCCGGGGCCGGGCGGGCCGGCCGGCTGACCTAGCATGCAGCCGAATAGGGGGTGCGGTGGTGCGGAGTCTTGGTCTTGGTTCGCGTGTTGCTTCTTGGATGGGTCGCAGGTACCTGGCGCAGGTGAAGGCGAAGGACATGGACCTGGGCAAGCTCGCCCTGTTCCCGTCCTCGGCGCTGATGCCGTTGAAGCGCAACGGCCTCGACCCGGTGCCGGAACTCGGCGACCTGCGCGAGCGGACACCGGTCAGCAAGCTGGTGGTGCCCTTCGGGGTGAACGTCTGGCTGGTCACCGGCTACGACCCGGTCAAGGAAGTGCTCGGCAACGCCAAGGCGTTCAGCAACGACTTCGCCAACCTCGCGGGCAAGGCCGGCACGACCGCCCAGCACGCCCCCGGCGGCCTCGGTTTCGCCGACCCGCCGGTGCACACCCGGCTGCGCAAGCTGCTGACCCCGGAGTTCACCATGCGCCGGCTGGCGCGGCTGACGCCGGGCATCGAGACCATCGTCGGCGAGCGGCTGGACGCGATGGCCGCGGCGCGCCAACCGGTCGACCTGGTCTCGGAGTTCGCGATGCCGGTGCCCTCCCTGGTGATCTGCGAGCTGCTGGGCGTGCCGTACGAGGACCGTGAGGAGTTCCAGCACCTGAGCATGGCCCGCTTCGACCTGTTCAGCGGCGCGGGCGCCTCCTTCGGCTCCATATCGAAGTCGCTGACCTATCTGCTCGACGTGGTCCGCAAGCAGCGCGAGCAGCCCGGCGACGGCCTGCTGGGCATGATCATCAAGGAGCACGGCGACGCCATCGACGACATGGAACTGGCGGGCCTGGCCGACGGCGTGCTGACCGGCGGTTTCGAGACCACCGCCAGCATGATCGCGCTGGGTGCCCTGGTCCTGCTCCAGGACCCGGCGGCGTTCGAACGGGTCCGCGGCGACGACGCGGCCGTCTCCGACTTCGTCGAGGAACTGCTGCGCCACCTGACCGTCGTGCAGGTGGCCTTCCCCCGCTTCGCCCGGGAGGACGTGCTGATAGGCGGAACGCCGATCGCCCCCGGTGACGTGGTCATCTGCTCGTTGAGCGCCGCGAACCGCGACGACGTCCTGGGCCCCGGCATGGAGCAGGTGGACCCGGCCCGCGCCGCCACCTCCCATCTGGCCTTCGGCCACGGGCTGCACCGCTGCATCGGGGCGCAGCTCGCCCGGATGGAGCTGCGCGCCGCCTATCCCGCGATGCTGCGCAGGTTCCCCGACATGCGGCTCGCGGTCCCGGCGCGGGAGCTGACCTTCCGCAAGTCGTCGATCGTCTACGGCGTCGAGTCCCTGCCGGTGCACCTGTCGTAGCGCCGGGCGCGCCGCACGGTGTGCCGCGGCTGCACGGTGTGCTGCCGCGCGGTCGGGACGCGCGGCGGCGAAAGGCGGTCATTTCCGGACTGCGGCCGATCCTGCTGAGATCATCGGACCACCTATGAGGGCCGGAAAACCGCAGGTGGGAAGGGCTGTCGTGTACGCGACAACATGGCTAGGGTGGCGACGCGTCTCGTCACCTACCACACCCGCTCCGCCGGGCTGTTCGCCGGCGGGCCGAGAAGGGCAAGAGCCATGCGTACCAGACGGATGAGTCTGACCAAGCGGGTCGGCGCGGTCACCGCGCTGGCCCTCGTCGTCGGCGCCGCCGCGGCGACCTCCGCGGCCTCCGCCGCCGGCGTGCCGAACGCCGTCGCGGGCACCTCGACCTCGGCGCCGGTCAGCTGGAGCGTCGACCTCGCACACGGCGGCACCAGCGCGGTCAACGTGCACTACACCGCGGGCGCCCTCCAGGTGCGCTCCAAGACCTTCTCGCCCGCGGGTCAGCAGCCGAACCAGGGCTACGGCTCCCAGGTCTACCCGGCGCACGCCGTCGCCCACCCGGTCAACCGGGTGCACGCCACGCTGGACGCCACCGTGCCGGCCTCGACCAAGGTCACCATCGACGTGCGTGGCGTGGACGGCACCGGCACCTGGACCGAGTGGCGCCAGGTCGACACCGCCGGCAACGCCGTGCTGCCCCGCGTCGTCGACCAGGTGCAGGCGCGGGTCGACCTCGTGTCGCACGCCGGCGCCGTCAAGGTGCGCACCCTGAAGCTGTCCGCCGACACCACGCCGGTCGCCGCCACCCCGCGCACCGTGACGCCCAAGGCCCTCAGCTACCAGGTCTACGCCACCCGTGAGGGCCTGGTCGGCGGCACCACCGCCAACGGCCACGTCATCCAGAACAGCGACCACTTCGTGGCGCTGCCCTCCGGCCGGGCCCTGTCGCCCAACGGCAGCTCCTCCTTCTCCGTCACGGTCTGCGGCCCGGCCCGTTGCGAGACCGCGCCGGTGTGGGACGTCGGCCCCTGGAACACCACCGACGACTACTGGAACCCGGCGGGCACCCGGCAGTCGTGGACCAACCTGGCGCAGGGCATGCCCGAGGCGCAGGCCGCGTACAACATCGGCTACAACGGCGGCAAGGACCAGTTCGGCCGCACGGTCGCCAACCCGGCCGGCATCGACCTGGCCGACGGCACGTTCTACAACGTGGGCCTGAACAACAACGGCTACGTGACCGTCACCTACAACTGGACCAGCGGCGGTGGCGGCGCGGGCACCACCAACTTCCCGACCTGGGGCACGGACGTGAACATCCACTCCCAGGCCAACACCACCTCCGGTGTGGTCGCGAGCCTGGCCAACCCCACCACGGTGGCCGTGCAGTGCCAGGTCCACGGCCAGAACATCACCTACGACGGCATCACCAACGACGCGTGGTCCTACCTGCCGGCGTACGGCGGCTACATATCCAACATCTTCATCAACGTGCCGGACGCATGGCTGCCCGGGGTGCCCAACTGCTGAGCCCTTCCCGGCACTTCGAGTACGTGATCCCTCGGGGACGATGACGACGGGGGCGGTCCGCACGGCGGACCGCCCCCGAGGCGTTTCTCTTCACAGAAAATCCACTTCATAGACGCTTGTACAGGAAGTGGGTACGCCGGTAGCTTCGCAGCGCTGACCCAAGTTGTGCTCACGCGAAGGGAATCAGGCATGAAGAAGATGATTGGCGCCGGTATCGCATGTGCCTCGGCCATGCTCGCTCTGGCGGCATCGGCCCCGGCCTCGCAGGCGGCCGTCGTACCCACCCACGCGGTCAACGTCTGCCAGAGCGCGACGTTCTACGAGAACTACGACCACGCGGCCGACAGACCGGTCAAGCCCCTGTTCACCCTGGCCTACGGCCGCAAGGTCGGCCACACCATCGGGGCGCACCCGGTCTACGAGGGCTGGGCCGCCACCTTCGACTTCGGCGACGGGGTCTGGGGCTACATGGAGTACGACTGCATCGGCGGCTACAACTCCTGGTGATCCGGCCGGTTCCGTCCGCCACGCCCGGCCCTTTCGACCTCCCGACCTTCCCACCGAGGAGTCCAGTGCTCTCCAAGAACGTCAAGCGCTTCACCGTCGCCGCCGCCCTGGCCGGCGCGGCCCTGGCCGTCACCGCCGTTCCCGCCTCCGCGCAGAACGCGATCATCGGCGACCGGATGACCATCTGCACCACCGACCTCGCGGTGCGCACCCAGCCGCTGGGCGCGTGGATGGGCAAGCTCGCCAACCCGCAGACCTTCCAGGTCGAGCGCACCGACCCCAGCGCCGACTGGGTCTACGGCTTCGCCTACGGCGACATCAACGCCCACGGCTGGGTGAAGAATGGTTTCTTCTGCTGATCGCCCCCTCTTGACCCGGCTCCTGCCGCCCTCCTGATCCCCTCCGTTCCTCCCCCCACCAGTACGGGCCGAGCCGGCAGCCAGCCGGCCGGCCCGTGCCGGTGTCCGCCCCCGTCGAGCAGGGCTCTCAGCGCTTCTCGGGCCGGCCGTCGAGGAGTTCCAGGACGAGCGGCAGGAGCCGCTCGGTGGGGGCCGCTGCCAGGTGCTCGAAGGCGCCGGCCTGCCGGCCCAGGACCACCCCGGTGAACGCCGCGACGAGCAACTCCGCCCGCAGTTCCGGCTGGTCATCGCCGTCCCGGGCCAGCCGCTCGCGCAACGGGCCGACCAGCCGGCGGCCCAACTCCTCGCAGGCCGCCCGCTGGACCACCGGGTCGTCGTACGGCCGGACCGCGACCTGTACGACAGGACCGGGCCCCCGCCGGGCGAACCGCTCAAGCAGCCTCTCCAGCCGATCCGGCTCGCGCAGGTCGGCCGGCGTCTCCGAGGCGTCCTCCGCACGCAGCACCGCGATGTACAACTGGGCCTTCCCGCCGAAGTAGCGGGCGATCATCGCGGCGTCGACACCGGCTCGCTCCCCGATGTCCCGGGCCGTGGTCCTGTCGTACCCGCGCTCGGCGAACAACTCGCCGGCGGCGCGCAGCAGCCGCTCCCGGCTGGCGGCGGAGTCACGGCGGCGGTGAGTCGTTTCCTTGGGCATGCGGGGATCCTCGCGACTGACGGGTGCTGGTGCGCACGGACTCGGGGCCGGCGGGTGGCCGGGCTCAGGTGGCCTTCCCGGCGCGGGTGCCGGGAACGGCCTGGCCGACGGCGTCCGGGACCTCCGGCACCGTCGCGGCGCGGGAGGGCAGCCGCGGCAGCACGACACACGCCACCGCGGTGACCACCCATATCCCGCAGCCTATGCACCCGGCGACGGTGTAACCGCTCGCGGACGGCAGGACATGGCCGGGCGCGGTGCGGGTCTGGAGCACCACGGCGCTCAACGTGCTGCCGACGGCGTAACCGACATACCGGATGACCTGGTTGAAGCTCGTCGCGCTCCCGGTCTCCCGGGCGGGCACCGAACGGATGATCAGACCGGGGGTGACCCCGAAGATCGTGCCGACCCCGAGTCCGGCGACGGCCATGACCACGGCCACCTCCCACGCCGTGGACCGCGCGCAGCTGAACAGCACGGTGGCGGCCAGCACCACGGCCGCGCCCAGCGGCAGCACAGCGGCGGCGCCGGCCCGGCGTATCAGGGCCGGGGTGAGCCGGACGGCGACCACGCTTCCCGCGGAGAAGGGCACCAGCAGCAGGCCGGCCACCGCGACCGAGGCCCCGAGCCCGTACCCGCTGCCGGTCGGCGTCTGGACGAGCCGGGTCACCAGCGAGATCAGCAGGTACATCCCGATCCCGGCCAGCAGCGTGCTCACGTCGGCGGTCAGCACGTCGCGATGGCGCAGCAGCCGCAGGTCGACCAGCGGACGGGACAGCCGCAGCTCCAGCAGGACCCACCCGGCGAACACCACGAGGGAGGCCACCGCCAGTGCGACCAGCCGCGCCGAGCCCCAACCCCAGTCAGGCCCCTGGCCGATGACGAGCAGCACACCGGCCAGCGCCGCGCCCAGCAGGATCGCCCCCGCCACGTCCAGCCGCCTGGCCGGCAGCCGCGCCGACGAGGGGACCACCCGCACCGCGACGGCCAGCGCCAGCACGCTCACCACCGCGCCGAACCAGAACGCCGCGTGCAGCCCGCCGTGCTGGGCTATCAGCCCGGTGATCGGATAGCCCAGGCCGACGCCCGCCACGGTGGTGACCGACAGCATCGCCGCCGCCGGCCGGGACCGCTCCACCGGCAGCGCGTCGCGCGCCACGGCGATCGCCAGCGGGGTGAGCCCCAGACCGACCCCTTGCAGGGCACGCCCCGCGATCAGGAACGCGAACCCGAGCGGAAGAGCGGCCAGCACACCGCCGACCGCGACGACCGCGAGGCTGCCGATGACGGCCGCCCGACGGTGCCGCCCGTCGCCGAGCCGTCCCATCGCCGGCGTGGCCAGCGCGCTGATCAGGAACGTCACCGTCAACGACCATTGCGCGTCGCTCAGGGAGACATGGTCGACCGCGGCGACCGTCGGAATGAGCGGCGCGCCCAGGCTGCTGACCACCGCCACCACCATGCCGACGAACAGCAGCCCGGGAACCAGGAACCGCCCGCCGTCATCCCGCCCCGCGCCCCGCTCGTCCATGCCGCTCCTCGCGCCCGTCCCGACCCCTGGTCTACACCTGATGTCTACGCTTGATGTCTACGTACGATGACATGTGGATGGATGGGCGGCAACCGATGTCGCGGCAACGGTCAGCGGGAAGGGGCGGTCGGGAAGGGTCGGGCCAGGTCAGCGCCGCAGGGAGGCGGCGTCGCCCATCACGACGACGGGGTGCGAGGCGGGGTCGAGGGTGCGCAGCAGAGCCCGCATGTGCGGCCTGGACAGGCTCACGCAGCCGTGGGTCGGGCCGCCGTGGTCGACGTGGAACCAGATGCCACCGCCCTTGGAGGCCCCCTGGGGGCGGGTCCAGTCGAGCGGTGAGACCCCCGTCTCGCGGTTGTAGTCGATGGCCAGGACGTAGTCGAAGGAGCCCGTCAGCGGCTCGCCGTCCAGCCCGGTCCCGCCGATGCGGAAGCCCCCTGAGTGGTCGTAGGGGAGTGCGGTACCCGGATTCGCCAGCAGCCCGCCCGCGTCGGTGAGCGTGAACACCCCTGTCGGGGAGCGCAGATCACCGGCGTGGTGGTCGTCGGTCCAGCCGTGCAGGGCGTTGCGCGCCGACCAGGTGGCACCGGCCAGCCAGCCGTCGGCGGTGCGCTGGTAGACCACCACCCGGGAGTCGGAGGAGTCCCGGCCCGCACCGGTCACCAGCACCACCTGGCGGGCCTCACGCGGCACTTGGGCCGAGGTGCGCGGGCCGAGCCCCGGCAGCCGCCGGGACAGACCCGGGACGGCCGCGGGGGCCGGGGTCGGCGGTGCCTCGACCGGCCGTCTGCCCACCAGGACGGAGGCGGGCCGGTTGTGGACGCCGGCCTCACGGGCGGCGCCGCACGCCGACACCGCGACGACGGTGGCCGCGGTCAGCAGGTACAGGACGGTGAGATGGGCGCGAGCGGGCATGGCGACGCCTTTCGGGTCAGGGCATGACGGGAGCGGCCCTGGGGACCGGGAAGGGCGCCCGGGGCCTGGGAGCGCGGGACCGGGCGCCGGGCACCCGGGAAGGGGTCAGCCGCCGGGGGAGCCGGCGGAGGCGCCGCCGAAGACGGCCGAGATGAGGATCTTCCTGACCAGGACGAGCGGCGGCTTCGACCTGCCCCTGATGCAGGCGTAGGCGGTGAGTTGCTCGTCGGCGGGGGCGACACCGCGGCCGACCATCTCCCAATCGCCTCCGATGGCCCGGCAGCCGGGTTCGGCGGCGACCGGCGCACCGACCACGAACGTCCGCGCCCCCACCGGCTTGGCGAGTTTGTGGGTCGGCCGGATGGAGATCAGCACATCGCCGTCGGCCAGGAAGGACACCGGCGCGCAGGCGAAGTCACCGACCGTCAGGTCGAGGCACGGCGTTCCGCCGTCCAGTGGCCGGGTGGCGGTGAAGCCGGCCACCATCGAGCGGGTGTCCGTCACCGTCTTGACGTGCCAGCCGCCGGGCATGGTGAGCATCAGCCCGAACAGGCCGGAGAAGTGGGCCACCGAGGGCTTCGGGCCGGGTGAGGGCGGCGGGGACCAGGTGGTGGGGGCGCCGGCGGCCGACGGTCCGGTGGATGCCGCGGGGCCCGCGAGCACCTCGGTGACCGGCCTTCCCACCAGGACCGCGAACGCGGCGACCGCCACCACCCCCGTCACGGCCGCCGCGATCGCCGTGCGCCGCCGCCTGCGCAGCCCCACGCGGTGGCGGATCTGCCGCATCCGCTCGGCCGGCGCGACCAGGTGCGGTACTCCGTCCTCCAGGAGCAGCCGCAGTTCGAGTTCCTCATCGGACGCGCTCACAACGCCCGCCCTCCCGTTCCGGGTTCGCTGCCGCCAGCCGGGCGCGCAGCACGCGCAGCGCCTTGGCCGACTGGCTCTTGACGGTGCCCGGCTGGCAGCCCAGCGCGTCGGCGGTCTCCTCGACGCTCAGGTCCTCGAAGTACCGCAGCACGATCACCGCGCGCTGACGGGCCGGCAACCGCCGTATCGCCGCGGCCAGCGAGTGCTCCAGGTCGACCGCGGCGAAGACGTCGGCCGAGGCCGTCTCGGGCAACTCCCCGTACGGCACCTCGCTCCGCCAGCGGCGCTGCCACCACGAGGCACGGGTGTTGACGAGCGCCTTGCGGACGTAGGCCTCCGGGTTGTCCCCGGCGATCCGGTGCCACTTCGGCCAGACCTTGGCCAGCACCGTCTGCAGCAGGTCCTCCGCCAGATGGGCGTCCCCGGTCAGCAGCCACGCGACCCGCAGCAGCCGTGGGCCGCGCGCCGCCACGAACTCCTCGAAGTCCGGGGCAGGTCCCGTCACCGCCGCACCCTCGCCATCGCACCTGCTTCCACGACTCTTCCCTCACGTCCGGTCAACCGGATGGGGGCCCGATCGGGTTGCCCGGGGAGACGCAGGTCACATCCGGGCCCTCCGGCGGTGCCGCGCAGGCCGGAAACCGGGGTATGACATGCGTCACATCCGACCGTTCGTGTGGGCCGAAAGTGAAGATTCCGCCCCCTCGGGCGCCGGGGCGCATCGCGGGCGGCCCTTCACTCCCGTGCGCCGCTCGTCCTTCGCGCGCGACCGGAGGGCGGCTCGCCGGGGCGGAAAACCTGGCGCGGATTTGACGCGGCCGCTCATGGCGGACCGGCGCGGGCCCGGTTCGGCGGGTCCTGGAGGTTCGTGGCGGCGGTCGCGGAGCGGGAACGCGCCGCGACGGGCGACGCGTTCCCGGTGGGCCGCTGACCTGCGTAAACGGTTCTGCTGACGCGCGTAACTTCTGGTGCCCCCGGCAGGACTCGAACCTGCGGCCAAGCGCTTAGAAGGCGCCTGCTCTATCCACTGAGCTACGGGGGCCGGGTTGCGGCCGCGGCGGTGTCCGTCCCCGGGGCGGGCCTGTGGTTTCCACCGGGCGGGCCGTGGGTGGCGGGCTCGGTGGTTCCGTGACCTTGCCGGGGACAAGGATAGAGCGCTTCGGACGTAAGACCGGGTGCTTCACCTCCGTGCCACGTTGTGGAGGTTCGGTGAAGCGCTCTGATAATCGCAGGGGAGTCTGAATCCCGCATCGGTTTTACCGCGTTGCGGGCCGGGTGTTGTGCAGTCGTTATGCCGGGGTCCCATGGGTCCCTTTTGCCACATAGGGCCCAACAGACCCCGGTGATGCTTCAAAAAGCGTGCAAAGTTGGGCATTCTTCGCATGTGGCGATCCTTGACGTACGTCCCGGGGTTATCGATGCGCTGTCGGTGTTGCGCGAGAGTGTCGACGCCGCCCGGTTCCCCCTTCCGTTGCCCGGAGCGCCGCGGGCCCGACGGAGCCGCCAGGAGGTGCTCGCCCAGCTCGACGACTACCTCGTCCCACGGCTGCGAGCCCCCGAGGCACCGCTGCTGGCCGTCGTCGGCGGATCGACAGGGGCCGGAAAGTCGACCCTGGTCAACACGCTGGTCGGGCGGCGGGTGAGCGAGGCGGGCGTACTGCGGCCGACCACCCGCACCCCGGTCCTGGTCTGCCACCCGGACGACCGCGAGTGGTTCGCCGGGCGACGGATCCTGCGGGACCTGGCACGCGACGAGAGCGGGGAGCGCGACGGCGACCCGCGCGGCGAGGAGACGGCGTTGCGGCTGGAGACCGCCGAGACGCTGCCGCCGGGGCTCGCGCTGCTGGACGCGCCGGACATCGACTCGCTGGTCGCCGCCAACCGGGACCTGGCCGCCCGGCTGATCTGCGCCGCCGACATCTGGATCCTGGTGACCACGGCCGCCCGCTACGGCGACGCGCTCCCGTGGAACCTGCTGCGCTCGGCCAAGGACCACGACGTGACGCTGGGCACGGTCCTGGACCGGGTGCCCCACCAGATCGCCGACGAGGTGGCACGCGACTACGCCGCGCTGCTCGCCGACGCCGGGCTCGGCGACGTGCCCCGGTTCACCGTGCCTGAGCTGCCCGAATCGGCGGGCTGCGGCGGGCTGTTGCCGCGTACCGCCGTCGCGGACCTGCGCGAGTGGCTGCGGAACTGCTCGGAGGATCCGATCGCCCGCCACGCGGCGGCGAACCGCACCGCGGCGGGCGTCCTGGACTCGCTGCGCACCCGGATGCCCGCCCTGGCAGGCGCCTCGGCGGCCCAGTACGCGGCCGTCGTACGGCTGTCGGGACACGTGGTGGACTCCTTCGCCGACGCGGTCGGGCGGGTCGCCGAGGCGGTGGAGGACGGTGAACCGCTGGCGGGGGAGGCGTACGCGCTGTGGCGCAGCTATCCGTCCCTCGGTCCCGAGGAGTTGCAGGACGCGCTCGCCGACGGACTCGCGGCGGCGCTGCGCGCGGCGGTCGCGCTGGCCGACGAGGCGGCGGCGGAGCGCTGGCGGCGGGACAGCGCGGGGGCGGCGGTGCCGGCGTATCCGGCGGACGGGGGCTTCGGGGACGGCGGCCACCAGGACGGGGCTCGGGGGGACGGGGGCTTCGGCGACGGGGCTGACAGGGGCGGGGGCCGCGTGGAGGGGCTTCAGGGCGGCGGGGGTTTCGGCGACGGGGCTGACGGGGGTGGGGCGGGGGCGCGGATCGCGGTGCGGGTCGACCGCTGGCGCACGTCGCTGACCGATCTCGCGTACGAGGAAGTGCGGTTCGCCCGTGACGGGGAGCGCGATCCGGCGGACGCCGAGGACGTCGCCGTGCTCCTGGCGATCGCGCTGCTGGGCGGCCCGCGCGGGCACAGCGCCGCGGAACGGCTGGCGGAACTGCTGGGCGAGCCGGCCGCGGCGCGGGCGCTGGGCCGGGGGCGTGACGAACTGGACGCGGCGGTGCGCGAGTTGCTGGCCGCCGAGCGAGACAGGCGGCTGGCGCCGCTGGACGCCCTCCAGGTGGCGCCGCATCAGCAGGCCGCGCTCATCGCGACCTATTCCGTACTGCAGAAAGTGAGGTGAGACGCCGGTGGCCACCACTGTCGGTTTCCCCGGTCCGTCGGGACCCTCCGCTGGCTCCGCCGATTCCTCCCCCGACTCGGTCAAGGAGGACGACGGTGGCGGCGGGCTGAACGGGACCGAGGAAGGAACAGGGGCATGGCGTGGGGACGGGGGCGAGACGGAGGCGTGGGGTGAGACCGCGGCGCGGGGTGAGGGCGAGGCGTGGGGTGCGGACGGCTCGCGGCGTGACCCCTTGCAGCGGCGTGTCGACGCGCTCGGCGAACTGCTCGGGCTGTCCCGCACCAGGGTCGACCCGGACGCGCTCGCCGAGGCGGGCGAACTCCTCGACCGGATCGCCGAACGGCGCAGGCTCTCACTCGACCACACGGTGGTCGCCCTGGCCGGTGCCACCGGCAGCGGCAAGTCCTCCCTGTTCAACGCGTTGACCGGGCTGGAACTCTCCGAGGTCGGGGTACGCCGGCCGACCACGGCGACCCCGGTGGCGTGCGCGTGGGATCCGCAGGGGGCGGTCGGGCTGCTGGAGCGGCTGGACATCGCGCCGCAGTCGCGGTTCGCCCGGCGCAGCCTGCTGGACGGCGTGCACACGCGGCCGGGCGGGTCGGACGCCGGATTCGAGGGGCTGATCCTCCTCGACCTGCCGGACCACGACTCCGCCGCCGTGGAACACCGCCGCCAGGTCGACCGGCTGCTGGAGCTGGTCGACGTGCTGGTGTGGGTGGTGGATCCGGAGAAGTACGCGGACGCGGTGCTGCACGAGCGGTACTTGAGGCCGCTGGCCGGGCACGCCGACGTGACGCTGGTCGTTCTCAACCAGGTCGACCGGCTGCCGTACGACGCCGCCGACCAGGTGCTGGACGATCTGCGCCGGCTGCTCGACGAGGACGGACTCGCGGTGGGGGAGCACGGCGACGCGGGTGCCGTCGTGCTGTCCGCCTCCGCGCTGACCGGCGAGGGGGTCGACGAGGTGCGGGACGCCATCGGCCAGATCGTCGCCGAACGCGGTGCCGCCGACCGCCGCCTCGCCGCGGACGTGGACCGGGTGGCCAGGCGACTGCGGACGGTGTACGTCGGCGACGGCCCGGCCGGGCTCACCGATCAGGCATGCGAGGCGTTCGTCGCCCGGCTCGCCGAGGCGGTCGGCGCGGTCGCCGTCGGCCACGCGGCGGAACGCGACTGGTCCGCCGCCGCCGCCCGAGCCTGCGGGGTGCCGTGGGCGAGGCTGGTCGAACGCGGCGAGGCGGAGCCCGCGGTAGACGGCGACGGGGTGGCCGGGGGTGCGGGGGGCGTCGGTTTTGGCGGGGTGGCGGGTGCGGCGGGTGCCGGATGTGGCGGGGTGGCGGGTGCGGCGGGCGACGGTTTCGGTGAGGCCGCTTCGGGGCCCGGGGTCCCTGCGCGGGAGGCGGGCGTTGTCGGCGGGCCCGGCCAGGCGGTGGCGGTGCCGGCCGGCAGCGGGCTCGCGGCGGCCCACGCGGACGGCGTGTCCGTGCCCGGTGTCGTACGGGTCCCCGAACTCGTCCACGCCTCCGCAGACCCGCACGCCCCACGGGAACGCGACCGCCGGGTCGCCGCCCGCCCCCTCGTGGCCGAGGCGGTCAGAACCGTGGCCGAGTCCGCCGCGCAAGGACTGCCCGCCCCATGGCGGCGGGCCGTCCACGGCGCCGCCCGGCGGGGAGCGCGCGGACTGCCGGAAGCCCTGGACGCCGTCGCCGCGAGCTCCGAGGAGAGCCGCCTGGACCGCCCCCGGTGGTGGTCGGTGGCGGGCGCCGCGCAGTGGTTGCTGATGGTGGCTTCGGTCACCGGGGCCGTGGGCATGGTGGCCGTCGCGGTGCGGGGGCTCGGGGTGCCGCTGTGGCTGCCCGCGGTCGGGTTCGGCGTCGGCACGGCCGGTGGTCCCGGGCTGGCGTGGGCGTGCCGGGTCGCGAGCCGTGGGCAGGCCCGACGGTACGGGCGGGAGGCGGAGCACACGCTTCGCGACGCCGCGGCGGACCGCGGCCGGGCCGGGGTGCTCGACCCGGTCGCCGCGGAACTGCTCCGGTATCGGGAGGTGCGTGAGCAGTACGGCGTCGCGACGGGCGCGGTACCGGATTTCCGGCGCTGAGCGCGGGAGCGGGACGGGTGACCGGCGGGGGAGGTGGCCGCCCGTGGACGGCCGGCTGCCCGGGGGCGGCCGGCCGGGGGCGGCCGGAGGGGGCGCGGCCGGAGGGGGCCGGAGGGGGCGCGGCCGGAGGAGGCACCCGGGTCGGCTCGAATCACCCTTCCGGGTGGGCGAGTTATCCACAACGGTTCGTCGATCCACAGATTTCAGCCCGTTTTCCCGCTTCCGTTCCTTTCGGGGCACGCTGTTCCCACAAGGCGCCGACAGCGCGCCGAACGCAGAGGGGATGGCGGAGTCATGAGCGAGACATTGGTGACCCTGGTCGGAAACGTCGCGACGCAGCCGGAGCTGAAGATGACGTCGACCGGCGTGCCGGTCGCGCGGTTCCGTATGGCGACGACGGAACGCCGCTTCGACCGCGCGAGCGACCGGTGGACCGACGGCCACACCAGCTTCTACACGGTGTGGGCGTGGCGAGCCCTCGGGGAGAACGTCTCCGGATCGGTGGGCATCGGCGAGCCGGTCATCGTGCAGGGGCGGCTGCGCGTCCACGAAAGGGAGGACAAGGGCCAGAGCCACCTGTCGGCGGGCGTCGACGCGGTCACCGTCGGGCACGACCTCAATCGCGGTACGTCGGCCTTCCGGCGGGTGTCCAAACCCCGGACGGAGTGGGCCGAGCGGCCACCGAACGCATCCGAGCCGATCGAAAGCCCGCAGTCCTCGCCGCCGGCTCCCGAACTCGTGCCGTCCTGACCCGACGCCGTCACAGGGATGGAGTGAGGGACGCGGTGGCGCGCCGAGGGACGCGGCGCGCGCTCACTCGGTCCGGACTGCCTCCAAAGGCAGCGGATTTATCGACAACTCCACAACTATGCGTTGTATCTGATAACGATTCAGATTCGAAAGGGCGGTGGGATGAGATTACTGACGATCGGAGGGTGGGCGAGTTTCTAGGATCCGTGGAGTAGCACGGGGGATCGGATCAGGCAGGCGAGACAACTCTCCAATTCCGTCTTGCCCAGAGGGGAAATCCATGTTGAGTGTTGGGAGGCGGCGTACCGCCCGCCTTGCCGCTGCCGTTCTGGCTTCTGGCCTGCTGGTGGCCGGCGCGGGTTCGGCTGTGGCGGACAACGGTGGCCTCGTCCCGGCCGCCGGCGGCGCGCTCGCCACGCTGCAGCCGCTGGAGCACTACGAGACCGCCACCATCCACGACGGCAGCCACAACGAGCAGGTCGCTGCCGCGCTGCTGACCATGAAGGTCGACGGCGGCGGTTACCTCTACTCGTACTGCATCGACATCCACCACCCCACCGGTGGCAACGCGAAGTACCAGGAGTCCTCCTGGGACGCCACCTCGCTGGGGAAGAACGCCAACGCGGGCAAGATCAAGTGGATTCTTGAGAACGCCTACCCGCAGGTCAACGACCTCTCCAAGCTGGCGTCCGAGGCCGGGGTCGACAAGCTGACCGACCAGCTCGCCGCCGCGGGCACCCAGGTCGCGATCTGGCACTACTCGGACAACGTCGACGTCACGGCCGACAACAAGTCCGCCGAGAAGCTCGCCGAGTACCTGATCAAGAACGCCCAGACCTCCTCGGAGCCGGCGGCGTCCCTCGCGGTCTCCCCGCCCGCGGTCTCCGGCAAGTCCGGCACCAAGCTCGGCCCGGTGACGGTGCACACCAACGGCTCCAGCGCCCAGGTGAGCCTGTCGAGCCAGACCCCGTCCGGCGTGAAGCTGGTGGACGCGGCCGGCAAGCCGGTCACCTCCGCGGTCGACGGTTCGCAGCTGTTCTTCGACGTTCCGGCGGGCACCTCGGCCGGCACCGCGACGATGATGGTGCAGTCCACCACCACCGTTCCGATCGGCCGCGCCTTCACCGGCACCTGGAACAAGCAGGCCGCGCAGACCCTGATCCTCGCCGGCTCCAGCGACTCCACCGTGAGCGCGCAGGCCACCGCGACCTGGGCGATGCAGGGCCCGATCCCCGCGCTGAGCGCGATGGTCGACTGCGCCAAGAGCGGCGTGGACGTGACCGCCACCAACTCCGGTGACCAGGACTTCACCTTCCAGCTGGCGGGTCAGTCGTACACCGTCACGGCGGGCAAGTCGCAGACCATCACGGTCCCGGTCAAGGAAGACCAGCCCTACTCGATCACGGTCACCGGGCTGAACAACTTCTCGAAGACCTTCACCGGCGTGCTCGACTGCAAGGTCTCCAGCACCGGTGGCGTGGCCTCCTCCCCGGCTCCCGCCCCCAGCCCGGCGGGCGGCAGCAACCTGGCCGAGACCGGTAGCAGCAGCGCCACCCCGATGATCGCGGGTGTCGCGGTCGCCCTGGTCGTGATCGGCGGCGGCACGGTCTTCTTCCTCCGCAAGCGCAAGTCCACCTCCGCGAGCTGAACGCTCCGCTGAGGCAGCCTGACCCCTGGCTCCACCCCGGCCCCGGTACACCCCCTGGTGTACCGGGGCCGGCCCCTTTCCCCCGCCCCGCCCAGGCCTCCGGCGGTGCCCCCGCCCGCCGCTCCCGGTGCCGTCCGCAGCGGGCGCCAGCGCGATCCGGCCCGCCCCCCGCAGGGGGTGACGGTGCTCGCCCGCTCCCGTTTCCGCGCGCCAGCGCGGTCCGTCGGGTGGGCGCCGGAGGCAATGGGTTTCCGTGCGGTGCGGGGCGTACGGCAAGATGGGGGTATCTCCCCATCCCCCAGATTCGTCCGGACGGTTTCTCTTGGCTGAGTACATCTACACCATGCGCAAGGCCCGCAAGGCCCACGGCGACAAGGTGATCCTCGATGACGTCACGTTGAGCTTCCTGCCCGGGGCGAAGATCGGCGTCCTGGGGCCGAACGGTGCCGGCAAGTCGACCGTTCTGAAGATCATGGCCGGCCTTGAGCAGCCGTCCAACGGTGACGCCTTCCTCGCGCCCGGTTACTCGGTCGGCATGCTGCTCCAGGAGCCTCCGCTGGACGAGTCCAAGACCGTGCTGGAGAACGTCCAGGACGGCGCCGCGGCGACCATGGCCATGATGAAGCGGTTCAACGAGATCGCCGAGCTGATGGCCACGGACGACTCCGAGGCGCTGATGACGGAGATGGGCAAGCTCCAGGAGGACCTCGACCACGCGAACGGCTGGGACCTCGACGCCCAGCTGGAGCAGGCGATGGACGCGCTGGGCTGCCCGCCCGGCGACTGGGCGGTCACCACGCTGTCCGGTGGCGAGCGGCGCCGTGTCGCGCTGTGCAAGCTGCTGCTGGAGGCCCCCGACCTGCTGCTGCTGGACGAGCCCACCAACCACCTGGACGCCGAGTCCGTGCAGTGGCTGGAGCAGCACCTGGCGAAGTACCCCGGCACCGTCGTCGCCGTCACCCACGACCGGTACTTCCTGGACAACGTCGCCCAGTGGATCCTGGAGCTGGACCGCGGTCGCGCGCTGCCCTACGAGGGCAACTACTCCACCTACCTGGAGAACAAGGCGTCCCGGCTGAAGGTCGAGGGCCAAAAGGACGCCAAGCGGGCCAAGCGCCTGAAGGAAGAGCTGGAGTGGGTCCGCTCCAACACCAAGGGTCGGCAGGCCAAGTCCAAGGCGCGCCTGGCGCGTTACGAGGAGATGGCCGCCGAGGCGGACAAGATGCGCAAGCTGGACTTCGAGGAGATCCAGATCCCGCCGGGCCCGCGGCTGGGCAGCGTCGTGGTCGAGGTGAACAAGCTGTCCAAGGCGTTCGGTGACAAGGTGCTCATCGACGACCTGTCCTTCACCCTGCCGCGCAACGGCATCGTCGGCGTCATCGGCCCCAACGGCGCGGGCAAGACCACCCTGTTCAAGATGATCCAGGGTCTGGAGACCCCGGACAGCGGCGAGATCAAGGTCGGCGAGACCGTGAAGATCTCCTACGTCGACCAGAGCCGGGCCAACATCGACCCCAAGAAGACGCTGTGGGCGGTCGTCTCCGACGAGCTGGACTACATCAACGTCGGCCAGGTCGAGATGCCGTCGCGGGCCTATGTGTCGGCGTTCGGCTTCAAGGGCCCGGACCAGCAGAAGCCGGCCGGCGTGCTGTCCGGCGGTGAGCGCAACCGTCTCAACCTCGCGCTCACCCTCAAGCAGGGCGGCAACCTGCTGCTGCTGGACGAGCCCACCAACGACCTCGACGTGGAGACGCTCTCCTCGCTGGAGAACGCGCTGCTGGACTTCCCCGGTGCGGCCGTGGTCGTCTCCCACGACCGGTGGTTCCTCGACCGGGTGGCGACCCACATCCTGGCCTACGAGGGCGAATCCAAGTGGTTCTGGTTCGAGGGCAACTTCGAGTCGTACGAGAAGAACAAGATCGAGCGGCTGGGCGCGGAGGCGGCACGCCCGCACCGGGCCACCTACAAGAAGCTGACCCGGGGCTGACGGATGGCTCGTCACATCTACCGCTGCCCGCTGCGCTGGTCCGACATGGATGCCTTCGGGCATGTCAACAACGTGGTCTTCCTGCGGTATCTGGAAGAGGCGCGGATCGACCTGACCTTCCGGCAGGCACCGGGGGAGGGCAGCGAGTCGTTCCAGGGCGGCTCGGTGGTCGCGCGGCACGAGATCGACTACCTGCGTCCGCTGGTCCACGGCTACGAGCCGGTGACCATCGAGACCTGGGTGACCAAGGTGACCGCCGCCTCGGTGACCTACGCGTACGAGATCAAGGACGACGAGCAGCTGTACGTGCGGGCGTCGACCGTCGTCGTGCCGTACAACCTGGAGGCCGGCCGGCCGCGCCGCATCAGGCCTGAGGAGCGCGCGTTCTTCGAGTCGTACTTCGACGACGCGGACGCGCCGACCCCGAAGGACACCGTCGCCGAGGGAGCGGTCGCCGTATGACCGTGCTGCGGCCGGCCGATCCCGGGGAGGCGGCGGACCTCGCCGCCTTCCTGGGCCGGCTGGTCAAATGGGACAAGGCCGCGGTGGTCCGGTTGCAGGGCGGGCCGGCGGACGAGGGTGCCGTGCTGGCCGTCTTCGGCCACCCGCCGTTCGGCGAGGTGCTGGCGGTGCGCACCTACCGGCTGGCCGACGCGGTCACGCTGGACGTCACCGTCTCGGCGGGCCAACTGCTGGACGGTGTCGATGAGTCGGCGGGCGAGGCGGTCGTGCCGTCCGGGGTGACCGGACCGTCCTGGGCCGGGGTGCTGCCGCCGCGCGGCGGCTGGCGGCGGACCGCCGACCTCGACCCGGACGAACTGCGGCGGGCCGCCGCCGCGGTGGTCGGGGAGTTCCGGGCCAGGACCGAGGCGTTGCCGGCCGACCGGCGTACCCGCGCCGAGCTCGACGCACTGGCCGAGGAGATCTGGTCGCGGAGCCTGGACGGCGGCGCACTGCCGCTGCGCGTGGTGCACGCCGCGCACGCGCTGGGCTTCCTGCGGCCGGTGCGCGCCGTGGTGGCCGCCGCGCCCGCGCCCTCCGCGGAGGGCGAAGGACGGCCCGCGCTGCTGACCTGCGGGCCGTGGCTGCGGCTGCGCACCCCCTACGGATCGATCGCGGTGCGGCGGCGCACCGGGCCCGCGCTGTCCGTGAGCCCGGTGTAGGACCGGCCGATCAGCCCGGGGTGTTGACCATGGAGGCGGCCGCGTACACCAGGTAGTCCCACAGCTGCCGCTCGTGCTCGGCGGACAGGCCGAGGTCGTCGACGGCGGCGCGCATGTGGGTCAGCCAGGCGTCGTGGGCGGCCCGGTCGACCTGGAAGGGCATGTGGCGCATCCGCAGCCTCGGGTGGCCGCGGTTGTCGCTGTAGGTGCGCGGACCGCCCCAGTACTGCATGAGGAACAGCGTCAGGCGCTCCTCCGCGGGGCCGAGGTCCTCCTCCGGGTACATCGGCCGCAGCACGGGGTCGCCGGCCACCCCCTCGTAGAAGCGGTGCACCAAGCGGCGGAAGGTGGCCTCGCCGCCTACCGACTCGAAGAACGTCTGCTGCTCCAGTGTGCCGCGCGGGATCTCATTCACGCCTCCCATGGTGGCAGACGGCAGGTTGCTTGGGTCCCGGGTCCCGCAGGCCGCACAGTGGAGGGATGGAGACCGATCGCTGGGCGCTCGCGGCGGGCCCGCTCAGGGCGCGGCTGGTACGGCGGGTGATGGACGCCGGATCGCTCGCCGAGCCCGGCTGGCGTTCCGCTTTTCAGGAGATCCCACGTCATCTGTTCGTACCGTATTTCTACCGGCCGATCCCCGGTGGCATGGGGTACGACCGGCTGTCGGCTGCGGACACCGACCCGCACCGCAGGGCGCGCTGGCTGTCCGGGGTCTACGAGGACGCCCCGCTGGTCACCAGGGTGCGCGAGGGGGCGATGCTCTCTTCCAGCAGCCAGCCCTCGCTGATGGCCGCGATGCTGGAGGCGCTGGAGGTGCGCGAGGGGCACACGGTGCTGGAGATCGGGGCGGGCACCGGTTACAACGCGGCACTGCTCGCACACCGGCTCGGGGCGTCTGCGGTCACCACGGTGGACCTGGACTCCGAGATCACCGGGTCGGCCCGGGAACACCTGACCGCCTCCGGCTTCACCTCGGCCCCCGGCGGAAGCGGCACCGTCGCCGTGGTCACCGGGGACGGCGCGCTGGGTTGTCATGAGCGTGCCCCCTATGACCGGATCATCGCCACCTGCGAGCTGGCCTCGGTGCCCGGGACGTGGCTGGGGCAGTGCGCGGCCGGGGCGCTGCTGCTGGCGCCGCTGGCGGGCGGGCTGATCGCGCTGCGGGTGACCGCCGCCGGGCGGGCCGAGGGGCGGTTCCTGCACACCCCGGCGTACTTCGTCCCGCTGCGCGGCCCCGGCGCCTCGGCGCATCCGCCGCCCACCGCGGTCACCGACGACGAGTGGGTACGGCGCAGCAGGACCCCGCCCCGGGTGCTGGACGACGACGTGTTCCGCTTCGTCCTCGCCCTGGTGGCCGGCGAACTGGACGTCAGACGGGCGTTCGGCGGACGCGGCACGGCGATCACCGCGCCGGACGGCTCCACCGCCCGCGCCGACCGCGACGGCACGGTGCAACTGTCGGGGGAGCGCGATCTGTGGGCGCTGGTGGAGCACGCCTATGCGTTGTGGCGGGACGAGGGGTACCCGGACCGCGAGCGGTTCGGGATCGGTGTCGACGGCGACCGGCAGTGGGCCTGGCTGGACTCGCCAGAAGGGCCGCACACCTGGGAGCTGTCCGGGCGATCCTGACCGCCGGTCACACCTCCCGGTGGCGTAGCAGGAACATTCGATATTTGTTCTTTTCGGTTAATTTCGCGGCTGATTGTCCCGTAATCGACCTTGCTGTCCGTACGCTCCTGCCGAGGGCCCGTTCGCGGCCGCCACACGTACGACAGCAAGGGAATCTCCATGCGCGCTGCTCGCTTCATCGGTGTCGCCATCGCGACGCTCGGCATCGCGGCCACCGCCGCCGCCCCCGTCGCGGCCGAGCCGATGAAACCCAAGGACAACGTGTATCTGGCGCAGATCCGCTATCAGGCGCTCCCCGAACAGGGCCCCAACGGTGAGTACGTCAAGCTGACCAACGGCCACAACTACTACGTCAACGTCAGGGGTTGGACGCTCACCGAGCGCGCCGACAACCACCGCTACCGCTTCCCCGACAAGTGGCTGGCCCCCGGCGGCTCGGTGTGGCTCTACTCGGGTTTCGGCTTCAACCGCGGGGCCAACCTCTTCTGGGACTCGCGCACCTATCTGTGGAACAACCAGAGCGACACCGCGATCCTGCGCAACGGCCGGTCCACCGTCATCGACACCTGCACCTGGCGCACCGTCGGCTCCGGCTACACCAACTGCCGCTGACACCCACGCACCGTCGCACGAGGGCCGCTTCCCCGACCGGGGGGAGCGGCCCTCCCGCGTCGCTACTCGGTGCGCAGCGTGATGGTGGTCCAGGCGCCCACATGGACCCGGTCGCCGTCGAACAGCTCGACCGGCTGGAACGGGGCGATGGGGTCGGCGCCCGCGTTGACGGTGGTGCCGTTGGTCGAGTCCTGGTCGATCACCGACCAGCCGCCGTCCGGCCTGCGGACCAGGACGGCGTGCCGGTGCGAGACGCCCGGGTCCTCCGGCGGACGGGACAGGTCGATCACCGGAGCCTCACCGGTGGCGTGCCGGCGCCGGCCGATCGTTATCTGGCTCTCGGTCAGCGGGACGCGCAGCTCGGGGGAGTACTGCGGGAAGAACAGCCCGGCCGCCTCCGGGCCGCTGCGGGACATCATCGCCGTGAAGTACTCGCGGTCGGCGGTCACCACCGCGGTCCACGCGCGGGCCGCCGGGCGCGCCGGGGCGGGCGGCAGCTGCGACTGCTCGGCGCTGGGCGTGTGCCCGGTGGGCGGCGGCAGCAGGAAGTCACCGCTGTCGTAGTCCGGCGACATGACGGGTGGTGCGGCGGGCGGCGGGCCGGCCGGGGAGTCGACGGTCGGCGGGTGGCCGACGGCACTCACCCCGGTGACCGTGGCGTTCGGCGGCAGCGGTTCGGCCGGGCGGTTGATCTGCGAGGGCCGCGAACTCGTGCGCTCCGACAGCAGCGGGAACGGCGGGGCGGGCAGCGGGAAGGGCGGCGGGCCGGACAGCGCGGGCCCACTCCCTGCGGCCTCCGGGGCGCGCGGGGGCGGCGGCAGGGTGAGGAAGTTGAAGCGGCACTCCTCGCAGAACGCGGCCATCCCCTCCCGGGGTGTTCCGCAGCGCGGGCAGCTCTGCCCGGCGGTGTCCGGCCCGCCGCTGCCGGGGGCGCTGTTGGGGAAGGCGGGGTTGAACGCGGGCGCCGCGGTCTGCGGGGGGAGGGGCGGACGCGGGGGCGGGGCGAGCGGCGCCGTGGGCGCGACGATGCGCAGCCCGCACTCGTCACACCAGTCGGCGCTTTCCGACGGGTGACCGTTGGGACAGGTCGGCATGTCGGTACATTCCCTCCAACGCACGAGGACCGGGTCCGCGTGCCTTCGTCCCTACTTCTTGACGCGGACGGTCTTGGTCGACCGTGTCTCCAGGGTCATCTCGTCGGCGTCGGCGACACTCTGCTTCAGCCGCACAGTACCCGTCGCCTCGTCCACCACGTCCACCACCTTGGCCAGCAGTTTCGCGGTGTCCTCGTTGCCCGATTCGGCCGCGAGCTGCACCGCTCGGCCCAGTTTCGCGGTGGCCGAGTCCAGGTCGCCGGCCTTGCGCGCCTCCAGACCCTGCTGGATCGCCTCGGCGAGTTCGGCCTGCCCGGTGTAGTGGGCGACCTGCGGGTTGATCCGGGTGGAGGAGACCATGTCGTCGGTCCACACCGCGCGCACCAGACCCTGGCTGACCGCCTGCGGCGCGCCGCCCTCGCCGGTCGGCAGCACCAGCGAGACCCGTGCGGCCAGCATCTCCTGGCCGACGCCGGCCGCCGGCACCTCGACGCAGACGTGGTAGTCGCGCGACTCGTCACCCCAGGAGCCGGTCGGGTAGTCACCGGCGCGCGGGCCTGCCTCCACCCGGCGGTCGGTCAACTCCTCGACGGTCGGCGCCACCTGCTTGACGTACTTGATCACCGAGCCCTGCGGTGTCCACAGCCGCAGGGCGACGTCCGCGACCTCCTTGCCCATCGCGGTCTCCATCATCTGCCGGAAGTCGGCCGCCAGAGCGCCCGGGTCGGCCACGATGTCGGCGGTGCCCAGCAGCGCCGAGGCGATCCCGGTGACCTCCTTGACCTCCCAGTCGGTGCCCACCCCGCGGCAGTCGCAGGTGAACCGCCCGGCGCAGGACTCCAGCGCGGCCCGCAACTGCTCGGGCTCCTCGTGCTCGTTGCGCCCGTCGGTGAGCAGGATGCCGTGCCGGATGGTGACGTCGGCCTGCGAGAGGACCTTGTCGGCCAGCCGCAGCCAGCCGCCGATGGCGGTGCCGCCGCCCGCGCTGAGCTTGCGCAGCGCGAGCTTGGCCTGCGCACGCGTCCGGTCGTCGGCGATCGCCACCTTGCCGTTGCCGGGGTAGACGTCGGTGGCCTGGTGGGTGCCGGCGATGACGGTGAACGCCACACCGTCGCGGATGGTGTCGATAGCGGCGGCCGTCGCCTCGCGGGCGTTGCGCATCTTGGCCGGCGGGTAGTCCATCGACCCCGAGCAGTCCACCATGATCGCCACGGCCGCGGCCGGCCCGGACCCCGCGGCGTACCGGGAGCCGGCCGGCTGCCGGCCTCCCGTGGTGCCGCCGCCGGTCGCGGTGACCGTGATGATCGCGTTGACCTCCCGGCCGCCCTCCGGCAGGTACTCGTTCTGGTAGACCTCGGCGGTGAAGGCCGGGACCTTGGGCTTCGCGAAACTGGCCATGGCAGGAACGCTCCTTGACGCCTCTTCATCGACAGACAGGGTCGGGGGCGAAGGCGCGGGCGGCTCGTTTCCCCCGTACGGCCGGAGTGCGGCCGGCGACGAGCCACTCCCTGTGACGTCGTTCAGACCGATCCTGCCCCTGGCCCCGGCGTGGGGAACGGCAGTACGGCCACTGTTACGTTGTCGTGGCCCCCGCCGTCCAGGGCCACCCCCACCAGCGTCCGGGCGCAGCCCATCGGGTCGGTGCGGGCGTCGGCCGGCACGACGGCCGCCAACTGCTCGGCCGACTCCGCGTAGTTCCACAGCCCGTCGGTGCACACGATCACCACGCCCGGCAGCTCCAGCCGGAAGGAGGCGGTGTGCGGGTCGAGTTCCTCCACGTCCGCGCCGAGCCAGCCGGTGATGGCGTGGGCCCGGGCGTCCGCGTAGGCCTCCTGCTCCGACATCAGGCCGGCCTCGACCATCCTGGCCGCCCACGAGTCGTCCTCGGTGAGCCGGGCGGGTGCCTGCCCGGCGCGGTCGTCCGGGATCCAGTACGCGCGGCTGTCGCCGATCCAGCCGACGGTGAGCACGTCACCGGTGATGATCGCGCTGACGCAGGTGCAGGCGGGCGCGTTGTGGTGCGGGTCCTCGGCCGCCTCCGGCGGGGACAGGGCGTTGACCGCGGCGGCGGCGGACAGCAGGGCCTCGTGCATCGCCTGCCGCGGCTCCGCGCCGCCGGACAGCGACGCGGTCAGGTGGGCCTTCGCCTCCCGGGCCGCCGCCTCGGACGCCTCGTCCGGGCGGGACGCCGACGAGACGCCGTCGCACACCACCGCGATCACCGAGGACCGCCCGTCGGGTGCGGCGGCCTCGGCCACCGCGAAGGCGTCCTCGTTGCGGTGATGGCGCAGCCCGCGGTCGGTGGCCGCGGCGACGCTGCCCAACTCCCGCTCGATGTGGTCGCGTTCGTGAGGCTGGGCGTGGCCGCAGCGCTGGCAGTAGCCGTCCGGGTCCACCAGCCCCTCGCCGCACGCGACGCAGACCGCGTTCTCCGCGGTGTCCTCGTCGTCCTCCAGCACCGGCACCACGAGTGTCTCCCGCGGCTCACGTTCGCTGTGCAGCATCTCCTCGCGCGGGTCGGCGATCCCGGCCCGCGCGGGCCGCTCCGCGGCCGGCGGCCGCTCGGGCTGCGGAGGCACGTGCGGCGCCGGGGCGGGCGGGGCCACCGGGGGCGCCAGACCGTAGTCGGCGGCCGGGACCGCCGGGGCCTTGGCGGGCGGCGCCGGGATGGCCGGGGCCGCCGGGGCCGGGGATCTCGTTTCGGCCTGGTCCACGGCGGCGCCGCAGTTCCCGCAGAACTTGTCCTCGGGTTCGAGACGCTCCGCACAGGTCGGGCAAGCGGTAAGTTGCGGCATCGGTCACACCCACGTCCGGGGGCGGAAGCGGTTCGCGCGTTCCACCAGGTTGATCCTTTCCTCGCCCCGCTGTGCGAGCCTGGCCAGAACGCGGTACGAGTGCTCCAGACCGAAGCGCAGTTCGCGTTCCGACACGGCGTGGCCCAGCAGGACGGTGTTGTGCGCGACGCCGGGCTGCGCGCCGGCGGCGCCGGCCAGCACCCAGTCCAGCGCGCAGCCCAGCACCTCCGCCCGCAGCGTCTCGCGCCGTACCGCGTCGATCCCCATCCGCCCCAGCAACTCCACCCGGTCGGCGGCGGCCACCAGGTCACCCAGCAGCGGCTCGTGCGGGGCACGGGCCCGCAGCCGGGCGCGGACGGACGCCACACAGGCGGCCGTGTAGTGGATCGAGGACTCCGGTACCGAGTCCAGCGCGCGCACCGCGGCGGCCCTGGCACCGGAGGCCAACCGCACCCGGGCGAGCCCGAACGCGGCGCTGACATACGTCTGGTCGGTGGCCCACACCAGCCCGTAGTAGTCGGCGGCGTTGTCCAACTGGCCCAGCACCTCGGCGCACACGGCCAGCGCCAGCTTGGGGGCGCACTCCCCGGGGAACGCGTCGTAGACCGCGTCGAAGGCCAGGGCCGCGCTGCCGTAGTCGCGTTCCACCAGCGCGGTCAGCCCCTGGTACCACACCACCCGCCAGTCGCCGGAGTGGTCGGCCTCAAGGTCGGCCAGCGCCTGCGCGCCGCCCGGCCGGTCCCCCAGCTCCAGACGGGCCCGCAACTCCCGCAGCCGGCGCTCCACCGACTGCGCGGGGGCCGCCGACAAGGCGGTGAGCACCTCGGCGGGCGCCGCCGCGATCAGACCGGCCAGGAAGCCCGCGTTGGGGTCCTCCGGGTCGACGTGCGGCACCGGCAGCGCCAGCGCGCAGGCCCGCGGGTCCAGGCTCGCCACCACTGCGCCGGCCGGCGGCGACGCCCCGGCCAGGGTGCCCACCGGCGGCGGCGGTCCCGGCGGCAGCGGGGGGAGCGCGCGGCGCGGCCCGGCCACCGAGGCGCCGAGCGCGGAGAAGTCACCGGCCTGCGGTGCGACCAACTCGGTGTCCACGACGCGCAGTTCAGGACCGAACAGCGTCGACATCGCCGGGCGCGGCCGGCCGGTCTGCATCGCGACGACCTCGCGCAGCACCCCGGTCAGCTGGTCCGCCATCTCCTGCGACGAGCCGAACCGCCGCCCGGGATCCGGGTCGGTGGCCCGCACCAGCAGCCGGTAGAAGGACTCGTACCGTGAGAAGACCTCGATGTTCTGCGGGTCGGGCAGGCTGTCGGAGAAGACGTTGGTGTAGCCCTGGAAGTCGAAGGTCAGCACCGCCAGGGTGCGCGCGACGGTGTACAGGTCGGAGGCGATCGAGGGGCCCACCTCGGCGACCTCGGGCGCCTGGTAGCCGACCGTGCCGTAAATCGCGCTCTCGGTGTCGTCCATCCGGCGCACCGCGCCCAGGTCGATCAGCTTGAGGCTGTCGTCCTGCTGGAGCGCGTTGTCCACCTTGAAGTCGCAGTACAGCAGCCCGCGGCTGTGCAGGTGGCCGAGCGCCTCCAGGGCCTCGATGCCGTACGCGATGGCCTGCTCGACCGGCAGCGGCAGCCGGTGGCCGCTCTCGTCGCGCCGCGCGTTGGCGATGTCCTTGAGGGACTTGCCGCCGACGTACTCCATGACGATGTAGCCGTCGAGGGTGCCGGTGCGCGGGTCGAGGTGCTCGACGAAGTTGTAGATCCGCACGATGTTGGCGTGCTCGATCTCGGCGAGGAACCGCCGCTCGGAGAGCGCCACCGCCAGCGCGTCCTCGTCACCGGTGTCCAGCAGGCCCTTGAGCACCACCCAGCGGTCGCTGACCGCGTGGTCCACCGCGAGGTAGATCCAGCCGAGCCCGCCGTGCGCCAGGCAGCCGACCACCTCGTACTGCCCGCGCACCACGTCGCCGGCCCGCAGCTTGGGGGTGAAGGAGTACGGGTGGCCGCACTTGGTGCAGAAGCCCTCGGTACGGCCGGGCCGGTCACCGCGCGAACGCCCCACCGGCGCCTGGCACTCGCTGCGGCTGCACCAGCGTCTGCGTTCCGGCACCTCCGGGTCGGTCATCACCGCCGCCCGCGGATCGGCCCGCGGCACCGGCGGAACGGTCACCAGTCCTGCGCCGAGGTTGCTGCGGCCCGAACTGCCGCTGGAGCCCGAACTGCGCACCGACACCGACCGCGAGCCGCCGCTCCCCGACTGGGTGCGCGACAGCCGTCCTGAGACCGAGCGGCGTGAGGAGGAGGACCGGGAACTGCGGGCGGAGGCGGACCGGGCGCTGCGCGCCGAGGCCGGCCCGTTCGCCAGGGAGGAGCCGCGGGCCGGTGGCACCGCCGCCGCGGGCACGGCCGGTGCCGGCGAGGCCGCGACCGGCTGCGCCGCGGGGGCGAGCCCGCAGGTGTCGCAGTACCACTCGCCGCCTCCGACGTCCTCCAACGTCCCCTCGCAGCCAGGCCGGCCACACTTCATCGGGTGTCCCCTCCACGGTCCTCGGGCCCGGATCTGCCCGGTGCCACCACCTCCACGACGGCCCGCTGGTAGCGCACCACCGCGTTCTCCGCCGCCCGCAGGTCGCACGGCGCGCTCCACAGCAGCCGCCGCGCCTGGTCGTAGCGCTCCACGAGCAGCGGGTCCTCCGCCGCCCCCAGCCGCGCCGCCTTCGCCTTGTACGCGTCCAGCCGGCCGCGCAGTTCCGCCCTGATCGCCAGCGGCGCGGTGACCGCGGTCAGCGAGTCGCGGGCCCGCTCCAACTCCTCGTCGGCGTGCTCCTCCAGCACGTCCAGCAGCGGCGACAGCCGGTGCCAGTGGCCGTTCCTGTGGTGGCCGACGGCGGAGGCCAGCCGCTCGTGCAGCGCGCTGGAGGGGCCGCTGACCGCGGGCACCTCGGAGGCGGCGATCTTCGCCAGCACCTCGCCGCGCGCCGCGCGGGCCTCGGTCAGGGTGCGGTCGGCACGGGACAGCACGTCCCGCAGCCGCAGCAGCCGGTGTTCGGCGTCGTCGCGGACGTGCAGCACCGCCTCCACCTCGCGGCGGATGTCCTCCAGGTCGTGCTCGGCGCGCTCGTAGCGCCGGGTGTCGGGCCGGCCACCGCCGCCCGCGCGGGTCCTGGCCGGCGCCCAGAAGGCGAGCGGATCGGCCACCACCTCGGCGCGCAGCACCCCCAGGTCGGCGATCAGCCGCTCCAGGTCGTCACCCGCCGGGTGCTCGCCGGGCCGCACGCCCACCGAGCGGGCCAGCGAGCGCACCCGCTGCGCCTCGGCGGCCAGCAGGTCGACCCGGGCCGGCAGCGCCGACCACACCGCGTCGGCCGCCGTGACCACCGCGATGACCTGGTCGTACCAGCCGTTCATCCGCTCGACCAGCCGCTCCAGGCTGATCTGTTCGCTGAGCACGCGCGGGACCGGTCAGCGCCTGCGCGCCGTCCGGCAACGAGCCGCCGGCCACGGTGACGCCCGAGCCGCGCAGCAGCTCGGTCAGCTCCGCCAGGTCGGCGGGGGACGGCCAGCGGCGGGTGCCGCGCAGTTCACGGGCGGTGCGCAGCGCGGCGCCGTACACCTCGAACTGCGCCCACAGCAACGGCACCGCG
This sequence comes from uncultured Actinomycetota bacterium, assembly GCA_963737305.1. GTDB lineage: Bacteria > Actinomycetota > Actinomycetes > Streptomycetales > Streptomycetaceae > Streptantibioticus_C. The sequence goes on along the minus strand of CAVTRX010000002.1, from coordinate 2,940,373 downwards.
GGCTCGGCGGCGGCCCAGCGCTCCTTGGTCAGCCCGCTGAGCGCGGCGCCTTCCAGAAGCCTTCGGCCCGCGTGGTCCTGGAGGGCGAGCAGGGAGGACTCGATCGCCTCGTACTCGGAACCGAGCCGCGCCAGCGCGCGGTCCACCTCCTCCCGGCTCATCACCGGACCGGTAGATCCCGCCACCGCCATCGCACTCCCCTCCGGTCTCGCGCTGCCTCGTCAGTCCCTGTACTGCGGAGCGGGTGGGCCGCTCACCCCCGGCAGGTCGTCGCGCAGCCAGGTGTCGTAGGACCGCATCCACCGGCTGGCCGCCCCGCCCGCCCGGTAGTCGTCGAGCACCTTGTTCACCCGGCGTACCAGATCGGTGTCGCCGAGGTTCATCGCCACGCCGTACGGCTCGTCGGTGAGCGGGGAACCGATGAGGTGGACGGTGGGGTCCTGGGCGGCCTGGCCGGCGCCGAGCGCGTTGTCGGTCAGCACCGCGTCGACCTCGTCGAGTTGCAGCCGCACCAGGCAGTCGAGCTGGTTGGGTACCAGGACGAGCCGGGCGCCGTGCGACTGCGCGCGCAGCAGCCCCTCGCCGGTCGAACCGCTCGCCGTGCAGACCCGCTTGCCGTTCAAGGTGGAGTCCATGCCGGTGATCGCCGTGTCGCTCCTGGGCACCAGCAGCTGCTGCCCGGCCCTGAAGTAGGCGGTGGAGAAGGCGACCTGCTTGATGCGGTCGCAGGTGATGGACATGGTGCGCACCACCATGTCCACGTCGTGGTGCTGTATGGCCGTGATCCGCTGTGCCGTCGGCACCGTCTTGAAGACGATCGTCGGGTTCGGCCCGAGGATGTTCTGCGCGATGGCCCGCACCAGGTCGATGTCGAAGCCGACGATGCGGCCGGAGGAGGGATCGCGGAAGCCCCACAGATAGCTGTTCTGGTCGACGCCGACCGTCAGGTAGCCGCGCTGCTGGATCGCCCGGACCGCGGGTCCGGCCGCCGCGGACGGCCGCAGGCTCGCCGCCGGGTCTCCACAGGACTCGTCCGCCACCTGCCGGGCCTGCGTCAGCCCCGCCCCGGCCGGGCCGTAGGACGACTCGCGCGCGGGCCCGCCGCACGACAGGAACGTCAGCGTCGCGGCGAGCGCGAGGGCACAGGCTCCCGCCATCGCCCCGACGCCGCCCCAGCCACGCATCCGGTGTCGCACCGGTGCGGCGGGCGTCGGCTCCTGCGGCTTGCCCGGTCCGGTCATCGGCTGTGCCGCCTCCCCGGTCGTCGCGGTCTCCTGCCTCGATACGAGGTCGCGCGGTGTGCCGTTCACCGGTACTCCGACAGCCGTCGGCCGATGCCGGTCAGGGCGCCGGCCGCGCCCAGCAGCGCCAGCAGCGCCGCGCCCACCGGCAGCCCGGTCAGGGCGCCGCGCGCCCCGGACACCGAGTGCTGGAGCTCGCCGGTCTCATGGTCCACCGCCTGGCTCAGCGAGCGGTCCACCGTGTCGAAGGACTGCCCGGTGGTCTCGGTGACCCGCTTGCCCGAGGTGTCCTGGCCGCCGATCACCTCGGCCACCGCGGTGTCGTAGTCGCCCTTGGTGTCGTTGGCGTGCGCCGCGTCGTGCCGGATCCGCCACTGCTTGACGTTCTCGGCGGCGGTCCGCACCGGGTCGCTGCCGTCCGGTTCGTCGGCCAGGGCGAGCGCCTGCCCCAGCAGCCCGGCGGCGCTGCCGTCGCCCTGCGGCCCGGCCAGCGCCTTCATGCCGGTCTGGTACGCGGCCTCGTAGGCGTCGCCCGCGCCGCGGGCCACCAGCGTCAGGTTCTCGTTGCCCCGGGCCTGGAGGCTGTCGACCCGCGCCTGGTTGAGCACCTGGAGGGAGTCGGCGCCGTGCCGCATCGAGCTGTCGAGTTCGGCGCGCGCCACGCTGTGCCCGGCCACCAGCCACAGCAGCACCACGACCGCCGCCGCGGTGGCGCCGGCCATGCCCTGGTTGACGACCCGGTTGGTACGGCGGAAGGTGCGCCGCTGCGCCCAGCCCAGCGCGACGATGGTGACCGCGCCCAGCACCCAGGCGCCCCACGGCAGGGACCGGGCGTCCGCGTAGTCGCTGTGCAGCCGGTCCGCCTCGACCTGGTAGAGCTTCTGCGCGGCCGGCAGCAGGGTGCCGTTCATCCGGTCGTTCGCGTACCGCAGATAGGCGCCGCCCAGCGGCAGCCCCTGCCGGTTGTCGGTCCGCGCGGTCTCCACCAGGCCGGTGTAGAGGGGGAGTTGCTCGTTGAGCAGTGAGACCTGTGCCTGGGCCTGGGCGGAGCCGGAACTGCTGCCGGCCGCGGTGGCGATCAGCCGGGCGGCGGTGGCGATGTCCTTTTGGTAGCGCCGGGTGACCGAGAGCGGTTCCTGGCCGTCGACGAGGAAGCCACCGGCCGCCGTGGTGTTGGCGTCGGCGAGCGAACGGTAGATCTCGGCGGCCTCCGCGCTGAGCGGCTGGCTGCGTACCGCCACGTCCCGGGCGGCCGAGGCCCGGGTGGTGATCTGCCAGGCGGTCACCGCGCCGAACAGCAGCACCAGCGCCGCCAGCGCCGCGCCGATGATCCGCAGCCGTCCCGGTTCCGTGGTCGCCGCGGCCCGCAGCCGGTCCGCGGCCTCCGCCCACGCGGCCCGTGCCGGTGCGGTGGCCGGCGGCACCGGTGGCGGTGGCGGCATCGGCGGTGTACCAGTCGGCGTGAGCGTCACCCAGTTCCTCCCCCATGGACACCGTCCCGTGCGGCCGCCCGCGGGAACGACCCCTGTCCGCCAGCAGTATGGCCACCGGGACCGACATCCGGCCAACTATTGACGCGATCTTGCCCGGACCGCAACACGGGCCGGGGCGATCTCCCGTTACCACGCCGTCCGGGCGCGGCGCGGTTCCCACCGGGCCGCGACCGCCCGGCGCTCAGGGCGCGGGCGGCACCCCGAAGTGCTCCCGCAGCCGGGTGCGGGAGTCCTGGCCGGCACCCACGTGGTCCAGCCCGAGCAGCCCCGCGCCCAGCACCGGTGGCGCGGTGACGACCCGCGGGACGGCCTTGGGCGCGGCGGCGGCCAGCCGGCCGGTGACGCCGTCCGTCAGCAGCGGGTGCCGGGCCGCCAGCACCCCGCCGCCCAGCACCACCACCGCGGGCTCGTCCAGCAGTTCCAGCCGGGTCAGCGCGACCACCGCCATCGCCACCACCTCCTCCGCCTGCCGCTCCACGATGCGCCGGGCCACCGGGTCGCCCGCGGCGGCGACCCGGAAGAGCACCGGGGACAGCGCGTACCGGGCCGAGCGCGTGGCGCCGCCCAGGTGCAGCGCCTCGATCACCGCGTACATCGACGGCAGCCCGAAGTGCTCGGCCAGCGCGCCGGCCAGCGCGGTCGGCTCGCCCCGGCCGTCCTCGGCGCGGGCCGCCCACCACAGCGCCTCCTCCGCCAGATGGCCCCCGCCACCCCAGTCGCCGGAGATTCGCCCGATCGCCGGGAACCGCGCGGTGCGCCCGTCGGGCAGCATGCCCACGCAGTTGATGCCCGCGCCGCACACCACCGCCACGCCGTGCGGCTCGTCCACACCGGCCCGCAGGATCGCGAAGGTGTCGTTGGCGACCCGGGTGGTGCGGGCCCAGCCGTAGGCGTGCAGGGCGACTTCGAGCTGCTGTTCCTCGACGGGGAAGTCCGCGTTGGCCAGGCACGCCGAGGTGTGCTCGACCAGCGGGCGGTCCGCCACGTCGAGTCCCGCCTCGTGCGCGGCCAGCGCGACCAGCGGGGCCAGACCCGCCACGGCCTGCGGCACCCCGACGACCGGCGGGTGGAAGCCGCCGCCGCGCGCGGTGCCCAGCACCGTGCCGTCGGCGGCCACGATCGCCACGTCGGTCTTGCTGTTGCCCGCGTCGATGGCCAGCACCCCGCCGGTCACCGAGGGCTCAGGCGGCGTCAGGCCCACGGAAGGTGCTCCCGGTTGTGCGCCAGCAGGCTGTCGGTGAGGGCCTCCGCGTACTCGAACTGGCCGATGAGCGGGTGGGCCAGCAGCGCCTTGAAGACCCGGTCCCGTCCGCCGCGCAGTGCCGCCTCCAGCGCCAGGTGCTCGTACGCGGTGACGTCGGCGACCAGGCCCGCGTACAGCGGGTCCAGCGGTGCCGTCGGCAGCGGTGTCACCCCGTCGTTGCCGACCGAGGCCTGCACCTCGACCACCGCGTCGTCCGGCAGGAAGGGCAGCGTGCCGTTGTTGAGGGCGTTGACCACCTGGATGCTGCCGCCTTCGGCGGGCGCGGCGCCCAGCAGCGAGGCGGCCAGGGCGACGGCCGCCTCGGAGTAGAAGGCGCCGCCGCGCTTGGCGAGCAGCGCGGGCTTCTCGTCCAGCGCCGGGTCGGCGTACATCTCCAGCAGTTCCTTCTCCATCGCGGCGACCTGGGCGGCCCGCGACGGCTTGTCGCGCATCTCCCGCACCACCGCGTCGTGCGCGTAGAAGTACCGCAGGTAGTACGAGGGCACCACGCCGAGGCGGTCCAGCAGGACGCGCGGCATGCGCAGGTCGGCGGCGACCGCGTCGCCGTGCTCGGCCAGCAGCCTGGGCAGCACGTCCTCGCCGTCCGGCCCGCCCAGCCGCACCCCCAGCTCCCAGCTGAGGTGGTTGAGGCCCACGTGCTCCAGGTGCACCTGCTCGGGGGCCACCTCCAGCAGCCGGGCGAACTTGCGCTGGAAGCCGATCGCCACGTTGCACAGCCCGACCGCCCGGTGCCCGGCCTGCAGCAGCGCGCGGGTGACGATGCCGACCGGGTTGGTGAAGTCGATGATCCACGCGCCGGGCGCCGCGCGGCGGACCCGCTCGGCGATGTCCAGCACCACAGGGACGGTGCGCAGCGCCTTGGCCAGGCCGCCCGCGCCGGTGGTCTCCTGGCCGACGCAGCCGCACTCCAGCGGCCAGGTCTCGTCCTGGTCGCGGGCCGCCTGCCCGCCGACGCGCAGTTGCAGCAGCACGGCGTCGGCGTCGGCGACGGCGGCGTCCAGATCGCCGGTGGTCACCACGGTGGCGTCGTGGCCCTGCTTGGCGAAGATCCGCCGGGCCAGGCCGCCGACCAGCTCCAGGCGCCCGGCGTCCGGGTCGACCAGGACGAGCTCGCCGACCGGCAGGGTGTCGCGCAACCGGGCGAATCCGTCGACGAGTTCGGGGGTGTAGGTGGAGCCGCCGCCTACGACGACGATCTTCATGGGGCGGGTCTTCGGGGTCTCCCCGGCCGGACGCTGCATGTCAGCCCTTCACTCCTGTCAATGTGACGCCTTCGACGAACGCCTTCTGGGCGAAGAAGAAGACGATGATCACCGGCGCCATGACGAGCATCGTGGCCGCCATGGTGAGGTTCCAACTGGTCTGGTGCGCGCCCTTGAAGGACTCCAGGCCGTAGCTGAGCGTCCAGGCGGCCGGGTTCTCGCTGGCGTAGATCTGCGGTCCGAAGTAGTCGTTCCAGCAGTAGAAGAACTGGAAGAGCGCGACGGCGGCCACCGCCGGCTTCGCCATCGGCAGCACCACCTTCAGCAGGGTGCGCAGCTCTCCGCAGCCGTCCACCCGGGCGGCGTCCACGTACTCGTTGGGGATGGTCACCAGGAACTGCCGCAGCAGGAAGATGGTGAACGCGTCGCCGAAGGCCATCGGGATGATCAGCGGCCACAGGGTGCCGGTCAGGTGCATCTGGCTCGGCCCAGAACAGGTACATCGGCACGATCACCACCTGCGGTGGCAGCATCATGGTGGCGACCACCAGCATCAGCGCCAGACCGCGGCCGCGGAAGCGGAACTTGGCGAGCGCGTACGCCACCGGCACGCTGGAGACCACGGTCAGCGCGGTGCCGGCGCACGAGTAGACCAGGGAGTTCTTCCACCAGGTGAGGAACCCCGGGGCGCGGAAGACCGCGACGTAGTTGTGCCAGACGAACGGATGCGGCCACAGCGCCCTGGTCAGCGCCTGGTTGTCGCTCATCAGCGAGGTCAGCGCGACGAAGACGAACGGCAGCACGAAGAACAGCGCCGCCGCCACGCCCAGCGCGTGCACCGCGATCCACTCGATCAGCGCCTTGCGGCGGGTCGCCCGGGCCGCGGGGGGCAGCGGGGCGGCGACCGGCGCTGCCGGTGTCAGGACGTCGGTCATCTCAGTCTCCCGCCTGGATCAGGCCGCCGCGGCGCCGCATCAACAGCGCGGTGAACACCATGGCGAGGGCGAAAAGCACCAGCGCGACGACGCAGGCCGAGCCGGTGTCGAAGCGCTGGAAGCCGAGGCTGTAGACCAGTTGCGGCAGGGTCAGCGTCGACTTGTCGGGGTAGCCGGGATCGAACTGCTGCCCGGAGTTGCCGATGATGCCGCTGGCGACCTGACCGGCGATGATCGGCTGGGTGTAGTACTGCATGGTCTGGATGACGCCGGTGACCACCGCGAACATCACGATCGGCGAGATGTTCGGCAGCGTGACGAACCGGAACCGCTGCCAGGCGCCCGCGCCGTCCAACTCGGCCGCCTCGTACTGCTCCTTGGGCACGTCGAGCAGCGAGGCCATGAAGATCACCATCAGGTCGCCGATGCCCCACAGCGCCAGCATGGTCAGCGCCGGCTTGGACCAGTGCGGGGTCGTTGAACCAGCCGGGCTGCGGCAGACCGATGTCGCCCAGCAGGTGGTCCACCGGTCCGGTGCCCGGGTTGAGCAGGAACACGAAGGCCATCGTCGCGGCCACCGGGGGCGCGAGGTAGGGCAGGTAGAACGCGGTCCGAAACAGCCCGGTGCCCGCTTGATCTTGGTGATCAGCAGCCCGATGCCCAGCCCGAAGATCACCCGGAAGGTGACCATCACCACCACCAGCCACAGGGTGTTGCGCAGCGCGGGCCAGAAGTACGGGTACCGGGTGAAGACGTAGGTCCAGTTCTGGGTGCCGTTCCAGATCGGCGGCCGGAAGCCGTCGTAGTGCATGAAGGAGAAGTAGACGGTGGACAGCAGCGGATAGGCGAAGAAGAAGCCGAACCCGATCAGCCACGGAGCGAGGAAGGCCAGGGTGACGCAGCGCCGACCGGCGGCGCCTGGCCCGCAGCGCGGTGGTGGCGGCGCATCCCTAACGGGCCTGCGCGATGTCGCGTGTCGACCTGCTTGTCGACCCCCGCCAGACCGGCCGCCAGGTCGGTGGCCTTGCCGGACTCGTAGGCGTACGCGAAGTCCTGGAGGGTGATCTGGTACTGGCCGCCGTTGGGGCTGGCCGGGGTGGTGTTGCTGGCCGGGTTCTGGGCGATGTCCAGGAAGGTCTTGAAGTCGGGGTCCTGGGTCGATCTTCGGCGACTTGAGCGCGGCGAGGGTGGAGGGCACGTTGTGGATCGCGTTGGCGAAGTCGACCACCGCGTCGGTGTCGGTGGTGATGTACTTGACGAGCTCCCAGGCCGCGTTCTGCTTGGCGCTGTGCGTCGGCGATGCCGACGATGGTGCCGGACAGATAGCCCTTGCCGTAGCCGGCGGTCTGGTCGTCGGGCACCGGCAGCGGCGCCACCCCGATCGGGAACTTCACCCCGGCGTCCTTGGCCATGCCCAGCCGCCACTCGCCGTCGACGGCCATCGCGACCTGCCCGGTCTGGAACGGGTTCTTGGCACCGAACTCGTCACCGAAGGTGTTGCGGTACTTCTCCAGTCTGCCGAATCCGCCGAGCGCGCCGATCAGGCCCTTCTGGAAGGTGAACATCTTGGTGAACGCCGCGTTCCTGGCGGTCTGCGACTTGCCCTGGGCGTCGAAGTAGCTGCGGACCCCACTGCGCCAGGTAGTGCGAGGGGGTCGACTCGTAGCCGTGGAAGTCCGGCATGAAGCCCAACCGCGCGTAGGAGTCGCCCTTGGGCTTGGTCAGCTTGACCGCGTCGGCCTGGAACTGCGACCAGGTGCTGCGGCGGCGCGGTGATCCCGGCGGCCCGGAAGGCGTCCTTGTTGTAGTACAGCCCGTACGCGTCGCCCGAGCAGCGGCAGCGAGCAGCGCACCCCCTTGTACTGGGTGTAGTCCAGCATCGGCTTGGGGAAGGTGGCCGCCGGATCGATCTTGTCCTTCGCCAGGAACGGGCCGAGGTCGGCCATCGCGCCGGAGGAGCAGAACTTGCCGACGTTGTCGGTGGTGAAGGAGGAGACCACGTCGGGGGAGTCGGAGCCGCCGGTGCGCAGCGCCTGGTTGATCTTGTCGTCGGTGACGTTGCGAGACCGCGTGCACATGGATGTTGGGGTGCGCCTTCTCGAAGGCGGCGATGTTGTGCGTCGATCGCCTTCAGCTCGCTCGGCGCGCTCCAGCCGTGCCAGAAGTTGATCGTGACGTCCTTGTCGGGGTTGTCACTGGCCTGGGAAGTGCCCTGCCCGGTACAGGCACTGGCCACCAGGGATATCGAGGCGGCGGCCGCGAGCGCGGCGCAAGCACGGGTGAAACGGGACATCTTGCTCCTCCAAAGGGCATGCGGGGGGCTATGAAGGGTCCATGGGGTCGGGTCCCCGGCGGGTTCCGGGAACGGTGTGCGGGGTCGGGCGGGCCGGCGGTCACCGGTCGGTGGTGTCGAAGATCCGGTCCCGGGCGGTGGCCAGCGCCTGTTGCACGGCGCCGGCCAGCACCGGGTTGCCCTCCAGGGTGCTGAGCAGCAACGAGGGCCGCGGGATGGCGAGTTGGTGGAGCTGTTCCTGGATGAGGGCCCGCAGCCGCTCGCCGCCGGCGGTCACCACGCCGCCGGAGAGCACCACGAGTTGCGGGTCGAGCACGGCGACGATCGAGGCCAGCCCGGTGGCCAGCCGGGAGGCCAGCTCCGCCAGCACCGCGGCCCCGTCCGGTCCGCCGTCCACCGCCTTGGCCACCGCCTCCTGCGCGGTGCGCGCCTTGATGCCGCTCAGCCGGGCCAGCTTCAGCACCGCCTCACCGCCGGCCAGCTCCTGGAAGCCGCCGGTGTTGGCGCGGCTGACGTTGTGCAGCACCGGCGCCCCCGGCAGCGGCATGTAGCCGACCTCGCCCGCGCCGCCGGTGGCGCCGCGGTGCAGCCGGCCGCCCAGCACGATCGCGGCGCCGATGCCCTCCTCGGCCCAGAACAGCACGAAGTCCTCGCAGCCGAGCGCGGCGCCGGTGCGCCGCTCGGCCAGTGCGGCGAGGTTCACGTCGTTCTCGACCGCGATCGGGGTGCCCAGCGCCTCGGCCAGCTCCGCCAGCAGGGTGGGGGAGTGCCAGCCGGGGACGTGGCCGGCGTACCGCAGTCGGTGGGTGTCCGGGTCGAAGGCGCCGGGGATGCCGATGACGACCTGGTCGAGCCGGGTGCGGTCGATCCCGGCCTCCTTCGCCGCCGCGGCCACCGCCTCGGTGACCTGGCCGACGGTCCTGGAGGCGTGTCGCCCCTTGGTGGCGACGGTGTGGCCGCCGCGCGTCTCTCCGGCGATGTCGGCGACGGTGGCGACGATGCGGTCCCGGGTGACGTCCAGCGCCGCGACGAAGCCGGCTTCGGGGTTGACCCGGTACAACTGCGCGCTGGGTCCGGGGCGCCCGGCGGTCGTACCGGTGGCGACCACCAGCCCGGCCGTCTCCAGCCGGGCGAGCAACTGCGAGGCGGTGGGCTTGGACAGGCCGGTCAGTTCGCCGATCCGGGTGCGGGACAGCGGTCCGTGCTCCAGCAGCAGATCGAGGGCCGCGCGGTCGTTCATGACGCGCAGTACACGCGGTGTCCCCGGAGTTCCGGCCACGGTCTCGATCCCTCCCTCGTGGAACAACTCGACGGCTCACCGTACGGCGTCCGAGGCCCTGACGTGGGCTTCCTTCGCGCTCTATTAGGAAACTTTCCTATTGGTGACTGGAAAGCTAGGACGCCGCATCCCACGCGTCAAGAGGTACGAGCGGTAACCGCCGGGCGTCGGCCAAAGCGTTACCTGGACAGCGGGACATGGCCCCGGCGCGACGCCGGGGCCATGGATTCATCGGAGCGGGAGGGGCGGGCCGCAGGACCGCCCTAAAGGGCGGTCCTGCGGCCCGCCCTACGGACAGCCATAAGGGCCGCCCCCGGACCGCCTACGACCCGTCCGAGGACGGGCCCGCGTTGTCGGCGCCGGCGCCCGGGAGCTGGGTGGGCACCGGTGCCGGGACGGCCGGGCCCTCCTGCGGGGGCTCGGCCCCGCCGCGCGCCGAGGGGCCGTCCGCCAGCGCCACCGCGTCCTCGACCTTGGTGACCGGAGAGCCGCCGACCAGGGTGATGCCCTCCTCGTCGAACGCCTTCTTGATCCGCCAGCGCAGCTCCCGGGCCACCCCGGACGCCTTACCCGGCATCGTCTTGGCCTGCGCCTGGATCACCACCGAGTCGGCGGTCACCGAGGAGAGCCCGAGCACCTGCACCGGCTCCCACAGCGCCTCGTCCCAGGCCTCGTCCTTGGCCATCTCCTCCGCGGCGCGGGCGATCACCGCGCGGGCCCGGTCCAGGTCCTCCGCGTAGCCGACCTGGATGTCGACGACCGCCATCGCCCAGCCCTGGCTGAGGTTGCCGATCCGCTGGATCTCGCCGTTGCGCACGTACCAGATCTCGCCGTTGTCGCCGCGCAGCTTGGTGACCCGCAGCCCGACCTCTATGACCGTGCCGGAGGCGACCCCCGCGTCGATGACGTCCCCGACGCCGTACTGGTCCTCCAGGATCATGAAGACCCCGGACAGGAAGTCGGTCACCAGGTTGCGGGCGCCGAAGCCGACGGCCACCCCCGCGACCCCGGCGCTGGCCAGCAGCGGGGCCAGGTTGATCTTGAGCACCGACAGCACGGTCAGCGCCGCGGTCCCCAGGATCAGGAAGGAGGCCACGCTGCGCAGCACCGAACCCATCGCCTCGCTGCGCTGCCGCCGCCGTTCGGCGTTGACCAGCAGCCCGCCCAGCGCGGTCGCCGCGCGGGATTCGGCGGAGCGGTTCATCCTGGCGATCAGCTTGGTGATCATGCGGCGCACGACGGCCCGCAGGACCAGCGCGGCGATCACTATCAGCATGATCCGCAGGGTCGACTCCAGCCAGGACGCCCAGTTGTCCGCGAACCAGCTGGTGGCCTGGTCGGCGGTGCGTTGGGCGTCTTCGAGCGTGGAGCCTCGGGGATCCGTAGCGGCGGTCATGAGCCAGGACCGGGACACGGCGGAAACCTTCCATGGGGTGCGCGGGGGGTGCGGCCGCTCGCCATCGGACGGCCGGTCAACCACCCTAACGGGGCAAAGCCCGGGCACCCCGCGCACTCGCCACCCGCTGTCCGTAATAGCCGGATATAAAGATGTGTGTGGGAAAACACCCTGAGGTCGTTACCCGGTCATGGTGGCGCCACGACCAGGCTTGCGGCGACACTGAGGGGAGATCGTCCCGGCGCGAGCCACGCGCCGCCGGCGTATTAGGGAGGCATACGTGCCGCATGTCCTTGTCCTCAACGCGTCGTACGAGCCGCTCGGCGTCGTACCGCTCCGCCGCGCGCTCGTTCTGGTCCTCAACAACAAGGCCATATGCCTTGAGGAGTCCGGCGCCCTGATGCACAGTGCGACCCGCGCCCTTCCGGCGCCCAGCGTCGTCAAACTGACCAAGTTCGTGCGAGTCCCCTTTCGGGGCCCCGTTCCGCTCACCCGCCGCGCCCTCTTCGCGCGGGACGGCGGTAAGTGCGCCTACTGCGGATGCGCCGCAACCAGCGTCGACCACGTCATTCCGCGCAGCCGGGGCGGACAGCACTCCTGGGAGAACGTCGTCGCCGCCTGTCGGCGCTGCAACCACGTGAAAGCGGATCGCCATGTCGCCGAGCTCGGCTGGCGGCTGCGGCACCAACCCGCCCCACCTTCCGGCCTGGCCTGGCGCATCATCGGCACAGGCCATAGAGATCCGCGCTGGCTGCCTTACCTGCAGCCATACGGCGCGGACGACGCCATGGCCCGGATCGACGGTATTTCCGCCTGAGGTCCGGGCTTTCGTGTAGCCGGATCCGGTCGGGGCGACGGGGGACGCCCAGGGGCGCGAGCGCGCCCCTGGTGGCGGCGGTCCGCCGCGCGGTCCCGCGCCCGCGACCGTCAGGAGTCGGCCGGGCGCCTCGCGGTGAGCACGGCGTGCCCGGCGTACATCCAGACCAGGTCCGCCTCGGCGAAGCCCGCCTCCCGCAGCCAGTCCAGGTGCTCGGCCACCGACGAGGGCTGGTCGACCGGATCGGGCCCGGGCAACCGGTAGTAGTTCCAGTCCGCGGAGGCGAAGGCCACCGCCGCCTCGTCCCCGCCGAACCGCTCCTGCGAGGCCTGCGCCACGGCCCGCTCCCAGTGGTCGGCGGCCAGCTCACGGGTGGCGGGCCCGGCCGGCTCCATCAGGTCGGCCATCACGAACACCCCGCCGGGCGCGAGCATGCCGAGCAGGTCGCGGTAGAGCTCCCGCTTGCCCGCGCCGTCGAGGTGGTGCACGGCCAGCGAGGTCATCACCCCGCCGTAGCCGCCCTCCGCGCGCCAGCCGCGCTCCTCGATGCCGGCCCGCACCGGGGTGCAGCGGTCCTTGAAGGGCGCCAGCCGCCGCCCGGCCCGCTCCAGCATCTCCGCGGAGCCGTCCAGCAGCGTCACCCGACCCTCGGGGGTGCGCCGCAGGTACTCGTCCGACAGCAGCCCCTCGCCGCAGCACAGGTCGAGCACCCTGGGCACCGGCAGGTCGGCCAGCAACTCGCAGACGGTGTCGATCTGTTCGCGCCTGCGCGGTACGAAGGCGTCGCCGTAGCGGGTGAACACCTCGGTGTCGGACTGCTGCCAGCTCTCCTGCTCCGGGGCGGTGTCCATGGTCTCCTCCGTCAGGTCACGAGCGCGTAACGTCGACTCTTGACCCAACCGCACGAGTTGTCGAGGGCGCAACAGGATTCCGCGGTGTGGCGGGGGCCGCTTGTCGGTGTGATGATCGGCACACGGCATGGCGCGGAAGGACCGCGGCCGGCGCCGGCGGCACAGGTGGAGGTGGTGTGCCGGTGGTCCGCCTGCGACTTCCCGGCGGGTTTCGCGTGGAAACGGGTCATGCTCCCGCCGAGAGTGGGTAGGGCTTGGCAAGTCCCACCGATTCCGACCCCTGAGGTCCACCGGACCGACCACGACGTCCGGTCCGTCCCGACCGCCGGAGGCACCCCATGGCCGTACCCGCCGATCTGCTCCTGTCCGCCCTCGCCGAGTGCGACTGCGGCTCCGAGGAGTGTGACGGGCGGCCGCTCACCAGTGAGCCGGGGCTGATCGACGGCGTCCCGCTGACCAGCGAGCCGCCGCTGGCCGTGGCCCCCGCGCTGACCAGTGAGCCCCCGCTGGCCGCCGAGTCCGCGCTCACCAGCGAGCCCGCGCCGACCGGCGAACCGCCGCTCATCGCCGAGCCGGTGGCCGAGGAACCCCCGGCGGCGGACGACCCGGCCTTGTGATGGGCAGACCCCGCACCGGGACCGGATCGCCGGAGGAACTGGACCGGCTCGCGGCGCTGTGCGGGGTCGAGACCGCCTACGAGTCCGCGCCCGGCCGGTCGCACCGCGTCCCGCACACCACGGTCGTCGCCGTACTGGCCGCCCTCGGCGTGGACGCCGCCACCCCGCAGGCCGTGCACGACGAGCTCACCCGCCGGGAGCACCTGCTGCGCACCCGGCTGCTGCCGCCGTGCGTGGTGACCCGGCACGGCACGCCGCCCGCCCTCGACCTGCCCGAGGGCACCACCCGCATCGCGCAGCTGGAGGGCGGCGGCAGCACCGACGACCTCGGCGCCCTGCCGCTCGGCCACCACGTGCTGCGGGTGCGCACCCGCGACGGGCACACCGCGAGCACCCCGCTGATCGTGGTGCCCGACCGGATCCCCGGACCCCCCGAGCGCGGCTACGGGTTCATGGTGCAGCTGTACTCCCTGCTGTCCTCGCGATCCTGGGGGATGGGGGACCTGGCCGACCTCGCGGACCTCGCCGCCTGGGCCGGCCGCACGCTGGGCGCCGCGTTCCTGACCGTCAACCCGCTGCACGCCGCCGTGCCCGCGGGCGAGCACACCGACCCGTCCCCCTACCGGCCCTCCTCGCGCCGCTTCCCCGATCCGGTCTACCTGCGCGTCGAGGACGTGCCCGAGTACGCCTACCTGGCGCCCGAGGCCCGGTCCCGGGCCGCGGAACTGCTGCGGCGCGCCGGGCGGTTGCGCGCGGCGGTGCTTCAGGACGGCGAGCTGATCGACCGGCACGCGGTCCTGCGGCTGAAGTACGCCGCACTCGAACTCGTCCGCGAGGTGACGCTCCCGCCCGGCCGCCGCGCCGCCTACTGCGACTTCCTGGCCGAGCAGGGCCAGGCGCTGGAGGACCACGCGACCTGGAACGCGCTGGCCGAACTGCACGGCCCCGACTGGCAGCTGTGGCCCGCCGGACTGCGCGATCCGCGATCGCGGCAGACCGCGCGGGCCCGCAGCGAACTGCTGGACCGGGTCGACTTCCACTGCTGGCTCGCCTGGCTGACCGACGGCCAGCTGGCCGCCGCCCGCGCCGCCGCCACCGCCGCGGGGATGTCGGTGGGCATCGTGCACGACCTCGCGGTGGGCACCCACCCCGCGGGCTCCGACGCCTGGGCGCTGCGCGACGCCCTGGCGTCCGACATGTCGATCGGGGCGCCGCCGGACGCCTTCAACGCGCTGGGCCAGGACTGGGGCCTGCCGCCGTGGCGCCCGGACGCGCTCGCCGTCACCGGCTACGCGCCCTACCGCGATCTGCTGCGCGGGGTGCTGCGGCAGGCCGGCGGGCTGCGCGTCGACCACGTGATGGGCCTGTTCCGGCTGTGGTGGGTGCCGCGGGGCCGCCCGCCGACCGAGGGCGCCTACGTGCGCTACGACGGCGAGGCGATGCTCGGGGTGCTGGCCCTGGAGGCGCACCGGGCCGGCGCGGTCGTCATCGGTGAGGACCTGGGCACCGTCGAGCCGGGGGTGCGCGAGCGGCTCGCGGAGCGCGGCGTGCTGGGCACCTCCGTGCTGTGGTTCGAACGCGCCCGGAGCGAGGCGCCGGACGGCGGGGCCGACGAGGGCCCGCTGCCGCCGGAGCGCTGGCGGGCCGACTGCCTGGCCACCGTCACCACCCACGACCTGCCCAGCACCATGGCCCGCCTCACCGGTGAGCACGTCGCACTGCGGCACCGGCTGGGGCTGCTGACCCGCTCGCTCGCCGACGAACAGGCCGCCGACACCACCGAGGTCGCCGAATGGCTGGCGTATCTGCGCAGGAACGGCCTGCTGCCGGAGGGCGCGGACGACCCGGAGGGCGCGATCAAGGCCGTGCACCGCTTCCTGCTGCGCACCCCGGCCCGCATGATCGGCGTCTGGCTGCCGGACACCGTCGGCGACCACCGCCCGCAGAACGTCCCCGGCACCTCGGACGAGTACCCCAACTGGCGGCTGCCGATGGCCGGCGCGGACGGCCGACCGGTCACCCTGGAGGAGCTGGCCGCCTCGCCCCGGCTGTACGCACTGGTCGACGAGGTGCGCCGGGGACTGGAGGCAGAGCCGGACTGAACGCGCCCTGGGCGACCCCGGGCGCGCGGACCGGCGGGGGCTTCGCTACGTTGGGAGGGTGGTCAACAAGAATGCCCTGCGCGCCGGCACCCTCGGGGCCGCGACGACGCTTCTGCTGCTGATGTCGCCCGCCGCCTTCGCCACCACCGGCGACGACCCGGGTCCCGGTCTGACCGTCGCCCAGACGCTCGGCCTCTACGTGGCGATCCCGCTCGTGCTGTTCGGTCTCATCGCGGGCCTGGTCGTCGTCTCGGAACCCGGCCGCAAGAAAACCGGCGAACCCCAGGGCTGACCGGCCCCGCACCGCCTTCACCCGCCGGGCGGGGGCGCTCCTTCGAAGGAGCGCCCCCGCCCGCGCTCATGCCGTCAGCGCTTCCCGGCCGCCCGGTCCGCCTCCTGGGCGCGCAGCGCGCGCTCCACGCCGGAGCGGGACTCGCCCACCAGCCGGCGCAGCGCCGGAGCCGGGTCGGCCGACGCCAGCCACGCGTCGGTGGCGTCCAGCGTGGCCTGCGAGATCTGCAGCGACGGGAACAGGCCCATCGCGACCTGCTTGGCCATCTCGTGGCTGCGGGACTCCCACACCTGCTTGACCGCCGCGAAGTACTTCTCCGTGTACGGCGCCAGCAGCTCGCGCTGGTCGGTCTGGACGAAGCCGCCGATCACGGCCTCCTGCACGGCGTTGGGCAGCGGCTCGTCCGCCTCCACCACCGAGGCCCACGCCTCGCGCCTTGGCCTCCGCGCTCGGGCGGGCGGCCCGGGCGGAGGCCGCGTGGCGCTCACCGGCGGCGGTGGAGTCCAGGATCAGCTCCTCCTCGATCGCCGCGTCGTCGGCCCGGCCGGTGGCCGCCAGCCGGCTCCAGCAGCGCCCAGCGCAGCTCGGTGTCCACCGCCAGGCCGTCGATCGACCCGGTGCCGTCCAGCAGGCTCGCCAGCACGTCCAGTTGCTCGTCGGTGCGCGCGGCGGCCGCGAACGCCCGGGCCCACGCCAGCTGGTGGTCGCTGCCCGGCGCCGCCGCGCGCAGGTGCCGCAGCGTCGCCTCGGTCCAGCGGGCCAGCCCCTCCTCGCGCCACTCCGGCGCCGCGTAGAGCTCCAGGGCCAGCTTGGCCTGCTGGTGCAGCGACTGCACCACGCCGATGTCCGACTCCCTGCTCGATGCCGGACAGCACCAGCTCCAGGTAGTCGCGCGCGGCCAGTTCGCCGTCCCGCGTCATGTCCCACGAGGAGGCCCACACCAAGGCGCGCGGCAGCGACTCGGTGAAGTCGCCGAGGTGGTCGCGGACCGTCGCCAGCGAGACCGCTCGTCCAGCCGCACCTTGGCGTAGCTACAGGTCGTCGTCGTTGAGCAGGATGACGGCCGGGCGCTTGGTGTCCCGGCGGGAACGGCACCTCGGTCAGCTCGCCGTCCACGTCCAGCTCGATCCGGTAGGTGCGCACCAGCGCGCCGTCGACCAGGTCGTAGGCGCCGACCGCGATCCGGTGCGGGCGCAGCACCGGCTCGCCCTTGGCGCCGGCCGGCAGCGCGGGGGCCTCCTGGCGCACCGCGAGGGAGGTCACGGTGCCGTCCTCGGCGACCTCGATCTCGCGGCCGCAGCACGTTGATGCCCGCGGTCTCCAGCCACGCCTTCGACCAGGCCTTCAGGTCGCGGCCCGAGGTCTCCTCCAGCGCGCCGAGCAGGTCGGTCAGCCGGGTGTTGCCCCAGGCGTGCCGCTTGAAGTACTCCTGGACGCCGCTGAAGAACTCCTCCTCGCCGACGTACGCCACCAGCTGCTTGAGCACCGAGGCGCCCTTGGCGTAGGTGATGCCGTCGAAGTTGACCAGGACGTCTTCCAGGTCGTTGATCTCCGCCATGATCGGGTGGGTGGACGGCAGCTGGTCCTGCCGGTACGCCCAGGTCTTCATCAGAGTTGGCGAAGGTCGTCCACGACTTGCGGCCAGCTGCTGCCGGGCGCGGAGGCCTGGCAGGCGATGGAGGTGAAGGTGGCGAACGACTCGTTCAGCCACAGGTCGTTCCACCACTCCATGGTGACCAGGTCGCCGAACCACATGTGGGCCAGCTCGTGCAGGATGGTTTCGGCCCGGGACTCGTACGCCGCGTCCGTCACCTTGGAGCGGAAGACGTACTGGTCGCGGATGGTGACCGCGCCCGCGTTCTCCATCGCGCCCGCGTTGAACTCCGGCACGAACAGCTGGTCGTACTTGGCGAACGGGTACGGGAAGTCGAACTTCTCCTGGAACCAGTCGAAGCCCTGCCGGGTGACCTCGAAGATCGCCTCCGCGTCCAGGTGCTCGGCCAGCGAGGGCCGGCAGTACACGCCCAGCGGGACGGTGCGGTCCTCGCCCTGCCAGCTGCTGTGCACCGCGTGGTACGGGCCGGCGATCAGCGCGGTGATGTAGGAGGAGATCCGCGGCGTCGGCTCGAACCGCAGCACCCCGTCCTCGGCCTCGGGGGTGGGGGAGTTGGAGATCACCGCCCAGCGGCGGGGCGCCTTGACGGTGAACCGGAAGGTGGCCTTCAGGTCGGGCTGCTCGAAGACCGCGAAGACCCGCCGGGAGTCGGCCACCTCGAACTGCGTGTAGAGGTAGGTCTCCTTGTCCACCGGGTCGACGAAGCGGTGCAGCCCCTCGCCGGTGTTGGTGTACGCGCAGTCCGCCTCCACCGTCAGTTCGTTGGCGCCCGCCACGAGCGAGGGCAGGGCGACGCGGGAGTCGGCGAACACCTCGGCCGGGTCGAGCTCCTCGCCGTTGAGCACCACCTTGTGCACGGTGGGGGCGATCAGGTCGATGAACGTCGTCGCGCCGGCCTCGGCGCTGTCGAAGCGGACCACGGTCCGTGACCGGAAGGTGCCGCCCTCCTTCGCCCCGCTGATGTCCAGGTCGATCTCGTAGGAGTCGACGGTGAGCAGGCGCGCACGCGTCTGCGCTTCTTCGCGGGTGAGGTTCGTGCCCGGCACTTGGGCTCCTTCTGGGAGTGCGGTGAGCGGCTTGACCGACGTCTTGATGAGACGACGCCATCCTGCCACGGGGACCCCGGCGGCCCCGAGGGGTGAACACCGGGTGAGCGTCATGATGCCGGTTCGGGAGCCGCCGGTGGCCTGCGGGCAGACCACTGATCCATGACCCGAGCCCGGCGTCCGGCGTTCCGGCGCCGTTGGCCCGCAGGTCATCCGGATTGCCAACCATCCTGGTGGGCGCGCCGTCCGGGCGCGATCCCGTTGCACCGGCCCCGCCGCCCCCACCTTCGCCGAGGGAACCAGAATGTCCCAGACCTGCCCCGGCTCCGGCTCGGAGCCCGGCTCCCGAGCGGACGCCCCCAGCGACCTTCCCGGCGTCTCGTCGACCGCGCCGTCCGCCCTCCCGGGCCGGCCGCGCGGCGTGGACCGCCGCGCCTTCCTGCTGGTCTCCGGCTCCCTCGCCACCGCCGCGGCCGGCGGCGGTCTCGGGCGGGCGCTGGGACACCCCGGCCCGACGCCCCCGGCCACCGCGGTGGCACCGGCGCCCGCCCCCTCCCACACCGTCCGCCCGGTGGCGGCCCGTCACGTTCCGTACACGGAGGGCACGACGCTGAGCACGGTGGCCACCCCGCACGGCACCGGTGGATACCGGCGGCTGGGCGAAGGACCGGGCTGGTCCCGGCGGGTGCGCACCGAACTGGCCGCCGCGCACACCGGCCGCGAGGCGCGCCGCACCGTGCTGGCGAGCTTCGTGCAGCTCACCGACCTGCACCTCACCGACGCCCAGTCGCCGCTGCGGTTCGAGTACCTGCGGTCGGCCGCGGTCAACTCCTGGAAGCCGCAGGAGGCGCTGAGCACCGCCGGGGTGGTCTCGCTGATCGAGCGGATCAACTCGCTGCCCGGCGGCCCGGCGACCGGCTCCCCGCTGTCGTTCGTGATGTCGACCGGCGACAACTGCGACAACAACGAGAGTGTCGAGCTGGAGTGGTTCCTGGCCGCGATGAACGGCGGCCGCATCGACCCCAACACCGGTGACCCCGGCCACTACGAGGGCGTGCAGAACTCCGGCCTCGCGATGTTCTGGCAGCCGGACGCCACCTTCCGCGACCACGACAAGCGGCTGGGCTTCCCGCGCCTGCCCGGCTTCCTCCAGGCGGCGATCCGCCCGCTGACCGGACCGGGGCTGCGGCTGCCGTGGTACTCCACGGCCGGCAACCACGACGGGCTGACCGGTGGCTGCTACGCGCTCACCGACTCCTACTTCACCAGCGTGGCCACCGGCACCGTCAAGCTGGAGTCGGTGCCGCACGCCGAGGCGGTGCGGATCATGAAGGCCGACGCGGCGGGCAAGGACGTCAAGGGCGACCTGCTGCGGCACCTGTTCGACAGCTACGGCCGCGGCGCGCGCACCGTCACCGGCGACCCGCGGCGGGCACCGTTCTCCCGGCGCGACTACATCGCCGCCCACCTCGACCCCGGCAACACCGGGCCCGGCCCGGTCGGCCACGGCTTCACCCAGGCCAACCTCGACGGCGACCACCTCTACTACAGCTTCCGGATCGCCGACGGCGTGCTGGGCGTCAGCCTGGACACCACCGACCGGGCCGGCGACTCGCCCGGATCGGTCGGCGCTGGCCAACTCGCCTGGCTGGACCAGGTGCTGACCGGTGCGAAGGACCAGCGGGTGCTGGTCTTCAGCCACCACACGAGCGACACCATGACCAACACCCGCCCCGATCCGGCCTTCCTCGGCGAGAAGCGGCACACCGGCGCCGAGGTGCGCGCCCTGCTCGGCCGCCACCGCAACGTCCTGGCCTGGATCAACGGGCACATCCACCAGAACAAGATCACCCCGCGCGACGGCTTCTGGGAGATCAGCACCGCCTCGCACGTGGACTACCCGCAGCTCGCCCGGGTCATCGAGGTCACCGACAACCACGACGGCACGCTGTCGCTCTTCACCACCCTGGTGGAGTCGGCGGCACCGCACCGCACCGACTTCGAGGACCTCTCCCCGGCCGGACTCGCCTCCCTGTACCGGGAGTTGTCCTTCAACCGCCCCAGCGGCAGCACCAAACTGGCCGGCCTGCCGGCCGACCGCAACACCGAACTCGTGCTCAAGATCTGACCTATCGGGGCAGCGCCACCAGCCGGGCGTGCGGATGGCGGTCGTCGGCGGTACGCAACGCGGTCCGCAGCACGGCCGCCTGCCGCGCCGGCGAGGTGCGCAGCATGCCGGGCGTGGTGACGACCACCTCCACGCCGAGGCCGGCCAACCGCCCCCGGCGGCGGTCCCGCAGGTGCCATGAGGGGTCCGGGCCGTCCTCAGGACCGGCCGCCTCCAGGTCGAGCGCCACCGAGTGGTCCGGCCAGAAGGCGTCCACCCGGCCCAGGCACGGCCCGGCCGGCAACCGCAGCACGACGTTCCACACCGGGTCGGGCAGCTCGCACTCGCGGACCATCTCGTACATCCGGTTCTCCGCCATCGCCCGGCCCTCGGCCATCAACGCCCCCAACGCGTCCGCCACCTGCGGCCGCGACAGCAACCGGGCGGCCCGCAACTCCCGCACGACGACGGCCGGTTCACAGTCGGCGGTGCGCACCGACTCCACCAGCACCTTGCGCACCGCGACCGTGTCGTCCAACCCCGCCACCGCGTCGGCCACCGCCCGCGGCACCGGCGCGCACGCCACCCCCGCCACCGACCAGGGCCTCGGCAGCGTGGTCGCCCGAAGAATCCGCACCTCACCGGCGTCGGGCAACCGCCGGCCACGCCCGACCAGTACGTCGATCCTGGCCAGCCGGTCCAGCCGCGGCACCCCGTCGAAACCCAGCAGCGCCAGCGCCGCCAGCCCGGTCACCATCGCCCCGGGATCGGTCTGCTGCCCCCGCGGAGTGCGGCCCGCGTACAGCAGCGCGGCCCGCAACCGCTCCTCCCCTGACGGCCGTCCGGCGTGCAGCAGATACACCCCGGGCAGCAGCAGCCGCCACGGGCCGCCGGGCCGGCAGCGCTCCTGGAGCACCTCGTCGGGCACCCCGAGCGCCCGTAGCTCGCGACCGGTCATCACCCGCCGCTGCGCGCAACTCGCGCGGGGGGTGAGGCGGGGATCCAGGGGATGGATGTATTGGGTCATGCCCCCCGGATTCCCGCTGACGGACCGCTCTGTAACCGCTGTTACCAGCCCGTCGACAAACCGGGACAGTACGGCACTAAAGCGCACACGTTCGATGGCCGACTATGGCGCCCGCGCGACCGGATCAAACCTCGGTCTCCGCCGCGTCACACTCCTGGGCGCGCAGCGCGCGGGCGAGGTCGTCGCGTGCCTCGGCCACCAGCCGGCGCAGCGCGGGCGCCGCGTCCTGGTGCCCCTCAAGCCACCCGTCGGCGGCCCGCAGGGTCGCCTCCCCGGCCTGCAACGCCGGGAACAGCCCCCGCACCACCGACATCCCGATCTCGATTGACCGCTGCTCCCACACCCGCTCGATGGCCTCGAAGTACTTGTCCGCGTAGGGCGCCAGCAGCTCACGCTGGCCGGGCTGGTCGAACCCGGCGATGGTCGCCTCCACCAGCGCGTTGGACAGCGCGTCGGACTCGACCACGTCGTGCCAGGCCGCGGCCTTGACCACCGCGGAAGGCCGCGCGGCCAGCGCGCGCACCTGGTGGCGCCGCCCCGACGCGGTGTCGTCCCGGGCGAGTTCGGCGGCGAGGGCCGCCTCGTCGGCCGCGCCGTGCGCCGCCAGCGGCACCAGGAAGGTCCAGCGCAGCTCCTGGTCCACGTCGAGACCCGTCGATCTTCGTGGTGCCGTCCAGCAGTTCGCGCAGCAGGTCCAGATCCGCCGGGGAGACCGCCACCTCGGCGAAGAACCGCGCCCACGCCAACTGGTGGCCGCTGCCCGGCTCCGCGCGGTCGCAGCTCCCGCCGCGCGCACTCGGCCAGCGCCGACCCGCCCTGCTCGCGCCACCCGGGCGCCGCGTAGTGGTGCAGCGCGATCCGCGCCCAGGCGTGCAGCATCTGCAGCACGCCGATCTCCGACTCGCGCCCGGCGAAGTCCCCGCACCAGCCGCAGGTAGTCCCGCGCGGGCATCAGACCGTCCCGGGTCAGGTTCCACACCGCGGACCAGGCCAGCGCCCGGGCCATCGGGTCGGCGATGTCCCCGAGCCCGGCGCGCAGCGTGGCCAGCGACCCCTCGTCGAAGCGCACCTTGCAGTACGTCAGGTCCTCGTCGTTGACCAGGATCAGATCCGGCCGCTCGGCACCGGCCAGCTCCGCGACGACGGTGCGCGGCCCGGCCACGTCGATCTCCGCGCGGGCGTACCGCTCCAGCGCGCCCTCAGCCCCGCGCCGGTACAGGCCGATCGCCACCCGGTGCGGGCGCAGTTCGGGGTGCGAGGCGGCCGCGCCCTGGAGCACGGCGAGTTCCGCGACCCGGCCGAGCGTGTCGTCGTAGGTCACCTCCGGCGTCAGCGAGTTGACGCCCGCCGTCTGTAGCCAGGAACGCGACCACTCGGCCATGTCCCGGCCCGAGGTCTCCGCCAGCACCGACAGCAGGTCCGCCAGCCGGGTGTTGCCGTACGCGTGCCGCTTGAAGTAGCGGCGCGCCCCCTCCAGGAAGGCGTCCCGTCCGACGTAGGCCACCAGCTGCTTGAGCACCGAGGCGCCCTTGGCGTAGGTGATGCCGTCGAAGTTGAGCTTGGCGTCCTGCAGGTCCCGCATGTCGGCGGTCACCGGGTGGGTGGAGGGCAGCTGGTCGGCCCGGTAGGCCCACGCCTTGCGGCGGTTGGCGAAGGTGATCCAGCCGTCGGTGAAGCGGGTCGACTCCACCTGCGAGAAGGTGCCCATGAAGTCGGCGAACGACTCCTTGAGCCACAGGTCGTCCCACCACTCCATGGTGACCAGGTCGCCGAACCACATGTGCGACATCTCGTGCAGGATGACGTTGGCCCGCCCCTCGTAGGCGACCTGCGTCACCTTGCCGCGGAAGACGAACTCCTCGCGGAAGGTGACCAGTCCGGGGTTCTCCATCGCGCCGAGGTTGTACTCCGGCACGAACGCCTGGTCGTACTTGCCGAACGGGTAGGGGAAGTCGAAGTGGTCGTGGAAGAAGTCCAGGCCCTGCTTGGTGATGGTGAAGATGTCGTCCGCGTCGAAGTGCCGGGCCAGTGACGTGCGGCACAGCGCGCCCAGCGGGATCTCCAGCGTGCCGCCGTCCGCCGTCGCCCGGGTGTAGCGGTCCCGCTCCACGTGGTACGGGCCGGCCACGATCGAGGTGATGTACGTGGAGATCGGCAGCGTGCGGGCGAACCGCCAGGTGGCCGCGTCGGCGCCGACCGGCTCGACCGCGCCCTCCAACTCGCCGTTGCCCAGCACCGTCCAGTGCGCGGGCGCGGTCACCGTGAAGGAGAAGGGCGCCTTGAGGTCGGGCTGCTCGAAGTTGGCGAACACCCGGCGCGCGTCGGCCGGCTCGTACTGGGTGTAGAGGTAGACCTCGCCGTCCTCCGGGTCGGCGAACCGGTGCATCCCCTCCCCGGTCCTGCTGTACGCGCACGCGGCGTCCACGATCAGCTCGTTGGACTCCGCGAGGTCCGCCAGCAGGATCCGGGTGCCGTCGAAGACCACCGCCGGGTCCAGCTCGCGTCCGTTGAGCACCACGGTGTCGACGGCCGGGGCGAGCAGGTCGACGAAGGTCGCGGCACCGGGCCGCGCGCAGCGGAACCTGATGGTGGTCACCGAGCGGAAGGTGGGCTCCTGCCGGGCGGAGCGCGGACCGCACGTCCAGCTCCACCTCGTAGCCGTCGACAGCGATCAGCCCGGCCCGCTCGTGGGCCTCTTCGCGGGTCAGGTTCTCGCCGGGCACAGGGACTCCTTCGTCTTGGCCGTCTCACGATTCGGTCGGTACGGGACGGCATCATCGCACGCGCGCCCCGCGGCGCGAGGGGCTGGGAATGCACCTCGGCACGAGGTGTGTTGCAGTGGTCGGACGTAAGCGAAACCCATTGGGATCCCCGGGAGAGACCGTGACCGACACCGAGAAGACACCCGCTGACTTCTGGTTCGACCCGCTGTGCCCGTGGGCGTGGATGACCTCCCGCTGGATGCTGGAGGTCGAGAAGGTCCGGCCGGTCGAGCGTCCGCTGGCACGTGATGAGCCTCGCGGTGCTCAACGAGCCCCGGCTCGACGAACTGCCCGAGCGCTACCGCCAGATGGCCCCGGAGGCCTGGGCCGGGGTGCGGGTGTGCATCGCCGCCGAGGAGAAGCACGGCAACGAGGTGCTCGGCCCGCTCTACACCGCGCTCGGCACCCGCTTCCACAACCAGCAGCTGCCCAAGAACCGCGAGACCATCGTCGCCGCCCTGAAGGAGGCCGGACTGCCGGTCGACCTCGCCGACGCCGCGGTCAGCGACGCCTACGACGCCCAGCTGCGCGCCTCCCACGAGGAAGGCATCGACCATGGTCGGCCGGACGTCGGCACGCCGGTGATCGCCGTCCCCGGCCCGGACGGCGAGCAGCATCGCCTTCTTCGGCCCGGTCGTCACCCCCGCCCCCAAGGGCGACGCGGCGGCCCAGCTGTGGGACGGCACGCTGATGGTCGCCGCCATCCCCGGCTTCTACGAGATCAAGCGCACCCGCACGGTCGGCCCGATCTTCGACTGACCGGGCGGCCGGGGTTGTGGCGACCCCACCAAGCCGGGGATCGGCTCTTTGTCCCGTTGTCCCCATGTCCGGCGCGGGGAGGCCGGGTTAACGTCGCTGTGTCCCGTTCGCCCGTCCCTCACCGAGGAGAACCGATGAGCATCGCCGCCACCACCGGCGCCACCGACGTCAGGCCCGGCCGGGTACTCGCCGACCTGCTGCCCGCCTCGACCGCAGCCCGCGCCAGGCTGCGGGACGTCGCGACGGTGGTCGGCGGCGCGGCGCTCACCGGCCTCGCCGCCCAGATCGCCGTCCCGGTGCACGGCTCGCCGGTCCCGGTCACCGGGCAGACCTTCGCGGCGCTGCTGGTGGGCACCACGCTCGGCGCCCGCCGCGGCATGCTGTCGCTGCTGCTGTACGCGGTGGCCGGCGCCGTGGGCGTGCCGTGGTTCGCCGGCGGCGCCCACGGCGTCTCGGCGGCCAGCTTCGGCTACGTCATCGGCATGGTGCTGGCCTCCGCCGCGGTCGGCGCGCTGGCCCGGCGCGGCGCGGACCGCGGGGTGTGGCGGACGGCCGGCGCGATGCTGGTCGGCGAGGCGCTGATCTACGCGGTCGGTGTGCCCTATCTCGCACTGGCCGCCCATCTGTCGGCCGGCCAGGCGATCTCGCTCGGCCTGACCCCCTACCTGATCGGCGACGCCCTCAAGGCAGCACTGGCCATGGGCCTGCTCCCCGCCGCCTGGAAGCTCGTAGGCCGCCGAGAGCGCTGAGCGCGGGCCGTCGCCCGGCCTCCGCGCGGCGCGACGCCGCCCGCGTGGCAGACTTCAGGCATGCGCGTGTACCTGGGCTCCGACCATGCCGGATACGAATTCAAGAACCATCTCGTCGAGTGGCTCAAGGCCGAAGGCCACGAGCCGGTGGACTGCGGTCCGCACATCTTCGACGCCGAGGACGACTACCCGACCTTCTGTCTGCGGGCCGCCGAACGCACAGCGGCCGACGACGGCAGCCTCGGCATCGTGATCGGCGGCTCCGGCAACGGCGAGGCCATCGCCGCCAACAAGGTCAAGGGGGTGCGGGCCGCACTCGCCTGGAGCGAGCAGACCGCGACCCTGGCCCGTGAGCACAACAACGCCAACGTCATCAGCGTCGGCGCCCGGATGCACACCCAGGAAGAGGCCACCCGCTTCGTCGAGCTCTTCCTCGCCACCCCGTTCAGCGGGGACAAGCGCCACATCCGCCGCATCGACATGCTCGCCGCCTACGAGCTCACCGGCACCCTCCCGCCGCTGCCCGCCCACCACCCCCACCAGGACTGAGCGACCGCGCGGCACCCGTCGCGGCCACCTGTCGAGCGACTCATCGGGCACAGCGAGGGGGACGGCACCGGCATGCCGGAAGGGCACACCATTCACCGGCTGGCATCGGACCACGAGGGCCGGTTCGGCGGCCGGGTCGTGCGGGCGTCCAGCCCGCAGGGCAAGTTCGCCGCCGGCGCCGCCCTGGTCGACGGCCAGGTCATGGAGGACGCGGAGGCGCACGGCAAGCACCTCTTCCTCGGCTTCGGACCGGCCGGCTGGATCCACATCCATCTGGGGCTGTTCGGCAAGTACGCCCTCGGCCCCGGCCTGCCGCCCCCGCCGACCGACACCGTCCGGCTGCGGCTCACCGGCCAGGACGGCTACGCGGACCTGCGCGGGCCGACCGCCTGCGAACTGATCACCGACGCGGAGAAACAGGCCCTGCACGACCGCCTCGGCCCCGATCCGCTGCGCCCGGGCACCGACCCGAAACCCGCCTGGCTGCGGATCTCCCGCAGCCGGATGTCCATCGCCGGGCTGCTGATGGACCAGAAGGTCGTCGCCGGCGTCGGCAACGTCTACCGGGCCGAGGTGCTCTTCCGGCACGGCATCGATCCCTACCGCCCCGGCCGGGAGGTGGGCCTCGCCGCCTGGCAGGCGATCTGGGCCGACCTGGTCGCGCTGATGCGCGAGGGGGTACGGCTGCAACCGCATCGACACCGTGCGCCCCGAGCACACCCCGCAGGCCATGGGACGCCCGCCACGGGTGGACGACCACGGCGGCGAGGTCTACGTCTACCGGCGCGCCGGCCTGCCGTGCCTGGTGTGCGGCACCCCGGTGCGCACCGCGGAGCTGGTCAAACGCAACCTGTTCTGGTGCCCGGGCTGTCAGAAGCCGTGAGGCAGCCAGGGTTCGACAGCACCGCGGAAGGCCGCTGACGCCTCGGCCAGCGCCCCGGCCCGCAACTCCCGCACCCGGCCCGCCCCGGCCAGCGCCCCGAGGCCGAAACCACCCAGGTACACGGTGCCCAACTCCCTGACCGACAGTGCCAAATCGGCCGCGTCCCGGGTCCTGACGCAGGAGGCGCCGTCGGCGTCCCCGGTCAGCCGCCAGCGCCCGGCGTTCCACGGGCAGAACTCGTCCGCGACCTCCAGCACGACGTCCACCGCGCCCGAGTAGGTCCGCGCCCCGAGCGCCTGACCGACGTCCACCAGCCGTACGTACAGCGAGTCCCGGGACAGCACCTTGCAGCGGCGCACATCAGAGATCAGGTGCAGCAGCGGGTCGTCGACCGGCCGGTTGTGGGTGGTCAGCTTCGAGGTCAGGTCGATGCCGAGCAGGAACCGCCACAGCGCGGCGTAACCGGCCGGATCGAGCGCCGCGATGTCCCGCAGCACCACCGTGCCGTCCGGACCGCCGTCGTTCCACTCGGCCTTCACCGCGTAGCGGGCGTACCCGATCACCTCGCCGTCCCGCTCGGCCAGCACGCACAGCAGTTCACCGGCGCCGTGCCGGCTCTGCTCCGGGTCCAGCACCGGCAGCCGCTCCCAGCCGGGCTGCCGGGCGAGCATGCCGGGGCGGGACGCCACCAGCCGGGCGTAGACCGCCTCGCACGGCGCGATCACCTCGGCGGGCGCCGCTATCCGCATCCGTACGCCCTCCACACCGTCCGGCAGTGTGAGCGCCACCCGCGGGATCTCGATGTCCAGCCGCTTCTGGTCGGTGGCCGCGCCGTAGCCGAACCGCCCGTAGATCGCTGGCTCCGAGGCGGTCAGCACCGCCAGCGGCTCACCGAGGTCGCGCACGTCGTCCAGTTGCCGCCGCATCATGGCGGTCAGCAGCCCGCGGCGCCGGTGCGTCGGCTGCACGCTGACCATGGTCACGCCGGCGGCCGGCACCAGCGCCCCGCCGGGCACCGTCATCCGGAACGAGAACGCGCCGGCGGTGCCGACCACCTCGCCGTCGTCACAAGCCGCCAGCGACCGCTCGATTTCGGTCAGATCGCGCCAGAGTTCGCGCTCGGCCGGGGCTTCCGACAGGCCGCCGAACGCCCGCTCCAGCATGCCGTACCACGCGTCCCACCGCTGTTCGTCCAGTGTCCGCAAATCGATCGTCATAGCCCCTGCCTACCAGGGCTTACCGGACAGGTCGAGTGGAATTAACACGCGTCCGACCGAGGCGGCATATGCTCCGGACACGCTCAGGATCCGGGCGGTGGGCGGCGGGCCGCGAATCGACGTGCCGCCGAAGGGGTGGATAGGGTCGCCGGAAATGGCAGACGGGCGGGTGGGCGTGGACACATTCGCGGCCCGGTGGCGCAGGGCGTTGCACCGGGTCCGTTCCGCGTTGCGCAGATCCGCCGTGGACTACTTCCGCGGTGACGCCTCCGACTGGCTGCCGTTCGTCGGTCTGCTGCTGACCGTGCCGGCCCTCGGCTGGGCCACCACCGCCGTGCCCGCCTGGTGCCCGCCCACCGCCCTGGTCTTCCCCGTCCTGCTCGGCGGGCTGCTGCTGCGCCCGGCGAGCCTGCTGATGCTCTACGTGGCCGCCGCGGCCGCGCTGGTGGTCGAGGACGCGGTGCTCGGCCCCTACCCCGACGCCGCCGCCTGGGCGGTCACCCCTGGCACCGTGCTGGTGGTCAGCGCGGTGGCGTTCGCCGGGCTGATGATCGCCCAGTTCCGCAGCCGGGTCGGGGTGCCCTGGCGGCGCGGCGGCACCATGCTCTTCGACCTGCGCGAGCGCATCCGCGTGCAGAGCCGGCTGCCCAAGCTGCCGGTCGGCTGGCACGCGGAGATGGCGCTGCGCCCGGCGGGCGGGCAGTCCTTCTCCGGTGACTTCGTGGTCGCCACCCGCAGTGGCGACGGCCGGATCCTGGAGGCGGTGCTGACCGACGTCTCCGGCAAGGGGATGGACGCCGGTTCGCGGGCGCTGCTGCTGTCCGGCGCGTTCGGCGGGCTGCTCGGCTCGCTGCCGCCCCATCAGTTCCTGACCGCGGCCAACGGCTATCTGCTGCGCCAGAAGTGGGAGGAGGGCTTCGCCACCTCCGTCCACCTGGTGCTCGATCTGTCCACCGGCGAGTACGAGTTGCTCTCCGCTGGGCACCTGCCCGGCATGCAGCTGAGCTCGGGGACCGGCCAGTGGGAGGAGAAGGCCGCCGAGGGGCTGATGCTCGGAGTACAGGCCGGCGCCCCCTTCGGACGGCGTGAAGGGCCAGTTGCGTTCGGGCGACGTGCTGATGCTGTTCACCGACGGTCTGGTGGAGGCGGCGGGCCGGGATATCACCGAAGGGATCGACCGGTTGATCGGTGCCGCGGACCTGTTCGTCGGCAGCGGTTTCCAGGGTGCCGCGTGGCGGTTGATAGAGGCCGTCGCCAAGGACGTCAACGACGATCGCGCCCTGCTGATCATCTCGCGTGACTGAATGGCCAGTTGGGGACGTGTGAAAAGCCCGTCCGGGTCCACTGGGGGGCTTGTTGATGGCACGATGGTGGTGTGGGGGGAGCAGAGGTGGCAGCACACCCCCGGTCCGGTGTCGAGCGCGAGCGAGGATGTGATCCCTAGTGGCCATCTCCCTGTCCGTAGTGGTGCTGTTGGCTGTCTTGATGGCGGTGATGATGCGGAACGGCTCCATCAAGGGCGCCGGCGCACTGGTAGCGATCCTCTTCGGTTTCTTCCTTGCCTCCACGGGCATGGCTCCCGGGATCAACCGCTTCTTGAACTCCCTGGCCAGCTCCATCGCCCAGATAAAGTTCTGAGCCTGTAAGACCCCGCCGGAGGGAACTCCTCCGGCGGGCGCGCGTCGCGCGGCGGCCGGATCTCCCGAGCGGTGAGAAGGACCGGCCCGGTAGGAAGAACTGAGGCCCAGGCGCGGGATGATCTCCCTCACCTGAGCCTCGGTCACACAGAGCGGGCGACGGGAATCGAACCCGCGTAGCCAGTTTGGAAGACTGGGGCTCTACCATTGAGCTACGCCCGCAACGGCCAGTCATTCTGGCACACCGAATCGTAGCGGATCCATCCGGTTCCCCGCACCGCGACAATTGGCGGCGGGAGCGTGCGGAGGCATGTACTCTACGTCTCGCACTGAACGGGGTGTGGCGCAGCTTGGTAGCGCGTCCGCTTTGGGAGCGGAAGGTCGTCGGTTCGAATCCGGCCACCCCGACCATATGTTCGATTATCTCGTACCGCGGGACGGCTCTACCCCGGGTACCGGTACTATGCAGGCTGGCCCTGTATGCGGGGCGACGTAGGGGCGCGAACCCCGGGAAGTGCGTCTCGTCGGCCACGCAAAGCCCCCAAACGTCAGCCCAAGGAGACCCAACCGTGAAGAGCGCCGTGGAGACTCTGAACCCGACCCGGGTTCGACTCACCGTCGAGGTGCCCTTCGAGGAGCTCAAGCCCAGCCTCGACGCGGCGTACAAGAAGATCAACGAGCAGGTCACGGTGCCGGGGTTCCGCAAGGGCAAGATCCCGGCGCGCATCATCGACCAGCGGTTCGGCCGTGGCGCGGTCCTCGAAGAGGCCATCAACGACGCGCTGCCGAAGTTCTACACGGAAGCGGTCAACGAGGGTGAGCTGAAGGTCCTCGGCCAGCCCGAGATCGACATCACCGAGTTCAACGACGACGAGGAGCTGAAGTTCACCGCCGAGGTGGACGTCCGCCCCGAGTTCGAGATCCCGGACTACAGCGGCATCGAGGTCGTCCGTCGACGCCATCGAGGTCTCCGACGAGGACGTCGACAAGTCCATCGAGCAGCTGCGTGACCGCTTCGCCTCCACCACCGCGGTCGAGCGTGCCGCGGCCGACGGCGACGTCGTCGTGGTGGACCTGGAAGCCTCCGTCGACGGCGAGGTGCTGGAGGACGGTGTCGCCAAGGGCGTCACCTACACCATCGGCTCCGGCCAGCTGCTGGACGGCATCGACGAGGCCGTCACCGGCCTGGAGGCCGGCGGCTCGGCCACCTTCACCTCCGAGCTCAAGGGCGGCTCCGCCGCCGGCAAGGCCGCCGAGGTCAAGGTGGACGTCTCCGCGGTGCAGGCTCGCGAACTGCCCGAGCTGGACGACGACTTCGCCCAGCTGGCCAGCGAGTTCGACACCCTTGAGGAGCTGCGCGCGGACAGCGTCAAGCGCCTCGGCCGGATGAAGAAGTACGACCAGGCCACCCAGGCCCAGGAGAAGGTGCTCGACGCCCTCCTGGAGCTGGTGGAGGTCCCGGTCCCGGAGAAGCTGCTCAAGGACGAGATCGAGACCCGTCGGCACAACCTGGAGCACCACCAGTTCCCGATGATGGGGCTGAACTGGGAGAGCTACCTGGAGCGCGAGGGCAAGACCGCCGAGGAGTACGACGCCGAGCTGGAGCAGCAGGCGACCAAGGGCATCAAGACCCAGTTCGTCCTCGACGAGCTGGTCAACCAGCGAGCAGCTGTCGGTCAACCAGGAGGAGCTCACCGAGCACCTCATGCGCCGGGCCGCCAGCCTCCGGCATGTCCCCCGACCAGTTCGCCCAGGCGGTCGTCGAGGGCGGCCAGGTGCCGATGCTCGTCGGCGAGGTCGCCCGCGGCAAGGCGCTGGCCGCCGTCGTGGAGTCCGCCAAGGTCGTCGACACCAACGGTGAGACCGTCGACCTGGAGGACGAGGAGGACGAGGACGGCGAGACCGTCCAGGCCTCCTCCGAGGAGTCCGCCGAGGCCGTCGAGGCGACCGAGCAGGCCGAGACCACCGAGGCCTGAGCACGACCGAGCCTGACCCCCGGAGCTGCCCGCTCCGGGGTCGGTACTCAGGCCCGGGGCCACCGGCTCCGGGCCTGAGTCCGTATGCGAGCGTGTTACGTCCAGCCGGCTGTGAACGGCCCCTGAATTCCGCCGGACCTGCGCTGACAGCGAACAGTTTCGCGTGCGGGACTGCTGGGCCCGACCTGCGCGTTAGGGTCCGTAGTAACGAGGGCAGGGGAGACCCGGTGAGGGTGGCAATCGCGCTCCCCGCGCCCCACGAGAAGACGCGAAGACGGCGGGTCGCCGTCCGACAACGAGCAGGTGGATACGTGACGACTCCGCACATCCAGACGCCGGGACTTCTGATGCCCACCGCCAATGGCCTCGCGAGTGGTGCGGGCCTCGGCGACGCTGGTCTACAACCGACTGCTCGGCGAGCGCATCATCTTCCTCGGCCAGGCCGTCGACGACGACATCGCCAACCGGATCACGCGCGCAGATGCTGCTGCTCGCCGCGGACCCCGACAAGGACATCTACCTCTACATCAACTGCCCCGGTGGTTCGGTCACCGCCGGGTATGGCGATCTACGACACCATGCAGTACATCAAGAACGACGTGGTCACGATCGCGATGGGTCTGGCGGCCTCCATGGGCCAGTTCCTGCTGACCGCGGGCACCCCCGGCAAGCGTTTCGCGCTGCCCAACGCCGACATCCTGATGCACCAGGCCTCCGCGGGCCTGGGCGGCTCCGCGTCCGACATCAAGATCCAGGCCGAGCAGCTGCTGCGCACCAAGAAGCGCATGGCGCGAGCTCACCGCCCAGCACAGCGGCCAGGCCGTCGAGACGATCAACCGCGACGCCGACCGTGACCGCTGGTTCACCGCGGACGAGGCCAAGGACTACGGCCTGATCGACGAGGTCATGCACAGCGCCTCCGACGTCCCGGGCGGCGGCGGCACCGGCGCCGCGTGAGCCCGGCCGGCGGCTCCGGCGCCCGCTGAGGGCATCAGGAGCCGCTCCGGCGGGCCAGGCGGCCCACGGCATCGCTTCCCCCTCCGCTGACCCTTCAGGACGGTGACCACCACCATGAACAACCCGAACTTCGACGCTCGCAGTCCGCACTCCGGCATGGAGTCGCGCTACATCGTGCCGCGCTTCGTGGAGCGCACCTCGCAGGGCATCCGCGAGTACGACCCGTACGCCAAGCTCTTCGAGGAGCGGGTGATCTTCCTCGGGGTGCAGATCGACGACGCCTCGGCCAACGACGTCATGGCGCAGCTGCTGTGCCTGGAGTCGATGGACCCGGACCGCGACATCTCGGTCTACATCAACAGCTCCCGGCGGCTCCTTCACCGCGCTGACGGCCATCTACGACACCATGCAGTTCGTCAAGCCCGACATCCAGACGGTCTGCATGGGCCAGGCGGCCTCCGCCGCGGCGGTTCTGCTGGCGGCCGGCACCCCGGGCAAGCGGATGGCGCTGCCGAACGCGCGGGTGCTGATCCACCAGCCGTACACCGAGACCGGCCGCGGCGCAGGTCTCCGACCTGGAGATCGCAGGCCAACGAGATCACTCCGGATGCGGCACGCAGCTGGAGGAGATGCTGGCCAAGCACTCGACCACTCCCGATCGAGCAGATCCGCGAGGACATCGAGCGGGACAAGATCCTCACCGCCGAGGACGCCCTGTCCTACGGCTTGGTCGACCAGATCACGGCCTCCCGGAAGACCGGCGTCTCGGCCTGAGAAGGGCTTGAGATGCCGGTAGCCCCTTGAGTTCGGCAGATCAGTCGGCTCAAGGGGGCCCCGCTCGGGGGCTCCGGCAAGGTACCGTCGGATGGGGATCCGGGGGCGTTTGGCCCCCGGACCGCCCAGTAGGCACCAGGACCTGTCGAACTGACGGGACCCAGGCGAAGGGGAAGCACCTCGTGGCACGCATCGGTGACGGCGGCGACCTGCTCAAGTGCTCGTTCTGCGGTAAGAGCCAGAAGCAGGTGAAGAAGCTCATCGCAGGGCCTGGTGTGTACATCTGCGACGAGTGCATCGACCTCTGCAACGAGATCATCGAGGAGGAGCTCGCCGAGTCCTCCGAGGTGCGGTGGGAGGACCTGCCGAAACCGCGGGAGATCTACGAGTTCCTCGAGGGCTACGTGGTCGGCCAGGAGCCCGCGAAGAAGGCACTCTCCGTTGCCGTCTACAACCACTACAAGCGGGTCCAGGCGGGTGAGAACGGCCGTCCCGGCCACGACGACGGCATCGAGCTCGCCAAGTCCAACATCCTGCTGCTCGGCCCCACCGGCTCCGGCAAGACCCTGCTGGCCCAGACCCTGGCCCGGATGCTCAACGTGCCGTTCGCCATCGCCGACGCCACCGCGCTCACCGAGGCCGGCTACGTCGGCGAGGACGTCGAGAACATCCTGCTCAAGCTGATCCAGGCGGCCGACTACGACGTCAAGAAGGCCGAGACCGGGATCATCTACATCGACGAGATCGACAAGGTCGCCCGCAAGAGCGAGAACCCGTCGATCACCCGGGACGTCTCCGGCGAGGGCGTCCAGCAGGCGCTGCTGAAGATCCTGGAGGGCACCACCGCCTCGGTGCCGCCGCAGGGCGGCCGCAAGCACCCGCACCAGGAGTTCATCCAGATCGACACCACGAACGTGCTGTTCATCGTGGGTGGTGCCTTCGCCGGTCTGGAGAAGATCATCGAGTCGCGGGCCGGTGCCAAGGGCATCGGCTTCGGCGCGACCATCCGCTCCAAGCGTGAACTGAACTCGGTCGACCAGTTCGCCGAGATCATGCCGGAGGACCTGGTGAAGTTCGGGATGATCCCGGAGTTCATCGGCCGTCTGCCGGTCATCACCTCGGTGCACAACCTCGACCGCGAGGCGCTGCTGAAGATCCTGGTCGAGCCGCGCAACGCGCTCGTCAAGCAGTACCAGCGGCTCTTCGAACTCGACGGCGTGGAGCTGGAGTTCGACCGCCCGTCGCTGGAGGCCATCGCCGACCAGGCCATCCTGCGCGGCACCGGCGCGCGCGGTCTGCGCGCGATCATGGAGGAGGTGCTGATGTCCGTGATGTACGAGGTTCCCTCCCGCAAGGACGTCGCCCGCGTCGTGATCACCGACGAGGTCGTCCACTCCAACGTCAACCCCACCCTGGTCCCCCGCACCACCCGCGGTGAGCAGGGCGAACGGCACGAGAAGAGCGCGTAGCCGCCACC
Source organism: uncultured Actinomycetota bacterium (assembly GCA_963737305.1). Taxonomy (GTDB): domain Bacteria; phylum Actinomycetota; class Actinomycetes; order Streptomycetales; family Streptomycetaceae; genus Streptantibioticus_C. Next base: position 2,905,056 of record CAVTRX010000002.1, on the reverse strand, counting down.
CGCGTACACGCCGAAGGGGGCGCCCGGTCGAACCGGGCGCCCCCTTCGCCGCGTACCCGGCCGAGGTCAGGAGATCTTGACCCGGGTGTCGGTACGGACCTGGGCGGCGATGCCGGCCGCCTCGTCGATGGAGGTGGTCCCACCGGTGAGGATCTTCGCCGGGTCGGCCACCGCCACCAGGCCGATGGTGCTCGAATCACCCCACACGCACAGCGGGAACTTCAACTCGGTACCGCTGGAGTCCGCCTGGTACTGCTGGCACTTCATGACCGTGCCGTCGAAACCGGCCGGGTGCACGGTCTGCACGTCGCCGACCGGGTTGCCCTCGCCGGACGCGCCCTCCTTGGCGAACGCCGCGAAGGCCGCGTCCACCGCGGACTCGGGGTCCCCGATGCTGCCGTAGGCGCCGATGAAGGTCAGCGTCTTCTCGGCGGAGGTCCGGTACTGGGCCTGGACCTGCTTGGCGTCGGTCATCCCCGGCACGTCGCTCAGCTCGTTCGAGTCGCTGGAGCTGGTGTCGGTGCCCGGCTGCTTGGTGTAGTCGGTGGCCACCGTCTGCGGCGTGGTCAGCTTGTACCGGGCGCCGTCGGAGCCGCCGCCGCCCATGTTGACGGCTATGCCGATGCCGCCGCCGACCACGACGACCACGGCCAGCACGATGCCGATCACCTTGCCGGTGTTCTTCTTCGGCGGGGGAGGCGGGGCGCCCCAACCGGGCTGCTGGCCGTACGGGTTGGGCTGTCCTTGCGGAGGTGCGCCGTAGGGTCCCTGGCCCTGCGGGGGCTGGCCGTAGGGGTTCTGGGCCTGCTGGGGGTAGCCGTAGGGTGCCGGCTGCTGGGGTTGCTGAGGGATGCCGCCCTGCTGCGGATAGCCGTAGCCGGGGGGCGGGCCGGCCTGCTGAGGCGGCTGGCCGTAAGGGTTCGGCGGCGGCTGGTTGAAGCTCATGGGGCTTCGCTTCCCTCCCGTTGACTTTTATGCGAGCCATATCTTTCCTGATGATCGGAGCGCCCGGTAACCAGGGTCGCCGCGCTGTTACCCGACTAAAGCGGTTCGGAGACCGGGCCGTGCCGCCCCTAGAATTGGCGTGTGACCGACATGAACCAGCGCCCAGGCGGCGACGACCACAGCACCCCGGAGCATCTGCCGACCCAGTACACCCCGGCCGACGTAGAGGGGCCGCTGTACGAGCGCTGGGTGGAACGCGGTTACTTCGAGGCGGACGCCAAGAGCGACAAGCCGCCGTACACCATCGTCATCCCGCCGCCCAACGTCACCGGCAGCCTGCACCTGGGCCACGCCTTCGAGCACACGCTGATCGACGCCCTGACCCGCCGCAAGCGGATGCAGGGCTACGAGACGCTGTGGCAGCCGGGCATGGACCACGCCGGCATCGCCACCCAGAACGTCGTCGAGCGCGAACTGGCCAAGGAGGGCAAGTCCCGGCACGACCTGGGCCGGGAGGCGTTCGTCGAGCGGGTCTGGCAGTGGAAGGCGGAGTCCGGCGGCCAGATCTCCGGCCAGATGCGCCGCCTCGGCGACGGCGTCGCCTGGTCCCGTGAGCGCTTCACCATGGACGAGGGGCTCTCCCAGGCCGTCCAGACCATCTTCAAGAAGCTCTACGACGACGGGCTGATCTACCGCGCCGAGCGCATCATCAACTGGTGCCCGCGCTGTCTGACCGCCATCTCCGACATCGAGGTCGAGTACCAGGACGACGACGGCGAGCTGGTCTCGATCCGCTACGGCGACGGTGACGACGGCCATCGTCGTCGCCACCACCCGCGCCGAGACGATGCTCGGCGACACCGCGGTCGCCGTCCACCCCGACGACGAGCGCTACCGCGCACCTGGTCGGCACGCGGATCGAGCTGCCGCTGACCGACCGCACGCATCCCGGTCGTCGCGGACGCCCACGTCGACCCGGAGTTCGGCACCGGCGCGGTCAAGGTCACCCCGGCCCACGACCCGAACGACTTCGAGATCGGCCGCCGCCACGACCTGCCCGTCGCTGACCGTCATGGACGAGCACGCGGTCATCACCGCCCACGGCCCCTTCCAGGGCCTGGACCGGCTGGAGGCGCGCTCCGCGATCGTCGCCGCGCTGCGCGCCGAGGGCCGGATCGTCGCCGAGAAGCGCCCGTACGTCCACTCCGTCGGCCACTGCTCGCGCTGCAAGACCACCATCGAGCCGCGGCTGTCGCTGCAGTGGTGGGTCAAGGTCGGCCCGCTGGCGAAGGCCGCGGGAGACGCGGTCCGCGACGGCCGGGTCGCGATCCACCCGCAAGGAGATGGAGAAGCGCTACTTCGACTGGGTCGACAACCTGCACGACTGGTGCATCTCGCGGCAGTTGTGGTGGGGCCACCGCATCCCGGTCTGGTACGGGCCCGACGGCGAGGTGGTCTGCGTCGGCCCGGACGAGCAGCCGCCGACCGGCGAGGGCTGGCACCAGGACACCGACGTCCTCGACACCTGGTTCTCCTCCGGGCTGTGGCCGTTCTCCACCCTGGGCTGGCCGGAGCAGCACCGCCGAGCCTGGCGAAGTTCTACCCGAACTCCGTCCTGGTCACCGGCTACGACATCCTCTTCTTCTGGGTCGCCCGGATGATGATGTTCGGGCTGTACGCGATGGACGGCACCCCGCCGTTCCACACCATCGCGCTGCACGGCATGGTCCGCGACCAGTTCGGCAAGAAGATGTCGAAGTCCTTCGGCAACGCGGTCAACCCGCTGGACTGGATGGACAAGTACGGCTCCGACGCGCTGCGCTTCACCCTCGCCAGCGGCGCCAACCCCGGCACCGACGTGCCGATCGGCGAGGACTGGGTCCAAGGCTCGCGCAACTTCGCCAACAAGATCTGGAACGCCACCCGGTTCGCGCTGATGAACGGCGCCACGGTGGAGGGCGAACTGCCCGCCGCGGACCGGCTGTCGGCGGCCGACCGCTGGATCCTGTCCCGGCTGAACTCCGTCGTCGCCGAGGTCGACGCCCACTACGACGACTACCAGTTCGCGAAGCTCGTCCGACACCCTCTTCCACTTCGCGTGGGACGAGGTCTTCGACTGGTACGTCGAGCTGTCCAAGACCACCTTCGCCGCCGGCGGCGAGCCGGCCGAGGTCTCGCGCCGGGTGCTCGGCGAGGTCCTGGACGTCACCCTGCGGCTGCTCCACCCGGTCGTGCCGTTCGTCACCGAGACGCTGTGGACCACGCTGACCGGCGGCGAGTCGGTGGTCGTCGCCGACTGGCCGGCCGACAGCGGCTTCCGGGACGCGGCGGCCGAGGCGGAGATCGCCACCGTCCAGCAGGTCATCACCGAGGTCCGCCGCTTCCGCGCCGACCAGGGCCTGCAGCCGGGACAGCGGGTCCCGGCCCGGCTGGCCCTGACCGGCACGTCGCTGGCCCCGCACGAGGACGCCATCCGCGCAGCTGCTGCGGCTGCAGCCGGCCGGTGACGACTTCACCGCCACCGCCTCGCTGCCGGTCGCCGGCGCCACCGTCGAGCTCGACCTGTCCGGCACGATCGACGTCGCGGCGGAGCGCAAGCGGCTCGCCAAGGACCTGGCGGTCGCCGAGAAGGAGCTGACGCAGGCCGACGCCAAGCTCGGCAACGAGGCGTTCCTGGCCAAGGCACCGGACAAGGTCGTCGCCGGCATCCGGCAGCGCAAGCAGACGGCCGAGGCGGACATCGAGCGCATCACCGCGCAGCTGGCGGCCCTCCCGCAGAGCTGAGCCGCATCCCACGGCCGGGGTCCGCACCGAAGGGGTGCGGACCCCGGCCGTCGGTCTGCCGGGCGCCGGTGGACCGGGCGGCACGGAGTGGCACCGGGCGGTGGACCGACCGGTGGACCGGGTCACCCGTCCGGCTCCGTAGACTGGCGCCGTGAGCGAGTACCCCCACAACAGCGACCCGGCGCCCGACGAGTTCGACGAGATCGTGGAGAACGAGACCGGACGTGACCCCGACCTCGCGGTCATCGAGGCCGGCAGCCGGACCCTGCGCACCGGGGCACCGCTCGGGCAGGCCGTGGAGACGGCCGCCAAGCCGCGTACCCCGCAGGAGGCCGAGGCGCTGCGGGCCGTCGAGGCGGAGCTGGCGGACCGCTGGGGCGAGACCAAGATGGAGCCGTCCCGCGACCGCATGATCGCGCTGATGGACATCCTGGGCGAGCCGCAGCGCGCGTACCCGGCGATCCACATCACCGGCACCAACGGCAAGACCAGCACCGCCCGCATGATCGAGACGCTGCTGCGCGCCTTCGAACTGCGTACCGGCCGCTACACCAGCCCGCACGTCGCAGTCGGTCACCGAGCGCATCAGCCTGGACGGCGAGCCGATCCCGGTCGAGCGGTTCGTCGAGACCTACGCCGACATCAAGCCCTACGTGGACATGGTCGACGCGGCCCAGCCGTACCGGCTGTCGTTCTTCGAGGTGCTGACCGGCATGGCCTACGCGGCCTTCGCCGACGCGCCGGTGGACGTGGCGGTGGTGGAGGTCGGCATCGGCGGGCTGCTGGGACGCCACGAACGTGCTGGACGGCACCGTCGCGGTGGTCACCCCGATCGCGCTGGACCACACCGACCGGCTCGGCGGGACGCCCGGCGAGATCGCGGTGGAGAAGTCCGGGATCATCAAGAGCGGTGCCACCGCCGTCCTCGCCCAGCAGCCGGTCGACGCCGCCCAGGTGCTGCTCAAGCGGGCGGTCGAGGCGGACGCGACGGTGGCCCGCGAGGGCATGGAGTTCGGTGTCACCGCCCGCGAGGTGGCGGTCGGCGGGCAGCTGCTGACGCTGCGCGGGCTCGGCGGCGAGTACGAGCAGGTCTTCCTGCCGCTGCACGGCGCCCACCAGGCGCACAACGCGGCGGTCGCGCTGGCCGCGGTCGAGGCGTTCTTCGGCATCGGCTCCATCCGGCCGGCCGAACGGCTCGACATGGACACCGTGCGCGGCGCCTTCGCGGCGGTGACCTCGCCCGGCCGCCTTGAGGTGGTCCGGCGCAGCCCCACCGTGGTGCTGGACGCCGCGCACAACCCGGCGGGCGCGCTGGCCACCGCGGAGGCGGTGCGTGAGGCGTTCGGCTTCACCCATCTGGTGGGTGTCATCGGCCCGAGCGCCGACAAGGACGTGCGCGGTGCTGCTGGAGGCCTTCGAGCCGATCTTCGCCGAGGTCGTGGTGACCAGAACTCCAGCTTCCGCGCGATGGACGTGGACGAGCTGGCGGCCGTCGCCGTCGAGGTCTTCGGCGACGAGCGGGTGCAGGTCGAGCCGCGGCTGGACGACGCCCTGGAGGCGGCGATCACCCTCGCCGAGGACGAGGGCGAGTACGCGGGGGCGGGCGTCCTGGTCACCGGTTCCGTCATCACCGTGGGAGAGGCCCGGCTGCTGCTGGGCCGGAAGCTGAGTCCGATGCGAACGCTCTGTGCGCGAGCACGTTGATCGGCGAGTTCTTCGTGATCGGCTTCGCGGGTCTGGTCGCCATGAACACTGTCCGACCTGTCCGACGGGCACCGTCTGGACGGTGTGCGGCGTCGCGATGGCCCTGTGCGTGCTGCTGTGCGGGGTGCTCACCCGGCCGGGCGGAGTCGTGGTCGGCTGGGTGCTCCAGGTCGGCCCTGGTGGTCTCGCGGCTGCGGTCGTTCCGCTGATGTTCTTCCTTGGCGTGGTCTTCGCCGGGCTGTGGTGGGCGGCGGTGCACTACGGCCGCGAGATCGACGTCATCAAGGCGCGGCGGGCACAGCTCGCCGGGCAGGCCCCGGCCGCCGGTCCTTCCGGCGACTGAGCCCGGTAGGGTCGGCGCACCGCACCCCACACATGTCAAGGAGCCGCACCATGACCCAGCGCACCCTCGTCCTCCTCAAGCCTGACGCCGTACGGCGTGGCCTGGTCGGCGAGATCATCGGCCGGATCGAGCGCAAGGCCGGCTGGAGCATCTCCGCGCTGGAACTGCGCACCCTGGACCGCGGCACCCTGGAGCAGCACTACGCCGAGCACGTGGGCAAGCCGTTCTACGAGCCGCTGGTGGAGTTCATGGCCTCCGGGCCCGTGGTGGCGCTGGTCGTCGAGGGCGAGCGGGTCATCGAGGGGCTGCGCGACGCTGGCCGGCCCGACCGACCCGATCGCCGCCGCTCCGGGCAGTCCATCCGTGGTGACTTCGGCACTATCGTCCGGGAGAACCTGATCCACGCCTCGGACTCCGAGGAGTCCGCCGACCGCGAGATCAAGATCTTCTTCCCCGAACACGTCTGAGCCGGCCACCGTGCCGCAGGCGCGGGGCCCGGTGAAGGGGTCCGTGCCGGGTCGCACTGACGACCCGTCACGCCATGGGCGGTTGACACCCCAGGTGAATTGGCATATGCCGAGCTATTACGGGAACCATTAGCTCCGACACGGCGTCACCATTACAGAGGGACCGCTGTGTGTTCTGCTGACAATGGCCGAGGCGCCCTCAATCCAGGTCCGGCGGGCGTCGCACTTACGATGGAAGCTCCGCTACGGACCTCGGAGCACTCCGCTCCTCCGCGCCCTGAAACCCTCATCGCTCCAGCTCGGGAAGGCCAGACGTATCCTCATGGCGAACAACATGTCGTTCATCGGCCGTGACATGGCTGTCGACCTCGGCACCGCCAACACGCTGGTGTACGTCAGGGGTCGCGGGATCGTCCTCAACGAGCCGTCGGTCGTCGCCATCAACACCAACACCGGCGGCATCCTGGCGGTCGGCGCAGAAGCCAAGAAGATGATCGGCCGCACCCCCGGCAACATCGTCGCGGTCCGCCCGCTCAAGGACGGCGTCATCGCCGACTTCGAGATCACCGAGCGGATGCTCCGGTACTTCATCCTCAAGATCCACAAGCGCCGCTATCTCGCCCGTCCCCGGGTCGTCGTCTGTGTGCCCTCCGGTATCACCGGCGTCGAGCGCCGCGCCGTCATCGAGGCCTCCACAGCAGGCCGGCGCCCGCCAGGTGCACATCATCGAGGAGCCGATGGCGGCCGCGATCGGCTCCGGTCTGCCGGTCCACGAGGCCACCGGCAACATGGTGGTCGACATCGGCGGCGGCACCACCGAGGTCGCGGTCATCTCGCCTCGGCGGAATCGTCACCGCGCAGTCCATCCGGGTGGCCGGTGACGAGCTCGACAACGCGATCATCCAGCACATCAAGAAGGAGTACAGCCTTCTGCTCGGCGAGCGCACCGCGGAGCAGATCAAGATCACGATCGGCTCCGCCTACGCGGTCGACGACGACGAGCACACCGAGATCCGCGGCCGCGACCTGGTCAGCGGACTGCCCAAGACCGTGGTCATCTCCGCGGCCGAGGTCCGCAAGGCCATCGAGGAACCGGTCAACGCCATCGTCGACGCGGTCAAGACCACGCTCGACAAGTGCCCGCCCGAGCTGTCCGGCGACATCATGGACCGCGGCATCGTGCTCACCGGCGGCGGCGCCTGCTGCGCGGCCTCGACGAGCGGCTGCGCCAGGAGACCGGCATGCCGATCCACATCGCCGAGAACCCGCTCGACTCGGTCGCGCTCGGCGCGGGCAAGTGCGTCGAGGAGTTCGAGGCGCTCCAGCAGGTGCTGGACGCCCAGCCCCGCAGGTGATCTTCACGGCGTCCGCCGGGCGGGTGACCTCCCCGCGGACCGCCGGACGTCAAGTGCCACAACGGCAGGGCAGTTCCCGCGACTGGCCGGCCCACATCGAGAACGACATCGCTGACCGGCCACGGCCCGCGGGCAGACCGGTCCGACGAGGAAGGCACGGCCGCCGCACGTGAGGGACACACGAGAGAGCCGGCTGCTCCTGGTGCTGCTGGTCGCCATCGCGTTCGCGCTGATCACCGTCGACATCAGGGGCGGCGACCAGTCCCCGCTGGACGGAGCGCGGCAGCGCGGCCGCCTCCGTCTTCGGCCCGGTGGAGAACGGTGTCGCGTCCGCGGTCAACCCGGTCGGCAACGCCATACAGGCCGTCCGCGACTCCGGCTCCCGCCACGACCGGCTCGCCGTGCTCCAGCGGCAGAACGAACTGCTCAAGCAGAAGCTCGGCAGCAGCGACGTCGACCGCAACCGCGCGGCCGAACTCGACAAGCTGCTGAAGGTGGCCGGCGCCGGCCAGTACGGCATCAAGGGCGCCCAGGTCGTCGCCATAGGAGCGGCCCAGGGCTTCTCCTGGACGATCACCATCGACGCCGGGAGCAGCGACGGCATCCAGCGCGACATGACCGTCCTCAACGGTGACGGCCTGGTCGGCCGGGTCACCACGGTCGGCCCCTCCACGGCCACCGTACTGCTCGCCAGCGACCCCGACTTCACCGTCGGCACCCGGATGGAAGGCTCGATGGAACTCGGCTTCGCCACCGGCCAGGGCGACCGCCCGATGCAGGTCCAGCTCCTCAACGGCAAGGCGAACGTGCACGACGGCGACCGGCTGGTCACCTTCGGCTCGCAGGGCGACAAGCCGTTCGTGCCGGGCGTGCCGGTCGGCAAGGTCGTCAGATCGACCCGTCGCGGCGGCGATCTGACCCGCACGGTGGAGGTCCAGCCCTTCGTCCGCTTCACCCGGCTCGACGTCGTCGGGTGGTCGTGGTCCCGCCGCGCAAGAACCCGCGCGACACCGTGCTGCCCGCCCCGCCGCACCCCAAGCCGACGCCGACGGTCACCGTGACGGCCTATCCGTCCGGCTTCCCCTCAGGGGCGCCGTCCGGGGACACCTCGGGCTATCCGTCCGCACCGCCCTCCGTCGAGCCGTCCGCCACCTCCACCAACGGCAGGGGGCGCTGACGATGCGTGCCAACCGGATCGTGCTCGTCCGCCGCCCTGGTGGTCGTCGCCCTGGTCCTCCAGGTCAGCGTGCTGGCCCGGCTCCACCTGCCCGGCGCGGTGCCCGACCTGCTGCTGCTGGTCGTCCTCGGCGCTCGCCCTGATCTACGGCCACGTCGGCGGCTGCCTGGTCGGCTTCGGCGCCGGCCTGCTCGCCGACCTGGCACCGCCCGCCGACCACGCGGCCGGCCGCTACGCCCTGGTGCTGTGCGTCATCGGCTACCTGGCCGGGCTCGCCAAGCCCGACAGCGGGCAGGTGCGGTCCGCCGCGATGCCGATGGCGGTGGTCGCGGCCGCCGCGATCGGCGTCCACCCTGCTGTACGCGGGCGTCGGCGCGCTGGTCGGCGACACCGCCGCCCGGCACGTCGGCCTCGTCAAGCTGCTGTTCACCGCCACGGTCTACGACCTGCTGCTGGCGCCGTTCACCGTGCCGTGGATCATGGCACTGGCCCGCAGGCTGGAGCACGACCCGCTGGCCGGCGACTCCATCGGGGGCGCGGGCGCCGGTCCGGACCGCTGGCTGACCTCGGGCTCCAGACCGCGCGCCCCGGATGGTCCGCAACGGCACGGGCGGCGGACTGCGCGGCGGTCTGCTCAAGGGAGGCAGGAAGCTGTGACCAACATTCCCGAGACCGGCCGCACCCAGCGGGTCACGATCCGGCTGGTCGATCCTCCAGATCCTCGTCGTCTCGCTGCTGCTGACCCTCGGCGGGCGCCTGTGGTTCCTCCAGATCCGCAACGGCCAGCAGTACACCGCCGAAGCCGCCAACAACCACATCCAGCAGGTCGTCGCCCCGGCCGTGCGCGGCTCGATCCTCGACGACCGCGGCGTCCCGCTCGCCGACAACGAGACCAAGCTCGTCGTCTCCGCCAGCCGCACCGACCTGCTCGCAGCAGCGCGACGACGGCAAGGCCGTGCTGACCCGGCTGGCCGACGTGCTCGGCATGACGCACCAGGAGGTCGCCGACAAGGTCCGGCTGTGCGACGCCAAGACGCCCGCAGCCCTGCTGGAACGGCTCCCCGTACCAGCCCATCCCGATCACCGACAAGGCCACCACCCAGCAGGCCCTGCAGATCATGGAGCGCCGCGAGGACTTCCCCGGCATCACCGCCGAGCCCACCGCGGTACGCCGCTACGCCGGCCCCAACGGCGCGAACGCCGCCCAGGTGCTCGGCTACCTCTCGCCGGTCACCGACGACGAGATCCAGGCGTCGATCAAGAACGGCGGCCCCACCGCTCCAGCGGTCCGACCAGGTCGGCCGCTCGGGCCTGGAGCACACCTACGACAGCGCGCTGCGCGGCAAGGCCGGCGTCACCCGCTACGAGGTCGACAACCTCGGCCGGGTCATCGGCAAGGCCGGCGACACCGCGGCCAAGCCCGGCTCCACCCTGGTCACCAGCATCGACTCCCGGGTCCAGGCGCTCACCGAGAAGGAGCTCAACGCAGGCGATGCTGGACGCCCGCAAGACCTACGACACGGTCACCCACGCGAACTACAAGGCCGACTCCGGCGCGGCCGTCGTGATGGACGTGCACACCGGCCAGGTCATCGCGATGGCCAGCGAGCCGACGTACGACCCGAACGAGTGGGTCGGCGGCATCTCGGAGCAAGGACTACAAGGCGCTCACCAGCATCAAGTCCGACTACCCGCTGCTGAACCGGGCGATCCAGGGCCAGTCGGCGCCCGGCTCGACCTTCAAGGTGATCTCCACCTCGGCCGCCGTCCAGCGCGGGCTACAACCTCGGCACAGCATCTACCCCTGCACCTCAGCTGATCACCATCGGCGGCCAGGTCTTCAAGAACTTCGAGGGCGAGAACTTCGGCGACATCAGCATCGGCAAGGCGCTGGAGGTCTCCTGCGACACCGTCTTCTACAACCTCGCCTACGAGCAGTGGCTCAAGGACGGCGGCAACCACGCCAAGCACCCGGACGACTGGTTCTACAAGACCGCCCACCAGTTCGGCCTCGGCAAGAAGACCGGCATCGACCTGCCCGGCGAGGTCACCGGCCGGGTGCCGGACCGGCAGTGGAAGAAGGACCACGTACGCCGATCAAGGACATCTGGTGCAGAGAGGCGAAGTCAGGCAAGCACGACTACGCCACCGAGATCGCCCGCGAGGACTGCGCCGACGGCTACCTGATGCGCGCCGGTGACTCCGTCAACTACGCGATCGGACAGGGCGACACCCTGCTCACCCCGATCCAGGAGGCCAAGATCTACTCGGCGCTCGCCAACGGCGGCACCATGTACCAGCCGAGCATCGGCAAGGCGATCGTCAGCGCCGACGGCAGCACGGTGCAGCGCGATCAAGCCGAAGGTGGCCGGCCAGCCTGCCGGACAGCGACGCCGACCATCAAGTACATCGACAAGGCGCTCGAAGGCGTCGTCACCAGCGGTACCGCGGCCTGGAAGTTCGGCGGCTGGCCGCAGGACAAGATCGCGCTGCACGCCAAGACCGGTACCGCGGAGGTCTACGGCAAGCAGACCACCTCGTGGTTCGCGACGTACACCAAGGACTACGCGATCATCATGACCATCTCCCAGGGCGGTACGGGCTCCGGTGGCTCGGGCGCCGCGGTCCGCAAGATCTACGAGGCGCTCTACGGCGTCCAGTCGGACGGCTCGATCGACGCCGACAAGGCCCTGCTGCCCGGACCGAACGTCGCCCTGCCGAAGTTCGGCCCCGACGGCCTGGTCCAGCAGGCCGCCTGGACCACCCCGGTGGCCCGCGCCTTCGCCAACCCCCCGGTCACCCAGGGCCCGTCCGCGGCCGGCGGCGACCTCGCCGCGCTGCCGCCCGACCGCAACCAGAAGCTGCTGCTGGGCCGGAGGTACCAGGCGTGACGACCGGCAGCAGTTTCGGCGGTTACTCGGTCCGCCGCTTCACCCCCGAACGCAGCACCCTGGGCAAGCTCTTGGCCCGCGATTCGGTGGTCCGCCGGATGGACTGGGTGCATGCTGCTGGCCGCCGCTCGCGCTGTCGGGCCTCGGCTCGCTGCTGGTGTGGTCCGCCACCCGGAGCCGGACCAACATCAACCACGGCGACCCGCAGTACTTCCTGATCCGGCACCTGATGAACCTCGCGATAGGGATCGGACTGGCCGCCGGCACCGTGGTCATCGGCCACCGCAGGGTGCGCGGCGTGATCCCGATCCTGTACGCGGTCTCCATCCTGCTGCTGCTCGCGGTGCTCTCCCCGCTGGGCTCGACCGTCAACGGCGCGCACTCCTGGATCGTCATCGGCGGCGGCTTCTCGCTCCAGCCCTCGGAGTTCGCCAAGATCGCCATCATCCTGGGCATGGCGATGGTGCTCTCCGCCCGGGTCGACGCCGGCGACCGGCTGGACCCGGACCACCGCACGGTCCTCCAGGCGCTCGGCATCGCGGTACTGCCGATGGGCATCATCATGCTGATGCCGGACCTGGGCTCCACGATGGTGCTGGTCGTCATCGTGCTGGGGGTCCTGCTGGCCTCCGGCGCCCCCAAACGCTGGGTCTTCGGCCTGATGGGCGCCGGCACGCTGGGCGCCCTGGCGGTCTGGCAGCTCGGCCTGCTGAACAAGTACCAGATCGACCGCTTCGCCGCGTTCGCCAACCCCGCCCTCGACCCCTCAGGCGTCGGCTACAACACCGCGCAGGCCAGGATCGCCATCGGCTCCGGCGGCCTGCTCGGCAAGGGCCTCTTCCACGGCTCCCAGACCACCGGCCAGTTCGTGCCCGAGCAGCAGACCGACTTCGTCTTCACCGTCGCCGGCGAGGAACTCGGCTTCCTGGGCGCCGCGCTGATCATCGTCCTGGTCGGCGTCATCCTCTGGCGCGCCTGCCGGATCGCCCGCCAGGCCACCGACCTGTACGGCACGATCATCGCCGCCGGAGTGGTCTCCTGGTTCGCCTTCCAGGCCTTCGAGAACATCGGCATGACGCTCGGCATCATGCCGGTCGCCGGCATCCCACTGCCGTTCGTCAGCTACGGCGGCTCCTCGATGTTCGCGGTGTGGATCGGGATAGGACTGCTCCAGTCCGTCCGCACCCAGCGGCCGGTATCCGCCTGACCTGCGCTTTCGTACCCGAAGGCGCCCCGTGCCGTGGCGAGCCGTTGCGGACTCGCCACGGCGCGTCTACGTTCCAGACATGGGCAAGCGCGTGGCGGAGACCGAACGCACGTATGTGACCACCGGCCGGATGCGGCCGCCGGACCTGGACGGACTGTCCGGGGTCTCCGAGATCCGCGGCCTGGACCCGGTCGAACTGGACGCCGTCTACTTCGACACCGCCGACCTGCGGCTCGCGGCCCGGCGGATCACGCTGCGCCGTAGGACCGGCGGCGGCGACGCCGGATGGCACCTGAAACTGCCCACCGGACAGGCCGACACCCGGACCGAGGTGCACGCCTCACTGGCCAGCGGCACCGCCCGCACCGTACCGAAGGCGCTCGCCGCCGAGGTCGCCGTGCACACCCGCGGCCGGCCCCTGGTCCGCGTCGTGCGGATCGTCAACCACCGTGAGCGCATCCACCTGCTCGGCCCGGACGGCACGCCGCTCGCCGAGGTGGCCCACGACCACGTCACCACCACGCCGGTGGACGGCCACCAGGACACCCAGGCCGCCGCCTGGACCGAGACCGAGGTCGAACTGCTCACCGGGGGCCGCAAGCTGCTGGACGCGGTGGAGGACCGGCTGACCGCGGTGGACCTCAAGCCCTCCGCCTTCCCCTCCAAGCTCAGCCGCGCCCTGGGCGACCGGGTGCCCCAGGCCCCGCCGGGACCGCCAGGGGAACTGGACACCGTCGGCCACGTCGTCCTGGCCTACCTCCACCAGCGGGTACACGACATCATCGAGCGGGACCCGCAGGTACGGCGGGACGAGCCCGACGCCGTCCACCAGATGCGGGTGGCCACCCGCAGACTCCGCAGCGCCCTGAAGACCTACGGCCGCGAGCTGGACCGCACCGTCACCGACCCGATAGGCGACGAGCTGAAATGGCTCGCCTCGGTGCTCGGCGCCGAGCGCGACCGCGAGGTGCTGGACGCCCGGCTGGCCGGCCTGATCGGTGAGTTGCCGCCCGAACTGCTCACCGAGGACCTCACCGCACGACTGGCCGCCACCGAACGCCACCCCAAGGCCCGCGCCCGGCTGCTCCAACAACTACGCGGCAAGCGGTACTTCGACCTGCTGGACTCCCTCGACACGCTGCTCGCCGACCCGCCGCTGCTGGACGCCGCCGCCCGGCCTGCTGCCGAAGGAGTCTCCGAGGCGGTGCGCCGCGACCACCGCAGGCTCGCCAAGCGGGCGGCGAAGGCGCTGGCGACCGTGCGGGGCACCGACCGGGACGTCGCGCTGCACGAGGCCCGCAAGGCCGCCAAGCGCGCCCGCTACTCGGCCGAGTCGGCCCGCCCGGTCCTCGGCAAGGCGGCCAAGGTGCACCGCAAGCGGCTCACCGCGATCCAGAAGCTGCTGGGCGAGCACCAGGACAGCGTGATGAGCCGCCTGGAGATCGTCCGGATCGCGGACCGGGCCTGGTCGGCCGGCGAGGACACCTTCGCCTACGGCGCCATGCACCAGCTGGAGCGTGACCGGGCGGCCGCCGCGGAGGACGCCCTCCCGAAGACCTGGCGGGCGGCCGACCGGGGACCGCTGACCGGCTGACCGGGTTGACCGGCGGGCGGGGCACGGGACGGGTCGGCCCTGACCGGGCTGACCGGCGGGCGGGGGCGCGGGATCGGCGGCGGTCGAGCGGGTGGGTCGCGACGCGTTAGCCTTAATGGTCACCCCGCCAGCTCACGAGAGACACCGCGATGCCTGTCGAGTCGGTCTTCCCGCAACTGGAAGCGCTTCTCCCGCATGTCCAGAAGCCCATCCAGTACGTCGGCGGAGAGCTCAACTCCACCGTCAAGGACTGGGACGCCTGCGATGTGCGCTGGGCGCTGATGTATCCGGACGCCTACGAGGTCGGACTGCCCAACCAGGGCGTCATGATCCTCTACGAGGTGCTCAACGAGCGCGAGGGCGTGCTGGCCGAGCGCACCTACAGCGTCTGGCCGGACCTGGAGGCGCTGATGCGCGAGCACCGGGTGCCGCAGTTCACCGTCGACGCCCACCGCCCGGTGAAGGCGTTCGACGTCTTCGGGGTGTCGTTCTCCACCGAGCTGGGGTACACCAACCTGCTCACCGCGCTCGACCTGGCCGGCATCCCGATCGAGGCCTGCGACCGCGGTCTGGACGACCCGATCGTGCTGGCCGGCGGGCACGCCGCGTTCAACCCGGAGCCGATCGCCGACTTCATCGACGCCGCCGTCATCGGCGACGGCGAGCAGGCGGTCCTGGAGATCACCGAGGTCGTCCGCGCCTGGAAGGCCGAGGGCCGTCCCGGCGGCCGCGAGCAGCTGCTGCTGCGGCTGGCGAAGACCGGCGGGGTGTACGTGCCGCGCTTCTACGACGTGGAGTACCTGGCCGACGGCCGGATCGCCCGGGTCGTGCCGAACGCCTCCGGCGTGCCGTGGCGGGTCTCCAAGCACACCGTGATGGACCTCGACGAGTGGCCGTACCCCAAGCAGCCGCTCGTTCCGCTCGCCGAGACGGTGCACGAGCGGATGTCGGTGGAGATCTTCCGCGGCTGCACCCGTGGCTGCCGCTTCTGCCAGGCGGGCATGATCACCCGCCCGGTGCGCGAGCGCAGCATCACCGGCATCGGCGACATGGTCGAGGCGGGCCTGAAGGCCACCGGCTTCGAGGAGGTCGGCCTGCTGTCGCTGTCCTCCGCCGACCACACCGAGATCGCCGACATCTCCAAGGGCCTGGCCGACCGGTACGAGAAGGACAAGATCGGCCTGTCCCTGCCGTCCACCCGGGTCGACGCGTTCAACATCGACCTCGCCAACGAGCTGACCCGCAATGGGCGTCGCTCCGGTCTGACCTTCGCCCCCGAGGGCGGCAGCGAGCGGATCCGCAAGGTCATCAACAAGATGGTCTCCGAAGAGGACCTGATCCGCACCGTCGCCACCGCGTACGGCAACGGCTGGCGGCAGGTGAAGCTGTACTTCATGTGCGGTCTGCCCACCGAGACCGACGACGACGTGCTCCAGATCGCCGACATGGCCACGAAGGTGATCGCCAAGGGCCGCGAGGTCTCCGGTCAGAACGACATCCGTTGCACGGTGTCCATCGGCGGGTTCGTGCCCAAGCCGCACACGCCCTTCCAGTGGGCCCCGCAGTTGTCCGCCGAGGAGACCGACGCGCGGCTGGAGAAGCTGCGCGACCGGATCCGCGGCGACAAGAAGTACGGGCGCTCGATCGGCTTCCGCTACCACGACGGCAAGCCCGGCATCGTCGAGGGCCTGCTGTCGCGCGGCGACCGCCGGCTCGGCGGGGTCATCCGCGCGGTCTACGAGGACGGCGGCCGTTTCGACGGCTGGCGCGAGTACTTCTCCTACGACCGCTGGATGGCCGGCGCCGCCCGGGTGCTGCCGGATCTCGGCGTCGACGTGGACTGGTACACCACCCGCGAGCGCGGCTACGAGGAGGTCCTGCCCTGGGACCACCTCGACTCAGGGCTGGACAAGGACTGGCTCTGGGAGGACTGGCAGGACTCACTGGACGAGACCGAGGTAGACGACTGCCGCTGGACCCCGTGCTTCGACTGCGGGGTGTGCCCCCAGATGGACACTTCCATCCAAATCGGCCCCACCGGCAAGAAGCTCCTGCCGCTGACGGTAGTGAAGTAGCCCCGCTGCGAGGCGAAGGCGCCGAAGGCCTTCGCCCCGCAGCCGCCCGGCGGATCAGGGGGCGGAGCCCGTCACCCGCTGATCGAAGGCACGCGCACAACGCCCCGAAGGCCCCCTCCCGGCCCCCAGGGCTACTCCGAGTGTGGTGAGCATGGTGGCGTGGGCCTGAGCCTGGGGAGGGGCTGAGGAAGGTGCACGGGGCCGTCTTGCTGAGATGAGACGGCCCTTATGCGTAGGCCCGAGCGCTGTCCCGATGCGGCCTTCGTCATGTGCGTGGCTTCGGGTTGGGAAGGCTGACGTGCTCGGAGCCGTTCGGCAATGCTGGAAACGATCTGTGGTCAGCCGGCGTCGTGCTGCTGAAGCTTGGCGAGGTTGTGGCGGGTGGTGAGGGTGTCGGGGTGGTCGGGGCCAAGGACGCGTTCCAGGTCGGCCAGGAGGCTGGTGAGACCCTCGATGGCGCTGGTGTGGTCGCCTGCTTTCGCGCGTTGGTAGGCGAGGCTGTGGCGGGTGGTGAGGGTGTCGGGGTGGTCTGGGCCCAGGATGCGTTCCTGGTCAGCCAGGAGGCTGGTGTAGTCGTCGATGGCGGCGGTGTGGTCGCCTGCTTCTCCGTGCTGGTGGATGAGGTTGTGGCGGGTGGTGAGGGTGTCGGGGTGGTCTGGGCCCAGGATGCGTTCCTGGTCAGCCAGGAGGCTGGTGTAGTCGTCGATGGCGGCGGTGTGGTCGCCTGTTTGCCCGCGTTCGTGGGCGAGGTTGTGGCGGGTGTTGAGGGTGTTGGGGTGGTCGGGGCCGAGGATGCGCTGGCGGTCGGCCAGGAGGCTGGTGTAGTCGTCGATGGCGGCGGTGTGGTCGCCTGCTTCTCCGTGCTGGTGGATGAGGTTGTGGCGGGTGTTGAGGGTGCTGGGGTGGTCGGGGCCGAGGATGCGCTGGCGGTCGGCCAGGAGGCTGGTGAAGCCTTCGATGGCGGCGGTGTGGTCGCCTGTTTCCCCGCGTTCGTAGGCGAGGTCGTGGCGGGTGGTGAGGGTGTTGGGGTGGTCGGGGCCGAGGATGCGCTGGCGGTCGGCCAGGAGGCTGGTGTAGTCGTTGATGGCGCCGGTGTGGTCGCCTGTTTCCCCGCGCCAGTAGGCGAGGTTGTGGCGGGTGGTGAGGGTGTTGGGGTGGTCGGGGCCGAGGATGCGCTGGCGGTCGGCCAGGAGGCTGGTGAAGCCTTCGACGGCGGCGGTGTGGTCGCCTGTTTGCCCGCGTTCGTGGGCGAGGTTGTGGCGGGTGGTGAGGGTGTTGGGGTGGTCGGGGCCGAGGATGCGTTCCTCGTCGGGCAGGAGTTTGATGTAGTCGTTGATGGCGCCGGTGTGGTCGCCTGCTTGCCCGCGCCAGTAGGCGAGCTCGTGGCGGGTGGTGAGGGTGTCAGGGTGGTCGGGGCCGAGTTCCCGTGTCACAAGGGCGACCAGGGCTTCGTAGGCAGTGACGGCGCCGGTGTGGCCACCGCTTTCGCCTAAAGCAGTTGCGAGGCGACTTTGGGCCTTGAGGTTGCCCTTGTCGGCGGCGCTCCTCCAGGCGCTGCGTGCGGCGGCTTCCACATTGTTGTCGTCCGCCGTGTCCCCGATGTTCAGGAGGGCTCCGGCATCGGTTGTGTGGGTGATGACCAGTTCCCACAGGGCGGTGTCGGGTGGTGTGTGGGGGTGGTCGGTGAGGATGTCGGAGGCTTGGTGACCGGTGATGGTGCCGGGGGTGTCGGCGTGGGGGGTGAGCGGAGAGATGTGAGTTCCGGGCAGGACGGGTTTGCGGGCCCAGGCAAGGGCTTGTTCGTACCAGGTGCTGGGGTCGGCGTTGGCGAGCTGGCGGCCGGTGAGCAGGTGTTCTGCCAGGGGTTTGAGGAGGGTGTCGGGGACTATGGGCGGGTGGCCGCAGCGCCGGGCGGTGACGGCGGCTGTGACGACGGCGCAGCCGTAGGGGTTGCCTCCGTGGTGCCAGCGGTTGATCAGTTCGGGCTGGCATGCGAGCAACTCGGTGGCCGTCTGGGCGTCCGCGCGGTGCTCGACGACGATGCGAAGGCGCGGGTCCTCCGCGGACAGGGCGACGGCACGGTTCCATTCCGCCTCGCTGAAGTCGTCCAGAGCGAAGGTGGTGGCCAGTGACAGGACATTGCGAGCGTTCCGCTCCATGCCTTCGGCTCCTTGCGGCTGCGTGCCGTCGCCCGATGTGGGGATCGGACTGGTCGTGTCGGTGGCTTTGGAGTCGGCCGGGGTCTGGTGGGCGGGGGGTGTGCGCGGTGTCTCGTCGCGGATTTGGTTAAAGCGCTCGCGCCAGATGGTGCCGATGACGACGGTGGGGCGGGAGTCGGCGAGTACGCGGCGCAGGGCGGCGTAGCTCAGAGGTGTGCTGCCGGTGAGGAAGTTCTGCGTTTCGTTGAGCCAGATGACGCTTCGGCCCAGGTCGGTGTGGTCGTCGACGAGTGTGTTGATCTGCTGGCCGTTGTCCGGCATGAGGAAGGTCCAGCCGGGCAGGACGGCGCGGAGGGCTTCCGATGCGCACCGGGTCTTGCCGGCGGCGGCGGGGCCGATGAGGAGAGCGAAGCCGCCGGTGCGGGTGGCGACGGCGAGGAAGGTGCGGAGGTCGTTGTCGATGTCGCGCAGCACGTAGAGCGGCAGGTCCCGAGAGAGATCCGCACCGGCGTCGGATGGCAGGGGGATCGACTCGTGGATGTTGAGGACCGCGCGGTCGGTGACGTCCTTGACCCGTGCGGGTCGTCGGCCCCACCCGGGCAGGGTCTCCAGGATCTCGTTGCTCTCGTCGTGCCGCTGGCCCTTGCGTTTGGCCCGTTCTACGGCCTGGTCCCGCGGTACGGCCCACAGCGGTTTGGCGACGGTCATCACTGCTCCGCACAGGGCAACGATGGTCTTCCACATCAGGGATGGTCCTGGCAGATGCGTGGCCTTGACCACCACCGGAACCGCCGTCAGCGCTGCCGCCACTACCAGGACCCCGGCGAGCGTCCACCAGGACCGTAATCTCCTCCACATCACCTGTTCATAGTGCCGCCGGACGGTCTGCTGTGGGGCACGTGCGATGGAACCCGTGGCGAGATCGTGACGGGGTGTCAGACAGGCGCCGAGAAGCAATCAGTGCTTGGAGTCGAGGGGCTGCTTGCCTTCGCCTCGGACGACGGTGGGCGGACAACGGCCCGCCCACGCCTCCAGGGCAACAACGGGTAGTGCCGTTGCGCCTCCCGATTGGAGCGCCCCTGACGGGAGCGAAATCGATTCGGAGGACCAGGTCGTCCTAGACGCTCTGGTGCTTGCTGAACTCCACGAACGCCATCCAAGATTCACGCGAGAAGGCGAGGACTTCGCCACTCCGATTTTTTGAATCCCGGACCATGACACGTTGGGGGTCGTTGTCGGCAACCTCCACGCAGTTCTCCGTTCCCGTGTATGAGCTGGTCCGCCAATTGAGAGCAGTAGTCATTTTCGTCCTTGCAAGTAAAATAATCAAATGTGATGACGAGTATGCTGTTCTCTCGCGGCGAGAACGATGTTCCTCGCGGAGTCTCCGTATACTGCTGATTGGCGCAGGAGGGAGAATGCTCTGGCATACAACTCAATATCCCGCGGCTGAGTGACTGTCAGTTCAGCGGAGAAAGTCTCCACCAGGACGCGCTTGTCGTCGAACATCGAGAACGAGTGGCCAAGCCAGATCGCAGTATCTGCCGTGTCGGGCACTATGCCCAGACTCACACGAGGCAGCCCCATCAGTGCCACAAGGCGGTCCAGTTGGTCTCTCATGACTTCCGGACCGCCAAATTTTGAGTAGAGCGCCTGTTCGCCGAGGATCACATTGTAAATTCGATCACCCTCGTACAGGTACCTCTGTCGCTCCAGTCGCTTTGCGACAGCGGCGTCTCGGTCATCCGGAAACTCGTAGAAGCGGATTGCCTGTTCAAAGACTGCGGCTGCGTACTCCGCGGTCTGGAAGGTGCCCCAGATCATATTGGGATTCCAGATCCGGAAGACCTTGGTTCTGGCGTATACGGGGAGAGACTTCTTTTGTCGCGTCTCTGCTCCGGCTCCGAGGTGTCGACGCCATTCCGCCCACATTTCGTCGATGTGGCGAATCGTGGCGATCAGATCGGGGATGTGCTCCACTTGGCTTGTCGCCTCGCACCAAGCCCGGATGTCCTCTTCACTGGCGTTCTGTTTGCCGTTCTCAAGCCGTGAGACCTTCGACTCCTGCCACGCCAGGGCGCGCGCGAGTGCCCGGCCACTGACGAATCCGGCTTCTTTCCGGAATCCTCGTAGCCGAGCACCCAACGCCTCACGTACTTCCTGTGCTTGCTGGTTCACGGGCGAATCAGCAGGGCTGGTATTCATGGTGAGGGGCAGCGGCGGACCACAGATGATCGCGGAGGGCAGCCGCGGTCGCCACGACCTGGCGCTCCTCGATCACTTCGTGCCCCAGAACCCGGCCTGTGGCGTCGATGTGCCCCACGGCAAGTAGGCGACCGTCGATGAGCCACCAGTCCTTTCCGCCGAACGGGAAGGCAAGCTCATCGGGGACCAAGCGGCGGGGTAGCCAGCGGATCTCCTCGCCGGCCTCCACGTTGAGTGCAGTGGTGGCGTGCTCCCACCTGATGTACGGCGTGTGAGGCTCGGTCACCACGCGGATGCGCTGGATGGTCTTGCCTTCACCAGTCAGCCGCCTCACCATCTCCGTCCACGGTTCCATGAACGAGTAGTCGACCGGCTTGCTGCTCAGCCAGTGCTCGAACGGCCCGCTCTCGTCCGGTACCGAGTAGTCGTCCCGCAGTTCCAGGTGGAACGAGTCGTGCTCGCACGCCTCAATGAGCTGGTTGCGCTTGGCGCTGGAGATCAGCTCCATGCGGTTCCTCCAGTAGGGCGGTGATCGCGGCCTTGGGCACCTCGACCACGGTCTCGTAGTCCGGAAGCTCCATCTGGGACAGGGCCTCGGTGTCGGTCACTTCCAAGCCCTGGACAATGTACGTACCGTGCGGGGTCAGGATCATGAGGGGGTCCTCCAGGCGCTTGAACTCCCCCACCGGAAGACCGTCCTTCTCCAGGTGCTCGAACAACTCGGTCGGTACCTCCACGATGGTCTGCCCCTCGGGCACGTCGACCTGCATGAGCACATCGTTCGCGAAGACCTTCCACCCCTGAACGAGGTACGTGTCTCGGTCCGTCGCGTAGAGGGTTGGGCAGTCACCCACGTTGGAGTTCTTACCAAGGAACCGTAGCTTCATGGCGCTTCTCCTGTCTCCTGCCTTGCTCTTGTTTGCGCGGTGAGACAAGCGTGGGCGAGGTGTTGAGCGTGGTCAAACGACTTGCTGCAAACTCGCGCAAACTTCTTGGGACTTGGCTCGGCCGCGGTCTACGTTCTTCTCGCGCCACTCCACCTGGCTGAGGCCGGCCCGGGGCTCCGGGAGGAGCGAACCCTGACCTGCTCCACATCAGGGATGGCGCCCCACCGTTCCAGGGAGTTTCCGGACCACGATCGTGATCCGGACCCGAGGAGGTCACCGCCGTGCTTCGAGTCGTGTTCTCAGAAGGGCAGGTGCGCCATGGCTCAGACAGACTTCGCTGTCCGTGCCCTTGAGGGAACGCCGCAGTCTGTCGGGGTGGGGCGAAGCCTTCTCCGTACGTCACTGCTGGCCCAGCAAAATGGCCACGCCAGCGCTCCGCTCGATCCGGAGAAGCTGTTCGAGGTCGAGCTGGTGACCGCCGAGTTGCTGACCAACGCAGTGAAGCACGCTGGCGGGCCGCTACTTCTGGCCTGGGCGCGGACCGCAGAGACCGTGTTCATCGCGGTCTTCGACAGGCGTGGAGACCTTCCTCCCTGTGTACGTGAAGCCGGCCCGGAGGCGACGGGTGGCCGTGGTCTCGCCCTGGTTCAGCAACTGTCGAGGTCATGGGGCTGGAGTCCGACCGTTCGCGGCAAACGCTGCTGGGCCGCGATTGAGGTGCGCACCGAGATTCAATCGAACGATGAGGTCCGAAATGAATTATCCCAAGAGGAAGTCGAAGCGTTCGTCCGCTACATCGGATGCGCGCCGATCGATTGGGAAGGGAATGCGAAGTGTTTGGTGACACTCGCTTTCCGCAGGCAGGCGTTGCCTAGTCGCCTTCTGGGTGGCCGCTAACGTGCTGGCGGTATCGCTCCTGGGTCATGAGGTGGTGGCTCAGGATGGTGGGCTAACAACATCGCTGGGTCTTACTGACCGTCCGATGGAGGTGTCTTCGTGAGCGAGTGAAGTGAACGTGCCGAAATGGCGCGTGACGTGCAGTGGCACGCCCAAGAGGCTTCCGGGTATCTGGAGGGGGACTGGCCGGAGATGGCTCATCTCGGTTTGCAGAAGGCTGCGGCGGCCGGTGTCCGCCAGATGCGTGAGACGAAGTCCAAGAGCGAGCGCGAGAACTAGTCGCATCTCAGGCTGCCGCCTGCCGTGTCGAGCACCAGTGGGGGGTCATCTCCGCGGCGGGCGGCGTACAACTCCCGGGCCGGCTACGCACAAGCCGGTTCGGGTGCAAGAGGGCGCGTTTCCTCCGCGTCGAATGGATGAAAGCCGCCCCGGTCGACGGGAATGATCTGCTGGTCGCGCGGAAGCGTATCGCCGCGGCCCGTGATCGTGCGTCGACCCCGTCCGATGTGACCGGTGGCCGTTCCGACGGCAACGACTGACGGACGGCGAGACATGACCGCTGATTTGGCTGCGGTCGTCGCGCGCCTGGGGGAGGCTCTTCTTCCCCAGGCGCGCGGCCGCACATATCGACTTCTCCCGGGCGTCGCCAAGCCGGCGACCGGGGTTATCGGTTGGGATGATCTCAACCACATTTTGGCGACGCACCGGTTGGAGTCTCCTCGGCTTCGGTTGTCGCGGGATGGCCGTGAGGTTCCCGCGGACACGTATACGCGTCGTGTCGTAACGCGGCGCCGGACGGTTTGGCAGGAGCTGCACCCGGCTACGTTGCACCATCAGCTTGCCGAGGGGGCGACGTTGGTGGTGGATGCGGTCGATGAGCTGCATTCCGGTATCGGTCTGCTGGCGGTTGAGCTGGAGAAGCTGTTCCGTACAGGGGTTCAGGTCAATGCGTATGCGTCGTGGACAGGTCAGGAGGGCTTCGGCACGCATTGGGATGATCACGATGTCGTCGTGTGGCAGGTCGACGGGGCCAAGCGGTGGCAGGTGTTCGGTCCCACGCGGCGGTGGCCTATGCACCGTGATGTGGAGGAGCCGCCGGTCCCGTCGGGGCCTCCCGTGGCCGAGTTCGTCATGAATCCCGGCGACGTGCTGTACCTCCCGCGTGGCTGGTGGCACAACGTTCGTGCTTCGGAGGGGGTCCGTTCGCTGCATTTGACGTGCGGGTTGACGACCAAGACGGGGGCTGATCTCGTCGCATGGCTGGGGGAGGCTCTGCGGCGGCATGAAGTCTTCCGATCCGATGTCCCGGTGTTCGGGTCCGCCGAGGAGAAGCAGAGCTTCGTCACAACCCTGCGTCGCCTGGTCGAGACCGAACTGGCCCACGGTGGTGCCGTGGATGCCTTCGCCGCTCACCACGACGCCACGGAACGGCTACGCCTGTGTCCGTCCCTTCCGCATGTCGGTGCGGTGCCCGCAGAGCCGGGTCTTACCGTCCGGCTGTTGACAGCCCGACATGGGATCGCCTCGTCCGAGGACGAGGGAACGGTGACCTTCACCGGCGGTGGCGAGTCCTGGACGTTCGCAGCCCCGGCCGCCCCGTTACTCGAACGGCTGGGGGACGGTCGCCGGCACCGGCTCGTCGATCTGGTCGCCGGTACCGGATTGTCGTTGCCGCAAGCCGCGGCGGTCGTCCGTGAACTGGTCGACGGCAACGTAGCCGTACTCGGGAGTGTGTGATGGTGGCCGAACTCGCCCTGGGTACGTATCGGTGCCGCAACCTGGCCAACCTCCTCCCCTCGGCCGTCCACGCGGGCACGGCCACGTGGTTCGACACCGCCCCGAACTACCACAACAAAAACGGGGACTTGGAGACCCAACTGGGAACAGCCCTGCGCCCACACCCGGATGCCCGCGTTTCCACCAAGGTGGGCCTCATCGCCGAACCGCACCGCGGCGATGCCCTGCGCGCGGGCGTCATCACCGCGGAGGAAGCTGAGGCGGGCTACAGCCTGAGCAGCCGGTACATAGGCTGGCAGACGGCCCGCAGCAACTTCCTGCTGCGGCGGCGGCCCGAAGTGGTCTTCGTCCACAACCCCGAACACGGCAACCCCACCCCGGCCGAACTGACCGACCGGCTACTGGAAGCCTTCGAGGCACTGGAAGACAGTTGCGCCAACAACCTGATCCGCTCCTACGGGGTCGCCACCTGGAACGCCCTGCACGACGGCACCCTCACCATTCAAAGGCTGCTGGACCTGGCGCACGAGGTGGCCGGCCGACGGCACCACCTTCGCGCCGTGCAACTGCCTGTGTCCCTCGTGATGAACCGCCCCCTCCTCGACGCCGTTGAAGGACGCGGGGTCCTGGTCGACGCCCAACAAGCGGAACTCGACGTCTTCGCCTCCGCGCCACTGCACGGCGGCGAACTCCTCGACATCGTCAACCGCCGGATCGCCCGGAAGATCCTCCCCGGACACACACCCCTTCAGCTCCTGCTGGGCAGCATCGCGGCCACGCCGGTGCGGCGCATCCTGCTGTCCGCGAGTACCTACGCTCACTGGAGCATCGCCGCCCGAAGCCTCGCCGAAGCCCACCTTTCCTCCGACGACCTGCACAAGGTGCTCCATGCCCTCACCCCCTGACACCTCCACCACCAAGCGTCTGAACGCCGGCATCACTTACGCCGCCTTCCGATACGGCGTCCGGCTGCGAAAGCCCTACACATACGGGTGCGAGGGAAGAACCCTCAGCGCGCCCACCACCGACGGCAAGTGGCTGCGCTTACGTTCGCTGCCCGTCGACCGGTGGGAGCGGGACGACTGGAGGGGCGCGCTGGAGGCCGAGGAGAGCGTGCCCGCCGTGGTCCCGCGCCCCGCGCTCCATCGGGTGGACGGTTGGGTGCAGGGTTCGTACGGCTACCGCACCGAACTGTACGAACGCGTCGACCAGGAGCCGGTGAGTGAAGGCCCGCTCCTCAACGCGCCGCCTGGCCTGCCCGACGCCTGGTGGGCTTCACTGCGCGCCGCCCTCGACAGCTTGTCGACGGTGGTCACCACGAGGGAGACCGTGCGCCAGGAACGGCTCGACTGGGCCCTGCCCAAGTTCCTTCGCGTCGCCCTGGACACCCGCGTCCCGGCGTGGGCCACCGCTCACGGCGACATCCAGTGGTCGAACGTGACGGGACCCGAACTGCACATCCTGGACTGGGAACGCTGGGGACGCGCCCCCGCCGGCTACGACGCCGCCCTGCTGTTCGTCTCCAGCCTCACCGAACCGACGACCGCCGCTCGCGTGCGTCAAGAGTTCGCTCACATCCTCGACACTCCGGCTGGGCGCTTCTCCCAACTCGTCGTTGCCAGCGAGTACCTGCAAGGGATGGAACGCGGCAACAACCTGGAGCTCGAACGACCCCTTCGCCTCCTGGTCGGTGACCTCCTGGTCAGCCAACCACCACGTTGAACCCGCGGGTGATCTCTTCGCGGCAAGGCTGACGATGGAATCACTCAACCGCGAGGCAACCCCGCCCACGATGGACCGCAGGTGCGTCGAAGGGGCGCTTTGAGGTCCTGGTCGTTCGGCCCTGAGGGCACGACCAGGACCTCACCCTTCCTTTGTCCCGGAGCGGTCCAGAACGTATGAACCGCGCTGCGGGCGTGTCTGTACGTAGCCCTTGTCCCGGAGCGCTCTTACGGCTCGCCGAGCCGTGTCGCGGGCCACGCCGCATGCCTGAACGATCTCGGACTCCGTGGCGATGCGAGCACCGACGGCCAGTTCACCCGATTCGATCTGCCGAATCAGTTCCGCCTCGATCTGCTCGTACGGAGGAGAGATCGAGGTGTGGTCAACAGCTCTCAAGGCCATGAGGCCAGCCTAGGCGTCGGGGTACGTGTGCGCTTGTTACCCTACGTATCTAGACGAGGGTAGACGAGGGTAGACAAGTTCGGTACGGTCGCGGAAAACAGAAGGCCCCGATGACCGGTGGGCGGTCATGGGGGCCGACGGGTGCCGGGGTGGATGTCCGACCCGCTGCCCCCGCACGTGGCTGAGCGCTACGTACCCCTGGACGGCGACGCGGTGCGCATGGTCCGTCCCTACGTGGACGCGGTGGAGCGGCAGGCTGAACAACGGCTCCAGGCTGAGCGGCGTTTGGCGCTGCAACTCGCGGAGTTGGGGATCGACTATCCCGAACCTCTGAGGGGCGCCCCCGCGGCTGCCTGACCCCGACCGTGCCCCGCCCTGGTTCGTGCGGCACCACATCAACATGCTGGGCCGCTACTCCTTCGCCCTGCCGGAGATGCCCGGCGGCCTGCGGTCCCTGCGCGGCCCGGACACCGTCGGCGAATGACCCCCCGGCACCTCGGCGGGCCGTACGACAGCGCCCCTTCCCGGCAGTGGAGCTTCCGGGAAGGGGCATCGGCGAACTGCTGGGATCAGTGGACGGCGATCGAGAAGCTGGCGTCGCTGTAGGCGCCGTTGTCCTTGTTCAGGGCGTTCATGAGGACCCGGACGGTGTTCGCGTTGTTGCCGCAGACGGCGCCTGCGGGTACCACCAGGGGCCAGTGGCCGTAGGTGTGGGACGTGGAGGTGATGATCGTGTCGTTGAACTTGAGACCGGTGTTGGAGAACTTGACGCAGTAGGTGCCGGCTTCGGGCTTGGTCACCTTGTCGATGCCCTTGGCCCTGGCGATGGTGCCGTCGGCGTTCACCCTGACGGCCGCCTGGGCGTAGGGCGCGCTGACGTTGTCCGCGACCGCATAGGCCACTCCCGCGGTCACGCCCAGCACGGCGGCACCGCCAGCGATCAGGGCCGACACGCGTGCAGTCTTACTCTTGAACATGACTCTCCTCAAGGGGACTTCAGCAAACACCGAACCAGAAATTTGGTCACTCTCCGCATTAAATCCTTGACAGAGCGTCTCACCTCAGATGGCCGCCCAAGATCACCCGGTCGGGTGTAACCGGCGTCCAAGGCTGTGATGTCGTCCGTGACGGCCCAGTGGACTGCGCGCTGTGGCCCCAGATGGACACCACGATTCAAATCGGCCCCACCGGCAAGAAGCTGCTGCCGCTGACGGTAGTGAAGTAGCCGCGCTGCGAGGCGAACGCGCCGATGGCCTTCGCCTCGCAGCCGCCCGGCGGATCTCAAATCCCCAGGCGGTCAAAGGCCACGCAAGCCCGCCGGGAGAACACCCCTCCCGGCCCCCAGAGCGGGCGCTGGGATCCGAAGCGACATCGAGTGGACCTGACCCTTCGTGAAGCCCCGGCGCCTACTCAGGTGCGCGCACGGGGCTTTTGGGGGTCGTTGCATACTGGCGGGGGATGTTCACGAGTTGGGGTGGCCAGGGCCTCGTCGGTGGCCATCCCGCCTTGCCGACATCGGACATGGGCGGCGGGTGAGGGACGGCTGTGCCTCACCTGTATGTGTGGATTCCGGTGGTCGGAAGGCCAAGCTCGCGTTGAATCGGTATGACGATCCCTTCGCGCAGACCGGGCGGCACGCGCCGTCACCACCTGGTGCCGGTGCAGCCGGTCTGCTACTTGTGCATCGACCCGGTGCCTGCCGCTCCCTTCGGTCTGATTGCGGTCTTGGCGCGGAACGGCTGCCGTAAGTCCGTTCTGCGGGCAGCGCAGGGGGATATCGGTGCGGTTGCCTGTTCCGGAAGGCTCGCCTGCGTGCGGGATCCCGCTCTCGCCGTCCTGCAGGTTGTCGACGGTACGGACCCCGCTGTGCGCCCTTTGCATCGTCTCGTCGACGCCCTCGCTCTTCCCGTGCACACGCCGAAGTGACTTTTGGGCCGTTACGGGCGTTTATTCCTCGAAAATCGGGTTGGACGAGGAGGTCTGCATGCCCGTTCTGTCCTCAGGCGACCGCGCGGCGCTGCTGCGCGCCCAGTTGTCAGGGGCATCCGGCGAGGCCCACGCGGTAGGAGGGTTAGGGGAGCATCCGGTGGCCAACGTCCTGGTGGGCACGGCGCTCCATGCGGCCGCGCGGTTTGAGCTCGGCCTGCGACTCACCGAGTTGGAGCAGCGGCTCACCGACCAGCTGACCGCGCTCCTGGGCGAGGACACCGTCGAAGAGTTCGGCCGCATCTACCGAGAACCGGCTACGCAGGCCGCCATCCGCGCTCTCTTCCCGCCTGTGGTGGCCGAGCGACCGCTGGGTGAGGGCATCAACGCCGAGCACCTGCATGAGTGGGCAGTATCGGCGCGGAAAGAAATCACCGCACTGCCGTCGATGCGGCAACTGACTGTTCGGCAACTCGGCGAGGGGGCGTTCACCGGCGGAGAAGAGGCCGTGGTGGTCACCGCACCGCCTGTCCCCGGCAGCTTCATGGGCGAGGTCGGGGCTGGAACCGCGTACGAGGTGCGGATCCGGCTGGTGAAGTTCCGCTGCGACCGTGAGCCGGACGGTGCGGGCAAGGCCGGGGTGTTCTGGGGCGCCGGGGCAGGCAGCGACCTACACGCCCAAACCGTCGTCCTCACCCCCGAACCCTTCGAGGTGCAGACCGGCACGGTGAAGGACTTCGCGCCCGGCGTCCACCTCTTCAAGGGCCCGGCACGCGCGTTCGTGGCCGGGCACCTCCAGTGCTGGCAACCCGGCGACAGTGCCGGTCCGCATCATGCCGAGGCGCGCCGGTTCCTCACGGACGCGGCGCGCCACTGTGCCGCGACCGCGCTCCAGCTCGCCTCCGGCAGCCCGGAGGCGCTCGCAGGATGGACGGCCGCCGTGGCGCGGCTGGCCCGTTGGGCATTCGGTCTGTCCGGGCAGGGGCCGACCGCGCACAAGATGGTGGCGTTCAGCCGGGACGCACTCGTCGACCTGGCGCGGACGGGCGACAGCCGTACGAAGACGGTCCTGGAGGCGGGCGGCGTCGGCCGCTACACCCTGACGTTGGAGACCACCCTTGCGCCCGCGCCGATGGGCGCTCTGCACCACACCACCTACTATGCAGGCTCGTGGTCCACCCCTGTGGCCTTCCCTCACCCGGCGGCTACCGCGCGCCCCTCGATGACCGTGCACCACGACACCCTGTTCGTGACCTTCCTCGATCCTCGCGGGAACGTCCTGCTGGCCGACTACGACGGCGAGCGCTGGAGCCGCCCGCGTTCCGTCACGGCCGACGGTTGCGACCAGGTGCTGGTCTCCCGGCACCCGCCGGCCATCGCCTCGTTCGAGGGATCGCTGCTCCTGCTGTGGATCATCCCCCACACCAATGTCCGCGTCACTCAGGAACTCCGGCCCGAGACCGCCCGTCTGGAAGGCCGTCGCACCTCCCAGCAGGCCTGCCCCGGGGAAGTGTCCCTTGTGGTCCACAACGGGCGGTTGCACTGTGTCACGTCCAGGGGAATCCCCCGTGACGCATGGTGCGTCCTGGACCGTTACGACAGCATCACCGGCCTGTGGAGCCAAATGTCACGGGTTGCCTTCAGCCTCTCGCCGCCTGTGGCGGTCTCTTTCCAGGGGCGCATCTGGATCCTCCACCGCACCGAAGACGACGAACCCGGCATCGTCTCCAGCGCCGACGGCCGGCGCTGGCGTGCGGAGACCGCCCTGCCCGGTCTCGGCACTGCGGTCGGCACGTGCGCGGCCGCCGTCCATACAGGACCCCACATCCCGCGGGAGCGGCTGCTGGCCACCTGGCAGGCGAAAGACTCAGGAAAGCTGCTCTACAGCACCTACGGAACCGGCACCTCCTGGCACCACGTCGACGGAGCCGACCGTGGTCACCACGGCGCCGCTCTTCATGAGCACTGCGGGAGCCTGCACATACTCCTGTGGTGACCGCCGGGGTCAGGGCATGGGCCCCGACCCCGGCGATCCCGAGCAGCCCGGCGCTCAATCCTGGGAGGAACACGCCGGGCCGGATCGGAAAACCGGGAGGAGTGGGAGAGGATCCGATGTCGGGCACTTGGCGCACGGCCCGGCATCGAAAACCCCTTCCTCATGCCCTCCCGGTTACCGGAATCCTCAGAACGCGCTGTTGCTGCAGCCCGCCGAAGACCCGATCCCGGTGGCCTGCCCGCCCGGGTTGCCCTCGCCACCGAGCGCGTTGCCCAGCGCACCGTTCAGGACGCCGACCTCGCCAAGAACATCGACGTTCAGGTCGTGCGACTTGCACTGCGTGCCCTGGGAGACGCCGACACCCCCGGAAGAGGACGCCGAGGCGGTCCCCGCACCGATGAAGCCCATGCTCCCGAGCATGGCGGCCACAGCGATCACCTTGTGGATCTTGCTCATGTCAACTCCGTCTTGTCCGAGCCAAACCAGTCCGATATGGACTGGTTTCGTCATAGGGAAGATAAGAGCAACGCATTCTCTCCGGTCTGACGGCACGCCGATCCCGCAGCGGCGAAGAGGCCATCGGGGTTGATCATCGAACATTAGTGCGACATCGCAGTGTTGGAAGGCGCTGCCCATTCACCTGACGGGGTGTGGCCGGTGGGGAGTTCGCCAATGCGGCCGGGGCGGTTACACCATTTCCTGTCTGGCCGCATCGGTAGGTGGCAGACCGGACGCGAAGGGCGCTGGCACGCGGCTCGACCAGTTCTTACGGACTGGAAGGTCCGGGTGGCGTTGGAGGTGATACCCGCGATCAGGGCCAGATGACGGGACGAGACGATGGTGACTGCGGCCCGCCAGGACCACCTCCGGCCTGGCCGGGCGTGAGGACGAAGGCGAGTGGCCGGCAGCGGCCTTCGGCGGCACGATGGATCTTCGTTGTCCGCGCACCGCCGGTCCTGCTTCGACGTCCGATCCGGCAACAGCGGCTCGATCCGCGCCCACTGCGCATCCGTTAACGAAACACCCAGTCCAACAATCAGGCGATCCGGAGGAAACGGCCTGACTGACCTCCACACCTTCGCCCAAGTTGGCAAGGAGTGGCGGAGGTTCAGTTTTGGGGGTTGGCCGGGGTGCTGAAATAGGGGCTGAGGACGTTCGAGCCAACGGTGCCGTATGAGCCGTCGCTGGACACGTCGGCGGTCGAGTTGCTGTCGCTGTACGCGTCAGCGAGGGCCCCCGCCGCGTTGCCGGTGGCTACGAACGGGACAACGACACCGTCGCCGAAAACATTGCCGGACAAAGTGCCGTTGATGCCACCGCACATAGGGCCGTCGAAGGGGCAGTCCGGGGGTGGGTCAGCCGAGGCGGAACTGTTGGTTGGGCTTGCCCTTGTCGGTCCATTGCACGAGCTTGGCGCCGTCTGCGGTGTCCTCGCCGATGACGGAGAGGATCTTGCCGCTGTGGCGTGCCTCCAGGGAGAAGTACTCGTCGTCCTTCTGGATGAGCTTCCACTCCTGGTTGGTCTTGCTCTTGTTGGTCCACTGGACGACCGCGTCACCGTCCTCGGTGCCGGAGGCGACGACGGAAAGAATCTTGCCGCTGTGTACTGCGATGACGTTGTAGTACCCGCCCGTCGTCGCCACCAAGTTCCAGTGCTGGTTGGTCTTGTTCTTGTCGGTCCACTGGACGACCTCAGCGCCGTCCTCGGTTCCTGAGGCGGTGACGGACACGAGCTTGTTGCTGTGGCGGGCTACCAGGGCGGCAGTGAACACGGCCATGACGTCTCCTCGTTCGATGATCACTTGATCAACAGCAGTAAAGGTCATTTGGCCATCTATAGCCTGATGTCTGAATTCATATGGCTGGAAAAAGGCCGCCATCGACTCAGAAAAATCGGCAAGATCTCGAACGGTCAGCCAAGGGACATCGCCTGGTCTGCCGTGTCGGTCCTTTGCTTTGGCCGACGCCGTCGCGGCGGCGTGCGTCGGGCCGGCCGCGACGACGGCCACTGACGCGATGTACGCGACTACGGGTCGATGTGAACGTCGCCTATGGGGGGCGCCCCCAGGGCGCGCCGCACTCAGCTTCTTCGGCGGGCCGCGCGTTGGGACATGAGCCAGTAGACGAGCGCCGCGGGCGGCGCGGTGCACAGCAGGATGATCAGCAGGCGGGAGTCGATCTCGTTCGTGGGTCGCGCGGGCTTGTCCGCCTCGCCCGGCAGGTCCCTCAAGAGGGCGTCGAGTTGCTCTCGGGTGCGCGCCTCGTAGGCCACCGCCACCCGTTCTTCGAGTTCGGTCAGCGTCAGTCGTCCGACCGCGTAGTGGTGTTGCAGCCGCGCCTCGACCCGGTCGCGCTCGGCGTCCGAGGCTCGCAGTGGTGTGGTGGGTAAGGGCTCCTCGCTGTCCTTCATGACGGCCTCTCAGGGCATGGCTGTGGCGTCCGGGGATGGACGGTCTTGCAGGTCGACGAGTGCGATGACCACCCGGGTCCAGGTTCCGGGGGTGTCGCGGTCCCCGAACCGGGTGGCGAGGTGTGCGATGTGTTCGCGTAGTTCGGCGAGTGCCTCGTCGGTCAGTCGCAGCGCACCGCGGTGGAAGTCGATCTCTCGGTGCCCACCGGCCTGTTGGGACTGGTAGGCGGCGTTGATGTCGGCCCGCGTGGCCTCCAGCATCGAGCCGAGGAACTCGGCCATCTCCTCCGGGCTCGCGGCATCGCTGGGGGGTTCTGTGACCGCGGGGGCGTAGACCCGCTCGACTTTGCCGCGGGGCAGCGGCCGGTATTCGGCGATCTCGATCAGCCCGGCCCGTTCGAGCTGTGCCAGGTGGTAGTAGAGCCGGTCGGCCGGAAGATCGGCACGGTCGGCGAGTTCACGCGCGGACTGCGGAACCTCCCACAGCGCCTCCAGGAGCCGGATGCGCAGGGGGTCGGCGAGCGCCTTGTGCACACCGCGCCACCGCCGAGCCGACGCACCGGAGTTCTGTGTGCCCATCGACCGACCTCGTTCATTGCAGCAATCTCTACTGGTTGGAGAATATTACAACCAACAGCCAATAGGAAGATGCGACCGGTGGAGGGGGTGGTCGGACACACGGTGCGGTCGTCGTTCAGCCACCAGGACAGGCCGTAGTTCGGCTCGACCCGGTACGGCGTCCCCATCTCGGGTCGGTCCCGCCGGGGCTGCGGCAGGGTGTGCTACGGGGCGCCCGTTGCGACCGCGTAACCTTGGGGGTGAGAGCGGGCCCGCGCACGGCGAAGGCGGTCCCGGCACCTGACCGAACATACGCGAGGGACTGACAACACTGGGCAAGCGACAGCCCGAAGGCCCGCCGCCCGCACCCGCGGTGCAGCGCATCCGACTGCGCTACACCAAGCGCGGCCGCCTCCGGTTCACCAGCCACCGCGATTTCCAGCGCGCATTCGAGCGGGCCCTACGCCGCTCCGAGGTGCCGATGGCGTACTCGGCGGGCTTCACCCCCCACCCCAAGGTCTCCTACGCGGGCGCCGCACCCACCGGTGTGGCCAGCGAGGCCGAATACCTGGAGATCGCGCTCACCGAGGCGCGTGACCCCCGGGCCCTGCGGACGCTGCTCGACGAGTCGCTGCCGCCCGGCCTGGACGTGACCGACGCCGTGGAGGCGCACACCTCGGGACTGGCCGAACGCCTGGAGGCGTCGGAGTGGCTGCTGCGGCTCGACGGCGTCGAGCCGGACGAGGCGCGGCGGGCGGTCGACACCTTCCTGGCCGCCACCAGCGTCGAGGTCAAGCGCAACACCAAGAACGGGATCCGCACCTTCGACGCGCGCGGCGCCGTGACGTCCCTGTCGGTGCTGGAGCGGCCCGCGGACGCTCCGGAGCAGGTCGGGCCGGACGCCGGCGCCGACGCTGATTCCGGTACCGATAGGCCGCTGACAGGTAGCTGTGCGATACTGCGCCTGGTAGTGCGGCATGTGACACCTGCCGTACGACCCGACGACGTCCTGTCCGGCCTCCGTTCGACGGCCGACCTCGCGCCGCCGGTCCCCGCAGCGGTGACCAGGCTGGCGCAGGGGCCGCTCGACGAGGAGACCGGCACGGTGACCGACCCGTTGTCGCCAGACCGCGACGCTGCCACGGCCGCCGCCACCACGGCCGCCGAGCTGTCCGTCGCGACGGTGCCGGGCGGTTCCGCGTAGGAAACCGTCGTTGACGTGTCGCCGACGCACCGGGAGCCACCCGGGTCCGGTGACGCGCTGACCAGCAGACTTTCGCCGACCCGCGAGGCGGGCCCGGCGAGTGAGACGAGAAGCTCCCGTGTGGCGCACGCGCCCCGGACGACGGTTCCGCGAACTTCGCGGAAACACGGCCGGAACAGAGCGCGGCGCCCGGGAGCGTGACGGGAGACATGCCCGCATGCTCGACAACGAGCCTGACAACACGACGCCCGAGGCGTCGACCAGCAGCGATTCCGCCGCCGCGGCACCACGCCGCAGGCGCAGGGCCGCGTCCCGCCCGGCGGGTCCGCCGGTCGCCGAAGCGGCCACGCCGCAGACGGCGGAGCCGGAGCGCACCGCCCCGCAGCCGCAGGAATCCCCGGAACCCCAGGAGGCCGCGGCGCCCAAGACGCCGCGCCGCCGTGCCACCCGCAAGGCGGCCGCCCCCGCGGAGACACCCGCCGAGGCACCCGCGGCGCACAGCGAGCCCGAGGAGCAGCCGGCCCCGCGTACCCGCAGGCGGGCCACCCGTAAGGCCGCGAGCCCCGAGCCCGCGCCCGAGCCGGCCGCCACCGAGGCACCGGCGGCCGTAGAGGCGCCCACCGCCGAGGCCCCCGCCGAGCAGGAGAAGCCGCAGCGCGCCCGGCGCACCCGTAAGAAGGCCGCCGCCGCCGAGCCGAAGAACGACGACTCGCGCCGACTCAAGCCCGGCTCGCTGGCCCCGAAGGACCTGGCCGCCGAGGCGCCCGCCGCCGCCGAGCCCGCCGAACCGCAGGCACCGGCCGAGGAGGCCCCCGTGGCGGCCCGGGCGACCAGGGCGCCACGCACCGGCAGGACCGCCAAGGCGGCGAAGGCCCCGGAACCCGTCGAGGCCCCCGCGGCCCCCGCGGCCGCTGAGACGGCGCCCGAGGCGCCCGAGGCCGAGCCCGAGGAGGCACCGGCCGAGTCCGCCCGTGGCCGCCGCCGTGCCGTGCGCCCGCCGACCGCCGTCTTCCAGGCCCCGGTCTTCGTCGCCCCCGAGCCGCAGCAGGAGACGCCCGCCGCCGCGCACGACAAGGACGACGACGAGGAGCAGGAAGGCGGCTCCCGGCGTCGGCGTCGTCGCCGCTCCGGCAGCTCGGAGGAGATCGCCGCCCGCGACAGCGCGCCGGCCGACCACCGCGCCGCCGAGCCGCAGGAGCCCGAGGAGGAGAGCGACTCCGACGCGGACAACGAGCACGACGACGACCACGAGGACCGTCCGTCCTCCCGGCGCCGCCGCCGTGGTGGCCGCCGCCGTCGCCGTGGCGAGTCCGCGGACGGTGACGAGGGCAACGACACCGACGACCACGAGGGCGCGGACGGCTCCGACGAGCGTGCCGCGGAGGACTCCGAGGACGACGACTCCGACGACGACCGCTCCGGCGAGGACGGCCACGGGAGCAGCAGCAGCCGCCGTCGCAGGCGCCGCCGCCGTCGCAGTGGCGACGGGGGCTCCGACTCCGACGACGCCCCGAGCGGCGGCGACGACCCGGAGCGCACGGTCGTCAAGATCCGCGAACCGCGCAAGAAGTCCGAGCCGTCCGACGAGGTCCAGGCCATCAAGGGCTCGACCCGGCTGGAGGCGAAGAAGCAGCGCCGCCGCGAGGGCCGCGAGCAGGGCCGCCGCCGTGTCCCGATCATCACCGAGGCGGAGTTCCTCGCCCGTCGCGAGGCCGTCGAGCGGGTCATGGTGGTCCGGGAGAACGGCGAGCGCACCCAGATCGGCGTCTTGGAGGACGACGTGCTCGTCGAGCACTTCGTCAACAAGGAGCAGGCCACCTCCTACGTCGGCAACGTCTACCTCGGCAAGGTGCAGAACGTCCTGCCCTCGATGGAGGCCGCCTTCGTCGACATCGGCAAGGGCCGCAACGCCGTGCTGTACGCCGGTGAGGTCAACTTCGAGTCGCTCGGCCTCGCCAGCGGCCCGCGGCGCATCGAGTCGGCCCTCAAGTCCGGCCAGTCGGTGCTCGTCCAGGTCACCAAGGACCCGATCGGCCACAAGGGCGCCCGGCTCACCAGCCAGGTCTCGCTGCCCGGCCGCTACCTGGTCTACGTGCCCGAGGGCTCGATGACCGGCATCAGCCGCAAGCTCCCGGACACCGAGCGGGCGCGCCTGAAGCAGATCCTGAAGAAGATCGTCCCCGAGGACGCCGGCGTCATCGTGCGCACCGCGGCCGAAGGCGCCAGCGAGGAGGAGTTGGCCCGCGACGTCGAGCGGCTCCAGGCGCAGTGGGAGGAGATCCGCAAGAAGGCCAAGACCGGCAACGCCCCGACGCTGCTGTACGGCGAGCCCGACATGACCGTCCGGGTGGTCCGCGACATCTTCAACGAGGACTTCTCCAAGGTCATCGTCAGCGGTGACGACGCGTGGGAGACCATCCACGGCTACGTGAGCCACGTGGCGCCGGACCTGACCGACCGGTTGCAGCGGTGGACCTCGGACGTCGACGTGTTCGCGACGTACCGGATCGACGAGCAGCTGCTCAAGGCGCTGGACCGCAAGGTGTGGCTGCCCAGCGGTGGTTCGCTGGTGATCGACCGCACCGAGGCGATGGTCGTGGTCGACGTCAACACCGGCAAGTTCACCGGCCAGGGCGGCAACCTGGAGGAGACGGTCACCAGGAACAACCTGGAGGCGGCCGAGGAGATCGTGCGCCAGCTGCGGCTGCGCGACCTCGGCGGCATCATCGTCGTCGACTTCATCGACATGGTGCTGGAGTCCAACCGGGACCTGGTCATGCGCCGGCTGCTGGAGTGCCTGGGCCGGGACCGCACCAAGCACCAGGTCGCCGAGGTGACCTCGCTCGGTCTGGTCCAGATGACCCGTAAGCGGGTCGGCCAGGGCCTGCTGGAGTCGTTCTCCGAGACCTGCGTGCACTGCAACGGGCGTGGCGTCATCGTCCACATGGACCAGGCGACCACCACCGGTGGAGGCGGCAAGCGCAAGAAGAAGGGCCGCGCCGGCGCCGCCGTCGTCCCCGAGCCCGAGCCGGTCGTCAGCGACCGGGCGGACGCGGACGAGGAGTTGGAGGAGCCGGACGAGGCCGAGGTGGTCGCCGAGGCCGAGGAGGCCGCGGAGGAGTGGTTCGGCAGCGCCGCGGAGGCGGAGGCCGCCGCGATCGCCACCAGCCGTTCGCGCGGCCGGGCCAGGCGCCGTGCCTCGCGGGGCGCCAGCGCCCCGGCCGGACCGCCGCCGCAGGCCGCCGAGGCCGAGGTCGTGGTGGTCCCGGTGGCCGAGGAGCCGGTCGCCGAGGCCGTGACCCCGCAG
Source organism: uncultured Actinomycetota bacterium (assembly GCA_963737305.1). Classification (GTDB taxonomy): domain Bacteria; phylum Actinomycetota; class Actinomycetes; order Streptomycetales; family Streptomycetaceae; genus Streptantibioticus_C. The sequence continues at coordinate 2,867,104 of CAVTRX010000002.1, read as the reverse complement.
CCGGAGCCCGAGCCGGTCGTGGAGGCCGTCGAGCCCGCGGCGCCGGCGCGTACCCGCCGTCGTGCCACCCGTAAGGCGTCCGCTCCGGCCGGTGCGCCGCCGCAGGCCGCCGAGGCCGAGGTCGTGGTGGTCCCGGTGGCCGAGGAGCCCAAGGCTCCGGAGCAGCCGGTCGCGCCGGAGCCCGAGCCGGAGCCCGCTCCCGCGCCGGTGCGTCGTCGTGCGACCCGCAAGGCGTCCTCGCCCGCCGGTCCGCCGCCTTCCACCGAGGGTGACGCGGCCGTGGTCGTGGTGCCCGCGGCGGACGGTGAGCCGGAGCCGGAGGCGCAGACCGAGCCGCGCAAGCGGGCGGCGCGCAAGACGCCGGCGAAGAAGACCGCCGCCAAGAAGACCGCCTCCACCGCGACCGCCAAGAAGACGGCCGCGAAGAAGACGGCCGCCAAGACGGCGAAGAAGGCGACGGCGAAGAAGACCTCCGCGGCCCCGCAGACCGGGCCCACGGTGGTCACCGCGACGACTGACCCGTCCTGACCCGTCCGTTGCACCGCGTCCGTCCTCGTGGCGGGCGCGGTGCGACGGCGCAGGGGCCGGTTTGACCCTGTCGAACGGGCCCCGTAACCTTGACCTTCGGCGTTTTAGCGCTCATTCCTGAGCACATTCCTCCCGGTCCGCCGGGGGAGGCCCCTCATCTTTTCGGCATCCGCGCCTCGCGGCGCGCGCCGATTCGCGGTGGCTGGCATCAGGGGTGCCATTTCGAGCGAGAGAGTGAGATCCGCGTGTACGCAATCGTGCGCAGCGGTGGCCGCCAGCACAAGGTAGCTGTCGGTGACATCGTTGAGGTTGACAAGCTTCCCACCAACAACGTGGGTGACACGGTCGAGCTCTCGACCCTGCTCGTCGTCGATGGCGAAGCCGTCACCAGCGACCCGTGGGTGCTGGCCGGTGTGAAGGTCCAGGCCGAGGTCGTGGACCACCACAAGGGCGTCAAGATCGACATCCTGCGGTACAAGAACAAGACCGGTTACCGGCGTCGCCAGGGCCACCGCCAGCAGTACACGGCGCTGAAGATCACCGGCATCCCCGCGGCTGCGAAGTAAGGGACTGAGGAGAAATGGCACACAAGAAGGGCGCATCGTCCACCCGGAACGGTCGCGACTCCAATGCCCAGCGGCTCGGCGTCAAGCGCTTCGGCGGCCAGACCGTCAACGCCGGTGAGATCCTGATCCGCCAGCGCGGCACCCACTTCCACCCCGGCTCCAACGTCGGCCGTGGCAAGGACGACACGCTGTTCGCCCTGGCCGCCGGCGCGGTGGAGTTCGGCACCAGCCGTGGCCGCAAGGTCGTGAACATCGTCCCCGCGGCCGCCGAGTAGTACGGGCACCGCGCGACGACACAGCACCACCCCGAGGGCGGACGCCGCATCCCGTAGCACGGGAGGCGGGTCCGCCCTCGGTCCGTTGGACCGACACCAGGCATTGCCGCTCATTGGAGGCACCCGTCATGACCACCTTCGTGGACCGCGTCGAACTGCACGTCGCCGCGGGTAACGGAGGCCACGGCTGTGCCTCCGTGCACCGGGAGAAGTTCAAGCCGCTGGGCGGGCCGGACGGCGGCAACGGCGGGCGCGGCGGTGACGTGACGCTGGTGGTCGACACCGCGGTCACCACGCTGCTCGACTACCACCACTCCCCGCACCGCAAGGCGACCAACGGCAAGCCCGGCGAGGGCGGCCACCGCTCCGGCGCGGAAGGCCAGGACCTGGTGCTTCCGGTGCCGGACGGCACCGTGGTGCTGGACGCCGACGGCACGGTGCTGGCCGACCTGGTCGGGCACGGCACCACCTACGTCGCGGCACAGGGCGGCCGGGGCGGGCTCGGCAACGCCGCGCTGGCCTCCGCGCGCCGCAAGGCCCCCGGATTCGCGCTGCTGGGCGAGCCGGGTACCTCGGGCGACGTGGTGCTGGAGCTCAAGACGGTCGCCGACGTGGCGCTGGTGGGCTACCCGAGCGCCGGCAAGTCCTCGCTGATCTCGGTGCTGTCGGCGGCCAAGCCGAAGATCGCCGACTACCCGTTCACCACCCTGGTGCCCAACCTCGGTGTGGTGACGGCCGGTTCCACCGTCTACACCATCGCCGACGTGCCGGGCCTCATCCCGGGCGCCAGCCAGGGCCGGGGCCTGGGCCTGGAGTTCCTGCGGCACGTGGAGCGCTGCTCGGTGCTGGTCCACGTGCTGGACACCGCGACGCTGGAGTCGGACCGCGACCCGGTCACCGACCTCGACGTGATCGAGGCGGAGTTGTCGGAGTACGGCGGGCTGGGCGACCGGCCGCGGGTCGTGGTGCTCAACAAGGTCGACGTCCCCGACGGCCAGGACCTCGCCGACCTGATCAGGCCGGACCTGGAAGCCCGCGGCCACCAGGTCTTCGAGGTCTCCGCGGTCTCCCGGCACGGCCTGCGCGAGCTGTCCTTCGCGCTCGCCGGGATCGTGGCCAAGGCCCGGGAGGCCAAGCCGGCGCAGGAGTCGACCCGGATCGTGATCCGCCCCAAGGCGGTCGACGACGCGGGCTTCACGGTCACCCGGGAGGACGGCCTGTACCGGGTGCGCGGCGAGAAGCCGGAGCGCTGGGTGCAGCAGACCGACTTCTCCAACGACGAGGCCGTCGGCTATCTGGCCGACCGGCTCAACCGCCTCGGTATCGAGGCGGAGCTGACGAAGGCCGGTGCCCGCGCGGGCGACGAGGTCGTCATCGGCCCCGAGGACGACGCGGTGGTCTTCGACTGGGAGCCGACCATGTCGGCCGGTGCCGAGATGCTGGGCCGGCGCGGCGAGGACCACCGTTTCGAGGCGCCGCGCCCGGCCGCGCAGCGCCGCAGGGACCGCGAGGCCGAGCGGGACGACTCGGAGCGGGAGTACGACGAGTTCAATCCGTTCTGAGCGTCCCGTCCCTCGGAACGAAGGACGCCAGGTCCGCCGTTTCCCGTACATTGCGCACGGCGGACACGGAACGGCACGACTTGTGGGGTACACGCGGTGGCACGGCAGCACGAGGACGCGGATCTGCGGCACGACGTCGTCCGGGCCCGCAGAGTCGTGGTCAAGGTCGGCTCCTCCTCGCTGACCACCGCGGTCGGCGGGCTGGACGCCGACCGGGTCGACGCGCTGGTGGACGTGCTGGTCAAGGCGCGGGACGGCGGTGGCCAGGAGGCCGGGGGCAAGGAGATCGTGCTGGTCTCCTCCGGTGCGATCGCGGCCGGGCTGGCCCCGCTGGGCCTGGAGCGGCGGCCCGGCGACCTGGCCCGCCAGCAGGCCGCGGCCAGCGTCGGGCAGGGCCTGCTGGTCGCCCGCTACACCGCCTCCTTCGCCCGCTACGGGCTGCGCGTCGGCCAGGTGCTGCTGACCAGCGACGACATCTCCCGCCGCGCCCACTACCGCAACGCGTACCGCACCTTGGACCAGCTGCTGGCGATGGGCGCGCTGCCGATCGTCAACGAGAACGACACGGTTGCCACGGACGAGATCAGATTCGGTGACAACGACCGGCTGGCGGCCCTCGTGGCGCATCTGGTGCGGGCCGATCTGCTGGTGCTGCTGTCCGACGTGGACGGCCTCTACGACGGCGATCCGCGCAAGCCGGGCGCCCGCCGGGTCGCCGAGGTCAGCGGTCCTGCCGACCTGGCCGGGGTCTCGATCGGCGCCGCGGGCCGGGCGGGGGTCGGCACCGGCGGCATGGTGACCAAGGTCGAGGCGGCCGGGATCGCCGCCGCCGCGGGCGTCCCGGTGGTGCTCACCTCGGCCGTGCGGGCCGCCGACGCGCTCGCCGGGCGTCCGACCGGCACCTTGTTCCACCGCACCGGCAAGCGTTCGGCCGACCGTCTGCTGTGGCTCGCGCACGCCTCGGCCCCGCGCGGTGCCCTGCGGCTGGACGCGGGCGCGGTGCGGGCGGTGGTGGAGCGGCGCACCTCGCTGCTGCCCGCCGGGCTGACCGGGGTCGAGGGGCAGTTCTCCGCGGGCGATCCGGTCGACCTGCTGGACGAGCAGGGGCGGACGGTGGCCCGGGGGCTGGTCAACTTCGACGCCGGCGAGCTGCCCAGGCTGCTGGGCCGGTCCACCCGTGAGCTGGCCGCCGAGTTCGGTCCCGAGTACGAGCGGGAGGTCGTACACCGGGACGATCTGGTCGTACTGAGGTGACGATGGGGTACGGGTGACCGGCCCGGATCGGTGATCCGGGGGGCTTCTTGGCGAAAACGGCCCCGGGGTCGGCTCCGGGCTGGTCAACTTTGATGCGGGGCACCGTATCCACTGCGGTACTCGCTCAGGACCACCGCACCACCCCCGCTGCCACGGCCGGGGGGAACGCATACAGGAGGCCGCCGGTGAGACGAGGGCGCCCAGGGGCGCTGCCCCGAGGAGGGGGCACCTCCCACGCCCGACGGGCGGTGGCGGAGGAGCGGACACTGGCCAGTGTGGACGGCATACAACCCGACCTTCCGGTGAACAGCCCCGCCCAGGATCCCGAGCCGCGGCCGGGACCGGCCGGGGGCGAGGTCTCCCGACTGTGGCATGTCACCCTCAATCTCGCGGGCGGTGAGGCTCCGCTGGACGAGGTCCGGCGGGCCCTGGAACAGCTCGCGCACGACCACCCCTTCCTGCTGACCAGCCGCTACGCGGTCGACCACGCGGAGATCCGCTACTGGGAGGAGGCCCGCGACCTGCACGACGCCGCCGCCATCGCGCTGCGGCTGTGGGGCGAGCACCGGGCCACCGCGAAACTGCCGCCGTGGGAGATCGTCGGCCTCGAAGTGATCGACCGGGGCACCTACCACCAGCGGGTGGCCGAGGGCTACGGCCCGCCGCCCGCCACACCGGTCGGGGTGCACCCGTACTGACTCCGGGCGGTGGCCCGATCGTCTTGCATGCCGGAATCGTGGCGAGGTGCGGCCCGCCGGATCAGTACCCTTCGATCCATGACCACCAGCGCATACTCTTCCGTCACCGATGTCGCACGCCGCGCCAAGGCGGCCGCCGCCGTGCTCGCGCCGCAGCCGCGCACCGTGCGGGACGGCGCGCTGCTCGCCGTCGCCGACGCCCTCCAGGCCCGTGCCGGGGAGATCATCGCGGCGAACGCCGAGGACATCGCCAAGGCCCGGGCCAACGGCACCAGCGAGTCGATCATCGACCGGCTCACCCTTTCGGCCGAACGCGTCTCGGCCATCGCCACCGATGTGCGCGACGTCGTCGCGCTGCCCGACCCGGTCGGCGAGGTGGTGCGCGGCTCGACGCTGCCCAACGGGCTCGACCTGCGGCAGATCCGGGTCCCGCTGGGGGTGGTCGGCATCATCTACGAGGCCCGGCCCAACGTCACGGTGGACGCCGCCGCCCTGTGCCTGAAGTCAGGCAACGTGGTCCTGCTGCGCGGCTCCTCGTCCGCCTACGCCTCGAACACCGCGCTGGTCGCGGTGCTCAGGGACGCCGTCGAGTCGGCCGGACTGCCCGCCGACGTGGTGCAGCTGGTGCCGGGGGAGAGCCGGGAGTCGGTCAAGGAGCTGATGCGCGCCCGCGGACTGGTGGACGTCCTCATCCCGCGCGGCGGCGCCTCGCTGATCCGCACGGTCGTCGAGGAGTCCACGGTGCCGGTCATCGAGACCGGCGTCGGCAACTGCCACGTCTACGTCGACGAGCACGCCGACCTCGACATGGCCGTCAGCATCCTGGTCAACGCCAAGGCATCCCGGCCCAGTGTCTGCAACTCGGCCGAGACCGTCCTGGTGCACGCCGCGGTCGCCGACGCCTTCCTGCCCCGGGCGCTGACCGCGCTGGCGGCGGCCGGGGTGACGGTGCACGGCGACCAGGCCTGGCAGCGCGCGGACGCCGCCGTTCTGCCGGCCACCGACGAGGACTGGGCCACGGAGTACCTGTCGTACGACATCGCGGCCGCCGTCGTGCCGGACCTGGACGCCGCGGTGGAGCACATCCGCCGCTGGTCCTCCGGGCACACCGAGGCCATCGTCACCCGGGACCAGGGCGCCGCCCGCCGCTTCGTCGCCCAGGTCGACTCCACCGCGGTCATGGTCAACGCCTCCACCCGCTTCACGGACGGCGGTGCCTTCGGGTTCGGCGCCGAGATCGGCATCTCCACCCAGAAACTGCACGCCCGCGGCCCGATGGGGCTGCCGGAGCTGACCTCCACCAAGTACGTGGTCACCGGCGACGGCCACATCCGCTGAGCCGCCCCCGGACGGCCGCCGGGGCCCTGGGAGGCCTGGGTGCCCGGTTTTCTCCCGCTCCCTCTGCCCATGGCGGCCTCCCGGGCTTACTCTGGACGTGTGTCTGAGGGTGTTGGCGGAGAGCCGTTCCCGGACGGCGACGACCACGGCGGCGCGGACGAGGAGTTCGCATCCGTGGTGTTCGACGAGGCCTTCGTCAAGGCGGCCTCCTACCACGAGCCCACTGCCCGCGAGCGGCTGCTGACCGCTGCCCAGGCCCGCGCGGAGGCCGAGGCGGCCCGCGCCAGGGTGGGCGCGGACGACGACCCGGAGGACGGCTACCCGGTCCGCCGGGCGGGCGGCTACGACGAGAGTGATCTGGGTCTGTACGGCGGCCAGTACCGGCACCGTAAGGCCTTCGGCTCGCACACCCGCTGGCACCGCACGGTGGCCTGGCTGCTGGCCGTGCTGATGGGCATCGGCGTGGTGGCGCTGACCTTCGCGGCGGTCTACCGCGGCGCGGGCAGCGGCTCCCGGCAGCCCACCCCGCCCCCGCCGCCCGCCACCGGTCAGGTCGGCATCTCGCATCCCCCGGTGGAAGTGGCCTCCCCCGCCGCCCGTTGACGGAACGCCGGGGAATGCCCACTTGGTGAGGGATCGTCAGAAACTGCTGGCTTCCACGACGTTCACCCCCGGCGAGTCAGACCTACTCTTGTCGTATGACCGGGCATGGAGACCCTCCGGAAGGGACACCCATGGGCGTTCCGGGAGGCGGTGACGACGAGTTCCGATCGGTCGTGTTCGACGAGTCATTCGTCCGGGCCGCCCGGATACAGGAGTACTCGGCGAGCGAGCGGCTGAGCGGCATGGATCCGGCGGTGCGCACCCGCCGCCCCTGGCTTCGGCCCGGCGGCTACCGCCAGGTCTTCGTGCTGGTGGTGCTGATCGCCCTCGCCTTCGGCAGCGCGGTCTACATGGGGGTACGGCATCCCTACCGGGGGGCCGCCACACCCCGCGGCGTCTCGCTGCGCACCACACTGGTCGCGCTGGCTCCACGGGGCCAGGTGCCCTCCGCCACGGAGGACCCGTTGTTCGCCGCCGCGGGCGGCGCGCGCTACCGGACGGGGGCAGCGGGCCTCACGCTGCCGACGGCCAAGGCGACCGAGCACTTCACCGGGGACGAGGTGCTGGAGGCGCTGACCCTCGCCAAGGACTACCTGGTCGCCTCCTCGCTGGAGGAGGGGGCGCTGACCGACGGCGACGTGCGCGGCGTGCTCGACCTGCTCGCCCCCGGCCAGTTGACGCAGTTCAACCGCAGCCTCGCCCGGCCCGCCGACGACGGCGAGCACGCGGTGACCGGCTGGCTGGTGCGGTTCGACCCGGCCCGTATCGTGCTGGCCGATCCGCGGGTGCGGGTACGCGGTTCGATCACGGTCGGCGAGAGCGGCACGCGCGGCCTGGAGGTGGCCACCGACCACACGCTGGTCTACTCGCTGCGGCCGGTGGGTCCAGGACCGCGGGCGGTCTCGCTGTTCACCGTGCGACGGCAGTTGCGGCTCTTCTTCGACCCGTCGGACCTCAACGCCCACCAGGTCGAGGTCGAGCGGGCGGTGATCGAGGCCGGGCCGCTCGACTGCGCGAGTGACCCGGCCGCCTACTTCCGTCCGCTGCTGGCCGGCCAGAGTGCCGCCGACGTCGCCGGGACCGACCCGTACGACCACCGCAAGGCGATGCCCCCGCCCTGCGGTGTGCTCGGCCCGGTCCCCACTCCCTAGGCCGTGTCTCAGGCGTCCGGCTGCGGGTCGTCCTGGCCCTCCGGACGGCTGCCCGAGCCGCTGAACCGGTCCCGCAGCTTGCCGCCGAAGTCACCGGCACCGCTGGACAGGTCGCGGATCAGGCCCATCAGCGGGTCCTTGCTGGTCTTGACGTGGTCGGCGTAGTGGGTGGCCGACTCCTTGAAGGACTCGTACACCGAGGTGTCCTTGTCCTCCTCGCGCCGCGGGTAGTGCCCGTCCATGATCCGCTGGTGGTCGCGGCTGCCCGCCCACCTCTTCAGCTCGGCCGCCCGCACGGTGGTGAACGGGTGGGAGCGTGGCAGCACGTTGAGGATCTTGAGCACCGAGTCGCGCAGATCGCCGCCGGCCTCGTACTCCTCGGCCTGCGCGAGGAAGGCGTCCACGTTCATCTCGTGCAGGTGGTTGCCGCCGGCCAGCTTCATCAGGCCGCGCATGGAGGCTTGCAGGTCCTGGCCGACCAGCAGCCCGGCCCGGTCCGCCGACAGTTCGGACTTGCGGAACCACTCGCGCAGCGCGGTGACGATCGCCATGATCGCCACGTTGCCCAGCGGGATCCACGCCACCTTCAGCGCGATGGTGGTCAGGAAGAGCAGGATCGTGCGGTAGACGGAGTGGCCGGACAGCGCGTGGCCCACCTCGTGGCCCACGACCGCGCGCATCTCCTCCTCGTCCAGCAACTCCACCAGCCCGGTGGTGACCACGATGATCGGCTCGTCGAGGCCGATGCACATGGCGTTGGGCTGCGGGTCCTGGTTGACGTACATCGGCGGGACCTTCTCCAGGTCCAGGATGTGGCAGGCGTCCCGCAGCATGTCGTGCAGATGCGGGAACTGCTGCTCGCCGACCCGCACCGAGTCCGACAGGAACATCAGCCGCATCGACCGCTCGGGCAGCAGCGAACTGAGCGTCTTGAAGACGGTGTCGAACCCGGTCAGCTTGCGGAGCGCGACCAGCGCCGAGCGATCCGCCGGGTGCTCGTAGGCCCGCGAGGAGATCCCCGGGAACCGGGTCCGGCTGCGACTGGGCACGTTGTCGTTCGGGCCGTCGGCGCCGCCTTGCTCGTTCGGGACGGTCATCGGGTTTCCCCCTCGGTTCGTACGTGGCCGCCGCGCACCCCACCTCGGAGCCGGCGGTCCGCAGGGTTAGGCTGAAAGGCATGCGAACCCCCGCGATTCACGACCCGGCGACGCTGCTCGCTGTGGCCTCCGACTCGGCAGGCCCCGGCGTGCTGCTGCGTACCGTGATCATCGTCTCGGTGCTGGGTGCGGCCTTCCTCGCCTGGTTCCTGCTGCGCGGCTACGGCGGCAAGGACTGACGGGCGGTTACGTACTGCTTCGTTCGTAGTTGCGTACACACTGAGGACGTCCGGGACCTGCGTAGGGTTCCGTGGGGCCGCGGCCGTACCATGTGGCAGGAGTTCCCAGCCTGACGACTCTTCCGACGCAAGGGGTCCCGCAGACCATGACCGCACACATCCCAGCAGCTCTGGCACCGCTCGCCGAGGGTGGCAACCACCAGAGCCTGAGCCCGTTCCTCACCGGTGGCGGGGCGCTGTTCGTCCTGCTGCTCCTGCTGTGGATCACCAGTCGTTTCAACCGCGACCGCTGAGCCGAGGCGGCGCGCTCCCGGGGTCGCCAAGTAGGGTGTGCTCGCATGGGAGAGCAGGCGGTGTCCGTGCGCCCCTCCGCGATCCGTGAGATCAGGGACATCCGTGAGATCAGGGACGGAGGGGTCGGACCGGTGAAGAAACGACTCGGCGTGATGGGTGGGACTTTCGATCCCGTCCACCACGGTCACCTGGTGGCCGCCAGCGAGGTCGCGAGCCTGTTCGAGCTGGACGAGGTCGTCTTCGTCCCCACCGGCAAGCCCTGGCAGAAGGAAGACCAGCAGGTCTCCGCGGCCGAGGACCGCTATCTGATGACGGTCATCGCGACCGCCTCCAACCCGCAGTTCTCGGTGAGCCGCATCGACATCGACCGCGGCGGGCGGACCTACACCCTCGACACCCTGCGGGACCTGACCGCCGAGTACGGCGACGTGGACCTGTTCTTCATCACCGGTGCCGACGCGCTCGAACAGATCTTCTCCTGGCGGGACGCCGAGGAGCTGTTCGCCATGGCGCATTTCATCGGAGTGACCCGGCCGGGGCACACTCTGTCCGACCCCGGAATCCCGACCGGCGGTGTCTCACTGGTCGAGGTCCCGGCGCTGGCCATCTCCTCCACCGACTGCCGGAAGCGGGTGGCCCGGGGCGAACCGGTCTGGTACCTCGTGCCGGACGGCGTGGTTCGCTACATCAACAAGCGGAAGCTGTACCGGGACCCGGACCCGGACGCCGGATAGCCCGCTGGGCTCGAAGTCACACGATCTGGAGGGCGCGCTGGTGAGCGAGCAGGAGCGATACGGCCAGGAGCCCTATGAGCCCCAGGAGCCATACGCCCCGTACGCGCCCGGCTACCCGCCGCAAGGGCAGCACCCGCAGGGCTACGACCCCTACGCCGGCCAGCAGGGCCAGCAGGGCTACGACCCCTCGGCGTACTACCAGGACCAGGGCGGCCACTACGGCCAGGGCCAGGGCGACCAGGCGTACGGCCAGCCGCCGCCCGCCGGGCAGTACCCGCCGGACCAGTACCCCCAGCAGCCCTACGGCGGCCCCGGGTACGACGAACACCAGCAGTACCACCAGCCCCAGCAGTACCAGCCTTACGGGCAGCCCCCGCAGTACCAGGACCCGGCCGCCTACCAGGCCCCCCAGGCTCCCCAGGCGCCCGGCGCCCCCCACGTCCCGCACCAGCGCGTCGCCGAGCCGCCGGCCGCCGACCCGGTGCAGCCGCCCGTCCACCCGGACGCCGAGCCCGGTCCGCCGGGCGAGGGCGACGAGGAGGGACTGCACACCGAGCAGTTCGCCTTCGTCGAGGAGGAGGACGAGCAGGCCGAGGACGTCATCGACTGGCTGAAGTTCTCCGAGTCGCGCTCCGAGCGGCGCGACGAGCGCAAACGCCGCGGCCGGGCCCGCACCATCGCCCTGATCGTGGTGCTCGCGCTGGCCCTGGTCGGCGGCGTCGGCTACCTGTGGCGCTCCGGCATGCTGCCGGGCCTCGGCGCGGGCGGCCCCGGCGCGGTGGCGGCCGGCGCCCAGAAGCGCGACGTCATCGTGGTGCACCTGCGCGAGGTCGACAGCACCGAGAGCTCCACCGCCTTGATGGTCCGCAACGAGACCACCGGCAGCGGCACCACCGTCCTGCTGCCCAACTCGATCTCCGTCAGCGGCGACAACGGCTCCACCACCTTGGGCAAGTCGGTCGTCGACGACGGCTCCGACCCCACCAGGGACTCCCTCGACACCCTGCTGGGCGCCGACATCCAGGGCACCTGGCGGCTGGACACCCCCTACCTGGAAATACTCGTCGACGCCGTCGGCGGCATCACCCTCAACGCCGACGCGACGGTCGTCGCCGGCGGCAAGACGGTGGTGACGGCCGGCCGGGACCGGGACCTCAACGGATCGGCGGCCGTCGCCTACGCCACCCACCGTGGCCCCGGCGAGACGCAGGACAAGCAACTCGCCCGGTTCGGACAGGTCATGCAGGCCCTGCTGACCAAGCTGCCAGGCGACACCGCGACCGCCACCAAGATCGTCGACAGCATGGGGGCCATCCCCGACCCCTCGCTGTCCGACGGGCAACTCGGCGCCACCCTCGGCGCGCTGGCCGACCTCGCCAAGACCGGCCACTACACGACCACCACCCTGCCGGTGCAGGCTGACGGCACGCTCAGCGAGCAGGCCACCAGCAGCGTGGTCAAGGACGTCCTGGGCGGCGCGGTGAAGAACACCGACGCCAGCGGCATCCCGACGATCGCCGTCCGCGACGCCAGCGGCGACCCGAAGGCGGCCTCCGGAGCCCAGGTCCAGGTCGTCAACGCCGGCTACACCTACGTCAGCGGCGGCACGGTGCAGCGGCGGACCACCTCCCAGGTGCTGTACGCCACAGTGGCGGCCCGCAAGACGGCGGAGGCGGTCGCCAAGACCCTCGGCCTGCCCGTCACCGAGGTCGTCAAGGGCACCGGCGCGGCGAACGCCGACGTCACGGTCGTGCTCGGCGGCGACTACCGGCCGCCGGCCGCCAGATGAGCCCCGGCCGCGCCGCGCGGTGGTGGCGTTCCGGCCCACCGGGGGCCGGAAAATGCCGCGCGGTCCTGCCGGTGCGGCATGAGACCCTGGTGGGGTACCCGTAACCGACCGGAAAGCTTCCCCTGTGACCGCCACGGACCGCTCCATCGAGCTGATCAGGACCGCCGCCCAGGCGGCGGCCGACAAGCTCGCGCACGACATCATCGCGTACGACGTCAGCGACGTGCTGTCGATCACCGACGCATTCCTGCTCGCCTCCGCGCCGAACGACCGCCAGGTCAAGGCCATCGTCGACGAGATCGAGGAACGGCTGCGGACCGAACTCGACGCCAAGCCGGTGCGCCGCGAGGGCGAGCGGGACGGCCGCTGGGTGCTGCTCGACTTCGTCGACATCGTCGTGCACGTACAGCACTCGCAGGAACGGGTCTTCTACGCCCTGGAGCGGTTGTGGAAGGACTGCCCGGAGATCGGGCTGCCCGCCGACGCGACGGCCACCCGCGGCAAGGCCGCCGAACACGCCGAGGCCCAGGGGCGGATGGACGAGGCGGACGGAGAACTGCGCTGAGCGCGCGGCAGGAGCCGGGGTACGGTCGTGGCCGCCGCGTGGTGCTGTGGCGGCACGGCCAGACCGCGTGGAACCTCGAGCAGCGCTACCAGGGCACGACCGACATACCGCTGACCGACACCGGCCTCGCCCAGGCCAGGCGGGCGGCGCGGCTGCTGGGGGCGCTGGAGCCGGACGCCGTCATCGCCTCCGACCTGCGCCGTGCCGCCGCCACCGCGGCGGAACTGACCGCGGTCACCGGGATCCAGCCGCGGTTCTACGAGGCGCTGCGGGAGACCTACGCGGGCTCCTGGCAGGGTCTGACGACCGTCGAGATCCGGGAGCGCTACGCCGAGCAGTACGCCGCCTGGAAACGCGGTGAGCCGGTGCGGCGTGGCGGGGGCGAACTGGAGACCGAGGTGGCCGACCGGGCCGCCCCGGTGGTCGCCCGCGAGCTGGACAAGCTGCCGGACGGCGGCACTCTGGTCGTGGTCAGCCACGGCGGGGCGATCAGGGTCACCATCGGCCGGCTGCTGGGTCTGGAGCCGCACCACTGGGAGTCGCTGGGCGGGCTGTCCAACTGCTGCTGGTCGGTGCTGGGCGAGGGCGCCCGCGGCTGGCGGCTGCTGGAGCACAACGCGGGCACCCTGCCCGAGCCGGTCCTGGGCGACGACGACTGACCCGGCCGACGGTGTCTCGCGCCGCGTCTGGCGCCGCGTTTCGCGCCGCCTGGGAACGGATTTCTCGTCCGGGCGGCTCACGCGCTAAGCTCCTACCCGTCGAGGGGCTATAGCTCAGCTGGTAGAGCACTTGCATGGCATGCAAGGGGTCAGGGGTTCAAATCCCCTTAGCTCCACGTAGGCAGTACGAGATCCCGTCCGATCAAGCGATCGGACGGGATCTCTGCGTTTCCGGGGTCTGTTCCTGGCGTCCATCGCGTGCACCGCAGCGCACTGCGGCCGCTACTCCACCTCGACCTACCCTGGCGGCGGTTCGACGGCTGACGCAGCAGGAACCGGCTCAGCGGCTCCGCCTCGCGGACCGGTGCGTCGTCCTCGGTCAGCCAGACGCTGGGACGGGCGGAGCTTGCATCGCCGGTCGCCCTCACGGGTGACGATGAGCATGGTGACCTGTTCACAGCGCACCGGTAACTCTGAAAACTGGCGTTACATTGATCCATTCCGATTCGTCCTGCCCTTCTGCGGCCAAGAAGGAGGGGGTTCAGCATTGGCTGGACAGAAGATAATAATACGGGCATTTTGATAGCGCAAATATAGCTCGGTATGGCACGCGACCACGCTGCCCGATCGTGCTAACGTGGAGTGATGTGGTAATTCCATGATCTGCAATCGGGACCGATCTGAGGGCGGAGGAGTACCTCGTGGGGGCGGAATTTGCGGCTGCCGTTCGTGAACTCGGTCGCACGGATCATGGCTCAGTCGCGATGCTGGAATTCCTCGATCGTGTGGCGGTATCGGAAACGCTTTTAGCGATCGTGGCGGAGATCCTGGCGGACGGTCAGCAGATTTCCGAAATCGCAGGTCGATCCGTTCGTCATGCGAACGGATTCGAGAAACTCGTCCTTATCGCCGCTCACAGCGCCCAAATAAGGCTCCACATATGGTGGCCAGCGGAGCCCGGCCAAGAGCGCCCCATCGAGAACGCGCACAACCACAGGTGGTCCTTCGCCACAACGCTTCTTGCGGGTGCCTATCACGCAACTGCCTTTGAGCACCAAGATGGCGACGGACACTTCCGATTTCAGTACCATAAGCAAGGTATTGACGCCGCCAGTGAGTATGACTTGCTTCATGTCGGCACGGCGAGCCTTGTGCCGACGAGTGTGACACAATACGTTGCCGGTTCGAGTTACTGGCTTGACTCCCGGGTTGTTCATCGCGTGTCCCCCGTCGAACACGACAAACTCACCGTGACACTGGTGATCACGAGTCCTCCTCATCGAGACAACACTGATGTTTTCGTGCCCCGGGAAACGTCTCTGCAAGTCGTCGGTGACACCAGACATGAGCCGCTCACTCCGGCGGACGTGACTGCCAGCCTGGAACGAATCCGAGCGCACCTCACTTCGAGGCAACTGGAGCAGTGAATTCGATCACGGGTGGTGCGCACATGGAGGATCACGTGTCTGACCAGGATTTCTTGTCGCAAACTTCGACGAACCGATTACATTGGGATGAGATTTCAAGCAGAGCTGCATCAAGTTCTTTCTATCCGGTCGAAGACGTTCTTGCCGGTCGGTCCAGCATCTCGGCTGCCGAGACCGGCGAGATCGGCGATGTCCGTGGGCTTCGTGGCCTGCACCTCCAGGCCGGCATCGGCCTGGACACGATCTCGCTTTCTCGGATGGGCGCACACATGACGGGCGTCGACATCTCTTCGGAAGCCTGCGATGTCGCACAACGTCTCGCCCGCAGATGCGGTGCGGACATCCAGTTCCTGCAAGGCGATGTGATGGACCGCACTACCCTTCCTTCGACGACTTTCGACTTCGTCTACACATCGCACGGCGTGTTGCGATGGCTCCCGTCCATCGGACGTTGGGCCGAGAGCGTATTCAGTCTTCTCCTCCCGGGAGGGTGGATTTATCTGTTCGAAATCCATCCACTTGTGTATCGACTGGTCTCGGTCGATGGCGACGAGTTCGTGCTGCGAGGGGATTATTTCGATGAGACTCCGAAGGAAAAGCAGATCGACGGTACTCATCTGGGCAAGGCAAAGAACGCCGATAATCGCACGGTGATACACACCGACTGGACTCTCGGGTCAATCCTGCAAAGCCTGATCGACGCCGGAATGCATATCGTCAACTTCACCGAACATGTAACGTCGAGTTACACACGTAAGGGGCTTCTTCCCATTCGGGAAGACGGGCTCTGGCGGCCTCCAGGGGATTCACCGGTCCCGCTCTCCTACTCTCTGCGGGCAGTGCGCGTGTAGAGAGATCGTGTATTCGTCGGCGAGTGTGCCGAACAAAAGCAAGGGGAAACGGTGGAAGAGGTTTCACAGAAGTGGGCTGTCGTCACGGGCGGCAGCCGCGGAATCGGCCGTGCGATCGTGGATGAACTTCTCGAAGATGACTGGGCGGTAATCAGTATCTCCAGATCCGGACATACGGGTGGCGCCGATCGACTCTTCTCGGTCACGGCGGATCTCGCGGAGATCGGAGGGGCCGAGCGGGCCATCGCGGAGGTACGGGCGCTCACGCCTCGGCTTGACCTGCTCGTCAACAATGCCGGCAGCATGCAGGACGACGAAGACCTCTGGCGAGTCAGTCCGCTGTCAATGGCCAAGAGTTATCAGCTTCATACAGTCACTCCGCTTATGCTGGCAAGAAGCTTTGTGGAACTCTTCACGGCTGCGCCTCATCCCGCTGTGGTGAACATCGGCTCGATCTACGGGCGCGTGGTCGATCCAGAAGTCGCCGCGTACGGTCCCAGCAAGAGCGCGCTGTCCTACGTCAACAGTATTCTTGCTGCAGCTCTTGCCCCTCATGTCCGGGTCAACCTCGTCGCCCCAGGGCACGTTGACACTGAAATGACCGCGGCGGCGCCCAAGGACTTCATCGACAGCATCGTCGAGAAGACGCCGATGCGACGTCTGGTCACACCCGCAGAGG
This sequence comes from uncultured Actinomycetota bacterium, assembly GCA_963737305.1. Classification (GTDB taxonomy): domain Bacteria; phylum Actinomycetota; class Actinomycetes; order Streptomycetales; family Streptomycetaceae; genus Streptantibioticus_C. Next base: position 2,850,795 of record CAVTRX010000002.1, on the reverse strand, counting down.
TAGTAGCCGTTGTGCGCTTCCTCGCCTCAAGTGAGACCACTTCTGTCACAGGCGCAAGCGTAACCATTGATGGTGGCTTCATGCCGACGAGCGGCTAGCCTTCGGGGGACCGGATGGAAATCATCAGGGAGTGGTTCATACACGGTGCTCGTCTCTTCACACTGCTTGGTTTCAGTATCGTCGGAGCGTTGAGCACGGCGCGCTTCGCCTATGTATGGATCAGGCGCCGAATACTCCGGCAGAAGGATTCGAAGGTACTCGGTGCCGAGTACAGGACCTGGCGCAGGTTGGCTGAGCAGAGCGGAGTCCTCGAGGCAGGGCGAAGCTTGACGCGACAGATCGCTGCCACCGAGGAGGAGCTCGCAGGCGATGTACTGCGAGCGCTGAGAGCCGAGATCGAGGATCGGTTGGACCGTCAGGCTTCCGGCACGCTGGAGCTGACGAACCGTGACCTGATCGAGAACGGGCTACTGATACCGGCGAAACTCGAAGGTCCGAGCGGTGACATCATCGTGTCCATCGAGAGCGGAGTCGATGTCTGGGCGGTACGAGAAGGAGCCGCGGGAGCGCTGGTCATCGGACCCCCGGGGGCTGGAAAGTCAATCCTCTGCCGAACGGCCGAGCATGCTTGGCTCACCTCCCGGACGGCTGGTCTGGACTGGTTGATCACCCTCGACTGGATGGACTTCCTCGGCGAATCGAACTCCGGCCGGACCTTCGGCTCGCGCGAGTGGCTCGCCGGTGTCATCGAGAAGCGGCTCTTCAACGGCGCGTTGTCCACCTTCGAGAGACGTGCCCTCGCCGAACTGATCGAGGTCCGCGCCGTCATAATGATCGATGCTCTCGATGAGATAGCCAGCCGTCTCCAGCCCTCCGAGATGCATCGCCTTCTTACTTCGTGGGTGTTCCGGCACGCCGTTCTTTGCACTGCTCGTGTCTCCTACTACGAGGCGGCACTGCTTGGTGCGCCGGCCGTGCGCGAGCACCGCGTGTTCGCTTGGCGCGAGCCTGCCGAGATCGAGCTCCAGTCCTTCGTCGGAGCGCTTTGCAGACGCATCTACCCTGCAGCGGAGGCCGAAGCGAGGACCCGGGTGGCGCTGACCATTCGCGACAACGCACCGGATCTCCGCGAACTCACCCATAATCCCCTCCTTCTCGCGATGTGTGCGTCGATCCGATGGCCCGACGCCGACACGGCCGAACTGGACGTCTCGCTCGTCTACCGGGAGTTCGTGCGCCTCAGTCTCTCCCGTGAACACAGGGAGGGGCGCCTTGCTGTCGCCTCCGATCTCGTTGTCGCCGCGCTGGCAGAGTTCGCTTGGCTCCACTTCTGCGGTTCGCAAGGTCGCCTCAGCGGGCGTGGGCTGATCATGGCCGCCGTCCAGAACGTCACGGAGATTCCCGAACAGCAGCGGATACGAGTGGCGGACGCGATCGAGTCGTGCCCGATGCTGACGCTCCGACGATCGTCTCTCGCCGATCCTGACGAATACGACGCACGGTTCTATCACCAGTCGTTCGAGGATTATCTGGTCGCCAGACGGGCCGACGCCTGGCTTCGCGAAAGATCAACCCGTGGTGAGGACTACTTCGAGTACATCGACACGCCCGAAGTAACCTTCTTCCTCAAGGAAGCCATCGTCCGGATCTCGCGCGAGCCGGCTGCACGACGCACGGCTTCCGTGCGGTTGAGAGACGCGTTCAGTGGCGCTCTGAACGATGTGAAGGAGGCGTCGGACGAGCGTACGGCACGGCTGCGTAAGTTCGCTGCCGGCCAGGTCGGATACTACCTTGGAATGTTTGGTGAAGCGGATCTACAGATGTGGCTCGCGAGAATCCTCGAAGACGAGCACGATTTCTGGATCAAGAGAGCAGGCGTCATCGGGCTCGCCTTCGGAGGAAAGCCGGAGCTGTTCCACCGCTTCATCAACGCTACGCGGCGAGGAATCGATGATGGCGATTTTTCTTTGGCACGGAAGAACATCGGCGTGGAATTAGGGTTTTATGGCGACCAAGTGTTCGATCCTCTGGACCCTGCGGTGGACATGGGCGGGGATTCCTGCACGCGTCTGGTCGGCCGTTCGGTCTTGGAGCTTCGAATGGGTGTCGAGGCCGCCAACTGGCGGATGGTGCTATTCAATCTGCTGTATCTTGCGAAGTACCGTGCCGTATCTCATCAGTCGTTCCTCCGTGAAATCGGGCCCCGGCTCCAAGAGCTTTCAGAGGCGGTGGGGATTCTGGCATCCGACGCCGAGAAGGCCCGGTACCCGGAGGTGGCGGAAATCGGAGAGCTCATCTCCACGCTCCGGCCCGCAAGCACCAGTGCCAGGTAGTCGTGGAGCTCACGAGGTACTTTGAGGGCATCGCGATCGACCAGCCGTGATAGCATCCTTCCGTGCTTAAAAGACTCCTTTATCCCGTGCTCTACGTGTCGGACGTGACGGCGGCGGTCGACTTTTACGTCCAGTGCCTCGGATTCCGAGTGAAGGATCGGGACGGCGATTTTGTTGAACTGTCCCTTGGTGATTCTGAGATCGCTATCAATCTTGGCGATGGGCAGGTAAAACACGCCGGGCACCAAACGATCATTCTGACATCCGAGAATGTGGACGCGGATTATGTGCGCCTCGCCTCGGTCGCACGCGTGATAAGTCCCATCGAGAACGCGCCCTACGGCAGGACGTTCACGATCGCGGACCTCGACGGCAACAAGATCGAAGTAGTTCCCGATACTTCATCGGATTGAGTACCGTTCCTCAGCACCGGAGCTTGCGCGGCCGATTCACTGGGTTTCTTCGGAGGCGGCCACCGGTCAAGTGATGGTTCGTGATCCGCAACGTGCGAGGCTCCCGGGTTGTTGATCGAGATGACGTCTCGTTCGCGCTGCTCGGGGGCCTCGTTGGTCATCTTTGTCGCGAGAACGCGGTCGACTACCAGCGCGCATCACGGGAAGTGCTGGAACTGATTGGCAGCGGTGCGACCCTCTGTGCCGGGGCCGCTGCCTTCCGACTGACGCCGGCGGTATCGCGCCAGCGCGAGTGCGTCCTCCAGGTCCGCCGGTTCCCGCGCTGGCGCGGGCCGGGGTTCAGTCGTCGGCAAGGGCCCAGTCCAAGGCGGCTTCCACGTGGAGCAGCGTGGTGTCGAAGACCGGCAGCGGGCTGCTGTCCTGGCCCAGCAGGAGCCCGATCTCGGTGCATCCGAGGATCACCCCCTGCGCTCCGGCTTCGGCGAGCGACGAGAGGATCCGCACGTAGGTCTGCCGCGAGGAGTCGCGCACGAGCCCACGGCACAACTCCTCGTAGATGATCCTGTGGACGAGTTCGCGGTCCTCGGCCTCCGGGATCAGCACCTCCAGGCCACGCGCCGTCAACCGCTCGCGATAGAACGCCTGTTCCATGGTGTAGCGGGTGCCCAGCAGGGCGACCCTGGTGATCTCGGCCCGGGCGAGGGCATCGGCCGTGCCGTCGGCGATGTGCAGCATGGGGACGTCGAGCCGCCGCTGGATGGCCGGGTAGACGCGGTGCATGGTGTTGGTGCACAGAAGGACGCAGTCCGCGCCCGCGAGTCGCAGGCCGTGGGCGCGCGCGGCCAGGTACTCGCCCGCCTCGTCCCAGGCGTCCCTCTCCTGCATCCGCTCGACCTCGGCGAAGTCCACGGAGTGCATCACGATCTTCGCCGAGTGCAGCCCACCGAGCCGCTCCCGCGTCCTTCTGTTGAGCTGCTGGTAGTAGTAGTCCGTCGACTCCCAGCTCATCCCGCCGAGCAGTCCGATGACCTTCATGTCGCTTCGCCGTCTCTCTCGATCGCGTCGGCAGGGTCGGATTCCAGAGTGGCCCGTGCTGTCAGAAGCATTCTCCGGAGACCGGTGATTCTCGGACGGCCCGTGCGCGGGGCGTGGAAACCGGCCGGTCCGGTCGGCGGCCGGACGTGTGGCCGTACGAGCGGTGGTCCGGGCGGCGGCGTGAGCGGCGGTGGGCCGCGTGGCGGCGGCGGATCGCGCCGGACAGCGGCAGACAGCACAGGGAGCCGAGCAGCCCGGCCGCCAGCAACGTCCATGCGGCGGTCGGGGCACCGCCGTGCAGGAGCGCCTGGCCGGTCACCACCGGCGCCGTGACGCTCGCCACGGCCAGCGTCACACCGCCCGCCGCCTGGTAGCGGCCCTGCCGCCCGGCCGGCGCTATGCGGTTGAGGATGTCGCCGAACGCCACCATGAAGACGATCTCCCCCGGCACACCGGCGATGACGGCCAGAGCCACGGTCGTGGTGGAGTGGGCGAGCGCGGCGGCGCCGAGGGTCACGCCGAGGATGGCGGAGCCCGCGGCGAGCAGTCCGGTCAGCGGCCGCCGGGTCGCGGCCGCGTGGCGCGACAGCCACGGGTTGAGCAGCGGGGTGAGGGCGATCACCGTCCCGCCGCTGCACAACTGGATGACGCCGTAGGACGCGGCGGACAGCCCGACGTCGGCCATCAGCAACGGCACTGCGGACAACAGCCCGACCACGCAGGTCAGTCCGCCCAGCGCGGCGCAGCACGCCAACCACAGGCGCGGGTCGGTGAGCGGACCCCGGCAGGTGTCGGGGCGGTCGGCCCGGCGGCCACCGGGCACGCGGACGACGCCGGGCAGTCTGCCCGGCGGAAGGGCACGGAACGCCATGAGCGCGAAGAGCGCGCAGCCACCGGCGTTGACGGCGAACAACGTGGTGATCCCCACCCGGTCACACAGCAGGCCGCCGACCGCGCCGGTCACCGCGGCGCCCACGTTGGTCGCGAAGTGCCGCCAGCCGGTGATCCGGGCACGCGTCCCGTCGTCGGTGAGCGCGCAGACGACCACCGCGCCGACGACCGGCCTGGCGGCGTCGTAGGCCGCGCCGGCCAGCGCGGCGGCGGGCACGAGCAGACCGAGGGTGTGGACGCTGCCCAGCGCCGCCATGGCGACGGCGGAGGCCGTCATCCCGCAGACCAGGGTGGTGCGCGGCCCCAGCCGGTCGCACGTCCACCCGGCCGCCAACTGCCCCAGCAGCCACCCGCACCCGAACACGGCCAGCACGCCGCTGACTTGTGGGGCGGACAGCCCGAGGTCGCGGGCGAGCCGGTAGGACAGGAACGGGTAACCGAAGGCACTGGCCCGGGTGATCAGGGTGCCGACGAGGAGGACCCGGACCTGCCGGGGGAGGTCCGCGAGGCGGATGGCGGTTGCCGGTGCGTCGGTCCGTGTCGCCCGGGCGTCAGCCGGTGAGGAGGCCGCCGAAGGGTCCGCCCGGCGGGGAGTCCCGGGGACCGGGTGGTCCGCCCGCCCCCAGGCGTTCCACACCGGCGCGGCCTTCGGCTCGTCGCGTAACTCCGGCCGTGCGTCGTCGACACGGATCACGACGAGGAGGAGCCGCGACGACGGCAGGCCAGGCCGAAGACCGGACGGACCTGGGTCGTCCGCCGGGCACCGGTCGCGACGGCGGCTCCGCGCACCGCTCGGCGCGGTGGCGTGTGCGGGCAGCGGGTGGACGACCCGGTCCCGGGCCTGCCGCCGGGACGCGGGTCAGGGTGCCGGGAGTTCCGCCACGAGGGGCCTCGCTGGTGGATGAGGCAGATGAGATTCAAACCCACTGGATGTATGCCGCCATTCCGTACCGGGCCGCTGCACGACCAGCCTGCTGTCTGCGTTCGCCCGGAGTTTCGATCTCGCGGTCGTTTTCCCGGCGCACCCGCCGTTTTTCATCGGTGGAGTGCGCGATGGCGGAGGGGAATGGCACATCGCGCGAAGGTGCGGGAGGAATGGGAGAACCGGCCGCTTCAGCCGTTCGGGAAGTGGCGTGCCGGGGAACGTGAGCACATTGACACGAAGTGGCTACTCCGCGCAACAACGGCGGGTCGGCGACGGTGATTTGCTCTCGCCGGCCGACGGCGGACACTTACCAGGTGGCAGCCGGGAAGATAGAAAACGGGGTGTCCGGTTGGGGATAGCCATCTCTATCACCCGATCGAGTGAATATGCGTTCTGTGTTCGACATTCCCGGTGGCCGTGCCCGACAGTGTTCCCCGAGGCGCGGTGCGGAGCGGCCCCGTCCGGTCCCCGCCCCCGCCCCGTCAGGCCGGGCGATCACCGTGGCACGCCCCCCGGCCGGGTCAACCAGGAGGACGTCAGGTGCGCGGAAACCGAAGACCCGGTTCGTTCTGACGCCATGCCGTCTTGCGGGCTGTTTCGCGAAACGGTGACCGTGGAAAGCCGGACCGATATCCGGACGGGGATTTCCAACGCGCCGAATTGCGGATCACGGGCCGGAGTTGTCATCCGCCGCTCGCCCATCGGCGATTCCATGGAGCGCTGTTCGTGGACCGATCGTGGACCGGGGACATTCCTGGTCGGCAACGAGGTGACAAGACGTCGATGGCGAAGGGCGCCGCGTTCATAAGGGACGGTTCCTTTGCCGCGGCGGGCCGGCGGGCGCCTGGACCGCCTCGTTGTAATTCCCTGGCGCCCTTTCCCCGCCGCCTGCGCGAGCCCCGATCGCCCTCCGGCGCGAGCCCGGATCGTCAGCGGTCGGCGTAGGCGTAGCCGGCGCGTCCCGGGCGGGAGCGGTGCTCGGAGCCGGAGCGCTGGTGCGGGATGCCGTGCGGCCTGCGCAGCGCGAGGCCCACCTGGACGGCGGTGACCACCAGGAAGACCGCCCCGACCAGGGGATAGGCGGCCGACAGCAGCATCTGGCCGAGGCTCTGGTGCAGTTCGTGGCGGCCGGGACCGTGCGGCACCAGCCACAGCACGAACGAGCAGAACATCAGCGTCGCCAGCCCCGCCCCGGCGTGCCACCACGGGTCGCGGCGGCGCAGCGCCTCGGAGCCCAGCAGCAGCACCATCGGCACGCACCACACCCAGTGGTGCGACCAGGAGATCGGGCTGACCAGCAGCGCCGTGGCCGCGCAGGCGCAGCACGCCCAGGCCGGCGCGGACGGCAATCGCTCACCGGCCAGCGCGGCGGCCACCGCCACGGCCAGCCCGAGCAGCCCGACCGGCACCGCCAGCAGCAGCCATGACCCGCCGGGGTCGGCGGTGTGCAGGAGGCGGGCGAGGACGCCGCGCATCGACTGGTTGGCGGTGTCCTCCACCCGGCCCGCGCGGTTGGCCTCGAAGACGATCCGGGTCCAGAAGTCCTGGGAGTCGCGCGGCAGTGCCAGCGCGGCCAGCGCCACGGTCGAACCGAAGGCGGCCAGCGCCACGGAGGCCCGGCGCAGCGCCGGGTTCCACACCGTGCGGCCCGCGCGCAGCCCGCGCCAGCCCTGGATGACGCCGACCAGGCCGAGGAAGACGGCGAACAGCGCGGGGGTGAGCTTGATCCCGGCGGCGACGCCGATGCCGACCCCGGCCCAGCGGTGGCCGGCGCGCCGGGTGAGGTCCCACAGCACCAGCACCACAAGGAAGAGGTTGATCTGCCCGTAGCGCAGGGTCGTCCACACCGGTTCGCACCACACCGCCGCGGCGGAGAGCGCGAAGGTGGCGGCCGGCCGGGGCAGTCGGTGCGGACGGCCTATCAGGCGCAGGGACAGGTGCACCACGCCCAGCAGCAGCCCCAGGTTGACCGCGGTGGCCACCGTCCGCATCGCGTCCACCCCGAGCCAGGTCAGCGGCGCGAACAGGATCGCGGCGAACGGCGGATAGGTGTTCGGCAGGTGCGCGCTGGTGGCCACCATGGCGTACAGGTCCTGGCCGGTCCGCACGGTCCAGCCCTCGGCCCGGTAGACCATGAGGTCGATCATGGAGACCCGGGCCGCCCGCTGGACGATCCAGAACGCGGTGAAAGACACCAGACACACCGCGGCGGCGACCAGGGTCGGACGTCTGACCGCCATGGCTGTCATCCGGGCCCGGCGGGGAGCGTCGATCACCGGCTGCGTCGCGGTCACGAATGCGCTCCTTGATCGGCGGCGGCCCGCGGGTCAGGGCACGGAAGCCCGACAGTACCCTTCGGCGGTCCCGCGCAGCAGAGCGCCCGAGGCGGACCGTTCCGCCGAATGATTTGGCGAAACAGCCCCCGGGCCGTGTACTGTTTACCCAGTCGCCGAGGCCGCTCGGCGGTGACTGACCTGGGGCTATAGCTCAGCTGGTAGAGCACTTGCATGGCATGCAAGGGGTCAGGGGTTCAAATCCCCTTAGCTCCACAGGACAGAAACGGACCGTCTGAACTGACGGTCCGTTTTTTGTTGCCGCGACGCTGGTGATCGCGGCCGATGAAGGTTAACGTTCAACCAACTGGTGCCCCAGCGACCCATGTTGACGTCCCGCCCCCACGCCGGCCGCCCCCGTACCCGCGGCGGACGTGGTCGCACCCGCCGGACGGGTGACGCATGCCGGAACGACGTTTCAACTGAATCGTCATTACGCCTACTTGACTATTTCTTGACCAAATCATGTCCCTGACGTGAACAGATCAGCGCCAGAGTTTCGCCCTGTGGCGTGTGTACTTCACCGATATGCGGCGAAGTCACTCCGCGTCACGCGACGCATCACGCGACGATTCGTTTGCTGGGGGTTTCATGAAGCTTGACCGCTACAGAACTCGCGCCGGGCTGGTGGTGGCGGCAACCCTGCCGCTGGTGGCCGGTGCCCTGGCCATGGGCATACCCTCCGCCCAGGCCGACTCTCACAGCCGACAGGTGCTGGTCAACACCAAGCCGCTGTGGGCCACCGCCAAGGCCGACCACGGAGCCGCCTCGAGCTCGACCAAGGTGAACGCCCGCGTCTACCTCGCGGGCCGTGACGCGAAGGGCCTCGCCGCGTACGCCCAGGCTGTCTCCGACCCCAAGTCGGCCAGCTACGGAAAGTACCTGACGCCCAAGCAGACCCAGGCGCGCTTCGGCGCGACCAAGGAGCAGGTGGCCGAGGTCACCAGCTGGCTGAAGTCGGCCGGTCTGAAGGTCACCGCCACCACCACGCACTACCTCGCGATCAGTGGTGACAAGGCGGCGGTGGAGAAGGCCTTCGGCACCGAGCTGCACAACTACACCAAGAGCGGCCACACCTACCACGCCCCGTCGACCGCCGCCTCCGTGCCGGCGTCGCTCAACGGCGCGGTACTGACCGTCACCGGTCTGGACAACGCGCCCGCGATGGCCACCACCGGTGCCACCACCGGCGCCGCGGCTCCCAAGGCCGCCGCCGTCAAGCCGAACGACACCACGCTGCCGCCGCCGGAGGCGGTCTTCAAGAACGCCGGGCCGTTCTCCACGTACTACGGCTCGAACGTCGACAAGAAGCTGCCCGCGGCCGACGGCACCCACGAGCCGTACGCCATCAAGGGCTACACCGGTGAGCAGCTGCGTGCCGCCTACGGCGCCAAGAGCTACACCGGCAAGGGCGTCACCGTCGCCATCACCGACGCCTATGCCTCGCCGTCGATCGCGGCGGACGCGGCCAAGTACGCCAAGCGCAACGGCGACGCGTCCTACAAGGCCGGTCAGTTCACCCAGGTGCTGCCGACCGACTACAACAGCATCGACGACTGCGGTGCCGCCGGCTGGTACGGCGAGGAGACGCTGGACGTCGAGTCGGTGCACGCGGTCGCCCCGGCGGCCAACATCACCTACGTCGGCGCGGCCTCGTGCTTCGACAACGACCTGCTCGACGCCCTCTCCAAGGTCGTCGACCGGCACCTGGCGGACATCGTCTCCAACTCCTGGAGCGACATAGAGGCCAACTCCACCCCGGACACCGCCGCCGCCTACGACCAGGTCTTCCAGAACGGCGCGGTCGAGGGCATCGGCTTCTACTTCTCCTCCGGTGACGACGGCGACTACCTCGCCGCCGTCGGCTCCAAGCAGGTCGGCACCCCTGCCGACTCCTCGTGGGCGACCGCGGTCGGTGGCACCTCGCTGGCCGTCGGCAAGAGCGACAACTACAAGTGGGAGACCGGCTGGGGCACCGAGAAGGCGCCGCTGTCGGACGACGGCCAGTCCTGGACCGGCTACCCCGGCCCGTTCACCTCGGGCGCGGGCGGCGGCACCAGCGTGCTGTACTCGCAGCCGTTCTACCAGCGCGGGGTCGTTCCGACCTCGCTCAGTGAGGCGAACGGGAGCAGCACGCCGATGCGTGTCATCCCCGACATCTCCGCGGTCGCGGACCCGACCACCGGTTTCCTGGTCGGCCAGTCGCAGACCTTCCCCGACGGGTCGATCCAGTACAGCGAGTACCGCATCGGCGGCACCTCGCTGGCCTGCCCGGTGACGGCCGCCGTCCAGGCGCTCGCCACCCAGGCCCGCGGCGGCGTCGCCATCGGCTTCGCCAACCCGGCCATCTACCAGCGGTACGGCACGGCGGCGCTGCACGACGTCACCGACCACCCGCTGGGCCAGGGCCAGGGGATCGCCAACGTGCGAGTCGACTACGCCAACAGCTTCGACGCCAGTGACGGCCTGCTGGTCTCGCTGCGCAGCTTCGGCCTGGACAGCTCGCTCAGCGCCACCCCCGGCTACGACAACGTGACCGGCGTCGGCACCCCCGGCGCGAGCTACGTCAAGTCGTACGTCCCGCGCGGTCACTGACCGCTCACCGGCAGGGGCCCGCACCGGTACTCCGGTGCGGGCCCTTCCCGCGCTCTGGGGTACCCTGATCGCATGCGTGCCGTACGCCTTCTCCTTATCAAGCCGCACTGACAAGGATCCGAGTCAGTGCGGCGACCCCTCCTGTGCGAGGGGTTTTTTGTTATCCGGAGGCAGACCGGCGTACGCCTGTCACGACATCGACGGAGCTTCGAGGGACATGAGCGAGACCACCCCGGCGGCTGATACCGCCGCGCAGAGCGCTGTGCCTTTCAAGGCCGGGCCCTTCAAGTACGAGGCGGCGCTGGCGGCCGACATCGAGACCCGCTGGCAGGACCTCTGGGCGCGCGAGGGCACCTTCGAGGCCCCGAACCCGGGCGACGGCGCGCTGGGCGGTCCGGCGGAGGTGACCGACCGCCCCAAGAAGTTCATCATGGACATGTTCCCGTATCCGTCGGGCGCGGGCCTGCACGTCGGCCACCCCCTGGGGTACATCGCCACCGATGTCTACGCCCGCTACCAGCGGATGACCGGGCACAACGTGCTGCACACCCTGGGCTTCGACGCCTTCGGCCTGCCCGCCGAGCAGTACGCGGTGCAGACCGGCACTCACCCCAGGGTGACCACCGAGGCCAACATCGTCACGATGCGTGCCCAGCTGCGCCGGCTGGGTCTGGCCCACGACCCGCGTCGCTCGTTCGCCACCATCGACCCGGGCTACTACAAGTGGACCCAGTGGATCTTCCTGCAGATCTTCAACTCCTGGTACGACCGGGAGGCCGGCCGGGCCAGGCCGATCGCCGAGCTGGTGGAGGAGTTCACCTCCGGCGTCCGCCCCACCCCTGACGGCCGTCCCTGGCAGGAGCTGACCGCCACCGAGCGCGCCGACCTGCTGGGCACCCACCGGCTGGCGTACGCCTCCGACTCGCCGGTCAACTGGTGCCCGGGGCTGGGCACCGTGCTGGCCAACGAGGAGGTCACCGCCGACGGCCGCTCCGAGCGCGGCAACTTCCCGGTCTTCAAGGCCAAGCTGCGCCAGTGGATGATGCGCATCACCGCCTACGGCGACCGGCTGCTGGACGACCTGGACGCGCTGGACTGGCCCGAGGCCATCAAACTCCAGCAGCGCAACTGGATCGGCCGCTCCGAGGGCGCCCGCATCGACTTCGCCGTCCAGGTGCCCGGCGACGGCGAAGCGAAGATCACTGTCTTCAGCACCCGCCAGGACACCCTGTTCGGCGCCACCTACATGGTGCTGGCCCCCGAACACGACCTGGTCGACGCCATCGTCCCGGCCGCCTGGCCGCAGGACACCCACCAGGTGTGGACCGGTGGCCACGCCACCCCCGCGGAGGCGGTGGCCGAGTACCGCAAGCAGGCCGCGGCCAAGTCCGAGCTGGAGCGGCAGGCCGAGGCCAAGGACAAGACCGGCGTGTTCACCGGCGCCTTCGCGGTGAACCCGGTCAGCGGCGCGCGGATCCCGGTCTTCATCGCCGACTACGTGCTGATGGGCTACGGCACCGGCGCCATCATGGCCGTCCCCGCGCACGACTCCCGGGACTTCGCCTTCGCCCGCGCCTTCGAGCTGCCGATGCGCTGCGTCGTCGAACCCTCCGACGACCGCGGCACCGACGCCTCGACGTGGGAGACCTCCTTCGACTCCTACGACGCGCGGATCGTCAACTCCGCCGGCCAGGAGATCTCACTGGACGGCCTGACCGTCGCCGAGGCCAAGGCCGCGATGACGCAGTGGCTGGCCGACCGCGGCATCGGCGCCGGCACCGTCAACTTCCGCCTGCGCGACTGGCTGTTCAGCCGCCAGCGGTACTGGGGCGAGCCGTTCCCCGTCGTCTACGACGAGGACGGCATCGCCCACCCGCTGCCCGAGTCGATGCTGCCGGTCGAACTGCCCGAGGTCGACGACTACAGCCCGCGTACCTTCGACCCGCAGGACGCCCACACCTCGCCGGAGACCCCGCTGTCCCGCAACGAGGACTGGGTCAACGTGGAGCTGGACCTGGGCGACGGCAGGGGCACCCGGCCCTACCGCCGCGAGACCAACACCATGCCCAACTGGGCCGGTTCCTGCTGGTACGAGCTGCGCTACCTGGACCCGGACAACACCGAGCGGCTGGTCGACCCGGCCGTCGAGGCATACTGGATGGGCCCGCGCGAGGGACAGCCGGCGGGCGGCGTCGACCTGTACGTCGGCGGCGCGGAACACGCCGTGCTGCACCTGCTGTACGCCCGTTTCTGGCACAAGGTGCTGTTCGACCTGGGGCACGTCTCCTCCTACGAGCCGTTCCACAAGCTGTTCAACCAGGGCATGATCACCGCCTACGTCTTCCGCGACAGCCGCGGTTTCCCGGTGCCCGCCGCCGAGGTCGTCGAGCGCGACGGCGGTTGGTTCCACGACGGTGAGCCGGTGGTCCGCGAGAACGGCAAGATGGGCAAGTCCCTGAAGAACGCCGTCACTCCGGACGAGATCTGCGCCGAGTACGGCGCCGACACCCTGCGCCTGTACGAGATGGCCATGGGTCCGTTGGACGTCTCCCGGCCCTGGGACACCCGCGCCGTCGTCGGCTCGTACCGCTTCCTGCAACGCCTGTGGCGCAACATGGTGGACGAGGCCACCGGCGAGGTCGTCGTCGTCGACGAGGAGCCGGACGAGGACACCCTGCGGGCGCTGCACAAGGCGATCGACGGCATGCGCAACGACATGGCGGCGATGCGCTTCAACACCGCCATCGCCAAGGCGACCGAACTGAACAACCACGTCACCAAGCTGGCGCGGGTGCCGCGCGGCGTGGCGGAGCGCATGGTGCTGCTGGTCGCCCCGCTGGCGCCGCACATCGCCGAGGAGCTGTGGCGCAAGCTGGGCCACCCCGCCTCGCTGGCCCACGAGGACTTCCCCGTCGCCGACCCGGCCTACGTCCAGGACGAGACGGTCACCTGCGTGGTCCAGATCAAGGGCAAGGTCAAGGCCCGCCTGGAGGTGTCGCCCACCATCGACGACACCGAACTGGAGCGGCTGGCGCTGTCCGACGACGCGGTGGTCGCCGCACTGGCCGGCGCCGGGATCCGCAAGGTCATCGTGCGCGCGCCGAAACTGGTGAACATCGTCCCCGCGTGACCGTGGCGATCCCTTAGGGGCTGTCAGGGGGCCGGTCCCGGGTTCCACCGGAACCCGGGACCGGCCTCCTCCGTTTACCGTGGAGGGGACAGTCGCCGGTGCCGCGAGGAGGAACGCCCCATGGAAGCCGTATTCGGCCTGATCGCGTTGTTCATGCTGGCGGCTGTGGTCGTCGGGGTGATCGCCGTGGTGAAGACCACGCAGGCGGTGCGGCGCGGCGTGGAGCGCACCAGCATCCAGGCCCGCCGGGTGGTCGAGGAGACCACGCTGAAGGCCAGGCGCGTCCAGCCGGGCGCCGCGGGTGAGCTGGCCGGTCTGCGGCTCGAACTGCGCACCTCCATGATCGACACCCGCCAGGCGCTGGAAGCCGGCGCCCCCGCCGACCCGTCGCTCAAGGAGGCGCTGACCCTGCTGGACCGGCTCCGCGAGCACGCCCACGCCCTCGACGAGGAACTGCGGCTCATGGAACGCGAGCCCGACAAGGGCCGGATCGCCGCCCGCCTGCCCGAACTGCGCGAACGCGCGGGCCGCGTGACACACTCGGCGGACTCACTGCGCTGGGCGGCGCAGGACCGGGCCCGGCAGTTCGACGACGACGACCTCGCGGCGCTGGGACGCCAGATAGAGGTGGAGGCGGGAGCATTGCGGCACTGGGTCCCGGCCGAGCCTCCGACACCGCTGCCGGAGGGCGACGCCGCTGGTGGGACGGGCGAACGACAGATCCGCGGCACCCGCGCGGACCGCCGGTCGGTCTCCTTCCGCAAGTCGCAGAACCGCCGTTGAACGAGCCGCCGCTGTCAGCCGTGGCCAACGGCGGTAATCTCCCGCTCATGTCCGCCCATGTCGCGATCGTCACCGATTCCACGGCCTACCTGCCGCAGGACGCGCTGACCCGGCACCGGATCACGGTGGTTCCGCTCGCCGTGATCCTCGGTGACGAGGCGCTTGAGGAGGGCACCGAGGTCTCGGCACGCTCGGTCGCCACCGCGCTGCAACGCCGTCGGCCGGTCACCACCTCCAAGCCGGGCCCGCGGGAGTTCGCCGCCGCGTACCGCACCGCCGCCGGATCGGGCGCCGACGTGGTGGTCTCGCTCCATCTGTCCGCGGAGTTCTCCGGCACCTATGAGGCGGCCTGCCTGGCCGCCGCCGAAGCCCCGGTCCCGGTACGGGTGGTGGACACCGGGATGGTCGCCATGGCGCTGGGCTTCCCGGTGCTGGCCGCGGCCGAGACCGCGGAGGCCGGCGGCACGGTCGACGAGGTGGTGGCCGCCGCCAGCAAACGGGCCGAGGCCACCTCCGCCTACTTCTACGTGGACACCCTCGACTACCTGCGCCGCGGTGGCCGCATCGGCGCGGCGCAGGCCCTGCTCGGCTCGGCCCTCGCCGTCAAACCCCTGCTGCAACTGGCCGGAGGGCACATCCAGTTGCTGGAGAAGGTCCGCACCGCCTCGAAGGCGATCGCCCGGCTGGAGGAGATCGTCGCCGAACGGGCCGCGGACGGCCCGGTGGACATCGCCGTCCACCATCTCGCCGCCGCGGAGCGGGCGCAGGCCCTCGCGGAACGGTTGCGCGCACGCGTCCCCGGTCTGGTCGACCTGCACGTCAGCGAGGTCGGCGCGGTGATCGGCGCCCACACGGGCCCGGGCCTGCTCGGCGCGGTCGTCTCACCGGCCTCCTCCCACACCCCTCGGTGATCCAAGCCGTCATTTCACTCGGACGAGTGGCCGAGTTATCCACAACTAGCCGGTAATCCACCGGATTCGAGCATGATCACCGTGATCGCCCGATAACGCCTACGGTCGCCGCCATGGGAACTCACTTCGCGTCGACCACCGCACCCCCGCCACCCCGCGAGCACGCCGGATTCGCCGCCCGCAGCCGGGCCGAGTCGTTGTTCGCTCCGCGACGGGTGGCGGGGATCGCAGCGGAGGCCGGGGGTGGGCGCGGTGCTGGGGCCGGGGTCGTCGGCGGGGACGGGGCGGAGGTCGGGGGCGGGGTCGTCGGCGGGGTGCGGGCGGGGGAGGAGGCATGGCGGGCGGCCTCGCCGCACGGCTCGCGCGAGGAGTCCGGGCGGGAGCCGCCGTGGCGGCCGTCCTGGCGTGTGTCGTTGCGGGAGGCCGTCTGCGAACGGCTGCCGGTGTGGGTGCAGTTGCGGTGCGGGATGGAGTTGCGGACCGTGGCGGCGGTCGCCGGGGTCCTGGTGCTCGCCATGGCCTTCGCGGTGCACCACTTCTGGGCCGGGCGACCGCGTGCGGTGCGGGTGCCGCCGGTCGCGCGTGGCACGGCCATGGCCCCCGCCGCCCACGCGCTGGTCTCCGCGCCCGCCCGGACCGGTCCGGTGCCCGCCGCGTCCGCGGGACCGCCGCCGTCCGGCGGTGTGGTCGTGGACGTGACCGGCAAGGTGCGAAGGCCGGGCGTGCAGCGGTTGCCGGCCGGCTCGCGGGTCACGGATGCCCTGAAGGCGGCGGGCGGTCCACTGCCCGGCGCGGACACCAGCGCCCTCAACCTGGCCAGGCCGCTGGCCGACGGTGAGCAGGTGGTGGTGGGCAGGCCGCCGGGAGCCGGGGGTTTGGGCGGCGGTGCGGGCGGAACGGGTGGGGGCGGGCCGGTGGGGGCGATCGGCGGGCAGGCGCCGGGTGCCGCCGCCGCTCCGGTCAGCCTCAGCACCGCGACCCCGGAACAACTCGACGCGCTGCCGGGGGTCGGCCCGGTCCTCGCCCGGCACATCCTCGAATACCGCGCCCAGCACGGCGGATTCACCTCGGTCGGGCAGTTGCGCCAGGTGAGCGGCGTCGGCGACCGGCGCTTCAAGGACCTCGCACCGCTGGTCCGGCCATGAGCGCCCCGCACGGCCGAGCGCGGTCGACACCGCGGTCCGCACCGTTCTCGCCGCCTTCACAGCCACCGTCGTCACCGTCTTCACGGCCGCGGTCCTCGCCGCCTTCACGGTCCTCGCTGCCTCCGCCGTCGTCGCCGGCTTCCGGGCTGCGGGGGCGGGTGGTCCCGCCGGACGCGCGGGGTCGTTCCCCGGCCCACGCCGCGGCGGCGACGCGGCTGGGGGCGTCCGACCCGCACGAGGAGGGGCCTGCGGACCTCAGGCTGGTGCCGCCCGCGCTGGCCACCTGGCTGGCGGCGGCCCTCGCGCTGAACGCCTCCGTCTCCTGGGCCGTCACCGTCGCTGTCGTCTGCCTGGCCGTGGCGCTGCCGCTCTGCGCCGTCCTGCGGGCCAGTGGGACGACCCGCGGTGCCGGCGCCACGGGCGGAATCCGGGTCGCGGTCGGGAGCACGGCGGCGGTGCTGCTGTGCGCCTGCGCCGCGTCGGGGGCCGCCGGACTGGGCGTGGCCGGGCTGCACCGGGGACCCGTTCCGGCGCTGGCCGCCCGGCACGGCGGTGCGACGCTGGAGGTGACGCTCACCGGCGACCCCCGGTTGGCCGGAGCCGGGCAAGGACACGGCTCGGCACCGATGCCGCCGTCCGTCCTGGCCGAGGCGGAAGCGCTCCGGGTCACCGCACGGGGCACCACGACCGCGGTGCGCACCCCGGTCCTGCTCATCGCGAGACCAGGCCAGGACGCCCGGCGCTGGCTGGCGCTGCTGCCCTCCACCCACCTGAGGGTGGACGCCCGCCTCACGCCGCCGTCACGTCCCGCCGACCACATCGCGGCCGTTCTGGGGGTACGCGGCGCGCCCGACGTCACCGGGCCGCCCTCCGGCGTCCAGCGGGTCGCCGGCGCGCTGCGGGCCGGGCTGCGCACCGCCACCGCGGGACTTCCCGCCGACGCGCGGGCGTTGCTGCCCGGGCTGGTGGTCGGGGACACCTCCCGGATGTCCCCGGAGCTGCGGGAGGCGTTCGAGGCCACCGACCTGCTGCATGTCTTCGCGGTCAGCGGTTCCAACCTGACGATCGTCCTCGCCCTGCTGATCGGACCACCCGCGCTGGCCGTGCGGGCCGAACGCCGGGGGCTCGCCGCCCGCCTGGGCCTGCCGTTGCGGCTCACCGCGCTGCTGGGCGCGGCGCTGACCGTCGGCTTCGTGGTGCTGTGCCGACCCGACCCCAGCGTGCTCAGGGCCGCCGGGTGCGGGCTGATCGGCCTGCTGGCGATCGGCACCGGCCGCCGCAGGGCGCTGCTGCCCGCGCTCGCGGCGGCGGTGACCGTGCTGATCCTCTACGACCCCTGGCTCGCCCGGTCCTACGGATTCGCGCTGTCGGTGCTGGCCACCGCCGGGTTGCTGGTCCTGGCCCCGGGCTGGAGCGCCTCCCTGGTCCGGCGCGGGGTGCCGCACCGGGTGGCGGAGGGGTTGGCGGCGGCAGCAGCGGCACAGGTGTGCTGCGCCCCGCTGGTCGCCGTGCTCGCCGCGCACGTCAGCCTGGTGGCGATTCCGTGCAATCTGCTGGCCGAGGTGGCGGTGGCGCCGGCCACGGTGCTCGGGTTCGCCGCGCTGGCGACCGCGCCGGTGTCGATGTTCGCCGCCAAGTGGTGTGCCTGGCTTGCCGGTTGGCCCGCCGGATGGGTGGCGGGGGTGGCCCGAAGGGGTGCCGCGCTGCCCGGCGCCGCGATGGAGTGGCCGGGAGGCTGGACCGGGGGAGTGCTGCTCGCCGCCGTCTCGGCCGTGGTGCTGCTGGCGGCCGGCCGGCTGGTGCGGCGTCCCTGGTGGTGCGCGGCGGCGGTGGCCCTGCTGCTCGTCGCGGTGCTGCGTCCCGCCCCGCTGACCCGGCTGACCACCGGCTGGCCGCCGCAGGGGTGGCGGATGGCGGCGTGCGACGTGGGTCAGGGTGACGCGATGGTGCTCAACGCCGGCCGGGGTTCGGCCGTCATGGTGGACACCGGTCCCGAACCGGCGCTCGCGGACCGGTGCCTGCGCTCCCTGGGGGTGACCACGATCCCGTTGCTGGTGCTGACCCACTTCCACGCCGACCATGTCGACGGGCTGCCCGGTGTCCTGGGCGGCCGGAGCGTCGGCGCGATCGAGGCGACGAGCCTCGACTCGCCGACCGGTGAGGCCGCTTCGGTGCGGCGCCGGGCGGCCGCGGCGCGCATCCCTGTCGTACGGGCGGTCGCGGGGGAGCACCGAAGGCTCGGCGACCTCGACTGGCAGGTGCTGTGGCCGCCCGCCGGGCCGGACGGCACGCCCGAGCCGCTGGAGCCGGACGACCCGAACGACTCCAGCGTCGTGCTGCTGGTGCGGGCCGCGGGCCTGACCTTCATGCTGCTGGGCGACCTGGAGCCGGACGCCCAGCGGGAGTTGCTGGCCCGGAACCCGGATCTGCCGCCGGTGGACGTGCTGAAGGTCGCCCACCACGGTTCGGCCTACCAGGACCCCGGGCTGCTCAGCCGCCTTCGGCCCCGCCTCGCGCTGATCAGCTGCGGCGCGGACAACCCCTACGGCCATCCGTCGCCGCGTACCGTCACCGCGCTGCGGTCGGTGGGCGCGACCGTGCTGCGGACCGACACCGACGGCCCGATCGCGGTCACCGGAGACAGCCCGCAGCAGTTGGGCGCCACGTTGGCCAGGCCGCCTCCCTGACCGCCCGCCCCGATCGTGGGGGCGCGCACGACGACGGGTGGGTGCGGGCTGGACGATGGGGGCGGGCTAGACCAGCCACGTGCCGTCGCGCATCAGGGTGCGGTCGGGCATCTCGGCGACGGTTCCCCAGGCTTGGAGCAGATCGGGGGTGACACGGAAGAAGACATAGGAGGCGTGGTCCTCGCGCGGGTCCCAGTCGGCCCTCGCGGCGAAGGCGTCGCCGACGCCGGCGGGCAGTTCCTCGCGGGAGCAGACCCGCGCGGTACCGGCGATCAGCACAAGATCGCGAGGGTGTCCGAAACCGAGCCGGACCAGGCCGGAGGCGCGCAGATTGCGACCGGTCGGGTTGGTGTCCCGGGTGGCCAGCCAGACCTCCGCGCCGTCCCACCAGAAGGACAGCGGAACGAGGCACGGCACCCCGGTGGCGTCCGCCGTGGTGACCCACAGATCGATGTCCCGCTCCAGCCGTTCCAGCGCCTCGCGCTTGCGCCGCTCGGGACTGCGGGGGCCCTCGGGGATATCGGGAAGATCGTCAGGTTCGCTCATGGGACCGGACGTTACCGACGGCGCCCGCCGCCGCGCCTCGGCCGCACGACGTGGGCCGCACGACGTAGGCCCTACGACGGGAGCCGTAGGAGGGGAGCCGTATGACGGAGCAGAGGCGTGGTGTGGCGGGGGCGTGTGGCGGGGCCGTGCGGCGGTTGCCGTATGACGGGGGCGTGGGGCCGGGGCGGTCGACTTCCGTTCGGGGCACGGCGATCGGCGCGCGGGCTCCGGGGTGTTGCCGGGACGGTCCGGGGCGCCGGGCCACCGGGACGGGCCTTCCGTCCCGAGGCCGAAGCACCGCGTGGCGTGGGTACGCCGCGCGGGCGGATGGCGCCATCGGTCGACACGGCCCGCGACCGCCGCGGGCCGCCGTCACTCCGATTCGTACCAACCGCCGTACTCCCCGGCCAGTTTGTCGAGTTCGTCGGGAGGGACTTCCCCCGTGTTGTCCTCGATGACGACGAGCCACTGGGCGTCCTCGGCGTCGTCCTCGCCCGCGAGGGCTTCCCGGACGACTTGGGGCTCCTCGCTCAGGGCGAAACGGTCAGCGGCGATATCGGCGGCTTCCTGCGCGGCGTCACGATCCGCCAGCACCAGCAGGTGTCTCACAGCACTCACCGGCGCATTCTCCACCACGCGCGGCGCGCGTGGGGCGCGGACCCCGACATCCGGCCACCGTGGACGCGCTCCGCTGTCGGTGGCCCGTGGGATGCTGGACCGCGATGGCCAAGAAGAGCGCTTCCGACGACCTGCTCGCCCCCGTGACCCTCGCCGTGGGGCAGGAGGATCTGCTGCTCGACCGTGCGGTGGGGCAGGTAGTCGCCGCGGCCCGGGCGGCCGACGCCGACACCGACGTACGGGACCTGGCTCCCGAGGCGCTCCAGCCGGGCGGCCTCGCGGAGTTGGCCAGTCCGTCGTTGTTCGCGGAGCGAAAGGTCATCGTCGTACGCAACGCGCATGACCTCTCGGCGGAGACGATCAAGGACGTCAAGGCGTACCTGGAGGCGCCGGCCGAGGAAATCACCCTGGTGTTGCTGCACGCGGGCGGCGCGAAGGGCAAGGGGCTGCTGGACGCGGCGCGCAAGGCGGGCGCGCGTGAGGTGGCCTGCCCGAAGATGACCAAGCCCGCCGACCGGTTGGCGTTCGTGCGGGCGGAGTTCCGTACCGCGGGGCGGTCCGCGACCCCGGAGGCGTGTCAGGCGCTGGTGGACGCACTGGGCAGTGATCTGCGCGAACTGGCTTCCGCCTGCGCGCAGTTGGCGGCGGACGTGGACGGTCCGGTCGATCAGACGGTGGTGGCCCGTTACTACACCGGCCGTGCGGAGGCGACCGGCTTCGAGGTGGCCGACCTGGCGGTCACCGGTCGTACGGCGGAGGCGTTGGAACGCTTGCGGTGGGCGCTCGCCGTGGGGCAGCCGTTGCCGGGGATCACCTTCGCGCTGGCCTCCGGCGTGCGGGCCATCGGCAAACTCGCCACCGCTCCGCGCGGCGCGCGCCCTGGAGACCTGGCCCGTGAGCTCGGCATGCCGCCGTGGAAGATCGACCGCGTGCGGCAGCAGATGCGCGGCTGGTCCGCCGACGGCGTCTCCACGGCGCTCCAGGCCGTCGCCCTCGCCGACGCCGCCGTCAAGGGCGCCGGAGCCGACCCCGCCTACGCCCTGGAAAAGGCCGTGGTGACCATCGCCCGCGCCGCCCGAACCTCCCGCTGACCCCTGACTCCGTCGGCCTGACCCCGCGGCCCCCGGAGCCCTAGCCGGAGGCGCCGCCGACGCGGAGGCCCGGAGGCGCGGAGCCGCCGCCCCCCGCGCCCCGCTCCTTCAGAGGCCGAACCTCTGACAGGGTGCCACCCGCCCGTCCAACGCCAGCGGCCCCCCGCCCCGGGGCACCCTGGCCCTTCCGCCGGAGGCACCCGCCCCTCGGCCGGAAGCCGCCGCGCCCCCGGGCGCCGCCCGGCTCCCTAACCCCCCGCCCCGAGCCGCCGCCCCCCGCGCCCCGTTCGGGCCCGGCGGAGGCGCGCCCGCCCCCTGCGCCCCGTTCAGGCCCCGCCGGAGGCTGCCGCCCGCCCCCTCCGCCGGACCCCGCAGGCCAGAGCCCCGTTCAGGCCCCGCCGGAGGCGCCCGCTGGAGGCTGCCGCGCGTCCCCGAAAAACACCGAAGGCCCTCCGCCCCATGACAGGGGGAGGGCCTTCGGGCGAGACTTCCGTACGCCGCACTCGCGTGGCGAACGCTTCCGTGTGCGACGCGGTCCGCGTCAGGCGGAGTGGCCGTCGGGAGCGGTTGAGAGGGTCCGCTCTGGTCCGGGTCGGCCAGGGTCGGCGCCCGTGGGGGCACCGGTCAAGCGGAGGATCAGGCCTTGGCGGCGGAAACCGACTGAGCCAGCGCCGACTTCTTGTTGGCGGCCTGGTTCTTGTGGATGACGCCCTTGCTCACGGCCTTGTCGAGCTTGCGGGACGCGACGCGCGCGGCCTCGGCGGCCTTCTCGACGTCGCCCGCCTCGACGGCCTCACGGGTGCGGCGGATCGCGGTCTTGAGCTCGGACTTGACGGCCTTGTTGCGCTGCCGGGCCTTCTCGTTGGTCTTGATCCGCTTGATCTGGGACTTGATGTTCGCCACGTATAGCCTCTGGTCGATCGATGGTTTGGGCGCACCGGCCGCTCACGAACCGCGTGAAGCGGTGCCGCGTGAACAACTGCTGCGTGAACAACGCCCCCGCCCAGGTAACAAAAGGGCACGAGGCGCGATTGCCCAGGCTACCAGCAGCCCCTGAGCCTGCCCAAACCGCGGGCGGCCCGCGCCCCCGTCCGGCCGTGGGACTATGGGGACGACGTACCGATCCGCCCACCGCCGTCGGCGCAGACAAACGAGTCGGCAAACCAGTCGAGAATCAGGACCCCGCGTGCCCGCGACCCCAACCAATGTGCCGGAGCCCAGCCGTACCGACCCGGCGCTGATCCGTAATTTCTGCATCATCGCGCACATCGACCACGGCAAGTCGACGCTCGCCGACCGGATGCTCCAGCTGACCGGAGTGGTCGACCAGCGGCAGATGCGCGCCCAGTATCTGGACCGCATGGACATCGAGCGTGAACGCGGCATCACGATCAAGTCGCAGGCGGTCCGGCTGCCATGGGCGCCGACGGTGGGCGACAACGAGGGCACCACGCACATCCTCAACATGATCGACACGCCCGGCCACGTCGACTTCACCTACGAGGTCTCCCGCTCCCTGGCCGCCTGTGAGGGCACGATCCTGCTGGTCGACGCCGCGCAGGGCATCGAGGCGCAGACCCTCGCCAACCTCTACCTGGCGCTGGAGAACGACCTCACGATCATCCCGGTGCTCAACAAGATCGACCTGCCCGCCGCCCAGCCGGAGAAGTTCGCCGCCGAGCTGGCGCACATCATCGGCTGCGACCCCGCCGAGGTGCTCAAGGTCAGCGCCAAGACCGGCGAGGGCGTCGGCGAGCTGCTGAACGAGGTCGTCAAGCACGTTCCGCCGCCGGTCGGCAACGCTGACGCGCCCGCCCGCGCGATGATCTTCGACTCGGTCTACGACTCCTACCGCGGTGTCGTCACCTATGTGAAGGTCGTCGACGGCCGGCTCTCGCGCCGTGAGCGCATCCAGATGATGTCCACCGGCGCTGCCCACGAGCTGCTGGAGATCGGCGTCTCCTCGCCGGAGATGACCGCGTCCGACGGGCTGGGCGTCGGGGAGGTCGGTTATCTGATCACCGGCGTCAAGGACGTCCGCCAGTCCAAGGTCGGCGACACCGTCACCCTGCTCAACAAGGGCGCCACCGTACCGCTGGGCGGTTACAAGGAGCCCAAGCCGATGGTGTTCTCCGGGCTCTACCCGTTGGACGGCTCGGACTACCCGGAGCTGCGCGAGGCGCTGGACAAGCTCCAGCTCAACGACGCCGCCCTGGTCTACGAACCGGAGACCTCCGCCGCGCTGGGCTTCGGTTTCCGCGTCGGCTTCCTCGGTCTGCTGCACCTGGACGTCGTCCGGGAGCGGCTGGAGCGCGAGTTCGGCCTCGACCTGATCGCCACCGCGCCCAACGTGGTCTACCGGGTGATCATGGAGGACGGCAGCGAGCACGTCGTCACCAACCCCAGCGAGTTCCCGACCGGCAAGATCTCCGAGGTCTTCGAACCGATGGTGCGCTCCACGCTGCTGGCGCCGAGCGAGTTCGTCGGCGCGATCATGGAGCTGTGCCAGGTGCGCCGCGGCTCGCTGCTGGGCATGGACTACCTGTCGGAGGACCGGGTCGAGCTGCGCTACACCCTGCCGCTCGCCGAGATCGTCTTCGACTTCTTCGACCAGCTGAAGTCCAAGACCCGCGGCTACGCCTCGCTGGACTACGAGCCCACCGGTGAGCAGAACTCCGACCTGGTCAAGGTCGACATCCTGCTGCACGGCGACAAGGTCGACGCCTTCTCCGCGATCCTGCACAAGGACAAGGCGTACGCGTACGGCGTGCGGATGGCCGGCAAGCTGCGCGAGCTCATCCCGCGCCAGCAGTTCGAGGTGCCGATCCAGGCCGCCGTCGGCAGCCGGGTCATCGCCCGTGAGACGGTGCGCGCCATTCGCAAGGACGTGCTCGCCAAGTGCTACGGCGGCGACATCTCCCGTAAGCGCAAGCTGCTGGAGAAGCAGAAGGAAGGCAAGAAGCGGATGAAGATGGTCGGCAACGTGGAGGTCCCGCAGGAGGCCTTCATCGCCGCGCTGTCGACGGACGACTCGGACGCCAAGAGCAAGAAGTAGTCCCCGGGCTCCGGCTCGCTGAGCCGGAGCCCGGCACGTCCGGCGTGCCCACCCTGCGTAACGAACGACCGCGGCAACCCGCCCGCGTAACGGCCGCAGCGGCCTGCCCGCGTAACGGCCCGGTCCGCCCACCGCGCGTAACGGCCAGGGCCGCCTGCCGTTACGTACGGTGGCGGCGGCGCGAGCGCGCGGCGCCAGAAGGGACCGCATCGTGAGGGACATCCGCAGGGCCGGCCGGGCGTTGTCCGTCGTGACCGGCTCGGCGCTGGCGCTGGGCACACTCACCGTTTCGTCCGCCATGGCGGACGATCTCGACGGCAGGCACATGAGCGCCAACAAGGGCGCCGCGTGCGCCGTCAGGGAACTGACCGCGGTCGGCGGCCATGTCGCTGCCACCGGCACCCTGCCCGAGGTCTACCAGGGCGTCGACCCGTCCGGCGGGACCGACGGAGTGCGGGCGGCGTGCCACGCCGTGCGGGAGACCCCGGTGGCCGGAAGCCACCCGTGAGGGCCGGGCGGGAAGCGCGTGTAGGGGACAGGTATCCCGTCCGTCAAGGTTTCAAGGAACCGCTCGTAGCCCCTTACGTGCCGGGAGCCCGGCGTCTACCCTGTATCCCTACTCGAAAGTTACTCGTGAGTCACTAGCTATGCGCGATGATGCGGCCCCGGAGGTTTTCTCGTGACCGACACCCAACCACTGATCGAGAGCCGGCCGCCCTCAGTGGCCAACCTCTTCCTCCAGCGGGTCGAGGCGACACCGGACGCCGAGGCGTACCGCTATCCGGTGCCGAACCCGGCCGGTGGGCCCGACCAGTGGCGGTCGTTGAACTGGGGCGAGGCCGCCCGGCGGGTCTTCGCCATCGCGGCCGGCCTGATGGACCTGGGGGTGCGGCCGGAGGAGCGGGTCGCCATCGCCTCCAACACCCGGGTCGAGTGGATCCTCGCCGACCTCGCGGTGGTCTGCGCGGGCGCCGCCACCACCACGGTCTACCCCAGCACCAACGCGGACGAGTCCGCCTTCATCCTGGCCGACTCCGACAGCAAGGTGCTGATCGCCGAGGACGCCGGGCAGCTCGCCAAGGCCGTGGAGCGGCGCGCGGATCTGCCGGACCTGGCCCATGTCGTGGTGATCAACCCGGACGACGCCACCGACGCGGCCGGTGACGGCTGGGTGCTGAGCCTGGCGGAGCTGGAGCGCCGGGGCGAGGCGTACCTGGAGCAGCACCCGGAGGCGGTGCGGACGACCGTCGCCGGGATCACCGCGCAGCAGCTCGCGACGCTGATCTACACCTCCGGCACCACCGGCCGCCCCAAGGGCGTGCGGCTGCCGCACGACGCCTGGTCGTACATGGCCAAGGCCATCGCCTCCACCGGGCTGGTCGGCGCGGACGACGTGCAGTACCTGTGGCTGCCGCTCGCCCACGTCTTCGGCAAGGTGCTCACCGCGGGGCAGATCGAGGTCGGGCACGTCGTCGCGGTCGACGGCCGGGTCGACAAGATCATCGAGAATCTGCCGGTCGTCAAGCCCACCTACATGGCGGCGGTCCCGCGCATCTTCGAGAAGGTCTACAACGGGGTTGCGGCCAAGGCCCGGGAGGGCGGTGCCGCCAAGTACAAGATCTTCCAGTGGGCGGCGGGCGTCGCCCGTGAGTACGGCAGGGTCTCCCAGGAGAACCGCCGGGCCACCGGAAACCCGTCGGTTCCGTTCGCGCTGAGCGCCAAACACGCGCTCGCCGACAAGCTCGTCTACAGCAAGCTGCGCGAGGCGTTCGGCGGCCGGCTGCGCGCCTGCGTGTCCGGGTCGGCGGCGCTCGCCCCGGAGATCGGCTTCTTCTTCTCCGGCGCCGGCATCCACATCCTGGAGGGCTACGGCCTCACCGAGTCCAGCGCCGCCAGCTTCGTCAACCCCGGTGAGGCCTACCGCACCGGCACCGTCGGCAAGCCGCTGCCGGGCACCGAGGTGCGGATCGCGGAGGACGGCGAGATCCTGCTGCGCGGCCCCGGCATCATGCAGGGCTACCACGGGCTGCCGGAGATGACCGCCGAGGTGCTGGAGGCGGACGGCTGGTTCCACACCGGTGACATCGGTGAGCTGTCGACCGACGGCTTCCTGAAGATCACCGACCGCAAGAAGGACCTGATCAAGACCTCGGGCGGCAAGTACATCTCGCCCGCCGAGGTCGAGGGCCAGTTCAAGGCGGCCTGCCCGTTCGTCAGCAACGTCCTGGTGATCGGCGCCAACCGCAACTACTGCACCGCCCTGATCGCCCTCGACGAGCCGACCATCCTCAGCTGGGCCGCCGAACACGGCCTGGAGGGCAAGCCGTACGCGCAGGTGGTCGCCGACCCGCGGACCACCGGGCTGATCGAGGAGTACGTCGGCCGGATCAACGAGGGCCTGCAGCGCTGGCAGACGATCAAGCAGTTCCGCCTGCTGCCGCGCGACCTGACCGTCGAGGACGGCGACCTCACCCCCAGCCTCAAGCTCAAGCGGCCGGTGGTGGAGAAGGAGTTCGGCGGCCTGATCGACGACATGTACGCGGGCGCCCGCGAGGCGTAGCCGCCGACCCCGGCGTCCCGGCTCCGCCCAAGCGCGGGCCGGGGCGCCGGGGCGTGCGCCGCGATGCCGGACAATGGCGGTATGCCTTCCGTACTGCCCGACGGCGAGCCCGTGCCCGACGACGGGGCGTTGCCCGGCCACGCGCTGGCCGGCGCCGCCGACCGGCCGCTCGGCTTCTACCTGCACGTTCCGTACTGCGCGACGCGCTGCGGCTACTGCGACTTCAACACCTACACCGCGACCGAGTTGCGCGGCTCCGGCGGGGTGCTCGCCTCCCGGGACAACTACGCGGAGACACTCGCCCAGGAGATCCGGCTGGCCCGCGCGGTGCTGGGCGACGACCCGCGCCAGGTGGAGACCGTCTTCGTCGGTGGCGGCACACCGACCCTGCTGGCCGCCGCCGACCTGGGCCGCATGCTGGCCGTGATCCGCGACGAGTTCGGGCTGGCCCCGGGCGCGGAGATCACCACGGAGGCCAATCCGGAGACCGTGGACCCGGCGTACCTCGACGGGTTGCTGGCCGGCGGGTTCAACCGGGTCTCGTTCGGCATGCAGAGCGTCCGGCCGCACGTCCTGCGGATCCTGGACCGCACCCACACCCCCGGCCGCCCCCAGCAGTGCGTCGCGCAGGCGCACGCCGCCGGGTTCGAGCACGTCAACCTCGACCTGATCTACGGCACCCCCGGCGAGAGCGACGAGGACTGGCAGGCCTCGCTGGACGCGGCGATCGCGGCCGGCCCCGACCACGTCTCCGCCTACGCGCTCATCGTCGAGGACGGCACCCGCCTCGCCCACCGCATCCGGCGCGGCGAGATCCCGATGACCGACGACGACGTGCACGCCGACCGCTACCTGATGGCCGACGAGACGCTGGGCCGGGCGGGCTTCGGCTGGTACGAGGTGTCGAACTGGGCGACCACGCGGGCCGCCCGCTGCCGGCACAACGAGCTGTACTGGCGCGGCGCGGACTGGTGGGGGGCAGGACCCGGCGCGCACAGCCACGTCGGCGGCGTGCGCTGGTGGAACGTCAAGCACCCCGGCGGCTACGCGCAGGCGCTGGCCGAGTCCCGTTCCCCCGGGGCCGGGCGGGAACTGCTCACCGATGAGGACCGCCGTGTCGAGCGCGTCCTGCTGGAACTGCGCCTGGCCGACGGCTGCCCGCTGACCCTCCTGCGCCCCGAGGGCGCCCGGGCCGCGGACAAGGCGGTCGGTGACGGCCTCCTGGACCCCGCCGCCCACGCCGCGGGGCG
Organism: uncultured Actinomycetota bacterium; assembly: GCA_963737305.1. Taxonomy (GTDB): domain Bacteria; phylum Actinomycetota; class Actinomycetes; order Streptomycetales; family Streptomycetaceae; genus Streptantibioticus_C. The sequence goes on along the minus strand of CAVTRX010000002.1, from coordinate 2,822,494 downwards.
GGCCGTTCTCACCCTCAAGGGCCGCCTCCTGGCGGACGCGGTGGTGCGGGACCTGGTGGACTGACCCCTACCGGGTGGAGTAGCAGGAATTCGGCCGAAATCACCCTACTCTGACCGTAAGCTGCTGCGTGATCACGCGGGCGGACGGTTCGAGAGGCTCACGGAGATGACCGCTGTGGACGAACGCGAGAAGGCCGACCTCTTCGAGAACCTTGAGGTGCCCGAGGGCTTCAAGGCGGAGCTGCTCCGGGGGGACATTGTGATGATGGCGGGGCCCGACCGGGTCCACAACTGGATCGTCGAGTGCGTTCACGACCAGATCGACCCCGCCCGCTGGCACCGCAGCCAGACCCAGGACCTCGCCATCCCGGGGGAGACCAGCCAGCCCCAGCCGGACCTCGTGGTCTACGAGCGCGGCGCGTTGAGCGGTCCCGGCCGGCTCGTGCCCGCGCCGCTGGTGGCCCTGCTGGTGGAGGTCGTCTCCGAGAACAGCGTGCACCACGACTACCGGCTGAAGCGGTCGATGTTCGCGGCGGGCCAGGTGCCGGCCTATCTGATCATCGACCCGCTGCTCGGCCGGTGCGTGCTGCTCACCGAGCCGTCCGGGACCGGCGAGCGGGCGGACTACCGGGTGGAGCGCATCAGCGAGTTCGGCGAGCCAGTGCCGCTTGAGGTGCTGGGAATCACCCTGGAGACGGGCGAGTTCCAGACACTCGACTGACCGCCGTCACCGCGGGGCCGTCACGAAGTCGATCAACTCCTCGACCCGGCCGAGCAGTTCCGGCTCCAGGTCCTTGTAGGAGCGCACCGAGGCGAGGATGCGGCTCCAGGCCGCCCCGGTGTTCCGCTGCCAGCCCAGGGCGCGGCAGACGCCGGTCTTCCAGTCCTGTCCGCGCGGGACGGCTGGCCAGCCCGGGATGCCCACGCTGGACGGCTTGACAGCCTCCCAGACGTCGATGAACGGATGCCCGACGACCAGGACGTGGTCACCGCCGACCGACGCGGCGATGCGGGACTCCTTGCTGCCGGGCACCAGGTGGTCGACCAGGACCCCGAGGCGGGCGTCGGCGCCGGGGGAGAAGGCGTCGACCACCGCGGGCAGGTCGTCGATGCCCTCCAGGTACTCCACGACGACGCCCTCGATCCGCAGGTCGTCGCCCCAGACCCGCTCGACGAGTTCCGCGTCGTGCCGCCCCTCGACGTAGATCCGCCCGGCCCGCGCGACCCTCGCCCGGGCGCCGGAGATCGCCAGCGAGCCGGAGGCGGTCAGCCGCGGGCCGCTCGGCGCGCTCACCGCCGCGGGCCGCACCAGGGTGACGACCTTGCCCTCCAGCAGGAAGCCGCGCGGCTCCATCGGGAAGACCCGCAGCTTGCCGAAGCGGTCCTCCAGGGTCACCGTGTGCCCCTGCGCGGTCTTCTCGCAGGCCACCACCGCGCCGCAGAACCCGGTGGCGGCCTCCTCGACGACCAGGTCACGCTCGGCCGCGACCTCGGGCACCGGCGCGGACCGCTTCCACGGCGGGGTCAGATCGGGGCCGTAACTCCTGCTGCGCATGGGCCGGATGGTATCCGGCCGCCCTGTCACGGCCGGTCCGCGCGCCCGGCCAGTGCGTCGCGCTGCTCGCGGACGAACCGCGCGTCGACCGCCGCCCCGTGGCCGGGGACGTACACCGCCGTCTCGCCGCCCGCCGCCAGCAGCCGGTCCAGGGCGGCCGGCCATCCGGCGGGCACGGCGTCCGGGCCGGCCTGCGGTTCGCCGGACTCCTCGACCAGGTCGCCGCAGAAGACGACGACCGGGGTGCCGGGCACCACCACCGCCAGGTCGTGATCGGTGTGCCCGGGACCGGCGCCGACCAGCAGCACCTCGCGGGATCCCAGGTCCACCTCGCGGCTGCCGTCCACCACCGCGTCGGGGCGTACCAGCGCGCCGGCCGCCCGGTCCGCCTCCCGCGGCTCGACCCCGTACCGCACGGCGTCGCGTACCAGCGCCGACCGCTCGCGCTCCAGATAGCCGCCGAGCGCCTTGTCGCCGTAGACCGTCAGCCCCCCGCCCAGGCCCGCGGCGCCGAAGACATGGTCGAAGTGGCCGTGGGTGAGGGCGACATGGGTGACCTCGCGGCCGGTGAGCTCGCCCACTTCCTGCCGCAGCATCTCGCCCTCGCCCAGCGTCGAGCCGGTGTCGACCAGCAGGACGCCGTCGGTGCCGATCACGACGCCGATGGTGACGTCGAGGAACGGCAGCCGCCGCCGGGCGACGCCGGGCGCCAGCCGCTCCCAGCCGTCCCGGTCACCGGTGCCGCCGGGGTCTTCCCAACTGTTTTCCACAAGCCGACGCTATCCGCAGGCACCGGTCGGCGCGCACGGTACCGTGGCGTGCGCGGTCGAGCCGCGGGGGCTCGCTCTTGCCGTGCCCTTACTACTCGGCCGTACACTGGCTGGGAAGATCTGGCACTCGTGACCGGTGAGTGCCAGGGGGCGAATCGTTCGTTCCCCGGTCGCCCCAGTGGCGGCCGGACGGATGGCGGCTTGGAGGTGCGCGAATGCTGAGCGAACGCAGGCTGGAAGTGCTGCGCGCCATCGTCCAGGACTACGTCGGCACCGAGGAGCCGGTCGGCTCCAAGGCACTCACGGAACGCCATCGACTAGGCGTCTCGCCCGCGACGGTCCGCAACGACATGGCGGTGCTGGAGGAAGAGGGCTTCATCCACCAGCCGCACACCAGCGCCGGCCGCATCCCGACCGACAAGGGGTACCGCCTCTTCGTCGACCGGCTGGCCGGGGTCAAACCGCTGACCGTCGCCGAGCGCCGCGCGATCCAGAACTTCCTGGACGGCGCGGTGGACCTCGACGACGTGGTGGCCCGCACCGTGCGGCTGCTGGCGCAGCTGACCCGGCAGGTGGCGGTCGTCCAGTACCCGTCGCTGACCCGTTCCACGGTGCGCCACGTCGAACTGCTCGCCCTGGCCCCCGCGCGGGTGATGCTGGTGCTGATCACTGACACCGGACGGGTGGAACAGCGGCTGGTGGACTGCCCGGCGCCGGTCGGTGAGACGGTGCTTGCGGACCTGCGCGCCAGGCTCAACAGCCGGGTGGTGGGCCGCCGGTTCTCCGACGTGCCGCCGCTGGTGCAGGATCTGCCGGAGTCCTTCGAGCACGAGGACCGCCCCTCGGTGGCGATCATGCTCTCCACGCTGTTGGAGACGCTGGTCGAGGAGACCGAGGAGCGCATCATGCTCGGCGGCACGGCGAACCTCACCCGGTTCAACCACGACTTTCCCCTGACGATCCGCCCGGTCCTGGAGGCGCTGGAGGAGCAGGTGGTTCTGCTCAAGCTCCTCGGCGAGGTCAAGGACGCGGGCGTGACGGTACGAATCGGTCATGAGAACGCCCATGAGGGCCTGAACTCCACGTCGGTGGTCGCGGTGGGCTACGGTTCGGGCGACGAGGCGGTCGCCCGGCTCGGCGTGGTCGGCCCGACCCGCATGGACTACCCCGGAACGATGGGAGCGGTACGCGCAGTGGCGAGGTACGTCGGACAGATCTTGGCGGAGTCGTAAGTGGCGACGGACTATTACGCGGTGCTGGGTGTACGGCGCGACGCGGGCCAGGACGAGATCAAGAAGGCGTTCCGCCGTCTCGCCCGTGAGCTCCACCCGGACGTGAACCCCGATCCGAAGACCCAGGAGCGGTTCAAGGAGATCAACGCCGCCTACGAGGTGCTCTCCGACCCGCAGAAGAAGCAGGTCTACGACCTCGGCGGGGATCCCCTCTCGGCGAACGGCGGAGGCGGGGCGGGCGGCTTCGGCGCCGGCTTCGGCAACTTCAGCGACATCATGGACGCCTTCTTCGGACAGGCGTCGCAGCGCGGCCCGCGCTCGCGCACCCGGCGCGGCCAGGACGCGATGATCCGGCTGGAGATCGAGCTGGACGAGGCCGCGTTCGGCACCACCAAGGACATCCAGGTCGACACCGCGGTCACCTGCGGCACCTGCAACGGCGAGGGCGCCGCCCCCGGCACCTCGGCGCAGACCTGTGACATGTGCCGCGGCCGTGGCGAGGTCTCCCAGGTCACCCGGTCCTTCCTGGGCCAGGTCATGACCTCGCGCCCGTGCCCGCAGTGCCAGGGCTTCGGCACCGTCGTGCCGACCCCGTGCCCGGAGTGCGCGGGCGACGGGCGGGTGCGCTCGCGGCGGACGCTGACCGTCAAGATTCCGGCAGGTGTCGACAACGGCACCCGCATCCAGCTGGCCGGCGAGGGCGAGGTCGGCCCCGGCGGCGGTCCGGCCGGCGACCTGTACGTGGAGATCCGCGAGTCGCCGCACGCGGTCTTCCAGCGCCGCGGCGACGACCTGCACTGCACGGTGACCATCCCGATGACGGCCGCCTCGCTGGGCACCAAGGTCCCGCTGGAGACGCTGGACGGGCTCGACGAGGTCGACATCCGGCCCGGTACCCAGTCGGGGCAGTCGATCCCGCTGCACCAGCGCGGCATCACGCACCTGCGCGGCGGCGGGCGCGGTGACCTGATCGTGCACGTCGAGGTGCAGACGCCCTCCAAGCTCGACCCCGAGCAGGAAGACCTGCTGCGCCGGCTGGCCGTGCTGCGCGGTGAGGAGCGGCCGTCCGGCCACTTCCAGCCGGGCCAGCAGGGACTGTTCTCCCGGCTGAAGGACGCCTTCAACGGCCGTTAGGCCGGGCGCGGGCCTCGCCCACGTCCGGCCACTGCGCATCGCCCCCGTGTCCCGCACGGGGGCGTTCGCGTGACACCATGAACGTATGCCCGCGTCGACCGACCCGCTGACCGCCCCCGCACCGCCGCCTGGGACGGTCCGGCCGTGACCGCACCCGTCTTCGTCGTCGATCCCGGGCAGCTCACCGGTGCCGCCGGCGCCGTGGTGACCCTCAGCGGGCCCGAGGGCCGGCACGCGGTGTCGGTGCGGCGGCTGCGGATCGGCGAGCCGGTCGTGCTGACCGACGGAGCGGGCACCGCCGTGCACGGCACCGTCGCCGCGGTCGAGGGCAAGGACCGCCTTGAGGTCGCCGTCGCGGAACACCGCACCGAGCCGGCGCCCGCCCCCCGCATCACCGTCGTCCAGGCCCTCCCCAAGGGCGACCGCGGCGAACTCGCCGTCGAGACGATGACCGAGGCCGGAGTGGACGCCATCGTGCCCTGGGCGGCGTCGCGTTGCGTGACCCAGTGGAAGGGCGAGCGCGGCGAGAAGGCGCTGGCCAAGTGGCGGGCCACCGCGCGGGAGGCGGGCAAGCAGGCCAGGCGGCTGCGATTCCCGCACGTCGGCGACCTCATGACGACCCGTCAGGTCGCCGGGCTGCTCACGGGCGCCGGCTTCGCGGCGGTGCTCCACGAGGAGGGCGCCGAGCCGCTCGCCACCGCGCCGGTGCCCGGCAGCGGTGACATCGTGCTCGTCGTCGGCCCCGAGGGCGGTGTCGCCCCCGAAGAACTCGACGCGTTCGCCGCGGCGGGCGCCCGTCCGCACCGCCTCGGGCCGACCGTGCTGCGCACCTCCACCGCCGGGGTCGCCGCCACCGCCCTCCTGCTGGCCAGAACCGGCCGTTGGTCCTGAATCCCGGCGCGGCTCGGGGCGCTGTTCGCCCAACACGAAACACTCGTGGCCGTCGGCCCGCATGATTAGTGTGTCGAAGGTGACGCAGCCTTCGTACCTCAGACATCCGGATCTGCACGGCGACTTGTTGACCTTCACCGCCGAGGACGACGTCTGGGCGGCCCCGCTCGACGGCGGCCGGGCGTGGCGGGTCAGCGCGGACAACGTCCCCGTCGGACGACCGCGGATCTCGCCGGACGGCGAGCACATCGCCTACACCTCGACCCGGGACGGCGCGCCGGAGGTGCACCTGGCCCCGGTGGACGGCGGCCGACCCCGGCGGCTGACGTACTGGGGCGGCACGCGGGCCCTGGTGTCGGGTTGGACCCCCGACGGCGAGATCGTGGTGATCAGCGCCGTGGGGCAGGCCTCCTCCAGCCGCTCGTGGGCGCACGCCCTGCCCCTGGACGGCGGCCCCGGGCGCCGACTGCCCTACGGGCCGGTCGGCGACGTGGCCCACGGGCCGGGCGGCGCGGTGCTGCTCAGCACGGTGGCGGGCCTGCGCGAGGCGGCGGCCTGGAAGCGCTACCGCGGCGGCACCATCGGCAAGTTGTGGCTCGACCCGGACGGCTCGGGGGAGTTCCACCGGATCCTGGCCGACATCGACGGCAACATGGAACGCCCGATGTGGGTCGACGGGCGGATCGCGTTCCTGTCCGACCACGAGGGCACCGGCGCGCTCTACTCCTGCCTGCCCGACGGCTCCGGCCTGCGCCGGCACACCGAGGTCGGCGGCTTCTACGCCCGGCAGGCGGCCACCGACGGCACCCGGGTCGTCTACAGCGCCGCGGGCGAACTGCACATCCTCGACAGCCTCGACGCCGAGCCGCGCCCGCTGGCCGTCCGGCTCGGCGGCCAGCGCACCGATCTGCAGCCGCAGCCGATCCGCGCCGCCTTCCACCTCGGCGACGCCGCCCCCGACCACGCGGGCCGCGGCAGCGCCGTCGAGGTGCGCGGCACCATCCACTGGGTGACCAACCGCGAGGGCCCGGCCCGGGTGCTCAGCGACCGGCCGGGGGTGCGGGCCCGGCTGCCGCGCGCCTTCCGCAAGGGCGGCGACGGCGAGCAGCAGGTCGTCTGGGTCACCGACGCGGAAGGCGAGGACGCGCTGGAGTTCGCCCCGGCGAGCGGACGGCCCGTGCCGGCCGCTGACGCCGGCGCGGACCCCGGGCCCGTCGGCGGGCAGCGGCTCGCCGCCGGCCGCCTCGGCCGCGTCCTGGACCTGGTCGTCTCGCCCGACGGCCGCCGGATCGCGGTCGCCTCGCACGACGGGCGGGTGATCCTCGTCGAGCGGGAGACCGGTGAGGTGCGGGAGGTCTCCACCAGCGAGTACGGCGACGCCGACGGCCTGGCCTTCTCGCCCGACTCCGGCTGGCTGGCCTGGTCGCAGCCGGGCCCCGTGCCGCTGCGGCAGTTGCGGATCGCCAACGCCGCCACCCTCGCCGTCGCGGACGCCACCCCGCTGCGGTTCAACGACTTCTCGCCCGCGTTCACCGCCGACGGCAAGCACCTGGCGTTCCTGTCGGAGCGGGCCTTCGACCCGGTCTACGACGTGCATGTCTTCGACCTGTCCTTCCCCAACGCCTGCCGCCCGCACCTGATCACGCTGGCCGCCGACACCCCGTCACCGTTCGGTCCGCGGCTGCACGGCCGCCCGTTCGGTGGCTCGGACGACGAGGACGCCGGCGACGGCGACAAGTCGGCCGGCAAGGGGGAGGGGGAGTCCTCCGGCGGCGACGAGCACCGCGCCCCGGTGACCCGGGTCGACGTCGAGGGGCTCGCCGACCGGATAGTGCCCTTCCCGGTGGAGGCCGCCCGCTACTCGGACCTGCGGACCGCCAAGTCCGGTGTGCTGTGGCTGCGCCACCCGCTGCGCGGCGTCCTCGGCTCCGCGCTCGCCCCGCAGGCCCAGCAGCCGGTCACCACCTTGGAGCGCTACGACCTGGACCGGCTGCGCAGCGAGGAACTCGCCGACGACATCGACGACTTCGCCGTCACCGGTGACGGGGAGCGGCTGCTGCTGGCCTCGGACGGCAAGCTGCGGATCACCCCCGCCGACAGCAAGGCCTCCGACGACGAGGACAGCGACTCCAGCGTCACCATCGACCTGTCCCGGGTCCGGGTGACCCTCGACCCGGCCGCCGAATGGCGCCAGATGTACGCCGAGGCCGGCCGCCTGATGCGGGACAACTTCTGGCGGCCCGACATGTCGGGCGTCGACTGGGACGGCGTGCTCGACCGGTACCGCCCGGTCCTGGACCGGGTCGCCACCTACGACGACCTGGTCGACCTGCTGTGGGAGGTGCAGGGCGAACTGGGCACCTCGCACGCCTACGTCATGCCGCCCGGCGGGCACCGCGACGCCCGCCGCCGGCAGGGTCTGCTCGGTGCCGACCTGGCCAGGGACGCCTCCGGCGTCTGGCGGGTGGAGCGGGTGCTGCCGTCCGAGACCTCCGACCCGCAGGCGCGCTCCCCGCTGGCCGCGCCCGGGGTCGCGGTGCGGGCCGGTGACGCCCTCGTCGCGGTCGACGGCCGCCCGGTCGACCCGGTCACCGGGCCCGCGCCGCTGCTGGTCGGCACCGCGGGCAAGCCGGTCGAGCTGACGGTGCGGCCGGGCACCGGCGAGGCGCGGGCCGTCGTGGTGGTCCCGCTCCCCGACGAGGAGCCGCTGCGCTACCACGACTGGGTGGCCGGCCGCCGCGCCCACGTCCACGCCGCGTCCGGCGGACGGCTGGGCTATCTGCACGTACCCGACATGGTCGGCTCCGGCTGGGCGCAGCTCCACCGCGACCTGCGGGTGGAGATGGCCAGGGACGGGCTGGTGCTGGACGTCCGGGAGAACCGCGGCGGCCACACCTCGCAGCTGGTCGTCGAGAAGGTGGCCCGCCGGATCGTCGGCTGGGAGGTGGCCCGTGGTGGCACCCCGTTCAGCTACCCGGCGGACGCGCCGCGCGGCCCGGTGGTCGCGGTCACCGACGAGTTCGCCGGTTCCGACGGCGACATCGTCACCGCGGCGATCAAGGCGCTGGGCATCGGCCCGGTGGTCGGCACCCGCACCTGGGGCGGCATCGTCGGCATCGACTCGCGCTACGAGCTGGTCGACGGCACCCGGGTGACCCAGCCGAAGTTCGCCATGTGGCTGGAGGGCCCCGGCTGGGGGGTGGAGAACTACGGCGTCGACCCGGACGTCGAGGTGCCCATCGCCCCGCACGACTGGGCGGCCGGCCGCGATCCGCAGTTGGACACCGCGATCACCCTCGCCCTCCAGGCGCTCCAGGAGCGTCCCGCCAAGACCGCCCCGCCGCTGCCCTGAGCGGTGCCCCGCGGCCGTGGTCCGGTCACCACCGGGCCACGGCCGGGGCGGCCCGGCCGGTAGCATGCGGCGCGTATCGACCCCAGATGACAAGGAGAGCCGGCCGTGGCGGGAGAACCGCAGGCGGATTGCCTGTTCTGCAAGATCGTCACCGGGGACATCCCCGCGACGATCGTCCGTGAGACCGCCACCACCCTGGCGTTCCGCGACATCAACCCGCAGGCACCCACCCACGTCCTGGTGATCCCCAAGGCGCACTACCGCGACGCGGCCGAACTCGCCGTCAACGAACCGGCGTTGGCCGGCGACGTGCTGCGCGAGGCCGGTGAGGTGGCCCAGCAGGAGAACGTCGGCACCACCGGCTACCGCATCGTCTTCAACACCGGCCCCGGCGCCGGGCAGACCGTCTTCCACGCGCACGCCCACGTGCTCGGCGGACGCGACCTGCAACGACTGGTCTGACGGGCGGCCGGGCGTTGCGGGAACTCGTCGTCCTGGGCACCGCGAGCCAGGTACCCACCCGGCACCGTAACCACAACGGTTATGTGCTGCGCTGGGACGGCGAGGGCATCCTCTTCGACCCCGGCGAGGGCACCCAGCGCCAGATGCTGCACGCCGGGGTCGCCGCCCACGACCTCACCCGCATCTGCGTCACCCACTTCCACGGCGACCACAGCCTCGGGCTGGCCGGCGTCATCCAGCGCGTCAACCTCGACCGGGTCCCGCACCCGGTCACCGCGCACTACCCGGCGAGCGGGCGGCACTACTTCGAACGGCTGCGGTACGCCACCGCCTACCGGGAGACCGTGCAGCTGACCGAGGTGCCGGTCGAGGACGACGGGGTGATCGACCGCACCGCGGCCTTCACCCTGGAGGCCCGGCGGCTCTCCCATCCGGTGGAGTCGTTCGGCTACCGGCTGGTCGAGCCGGACGGCCGCCGCATGCTGCCCGGGCGGCTGGCGGCGCACGGCATCACCGGGCCCGCCGTGGGAGCGCTGCTGCGGGACGGGACGCTCGACGGGGTGAGCGTGGCGGAGGTCAGCGAGCCGCGCCCCGGCCAGCGCTTCGCCTTCGTGATGGACACCCGGCTGTGCGACGGGGTCTACGAACTCGCCGACGGCTGCGACCTGTTGGTCATCGAGTCCACCTTCCTGACCGAGGACGCCACCCTGGCGAGCGAGCACGGCCACCTCACCGCCGCCCAGGCCGGCCGGGTCGCCGCCGACGCCGGGGTCCGCCACCTGGTCCTCACCCACTTCTCCCAGCGCTACACCGACCCGGCGGCCTTCGAGCGGGAGGCCAGGGAGGCCGGGTTCACCGGTGAGTTGACCGTCGCCCGCGACCTCGACCGGGTCCCGGTGCCCAAACGCCGCCCGGCCGCCGGCTGAGAAACCTCCCGCCGATCCCGGCCGGGTGCGAACAGCCGCATTTCGGGCGTCGTACCATGGTCCGATGTCCGCGACGCCGTTGCCGAAGGCGGAACTGCACCTGCACATCGAAGGCACCCTCGAACCCGAGACCGCCTTCGAGCTCGCCGCGCGGGGCGGTGTCACCCTGCCCTTCCGGGACGCCGAACACCTGCGGCAGGCCTACGCGTTCAGCGATCTGCGGTCCTTCCTTGACCTGTACTACGCGCTGACCACCGTGCTGCGCACCGAACGCGACTTCTCCGACCTGGTGGACGCCTACCTGGCCAGGGCCGTCGCCCAGGGCGTCCGGCACACGGAGATCTTCTTCGACCCGCAGGCCCACACCGCCCGCGGCGTGCCGATCGGCACCGTGATCGACGGTCTGGGCCGGGCGTTGGAGCGCGGTGAGCGGCGGTACGGGATCACCACCAGGCTGATCATGTGCTTCCTGCGCGACCTGCCGCCCGCCTCCGCCCTGGAGACCCTGGAGGCCGCGGGACCCCACCTGCACCGGCTCACCGGCGTCGGGCTCGACTCCGCCGAGGCCGGCCACCCCCCGGGCGGGTTCCGCGAGGTCTTCGAACTCGCCGCCGCGAAGGGGCTGCGCCGGGTCGCCCACGCGGGCGAGGAGGGGCCGCCGCAGTACATCACCCAGGCGCTCGACCTGCTCGGTGCCGAGCGGATCGACCACGGTCTGCGCTGCCTGGAGGATCCCGCCCTGGTCGAGCGGCTGGCCCGAGAGCGGATCCCGCTGACCTGCTGCCCGCTGTCGAACGTCCGGCTGGCCAGGGTGCGGCGGCTGGCCGACCATCCGCTGCCGCGCATGATGGACGCCGGACTGCTGGTCAGCGTCAACTCCGACGACCCCGCCTACTTCGGCGGCTACGTCGGCGACAACTTCACCGCCGTGCGCGACGCCCTCGGCCTGTCCGACGAGACCCTGCGCCGACTGGCCGCCGACTCCTTCCGCGCCGCCTTCCTGGACGAGGCGACGCGGGACGGCTACCTCGCCGAGGTCGCCGCCCACGAGTTCGGCTGAGTTGTCCCAACCGTCCCACCGGATGTGTTCCTCTCCATGCGTGGATCGCTCCCATCGGGCACAGTGTCCACCAGCGGACAGCGCGATGACGCCCGCCGAAAGGAGCCCCACCGTGCCCGACCTGCAGGTATTCGATCCACTCGACGCGGTCCGCGTCGCCGGTGACCCGGAGATCGACGTCTACCTCACCGGGACCGTGTTCCTCGACATCATCTTCACCGGCCTGGAGAACGCCCCGGTCCGCGGCACCGAGTCGTGGGCGCGCGGCATGGGCTCCAGCCCCGGCGGCATCGCCAACATGGCCACCGCGCTCGCCCGGCTCGGGCTGCGCACCTCGCTCGCCGCCGCGTTCGGCGACGACATGTACGGCGACCACTGCTGGGAGTGCCTGGAGCGCGACGAGGGCATCGACCTCGCGCTGTCGCGCCGGGTGCGCGGCTGGCACTCACCGGTCACCGTCTCGATGGCCTACGAGGACGAACGGACCATGGTCAGCCACGGCCACGAGGCCCCGCCGCCGGAGGAGCCCGCGCCGCAGTGCCCGCCGCGCGCCCGGGCGAGCGTCGCCTCGCTGGCCGCCGGCCGCCGTGACGAGTGGATCGAGCACGCCGCCCGGCACGGCAGCCGGATCTTCGCCGACGTCGGCTGGGACGACTCGGGGCGCTGGGACCCCGCGGACCTCGCCGACCTCGCGCACTGCGACGCCTTCCTGCCCAACGCCGCGGAGGCGATGCGCTACACCCGCACCGACTGCCCGCGCCGGGCCGCCGAGCGGCTCGCGGAGAAGGTGCCGGTCGCGGTGGTGACCCTGGGATCCAAGGGCGCCTACGCGGTGGACTCCGCCAACGGGGAGACCGCCGAGGTCCCCGCGCTGATAGTCGACGCCCTCGACCCGACCGGGGCCGGGGACGTGTTCGTGGCGGGGTTCGTCACCGGCTCGCTGGCCGGCTGGCCGCTCGCCGACCGGCTCGCCTTCGCCAGCCTGACCGCCGCGCTGTCGGTCCAGGAGTTCGGCGGGTCGCTGTCCGCGCCGGGCTGGATCGAGATCGCCGCCTGGTGGCAGCACGCCAAGTCCTACGACGACCAGGACCGCACCGCGCTGCGCCGGTTCGCCTTCCTCGACGAACTGCTGCCGACCGGGGTACGCCGCTGGCCGCTGCGCCGCGCGGTCCCCACCATCGGATTCCGGCACACCTGAGTCATGGCGAAAATGCCCTCGGAGCGGGGGCGGGGGCGTCGTACCCTTGGTACCGAAGGCCCCAGTGGCATCGACGCAAGCGTCACCTTCCGACCAGAAAGCGGGAACGTCAGGCCTCAGAGCCGGCCCATGACTCAGACACCGACGCAGCAGCAGAAGCAGGCGCGCGCCCACTTCGTCGTACCGGCCAAGCACCCCATGGTCACTGTCCTGGGATCGGGTGACTCCCTCCTGCGCGTGATCGAGCGGTCCTTCCCCACCGTCGACATCCACGTCCGCGGCAACGAGGTGAGCGCCACCGGTGACGCGGCCGAAGTCGCCCTGGTGCAACGGCTCTTCGACGAGATGATGCTGGTGCTGCGGGCCGGGCAGCCGATGACCGAGGACGCCGTGGAGCGGTCGGTCGCCATGCTCCGCAAGAACGGCGCGGGCGGCGAGACCCCCGCCCAGGTCCTCACCCAGAACATCCTGTCCAACCGGGGCCGCACCATCCGCCCCAAGACGCTCAACCAGAAGCGCTACGTCGACGCGATCGACCGGCACACCATCGTCTTCGGCATCGGCCCGGCCGGCACCGGCAAGACCTATCTGGCGATGGCCAAGGCGGTCCAGGCGCTCCAGTCCAAGCAGGTCAACCGGATCATCCTGACCCGCCCCGCGGTCGAGGCCGGCGAGCGGCTCGGCTTCCTGCCCGGCACGCTCTACGAGAAGATCGACCCGTATCTGCGGCCGCTGTACGACGCGCTGCACGACATGGTCGACCCCGACTCGATCCCCCGGCTGATGGCGGCGGGCACCATCGAGGTGGCGCCGCTGGCCTACATGCGCGGCCGGACCCTCAACGACGCGTTCATCATCCTCGACGAGGCGCAGAACACCTCCGCCGAGCAGATGAAGATGTTCCTGACCCGGCTCGGCTTCGAGTCCAAGATCGTGGTCACCGGCGACGTCACCCAGGTCGACCTGCCCGGCGGCACCAAGAGCGGCCTGCGCCAGGTCCAGGAGATCCTCGACGGCGTCGACGACGTCCACTTCTCCCGTCTGACCAGCACCGACGTGGTCCGCCACAAGCTGGTCGGCCGGATCGTGGACGCCTACGAGGCGTATGACAGCCGCGAGGAGACCCCTCCGCGCGGCGCCCGCAGCGACAGAAAGTAAAAGACACCGCACCATGGCGATCGACGTCAACAACGAGTCCGGCTGGGAGTTCGACGAGCAGTCCGTGCTCGACGCCGCCCGCTACGCGCTCCAGCGCATGCGCATCCACCCGCTGTCCGAGCTGTCGCTCATCGCGGTGGACGCGGCTGCCATGGAGCAGTTGCACCTGCAGTGGATGGACCTGCCCGGGCCCACCGACGTGATGTCCTTCCCGATGGACGAACTGCGTCCACCGGGCAAGGACGACGACGAGCCCCCGCAGGGCCTGCTCGGCGACATCGTGCTGTGCCCCGAGGTCGCCAAGCAGCAGGGCGAGGCGGCCGAGAGCCGGCACTCGATGGACGAGGAACTGCAACTCCTCACCGTCCACGGGGTGTTGCACCTGCTGGGCTACGACCACGAGGAACCGGGCGAGCGCACCGAGATGTTCGGGCTGCAGAAGACGATCCTGGACGACTGGCGTGCCGAGCGCGGGGTCGACGGGCCGTCGCCCGCCCCGACCACCCACTGACGCCCGTGATCGTCGCGAGCGTCCTGCTGATCGTCGTCGCCTGGCTCGCCGCCTGCGCCGAGGCGGGGCTGGCCCGCGTCTCGCGGTTCCGCGCCGAGGAGGCCGCCCGCGGCGGGCGGCGCGGCAGCGGCAAGCTGCTGGCGGTCGCCTCCGACCCGGTGCGCTACCTGAACGTGGCGCTGCTGGTGCGGGTGGCCTGCGAGACGGCGGCGGCGGTGCTCATCACCGTCGTCGCCGCCCGGCACTACGACCACATCTGGCAGGTGCTGCTCGTCTCCATCGGCGTGATGGTGCTGGTCTCCTACGTGGCCGTCGGGGTCTCCCCGCGGACCATCGGCCGCCAGCACCCGCTCAACACCGCGACCGCCGCCTCCTACGTCCTGCTGCCGCTGGCCCGGATCATGGGGCCGGTGCCCAAGCTGCTGATCCTCATCGGCAACGCGCTCACCCCCGGCAAGGGCTTCCGCCAGGGGCCGTTCGCCTCCGAGGCGGAGCTGCGGGCGCTGGTCGACCTGGCGGAGAAGGACTCGCTGATCGAGGACGAGGAGCGCCGCATGGTGCACTCGGTCTTCGAACTCGGCGACACCATCGTGCGCGAGGTGATGGTGCCGCGCACCGACCTGGTGATGATCGAACGCTCCAAGACCATCCGCCAGGCCCTCACCCTCGCGCTGCGCAGCGGCTTCTCCCGCATCCCGGTCACCGGTGAGAACGAGGACGACATCGTCGGCGTGGTCTACCTCAAGGACCTCGCCCGCCGCGTCCACATCAACCGCGAGGCGGAGAACGACCCGGTCTCCTCGCTCATCCGGCCGGCCAGCTTCGTCCCCGACACCAAGAACGCCGGCGACCTGCTGCGCGAGATGCAGCGCGACCGCAACCACGTCGCCATCGTCGTCGACGAGTACGGCGGCACCGCCGGACTGGTGACCATCGAGGACATCCTCGAGGAGATCGTGGGCGAGATCACCGACGAGTACGACCGCGAGACGCCCCCGGTGGAGAACCTGGGCGACGGCCGCTACCGGGTCACCACCCGGCTGGACATCGGCGACCTGGGCGAGCTGTACGGGGTGGAGCTGGACGACGAGGACGTGGAGACCGTCGGCGGTCTGCTGGCCAAGTCCCTCGGCAGGGTGCCGATCCCCGGTGCCAGTGCGATCGTCGAACTCCCCGGGGACGCCTCCGTCCCTACCGCCGGGCACGCGCCGACCGCCCTGCGGCTGACCGCCGAGAGCCCGGCCGGCCGCCGCAACCGGATCGGTACGGTGCTGGTCGCCCCGGTCACCGCCGCCGACCGCGGATATGCTCGGCCGCATGAGCGATGAAGCGGCCGTGGGCCCCGAAGACCGCAAGATCATCACCCTGGCCCGCTCGGCCCGCGCCCGCAACGGCGTGGCCGAGGGCGCGGCGGTCCGCGACGAGACCGGCCGCACCTACGTCGCCGGCTCGGTCGAACTGCCCTCGCTCCGGCTGACCGCGCTGCGCACCGCGGTCGCGATGGCGGTGGCCAGCGGGGCGCGGTCCCTGGAGGCGGCGGCGGTGGTCACCGAGGCGGACGCCCTCCCCGACGAGGACCGCTTCGCGGTCCGCGACCTCGGCGGCGCCGGTACGCCCATCCTGCTGGCGGCGGCCGACGGCTCGGTGACGGCGGTCCTTTCGGCCTGAGATCCGCCTGAGATCCGCCCCCGGTCCGCGCCCGGGCGGGGCGGTCGTGGGTGCCGCGCGGTCCTGGGGGCCTCGCGGATCGGGGAGAATGGTCCGCATGAGCGTTCACACCCCCACCGCACAGGGCCCGCACCGGGCCGGTTTCGCCTGCTTCGTGGGGCGGCCCAACGCGGGCAAGTCCACCCTCACGAACGCTCTCGTCGGCCAAAAGGTGGCGATCACCTCCAACCGGCCGCAGACCACCCGGCACAGCGTGCGCGGCATCGTGCACCGGCCGGACGCCCAACTGGTGCTGGTCGACACCCCCGGTCTGCACAAGCCGCGCACCCTGCTCGGGGAACGGCTCAACGACGTGGTCCGCACCACCTGGGCCGAGGTCGACGTGATCGGCTTCTGCCTGCCCGCCGACCAGAAGCTCGGCCCCGGCGACCGCTTCATCGTCAAGGAGCTCGCCGGGATCAAGAAGACCCCGAAGATCGCCGTCGTCACCAAGACCGACCTGGCCGACGCCGAGCGGCTGACCGAACAGCTCATCGCCGTCGACCTGTTGGCCCGTGAACTGGGCTTCGAATGGGCGGAGATCGTCCCGGTCTCGGCGGTCGCCGGCCAGCAGGTCTCCCTGCTGGCCGACCTGCTCGTCCCGCTGCTGCCCGAGAGCCCCGCGCTCTACCCCGAGGGCGACCTGACCGACGAGCCGGAGCAGGTCATGGTCGCCGAGCTGATCCGCGAGGCCGCCCTGGAAGGGGTGCGCGACGAACTCCCGCACTCCATCGCCGTGGTGGTCGAGGAGATGCTGCCGCGTGAGGGCCGCCCGGAGAACCGGCCGCTGCTGGACGTGCACGCCAACATCTACATCGAGCGCCCCAGCCAGAAGGGCATCGTCATCGGCCCCAAGGGCGCCCGGCTCAAAGAGGTCGGCACCAAGTCCCGCCAGCACATCGAGGCGCTGCTGGGCACCCCGGTCTTCCTCGACCTGCACGTCAAGGTGGCCAAGGACTGGCAGCGCGACCCCAAGCAGCTGCGCAAGCTGGGCTTCTGAGCGGACTCCCCGCCCGCCGTCAGTCTCCGTTCTCCAGTACGGCCCGCACCAGGGCGCGCTGTGCCGTGCCCAGGTGCGGCTCCGCGCAGTGGACGGTGCGGCCGTCCACCGTGATCTCGTAGACGAAGCCGTCCGGGACCGCGCTGGTCCCCGACGCCCGGCCGGCTTCGGCCAGGGCGTCACGGGCCAGTGAGTCCAGGCGCCGCGCGTCGGGCCGGCCGGTGGTCTCCAGCTCGGCCCGGCGCTTGAGACCGGCGAAACCGCCGGTCCTGGTGACCGCTATCCGCATACCCGTCCCGTCTACGGCCGGGGCGCCGGCTCGATGCCCTGCCGCGGCACCGCGCCGTCGGCGGCCCGGGTGACCGGCACCCCGACGCCGGCCCAGGCGGCCAGCACCGCGCGGTGCTCCTCGCCCTCACCGTAGCGGCCCAGCGCGGTGGCCGCGGTGGCCGCGGCGAAGCCGGTGAAGTCCACGTCCGGCGGCAGCTGACCGCCGGTGAGGGTGTCGTACCAGATCTGGCCGGCCCGCTCCCAGGCGTTGTCCCCCAGGGTCTTGGCCAGCAGGTAGAAGGCGTGGTTGGGGATCCCGGAGTTGATGTGGACCCCGCCGTTGTCCTCGTGGGTCCTGACGTAGTGGTCCATGTGGGCGGGCTGCGGGTCCTTGCCGAGCACCGGGTCGTCGTAGGCGGTGCCGGGCGCCTTCATCGAGCGCAGCGCCACCCCGTGGACGTGGTCGGCGAGCAGGCCCTGGCCGATCAGCCAGTCGGCCTCGGCGGCGGTCTGGCCCAGGGAGTGCTGCTTGATCAGCGAGCCGAAGACGTCGGAGACCGACTCGTTGAGCGCCCCGGACTGGCCGTTGTAGGTGAGGTTGGCGCTGTACTGCGTGACCCCGTGGGTCAGCTCGTGGCCGATGACGTCGACCGAGATGGTGAAGTCGTTGAAGACCTTGCCGTCCCCGTCGCCGAAGACCATCTGGGAGCCGTCCCAGAAGGCGTTGTCGTACTTCTCCCCGTAGTGCACCGAGGCGTCCAGCGGCAGTCCCGCGCCGTCGATCGAGTGCCGGGAGTAGATGTCTAGGTAGAGGTCGAAGGTCGCCCCCAGACCCTCGTACGCGCGGTTGACGGAGACGTCCTTGACCGCCCGCCCGCCCTCCGCGCGGACCTTCTTGCCCGGCAGCCGCTCCTGGTGGCGGGCGTCGTAGATGGTCCGCTGCGGGGTGTACGCGGGCGCGCCGCTCGCCGTCGGCGGCACGGCGGTGCGCACCGCGACCTGCCGGCGGACCCGGTGGGCCGCGTCCATTTCCAGGGCACGCCGGGCCGGGTGGTGCAGGTCCGGGTCCTCGGCCTGGGACAACCGGTCGAGGAGGTGCGGGGGGATGATCGTGCAGAAGACGGGGGCGTGATCTGTGAGCGGTTGGTCCATGAACCCAATGTGGCAGCGGGTGACCGTCATGTCACCCGATGTGGTCGTGATTGCTGAAAAGGAGTGGAAGACGGTGATTTCGGGTTTGATGCCGTCTTGCATGCTGAGAGAGGGCGAGCCGGCGCTGTGCGATGCGCCGGCTCTCGGATAGGCTTCCCGCATCATGCGTTTCGGGCTGCTTCTCCTTAGCTGCCGCGGCGAGGGCCTGTAGTCGTAGGCCGACCCCCTCTCCGCGGAGTTCGGTGAGCGCGCGCTCCCGCCGCCGTCGGCCGTATCGAGCCAACGTCCGAGGAGTCACCCCGCATGACCAGCCCCAGTTTCGCCGGCCGCCCCACGCCCATCACCGCGGCCACCGTCCGGCAGCGCCCCTCCGGCATGCCGATCCACCGCTACGGCCCCTACGAGGCCGTCGACCTGCCCGACCGCACCTGGCCGAACAATCGGATCACGGTGGCTCCGCGGTGGTTGTCGACGGATCTGCGGGACGGTAACCAGGCGTTGATCGATCCGATGTCGCCGGTGCGGAAGCGGGCGATGTTCGATCTGTTGGTGCGGATGGGTTACAAGGAGATCGAGGTGGGGTTTCCTTCGTCCGGTCAGACCGATTTCGATTTCGTGCGGTCGGTGATCGAGGAGGGTGCGGTTCCGGAGGATGTGACGATCTCTGTTTTGACGCAGGCGCGTGAGGAGTTGATCGAGCGGACGTTGGAGTCGCTGGTGGGTGCGCCGCGGGCGACGGTGCATTTGTACAACGCGACGGCGCCGTTGTTCCGGCGGGTGGTGTTCCGTGGTGGGCGTGAGCAGACGCGGCAGATCGCGGTGGATGGTACGCGGTGGGTGATGGATTACGCGGAGAAGGTGCTGGGTCCTGAGACGGTGCTGGGTTACCAGTACAGTCCCGAGATTTTCACGGACACGGAGCTGGATTTCGCGTTGGAGGTGTGCGAGGCGGTGATGGATGTGTGGGGTCCGGAGGCCGGTCGGGAGATCATTTTGAATTTGCCGGCGACGGTGGAGCGGTCGACGCCGTCGACGCATGCGGATCGTTTCGAGTGGATGTCGCGGAATCTGTCGCGGCGTGGGTCGGTGTGTTTGTCGGTGCATCCGCACAATGACCGGGGTACGGCGGTGGCGGCGGCGGAGTTGGCGTTGATGGCGGGTGCGGACCGGGTGGAGGGGTGTCTGTTCGGGCAGGGGGAGCGGACGGGGAATGTGGATTTGGTGACGTTGGGGATGAACCTGTTCTCGCAGGGTGTGGATCCGATGATCGATTTCTCGCGGATCGACGAGGTGCGGCGGACGGCGGAGTACTGCAACCAGATGGAGGTGCATCCGCGGCATCCGTATGCGGGTGATCTGGTGTACACGTCGTTCTCCGGGTCGCATCAGGACGCGATCAAGAAGGGGTTCGAGGCGTTGGAGGCGCAGGCGGCCGAGCAGGGGCTGCCGGTCTCGGAGATCCCGTGGGCGGTGCCGTACCTGCCGATCGACCCCAAGGACGTCGGCCGCTCCTACGAGGCGGTCATCCGGGTCAACTCCCAGTCCGGCAAGGGCGGGGTCGCCTACGTGCTGAAGAACGACCACAAGCTGGACCTGCCGCGCCGCATGCAGATCGAGTTCTCCAAGATCATCCAGACCAAGACCGACACCGAGGGCGGCGAGATCACGCCGGCCGAGATCTGGTCGGTCTTCCGCAACGAGTACCTGCCCACCCCGGACAGCCCCTGGGGCCGCATCGAACTGCGCTCGATGCGGACGGCCACCGGCGCCGACGGCGTCGACGAGGTCACCGTGGAGGCCGTCGTGGACGGGGAGGCCAGGGAGCTGACCGGCACCGGGAACGGCCCGATCTCGGCGTTCTTCGACGCACTGGCCGGCATGGACGTGGACGCCAGGCTGCTGGACTACCAGGAGCACACCCTCAGCGAGGGCGCGAGCGCCCGGGCGGCCTCCTACATCGAGTGCGCCATCGCCGGTGAGGTGCTGTGGGGCATCGGCATCGACGCCAACACCACCCGCGCCTCGATCGAGGCGGTCGTCTCGGCCGTCAACCGGGCGTACCGCGCCTGACTCGCGTAACTCCTCCCGGTCCCGGCCCTTATCCACAGGGGGCCGGGACCGGTCTTTTTCACCCAGTCTTCGTAGACCTGCTGACTGCGTCCCTCCCTGTGGTTAACATCACTGCAACACGGCGCCGTTGCCGGAGCGTTACGTCACGTTGCGCGCACTGGCCGTGGATCGTGCCGGAACAAGCCGCGGAGGGTGCGTCGTGGGCCTGCCATCGCTGGAGCTGCGCTGCGGCGGCCTGTACGTGTGGGGTGTCCGCACGACCTGGCACACCGAGGCCGACGGCGAGTTCTACTGTGCCGCCTGCGGTGGCGACCGCAACTATCTGCGGCGTACCGGGGTGCGCCGGCTGACCTTCCTGAACATCCCGCTGCTGTCGCGCGGCGTGGTCGACGCCGTCGCCGAGTGCGGTGCCTGCCACCGCCGCTACGACCTCGACGTGCTCGACGTGCCGACCAGCGGCCGCTTCTCCGCCATGCTGCGCGACGCGGTGCACACCGTCGCGCTGGCCGTGCTGACGGCCGGCGGCGCGAGCTCCCGTCCGGTGCGCGAGACCGCGCTGGAGGCGGTGCGCGACGCCGGGTTCAGCGACTGCACGGAGGACCAGCTGATCGGGCTGCTGGCCGCGCTCGCCGCCGACGAGGGACGGCTGCCCGGATCCGGCTCCTACGACGCCCTGGCGGGCGCGGTGGACGGCTGCGGCACCTGGCTGTCGATCGAGCTGCACGAGGCGCTGGAGCCGCTCACCCGGCACCTCGCGCCGCAGGGCCGCGAGCACATCCTGCTCCAGGGCGCCCGCATAGCGCTGGCCGACGGTCCCTACCTGCCCGCCGAGTGCGAGGCGCTGGCCGCGGTCGGCCGGGCCCTGCACCTGCCCGAGGCGGACACCGCCCGCCTCCTGGAAGCCGCCGCCCGCACCCCCTCGTAGTCGGCGGCGGTACGCGGGTACGCGACAATGGGCGCATGACCCTGTTCCGCGACGACGGTGTGGTCCTGCGCACCCAGAAACTGGGTGAGGCGGACCGTATCGTCACGGTGCTCACCCGGCGCCAGGGGCGGGTGCGGGCCGTGGCGCGCGGGGTGCGTCGCACCAAGTCGAAGTTCGGCGCCCGGCTGGAGCCGTTCTCCCACGTCGACGTGCAGTTCTTCGCCCGCGGCGGCGAACTGGTCGGCCGCGGGCTGCCGTTGTGCACCCAGGTCGAGTCGATCGCGGCGTACGGCGCCGGCATCGTGGGCGACTACACCCGCTACACCGCCGGCACCGCGATGCTGGAGACCGCCGAGCGGTTCACCGACCACGAGGGCGAGCCCGCGGTGCAGCAGTACCTGCTGCTGGTCGGCGCGCTGCGCACGCTGGCCGGCGGGGAGCACGAGCCGCGCCTGGTGCTGGACGCCTTCCTGCTGCGGTCGCTGGCCGTCAACGGCTACGCGCCCAGCTTCGAGTCGTGCGCCAAGTGCGGCATGCCGGGGCCCAACCGGTTCTTCTCGGTCGCGTCCGGCGGCGTGGTGTGCGGGGAGTGCCGGGTGCCCGGCAGCGTCGTGCCCTCGACCGAGTCGCTGGAGCTGCTGGGGGCGCTGCTGACCGGGGACTGGCAGACGGCGGACGGCTGCGAGGACCGGCACGCCCGGGAGGGCAGCGGGATCGTCGCCGCGTATCTGCAGTGGCATCTGGAGCGGGGCTTGCGCTCACTACGGTTCGTCGAGAAATAGGAGAAGCAAACGCATGGCACGTCGTGGGATCCTCAGCCGCCGTCGCGAGTACCGGACCCCTGACCCGCATCCCTCCGGCGCCCGGCCGCCCAAGATCCCCGCGGAACTGGTGCCCGAGCACGTCGCCATCGTCATGGACGGCAACGGCCGCTGGGCGAAGGAACGCGGTCTGCCGCGCACCGAGGGGCACAAGGTCGGCGAGGGCGTCGTGCTGGACGTGCTCAAGGGCTGCATCGAGATGGGGGTGAAGAACCTCTCGCTGTACGCCTTCTCCACCGAGAACTGGAAGCGCTCGCCCGAGGAGGTGCGCTTCCTGATGAACTTCAACCGCGACGTGATCCGCCGCCGCCGCGACGAGATGAACGAGCTGGGCATCCGCATCCGCTGGACCGGCCGGATGCCCAAGATGTGGAAGTCGGTCGTCCAGGAGTTGCAGATCGCCCAGGAGCAGACCGTCGACAACGACGCGATGACCCTGTACTTCTGCGTCAACTACGGCGGCCGGGCGGAGATCGCCGACGCGGCGGCGGCGCTCGCGGCGGACGTGAAGGCCGGCCGGCTCGACCCGGGCAAGGTCAACGAGCGCACCCTCGCG
This sequence comes from uncultured Actinomycetota bacterium, assembly GCA_963737305.1. GTDB lineage: Bacteria > Actinomycetota > Actinomycetes > Streptomycetales > Streptomycetaceae > Streptantibioticus_C. The sequence continues at coordinate 2,799,744 of CAVTRX010000002.1, read as the reverse complement.
AAGTACCTGTACTACCCGGACATGCCCGACGTGGACCTGTTCGTGCGCCCCTCCGGCGAGCAGCGCACCTCCAACTACCTGATCTGGCAGTCCGCTTACGCCGAGATGGTCTTTCAGGACGTTCTGTGGCCGGATTTCGACCGCCGTGACCTGTGGCGGGCCTGCCTCGAATACGCCTCCAGGGACCGGCGGTTCGGCGGCGCGCTGCCCAACCAGTCCGACGAGTCCGAGGAGTAGGCCGACCGCGCGCCGCCGCCCCCGAGCGGCGGCGGCGCGCGGTGGTCAGCCGCGGGCGGCGGCGGCGCACTCCGCGCAGGTCCCGATGATCTCTATCGTGTGGTCGACGTCCACATAGCCGTGCTCGGCGGCGATGCCGTCCGCCCACTTCTCCACCGCGGGGCCCTCGACCTCGACCGCCTTGCCGCACTCGCGGCAGACCAGATGGTGGTGGTGGCCGCTGCTGCACCGCCGGTAGACCGCCTCGCCCTCGCTGGTGCGCAGCACGTCGACCTCGCCGGCGTCGGCCAGCGACTGCAGGGTGCGGTAGACCGTGGTCAGACCGACGGAGTCGCCGCGGTGCCGCAGCAGGTCGTGCAGCTCCTGGGCACTGCGGAACTCGTCGACCTCGGCGAGCGCGGCCGACACCGCGGCCCGCTGCCGGGTCGAGCGGCCCTGCACGGGCGGATTGGCGGTGGCCACAGTCGTCCTCCTCGATATGCCAGGCTCGATCGTGGGCGGACCCGGTGCCACCATTGTGCCAGCGAGGGATGATCACCGGGTGGCAAGGACCCGGCGGATCCGGGCCTCGTTGTGACATTCATGTTCAACAATATTCGGAACCGATTTGATCCGGGGGGTGCGGACGCCGGTAACCTGAAGTATTCGCTGGGCCGCAGCGTGCCGCATCATCTCGACGCGTGGATGCCGGCGGACCCCACACTGACCGCTTCGTCGTACTGAAGAGAGCACCGTGGCCGCCGACAAGATCGACACCATCGTCAGCCTGAGCAAGCGCCGTGGCTTCGTCTATCCCTGTAGTGAGATCTACGGCGGCCAGCGCGCCGCCTGGGACTACGGACCGCTGGGTGTGGAGCTCAAGGAGAACATCAAGCGCCAGTGGTGGCGCTCCATGGTCACCTCGCGCGACGACGTGGTCGGTCTCGACTCGTCGGTGATCCTGGCCAAGGAGGTCTGGGAGGCCTCCGGCCACGTGGCCACCTTCACCGACCCGCTCACCGAGTGCACCTCGTGCCACAAGCGGTTCCGCGCCGACCACCTGGAAGAGGCGTACGAGGCCAAGCACGGCCACGCCCCGGCCGCCGGTCTGTCCGAGGTGAACTGCCCGAACTGCGGCACCAAGGGCGCCTTCACCGAGCCGAAGCAGTTCTCCGGTCTGCTGGCCACCCACCTCGGCCCCACCCAGGACACCGGCTCGGTCGCCTACCTGCGCCCGGAGACCGCGCAGGGCATCTTCACCAACTTCGCCGCCGTGCAGCAGACTTCGCGCAAGAAGCCGCCGTTCGGTATCGCCCAGATCGGTAAGTCGTTCCGTAACGAGATCACCCCGGGCAATTTCATTTTCCGCACCCGTGAGTTCGAGCAGATGGAGATGGAATTCTTCGTCAAGCCGGGTGAGGACGAGACCTGGCACGAGTACTGGATGGAGCAGCGCTGGAACTGGTACCGCGACCTGGGCCTGCGCGAGGAGAACATCCGCTGGTACGAGCACCCCAAGGAGAAGCTGTCCCACTACGCCAAGCGGACCGCTGACATCGAGTACCGCTTCAACTTCGGCGGCACCGAGTTCTCCGAGCTCGAAGGCGTGGCCAACCGCACCGACTACGACCTGGGCGCCCACTCCAAGGCCTCCGGCCAGGACCTGTCGTACTTCGACCAGGAGGCCGGCGAGCGCTGGTTCCCGTACGTCATCGAGCCGGCCGCGGGCGTCAACCGCGCCATGCTGGCCTTCATGCTCGACGCGTACAACGAGGACGAGGCGCCCAACGCCAAGGGCGTGATGGAGAAGCGCACCGTGATGCGCCTCGACCCGCGCCTCGCCCCGGTCAAGGTCGCCGTGCTGCCGCTGTCGCGCAACCCGCAGCTGTCCCCGAAGGCCAAGGGGCTCGCCACGGACCTGCGCAAGAACTGGAACATCGACTTCGACGACGCCGGTGCCATCGGCCGCCGCTACCGCCGCCAGGACGAGATCGGCACCCCGTTCTGCGTCACCGTCGACTTCGACACCCTTGAGGACAACGCGGTCACCGTGCGCGAGCGCGACACGATGAAGCAGGAGCGCGTCTCGCTGGACCAGGTGCCGGGCTACCTGGCCAGCCGGCTGCTGGGCTGCTGAACCACCGGGAGGGGCCGGGGAGCGGGCGTCACGCCCTGCTCCCCGGCCCCTCCCGCGTCCTTACGCCCGGGTCAGCCCAGCAGTTCGGTGACGATCCGGTCCAGCGTCGCCAGGTCGTCAGGAGCCAGCTCCAGCACCGAGGGCGGCGGGGTGTCCAGCGCGCGGCCCGCTTCGGCCGCCGCCGCCTCGCCGGCGGCGGTGGTCCGCACCACCTTCGAGCGCCGGTCGGCCGGATGCGCGGTGCGCTCCACCAGACCGCGCTTGGCCAGGTCGTCGACGATCACCGTCGCGTACGGCGCGTCGATCATCAGGAAGTCCGCCAGCGCCCGCAGGGTGAGCGGTTCGGCGGCGATCCTGCGCAGCGCCTTGACCCGGTTGAAGCCCATCCCCAGCGACTCGCCGACCTCCTTGCGGCGGTCGTGCCGTTCCAGCAGCAGGATCCGCAGACCGCGCCAGGCACGCTCCGCCACCTCGGTCCGGTCCTCCATCAGGCGTTCACCGGCATCTTGATCTCGTCGGTCCGCAGCCGCTCCGCGGTGTGCTCCGCGGTCCCGCGGGCCCAGCGGCCGGAGCTGATGACGCCGACGACCAGGACGACCGCGCCGCAGCCGGCGATGATCCACCAGGCCGTGCGGCCCGCGTCGGTGAAGGCCGTCCCGAAGCCGTCGCGTACCCCGGCCGCCATCACCGCGCCGATGACCGCCACGCCGAGCGAGGTGCCGATCTGGCGGCTGGTGGAGGCGACCGCCGCCGCGACACCGGCCTGGGCGCGCGGCATGCCGGACACCGCGGTGTTGGTGATCGGCGCGTTGACCAGACCGAAGCCGACGCCGAACACCACGTAGCCGGCGATCAGCATCGGTGTCGCGGTGTGCGCGGAGTACTTCAGCGCCTGAAGCACCCCGCTGGCGCACAGCCCGGTGCCGGCCAGGATCAGCGGCAGCCGCGGCCCCCGGCTGCCCACGATCCGCCCGGACAGCGGTCCGAAGACCAGCGCCATCGCGGCCATCGGCAGCATGAACAATCCGGCGTGCAGCGCGTCGAGATGCCGTACGTCCTGGAGGTAGAGGGTGTTGAGGAACAGGAAGCCGCCGAGCGCGGCGAACCCGCTGACCGCGATCACCGTCGCGCCGGCGAACGGCGCGCTGCGGAAGAACCGCAGGTCGATCAGGGGTTCCTGGCGCCGTGGTTCGTACCACAGCAGCCCCAGCAGCGAGCCGACGGCGGCGACCACACAGCCGATGATCAACGGCGAGGACCAGCCGTGGGCCGGGGACTCGATGATCGAGTACGTCACCGTGGCCAGCAGCGCGATCATCAGCAACTGGCCGACCGGGTCGACCCTGCGGGCCTTGGGGGCGCGCGACTCGGGGACGAAGAGCCTGGTCAACACCAGTGCGGCCAGACCGATCGGCACGTTGATCCAGAAGATCGACCGCCAGCTGGTGGTCTCCACCAGCGTGCCGCCGATGATCGGGCCGGCCGACATGCTGATGCCGATGACGCCGCCCCACACCCCGATCGCGCGGGCCCGCTCCTTGGTCTCGGTGAAGGTGTTGGTGATGATCGACATCGCCACCGGGTTGAGCATCGAGCCGCCGACCGCCTGGAGCATGCGCGCGCCCACCAGCCAGGACAGGCCGGGTGCCACGCTGCACAGCAGCGAGCCGGTGGTGAAGATCATCAGACCGGCCTGGAAGGTGCGCCGCCTGCCGATCCGGTCGGCGGTCGAGCCGGAGAGCATCAGCAGACTGGCCAGCACCAGCGTGTAGGCGTCGATGGTCCACTGCAATCCCGAGACGCTGGTGTGCAGTTCCTTCTGCATGGAGGGCAGTGCGACATTCAGAACGGTGCTGTCCAGGCTGACGATCAGCAGACTCATACAGCAGATCGCCAGCACGAGCATCCGCCGCCGACGGCTCAACTCGGGCACGGCTCTACTCCGGGGGGAAGTTGGTTGTACGAAGATAACTATATTTACTGTACAACTAATAACCCGGTGTACCGCACAAGTAAAGCCTCTGTGGCCGGAGAGGGTGCCCGGCCGTTCAGCCGGCGGCGGTCAGCGCCCGCAGGATCAGCGCGCGCACCGCCTCGAAGTCCCGCCGGATCCCCTCGCCCGTCCACTCCGCCGCGTAGACCGGGTCGTGGAAGCGGACACTGGCGTCCCACACCGCGCGGGCCGCGGTGGGCGGATCGGCGGCCGGCCCGCCGGCGGCGAACTCGCCCCGGCTCAGGCCGTCTTCGATCATGACCGTCAACTGGCCGACCAGGGTGGCGAGATGGCGGTCGACCACCTCGCTGTGCTCCTCGGCGATGGCCATGTAGGTGGCGAACAGCTCGGGGTCGCCGCCCGCCTTGCGGCGTTTGGCGGTGAACAGCGCGTCCAGCCACGCCGACAGCCGCTCGGGAGCCGGGCCCTCGCCGTCCATGACGGCCGCCAACTCGGCGTGCGACTGGTCCAGCCAGCGCGCGGTCACCGCTTCGCGCAGCGCCGCCTTGCTGGGGAAGTGGCGGTAGACGCTGCCGTGGCTGACCCCGAGTGCCCGGGCCACATCGACCACGGTGGCCTTCGCGGGGCCGAAGCGGCGCAGGACCTCCTCGGTGGCTTCGAGGATGCGTTCGGGGGTCAGGGCGTCCGGCGGCATGGGAGGGTCCGGCCTTTCTGTTTCCGCTACTTCTGCTGTTGTTGCTCGCTGTCCAGGTGGTGCATCTGGGCCGCCGGGTAGCGCTCCCCCGCCGCGGCCCCGGCCGGCACGGCGTTCTCGATCGCCGCCAGATCGTCCGTGTCGAGAACCAACTCCAGCGCGCCCAGGGCTTCCTGGAGGCGGTTCCGGCTGCGGGCGCCGACCAGCGGGACGATGTCCTCGCCACGCGAGAGCACCCAGGCGATGGCGGTCTGGGCGACCGTAGCACCCTTGGCGTCGGCCACCGCCCGCAGTGCGTCGACCAGATCCAGGTTCCGGGTGAGGTTGTCACCGGCGAAGCGCGGGCTCGCGCTGCGGAAGTCGCCCGCCCCGGGCACCCGCTCCCGTGTCCAGTGGCCGCTGAGCAGGCCACGGGAGAGCACTCCGTAGGCGGTGACACCGATACCCAGCTCGCGGGCGGTGGGCAGGATGTCCTCCTCTATGCCGCGGGAGAACAGCGAGTACTCGATCTGGAGGTCGCTGATCGGCGCGACCGCCGCCGCCCTGCGCAGGCTGTCCGCGCCCACCTCGGACAGGCCGATGTGCCGCACCAGACCGGCCTGGACGGCCTCGGCGATCGCCCCGACGGTCTCCTCGACCGGCACGGCCGGGTCGAGCCGGGCGATCCGGTAGACGTCGATGTGGTCGGTGCCCAGCCGCTGGAGCGAGTACGCCAGGAAGTTCTTGACCGCCTCCGGCCGCCCGTCGTATCCCAGCCAGCCGCCCGCGGCATCCCGCAGGGCGCCGAACTTGACGCTGATCAGCGCGTTCTCCCGGCCCTGCCGGCTGGTCGCCAGCGCCTCGCGGACCAGCAGCTCGTTGTGGCCCATGCCGTAGAAGTCGCCGGTGTCCAGCAGGGTGACGCCGGCGTCCAGCGCGGCGTGCACCGTCGCGATGGATTCCGCCCGGTCGCTCTCGCCGTACAGGGCGGACATCCCCATGCAGCCGAGTCCGATCGCCGAGGTGAGGGGACCGGTCTTTCCCAGGGTGCGGGTGCGCATGTCGTTGCTCCTTCGAGAGGGGTGCTCCTCCAGAAGAATGACATACGCGATGACAGATTTCAATATCTGTCATCCATGCACTCCATTCCCCCGTCCGGGGACCGCGCGCTCCCCGAGCCCGGCCCCGCCCGGACGCGCGGCGTCCCCTACCGGACCGTGCGGGGCAGCCGGGTGCTCAGGGCCACGGCGCCCGCGGTGGCGGCGAGTTGGACGAGCAGGGCGATGACGAAGGCGTCACGCATGCCCAGCGAGCCGGCGAGGGAGAGGAAGAGGGTGCCCAGCGTGGCGACGCCCAGGGCGAGCGAGGACTGCTGGGTGGTGGCCAGCACGCCGCCGCCCACCCCGGCGCGTTCGGCCGGCACCTCCGACAGCACGATGCGGAACAGCGTGCTCATCGCCATCCCCTGGCCGAATCCGAGCACCAGCATCCCCGGGGTCAGCGCCAGTGCGCCCAGGTGCGGCCACCACGCGAGCGCCGTGCCGACCAGCACCAGCAGCCCGGCCGCCTGGATGGTGATTCCGCCGGTGACCACCCCCCGGCCGAACCGGGTCACCAGCCGCGGCGCGGCCAGCGAGGCGACGAAGTACGACGCCGCCATCGGCACCAGCGCGGTGCCGGCCGCCACCGGACCCAGCCCCAGACCCCGCTGCAACGCGACCGCGGTGACGAACATGAACCCGCCGAACCCGGCGAAGAACGGCAGCGCCACCCGCAACCCGCCGCGCATGCCGTGGTCGCCCAGCAGCGAGGGCGGCAGCAGCGGGAGGCCGCCGGCCCGCTCGGTGGCCCGCTCCACCCGCCAGAACGCGACCGCGGGCAGCGGGGAGAAGGCCAGCGTCAGCCAGGTCCACAGCGGCCAGCCCGCCGCCCGACCCTCCATCAGCGGGACCAGCAGCGCCAGCAGCGTGGTGCCCAGCAGCAGCGTGCCGGGCACGTCGACGCGGGCCGGGTGCGCGGAGCGGGTCTCCGGCACGGACCGCAGGCTCAGCAGCATCGCGGCCGTCGCCACCGGCACGTTGACCAGGAATATCGCCCGCCAGCCGCTGCCCGCCAGGTCCGCGGCGACCAGCCAACCGCCCAGCACCTGGCCGAGCACCGCCGCCACCCCGCCGGTGGCGCCGTACAGCCCGAGTGCCCGGCCGCGGCGCTCGCCGGAGGTGGTGGCCTGGATGGTGGCCAGCACCTGCGGCAGCATCATCGCCGACGCCGCGCCCTGCGCGACCCGGGCGCCGACCAGCGTCCCGGCGTTCGGCGCCAGGCCGCAGGCCAGCGAGGTGAGGGCGAACAGCGCGGTGCCCAGCAGGAACAGCCGGCGCCGACCGAGCATGTCGCCGAGCCGGCCGCCCAGCACGAGCAGCACCGCGTAGGCGACCCCGTAGCCCGCCGCCACCATCTCCAGCAGCGCGGGACCGGCGTGCAGATCGCGGTCGATGGTCGGCAGCGCGACGTTGACGATGAAGAAGTCGATCATGGGCAGGGCGGCGCCCAGCAGCAGCGTCAGCAGCCCGAGCGGGCGCAGCGCCGCCGGGGTGCCCGGTTGGGGACCGGAGCCCGGCGCGGTGGTGACCGGATCCGGACGGCCGAGGCGGCGGACGGTCGGAAGCACCGAGGTCCGGGAGGGCAAAGCGGGATTCAGCTCGATCTGTCGGTTCACGCGGTCCAGCATGCGGTGGGTCTCAGGGGGGTACCAGAGTGTCCTTATCCAGGTACCAGGGGAACCTGGAAACAGGCTGAGCAGTAAGGCACCCTGGAGGCCATGAACGCCAGCACCGACATCCGCCGCCGTGAGCTCGCCGACTTCCTGCGCAGCCGTCGCGAACGCATCACCCCTGAGCAGGTCGGCCTGCCGCAGGGGCGGCGCCGGCGCACTCCGGGGCTGCGCCGCGAGGAGGTCGCGCAGCTGTCGGCGGTCGGCGTCACCTGGTACACCTGGCTGGAGCAGGCCCGCGACATCCAGGTGTCGGCGCAGGTGCTGGACGCGGTGGCCCGCACCCTGATGCTCGACCCCAACGAACGCGCCCACCTGTTCGTGCTCGCCGGGCTCCCCGATCCGGTGCCCGGCCGGGACTGCCCGTACGTCACCCCCTCGCTGCTGGCGACGCTGGACCAGTTGGAGCCGCTGCCCGCCTGTGTGCTGAACAGCCGGTACGACATCCTGGCCTACAACCGCACGTACGGGCGGTTGGTGGATGACCTCGACGCGGTGCCCGCCGAGGACCGCAACCTGATGTGGCTGGTGTTCACCCACCCCGGCTGGCGCGCCGGGGTCGTCGACCTCGACCAGGTGGCCCGCCGCTGCACCGCGCAGTTCCGCGCCGCGATGGCCGAGCACGTCGCGGAACCGGTGTGGAAGCTCCAGGTCAAGCGGTTGCAGCAGGCGTCGCCCGAGTTCCGCGAACTGTGGTCGCGGCACGAGGTGGTGCAGCCCTCCAGCACGCCCAAGCGGTTCCTCAACCCGCAGGTGGGCCTGTTGAACCTCCAGCACACCGGCATGTGGCTCGGCCAGCGCAGCGGCAGTCGCATGGTGGTCTACACCCCGCTCGACCAGGAGACCCGCACCCGTCTGGAGCGGCTGCTCGAACTCGCCGCCGAAGCCTCCGAAGCCGCAGCCACCCAAGCCGCCGAAGCCGTCCAGGCCGCCGAGGCCGCCGATCGGCTCCGCCCGCTGCCCGCCGCCGTCTGAACCAGGGCACAGGGCCGCGTGGGGGAGAATGAGAGGTCGTCCCCCCGTTCGCGTACCTCCCGAGGGAATCCGCCACCATGACGCACCTGCAGATCGGCCCGCACACCGTGACGCCGCCCGTCGTGCTCGCACCGATGGCCGGGATCACCAACGCGCCGTTCCGCACCCTGTGCCGGGAGTCCAGCGGCGGCAAGGGGCTGTTCGTCTCCGAGATGATCACCACCCGGGCGCTGGTGGAACGCAACGACAAGACGATGCAGCTGATCCACTTCGACGCCACCGAGCAGCCGCGCTCCATCCAGCTGTACGGGGTCGACCCGGGCATCGTCGGCAAGGCGGTCCGGATGATCGTGGACGAGGACCTCGCCGACCACATCGATCTCAACTTCGGCTGCCCGGTGCCCAAGGTGACCCGCAAGGGCGGCGGTTCCGCGCTGCCGTACAAGCGGCCGCTGCTGCGCGCGATCCTGCGGGAGGCGGTCGGCAACGCGGGCGCGCTGCCGGTCACCATCAAGATGCGCAAGGGCATCGACGACGACCACCTGACCTACCTGGACGCCGGCCGGATCGCCGTCGAGGAGGGGGTGACCGCGGTCGCGCTGCACGGCCGCACCACCTCGCAGCACTACGGCGGCACCGCGGACTGGGAGGCGATCGCCCGTCTGAAGGAGGCGGTGAGCGAGATCCCGGTGCTCGGCAACGGCGACATCTGGTGCGCGGAGGACGCGGTGCGCATGATGCGCGAGACCGGCTGCGACGGCGTCGTGGTCGGCCGGGGCTGCCTGGGGCGGCCGTGGCTCTTCGGCGACCTGGTGAACGTCTTCGAGGGCTCGGGCGAGCAGGCCAGGCCGACCCTCAAGGAGGTCGCGGCCGTCATGCGCCGGCACGCCGAACTGCTGGGGGAGTGGCTGTCGGACGAGGCGCGCGGGGTCATCGACTTCCGCAAGCACGTCGCCTGGTACACCAAGGGCTTCGCGGTCGGCTCGCAGCTGCGCCAGCGGCTGGCGTCGGCCTCCTCGCTGGCGGAGCTGGACGAGCACCTGGGCGCGCTCGACCTCGACCAGCCCTGGCCGAAGGACGCCGAGGGCCCGCGCGGCCGGACCGCGGGGGCCAAGCGGGTCGTGCTGCCGGACGGCTGGCTGCGCGACCCTTACGACTGCGCGGCGGCGGTCGGCCCCGAGGCGGAGTCGGACACCTCGGGCGGCTGAGCCCAAAGCCGCACAACGGTCATTTCGGCTGTCCGGTATGTGGGACGGCCGCCTTCGCGGTCGCGTGATCCTCGCCACGCTTGATGAGCTCCCTGCTCATTTGAGCGACTTCACCGCGAGCGAGTTGGCTGCACTCGATGCCGCTATCTCTCGCACATCTGGCACCCCGTGTCACTCTCGCATGGTTCACGGCGTCAAATCGTCGTAGCATTGAGTAACCGTTGAGAGTGCTCAGTTGCTCGGATGGGTGCTCATGTGTTGAAGAGTTGAACGGTGCGGAACGCCGGGGGTCCGATCGCGGATCCCAGGTGGAGGAGCCCGACACACTTTCGATCTCCTGGCAGACGGGTGGTTACGGCCATGTGACATGGCCATGGACGCACTGACATGCCTTGGAGATGGGTACGCTCCCCGCCGTCAGACCACATCCCGTGCCCGAGGAGTCGGTCCCCGTGTCGGAACAGCAAACACCTCCGAAGTTCGTCTACGACTTCACTGAGGGCAACAAAGACCTCAAGGGCCTGCTCGGCGGCAAGGGCGCCAACCTCGCCGAGATGACCAACCTCGGCCTGCCCGTTCCGCCCGGATTCACCATCACCACCGAGGCCTGCAAGGTCTATCTGGACTCCGGCAGCGAGCCGCCGCGGCTGCGGGACGAGGTGAGCACCCACCTCGACGCGCTGGAGCGCCGGATGGGCAAGACGCTCGGCCAGGCCGACGACCCGCTGCTGGTCTCGGTGCGCTCCGGGGCGAAGTTCTCCATGCCCGGGATGATGGACACCGTCCTGAACATCGGCCTGTCCGACACCTCGGTGGTCGGCCTCGCCGCCCAGGCCGGCGACGAGCGCTTCGCCTGGGACTCCTACCGGCGGCTGATCCAGATGTTCGGCAAGACCGTGCTGGGCGTGGACGGCGAGCTGTTCGAGGAGGCGCTCGACGCGGCGAAGCGGGCGTCCGGCGCCGCCACCGACGTCGACCTGGACGCCGCCCGGCTGCGGGAGCTGGTGGACGAGTTCAAGACGATCGTCAGCGACCGGGCGGGCCGCGACTTCCCGCAGGACCCCCGCGAGCAGATGGACCTGGCGGTCCGCGCCGTCTTCGACTCCTGGAACACCGAGCGCGCCAAGCTCTACCGCCGCCAGGAGCGCATCCCCGGCGACCTGGGCACCGCCGTCAACATCTGCTCCATGGTCTTCGGCAACCTCGGCCCCGACTCCGGCACCGGCGTGGCCTTCACCCGCGACCCGGCCTCCGGTCAGCAGGGCGTCTACGGCGACTACCTGCAGAACGCCCAGGGCGAGGACGTGGTCGCGGGCATCCGCAACACCGTGCCGCTCGCCGAACTCGCCGAGCTGGACCGACAGCCTCATACGACCAGCTGATGAAGATCATGGAGACGCTGGAGAACCACTACAAGGACCTGTGCGACATCGAGTTCACCATCGAGCGCGGCACCTTGTGGATGCTCCAGACCCGGGTCGGCAAGCGCACCGCGGCCGCCGCCTTCCGGATCGCCACCCAACTGGTCGACCAGGGCCTGATCGACGAGGCCGAGGCGCTCCAGCGGGTCAACGGCGCCCAGCTCGCCCAGCTGATGTTCCCGCGCTTCGACGAGAAGGCCAGCGCGGAACTGCTCGGCCGCGGCATCGCCGCCTCGCCCGGCGCGGCCGTCGGCAAGGCGGTCTTCGACTCCTACACCGCCGTCAAGTGGTCGCGCTCCGGCGAGAAGGTCATCCTGATCCGCCGGGAGACCAACCCCGACGACCTCAACGGCATGATCGCCGCCGAGGGCATCCTGACCAGCCGCGGCGGCAAGACCTCGCACGCCGCGGTGGTCGCCCGCGGCATGGGCAAGACCTGCGTGTGCGGCGCCGAGGAGCTCGAGGTCGACACCAAGCGGCGCCGGCTGACCGCCCCGGGCGGCGTGGTCGTCGAGGAGGGCGACGTCATCTCCATCGACGGCTCCACCGGCAAGGTCTACCTCGGCGAGGTGCCCGTCGTGCCGTCCCCGGTCGTGGAGTACTTCGAGGGCCGCATGCACGCCGGCGCCGACGACGCCGACGAACTGGTCAAGGCCGTCCACCGGATGATGGCCTACGCGGACCGGGTGCGCCGGCTGCGGGTGCGGGCCAACGCCGACAACGCCGAGGACGCCGCCCGCGCCCGGCGCTTCGGCGCCCAGGGCATCGGACTGTGCCGCACCGAGCACATGTTCCTCGGCGAACGCCGGGAGATGGTCGAGCGCCTCATCCTCGCCGACACCGACGACGAGCGCGACCGAGGCGCTGAACGGCCTGCTGCCGCTGCAGAAGCGACGACTTCGTCGACCTGTTCGAGGCGATGGACGGACTGCCGGTCACCGTACGGCTGCTGGACCCGCCGCTGCACGAGTTCCTGCCCGACATCACCGAGCTGTCGGTGCGGGTCGCGCTGGCGGAGTCCCGCAAGGACCCCAACGAGAACGACCTGCGGCTGCTCCAGGCGGTGCACCGGCTGCACGAGCAGAACCCGATGCTGGGCCTGCGCGGGGTACGCCTCGGACTGGTCATCCCCGGCCTGTTCACCATGCAGGTGCGGGCCATCGCGGAGGCCGCCGCCGCAGCGCGGGGCGTCCGGCGGCGACCCGCGCGCGGAGATCATGATCCCGCTGGTCGGCACCGTGCAGGAGCTGGAGATCGTCCGGGACGAGGCGGAGCAGGTCATCGCCGAGGTCGAGGCGGCAACGCGGCGTGGAGCTGCGGCTCGCGCTCGGCACGATGATCGAACTGCCGCGCGCCGCGCTGACCGCCGGGCAGATCGCGGAGGCCGCCGAGTTCTTCTCCTTCGGCACCAACGACCTCACCCAGACGGTGTGGGGCTTCTCCCGCGACGACGTCGAGGCCAGCTTCTTCACCGCCTACCTGGAGAAGGGCATCTTCGGCGTCAGCCCCTTCGAGACCATCGACCGCGACGGCGTCGGCGCGCTGGTGCGGCGGCGCCGTCGAGGCGGGCCGGGCCACCCGTCCCGACCTCAAGCTCGGCATCTGCGGCGAGCACGGCGGCGACCCGGAGTCCGTCCACTTCTTCCACGAGGTGGGCCTGGACTACGTCTCCTGCTCACCGTTCCGCATCCCGGTCGCCCGACTGGAGGCCGGCCGCGCCGCCGCCTCCGACGGGACGGCGAAGTAGACCACCACGGAAACACCCTCACCGGGGGCGGCGTCCCGTGCGGAGGCGCCGCCCCCACCCTCTTCCCCGCCCACCGCGTCAGAGTCGCGTCAGTAACGCGCCAATACCGGCGAACGGCGGGCGCCGCCCACCCCGGGCGTGCCTACGGTGAAGCCATGCGATGGCCTGGACGTGACACCCCCGCAACGGCTGGGCGGGGCGGCCTGGTCGACCGGGACCGTGACTGGCGCCGCGAGGCGTGCGCCGCGGTGTGTTTCGCGGCGGCCCTGGCGGCGACCCTGCTGCTGATCGACTGGGCGGACGGCACCCTCCGCCCGTGGCGTGCCGTGCTGTGGTGCGTCTTGTCGGTCCTGCTGCTGTCGGTCCTGCTGCCGGCCAGGGTGACCGCGGGCGAGGGCTGGCTGCGCTCCCGCGGCGTGCTGCGCGACGACCGGGTCCGCCTGGACCGGCTCGTCGCCGTCGGCTGGTCCGGTGCGGTCGCGCCGCGCCTGGTGCTGACCGACAGCGCGGGCGGACGGGTGGAACTCGACCCGAGGGTGCTGCGCGCCAACCCCTTGCTGTGGCACCGGATCGAGTCCGCCGCCCGCCGCCGTGCCGGGACGCCGGTCCGCGGCACGGCGGCGCTGCGGGAGTTCGCCGAGCGGGTCGACGCCGAGGCGCTGCGCGCCCTGGACGCTATACCGCTGCCAGACCCGCGTACCGCACGCCCGTCAGCTGCTCGGACGCGGACCAAAGGCGTTCGGCGGCAACGTCGTTGAGGGTCCAGGGCGCCCGCCACGACAGCGTCGGGCTGCCCCGCCAGCCCTGGAGTTTGGGGCCGATGAAGTCGTCGGGCCGCACCTGCGGGGCGGTGGCCGCGTACAGGGTGGGCAGCGCGCCGCGCGAGGCGGGCTGCGCGACCAGCCGGTTGGCGAACCGCGCCATGCCGGCCGCGAACGCGCGGCCCTCCATGTGGGCGCCCGCCGTCTGGAGGTTGGTGTCCGCGTAGCCCGGGTGCGCCGCCGCCGCGACCACCCCGGAGCCGGCCGAAGCCAGCCGCCGGGACAACTCGTGGACGAACAGCAGGTTGGCGGTTTTGGAGCGGCCGTAGGCCAGCCAACGCCGGTAGCCGTGCTCGCTGTTGAGGTCGCCGGGGTCGATGTTGGCGATGGCGTGCAGCCCGCTGGAGACGCTGACCACCCGGGCGCCGGGGGCCTCCAGCATCGCGGGCAGCAGCAGACCGGTGAGCGCGAAGTGCCCCAGGTGGTTGACCCCGAACTGGGTCTCGAAGCCGTCCACCGTCCTGCCGTACGGCAGGGCCATCACGCCCGCGTTGTTGATCAGCAGGTCGAGCCGGTCCTCGTCGAAGTCCGCCGCGAAGGCCCGCACCGACGTCAGGTCGGCCAGGTCCAGGTGGCGGTATCCGGCGCGGGCCGAGGGCACCTCGTCCTTCAGCCGCCGCACCGCCTCCTGGCCGCGCTGCTCACTGCGGCAGGCCAGCAGCACGTGCGCCCCGCGGCGGGCCAGCTCGCGCGCCGCGCAGTAGCCGATTCCGCTGTTCGCTCCGGTGACCACGGCCGTGCGGCCGCTCTGGTCGGGGATGTCGGTCTCACTCCAGCCCATCGCGGCAGTCAGCCCCTCGCCTCGTCGTCACGTCTTCGCCCCGCTGCTCGTACCGGCTACCCGGTATGCCGAACGGCACAGCATAGGCCGCGCACCCTCAGTCGTCGATGCCGCTGCGCTCCACACCTGCCACCAGGTGCCGTTGCAGCACGACGAAGACGACGACCAGCGGCAGGATGGAGACCGCCGCCGCCACGAACAGCTCGTGCAGATTGACCACCTGCGCGGTGGTGAAGGTGGCCAGCGCCACCTGGACCGTCCACGCCTGCTGGTCCTGGCCGATCACCAGCGGCCACAGGAAGGAGTTCCAGGACCCGATGAACACGATGGCGCCCACCGCGGCGAACACCGGCCGGGAGTTGGGCACCACGACCCGCCAGTAGGTGCGCCAGTAGCCCAGGCCGTCCACCCGGGCGGCGTCCTCCAACTCCTGTGGGAAGCCCAGGAAGTACTGCCGGAACAAGAAGGCGGCGAACGCGCTGAACAGCGTCGGCACGATCAGCCCGCGCAGCGTGGAGACCCAGCCCAGCGAGGAGACCAGCACGAAGCTCGGCACGAAGGTCACCGCGGACGGGATCATCAGCGAGCCGAGGATCGCGTAGAAGACCTGGTCGGCGTACGGGTAGGGGATGCGGGCCAGCCCGTACCCGGCGAGCGAGGCCAGCAGCAGCGTCCCCACGGTGGTCAGCACCGCGATCCGGGCGGAGTTCCACAGCGAGTGCAGCATCGGCACCGCCGGGTCGTGGAACAGCTCGGCCACGTTGCCCCAGTGCAGGGTGTGCGGGAAGAAGGTCCAGCCCGGCGCGGTGATGTCCGCCTCGGTGGCGAGCCCGTCGCGCACCAGCAGGTAGAAGGGCACCAGGAAGAGCACGGCCAGCGCGATCAGCACCACCAGCCGAAGAGCGCGGGCCAGCCCGCGCAAGTCCGTTTCCATCAGGCCTCCTTGCGGCCGAGTCCGAACCACCGCGCCTGCGCCACTGTGACGACGGCGATCACCAGGGCCAGGATCACCGCGCCCGCGCTGCCCAGCCCCAGGTTCTGCCCCCGGCCCAGCGCCACGTAGTAGAGGTAGACCAGCGGCGGCCGGGCGTACGGCGGGTAACCGCTGGTGCTGGACAGCAGGTTGTAGAACTCGTCGAACGCCTGGAAGGCGTTGATCACCAGCAGCAGCACCACCGCCACCGAGGTGGCCCGCAGTTGCGGGAAGGTGATGTACCGGAAGGTCTGCCAGCCGGGCCGGGCGCCGTCCACCGCCGCCGCCTCGTACAGGGCGCGCGGGATGCGCTGGAGCCCGGCCAGCAGCAGCACCATGTAGAAGCCGGCCTGCAACCACAGCCGCACGGTGACGATCACCAGCCAGTACCAGGGCGGATGGGTGGTCGACAGCCACGCCACCGGATCCGCCCCGAACCACCGCAGCACGGTGTTGGCCAGCCCGAACCGCACCCCGTTGAAGACCGACATCTTCCAGATCAGCGACGCCACCACGTAGCTGCACGCGGTCGGCAGGAAGAAGACCGACCGGAAGAACGCCCGGGCGAACCGGAGCTGATTGACCATCAGCGCCAGGGCCAGCGACAGCGCGTAGGTCGTCGGGACGATGAACAGCGCGAAGAGCGCGAACGTCACCAGACTGGAGGTGAACGCCGAATCCCGCAGCATCGAGGCGTAGTTGGCCAGGCCCACGAAGTGCGTCGGGGTGACGGTGTCCCGCGCGTCGAAGAAGCTGAGCGCGATGCTCCACAGCAGCGGCAGATAGCTGAAGACCGCCAGCCCCACGACGAACGGGCCGGTGAAGACCCAGAACCACAGGTAGCGCCGCTGCGGTCCCAGCAGCCGGGCGAGCACCGTCACTTCTTCTTCTGGACGCGCTTGAGCTCGGCGCTCACCGTCCTCGCCAACGCCTTGACCTGGGTCTGCGGGTCCGCGCCGTCCTTGATGATCCGGTTGAGCGTGTCCTGCAAGGCGGCGAGGCAACCGCTCGTCCACAGCAGCGGGTTGGCGTGCCCGTAGTCGGTGGTGAAGCGCACCGCGTCGGCCGCCGCGCCGGTGGTCAGCTTGCTCGCCCGCTTGGCCAGCGAGATCCGCGCCGGGATGTGGAAGCCGTAGGAGAGCGCGAAGTCCTGCTGGAAGTCGGTGCGGTCCACCCACAGCCACTTCACGTAGTCCTTGGCCGCCGCGATGTGCTTGCTGCGGGTGGAGACCGCCGCCCCGTAGGCGCCCACCGGCACCGCGGGCCGCCCGCTCGGACCGTCCTTGGGGAACGGCAGCACCCCGAAGTCGTCGCCGAGTTCCTTGCGGATCTGCGGCAGCGCCCACAGCCCGGTCCACTGCATGGCGGTCAGCCCCTGGAGGAACGCCGAGGGGTCCGACCAGTCCGCGGGCGCGCCCAGCAGCAGGGACTTGCTGGTGTACAGCGTGCGCAGTTTGCCCAGAACGGTGGCCGCCGCCGGGTCGTCGAAGCCCACCGTGCCGTTGTCGGCGACCAGTTGGAGACCGGCCGCGAACAGCGGGGTGCCGCCCAGCACTCCGGCGCCGCCGTCGTTGCCGAGGAAGAGCCCCTTGACGTCCTTGGTCGTCAGCGCGGCGGCCGCGTCCACCAACTCGTCCATTGTCTGCGGCGGTTGGACACCCGCCTTGGCCAGCATGCTCTTGCGGTAGTAGAGCATCTGCATGTCGATGACCTGAGGAATGCCGTAGATCCGGCCCTCATAGGTCTTCGGGCCGAGCACGGCGGGGTTGAAGTCGGAGCGCACCGAGTCGATCGCGTTGGTGAGGTCGACGACCTGGCCGCCCTGGATCTGGTCGAGCGTCGGCCCGCCCGCCTCGAAGACGTCCGGCCCGGCGCCGGTCAGCAGCGCGGCGGCGGTCTGCTGGTCGTAGTCGCCCGGACGCCACTGCACGGTGACGTCCGCTGCCTTGTACGCCGCCGCGTACCGCTTGACGGCCTGCTCGGTGCCGGGTTCGCCGTACTGGTGGTACCACTGCGAGAGCACCGGATGACTGCTGGAACCGCCGTTGCCCCGGCCGGTGTTCGACCCGCAGGCGGTCAGCGCGGCGCCCGCGGTGAGACCGCCGCCGGCGGCCAGCAGGCGTCGGCGGGACAGGGAGGGCCGGGGAGAGCCGGCTGCTTGCTCGGACATGGTCAAGGAGTATCGCGGCAACAGCCCGTGCGTGTAGGGGGAAACCATCAAGTTCGCTCGGCTCGTCACGCACATCGCCCCACTTCTCACACGCTCGTCACCTGCGGCGACACGGCCGCGTCGCCATCTGTCCGGCATCGGGCGGCGCGGGTAGCATTTCCTCCCGACCAACGGGGGGACGACGGGAGCCGCATGCCCACGGACGGACCGGAGGACCAACTCGTCACCATCAGGCCCCTGCTGGCCTGTGCCCCCGCGGAACCGGAGTACCGCCCCTGGCTCGGACCGCTGCTGATCGTCGGCGTGCCGATCGCCGTGGCCGTCGGGGTCTTCGTCTTCCTGGTGCTGCGCTGAGCGGCCCCCCGCGACGGCGGTAAACCGGGATGCGGCGCGGCGCCCGCTCTGCCAGCCTCGGCCGATGGAAGACACCGAGCTGTACGCGCTCGCCCACCGTGAACTCGACTTCAACGCCCCGCTGTCCGACGCCCGGGTGGCGGAGATGATCGCCTCGCTCGGCGATCTGCGCGGCGCCCGCGTCCTGGACCTGGGCTGCGGCTGGGCCGAACTCCTGCTGCGGATCCTCGCCGCGGAGCCGACCGCCACCGGCCACGGCGTGGAGCGCGACGCCGGGCAGGCGGCCCGCGCCCGCGCCAACGCCGCCGCCCGCGGACTGACCGGCCGGGTCGTCATCGACCAGGCGGACGCCACCTCCGTCACCCCGGAGGCGGCCGACGTCGTCGTCTCCATCGGCGCCTCGCACCTGTGGGGCGGCACCCGGCAGACCCTGCGCCACCTGCGCGAATACCTCAGACCCGGTGGCCGGCTGCTGCTGGGAGACGGCTTCTGGGAGCGCCCCCCCACCGCGCGGGCCCTCGAAGTGCTCGAAGCGGGCCCGCAGGAGTTCGGCACCCTGGCAGAACTGGCCGACCTCGCCGTCGAATGCGGCTACCGCCCGCTGGCGGTGGCCGCCGCCGACGGCTTCGAGATGGACACCTGGGAGTCACGCTGGTGCCGCGGCCTGGAGCGCTGGCTGCTGGAGAGCTCCGACCCTGATCCGGCCGACGCCGCCCAGGTGCGGGCCCTGGTCGACGGCCACCGCGCCGGCTGGCTGCGCGGCTACCGGGGGATCCTGGGCTTCGGCTACCTCACCCTCGCCCGGCCGCGTCAAGAGCGGCCGTGACCCCGTGCTCCCGGGGCCCCAGCGCGCTCGGGTCGGGGCGCACCACGGCGTCCAGTGCCGCCTTCACGGAGGCGGCCGTCTCCCGGACCCCGCCGAAGTACCAGGTGGCGTCGTGCGGTTCGGCCACCCCGATCCCGTACGCCGTCACCCCCGCCGCAGAACACAGCGCCAGCGCCCGCCGGATGTGGAAGCCCTGGCTGACCAGCACCGCCCGATCCACCCCGAAGATCCGCCGGGCCCGCGAGCAGGAGTCCCAGGTGTCGAACCCGGCGTAGTCCAGCACCACCCGGGAGCGCGGCACCCCGTGCCGCTCCAGGTAGGAGCGCATCGCGTCCGGCTCGTCGTAGTCGGTGCGGCTGTTGTCGCCGGTCACCAGCAGCACCTTCACCTTGTGCGCGCGGTACAGCCGCGCCGCCGCGTCCAGCCGGTGCGCCAGGTACGGCGAGGGCACCCCGTCGACCAGACCCGCGCCGAACACCACCGCGACCGGCTCGGCCGGCACGTCGGCGACACTGCGCACCCGCGCCGACCCCGTGACGTACAGCCAGGTCATCGGCAGCAGCGCCAGCACGCACACCGCGGCCGCCAGCCGCGCCGCGCGCCCCCCGCGCCCCGCCGCCCACCACCGGTCTCCCGCAGTCCCCATGGTCCGTCCCCCCTCGCGGCCGCCCCCGCACACCAGGGACGAGCCATGCGCGGCCGGCGGTTCCGCGTCACCGGCCCGGGCCGGGCAAGCCCGGTCGAGGGCGGGGAAGACGGATCCTGTTAGGCCTGACGGGTGACAGGGGTCACGTCTGTGCAACAACAGGGCAATCCGGGCACCCCACACTACGTACATGACCGACGACCAGAGCCTCCCCACCCACGAGGACGTCTTCGACAGCGCGGAGCGGCTGATGCAGCGGATCACCGCCCAGCTCAGCAGTCAGCTCGCCCAGGTACGCCCGCCACGTGACCGCACCACCCCGGTCGGCCCGGCCGAATTCGCCGGACGTTAGCGTCCGGTCGACCACCGGCGGGCCCGGGCGGTTACCGTCGCGGTATGAGCGGTATGAACGGGAACCACCCGGTGGCGGCGTCGTCCGCCGCCCCGTACGACGCGCCGTACGACGAGGCGGCCACCGAGCGCTGGGTGTCCGAGCCGGACAAGCGGCCCGGTCGCACCGCGTTCCAGCGCGACCGCGCCCGGGTGCTGCACTCCGCCGCGCTGCGCCGGCTGGCGGGCAAGACCCAGGTGGTCGACCCCGGGATCGCCGTTCCCGAGATCAACACCAGCCCGCGTACCCGGCTCACCCACTCGCTCGAATGCGCCCAGGTGGGACGGGAGTTGGGCGCCGCGCTTGGCTGCGACGCCGACCTGGTGGAGACCGCCTGCCTGGCGCACGACCTGGGCCACCCCCCGTTCGGGCACAACGGTGAGCAGGTCCTGGCCGAGGTCGCGGCCGACTGCGGCGGCTTCGAGGGCAACGCCCAGTCGCTGCGGCTGCTGACCCGGATCGAACCCAAGCGGTTCACCACCGACGACGCCGGCCACCTCGCCAGCGTCGGCCTCAACCTGACCCGTGCCGCGCTGGACGCCGCCACCAAGTACCCCTGGCCGCGCGGCGGTCACCCCGAGGACCCCGGCTCGCGCAAGTTCGGCGTCTACGGCGACGACGAACCGGTCTTCCACTGGCTGCGCGAGGGCGCCCCGGCCGGCCGGCAGTGCTTCGAGGCCCAGGTCATGGACTGGTCGGACGACGTCGCCTACTCGGTGCACGACGTGGAGGACGGCCTGCACGCCGGCCATCTCGACCCCGCCCTGCTGCTCGCAGAACCGGAGCGCCGGGAGATCCACACCGTCGCCGTCGCCCGCTACGCCCCCGACGCGGACCACGCGGAGCTGGCCGAGGCCCTCGACCGGCTGCTCGGACAGGAGTGGTGGCCGCACGGCTACGACGGCTCCGCACTCGCCCAGGCCCGGCTCAAGGACGCCACCTCCCAGCTCATCGGCCGCTTCTGCCTGGCCGCCGAGCGCGCCACCCGGGACGCCTACGGGCCCGGCCGGCTGACCCGCTACGCGGCACGGCTGGTGGTGCCCAGGGAGGTGCGGCTGGAGTGCGCCGTCCTCAAGGCGGTCGCCGACCGGTACGTGATGCAGCGCGCCGACCAGGCCCGCCGCCGGGCCGAACAGCGCGTCGTCATCGCCGAGTTGGCCCAGGCGCTCACCGACCGGGCCCCCGAGGGGCTGGCCCGGAGTTCCGCGGGCTGCACGCGGCCGCCCCCGACGACCGGACCCGGCTGCGGGTGGTGGTCGACCAGATCGCCTCGCTCACCGACGCCGCCGCCCTCGCCCTGCACGCCGCCCTCATCCCGCGCCGCTGACCCGGCAGGCGCCGGGCGCCGCCACTCGCGGCGACCGTCGGACCACCGACCGGTGCGGCACTCTTCACGCGAGCCGTGCCGTGCGGGACGCTCCGTAAGTACGGTCCGCCGGGGGATTCCGCGCGAGGAGGCGCACAGTGGTCGACGCACATCTGACGTTCGTCATCGTGGGAGCGGGACTGGCAGGGGCCAAAGCCGCGCGAGACCCTGCGAGCCGAGGGCTTCACCGGCCGGGTGATCCTCATCGGCGACGAACGCGACCACCCGTACGAACGACCTCCACTGTCCAAGGGATACCTGCTCGGTGACGCCGACCGGCGATTCCGTTTTCGTCCACGAACCCGCCTGGTACGCCGAGCACGACATCGAACTCCACCTCGGCCAGCCGGTCACCCACCTCGACCGCGCCGCCAAGACGGTGACCCTCGGCGACGGCAGCGGTCCTGTCGTACGACAAGCTGCTGCTGGCCACCGGCGCGGAACCGCGCCGCCTGGACATCCCCGGCACCGGGCTGGCCGGCGTCCACCACCTGCGCCGCCTCGCGCACGCCGAGCGGCTGCGCGGGGTACTGGCCTCCCTCGGCCGGGACAACGGCCACCTGGTGATCGCCGGCGCCGGCTGGATCGGCCTGGAGGTCGGCCGCCGCCGCGCGGTCCTACGGCGCCGAGGTCACCGTCGTCGAGCCGGAAGCCACCCCGCTGCACGCGGCGCTCGGCCCGGAGCTCGGCGGGGTCTTCGCCGACCTGCACCGCGAGCACGGCGTCCGGTTCCCTTCGGCGCCCGGCTCACCGAGATCGTCGGCCAGGACGGCGTGGTGCTGGCCGCCCGCACCGACGACGGCGAGGAACACCCCTGCGCACGACGTGCTCGCCGCGATCGGCGCCGCCCCGCGGGTCGCCCTCGCCGAGTCCGTCGGGCTGACCGTCGCGCCCCGGGAGGACGGCGGCGGCATCGCCGTCGACGCCGGGCTGCGCACCTCCGACCCGGACATCTACGCGGCCGGCGACTGCGCGTCGGCGCGCCACCCGCTGCTGCGCACCCGGCTGCGCGTCGAGCACTGGGCGAACGCCCTGAACGGCGGCCCCGCGGCGGCCCGCGCCATGCTCGGCCAGGACGCCGGCCTACGACCGACCTGCCGTACTTCTTCTCCGACCAGTACGACCTGGGCATGGAGTTCTCCGGCCACGCTGACGCCCGGCTCCTACGACGCAGGTCGTGGTCCGCGGCGACATCGGCAAGCGGCAGTTCATCGCCTTCTGGCTGTCCGAGGGGCCCGAAGGACACCGGGTGCTGGCCGGCATGAACGTCAACATCTGGGACGTGACCGAGCCGTTCCAGCAGCTCATCCGCTCCGGCCGGCCGGTCGACCCGGACCGGCTCGCCGACCCCGGCGTCCGGCTGGAGTCGCTTTCGGCGTGACCGGGTGTCCGGACCGCACCGTAGAATTCAGGTCGTGGCGGGACGGATCAGGGACGAGGACGTGAAGGCGGTACGGGACGCGGTCCCGATCGACGCCGTCGTCTCCGAGTACCTCCAGCTCCGCACCGGCCGGCGGCGGCAACCTCAAGGGCCTGTGCCCCTTCCACGACGAGAAGTCCCCCTCCTTCCAGGTCTCCCCGAGCAAGGGCCTCTTCCACTGCTTCGGCTGCCAGGAGGGCGGCGACACCCTCGACTTCGTCATGAAGCTCGACCACCTGTCCTTCTCCGAGTCGGTCGAGCGGCTCGCCGCCCAGGCCGGGATCACCCTGCGCTACGAGGAGGGCGGCTACACCCCGGGCCGCCAGCAGGGCGAGCGGACCCGGCTGGTCGAGGCGCACAAGGTCGCCGCCGCAGTTCTACCTGGAGCAACTCGACAGCGCCGAGGCCGAGATCGGCCGCACGTTCCTCGCCGAGCGCGGCTTCGACCAGGCCGCCGCCGGCGCACTTCGGCGTCGGCTACGCGCCGGCCGGCTGGGACCACCTGGTGCGCTTCCTGCGCGGCCAGGGCTTCACCGAGCAGGAACTGCTGGTCTCCGGCCTCGCCAGCGAGGGCCGCCGCGGTTCCATCGACCGCTTCCGCGGCCGGCTGATCTGGCCCATCCGGGACATCACCGGCGAGGTCATCGGCTTCGGCGCCCGCAAGCTGCGCGACGACGACAACGGCCCCAAGTACCTCAACACGCCCGAGACGCCGCTCTACAAGAAGTCCCAGGTCCTGTACGGCATCGACCTCGCCAAGAAGGACATCGCCAAGACCGGCCGCGCGGTGGTCGTCGAGGGCTACACCGACGTCATGGCCTGCCATCTCGCCGGGGTCACCACCGCCATCGCCACCTGCGGCACGGCCTTCGGCGGCGACCACATCAAGATCCTGCGCCGGCTGCTGATGGACAGCTCCCGCTCGGAGGTCGTCTTCACCTTCGACGGCGACGCGGCCGGCCAGAAGGCGGCGCTGCGGGCCTTCGAGGACGACCAGAAGTTCGCCGCCGCGACCTCGATCGCCGTCAGCCCCGGACAGCATGGACCCGTGCGAGCTGCGGCTCGCCAAGGGCGACGACGCGGTCCGCCGGCTCGTCGAGGAGCGCACCCCGCTCTTCGAGTTCGCGCATCCGCTCGATCGTCGCCCAGCTACCACACCTTACACCCCCGAGGGCCAGGCGGCGGCCCTGGAGGAGGCCGCGCCCATCGTCGCCCGCATCAAGGACCCGGCGCTCCGCCACAAGTACGCGGTGATGCTGTCCGGACTGCTCGGCTAGTCACCGACAACCAGTTCGTCGTCCACCGCATCGCCCAGCTCGCCCGCTGGGACCGGGAACGCAAGCAGCGCGGCGGCCCGCAGTCCGACCTGCCGCGCGCCCCGCGCCAGTCCGCCCGGCCGGTGGAGTCCGCCACCGCCAACGCCCCGCGCGGCCCCCGCCTGGACCTGCGCAGCCCGCACCACCGCGTCGAGCGCGAACTGCTCAAACTCGCCCTCCAGTACCCCCAGCTGGTCTCCCCGGCCTTCGACGCCTACGGCGAGGACGAGTTCACCGGGCCGCCCTACGCCGCCGTGCGCCACGCCATCGCCGAGGCCGGCGGAGCCGACCGCGGCCGACAACGACTTCCTGGTCAGGGTCCGCGAGCCGCGCCCCCGACGACCAGGTCCGCGCCCTGGTCACCGAACTGGCCGTCGAGCCGGTGCTGCACAAGGCGCCCGAGGTCTACGCGGGCCAGGTCCTGGTCGACGTCCGGCTGTTCGCCGTCGAACGCCGCGAGGCCGAACTACGGGCCGGATTCGCCCGACTGGGCCCGCGCCCCGACCCGGACAGCTCCGCCGCCGTGCAGAACGAACTGTGGGCCCTCCAGCAGTACGGCAGGCGCCTGCGCGACCAGGGCGCCGCGGCGCTGTGACGCCCCGCGTCGCGCCGACCGGGTAGCCGCCGACCGCCGAGCGCCCGTCGAGAAACTGGGCGCACGCCTCTCGTGGCCCGGGTGTGTCGTAGCGCACACTGGATCCGGTGCCTGAGTCCTCGGAGCGGGGATCGCCGGAGCATTCCGGCTGTCCTGCCACGGTGAACTCCCGGGCGGACCGCGGCTCGGGCCGTGACCCGTTCCACAACCGCTCGCCTCCGAGTCCGTGACCGCGCTCACCGTGGAGGCGTTCCCTGTGCAGACGCAGACCCTCGACCCCGATCCCGCTCCCGAGCTCGAGGGGGACGGCGACGAGGCCCCAAGGCGCCCAGCCCGCGAGGAGTTCAGCGGTCCCTCGGCCGATCTGTTCCGCCAGTATCTGCGCGAGATAGGCCGGATACCGCTGCTGACCGCAGTGGAGGAGGTCGAACTGGCCCGCAGGGTGGAGGCCGGGCTGTTCGCCGAGGACAAACTGGGCCGCGCGCCCGACCTCGACTCCCGGCTGGCCGGCGAACTCGACCGGCTCGTCGTCCAGGGCCGGATGGCCAAACGCCGGCTGATCGAGGCGAACCTGCGGCTGGTGGTCTCGGTCGCCAAACGCTACGTCGGCCGCGGCCTGACCATGCTCGACCTGGTGCAGGAGGGAAACCTCGGCCTGATCAGGGCGGTCGAGAAGTTCGACTACGCCCGCGGCTACAAGTTCTCCACCTACGCCACCTGGTGGATCCGGCAGGCGATGAGCCGGGCACTGGCCGACCAGGCCCGCATCATCCGGGTCCCGGTGCACGTCGTGGAGCTGATCAACCGGGTGATCCGCGTCCAGCGCACGCTTCTCCAGGAACGCGGCATCGAACCCGCCACCGCCGAGGTCGCCGCCCGGCTCGACCTGACCGCGGAACGCGTCGCCGAGGTGCTGCGCATCGCCCAGGAACCGGTCTCGCTGCACGCGCCGGTCGGCGAGGAGGACGACGTCGCGCTCGGCGACCTCATCGAGGACGGCGACGCGGCCTCCCCGGCGGAGTCCGCCGCCTTCCTGCTGCTGCGCGAGCACCTGGACGCGGTGCTGTCCACCCTCGGCGAGCGCGAACGCCAGGTCGTCCAGCTGCGCTACGGCCTCGACGACGGCCGGCCGCGCACCCTGGAGGAGATCGGCCGCATCTTCGGCGTGACCCGCGAACGCATCCGGCAGATCGAGTCCAAGACCCTGGCCAAACTGCGCGACCACGCCTTCGCCGACCAACTGCGCGGCTACCTGGACTGAAACCGGCCTCAGCCGGCCGGCAGCACGCCCGGGTGCGTCTGGTCGCGTACCGCCGCGAACTGCTGGCGCACCGCGCCGCCGGCCGCCAGATCGTCCCCGGGCTCGATCACCTGGCTTCCGGACAGCACCGCCGACTCCCAGTGCGGCGGCTCCTGCGGTGACAGCGCTCCGGTCTCCGCGCCGAGCGCCCACGCCGCCTGCCGGGCCGCGCCCAGCGCCGCGTAGTCCGCGGGCGGCGGTACGACCACCGGCACCCCGAACAGCGCCGGCGCCATCGCCCGGACCGCCGGCAGCTCCCCGGCCGGGCCCAGCAGGAAGACCCGCCGCACGTGCACCCCCCGGCCGCGCAGCACGTCCAGCGCGTCCGCCAGCCCGCACAGCATGCCCTCGAACGCCGCCCGCGCCAGGTGCTCCGGCTTCATGCTCTCGCGCCGCAGCCCGGCCAGCGTGCCGGCGGTGTGCGGCAGCGAGGGCACCCGCTCGCCCTCCAGGTACGGCAGCAGCACCAGCCCGTAGGAGCCGGGGGTGGAGCGCAGCGCCAGCTCCGACAGGCCCGGCAGGTCGGTCCCCAGCATGTCGGCGGTGCCGCGCAGCACCCGGACCGCGTTGCGGGTCTGCACCACCGGCAGATGGCGGCCGGTGGCGTCCGCGAAGGAGGTGATGGCGCCGGAGGGGTCGGTCAGCGCCGCGTCGTGCACCGCGAAGACCGTGCCGGAGGCGCCCAGCGTCACGACCGCGTCGCCGGGACCGAGCCCCAGGCCGAGTGCGGCTGCCATGTTGTCCCCGGTGCCGGCCGAGATCAGCAGGCCCTCAGGGGTGCGCCCGGCCGGCTCGGCAGGGCCCAGCACGTCGGGCAGCCGGACCTGGTGGCCCAGCGCCAGCTCCACCAGATCCGGGCGGTACGCGCCGGTCGCCGCCGACCAGTAGCCCGTGCCGGAGGCGTCGCCCCGGTCGGTGGTGCGCCGCGCGGGCCGGTCGAGCAACTGCCAGACCAGCCAGTCGTGCGGCAGCAGCACCTCGGCGATCCGGTGCGCCGAGGCCGGCTCGTGCTGGGCCAGCCAGCGCAGCTTGGCGATCGGGTAGGCCGCCTGCGGGACCGAGCCGACCGCCTCCGCCCAGCCGGCCGGCCCGCCGAGGGCCTCGGTCAGGTCGGCGGCGGCGATCTGCGCCCGCTTGTCGTTCCACAGCAGGGCCGGGCGCACCAGCACGCCGCCCGCGTCGAGCCCGATCAGCCCGTGCTGCTGGCCGCAGACCCCGATGGCCCGCACGCCCTCCAACAGGCCGTCCTTCGCCGCCTCACCGAGGGACAGCAGCCAGGCCTGGGGGTCGATCTCGGTGCGCTTGGCAGCCGGATCGCCCCCGTCCTCCGCGTCCACGGGATGCGGCGCGTAGGCCTGCCTGAGTACGGCACCGGTGTCCGTGTCGCAGACGACGACGGTGGTGCCTTCGGCTGAGCTGTCCAATCCGGCCACAATCCCCATGGGGCCAGATCATGCCGTACGGACCAGGTCAGGTGCTGCTGGTTCCCCAGTCGTCCTCGCCGGCGCCCGCCCGCTCGCGCAGGTAGCGCACCCGTCCGGTGACCGCCTCGGGCAGTCGTCCGCCGACCTTGGCGGCCATCGTGCCGGCCGCCTTGACCGCGAGGGCCCGCCCGTTCTGGCCCGCGGACTCCACGGTGTTGCGCACCGCCGGATTCTGGGAGATTCCCCGGGCGGTCTTGCGCAACTGCTCGTACCGCTCCCGCCCGGCTCGCGCACCCAGCACGTAGCCCACGGCGGCCCCGGTGATGAACGTCAGCCGGTAGCGCATGGCTCCACCCTTTCCCTGGTCGTCGTCCTTCGCGCCTACCCGTCGTAGCCGAGTGACAACCCCGGCGATACGGGTTGGCGGAGCACCCCCCCACTTGCGCTAATGTATGTGGCGCAGCGAGCGCGCGCCGTCCGGGAGGCCGGAGGTGGGTGCATTCGAGGCATCCGAGGCGTTCCCCTGTAGCTCAATTGGCAGAGCAGCCGGCTGTTAACCGGCAGGTTACTGGTTCGAGTCCAGTCGGGGGAGCTCGGTCCCCTGTAGCTCAATTGGCAGAGCAGCCGGCTGTTAACCGGCAGGTTACTGGTTCGAGTCCAGTCGGGGGAGCAGCAGCCCAGCAGTGCCACCAGGACCCCGATGGGGTCCTTTTTCATGTGACCGGGAACCGTTCCCCACCGGGTGAAGTCATTCACAGGGCGTGTGTGTGACCCGTGAGGGCGACAGATCGTATGAGCGGCTATGCTGCGGCACACGACGTGCACGACACGCGTACGGGGCGGTAGCTCAGCCGGTTAGAGCAGCGGACTCATAATCCGTCGGTCGTGGGTTCGAGTCCCACCCGCCCCACCACACAGTGGTGGATGCTGACACGCTATGACCTGCGGCGCCGTCAGAAGCAAGCGCCACGCCCGACGTTCCCCCGCCTGGCCGAACACCTTCTGCTGGCCCGCTGCTGGCCCCAGATACAGCGAAAGCCCCGTCCGGCGCTGGCTGCGCCGGGCGGGGCCTCTTGCTGCGCCACTCCTTGTCGGCCGATGCTGCCGGGGTCCGCGGCGCCTGGTGGAGCCACGCCGTCGCTTCCCGGGCGGAGATGGGACGGTCCAAGACCCTCGCTGCGTCCGCTACCGCGTCAGCCCACACCAGGCCGGCCTGGTCGCTGAACGACTCGCCCCTGCGCTCCGGTCGGTAGCTGGCGGCGAGCACCTGGCGTAACGACGCGGGCACGGGTGCGCTGTCCTCGGTCACAGGCTGACCACCTTGGCCGGCGGGATCTTCGCCGCGTCCGCCCAGTCGGCCCACACCGGACCCTTGTCGAAGGTCGCACGCGTGCTGGCCGGGTCGGGCCCCGCCAGGACACTCCGCAGCGTCTTCCTCTGTTGGTTCATGGCGTCGCTCCTTGGATGAGGTGGGACAGGGTGTGGATCAGCTCGACATCGCCTTCCTGTTCGGCGTGCCGAGCAGCTGCGAGGGCGACGGCCTGCCGGGAGTTCTGGCAGTAGGCCGTCTCCGTGGTGGTGAACGTGCCGTGCTCGGCGTGCCGGTTCGAGGCGTAGGCGCCGCCGCACATGCTCCAGAAGGGGCACATGCTCTGGCAGGTGCGGAGCGCCTGTTCGAACTCGGTGACATACCGGGGGCGCTGGCGTACCAGCGTGCTGAGCGAAGCGCGCAGCACGTTGCCGACGATGAAGTCGTCGTAGTCCGGCGCGGCAAGGCCGGCCAGTTCCGGGGAGAGGAGCACGACTTGGCCGTCGTGGGTGACGGTCGGCAGGGGATCGCGCGCCAGGTCGGCGCGCAGAGGTCTGCCGATCCCGCCAGCAAGGTAGGAGACCTCGCGTACCTGTATGGGGGAGGTCGCCATGTATTCGATGACGTCGTGCCAGAACTGCACGACTGCACCGAACCGGGGGACGTCGCGCTGGGTGTTGACGCCCTCGCGCTCCTCGATGTTGAACGCCACGGTGTGGAACCCGTGCTCCTCGAACCAGTCCAGGATCTCGGCGGCCGACCCGAGCGCGTCCGGCGTCACCACGCAGATCACGTCAGGGTCGAAGTCGTGCTCGCGCAGGGTCGCCACGCCGCGCATGATCCGGTCGAACGCGGGGCGCCCGCGGTATCCGCGGCGCTCGGCACTGAACCGGGGCGGCCCGTCCAGGCTGACGCTCGGCTGGATCTGGTGCTCGCGGAACACATCGCACCACTGCGGGGTGATCAGGGTGGCGTTCGTCTGGAGCAGGTGCCGCACCCGGTCAGCCGCCACCAAGGTCTTGAACGGGTCGAGCAGTTGGCGGAGTGCGGCGGGACCGATGGCCAGCGGTTCGCCGGCGTGCCACAGCACCGTGGTGAACCGGCCGTGCTCGGTGATGTCGGCTGCCACGGCCTGGGCGACCTCGACGGGCATGCGCCGGTCCGCCTTTCGGCCGGGCAGGTAGCAGTACGAGCAGTCGAGGTTGCAGAGGGTGCCGGACTGCATGACGACCATCGAGTAGAGGTCCGATACGCACGGGCTCATTTCCGCCTCCCTGGCGGCCAGAGGTAGATCGGGGCCCGTCCCGGCCGGAGCTAGGACCGGCCGGGACGGGACGTGCTGCCCGGTTGCGCACTCCCGAATGAGTCCGGGCAGCGCCCGCCGCGCTCGACGGCGACGGGGGCTTGGGCCGCCCTCCGACGGGGCGCGCATCCGGTACGGGGGAGCCCGGCGTGTGCAGCGCGCTTCCACCCCGAGGGAGGGCGGCGATCACGGGGCGGGTCAGCCGACTCGCCAGCGGATACGGCACCGGCCGCACCGGTACCACCGCCCGTGCGGCGTCACCACGTGCAGACCCGCCGGGCAGACCATGGCGATCACGGGTCACGCCTTCCGGTGCCGAGGGCACTGACAGGGAGGCCACAACTGGTGCGGCACATCCGGTGTCTCACTGGCCGGCAGTACCTGAGTGCGCTCTCCGATGCGGTCGCCCGTCTCCGGATCCACCCGGTACGTGGTGACCGTCAGGCCGGGATGTTCCATCGCCGTCATGGCTGTCTCAGATCTGCGTAGAGGCCGCACCCGTCCGGCGCGGTGCCATGCCGGTCAGCGAGTGTGGAGAGGATCTGACCACCGACGTCCGTGAGTACCTGGGCAGGAACGGGCGCCGACCCGTAGGCCGTGATGCGCAGGGTGTTGTCGAAGACGGTTACGGTCATCAGGACCGACGTCGGATTGGTGGACGCCACGGCGTTCCACAACTCGGCGGCCACCAGTGCGGTGTAGGGATGCCCGGTCTGCTCCGCAACCCACTCGCGGGCGGCGTGAGCCTGTTCTGGGGCACTCGGGAACGCCATCTGTCGGGCGATCACCGCAGGGCCTCTCTGCGATGGTCCGAGCAGACCGAGACCTGCCAGACTCGATAGCCGCCTTCGATCGATGTTCGGATCGAGCCGGCCGGGTAGAGACGGCGGAGTGCGTCACCGCAGTGCCAGCACGCCTCACCATGCAGGCGTGCGGGAGACACCTCGCGGTCAAGGAGCAGTTCCGGTGCGGTCATCATGGTGCATCCATCTGCCGGTCAACGTGCGGACAGGAAGATGGTGCGGCCGTCAAACACCCTCAACTGCTACATCGAGTAGCAGTTTTGTCGGCCAGTCAGGTGACGTCAGACGGCGCCGATCCACTCGGCGAACGCGGTCAGCGACTCGCGGTCGGCACGAGCCAACCTCCGAAGAGTGGCCGCGTCCTGCTGCGCCCACGGATGGTCCCGCACATGCTGCGGGGCGATCCGCTTGGCCACCTTCAGCGACTCGAACGCATGATCCCGGTCACCGGCCCACAGCTGCGCGCGTGCCAGCTCGACGTAGAAGCCGCTCCGGCGCTCCGCCGGGAGTTCGTCGCCCGGCTTCCACTCCCGAGCGATCCGAAGGGCACGGGCGGCATGCTGATCGCCCAGGGCTACCGCTGTCGAGACCTCATGCACGCGGACACTGCTCGGCCCGAAGGCAGTCCCGAAGTAGATGTCCTCGGGCACCTGGTCGCCGAGATGCCGCGCGCGGTCCAAGTGCTCGGTGGCCGCGTCGTGCTCGCCGGCGCGCCCGGCGATGACGGCCGCCCGCATGTGGAGCGAGCCCTGGGCTGCGATCGCTCCCTTTGTGCGAGTGCGCGGCGTCGCCGCGAGGGCACGACCGAGCGCCCGCAAGCCGGCCGCGTGTGCCTTCGGCGCGAAGTAGATCTCGGTCCGCACGTACGCCGCGGTGGCCACAAGCACCGCGTCGCCGCTCTCCTGCGCCGCCCAGCGCATCAGATCCACCAGCCGCGCGGAAAGATCGAACGCACCGCCCTTGTACGCCGCAGCGTCGGCCGCCCGGTAGGCGGCCGTCAGCAGTTCAGCGACCGCACGGCGGTCCTGGGCGCCCGTGTGAAAGGCGCGTGCGAGTTCGGCAATGAGCATGGGCATCTCCTGCGCCAGCCGGAGGTACTGCGACGCCAGCCGCCACTGAACTGCTTCTGCCACGGCGGCGCGGAGCTCCGGCAGGCTTCGCACCGGTCCGTCGTCGGGGTCATCCCACGCGGCAACAGCTCCCGACAAGCCCGGCAGCGCGGCCTGGAGGCGTCCGGCACGGCGACGGCCTGTGAGGAACTGCGCAGGATCCACGCCGAGGGTGGCAGCGATCGCGTCCAACACCGTGTCGCCCGGCGTGCGCGCCCCGCGCTCGATGGCACGGACCGTGGCGTACGAGACGCCGGACGCATCCGCAAGATCCCGCTGCGTCATCCGGCGCGCACGCCGGGCCGTGGCAATCTGCTGGCCCACCGCCGCGATCGGGTCATTGGGCATACTGGTCCTTCCTCCGATGCAGCCACATCAGACGGTAGCGGCCCCAACTGCCCGGTATCGAGCGGTTGGGGCCGGTCAGTGTGCACAGATCGCGATGAGGTCGTGCAACGAGCTGATGCGCCAGTCCGCGTGGGCGCTCTCCGGGGTGTCGGCCCACAGGTAGCCGTACGGGCCGCGCCGCAGGTGCGCGGTGCGCAGGCCGGCGGCGGCAGCCGGGGCGACGTCGTTCGCCGGGTGGTCACCGACGTAGACGATGCGCTCTGCCGAGGCGCCGGCCAACTCGATGACGTGGGCGAAGAACTCCGGCGACGGCTTGGCGACGCCCCACTCCCCCGAGGTAGCGATGCCATCCACCGGCAGGCCGAGGGCGCACAGCAACTCACCGGCCCTCGCTGTCTGGTTGCCGGCGACATACACCCGCACCCTGGCGGCCCGCAGCGCCGTGAATGCCGGGCGCACATCGTCGTACAGGTCTTCCTCGGCCAACTGCTCGCCGTGGCCGGCGGCCTCCATGGCGGCGGTCTCGGCAGCAATGTCCACGCCGGGACGCACGAGTCGCACAGCGTCGGCGTTGTCGCGTCCCTGGGCGACGACGGCCCCGACGAGGGCGGAGAGGGTATGGCGGGGGACGCCGAGCCAGTCTGCCCACGCGGCCCACAGTCGGTCATCGCGTACGAGGGTTTCGCCGACGTCGCACACCACTGCCTCGATCATGAGCCGCAGCGTAGTGGGGGGCCCGGCAAGGACGTGCCCCGCTGCGCCACGCAGCGGGGCCGCGGATCCCGAGCAGCCAGCAGCAGGGACGTGTTCACGCTATGCCGCGGGACTGACACCACCGCGCACACCGAGCGGTCGCTGGTGCACACCTCCGGCTGTGAACCCGGCAGCCCTGGCGCGGTGCTCTCGGCGCCCGCGACGATCGGGGTGTGAACGTTGGTCTCGAAGCCGTTGCCGACGCCGCCATCGCCTGCGCCCTCCGTAAGGACGCGGACGGCTACGCCGAGGTGGTGCGGGGCCGACGCCGACCAGATGCGGGCCGTTGCCTGGAGCGTCGCCGAGCACACCGCCACCAGCATGATCGAACGCGTCGAGGACGCTGGCCTGCCACGCCCGCACAAGCTGGCCCTCGAACTGTGGCAAGGCGTCATGCTCCGGCGCGCCGCGCAGGGCTGAGCGTCACCGCTCCGCCAGCTCAATGGCCGCCTGCTGCTGGATGCTGCCGGGTACGTGGGCTGGTGTCGCGCGAACGGGCGTTCGGGTGCATCCGGACGCGGAGCAAGCGGTCGGGACGCGGTCCGGACAAGGTGCCGCGTAAGTCGGACGAGATGTAACCGAGCCCGTCGGGGCACATCACCCAGACGGACGGGCATCTGCAAGCCTGCGCACCCTGAAGGCATGAACGCGGATGGCGTAAGGGTCGATCCACCAGGGGTTCGCGGGGGCCGACGGCTCGTGATGGGCTCAGGTGAAGTGGTCGGGGTTGCTCATAACTATCCGGAGGCGCGGCAACTACTTCGATCCTTGCCAACTGGGCCCGATGGCCGTGGCCCCTGGGTGGACTGGTGCGGGATTCCAGCGGGAACGTGGCAGCATCCAGGCATCGATTTGACCTTCTCGTACAGGTGGCACGGAAAGCCGCCGCTGGAAGTCGACCCGCCAGTGCCGACCGGAGGACGTCCGCTGCGCGTAGGCGCGGAAGTGACGGCGATGGCATACAGCCGCGACGATGTTGAGGTAGCGGCGAGTCAGCTGGGTATCTCGGGTATCGGTGATCGGCCGGAGGTAGTGTGGCACGGCGGGGGCCCGGACGTTTGGACGTGACTGGGCTGGTGTGCTCCCCCGCGAGCGGCGCTGGACGCACGAAGCACCCTCCACCACCCGAAGGCAGCGAGGGCGGCTTCGTGAGGCGCACAGCCTCAGTGGCGGTGCCGCAGCCAGATGATCACAAGGTTCGTGAGCGCATTGCCTCCCCCGTAGCAGAACCCACGGACAAGGTTGTTGACCGCCCTGCGCCTCTGGCGCCACACAATAGAAGCGACGCGGATTGTGACCCTCGCCACTCGTTCGGGCATTGACTTTCGGAATTTGACAAACCGGGTACGGTTCATACCGGAACCTTTTCCTTCCTATGGACTGAGGTTCGCGAAGGGATCCGCCCCGGTCCTCGCCGTTCCAGCGGCAAGGTGGGAAATACGCGGGTCCTTTCGCATGTCAAATGAAAACTCCGCCGAGGCGCCGAGCACCAGCCCTAACGTTTCGAGCCACAGGCGCGCATAGATGTCAACTCGTTTTATTCGAATGCCAGTTGTGGCGGTTCCCGTTGAATCGCCATCAAGTCGTGTGTGACGAACACCACAGATGGCGGGCGACGGCCAAAGGTGCAAAAACAGTGAGAATTCACCGCAATGCGACATGAATAAGATGCCCCCGTCTGGCCCGAGGGCCGGACGAGGGCGGGGTGTTCAGCTGCGACGGCGCGGGGGCGAGCGTGGCCTGGGACGGCGTGGTCGCTGGAGGACATGGAAGGCGCCAGGCGATGATGGTCTGGGCTGTCGACGGTTGAGTGGTGCGTGGTGGAATGCTGGCCATGCCTTCCTTACCTACCCGCCGGCAATGGCTACGTCACAGCACCCGGCGCGTTACTCGAACCCGCCGTCCGCAACGCAATGAGGCGCGCGGCGCTCGGCGACCGCCGCGGTCCGAGGACTTCGACTGGGCCCGCCGGATCGAGATGGGGTCGGTCATCATCGCTTCCCTCGTGGCGATCGGCAGTCTGTGGTACTCCAACGTCCAGATAGGGCAAACCAACAGTGAAATGCGGCAGGCCGCCATCCAAGCCCAACAGGACAGGGCACTCAACAAGGAGGGGCAGATTACCGACCGCTACACCGCGGCCGTGACGAACCTCGGAGACGAGGACATCGACGTACGCCTAGGCGGTATCTACGCCCTCCAGCGCCTCATGAACGATTCTCACCGCGACCAACCCACCATCGCCAACGTCCTGGCCGCCTACATCCGTACCCACAGCATTAAACTCACGCCCAAGACCCCCTCTCCCACCACCGATACCGACGTGGCCCTTACCGTTCTCACTGCCCGTCAGACTAAATACGACGGAAACTTCGTACCGGACCTCCACGCCGTTTGGCTCTCTCATGCCAACTTCAAGCCACCAGGCTCCGATGCTCACCCTCACCCCGGCACTTCCCGAACGATCTCCCTGGCCTACGCAGACCTGAGCAACGCGCATCTGGTAGGCAGCACGCTGTCTGGCGCAAGATTGACCCAAGCGAAGCTGACTGACACGGACTTGGTCGGCGCGGACCTGACCGGCACAGACCTGACCCGCACAGACCTGACCGGCGCGGACCTGAGCGACACGCAGCTGGAAAACGCGCACCTGGATGACGCGGACCTGGCCAACGCGCACCTGACCGACGCAGACCTGCGTCACGCGCACCTGAATAACGCGACCCTGGAATACGCGCACCTGGGTGGTACAGACCTGACCGGCGCGGACCTGGCCAACGTGCGACTAAGCAACGCCCACCTGGCAGGCGCGCAACTGACCGGCGCGCATCTGGCGGGCGCGGACCTGACCGGCACGGATCTGACCGGCACAGACCTGACCGACGCAGACCTGACCGGCGTGAACCTGACCGACCAGCTGGGCCCGGGCTGCGCCTATCAGGACGCCCCGTACCTGGCCTGCGAAACACACCTGAGCTACGCGCACCTGAGCGACGCCCGCCTGGAAAACGCGCACTTGCCCCGCGCGGAATTGGTCGGCGCGGACCTGACGAGCGCGCACCTGGCGGGCGCGGACCTGGCGGGCGCGGACCTGACCGGCGCGCACCTAGCGGGCGCGGACCTGACCGGCGCGGACCTGACCGGCGTAAACCTGACCGGCGTGAACCTGACCAACGTGCAACTGACAGACGAGCAACGAGCCAGCGCTATCGGACTCAATTGAGTGTCATGCTGGCCCAGGACTCCCAACTGCTCTGACCACATTGGCTTGTTGCGCGCGATAATGCGGGCAGCCTCGCCCACCCTCAGCATCCAAGCCGGTAAGTCTGGCCCCCGCACGGGGCGCACGGAAACGACCGTCGGCCAAAAGCCAAGTGACGTGATGCTACGTTCGGCGGCGCGGGTCGAGCGCGGCCTGGAACGGCCCGGCCGCCGGAGTCGACGGCTGGCCCGGCGAGGTCGACACGCAGGCGTACTGCGGTGCGGAGTCGTCTCCGCCCGACGCCGAGCGGATCCGTCCACGACCACGGCGGCAACCGGGCAGTCTGTTCAGCGGTCCCGTGTAGGTATGAGGCGTACAACGAGAAGCACGAACTCCATGGGCGGCGGTGGGCGGGGGTTACGGCTGTTGGAGGTCAGGAGGGCACTGGCTCTGACCTTCGGTGGCGCTCTGATCGTCGCGGCCGGGGTGTTCGTCCTGGTGCGGAGGCTACTGGGCGCGCACGCTCTCGAAGGTCAGCCTGAGCTGAGTTCGAGCACGCTGTTCGACTTGATCAAGCTGTCGTTCGGTGTCGTCGCCGGTGCCGGTGGGCTGGTCGCCTTGGTCGTGGCCTACCGCAAGCAGCGGGTCGACGAGGAGGGCTCACAGCGAGACACGACCCGGCTGCACACTGAGCGCTTCATCGCCGCCGTCGGCCAACTCGGCGCCGACAACGCCGCTGTCCGGCTCGGCGGAGTCCACGCCCTGGCCGGCCTCGCCGACGACGCCCCCACCCGCGCTCTCCGCCAGACCGTCATCGACGTCCTGTGCGCCTACCTCCGCCTGCCCTACGCCCCCGACCCAGGAGACGACCAGCCCGGACGCGCCGAATACCTCGCGAACCGGGAAGTCCGCCACACCATCATCCGCCTCATACGCGACCACCTCCGCTATGACAAGGAGCAGCACTCCCACTCCTGGCAAGGCCACGACTTCGACTTCACCAACACCATCTTCGACGGCGGAGACTTCAACGAAGCGGAGTTCACCGGCGGGACCGTCGACTTTTTCCGCACGGCGTTCAACGGCGGGACCGTTGACGTCAGCGACGCGGAGGGTGATGCTCCACGCTATTGCCGCTGGCTGCGCCAGACATGCCTGCGGGCTTGCTGCTGCCGGGTCGCTGGCTGCCGACCGCGTGAGGCACCCCGCCGTCCGAAGGCGGCGGGGGCATCTTGTCGGAGACGGTCTCAGCCCACACGATGTTGAGGGTGAGTACCTGGGCCGACATGGCAGAGCAGATGGCGACAACCTTGGTGGGGGCCGTCGTCGGTGGCTTCATCGCTGCCCGCATCGCCCGATGGCAGACCGCCGCAGAAGCCCGCCACGGTCAGGATGAGCGGGCTCGCGAGCGTTCAGCCGAGGCTGCGCGTCAGTTGCTTGAACGGCTTGCTGACTTATACGCGTGGCTCCCTTCGTTGCCGGACATCAGCGCCGATCCACCTTTCCTGAGCGTCCACGCCCGCGATCAATGCGCGGCGGCCATTGCGTCGATCCGCCGGGGGATGCACACCGAACTCATATCGGTTGCTGATGAAGAAGCCCGTGCCCGATACCGGACCCTCGTCAAGCTGATCTACGACGTAGCCTGGCGAGGTGTTGGGAGACCGCACCGCGAACGGCAGATCCGGGATGTGCGCTACTACCTTCACTTCGTCCAGTACAGCCTTGAATCGGTCATCGAAGGCGGTCCCCTTCCCTCGTCTGTTCAGCCACCACCCTTGGAACGCGACGGGGACGAGACATGGGCTCCCCATGTGCTGCCCGCACATTGGAGTGATCCGGCTGACGGAACGTAGTTGGTTCGGGAATACCAACGTGGCGGAGGGCGAGTGTGGTGGTGTTCACACTCCGATGTCGTGCAGGTACGGTGCACACCGTCCGGGACCGGTTCCGGCGCGGGCGGCGGCTCGGCGCCAGCCGCGCGCACTGCGACGACCAGCGACCGCAGCCACCCGGCCGAATACCGGATCGTGAACTCTTATGAGGCGATCCGGCCGCGCTGCTCGCCGGCGACGCCCCCGGCTGCGCTCTTCGACAGACCGTCATCGACGTCCTGTGCGACGTAGCCCCGGATGCTGTCGTAGCCGCCACCGGTAACTGACCGGAGACACGGGGGCGGCCCGTCGCTCGGAGGCGGCGGGCCGCGGTGCTGCGTGCGGTGGACCGTCCCAGTGAATGACGGATGGCCCCCGCCCGGCCGGGGCGGGGGCCATCCCCGGACTTCGAGTTCCGGGCGTGCGGGTTCTTACCGGGGGACGTAGACGCTGCCGCCGAACTCGAAGACCTGGCTGCTCCCCGGGCCGACCGGGCCGATGAAGTCGCCCTGGCACCGTTCGTCGCTGAAGGCGAACACGGTCGTGTTGGTTTCGTTCTCCACCGACAGGGGCCAGAACAGCCCCGTGTAGCAGCCCTCGCGGGGGTTGGTGTACGTGTTCCCGCTGACCCTGAGTGTGCCTTGGGCTGCCCAGGCTGAGCCGGACAGGCCCAGGGCCAGCGAGCCGGCCATTGCCAGGCTGCCCAGTACGGTTGCGGCACGTCGCATGCCATTCCTCCTGTAGGTCGGGGAGGGCGGATTCCAACGCCCCTGCCTACTCTAAGTATGCGACTTGCTACGTTGAGTAAACACCGGCTCGCCGGGTTCACGCGTGGGCAACGGATCCCGCGCGGGCGGCAGTCGACGACACCCCGAACTCCTACACCTGGGGGAGTTCGGGCGCGGTGCTTACCCGCCGGCCACCGTTACGGTCTGGCGGCCGTGCCGTAGCCGTAGGTCGAGACCAGCTTGCCGTCCGGGTCGCGCAGCTCCGCGGTGTCGCCCTTGTCGTTCCAGATGGGGCGGCCGATGCCGTAGTTGAAGCCGCCCCACTCGGGGTGGACCTCGTTGGTGTAGATACGGATGCGCTGGCCGGGCTGGAGGACGGTGCCGGGCGGGAGGACGAAGTTCTGGCCGCGGTCGTCGGCGCCGAGGACGAAACCGGAGATGTCGCCGGGCGCGGTGCCCCGGTTGATGATCTCCACGTACTCGTCGGCCTGCGTGTACTTGACGTCGCCCTTGTATCGGACGGTGGTGATGGCGATGTCGGGCGCGCCGGTGCGGGCGAGCACGGCGACGATGTCGCCGTCGTTGGCGCCGTTCTCCGGGCTGATGAAGCGGGTGACGATGTTGCCGCCCTGCTTGAAGCCGGTGATGACGACGGAGTACTCGACGCCGTCGATGGTCACCGTCTCGGGGGAGACGGTGGTCGGCAGGTCGACGATGTCCTCCGGGTTCGGACCGTCGTTGGGGGTCTCGTTGTGGCGGAACCGGAAGCTGAAGTTCTTGGAGAGGCTGCCCTGGAACGTGATGTTGACGGACAGGTCGACCTCGAACTGGTTGACGCCGTTCGACTGGATCGGGAAGTTCTGGTGGGTGAAGGTGCCGATCACGAACTCGGTGCCGTCGGTGGCCACATCGGTGGTCTTACCGGTGAACACGTAGCCGCTCTTGCCGCCGCCCGCGGGGATGCCCCAGCGGACGTTGCTCGTGCTGAGCCCTTCGAGGTTGGGCGGGTTGGCGGTCATCGAGGGCCAGGTGCCTGTGGTCGTGACAGTGGACATACGTCTGTCTCGCTTCCTCACTCGGGCAGCCGTGGATACGGCGAGGTCCGGCCATGGCTCCGCGATCTTGGGAGCCCGGGTTATGAACCGTAGGACCGGTAATGCGCGCTATGCATGACGATTTCGCGCCTTGGCCGGATACCGCGTCCGTGGCCGGTCGGGCACTCTTGACCGCCGGAACTGCGGGCCTGGCGACGGTCTGAGGGGCCGACTCGGCGTGCCATGGCCGTTTCGCATCGGGTCAATTCATCCTTACGGGTGAATTCACCGGATGACGGCGGCAATGGGTGACTGTGCCGGTGGCAACGGACGGCGCCCCCGGGTCGGCGTGAGGCCGGCCCGGGGGCGCCTGGGTGCGCTGAAAGTGGGGTCAGGTGGGGGTGGCCGTTGGGGCCGGGGTGGCCGGGGTGGGTTCGTCGGACAGGGCGGCCAGTGAACGGCCGGTGGTCTTCGGGCCCAGCACAGCCACGTTGAGCACGACGGCGGCCATGGCGCAGGCGATGAAGATGAACACCGCGTTGGCGCCCGAGTTGTCGAGCAGCGGCAGCAGCACGTAGGGCATGGCGGCCGTCGCGATGCGGCTGAGGGCGTACCCGCTGCCGGCGCCCGTGGCCCGCAGCGTCGTCGGGTACAGCTCGCCCTGGTAGACGTGGTATGCGTTGGAGAACAGGTTGCTGACGACCGTGTAGCAGAAGCCGAGCACCACGATGGCCACGGTCTCGGTGCAGTAGCCGAACGCCAGCCCGAAGACCAGCATGCCGCTCGCCGACACGATGATCAGCGTCTTGCGTTCCATCCGCTCCAGGATCGGCACCGACAGCAGGGAGCCGACCGGGTAGCCGAGGAAGGAGACCGAGCTGAAGGCGAGGCTGTGGACGACGTCGTAGCCCTTGCTGGCGAGCACCAGCGGGGCGAGCGTGCCGAATCCGTAGTAGCCGAAGACCTGGAGGATCTGGAAGATCGCCAGCATCGCGGTGCGCTTGCGCCAGCGGGGCGCCAGCAACTCGCGCATCGGGGCCGGCTTGGCAGGCCCGGCCGGAGCTGCGGCCGCCTCGCCGACACCGCCGCCCACCTCGCTCAAGCCACCTGCGGCGTCGCCGCCCACCTCGTCGATGCCCATGCCGCCCGTGGCGTCCGCCTCGGCTGGTTCGGCCGCCCACGCCCCCGGCTTCGAGCGCGCGGACTCCTCCAGACGGGAGACGACCGCGTCGGCCTCCGCGTGCCGTCCGACCGCCTCCAGCCAGCGCGGCGACTCCGGCAGTCCGCGCCGCAGGACCCAGCACACCGCCGCGCCCAGGCCGCCGATCAGGAACATCCACCGCCAGCCGGCCAGTCCCAGGAAGCTGTGCGGCACGACGCCCAGGGCCAGGAAGCCCGCCGCCGGCACCCCGCAGAAGCCGACGGTGTAGGCCCATCCGATGAACCTGCCACGTACCCTGGCGGGTAGCAGGTCGGACAGGTAGGCGTCACACAGGGGCAGCTCGCCGCCGATGCCGAGCCCGGCGAGGAACCGGCAGACGATCAGCATCTCCACGTTGGCGCTGAACGCCCCGAGTATCGAGAAGACCGAGTAGACGGCCAGGGTCAGGTAGAAGGCGCGGCGCCTGCCGAGCCGGTCGGCCACCCGGGACATCACGATGGCACCCACGAACGCGCCGACGAAGGCCGAGGCGAGGATGGGCTTGAGTTCGCCCGGGGTGACGTCGAAGTTCTTGGTCAGGGCCGTGCTGAGGGTGCCGGCCAGGAACACCTCGTACAGGTCGAAGAAGATCCCGACACCGACGACGACGATCGCCATCCGGTGCATTCGGGTCACGGGTAGCCGATCCAGCCTGGCGGCCACAGATGTGGGGTGGTTCACAGGCCCTCCTGGGTCCAGGGCGTCTAAACTCATAATGTGGTTTGGCAACCCATGTTGTAGGTCCAGTCTGGTCATGTCAATGGAGTGTTTCCGTCGGATTTCCCGGCGAGCGGAACCGTCCACGCTCTGGGCTATGTTGTGACCCGGTTCGTGGACAGATCGGGAGGGTGGCGATGGCGACCACCAGCGAGAAGAGCGGAATGCCGCCGATCCTCGTGCTTCAGAAGATCCGGCAGATCCTGGAGTGCTTCACCATCCAGCAGCCCGAGCTGACCTTGCAGGAGATCATCAAGGCCACCGGCCTGCCGCAGAGCACCTGCCAGCGGCTGGTGCACAACCTGGTGCGGGAGGAGTTCCTGGACAGGGACGCCGACCGCTACCGGATCGGCCTCGGCCTGGTGCGATGGTCGGCGCCCGGCAGCT
Organism: uncultured Actinomycetota bacterium; assembly: GCA_963737305.1. Lineage (GTDB taxonomy): Bacteria > Actinomycetota > Actinomycetes > Streptomycetales > Streptomycetaceae > Streptantibioticus_C. The sequence continues at coordinate 2,757,492 of CAVTRX010000002.1, read as the reverse complement.
TCGGCCTGGACATGGTCCGGCTGACCCGCCCCTCGCTGCGGCAACTGCGCGACGCCACCGGCGAGACCGCCTGCCTGTACGTGCGCGATGGCGCGTATCGCACGGTGGTGGCGCTGGCCGAGACCCATCATGTGGTGACCCGGCTGTTCATGGTGGGCATGGTGATGGCGCTGCACGCCGGCTCGGCGGGCAAGGTGTTCATGGCCTTCGACCCCACCGCGCGCTCCGCAGCGGTCGGCCACGGGCTGACCCGGCACACCACGCGCACGGTGGTCGACATCGACCTGCTCGACCAGCAGCTGGCCGAGATCCGGGACCTGGGCTACGCGGCCTCCTTCGAGGAACGGGACCTGGGCGCCGCGTCGTTGAGCGCCCCGGTCTTCGGGGTCACCGGCGAACTCGTCGCCGTCCTCGGCGTCGGGGCGCCCACCCAGCGGCTGACCCCGTCCGATGTCGGCGGTGTCGTCCCCGCGGTGATCGCCGCCGCCGAGGACGCCTCCCGCCGGCTCGGCTACCGTCCCGGCGCCCGCCAGATCGGCCGCGACGTCGACTGACCGCCCGCGCGGTCAGACGCCGACGCGCAGGGCGACCGGCGCCGCCGGGACCGCGGAGAGCGCCGAGTCGAGCTTGCGGCCCAGCAGTGTGCGCAGTTCGTCGCGCACCCGCACCAGCCGCGCCGGGTCGACTCCGGTGCTGATGCCGGCGTTGTGCAGCATGTTCACCAGGTCGTCGGTGGCGATGTTGCCGGCCGCGCCCGGGGCGAACGGGCAGCCCCCGATGCCGCCGAGCGCCGCGTCGAACCTGCGCACCCCCAGCCGTATCCCCTCCCAGGCGTTGGCCGAGGCCATCCCGTAGGTGTTGTGCAGATGCAGGCCGATCGGCTGGTCGGGGAAGGCGTCGCGCACCGCGCCGACCGTGCGGCGGATGTGGGTCGGCCCCGCGGCGCCGATGGTGTCGGCCAGGTGCAGCACCCGCGCGCCCATGCCGATCAGCCGCCGCGCCGCGGCCACCACCCGGCCGGGGTCGGTCTGCCCGTCGTAGGGGCACACGAACGCGGTGGCCACGCAGGCCTCCATCCGTACCCCCGCCTCGCGCAGCAGTTCGGCGCCGCCCTCCAGCCGGTCCAGCGCCGTCGCGGTGTCGGCGCCCGCGTTGGCCTTGCTGTGGCCGTCGCTGGCCGAGACGACGAACCGCACCTGGCGGGCGCCGGCGGCCACCGCCCGCCGGGCGCCGCGCTCGTTGAGCACCAGGGTGTGCAGCGCCGCGGCGGTGGTGGGGCGCATCGCCGCCAGCACCTGCTCGGTGTCGGCCATCTGCGGAACCTTGGCGGGATGGACGAAGGAGCCGACTTCGAGCGAGGTCAGCCCGGCGTCGATCAGCCCGTGGGCGAGCCGTACCTTGTCCGCGGTCGGCAGCACGGCGGGTTCGATCTGTAGCCCGTCGCGCAGCAGCACGTCGGTGAGGAGCACCTGGCGGACGGCCTCGGCGCCCGTGGTGGTCGCGGTCGATTCTGCGGTGGTCATCACAGCACCCCTTGGGCACGCAGTTGTTCGCGGTGGTCCCGGCCGAGGCCGAGGGAGTCGAGCACGTCGTCGGTGTGCTCGCCGAGTTCGGGGCCGAGCCACCTGGTGTGGCCCGGCGCCTCCTGGAGTTTGGGCACGACGCCGGGGAAGGTGACCTCGGTCTTTTCACCGGCGCCGAGGTCCACCAGGTGGCGTTCGTGCATGCCGCGGGCCGCGTAGTGCGGGTCGGCGGCGATGTCGGCGGCGGTGTAGATGGGGCCGCTGGGCACCGCCGCCTCCTCCAGGGCCCGCAGCGCCGCGTCGCACGGCCGGCCGGCCGCCCAGCCGCCGATGGCCTCGTCGATCTCCCCGGCGCGGGCCACCCGGCCGGCGTTGTCGGCCAGCGAGGGGTCCTCGGCCAGGTCGGGCCGGCCGACCAGGACCATCAGCCGCCGGTAGATGGCGTCGCCGTTGCCGCTGATCACCGCGTACCGCCCGTCGGCGCAGCGGTAGGTGTTGGACGGCACGATGCCGGGGATCGCGGCGCCGGTGCGCTCACGTTCCATACCGAAGGCGTCGTAGTCGGGGATCAGCGACTCCATCAGCGAGTAGATCCCCTCGTAGAGCGCGACGTCCACCACGTCGCCGGTGCCGCCGCGGGAGCGCCGGTAGAGCGCCATCAGCGCGCCGACGACCGCGTAGAGCCCGGCGACCGAGTCGGCGACGCTGATCCCGACCCGGGTGGGCGGCCGGTCGGGGTAGCCGGTCAGATGGCGCAGGCCGCCGATCGCCTCGGCGACCCCGCCGAAGCCGGGCCGGTCCCGGTAGGGCCCGGTCTGCCCGTAGCCGGAGATCCGGATCACCACCAGGTCGGGGTTGGCCTCCCGCATGCGTTCCGGGGACAGGCCCCAGCGCTCCAGGGTGCCGGGGCGGAAGTTCTCCAGTACGACGTCGCACTCGCGCACCAGGTCCAGGCAGATGCCCGCTCCCGCCTCGCTGGCGAGGTCGAGCGTGACGGACTTCTTGTTCCGGTTCATCACCCGGAACAGCAGCGAGGTGTCGCCGTGGTGCAGCCGCCAGCGCCGCAGTTCGTCGCCGCGGCCGGGGCGTTCGATCTTCACCACCTCGGCGCCGAAGTCGGCGAGCAGCCGGCCGGCGCTGGGCGCGGCGATGAAGTTGCCGAGTTCCAGGACCTTGAGGCCGTCGAGCGGTCCGCGCCGGGCGGTCGTACCGGGGTCAGCCACGTCAGCTCCAATCCCACATCATGAGTTGTAAACCCATAATGTGGATTCAGCGAGTCGTGGGTCAAGTGCTGTCCACCCTCCGGACATGCCACAGGCCGACCGGATCGGATCCGGTCGGCCTGTGGGAGAGGTGCGAGGTGAAAGGGGAGAAGGGAGAGCGGCGTGGGGTGCGGCCGTCAGTGCGCGGCCGGGCTCCGGCCGCCGCGGACCACCAGGTCGCCCAGCAGTTCACGGGTGGCGTCCGCCACCGATGCCACCGCGTGGTCGAAGGCCTCGCGGTTGTGCGCGGCGGGGGCGCGGAAACCGGAGACCTTGCGCACGTACTGCAGTGCGGCCGCGGTGATGTCGTCGTCGGTGACCTCGGGGGTCGCCGGGGGCCTGAGGGTCTTGATGCTGCGGCACATGCCCCCAGTGTGCCCGAACAGGTGACCGAACGACGAGGGCCCCGCGCGACCGTCGAGGTCACGCGGGGCCCTTGAGCCGGCCCGGCCGGGGACGGCCCAGGCGCCGTCTAGCGGTTCAGCCGCACCGGCAGCGTCCGGTGGCCGTTGGAGATGAAGGAACCCACCGGCTCCAGCTCCTGCGGCGAGACCGCCAGCTCCACCTTCGGGAAGCGCTCGAAGAGCGCCGGCAGCGCGATCGCGGCCTCCATCCGGGCCAGCGGCGCGCCCAGGCAGAAGTGCACGCCGTGCCCGAAGGCGAGGTGTTCCTTGTCGGTACGGGTGGCGTCGAACACCCCGGCGTTCTCGCCGTGCCGTCCGGCGTCCAGCCCGGCGCCCTGGTAGTTCGCCAGGATCGGGTCGCCCTTGCGGATCAGCACGCCTTCGAGGTCGATGTCCTCGACCGCGTACCGCAGCGGCAGGTGCGCGACGGGGGCGCGGTGCCGCAGCGACTCCTCGATCACGTCGTCCCACGAGACCTGCCCGGAACGCACCAGGTCCAGCTGGCCCGGCTGGGTGAGCATCGTGTGGATCGCGTTGTCGATCAGGTTGACCGTGGTCTCGTGCCCGGCGCCGACCACCAGCAGCAGGGTGTCGACCAGCTCGTCCTCGGCCAGCCGGGTGCCGTCGTCCTCGTCGCGGGTGGCGATCAGCACGCTGGTCATGTCGTCACCGGGCTCGGCCCGCTTGATCTCGACGAGCTCGCGCAGCGTGGCGTACATCGCGTGGTAGTTAGCCAGCGCCTGCTCGGGGGTGGCGCTGGTGTCGAAGACCCCGTCGACCAGCACCCGCAGCTTGTCGCGCTGCTGGTCCGGCACGCCGAACAGCTCGCAGATCACCTGGATCGGGATCGAGTACGCGTAGTTCTCCCGCAGGTCCGCGAACTCGCCCTCGGGGGTGAGCTCGATCCGGTCCAGCAGCTCGTCGGCGATCTGCTGGATCCGCGGCCGCAGCGCGGCCGTGCGGCGGGCGGTGAACGCCGGGGAGATCAGCTTGCGCAGCCGCCGGTGGTCACCCCCGTACGCGGTGAACATGTTGTTCACCGCGACCCAGGTGAACAGCTGCCAGTCCTGCGGGATCTCACCGGCGGCGAAGGCCGTCCAGTGCTGTCGCGGGTCCTTGGAGACCCTCGGGTCGAGCAGCAGCTTCTTCAGCAGGTCGAAGCGGCCTACTGACCACGCCACCACCTGGCCAGGAAGCTCCACCAGTGTCGCCGGGGCGTGCTCGGTGAACCGGACGGCCTCGCCGGGTATGTCCCGGCCGACTGGGTCGATGACAAGGGGGACTGCTGCGTCTGACTCGGGTCGTTCGTCCATCGGCTGTCTCCGGCAGTCTCGGCGGAAGTCTCGGGGGGCAGTACGGGACGCAGTGCGGCGACCGGCGGGAAACGCACCGGCAGCGCGATGAGCGCCCGGTGGAACGGTCCTTGCCGCCACTCCAGTTGCTCGACGGGGACGGCGAGTTCGAGGTCGGGCAGCCGGTCGAGCAGCCGCTCGATGGCGACCGACGCGATGATCCGGGCCTCGCGCTGCGCGGGGCAGCCGTGCGGGCCCGCGCTCCAGGCCAGGTGGGCACGGTTGCCGGCCCGCTGGTCGGTGACGATGGACGGCTCGGTGGTCGCGGCGGCGAAGCTGACGATGATCGGGCAGCCCGCGGCCAGCCGGGTGCCCTCGATCTCCACGTCGTGGAACGCGTAGTGGATGCCGTAGTTGGCCATCGGCGGGTCGGTCCACAGCACCTCGTCGAGGGCGTCCTCGACCGGCAGGCTGCCGCCGTTGAGGGTGCCGGCGAACCGGTCGTCGGCCAGCAGCAGCCGCAGCGCGTTGGCGATCAGGTTCTGCTGCGGCTCGGTGCTGGCACCGGTCAGCACGACGAGCTGGTCGATCAGCTCCGCGTCGGTCAGGTTCGACTCGTGCTCCAGCAGCCAGGTCACCATGTCGTTGCCGGGCTTCTCCCGGCGCAGCGCGATCAGTTCGATGATCGCCTCGGTGATGATGGTGTTGGCCTTCTCCGGCTCGATGCCGTCGAAGATCCCCCGGATGCCGGTGTAGAGCCGGTCGCCCAGCTCGGGGGTGCAGCCGAAGACCTGGGTGAGCACGCGCAGCGGCAGCTCCTTGGCGTAGCCGCCCAGCAGGTCGGCCTCACCGGTGGAGGCGAACCGGTCGATGATCGCGTCCGAGCTCTGCTCGATGTAGCCGCGCAGCGCGTTCGGGTCGATCCGCGCCAGGCAGTCGTCGATGGAGCTGCGCAGCCTGCGGTGCTCGTCGCCCTCGGCGTAGAAGGCGTTCGGCCGGTAGGTCATCATCGGCACGACCGGGCTGTCCTGCGGGATGCGCCCCTCGTTCAGGGCGCGCCAGCGGCGCGAGTCCTTGCCGAACTTGTCGGTGCCGCGCAGCACCTGCAGCGCCGCGTCGTAGCCGGTGACCAGGGTGGCGTCCACCCCGGGCGCCAGCTCCACCGGGGCGAACGGGCCGTAGGACCGCAGCCGCTCGTACACCGAGGCGGGGTCGCGGGCGAAGTCCGGTCCGTACATGGCCGTGGGGGTGGCCGTCCCGGCCGGGGCGCCACCCGCCGCTCCGGCGTCGTGTGCGGGACAACCTGGCGGAGGTACGGGGCTGCTCACACTTGCTCCTGGGTGTTGCGGGCGTACAGGTACTGGACAAGGGAGATCAACGCCTGCGTGGACGACCGCTCGTCGCGGGCGTCGCAGGTGATCAGCGGGGTCTCGGGCAGCAGGTCCAGGGCCTCGCGCAGGTCGCCCTCGTCGAACATCGGCGCGCCCTCGAAGTGGTTGACCGCCACCGCGTACGGCAGGCCGTGCTCCTCCAGCAGCCCCATCACGTCGTAGGAGTGCTCCAGGCGCCGGGTGTCGGCGAGCACCAGCGCGCCCAGCGCGCCGCGCGTCATGTCCTGCCACAGCTGGGTGAAGCGCTGCTGGCCCGGCGCGCCGAACAGGTAGAGCACCAGGTGGTCGTTGAGGGTCAGCCGGCCGAAGTCCAGGGCGACCGTGGTGGTCGTCTTGCCCGGGACCCCGGCCAGGTCGTCGGTGAGCGCGCCGGCCTGCGTCATCGTCTCCTCGGTACGCAGCGGCCGTATCTCCGACAGGGTGCCGACGAAGGTGGTCTTGCCCACGGCGAAATGCCCCACGACAAGGAGCTTGACGGCCGTTTGCACGGTCGCGGGGAGATAGACGTCGTCACAGGCGGGCGCGGAGCCCATCGAGGACCTCCTGCAGGATCTGGATATCGGGTAGTTCGGCTGAAGGGATGGGGGAGCGGGTGATGATGTGGCCGCTGTCGACGAGATCGCCGAGCAGGACCTTGGTGACACTTACCGGGATTCCCAGGTGTCCCGCCACCTCGGCGACTGACAGTGCGCCACCGCGGCATAAATCCATCACCCGGCGCTTCTCGGGACTCAGGCCGCCCAGTTCGCCACCGGAGGCGATGACGAGGGTGACCAGGTCGAAGGTGTTTCGGGTGGGGTGTGCGCGGCCGTCCGTGATCACGTACGGCCGAACCAGCCCACGCTTCCCGGGCCGCGGCGCGGTCATGCAGTCCTGCCGGCGTCCTGACGCGGCGGGCTGGTCAATTCCTTGCCGAGCCGGTCGACCAGTTTGTGCATGCGGAACGTGACGGCCTCCATGTCCACGTCCGCCGAGGCGGAGACCGCCAGGTACGCGCCGGGGCCGGCGGCCACCAGGAAGACGAATCCGTCGACGAACTCGATCAGTGTCTGCCGCCAGATGGTTCCCGGGTGGTCGCAGAACTCCGCCGTGCTACGGCTGATGGACTGCAACCCGGACAGCGCGGCTGCCTGCCGCTCGGCCTCGTCCCTGCTGATGCCACGGGAGTGAGCGCGCAGCATGCCGTCCGCGGACAGCAGGATCGCGTGCCGCGCCTCGGGGACCGACAACGCGTCGTCGAGCATCCAGCCCAACTGGTCGTTGAGCGGGCCGCCGTTCGCCTTGGCGGTCACGTTCATGGCGTTCATGCCTGGGAATTCCCTTCGTGGTCCGAGGTGTCCGATGAGGAGGTGCGGCCGGACCGGGTGCCCCGGGCGAACGCCCCGATGACGGCGGCGGCATCCTGCGCGGTGCGGCCTTGCGGGACGGCCTGTTCGGCCGCCGCGACCTGCTGTGCCTGTTCGGCGATCGGCTGCCTGCGACGGCGCTTGGGCAGGCCGAGCGCGGTGGCGGCGGCCGGCGCGGGGGCGTCGTGCGTCGCGGGGGCCGGTACGGCCGCGGGCATGGCCCCGGCCGGTGCCGCGGCCCGCTGGTGTCCCTGCGCTGGCGTGGGCGCGGGGGCGGGAGCGGGCGCGGGGGTGGACATCGGGGAGGAGATGGAGCTGGGCTCGTCGTCCTGGATCCGGGTCAGCACGGCGCTCGGCAGGAACACCACGGCCCGCACGCCACCGTAGGGCGAACGGGTGTCGACCGAGACCCGGAAGCCGTACCGGTCGGCGAGGATGCCGATGACCGCGAAGCCGAACTGCGGCGGGTCGCCCAACTGCTGGATGTCGACGGACTGCTGGCCCGCGAGCAGCTGCTCGGCGCGCTGGATCTCCTGCTCCAGCAGGCCGACGCCCGCGTCGTCGATGACGATCGCGGTGCCGTTGTGCGCGGGCTGGAGGTTGACCTGCACCGTGGTGTTGGGCTGCGAGTGACGGGCCGCGTTGTCCAGCAGCTCGGCGATGGCCAGCACGACCGGCTCGACCGCGCGGCTGGTGACCGCGATGTCCACCTGGGAGTGGACCTGGACGCGGCGGTAGTCGCGGATCCGGGAGGTGGCCCCGCGGACCACGTCGACCAGGGGGGACGCGGCGCGCTGCCGGCCCGGCCAGGAGCCGCAGAGCACCGCGATCGCCTGGGCGCGGCGGCCGAACTGCGAGTTGGTGTGGTCGATCTCCAGCAGGTCCTGCAGTACGTCGGGGTCGTCGTGCCGGTCCTGCATGTCGGAGATGGCCAACTGCTGTTCGTTCGCCAGACCTTGCAGGGCGCGCATCGAGGACTTCAGCGCGGTCTTGGCCGACATGTCGGCGCGGGACTGCGCGGCCTCGGACGTCCGGCCGAACAGGTCGATGACCGTGTGCAGCCCGGCCGCGAACGCGGTGCCGGCGAGCCGTCCGTGCAACAGCCCCGGCAGGTTGCCGGGGCGGTGCGAGATGGAGTCCATCAGTGCGGGGAGCCGAACCGTCGCCAGATGACGGACCTCGGCGTCACGCGCGCGTACGTCGTCGTCCAGCACCGTGATCCGGCCGCGCAATCGGGCGCTGACCCGTCGTTCGCGTATCAGCAGGACCACGACGGCCAGTGCGACGGCCAGGAGGCACCAGAACACCGCCTCCGGAATGTCTCGTGTCATCAGATCCTCGTGGACGCAGATTTTGTATTCATGGGGGGATTCAGGGGCATTCGCGCATCTTCACCACGTTTCGTGGGGGGTCGCGGTGCGGAGATCGTTTCCATGCCGGGCGGAGCCTACGGCGTTGGGGCGTCTTCACGCCAGATGAGTGGGATTACAACCCGGCCGCTACGTAGGGGATTTGGTGACGATGCCGGCCGATCACCGGAGCGAAGAAGGATTTCCCGTCTTGATTTATACATATCGGAAGCAGAATAGTTCTGTGACCGATGTATTCTGGAAGGCGAACGGTAAAGATCGGCGAAGGCCCCGAGAGGAGCGCTGCGACGCAGGTGAACGGCCCCTCGACAGGCGATCGCCGCCGGCGCGCGGTGCTGTCGGCGGCCCTTCCCGCGGCCCTGCTCAGGGAGCGCCGGCGCCCCGACCGGGTGCGTGACCACCCCGGTGCCTGGCGGCTGGCGGTGGCGACCGTGTGTTTTGGCGCGTTCATGGGGCAACTCGACGCGAGTGTCGTCACGCTGACCTACGGCGGGCTGCGCTCCGGCTTCCACACCTCGCTGGCCGCGGTCGAATGGGTATCGCTCGGCTACCTGCTCACCCTGGTCGCCCTGCTGGTGCCGGTCGGCCGACTCGCCGACGCCTACGGCCGCAAGTTGTTCTACCTGCACGGCTTCCTGGTCTTCACCGCCGCGTCGGCCGCCTGCGGGCTGGCACCCTCGCTCGGCGCGCTGATCGGCTTCCGGGTCGTCCAGGCGGTCGGCGCCGCGATGATGCAGGCCAACAGCGTCGCCCTGGTCGCCACCAGCGCGCCGCGCGAGCGGATGCGCGGCGCGCTGGGCGTGCAGGCCGCGGCCCAGGCGCTCGGGCTCGCCCTCGGGCCGACCGTCGGCGGCGCGCTGGTCTCCACCCTGGGCTGGCGCTGGGTCTTCGGCATCAACGTCCCCATAGGGCTGGCCGCCTGGACCGCCGGGCACTACCTGCTGCCCAGGACGCGGGGGCACGGCCTGGGCCTGGACCGGGCGCCCCGGTTCGATCTGCTCGGGTTGGTCCTGCTGGCGGTGGCCACCACCGGCGCGTTGCTCGCGTTGTCGGCCGCCTCCGGCCTGCCGGTGCCCGGCTGGGGCGTCGCGGCCCTCGCCCTCGCCGCCGTGGCGGGCGGCTGGGCCTTCGTCGTACGGCAGCGGCGCGCCGCCGCCCCGCTGCTCGACCTGGCGCTGCTGCGGGTGCCGGCGGTGGCGTCCGGTCTGGTGGGCGCGCTCTGCGGCTACCTGGTGCTGTTCGGGCCGCTGGTGCTGGTGCCGGTCGCCCTCACCGCGGCCGGGCGCTCTGAGCTGTCCGCGGGGGCGGTGCTGACCGCGCTGCCCGTCGGGTTCGCGGCCGCGGCGATCGGGGCCGACCGCGTGCTGCCGCGCGGCATGACCGACCGCGGCCGGTGCGTGCTGGGCGCGGCGCTGGCGGCGGCCGGGTGCGCGGTGCTGGCGGCGGCCCTGTGGCCGGGCGCGCCGGGGACCTCGGCGCTCGCCGCGGCGCTGGCGGTACTGGGGGCGGGCCTCGGGGTGTTCACCCCGGCCAACAACACCGCGGTCATGGCGGCGATCCCGGCAGGCCGCTCCGGCACCGGCGGCGGACTGGTCAACATGGCCCGCGGTCTGGGTACCGCGCTGGGCGTCGCCTTGGTCACCCTCGCCCTGCACGTGGCACCGGCGGGCGTCGCGGCCCTGGCACTCCTGGCCGTCGCCGTGCCGGCCCTGGCGACGGCGGCCCGACGCACCGGCCGGTGACCGCCCGGCGGCCGGTCAGGACGTACGGCCCACTGGGTCTTTCGGACACCGCCGCACGGGTACGAACTCGCTAAAGTCGTGCCATGCCGACGCAGCCGCCTCCCGGACCTCCGACGTCGCCGCCGCCGTCACAGGGGCGCGGCGGCCCGGACGCCCGGCTGCTGACGGAGGCCGTCACCCGGCTGCGGCGGGCGCTGCGGGCGTCGATCCGCACCGACTACCCGTGGGAGACGCTGCCCATGGCCCAGGTGGAGCTCCTCCAGGTGCTGGCGGAGCACTCCCCGGCCCGGATCGGCGACCTGGCCACCCGTCAGCGGCTGGCGATCAGCACCGTCAGCGGACTCATCGGGCAGATGATCAACGCGGGCCTGGTCGCCCGGGCGGTCGACCAGGACGACCGCAGAGTCTCGGTGGTCACCCTGACCGAGGCGGGCCACGCCCAGCTCGCCGCCTGGACCCAGGCCCACGAACGCCGCCTCGACGCGGCGCTGGCCGCCCTCGACGACGCCGACCGCGCCATCGTCCGCGCCGCCCTACCCGCCCTCTTCCGCCTAGCCGAACACCTGGACGACTCCGTCGGTTAGGCCGTGTACGGCGGTGGGGGGGCGCGCCCTCAGGGGACGCGCCCGTCAGCCGCCGGGCGCGGGAGGCGGTGGGGGGTGAGCAGGCCGTCGGCGTCCGCGTTGGCCAGGGCGATCCTGGGCAGCTCGGTGGCGCGCTCGTAGAGCATGAAGCGCGGCTGCCAGCCGGGCCGGAACGTCGAGGTCAGCCGGTGCGTCACCTCCAGCCGCCGGCGGTGCGCCAGCACCCGGACGACTCCCCGGTGCAGCCGGAACAGCCGCCCGGTGCCCGGCCCCTGACCGTGCGCGGTGGCCGCGTGCAGCACGGTGAAGTTGAGCGCGACCCGCTCCACCCCGGCGACCGGCGCGGCGTCGGCGCGAGCCCGTAGCAGCAGTTCGGAGAGCATGAACGAGAACAACGCCTCGGGCGACTCCCGGTCACGCCGCATCAGGTCCAGCGACAGCCCCGTACCGTCCCACGGCACCAGGCTCAGCAGCGCGCAGGTGCGGTCGTTCGGGTCGCGGCACTCCACCACCACGCAGTCCGGGTCGGCCCGATCGCCCAGCCTGGCCAGCGACATGGTGAACCCCCGGTCGACGGTGCCGCGCCGCCAGGCGTCCGCCAGGTAGACCAGGCGGTCCGACTCGTCCCGCGGCACATCACGCTGCCGGCGGACGACCACGGTGTACCCGGCGGCACGCACCACCTCGCGGGCCTCGCGCAGCGGCAGCATCGCCTCCCCTGCCAGGGTGAACTTCGCGGTCGCGGCCACCGCCTCGTCGCCGAACGCCAGCGTCTTCAGGCCCCGCCGCTCGTAGACCCCGGCCGCGTTCCCGCTCGCGCCGGTCACCGCCGGCACCCAGGCGTGGACGCGGGCGGTGCGCAGCCAGCCGCCGATCGCCTGCGGCCAGGCGGCCGGATCGCCCACCGGGTCACCGCAGGCCAGTGCGACCCCGTTGACCACCCGGTAGACCACCGCCGCCTCCCGCCCGGGCGACCAGCTCACCGAGGTGTCGCGGCGCAGCGCGAAGTAGCCGAGCGAGTCCTCGGCGCCGAACCGCGCCAGCAGCGACCGCAGCCGGCTCTCGTCCTCCGGCCGCAGCCGGGTGTGGCCGCGCGGCGAGCGGAAGAAGGCCCGCAGCACCAGCAGGAGGAAGGCCAGGCTCAGCACGTTGATCAGCAGGTCCACCCAGCCAGGCACGCTGATCTCCGGCAGGTCGACCGGGGTGGACAGCGTCAGCACCCGCAGCAGCGCGTACCGCAGGCAGTCCGGCCAGTCCGCCGCAGGGACGGTGTCCGCCTCGTGCACGACGACCGTGCCGAGCCCCACCGCGACCGCGCCGCCGAACACCAGGTACGCCAGGCCCAGCGGGACGTTGCCGCTCTCCCCGCGCGCCCGGCAGACCGGCCGGGCGATCCACAGCGTGCCGGCGACCACGGTGGTCAGCGCGCCGGAGAACCAGTTGACCGGGTGGTCGCGCAGATGCGCCTGCGCGGCCAGCGACAGCCAGTACGCCACCGCGTTGAGGGCCGACAGGCCGAAGGCGACGATCCACGCGGCCCGCTTGCGGCGGCGCAGCATGACCGCCAGCACGGTGGCGAACAGCGCGGCGGTGAAGCCGGGGGTGATCGGGAACGGCGTGAAGTACTCGCCGGTGTCCGCCTGGCGCAGCCGGTCGCGGAACGGCGCGATCACCCCGGTGACCACGTCGAGCGCGGCGGCCAGCCGCAGGTACCACACCACCGTGAGGAGCGCGGGCTCGCGCAGTGTCCGCAGCGCCGACTGGGTCCTGGACGGCCCGAGGTCCACGGTGGACGGCCGGCGCCGCCCACCGGGCCGGGGCGCGGGGCGTGGTGGGGCCGGCGTCCCCGGCGGTGGCGGGCTCTGCGGGGTCGGTGCGCCGGCCACCGCGTTGTAGACCTTGCGCCGGGTGGTCTGGAGCCGGCCGCGGATGCGGGTGTCGCGGCGTTCCGCCCTGGCCAGCCTGCGCGGCCTGGAGTAGTAGCGCCACCGCGCCCAGGGGCTGTCGGGCCGGGCCAGCCGGACCGCGCCGACCAGCGGCAGGAAGACCAGGAAGAGGCCGAAGAACCCGGTCCACACCTTGCCCTTGAGCAGGCTGATGACCACCAGCACCAGCAGGATGGCGGCGGCCACCGCCCGGGTGGAGAGCGAACCTTCCAGGTCGCCCAGCGGCGTCACCCCCAGCAGCAGCAGTCCGATCACCGCCACCGCCAGGATCACCGCGTCCACCGACTGGCGGCCCTCCTCGCTCCAGTAGACGTCCTTCAGGTGCAGCACCAGCGCGAACTCGTCCAGCACCAGACCGCACCCGACCCCGAACAGCAGCCCGAGCAGGTCGCGGCCGACCGATCCGCCGCCGCGCAGCGCGAACGAGCCGATGCCGCCGATCAGCATCATCGCCTGGCCGAAGACGACGTGGTGGATGTGCAGGCCGCCGGGCGAGACGTTCCCCGGCCACCAGCTGGTGCCGCGCCGGATCATCCGGGTGCTGAACCGGATGAACAGGAAGGAGCCCAGCAGCCCGACGAGCAGCAGGAACAGCGGTTGCCGCCCGGACACCACGATCCGGGTGTGGTAGCCGTCCGTCAGCCAGTCCCACATCTTCCGGCTACTTCGTCGCGGTGAGCCGGGCGTACACCACGACGTTGCCGAGGTAGCTGTGGGTCGACTTGGAGAACCCGCCGCCGCAGGTGACCAGCCGCAGCTCCGGGGTGGGCGTGCTGTCGTAGACCCGGTCGGTGGGGAAGGCGGACTTCTCGTACACCTCGATGCCGTAGACGCTGAAGACGGCGGTGCGGTGGTCGGCCCTGGTGACCCGGATGGTGTCGCCCTTGTGCAGTGAGCCGATCGCGTAGAAGACCGCCGGCCCCTTGTTGGTGTCGACGTGCCCGGCGATCACCGAGGAGCCCCGGGCGCCGGGTGTCGCGCCGCCCTCGTACCAGCCCGCCAGGTTGTTGTCGCTGTCCGGCGGCACCTGGAGCTCGTCCTTGGCGTCCACCCCGAGCCTCATCAGCGGCGCGTCGACGCCGATCTCGGGGATGCGGATGCGTTGCGGCAGCGAGGGCGGCAGCGGCGCGACGCGCGGCGGCACGGAGGCGGACACCCGGGGCAGGACGCCGGGCGCGCCGCCGTCATTGTGGCCGGTCCCGGTCAGTGAGTCGGCCGCGCTCGGCGCGGGCGGCGCGGTGGTCGAGGTGCCGGCCCGCATCAGCCAGGCACCGGCGACCAGGGCGAGGACCGAGACGGTCACCGCGGTCTTCGAGAGTCCGCGGCGTGGCGGGGGCGGGACGGACCCGTCGTTTCCGGCGACCTCGGGGCGGTGGTTGCGCGGCATGGACGACCTCCCGTGGAGCACGGCCGATTTCCGGCCAATGTCATATTTCTGACACATGACAGAGGATCACGAAAGCCGCTAATGGTGTGTATCGCGGCGCCGTGGTCGGTATGCCCACGACCCCGTACGGAGCAGCGCCGGGACCGGTTGTTAGCGTGCGGTGTGACCCCGATACGCAGCCGCGCCGACGAACCGGACAGATCCGCGGCCGCGGTGGACCCCGGACCGGCCCCCGAGGCCGCCGGTGAGCCCCTCGCCGTGGACCCCTCCGCGGTGCCCGCGCCGCCGCCGGACGTCGCGCCCGCCGGGCCGCTGCCACGCCGCAGAGTGCTCGCCGACCTGACCCCGCTGCGTTCCTCGCTCGACTACCGGCGGCTGTGGGTGGGCAACACCGTCTCCTGGATGGGCCAGCAGATGACCGCCCTTGCGGTCTCGTTGCAGGTGTACGCCATCACCCACTCCACCTTCGCCGTCGGCCTGGTGGGGCTGTGCTCGCTGGTGCCGCTGGTCTCCTTCGGGCTCTACGGCGGCGCGGTCGCCGACACCCTGGACCGCCGCAAGCTGGGCCTGGTCAGCTCGACCGGCGCCAACGTGCTGTCGATCGTGCTGGCCACCGCGGCCCTGGTGCACTTCCACCACGTCTGGCTGCTCTACGCGATCGTCGCGCTCCAGGCGATCTGCTTCGCGATGAACTCCACCTCGCGCAGTTCCATGGTCCCCAGGCTGCTGCCCGCCGAACAGCTGCCCGCCGCCAACGCTCTCAACTCCCTCACCAGCAACCTCGGGCTGATGGTCGGTCCGAGCCTGGGCGGCCTGATCGTCGGCCTGTGGGGTTATCAGGCCGCCTACCTCGTGGACGTGGTGGCCTTCAGCGCCTCGCTGTACGCGATGTGGCGGCTGCCCGCGATGCTCCCGCAGCGCGGCGGCGACCAGGACGGCAAGCCCAAGCGCGCCTCCGTCATCGACGGCCTGCGGTTCCTGGCGACCCGGCCCAATCTGCGGATGACCTTCTTCTCCGACATGGCGGCGATGGTGCTGGCCCAGCCCCGCGCGCTCTTCCCGGCGGTCGCGGTCCTGTGGTTCGGCGGCGACGCGAAGACCGTCGGCCTGCTGGTCGCGGCGCCCGCGGTGGGCGCGATCCTGGGCGGGACCTTCTCCGGCTGGCTGGGACGGGTGCGCCGGCACGGGGTGGCCATCTTGATCTCGGTGGCCTCCTGGGGCGCGGCGATCGCCGTCTTCGGGCTCACCCGGCAGCTGTGGCTGGGCCTGTTCTTCCTGGCGGTCGCGGGCTGCGCGGACACCGTCTCGATGGTCTTCCGGGCCACCATGCTCCAGGCGGCGACCCCGGACGAGATGCGCGGCCGGCTGCAAGGGGTGTTCATCGTGGTGGTCGCGGGCGGACCGCGGCTGGGCGACTTCCTCGCCGGGTCCACCGCCGACCTGACCTCGCCCGCGGTCACCGTGGTCGGCGGCGGGCTGGCCTGCGTACTCGTGGTGGGCCTGCTGGCGCTGCGCTGGCCGGGCTTCGCCCGCTACGACGCCCGCAACCCGCAGCCCTGAGACGGGAATCGGGGCGCATCATCCGCCGCCGCCTGGGCAGAGCACCGTACAGCGGCGCGCGCAACCACCGTTGCGGTCCACCGCGTCTGTGACCGTGTGGTGCGGTCTTTCACAGACGCGGCGGAAACCGCGCGGCGGACCGGTCGAACCCGGCGCCCGCGGCTGTGGCACCATCGCGGGCGCACGCAGCGATCTCTCCACCGCGACCGGGGGAAATCCCAGGTCATCGAAAGGCAGGGCTGACAAAGTGGGCATCATCGGCTGGATCATCCTCGGACTGCTCGCCGGGACCATAGCCAAGATCCTGCTGCCCGGGCGCGACCCGGGCGGCATCGTGGGCACGGTGTTCACCGGCGTGGCCGGCGCCTTCGTGGGCGGCTGGCTCTCCGCGCACTTCCTGCACCGGCCGGTGCAGCACACCTTCTTCGACGCCCGCAACTGGGGCGCGGCGATCGTCGGTTCGCTGGTGCTGCTGATCCTCTTCCGGATCTTCTTCGGCAACTCCCGCTCCCGGCGCTGACCGGCTCAGGTCAGCATCTGCCGCAGCAGGTCGCGCAGCACGGTGCGGTCCTGCGCGCTGAGGCCGGCCAGCGGTTCGCGGGCGAACTCCAGTGAGGTGCGCAGGCGTTCCGCGGTGGCCCGGCCCTGCGGGGTGACGGCGGCCAGCTTGACCCGGCGGTCCGCCGGGTCGAGCTGCCGCTCGACCAGCCCGCGGACCTCCAACCGGTCCACGATCCCTGTGACGTTCGACGGCTCGCACTTGAGCCGCTCCGCGATCCGGCGCATCGGCAGCGGCTCACGCGACAGCAGCCCGAGCACTCTCGCCTGCGCGCCGGTGAGCTGGTGTTTCGCCGCCGCCGCGTCGTACTCCTCGTAGTAGCGCGCCACGACACTGCCGATGAGGTCGATGACCTCCAGCGTCAAGGGATCCATGGGTGCAACAGCCATGGCGGCAGTCTACCCACTTGCTTGACAACATGAAATATCCAGGAGCATGGTTAGTTAAGAACATGAAGCTTTGCCATGGCCGCCCCGCCGTGGCGGAAGGAGTCGGCATCGTCATGTCTGCGTCCGCAACCCCGCAACCGCCCGCGACCGGCCGTGAGTGGCACCTGACCGCCCGGCCGAAGGGCTGGCCGACCCCGGACGACTTCGCGCTGCGCGAGTCGCCGGTCCCGGCGCCGGGGCCCGGCCAGGTGGTGGTGCGCAACCTCTACCTGTCCGTCGACCCGTACATGCGCGGCCGGATGAACGACGTCAAGTCCTACGTGCCGCCCTTCGCCCTCGACCGGGCGATGGACGGCGGCGCGGTCGGCGTCGTACTGGCCTCCGAGGCGCCCGGCACCGCGGTCGGCGACCACGTGCTGCACAACCTCGGCTGGCGCGAGTACGCGGTGCTCGACGCCCGCCACACCACCCGGGTCGACCCGGAACTCGCCCCGCTCTCCAGCTATCTGGGAGTGCTCGGCATGCCGGGGCTGACCGCCTACGCGGGTCTGCTGCGGACCGCCGCCTTCAAGGAGGGCGACGTGGTCTTCGTCTCCGGCGCGGCGGGCGCGGTCGGCAGCCAGGTCGGCCAGATCGCCAGGCTCAAGGGCGCCGCCCGGGTGATCGGCTCGGCGGGCTCCGACGAGAAGGTCAAGGTCCTGACGGAGGAGTACGGCTTCGACGCCGCCTTCAACTACAAGAACGGCCCCGTCGCCGAGCAGTTGGCCAAGGCCGCCCCCAAGGGCATCGACGTCTACTTCGACAACGTCGGCGGCGACCACCTGGAAGCGGCCATCAACTCGCTGACCGTGCACGGCCGTATCGCCGTCTGCGGCATGATCGGCGCCTACAACGCCACCGAGCCGCCGGCCGCCCCGCGCAACCTCGGCATGGTCATCGGAAAGCGCCTGCGCATGGAGGGGCTGCTGGTCCTGGACCACGAGGACCTCAAGGAGCAGTTCTTCGCCGAGGTCGGCGGCTGGCTGCGCGCCGGCTCGCTGCGGCACCGCGAGACCTTCGTGGACGGGATCGGCAACGGCGTGGAGGCCTTCCTCGGCCTGCTGCGCGGCGACAACACCGGCAAGATGATCATCAAGCTCGACGCCTGAGATCCGGGAGGGATCCCCCGCATGTCCATTCAGCCCATCGACGTGATGTACACCGCGGTCGCCACCGCTGAGAACGGCCGCGACGGCCGGGTCGCCAGTGACGACGGCAAGCTCGACGTCGTCGTCAACCCGCCCAAGGAACTGGGCGGCAGCGGCGCCGGGACCAACCCGGAGCAGCTGTTCGCCGCCGGGTACAGCGCCTGCTTCCAGGGCGCGCTGGGCGTGGTGGCCCGCCGGGCGAAGGCCGACATCTCCGGGTCCACCGTGACCGCGAAGGTCGGCTTCGGCAAGAACGACGCCGGCGGCTTCGGCCTCACCGTGGAGTTGTCCGCCAGCATCCCCAACGTGGACGCCGCCACCGCAGCCGACCTGCTGGAGCAGGCCCACCAGGTCTGCCCGTACTCCAACGCCACCCGCGGCAACATCGAGGTGAAGCTGACCGTCGCCTGACGGCCAGGAGTTGCCCACCGTGTGGCCCGCGTCCCGCCCGGGACGCGGGCCACCGGCACGTCGGCGAAACGGGTCCCTTACCCATGACGCGCGTAGACGAACCTTGACCAGCGTAGGTCGACGGTTCTAGGTTGCGCGGACCCATCACCCTCGTGGGCCGCCACCTTCGTAGGAGCTGTCGTCATGCACCGATCCCGTCTCATCCCGCAGACCAAGCGCGGCAGAACCGTGCTGTCCCTGACCGCCGCCGCGGTCGCGGCCACCGCGGTCTTCGCCACCGGAGCGGCCGTCGCCGACAACTCCGTGCCCCGCTCGGACCAGCAGATCCCCAACCTCGGCCTGGTCGAGAACCAGATCTCCGCCTACTACGGCGACACCGTGGTGAACGGCGAGCACTACGCCTCGCCCGACAGCCCGTACGCCCACCAGGTCGCCGGCATCGAGGCGAAGGCCGAGGCCTACCTGCGGCACGCCGTGCGGCACGCCCACGGCAAGCCCGCCATCGTCCTCGACGTGGACGACACCACCTTGCTGACCTACAACTACGAGCGGGAGCAGGGCTTCGGCTACACCCCCGCCAGCAACACCGAGTACATCAACACCAAGACCATGGACGCGGTCTTCGGCATGCCGGCGCTGGTCAACCAGGCCGCCCGGCAGGGCGTCACCGTCTTCTTCGTGACCGGCCGCCCCGAGTCCCAGCGCACCCCCAGCACCGCCAACCTCGCCACGGTCGGCTACCAGGTCTCCGCCGACCCCGGCCACTTCTTCCTGAAGAACTCCGCCAACCCGCCGGCCTACCTGGCGTGCGGCGCCACCTGCACGACCATCGAGTACAAGTCCGGCACCCGCAAGCACATCGAGTCCCTCGGCTACGACATCGTGGCCAACTTCGGCGACCAGTACAGCGACCTGTCCGGAGGCTACGCCGACAAGGGCTTCAAGATGCCCAACCCGATGTACTACCTGCCCTGACCCGGACCCGCACGCCGGCCGTCACACCCCCTCGCTACGCTGCTGGGCATGCGGGGAATGCGTGATCTGTGGGCCGGCGTGCGGTACGTGGTGGACGGGCAGCGCTGGATGGCCCGGCACGGACGGTTGTGGGCGTGGGGGATGTGCCCCGCGCTCATCACCCTCGCCGGATACGCGGCCGTGCTGGCGCTGCTGGTGGTCTGGGGCGGCGACATCGTCTCCTGGGCGACGCCGTTCGCCGACGGCTGGGACTCGCCCTGGCGGGCGGTGTTCCGCTGGGCGCTGACCGTGCTGCTGTTCGGCGGAGGGCTGCTGCTGGCGGTGGTGAGCTTCACCGCCGTCACCCTGCTGGTGGGCCAGCCGTTCTACGAGAGCCTGTCCGGCCGGGTGGAGCGGGCCGAGGGCGGCGAACCACCGGAGTCCGGGCTGCCGTTGTGGCGCGAACTGCTCATCTCCGCGCGGGAGAGCGTGATCGTGCTGGCCTGGCTGGCGCTCTTCACCGTCCCGCTGTTCTTCCTCGGCTTCGTCCCGGTGATCGGCCAGACCGTGATACCGGCACTGGGCTTCTGCGTCTCGGGGTTCTTCCTCACCCACGAGCTGACCGCGGTCGCCCTGCAACGCCGCCGGATACCCGTGCGCGACCGGATGCGGCTGCTGCGCGGCCGGCTCGGTCTGGCGCTCGGCTTCGGCGTTCCACTGGTCCTGCTCTTCCTGGTGCCGGTGGCCGCCGTGTTCGCCATGCCCGGCGCGGTCGCCGGTGCCACGCTGCTGGCCCGCGACGCGCTGGCCGGCGAGCCGGGTCCGCCCGAGGCGGCCGTCGGCGACCCGGACACCGACGACCCGGACCACTGAGCGCGGGTCAGCCGGTGCGGGCCGTCGCCCGGGTCACCCCCTGGTAGGCCAGCAGGGCGAGCTGCGCCTGGCCCGCGGTGCTGGGGTGGAACCAGTCCCAGGGGCTCAGGTCGGCCGTGGAGAAGTCCTGCCGGAAGACCGCCCCGCCGTCGTAGCGGCACAGCGGGTAGTGGCCGCAGACCGCACCGAGGACGCCGTTGTACGCCACCACCCGGGCGCGCACCGCGTCGCGGCGGGCGGTGTCGGCGGGGGAGGTCCCGGTCGCGTGGGCGAGCATCGAGGGGCAGATGCCGAGTTTCCAGATCTGCCGGCCCAGCACGTTGGTGTGCCCCACCGCCCACAGCCGCAGCAGGTCGGGGATGCTGGCCACGTACACCTGGGTCCTGGGCGACTCGCGCCGCAGCGTCTCCATCGCCGCGGTGAACCGGGTTCTGAAGACGGCCGTGGGGGTCATGTCGGCGACCGCGGGGACGCACGCGTCGTTGGCGCCCATCAGCACGGTGACCAGTGCCGGGTGGACCTTGGCGGCCTTCGCCGCCTGGCCGGGCAGGTCCGCCATCCGGGCGCCGCTGACCGCGTAGTTCCAGCTGCGCGCCGTCGGAGAGGCCAGCAGCCGGCGCGCGACGCTGCCGACGGCCTGCCGGGTGCCGGTCGCCCAGGAGACGTCCGGGCAGTCGGTGAGCAGGGAACAGGCGTCGTAGCCCCGGGTGATGGAGTCGCCCAGCGCGGCCATCGAGGCCGGACGCGGGTTCCACCGCGGGCCGGTGGGGGAGGGCGAGGCCGATCGCCGGTGCGCGGGACCGCCGGTGGCGTGCCCGGGACCGCTCGCGTCGCAGCTGGCCACCCCCAGCGCCGCGACGGCCGCGGCGACCACCGCGGCCATCACCCGGACGGCGGTTCCTCGGCGGTGTTCCCGTGTCTGACGCATGATCCGCCTCCTGTCCGGTGGCTCCCGGGACCCGTCGGACGACCGGGTGATATCTCACTGAGCACGACGGTACGTCACCCCATGCAGGACGCCGCACGGTAGCTTTTCCCTGACAGCCGCGTGACCAGTCGGGCAGAACGCGGTCGGTGTGATGGCAGAGTGGGTGATCGGCAGAAGTTTGATTACGAACGATCAGATCTTGTCCTGTTTGGTAAAAATGGTGCAGAATGTCGAGCGCCGTCCCGGACCGTCGGGCGGGGACGCGAGGCCGCTGGGGAAGGCGAACCTCGTCCCACACTGGAGGTCCCGGTGACGACACGTGGAGTTCTGTTCGTGCACTCCGCACCACGCGCGCTCTGCCCGCACGTCGAGTGGGCGGTGGCGGGTGTGCTGGGTGTGCGCGTGAGCCTTGACTGGATCCGGCAGCCCGCCGAGCCCGGCACCTGGCGTGCCGAGGTCTCCTGGCACGGTGAGGCGGGCACGGCGTCCAAGCTGGCGTCCGCGCTGCGCGGCTGGCAGCTGCTGCGGTTCGAGGTGACCTCGGAGCCCAGCGCCAACGCCGAGGGCGAGCGCTACAGCAGCACACCCGATCTCGGCATCTTCCACGCCGTCACCGGCATGCACGGCGACATCCTGGTCCCCGAGGACCGGCTGCGTGCCGCCCTGGCACGGGCCCGCAGCGGCGAGGCCGATCTGGAGGCCGAGGTCTCCAAGCTCCTCGGCAAGCCCTGGGACGACGAACTCGAGCCGTTCCGCTACGCGGGTGAAGGCGCCCCGGTGAGCTGGCTGCACCAGGTGGTCTGACGCCCGAGCGGGCGCAGTGGCCGGCCGAGCGAAGCGAGGCCGTCCGCGGAGCCCGTGAGCAGGAAGGCCACCCAAAAAGAGGGGTGGTCTGACGCCCGAGCGGGCGGCTCGTGGCGGTTGACTTGGAGTCCGCTTCAGGTCTTAGCGTGGTGGTATGACGCAGAAGATCACCGTAGCCGTGCTCGGTACCGGAGTCATGGGTGCCGCGATGGCCAGAAACCTCGTCAGGGCCGGTCACGACGTGCGGGTCTGGAACCGCACCCGGTCCAGGGCCGAGCCGCTGGCCGCTGACGGAGCCCGCGTCGCCGACCACCCGGCCGACGCGGTCCGGGAAGCCGACGCGATCGTCACCGCCCTGCTGGACGGCCCCGCGACCCTGGACGCCATGCGGGACGCCGCCCCCGCGCTGCGGAAGGGGGCCGTGTGGGCGCAGACCGGCACGGTCGGCCCCGAGGGCCTGGCCCCGCTGGCCGCGCTCGCGGCGGAAGCGCGGCGTCCACTTCCTCGACGCGCCGGTGCTCGGCACCAGAGCGCCCGCGGAGAACGGTGAGTTGCACGGTGCTCGCCGCCGGACCGCAGGCCGCCCGGCCGATCGCCGACCAGGTCTTCGACGCCATCGGCCAGCGCACCGTCTGGCTCGGCGAGGACGGCGCGGCGGGCGCCGCCAGCAAGCTCAAGCTGGTCTTCAACAGCTGGGTGCTGACGGTGATCAACGGCACCGCGGAGACGCTGGCGCTGGCCAAGGGGCTCGGCGTCGACCCGGCGGAGTTCCTCGGCGCGCTGGACGGCACCGCCTTGGACCTGCCGTATCTGCGGCTGAAGGCGAAGGCGATGCTGGCCGGCGACTACACGACGAGCTTCGCGGTGTCCGGGGCGGCGAAGGACGCCCGGTTGATCTCCCGCACCGCCGAGCAGGTGGGCGTACACCTGGACCTGGCTCCCGCCGGCGCGGAGCGGCTCGGCCGGGCCGAGCGACAGGGCCACGGCGACAAGGACGCCGCCGCCTCGTACCTCGCGAGCTTCGAGGAGTGACGCCGAACGCCCCGGCGGCGGGTGGCCGTCGGGGCGTCAGGGCGGTGAGCGCCGGGGTCAGCCGGCGCTGCGGAAGGCCAGCACCACGTTGTGCCCGCCGAAGCCGAACGAGTTGTTGAGCGCCGCGATGCGTGCCCTCGGGCAGCGCGCGCGGCTTGTCGCGCACGACGTCCGCGTCGACCTCGGGGTCGAGCTCGGTCACGTTGATGGTCGGCGGGGCCACCCGGTGGTACAGCGCGAGCACACGGGCGACCGTCTCGATGCCGCCGGCGCCGCCCAGCAGGTGGCCGGTCATCGACTTGGTGGCCGAGATCGCCATGTGGTCGACGTCGTCACCGAAGACACCTGCGCAGCGCCTTGATCTCCGCCACGTCACCCTGCGGGGTGGAGGTGGCGTGCGCGTTGACGTGCACGATCTCGGCGGGCTTGAGGTCGGAGTGCTCCATCAGGTGGCTGCAGCGCCGCGCGAGATGCCCCGGCCGTTCGGCTCGGGCTGGGTGATGTGGTGGGCGTCGGCCGAGATGCCCTGGCCGACCGCCTCGCAGTACACCCGGGCGCCGCGCGCGGCGGCGTGCTCGGCGGACTCCAGGACCACGATGCCCGCGCCCTCGCCCAGCACGAAGCCGTTGCGGGCGGTGTCGTAGGGACGCGAGGCGCCCTGCGGGTCCTCGTTGTTCTTCGACATCGCCATCATGTTGCCGAACGCGGCGATCGGCAGCGGGTGGATGGCCGCCTCCGTGCCGCCCGCCACCACCACGTCGGCGCGGCCGGTGCGGATCATCTCGATCGCGTAGCCGATCGCCTCGGCGCCGGACGCGCAGGCGCTGACCGGGGTGTGCACCCCGGCCCGGGCGTTCAGGTCGATGCCGACGTTGGCCGCCGGGCTGTTGGGCATCAGCATCGGCACGGTGTGCGGGGAGACCTTGCGCACGCCCTGGTCGATCAGGATGTCGTACTGGCCGAGCAGGGTGGTGACGCCGCCGATGCCGGAGGCGACGACCGCGCCGAGCCGGTCGGGGTCGACCGCCTCGTCCTCGCCGGCCTTGGCGGTGAAGCCCGCGTCCGCCCAGGCCTCCCGGGCGGCGATCAGCGCGAACTGCGCCGAGCGGTCCAGCTTGCGGGCCTGCGGCCGGGGGATGATCTCGCGACGGTTCGACGGCGATCTCGCGCCGCGATGCGGACCGGCAGCTCGGCAGCCCAGTCCTGTTCGAGAGGCCCGACACCGGAACGTCCGGCGAGCAGGGCCTCCCAGGTCGATGCGCTGTCGCCACCCAGCGGTGTGGTTGCGCCGATACCGGTGACGACCACGGTGCGATTGGTCGAGTTCACAGGAATTCTTTCTCCACGTTTCGAGGGCGAAGGCAACGCGTGCCCCCTGTGCGGGTGGCGACAGACGCGTCGGCCTACGGACGCTGAGGCCGCGGGCCTCAGACCTGGTGCTTGAAGATGTACTCGACGGCGTCGCCGACGGTCTTGAGGTTCTTGACGTCGTCGTCCGGGATCTTCACGTCGAAGCGCTCTTCGGCGGCGACGACGACCTCGACCATGGACAGCGAGTCGA
Source organism: uncultured Actinomycetota bacterium (assembly GCA_963737305.1). Lineage (GTDB taxonomy): Bacteria > Actinomycetota > Actinomycetes > Streptomycetales > Streptomycetaceae > Streptantibioticus_C. The sequence goes on along the minus strand of CAVTRX010000002.1, from coordinate 2,732,987 downwards.
CGTCCAGGTCGTCGGTGAAGGACTTGTCCGACTGGACGTCCTCGACCGGGATACCGGCGATCTCGTTGACGATCTCGGCGAGACCCTCGACGATCTCTTCCTGCGTGGCGGCCATGACGGCGCTCCTTCGTTGTGTTGCGTCGATGGTTGGGGGTCGTGCGACTCGCGTGGGCGTGCCGCCGTGGATCTTGGTGGCTAGGGGAGGGTAACGACCGTGGCCGCGTAGACCAGACCCGCCCCGAAGCCGATGACCAGCGCGGTGTCGCCGCTCTTGGCCTGCCCGGTGGCCAGCAGCCGCTCCATGGCGAGCGGGATGGAGGCGGCGAGGTGTTGCCGGTGGTCTCGATGTCCCGGGCGACCGCCACGTGCTCGGGCAGCTTGAGCGCCTTGATCATCGAGTCGATGATCCGCATGTTGGCCTGGTGCGGGATGAAGGCGTCCAGCTGGTCGGCGGTGATGCCGGCCGCGTCCAGCGCCTGCTGGGCGACCTTCGCCATCTCGAACACCGCCCAGCGGAAGACCGCCTGGCCCTCCTGGGTGATGGCCGGGAAGCGCACGTCGGTGGCGGCGCCCTGCTCCCGGTACACCTCCCACGACAGGGTCTGGGTGATGGTGTCGGACTTGTCGCCCTCGGAGCCCCACACGATCGGGCCGATCGCCGGCTCCTCGGACGGGCCGACGACGACCGCGCCCGCGCCGTCGCCGAACAGGAAGGCGGTCGCCCGGTCCTGCTTGTCGGTGAGGTCGCTCAGCCGCTCGACGCCGATGACCAGGACGTAGGTCGCCGAGCCGTCGACGATCATGCCCTTGGCCAGCGTCAGCCCGTAGGTGAAGCCCGCGCAGCCGGCCGAGATGTCGAACGCCGGCGGGCGTGCCCGCGCCGACCTTGTGCGCGATCTCGGTCGCGACCGCCGGAGTCTGCTTGAAGTGCGAGACGGTGGCCACGAGGACCGCGCCGATCTCGCTCGGCGGTGATGCCGGCGTCGGCGATCGCCTTGCCGGCCGCCTCCACCGACATGACGGCGACGGTCTCGTCCGGCCCGGCCCAGTGCCTGGTGGCGATGCCGGAACGCGAGCGGATCCACTCGTCGCGAGGAGTCGATGTGCTCGAGGATCTCCTCGTTGGGCACCACGCGGACCGGTCGGTAGCCGCCGACGCCGAGGATCCGGGCGTACGGGCGCGCCCCTGCTCGGTTTGATCTTCGCGGTCATCTGCTGCAGGCTCCTTTTAGCTGCGGTCACGCCGGTGGGTGCCGTGCTCGGCGATGAGCTCGCGGGCCGCGTCGAGGTCGTCCGGGGTCTTCAGCGCGAGAGTCTTGACGCCGGGCAGGGCGCGCTTGGCCAGTCCGACCAGGGTGCCTGCCGGGGACACCTCGATGATCGCGGTGACACCCAGCTCCTTGAAGGTCTCCATGCACAGGTCCCAGCGGACCGGGTTGGCGACCTGGTCGACCAGGCGTCGGACGATTTCCTCGCCGTTCGAGACCACCTGGCCGTCGGCGTTGGAGACGTAACGGACCGCGCGGGTCGGCCGACCGTGACGCCGGGCATCAGCGCTTCGAGGGTGGCGACCGCGGGAGCCATGTGTTCGGTGTGGAAGGCGCCCGCCACCTTCAGCGCCAGGACCCGGGCGCCCGCGGGGGCGTCGGCGGCCAGCGCCGCCAGCTGCTCCATGGTGCCCGGCCGCGACGATCTGGCCGGCGCCGTTGACGTTCGCCGGGGTCAGGCCGAGCTCGGCGAGCTTGGCGTGCACCACCTCGGGGTCGCCGCCGAGCACCGCGGACATGCCGGTCTCGGTGACCGCGGCGGCCTTCGGCCATGGCCAGACCGCGCTGGCGCACCAAGCACCATCGCCGCTTCGGCCGAGATGACCCCGGCACCGGCGGCGGCGGTGATCTCGCCGACGCTGTGCCCGGCGACCGCGCCGATCATCCGGCGGGCCTCGGCCGGGTGCGGGAAGAGCGACGAGCGCCGAGACCAGCCCGGCCGCCACCAGCAGCGGCTGCGCCACCGCGGTGTCACGGATCTCGTCCGCGTCCGCCTCGGTGCCGTAGTGCACGAGGTCGAGACCGGCGACGGCCGACCACCAGTGCAACCGGTCGGCGACACCGGGCAGTTCGAGCCAGGGGCTGAGGAAGCCGGGCGTCTGGGCACCCTGGCCGGGAGCGACGAGTACGAGCACCCTCACACTCTCTCTCGCGTGAGGCGGTCCGCCGCCCGTGGGGACAGGGACCAAGAACTGTCAGGTGATTTGTGGGTGTCCCACAAATGACGTCAAGGTCGAAGCTGCTCCGGCGTACCGAGAGCCGTCCCAGGATGAGCGCGATCCGCAGAGTGAAGGCGGAACGTACATCAGAGGGTGACCAGCCGGTGACATCGGTCACACGTCGGAGCCGGTAGCGCACGGTGTTGGGGTGAACGAACAGCATCCGTGCCGCCCCCTCCAGGCGAGGACGCCTGCTCCAGATAGACGCTGAGCGTCTCCAGCAGCGCGGACCCGGCCTCCTCCAGCGGTCTGTAGATCTCCTCCACCAGCTGCTCGCGGGCCGCCGGGTCGCCGGCCATCGCCCGCTCCGGCAGCAGATCGTCCGCGAGCACCGGGCGGGGCGCGTCCGGCCACGCGGCACAGGCCCGCAGCCCGGCCGCGGCCGCCTGCGCGGAGCGGGTGGCCGCCAGCAGGTCGCCGCACCACCGGGCCGGCCACCACCGGGCCCGCCGCGAACGGGCCGATCAGCGCCTTCGCGACCCGGATCGGGTCGTCGGAGCCGCCGGCGACCACCACCAGCCGGCTGCCGAGCACCCCGGTCAGCACCTGGAGCTTGGCGTGCCGGGCGGCCCGCCGGATCGCCTCGACGGTCAGCTCGCTGTCGCCGTCCGGCGCGGTGCCCAGCACCACGCACCACCTGTTCGGGCGAGCTCCAGCCGAGCGCCGCCGCGCGCGACAGCACGCCCTCGTCGGCCTCGCCGGACAGCACCGCGTTGACCACCAGCGACTCCAGCCGGGCGTCCCACGCGCCGCGCGCCTCGGCGGCCTGCGCGTACACCTGGGCGGTGGCGAAGGCGATCTCCCGGGCGTAGACCAGCAGCGCCTCGCGCAGCATCGCCTCGTCGCCGGGGGCCGCGACCTCGTCGATCGCGGACTCCATGACCTCGATGGTGGTGCGCACCATCTCCACGGTCTGCCGCAGCGAGATCGCCCGGGTCAGCTCGCGCGGGCGCGGTGCCGAAGACGTCGGTGCTGATCGCCTGCGGCGCCTCGGGGTGCCGGAACCACTCGGTGAACGCGGCGATGCCGGCCTGGGCGACCAGCCCGATCCACGACCGGTTCTCCGGCGGCATCGCCCGGTACCACGGCAGTTGCTCGTCCATCCGCGCGATGGCGTTCGCGGCGCAGCCGCCCGGAGGACTTCTCCAGCCGGCGCAGTGTGGCGCGTGCGGGTGTCCGCCGCGCGCGGCGGCGTCCGGCGGCGGGGGAGGCGATGGCTGGGATGGCGGGTTCGGGCACAGGACAAGACTGCCTTATCGCCCCAGCGCGCCTGCCGCCCGCTCCATGACCACCGCCGGTCGCGGCACGCCGCGCGACCGGCGACGGATCGCCGCCGGTGCTGGCACCGTGGGCCGGCGTGATCGACGTGACGGCGCGCGGCGCGAGCGCTACCCCGGCGGCGAGCCCGGCCGCGGGGATCGAGACCCGGCACGCGTTCTCCTTCGGGCAGCACTACGACCCGGACAACCTGCGCTTCGGCGCGCTGATCGGCCTGCAACGAGGAGCGGCTCGCCCCCGGCGCGGGCTTCGCCGAGCACCCGCACCGCGACACCGAGATCGTCACCTGGGTCGTCGAGGGCGAGCTGCGCGCACCGCGACGCCGCGGGGCACACCGCGCGGGTGCGGCCCGGCGACGTCGCAGTGGCTCAGCGCGGGCGCCGGCGTGCGGCACATCGAACGCAACGCCGGCGACCAGCGGCCCTGCCGCTTCGTGCAGATGTGGCTGCACCCGGCTCGGACCCCCGGCGGCGACGCCGGCGCTACGAGATCGTCCGCGGCATCGCCGGCTGCCACTCCCGGACGCCGCGCCGCGCCGGCCGGGCGCGACGCTGCACGTGCGGCGCCTCGACGCGCGGGCGACCGCGGCGCGTGCCGCGCCGCGGCCCTTCCGGCTACCTGCACGTCGTGCGCGGCGAAGTGCGGCCTGGGCGGCGACGCGGCTGGCGGCCGGGGGACGCGGCGCGGATCACCGGGGGACCGGTGCCTGCGGCCGACGGGGACGCGGACGGCGGAGGTACCTGGTGTGGGAGATGCACGGCGAGCCGGCAGCCGGCCGCCGGACGCCGCCGTGCTGAGCGGCGCGCAGCTCCGCCAGCACCGCGTCGGTGAACGCGCGGCCAGCGCGGCGCGCCCACGGGCCGAAGTCCCGGTCGGTCAGGCCGACGCAGGCGGCGCCGGCCTCCGGGTCGACCCACAGGAAGGTGCCGGACTGGCCGAAGTGGCCGAAGGTGCGCGGGCGAGGACGCGCGCCCCGGTCCAGTGCGGGGACTTGGCGTCGCGGATCTCGAAGCCGAGGCCCCAGTCGTTGGGGTTCTGGTGCCCGTAGCCGGGCAGCACCCCGCGCAGCCCGGGGAAGGCCACCGAGGTGGCCTCGGCGCACGGTGGCGGGTCGCAGCAGCCGCGGCGCCTGCAGCTCGGCGGCGAACCGGGCCAGGTCGTCCACCGTGGAGACGCGCGCCCGCCGCGGGCGAGCCGGCCGAGCGTGGTCGCCGTCATGCCCGAGCGGCTCGAGCACCGCCTCGCGCAGGTAGTCGGCGAACGGGATGTCCGTGGCCTTCGCCACGTGGTCGGCCGAGCACCTCGAAGCCGGCGTTGGAGTACAGCCGCGGGTCGCCGGGCGCGGCCATCACCCGGTGCTCGTCGAAGGCGAGCCCGCGAGGTGTGCGCCAGCAGGTGCCGGACGGTCGAGCCCTGGGGCCCGGCCGGGTCGTCCAGCTCGACCGCGCCCTCCTCGAACGCGACCAGCACCGCGTACGCGGTCAGCGGCTTGGTCACCGAGGCCAGCGGGAAGCGGTGTCCGGTCGGGCCGTGCGACCCGGCTCACGTGCCGTCCGCCCGCACCACCGCCGCGGCGGCCGTCGGTCACCGGCCAGTTGTCGATCAGGCGCAGGCTCTCCATGACGGCGAGGGTATCGGGCCGCCGGTGACCGATTCGGACCGAGCTTGCCTAGAGTGCACTCAAGGTCTTTAGCGTGGGGAGCGTCGCGAGGGCGGCGCGAGCAGCCGGAAAGGCGGTACGGCATGACGGTCGTGGACACGGGACGCACCGGGAGCCGCGACCGCGCGCCGGCGGGCCTGACGGCCGAGCGCCCGGCCGGTCCACCGCGGCCGCGCGGCCGGACCACTACACGATCAGCGAGGTCGTCACCTTCACCGGGCTGAGCGCCCACACCCTGCGCTGGTACGAGCGGATCGGGCTGATGCCGCACGTCGACCGGTCGCAACACCGGCCAGCGCCGTTCACCGACCAGCGACCTCGACTGGCTCGACTTCGTCGGCAAGCTGCGGCTGACCGGGATGCCGGTGGCCGACATGGTCCGGTACGCCGAGCTGGTCAGGGAGGGCGACCACACCTTCGCCGACCGCCACGATCTGCTGGTCGCGACACCGCGAGGACGTGCGCCACGCGGATCGCGGAGCTGCAGGACACCCTCGCGGTCCTCGACTACAAGATCGACCTGTACGCGGGCGCCGAGCGGGCGCCGGAGAGGCACTGAAGACATGAGCACCGAGAAGATCGGCACCGTCGCACTCGGCACCGACGGCCCGCAGGTCGGCGTGCAGGGCCTGGGCTGCATGGGCATCAGCGAGTTCTACGGCGACACCGACGAGGCCGCCGCCCGCGACACCCTGGAGGCGGCCCTGGAGGCGGGGGTCACCCTCTTCGACACCGCCGACATCTACGGCTCCGGCGCCAACGAGGAGTTCCTCGCCCCCTTCGTCCGCGCCCACCGCGACGAGATCACCCTGGCCACCAAGTTCGCCATCGAGCGCAAGGACGACGACCCGCACTACCGCGGCATCCGCAACGACCCGGCGTACATCCGGCAGGCCGTGGAGGCCAGCCTGCGCCGGCTGGGCATCGACGTGATCGACCTCTACTACATGCACCGCCGCGACCCCGCCGTGCCGCTCGCCGAGTCGGTCGGCGCGATGGCCGAGCTGGTGGCCGCGGGCAAGGTCAGGCACCTGGGCCTGTCCGAGGTGACCGGCGCGGAGCTGCGCGAGGCGCACGCGGTGCACCCGATCGCCGCCCTGCAGTCCGAGTGGTCGCTCTTCAGCCGCGACGTGGAGATGCTCCGCGGTGCGGCGCCGCCGCCGAACTCGGGGTCGCCTTCGTGCCGTACTCGCCGCTCGGCCGCGGCTTCCTGACCGGCTCCTTCGCGGACGCCGGCAAGGACCTGTCCGAGGGCGACTTCCGCCGCTTCCAGCCGCGCTTCACCGGCGACAACGCCAAGGCCAACGCGGCGCTGCTGGCACCGCTGCGCGAGATCGCCGCCGCGCACGGCGCCACGCCCGCCCAGATCGCGCTGGCCTGGGTGCAGCAGCGCGCCGGGAGGCGCACGGGCTGTCCGCCGTCGTCGCCGATCCCCGGCACCCGCAAGCGCTCCCGGCTGCTGGAGAACGTCGCCGCCACCCGGATCACGCTCGACGACGAGGAACTGGCGGCCCTGGAGCCGATCGCCGACCAGGTGGCCGGCGACCGCTACCCGGACATGTCCAGCACCTCGGCCGCCCGCGAGTGAAGCGGCCCGCGGGGGGAGCGACGGAGCGGGTCACCGTCCAGCCGCCTCCCGTCAGGCCGCTGCCGCGCCCGCGGCGCAGTCCAGGTCGTCCGACGCGCAGCGCACCGCCGCGTACCGGCCCAACGCGATGCGGGTGAAGTTGCGCAGGCTCTCGGTGCCGGCCACGAAGTAGCCGGTGTGCAGCTTCGCGCCGGCCGCCGAGATGATCCGGGCGCCGAACGAGGGCGACACCGGGTCGGGGCCGTGGCCGATCCCGGCGACCTCCAGGTAGGGCACGTCCTGGATCCAGTCGGTGGCGTCCCGGGCCGCCCAGACCCGGGCACGGGTGTGCAGCGCGGCGACGTTGCCGGCCCGCATGCCGGGGCTGCCGTAGACGGCGATGTCGGTGACCTTGGCCTGCGGGAGCCGGGAGGCGACCACCCCGCACAGCACCGAGCCGTAGGAGTGGCAGAACAACTGGACGCTGGTGCGCTTGGGCAGCGCTCTGACCAGGTCGTTGAGCCGGATCCCGCCCGCTTCGGCCATGGTTCCCGTGGAGGCGTCGAGCCCGATGCCGCCGGGGGTGGTGTAGTCGGCCCAGGCGATCACCGCGTCGGAGGTGTCCGGCTCTGCCGCCCGCTCGGAGTCGTAGAGCGCCCTGGCCATCCCGTCCGGTGTGGAGTACTGCTTGACACTCTTCTCGAACGTCGTGATGTCGGTGTCCACGCCGGGTACCACGATCGCGGTGCGCCGGGCGGTGTCCAGGTTCCCGAAGACCTCGGCGACCCGGCCGTGCCCGTTGGGATCGAAGGCCAGGATCTGCCGCCCGGGGGTGGCCAGCGAGCTGTAGCGATGGATGAGTTGGACCGCGTCCTGGCGGCCGGCCGGGGTCAGGCCGGCGGCGCGTGAGCGCTCGGACTCCGCGGCGAGCGCCTGGCCCAGCGCGATCCGGTTGGCCCGGTAGCGCAACGGTAGCGGCGCGCCGTTGAGGTTGCCGACGACCAGCGGGTAGCGGTCCGCGAGGCGTTGCCGCTGGGCGTTGCTGAGCGAGGTGAAGAAGCGCGCTATGGCCACGGCACCGGTGGAGTCGGGGTTGGGCAGGTGGCGGCCGGCCATCGAGCCGTGCAGCCACGCGGAGACCGCCGCCGCGCGCGGGTCCTGTTGCGGTCTTTGATGCCGCATCGCCGTCCAGCCACTGGTCGCCAGCAGCACGAAGACGACCATCACAGCGAGGGCTGCTCTCCCCGGCGAAGTCAGGTCCTGCGCTATGACGCGGAGCCAGTACCAGCCGAGGGAGCGGGGGGAAGGGGGAGCGCCGACGCGCTCGTCGAAGAGGTTCACCGCTTGCCACGATAGGAGACTTTCCCTGGCAGCCGTGAATTCGGTGACATAGGTCACGTTTAAATGAGTCAGAAACCCCTGTTAGTGTCCCCAATGCGTCATTTGGCGTCCCGTTATGAACTCAGGTGTGATGATATGCCCTGATTGTTCGTCGCTTCATCCGACCCTGCTGTCCCGCTGGTTGACGGCTGTCGCCTCGTCGACGGCGGGCCGCTCCCGCCAGTCGCCGAGCAACGCCGGGCCGAAGGCCGCGAGATGCTGCTCGAAGCTGCGCCGCACCGCCTCGACGCTGTTGTCGCGGCACTGCCCCCAGTGCTCGGAGGCGGCCCGCGCCACCCCGCTGAAGGCGGCCACCAGCACCCTGGGGCGCAGGTCGGTCCACGGGTCGAGCCCCTCGCGGCGGGCGACCACCTCGGTGATCCGCTGCTCCAACTGGGCCTGTCGCCGCAGCTTCACCGCCAGCAGCGCCGGCGTGGACTCGATCACCTGGTACATCTGCATGTGCAGTTCGATCGGGATCAGCTCGCGGATGGCCTTGTTGAGGTCTTCCCAGGTCTCCAGGATCGCGTTGCGCAACGCCTCCAGCGGCGACTCGTGCGCCGGCCGGTCGGTGATGGTGGCGGCGAAGTGCTCCTCGACGAGTTCCTCCACCACGAAGGCCGCCGCCTCCTTGTTGGCGAAGTAGCGGAAGAAGGTGCGCTGCGAGACGTCGACGGCGTCGGCGATCTCGTCGACGGTGGTGTTCTCGTAGCCCTTGGTGGTGAACAACTCCAGCGCGGCGCGCGCCAGGGCGCCCCGGGTGCGCTGCTTCTTGCGTTCGCGCAGACCGCCTGCGCCGCGCGGCGAGCGGTGTCCGGTGAAAGCGCTGTCTGTCACGCTCCGGCCACCTCCTTCTTTTCTCTGTCGCTGGTCACGATCGTTGATCACGATAGGTGTGACGTATCCGTCAGTAATGGGCAACTGAAACTACTTTGTCAAATGTCAGCGACTGACATAACCTCGGCCCATGACCCACGCTCCTGTCGCCGCCGACCCGACGCCGCACGAGGCGCCGGCACCCCGGAAGTCCCTGCGCGGCCACCCCTGGTTGACTCTGTTCGCCGTCGCGATCGGCGTGATGATGGTCGCCCTGGACGCCACGATCGTGGCGGTCGCCAACCCGGCCATCCAAAAGAGCCTCGGCGCCTCCCTCGCGGATGTGCAATGGATCACCAATGGTTACCTCCTGGCGCTCGCCGTAACCCTCATCACCGCGGGAAAACTCGGCGACCGCTTCGGCCACCGCCAGACCTTCCTGATAGGCATAGCCGGGTTCGGCCTCACCTCCGGGCTGATCGGGCTGTCCAACGGCGTCACCATGGTCATCGTGCTGCGGGTCTTCCAGGGCCTGTTCGGCGCCCTGCTCCAGCCCGCCGCGCTCGGTCTGCTGCGGGCGACCTTCCCGGCGCAGAAACTCAACACCGCGATCGGCATCTGGGGTGCGGTCATCGGCGCCTCCACCGCCGCCGGTCCGATCATCGGCGGCGTGCTCGTCGAACACGTCAACTGGCAGTCGGTGTTCTTCATCAACGTGCCGGTCGGCGCGCTGGCGCTGCTGTTCGGGCTGTTCGTGCTGAAGGACATGCGCGCCGAGAACGCGCCGAGGTCCTTCGACGTCCCCGGCATCGCCCTGCTGTCCGGCGGGATGTTCTGCCTGATCTGGGGCCTGATCAAGGCCCCCGCGTGGGGCTGGGGCGCGGCCGGCACCTGGGGGTTCCTGGGCGGCGCCATCGTGCTGTTCGCACTGTTCGGCTTCTGGGAGACCAAGTCCCGTGAACCGCTGGTCCCGCTCGGGATCTTCCGCTCCGTGCCGCTGACCGCGGGCACCGTGCTGATGGTGCTGATGGCCTTCGCCTTCATGGGCGGGCTGTTCTTCGTCACCTTCTACCTGCAGAACGTGCACCAGATGAGCCCGGTCTCCTCCGGCGTCCACCTGCTGCCGCTGACCGCCATGATGATCGTCGCCTCCCCGGTGGCCGGACTGCTGATCACCCGGTTCGGCCCGCGGGTCCCGCTGGTCGGCGGCATGGTGTGCACCACCGTGGCCATGATCGGCATGGCCCGGCTCACCCCGGAGTCCGGCACCGCCACCACCTCGCTGTGGTTCGCCCTGCTGGGCATGGGCCTGGCACCGGTGATGGTCGGGGCCACCGAGGTCATCGTCGGCAACGCCCCGCTGGAACTGTCCGGGGTGGCCGGCGGACTCCAGCAGTCCGCGATGCAGGTCGGCGGCAGCCTGGGCACCGCGGTACTCGGCGCGGTGATGGCCGCCCGGGTCGACCACCTGCTGCCGCACAACTGGTCGGCCGCGGGACTGCCCGCCATGCCGCCCGCCCAGGCCGGCAAGGCGGCCGACGCGGTCTCGGTCGGCGTCTCCCCGATCGGCAAGGGCACCCCGCCGCAGGTCGCCGCGACCATCACCCACGTCGCCCACCAGACGTTCGTCTCCGGGATGGCGCTGTCCTTCACGGTGGCCGCCGTCGTCGCCGCCCTCGCCGGGGTGGTCGCCTTCTTCACCAAGCGCGGCGCCAACGCCGACGCGGCCGCCGCGGGCGCCCACGTCTGACCCCCCGCACCCCCCACGACGGGCCGGCCCCGGGAGCACCCCTCCCGGACCCGGCCCGCCGCCGTTCCCGCCCCCGGTGCGCCCGGCGCGCCCTGGGGGCCTCTGACGGGGCGACATACCCGGGCGGTGGTGGGGTAGGCGGGTTCGCGCAAGCCGTTCGGCGAGCCTTTGGAGGCTGGGATGACGGGCTTCGGAACCAGCGGACGCGGCAACCCGCTGACCCGGATCGACAACGACACCATGGGGATCATCGGCCTGGTCAGCGCCGTCGCCGGATTCTTCGCCCTCGGGCTGCTGCTGGGCCCGCTGGCCATCGTCGCGGGCTGGCTCGCGATGGGCCGGCGCTGGACCGGCGCACGGCAGCTGACCGCGCTGATCGCGATCGTGCTGGGCGCGATCGACCTCGTACTCGCTCTCGTGTGGCTCACCGGCTCAGGAGCGCCCCACGGCGTGCTGTGACCCTGCGGCGACCCCCCGCAGAGCGCGCGGCCCCCGACCAGGAGTCCTGGTCGGGGGCCGCGCGGCGTGCCCTGTGCGGGGCGGTCGGGTCAGCAGGGGCGACGCCTCACGCGTCGCCGCCCGCCGCGCCCGGGTCGGCCGCCGCCACGTCCATCAGCTGGTAGCGGTCGATGGCCTGCTTGAGGGCGGACCGGTCGATCTTGCCCTCCTTGGCCAGCTCGGTCAGCACGCCCAGCACGATCGACTGCGCGTCGATGTGGAAGAAGCGCCGCGCCCCGCCACGGGTGTCGGCGAAGCCGAAGCCGTCCGCGCCCAGCGACTGCCAGGTGCCCGGCACCCAGCGCGCGATCTGGTCCGGCACCGCCCGCATCCAGTCCGAGACCGCCACGAACGGCCCCTCGGCCCCCTGGAGCTTGGTGGTCACGTAGGGAACCCGCTGCTCCTCCTCGGGGTGCAGCAGGTTGTGCTCCTCGACCTCGATCGCGTCCCGGCGCAGCTCGTTCCAGGAGGTGGCGGACCACACGTCGGCCCGTACGTTCCACTCCTCGGCGAGCATCCGCTGGGCTTCCAGGGCCCACGGCACCGCCACACCGGAGGCGAGGACCTGCGCGGGGATCTGCCCGGCCTCGCCCGTCCGGTAGCGGTACAGGCCCTTGAGGATGCCCTCGGCGTCCACGCCCTCCGGCTCGGCCGGGTGCTGGATGGGCTCGTTGTAGACGGTGAGGTAGTAGAAGACGTCCTCGCTGTCCGGCCCGTACATCCGGCGCAGACCGTCCTGCACGATGTGCGCGATCTCGAACCCGAACGCCGGGTCGTAGGCGACGCACGCCGGGTTGGTCGACGCCAGCAGGTGCGAATGGCCGTCGGCGTGCTGGAGACCTTCACCCGTCAGAGTGGTCCGCCCGGCGGTGGCGCCCAGCACGAAACCGCGCGCCATCTGGTCGGCCATCTGCCAGAACTGGTCACCCGTGCGCTGGAACCCGAACATCGAGTAGAAGACGTAGACCGGGATCAGCGGCTCGCCGTGCGTCGCGTAGGAGGAACCGGCGGCGATCAGCGAGGCCGTGCAGCCCGCCTCCGAGATGCCGTCGTGCAGCATCTGGCCGGTCGGCGACTCCTTGTACGCCAGCAGCAGCTCACGGTCGACGGACTCGTAGGTCTGGCCCATCGGGTTGTAGATCTTCGCCGACGGGAAGAGCGAGTCCATGCCGAAGGTGCGGTACTCGTCCGGCGCGATCGGCACGAAGCGCTTGCCGATCTCCTTGTCCCGCATCAGGTCCTTCAGCAGCCGGACGAACGCCATCGTGGTGGCGATCGACTGGTGGCCCGAGCCCTTCTTGACCGACGCGTAGGCCTTGTCGTCCGGCAGGTCCAGCGGCTTGGCCCGCACGATCCGGGTCGGCACGTAGCCGCCGTGCGCCTTGCGGCGGTCGTGCATGTACTGGATCTCCTCGGAGTCGCGCCCCGGGTGGAAGTACGGGGGCGCGCCGGTCTCCAGCTCGCGGTCGGCGATCGGCAGGTGCAGCCGGTCACGGAACCGCTTGAGGTCCTCGACGGTCAGCTTCTTCATCTGGTGGGTCGCGTTGCGGCCCTCGAAGTTCGGGCCGAGCGTCCAGCCCTTGACCGTCTGGGCGAGGATCACCGTGGGCTGGCCCTTGTGCTCCTTGGCCGCCTTGTACGCCGCGTAGATCTTGCGGTGGTCGTGGCCGCCGCGGCCCAGGTGCAGGATCTGGTCGTCGGTCATGCCCTCGACCATGTTGCGCAGCCGGTGGTCGTCGCCGAAGAAGTGCTCGCGGATGTACTCGCCCGACTCGGTGGCGTACGTCTGGAACTGGCCGTCCGGGGTGGAGTTGAGCCGGTTGACCAGCACGCCGTCCCGGTCCTGCGCCAGCAGCGGGTCCCAGCTGCGGTCCCAGACCAGCTTGATCACGTTCCAGCCGGCGCCGCGGAACTGCGACTCCAGCTCCTGGATGATCTTGCCGTTGCCGCGCACCGGGCCGTCGAGCCGCTGGAGGTTGCAGTTGACCACGAAGGTCAGGTTGTCCAGGCCCTCACGGGCGGCGAGCGAGAGCTGACCGAGCGACTCCGGCTCGTCCATCTCGCCGTCGCCGAGGAACGCCCACACGTGGGAGTCGGAGGTGTCGGCGATGCCGCGCGCGATGAGGTAGCGGTTCATCCGCGCCTGGTAGATCGCGCCGAGCGGGCCGAGGCCCATCGAGACGGTCGGGAACTCCCAGAAGTCCGGCATCAGCCGCGGGTGCGGGTAGCTGGACAGGCCGTGTGGGGCCTTGGACTTCTCCTGGCGGAAGGCGTCCAGCTGCTGCTCGGAGAGCCGGTCCAGCAGGTAGGCGCGGGCGTAGATGCCCGGTGAGGCGTGACCCTGGAAGAAGATCTGGTCGCCGCCCCGGCCGTCGTCCTTGCCCCGGAAGAAGTGGTTGAAGCCCACGTCGTACAGGGAGGCCGAGGAGGCGAAGGTGGCGATGTGGCCGCCGACCCCGATGCCAGGACGCTGAGCCCGCGAGACCATGACCGCGGCGTTCCACCGGGTCGCGTTGAGGATCTTGCGCTCGATCTCCTCGTTGCCGGGGAAGAACGGCTCGTCCTTGGTGGCGATGGTGTTGACGTAGTCGGTGCTACGCATCTCTGGCACCGCGACACGCTTCTCGCGGGCGCGCTCGATGAGGCGGAGCATCAGGTAGCGGGCGCGCTCACGACCGCGCTCGTCGATGGCCGCGTCGAGCGAGTCGAGCCATTCCGCCGTCTCCTCGGGATCAAAGTCCGGGACCTGGCTGGGAAGGCCGCCAATGATGATCGGGTTGCGATCGGATCCGGAAGCCACGCTGTTCCTTCGCTGCTAGATAGTGCTCGTTTGTGTCGCGCCGCCTCCATCGTGTACCGCCCGTCCGAGATCCGTCATCTCTACCGTGCGGTAACTGCCACTACGTGATACAGGTCGTGCCACTGATGGGTGGGCCACCTGGCAACTTTACGCCCCGATGGCACGGGCCCTGCGGGGCGCCCGGGGCACGTGGGCGTGGAGACTGGCACAGTGGTGGGGTGGACGCGTGCCAAATGGGTAAAATTGCCCGTGACCCAGGTCACAGACCGACGGGCGCCTTGGGGCGACACCGCCCCAAAAGTCACCGTTTCGGCGATCTCGGTGGCCGGGTACTTGCGCGATCCGCCCGGTCCGTGTGGACTACGGCCAACGTCTCGCGCTTTCGTGGGACGAGAAGACACCCCAAGACAGGAGGCAATCCGTGAGCGCGACCGCGGACCACGCGGAGGAGCGGACCAACCCGGCGAGCCGGTTGGCTTTCCAGCCCGGACAGGTGGTCCAGGAGCTCGGTTACGACGAAGACGTCGACCTCGACCTCCGCGATGGCATCGAGGAGCTTACGGGTACGGAGCTCGTCGACGAGGAATACGACGACGTTGCCGACGCGGTGCTGCTGTGGTTCCGAGAGGAAGACGGCGACCTGACCGACGCGCTGGTGGACGCCACCACGATGATCGACGCCGGTGCCCCCGTCTGGCTGATGACGCCGAAGACCGGCCGTGACGGTTACGTCGAGCCCAGCGAGATCGGTGAGGCCTCGCAGACCGCGGGACTGGCCCAGACCAGCACCGTCAGCGCCGGCAAGGACTGGTCGGGCAGCCGGCTGGTCACTCCGAAGACCGCGAAGTCCGGGAAGCGCTGAAGCCCCATCCCGGAGCGCTGAAGCGCCTTCCCCCCATCCCTTCGACACCGCCCCCGGCAGCCGTCAGGCAGCCGGGGGCGCGGTGCGTGCGGCGTCGGTGCCGGGCGGCGGTGAACCTTGCCCCCACGCAGTGACAGACTGTCGACGACGCAACCGCGCAACCCGAAGGGACTAACCCCATGGCGATCGAGGTCGGCTCCAAGGCCCCGGACTTCGAGCTCAGGAACCAGCATGGCGAGACCGTCAGGCTCTCCGACTTCCAGGGCGAGAAGAACGTCGTCCTGCTCTTCTACCCGTTCGCCTTCACCGGGGTGTGCACCGGGGAGCTGTGCGCGCTGCGCGACGAGCTGCCGACGTTCGTCAACGACGACGTGCAGCTGCTGGCCGTCTCCAACGACTCCCCGTTCACCCTGCGGGTCTTCGCCGAGCGCGAGGGCCTGGACTACCCGATGCTGTCCGACTTCTGGCCGCACGGCGAGGCCAGCCGGGCCTACGGCGTCTTCGACGAGGAGAAGGGCTGCGCGGTGCGCGGCACCTTCGTCATCGACAAGGAGGGCGTGGTCCGCTGGACCGTCGTCAACGCCATCCCCGACGCCCGTGACCTGAACGACTACATCAAGGCGATCGAAGCGCTGTAGGCGTCCCGTACCAGCTCGCCCAGCGCGTGCATCGGTGCTGGGAGAGCGGGGAACCCGTCACTAGGATCGGTTCGTTGATCCGACGGCAAACGAAACCTTGGGAGGACTCGTGGGAGTCAGTCTCAGCAAGGGTGGCAACGTCTCGCTCACCAAGGAGGCGCCCAACCTGACCGCCGTCCAGGTGGGCCTGGGCTGGGACGCCCGCACCACCACCGGCAGCGACTTCGACCTGGACGCCAGTGCTCTGCTGGCGAACACGGAGGGCAAGGTCCTGTCGGACCAGCACTTCGTGTTCTTCAACAACCTCAAGAGCCCGGACGGCTCGGTCGAGCACACCGGCGACAACCTCACCGGTGAGGGCGAGGGCGACGACGAGGTGATCAACGTCGACCTGACCGCCGTCCCCGGCGACGTGGCGAAGATCGTCTTCCCGGTCTCGATCTACGAGGCCGAGAGCCGACAGCAGAGTTTCGGCCAGATTCGCAACGCCTACATCCGGGTGGTGAACCAGGCCGACCAGACCGAACTGGCGCGCTACGACCTGAGCGAGGACGCCTCGACCGAGACCGCGATGGTCTTCGGCGAGCTGTACCGGCACGGCGCCGAGTGGAAGTTCCGCGCCATCGGCCAGGGGTACGCCTCCGGCCTGCGCGGCATCGCCCAGGACTTCGGCGTCAACGTCTGAGCCGGGTCCAGGTCCGGGCGCCCACGACCGGGACCTGGGCCTGGCGGCAGTACTCCAGCGCGTCCGGCGTCGCGGGCCCTTCCACGGGACGCGGCGCCGGACGCGTATGGGGACCCGTTCCACCACGCACCACCGAGCAGGTTCAGGTACCACCGGGGAGGAAGCAGCATGGGTGTCACGCTCGCCAAGGGGGGGAACGTCTCCCTCAGCAAAGCCGCACCGAACCTCACACACGTCATGGTCGGGCTCGGCTGGGAGGCCCGCTCCACCACCGGCGCGGACTTCGACCTGGACGCCAGCGCCCTGCTGTGTGCGCAGGGCCGGGTCCTGGGCGACGAGTACTTCATCTTCTACAACAACCTCAAGAGCCCCGAGGGCTCCGTCGAGCACACCGGTGACGAACTGGTCGGCGGCACCGGCGGCGACGACGAGACCGTCCTGGTCGACCTCACCTCGGTCCCTGACCGCGTCGACAAGATCGTCTTCCCGGTGTCGATCTACGACGCCGACACCCGTTCGCAGACCTTCGGCCAGGTCAGCAACGCCTACATCCGGGTGGTCAACCAGGCCGACCAGACCGAACTGGCGCGCTACGACCTGAGCGAGGACGCCTCGACCGAGACCGCGATGATCTTCGGCGAGCTCTACCGGTACGGCGGGGAGTGGAAGTTCCGCGCTGTTGGCCAGGGGTACGCCTCCGGACTTCGGGGCATCGCCCTAGACTTCGGGGTCAATGTTTCGTAAAGCTGCGCGGACAGGCTGCGCGGGGGACCCTCAAGGATTGGACTGACAGTGCTCGTCCGTACATTCGGCTGGTCGCTGGCCATAACCGTGGCCGGTCTGGTCTTCGCCGGGCTCATCTGGGGGTGGACGGGTCTGGCGGTGGTCGCGATCCTCTCCGTCCTTGAGGTCTCGCTCTCCTTCGACAACGCGGTCATCAACGCGGGCATCCTGCGCAAGCTCAACGCCTTCTGGCAGCGGATCTTCCTCACCATCGGCGTGCTGATCGCCGTCTTCGGCATGCGGCTGATCTTCCCGGTCGCCATCGTCGCCATCACCGCCAAGATCAGCCCGGTCGAGGCGGTCAGGGTGGCGCTGGACAACCCCGACCGCTACGAGCACCTGGTCACCGACGCCCACCCGGCGATCGCCGCGTTCGGCGGGGTCTTCCTTTTGATGATCTTCCTGGACTTCATACTGGAGGACCGGGACATCGCCTGGCTCAGCTGGCTGGAGCGCCCGCTGGCCAAGCTCGGCAAGCTGGACATGCTCTCCGTCGTCATCGCCCTGATCGCCCTGGTGGTCGCCTCGATGACGGTCGCCACCGCGGTGCCGCTGGCCGCCGGCGGGGTGGCCGACAAGACGGCCACCGTCCTGCTGTCCGGGGTCGGCGGCATGATCGCCTACCTGGTGGTCGGCGGCATCTCCGGCTACTTCGAGAGCCAGCTGGAGGAGGAAGAGGAGGCCGAGGCGGCCGCCCAGGGCGCCGAAGAGGGCGAAGCCGGTACCGCGCCCAAGCAGAAGTCCATGGTCGGCCTGGCCGGCAAGGCGGCGTTCTTCGTCTTCCTCTACCTGGAGGTCATCGACGCCTCGTTCTCCTTCGACGGCGTCATCGGCGCGTTCGCCATCACCAACCAGATCTTCCAGATGGCCCTGGGCCTGGGCATCGGCGCCCTCTACATCCGGTCGCTCACCGTCTACCTGGTCCGCAAGGGCACCCTGGACGACTACGTCTACCTGGAGCACGGCGCCCACTACGCGATCGGCGCGCTGGCGGTCATCCTCCTGGTCACCATCAAGTACGAGATCAACGAGGTCATCACCGGTCTGGTCGGCGTGGTGCTGATCCTCGCCGCGTACGTCTCCTCCGTGGTGAGAAACCGCCGACTCGGGGAAAACTCCGATGAGTCGGGCGATCAGACGGAGCTGCCGTCCGGGGTCTGACCCGGCACGCCGGACCCGACGTCCGGCACGAGTACGACACGCGACTAGGAACGGCACGGCAGACCCCCCGCGGACGTCACGGCGGGGGGTCGGCCCCTGCCAGGGGAGGCCGGCATGGCCGGAGTGTGGGAATTCCTGCGGGGCGGCAACTCGCCCTCGCAGTTCGACTTAGGGACGGCGCACACCGTCACCCTCACCAAGCGCCGCTCGGTGGTCTCGCTCAACCACCAGGGCTCGGCGAGCGGCAACCTGCGGGTCAACCTGACCTGGTCGATGCGCAGTTCTGACATCGGTGACCGGCCGGCCGGCTCCGTGCTGCGCAGGCCGTTCAGCGTCAACCTCTTCAAGCCGCAACTCGTGCAGGCCCAGGGGCCCGCCATGGTCAACGTCGACCTGGACCTCGCCTGCATGTACGAACTCACCGACGGGTCCAAGGGGGTCGTCCAGCCGCTCGGCGACTTCCTGGGCGCCTTCAACGAGTCGCCCTTCGTCCAGCTCAGCGGGGACGACCGGTTCGGCTCGGGTTCCGGCGAGACGATCTACATCAACATGGACAAGAAGGAGGAGTTCCAGCGCCTCCTGATCTTCGTCTACATCTACGACGGAACACCGGCCTTCGACCGTACCCACGCCGTCGTCACGCTCTACCCCAGCAGCGGCCCGCGCATCGAGATCCCGCTCACCGAGCGTGCCCCGGGGGCGCGTTCCTGCGCGGTGGTGCTGATCGAGAACCGCAAGGGCGACCTGACGGTGCGCCGTGAGGTGAAGTACGTCTACGGCTTCCAGTCCGAGCTCGACCGCCTTTACGGCTGGGGCCTGAACTGGGGCCGCGGCTACAAGACGAAGACCTGACCCGCCGGGCCCGCACCCTCTAGCGTCGGCGCTGGAACTGCGGGCCCTGCGGCGGGAGGGTGAAGGCCTGGGTGCTGGGCTGCGCCACCAGCGGCTGGCCGACCTGCGGCTGCGGCTGGGCCTGCTGCGGATAGCCGTACGCGGGGTGCGGCGGGTAGCCGTAGCCGCCGCCCTGCGGCGGTGCGGGCACGGACGCCGCGGCGGCCAGCGGGTAGCCGTAGGTGCCCTGCGGCTGGGGTTGCGGCGGCTGGGGCTGCGGATAGCCGTAACCGCCGGCGGGCTGCTGCGGCGGGTAGCCGTATCCGGGCGGAGCGGCCGGAGCGGGCTGCACTGGCTGCACGGGTTCGGGCTGGACCGGCGTGGGTGCCGGGGCCGGGGCGGGCGCCGCGGCGACGGTGTCCTGGGCGGGTGCCGGAGCGGTCGCCGGGGCCGGGATGGGGGCCGCGGTCGTCGGGGTGCTCTCGGCGGAGCCCTCGGCGGGGCCTTCGTCGTCGTCCTCGACCAGGATCCCGAACTCCGTGGCGAGCCCGACCAGACCGGTGGTGTAACCCTGGCCCAGGGCACGGAACTTCCAGCCGTCGTCGCGCCGGTAGATCTCACCGCAGATGAGCGCGGTCTCGTCACCGGTGTCCGGCTCGACCTCGAAGGAGGCCAGCGGCTCCGGGCCGAGGCCGGCGGAGGTGTCGTAGATCAACACCCGCAGTCCGCTGACCTGCCGGAAGGTGCCGCCGTCCGCGGAGGCGGCCAGCACCACGCGGTCGACGGTGCCGTCGAGGGTGGCGATGTCCACCTCGACGCTGTCGGTCTGCCCGGTCTCGCCCTGCTGTTTGGGGCGGTGCCTGACCAGGCCTGACGGGTGCCGGGGCTGGTTGTAGAAGACGAAGTCCGTGTCGGACCTGACCTGCCCGTCCTCGCCCAGCAGCAGTGCCGAGGCGTCCACATCGGGCACCGAGTCGCCCGGGGACCAGGACAGCACCGCCCGCACCGCGGACGCTTCCAGGGGGATGTTGGATCCCTTCACCATCGCGTGCGTCATGCCCGCCATCCTGCCTGCTCACCGGGGGAGTCAACAACGCAAGGGTAGCCCTGGGACGCGCCCGGTCCGCACCGGCGGAAAACGGACCACGAAGTGGACTCCCGGAGGTTACGTGATTTTCACGTTTGATGGTAAAGACTGGACCATGTGCGTGCGTACGATAATCGGCCACGCGTCGTGAAGCGCGGCGTCCACAAGCGCGCTCGCGCGCTGCCGCCCGAGTAGGACGACGCGTGTCGTCCCCGGCCGTCCCGGACCGGACCCGCGAGCCGGCGGGTCCTCATCACACACCACACCCTCTGGGGAGCTGTATGCGCCATTTCGGACACCTCGCGCCCGACGTGCGCGACGTGTTGTTCCACCAGGAGCCCGCCGAGTTCGATTCGGGTTCCCCGGTGCAGGTTCTCTCCGTCGCGCTGGGCGCGACCCTCTACAGCCCGGCCAGCCGTCCCCGGCTCGCCGCCGATGTGCTGAAACAGGCGGGCCAGGGCGTCGTGTCCATGGTGCTGTGCCTGGAGGACGCCATCGACGACGGCGAGGTCGAGGCCGCGGAGACCAACCTGGTCGGCCAGCTGGCCGAACTGGCCCGGCAGCCCGCCGGACGGCTGCCGCTGCTGTTCGTCAGGGTGCGCCACCCCGAGCAGATCGGGAGCCTGGTGCGGCGGCTCGGCCCGGCGGTCGAGGCGCTGTCAGGGTTCGTGCTGCCGAAGTTCACCGAGGAGAGCGGCGTGCCCTTCCTCGAAGCGCTCACCGCCGCCGAACGGGCGTGCGGGCAGCGGCTGTTGGCGATGCCGGTGCTGGAGTCGCCGCAGCTGATGTACCTGGAGAGCCGGGTCGAGACGCTGCGCGGCATAGCCCGCACCGTGGAGAAGTACCGCGACCGGGTGCTGGCGATACGCCTCGGCGTCACCGACTTCTGCTCCGCCTACGGACTGCGCCGCACCCCCGAGATGACCGCCTACGACGTCGGCATCGTCGCCTCCGTCATCGCGGACGTGGTCAACCTGCTCGGCCGCGCCGACGGCTCCGGCTTCACGGTGACCGGCCCGGTGTGGGAGTACTTCCCCCAGCAGGAGCGGATGTTCCGGACCCAGCTGCGGCAGACCCCCTTCATCCCGGACGCCGAGAAACTGCGCACCTCGCTGATCGAGCACGACCTCGACGGCCTGCTCCGCGAGGTCGGGCTGGATCGCGCCAACGGCCTGCTGGGCAAGACCTGCATCCACCCCTCGCACGTCGCCCCGGTGCACGCGGTGTCCGTCGTCTCGCACGAGGAGTTCTGCGACGCGGCCGACATCCTGCGCGAGGACCGCGGCGGCGGCGTACTGCGCTCGGCGTACACCAACAAGATGAACGAGGTGAAGCCGCACCGCGCCTGGGCGGTACGCACCATGCGCCGCGCCGAGGTCTTCGGGGTGGCCCGCGAGGACATCTCCTTCGTGGAACTGCTCGCCGCCTACGGTGGCGCGCCCGCGGCGGCCGGAGCGAGCGCGTGACGGCCCCGGCAGCGGACCGGGAGTGGACCGGCAGCTGGGTCGCCGACCGGCTCGGCATCGCACTCACCGGCTCCCCCGAACTCCCGGGCCTGGTCGGCCTCGCGGTCCGGGAGAACGCCAAGCGAGCCCATCTGCTGGTCTCCAACGTCCTGGGCAAGCACGTCCCGCAGCGCCCCTCGACCATCCACGGCGCCGGGGTGGCCCTGGGACGCCGGGTGGCGGCACTGCTCGGCCCGGACGCCGCCGCCCGCGCGGTGGTGCTCGGCTACGCGGAGACCGCCACCGCCCTCGGGCACAGCGTCGCCGACGGCATCGGCACCGCGACCTGTCTGCACTCCACCCGGCGCGCGGTGCCCGGCGTGGGCCTGACCGGCCACTTCGAGGAGGCCCACAGCCACGCCACCTCCCACCTGTTGCTCCCCGAGGACCCCGAACTACTCGCGGGGGACGGCCCGTTGGTCCTGGTCGACGACGAGTTCTCCACCGGGAACACGATCCGCAACACCATCAGCGCGCTGCACGCCCACCGGCCACGGGACCGGTACGTGATCGTCGCGCTCGTCGACATGCGAACCGCCGCCGACCGGACCCGACTTGAGAAGTACGCCGCCGAACTCGGCGCCCGCGTAGACCTGGTGGCACTGGCCGCCGGTGGAGTGACGCTGCCGGAAGGCGTCCTGGAGCGCGGGCTGAGCCTGGTCCGCGCCCACCGCACCCCCTGCCCGGCCCCGGCCGACGGCCACCGGGCGCTACGGGTGGAGCTGGACTGGCCGGCCGGGCTGCCGGACGGCGGACGGCACGGCTTCACCCCGGCCCACCGCGAACGCCTGGACGCCGCGCTGCCCGGCATGGCGGACCGCCTGCGCGCCGCACTGCCGCCGGACGCCCGCCGCGTACTGGTGCTCGGCTGCGAGGAGTTGATGTACGCGCCGCTACGGCTGGCGGACGCGCTGGACGCCGCCGCCGACCTCGACGTGAGGTTCTCCACCACCACCAGGTCGCCGGTGCTCGCCGTCGACGAGCCCGGCTACGCCATCCGCACCCGGCTGGTCTTCCCCGCCCACGACGACCCGGGGGAGGGCCCCACCGAGCGCTACGCCTACAACGTCGCGCCCGGGTCGGACCCGGCGCGCCGCTTCGACGCGATCGTGGCGGTGGTGGACTCTGTGGCTGACACCCCCCGACTCCACGCCCCCGGCGGGCTGCTGACGCACCTCGCCGCCCACACGGACCGGCTGCTGCTCGCCGTCGTGCCGTCGTACGTACCGGAACGGCAGGTCTGAACCCCGATGCCCCTCGAACCGCTGCGCGGCCCCGCGTTCTCCAGCTACCGCCCCGAGGAGGTCGGCTGGTTGCTGAAGGACCTGTCCGACGTCGAGTTGGAGGCGCCGATCGAGGAGCGCGAGGAGGCGGTCCAGAGCGGCGGCGCGCACTACGCGGAGTCGCTGCCCGTGGAGTACCAGCCGAGCGAGGAGTACCAGGCGCTGTTCCGGGCGGCGTTGGCCGCCTCGGCGGACCGGGTCGCGCGGGCCGTCGCGGTGGTCACCGAACTGGTGCTGTCCGAGCGCGGGCGGGCGTCCGGCACCCCGGTGCTGGTCTCGCTGGCCAGGGCGGGCACCCCGGTCGGGGTGCTGATGCGGCGCTGGGCCGAGCGGACCCACGGACTGGCCCTGCCGCACTACGCCGTCTCCATAGTGCGCGGGCGCGGCATCGACGCCACCGCGCTGCGCTGGCTGGCGGAGCACCACGACCCGCGGGACGTGGTGTTCGTCGACGGCTGGACGGGCAAGGGCGCCATCACCAGTGAACTGCGGTCGGCCATCGAGGAGTTCACCGCCGAGACCGGCTACGAGGGGTTCGACCCGCGGATCGCGGTGCTGGCCGACCCGGGCGGCTGCGTGGAGACCTTCGGTACCCGCGACGACTTCCTGGTCCCGTCCGCGTGCCTCAACTCCACGGTGTCCGGGCTGGTTTCGCGCACCGTGCTGCGGTCTGACCTCACCGGTCCCGGCGAGTTCCACGGCGCCAAGTTCTACGCCGGGCTGGCCGCCTCGGATGTCTCCGCCCTGTTCACCGACACCATCAGCGGCCGGTTCGACGCGGTGGCGGACGCCGCCGCCGCCGACCTGGCCGAACTGCGCACCGCGGACCGCACCCCCACCTGGGCCGGCCGGGCGGCCGTGGAACGCATCAGCGAGGAGTACGGCATCGGGGACGTCAACCTGGTCAAGCCCGGCGTCGGCGAGACCACCCGGGTGCTGCTGCGCCGGGTGCCCTGGCGCGTCCTGGCCCGTCGCGGCGCGGGCGCCGACCTCGACCACGTACGGATGCTGGCAGAACAGCGCGGCGTACCGATCGAGGAGCGCGACCGACTGCCGTACTCCTGCGTCGGGTTGATCCACCCCCGCTACACCAGGGGCGCGACCGGAGCCAGCGGTCGCGCGGTGGACGCGGGCCGCACCGGCGGGCGGGCGGTGGCCGCCCGATGAGCACCCGGCCCCCCGCCACGCTGATCGCCAGCGACCTGGACCGCACCCTGATCTACTCCAACGCGGCCCTCGCCCTCACCATGCCCGACGTCCAGGCCCCCCGGCTGCTGTGCGTCGAGGTCAACAACGGCAGGCCGCTGAGCTACGTCACCGAACGCGCCGCCGCCCTGATGGAGGAGCTGACCGCCGCCACCGACTTCGTGCCGGTGACCACCCGCACCCGCGACCAGTACCGCCGCGTCCACCTGCCGGGGACACCGCCGCGCTACGCGGTCTGCGCCAACGGCGGCCACATCCTGGTCGACGGCCGGACCGACCGCGAGTGGCACGAGCATGTGCGCCGCACCCTGGCCTCCGGCTGCGCCCCGCTCGCCGAGGTGCTCGACCACCTGACGCGGGTCACCGACCCGGCCTGGCTGCGCAAGACCCGGGTCGCGGAGGAGTTGTTCGCCTACCTGGTGGTCGAGCGCGAGGCGCTGCCCGAGGACTGGCTCAAGGAACTCCAGGTCTGGACGGCGGCCCGCGGCTGGACGGTCTCCTTGCAGGGCCGCAAGGTCTACGCCGTGCCGGAACCGCTGACCAAGAGCGCCGCGCTCGCCGAGGTCGTACGGCGTACCGGCGCCACCCAGGTGCTCGCGGCCGGCGACTCGCTGCTCGACGTGGACCTGCTGCTCGCCGCCGACAAGGGCTGGCGCCCCGGCCACGGCGAGCTGGCCGACACCGGCTGGATGGCACCGCACGTCACCGCGCTGAAGACCAGGGGAGTGGCGGCCGGCGAGGTCATCGTCCGGCGGATGTCCGCGTGGGTGGAGGGCGCCGGCAAGTGACGGGCCCCTGCGGGGGGCGAGCGGCTGGGCCCTGCGGGGGCGGGCGGGAGCGGTGAGTGGCTGGGCTCTGGGGGGCGGGGGCGATGAGCGGCCGGGCTCTGGGGGGTGAGGGACGGGCGGCGGTCTGAGTGGCGGGCCCGGTACGCCTCTGCCGCCTGCGATGCTGGACAGCAGGGCGGCCGCATGGGCAGGACCCCACGCCAACCGAACACCGTCCGTGAACTCCGGAGGCCCTCGGTGCCCGAGACGAAGAACTCACCCCTCACCCCCGAGCTGTACGCGTACCTGCTGGCGCACAACCCGCCGCTCGACCAGGCACAACGTGACCTGGTCGACGCCACCCACCAGCGCTTCGCCGACGACGCCGGGCTGCAGACCGCCGAGGAGCAGGGACCGCTGCTGGCCTTCCTGGTACGGCTCATCGGCGCCCGGCGGATCGTCGAGGTCGGCACGTTCACCGGCTTCTCGACGCTGTCGATGGCCCAGGCACTGCCACCGGACGGCCGGATCATCGCCTGCGACGTCTCCGAGGAGTGGACCGCGCTCGGCCGCGAGGCGTGGGCCGCCGCCGGGGTGGCCGACCGGGTCTACCTGCGGATCGCGCCCGCCCTCGACACCCTCCGCGCCCTGCCGGAGGACGAACCGTGGATCGACCTGTCGTTCCTCGACGCCGACAAGGGCAACTACTCCCTGTACTGGGAGGAGTTGGTACGCCGCACCCGGCCCGGCGGACTGCTCGTCGTCGACAACACCCTCTTCCACGGCAGGGTCACCGACCCGGACGCCACCGGTGGCGCCGCCGCGATCCGGTCCTTCAACGACCTGGTCCTCGCCGACGACCGGGTGGAGGCCGTGCTGCTCAATGTTGCGGACGGATTGACCCTGGCCCGCCGCCTCGGTTGAGCTGCCGGCGTCGCACCGAGGCCGGGACCTCGCCGGACGTCTCCCGGGCCGCCTGCTCGGGGTTGCGCCGTCGCCAGTACGGGTTGTCGTGCGGCAGATGGCTGTGCACCCGCCCGTACATCCCGAACGTCATCAGCACCAGGCCGTAGATGAAGCTGAACAGCACGTTGGACATGCCGAACGCCAGGTAGTTGAGCCCGGTGTCCAGCACCGCGAGGTTGACGAAGCCGCTGAGGATGAACAGCACGCCCAGCACCATGTTCAACGTGGAGGCGATGTTGCCGCCGATCACCATCCCGGCGAACAGCAGGGCGCCGACCACCATCGACAGCACGCTCAGCGCGCCGTTGGAGTCCAGCCCGGCGACGTGGTTGCCGTGCGTCGAGAAGAACCCGACCTGGTCGATGAAGCCCAGGATGCCGAAGACCACCAGCACCAGCCCCATCAGGCCGGCGCCCACCCGGTAGACCTGGCTGAGCTTGTGGTCCATCGGCAGATGCTCGTCGAGTGTGAAGGGCATGGGCCGGCCTCCTTCGGCGGACGGGCCTGTGTCCTTCAAGGATCAGCCCAGCGGCCGCACCCGGCCACTCGCGGCCGGGCCGGGGCCTTGGGGGTGGGGGCCGGCCGGAGCGGTGGGGCGGGGCTGGAGCGGCGGGCCGGGGCCTGGGGGCGGGGTCAGCCGCAGCAGCCGCCCCCGCAGCAGCCACCGCCGCCGCCGGAGGCCTGCGGGCCCGGCCCGCGGGACGCCGAGGCCGCGCCGGTGACCGCGACGGTCGACAGCAGCTTGACGGTGTCGCCGTGGCCGTCCGGGCAGGAGGCGGGCGCGCCGGACTCGGCCATCGGCCGGTTCAGCTCGAAAGTGGCGCCACAGGCGCGGCAGCGGTACTCGTAGCGAGGCATGTCACGCAGGATAGCCACCGGTCACCGCTGCGCAGCACGTTCCTCCCGAATATTGCTGACGACCCGGTCCGCGGTCTGCCGGATCGCGGCCGTCTCGGTCAGGAACGCCCAGTAGTCGGGGTGCCGGCCGGTCAGCCCGGCGACCGCGGTGTCCAGCCGATTCACCGCCTCGTCCAGCGGCCGGGCGTGCTTGGCGTCCGGGGTGGAGCGGCCCTGCATCGCCAGCCGCTGCGCGTCCCGTATGGCGAACCGGGTCTTGTCGATCTCGGCCTGCGGGTCCTTGCGGACCTCCTTGAGCCGGCGCAGCCGGTCCCCGGCCGCCGAGACCGCCGAGTCCGTCCCGTTCAGCAGGTCGCGGGCCGCGCTCAGCGCCTTGGTGGCGTCCGGCCAGCGCTGCTCGTCGCGGGCGGCCTGCGCGGCGCGCAGCTCGCGCTCCGCCTGGGTCACGGCGCCGGCGGCCTGCTCGGGGACCTGCTGGAGGTCCTGCCAGCACGCGGCGGAGAACCCGCGGCGCAGCTCGCTCAACGTCGGCTCGACCTGGGCCGCACGGGTGGCGATGGCCTGGGTCCTGGTGCGCAGGCTCGCCAGGCGGCGGTCGATCTCCGCCGCGCGCTCGGGCAGCCGTTCCGCCTCGGCGCCGAGCTCCTCTGCCTTGCGTCGAACGTCGTCGGCGCGCCGGATGGTCTCCTGGACGCCGTGGGCGCTGGCGCCCTGGTTCAGCTTGGTGAGCTCGGGAGCGAGGGCGGCCAGCCTGGCCGCGAGGTCGTCGGCCTTGATGCCGCTGCCGCGGGCGGTGTCCAGGGCCTGGGTGGCGGCGAGCAGGGACTGCTTGGCCCGCTGGACGGAGGGCGCGAGCCGGGCGAGCTCGTTCTCGGCCCGGGTCAGCATCGGGCCGAGGCTCTGCCCGAACCGCTCCAGGTCGCCCTTGACCTTGAGGATCTCGTCGCGGGCGAGGGTGAAGGCGTTGCGGGCGCGGGTGGCACTGGGCAGGTCGAGGTCGACCGCGTCCAGGTCGTGGGCGTCGACGGCGTCGATGTAGGCCGCGCTGACCTGGTCGATCCGTCCGCCGAGCCGCTCGAAGTCGGCGGCGACCTTGCGTCCGCCGGGGGAGCTGTCGACGGCGGTGATCGTCTCTATGGAGATGTTCAGATCCCGCTGGGCGGTGTCCAGCTCGTAGAAGGCCTCGGCGGCGGCTTCCTTGGCAGCCTGCGCGCCCGCGCGGTGGTCGTCACCACGCCGCCACCAAGAACGTGCCGTCGTCACATCCCTCTCCCGCTGTCCACCCGGCCTGGTACTGCCCGTCCATCCTCCCACCTGCCGCCCCCCGTCACACCGACCGGTCCCCAAGCGGCCCCGCGAGCGCGAACTTGTCGACCGGACCCTCCGGCAGGGTAATCTGACCTCTCCCGCGCCGCCCCCGGCGCGAGGGCGCATAGCTCAGCGGTAGAGCGCTGCTCTTACAAAGCAGATGTCGCTGGTTCGAACCCAGCTGTGCCCACGGGTGCGAAGGCCCCCGGTCGGTCACGACTGGGGGCCTTTGACATCCACTTTCGACATCAACGCCGCTGGTCAGCGGGGGCGACGGCCCAGCATCCGGTCCATGTGGGCGACGGCTTCACGCTTGAGGGCGTCGGGCACGTGCGTGCTGTCCTAAGGACCCACCTGCTGATCGACCGCTGCCTCGTAGAAGGCATCCGCGAGGGCGATGATGACCGAGCTGATGGCTGGCCCGTCGGTGAAGAAGTAGTCGGCCATCGTGTTGTGGGCATCCTGGTTGTCTGCAACCGCCGCCGTAACCGCTGCTTGGAAGTCCTGCGACTCCACGAACTGCTTCTTGGAGTTCGCCTTGGTCTGCTTGACCAGGTTCGGATCGGCGAGTAATCGCTGGACGAGCCCCTGCACGAACTCCCTGACCTGGGACTCGGCAAACGATTCGGCGCCGAAGAGGTCGTTCATCTTGTCTATGACGACCTGGAGCGCGACGTACTTCGGATCCTTCTTCGCCCCCGTGCCGGCGGCGCTGATGCCCTTCAGCTGACCGTCGCCCACGAGTGATATGTCGACCGCGATCGCCTTGTTGTGCTTGACCCCGACCAGCACCACGTCGGAGAGGTCGACGTCGGCGGCCCAGGAAGACTCGGCGATGAGCTTCTCCAAGAGACGCAGGAAGATCGAGAGCATCTCCATGTAGGGGTCGCCGTAGTCGACGATCTGGGACATGAAGTCATAGAGGCGTACGTAGGTGGAGACGTCCTTGCGGAACAGGTCGAGCGCGTTGAGCGTGACCTTGTCCTCTTCCTTGATCGCCCGCGCGTAACGGCGCCGGAAGTCGTGCTGCGCGGGGCTGATCGCCGCCGAGAGCGCGTTGTTCCCCTTCCGGTTCACCCACAATCCGGCGACCTTGCGGACGTCGTCCTCGCCGTAGATCCCGACCTGGGCAAGCTTGTTGGCCAGGTGAACGACGATGTACGGATCGGTCTCGGTCTCCAGGGTCGCGTTCTTGAAGTACGGCTCGAAGGCCGCCTTGATGTCCTCGGGCTTGTTGGCGAAGTCGATGACGAACGTCTTGTGCTTCTGCTCCCCACCGGCGGTGCGGTGGGTGCGGTTGAGCCGCGAGAGCGTCTGCACCGCGGCAACCCCCGACAGCTTCTTGTCGACGTACATCGCCGACAGCAGGGGCTGGTCGAAGCCGGTCTGGAACTTGTTGGCTACCAGCATGATCTTGTACGTCTCGCCCACGAACGCGGCCGCCAGATCGGCCCCGGCACCAGGGTTCATGTTGGCCTCGGTGAACTCGTCGTCCT
Organism: uncultured Actinomycetota bacterium; assembly: GCA_963737305.1. Taxonomy (GTDB): domain Bacteria; phylum Actinomycetota; class Actinomycetes; order Streptomycetales; family Streptomycetaceae; genus Streptantibioticus_C. The sequence goes on along the minus strand of CAVTRX010000002.1, from coordinate 2,703,536 downwards.
TCGACGGCCGCGGTCCCCAATCTTTGTCCCAGGTCTCGTCCTCGGGCATCGTCACCCCAGCGGAGAAGGCGACCAGAGTGCGGTAGTTGTACGAGGCGTCCGCGGCGCGGCGCTTGGCGATGTAGGCGTCGATGGCCAACTTGTACTTCACCGCGGACTTGCGCCAGTCGGTCACCACCATCGCCTTCGCCTTGCCCTCAAGGAGGTGGGCGACGTTGGTGTGGAAGTGCTCGACGATGATCTGCACCTTCTGGCTGATGTTCGTCGGGTGGAGCTGCACCCACCGCATCAGGCCCTTGCGGGCGGCGGCCTCCTCGACCTCTCCTTCATCACCGCTCGTGGCCCTGCCAGCGATCTTCAATGCGGTGCCGTAGGACTGATAGCCCTTGAGTACGTCGAGTATGTAGCCTTCCTCGATCGCCTGCTTCATCGAGTACAGGTGGAACGCGCCCAACTTACCGTCAGGCCCTTTGCGACCGAACAGCTCCAGGGTCTTGTTCTTCGGTGTCGCGGTGAAGGCGAAGTAGGAGATGTTCTCCGACTCGGCCCGCTCGGTCATCTCCGCTGCCAGGAGCGACTCCACATCGACCTCGCCACCCTCCTCGATCTCCTTGACCTCCTCAGCGGTCAGCACCTGCTTCAGCTTCGCGGAGATCTGACCCGACTGGGAGGAGTGCGCCTCGTCGGCGATGACGGCGAACCGCTTGCCCTTCAGGCCAGCATCGGTCCGGATCTCGTCCAGCGCATGCGGGAAGGTCTGCACCGTCACCGCGATGATGAGTTCACCGTTCTTCAACGCCTGCGCGAGCAGACCCGACTTCGACTTCGCGCCGGCCTTGCGGACGTCCTCGGGGCTGATGGTTGCGACGATCTTGCCGGTGCCGTCGACCTGCCGGATCGCATCCTGCAACTGGGAGTCGAGCACATTACGGTCGACGACCACGATGACCGAGTCGAATACCTTCTGGTCATCGACGTGCAGCCGCGCCAGCCGGTGGGCCGTCCAGGCGATGGTGTTCGTCTTCCCCGACCCGGCCGAGTGCTCGATCAGGTACCGCTGACCGACACCCTCCTCCTTCACCTTCCCAACTATGCTCGTGACGGCTTCCCACTGATGGAAGCGCGGGAAGAGCATGCTGGTACGCCGCACCGACGTACCGGTGGTGACGTCCCACTCTTCCTTGGTCTGCACGATCATCAGTCGCCCGATGATGTTCAGCCAGGCGTGCTTCTCCCAGACGCGTTCCCACAAGTACGCCGTCGCCGACCGCCCGTCCGAGCCGGGCGGGTTGCCGGCACCGCTGTCGAAGCCGATGTTGAAGGGTAAGAAGTGGGTCTTCTCCCCCTCCAACCTCGTTGTCATCGCCGCGAGGCTGTTCGAGGCAGCAAAGTGCACGAGGGCCCGATGCCCGAACGAGAGCAATGGCTCGGGGCGGCCGTTCGTCAGCGGGTTGCGATCCCGCTTGTACTGGTTGATCGCCTCGTCCAGCGACTGGGTGAAGTCGGTCTTCAGCTCCACCGTGGCCACCGGGAGCCCGTTGACGAAGAACACCAGATCGATACTGCGCCGGTCGGCGGTCGAGAAGTGCACCTGCCGCACCACCCGCACCCGCATCGCCTCGTAGTGCGCTGTCGTGGTCTCGTTGAGCGACGTCTCGGGGCGGAACTGAGCCATCTTCAATCGGCCGCCGCCGATGTACTGCACCCCGTTGCGCAGGATGTTCAGTGTGCCCCCGCCGTGCTCCAAGGGTCTGTCCAACGCCGCGGTCAGCACGTCCAGAAACTTCGCCTGCGAGCCCGCCGCTTTCAACGCCTTCTCGTACGCTGGCTTCTGTGTCTCCGCCAGCCACTCGTACAGGTCCTCCGGGAACAGAGCCCGCTCCCGGTCGTATCCTGTGTCGTTGGCCGAGTACAGCCAGCCGTGGCCACTGAGGTACTTGCAGATCTCCGTCTCGAAGACGACCTCATTGTGGTCAGCCATCACGCCATCTCTCGCACGTCGATCTGTCCGGTCACGGCTGCGGTGATCAGCGCCGACCGACGCTCGCGGGAGAGCTCGATGAACCGATCCGTCTCGGCGATGAGCGAGTCGATCTTTGCGGTCTGATCGTCGAGATGCGTTGCGATCGCCCGTTGCTCATCGAGCGGCGGGAGTAGGAGTTCGATCTCTCTCAACTTTTCACCAGTGAGGTGAACGAATGACACCGCGCCAAAGTGGTTGGCATAGTAGGCGGTTTCGTACAGCCGAAGCATCGACCAGTACACGAATCGAGCGTCAGTCTGCTCCCCGACGCGAAGTCGGTTGACGGTCTTCTGAAAGGCAACATCAGGCACCAAATCAAACACGAACCCGGGCCTGCCGACTGTTGCCCCGCCCTCGATCAACAGGACATCGCCGGCGCGTAGGTCAAAAAACTCCATCTCTGCGTCCGAGAAGGGCATCGCGTTGAGATCTACCAAGTTCACCGACCCGTCAGCGCGAACGTCTGCTGCTCGTACGTACGGCCTCACCCGGTCGCCGTCTCGGACTGCCCGGCCCGCGTCCAACATCTTGCCCAGATTGGTCTGACCGATGTGCTTGACCTTTCGGCGGTCCCACAGTTCGGTTGGCGTCAGGGCTGAACCGATCACGGACGCTCGCCGCTCGCGGAGCATCTCGATCAGCCGCTGTTGCTCCACGATGAGCGTGTCGATGTGAGCCGTCTCGCCATCAAGGTAGTCAGCGATAGCGCGCTGAACCTCCAACGGCGGCAGCGGGATCGGAATCCTGGCAAGCTTCTCTGCCGTGAGGTGCGGCATTGAGACAACGTTGGAGTAGGCTCGAATGAAGCCGCTAGCCCGCAATGCGATCAGATAGAACGCGATGAAGCGACCATCAAGGTCCCCAATTGGGCGAAGTCGGTTTATCGAGTTCTGGAATCCCCAGCCGGGAAGATCTTGGCCGACATACGCGGCACGGCCAAACCCACCTTGGCCACCCTCGACAACGACTACATCACCCGCGCGGATGCTCAACTGCTTCAGTTCGCCCTCGCCAAACCACATCTCATTCACGTTGTCGAGGGCCAATGCGCCATCGGGCTGCACATTTGCAGCGCGCATGTAGGGGGCAAGTGCGTCTTTTCCCGAATCCTTGCTCTGCAACATCTTGCCGAGCGTAACCGTCGCCGCGTTCTTGATCTGGCCTGCCAGCCACCCATCGGGCAAGACCTTCCAGATGGGCCCGGTCACTGTTCCACCCCTCGCAGCAGGCCAAGGATCTTGGCGACCTGCTTCTCTAGGTCGGCATCGATCTCCGCGAGCGGGCGCGGTGGGACATGCCTGTAGAAGTGACGGGTGAAGGGGATCTCGTAGCCGGTCTTGGTCTTGCTCCAGTCGATCCAGGCGTCAGGAACGTGCGGCTTCACTTCCGCGTCGAAGTACGCCTGGATGACTGCGCGCTCTCCTGCCGCGCCAGCGGTTGATCCGCCGTAGATGAAAGGTATATTTTCGGTGTCCCGCTTTTTTGAGTCGGGCTTTGAATTACCCTTTCGGTCAACGACAGGGTTCCCGTTCTCATTGAGTAGGGGGCGCTCGACAGTGATGGTCCAGTAGCCGAACTCGTTGTTGCGCAACACCTTGGAGAGGTCGGGGTCGGCGTCTTCGAAGTCAGCGTAGAGTCGGACGACCTTGGCGCGGTCGTCGTCGCTGATCTCGCGATTCTTGGAGCCAAGGCTCTTGCGCATCTTGGTCCAGAATGACGTGCCGTCGATGAGCTGCACATTGCCTTGGCGATCGGAGTGCTTGGCATTGTCGAGAATCCAGATATACGTGGCGATGCCGGTGTTGAAGAACATGTTGGTCGGCAGGGCGACGATTGCCTCGACCAGGTCATTCTTCAGCAGCCACCTGCGAATTTCCGACGGGCCGGACTCGGCAGCGCCGTTGAACAGCGGTGAGCCGTTCATGACGATACCGACGCGGCCGCCGCCATCCTCGGGCGCGCGCATCTTGTGGGCCAAATGAAGCAGGAAGAGCATCTGCCCGTCCGAGGTCGCGGGGAGTCCCGGTGCGAAGCGACCGTAAGAACCGGCGGAGTCACGCTCCTTCTTAATCGCCTTGGCGTACTGCTTCCAGTCCACCCCATAAGGAGGATTGGACATGCAGAAGTCGAATTGACGGGTCTTGAAGGCGTCGTCGGTAAGCGTGTTGCCGAAGGCTATGTTGGTCGCCTTGTGGCCTTTAGCGAGCAGGTCGGATTTGCAGATGGCGTAAGACTGTGGGTTGTACTCTTGGCCGTACAGGCTTAGGCCCGCGTCGGGGTTCTGCTTGAGGAGGTGCTCCTCAGCCAGAGAGAGCATGCCGCCAGTACCGGCAGTAGGGTCGTACAGCGACCGGACGATATTCTCCTTGGAGAGTTCGACATCCTTATCCGTGAAGAGAAGGTCGACCAACAGTCGGATCGCATCGCGCGGCGTGTAGTGGTCTCCGGAAGTCTCGTTCGCGGCCTCGTTGAACTTGCGGATTATGTGCTCGAACGCGTCCCCCATGTCTGCGTTGGACACCACGTTGGGATGCAGGTCGACCGTACCGAAGGACTTGACTATCTCGCGCAGAAGTCCGGCCTTCTCTAAGGCTAATATCTCCTTTTTGAAGTCGAAGTACTCGAACACGTCCACGTCGGCGGAGAACTGGTCGATGTAGTCGGCGAGGTTGTCTGCCAGCCCGTCCGCATCGGTCAGCAAGTTCGCAAACTCGTAGTTGGATGTGTTGTAGAATTCCCGCCCCGTTGTCTTCCTGACTTCGACCTTGAGCCGGTTCGGGTTTTCGTATCTCGCGGCTAGCTCGCGTACCGCCGTGCGATCGGGCTCCAGGATGCAGTCGAGCCGTCTCAGGATCGTGAAGGGGAGGATCACGGTCCCGTACTGGTTGGGGCGGTAGGGGCCCCGAAGCTGGTCGGCGATCGACCAGATGAAGCTACCGAGCGTGCTCACAAGGTTCCTCACGAAGATCATCTAGATGTGAAGATCACCTTGCCAGGTGGCAGCAACCGTCTCGTGGTTCAGTCAACGCCCCTGCCAGGAGTGGAGCGCTGACCTACATCACTGGGGAGCTTCCGGGCCTCTGCGGGGCTACCGCTCAGGGGGCTTCTGACCTCCACGGCTGACATCAACAACGCCGGACGGGGGCGTACGCTGGCTCCTTTGCCTGGCCGTCGTGATGGGTCGACACCGGTGGCTGGGACGGGCCCGGATCAAAATTACAAAGCAGATGTCGCTGGTTCGAACTCAGCTGTGCCCACCAGTGCGAAGGCCCCCGGTCGGTTGCGACCGGGGGCCTTCGACATGCGTTTTCGACATCAACGCGGCTGGTCAGCGCGGGCGACGCCCCAGCATCCGGTCCATGTGGGCGACGGCTTCACGCTTGAGGGCGTCGGGCACGTGCGTGTAGATGTCCATGGTGACACTGATCTTGCTGTGACCCAGAATCTCCATGGCCACACGGGGATGGATGTTGCCAGCGGCGAGGGGAGTTGCCGCGCCATGCCGGGCGTCATGCACGCGGATGCGGGGGAGCCCCGCGGTGGCGGTCAGTCGCTGGAACGAGCGAAGGACGTTGCTGCCTTCGATCGGCCGACCGGTGCGCGTGGTGAACACTAGATCTGACGTCTCCCAATTTTCTCCCATCCGGGCCCGCATCACGGATTGCCGCATGCGCTGCCAACGCAGGGGTGCGATGCAGAGCGCGGGGAGAGGGAGGGTGCGCTTGCGGCGGTTCTTCGTGTCGTCCTCGTAGTTCTCGCCGCCGACGCTGTTTCCGTACCTGGACCGTGCGGCCGTCCAGGTCGATGTCCTGCCAGCGCAGACCGACAAGTTCCCCGCGGCGCAGGCCCAGGCCGACGGCGAGCATGAAGGCTGCGTAGAGCGGATCCCGCCGGGAAGCGAAGATGAACGTCAAGGTTTGCTCCAGCGTCCAAAGTTGTCCTTCGTAGGCGTCGACCTTGGGTGCTTCGACGAGCTTGACGACGTTGCGCGTGATTAGTTCCTCGCGGCAGGCCGCCGAGATCGCCGAGCGCAGAACACGGTGGGATTCCTTGGCAGTCGCCTCGGTCGTGGCCTTGGCGATCTGGGCGAGAGCTGTTCGTACGTCCCGGACGCTCAGCTTCTCCAGCGTCTTCTTGCCGAGGTACGGCACCAGGTAGAGCCGGATGTGCGGCGAGCTTTGCGGAGCGGGTGGGCACGGGCACGCCTCGGTCGACCTTGGTGAGCAGGTCCCGGCGCTTGGTGTCGCATTCGGCCCAGGTCTTGCCGTAGGCGAATTTGCGGGCGCGGGTGCCGTCGGGCTGGAGGACGTAGACGGCGGCTTGGTAGCGGCCGTCCTTGCGCTTGGTGATGGTCCCGGCGCCGTTGGGGTTGCGTCTGCGTGGGGTGGTCATCAGGCTGCCGCCTCCAGTTCGGTGGTGACGTAGGTGCGGAGGGCGGTGGCTGGGATGCGGCGGCAGCGGCCGATGGTGATGGAGGGGAGGCGGCGCGAGCGGATGAGGTCGTAGACGGTGGAGCGGCCGACCTTGAGGCGGGCCATGACTTCCGGGACGGTCAGGAGGATGTCATCGGCCATGGGTGGGTTCCCCTTCCGCTCCGGCGGCTGGTTGGAGTGATGTGGTGAGCCAGGCTTCGGCGGGGGTGAGGCCGGTGCCGGCGAAGACCCAGTGGGAGACGACGTACGTGGTCTCCTCGGGTGGGCCGGTGACCGGAGCTTGTGTGCGGCGCCAGTCGGCTCGGGCTTGGCGGAGGGTGCCGAGGGTGGTGGAGTAGTGGCGGGTTTTGGTGGAGAAGTGGCCGCGGAAGCCCAACATGTGGGCCCAGGCCCGGAGGCGGAGTTCCTCCAGGTCTTTGCGTGCGCCGAGGGTCCAGGCGGTTCGGATGAGGCGTTGGGCGTGGTCGGTGAGTTGGGCTTGGGCGAGTTCGGCGAGGAAGCGGAGAGGCCGGTCGAGGGTGCCGGTGGTGGTTTCGGCGCCCTTGGTGGCGTACTTGGCGATGTAGGCGGCGACGGCCCGGTCGGTCAGCGCGGTCGATCCGGTGAAGTCGGTGGTGCGGATGGTGCGTACGTCGAGTTGGCGGCCGAAGACGAACGTGTGCTGGCGGCCGTCGACCATCGGGCCTGTGACGCGGGCCGCGGAGGCGGCGGCCTGGATGGCGTCGGTGAGGAGTTCGGCGGTGGCCCAGGCGGGTGGTGGGGTGGTGCCGCCTTCGGGGCCGTCGAGGCGGATGACGGCGTGGAAGTGGACGGCGCCGCGTTTTTGGTATTCGGCGACTTTGGCGAAGGACACGCGGGCGTGATCGCGGAGGGTGCGTTGGGTGAGCCCCGCACGTTTGGCGATTTCGCGGCGTAGGTGGATGGAGAAGCGGCGCCAGAGGGCTCCGGCGTGGGCGTTCCACAGGACGGCGGCCTCGTAGTCGTAGGTTGCTGGGTTCAGTGGGGTGCCGAGTTCGGGGGCGTTCTTCTCGTGCTGGGTGCCGCAGCCACAGCGCCCGTTCGAGAGGCGGTTGTGGACGGGGCCGAAGCCGGGTGCGGTGAAGGTGGCAAAGACGCGGGGGTGTTGGGCGACGGTGTCGGGGGTGCCTTTGCCACCGCGGAGGCCAGCGGTGATGAGGTGGTAGGTGTCGCGGCGGTAGGTCTCGGCGCAGGAGGGGCAGCGGGTGGTGCGACGGTTGTTGCAGCGGACCAGTAGGTGACCGGCGGGGAGTTGGGCGGAGTTGAGGTAGTGGAGGGCGGGGCCGATCTGGCCGGTGGTGGTGTTGAGGGTGTGTTCGGTGCGGTGGCCGTCGAGGCGGATGGGGTGGGTGCAGCCGGCGAGGCCGGAGAGTTGGTGGGCGAGGGCGGGCAGGAGGCTGTGGGCGGCGAGGTTGGCAAGTTCGTGCAGTGGCGGCGGGGTGGTGCGGGTAGAGATGGTTTTCACCTTCCGCGGGTGGTGGTTCGTGGAGGTGTGGGGGCTGTCGGGGCGGTGGATGCTTGGCGGTATCGGAGCCGCCCCGACAGTCCGTGGGTTCAGCGGGGGTGGCGCGGGGGCGTGAGGAGCGACCGCAGGACAACGGTGGCGACGGTCACCGAGACGGCCGCGACGGCGACGGCGGTCACCAGGGCGGTCAGGACGACGCCGACCGTGATGACGGCAGCAACGGCTCCTGTACCGGTGGCCAGGGTCGGGGCGATGCGGCGGGCGGATGTCGGGTGCTGGCAGGTGCAGACGGGTGCGTGGGTCTGCACGGGGACGGCCGAAGTGGTGATGGTGGGTGGCTCGGGGAACTTCGGGTCGAGGAACACGGTGTGTGCCGTTGATGATGCGGACGCTGTGGCGGGTGCCGTTGTCGATGGCGGGGGCGAGGAGGGTGTGAGCGAGGTAGAAGCCGAACAGGGCGATGACGGCGACGACCCACAGGCGGATGCGGAGGAACTTGATGGCGGCCCAAGTGATGACGCCCAGGACGACGACCAAGGGGAGGTTGACGGTCACGGGGTGGAGTGCTCCGTTCAGTGGGCGGGGCAGCGGTGGGTGCGGGCGGCGAGTTCGGCGGCGGTACGCGAGTCGTAAACGGCGGTGAAGCCGCAGCGGGGTGCGGTGCAGGCGGCGGTGTGCTGTTCGTGACCGTGACGGTCGTTGGAGGTGGCGACCTGGACGGGGCCGATACGGATCACGTTGCGGAAACGGCGGTCGGCGGGCATGGGCGTGTCTCCGTTCAGAGCTGGGTGGCGATGGCTTCGGCGAGCGGTGTAGGGACGCCGAGGCGGGTGCGGAGGGTGGGGGTGTCGATGGGGGTGCCGGTGCGGGTGTGGTGGTCGGCGGCGACCTTGCGGGCGTGATCGATCAGGGCGGTTGGGATCGCGGGAACGGTGCGGGTGAACTCCAGTTCGGGCTGCTGTGTCGGTGCTGTCGTGGTGGGTTCGGGGTGGGGAGCGGCGGTTACGGGTTTCTCCGCTGTCTCCGGAGCACTGCCCGTCACGGCATGCGTGTGGGCGAGGAGCGTTCCGCCGAGGAAGGCGACGGCTGGCCATCCGGCGACGAGGATGCGTAGCCAGGCTGGGATTGCCCGTGCGTCGAGCAGTCCGGCGGTGGCGATGTTGGCGCCAAGTGAGGCGGTCAGGGAGATGACGAACCAGCACTAGGCCGCCGTTCTGCCTTCCCCGGTGCGCAGGCGTCGCCAGGCGGCGACCGACAGTAGGTCGACGGAGATCGGGTAGGCCCACGCCTTCCAGCCGTGCTGGCCGGCCAGGTTGGCGATGTCGTGGAGGTGGGCGAAGGACAGGGCGGCGGCGATGACGGCTTGGACCAGTACGGCGTCAATGCGGGCCAGACGAGCGCGCACGTGCAGTCCTCCTTCCAAAGCGGGGCATGGCGGGGGTAAGGACATGGCGTGAGGTGGTCACGCCGACCGGTGGAAGGGTGGAAGGTCAGCCGGTGACGGGCCGCGGCTTCGTGAGGAGTACGGGTGCGTCGGCCGGGTGGGACGGGACGGTGGGACGGAACGGGTCGAGTACGGGCACGTCCGGTACGAGGTGCGCGTTCGCAGTGCACACGGCTGCGGCGTCGGCGAGGGACAGGTGCGGGGTGCGGATGCGGGTCCATCCGCCGGAGGTGTCCCCGGCGACGGCGAGGCCGGGTCGTTCGGGTGCGATGGCGCATGCGGCGCCTACCGCTTCGGGGGCGATGTCGCCGAGCGCCATCTTGGCGGAGGCTTCATCGTTCACCCGGTGGCATACCCGGCCGGTGAGCTGGGCGCGGAGCATAGTGGCGCCTTTGCCGAGTTCGGCGCCGAAGCGTTGGCCGCAGACCTCCAGGAAGATGCCGGCTGCGCGGCCGAGTTGGGCGAGGCGGATCAACTGGGTGACCATCTCGTCCCGCCGTTCTTCTTCCTTTCGGGTGGCGACCATGAACAGTTCGGCGACCTCGTCCACGAACAGCACGACGGGTACCGGACGTTCAGCCTCGGGCAGTCCCCACACGTCGGAGGTGATCTCCTCGTCCGGTGTTGAACGAGCAATGCCTTGTCGGGCCTTGATCAGGTCGTAGCGTTCCTCCATCAACCGCACCAGGGCGGGCAGCAACTGGGGATTTGGATTATCTCCTATCAAACCGAATGTTCAGCAAGAGCGCGTCGAGGCTGCGCGGACAGTTCTCGCCACCATCACCCAAGGCCGTCATGCAGCTCTCGGCCGGCTCGACGACCTTTCTACCTTCAAGGGATTGTTCACCCGCGTGTACAAGAAGGATCAGTGGGACTGGTTCACTGTGTGCGCGCAGTTGGGTTACCCGTCGCGTAGGGAAGCACGTCAGACCTCCAACACGCTCCAGCTTCTCCGCAAAGGTCTCCGGGACGCGAACTGGCAGGGGGCGGCGGATGCCGTGACCGTCTTGGAGGCTGCAAGAACCCCGGAACGTCTGCGCGACTTCATCTCTGGTACACCGGCTTCCCTCGAGGGCCGAGGCTTCGTGTACGTACTCTCCAACCGTGAGAACCCCGAGATGCTCAAAATTGGCTACACGAACCGTGATCCCCTGACTCGAGCTAGAGAAATCAACGCGGCAACCGGCATGGTGATTCCCTTGGGCGTAAGCGGCGTCTGGATGGTCCACGACGCCCAGCGTGTCGAATCGGACGTCCATGCCCTTCTTGTCGGCTATCGCGTCCGCAAGGACCGCGAGTTCTTTAACATGCCATTCGCGGAGGCGGCCCGCGTCATCGAGAAATACATGACCGAAGCTCGGTGACCTCTACTCAGCCCCTGTCATGGCGCTATCTCGACGGCGCTGTACAGCAGTGGAGTGCAGCCACCCGGCCACAGTCGGTGTCTGGCGGCGACCTTCGGCGGCCCGGCCACGACTCGTGTTGTCTTCACTGACCGATCTCCACTAGCGAGGGCTTCTATGCTCTTGCGCATGGCATCAGGACTCACCCAGCAGCAGACCCTTCGAGAATGGTTGTTGGTCGTACTCGCCGAGCAAGGTGGTAAGACTCCCACGGCTCGCGCCCTGAAGCAGATGGAGCAACGGTATGGGAGCGAGCTGTCGGCGGAAGACTGGGAGGGAACGGAGCGCGACAAAGAGCCCAAATGGCACAATAGGACCAGATTTGAACGGAAAAAGATGGAGAGGTCTGGTTTCCTGGTGCCAGCCAGTCGCTCACGAGGGGTTTGGGAACTTACCGAGGCTGGCTGGGAAGCGTACCGTCGCATTGACGCTTCCACCTCGGTCCAACGGACTGAACAGGATGAGGGCGATCCGCCCGTCTTGGTTCCGCGTCAGCCAGTCGGGCAAGAATATCCTTCGCGTGCCGAGTTCGTTGTTCAACGCATTATTCGAAGTACGGCCGTGGCGGAGCATGTCAAGCGGGTGCATGATTTCACTTGTCAGATCTGTCGTTTTCGGCTCGTCACCCCAAAAGGTGGCTACGCTGAGGCGGCTCATATTCAAGCCCTGGGGCGGCCCCATTGTGGGCCTGACGTGGCGGCCAATGTTTTATGCTTATGCCCAAATCATCATGTCTTGTTCGATCTCGGCATGTTGAGTATCGACGGTAATCTGACCATCACCGACCACGCTATCGGAACCTCTCTGGGCCGTCTCGTTGAGGCGGTGGGGCATCAGATAGGGCGCGAGTACCTTGCGTATCATCGGCAGTGGACTCTTAAGAAAATTCTCTAACAAGCCTGATCCCATGGGGTCACCTGCCCACAATCCTCGTCGGCGTGACTTCACGTGTTGCATGTCGCCTGATCTGCGGAAGCGTCCAGCCGCGTTGGGCGGGGGGCAAGGGTTCTGGGTGACGTCTTGACATCACCATCTGACATCAACACAACCGTACGCTGCTGTACTCGGCCGACCGAGCAAGGACGGGAGATCCGCCCCGAACCAATGGCTTGGCAGGTGGCCAGAATCCGCAGTCGAACTTACAAAGCAGATGTCGCTGGTTCGAACCCAGCTGTGCCCACCTCAGTCGATGGCCTCCTGGCCAGTACGGAACGCCTGCCCCGGTGCCTCCGCCCACCGGGGGGCGGGGCCTGCGGTGCGAGCGGGGGAGGGTGGGAGACTCCACCCGTGACGGACACCGAGGCGCACCTGACGCTGTTCAGCCACTGCCTGCTGTCGAAGTGGGGCTTCAACGACGGGGACGCCCCCGATACATGGATGAACTGGTGCGACAGCCATGGCATCGACTGGCGCCGGCTCGGCTTCCCGCTGGCCGCGCTCGTCCGACAGCACCTCGTGCCTGCCATCGAGCAGGACATCACCGTCGTGGACATAGAGACCGTCCACAACCCCATCCGTGTCGCAACCATCGACGGCGAAGACGTCAGCCACGCCTGGACCGGCCTCGTCGGCGTACCGATGCTCACCCCCGAACGGGTGGACGTACCCATGACGGAGGTCTTGCGCCTGGCCCTCGCCGACAAGGGCTTCGCCGAGCCGCCGCGCAACATCCCGTCGCTCAGGCACACCACCACCGACCAGACGCCATAGAGCAGACCCCGCGTCGGCAACGGTCGGGGCGAACGCGGCCAGAGCAGCGTGTGACGGCGCCGGCCCGGCGCACGACAACGACCAGCCGTCGCGCGCGCCCTGAAGCACCGGACCTCACCCGTCACCCCTCGTCGGGTCGGCAGTAGATCGTCAGGTGGGGCCACGTGGTGGGCGTCGCGGCGGTCTGGTCGCCGTTGACCTGCCAGGAGGCGGCGTCGCGGTACCACTTCGCGCGGCACACGTACCGGTCGGCGTGCGCGGCGTGCTCGACCTTGACGTAGTACAGGCTCGCGCCGCTGATGCCGTCGGCGTACTTGCGGATGGCCGCCCGCGCGGTAGCGGTCGTGGCGCGGGGCATCAGGAGGTCGGTGCTGCCGACGCCGGCATGAAGGCTGTGCGCGGTGACGGCAGTAGCGGGCACGCCATGGGACGGGCCGAAGCAGGCGGTGGCCAGCATGAGGCCACCGGCGACTAACGCGACGGTCGCGAGGTGTCTTCGCATTCCACCATGGTGCCTACGTCGAGCGGGAGTTGAAGCGTACGTGGTTGTTCCGTGATGAACTTGTGTGCATGGACGGTGTTGTCCATGGCGGACGCCCCGGTCTGTGGCGTCGCGAGGTGCGCGGCGTGACGGCGGCGGTCGCCCCAAGGTTTCGGTCGGAGCGGGCTACGCCGGGGCCGAAGGCGGTAGTTGACTGTTTCGTCCTATGTGACTTCTTTCATCCCTGTTTGTCGGTTCTTGTTTCAGGCTACCGATGGAGCGAGGTCAGTTGTGGCCTACGGAATCAAAGGGACGGTAGATGAAGACCTTCTTGCAGAAGTTGGCGGTGCTTGCCGGAATCGGTGGCGCAGCCCTGGGGATGGCGGTTCTGCCGGCAGCCCAGGCACAGGCTCGTGAGGTGCCGCTCTGTCCGCTGGTTGTCGGGGTATGTACCTGGACGGCGCCCGCCTTCGAGGGCGATATGCGGAATCTCTTCGGCAGGCGAAGCGGTGCATTACTTCGGTTTTGACGCTCACTCCGCAACCCAGGGACAGTGCCAGTACGACAACTAGGCACGTGTCCCTTGATGACGGCCCGCCGGTTGATCCGGCGGGCCGTTGACGGGTGCGGCAATGACCGGGGTCTGTGGTCACGCTGCTGTCCCGGCTGGGCGGGTGGTCCAGCCGCAGTTGGTGCACGTCACGACTGGCCACGTGAGGAGGTGATCGACGATGCGTCAGCTCCTTGCGGCGCGGCGGAGCATGACGCCTTGCCATAGTTCGAGGGCGAGTTTGCGGGGTTTGGCCAGGCCGGCGTCTTCGACGCGTTCGATCATGGATGTGGCGGTGTATTCGGCGACGCTCCAGGCGACGGCGCGCATTTGGTCGGCGTCGAGGTCCCGGACCAACTGGGCGTAGCCGTCGGCGTCTTTGCGGAGGGCGCAGGCGATGGCGGCGTCGGCGACGGCTTCGAGATCAACGTTCATGGCTCCATGGTCACTGGCGTCGTGAGCGCCACGCCAGGACTGCCGTGTGCACAACCGCAAGTGTGCTGAGCCGTACCAGCCCAGGCCCGTTCCGTGGAAAGTCCCCCGTTGCCGCCCGCTCGGACTTCGTGCCCCGCTGCGTGGCGTAGCGGGGCACGGTCGACGCTCTTCCTCCCGGCCGCCTTTCACATGTGGCACGGGCCGTTGCGCAGCGGTTCCACACCGTGAGGCAGCAAGGTGTACAGCTTGGGCTGTGCGGCTTCTCCGCCGGATGCGGGGGATGTTGTCGGCGCCGCGGTCGCGTGTGATCGGTTCCCGGTGATCCGGCGGCGCCGGGCGCCCCCGGCGGTCCGCCGCCCCCCGACGGTCCGACCGCGCCCGAAGTGCCGGTCCGGCCCGGTTTCCCGGACGGGCCCGGACTTCCGGATCCGGGCCGTGTCGGGCGGGGGCTGGTTCGGACTTGGCGGTCAACTCCCGCTGGGGGCGCCGAACAACGTATCGATCGCATCGCCGGTGATGCCGGCATGCTCCAGGTTGTGGACGGTCCTGTCGACGGCCCCCGGCACCTCGGCGACCGTCTCGCCGGCCCCCTGGGCCACGCCCTGCGACGCGTCCCCCACGCCCTGCGCGGCCTGATTCACGGCTTCACCGGCATCGCGCGTGGCAGCGTTGATGTTGCCCGCGCCCGCGGTAACCCCTTGATCGATTCCCTGGGTCAGGGGGTTGAGGGCCGCCAGCGCCGGCCCGAGGAGGTCGGCCAGTCCGGATGACTGAGCCGTCGGGGCGGGGGCGGACGCGGGTGCGGCGGAGGCAGTGCCGGTGGCCATCGCGATGGATGCGCCTGCCAGGCCGATCACGGTGAGTGTTCGCTTGATCATGTAGAGATGATGATCGTACCGTCGGATCTGCGCAGTCCCCCTAACGGGTGAACCGCACTGGGAGCGGCGGCGTACCTCACCACGCGGGCGTGGCAGGTCTGTTCGCTGATGCGGCGGGGCCTACGAGGCGGCTCCCTTTGCGGCGCGTCGGAGCATGACGCCTTGCCAGAGTTCGAGGGCGAGTTTGCGGGGTTTGGCCAGGCCGGCGTCTTCGACGCGTTCGATCATGGATGTGGCGGTGTATTCGGCGACGCTCCAGGCCACGGCGCGCATTTGGTCGGCGTCGAGGTCCCGGACCAACTGGGCGTAGCCGTCGGCGTCTTTGCGGAGGGCGCAGGCGATGGCGGCGTCGGCGACGGCTTCGAGATCAACGTTCATGACTCCATCGTTGCTGGCCTCGCGGACGCCACGCCAGGGCGGCTGGGTGCACAACCGCAAGTGTGCGCGGTCGGCGCACTCCGTGCGGCGCGGTGCGCGTACGGCGCCGGTCCCCGTTGCCACGGCTGCCTGGGCTCGGTCAGCGACCCGCTCAGGCCTGGGTCCACGTGCGGCGGTCGCGGGCCACTGCGTAGACGGAATCGACCTGGTCGGGACGTAACGCGCCGGACAGCGGGCCCAGTGCGGCGAGTTCACGTTCGCTCATCGCCCGCACGTCGGCCAGGGACGGGACGACGGTGAGTCGCGACGGCCTGACGAACACGAGCAACGGCCTGACGGCGACGGGGAATCCGCAGCCGCGTTCCAGGGCCCGGGCGACGCGGGCGGCCTCACCGCGGCTCTTGCGGACGTACGGGCGGGATTCGCCGTAGTTCACCCTCACCACGTCGTCCCCGACCCAAATCCCCTTGCCGCGATGGCTCTTGGTGTTGATCGCGAACACACCGCCGGGCCCCATGAGCAGATGGTCGACGTCGACGTCCCGTGGCAGCGGTATCGAGTGGAGGGCCCGCCACCCGTGTGCGGACAGCCGTTTCAGTTCGCGGCCGACGATGCGCTCGCCAACCAGGCCCTCTCGCCAGCTGTCCGCTTCACCGCGTTGCTGAAGCAGCAAATTCATCAGGCGCTCGAACAATCCCGGGGACAACTCCCTCACCTTCGCTCGAAGCGCCTCACCGGGACGGTTGAGCGCCAAATCATGCTCCGGCGCAAGGAAATGGGATAAGGAGGGGGTCGTGCGGGGCGCGGGGCCTCGGGAGATGTCTCCCGAGCCGGCGTTGCCGAAGCTGCCGGAGTTGCCCGCGTTTCCGGTGAGATAGGGGGTCAGTGCTTCGAGGGCCGCGGCGCGGAAGGGTTCTACCAGGATATTGATCTGGCCCGTTTTGCGATCGAACCAGGCCACGCTCTCGCCGTCCGACGTGTTCACGTACAGTCGATCCTGGCCGTAGCGCTTCCAGGCCGAAACGTGCAGGTCGCTCATGCACCCGTCTCCAGCAGTCTCTTTCGGTGGACCACCAGGGGAGCAGGCGCCGCTTCGGTGCGCAAATATCTCTGGGTAAAGCCCGCGCGGACCGGGCGACATGGCCCGGGGGTGGCCCTTCGTCGGGCCGCTGCCGTTCTGGGACCGGTCCCCGGGGGGATCCGTGACAGTGGAGGACCTTCAACACCGAAAGGTCTTCCATTCATGGTCACTGAACTGGCGACCCGCATGCCGGGTCGCGTCAAATGGGCCTTAGCCGGAGTGTGGTTCCAGGTCGTCTCCAACATCCTGGTCGGGATTTGGCTTCAGTTGCTCGTCAACGATCGGCTTGATCACGGTCAGGACGTCTCCAGTCTCGGCCTGGTCCGGTTCTCCATCTACCTGGCCCTCGTCGCCGGGGTCGCGCTGCTCTTCTCGGCTGTTTGCGCGCTGAGGCGATTCAGCTGGGCGGGGACCACGATTCTCGTGGTCGAATGCGCGTACATGTTGATCATTCTGATCAACATCTTCGTCTCGGGCCTTTTCACGCAGGCGATCGGGCTGGTCATCGCTTTCGCGGTCAGCAGGACGGTGCTCTCGGAACCGGGACGGGAATGGTTCAGCCGCTGAGCGGGTCGGGTCCCCCTCGGACCCGACCCCCCGCGCGGACCCGACCCCCCGCGCGGACCCGACCCCCCGCGCGGACCCGACCCCCCGCGCGGACCCGACCCCCCGCGCGGACCCGACCCCCCGCGCGGACCCGACCCCCCGCGCGGACCCGACCCCCCGCGCGGACCCGACCTCCCGCGCGGGCACGCCGTGGCGCCGGCGGAGCCCCCCGTACCGCCCACGGCGTGGTCAGTGGGCGTATACCTCGCAGAAGGGGGCCTTGGCGAAGGCGGCCTTCAGGTCGGGGTGTGACTTCATGGCGGTCAGGATCACGTGGTTCGACTCCGCCTCGAACAGCGTCACTTCGCCGGGGTCGAGGGTGTACATGACGCCCAGCTGGTCGGCCGCCTGCTTCGAGGTGGTCGTGGTCTCCGCCTGGAGCCGCGTGATGCCCTTGTCGATGTTCTTGCGGTAGGCGGCGAGCATGGCGGCCGACGCCTCGGTCGGCGCGGCGGGCAGCCGGCCGAACGACGTCTTCGCCTGCTTGAGCACGGCCACGGAATCGGCGAGGTAGTCCAGCAGCGGCTGCCGGTCCCGCTCGGTGGGGCTGCCCAGCGGGGCGATCGGCTGCATCGGCAGGCTGGTGACGACGGAACCGTCCAGCGAGCAGAACCGCGTCCCCCAGCCGACCAACTCCTCGTCAGGGCTGGTGGATCGGGACGGAGTCGCCGTCGGCGACTTGTGGCGGGCCGGCGCGGTGGACGTGTCGGTGCCACCACACGCCGACAGCAGGAACACCGCGACCAGCAGGATCGACGGATAACGCGGCATGGCGACCTCTCGGTTCGGCAAAAGGGGGGTGAACGGGCAACGTGGGATGCCCAGTTGTACCCGCCCTGACCGGGACCGGTCCCAGCCGTGAGCCCGCCTCGCCGGTCGTCAGTGGTGGTAGTGGTGGACCACCGTGTGGTGGACGACGGTGTGGTGCGTCACGTAGTGGTGGTGGACGACAACGGTGTGGCTGTGGCCGCAGGCACTGGTGAACAGGGCGACGGCGAGCAGTCCGGCGGCGACGGTGAGCCTCTTCAACTTCATGCCCGTTACTACGCCATGGAACGCACAGCGGTTCCACAGCATCGTAAGAGGTGTTGATCACACCGGCTCCCTGCCGCCCTCGTCCGCCCGGCTCCCTGCCGCCCTCGTCCGCCCGGCTGCCCGCCGCCCTCCCGCGGCTTCCTGCCCACCACTCCTTAATGCGAATCTCTTGCAACTAGGAACGCTCGGCGTTTACGCTCACTGCGTCGACCGAGGAAAGAGAGCGTCCATGACTACCGCACCGCCCGTTGCCCGGTCCGCCCCGGCCGTCTCGGGCTGGCAGCGGTTCACCCGGTCGATGACCCGTCGCGAGTGGCGCAGGCTGGCCGGGATGGGCGCGTTCATCCTGGGGCTGCACGTCATCGGCTGGCTCACCCTGGTGCTGATCGTCGCGCCGCAGCACGCGGGCCTGGGCACCAAGTCGTTCGGGATCGGCATCGGGGTGACCGCGTACACCCTGGGGATGCGGCACGCGTTCGACGCCGACCACATCGCGGCCATCGACAACACCACCCGCAAGCTCATGCACCAGGGGCAGCGGCCGCTTTCGGTGGGCTTCTGGTTCTCGCTCGGCCACTCCAGCATCGTCTTCGGCCTGACCTTCCTGCTCTCGCTGGGGGTCAAGGCGCTGGCCGGGCCGGTGCAGGACAGCGGCTCGCAGCTGCACAGCGTCACGGGTCTGATCGGCACGACCGTCTCCGGCACGTTCCTCTACATCATCGCGATCATCAACGTCGTCATCCTGGTCGGCATCTGGAAGGTCTTCCGGCAGATGCGCTCCGGGCAGTACGACGAGGCCGCGCTGGAGGAGCAGCTCAACAACCGCGGCCTGATGAATCGTTTGCTCGGCCGGGTCATGAAGTCGATCGACAAGCCCTGGCAGATGTACCCGGTCGGCATCCTGTTCGGCCTGGGCTTCGACACCGCCACCGAGGTCGCGCTGCTGGTCCTGGCCGGCACCGGGGCGGCCTCCGGGCTCCCCTGGTACGGGATCCTGTGCCTGCCGATCCTGTTCGCGGCCGGCATGTCCCTGCTGGACACCATCGACGGCTCGTTCATGAACTTCGCCTACGACTGGGCGTTCTCCAGGCCGGTCCGCAAGGTCTACTACAACCTGACCATCACCGGGCTGTCGGTCGCGGTCGCCCTCATCATCGGCACCATCGAGCTGCTCGGCCTCGCCGCCGACAAGTTCGACCTGCACGGTGCCTTCTGGGACTGGGTGAGCAACCTCAACCTGAACATCATCGGCTTCGTCATCGTCGGCCTCTTCTTCGTCACCTGGGCCGTGGCCTTCGCGGTGTGGAAGTTCGCCCGTATAGAGGAGAAGTGGTCCGCCGGTCTGCGCGCCGCCGAAGGTGGCGGAGAGTAACCGACCGCGTCGGCGCCGGAGCCCCTTGTCCGACTGACGGTCCG
The DNA here is from genome assembly GCA_963737305.1 of uncultured Actinomycetota bacterium. GTDB lineage: Bacteria > Actinomycetota > Actinomycetes > Streptomycetales > Streptomycetaceae > Streptantibioticus_C. The sequence continues at coordinate 2,684,180 of CAVTRX010000002.1, read as the reverse complement.
TCACACCTCGGTGACGCCGTGCGAAATATCACAGCGCCCCCGAGTCGGGAGGCGCCGCGGGGCGACCGGCGTCTGACCGGCCGCAACGCTGCCATCAGGCGTCTTGGGGGTCGGAAGCGACCCGAAATTGTGCCGCACGGCCGGGTGTTGACCGTGGTGTCGTGACAAAACGATCACAAAATCCGCCTACGATCCCGGCATGCGTGACGCGTTGGAGATAACCGACGATCTCATCGAGCTGCAACGGACCGTCGACGCGGCGTTCGCGGCGTTGGGGGAGTGGGACGTTCCGCCGTCGGAATGGTCGGCGGAACGGAAGGAGGAGTGGGAAGGCCGCTGGGAGACCTACCGGGGGGCGGTCCGGGCCCTGGCGGCGCATCCGGTGATGCGGAAGGCCGCCGAGGAGCGGTCCTACGGCCGGGTGCAGACCGCGCTGCGGCGGGCGGCCCGCGCCTCCACCGAGGCGTAGGGCGAACGCCGCCACGAGCCGGGCCCAGGGCCGGTACGTACCGTCTGACCTGGGCATGGGAAAATCCGCCGGGAGGTGACCCGGCCCGATGCGCACGCTGCTGATCGACAACTACGACTCCTTCACCTACAACCTGGTGCACCAGATCACCGCCGCGACCGGCCGGGAGCCCGTCGTCGTGGCGAACGACGACCCCACCTGGCGGCCGGGACGGCTGGCGGAGTTCGACGCCGTGGTGATCTCGCCGGGGCCCGGCACCCCTGAGCGGCCGGCGGACGTCGGGATCTGCCGCGCGGTCGTCGAGACCTGCGAGCTGCCGCTGCTGGGGGTCTGCCTGGGCCACCAGGGCATCGCGGCGTGGCACGGCGGAGCGGTGGGGCGGGCGCCCGAGCCGCGACACGGCCGCACCTCGCCGGTGCTGCACGACGGCACCGGCCTGTTCGAGGGGATCCCGTCGCCGTTCGACGTGGTGCGCTACCACTCACTGACGGTGACCAAACTCTCCGACGACCTGGAACCGCTGGCCCACACCCCCGACGGCGTACTGATGGCGTTGCGGCACCGGACGCGGCCGTTGTGGGGGCTCCAATTCCACCCGGAGTCGATCTGCACGCGGCACGGGGACCGGCTGCTGCGCAACTTCGCCGGTCTCGCCCGGGCGCGGGCGCCGCGGCGGGAGCCGGTCCGCCTCACCGGCGCGGCACGGCTGACGGAAACCGTCCAGGAGGGCGGGGCCCCGCGCGCCGCCGCCGAGAGACCGCCGTACGACCTGCTGGTGGAGCGCGTACCCACCCGGTGGGAGGGCGAGGCGGCCTTCGACGCGCTGTTCCGGGCCGGTCCTTACGCCTTCTGGCTGGACAGCAGCCGCCCGGGAGCCGGGCCGGAGGGCGGCCGGTTCTCGATCATGGGGGACGCGGGCGGGCCGCTCGCCAGGGTCGCCACGGCCGACGCCTGGACGGGCACGGTCACCGTCGGCCGGGGCGTTCCCGGGTCCCGGGCGGCCGAGGGGGAGACGGTCACCGGGGACTTCCTCGACTGGCTCGACGCGGACCTGCGCTCGATACGGATGTCCGTGCCCCCGGCCCCCGAACGGCCCTTCGACTTCGCGCTCGGCTGGGTCGGCTACCTCGGCTACGAGCTGAAGGCGCAGTGCGGCGGCGCTCGGGCGCACCGGTCGGCCGACCCGGACGCGGTGATGGTCTTCGCGGACCGCGCGGTGGTGCTCGACCACGTCACCGGTATGACGTATCTGCTGGCGCTGGCCGAACGCGGACGCCACGCGGGGGCGCGGCGCTGGCTCGGGGAGACGGCCGGCCGTCTGACGGGCCCGCCGCCCGACCGCCTCCCGGAGCCGTCCGGCCCGCTCCCGACCGGACCGATCCGGCTGCGGCACGACCGCGACCGCTATCTGGAACTCATCGCCGTAGCCCAGGAGGAGATCGCCGCCGGCGAGACGTACGAGGTCTGCCTGACCAACATGGCCGAAGCGGAAACGTTTCCCGAGGCCGGGCCGCTGCCCGCGGACGGGGGCGCCCCGGGTGCGCCGGATGCGGGTGCCGGGGGCCCCGGCGGGCTCGGCCCGGTCGCCCCGGCCCGGACGGGCCCCGGGGCCTCGGCTGGGGGCGCCGTCGGCGAGGGCGACTGGCGGGCGTACCGGCTGTTGCGGCGGGCCGCGCCCGCGCCCTTCGGGGCGTTGCTGCGGTTCGGCACGATGTCGGTGCTGAGCACCTCACCGGAGCGGTTCCTGCGGGTGGCCGCGGACGGGCGGGTCGAGTCGCGGCCGATCAAGGGCACCCGGCCGCGTGGCGCGACGCCGGACGCGGACGCGCGACTGCGCCGCGAACTGGCCGCCTCGGAGAAGGACCGGTCGGAGAACCTGATGATCGTCGACCTGGTCCGCAACGACCTCGGGCGGTGCGCACGGCCCGGCTCGGTCGAGGCCACCGGGCTCTTCCAGGTGGAGACCTACGGCACCGTCCATCAACTGGTCAGCACCGTGCGGGCTCGGCTGCGGCCGGACGCCTCGGCGGTCGACTGCGTACGGGCGGCGTTCCCCGGCGGATCGATGACCGGCGCGCCCAAGGTCCGCACGATGCGGATCATCGACCGTCTCGAAGGCGGGCCGCGCGGCGTCTACTCCGGCGCCATCGGCTACTTCTCGCCCACCGGAACGGCCGACCTGAGCATCGTCATCCGCACCGCCGTGCTGACCCCGGGCCGGATCCGCTACGGCACCGGCGGCGCGGTCGTCGCGCTGTCGGACCCGGCGGCCGAGTTCGAGGAGACCGCGGTCAAGGCCGCGCCGCTGCTCGCCCTCACCGGCGCCGACTTCCCCGGCCCCGCGACGACACCCCACCCCGCCGCCGACCGCGTCACGCCGGAGGCCCCCGCCCCCGACCGCGTCACGGCGGAAGCCTCCGGCACCGCGCCGGAGGCGCCCGGCCCCGAGCCCGAGGCGCCCGGTCCCGCAACGGAGGCGCCCGTTACCGCGCCGGAGGCGGCCCGGTCGGCGGCGGATTCCGGCGCTTCGGCGTAATCTCGGTCGAACCGCGCGTATCGCCCCCAGGGGCCCGTCCGTGCTGCCGACCGCGAGGAGCCGTCCTGTGCCCACCCAGAACGTCGCGGACCAGTTCGTCGAGGTCCTCGTGCAGTCCGGCGTCCAGCGCGTCTACGGCGTCGTGGGGGACAGCCTCAACCCGGTGGTGGACGCGATCCGCCGCACCCCCGGCATCGAGTGGGCGCACGTGTGCAACGAGGAGGCCGCCGCGTTCGCCGCCGCGGGGGAGGCGCAGGTCACCGGGCGGCTCGCGGTGTGCGCGGGCTCGTGCGGTCCCGGGAACACCCATCTGATCCAGGGCCTGTACGACGCGCACCGCAGCGGCGCGCCGGTGCTGGCCATCGCCTCGCACATCCCGGCCGCGCAGATCGGCACCGACTTCTTCCAGGAGACCCACCCGGAGAAGCTGTTCGCCGAGGCCGCCGACTTCTGCGAACTCGTCTCGCAGCCGGAGCAGATGCCGAGGATCGCCCGGATCGCCGTGCGGCACGCGATCGGCACGCCCGGCGTCTCCGTGCTGGTGCTGCCCGGTGACGTGGCGGACCGCCCGGCCGCCCGGCCCACCGGCGCGGCCGCCCCACAGGTCGCGCCGGGCGTGGTGCACCCCGACGGGGAGAGTGTGCGCCGGCTCGCGCGGGCGATCGACGGCGCGCGCAGGGTCACCCTGTTCTGCGGTGCCGGGGTGCGCGGTGCGCACGCCGAGGTGATGGCGCTGGCCGAGGCGGTCCACGCGCCGGTCGGCCACACCCTGCGCGGCAAGGAATGGATCCAGTACGACAATCCGTACGACGTCGGCATGATCGGGCTGCTCGGCTACGGTGCCTGCCACGAGGCGGTGCACGAGGCCGACCTGACCTTGATGCTCGGCACCGACTTCCCCTACGACGCCTTCCTGCCGCAGGCGCACACCATCCAGGTCGACCACGACGCCCGGCGGCTCGGCCGGCGCACCCCGCTGGAACTCGCCGTGCACGGGGACGTGGCGGTCACCCTGCGGGCCGTGACGCCGCTGCTGAGGGCGGGCCGCGACCGGCGCTTCCTCGACGAGATGCTGCGCAAGCACGAGCGGGCGCTGACCCGGGTGGTGGGCGCGTACACCCGGGACGTCGAGAGCCATCTGCCGATCCACCCGGAGTACGCGGCCAGCCTGCTCGACAAACTCGCCGCCGACGACGCGGTGTTCACCGTCGACACCGGCATGAACAACGTGTGGGCCGCCCGCTATCTGACCCCCAACGGCCGCCGCAGGGTGATCGGTTCGTTCTCGCACGGCACGATGGCCAACGCGCTGCCGCACGCCGTCGGCGCGGCCTTCGCCGACCCGGGCCGGCAGGTCGTCTCGCTGTCCGGGGACGGCGGACTGAGCATGCTGCTGGGCGAGTTGATCACGGTGCGCCGGCATGCCCTGGACGTCAAGGTCATCGTCTTCAACAACTCCTCCCTCGGCATGGTCCGGTTGGAGATGATGGTCGACGGCCTGCCGCCCTACGAGACCGACCACCCGGCGGTCGACTACACCGCTGTCGCGAAGGGGCTGGGCATCCCCGCCGTGCGGGTCGAGAAGCCGGGCGCGATCCGCGAGGCGTTCACCCACGCGCTGAACACCCCGGGGCCCGCGCTGGTCGAGCTGATCACCGACCCCAACGCACTCTCCATCCCCTCGCACATCACCGCCGGGCAGGTGAAGGGCTTCGCGCTGGCGGCCGGCCGAACCGTGCTCGACGGCGGGGTCGGCACCATGCTGGACCTCGCCCGCTCCAACCTGCGCAACATCCCACGTCCATAACGAAGTTGATGACGCGTCATCACGGACTCGCCAAGAATCGCCCAGCCTTGGGAAAAGGGGGCTGTGGCCGCGTCCGACGGGGATCACCATCGGGTGCCATGAGCGACGAAGGGGCAGCCACCACCTGCCCGCGATGCGGCGCCGCGCTGACGGGCGATCCCCGGTTCAGCGACTGGTGTCCGGAGTGCGACTGGAACGTCGATCCGCTGACCGCCGACGGCGAGTGGCGGCCGGACCCCGGCCGCCGGGCGGCCAGGGAACGACGGCGTGAGGCGGCCCTGTTCGACCGGCTGAGCGAGCCCGACGGCCCCGGCACCGGGAAGCCCGGGACCCGCGCCTCGCGCGGTCCCCTACCGCTCGGCGCGCTCGCCCTGGCCGGCGCGGTCGACCTGCTCACCCTCGCGCTGGCCGCCGCGGGCGGTTGGCTGCTGACCGGGACGGTCCCGGAGATCATCCTCGGTGGCGTCGTGCTGCTGCTGGTCGCCTTCGTCTGGTCCCGGCGGGGCCGGCCTCCCGGGCACCGGCTGGACCGGGGCGCGGCCCCCACGCTGTACGCGGTCGCCGACCGGGTGGCCGCGGCCTGCGGTGCCCGGCCGGTCGACGTGATCGCGGTGGACGCCGGCTTCGACGCGGGCGTCTCGCGGGTGGGTCCGCGACGGCGCCGCGTGCTGACACTGGGGCTCGCCTTGTGGGAGACCCTCACCTCGGACCAGCGACTGGCGCTGCTCGGGCGGGAGTTCGCCCTCGCGGCCGCCGGTGACCCGCGTCGGGGCGTGGTCGTCGAGTCGGCGGAGCGGACGCTGTCCGGCTGGATCCGGCTGGCCGTCCCGGCCGCCCGACACGAGGAGGCGCGGGCCGGGGCCGTCGGATGGCCGGCGCCATCGCTGGTGATGGGGGGCAATCGGGACACCTCGGGTTCCGCCCTGCGGAACACGGCCGACATGTTCTCGCAGGTGGTTCTGGGGGCGGTGGGAAAGGCGGCGGGAGCGCTGCTGGCGTGGCTGGGACGGCTGACGCAGCCCGCCGGGACCCGGGCCGAGTACCTCGCCGACCGGGTCGCGGCCCGGATCGCCTCCGGCCGGTCCGCCCAAGGCATGGTCCGCGCCTCGGCGTTGCTGCCCACGGCGATGTCCGCGCTGGACCGGATGGCCGGCGCCGGGCCGGCCGGGACGGCCGGCGGGCCCGGGGACCTGTGGCGGCGCTTCGGCGTCTACATGGCCTCGGTTCCCGACAGTGAGCGCGCCCGGTGCCTGCGGTTGGCGCGACTGCGCGGGACCCGGGCCGACCCGCGTCATCCGGCCACCCATCTGCGCCTCGCCCACCTGCGTACACTCGATTTCCCGGCACCCGCGGTGCTGGTGGGCGAGCCGGAGCACCAGGCCGTCGACCGCGAACTCACGCAGGTCCGGGCGGCCGTGGCCGCCGACCTCGGACGGTGAGGCCGGCGCTTGTGTGCCGGGATCGCCGACCGCCGGTAGTGGCCGAAGACGTTCGCCCGGGTAGTGTGGAAGAGGCGAAACCCGACCGTCCGGTCGCGTATTACCGGTCGTCCTCGCGTATGAGTGGCGTCTCATCCAGGCGTACGGAATCCGCTGATGCCGACCCAAGTCTCCGGAAGTCGGCGAAACACTCCGGAAGTCTTCGAAAAGAGCGGACACGTACGGCACTTGCGCCACTACCTTGAGTGTGCGAAAAGTGGTCGCGGGAGGGCCGGATGAACAGCCACATGGATGACACACCCGTAGGCGGATCGCGTCCGCCCGACGGGGAAGAACCAGGCGCGTTCCTCGACCGACTGCTCGCCCGCGCGGACAACCTGAACGACCGCGGGGGGCAGGGGGATCGCGCGGACACCGGGGAGCGCGGGGGAGACCAGGACCGGGGGCGGTCCCGCGGTGCGGGGGACGCGGACGGCTTCGCGGTGCTCGACGCGGCGCTGCTGGCCCGGCTGGGCTGCGCGCTGATGCACTGGACGGAACTGCACGCGATGCGCCAGCGCAAGGGGCCGCCGCGGGCGATCGGCCACCGCACTTTCCGGCACATATTCCTGCTGGCGGACGGCGGGCACGCCATCCTGTGGGAGGTCGAGCACAACACCGGCGCCGACGGGCGGACCCGCTTCCGGCTCTACGCGGACCAGGCGGCGGCCGACGGCTACGTGCGCGAGCGGTTCGGGGAGCCGCCGGTGCTGGACCTGTGGCCCGGATTCAGCGCCATACTCGGCGGCTTCGGGCTGCCGGGCTCACAGCCGGGCTGGGAGTCCGGGCTGGGCCTGGGGCTCACCCCGGGGTTCGACCCGCGCTCCGATCCCGACTTCGTCTCGGGGTCGGCCGCCGCGCTCGACCCCGACGAGGACGCCGGCTCCGAACTCGGCCGGCTCATCGCGGACATGTTCTTCTCCGCCCGCCGTGCCGAGCAGCACCGCGGCCGCCGGATCCGCCAGGTGCACCACGACTACGAGGCGGACAACTCCGCCGACCACGCCTGGCGGGTACTGCGCCGCGCGGAGAACACCGACCGTCCGGGGGACCCGGTGCGCCGCCTGCTGCGCTCGGCGGTCGGGCACGAGACGACGCTGGTCACCCTGCGGCACGACACGGTCAGCGACTGCGTCATGGAGTGGTCGTTGTACGAGCACGCGTTCCTGCTCGCCGACGGCGCCGAGATCAGCCTGTGGGAGCTGGAGCACACCCTCACCCCGGACGGGCGTCCGGTGTGCGAGGTCTACCTCGACGAGGCCACCGCCCGTGACTCCGTCGACCGGCACCGCGCCGGGAGCTGAACGAGGCGCGTCCGGTGGTCAGTTGGCCTCGGCTGCGGCCGCCGCGGTCGGCGGCACGGCAGGGGTGGGGGGAGTGCCGGGGGTGATGGGGATGACCGGCACGACGGGGACCGCGGATATGACGGGACCGCCGGGCAGGGCGGACCCGCCGGGTATGACGGGAGACGCCGTGGCGGAGGCGACCACCGTGGAGGCGGCCGCCCCGGCGCGCCGCTCCCGCCGGAAGATGTAGGAGGCCAGCGCGCCCGCGCCGATCAGCGAGGCCAGGGAGACCGCGGTCGCCAGCCAGGTCGCGCCCAGCCACTGGCCGCCGAGGTAGCCGATGCCGACGCCGTACACCGCCCAGGTCAGCCCGGCCAGCGCGGACCAGGGCAGGAACTCGGCCGGCCTGCGGTGCGCGGCGCCCGCGCCCAGGCTCACCACGGAACGCCCGGCGGGGGCGAAGCGGGCCAGCACGACCAGCGCGCCGCCGCCCTGCCGCAGCACCTGACCGAGCCGCTCCTGCGCGGCGGCCAGCCGCCGGGAGTTGGTCAGATGGCGGTCCAGCCACGCGCCGCCGCGGTAGGCGAGGCGGTAGGCGGCCAGGTCGCCCAGGCACGAGGCGACGGAGGCGCACAGCATCAGTTCGAGGATGTCGATGAGGTGCCGGCCGCCGTGCACACCGGTGGTGGCGGCCGTGGCGGCCGAGATCAGCAGGATGCCGCTGGGCAGCACCGGCAAGAAGACGTCCAACAGCACGGACATTCCCACCAGCACGAACATCCATGGCGTGTCGACCAGTGAACTCATCTGTCCGAACACTGTCGGTCTCCTGGTCCCCGTGTTCCGGTTGTCCGGCCGGTGCGGTGGTGAAAGGCTCCCCTCACCCAGCCGTACAGCGTACGCGTGGAGCTTTGGCCTTTATCGTACGGGGCGACGTGACGAAGTTCTCATCCCTTGCGCCAACTTGCCGTATCCCGCGGATCCGGTGAGCGGACACTTCGGGGCGGCTGAGACATACAAGGTCGCGGGAGTTCTGATTCTTCCCCGTCGCCGGTGAGTTGAGCGTCACGTTTGAGCCGCCGACCGGCCTTTGTCGACGCGTCCGGCCGGCCGGGTGATCGGACGCGGGTGGGCTACCCTGGGACGAGCAGAAGGGGAGTAGCTCTTCGCCGGACCGTCGACATACTGCTCGGATCGCGGACCTGGGAATCCTTGGATTCTCCGGAACGGGACCGGGCCGGCGCCCGGAGGCCGGACGGAATTCCCGTCCGTGCCAGCGAGACCTTCGGCCGCAGCGTTGACCGACGCCGCCGTGCCGAAGCGTTCCCTTTCACCAGGATCCGCGGTGCGGCGAGCCCGACCGAACAGGACCCACTCCGTGTTTTCCCTCACCGTCGCCGCCATCGTCTTCGGCGTCATCTTCGTGGCGGAACTGCCCGACAAGACCGCGCTGGCCAGCCTGGTGCTGGGCACCCGGTACCGGGCGAGCTACGTATTCTGCGGTATCGCCGCCGCCTTCGCGGTGCACGTCGCCGTCGCCATCGCGGCGGGCAGCCTGCTGACCCTGCTGCCGCACCGCTGGGTGCAGGGCGTGGTCGGGGTGCTCTTCCTGGCCGGGGCGGCCATGATCCTGCTGAGCCGGGACGAGGACGGCGACGAGGCCTCCGCCGGGCCGGCCGACCAGAGCTTCTGGAAGGTCGCGGGCAGCGGCTTCATGCTCATCCTGGTCGCCGAGTTCGGCGATCTGACCCAGATCATGACCGCCAACCTCGCCGCCCGCTACGACCAACCGGTCTCGGTCGCCGTCGGCGCGGTGCTGGCCCTGTGGGCGGTGGCGGGCATCGGGATCCTGGGCGGGCGGGCCCTGATGAAGAAGGTGCCGCTGTCCCTGATCACCAAGGTCGCCGCCGCCGTGATGGTGGCGATGGGCGCCTTCAGCCTGTACGAGGTGATCGCGGGCTGAGCCGGGCGCGCCCCGCGGGGGTCACCCGGTGCGCAGTTCGAGGCCGCCGCCCGCGGCGGCCTCGACGCGGATCCCCTCCAGCGTCGGGACCTGCGTGGTGGGCCGGTGTGCGGCGGCCCGTGGGCCCACCCCGACCACCCGCATCCCGGCGGCGAGGCCGGCCCTGATGCCCGCCTCTGAGTCCTCGAAGACCACGCAGTCCCGGGCGGCGAAGCCCAGTTCCGCGGCGGCCTTCAAGAAGCCCTCCGGGTCGGGCTTGCTGGCGCTCACGCTCTCGGCGGTGATCAGCACACCGGGCAGTGCCAGCCCGGCGGCCGCCATCCGGGCCCGCGCCAGGCCCTCGTCGGCCGAGGTGACCAGCGCGTGCGGCCGTCCGGCCAGCGACGCCACGAACCGCGCCGCGCCCGGCACCGGTACGACGCCGTCGATGTCGGCGGTCTCCTCCGCCAGCATCCGCGCGTTGTCGGCGAGGTGGTCGGCCATCGGGCGGTCGGGCAGCAGGGCCGCCATCGTCTCCTGGCCCTGGCGGCCGTGCACCACCTTGAGCACCTCGTCGGCGTCGAGGCCGTTGCGCCCGGCCCACCGCCGCCAGACCCGCTCCACGACGGCGTCGGAGTCGACCAGCGTGCCGTCCATGTCGAGGAGCGCGGCCTTGAAGACGCCGAGCGGGTGGGGAGTGGTCGCGGACATCGGGCCGTCCTTGGCGTCGGGGTTTGTTCCTCGATGCTACAAAACCCGGTCCGGCATGGGCCACCGTGATCCCGCCCACCCCGTCGTGCGGAACGGGGTGGGCGGGATCCGCCGGTCTACGGGACCTGGGGGCGGCGGCCCGGTTCCTGGCGGGGGACCGACTGGTGGGCGGCCGGCACGGTGGGCATCGGCAGCTGGCTCGTCTCGTACTGGGCGAGCGTGTACTGGCCGTTGGTGTCCGGCAGCGTCGGCACGTGGTGGCTGGCCTGGCCGAACCGGAAGGCCGAGGTCAGGTCGCCGACGGTGCGGCGGCGGTAGTCGCTGATGTTGGTCTCGATGACGCCGGTGATCTGTTCGAGGAACCGCAACTGCGAGGTGTGGTCGAACAGTTCGGAGCAGACCCAGCCGCCCACCGTCCAGGGGGAGACGATGATGGCGGGCACCCGGAAGCCGAGGCCGACCGGCAGCCCGCCGCCGTCCACCCCGGTCACCGAGGTCTTGAAGACGAACTCGTCCGGGGTGCCGGGCTTCGGGGTGGGCGGCAGGACGTGGTCGAACATCCCGTCGTTCTCGTCGTAGGACAGGATGAACACCGTCTTGGCCCACACGTCGGGGTTGGCCGCGATGGCGTCGATCTTGCCGGCCACGAAGGTCGCCCCGGCGGCCGGCAGCCCCGCCGGGTGCTCGTCGAAGCCGGACGGCGGCAGGATCCAACTGACCGTCGGCAGCCTGTCGTTCATCGCGTCGTACTCGAACTGGCCGAGCGGCGAGGGGGCCATCGCCTGGTCGTACAGGGCGCTGCCGGGCTTGGCGTCGAAGTACTGCTCGATGTGCGAGATGGCGGCCAGGCCGGTCACCGAGCCGGGCTGGTGGTAGATCTTCCAGCTCACCCCGGCCTCGGTCAGCCGCTCGGGGTAGGTCTTGAACGAGTACTGGCCGTTGGGCGCGCTGGTGGTCAGGGACGGGCCGCCGAAGTCGCCGTTCGGGTCGATGGTGCCGGCCATCCACATGTGCCGGTTCGGCCCGGTGGGGCCGAGCACCGAGCAGTGGTAGGAGTCGCAGATGGTGAACGCGTCCGCCAGGGCGTACTGGAAGGGGATGTCCTCGCGGGTGAAGTAGCCCATGGTGTAGGGGCCGTTGGAGCCGTCGGAGGCCATGTGGGCGGGCAGCCAGTTGTCCATGGCGCCGTGGTTCCACGCCTGGTGCTGCACGTCCCACTCATGGCTCATCGAGGGGATGGCCTGGGCGGCGGTGGTGTGGGTGTTGAGCCGGTACGGCAGCAGGTAGCCGTCGGGGTTGGCGGGGTCGGGCTGGTGGAAGACCGACCTCCCGCCCGGCAGCCGCATGGCGTGCGGGTCGTTGAAGCCGCGCACGCCGGACAGCGTGCCGAAGTAGTGGTCGAAGCTGCGGTTCTCCTGCATCAGCAGCACGACGTGCTCGATGTCCTTGAGCCGTCCGCGCTTGGGCGGCGTGGCCGCCAGCGCCTTGCGGACGTTGGTGGGCAGCGCCAGGTCGGCGGCGGCCAGGCCGCCGACCGCGGCGGCGGATCCCAGGAGCCGGCGTCGGGTCAGGCCGTCCGTCGGTCTCGGGGTGTCCGGGGTGTCGTTCATCGAAGTCCTCTCGGGGGTGCCCGTCAGGGGCTGGGGGGACTTCGAAACCGTCGTCGCTCAGGTTGTTGGCGCGGCTGCCGGTCGGATGCCCGGGAGCTGAACATCTGCTGAAAATGTGCAATTGGTATGACCATCCGGGAGAAGTGGCGCAGCCGGAAAGTGGTCGATCCATGGCGAAGGGCGCATACGGTGTGAGCATGAGCAACCACGTCAAACGCATCGGTCTCACCGTGGGCGGCGGGCTGCTGCTCCTGGTGGGGTGCGCGCTGCTGGTGCTTCCCGGTCCCGGGCTGCTGCTGGTGCTGGGCGGGCTGGTCATGCTGTCGGCGGTCTTCCCCCGGCTGGAGCGGCATCTGGCGCCGGTGCGGAACCGGGCGATGCGGGCGGCCGAGGAGAGCGTCTCCTCACCGCTGCGGGTGGCGGCCTCCGCGCTGGTCGGCGCGGCGCTGATCGCCGGGGGAGTGGTGTGGACGCTGTGGCCGTGGCTGCCGCTGGGCGGCTGGCCCACCGGATCCGGGCTGATCCTCTCCGGGATCGTGCTGGCCGTGCTGCTGGTCTACAGCCATCGCCAGGTCAAGGGCCGCCGGGCCGCCGCACCGCGCTGAGACGGGGGCGCCGGGGGTGTCCGCCGACGCGGAACCAAGGTGGCCCCGCCCGCTGGTCAGGGAAAACGGGCGGAAGCCACTTTGTTCCTCCACGATACAAAGCGAGGGCCCAACGCGCCAGTCCCCCTCGGCTTCCGTTCGGCCCGACCCGGCCGCGGCCCGGCCTCAGCGGGTGTCGACGTACTGCAGCAGCCCGTAGGTGAAGTGCGCGATCCGGCTCCCGGGGAGGGCGAGCCGCCAGCGGGTCGGGGCGTCGCCCTCCAGCGGCTTGACCGGGGCGAAGGCGCGGGCGACCTCGTCGACCGTGCAGGACCACGGCAGCAGGTCGTCGGGTCCGCGCAGCTCGGGTCCGATCGCGCCCGCGGCGCGCACCAGCCACTCGTTCCACACCCGGCCGCCCGGCCCCACCAGGGCCTCGAAGCGCAGATCAGGCCACAGCGGCACCGGCCACAGCAGCGCCTGGCAGCTCACGTCCCCCAGCCGGCGCTCGGCCAGCAACTGCGGCGGCCCGAGCAGGATCCGCAGCCGCCGCGCGCCCTGCGGGAAACCGCGGGCCCGCAGGGTGGCCTGCCAGTGCCGGTTCGCCTCGCGCATCGTGGCGTGGTCGGTGCCGAGGTCGCGCAGGGCGTCCTCCACCATGGCCGGCTGGTGGTCCGCCATCCGCCGCAGCAGGACCAGTTGCAGCCCCGCCGTCCCGAAATCGCCGCTCGCCACGCCCGCGATCCTACGGTCCGGCTCGCGGATCGGTGCGGATCAGCCCGCCGGGCGGGCCTTCATCAGACCGCGCTTGAGGAAGCGGGCCACCGGGCGCTCCACGAAGCGGTGCACCAGCCACGCGAGGTACAGGAACCCCACGGTCAGGACGGCGACCAGCAGCCAGGCCGGCATCCGGCCGCGCAGGTGGAGTATCAGGCCCCAGCCGATGTGCTCGTGCAGCAGGTACAGCGGGTAGGTGAGCGCGCCGGCCGTGGTCAGGCCGCCCCAGCGGATCCAGTCCAGCCGGTGGGTGGCCGCGGCCAGCAGCACCAGGTAGCAGCCGGTCACGAACGCGGCGGCGAACCCGAACCGCAGCGGGTGCCCGACGTTGCCGTTCACCTGCGGCAGTTCCAGGGTGAGTTGGTGCAGCGACAGCAGCCAGCACAGCGCGGTCAGGCCCAGCGTGATCAGGTCGGGGCCGTAGCGGTAGATCAGGTACATCGCGAGCCCGGCGGCGAAGTACGGCGCCTGGCCCGGCATGGTCAGCGCGGCCACCACGGTGGAACCGCTGCCGGTGCCGATGACCCCGGCGATCACCCAGGCGGCGGCGAAGGACACCACGCGCTTGTAGGTCAGACCGCGCTGGACGACGAAGAGGAAGAGCAGGTAGAAGGTCAGCTCTATCCACAGGGTCCAGTACACCCCGTCGGCGTCCATCACCTTCAGCGGGTCCTGCATCATCGTCAGGTTGGTCGTCACCTGCTCGAAGGTGCGCCCGTACCGCAGCCAACTGCCGCCGAACGCCAGCGCGAAGGCGGTGGTCGCCAGGATCGCGAACCAGTACGCGGGGAACAGCCGGGTCACCCGGGATATCAGGAACTGCTTGGGGGTGCGCCCCCACGCCGTCATGCAGATGACGAATCCGCTGATCAGGAAGAACAGCTCCACGCCCAGGAAGCCGTAGGAGCTGATCCGCGAGAAGAACGGGAAGACCTCGTGGACCGGCCGTCCCCACGGGTTCGGCTCGTGCAGGTCGTACGCGGTGTAGTGGTACGCCACCACGTACAACGCCGCGACCAGTCGCAACCCGTCGAGCACGTACAGCCGAGGCGGACGCGCGGCAGGCTTCGTCCCGCCCGTGGCGGCAGCGACTGCGGCGGCGGGCGGGAGCGGCTGGTGGCTTTGTTCTGCGGCAGGCATTGCGGTGGCCAAGGTGGCGGACTCCGTATGGGCTGTGGGGGACGAGGCATATACGGGCCTGCCGGACGCTACCAGACCATCCTATTGATGCCTCATCGACAAAAAGTACGTAGCGGGACGTAGGTGGAGATCACCCTCCAGAGGTCACCTCGCACGGCCGGAAGTCGCCCCGAGCACGCCGTTCGCAGTGCCTCCGGATCACGACTCCCGCCTCCGCCGCGCCTGCCAGTAGGCCGCCGCGCCCAGCGCCACGATCACCCCGGCACCGGCGAGCAGCCCGGCGGACGGCCCCGAGTCGGACCCGCCCGCGCTCCCCGCGGCCGGCGGCCCGGCCTTCCCCGCGGCGGCCGCTTCTCCACAACCGGCCGCCGGATAACCGGAGATGGCGCACACCAGGCCGCTGGAGCCGTACCGCAGCGGCCGGGCCACCGCGGCCAGGGCGTCGGCGGCCGAGGCGCCGGTGGGGATCCGCGCGCAGGCGGTGCGCGCGTCCGGCGGGGTGGCGCCGCGCGGCGCGTCGGCGGGCGTACCGAAGTCCAGCACCAGGGCGACCCGCTCGCTGCCCGGCCGGGCGGGGGTGTGGGCGCAGACGGCGGCGAACCGCGCGTCGCCGCGCGGCCGGACCGCGTCGGCGGAGTCCGGGCTGACCGCGAACCGCCAGCCCTCCACGTCCCCGTCGGCCGGTGTGGTCTGCGCGGGCCCGGTCGGCGCGAAGTGCCAGGCGCCGCCGCCGAGTTGCCAGAACGACCAGTAGCGGTAGCCGGCCGCGTGGGCGGGGGCCGCGCCGGCCGCGGCGGTCACCGTGACGAGCGCCGCCACCAGCGCGACGAGCACGCCCCGGGGGCGCCGCTCCCCGCGCCCGGCGCTCACGGCCGCTTCTTCTTGCGGAAGCTGATCGCCCAGCCGATGCCCGCGCCGGCGAGCAGGCCGATGCCGATGACCCACCACTTGTTCAGGCTGCCGCCCGCCTGGTCGCGCTGCCCGGCGGACGGCGGTGTGGAGGCGGGCGTGGCGGTTTGGGGGCCGGTGTTCTGCAACTGCCGCACCAGGTCGGCGCCGCCGAAGTCGTGCGGGTTCTCGCCGACCGCCGCGGCGGCCAGGATCAGCGAACCCAGGCCCGCCGGGTCGTGCTCGGCCCAGCCGGTGCCGTTCTTCACCAGCCACTCGTAGGGCTTGCGGGCCGCCGCGCGGTGGCCGTCGGCGGCCAGCGCGAGGACCGCGTCGGCGGTGCTGCCGTAGTCCGGGCTCTTCTTGTCGGAACCGGGCTGCGCGGTGGTCAGATGGTCGCCGCCCGCGTCGAGGACACCGGCCAGGTAGGCCGAGGCGGCCTGCGCGGACGCGGCGGCGTCGGACGCCCGGCCGGTGCCGCCGGTCGGGCAGGCCAGCGCCTTGGGGGTGCGGTCGGCGGCCGGCGCGGTGACCACGTAGCCCGAGTCGTGGGCGCCGATGATGCCGTCGGTGGTCGCCTTGTCGTTGGCGGTGAGCTTCCCCGACTTCGGGTCCTGCTGGTACGCGAACGCCCCGCGCGCCTGCGCCTTGGCGTCGCAGCCGGTCTGCCACGACAGCAGGGCGTCCAGCGGGGTGTGCCCGCCGCGGGTGACCTCGCGCGGGTCGGTGCCCGATGCGCTGAGCGCGCCGACGACCACGGCGGTGGAGTCGGTGTCGCTCGCGGCGCCCCGCTGGTAGCCCCAGCCGCCGTCGTCGTTCTGCGCCGCCTTCAGCCAGCCGACCGCGCGGTCCACCACGGCCTGGTGCCCGCCGAGTCGGGCCAGCGCCTGCACGGCCAGCCCGGTGGAGTTGGTGTCCTCGCTCTTGGCCGCACAGGCCGTGGAGGTCCGCGCCCGGAACGCGCCGAAGCCGCCGTCCGCGCACTGCTGTCCGACCAGCCAGCTCACCGCCGGCCCGGGCACCGGGGCCTTGACCGCCGACAGCGCGAGCAGCGCGGTGGACTGCCGCCACACCCCGTCGTAGGTGGGGTCAGCGGTGCCGAACAGCCCGGCGGGCAGCGCCGCGGAGGCCGATGGCGAGGGAGCGGCGGAGTCGGCGGACGCGGTGGGCGCCGCGACCGCGCACAGCAGCGCGGCGGCGGTCAGCGCACCGGCGTGCCGGGCGAGGCCACGGGCACGCGGCGCTCCCGTCGCAGGCCGGGCAGCGGGTGACGGGCAGGGCATGGCGGTCGGTGCCTTTCGGAGTGCGGAGCGCGGCCGGGGGTGGGCGCCTCACGCGCGGCCACGGCACCGGGAGCCGCTCGGTCGCCTCCGGGCGGTCCGGGCACGGCGCCCGGCCTCGCGGGCCGGCGCCGGATCCGCACCGGCCGCACCCGGTGGCACACGGATGAAATTGTCCCGCACACCCTACGTGCCGTCCGCCTCGTCGTGGCCTCGGGCCCGGTCGGCGGGTCCCTCCAGGTCGATCAGCCGGCACACCGTGGTGATGTCGCGGGTGGCCTGGGCGGTGGAGGTGCGGCCGGACAGCCAGGTGACCAGGGTGGCCAGCCAGGTGTGTTCGATGACCCGGATCGCGGACAGTTGCGCCTCGGTCGGCGGGGTCGGCAGCCGCATCGCGTCGAGGATGATCGCGGTGGTCAGCCGGGTGACGGTGTCGACCTCGGCGCTGGCGGACCGGTCGGCGAAGGTGAGCGCGCGGACCATGGCGTCGGCCAGTTGCGGCTCGCGGCGCATGGCGCGGAACGCCCGCATCAGGGTCTCGGCGACGCGTTCGCCGGGGGCGTCGGCGGCCAGCGGGCGTTTGCGCAGCGTCGCGTGCAGCTGCTGGAGCTGGTCCTGCATGGTCGCCACCAGCAGATGGATCTTGGACGGGAAGTAGCGGTAGAGGGTGCCGAGGGCGACCTGGGAGGTCTCGGCGACCTCGCGCATCTGCACCGCCTCGAAGCCGCCGCCACCGGCCAGTTCGGCGGTGGCCTCCAGGATCCGCCGACGGCGGGCCTCCTGGCGGGCGGTCAGGGTGCCGTTCGCGGGCGGGGCGGCCGGCCCGGGTCGAGTGGCCATGGGTCCCCATTCCGTGCGATCCGTCCCGCTCGGCGCGGGCGGCGAGGTGCTGAGCGCATGATGGCAGGCGGCCGGGTGGTGGTGCGAATCACCCGGAACACCCTCGGCGGGCTGATTCGCTCCCGGTAGATTCGGGCCTCGTTGGACGGGGGAGTCTGAAACTTGTTCTAGATTAGCGCCACCGGTTACGCTCCGGCGGATAGCGAGAAGGAGACCGTTGAGTGACAGCTGAGGCCGCTCAGGCAGTCGGGCGGACGCCCGCTCCGTCCCGCGCCGGAGGGGACCGCGGGCCCGGTGGCCGACCGCTGCGGATCGCGCTGCTCACGTACAAGGGCAATCCGTTCTGCGGTGGCCAGGGCGTCTATGTGCGCCACCTGTCGCGGGAGCTGGCCCGCCTCGGCCACCACGTCGAGGTCATCGGCGCCCAGCCGTACCCGGTGCTGGACGCACGGCGTCACCCTCACCGAGCTGGCCAGCCTCGACCTCTACCGTCAGCCCGACCCGTTCCGCACCCCGGCGCGTGACGAGTACCGCGACTGGATCGACGCCCTGGAAGTCGCCACCATGTGGACCGGCGGATTCCCCGAGCCGCTGACCTTCTCGCTGCGAGCCCGCCGCCATCTGGCCGCCCGGCGCGGCGAGTTCGACGTCGTGCACGACAACCAGACGCTCGGCTACGGGCTGCTCGGCCTCGACCGGGGCGGCCCGCCGCTGGTCACCACCATCCACCACCCCATCACCGTCGACCGCCGCCTGGAGTTGGCCGCCGCCTCGACCTGGCAGCGGCGGCTGTCGGTGCGGCGCTGGTACGGCTTCACCCGGATGCAGAAGCGGGTCGCGCGCCGGCTGCCGTCCGTGCTGACCGTCTCCGGCTCCTCGCGCCGCGAGATCATCGACGACCTCGGGGTGTCAGCGCGACCGGGTACACGTGGTGCCGATCGGCGCCGACACCCGGCTGTTCTCGCCCGACCCCGCGGTCCCCGTCGTGCCGGGCCGGATCGTCACCACCTCCAGCGCCGACGTCCCCCTCAAGGGCCTGGTCCACCTGGTCGAGGCGCTGGCCAAGCTGCGCACCGAACACCCCGGCGCCCACCTGGTCGTGGTCGGCAAGCGCCCGGAGACCGGCCCGGTCGCCGAGGCCGTCGAGGCTTACGGACTGGAGAGCGCCGTCGACTTCGTCAAGGGCATCAGCGACGCCGAACTGGTCGACCTGATGCGCGGCGCCCAGATCGCCTGCGTCCCCTCGCTCTACGAGGGCTTCTCGCTGCCCGCCGCCGAGGCGATGGCCACCGGCACACCGCTGGTCGCCACCACCGGCGGTGCCATACCGGAGGTGGCCGGCGCCGACGGCGAGACCTGCCTCGCGGTCCCACCGGGCGACGCGGGCGCGCTCGCCGTCGCGCTCGGCCGGCTGCTCTCGGACGAGCCCGCTGCGCCGGCGGCTCGGGGCGGCCGGACGCGAGCGGGTACTCGACCGCTTCACCTGGGAACAGGCCGCGCGCGGCACGCTGGAGCGGTACCGCGAGGCGATCGCGGCGAGCGTCTGCCGCCGGCCGGCGGCGCACCGTCCCCGCGATCCCGAGGTGAAAGCAGAGTCCAGCGTGCTGACCGTCGACTTCTCCCGCTTCCCGCTCGCCCCCGGCGACCGGGTGCTCGACCTGGGCTGCGGCGCGGGCCGCCACGCCTTCGAGTGCTACCGGCGCGGCGCCCGGGTGGTCGCCCTCGACCGCAACGGCAAGGAGATCCGCGAGGTCGCCCGGTGGTTCGCGGCGATGCGGGAGGCCGGCGAGGCCGCCGGCCGGCGCCTCGGCCGTCGCCATGGAGGGCGACGCGCTGCGACTCCCGTTCCCCGACGACAGTTTCGACGTCGTGATCATCTCCGAGGTGATGGAGCACATCCCCGACGACAAGGGCGTGCTCGCCGAGATGGTCCGGGTGCTGCGCCCCGGCGGCCGGATCGCGGTCACCGTGCCGCGCTTCGGGCCGGAGAAGATCTGCTGGGCGCTCTCCGACGCCTACCACGAGGTCGAGGGCGGCCACATCCGCATCTACCGCGGCGACGAACTGCTGGGCAAGATGCGCGAGGCCGGGCTCCAGCCGTACGGCACCCACCACGCGCACGGCCTGCACGCCCCCTACTGGTGGCTCAAGTGCGCGATGGGCGTGGACAACGACCAGGCGCTGCCGGTCAAGGCGTACCACAAGCTGCTGGTCTGGGACATCATGAAGAAGCCGCTGGCCACCCGGCTCGCCGAGCAGGCGCTCAACCCGCTGATCGGCAAGAGCTTCGTCGCGTACGCCACCAAGCCGCGCCGCGCGCAGGAGATCACGTGACCTCCCCCGGGCGCACAGAACACCTCGTGCTGCCGGGCGTGCTCACCGCGGAGCAGGCGGCGCGCACGGTGGCCGCGATCGCCGCGATCCAGCGTCCCGACGGCGCCATCCCGTGGTTCGACGGCGGGCACCTCGATCCGTGGGACCACGTCGAGTCCGCCATGGCGCTGGACGCGGCAGGCGAGCACGAGCGGGCGGCGGACGCCTACCGGTGGCTGGCGCGCAACCAGAACCCGGACGGCTCCTGGTACGCCGCCTACACCGACGGGGTGCCGACCGACCGCCGTCGGGAGACCAACTTCTGCGCCTACCTGGCCGTCGGCGTGTGGCACCACCATCTGTCCACCGGAGACGAGGCGTTCCTGGACTCGATGTGGCCGCACGTGTACGCGGCCGTGGAGTTCGTGCTCGAACTCCAGCTGCCCGGCGGGGAGATCGCCTGGAAGCGGGACGAGGACGGGAGTTACCCACGCGAGGCGCTGCTGACCGGCAGCTCCTCGGTGTACCACGCGCTGCGCTGTGCGCTGGCGCTCGCCGAGGAGCGCGAGGAGCCGCAGCCGGACTGGGAGTTGGCGACCGGGCGGCTGCGGCACGCGATCGTCGCGCACCCGGAGCGGTTCCTGGACAAGAGCCACTACTCGATGGACTGGTACTACCCGGTGCTGGGCACCGCGGTGCGCGGGCCCGCCGCCAAGGAGCGCATCGAGGACGGCTGGGACCGCTTCGTCGTTCCCGGACTCGGGGTGCGCTGCGTGGTGCCCAACCCGTGGGTGACCGGCGGAGAGAGCGCCGAACTCGCCCTCGCGCTGTGGGCGATGGGCGAGTCCGACCGTGCGGTGGAGATCCTTCGTTCCATCCAGCACCTGCGGGCCGAGGACGGCCTGTACTGGACCGGCTATGTCTTCGCCGACCAGGAGGTCTGGCCGGAGGAACGCACCACCTGGACCGCGGGGGCGCTTTTGCTCGCGGTCTCCGCGCTGGGCGGCGACGAGGCGACCACCGCCGTCTTCGGCGGCGAACGACTGCCCTCGGGCTTCGAGAACCCCGCGAACAGCTGCTGCCCTTGAGCTCGCGCTCGGCGGATCACGACGCCTAGCCGAAGGGGTTCTCCGTGCCCCTTCGGGGGCGCGCGCCGCGCCCTCGTTGTCAGATGCGCCGCAGGCGCCCTGCTGCAAGGTGTCCTATGAACAGGTAGACCACCGCCGCGATGCCGTAGTTGAGAAGGACCCTCAGCCAGCCTTCACTGGGGGTGAATATGTCGCGGGACCACCCGGACAGCCAATTGGCCGCGTTGTGGACCCAGCCGACGAGTTCGTTGCCCTGATTCGCGTCGAGGATGTACATCAGTATCCACACGCCGAGAATCAGTGCTGCCACATCCGCGATGACGGCGACCGCTCGTGCCGCCCCATCGCCACCGTATCTACTGGACATGCCAAACGCCTTGCCCGGCCGGGCGGCTTGAAACGCCCTTCGACGTGGGGAATCGAAAGTCCGCTCTACGGAACAGACGATTCCGCATCGCTGTTGAGCTCGGCGAGCACGCTCAGGGTGACCGGGTCGGAGGTGATCACCAGCAGATCGGTGACCGGTCCGCCGCGCCACGGCTCCAGCCGCTTCGCGACCCGCGAGCGGGGGCCGACGAGTGAGATCTCGTCGGCGAACTCGTCCGGGATGGCGGCGACCGCCTCCTCGCGGCGCCCGGCGAGGAACAACTCCTGCACCCGGCCCGCCTCCTGCCCGTAGCCCAGCCGGACCATCAAGTCGGCATGGAAGTTACGGGACTTGGCGCCCATGCCGCCCATGTAGAGCGCGACCATCGCCTTGACCGGCAGCAGCCCCTCCGCCACGTCCTCGCAGATCCTGGCCTGCGCCATGGCGGCGACCATG
The DNA here is from genome assembly GCA_963737305.1 of uncultured Actinomycetota bacterium. Classification (GTDB taxonomy): domain Bacteria; phylum Actinomycetota; class Actinomycetes; order Streptomycetales; family Streptomycetaceae; genus Streptantibioticus_C. Next base: position 2,662,608 of record CAVTRX010000002.1, on the reverse strand, counting down.
AACCCGGGCCGGGCGGCGGCGAGCGCGTCGGCGTACAGGTCGGCCCGCTGCGGCGACCAGAAGATCGGCAGCCAGCCGTCCGCGATCCGCGCGGTCTGCGCGACGTTCTTCGGCCCCTCGGCGCCCAGCAGCACGGGCAGGTCGGCCCGCAGCGGATGGGTGATCGCCTTCAGCGGCTTGCCGATTCCGGTGCCGTCCGCCCCGGCGTACGGGTGGCTGTGGTAGTCGCCGGCCAACTCGACCGGTCCCTCGCGGCGCAGCACCTGCCGGATCACCTCGACGTACTCCCGGGTGGCCGTCAGCGGGCTCTTCGGGAACGGGCGGCCGTACCAGCCCTCGACCACCTGCGGCCCGGAGAGCCCCAGGCCCAGCATCATCCGCCCGCCCGACAGGTGGTCCAGGGTGAGCGCGTGCATCGCGGTCGCGGTCGGGGTCCGCGCGGCCATCTGCGCGACGGCGGTGCCCAGTCGGATCCGCGAGGTACGGGCGGCGATCCAGGTCAGCGGGGTGAAGCAGTCGGAGCCCCAGGCCTCGGCGGTCCACACGGAGTCGTAGCCGAGCCGCTCCGCCTCCACGGCGAGTTCCACGTGTTTCGGGTCGGGGCCGCGTCCCCAGTAACCGAGCGCCAGACCGAGCCGCATGAGCGTACCTCCGTGTGCAGTCCCACTCGCCTACCGACAGGTAACGTCCGGTCCGGACTTTACGGGCCCGTCGCCGCCGCACGCAACGGCCCCCCTCCCGGATCCGGAAGGGGGGCCGTCGAGTGCGGCGGCGACGCGTCAAGACACGGCCCAGGCCGTCAGCCGCGCTGGATGCCCGTGGTGTCCTGGAGCACGCCGCGCCGGCCGTCCTGGGTCTGCGCCACCAGCGCGGGACCGCGCTGGTCCACCGCCAGGTACCAGGTGCCCGGGGTCAGTTCGGCGATCGGGGTCGGCGTGCCGTCCTCCGGGTACAGCGGGCGGGCCACCGGCACCGCGAACCAGAACGGCGCGAAGTCCGGCGCGCCGCCCATCGAGGGCGCGCCGGGACCGCTGGTCGGGGAGGGGTTCATGCCGCCCATCGGCGAACCGGGCTGCTGCGGCTGGGTGCCGTAGGGCTGCGGCTGGCCGGTGGCCGGGTAGCCGTAGCCGCCGCCGGGCTGGCCGGGACCGGGGCCGTAGGGCTGGGCGTAGCCCTGCGGCTGGGCGGGCTTGGGGGCGCCGAGCAGCGCGGCCTGCAGTGCGGGGGTGCGCTCCGAGAGCACCACCAGGACCGGCAGCGCGAGACCGAAGATCAGCGTCAGCCAGGAGCCGAAGCCGTGGTCGGTGCCCGGGTCGCTGGCGTTGGAGAACATCGACCACACCGTGGCCCAGCCGACGAAGACCGAGAGCGTGACCGCCCACTGCCGCAGCCCGAGGCCCAGCACCTTGCGGTCCTCCGGCAGCAGCCGTGCCGCCGCGACCAGCCCGGCGACCGCGAGTGCGGCGAGGTGGACGGTGGACAGGACGGGCAGCAGCGGAGCGTGCCAGGTGTTGAGTGTGCAGCCGTCCCCGTCGCAGTTCGCGGCTGCGTAGAACGGCAGGAATGACGCGATCAGCAGCAGCACCGCTGCACCGATCACCGCGCCGTCTCCTCGGGTGAGGGAGCGGATGTTCACGTAAGGTCCTTTGTCAGTTCGATGGTCGTCGTCGCTGTCGCCGGGTCGCGCAGCACGGCTCCCCATGGCAGAGCGGAGCGCGGGGGTGGCCACCCATCGTACGGGTGTCCGGCACAGTGGGTCAGCCGGGTTGACCGGGGGCTGTCGCCGATCCGGGCCCGCCGTCCGTCACCCGCCCGATGCTTCCAGATACGCCGCGATCCCGTCGGCCACACCCCGCGCCGCGCGCTGCCGCCACGCCGCGTCGGTGAACAGCGCGGCGTCCCGCGCGTTCCGCATGTTGCCGCACTCGATGAAGACCTTGGGCACGGTCGACAGATTGAGTCCGCCAAGATCACTTCGCACGTCCAAACCCGTTCCGTTTCCCACGTAATCGGAGTACGAAGTTCCGGTGTCCTGGGCGAAGTGGTCCCGCAGCGCGATGCCCAGCCGGCGGGACGGCGCGGTGATCGCCCGGGTGTCGGCGATCCCCTGGTGGACGGCGGCGGGCAGGATCACGTGGAAGCCGCGGTCGCCGGCCGCCGAACCGTCGGCGTGCACCGAGACGGCCGCGTCCGCGTGCGCCTCGTTGCCCGCCCGGGCCCGCTCGTCCACGCACGGCCCGTAGGAGCGGTTCCCGTCGTAGGTGAGCTTCACCGTCGCGCCCAGCGCGGTCAGCAGGGCGCGGGCCCGGCGGGAGACGTCGAGGGTGAAGGAGGCTTCCGGATAACCCCGGTCGGTGGCCGTGCCGGTGGTGTCGCAGGCCTTGCGGTCGGTGCCGATGTCGACGAGGTGGTTGACCGCGGCGGTGTGGTACTGGTTGTCGAGATTGTGCCCCGGGTCGAGCACCACGACCTTCCCGGCCAGCGGCTTCGCGGGCCGCGAGGCGGAGGGCGTGGGCCGGGCGGACGGGCTGCGGGACGCCGCGGGGGACGAGGCGGCCGGGCCGGAGGCGGTCGCCGAACGCGAGGGAGCCGGCGGTATTCGGGCCGGCTGCTGCTGTCGTTGTTGCGCGGTGCAGGCCGTCAGTGCCACGGCGAGCGCGAGCACGGCCAGACCGCGAGTGGGGGGATTGAACACCCCCGCGATGCTACCCATGCGCCGTCATATGCCGGGCGCGGTACGCCGCAGCACCCGCAGCGACCGGGTCACCGACACCTCGGTGAACGCCCCCGAGGCCAGCGCCCGCTGATGGATCCGGTACGGCGCCTGGCCGCCGTCCGCCGGGTCGGGGAACACGTCGTGGATGACCAGCAGCCCACCGGGCGCGACATGCGGCGCCCAGCCCTCGTAGTCACCGGTGGCGTGCTCGTCGGTGTGACCGCCGTCGACGAAGACCAGGCCGAGCGGCCGGCCCCACAGCGCGGCGATCCGCGGCGACCGGCCCACCAGCGCGATCACCCGGTCCTCAAGACCCGCCGCGTGCAGGGTGCGCCGGAACTCCGGCAGCGTGTCGATGAGCCCCACCCGCGGGTCGCCGTCCACCAGCGAGGGGTCGTGGTACTCCCAGCCCGGCTGCTGCTCCTCGCTGCCGCGGTGGTGGTCCACCGTCAGCGCGTCCACCCCGGCGTCCCGGGCGGCGGCGGCCAGCAGGATGGTCGAGCGCCCGCAGTACGTGCCCACCTCCAGCAGCGGCAGCCCGAGCCCGGCCGCCTCCACCGCCGCCTGGTACAGCGCCAGACCCTCGTCCGTCGGCATGAAACCCCTGGCGGCCTCGAACGCGGCCAGGACGGCGGTTTCCGGCCGGGCGGACGGCTGCCGGAGGTCTGCGGGTGCGTGGGTCATGGGCCCATCGTGCCGCACCGCGCCGCCGGTGCGGAAAGGGGCACTGGACACGGCCTGGGGCGCACACGCCGGTCCGCACGCCGGGACTGATGGTCCTGAGACCGTCTCGTTCCCGCCGTAGGCCGGAAAGCCGATGCGCTCGCGCCCGGTTGCGGTGACCATGGCAGGCATGGCGGAACTCATCGATCGGCAACTGCAATCCGACGGCATACGGCGACGCTACGTTCCGCCCGCCTGGGCGGTCCTGCTGGCCGCGTGCGTGGGCCAGTTCCTGGTCGTGCTCGACGTCTCCGTGGTCAACGTCGCGCTGCCGTCCATACGCGCGGAACTCGGCCTGAGCGTCACCGGGCTGCAATGGGTGGTCAACGCCTACGCGCTCACCTTCGCCGGGTTCCTGCTGCTGGGCGGGCGGGCCGCCGACCTGTTCGGCCGCAAGCGGATGTTCCTGGTCGGCCTCGGCCTGTTCACCCTGGCCAGCCTCGCCGGCGGCCTGTCGCAGCAGCCGTGGCAACTGGTCACCGCCCGCGCGGTGCAGGGCCTGGGCGCCGCCGTGCTGTCCCCGGCCACCCTGACCATCCTGACCACCAACTTCCCGCACGGCCACGAGCGCACCAAGGCCATCGCCACCTGGACCGCGGTCGGCGCGGGCGGCGGCGCGGCGGGCGCCCTGGTCGGCGGGGTCCTGACCGACTTCCTGTCCTGGCGCTGGGTGCTGCTGGTCAACGTCCCCGTGGGCGCCCTGGTACTCGTGCTCGCCGCCTGGCGGCTGGCCGAGAGCCGGGACACCACCGCCCGCCGCCGGCTGGACGTCCCCGGCGCGCTCCTGGTCACCGGCGGCGTCGCGGCGCTGGCCTACGGCATCGTGGAGTCCGGCCCGCACGGCTGGGGCGCGGCGGGTGTGCTGCTGCCGATCCTCGGCGGCGTGCTGCTGCTCGCCGTCTTCGCGCTGGTGGAGACCCGCACCAAGGTGCCGCTGATCCCGCTGGGCCTGTTCAGGTCCCGCTCGGTCACCGCGGGCAACGCGGTCATGCTGGTGTGCAGCCTGGCGATGTTCTCCATGTGGTACTTCATGTCCCTCTACCTGCAGAACGTGCTGCACTACAGCCCGCTGCGGGCCGGGTTCGGCTTCCTGCCCTACAGCACCGCCATCATCCTCGGCTCCAAACTGGCCCCGCGGATCATGGTCCGCGTCGGCGGCCGCACCCTCGCCGTCGCCGCCGTGCTGATGGAGGTGGCCGGCTTCCTGTGGCAGTCCCGGATGACCGACCACGGCACCTACCTGACCACCATCCTGGGCCCGGCGCTGCTGATGTCCTTCGGCGCCGGCGTGGTGGCGACCGTGCTCGCCGCCACCGCCACCTCGGGCGTCGCACCCTCCGAGGCGGGGCTGTCCTCCGGCCTGGTCAACACCTCCCGGCAGATGGGCGGCGCCATCGGCCTGACGATCCTGTCCACCGTCGCCGCCGGCCGGGTCGGCAGCGCCACCACCACCACCTCGGTGCTGGCCGCCGGCTACGGCCGGGTCTACCTGGTCGCCGCCTGCTTCCTGCTGTCGGCCGCCGTGATCATGGTCCTCGCGCTGCCCCGGGCGCCGCGGCCCGCCAAGGCCGCCTGACGGACCGGGCCGGCCCCGGTCACAGCCAGCCGTTGGCCCGCGCGGTGCGGGTGGCCTCCATCCGGTTGCGGGTGCCGGTCTTGCCGATCGCCGAGGACAGGTAGTTGCGCACGGTCGACTCCGACAGGTGCAGCTTCGCCGCGATGTCGGCGACCGTCGCGCCATCCACCGACGCGGTCAGCACCTCCCGTTCACGGCCGGTGAGCGGGCTCGGCCCGGCGCTGAGCGCGGCGGCGGCCAGCGCCGGGTCGATGACCCGCTCACCGGCCAGCACCCGGCGGATCGCCGCCGCCAGCTCCTCCACCGGACCGTCCTTGACCAGGAAGCCGCGCGCGCCCGCCTCCATCGCGCGCCGCAGATACCCCGGCCGCCCGAACGTGGTCAGGATCAGCACCCGGCACTCCGGCACCGCGGTACGCAGCTCCGCCGCCGCGTCCAGCCCGCTGCGGCCCGGCAGTTCGATGTCCAGCAGCGCGACGTCCGGCCGCGCCGCACGCGCGGTCGGCACGATCGCCGCACCGTCGCCGACCTGCGCGACGACCTCGATGTCCGCCTCAAGACCCAGCAGCAGCGCCAGCGCGCCGCGCATCATCCCCTGGTCCTCGGCGAGCATCACCCGGATCGGGGTGGCGGGGGCGCTCACGGCGTCACCTGCTCGGCTTCCACCGGCAGTTCCGCCGTCAGCCGGAAGCCGCTCTTGGGTCCCGGCCCGCAGGTCAGGGAGCCGCCGGCCATGGACAGCCGCTCGGTCAGCCCCTTCAGGCCGCTGCCGCTGCCACCGCCGGCGCCGCTGCCGTCGCCGTCGTCGGTGATCTCCAGCCGGGCCCGCCCCCGCTCGCCGCGCAGCTCTATCCGGCACGAGGACGCCCCGCTGTGCCGCACCACGTTCGTCACGCCCTCCCGTACCACCCAGCCCATCAGCGCCTCGGCCTGCGGCGGCAGCGGCGGTCCCGACTCGTCGACGACCAGGTCGATGCCGGAGGCCTCCAGCGCCGAGCGCGCCCGGTCCAGCTCGGTCGGCAGGCTGCCCTGCCGGTACCCGGAGACCGCCTCGCGGATCTCGGTGAGCGCCTGCCGGGCCACCGACTCGATGTCCGCGGCCTGGCCGAGCGCCGCGTCCAGGTCGCGCGGCGCCAGCCGGCGGACCGCCTCCGCCTTGACCGCCACCACCGACATGGTGTGCCCGAGCAGGTCGTGCAGGTCCCGGGAGAACCGCAGCCGCTCCTGCCCGACCGCGGTACGCGCCAACTCCTGCCGGGTGGCCCGCAGTTGGCCGATCACGTCGTGCAGCGACAGGATCGCCCCGGTGACCAGCCCGGACAGGAACGTCCCGTAGGCGATCGTCGTCGCGCTCCACACGTTGCCGGTGTGATGGCTGGCGATCGTGCCGGCGGACGCCGCGAGCACCGCCATGACCTGCACCAGCCGCCGCCCGCGCAACACCGTTCCGCAGGCCAGCGCCAGCATGACGAACAGCAGGATCCAGTTGTGCCCGAAGATGATCGTGGTCGGGTAGGCGATCGCCGCCAGGACCAGCAGCAGCAGCCGCGGCCGGCGACCCGCCCTGGCCTCCTTGTCGAACGCCGACGCCACCGTGCGGGTGTACAGCCAGCAGAACCCGACCAGCACGCCGTACCCGAGCCACGGCGGGCCCACCCTGCCGTGCGCGACATCGGCGGCCGGCGCGGCCACCATCATCAGCCACGGCAGCATGATCCGGCGGTTGGGCGGCTTGATCCGCTCGATGTACGCGTCCAGATCCGGGCCCCGCAGCGCGGCGATGTCGTGCACCTCCAGCAGGCTCTGGTCGCGCCCGCGCCGCGATCGTCTGGAGCGCAGCACCCTCGCCGCCTGCTCCATGACCGCCCGTGCCCCCCGGCTGCTCCCGCTCCCCGTCATCCGCCGCCCGTCCGTCCGCTTCGTGCGCCCTCGTACCGTGTGGGCGTCCATCATGCGACGCCGGCGCTCCGGTGCGTCACCCGGCCGATGCGTTATACATGGCGGACGAACGGGCAGGAGAACCCGTCGCGGAACCCCCGTACGGCGAAGGAGCGGTCAGCGGATGCCCATCGATGTCGCCAGGGCCACCTCGGCACCACCCGTCACCAGTGACCTCGACTGGGGCCACAAGGACGTCCAGCTCTACCACCTGGGCATCGGCGCCGGCGCGACCGGCGCCACCGACCCGGCCGAGCTGCGCTACACCCTGGAGAGCGGACTGCACGTGCTGCCCGGTTTCGCGACCGTGGCCGGCGGACGCATGGCGCTGATGGACGGCCTGTCCGCGCCCGGTGTGGAGGTGGACCTGACCGCGGTGCTGCACGGTGCGCAGCGCGTCGAGGTGCACCGGCCGATCCCGGTCCAGGGCCGGGCCACCCAGACCTCCCGGGTCGAGGCGGTGTACGACAAGGGCAAGGCCGCGCTCATCGTGCTGCGCTCCGAAGTGGCCGACGACGCCGGGCCGTTGTGGACCTGCGACAGCCAGATCTACGTGCGCGGCGAGGGCGGCTTCGGCGGCGAACGCGGACCCTCCGCCCGGCTGGACACCCCCGATCGCGCGCCGGACGTCACCGTCGACTGCCCGACCCGGCCGGACCAGGCGCTGCTCTACCGGCTGTCCGGCGACTGGAACCCGCTGCACGCCGACCCCGAGTTCGCCGCGCTGGCCGGTTTCGACCGGCCGATCCTGCACGGGCTGTGCTCCTACGGCATCGTGCTCAAGGCCGTCGTGGACCGGCTGCTCGGCGGCGACGTGACCCGCGTGCGGGCGTACGCCGCCCGGTTCGCCGGCGTGGTGTGGCCGGGCGAGACCCTTCGGGTACGGATGTGGGCCGGCGACGGCCGCGTCCAGCTCACCGCGACCGCGGTGGAACGCGAGGACGCGCCGGTGCTCACCGACACCGTGGTCGAACACGACTGAGGGCGCCGTGCGTTGACATGCCGACGGGCGGTCGGTGCGGGGACGCTCCCGCACCGGCCGCCCGCCGGGTGATCGCTGTCAGCCTTCGCTCTGTTCGGTACGACGGTGCTTGCCGTGTGCCGGAGTCTCGGGCTCCTCGGGGGACGAGGCGGAACCGCGGTGCTTTCCGCCCTCAGCTCCCATTGCGGCCGCCAGGAGAGCGCGGTCGTCGGTGGTCTCGTTCCGGGCTTCGGACATCAGAGTCTCTCCGTCAAGATCGCTTACGGGATGACGAGTCGGGACCGGCACGAGACTTCACGCGCCTTGCCACAGCCGCCCGTTGCTCACCCTCGGTGGCCGGGTCGTCCGGCTGCGTAGTTCCCGGCCCAAGTCTAACCACGCGCAAGATCCGTCCACCAGACGCCCTGGTGACCGGTCGTCGACGCGGTATCACAGACACGGGGTAGTGACGCTCGGCGGCCGTGCATGGTTGCAGGAGTGACGGAGGGAATCTCCTGAGGTCCGCTACGACCGGGTCCCGGGAGCCGCCAACGGGGCCTGCTGGAGCGGGAGTACCGGGCCGACCAGGGCGGTGCCGTGCGGGGTGCGGGCCGGACCGGGGGAGCGGCCGGGGCGCCGCGCGAGCGCGCCGGCGGCGGGCAACGGGCCGTGGCGACCGGCCGGTTCACCGGTCCGGCCCGCCGCGATCGCGTACCGCTCGACCGTGACCGCGTACCGGTCCGTGGCGATGTCCCGTACCCCGTAGGGCTGTTCGGGCCGGGCGTACGGCAGCCGCAGGGTGCCCGGTGCCGGCCACCAGGCGCTGCCGGCCAGCCAGCCGGCCGGAGCGGGCAGTGGGACGGGGCGTCGCGCCGAGGGCCGCCACAACGCCGAGCGCCCGCCGGACCGCAGCACCACCGCGCACGACTCGGGCGCCAGCGGATGCCCCGGCTCCACCGCCACGGGTTCCAGTGCCACCGGTTCCAGCGGTGTGTCGCCGTCCCGGTCCTCGTCCACCGCCGGCTCCCGCAGGCACTCGGGGAAGCGCACCGGGCGGCTGCTGCCCAGTACCCCCCATCCGATCCGGTCGGTACCCGGCGCGTCACTGCGGACCAGCAGCAAACCGCTGCCGGGGTCGGCGAGCAGCAGGCGGTCGTCGCTGTCGTCGGCGATCTGGAGCAGCGGGCTGACCTCGCCCGTCGCGAGGTCCACCACCACCGTCTTGGTGCGGCCCTCCCGCTCGCGGTCCAGCGCGAGCAGCCGGCCTGACCGGTCCAGCCAGACGCCGCCCGTGCAGTGCCCGTCCACCTCGGCGCGCTTCTCCAGCCCCGGGCCGCCGTGCACCAGCCAGACGGTGCTCGTGCCGTCGGCGTAGGTGAGGGCGTAGGCGGCACCGGTCGCGAGTGGGGGCAGCAGATGGACCTCCGCACCGTGCAGGAAGCCCACCGGGAGCTCGCCGGTGCCGGGCCCTGTCGGGTAGAGCAGCGCGAGGTCGTGCCGGTCGGCGGAACCCCGGCGTATCAGCACCCGGCCGTCCGGCAGCGGCAGGACCTGGGAGTCCGGTTCCTCGGGCTGGTTGCCGGGCAGCGGCACGGTGTACGGCTCGGGGCCGCCCAGCGTCCAGCGCTCCGGGTACCAGGCGCCCCCGCCGGCGTCCGCCAGACAGGCGGCGTAGGAGCCGTCCGCCGCGACGGCGAACCCGGTCCGGCGGACGGGCTCCGCCGGGCGGGGGCGGGCGAGGGGGTCTTCCGGGGCGGTCGGGCGGGGTCGGGCGGGGGCGGGCCCGCCGACGGTGAGGGGGTCTTCCGGGGCGGTCGTGCGGGGTCGGGCGGGGGCGAGGGGGTCGATGGTGCGGGTTGACATGTTCTGTGGCACCTCCGGTCACAGAAGCTAGTTTTCATACTTCCGGACGAACGGCGTCAGTTGACCCACTTCACGCGTAAGAGTGGCCGCCATCCCGTTTGCCGGAAATCGTGCCGAGGAGTGTGCTGCCGCCGGAGCCGGTCCGCGCGGGAGGCCCACGGCCGGGCCTGGGAGGTAACCTTCCACCCGTGCCCAAACTGTCCGACGTGATCGCCGCCCTGGAAGCCCTCTGGCCCGCAGAACGGGCCGAGTCGTGGGACGCGGTCGGCCTGGTCTGCGGTGACCCCGACGCGGAGGTCGGCCGGGTGCTCTTCGCGGTCGACCCGGTACGCGAGGTCGCCGACGAGGCGGTACGGATCGGCGCGGACCTGCTGGTCACCCACCATCCGCTCTACCTGCGCGGCACGACCACCGTCGCCGCCACCGGGTTCAAGGGCCGCGTGGTGCACGACCTGATCAAGCACGACATCGCGCTGCACGTCGCCCACACCAACGCCGACCGTGCCGACCCCGGCGTCTCCGACGCGCTGGCCGGCGCCGTCGGCCTGCGGATCACCGGTCCGCTCGTCCCCGACCCGTCGGACCCGGCAGGCCGCCGCGGTCTCGGCCGGATCGGCGAGCTGCCCGGGCCGCTGACCCTCGCGGAGTTCGCCCGCCAGGCGGCGAACGGCCTGCCGGACACCGCCACCGGCCTGCGGGTCGCCGGCGACCCGCAGCGCGAGTCCGCACCGTCGCGGTCTGCGGAGGATCGGGCGACTAGCCTCTTCGAGGAGGTCCGGGCGGCCGGTGTGGACGCCTATCTGACCGCGGACCTGCGCCACCACCCCGCCTCCGAGGCCCGGCAGCACGGCGGTCCCGCACTGCTCGACGCGGCGCACTGGGCCACCGAGTGGCCGTGGTGCGAGCAGGCGGCGAGCCAGCTCGACGAGATCTCCGACCGGCACGGCTGGTCGCTGCGCACCCATGTCTCCCGGCAGGTCACCGACCCGTGGACCCTGCACGCGCCGAGCACGGACCCCGGGCCCGCGCCCGGATCCGCCCCGTGACCGCCGCCCCCGCGCCACCGGCACCCGTCCCACCCACCCCGTCCCCCTCCAGCAGCCCAGGAGCCCCGAACTGAACGCCGAGCCCGCCGACCAGATCCGTCTTCTCGAAGTCCAGGCCCTCGACCAGCGTCTGGAGCAACTGGACCACAAGCGCAAGAACCTCCCCGAGCACGCCGAGGTCGAGCGGCTGACCGCGGACCTCACCGAACTGCGCGACCTGCTCGTCGCCGCGCAGACCGAGGAGAGCGACACCGCTCGCGAGCAGACCAAGGCCGAGCAGGACGTCGACCAGGTACGGCAGCGCGCCACCCGCGACCAGCAGCGCCTCGACTCCGGCGCGGTCACCTCGCCCAAGGACCTGGAGAACCTCCAGCGCGAGCTCGCCTCCCTCGCCAAGCGGCAGGGCGACCTGGAGGACGTGGTCCTCGACGTCATGGAGCGCCGCGAGACCGCGCAGGAGCGGGTCACCGAGCTGACCCAGCGGCTCGACTCCGTGCAGGCCAAGGTCGCCGAGGCGGAGGCGCGCCGCTCGGAGGCTGCTGGAGGGCATCGACGCCGAGGGCTTCACCGCGGGCAAGGAGCGCGAGGTCGTCGCGGCGGCGGTCCCCGCCGACCTGCTCAAGCTGTACGACAAGCTGCGCGCCCAGCAGGGCGGCGTCGGCGCCGCCAAGCTCTACCAGAAGCGCTGCGAGGGCTGCCGCCTTGAGCTGAACATCACCGAGCTCAACGACGTGCGCTCCGCCCCCTCGAACGAGGTCGTGCGGTGCGAGAACTGCCGCAGGATCCTGGTGCGTACGCCCGGACTCCGGGCTGTGACACCGAAGTTCGTCGTGGAGGCCGACGGCGGGTCCCGGGGCAACCCGGGGCCCGCGGGCTACGGCGCGGTCGTCAAGGACGCGGCGACCGGCGAGACGCTCGTCGAGGCCGCCGAGTACCTGGGCACCGTCACCAACAACGTCGCCGAGTACCGGGGTCTGATCGCCGGACTGCGGGCCGCGCGGCAACTGGACCCCGACGCACCGGTGTTGGTGCGGATGGACTCCAAGCTGGTCGTCGAGCAGATGTCGGGCCGCTGGAAGATCAAGCACCCCGACATGATCCCGCTCGCCACCGAGGCCAGGGGCATCCTCCCGCCCGGCCAGGTGACGTACGAGTGGATCCCGCGCGAGCGGAACAAGCACGCCGACCGGCTCGCCAACGAGGCCATGGACGCCGGCCGGCGCGGCGGGCGCTGGGAGCCGGCCGACTCCGCCGCCGAGCTGGACGTTTTGGAGTCGGACACGGTGGAGCCAGACGCCGCGGAGCCGGAGGGCGTTCGACCGGCCGCCGTCCCGGCGAACGGCTGGCCGTCCGTCGCGGATCTGGGGACGCCGACCACGTTCGTGCTGCTCCGGCACGGCGAGACCGCGCTCACTCCCGAGAAGCGGTTCTCCGGCACCGGCGGCACCGACCCCGAACTGTCGGAGAAGGGCCGGTGGCAGGCCGCCCGCGCCGCTGAGGCGCTGGCCGCCCGCGGCACGATCCAGGCGGTCGTCAGCTCCCCGCTGGCCCGCTGCCGCAGCACCGCCCAGGCCGTCGCGGACCGCCTCGGGCTGGACGTCGAGGTCGACGAGGGCTTGCGCGAGACCGACTTCGGCGCGTGGGAGGGGCTGACGTTCGCCGAGGTGAGGGAGCGTCACTCCGCGGACCTGGACGCCTGGTTGGCGTCGACGCAGGTGCGACCGACCGGCGGCGGCGAGAGTTTCGCGACCGTCACCCGCCGAGTCACCACTACCCGCGACGAGTTGATCGCCCGTCACCAGGGCCGGACCGTGCTGCTGGTCACCCACGTCACCCCGATCAAGACGCTGGTGCGGCTGGCGCTCGGCGCGCCCCCCGAGGCGGTGTTCCGCATGGAGCTGTCGGCGGCGTCGGTGTGCGCGGTGGCGTACTACACCGACGGCAACACCTCGCTGCGGCTGTTCAACGACACGTCCCATTTGCGGGGTTGAGCGCGGCGGCCGACGTCGCGGTGGACGGGGTCAGGGGGCGTCGGCCTGCGCGGCGGCGGACGGGGGTCGGCTGCCGGGTGTCGTGGGCGCGGCGGCGGGCGCGGGCCAGGGGGTCGCTAGCGCGGCGGGGTGGTGAGCGTGGCGGCTTCGGCGGCCAGGCGCTCGATCCGCGGCCAGTCCTTGGCCCGGACCGCGTCCGGCGGGACCATCCACGTCCCGCCCACGCAGCCGACGTTGGGCAGCGCGAGATAGTCCGGCGCCCGCCCGGCGTCGATACCGCCGGTGGGACAGAACCGCGCCCGGGGGAGCGGGGAGGCCAGCGCCCGCAGATACGCGGTGCCGCCGGCCGGCTCGGCGGGGAAGAACTTCATCTCCTCCACGCCGCGTTCCAGCAGCGCCACCACCTCGGAAGCGGTGGAGACCCCGGGCAGGAACGGCAGACCCGAGCCGCGCATCGCCGTCAGCAACCGGTCCGTCCATCCAGGACTCACCAGGAACTTCGCCCCGGCCGCCACCGCCGCCTCGACGTCCCGCGCGGTCAGCAGGGTCCCGGCGCCGACGACCGCGTCCGGCACGCCGTCCGCGATCGCCCGGACCGCGGACAGCGCGGCGGGGGTGCGCAGCGTGATCTCGATCGCCGGGAGTCCGCCGGCGGTCAGCGCCCGGGCCAGCGGTACGGCGTCGGCGGCGTCGTCGAGCACCACGACCGGGATGACGGGTGCCAGGTCGAGTACGGAGGTCATGGCGGCCATCCTGCTGCCGGGGCGCGAGGTCCGCAACGGCCGTTGCGCCCGGCGCAACGCGGGAAGGTCGCCGACCGGCCGGGGTCAGTGCACGTCGCTGACCAGCACGTCGAGCCTGCCGGGCGCCGGGCACTCCACGCGGAACCCCAAGTCCCGCCAGCAGACGGCGAGTTCGTCGGGGGTGCCGGGATCGGCGGACTCGTCGAGCAGGGCCCGCACCAGCCGCCCCTTGGTGGCCTTGTTGAAGTGGCTCACCACGCTGCGTTTCTCCACACCGCCGACGGTGCGCACCTGGAGCACCCGGACCGTGGCGGTGCGCGCGGTGAGGGCGCCCTTGGGCCGCCAGGCCGCCGCGTAGGCGGAGGAGCGCAGGTCGAGGACGAGGCCGTCGCCGGCGGCGTCTGGTAGGGCGCCGGCCAGCGGGCCGCGCCAGTGGGCGGAGAGCGCGCCGAGGCCGGGCAGCCTTACGCCGATGGCGCAGCGGTAGGAGGGGATCGGGTCGTCCACCCGGACGGCGCCCCACAGCCCGGAGAAGACCAGCAGGCTTGCCCTGGCCCGGCGCCGCGCGGCGGAGTCGAGGGTGGCCAGCCCGAGGGCGTCGTAGAGCACCCCGGTGTACACCTCGCCGGCCGGCCGGGTGGGCGCGGTGGGCAGGCCGGCGTTCTTGGCGATCTCGCCGCGTTGGGTGGGCCCGAGCCCGAGGACCTCCAGGGCCTTGTCCTCGTCGCCCCGGCACAGGTCGACCAGTTCCGCCAGGACGCGTTCCCTGGCCTCGGCGAGGGAGGGCAGCGACAGGGCCGAGGTGTCGAGGACGGGACCCGTTCCCCCGGAGGCCTTGCCCTCGGACGGCGGAAGCAGGACGAGCACGGCGGGACTCCCTCGTACGGCATGCGGCGACGAGGTGCAGCCTACGGCTCAAGGTCGACTACGATGACAGGGCGGCAGACGAGTCGCGCGGGCGGTCGCGTCAGGGCTTAGGCCCTGCCGAGGAACGTCCGGGCTCCACAGGGCAGGGTGGTGGGTAACGCCCACCCGGGGTGACCCGCGGGAAAGTGCCACAGAAAACAGACCGCCGGGGATTTCGGTCCCCGGTAAGGGTGAAACGGTGGTGTAAGAGACCACCAGTGCCCAGGGTGACCTGGGCAGCTAGGTAAACCCCACCCGGAGCAAGGTCGGACGCGGACGTTCGAGGGCTGCTCGCCCGAGTCCGCGGGTAGACCGCACGAGGCCGGCGGCAACGTCGGTCCTAGATGGATGACCGCCTCCCGAAGGACCGCGAGGTCCCCGGAGACAGAACCCGGCGTACAGCCCGACTCGTCTGCCGTTCGGCATGTCCGCAGGTCATCAGTGCGTTTTCTTGGCGTGGGCACGTAGGCTGGAGTCAGCGGGCGATGAAATGGCAATCGTACATTTCCATAGCAAGACAGCTCTGCCGGAATTCGAAGTCATGCCCCGCCGAGTTCCTCCCAAAAGCCAGCGGAATCTGAAGCGAACCCCAGTTTCCGTGCCTGGCTAACGACGCCGTCTCTCCTCGGCCACATTGGCTGAGAACGCGCTCTTCCTCAACCAAGGGCAGCCGCTCACCCTTGGCATCAGGGGAAGCTGAGGGTGCCGAGGGGAAGCCGCCATGGCCGGACCACTGTATGTTCCCGTACTTCCGACTCGGCCACATGCCGCGGACGCATACCGTCGCCTCCGTCCGGAGATTCAAAGAGCCATCGCACCGGTATGGAGTCTTCCGCCTTACGCCGGGTTGCCGCCGTCCGCGCTCGCCACCGCGTTTCAAAAGGACGTGGATGCTGTGGCCAAGGTCCAGCGCTACCACCCAGCGTGGCTCGACGCACCGTTCTCGGATGAGACACAGTCCTCTGTGGTCGCCCCGATATTGCGCGACGCCAGTGCGGCAGCGCCGCTGCGGCCCGTGACAGGACCGGGGCGGCCCCTGTCTCAGCAGACATCGGCAATGGACACAGCTCTGCGCTCAGGCGATGGGATTGGTATACGGGTCCGTATGCCGGGGGAGTGGGACCTTGGGGTCACGGAATCGGTGCGTGACCTGCTCGCGAGGGTGGGGACGACCGTTCGCGTGGATCTTCTCCTGGACCTGGTGGGTGTCCTTGCCGATCGGCCTGATGCCGGCAAGGAGGTACTGCGGGCTCTGGACGCTCTGGTTCCCCTCGCACCCTGGCGGACCATCGCCACCATCGGTGGCGGAGGCCGCCAGGCCACTGCCGACATGATGGGCCCGGGTTTGCGTGAAGAGCCGCGCACGGAATGGGAAGTGTGGCGTGAAGTGGCCGAGAGCGGTCGCGCCTATCTGCCCTTGCTGACCTACGGTGACTATGGCGTCCAACCTGCCGCCGCCCTCGCCCGCGATCCCCGTCCTGGGAATGGCGGCCCGTCGTGGGGCGTCCTGCGCTACACCGCTGACAGGTCTTACGTCCTTGTCAAGATGCTGGCGAGGGGTGAGGGCCGCATTGCCCACAACCGCGCGGCTGCGGGGCGGTTGACGGCACTGCCGGGTTTCCGCGGGGCGGTAGCTGGAGCCGCTGAGATGTGGGTGCGTGACTGCGCGTCCGGTGTTGGCGGAACAGGAAACTTCAGTACCTGGCTTTGGGTCGGAAATGCCCAGCACATGACGTACGCCGTCGAAAGCCTGCGCGTAAAGGGTGGTTGATGGCGCGAAACGCCCCGCTTGCGTGACCGGTTCCGACAGGTCAATGTCCCGCTCCAACAGAGTGGTCTGTTCCGTAGAGTGCAAGTCGTGGCGACGTACGGCGGTAGTAGCGTCGCGAGTTCGACGGGTATGGCGGCGGCATGGGAGATCGCCGAGCCTGCCCTCAGACCGGTCGCCCAGCGCCATCCCGGGCTTGACATCGTTCGGAATGCCCGCATCTACCTGGACGGGACGAACATCGTCGTCCGTGCGCGTGACGGTTCCGAGCAGCGTTATCCCGTGGGCGCGGGCGGCATCGAGCTCGCCGTCCACCTCGATACCGGGCCGTGGGGTGTCCTGGAACTCCTGGACGGCAGCGGGCAGCGGGTGTTGGGAGTCCGGCTCAACGATTGGCTGCCCGAGGCCATCGTTCTCGATCGCCGGCCGGTGGGTGGCGACAAGCTTCTCGAACGGTCGGGCATGGCCGGGCTGCTCAAGGCGGCGGGTGTCCCGATCCGCCATGTCCACCGTGCTGATGACCTCTGCTCAGTGGCTCGGGGCGAGGTGGAAGGTTGGCCCATCCCGGCAATGCCCTGCCGCGGTGGTAGTCGGCTGTACGCGGGGTCGCGCTGGGCACGTGGTTCGTGACCTTCTTCCTTGGGCTGGTCCTGCGTCACAGCGCTCCATGGTTGCTGGTCGTGGCATCTGCCGCGCTCCTTCTTGTGGCGGGTGCGGCCGTCGCGGTGCGAACTGCGGCAGGTGCTGTGGAGAGGCGCGACAGGCCGGCGGGGCTCGTGCGCATCGCTCCCCGTCCGCCGCCCGGAGCCGGCGCGAGCGTCCGCTTCTGCCGGACGGCCGCGGTGCGGCTTCAGCAACGCGATGTGGTGATTGTCGATTCCCTCGGCGATGAACGCTGGCTTCCACGCGAAGGCGCGCACCGTGTGTCGCGGCTGGTGCGGGTGCTGGACAACCCGGACCGGACTCCGCTGGGGGTCGAACTGCGAGGACCGGACGATCAGGTCCGGGCAGCGCTGCCGTGGCGGTGGTGGTTCGGTGGCGAGAGCGGTCAGGAACGGTGGACCGAACTCGTCGGAGCTCTGGGCTGCCCGGTCGATGACCGCGTTGTGGACAAGGGCAGGTCTTGGCCGAAGGACCCCGTCGCGGCGGCTGACGCCGTCTACCTGGCACCGCTTCCGGTCAAGTCGGCCCGACGGGTCTCTCGTTTTCCCGACTCGGTACTGGGCGGTGCGGGCAGTCTGATTCTCGGCTTGGCTTCGGCCTTCTCGCTCGCGGCAGGTCTGTCGGTGGTCGGTTCACGGCGAACCGTCGGGGAAGTCGTCGCCGTGCTGGCGGGATTGGCGCTCTGCGGCTTCGTGATCCCTCTCGTCGTACACCACTTGAGCAGCACGCTGCGGCTCGACCGGTTCGCCGCAGGGCAGGACCCCCAGACGTGACCCGGCGGATTCGTGGGGCGCGGGGCTTCCGGCCAGGGGGCGGTGGGTTTTGGCCCGGATTCGCTTACTGCCGGGATCCGATGGCATTCGTCGGCACAATTGGGGGCGCCAGCGACCGTCGGTGACGAATGGAATTCGCCATGGCCGAGCGTCCCCACGTCCTGCTCAGCGCCGCTGTTTCCATCGACGGTTATCTCGATGACGCCCACCCCGAACGACTGGTGCTGTCCAGCGAGGCGGACCTCGACCGGGTCGACCAGGTGCGGGCGGAATCCGACGCCATTCTCGTCGGCGCCAACACCCTGCGCCGCGACAACCCGGCCCTTCTGGTCAACAGCGTCGTGCGCCGCGCCGCGCGCATCACCGCCGGGAAGCCGGAGTACCCCGTCAAGATCACCGTCACCGCCCGCGGCGACCTCGACCGCGGGCTGGACTTCTGGCACAACGGCGGCGCCAAGCTCGTCTACACCACCCATGCCGTCGCCCCCGCGCTCCGGGAACGGCTGGGCACCCTCGCCGAGGTCGTCGCCCTCGGCCCCGGCGTCGGCTTCCCCGCCCTCCTCGACGACCTCGGCAACCGCGGCGTGCGGCGGCTGATGGTGGAGGGCGGCGGCGCCGTGCACACCCGGTTCCTGGCCGAGGGGCTCGCCGACGAGGTCCATCTGGCCATCGCGCCGGTCCTGGTGGGCCGGGCCGACGCGCCGCGCTTCCTCAGCCCCGCCGACTACCCCGGCGGCTCGACCCGTCGGCTCACCCTTCTCGATTCTCGCATCGTGGGCGACGTCGTCCTGGTGCGGTACGCGCCGAAGGAGGACAGCACGTGAACGCCTTCTCACCGCACCGGACCGACAGCCGATGGCTGGAGGTGGCCTGCGACCTGGCAGCCCTGTGCCCGCCTTCCAGCACCGCGTTCTCCGTCGGAGCCGTCGTCGTCGCGGCCGACGGCTCGCCGATCAGCCGCGGGCACAGCCGCGCCGACGGCCCGCACCTCCACGCCGAGGAAGCCGCCCTCGCCGCACTGGCCACCGACGACCCGCGGCTGGCCGACGCCACCCTCTACAGCTCTCTCGAACCCTGTGCCATGCGGCGCTCCCGACCGCGCACCTGCACCCGACTCATCCTCGACTCCGGCATCCGGCGGGTGGTGATCGCCTGGCGGGAGCCCGACCTGTTCGTCACCGCCTGCCAGGGGATCCGGCTACTGCGGCAGGCCGGCGTCGAGGTCGTCGAGATCCCCACCCTGGCCGCGGTGGCCCGCCGCCCCAACGCCCACCTGGCCCTCTGAGCCACCTCCGCGACGACCCCGTAACGCCGCGACCCCGCGACCCCCTCAACCCCTGCCCCCCATCAGCCCGGCCGTGCCCCCGGAGGGGTAACGCCCCTCCGGGAAGAGGGGCGTGCGCGGGGAGACCGAACAACTGGCGTCTGCGGAGCGTCAGTTGACGACCAGGAGGTCCGTTCGGATGCGCAGCGGCGTGTCCCAGGCGATGTTGATCTTTACCACCACGAAACCGGCGGCCGGGGCGATGCTCGTCACCGTGAAGGGCGCGGCGCCGATGAACCGAACGCCGTTGCCATCCGTCTCACTGGCTGTGACGACGACCATCGAGTTCACGGTGATGATGTTCCAGTTGACGCGGAAGTTGACCCAGCCGTTGGCGGGGTTGGCCCAGGTGACCCAGCCGCGCGAGACATCGGTGACGTTGCCGCCGATCGCCGGGTGCTTGTCGCTGTGGCGGAGTACTTCGATGTCGGCTGCCGGGGTGGTGGTTTCGGACATGGCGGTCCCCTTCACTTCTGGCGTGCCCGGCCCTCGATCGGCGATCCGAGTGGGTGCCGATTCAGGCCGGATGCCCTAAGTGTCCATCAGACTACGCAAAGTAACTACCCCTCAAAAGGGTGAATTGGGGCAACTCGCCTCCAATGTCATCGGTGGACGCCGCCCCCCGGTGGTAAGGCCCACCCGGCGCCCCCTGGTGGTAGGGCCCACCCGGGCCGAGCCGGGGTGGCCGTCCGCCTCATCCCTCCCGCGTCGTCTCCGACGTCACCCAGGACAGGTAGGCGTCGCTGCCGTGCGTGATCGGGGTGGCGATGATCTCGGGGGTGTCGTAGTCGTGGGCGCGCTCGATGTGGGCTTGCAGGGCCGGGTAGTGGTCGGTGGTCGTCTTGTAGAGCACACGCCATTCCTGGTCGCCGCGGATCTCGCCCTCCCGCCGGTAGACGCTGGTGATCGGGCCGTCGATCTGCGCGCACGCCGCCAGACGGGCCTCGACGGCGCCGCCGGCCAGCGCGTTCGCCTTCTCGGCGCTGTCGGTCGTGGTGAGAACTGTCAGGAAATCGGTCACAGGTGAACTCCCGTCGTCGTACGGCACATCGGAGGCTCCGCGTATTGAGGGCCATGGCAGCGAGACATTTCCGATGACCACACGGCATTATCTGCGGGACTATGCACTGTTGGCCGTTGATCGTACGAAGCGGCAGTCGCTGAACGCGTTGTCGAGCAATGAGAGGAAAACAAACCGGATGGCACACAAGATTTCCTCGATCGGCGGGTCCGTCGCGGTCGGCAGGGCCGCCAAGGCCGTACTGACCGGGGCGGCCGGCCTCGGGCTCTGCCTGGGCATGCAGGGTCAGGCCCAGGCGGCGAGCATCACCGTTCAGGTCACCGGGGGATATGGGGAGTTCAACCAGGACCCGTCGGCCGAGGGTCCGGGCGACGCGGTCAGAGCGTGCGACACCAAGTCGGACGGATGGGGTGTCGAGGTGGAAATCGACATACACAACGACGGAACCGTCGATCGGGAAATCGACACGCGTGGGCACAATTCGCCGTATTGCACTCCATGGGCGACCGGGGACATAGTGGAAGGCACCGTCGTCAAAGTCATCGTCTATCAGGTGAAGGGCTCCGATATCGGCGGCGGCAACAGCTGGATCACCAACGCGTAGCCGGCGCGGCGGAGTTCGTCCCGGGCAAGCCTCGGCCACCCGCCTCGGGCCACCCGCCTCGGCCACTCGCCAAGGTCACCCGGCCAGGAACCCGCCCCGGCCCCCGCGTCATCGGACGGCTCCCACCGTTGGATGGTGCCGGCCGTGGTGCCGCGCCGGGCGATAACCGGTCGCGTCCCGCCACCGCGTCCCGGCAAGCTGGACGGGCCGCGGCGGTGGGAGATCGGGGGAAGCCATGCACGTGCTGTTGTCCGGGGTCGTCGGGTCGACGGCGTACGGGCTCGCCCACGAGGGGTCGGACGTCGACCGGCTCGGGATGTTCGCCGTGCCCACGCGGGAGTTGCACGGTCTGCGCCCGCCGAAGGAGTCGTACGTCACCACCGAGCCGGACGTCACCATGCACGAGGCGGCCAAGGCGGTTCGGCTGATCCTGTCCTGCAACCCCACCGCGGGCGAACTGCTGTGGCTGGCGGAGTACGAGACGCGTACCCCGCTCGGCGACGAACTGGTCGGCATGCGGGAGCGGTTGTTGTCGGAGCGGGCGGTGCGCAGCGCCTATCTCGGTTACGCCGCGCAGCAGTTCAGGAAGCTCAAGGCCCGCGACCCGGCGGACTCCTGGCCCCGGGCGGCCAAGCACGCGCGTCATCTGGTCCGGCTGGTGACCCAGGCGGAGGAGTTGCACCGCACCGGGCGGATGACCGTCCGGCTGGCCGATCCGGAGCGGGTGCGGGAGCTCGGTGAGGCGTTCGCACGCGAGCCGGACCTGGCGGCGGACTTCCTGGCCCGCGCCGAGGCCCGTCTCGACGAGCCGGGTGTCCTGCCGGACGCCCCCGACGAGGCGGCCGCGGAGGCGTGGCTGCGCGCCGTCCGCGCCGCCCACTACGAGGTCGACCCGGCACACCCCCGGGGATAGCCCGTCCGGCGCACTCCCGTCCCGGCCGTGGCGTGTGCGGCGCTTGGGGCGGGGTGCGCGGGGGCAGGCTTGCCCGTATGCAGGATCTCGATCTCGACCGCACCGCGGACGCCGCGATCGCCTGCGCGCTGCGCGAGGACGTCGACGGGCTCGTCACGCTGGTCCAGCCGCTCGACGCGGCCCAGCTGCGCCGCCTGGTCGGCAGGCTCGCGGTGCGCGCCGCCGAGGGGCTGGCCGGGTGGGCGGCCGACGCGGGCGCCAGCCACGAGGACACCATCACCATGTGGCAGAACGCCATCCTGCGCGCCGAACGCGAACGCGGCGCCCCCGGCCCGGACCCCGAATAACCGCGCCCACCCCGGCCCCGGCCGCCCCGGCCCTGACCCTGAATAACCGCGCCCACCCCGGCCCCGGCAGCCCCCGCACCACCAAACCCCCCCGCACCACCAAACCCCCCGCACCACCAGAACCCGCCCCCCGCACCCGCCCCGCGGCCGTCGCCCCGAATCCGCCGCCAGAAGCCGCCGCCCCCGCCCCCGGAGGGCTCAGCCGCGGCCGATGTACGGCATCGTCGTCGCCATCACCGTGGCGAACTGCACGTTGGCCTCCAGCGGGAGCGTGGCCATGTGCAGCACCGTGCGGGCCACGTCGGCCACGTCCATCACCGGTTCGACCCGCACGCTGCCGTCCGGCTGCTCTATGCCGGCCGACATCCGCTCGGTCATCTCGGTCTCCGCGTTGCCGATGTCGATCTGGCCGCAGGCGATCCGGTAGGGGCGTCCGTCCAGCGACAGCGACCGCGTCAGACCGGTGACGGCGTGCTTGGTCGCGGTGTACGCGATGCTGCGCGGCCGCGGTACGTGCGCGGAGACCGAACCGTTGTTGATGATCCGGCCGCCCTGCGGGTCCTGGGTGCGCATCGCCCGGAAGGCGGCCTGGGCGCACAGGAAGGAGCCGTGCAGGTTGACGTCGACCACCGCCCGCCACTGCTCGAAGGGCAGTTCGTCGATGGGCAGCGGCGCGGCGAAGACGCCCGCGTTGTTGAACAGCAGCCCGAGCGGTCCGAAGCGTTCGCGAACCGCCTCGAACAGCGCGTCGACCTCTTCCGGACGGGTGACGTCGGTGGGGAGGGCCAGCACGCGGTCTGCCGCCCGGGTCAGCCGGGCCGTCTCCCGCAACGGCTCCTCGCGGCGCCCGGCCAGCGCCACCGACCAGCCCGCCTCGGCCAGCGCCAGCGACACCGCGCGCCCGATGCCTGATCCGGCGCCGGTGATGATCGCGACCTTCGGAATTTCGCTCATGCCTCCGCAGGCTACGGGGTGGGACGATACGGGAGGAAGACGACCCGAGTGAGGAGTCCCACCATGCCGGACGCGGAACCGCTGTCGCGCCCCGAGATCGACAACCGCCTCGCGGACCTGCCCGGCTGGGAGCTGTCCCCGCACGGCGCGGTGCTGGCCCGCACCTACCGTCTGCCGCATCTGCGCGCGGCGATCATGGCGTTGCACATCGCGGGCGTACAGGACGAGTTGGACCACCACTCCGATCTGGTGCTCGGCTACGACACCCTCGGAGTGTCGATCACCACGCACTCCGCGGGCGGCAAGCTCACCGCCAAGGACTTCGACCTCGCCCGTCGGATCGCGGAGCTGGCGCCCACCCACGGCGCGCGCTGACAGAGCGGGGCGCGCGGGGTGGGCCCGTGCGCCCGGGGCATGCGGCGGGAACGCCGGGCGTGACCGGGGGAGTAGCCAACAGCACACCCGCTGACCGTAAATCGTGCGGCATCGGGGGGTCGGCGCCTGGGAGAATGGCCGGGTCGACCACCCCCATGGAGCCAAGGAATGACGGAGCCTAGCCCCGCCACGCCCACAGACGACCGAATAGCACCGGTTTCTGACACTTCTTCTCTCATCTCCACCACGACCGAGCAGCGCACCGCGGGACTCACCTCCCGGCATGGCGTCGGCATGCTGGTCACCTTCGCGATCGGCGGGCTGACCGCCCTGCCCTCGCTCTCCATCGACATGTACCTGCCGTCGCTGCCCGCGGTGACCAAGTCGCTGCACAGCCCGGCCGCCACCGTGCAGATCACCCTGACCGGCTGCCTGCTCGGCATGGCCCTCGGCCAGTTGGTCGTCGGCCCGATGAGCGACAAGTGGGGCCGGCGGCGTCCGCTGCTCACCGGCATGGTGATCTACATCTTCGCCACCGCCGCCTGTGCCTTCGCGCCGAGCGTCCAACTCCTCATCGCCTTCCGGCTGTTGCAGGGCCTGGCAGGCGCCGCGGCGATCGTCATCGCCCGTGCGGTGGTGCGCGACCTGTACGACGGCGTGGCGATGGCCAGGTTCTTCTCCACCCTGATGCTGATCTCCGGGGTGGCGCCGATCGCCGCGCCCGTCATCGGCGGGCAGATCCTGCGCTTCACCGACTGGCGCGGGGTCTTCGTCGTGCTGACGGTCGTCGGGGCGTTGCTGACCCTGCTGGTGGCCCGGGCACTGCCGGAGACGCTGCCGGTCGAGCGGCGGCACGAGGGCGGACTCGGCGAGACGCTGCGGACCGTACGGGGGTTGCTGGCCGACCGGTCGTTCACCGGCTACATGCTGGCGGGCAGCTTCGCCTTCGCGGCGCTGTTCGCGTACGTCTCCGGCTCCGCGTTCGTCGTCCAGGACATCTTCGGCGCCTCGCCGCAGACGTTCAGCCTGCTGTTCGGTCTCAACTCCATCGGCCTGGTGGCGGTCGGGCAGCTCAACGGCAAGGTGCTGATCGGCCGGGTGTCGCTGGACCGGGCGCTGGGCATCGGGCTCGCGATCATCCTGGTCGCCGCCTGCTATCTGCTGCTGCTGACCTGCGGGGTCTTCGGGAAGCCGGGGCTGGTGGCGGTCGCGGGCGGGTTCTTCGTGCTGATGGCCGCGATGGGTCTGTCGCTGCCCAACACCAACGCGCTGGCGCTGATGCGCACCCCGCACGCCGCCGGGTCCGCCTCGGCGCTGCTGGGCACCAGCCAGTTCCTGATCGGCGCGGTCGCCTCACCGCTGGTGGGGATCGCGGGCAGCACGACCGCGGTGCCGATGGCGCTGGTCCAGGTGTCCTGCACCGGCATCGCCGTCGTGGCGTTCCTCGCCCTGTGCCGTCCCTGGCAGCGGGTCCCGGCCCTGGTCTGACCCCCCTCGCGGGGCGGGCGCGCCCGTCGTCCACACCGGCGGCGGGCGGCTACGGTCGCCGGGTGACCGCCGACGAACTGACCGAGCGGGTCCTGCGGGATCTGGCCGCCGCCCTCGCCCCTTCGCCGCCCGCGCATCCCTGGTGCGCGGGCGCCGTCGTGCTCGCCGGGCACGGCCCGCACGTCCTGCTGCACGAGGCGGTCGGCTGGGCGGTGCGCTATGCCGCCTACGACGAGCGGGCCGACCGCGGGGTGGAACTGCCGCGTGCCGAGTGGGTCCCGATGCGCCGGGACACCGTCTTCGATCTGGCCTCCGTCACCAAGCTGTTCACCGCGATCGTGGCGGTCCAGGCGGTGGAGCGCGGCGAGATCGAGCCGCAGGCGCCGGTCGCCCGGTATCTGCCGGAGTTCGCGGCGGCCGGCAAGCAGGATGTGACGGTACGTCAACTGCTCGCGCACACCTCGGGGTTGCCGGCCGAGCTGCCCTTCTACGAGCGGCCGACCCGGCAGGAGCGACTGCGGATGCTGTGGGAGCGGGAGTTGTCGGCGCCGCCGGGTGTCGCGTACCGCTACTCGGACCCGAACCTCATCACGTTGCAACTGGTCCTGGAACGGGTGATCGGCCGGCCGCTGGACGTGCTCGTCCGGGACGGGGTCACCGGGCCGCTGGGGATGGCCCGTACCCGGTTCGCCCCACCGCCCGACTGGCTGCCCGGGATCGCGGCGACCGAGGACCAGCGGCGGCCGTGGGGGCGGCTGGACCGCGGGATGGTGCGCGGCGTGGTGCACGACGAGAACGCCCACGTCTTCGGCGGGGTCGCCGGGCACGCCGGGCTGTTCGCCGACGCCACCGACCTCGGGGTGCTGTGCCGGGCGCTGCTGGACGGCGGTGGCGGGGTGCTGCGGCCGGAGTCGGTGGCGGCGATGTCCGCCGACCGCGGGGTGCCGGGCCGACCGCACGGTCTGGGGTTCGAGCTGGACCAGCCGTCGTTCATGGGCGGGCTGGCCGGGCCGCGGGCCGTCGGGCACACCGGCTTCACCGGGACCTCCCTGGTGGTCGACCTGGACTCCGGCGGCTGGGTGGTGCTGCTGGCCAACACCGTCCACCCGGTGCGCACCTGGCGGCAGGGGAGCGCGCCGCGGGCGGCGGTGGCCTCGCGGATCGCGGAGTATGTCAAGAAACGGTAATGATTGTCATCTCAACACCAGAATGGCTGGTGGTGAAAATCGTTTCCAAATAGTCTGGGGCCCTTCCGATCCCGCGAGGAGAGCCCGCGCCATGAGTGCCGCTGAGACGTCCGTACCCCGCATGGCCAGGTCCGTTTCCCGCAGAGTCGCCCGCGCCGCCGCGGCCCGGCCGGCCCGCCTCGCGGTCGGCGGCGCCGTCCTGGCCACCCTGGCGGCCACCGCCAGCGCCTGCGCGACCACCGCCCCCTCCTCGGGCGACCTCAAAGCGGGCGCCGGCGCGACGGTCAAGGTGGTCGCGGCGGAGAACTTCTGGGGCAGCCTCGCCGCCCAACTCGGCGGCTCCCACGCCCAGGTGACCAGCGTCATCAGCAATCCGGCCACCGACCCGCACGACTACGAGCCGACCGCCGCCGACGCGCGCACCGTCGCAGGGGCCCGGCTGGTGATCGTCAACGGCATCGGCTACGACGGGTGGGCGGATAAACTGCTGTCCGCCGACCCGGCGGACAACCGCACCGAGTTGACCGTCGGTGACGTGGTGGGCGTCCGGACCGGCGGCAACCCGCACCGCTGGTACTCACCGCACGACGTGCACCAGGTCGTCGCGCGGATCACCGCCGACTACCGGAAGCTCGACCCGGCCGACGCCGACTACTTCGCCGCGCGCCGGACCGCCTTCGAGCACACGACGCTCGCCCGCTACGACGCGCTGGTCGCCGAAATCAGGACGAAGTACTCCGGAACGCCGATCGGCGCCTCCGAGTCCATCGTCTCCCCGCTCGCCGACGGCCTGGGCCTCAAGACCCTCACCCCCGGGTCCTTCCTTGAGGCCACCAGCGAGGGCTCCGACCCCACCGCCCAGGACAAGGCCACCATCGACCGGCAGATCAGGACGAAGAAGATCAAGATCTACGTCTACAACAGCCAGAACTCCACCCCCGACATCCAGCAGCAGGTCAAGGCGGCGAAGGCCGCGGGCATCCCGGTCGTCACCGTGACCGAGACCCTGACCCCGCAGGGCGCCTCCTTCCAGGACTGGCAGGTCCGCCAACTCGAGGACATCGAGCGGGCACTGGCCCAGGCGACCGGGAGGTGACGGTGAGTCAGCGGACCACGACGAGCCGGCCGGCGGCGCCGCCCACTGAAGCGGCGCCGGTGCTGCGACTGCGGGACGCCGGGGTGCGGATCGGCGACCGCACCCTGTGGTCCGGCGTCCGGCTGTCCATCGCCCCCGGCGAGTTCACCGCCGTACTCGGACCCAACGGGGTCGGCAAGTCCACCCTGCTCAAGGCCGTGCTCGGCCTCCAGCAACTGGCCCACGGCGACATCGAGGTCCTCGGCGCGGCGCCGGGCGCGGCCGGCCGCCGGGTCGGCTACCTCCCGCAACGCCGCAGCTTCGACCCCTCGTTGCGGATCCGCGGCCGGGACATCGTCCGCCTCGGGCTGGACGGCGACCGCTGGGGCGTGCCCGTCCCGCTGCCCGACCGGTTCAGCGAACGGCGCCGGGCGGCAGCCGCCCGGGTCACCGAGGTCATCGAACTGGTCGGCGCCGCGGGCTACGCGGACCGGCCGATCGGCCGGTGCTCCGGTGGCGAGCAGCAACGCCTGCTCATCGCCCAGGCGTTGTGCCACCGACCGGAGATCCTGCTGCTGGACGAGCCGCTGGACAGCCTCGACCTGCCGAACCAGGCGGCCGTCGCCGCGCTGATCGGACGGATCTGCCGCGAGGAGCGCGTCGCGGTGGTCATGGTCGCCCACGACGTGAACCCGATCCTGCCCTACCTCGACCGGGTCGCCTACCTCGCCGAGGGCGGCGCCGCGATCGGCACGCCAGAGGACGTCATCACCTCCGCCACCCTGACCCGGCTGTACGGCACGCCGGTCGAGGTGCTGCGGACCTCCGACGGACGGCTGGTCGTCGTCGGCGGGCCGGAGGCGCCGGCCGTGCACGCCGACCGGCACCCGCCGGTGCCCGCGGCGCGGACCGCGCCGGAAGGAGCCGGCGTTGCGAGAACTGGCTGACGCCGCGGCCCTGCCCTGGTCGTGGAACCCGCTGACCGACATCCAGGTCATGTGGTCCTACCCCTTCATGGTCAACGCCTTCCGCGCGGGGGCGGTGGTCGCCGTACTGGCCGCCGCCGTCGGGTGGTTCGTGGTGCTGCGCCGGCAGACCTTCGCCGCGCACACGCTGGCCGTCGTCGGCTTCCCCGGCGCGTCCGGCGCGGTGCTGGCCGGGATCGCGCCGGGCGTCGGCTACTTCGCGTTCTGCCTGGCCGCGGCGGGCGTCATCGCCGCCATGCCGGGCGCGGGGCAGGGCAGGGGCGAGGAGTCGGCGCTCACCGGCACCGTGCAGGGCTTCCTGCTGGCCTGCGGCTTCCTGTTCGTCGCCCTCTACAAGGGCTTCCTGGGCGGGCTGAACGCCTTCCTGTTCGGCAGTTTCCTCGGCATCAGCGACGGTCAGGTGCTGCTGCTCGCGGTGGTCGCCGCCGCGGTCCTGGCGGTCCTCGCGGTGCTCGGGCGGCCGCTGCTGTTCGCCTCCGTGGACCCGGCGGTGGCCGCCGCCCGCGGGCTTCCGGTCCGCGGGCTCGCAGCCGTCTTCCTCCTGCTGCTCGGCGCCGCGACCGCCGAGGCCAGCCAGATCACCGGCTCGCTGCTGGTCTTCGCGCTGCTGGTGATGCCGGCAGCCACCGCCCAGCTCATCAGCGCCCGCCCGGTGGTGAGCTTGCCGCTCGCCGTGCTCATCGCGCTCGTGGTGACCTGGGCGGGGCTGACGGCCGCCTACTACTCGCCCTATCCGGTGGGGTTCTTCGTGACGATGTCCGCCTTCGTGGTGTACGCGCCGGTCCGCCTCGCCAGGAGCGTGCTGACCGCCCGCGGCGCGCGGCGGCCCGCCGCCGTCAGGAGGGCGGTGGCATGACCGCGCTGTCCCACCCCTTCTTCCTGCACGCGGTCCTGGCGGGCACCGCGATCGCCGCCGCGGCCGGGCTGACCGGCTACTTCCTGGTGCTGCGCGCCCAGGTCTTCACCGGTGACGCGCTCAGCCACACCGCGTTCACCGGGGCGCTCGCCGCCCTCGCCGTCGGCTGGGACCTGCGGGTCGGGCTGTTCGCCGCCACCATCGCCGTCGCGCTGCTGCTGGGCTTCCTCGGCCACCGCGGCAAGGCCGACGACGTGGCGATCGGCGCCGTCTTCTCCTGGATCCTGGGACTCGGCGTCTTCTTCATGACGCTGTACACGACGACCCGCTCCACCGGGAACGGCAACGCGGGCGTCAGCGTGCTGTTCGGTTCGATCTTCGGGCTGTCGGCCGGCGCTGCGTGGACCGCGGGGGTGGTGGCCCTCGTGGTGTGCGGGGCGCTGCTGGTGCTGGCCAGGCCGCTGCTGTTCGCCTCACTCGACGAGGCGGTCGCCGCGGCGCGCGGGCTGCCGGTACGGCTGCTGGGCCTGGCCTTCCTCGCCCTGGCGGGGGCCTGCGCGGCGGAGGCCACCCAGGCGGTCGGCTCGTTGCTGCTGCTGGGTCTGCTGGCGGCGCCCGCCGGAGCGGCCCAGCGGCTCACCGCCTCGCCCTACCGGGCCCTCGCGCTGTCCGCCGTACTCGCCGTCGCCGAGATGTGGTCCGGCCTGGCCGTCGCCTACGCGCTGCCCGGCGTCCCGCCCTCGTTCGCCGTCATGGCCTGCGCCACGCTCGTGTACGGCGCGACGTTCCTGCCCCGCGCGACGGTCTGGGACCGGGCACCGGCCTGAGCCCGCCCGGCCAGGCTCCGGCGAAATCGTCGGTGGCCGGGTGATCCTCATAGGGTGGGGGCGTGGAAGCCCCGGACATCACACTCGACGACGAGCTGCGCGAGACGCTGCGGGCCCGGCTCGACGGCATCGCACCCCGCCAGGCGGCCCGCGCCGTGGACCGGCTGATCGCCAACTACCGGGGGCGTACCCCGACCGACGCGCCGGTGCTGCGCGACGAGGCGGACGTGACCGCCTACGCCGCCTACCGGATGCCGGCCACCTTCGAGGCGGTCAGGGCCGCGCTCGCCGCCTTCCGGGCCCGCGCGGGGCAGTGGTCCCCGGCAAGCCATGTCGACGTCGGCGGCGGGACCGGCGCGGCGAGTTGGGCGGTGGCCGACGCGTGGCCGGCCGTCGGGGCCGGCCACACCACGACCGTGCTGGACTGGGCGCAGCCCGCCCTCGACCTGGGCCGCGCGCTGAGCCGGGCCGCCTCGCACCCCGCGCTGCGCGACAGCCGGTGGCAGCGCCAGGCCATCGGCGCCGGCCTGGTGCTGCCGCCCGCCGACCTGGTGACCGTCAGCTATGTGCTGGGTGAACTCTCCGACGCCGACCGGGAGTCGGTGATCGGGCAGGCGGCCGGCACCGCACGGGCGGTGGTCGTCGTGGAGCCCGGCACCCCGGCCGGCTACGCCCGGGTGATGGCCGCCCGTGACCTGCTGATCGCCGCCGGTCTTACCGTTCTCGCGCCCTGCCCGCACGACGGCGCGTGTCCGGTCACCGGGACCGACTGGTGCCACTTCGCCGCCCGGGTCAGCCGGTCCGCGCTGCACCGACAGGTCAAGGGCGGCTCGCTGCCGTACGAGGACGAGAAGTTCGGCTATGTCGCCGCGATGCGGACGGACGCCGGGCCCGCCGCCGTCCGGGACCGGGTCGTGCGGCATCCGCAGATCCGCAAGGGGCAGGTGCTGCTGGACCTGTGCACCCGCGAGGAGGGCCTGCGGCGGGTGACGGTCTCCAAGCGGCACGGCGAGCTCTACCGCGCCGCCCGCGACGCCGAGTGGGGCGACCGCTGGCCGCCCCCCGGCACGCCGGAAGAGCCTCCCGGCACCCCCGAAGAGCTCCCGGGCACCCCCGACGGCGGGTCCTCAGAGCCGGACTAGTCCTCGCCCAGGACCGACATCGCCGCGTTGTGGCCGGGGATGCCGCTCACCCCGCCGCCGCGCACCGCGCCCGCGCCGCACAGCAGCACGTTCTCGTGCGCGGTCTCCACGCCCCAGCGCCCGGTGCTCTCGCCGGCGTGGGGCCAGGACAGGTCGCGGTGGAAGATGTTGCCGCCGGGCAGCCCGACCTCGCGCTCCAGGTCCAGCGGCGACTTCGCCTCGATGCACGGCCGCCCGTCGGCGTCCCGCATCAGGCAGTCCTCCAGCGGCTCGGCGAGCACCCCGTCGAGCTGGGCGATCGTGGCCTTGAGCAACTCCTCCCGGGTGCCGGCCGGGTCGTCGGCGAACAACCGGGCCGGCGCGTGCAGCCCGAACAGAGTCAGCGTGTGGCAGCCGCGCTCGTTCAGCTCGGGGGACAGGATCGAGGGGTCGGTCAGCGAGTGGCAGTAGATCTCCGAGGGCGGCGCGGACGGCACCTCGCCGCCGGCCGCCTGCTGGTAGGCGGTCGCCAACTGCCCGTAGGACTCGGCGACATGGAACGTCCCCGCGAACGCCTCGCGCGGGTCGACGCCGGTGTCCCGCAGCCTGGGGAGCCGGTTGAGCACCATGTTGACCTTCAGCTGCGCGCCCTCGGGACGCTCCGGCTCCGGCTCGCCGAGCAGCCCGGCCAGCGCCTGCGGCGAGGCGTTGACCAGCACGTGCCGCGCGTCGACCGTGCCGCCGTCGAAGTCCACCTCGGCGCGGGTGCCGTCGGTGCGGATCGCGGTCACCTCGCGGCCGGTGGCGAGCTCGGCGCCCGCCGCCCGCGCCGCGTCGGCCAGCGCGTCGGTGAAGGCGCCCATCCCGCCGATCGGCACGTCCCAGTCACCGGTGCCGCCGCCGATCACGTGGTAGAGGAAGCAGCGGTTCTGCCGCAGCGAGGGGTCGTGGGCGTGGCTGAACGTGCCGATCAGCGCGTCGGTGAGCACCACACCGCGCACCAGGTCGTCCTCGAAGACCGCCTCGACGCTCTCGCCGATCGGCCGCTCGAACAGCGTCCGCCACGCCTCCCGGTCGTCCACGATCCGCTCCAGCTCGGCGCGGGTGGGCAGCGGCCGGGTGAGGGTGGGGAAGACGTTGCGGGCGACCCGGCCGGTCATCGCGTAGAAGCGCTGCCAGGCCTCGAAGTCCCGGTCGGAGCCGGTCAGCCGGACGAAGCTCTCCCGGGTGCGGGAGGCGTCCTCCGCGTCCACCAGCAGCCCGCCGCCCGACGGCGTCGGGGTGTAGGAGGAGATCCGCCGCCTGCGCACCGCGAACTTCAGTCCGAGGTCGTCGACGATCTTCCGGGGCAGCAGGCTGACCAGGTAGGAGTAGCGCGACAGCCGGGCGTCCACCCCGGCGAACGCCCGGGTGGACACCGCCGCGCCGCCGGTCCCGGACAGCCGCTCCAGCACCAGCGTGGAGCGACCCGCGCGGGCCAGGTAGGCGGCGGCGACCAGACCGTTGTGACCGCCACCGACGATCACCGCGTCGTACGAGGTGCGCTCGGGCATGGACCCCTCCGCAGGCCGAAGATCAACCGGATACGTCCCGCACGCTATCCCGCCCCCGACTCCCGGCGCACTACCCCGCGGCACCCGGGACCCGGAACGGACGAGAGCCCGCCCCCGGGGGGATCAACCCCGGGAACGGGCTCGTCACAGCGGTGGCCCCGGTCAGGGACGCAGCTCCTGCGTCACGCACTTCACGCTGCCGCCCGCCTTGTGCAGCTCGGTCATGTCGACGCCGATCGGCTCGAAGCCGCGCTCGCGCAGCGGCTCGAACAGGCCGGAGGCACCCAGCGGCAGCAGGACGTTGCGACCGTCACTGACCGCGTTGAGCCCGAAGGCCTGGGCGTCGTCCTCGGTGGCCAGCAGGGCGTCGGGGAACATCCGCGCCAGCACCTCCTGGCTGCCCGGCGAGAACGCCTCGGGGAAGTACATGACCTCGTCGCCGTCGAGCACGGCGAGCGCGGTGTCCAGGTGGTAGTAGCGCGGGTTGACCAGCTCCAGGCCGATCACCGGGCGGCCGAAGAACTCCTGGGCCTCGGCGCGCACCGCGGGACTGCTGCGGAAGCCCGCCCCGGCCAGCACCCACGAGGCGGTGGGGGTGAAGTCACCCTCGCCCTCGTTCACGTGCTCCGGTTCGTGGATGTGCTGGTAGCCGTGGTCGCGGAACCAGGCGAGGTGTGCGGGGGCCTCGGCCCAGCGCTCGGCGTTGGCGAACTTCGCGCCGAATACCTTGCCGCCGACGACCGTCGCGCCATTGGCGGAGAAGACCATGTCCGGCAGCCCGGGGACCGGTTCGAGAATCTCGACCGTGTGCCCGAGTGCCTGATAGCGGTCCCGCAGGTCCTCCCACTGAAGGAGAGCGACCGCCGTGTCCACCGGCTTCGCCGGATCCATCCAGGGATTGATGGAATAGGTCACCTTGAAGTGGACCGGGGGACACATCAGGTAGCGCCGGGGCGTAGCGACGCGATCAGTGCGCAAGGAGGGCTCCTCATGGGTTGAGGGTCCGGGGTAGTACGCGGGTTACGTACGGCACAAATAGTCCACCGTCCCGGCCGGAAATGCACGAGCCAGACGAGTGGTTCCTGACACTGTTTCGAGCGGGTGTCCGAGGGTGTAACCCGAGGTCCGGGTTGTCCGCGGTTGTCCGCGGGCATCCCCCGTGGACGCCCGCGGACCACCGGACCGACATCGGACCGGAATCCGGCCGGGGCCGGATAACGGCCGGATCAGACCTGGACCGGCGCTGCCATGCCCTCGGCAGGAGCGGCCTGCGGGAAGGCGGCGAGCAGCTGGTCGAACTCGTTGCGCCAGTAGCGGTGGATGTTCAGCCGGCGCGGCTTGGGGTCGGTGGGGAAGTGCAGGTACATCGAGCTCCACACGGTGGCGCGCTTCACCTTGCTGACCGGCACCGCGTTGCGCGGGAAGACCGCGACGATTTCGCCGGGGCGGTTGGTGAAACGATTCGCGGAGTTCACCACGATGGAGGTGTTGGTGAGGGTGATGAAGTAGAACTTCCGGGTGAAGGCGACGATGAGGCCCAGCAGCGGGACCTCGTCGAAAATCGCGTTGAGCCACGGGCTCGGGCCGGTCTCGGTGTGCACGCAGGCTATGAAGGTCTCTCCGGGGGGCGCCGTCTGGGAGAGCTTCTCAATGACCTGAGCCTTCTGCTTGGCCCGGCGAATTGCCATGAATGTCCGTCCTCTGGAGATGTCGACCACCGCATCGGTACCGCGGGGGTCGGCTGAGGCTAGCAGTTTGTTACGCCACCACCGGACGGGCCAAATCCGTCTGTTCGGTCGTCAGCGGGAAAAGCCCGCCCAGTTCACGGAACATCGTGGTGTTGAGGGTGAAGGCGCGGCGGCATTCGTCGACCACCCGCTGCCGTTCCACCTCGTCGGCGTCCAGCGCGTCCAGCGCCTGGCGGTAACCCCGTTTGAACTCCGCCGGATTGCCGATTCCGTCGAATACGTAGAAGCGCACGCCGTCGCCCTTGCGCTCGAATCCCCAGGTGCGCTCGGCGATGCCGCGGATGACCTGACCGCCCGACAGGTCGCCCAGATAGCGCGTGTAGTGGTGGGCGACGTATCCCGCGGGCCAGGCGCCGGCCACCTCCTCGATGCGTGCCGCGTACGCGGCGGTCGCGGGCAGCGGCCGGGCGGCCGTCCGCCAGCCGGGTCCTGCCAGGTGTGCCAGGTCGCGTTCCAGCTCGCCGACCCGCCGCAACTCGGGCCGGATGAAGGGCCCGACGACCGCGTCGCCGGCCAGCCGGTCTGCGCTCGCCTCCAACGCCCGGTAGACGAACCACAGTTGCTCTGTGTAGCGGACGTACGCCGCGACTCCCAGTCGTCCGCCCAGCAGGTCGCCCATGAACGCGGACTCCTCCGCCGCGGCGTGCTGCGCACTGGTCGCGGCACGGATCACGGCTGAGAACGCGGTACTGCTCACGTGGGCCTCCACTGAAGCGGATCGTGCGACTGGGTCCCACGAAAAGTTCCCGACAAGGTGTCGGGAAAAACCTATCGCGTGATCGACCCCTCACCCAACGCCACCCCCCGCGTTAACACCGAGGGTGCTCAAGGAGCACGATGGACAGTGGGGCCGGTCGGTACGAACGGCACCGGTGGTACGGAACGGCGGAAAGGGGCTCCATGGAGCACGGGAGCAGGGTGCCCGGATGGCTGCGGCGCGGGGGCCGCACGACGAACGGGCCGCGCCGAAAAGGCACCCGGGTGACCGCCGGGCACCGCGAGGAACTCGTGCTGGACGCCGCGGCCGCCTCCTTCCCGCTCGCCCCCGCCGCGCACCCCTCGGGCTACGGCTGCTCCTGCGACCGGATCGGCTGTCCGACGCCCGGCCAGCACCCGGTCTCCTTCGCCTGGCACTCCCAGGCCACCACCGACACCGAGCAGGTCACCCGCTGGCTGCGGGCCGAGCCGCTCGCCAACTTCATCACCGCCACCGGCTCCGGCCACGACGTCCTCGACGTGCCGGCGGAGGCCGGCCGCATCGCCCTGGACCGGCTGGACGCCCAGGGCGCCCCCACCGGCCCGGTGGCCGGCTACGGCGGGGAGCGGCTGCTGTTCTTCACCGCCAGCCGCGGCACCCCCGCCGACGAGGACGAGTGGTGGCCGTGCGAGCTGGACTGCCATCCGGAGACCGCCGACGACCACCCCGGGCTGCGCTGGCACTGCCGGGGCAGCTACGTGCTGCTGCCGCCCTCCCGGCTGCCGGACGGCTCGGCGGTGCGCTGGGTGCGGCCCGCCGCCCTTCCGCTGCCCGATCCGCTGCCGCTGCTGCCGGTGCTCACCGACGCCTGCGCCCAGGTGGTGGGCGGCGACCCGGCGGACAGCTGGACCCCGGACCGCCGGGGCGGCTGAGCGCGGGTCACTCGCCGTGGGCGCTGACCGTGCCCTCGATGCGGTCGAGGAACTTCACCTTGGCACCGTCGTCGGCGTTCCTGGCCGGCACGGTGACCAGCTGCTCCGCGGTGTTGAACAAGATCACCGACTTGTCCGGTGTGCCGGTCAGCAGCGCCCGCACCGTGGTGTCGTGCAGCTCGATCTTGCCGGTGGTCACCGTCTGCTTCATCTGGTGCTGGGTGGCGAAGAAGACCAGCGCCCCGCCGTTCGTCAGCCGCAGCGCGACCGGCGCGAAGTGCTTGGGGTCGGCCGCCTGGTCGGCGAAGACGGTGACCACGTTCGGCTTGGGCGCGTAGACGGTGCGCCGCTGGGTGACCACTCCCGAGGTGGACGTGCCGTCGGCGAAGTCGCCGCCGCCCTTGCCGCCCTGCTGGAGGTAGTCGGTGTAGCGGGTGCCCAGTTCACCCGGCTGGACCAGCAGGTCGGAACCGGCGAGCGGTACCGGTTCGGCGTACCCCTGGCCGTCCCGCGCGAAGTCGGGCAGCTGCCCGTCGGACAGCAGCAGCAGGTACGAGGCCTTCCACGGCTGCGAAGCGTCGTCGCGGATGAAGACCAGCAGCCAGCGGGAGTGGTCCCGGTTCTCGGCGCTGTCGGTGACGAACCACTTGGGCCAGCCGCGTTGCCGGGGTATGAGGAACCGGGTGTCGGACAGCGCGAGCGGCTGGTACTTCGGGTCGCCGGACGGGTTGTTGGTGTGCCGGGCCTTCAGACCCGCGCCGTCGATCGCGCCCAGCGCGCCGGTCTCCACACCGGCGGCCGAATCCGGGTCGAGCTTGCTGTTGGCCACGTTGCTGACCGAGACGAAGTGGTCGAGGGCCTTTCTGGCCTCGGCCTTGGAGACCGAGGGGATCAGCGCGGTCTCGCCGTGCACGGTGACGCACCCGGTGGCCGCCACGGCCACCAGCGCGAGCGCGGCGGGCCACGAAAGCCGCCGCCACAACCGGGATCGCGGCGGTCGTACCGGCAACGGCCGTACGGTCAGCGGGAGTTGCGCGGCGGACGGCGCGGTCATCGGGGCGGCGCTCCTTCTGGCGTGGGAACGCCGCCACATTACCCGGGGCGCGTCGCCGCCCCCGGCCGGGTCGCGCGAGCGCGGCCATTCCGTGATCTGCCCGGTTCAGGGCAGCGTCAGCACCTCGGCACCGGCGTCGGTGACCACCAGGGTGTGCTCGAACTGGGCGGTGCGCTTGCGGTCCTTGGTGACCACCGTCCAGCCGTCGTCCCACACGTCGTAGTCGTAGCCGCCCAGGGTCAGCATCGGCTCGATGGTGAAGGTCATCCCCGGCCGGATCTCGGTCGTCGCCCGCGGGGTGTCGTAGTGCGGGACGACCAGACCGGAGTGGAAGGAGGTGTTGATGCCGTGGCCGGTGAAGTCGCGCACCACGCCGTAGCCGAACCGCTTGGCGTACGACTCGATGACCCGGCCGATGATGTTGATCTGGCGGCCCGGCCGGACCGCCTTGATGGCCCGGGCGAGCGACTCACGGGTGCGCTCCACCAGCAGCCGGGACTCCTCGTCGACCTCGCCGCACAGGTAGGTGGCGTTGGTGTCGCCGTGCACCCCGTGGATGAAGGCGGTCACGTCCAGGTTGACGATGTCGCCGTCCCGCAGCTCGGTGGAGTCGGGAATGCCGTGGCAGATGACCTCGTTCACCGAGGTGCAGATCGACTTGGGGAAGCCGCGGTAGCCCAGGTCCGAGGGGTAGGCCTGGTGGTCGCACATGAACTCGTGGGCGATGCGGTCGAGTTCGTCGGTGGTGGTGCCGGGCCGCACCGCCTTCGCCGCCTCCTCCATGGCCTGCGCGGCGATCCGCGAGGCGATCCGCATCCGCTCGATCGTCTCGCTGTCCTGCACCTCAGGACCGGTGTACGGGGTCGGGGCGGGCTTGCCGACGTACTCCGGGCGCGGGATGTTCGCGGGCACGCGGCGGGCAGGGGACAGGGTGCCGGGGACGAGAAGTGACTGGCCAGACATGTCAGCGAGTGTATCGGCGGCATGCGGGGCACGATGGCGGGAAGGCACCACAGCACGGCACAGGAGGCTGACATGGCGCTGTTCAAGGCGAGAAAACCGTCCGGCGAACCCGGTGAGTGGTTCTACTGCGTCAAGCACCACAAGGCCGAGGAGGGGCCCGAGTGCCCCTCGAAGAACCGGTTGGGCCCCTATCCCAGCAAGGCCGCCGCCGAGCAGGCGATGACGCTGGTCGCCGAGCGCAACCAGGACTGGGACGCCCGGAGCGGTGACGGAGGCGGCGGCGCTACCAACCAGTAGGGTCGCCGTATGACTAACGACGCGAACACCACCGCGGCCGCCCCGGCCACCCCCGGCAAGGCCCCCGCCAAGGACCCCTGGGACCTGCCGGACGTTTCGGGGCTGGTCGTCGGCGTGCTGGGCGGCACCGGTGACCAGGGCCGCGGTCTGGCGTACCGGCTGGCCAAGGCGGGCCAGTCGGTCGTCATCGGGTCGCGCAACGCCGAGCGGGCCGCCGCCGCGGCGGCCGAACTGGGCCTGGGCGTACGTGGGATGGACAACGCGGAGTGCGCGCGGGCCAGCGACGTGGTGATCGTCGCGGTGCCGTGGGACGGGCACGCAAAGACCCTGGAGTCGCTGCGCGAGGAGCTGGTCGGCAAGCTCGTGGTGGACTGCGTCAACCCGCTGGGCTTCGACAAGAAGGGCGCCTACCCGATCAAGCCGGAGGAGGGCAGCGCCGCCGAGCAGGCCGCCGCCCTGCTGCCGGACTCCCGGGTCACCGCGGCCTTCCACCACCTGTCCGCGGTGCTGCTCCAGGACCCGGCGGTCGAGACCATCGAGACCGACGTGATGGTGCTGGGCGAAGCCCGCGCGGACACCGACGTCGTCCAGGCGCTGGCCGGCCTGATCCCCGGCATGCGCGGCGTCTTCGCCGGGCGGCTGCGCAACGCCCACCAGGTGGAGTCCCTGGTGGCCAACCTGATCTCGGTCAACCGCCGCTACAAGGCGCACGCCGGGCTGCGGCTGACCGACGTGTGATGCGCGCGGGGGCGTGGGGGACAATGGCGGCCCGTCTTCACCGCCACCGAGGAGTGCCGTCGATGTCCCCGCTGCCCCCGCCCGGCCCGGCCCGGCGCCTGACCGTCTTCGCCGTCGTCGTCTGCGCGCTGGCCGTCGCCGCCGCCGTGGTCTGCTTCACCCGGGGCAGCTTCCTGGGCGTCGTGTGGATCCTGATGGCCGGCGTCTCCAGCAACATGGCCTGGTACTACCTGCGCAAGGCCAGGAACGACGTCAGCCGCTGAACCAGCCGTTCCAGAACCGGAAGAGCTGGTAGCCGTAGGCGAAGTACTCGTCCGGCACGCCGAAGGCGCCCATGATCGCGTCGATGGCGTTCCAGAAGTACAGGCTGACCGACGGGATCCACAGGCAGCCGAAGACCGCGATCAGCCCGAAGGGCGCGAACGGCTCGACCTGCCGCCGGACCTTGTACGACAGCCACGGCTCCAGCACGCCGTAGCCGTCGAGGCCGGGCACCGGAAGGAAGTTGAGCACCGCCGCGGTCACCTGGAGCTGCGCGAGGAAGGCCGCCGCCGCCACGAACTCCGCCGGTGCCCAGGTCGGTCCCGCCCAGGACGAACGGCAGCATCAGGGCGATCGCGAAGACCACGTTGGTCAGCGGTCCGGCGGCCGAGATCAGGCTGTGCTTCCACCGCCCGGGATCCGCCCGCGCTCGATGAAGACCGCACCGCCCGGCAGGCCGATGCCGCCCATGATGACGAAGATCACCGGCAGCACGATGCTGAGCGCCGCGTGGGTGTAGCTGCAGCGGGTTGAGCGTCAGGTAGCCCTTGGCCCCGACCGTGAAGTCACCGCCGTGCAGCGCGGTGCGGGCGTGCGCGTACTCGTGCAGGCACAGCGAGACGATCCAGCCGGAGACCACGAAGAGGAAGACCGAGAAGCCGGTCCCCGACCCCATGCCCTTCCACACCGCCCACCCCGACACGGCCATGATCGCGGCCAGCGCGAGGAAGACGGGACTGACCTGCCGGTCGCGGCGCACGGTTGCGGTCGTCATGTCGCGGACGTTAGCACCCGGGCCGTGGCGGGCGGCACGCCCAGTGCCGGTGGGGGCTTTGCCCACGGCATCGCGATACGTCCACCAGAATGGGGACGTGCGCTACAGCATTCTCGGCCCGACGCAGGCCCACCGGGACGACGGCACGGCCGTACCGCTGGGCGGCGCGCGGCTGCGTGCGCTGCTGGCGGCCCTCGCGTTGCGGCCCGGCAGGGCGGCGGCCGCGGAGACCCTGATCGACGAGGTGTGGGACGGCGATCCGCCCGCCGACGCGGGCGGCGCGCTCCAGGCGCTGGTCGCCCGACTGCGCAGGGCGCTGGGCCACGACGCGGTCGGCTCGGCGGACGGCGGTTACCGGCTGTGCGCGGTCGCTGACGACATCGACCTGCACCGGTTCGAGCGGCTGGTCGCGGACGGCGGTCGCAGCCTGACCGACGGCGACCCCGGCAAGGCGGCCGGACAACTGGCCGAGGCGCTGGGCCTGTGGACCGGCCCGCCGCTCGCCGACCTGCCCGGCCGGGTCGCCTACGCCGCCCGCTACGAGGCGCTGCACGCCGAGGCGGTACGGCTGCGGCTGACCGCGGAGCTGGCCGACGGCCAGGCCGAGCACGTCCTGCCGGAGCTGGCCGCGCTGTGCGCCGGGCAGCCG
This sequence comes from uncultured Actinomycetota bacterium, assembly GCA_963737305.1. Classification (GTDB taxonomy): domain Bacteria; phylum Actinomycetota; class Actinomycetes; order Streptomycetales; family Streptomycetaceae; genus Streptantibioticus_C. The sequence goes on along the minus strand of CAVTRX010000002.1, from coordinate 2,622,196 downwards.
CTCAACGAGCGGTTGCAGGCCCTGCACATCCGCGCGCTGCGCGACGCCGGCCGCACCGCCGACGCGCTGGACGTCTACGGCGCGGTGCGCGCGGCGATCGCCGACCGGCTGGGCGTCGAGCCGGGCCCGGGACTGCGGGCGCTGTACGCAGAACTGCTCGACGGCACCGCGTCGGCCGCCCCCGCGCCGGTGCGCGCCGCCGAGGCGCCAGCCGACCGGTCGGCGGGCAACCTGCGCTCCCGGCTGACCAGCTTCGTCGGCCGCGAGGGAGACCTGGGCACCCTCCACGAGGACCTGGGCGCCGCCCGGCTGGTCACCCTCACCGGGCCCGGCGGCTCGGGCAAGACCCGGCTGTCGCAGGAGGCCGCCGACCGCTACGGGGAGCGCTGGCCGGACGGCGTGTGGCTGGCCGAGCTCGCCCCGGTCGCCGCCGCCGCGACCGTCCCCGAGGCGGTGCTCAACGCGCTGGGGCTGCGCGAGATCGCCCTGCACTCCGGCTCGGACAAGGCGCTCGCCGACCTGCGCGAGCAGGATCCGGTGCGCTCGCTCACCGAGTTCTGCGCGAACCGGGTCCTGCTGCTGGTGCTGGACAACTGCGAGCACGTCATAGACGCCTGCGCCGACCTGGCCGAGCGGCTGCTGGTGCGTTGCCCCGGGGTCACCGTGCTGGCCACCAGCCGTGAACCGCTCGGCGTGCCGGGGGAGTTGGTGCGGCCGGTGGATCCGCTGCCGGAGCCGACCGCGCTGCGGCTGCTCGCCGACCGGGGGGCCGCGGCCCGCCCCGGTTTCCGGCTGGCCGACGACCCGGACGCCTGCGCGGAGATCTGCCGGCGCCTGGACGGCCTGCCGCTCGCCATCGAGCTGGCCGCGGCCCGGCTGCGCAGTCTGACGCCACGTCAGATAGCCGACCGCCTCGACGACCGCTTCCGGCTGCTGACCGGCGGCAGCCGGACCGTGCTGCCCCGACAGCAGACCCTGCGGGCGGTGGTCGACTGGAGCTGGGACCTGCTGGAGCCGGCCGAACAGGCGCTGCTGCGGCGGCTGTCGGTCTTCTCCGGCGGCTGCGACCTGACCTCGGCCGAGGCGGTGTGCGCCGGCGGCGAGGTCGAACGGCGGGACGTGGCCGCCCTGTTGGGCTCGCTGGTCGACAAGTCCCTGGTCATCGCGGTGCTCACCGAGGAGTCCGCCCGCTACCGCACGCTGGAGACCATCGGGGAGTACGCGGCCGCCCGGCTGGCGGAGTCCGGGGAGCGCGACGCGGTGCGCCGGCGGCACGTCTCCTACTTCCGCGAGTACGCCCGCACCGCCGACCCGTTGCTGCGCGGCCCGCAACAGGTGCGCTGGCTCGACCACTTCGAGCGCGAGCACGACAACCTGCGCGCCGCGCTGCGCCGCGCGGTGGACGCCCGCGACGAGCAGGAGGCGCTGCAACTGGCGCTGGCCTGCTCCTGGTTCTGGCTGCTGCGCAACTACCGCACCGAACTGCGGACCTGGCCGGCCGCGGTGCGCGCGCTGGGCCCCGACCCGTTCGCCCGGCCGCTGGCACCGGTGGTGCCGCTGGAGCGGACCCCGCTGGACATGCCGTTGCCGCTGCCGCCCGAGCAACTGGACGAGGCGCGCCGCTGGTTGCGCACCTCGACGCTGCTGGCGCTGGACGAGGGGCTCGACGAGCTGGTGCGCGGCGGCGACGTCGAGTTCGGCGAGGCGATGATCGACGCCTATCGGCCGCACCTGCCGCAGTCGAGCCTGCGGCCCGGGCTGATACGGCCGTTCGCCGCCTTCCTGACCGGCGACTTCGGCCGGATGCCGCAGCTGCTGACCGAACTGGTGGACAGCTGCCGTGCCCACGGCCGGGTCTGGGAGCTGGCGTTCGCCCTGCAACTGCGGGCCAAGGCGATGAACGACATCGCCGACCAGAACTGCGAGGTGGACGTGCTGGAGGACGTCCGCGAGAGCCGGGAGCTGTTCGCCCGGGTGGGCGACCGCTGGGGGATGACGGAAGCGCTCTCCGCCGAGGCGGAGACCGCCGCGTTCCGCGGCGACTGGCCGACCGCCGCCCGTTGCTGCCGTGAGGCGATCGTCCTCGCCCGGGAGATCGGCGCCCACCAGCAGGTCCCGGAGCTGACCGTGCGGCTCGGCGAGGCGGTCCTCAATGCAGGGGACGCCGTCGAGGGCGAACGGCTGCTGCGCTCCGGGATCGAGGACGGCCTGCGGATCGGGCCGTCCTCCCAGGGCGCGGTCTTCCAGGGCCGGGTCAACCTCGTCGCCCTGCTGGGACTGCGCGGCGACCTGGCGGAGGCGCACGTCCTGATGGACCTGATGCTCGACGACGGCCAGTCCGGTGTCCACGAGTTGGCCCGCGGGGTGCTGCGCACCATCAAGGGCTGGCTGGTCGCCCGCTCCGGTGACCCGGTCGGCGGGCTGCGGCAGACCCGGCAGGGCTTCGACGACCTGTACGAGCACCCGCTCGCCGAGATCTTCGTACCGCGGCTGGGCGTGCTGGTGATCCCGGTGGTCATCTCGCTGCTGGCCCGGCTGTCGGAGGCCGCGGGCCCGCTCGCGGACGCCGCGCCCGCCGAGGCGGCGGCCGTCCTGAGTCGGGCGCGCGCCGGGGCGACGCTGATGGGCGCCTCCCACACGCTGCGGCCGATCGCGATGGCGCCGCTGGCCAAGGCCGAGATGGCGGACGCCGGGCCCCGGCTGCGCTCGGTGCTCGGCGACGGTGAGTACGAGGCCGCGTACGCCGAGGGCGGCGGCCTGTCCCCTGAGGAGGCCGTCGCCCTGGCTCGCGGGGCGTGCGGCTGACCGGCCGCACGCCGCACGTCACGCCTTCTTGCGGAACCGCGCCACCGCCAGCGGCGCGGTGACCACCGTGATGCCGATCGTCCAGGCCAGCACCAGCCACACCGAGTGGGCCACCGGGCCGCCGTTGATCAGGTTGCGGGAGGCGTCGGCGAGGTTGGACAGCGGGTTGACCCGGGTGAACGACTCCAGCCAGCCCGGCATGGTGGTCGGCGGCGCGAAGATCGAGCTGCCGAACTGCAACGGCATGAGCACCAGCATCGCGACTCCCTGCACCGCCTGCGCCGTCTTCATCGTCAGCCCCAGCAGGATGAAGATCCACATCAGCGAGGCGCCGAAGACCATCGCCAGCACCACGGCCGCCAGCAGGTGGAGCACCGAGGTGTGGATGGTCAGTCCCAGTGCGAACCCCATGCCCAGCAGGATCGCGGTGGCGATCAGCATCCGGCCGACCTCGACGACGATCTTCGCGATGAGGACCGAGGACCGGGCGATCGGCATGGTCCGGAACCGGTCCATCACCCCCTTCTTGAAGTCGTCGTTGATGCCGGTGCCGACCGCCATGGCGATGTTCATGCCCATCATCGCCATCAGCCCGGGGATGACGTAGTTGACGTACTGCTGCTGGTGGCCGTGGCCCGATATCGCCCCGCCGAAGACGTAGACGAACAGCAGGGTGAAGATCACCGGCATCAGCAGGGCGTCGAACATCGACTCCGGGTCCTGCTTGATCTGCAACGCGTTGCGCCGGGCCAGCGCGCCGATGTGCCGCAGGTTGGCCCGCAGCCCGATCCGGCCCTCGCTCCGGCCCGCTGCCGTGGCCGGTGCCGACAGCACCGCACTCGTCGCCGCGTTCATACGGCCGCCCCCTCAAGGTCGTCGCTCTCGTCGGTCTGCGCGTCCTGCGGTGCGGAGGCCTTCTGGCCGGTCACCGCGAGGAACACCTCGTCCAGGCTGGGCAGATGGGTGCCGATCCCGGCGATCCGGAAGCCGCGCTCGCCCAGCAGGCCCACCACCGCGTCAGTTGCTCGTCGCTGGCGATGGGCACGTTGACCACGCCCTCCTCGGTGTCCTCCGTCGCCCCCGCGACCCCGGACAGCCCGGCCAGGTCCAACGCCTGGGCCATCGCGGTCAGTTCGGCCCGCACCGCCGGGCGGATGCGCAGGGTGCGGCCGCCGACCCTGGCCTTCAGCTCCTCCACCCGGCCCGCGGCGATCACCCGGCCGCGGTCGAAGACGGTCAGCTCGTCGGCGAGTTGTTCCGCCTCCTCCATGTACTGGGTGGTGAGCAGCACCGTCGCGCCGTCCTCGACCATCCGCCGCACCTCCCGCCACACCTCGTTGCGGGTGCGCGGGTCCAGCCCGGTGGTCGGCTCGTCCAGGTAGAGCACGGAAGGATGGCCCACCATGCTGGCGGCCAGGTCCAGCCGCCGCCGCATGCCGCCGGAGTACTGCATGGCGGGCCGCTTGGCCGCCTCGCTCAGCGAGAAGCGCTCCAGCATCTCGTCGGCCCGCAGCCTGGCGTCCTTGCGGGACAGGTCGAGCAGCCGCCCGATCATGTAGAGGTTCTCCCGGCCCGACAGCTTCTCGTCCACCGAGGCGTACTGCCCGGTCAGACCGATCACCCGGCGCAGTTGCCGGGGCTGGGCCGCAACGTCGTACCCGGCGACCACGGCGGTCCCGGAGTCCTGCTTGACGAGGGTGGACAGGATCCGCACGAGCGTGGTCTTCCCGGCGCCGTTCGGCCCGAGTACGCCGAGCACGGTCCCCTGGCGGACGTCCAGGTCCACCCCGTCGAGGGCCTTCGTCGGGCCGTAGTGCTTGACCAGGCCCCGTACGCGTACGGCCGAATCGCCGCTGCTGGTCGCCTTGATGCTTGTCATGCCGTAAACGGTCGCGCACCCCGCTGACAAGGCACCGACAGACCGCTGACAGCGCCCGCCGGCGCCCGACACCGCGCCCACACGCCGCCCGCCGCCGGTGTCGGCGGTGTCAGCCCGGCACGCTGACCAGCAGCTTGCCCTGGTTGGTCACCACGTCGAACCGGGAGATGCCGGACAGGTTCATCGCGGTCGCCCCCCAGACGCTGAACGCCTTGGGCTTGCCGTCCGAGCCGTAACCGGTGCCCGGCACCGTCCAGTTGGCGACCGTCTGGCGCTGCCCGTCCTTGCCGACCGCGACCAGGCGGCACGTGCGCGGCCCCTCCACGTCCGACAGCCGCAGGTCCACCTGGGTACCCCACTGCTTGGCGACAAGGCCCACCGTCGCCGACACCCCGGTCATCGGGTCCGACGCGCTGTGGTGCACCGCCGCCACCGGCCGCGCGGCGACCGGCGGACCGCTGTCCTGCGAGGCCAGCAGCGCGGCCGTCGGGCCCGCCGCGATCAGCGCGGCGGCCGCCAGCGAGGCGATCCGCCGCCTGCGCCGCCTGGTCCTGCGCCGCTCGGTGACCTCGGCGAGCAGCCGGTCGAGCAGCGCGCTGTCCGGCGGCTCGGGCACCCCGGCCCGGCCCAGATCGGCGAGCACCGGCTCCAGGGCGCTGAACTCCGCCAGCCGCGCCGCACACGTCCCACACCCCGCCAGGTGCCGTTCAAACGCCGCCGCGTCGGCCGGGTCCAGCACGCCCAGCGCGTAGGCGCCGGCGTCCAGGTGCCGGTCGAGCGGCCCGAACGGCTCGGGGCGCCCGGAACCGCCGTGCGCGGTCATGAGGTCACCCCTCTCTCCTCCAGTGCGATCCGCAGGCTGCGCAGCGCGTAGAAGATCCGCGACCGCACGGTGCCGGCCGGCACCCCCAGCACCTCGGCCGCCTCGCCCGCGGTGCGGCCCTTGAAGTACGTCTCCACCAGCACCCTGCGGTGCGGCTCCGACAGGTCCTCCAGCGCGTCGGCGATGGTCATCATCCGCAGGATCCGCTCCGTCTCGTCCTGGGCGGGCAACTGCTCCAGGGCGGCGGGGCCGGTCTCCGGCGGCCGGGCCTGGCGGCTGCGGTGGCCGTCGATGACCACCCGGCGGGCGACGGTCACCAGCCACGGCCGCAGCGAGCGGTGCGCGGGGTCCAGCTGCGAGGCGTTGCGCCAGGCCCGCAGCAGCGTCTCCTGCACCACGTCCTCCGCCTGCTGCCGGTCACCGGAGACCAGGCGCAGCACATAGGCGAGCAGCGGGCCCGCGTGGTCGCGGTACAGCGCCCGCATCAGCTCCTCGTCCGGGCCGAAGCCCGCGGGGCGGTCCACGGGCACATCCTCGCGCGGCGAGGGAACCCGGGCGAGTGGGGAGCGGGTACGGCCGGCCGCGATGTCAGAGATGGTGATCACCGCGTCCCGCAGCGACATCCGACATCGTGGGCCTCCTCCCGTATGTCAGGTGCTTCATACAGACATACGGGAGCAGGCCCGGTTTCGCTCAAACCGGCCGTCGGGAAGACGGCCGGGCCACGCTCAGTGGAAGCTGTGCTGCTCGGCCGGGTAGGCGCCGCCCACCACGTCGTCGGCGAACGCCCTGGCCGCGTCGCCGAGCACCTCGCGCACCTTCGCGTACTGCTTGACGAACCGCGGCAGCTTGCCGTCGGTCATGCCCGCCATGTCGGTCCACACCAGCACCTGCGCGTCGCAGCCCGCGCCCGCCCCGATGCCGATCGTGGGCACGTGCAGGGTCGCGGTGACCTCGGCCGCCAGCTCGGCCGGGACCAGCTCAAGCACCACCGCGAACGCCCCCGCGTCCTGGACCGCCTTGGCGTCCCGGCGCAGCTGCTGGGCCGCCTCCTCGCCGCGCCCCTGCACCGGGTAGCCGCCGTAGGCGTTGACGGACTGCGGGGTGAGGCCGATGTGCGCCATCACCGGGATGCCGGAGGAGACCAGCAGCTCGATCTGGTGGGCGGACCGCTCGCCGCCCTCCAGCTTCACCGCGCCCACCCCGGCCTCCTTGACCAGCCGGGTCGCGCTGCGCAGGGCCTGCGTGGGGCCCTCCTGGTAGGTGCCGAACGGCAGGTCGCCGACGATCAGCGCCCGGCTGGTGCCCCGCACCACGGCCGCCGACAGCATCGTCATCTGGTCCAGGGTGACCGGCACCGTGCTTTCGTAGCCGAGGTGGCAGTTGCCCATCGAGTCGCCGACCAGCAGCACCGGGATGCCGGCCTGGTCGAAGACCGAGGCGGTCATCGCGTCGTAGGAGGTGAGCATCGGCCACTTCTCGCCGCGCTGCTTGGCGCCGGCGATGTCCCGAACCGTGATGCGGCGGGTGCCCTTACCGCCGTACAGCGCCTTGCTGTCGGCTCCGGACGGTGCGGGATTGCGGGCAGCCTCGACGTGCGTCATCGCATGGGCTCCTGTTCATGTCTCGAGGCGCCCTGACGGCGTCCCCGGATCAGTTCCATGCTGACACGCCCGGACGGGAGCCGAAAGGGCGTGCGGGCGAGACATGCGTCCCGGGCGGCCGCGGCCGACCGATCGGCCCGTCGCCGGTCCGTGCCGGGCATGTGCCCATCGTGTCACGAAGGCCCGGTAACGCCCGGTCCTGGGAACCCGGGACGTGAGCTGGTTCGTCCTTTCTGTCGGGACACCGCCGGACGCCGCGCCGCCGGACGCCGCCGACCGTCTAGGGTCGAAGCGGCCCAGGTGCGGTCTTGACGGCATCCGAGTGAGAGACGAGTGAGGTACCCGCATGGCTCAGGCGTACACGGCGGACGAGGCGACGGACGGCCGGGGGCCGAACGGTAGCCGGTCCGGACGGCGCTTGGGCGGCAGGTGGGGAGACGGCAGGACCTGGCGGCGCGGCTGGGTCCTCGCGGTGCTCGCCGTGCTGACCGGCCTGCTGATGTTCCTGCACGCCGACGTGCCCAACGCCGTCGGCAACCTCGGCAGCCTGCTGGAGACCTTCCTGCCGTGGGTGGGCGTGGCCGTCCCGCTGCTGCTGCTGGCCGGGCTGCTGCGCCGCTCGGCGACCGCGCTGGTCGCGCTGGTGGTGCCGGTGGTGGCGTGGGCCGACCTGTTCGGCGGGCTGGTCACCGACAAGGGCGCCTCCGGCGGCGACCTGACCGTCGTCACCCACAACGTCAACGCCGACAACCCCGACCCGGCCGCCACCGCCGCCGACATCGCCGGGTCAGGCGCCGGCCTGGTCGCCCTGGAGGAGCTGACCGCGCGGGCGCTGCCGGCCTACGAGCAGGGGCTGGCCGCCGACTACCACTACCGGGCCGTCGAGGGCACCGTCGCGCTGTGGAGCAAGTACCCGCTGCACGGCACCCGCCCGGTCGACATCAAGCTGGGCTGGACCCGCGCCCTGCGCACCACCGTCAGCACCCCGCACGGCCAGGTCGCCGTCTACGTCGCCCACATGCCGTCGGTCCGCGTCCAACTGGCCGGGGGCTTCACCGCCGACCAGCGCGACGACAGCGCCACCGCGCTCGGCGACGCCATCGCCCGCGAACCGCTGCGCGACGTGATCCTGCTCGGCGACCTCAACGGCACCATGAACGACCGCAGCCTGTCGCCCATCACCGCCCAGCTGCGGTCCGCCCAGGGCGCGGTCGGCGACGGCTTCGGCTTCAGCTGGCCCGCGCGGTTCCCGATGGCCCGCATCGACCAGATCATGGTCAAGGGCGTCGACCCCACCCGTTCCTGGGTGCTGCCGTCCACCGGCAGCGACCACCTGCCGGTGGCCGCCACCGTCAAGGTGAGCCCCTGACCGGGCGGCTCAGGACCCTTCGCGCCGGCGGATTCAGGTCCCTTCGCGCCAGCGGTTGGTGATCGGCAGCCTGCGGTCCTTGCCGAACCCCTTCGAGGTGATCTTCGCCCCCGGCGGGTACTGCCGTCGCTTGTACTCCGCGGTGTCCACCAGCCGCAGGATCCGGTCGACCGTCGGCTCGTCGAAGCCCGCCGCCACGATCGCGTCGTGCCCCAGGTCCTGCTGGACGTACCGGTCCAGCACCTGGTCCAGCAGTTCGTAGTCCGGCAGCGAGTCGGAGTCCATCTGCCCCGGGCGCAGCTCGGCGCTGGGCGGCTTGGAGATGGAGTTCTCCGGGATGGGCGGCTGCTGGCCGCGGGCCGCCGCGGCGGCGTTGCGCCAGCGGGCCAGCTCCCACACCTTGGTCTTCAGCACGTCCTTGATCGGCGCGAAGCCGCCGACCGCGTCCCCGTAGAGCGTCGAGTACCCGCACGCCAGCTCGGACTTGTTGCCGGTGGCCAGCACCAGGTGGCCCTCCTCGTTGGAGATCCCCATCAGGGCCACCCCGCGCAGCCGGGCCTGGAGGTTCTCCTCGGCGAGCCCGGTCAGCCGCAGCGCGCTCATGTAGCGGTCGAACATCGGGCCGATCGGCACCGTGCGGTAGTTCAGCCCGGTGCGGCGGGCCATCTCGGCCGCGTCGTCCCGCGAGTGGTCGGTGGAGTAGCGCGACGGCATCGAGACCCCGTACACGTGCTGCGCGCCGACCGCGTCGCAGGCCAGCGCCGCGACCAGCGCGGAGTCGATACCGCCCGACATCCCCAGCAGCACACTGCGGAAGCCGTTCTTGGCCAGGTACGCCCGCAGCCCGACGACCAGGGCGGTGTAGATCTCCTCGTCGTCCTCCAGCCGCGGCGCCTGCTCACCGGCGACCTGCGGTTCATACGGCGCGAGCGGCTCGGCGGAGATCGTCCGGTGGTCGATGACCAGGCCGTCGTCCGCGGTGCCGGAGGGCACCTCGCCGGCCGCCGGCAGCTCCAGGTCGACCAGGACGCAGCCCTCCTCGAACTGCGGTGCCCGGGTGATCACTTCGCCCTCGGCGGAGACCACGATGGAGTCGCCGTCGAAGACCAGCTCGTCCTGCCCGCCGATCATCGCCAGGTACGCCAGCGTGCAGCCCGCCTCCTGGGCGCGCTTGCGGACCAGTTCGAGCCGGGTGTCGTCCTTGGCCATCTCGTACGGCGAGGCGTTGATCGACACCAGCAGCCCGGCGCCCGCCGTGCGGGCGGCCGGCACCCGGCCGCCGTCCTGCCACAGGTCCTCGCAGATCGCCAGCGCCACGTCGATACCGCGCACCCGCACGACCGGCAGGGTGTCGCCGGGCACGAAGTAGCGGAACTCGTCGAAGACGCCGTAGTTCGGCAGGTGGTGCTTGGCGAACGACAGCGCGACACCGCCGCGGTGCAGCACGGCGGCGGCGTTGCGCGGGGAGCCGGCCGGCTGGCCGTAGCGGGGCCGGTCCTTCTCGCTGCGGTCGAGGTAGCCGACCACCACCGGGACCTCGCCCAGGCCCTCGGCGGCCAGCCGGGCGGCCAGCGCGGTCAGCGCGGCGCGCGACGCCTCGACGAAGGAGGGGCGCAGTGCGAGGTCCTCGACCGGATAGCCGGTCAGCGCCATCTCGGGGAACGCGATCAGGTGCGCGCCCTGGTCCGCGGCGTGCCGGGCCCAGCGCACGATCGAGTCGGAGTTCCCGGCGAGGTCCCCGACGCAGCTGTCGATCTGATTCAGAGCGAGACGAAGTTGAGGCACGGCTCCCACAGTAATCGTCCGATCGACGCGATGGGGGGCCGGGGCTCAGAGCAGGTAGCCGAGCACCGTCATCATCCCGCTCTCGGAGTGGTAGATGTTGTGGCAGTGCAGCATCCACAGCCCCGGGTTGTCCGCGTCCACCTCGACGTCGAGCTTGTGTTTGGGCAGCAGGATGAAGGTGTCCTTCAGCGGTCCGCCCTGCGGCAGGGCGAAGTCGTGGCCGTGCAGGTGGACCGGGTGCCACATGTTGGTGGAGTTCTGCAGCTGGATCTTGATCCGCTGGCCCTCGCGGACCGGCTCGCGCGCCGACGGGTTGTACGGCTGGTTGTTGAAGCCCCACTCGTAGGAGGGCACGTTGCGGGTGAGGCGCAGCGAGAGCGAGGTGTCCGGGTCGCGCGGCGGCAGGGCGATCGAGGGGTCGGCCTTGAGCTTCTCGGCGGGCAGCAGGAGGCCGTTCAGTTCGGCGGGGCGTGTGTCGGCCCCCGGAGCCTCGCCCGCTCCGGTGCGCAGGACGGCCCGGGCGGCGTCGTCCTTGCCCTCGGCCAGCGCGACCAGCGGGAAGACCCCGTCGCCCAGGGTGACCAGCACGTCGTAGCGCTCGCCCATGCCCAGTAGGAGGGCGTCGACGGTGGTGTGCACCACGGGCCGGCCGTCGGCGTGGGTGATGGTCATCCGGTGGCCGCCGAGGGCGACGCGGAAGGCGGTGTCGCCGCCGGAGTTGACGATCCGCATGCGGACGCGGTCGCCGGGCTTGGCGGTGAAGGTCTCGGGGTCGGCCAGGGAGCGGCCGTTGATGAGGTAGTACGGGTATTTGACGTCGCCGGGGTGGCCGCCGAGCAGCTTGCTGGATCCCTCGGTCAGCCGGCGGCTGGGACCGTTGAAGGTCGTGCCGGGCGGGGGAGTGTGGCCTTCCATGCCGCCGGACAGTTCCATCAGCACGTCGTCGGGGGTGGAGCCGTCGACGCCGTCGACCCAGTCGTCCAGGACGACGACCCATTCGTGGTCGTAGGAGAGCGGTTCCTTGGGGTCGTCGACGATGAGGGGCGCGTACAGGCCGCGGTCCTGCTGGACGCCGGTGTGCGGGTGGAGCCAGAAGGTGCCGGGCCGCTGGACGGTGAAGCGGTAGGTGAAGTCCGCGCCGGGGGCGATGACGCGCTGGGTGACGTTGGGGACGCCGTCCATGTCGTTGCGGATGGGGATGCCGTGCCAGTGGACGGTGGTGGCCTGGGGGAGGTGGTTGGCGAAGGCCACTTCGAGGATCTCGCCGGCGGTGGCGCGGATCAGGGGGCCTGGGAGCTGGTCGCCGTAGGTCCAGGTGCGGACGGTGCGGCCGCCGAGGTCGACGGTGGACTCGGTGGCCGTCATCTTGAGTTGGCGTACGGGTCCGCCGCCGCGCCGGCGTTCGGCCTCTGCGACCTCGGGGCCGTGCGGGTCGACGTAGCCGGGTGGTGGAGGGGCGGCGGCCTGATGTTGGTGCGGTGGGCGGGCGCAGCCGGCCAGCAGCCCGCTGCCGGCCAGCCCGAGCCCCACGCCGAGCACGTCACGACGCTGAAAGGAACGCATGGGCGGTGTGTACCTCGCGAAATCGGTGGATTGTGCTGCACCTCACGAAATACCCTACACATCGGACATGACACCCGGTCACTCCCCACGGGATGCGCCGATCACGGCGTCGGCCCTGCGAGGTCTTCCGGGGGCGCCGTGGTTGGTCGGTGAACGGAACGGGGGCGTGTCCGGCTACTTCTCGTCGGGTCAGCCGTGGTCATTCGATGCGGCGCGCGGCGGAGGTCCAGGCCGTGTCGTCGTTGTCGACATCAGGTGCCAGTCCAGCCTGGATTCTCATGCCGGCGAGTGCCCGGGTGAACACGGGGGGACGCTTGCGCAACTCGGTGGAGGCGTACTCGAACGGGGCCACGACGTGCTCCTGGCCGTCGTGGCCCCGCACTCGCAGCACGGGCACAACGCGTCCCGAGGCGGACTCGACCGCGTCCCAGCGAGCCCGGCCGGTGTCCAGGATCGCCTCGCCGAGGAAGGCCGCCGTACTGGTGGTCAGCCAGATCCAGTCGTCCTCGTCCAACTCGTCGAAGGGAAGCGACTCGACGAACGTGTCCAGGTACGGCAGAAGACGTGGCGGGTCCGCGTCCACCACGGACCGCTCGACCTCCAACGCGTCAGCGAAGGCAAGCAGACACTCACGACTCTCGGCCGCCCAGCGGCCTGCGGCCGTGTTGAGGTCCCGCATCGTGGTGTCCCCTCCCACGAATGGTGACAGGGGGATCCTACGGCCCAGAACTGACAGGCCGTCACCGTGCCCCGGTTCGATCGACCTCGCACGCGGACACCACCGAGTAGAAGGGCCGGCAGCCTCGGCAGCCCCTCGGGTCAGTCCTCGGGGGGCGTGTGTTGGCGGACCGTTGTCATCAGTTTGGCCAGCAGCGTGGTGAGTTGGGTGCGTTCGCGTTGCGACAGGCCGTGGACGAGGGTGGCCTCTCGGCCGAGCACGGTGTCGACGGACCGTTCGATGAGCGCGTGGCCCTCCGCCGTGAGTTCCACCAGGACCGTCCGGCGGCCGGTGGTCCCCGCCTTGCGCCGCACCAGGCCGTCGCGCTCGGCCCGGGCGACGCGCTGGGAGATCGCTCCCGCGGTGACCAGCGTCCGGTGGGCGATCTCCCGGGTGCTGAGGGCGTACGGCGGCCCGGAGCGGCGGATGACGGACAGCAGGTCCAGGGTGGCCGCGTCGATTCCGGCTTCGCGCAGCACCCGGCCCCGGTCGTCGGAGAAGAGCTTGGCCAGCCACCAGATGGGGGTGACGATCTCGATGGATTCCGTGGGCGTGCCCGGCCGTTCGCGCTGCCAGGCCGCGGCGATGGCGCCGGCGGAGTGCGCGGGTTCGGGGCCCGCTGACCCGGTGGCGTCGGTCACGGTGTGAGCCCCTGTCCCTCGTCGGCGTCGCCGTCAGCTATGTTTAGACCTAAACGTAGCAGGACGGCAGGAGGAACTGTGACCCGCACCGTGCTCGTCACCGGAGGCACCAGCGGCATCGGCCGCGCTGTCGCCGCTCGGTTCGCCGCGGACCAGGCAGAGGTCTTCATCACCGGGCGGCACCACGACACCGTCGAACAGGCCGCCGAAGAAATGGGGGTGCACGGCGTCGTCTGCGATGCGGCCGACCCCGCGCGGGTCGCCGCGCTCGCCGACCGGCTCGGTGCGCTGGACGTCCTGGTCAACGCCGCCGGCGGCCTCCCCGAAACCGCCTCCGGCCCCGGCTCCGGCTCCGACGAAGGATCCGCCCTGGACCGGCTGCTCACCCAGTGGCACGCCAGCCTGGCGCAGAACCTGCTCACCGCCGTGCTGACCACGGCCTCCGTCCAGGACAAGCTCACCACCGGCAGTTCGGTCATCAGCATCGGCTCGATCGGCGCCGAGCGCCGCGGCGGCTCCTACGGCGCGGCCAAGGCCGCACTGGCCGCGTGGAACGCCTCGCTGTCCGCCCAACTCGCTCCCGACGGTGTCACCTGCAACGTCATATCCGCGGGCTACGTCGCCGGCACCAACTTCTTCCGCGGTGGGATGTCCGACGAACGCCACCGCGCGCTCGTCGCGGAGACGCACAACCAGCGCCCGGGCACGGTCGACGACATCGCCCAGACCGCCCACTTCCTCTCCTCCCCGGGCGCCCGCCACATCACCGGCCAGACCATCCACGTCAACGGAGGCGCGTACACGACGCGGTAGCGCCCCCCAGCCGCGCCGCCCCCGGCCCGCTGCCCCCAAGCCGCGCCGCCCCAGCCGCGCCGCCGGCGATCGGCCGCCCCCAAGCCGCGTCGCCCCCGGCCCGCCGCCCCCCGGCCCGCCGCCCCCCAGCCGCGCCGCGCCCCGGCCGCGCCGCCCGGCCCGCCGCCTCGAAGCCCCGCCGCCGGCGATCGGCCGCCCCCCAGCCGCGCCGCCGGCGATCCGTCCTCGCCCCGCCCGCTGGGGTGTTCGCCTCCAGCAGATCCCGGGCGGATCCACGGCGGATCCCCGGCGGCGGTGGAAAGACCGTGACTAGGGTGCGGGCATGGACACCTCCGGGGTCATGCCGACCGTCTCCGTGCACGCACAACCCGCGGACGCCGCATCGTGGATCGCGTTGGCGCGCCGAGTCGAGGCGGACGGCTACGACGCCCTGCTCGCCGCCGACCACCCCGGCACCACCGCATCGCCCTTCGTCGCGCTCGCAGCCGCCGCCGCGGTGACCGAACGCATCGGCCTGGGTTCCTACGTCGCGCAGGCCGGCGTCCGCCAACCCCTCCTGCTCGCCTCCGACGTGGCGACCCTCGACCTCGTCTCGGCCGGGCGCGTCCGCTTCGGGCTCGGCGCCGGGCACACCCCCGCCGAGTGGGCCATGCTCGGCGACCACCGGCCCGACATCGCCGGGCGCGTGCGCCGCTTCATCGCCGTCGCCGACGCCTGCCGCGCGCTGCTCGCGGGTGAGACCGTCACTCTCACCGGCCCCGACGTCCGGGCCGAGCAGGCCCGCCTCACCGGTCCCGAACCGGTCCAGCGCCCCGTGCCGTTCGTCTTCGGCGGCGGTAACTCCACGCTGCTGCGCTGGGCCGGGGAACACGCCGACATCGTCGCGCTCAGCGGTCTCGGCCGCACCCTGCCCGACGGCCACACCCACGAAGCGCGCTGGGACGCGGCCAGCATCGACCGCCAGGTCGACCTCATCGAGCGGGGTGCCGCCGGCCGGGCCACCGCCCCCGACCGCGAGGCGTTGATCCAACTGGTGGAGGTCACCGACGACGCGGAGGCCGCCGCGCACCGCCTCGCCGAGCACTTCGGCGTCACCGCGGCCGAGGTGCTCGGCTCGCCGTACATCTGGGTCGGCACCCCGTCGGAGATCGCCGACGGGGTGGCGGACGCCCGGCGCCGCTGGGGCATCACGCGCCACGTGGTCCGCGCCCGGCACCTGGACGCGGCCGACGACGTCCTCGCGGAACTCCGCCGCCGTGCAGCCCTGTAGCTGAACGGTTGAACCGGCGCGCCGCCCACGCTCGGCCGGCTACCCGCAGAAGGTGGCCTCCCGCCACAATTCGGTCACTTTAATCGAGTGCGAGAGTCCCGGTCCGGGTGATAGAAGGTCTGCGTGACCGAGCATCTCTACTTCCCCACCCTGCTGCGGATGATTGACGAGCGGTCCGCCGCGTTCCGGGCCGCCGTCGCCGCGGCCCCCAGCCTCGACGCCGACGTTCCGACCTGCCCGGGCTGGACGCTGTACGACCTGGCGAACCACCTCAGTGAGGGGGACCGCTTCTGGGCCTACATCGTGCTGAACACCGCACCGGGCGACGAGCGGCCGAGCAAGGACGGGCTGGCGGCGCCCAGGGAGCGCGAGGCCCTCATAGCCTGGCTGGCCGACTCGACGGAGCAGCTGCTCACTGCTCTGCGCGAGGCCGGCCCGGACCGGGGCTGCTGGGCCTGGTGGGAGCCGCTGGCCTCGTCGCACACGGTGGCCGCCGTGGCCCGCCGCCGCGTCCCGGAGTCGCTGATCCACACCTACGACGCCCAACTGGCCTCTGGTACCCCGCAGGAGCTGCCGACGACCGAGGCGGTCGACACCATCGAGGAGTTCCTCGCCACCGTCTGCACCGTCACGGTCCCGTGGCCGGGCGAGCCCGCCGCCATGGACTACCACGCAGCCGAGGCCGGCTCCTGGCGCCAGACTGTGGACGCCGCCGGTTCCCGCTCCACCCGCCTCACCGCGGCGGAGGCCGCCGAGAGCAAGCCCACCGCCGCCATCTACGGCACGGCGAGCGAGATGGCCCTGCTCATGTACATGCGCATCCCGTTCAGCTCGCTGCGGATGGAGGGCGACGCCGACCTGATCCAGCAGCTGCAGGACTGGGACTAGGCCGCGTCGGGCGGGTTCGCAGTCCGTCGACGATGAGGTCGAGAACGCGCCCGGCGCGTTCCTGGCTGCCGGGGCCCGGGGGGATGCGCCACAACACGCTGAGCTGGAGGAGCACGTCCTCCGGGTCGGTCGCCGGTTTGAGGGTTCCCTCGGCCGCTCCGGCGTCGAGGAGGACGGCGATGGCGCCGAGGAACGGCTCGTAGTTCGCGTCGTCGAGGCCGCCGTTCGTCGCGGCGTGGATCACTTCGGCCACGCCGTATTTGAGCTGTCCGTAGCGGGCGACCTCGTCGAACCAGCGGCGCAGGGCTTCGAGCGGCGGATGGGCGGCCGCCAGGGTGTGCGCCAGGTCGATGACCTTCTGGATCTCCTGCTGGTAGAGCTCGATGATCAGCGACTCGCGGGTGGGGAAGTGCCGGTACAGCGTTCCCACGCCGACGCCGGCCCGCTTGGCGATGGAGGTCATGGAGGCCATGGAGTCCGCCGAGGTCGCGGAGAACGCCTCGCCGGCGGCGCTGAGGATCCGCGCCCGGTTGGTCCGGGCATCGGTGCGGGTCGCTCGTGGTGGTGGGTTCACGGGGAGATCCGTTCGGGAGCCGATTGCTGAACGGAAGGGCTTCCGTTACGTTGGGAGGCATAGCGGAAGGGCTTCCGCTTAATCCTCCCACAACGCGCGCCGGGCCACGCGGGCGAAGCGCGCTACGCGTACCCCGCAGGCGATGCGCGTGCGTGCCGGGCCATGCGTGCCACGCAGGCGATGCGCGTGCGTGCACCACGCCGACGTGCCACGCCGGTGCGCCGCGCCCACACCTGACCCTTGAGGAGACAGCCATGCCGGAAACAGTTCTGGTCACCGGGGGCAGCGGCTACGTCGCGGGGTGGTGCGTCGCCGAACTGCTGCGCCGCGGCTACGAGGTGCGCACAACCGTACGGGACGGCGCGAAGAGCAAGACCGTCGTCGACGCGGTGTCGACCGTCGTGGACCCCGCCGGCCGCTTGGACTTCGCCGTCGCGGACCTCACCGCCGACGACGGGTGGGACGCCGCGGTCGAGGGGGTCGACCACGTGCTGCACGTCGCCTCCCCGCTCGGCGGAACGGTCTCGGACGACCCCGACGCGATGATCGCCCCGGCCCGCGACGGGACCCTGCGAGTGCTGCGCGCCGCGACCGCGGCCGGCGTCAGGCGTGTGGTGATGACCTCGGCGGCGAACACCGCGAGTCCGTCCTCCTACGCCACCCAGGGCGTGACCGACGAGACGTTGTGGACCGATCCGCAGGACCCCACGCTCATCCCCTACCGGCGGTCCAAGACCCTGGCCGAACGGGCCGCGTGGGACTTCATGGCCGCCCGCCCGGGCCGCACCGAACTGACCACGGTGCTCCCCGGCGCCGTCTTCGGCCCCATCCTGACGACCGACAACATCGGCTCGGTCGGCATCGTCGGGCGCATGGTCTCCGGTGCCATGCGTGGCGTGCCGCGCATCGGCCTGGAGATCGTGGACGTCCGGGATCTCGCCGACGTGCACATCCGGGCCATGACCTCACCGGACGCCGCCGGCCAACGCTTCCTCGCCACGGGGGAGTTCACCTGGATGACGGAGATGGCCCGCATCCTGCGGGAGGGGTTGGGCGCCGACGGCCGACGGGTCTCCACGCGGCAGGTGCCCGACTTCGCGGTGCGGCTCGCCGCCCGTTTCCGCGACCCCTCGCTGCGGGAGATCACCCCCGCGCTGGGTCGCCGCAACCGCCACAGCACCGAGAAGGCCCACCGGATCCTGGACTGGCAGCCCCGCCCCGCCGCCCAGACCGTCCTGGACTGCGCCCGAAGCCTGCTGGCTCACGGCGCGCTCACGTGACGCGGGCCGGGGGCCGCCGGGGGCGGGTGGCGTCCGGTGGCGTCAGGAGTGGCGCAGGTCGTGGGAGTCGGCCAGCGGCTCCGGGTGCAGCGGAGACAGCAGCTTGTGCAGGTCGCTGTAGAGCCGACGGGAGTCGTGGTCGTACCCCTGGCCGCGACCGCGCCTGAAGTACACGGCCATGAACCCCATCACCGGGGCCGCCAGTAGGCCGATGATCAGTGGCGGGATGACGGCGGTCAGCGCGCCGACGACGAAGATGCCGAGCATCAGCAACGTGACGAAGCCGAACAGCAGCGGGAGCATGATCCCGGACATGGTCTCCATCATCACTCCGGAGACCAGCAGTGTGTGGCCGGTGCCGTGCGGATGCGGGTCCTGGTGAAGCCGGCCACGGAACTTGGCGTTCTGGCTGCGGCCGGGCACGTTCAACGCGATCGAGCCGTTCGACCCGACACGGCAGCCCGGCCAGGCGCCGATGGAAGGGCGCCGCTGGTGCAGCACGGCCAACGCCGCGTCGTGGTCAAGGCCGTCGGCGGTGAGCCGCCAACTGCCGTGCTCGCGGCGGCGCTTGAACATCGGACCGTTGTCGGCCGGCTGCTGGTGCCGGTGCCCGTGGGCCTGCTGCGTGTCCACCCTGAACTCCCCCGTCCGCTCAAACGGCCCCCGACGCTACCAGCCGTCCCTGTGCGGCCTTCGGCGAGGCGTGGGCCTGCGACTACGGCCGCGTCAGTCGCGGGGGCGGGAGGGGGGCCACTTCACGTTCGAAGTAGGAGCGGATGTCCTCCCCCTTGTCGTAGAGGCCCCTGACGAAGTCCTCCCACGCCTTGACGAGTTCGGGATCGGTGAAACGGACGGCACCGTCCAGGACCCCCGCATCCGTGTAGATGACCTCGTAGAGGGTCTCGCCACCGAGGAGGACGATCTCCGGCAGCGGAGCGTCCGACTCCGGCAACTCCAGCCGATCGGCGTCGACGACCCGGACCACTTCGTCGTACTCCGTTTTGATCCGGAGGGAGTGAAGCTCCCACTGGAGGTACGCCGTGAAGGGCTTCTCCACCACGCGGACGCGATGGAAGACGGTGCGCTGCCGCCGGTCCTGTTCGGCTGCTTCCCGCAGGCCGTCGCGTCGCTGTTCCAGCAGTCGGCAGGCTTCGTCCCAGTCGCCCCGCCGCAGTGCCTCGCGGCTCGGATTGTCGTGCTCCTCGAAGTGCTGCAGTCGTTCGAGCTTCCACGAGTCCCGCCCAAGGATGCGGGCGTAGCGCTCGTCGAAGTCGTGGTCGTACTCAGCAAGGGTCAGCCGCTCGCCCCGCGCACGCTGAAGGCAGGGAGCTTTCAGGTCAGGCATCCGGGATGTCTGCCTTCGCTGTGCTGAGCATGATGCCGGGGATCACGACCAATTGTCTCCGCACGAACGGGGCGGACGGGTCGGCTTCCCAAGGACGGTTCATGCCGGCTCCTCACCAAGGCGCCTGACGGTACGTCACTTCACTCTACGCCGGTGCGGGGTGGCAGGAGCTGCGGCGGCTGCTCCTCGCCCGGCTCCCGCACCCCCACCCGCCCGCCGACCCCGTCGTCCGCCCCGCCGGCCGGGCGGGCCCGAGGTGGGATGCGACTATCCGCCGATGATGTTGACGACGTCCCCGGCCAGCCCGTGGTTGTGCTGAAGCGCGTGGACTGTGTCCTGTACGGCGGGGGCCGCGTTCGCGACGGCCACGCCCGTCCCCTGCTCGGTGTTCGCCGCGACGCCGCCCAGGGTGTGCATGAGGGCGTCGATGGCTTCGCCGAGCAGGTCGGCCGTCTGTTGGGTGCCACCGGCCGCGCCCGCCACGCCCCGGCCGACGCCCGTGGTGAGGGGGTTGGCGACCCCCTGGACGACTGGTTGGGTCAGCGCCTCAAGGCCACCGTCGTCGGGCCCATGGGCGGACGAGGAGGCGGGGGCGGCCGAGGCCGCGCCCGCGGCCAGGAGGGTGGAAGCGAGCGCCACGGCCGTCACGGTGAGTGTTCGTTTCATCATGGAATGATGATCACACCGCCGAACGGCCCGATGCAGTCCCTCGTACGAGTGAAGCCCCGCACGCCGGTTCCCGCGCGCCCCACCGTCGCCCCCGCGCGCCCGCCCCCTCTCCGCCGCGCCCCCGCGCGCCCCTCCCGCCCTGGCGCGCCCGCGCCCCCGCGCGCCCACCCCCGCCCCCTGCGCGCCCGCGCCCCCCCGCACGCCCGCCCGCGCCCCCCGCGCGCCCCCGTGGCGACGTACGGCTCACGCCCTCAAAGACCCCGTGGCAACAACCGTCAGCTCGACTTCTTCGCCAGGTCCGCGAGGAACTGCGGGACTCGGCCGGCGCCGAAGTCGTAGAAACGTGCCCACTTCGGCTCGACCGCGATCCGTGCCATCCGGTCGTACATGGCCCGGCAGTTCCGCTCGAACTCGGCCGCGAACTCGGCGTCGAAGTTCTTCCGCGCGGCCGCGAGGTACTCCGGCACCACCCCGTCGACGATGGTGAGGTGCACGACGCCGCGCACCGACAGCGTCCTGGCCGAGCCGGGGCTGTCGCCGGCGTCGATGGTCAGGGCGACCTCCGGGCGGGCGGACAGCGCCTTCACCTTGGGCGCCGTGGCCGCCGTGGACATGACGATCTCGTCGCCGGTCCAGAAGATCCCGATCGGGACGACGCGCGGCAGCCCGTCGGGTCCGTTGTACGCCAGCCGGGCCATCGACGCCTGGCTCAACAGCTCGTGGGCGTCGGCCAGTTCCTGCGCGATCTGCTGGGGGTCCATGACGCGTCGTCCTCTCCGGTGGCGCGGCCGCTCGTGGCCGGCTGTGTCCCTGGGACGGAGCCGCCGCCGCGTTCTCGACATCCGCGGCCGGATCACTGCCCACGCTAATCCGACCCCACGGGCGGGGGCCCCGGCCACGCCGCCGCAGGCGCGCACGGGCGCGCACGGGTGCGCGGACCGTGACTAGCGCCAGCTGACGCGCTGGCCGTCTGGGCCCACGTGCAGGGTGAGTCGGTCGGTGGGCGGGCTGCCGGCTTCTTGCCAGCGTGTGAGGTGGGTCGTGATCGCGTCCCACAGGCGGACGGGGCCGCCCTGGCGGACCTGCCATCGGCCGTCGTCCTCGAACAGCGAGGCCCAGGCGCCGCTCTCCACGTCGACGACCACCCGTTCGTCGCGGCCGTCGCGCGGCAGCGTGAAGCACTGGGCACGCGGCGCGGCGAACTGCGCGACGAACCGGGCCGTCCAGTCGTCCAGTACGTTGCCGCCGACGGCCGCGGGGGTGGGTTCCGCCGCGTCGAGATCCGGCAGCATGCCGAGAGGCGGCGGGGTGTGGGAGCGGGCGAGCATGAACGAGACGTGGTCGCCGACGACGGGTCCGCTGGCCGTGCCGTCCTCGGCGACGGTCAGCCGGACCAGCTCGGAGGCGTTCATCCACCCGGAGACGGTCACCAGGATTTCGCCACCGGCGCGGGTCTGCGCGATCCACTCCGAGGGGACGGTGTGGACTCCGCAGGTGGCGATCACCCGGTCGTAGGGGGCGCCCTCCTCGTACCCGGCCAGCCCGTCCCCGACGACCAGCGTCGGCCACAGCCCCAGCCCCAGCCCCCCGGGGGTTACCTCGGCCCGGGCGGGAGCCCAGCCACCGCTGCCCCAAGCCCCCGCATGGTGGACGACGAAGAGGGGGCTGGGCGATCGGCCCGGCTACCTGACGCGGTACGAACGGCTTCCCCCCGTGGGCGGCAAGCCCTCGGAGAGGAACCGCGGGGCACGGTTCTGACGGCGGCTTGCCATTTCGGGCTCAGCAGCGCGCCGGACGCCACCAGTTGCCGCGCGAGGTCTGCGCGCAGGCTTTCCGGGGGCACGTTGTCGACCACTTACCGCTCACTCCCGTGCCGCGAGGTCATCCGTTGGGTCAGACCGTGTGGTGGCGGGCGAAATTCACGAAGGCTGACCATTGTTGGGGGGTGAAGGTGAGCGTGGGGCCGGATGTGTCTTTGGAGTCGCGGACCCGGACGGTTCCGGGGGATTCGGCGATCTCGACGCAATCGCCGCCGTCGCCGTTGCTGTAACTGGACTTGCGCCACGTGGTGGAGGTCGGGCTCATCGCGGTGTCCTCTCTCGTGTTCGCGCATAGGCGTAGCCGGGGCCGCTTTCTGGAAGGCGGCCCCGGCGTGGGGTGAAACTCAGACGCTCTGTTCCCGGGCGAAGTCGATGAATGACGCCCATTGCTGGGGGGCGAAGGCCAGGGTCGGGCCGCTCTTGTCCTTCGAGTCACGGACGTGAATTGTCTCGACCGATTCGGCGACCTCGATGCACTCGCCACCCTGAGCGTTGCTGTAACTCGACTTTCGCCATTGATCGGAAGCCGGAGCGTCGGGCTTCGGGTTCATGGGGCGTACTCCTTCAGGACCGATTCGAGGAACGCGAGGGATGCCTCCGGCGACAGCGCGGCGGCCCGCACAAGATCGTAACTGAGGCGCACATCACGAACCTTGGCCTGGTTGGTCAGGACCTGACCGGCGTGCGGACCCTCAACGTACGCGACCGTCGGCAGGTCCGTGAACTCCATTACGGTCACGGATCCTCCCGTCAGAGCGTGTGCTCCGCAGGCAAAGGGCAGGACCTGCAGAACGATCCGATGAGTGTCCATGAGATCTGCGAGGTGGAGCAGTTGGGCACGCATGATCTCGGGTCCGCCGACCGGCCTCCGGAGTGCGGCTTCGTCCACGATCTCCCACAGCTGGAGGTCCGTTGGATCCTCGGTGTCGCCCAGAATGCCAGCGCGATTGACGCGTGCCAGGGCCCTCTCGTTGATCTCGGCCTTGCTCCAGTAGGGGCCATCTGCCCGAAACAACGCCCGCGCGTAGTCCGGCGTTTGCAACAGCCCGTAGATGACGCTCGCCGAGAAGTGCTCGATCTTCGTCGCCAGCGGCTCCCGCTTCGCCAGGTCAACGAAATAGTCGGGGTACTCCGGGGCGCGGTCGGCCAGGTCCCAGACTCGGGCGAGGTGACCGTCCGTGTTCAGCGCGCGATCCAAGTCCTCGGCTTGTTCCCTCCGTCGGGGCCAGCGACTGCCCACTTCCAGTTGGCCGATGTAGGACCCGGACACGTACAGCCGCTGTCCTAGTTCCTGCTGCGTCAGACCGGCGGCTTCGCGCAGTCGCCGCACCTCGGCGCCGAAGAATGCGCGGGGGTGACTGGCCCCGTCCAGGTCCTTGGGCTGCATCGCAGACCTCCATCTCACGTTCAGCTTCGTTGGGTCTGACCCCCTGTCAAGGCTATATCTCACACGTCACTGTTGTGTCGTTCAGTCACGAATTCCCAACAACGAGTAGCGGCTGGAGGGTCCACCATGACAGCGAGTGTTGTCCGCGTGAACGCGGATCGCCTGCCCAGGGCGGGGAGTTACGAGCGGTACACGCTGCGACTGTCGGCGGACCCTGAGCGGTTCGGGGCGATCAGGTGGTTGGTGGGTGCGCACTTGCGAATGTGGGGGCGTGAACGGTTGACCGACGCGGCTGCGGTGTGTGTGACGGAGCTGCTCACCAACGTTCACCGGCACGTTCGTGATCCGGAGTGCGAACTCAGCCTGCTTCACCTGCCCGACGGCATACGGGTCGCGGTGAGCGATCTGTCGCCCGAACTGCCCGTGGTCGTCGAGCAGCCCGATGCCGAGGCCGAGACCGGGCGCGGGATGTTCCTGCTGGCCCACACCGCGGAGCGCTGGGGCACGGTGCCGAGCGCCACGGGCAAAACGGTTTGGGTACTGCTGCGGGACGTGGTGTGAACGCGTTGTGCAAGGACGCCGGGAATCTGTGAAAAACAGTGAAAGTGGAAAGGGTGCTGGGGAATGGCGAGTGAAGAGGGCTCCGACTCCATGCGGATGTGGGGCTTTCTGTTGCGGTTTCTGAGGATCGCGGCCGGCATCACGTATGAGGAACTGTCGGTGTTCGTGGGGTACTCGAAGTCGTTGATCGTGGGTATCGAGCGGGGTACGCGGATGCCGAGTGCGGTGTTCGTGGCGAAGGCCGACGAATGCCTGGGTGCCGGCGGGATGTTGGTGGAGGCGGCGGCGCATTTGTCGCGGCAGCGGTTCCTGTCGTGGTTCGAGGAGTACGCGGAGGCGGAGAAGCGGGCCAGGATGCTGTGGACGTACGACACCCATGTGCTGCACGGGATGTTGCAGTCCGAGGATTACGCGCGGGCTGTTCTGGCTGCCCGCTGTCCGATGTTGACGGAGGAGGAGATCGAGGAACATTTCGCCGGGTTGATGGAACGGCGGGAGTTGCTGACCCGGCAGCCGGGTTGTGCGCTGTCGTTCGTGGTCGAGGAGTGGGTGCTGCGACGGGCGATCGGTGGTCCTGCCGTGATGGCAGGCCAGTTGAGGCATCTGGCGGGCCTGTGCGAGCGGCGGAACATCACCGTTCAGGTCATGCCGTTGTCCTACGAGTCGCATGCGGGGGTGGATGGCCCGTTGACGTTGCTGGAGATGCCGGAGCACATTTGGCTGGCGTATCTCGAAGTGCAGGGCACCGGCCACCTGATCGACGAGCCCGGCGAGGTCAGCGCGTTGCACGAGAGGTACAGCATGATCCGCAGCCAGGCGTTGACGCCGCGGGACTCGCTCCGCTTCATCCGGTCACTCGCGGAGGAGATGTCGTCATCCGTGCCCGCTGCCGAAAGGCAAAAGAACCGACCTCTTGCCACTCTTAAGCTATAGCGCACTGGGGGGCTTGCCGCAAGGCCCTGGTCGTGCCGCAGAATGACGGGCCAAAGGCCGGAACATGGGCAAGTGGGGGAATTGCGAGTGTCATCGTTTTTGTCGGTCGACGGGTCCGGCGGCGGCCCTGCGACCACCAGTGTGTTCGCCCTTCCCGACGATCTCTCCCGCAAGGCGGACCCGGCGCTGATCGCCGGTGACGAGCGGCACTTCGCGGCCATCGCGGAGAGCCTGGAGCAGACGATCGCCGAGGTCTCCGGGCGCCTTGACGCCGAACTCAAGGCGCCCGGCGGCATCGGGCGGCAGGCGATGGACCGGGACACCGAGGTCCACCGGCTGACCGGCCGCCTGCGCATGCTGCGCCGCTTCGGCTGGGACCTGTGCCTCGGGCACATCGTCGGCGAGGGCGGCTCGGAACCGATGTACATCGGACGGCTGGGCCTGACCGACAGCGAGGGCCGCCGGCTGCTCTACGACTGGCGTTCCCCGGCGGCCGAGCCGTTCTTCGCGGCGACCCACGGCAACCCGATGGGGCTGGCGAGCCGCCGCAGGTACCGCTGGACCCGCGGCCGGATCAGCGACTACTGGGACGAGGTGTTCACCGCCGACGGGCTCGAAGGGCGCGCCGCGCTCGACGACCAGTCGGCCTTCATCGCCTCGCTGGGCACCAACCGGTCGGCCCGGATGCGGGACGTGCTGTCCACCATCCAGGCCGACCAGGACGCCATCGTCCGGGCGGGCTCCCGGGGTGCCCTCGTCGTCGACGGCGGCCCGGGCACCGGGAAGACCGTCGTCGCCCTGCACCGCTCCGCCTACCTCCTCTACTCCGACCCGCGCCTCGGCCAGCGTCGCGGCGGAGTGCTGTTCGTCGGTCCGCACCAGCCCTATCTGTCCTACGTCGCCGACGTGCTGCCCAGCCTCGGCGAGGACGGCGTGCGGACCTGCACCCTGCGGGACCTCGTCGCCGAGGGGGCCGGGGCGGCGGCCGAGACCGATCCGGACGTGGCCCGCCTGAAGTCGTCCGCGCACATGGTGGCGGCCATCGAGAAGGCCGTCCGGTTCTACGAGGAGCCGCCCACCGAGGGGATGACGGTCGAGACCCACTGGTCCGACGTCCGGCTGACCGCCGCGGACTGGGCGGAGGCGTTCGACGCACCGGAACCAGGCACTCCGCACAACGAGGCGCGCGACCAGATCTGGGACGAGCTGGTCACGATCCTGCTGGACAAGCACGGTGACGACGGCGAGGTCTCACCCGAGCTGTTCCGCAGGTCGCTGCTGCGGAACAAGGAACTGGTCACCACCCTCCACCGCGCGTGGCCGATGCTGGAGCCGACCGACCTCGTCGGCGACCTGTGGTCGGTCCCCGCCTACCTGCGGATGTGCGCGCCCTGGCTCGACCCGGCCGACGTGCGCAAGCTGCGGCGCCCGGCCGGCCAGGCCTGGACGGTGTCCGACCTGCCGCTGCTGGACGCGGCACGGCAGCGGCTGGGCGACCCGGAGGCCTCGCTGCGCAGGCGACGGCACGAGGCGTCGGTCGCCGCCGAACGCGCCGACCGGGCCGACGTCATCGACAGCCTGCTCCAGAACGTCGAGATCGACGACGCCGAGGGCGCGATGGGGATGCTGCGCCGCGAGGACGTACAGGACGTCCTGATCGACGACAGCTCACGGCCGGGCGCCGAACCCGACGCGCTGGCAGGCCCGTTCGCGCACATCGTGGTGGACGAGGCCCAGGAACTGACCGACGCGGAGTGGCAGATGCTGCTGCTGCGCTGCCCGTCCAAGAGCTTCACCATCGTCGGGGACCGCGCCCAGGCCAGGCACGGGTTCACCGAGTCGTGGCGGGAACGGCTGCGGCGGGTCGGGCTCGATCGGATCGACGTGGCCTCGTTGAGCATCAACTACCGGACGCCGGAAGAGGTCATGGCGGCGGCCGAGCCGGTCATCAGGGCCGTGCTGCCGGACGCCAACGTGCCGACCTCCATCCGCAGCGGCGGCGTCCCCGTGCGCCACGGATCCGTCGCGGAGCTGGACCCGATCCTGGAGACCTGGCTCGCCGCGCACGACGAGGGGATCGCCTGCGTCATCGGCCACCCCGACTTCCGGGCGACGTCCCGCGTCCGGTCGCTGACCCCGGAACTGTCGAAGGGGCTGGAGTTCGACCTGGTCGTCCTCGTCGACCCGGAGGCGTTCGGCGAGGGGATCGAGGGCGCGGTCGACCGCTACGTCGCGATGACCCGCGCGACGCAGGAGCTCGTGATCCTCACGAGCGCCTGACGGGCTTGCCGTAGGCGGGCGTTCCTGAGACGGGGTCCGGTCGGCGGGACATGCCGGGGCCCCGGCGGTGCGGGTGTGAACCCGCTCCGGCCGGGGCCCGGACGGTGGTGCTCAGGCTTGCGTCACGGGGTGTTGTTGGCCAGGGCCAGCAGACGCGAGGCGCTGCCGCCGAAGCGGTCGCGGTCCACGGCGCCGGAGATGCCGCTCACCGAGCCGGCGTCGGTGTACTGCCACATCGTGGCGTAGGGGAAGCCGGTGGGGATGGTCGGGTCCGCCGCGCTGGTCCAGGACGCCGCGTCCAGCGGGCTGCGGGCCGACATGCCGCTCCAGCCGCCGGTGCAGGAGTTCCACCAGCTGGCGCTGGTGTAGATGACGACGTCACGGCCGGTCTTGGCCTTGTACGTGTTGTAGAAGTCGAGGATCCACGACTGCATCGACGCGGCCGACAGGCCGTAGCAGCCGCCCTCGAGGTCCAGCATGCCCGGCAGCGTCAGGTTGTCCGCCGACCAGGCGCCACCGTTGGCGGCGAAGTAGGTGGCCTGCGAGGCGCCGCTGGAGGAGCCCGGCTGCGCGAAGTGGTAGGCACCCCGGATGACGCCCGCGTTGTAGGCGTTGAGGTAGTTGGCGCTGAAGGTCGGGTCCTTGTACGTGGTGCCCTCGGTGGCCTTGATGTAGGCCCACGCGATGCCCGCGCCCTTCACGGACGACCAGTTGATCGACCCCTGGTAGTGGGAGACGTCGATGCCGGCCGGGCCGCTGGTGAAGTTGGGCTTCACCACGCCGGACGCGTTCAGGTGGAGGATTCTGGCGTCCGGCTTGAAGTCCTTGTTGTCCTGGACGTAGCCGACGCCCATGTAGCCCTGGCCGAGCGGGATGGTGCTGCCCTTGGGCATGGCCATCGACTTGGCGGAGGCCGTGCCGGCCGTCATGGTCGCGGTCAGCGCGAGGCCGGCGCCGAGGGCACCGATCACCATCAGAGCCCGGGTGCTGCGGATTCGGGAGAACAAGGCTTTCCTCCTGGCACTTCGTGGTTGTGAGAGAAACGGACATGAGGGGTGCTCTGCAACCAGCGGTTCTACTCGCGTAGCCCCCGCGCTCGCGCTGCCGCTAGGCGGTCGAAGTGACGGGGGGTGCGGGGTGGTTCCGTGCGGGGCCGTTCGCGGCGGTGCCGTTTGGGGCGGTGCCGTTTTGGGGCTTGGCGGGGCGGTGCCGTTCAGGGCGGTGCGAGGCGGTGCCGTTCGGGGCCGTGCGGTGCCGTGCCGGGCTGGGCGGTGCTGGTCCGTTGACGTTCGTTGTCGTGGACGCGTCACAGTGAGCCATGAATGGGCCTTGGACGTAAAGAGGTTTCATGCATTCTCTGTGGTCCAGACCGGTGAAGAAGTCGCGGGCCTGCGATGACGGCCGCGCGCCGGCGAGAACTTTCATCGCCTGAAAACCCGTTACGCCGCCCGGGCAGCCCAGAGCGTCGTCCGAGGGGACCGGACGCATTCGGCCAACGCGCGGTGCGCGATATCCGGCCGGGGGCCGGGAGGTTCCGGCCTACTGGGGGTAGGACGAACGAGGGGCGCTGACGGTTGCGGTCGGAACGGGATCGATTGGCGGCCGGACGGGTGCGTGGTGTTTGTCCGTTGGACGGTTCGACGGGGAAACTGGACGGTTCAGAGGGGAAATCGGATGTTTCGGAGGGGTAGCTGATGGCCGCACTGGCGCGGATGCCGCTTGAGGGCGGCGGGGCGATCCTGTTCGAGGACGTGGACGGCCTGTCGGGGTCCGAAGGACCGGTGAAGGCGGGACGGCTCGGTGAGCGGTTCGCCGACGCGGTCCACGAGTTGCCGGGGACGTTGCAGGACTCACTGGCCCCGGTACGCGAGACGGCCCGCGCGGTCCTGGACCAACTGAGGGCGGCCGGCCCGCACGAGGCGGAGGTCGAGTTCGGCGTGAACCTCTCGGCGAAGGCCGGAGCGGTCATCACGGGCGGCGAGGCGGCGGTGCATTTGAAGGTGCGGTTGGTGTGGAAACGGGAGCCGGCGGAGCCGGAGCCGTCAGGTCCGGCAGCCCCGGAGCCGGCCGCCCCGGGTGCGGGCGCGGGGCCAGGGTCGTCGGGGGAGCCGGGGCCGGGCCCGGGGCCGGGGTCGTCGGGGGAGTGACCGTGACGGCCGTGGAGATCGTCTACGAGACCCACTCGACCACCACGGACAACGAGGCCGGTATCGCCACCGGTTGGCTTCCGGGCCGATTGTCGGAGCGGGGGCGGCGGCAGGCCCGCGAACTCGGTGAGCGACGCCGTACGGGCGACTTCGCGGCGGTGTTCACGTCGGACCTTCCCAAGCCGGGGGAAGCGGGTCACGACCTGTGCATGGTGGACTGCCGGCCCTCCACGTGACCGTCGAGCCGGTGAACGGGCACGCCGAAGCGGTCGGACATGGCGTCAAAGGTGCGCTGTTCGGCGGCGCGCTGCTCGGTGAAGTCGGGCGTGGCAGTCGGACCGAAACCGACTTCCGCGTGGGAACCGTTCAGTAGGGGGAAGACGGCGTCGCAGAACTCGTCCGGGTCGGCGCCGTGTGCCTGGCTGGGGCCGGCGAGTTCGGTGGCCACCGCCGGGGGTATGAGCTCCACCACGCGGACCGGGGTGGCTTTCAGGGTGTGGCGCAGGTTCACGGTGTAGCTGTGCAGTGCGGCCTTGGCCGCGCTGTAGAGCGGGGCGAACGGCTGTGGGATGAAGGCCCCGCCGGAGGTGACGTTGACCAGCACGCCGGGGCGGCCGTGGGCCAGCATGTGCGGGACGAGCAGCTGTCCGAGGTGGATCGGTGCGGCGAACAGGATGTCGATCTCGTTCTGTGCTTCGGCCCAGGGGGATCGGTCCGAGGCGATGGCCACCCGCCGCTGGATGCCGGCGTTGTTGATCAGCACGTCCAGCTCCGGCATGGTTTGCCGGACGTGATCGGCCAGGTGCTGCCGCCCTTCGGGGGTGGCGAGGTCGTTGGTGAAGGTCTCGATGCCGGGCAGGCGGTCGGCCGCCGCGGCGAGGCGGCCGGAGCTGCGACCGGTGATCATGACGCGGTTTCCGGCGGCGAGATGTCGTTCGGCCAAGCCGAGACCGATGCCCGAGCCACCGCCGGTTACGAGAACTGCACGCTTCGCTTGAGTTGCCATGTAAACCATCATGAGCCACTTATGTTTACATGGCAACTCATGGGTAGGGTGACCCCATGACACAGCCCCTCAACGATGTCGAGATGGCGCGGTGGATCGCCTGGAAACAAGCGAATGACGCGGTACTCGCCGCGGTCGCACAAGAGATCCACGGTGCGGCAGGGCTGTCCGCGGCCGACTTCGCTGTCCTCTCGCGCGTGATCGAGAACGGCCAGGGCCGCGTGGCTCAGCAGGAGCTTGGCACCATGCTGGACTGGAAGCGCGCCCGCCTCTCGCGTCAGCTCTCCCGGATGGTCGAACGCGGACTCCTGCGGCGCGAGGACGGACATGGCAGGCGTGTGCTGATCATCAGCACCGACGAAGGCCGGACCGCCCTCGCCGCCGCCCGCCCAGCACACGCGCGAGCAGTCCGTCACGCTCTGTTCGAGCGCACCCTCGCACCGGACTCCGATGCCTTCTGGAATGTCATCCGGGACATCGCCGCGCCTCCTGCGGCGGCAGGGTAGGCGCCCGTCGCAAGGTCTCCGGGCGTCGCCCAGCTCGGCCGGGGCCCGCCGGGGGCGTGGGGTCCGCCGGGGGCTTCCGGCCGGATCGCTAGACCGCCTCGGGGACTTCGGGGGTGCCGGGGGTGACGACGGCGGGTTCTGGGATGTCCGCGTCGGGGGTGCGCATCGTTCGGACCTGGGGGGACAGCAGCGCGGCGGCGGTCGCGGCGACGACCAGGACCGCGCAGCCGATCAGCGCCTTGCTGGTGCCGACCGCGGCGGCGACCGGTCCGGCGACGAGGGCGCCGAGCGGTGCGAGGGCGAGCGAGCCGAAGATGTCGTAGGAACTGACCCGGGACAGCACCTCGTCGGGGATCTCCCGCTGCAAGGTCGTCGACCACAGCGAGCCGAAGATGTCGAGCGAGACGCCCGAGCAGAACATCGAGACGCAGATCAGCCACAGCGGCGCCCGTATCGCCATCAGGGCCGCAGGAAAGGCGGAGGGGAAGACCGTCAGCGTGGCGATGAGCATGGGGCGGCGCACCCGGACCCGGATGGCCAGGCCCGCGCCGCCGAGCGTGCCCAGCGCCTGGGCGCCGACCATGAGCGACCAGGCGCTGGCACCGCCGAGGTGTTCCTTCGCGGTGAGCGGCCCGAGCACCCCGCTCGTCGCGTACAGCGCGGCCACGACGACGGAGAACTGCACGACGATGACCCACAACCACTGCCGGGAGACGAACTCCCGCCAGCCGTGGCGCAGGTCGTCCCACCCGGAGGTGCCGGTACGCACCGGGGCGGTCAGCCGGAGTCCCTTGATGAACAGGGCGCTGGCCGCGAAGGAGGCGGCGTCCAGAGCGAGGGCCCAGCCGGCGCCGATGAACTCGACGGTGACGCCGGACAGGGCGATGCCGAGGATCATCGCGCCGTTCGTGCCCACCCGCAGCAGGGCGTTGGCCTCCTGGAGGCGCGGGGTGGGTACGAGCAGCGGGATGACCCCGGTCAGGGCGGGCTGGAGCATCGCGCCGGCGGTGCCGGCCAGCGCGGCGAGCACGCAGAGCAGGGCGAGGGGCGCGTGCCGGGTCAGCACCATGACGGCCAGCCCGGTGTAGGCGGCGGCGCCGAGGATGTCGGAGTACATCATCAGACGGGAGCGGGACATCCGGTCGGCGATGACGCCGCCGATCAGGATGAAGGCGACCTGCGGTAACGACTGGCAGGCCAGCACGAGCGACAGCCGTGCCGGGCTGGCCCCCGGCAGCCCCAGCACGGCGAACGCCAGCGCGACGCGGGCGAAGGCGTTGCCCAGCGTCGAGATCGTGCGGGCCGACGCGAGCAGTACGAAACGCCGGTCGCGCCAGAGCGACGACCGTTGTGGGGTGACAGGCATGGCCTCACCCTAAGGAGGCCGGGGGTTCGGCCGCGCCTGATATTCGGGTGGGCGAACGGGGCTTCGGCGGCTACGGTTCCTGCCGCTTCCGCCATTCGCGGACGAACTCGTCGACGTCGACGGGCTTGAGGTTGAGCAACGGCCCGGGCGGCGGTCGGCGCAGGGCCTTGGCGATCTTCTCGTTGATCCCCGTCAGGATGTCGCGGACCTGGCGTTCGGACGTGGCCCTGGACGCCTTCTCCAGGCCGTCCTCCGTCTCCTTGCGCAGGGCGAGGGCGGGCGGCAGGTAGGAGAGCCCCTCGCGAGCCATCTTCTCCTTGATCCACCACAGGTCGTCGTAAGGCCGATCGCCCCCCGGCAGCGGTTTCCCCTTCCCCGGCAGCGAGTCGAACGCCCCCCGCTCCTCAGCCTCCCGGATCTGCTTGTCCACCCACGACTCAAAACTCACCCCAGGCGGCTTCCGCTCAGTCACCCTCAACCTCCCGTACGGCTATGGCCAAGACACCGGTGCGCCTTCCATGATGCCGAAAGCCCCCCGCGTAGCCCTATCGTGGGGAGCAGGTACGGCCATGCTGCGATCAGCACGTCATACGAGGACCGGACGAGTGACGTCGTAATGCCCTCGAAACGCGATGGAGCCATACTGATGGGCCCCGGGATGTGCCCTGCGGCGTAGCCACCAAGGGCCCTACACATCGTTGACCTGCATAAACGCATAAAACGTGGCGAGGATAGGGAACTATGGACAAGCAGCAGGAGTTCGTGCTCCGGACCCTGGAGGAACGGGACATCCGGTTCGTACGGTTGTGGTTCACCGATGTGCTGGGCTTCCTGAAGTCCGTCGCCGTCGCCCCCGCCGAATTGGAACAGGCGTTCGACGAGGGGATCGGCTTCGACGGCTCCGCCATCGAGGGCTTCGCCCGGGTCTACGAGTCCGACATGCTCGCCAAGCCCGACCCCGGCACCTTCCAGATCCTCCCCTGGCGCGCCGAGTCGCCCGGCACCGCCCGGATGTTCTGCGACATCCTCATGCCGGACGGCTCGCCCTCCTACGCCGACCCCCGCTACGTCCTCAAGCGCACCCTGTCGCGCACCTCCGACCTCGGGTTCACCTTCTACATCCACCCCGAGATCGAGTTCTTCCTCCTCAAGAACAAGCCGGTCGACGGCAGCCGTCCCACCCCCGGCGACTCCTCCGGCTACTTCGACCACACCCCGCAGCACGTCGGCCAGGACTTCCGCCGCCAGGCCATCACCATGCTGGAGTCCATGGGCATCTCCGTGGAGTTCTCCCACCACGAGGGCGCCCCCGGCCAGCAGGAGATCGACCTGCGCTACGCCGACGCGCTCTCCACCGCCGACAACATCATGACCTTCCGCCTGGTCATGAAGCAGGTCGCGCTGGAACAGGGCGTCCAGGCCACCTTCATGCCCAAGCCGTTCTCCGAGTTCCCCGGCTCCGGCATGCACACCCACCTCTCGCTCTTCGAGGGCGACCGCAACGCCTTCCACGAGTCCGGTGCCGAGTACCAACTCTCCAAGGTCGGCCGCTCCTTCATCGCCGGACTGCTGCACCACGCCGGTGAGATCTCCGCGGTCACCAACCAGTGGGTCAACTCCTACAAGCGGATCTGGGGCGGCTCCCAGCGCACCGCGGGCGCCGGCGGCGAGGCCCCCTCGTACATCTGCTGGGGCCACAACAACCGCTCCGCGCTGATCCGCGTCCCCATGTACAAGCCCGGCAAGACCGTCTCCACCCGGGTCGAGGTCCGCTCCATCGACTCCGGTGCCAACCCCTACCTCGCCTACGCGGTCCTGCTGGCAGCCGGCCTCAAGGGCGTCGAGGAGGGCTACGAACTCCCGCCCGGCGCCGACGACGACGTCTGGGCGCTGTCCGACCCCGAGCGCCGCGCCATGGGCATCGAACCCCTCCCGCAGAACCTCGGCGAGGCCATCACCCTCATGGAACGCAGCGAACTCGTCGCCGAAACCCTCGGCGAACACGTCTTCGACTTCTTCCTCCGCAACAAGAAGCAGGAGTGGGAGGAGTACCGCTCCGAGGTCACCCCCTTCGAGCTCCGGAAGATGCTCCCGGTCCTGTAGCCGCCCGGCTTGTCACGCCGCGCCCGGCCCCGCCCCGCCCGGCCCCGCCGCGCGGCCTAGCCGCGCAGCGCCCCGCCGCGCCCGACCCCGGCCGGCGGCCCCCGGCCGCCCCCGTACCGCCGGAGGCGACCCGCCCGACACCGCGTCAGCCGTCGAGCACGCCCGCCAGCGCCCGGACCAGCACCGTCTCCTGCTGGTCGCGGGCGTCGCCGTCGCGCTTGGCGGCGCCGGCCAGCAACTCCGTGAGACGGGGATGCGTCCCCGCAGCCGCGACATGGCGTAGATACTCCGCCTGCCGCCCCGACTCCGGATCCGCGGCGGCCCGCTCGTTCTGCACGAACAGCGCGGTCAACGCGAACAGCAGCGCGAACGCCTCCAACTTGGCCGCCGCGTCCGCCGGATGGTCGGCGAGCACGTCGAGCACGTGCTCCAGCACGTCGATCCCGCACGGGCCGAGCGCCGGGCGGGTGATGACCAGCGCCGGCAGCCACGGGTGCCGCCGCATGATCTGCCGGGCCTGCCGCGCGACCGCCAGCAGGTCGGCCTGCCAGTCACCGCTGGGGGCCGGCAGGTCGTACTCGCCCGCTGTGCTGTCGATCATCAGCTCCAGCAGGTCGTCGCGGTTGGCGACGTAGCGGTACAACGAGGCCGCGCCGGTGCCGAGCGCCGTGGCGACCCGCCGCATGGAGACGGCCTCCAGCCCCTCCTCGTCGGCCAGCGCCACCGCGGCCGCCGTGATCTCGGCGCGACTGCGCTCGGCCGGCCGTCCCACCGCCGCCTGCGCCGGCCGCATCCAGATGACCTGTTGCCGCTGCCCTGCCACTGACACCTCCGCGTTGTCGGCAGCCTACCTTTCGCATACAGTGTTCGCGAATATCGTTCGCGAACACTTTCCCACCTACTCTCCGAGGAGTGGCCATGGCGCGCTTCGCGCACAACGACGGGATCCGGATCGCCTTCGAGGACCTCGGCGGCGAAGGCGGCGACCCGCTGCTGCTGGTCATGGGGTTGGGGACCTCCCGCTTCTGGTGGCCGGACGGACTGGTCGGCGAACTGGTACGCCGCGGCTTCCACGTCGTGGCCTACGACCAGCGCGACGCGGGCCAGTCCACCCACCTGCCGGACCGGCGCGTCGGGCCGCCGCTCCAAGCCCTGCTGCGTCGCGTCGCCCCGGCCTACGCCGCCGAGGACCTCACCGATGACGCGATCGCCGTCATGGACGCCGTCGGCTGGGACCGCGCCCACCTGTTCGGCCACTCGATGGGCGGTCTGATCGCCCAGCGCACCGCGATACGGCACCCCGACCGCGTGCTGACCGTCACCACCTCCTCGGCCGTGCCCAGCGACGCCGGCGGGGCAAGCGTCCTGCGCTATCTACGCCTTGGGCCGCTGGTCCGCTTCGCCCGGCTGCACCACCCCGAAAGCCCGGCAGGCGACCTGGCCTTGGCGCTGGCCGTCGCCCGCATCCTGGCCGCTCCCGGTCAGCACTTCGACGAGTCCGACGTACGCGAGTTCGTGGCCAAGGAGGCCGAACACCACGTGGCGAGCTTCCGGGACCAGCGGGCGCAGAGCCGGCAGATCGGCGCGAAGTGGCACGGCGGGTCGCTGGCCGGGATCGCCGCGCCGACGCTGGTGCTGCACGGCGAGCAGGACCCGCTGCTGCGCTTTTCGGCCGCCCGCGACATCGCGGCGGCGATCCCCGGCGCCCGGCTGCGTACCCTGCCCGGCGTCGGCCACTTCCTCGCCCGCGACGTCTGGAGCACCTACGCCGCCGAGATACGCGCACTCGCCGACCACAGCAGTGCGCTCGCCGACCAGAGCAGCGCGTTCGCCGACCACAACAGCGCGCCCGCCGACCAAGGCGGCGCGCCCGCCGACAAAGGCGCCCCGGATCCGCCGGGTCGGCCCCGCCCCCGTCCGCCGGCCGCCGACGCGCCGGGCGTTGGGGGCGACACGCCCACCTGGGGCTGATATCGGCACGATGCGGACCGAAGGGGGGAATTATTGATTTCAGTCTTATTTCTCTCCCGCCCTCGGGGGCACCATGCGCTCTGACATCGGCACAGCCCAGACATCCCGGCAGGCGTCCGGTCCCGAGCCGAGACCGCCGGCCGAGCCGCGGGTGGAGGAGCGGACCCTCACCTTCGAGGGGTTCACGTACCACTGCCGCATCGTCCACCAGGACAACCCGCGCACCGAGCCCATCATCCTGCTGGGCGGCTCCTCGCAGAACCGCTACGCGTGGGTGCGGCACGAGAAGTGGCTGGCCGAGTACTGCACGACGGTCACCGTGGACCTGCCCGGCTACGGCGCCGCGGACTTCCTGCCCGCCGACCGCGGCTACGACTTCCTCGCCGCCAACTTCCTGCATCTGCTGACCGAGTTGGCGATGCCCCGCATCAACCTCGTCGGCGTCTGCTTCGGCGGGGCCATCGCGGTGCGCTTCGCCCAACTCCACCCGGAGTACGTCGTCAGGCTCGGCCTGGCCGGGATGACCCTGGAGGTCCCCGACGACTACAGCGAGGCCATGCCCCGCTGGACCCGGCTGCTCGAACAGGGCGACCGCGCGCGGATCGCCTCCGAACTGGTCGAGCGCTTCATGTCGCCCCCCGGCATCGGCACGGTCCGCAAGCACCAGGTCGTCTCCCGGCTGCTCTACACGCAGTTCATGGCGCAGACCGAGGCCGAGATGCTGATGTCCGTGGAGCACAACACCCGCCTGATGAGCCACGACTGGTACCGGGACGCCCCGCTGCCCGCGGTCCCCGCCCTGGTCTTCACCGGTGAGTACGACACCCTGTGCACGCCCGCCATAGGGCGTGCGGTCGCCGGCGTGCTGCCCACCGCGGCGTTCACCACCATCAAGGAGGCCGACCATCTCTCGCCGGTGGAACGGATGGCGGAGTTCTCCGACCTGCTCGCCCGCTTCTGCACCGACCGGCCGTTCACCTCACTGCCGTACTGCAATCCCGTCGAATGGCTGGGCACCGATGTGCGGCAACCGGTGATCCCGGCGCCGAGCGGCGAAAGCGAAACGGCGGCACCGCGTCCCTGACGCTCTGGCACCGCAGGACACACGACATACGACGGACGGATGGCCGGACCCGGGACTCAACCGGGTCCGGCCATCGGTTTGTTCGCCGACTGCGCGAAGGCTCAGGACAGGATGGCGGGCATCTTGAAGCCCTTGGGCGCGGGTGCGTTGTTCGAGCACTTCACCGTGGGCCCGATGTGCGTCGTCCCGACCACGCCGCCCAGTGTGCTCTGCGGTGTGTCCACCCGCTCACGCGAGTCCGAGGTGCAGTCCTGCTTCTGCTGGACGTGCAGCGTGCCGTCCTTGGTGGTGTAGGTGGACTCGGTCTTCTGGCTGCACGAGGTGTTGCCCTTGGCGTCGTGCGTGCAGGTGAGGCCCGCACCGTCGGCGTACGCGTAGGTGGTCCCCAGGCCGGTCACGGCGAGGCCGCCCAGCAGCAACGAGACGGCTGCGATCTTCTTCTGACTGAACATGTGTGCTGCGTTCCTTCGCGATCGGTCTCCGGACGGCCGCGCCTGGAGCGGCGAGGCGTCCGGCCCTGAAGGGGTTCATGAGGAACGGGCCCCGGCACCGGCTTGTGGCGCGGAGCACGGGACCCGTTCTCAGTTACTCACTCAGCTGGGCAGGCGCTCAGAAAGCGCTGTTGTTGCAGCCCATCTTCGAGCCCAGGCCGGTGGCCTGGCCGCCGGGGTCGCCCTCGCCGTTCAGCGCGTTGCCCAGCAGCCCGTTGAGGACGCCGACCTCGCCGAGGACGTCGACGTTGAGGTCGTGCGACTTGCACGAGGTGCTCTGCTTGACGTCGATCCCGCCGTTGTCGTGGGCCGAGGCGGTGCCGATGCCGACGAAGCCCAGGCTGCCGAGCAGAGCGGCCACGGTGGCAACCTTCTGGATCTTGCGCATTTCTTCTCCGTCTGTTGAGCGATACGGTCCATGATGAACCGTCTTGCACAGCTATAGGAGATTAATGGCGTCATGTTCCCAAATGCTCGGCGGCACGCTGGGAATGGGAAGAATTGCCGCCCGAGTCATTCGATCGAGTTAGGCCGGGTGCGGGATCGACGCGCGGGCAGGACAAGACGGCGGGCCGCCCTGGGGGACGGCCCGCCGCCATGTCATGCGTCAGACAGGTGACTGTCTGTCAGTGCTCAGAACGCCTTGTTGCTGCAGCCCATCGAGGAGCCCAGGCTGGTGGCCTGGCCGCCGGGGTTGCCCTCGCCGTTCAGCGCGTTGCCCGCGAGGCCGTTGAGGATGCCGACCTCGCCCAGGATGTCGAGGTTGAGGTCGTGCGACTTGCACGAGGTGCTCTGGTTGACATTGATGCGCGGGTCGCCGTCGTGGGCGGAGGCGGTGCCGGCACCGATGAAGCCGATGCTGCCGAGCATGGCGACCACGGTGGCAACCTTCTGAATCTTGCGCATTTTTTCTCCGTCTGTTGAAACGAGACACGGCCCGCTTTAGGCCGCTTTCATGCAGTAATGAAGATTAGTAGAGAGTGTCCGCATTGCACTTGCGGGCGCGCCGGATGTCAGAGGTGACGTGTGATCAATTCGGTTGACGGGAACCCGCGATGACCTGCGTGACCAAGGGTTTTGTCCTGCGGCGGTGGTGGTGGCGCCGCGTCACAATCACCCGTTCGGCCGTGTCGCGCGAGTGGGCCCCTCGGGAGATCGACTCCTGAAGGGCCCACGGCGGCAGGTGCGTTCGACGACTCGTGCTCAGCTGTGGAACGCGTTGTTGATCTGGGTGCAGGTGTCACCCTTGGTCTCGGCGTCGCCGAAGATCGCGACCGGCACGTTGGCCTGGAGCACGGTCTGCGGGCTGCACTCCTGGTACGGGCGGAAGACGTTGTCCTGCTCGGTGGGCGCGGCCTGCGGGTTGTTCAGCGGCAGGGTCTGCGGGACGTTCACCGTGGGCGCGACCTGCGGGGCCACCTGCGGGGCGACCTGGGTCCCCTGCGGCGCGGGCTGCGCCTGCGGGGCCTGCGGGGCGGCCTGCTGCTGAGGAGCCTGCGGGGCCTGCTGCGGGGCGGCCTGCTGCGGCGCGGGCTGCTGCTGCGGGGCGGGCTGCGCCTGCGGGGCCATCTGCTGGGGGGCGGCCTGCTGTTGCTGCGGCGCGGCCTGCTGCGGAGCGTGCCACTGCGGGGCCTGCTGCGGCGCGGCCTGCGGGGCCTGCTGCTGGGGTGCGGCCTGCGGGGCCTGCGGTTGCGGGGCCTGGGGTGCCTGCTGCTGCGGCGCGGCCTGCTGCTGGACCGGGGCCTGCTGGGCGGTGGGACCCTGCGGCGCCGCCGGTTGCTGCTGAGCCGGCTGCATGGCGACCGTGCCCTGCGGGGCGGGAGCCGGAGCGTCGGCGAAGCTGACGCCCGCGCCGACGGCGGACAGGCTGCTGATCGCCATGGTGAGGACTGTCATCCGCTGAAGCTTGCGCATTGAGGTTTGACCCTTCGATCAGTGCACAGGGGCTCTTCAGTCACCCGCTGTGAGTGCGTGAACGCTAGCAGTAGTTGAGGATGGGGTTCCACATCGTGGGTTGTCCCATGTCGGGTCGCAATGGGCGTTTTGTGGCATTCCGGTTTGGGCTCCGGTCTGCCGCCCGCCCGGCGTCGTACCCCTCGGCCGCCCGGCCGGTTAGGCTCGCTGACGGCGGTCATCAGGACCGGGAGGAGGGCGGACGGCCCATGTGGGACAGCCGGCGCAGCAGTACGTTCACCCGGCTGTTGCGGCACGGGTTCACCGATCCGTCCGGAGCCGAGCGGGCGCTGGGCACCCCCGAGCTGTCCGAGGTGCGCACCGACCCCGTGCTGCTGGAAGCACTCGGCGGCACCTGCGACCCCGATCTCGCCCTGCGCGGTCTGGTCCGGCTCGTCGAGGCCCAGGCCGACGACGACCAGCGCGCCCTGCTGGACACCGTCGTCACCGCGAAACCGCTGCGCGACCGGCTGCTCGGAGTGCTCGGCGCCTCCGAAGCCCTCGGCGACCACCTCGTACGCCATCCGCACGACTGGCACGCGCTCGTCACCTACGAGTCCACCGACCTGCACCCCGGCGTCGACGACTTCGAACGCGCGCTGCGCAAGGGACTTGCCGACGCCACCGCACAGGGCGCCTCCCCGGAGAACGCCCTGCGGTCCGCCTACCGGCGCTGCCTGCTGGCCGTCGCCGCTCGGGACGTGTGCGGGACCAGCGACCTGGCCGAGACCGCCGGCGAACTCGCCGACCTCGCCACCGCCACCCTGCGCGCCGCCCTCGCCATCGCGACCGAGGAGGCGCCGGCCGACGCCGCCGTCTGCCGGCTCGCCGTCATCGCGATGGGCAAGGCCGGCGGCCACGAGCTCAACTACGTGTCCGACGTCGACGTCATCTTCGTCGCCGACGTTCCCGAGGGCGTCGAGGAGGCCGCCGCGCTCCAGGCCGCGACCCGGCTCGCCGCCCGCATGATGCGGGTCTGCTCCGAGACCACCGCCGAGGGCCGGATCTGGGAGGTCGACGCCAACCTGCGGCCCGAGGGCAAGAACGGCCCCCTGGTGCGCACCCTGTCCAGCCACCTGGCGTACTACCGGCGCTGGGCCAAGACCTGGGAATTCCAGGCGCTGCTCAAGGCCCGTCCGGTGGCCGGCGACGAGGAGCTCGGGCACGCCTACGTCGAGGCGCTGACCCCGATGGTCTGGCAGGCCGCCGAACGGGAGAACTTCGTCACCGACGTCCAGCAGATGCGCCGCCGCGTCATCGACAACATCCCGGCCGCCCAGGTCGACCGCGAGCTGAAACTCGGCCCCGGCGGCCTGCGCGACGTCGAATTCGCCGTCCAGCTCCTCCAGTTGGTGCACGGCCGCACCGACCCCGCGCTGCGCAGCGGCACCACCCTCGACCGCCCTCGCCGCAACTCGCCGACGGGCGGCTACGTCGGCCGGGCGGACGCCGCCTCGCTCGACGCCGCGTACCGCTTCCTGCGTTCCATGGAGCACCGCATACAGCTCCACAAGCTGCGCCGCACCCACCTGGTGCCGGACGACGAGGCCGACCTGCGCCGCCTCGGCCGGTCGCTGGGCCTGCGCGCCGAGCCCGTCGCGGAGCTGAACCGCGAGTGGCGGCGGCACGCCAAGGAGGTCCGGCGGCTGCACGAGAAGCTCTTCTACCGGCCGCTGCTGGACGCCGTCGCCCAACTCGAGCCCGGCGAGGCCCGGTTGAGCCCCAAGGCGGCCGGCCAGCGGCTGGAGGCACTGGGCTACCTCGACCCGGCCGCCGCCCTGCGCCATCTGGAGGCGCTGGCCTCCGGGGTCAGCCGCAAGGCGGCGATCCAGCGCACCCTGCTGCCGGTGCTGCTCGGCTGGTTCGCCGACTCCGCCGACCCCGACGCCGGGCTGCTCAACTTCCGCAAGGTCTCCGACGCGCTCGGCACGACCCCCTGGTACCTGCGGCTGCTGCGCGACGAGGGCGCCGCGGCCGTCAACCTCGCCCGCGTCCTGTCCTCCGGCCGGCTCGCCCCCGACCTGCTGCTGCGCGCCCCCGAGGCGGTCGCGCTGCTCGGCGACCCGGAGGGGCTGCGCCCGCGCGGTCAGACGCCGTTGCGACCAGGAGGTGCTGGCCGCGGTCAGCCGTGCCGGAGAGCGCCGAGCAGCGCGGTCACCGTGGTCCGCGGAGTGCGCCGCCGCGAGCTGTTCCGCACCGCCGCGGCCGACCTGACCGGCGCCTTCCACCCGGCCGACGATCCCGGAGCCGCGGTCGACGCGGTCGGCGCCGCGCTGTCCGACCTGACCACCGCCACCATCGCCGGCGCCCTCCAGGCCGCGACGGCCGCGGTCGGCCGGGGAGAGCCGCTGCCCACCCGGTTCGCGATCATCGGCATGGGCCGCTTCGGCGGGCGCGAGCTGGGCTACGGCTCCGACGCCGACGTGCTCTTCGTCCACGACCCGGTCGAAGGCGCCGACGAGACGCTGGCGGCGCGCGCCGCGCTGAAGGTGGCGGACGAGACCGCGCCGGCTGCTCCAGATCCCCACCTCAGACCCGCCGCTGATCATCGACGCCGACCTGCGCCCCGAGGGCAAGAGCGGCCCGCTGGTGCGCATCGCTCGCCTCCTACGCCGCCTACTACCGCCGCTGGTCGCTGGTGTGGGAGAGCCAGGCGCTGCTGCGCGCCGCGCCGGCCGCCGGGGACGCCGACCTGGCGACGCGCTTCATCGAGCTGATCGACCCGCTGCGCTACCCCGAGGGTGGTCTCGGTGACGAGGCGGTGCGCGAGATCCGCCGGCTCAAGGCCCGTATGGAGTCCGAGCGGCTGCCGCGCGGCGCCGACCCGACCACCCACACCAAGCTCGGCCGCGGCGGCCTGTCGGACGTCGAGTGGACGGTCCAGCTGCTCCAGATGCGGCACGGCCACGACCGGCCAGGGCTGCGTACCACCCGCACCCGCGCCGCGCTGGCCGCCGCCACGGAGGCCGGGCTGATGGACGCGGACGACGCGGCGGTGCTGGACGACGCCTGGGTGCTGGCCACCCGGGTGCGCAACGCGGTCATGCTGGTGCGCGGCCGGCCGGGCGACACCTTCCCCAGCGACGGGCGGGAACTGGCGGCCGTCGGCCGCTACCTCGGCTACGGCCCTGGGCGGGTCGGGGACATGGTGGACGACTACCGCCGCGTCACCCGCCGGGCCCGGGCCGTCGTGGAACGGATGTTCTACGAGTACGAGGACTGACGCCGGGCGCCGATCGTCATACGGACGCCTTGGACGACGCCCGCTCCGAGGTGGCCTTCGTCGTCGGGACACACTGCGGCAACCGGTAGGTCAGCCGGCCGTAGACGACGTAGGAGACGGCGAAGCCGAACGCCAGGCAGATGACGCCGCCGACCGCGTCCAGCCAGAAGTGGTTGGCGGTGGAGATGATCACCAGCAGGGTGGCCGCCGGGTACAGCAGCCCCAGCACCTTCACCCAGAGCGGGCGGGCA
This sequence comes from uncultured Actinomycetota bacterium, assembly GCA_963737305.1. GTDB lineage: Bacteria > Actinomycetota > Actinomycetes > Streptomycetales > Streptomycetaceae > Streptantibioticus_C. The sequence goes on along the minus strand of CAVTRX010000002.1, from coordinate 2,579,088 downwards.
AGCATGGCTATCGTGATCCCGCACCACAGTGACCAGCCGATGTGCATCGACGGCATCGCGGCGAACTGGTTCGACACGTGCGACAGATTGCCCGAGGCCATCGAGCCCCAGGTGTGGTGGACCTCCACCGTGTCGATGAAGTTGCCGCCGTGCATCAGCCGGGGCGGCGCGAGCGGGAAGAAGTAGAAGCCGACCAGCGCGAATCCGGTGGTGGCGAAAATGGTCAGCCGCGCCGACGCGTAACGCCCGGGATGCTTGCGGAACAGCCACACCAGCACGGCTATCGTCATGACGAAATGCAGCGTGGCGTAGTAGTAGTTCATCCCGACGATCAGCCATGTCACGGAATTGATCACATGGTTGACGTGTTCCTCGACGGCGATGCCGAGGGTCTTCTCCAGCTTCCAGATCAGGTCCGCGTGGTGCATCGCCGCGGTTTCCTGCTCGGGAACCGCGTTGCGCACCATCGAATACACCCAGTAGCTGAGACCGATGAGGATGATCTCGAACCACAGGCGGGGCTTGCGGGGCTTGCGGAGTCTGGCGACGAGGGTGTGACGCTCCGCCGTCCGGCGGCTCTCCTGTGCTGCTCCATCGGTGTCGATGGAACCGGTGGAGCGCGGAGGGACGGTGGTGCGGCCTTCCAGGATCTTCGTCGGTTCCCCCATAGGTCGACAGTCTGCCAGACGGGCGTCTACCCCCGATCATCCGCAGGTCGGGTCTTGGACACCCCGAATCCGCCTCCCGGTCCGCTCGGTAATGCGCGATCCCCTTCACAGAGCCTTCGCGTGGCGGTCGGCACAGCGGGCGGCGGCCCGGGATTTCGTGGCATGCGCCAGGGCTTCGTTCACGGAATGAACGAAGCCCCGATACCACTTCCGCACCCCGGCCGCCGACTCCGGACGATCATGACCACTTACCGCCGAACGGGTGAATGGGCGGCGCCAACCGTCAGATCGACCACCAGATCGCGGTGTCCGGCGGGAGCAGCACACCATCCGCCTCCGGCTCCACCGGCAGGCTCTCGCTCACCAACAGCACCCGCCCGTACGAGGGCAGCCTCACCGGCGCCGAGGAGGCGTTCACCGCGCAGACGAACGATCCGAGCGCCGCGTCCCGGCGGAACGCCAGCACCCCCTCGGGCGCCTCCAGCCAGCTCACCGCCTCGCCCGCGCCCAGCGCCGGATGCTCCCGGCGCACCGTGAGCGCGGCGCGGTAGAACTCCAGCGTCGAGTCGGGGTCACCGGTCTGCGCGGCCACGCTGAGCTTCGCCCAGCCCTCCGGTTGCGGCAGCCAGCTCGGTCCGCCCTCGACCGGTCCGAAGCCGTACGGCGCCCGCGAGCCGGACCACGGAATCGGCACCCGGCAGCCGTCCCGGGTGCCTTCCTGACCGTCGCCGCGGAAAAAGGCCGGATCCTGCCGCACCTCGTCCGGCAGGTCCGAGACCTCCGGCAGCCCCAGTTCCTCGCCCTGGTACAGGTACGCCGAGCCGGGCAGCGCCAGCATCAGCATGGTCGCCGCCCTGGCCCGGCGGGTCCCCACCGACTCGTCGCCCTCCGCCAGCCGCGTGGTGTGCCGCACGACGTCGTGGTTGGACAGCACCCAGGTGGTCGGGGCGGCCACCGTGGCCATCGCTTCCAGAGACTCCCCGATCACCGCGCGCAGCGCCTCGGCGTCCCACCGCGTGTTCAGGTAGGCGAAGTTGAACGCCTGGTGCAACTCGTCCGGGCGCAGGTACCGCGCGCTGCGGGCCACGGTCGGGGTCCACGCCTCGGCGACCGCGATCCGCTCGCCCGGGTACTCCTCCAGGATGGCGCGCCAGTCCCGGTAGATCTCGTGCACGCCGTCCTGGTCGAAGAACGGCAGCACCTGGTTGCCCAGCAGCTTCAGCTGTCCGCTGCTGCCGATGTCGGGCAGCCCCGGCGCCTTCACCATGCCGTGCGCGACGTCGACCCGGAAACCGTCGACGCCCAGGTCGAGCCAGAACCGCAGGATCGAGCGGAACTCCTCGTGCACCTCCTGGTGGTCCCAGTCGAAGTCGGGCTGCTCGGGCGCGAACAGGTGCAGATACCACTCGCCCGGCGTGCCGTCCGGCTCGGTCACCCGGGTCCACGCCGGACCGCCGAAGATCGACTCCCAGTCGTTGGGCGGCAGTTCGCCCGCGGCGCCCTTCCCGGCCCGGAAGTGGAACCGCTCGCGCATGGCGGATCCGGGGCCCTCGCGCAACGCCTGAAGGAACCACTCGTGCCGGTCGGAGCAGTGGTTGGGCACGATGTCCACGATCACCCGCAACTCCAGCTCGTGCGCCTCCCGCACGAGGGCGTGGGCGTCCTCCAGTGTGCCGAACATCGGGTCCACCGTGCGGTAGTCGGACACGTCGTAGCCGCCGTCGGCCTGCGGTGAGGCGTAGAACGGCGAGAGCCACACCGCGTCCACGCCCAGCCGCTTGAGATACGGCAGGCGCGCCCGGATCCCCGGCAGGTCGCCGATGCCGTCCCCGTTCGCGTCGGCGAAACTGCGCGGATACACCTGGTAGATGACCGCGTCCCGCCACCACCCCCGGGGTACGGACGAGGAGTCCGACCGGTCGGCCGGGTGGGGGAGCGCGGCGAGGTGCTGGCTGGTCATGAAGTCCTAACGGTCTCTCGGAGAAGGGAGTCCTGACGCGATACGGGCCGCCACCCGACGCCGCCGGGCGGTGAACCCCGCGTGCCGGACGCCGCCGCACCAGCACAGAAGACTACGGTCGCCCCAGCCCGTTCAGCACTGAGGCGTACGCCCCCCGGAGCGGCCGGCCGCCCGCGCTCCCTTCTCCGCCCCGCCGGTCACTTGAGGGCGTTGATACCGCTGCCGTCCGTGCGGCGGCCGGTGAGGGTGGCCCGGGTGGTCCGGGTGGCCGGGAGGGCGATCACCCGGTTGGGCGCGGAGTACGTCAGCCCGCCCGAGACGCTCACCGAGACCACCTCGGGGCTGCCCGCCGCCAGCAGGTACCAGCGGCCGGCCGGCGACTTCCACAACACCCCCGACAGCACCGCCGGGTCGAGCGGACCGCAGGCCGGCGTGGCCCGCGCAGAAGCGGACAGCGCGGTCGGCGCGCCCACGGCCGACGTGGGCGGCAGGAACTGCAGCAGCACCCGGTCGTCGTCGCCCGCCCAGGTGTCCGCCCGGGTGCACATCCAGTGCGCGAGGCCGCCCCGGTCCGGCAGCGTCTGGTCGGCGAACTGCCAGACCCCTGCCGTCCGCACGCCCGCACCGCGCAGCCCCGCCAGCCGGCAGGCCGAGTGCCCCCAGGCGGTCAGCGCCTCGGGGCCGGACGCCTCGACCCGGGAGCCGGCCGCGCCGGCCGCGTAGGTGAGGTGGACCGGGGTGAGGTCGTCGAGGTCGGTCAGCAGGAAGGGCCGCAGGCCGGGCACGCCGGGGCGCGGGGTGAGCTGGAGCGCCGGCCAGCCGGACGCCGGGGCCTGGGGGGAGTGGCCGCCGCAGCCGGGGTTGGTGATGGCCGTCGGCACCGGCGAGGTGACCCCGTCCGCCGAGCGGCCCACCGGCTGGGCGACCGCGGACGGCTTGAGCAGGTCGCGGGAGGCCACCTTGTCGATCCACGGCGCGGTCAGATAGCGCGCGTTGCCGTCGGAACGGTCGAGCACCACCGCCGAGGCCGAGGCGCCGTCCGCCGCGTCGACCCGCGCGAGGTCCAGCGCTGCGGGACCGGCACCGCTCAGTGGTTCGGCGTAGCGGACCAGCCGCTGCCCGTCGTGGAACAGGGCGACGGCGGAGCTGTCCACGTTCCCGGCGAACAACAGCCGTGGCGGGGAGGCCGGACCGGTCCTGGAGGTGCCGGTGGTGGCCGCCACCCGCAGGCCGGCGTCCGGCCGCGCCCATGCTGAGAGCGCCCGCCCGATCAGCTCGCGGTCGCCCGCCCGGCCGCCCCGCGCGGGCCATCCGCCGAAGCCGAACCGGTCGGAACGCAGCCAGGCGTCCGGACTCGTGCGGACCACCGCCGCCGGATCGATCGCCTTGCCCAGCGCCGCCCGTTGCGCCGCCAGCGGCCCCGACGCGCCGGTCGGGCCGCCGTCGTCGCCGGGCACCCCGAGCAGCCCGACCGCCAGCGCCACCGTCGCCACCGCCGCGCCGGCCGCCCTGGCGTGCTGCCGCCTGCGCAGCAGGTCGGTCGGCCTGACGTGCAGGACACACGGGTCGAACTCCCCGGACGCCAGCAGCCGCGCGTCGGTCCGCCGCACCGCGACGGCCGCCTCGCGCACCGCGCCGCGCGGGTCCGCCACCCCGGCGGCCGTCAGCACGGCCACCGTGTCCTCCACCGCCAGCCGCTCGATGCCGTACAGCGCGTAGGCCGCGCGGGCCGGGGCCGCCAGCTCCGCAAGACCGCGGTCCAGCGCCGACTCCTCCGCGCCGCCCGACCGGGGGAAGACCCGCAGCCCGACGATCTGCGGCGGCGCCGGGACCGCCAGCAGCGCGGCCCGCCCCCAGCGGCGCCATCCGGTCCGCGGCCGTGCGTGGGCCAGCGCCGCCCGCAGCGTCCTGTCGCGGACCAGCGCGTACGCCGGATCCACTGCTTCCCGGTCGCCCCGCGCGCATCCCTTGCGGGTGTGTGGCAGAGCCCGCTGCGCGATCCGGTGCGCGAGCAGCACACGGCGCCGCCGGCCCATGGACGCGGGCAGGACGACGTAGGCGATCTTCACCAGCCGCGCGTAGTGCTCGACGATCGCCGACACGGCGTCTTCGACCTCCACCTGACCGGTGTCGGCTGCCTCGGCCCGTGGTGCGGGTGTCTGTGTATCCACAACCGGGAGAACGAGCGATCGGTGTGACGGTCACCTGGGCCGTTCCGGTGGCACGCGGTCCGGGGCGACGGAGGGACCGGCGCAGCGATGGCGGACCATGGTGGGCGGTCCGACGGAAAGACCCGAGGGGGAACTGTGACGGGGGAACGCGCGGTGGGCTTGCGGAAAACCGGGGGCGGCGGGGGGCTCGGCCGGCGGAAGTGGGCTCGGTGGACGCGCCGGGGGCTCCAACTGGCGCTGGTGGTGGCCGGGTTCGTCGTCTTCAAGCCCGCCACCGACGACAGCCTGAGCGCCGGGACCGCCAACCTGCACTTCGCCGAGGGGCTGCCGATCTGGCTGGTCGCCGCCATGGTCCCGCTGTGGGTCGCGCCCGAGCACGGGCTGGCCGAACCGCTGCGCTTCCGGCGCCGCCACCGGCGGGTCGCCTGGCGGATCGCGTTCCTGGTGCTGTTCGCCGCCTCGCTGGCACTGCTGGCCAACGCCTACTGGCAATACCGCTGGGGCGTCGCCCTGGACGGCGGCCACTTCGACGCCGCCGACGCAGCCACCGCCCACGCCCGGGTGGCCGGTCGGGTCGGCCTGTGGCTGGCCTGCCTGTGGCCGCTGCCGGGCCTGGCCGACCCCCTGGTGTGGCGGTTGTGGCCGGAGACGGTGCGGCGCGCGGTGCGGTGCGCGCGGGCCGCCGAGGCGCTGGCCGAGCCGACCCGGGCCGCCCGGGCGATCCCCCTCGACCCCGACCGGGGCAGGTCAGGCCGGCCCGAGACCGCGCTGCACGAGGACCGGGAGGGCGGCGTGCCGAGCCCGCTGGAGTGTTCGGCCGCGCTCTCCGAGATCTTCCGCGGCCGGCCCTGGCCGCACCGGGAGGACCGGTCGGGACCGCGGCGCGCCCCCGGCACGGGCGCGGTCCGGCCGGGCGTCGAACTGCGGTGGGACGGCTCGGAGTTGACCGTGCTGGACCGGACCGGCACGACCGTGCCCGTGCCGCTGGCCGGACGCGGTCGGGTACAGGGGGAGGGTCGGAGCGGGCGGCCGGATGCGGGGGAGGGGCGGATCGGGCGGCCGGTCGAGGGAGAGGGCCGGAGCGGGCAGCCCGGCGCGGGGAAGGGTCGGAGCGGGCGGTCGATCAAGGGGGAGGGCCGGAGTGCGGGGGAGGGCCGGAGCGGGCAGCCCGTCGCGGGGGAGGGGCGGATCCGGCGGCCGGTCGCCGAACTCGTCTGGTTCGAGGAACGCCGCAGCCCGGTGCGTTCCGCGCCCGCCCGATGGGCCACCACGGAACGGTGTCTGGTGTTCCTGGACGCGGACGGTTTCCGGGTCGGCACGATCCGCCGGATAGTGGACGACTGGCAGCCGGTCGCCCTGGTGGCGCGGGCCGCCGGGGTGCCGTTCGCCGCCTACGACCTCGGCACCGCCAGGCCCGACGCCTCCGACGCCAACGACCTGCTCTTTCCCCGGCGGGGCTGCCAACTGCGGGTCTTCGCCGACTGACCACCGCCCGGCGGGGATCCGTGGCCGGCGCGAGTGTCGTACCCCGGTGCCAGGATGACGTCATGACCGAACGGAACGGATCGCCGGACCCCAGTGTCCGCGCGGAGACCGAGCAGTTGGCCGGCGAGTTGGCCGTGGAACTCGTGCACGGCGGGTTCACCGACTTCGACGAGGCCGTCGAGGCGCTCGTGGAGACCTTCGACGCCGGGCAGGACGGCAAGGGCGGGATCACCACCGCCCGGGCCACCGAGATCGTCACCGGGGTGTGGTCGGCGCGGCTGGCCGAGCAGGAGGAGTGGCCCGAGGTCACCGACGCGGACCGGGTGCTCGCCGCCTTCGAGGCGCTGGCCGAGCAGGACATCGTCGCCGAGCCGCACTTCGCCTGCTGCCGCTCCTGCGGGCTGTCCGAGATAGGCGGCTACGCCGACGAGGACTCCAGGGGATTCGTCTTCTTCCACCAGCAGGACACCGACCGGGCGGTGGCCGGCGGCGGACTCATGCTCGCCTACGGCGGCTTCAACGACACCGTCGAGCGGACCACCGAGGTGGGCCACCAGGTCACCGCGGCCCTCACCGCGGCCGGGCTGTCCGTCGACTGGGACGGCTCGCCCGATCGCCGCATCCACGTCACCCCGCTGGAATGGCGGCTGCGGCTGGCCGCGGTGGAGGCCTGACCTGCGGATCTCCGGGGGAGGCCTGACCTGCGGCTTTCCCTGATGGAGGCCCGGCTCCTCGGCGACCGCCCGCAGCCGCCGCAGGCGCTACGCGCGGACCAGGCAGAAGGGGTGGCCGGCCGGGTCGGCGTAGACGCGCCAGCCCTGCGGATCCGTGCCGCGCTCCAGGACGGTGCCGCCGGCCGCGAGCACCGCACGCTCGCCGCTGTCGAGGTCGGCGACGGCGACGTCGAGGTGGGACTGCTGGGGGTGCGCGGGGTCGGGCCAGCGCGGCGCTTGGTGGTCGGCGGCGCGCTGGAAGGCGATCACCTGTCCTGAGGGGGTGTGCAGGGTGGCCCAGTGGTCGTCGACGGCCCATCGCGGGTCCGGGCGGTTGACCTCACCGCCGAGCAACGCCTCGTAGAAGCGGGCGAGTCCGAGGACGTCGGGGCAGTCGAGCACGACGCACTGCAGTTCGCCGATCATGCGGTCTCCAAAGTGACGGACGAAAGAAAAGGTCGCCGGAGACATTATCTGACTGGTCGATGGGGTATTTCCGATATGGGGCAAATGGCGCACAATGGTAGATGCGGCCCCGCGCCCCTACCGGCGCGGTCAGTAGTAAGTGCTCATAGAAGGAGATGAGTCGTATGGGCGGCGACGTCTCGCACCACGCGGGCGACCTTTCCAGCCACCCCGATGCGTCCGAGATGCGGGCACGCTACGCCCGCGTCGTCAACGGGCGTGGTGCGGTGGCCGTTGACGGGCTGGTGGTTCTGGCCGGTCTTTACTGTGCCATCTCTCCGTGGACGGTCCACTTCTCCGGGGCCCGCACGGATCTGATGATCAACAACCTCGTCCTGGGCATCGCGGTGGCCCTGATAGGCGTCGGCCTGAGCATGGCCCCGGAGCGCATGCGGGGCATGAGCCTGGCCATGGCCGGAGTCGGTGTCTGGCTGATCATCTCGCCGTGGGTGGTCACCCGGTTCCCCGACACCGGAATGATCTGGAACAACGTGGTCATAGGTGCCGTCATATGCCTGCTCGGGTTGGCGGCGGCGATGACCCTGCGGCGCGCGAAGCACGCCATCGACTAGTACGTCGACCGACCAGCACGTCGACCAGTACGGAGGCACGCCACCGGCTGGTAGGTGACCTCACCGGTCGGAGTTCCACCTGGTCCGGTCCGAACGCGGCGCCGCGTTCGGACCGGACCAGGTGGAGCGGTCAGCCGCGTTTGGCGCGGGTGGACCGGCTCCGGGCGGGCGGGTCCTCGGGAGCGGGTTCGATCCGGCGGCTCTGCACGTGTTCGTAGACCATCGTCGTCTGGACGTCGGCCACCTCGCGGCGTTCGGTGAGGCGGTCGATGACGAAGGCGTACAGGCCGTTGACGTCCGGCACCGCCACGTGGATCAGGAAGTCGTGGGCGCCGGAGGTCACGAACAGCCCGATGGTCTGCGGGAGTCCGGCCACCCACTCCCGGAAGCCGGCGATCACCGGGCGGGACGGCGGTCTGATCCGCACCGAGATCAGCGCTTGGACCGGCCGTCCGACCGCCTCCAGATCGAGCGCGGCGTGGTAGCCGCGGATGATCCCGCGCTCGCGCAACGAGCGGACCCGCTCCAGCGAGGTGGACGGCGAGACCCCCGTCGCGGCGGCGAGGTCACGATTGGTCTGCCGGGCGTCGTCCTGCAACGCGCGGAGCAGTGCCAGATCCAGCGCATCAAGTTCCACGGGAGGACTCCTTCCCCGGATGACGTTCGCTGATCAAATCGGTTCCCGCCGGGGGCAGGACACGGCCTAAGGAAGCAGTTCGAGTCGCTTGACCAGTTTGCTGACCCTGTTGCGGGGGCCGACGACGCTGATCGCGCGGACCGCCAGATCGGCGGGCTTCGTGCCGGCCAGGCCCGCCAGGTAGTCGTCGTAGACCAGGGTGTTCTGGGCGAGGGCGGGCATGTCGACGACCAGGACACCCTCGCCGCCGGCGGCCTTCTCGCGGACCTCGGCCAGCGCCTCGGGGGAGGCGGCCAGGATGCTGCACCCCGCCCACGGCAGACCGGGGTGCGGGTGTCCCGCCGCGTCCGGGCCCTGCGGGCCGATCAGACCGCTGACCGCCTGCCCGGTGCTGGCGGCCACGCAGGCGACCGCGTTGACCAACTGCCCCCTGGGCACGGTCTCGTCGACCACGATCACCCACTTCAGCCGGGCGGACCGGGTCGGCATGCCGGTGGTGACCTCCTCGGGGGCGAACCCCGGCACCGCGTTCGTATCAGGGCTGGGTGATGTCACTTCTTGCCTCTCATTCGTACGGTATCCGCCCTTGACGTTAACCGCATCGAATGGAGCTTTTCGCCCTCGCCGAACGAAATTCGGCAGGAGGGCGGCAGTCGGGCCGTTCGGCGAACCGGATACGGCGATCCGCCCGGAACCCCGCAGCAAACGCGGCGCGCGCCTCCCACACGGCGCGCGCCCCGGCGGGCCGTGGGTCAGTCCGTCACCCGCAGCACGAGCTTTCCGCGGTTGTGGCCCTGCTCGCCCTTGCGGTGGGCGTCCGCCGCGCGCTCCAGCGGCAGCACGTCCTCCACGCCGACGTCCACCACGCCCTCGTCGATCAGCGCGGCGATCCGGCTCAGCGCGGTGCCGTCCGGCTCGACCAGGAACCCGGTCGCCCGCAGCCCGCGCCCGCGCGCCAGGTCCAGCAGGTCCTGGGAGACGCCGGACGGCACGGCGACGATGGTGCCGCCGGGCCGCAGCACGTCGAGGGAGCGGGTGCTGGTGTTGTCCCGCACGTCGCCGGCCAGGTCGATGACCACGTCGACGTCGCGCACCGCGTCCTCGAACCGGGTGGTGGAGTAGTCGATCAGCTCGTCGGCCCCCAGCTTGGCCAGCCACTCGTGCCTGGAGCGCTGGGCGGTGCCGATGACGTGGGCCCCGAAGTGCTTGGCGAACTGCACGGCGAAGTGCCCGACGCCGCCCGCCGCCGCGTGGATGAGCACCCGCTGCCCGGCCTGCACCCGTGCCGCGTCGGTCAGCGCCTGCCACGCGGTCAGCGCGGCCAGCGGCGCGGCGGCGGCCTCGGCGTGCCCGACGGAAGCCGGCTTGCGGGCGAACTGCCGCGAGGGCGCGGTCACGTACTCCGCGTAGCCGCCGGCCTGGCGCGGGAACCACGGCATGCCGTACACCTCGTCGCCCACCGCGTGCGCGGTCACGCCGAAGCCGACCGCCTCCACGACGCCGGAGACGTCCCAGCCGAGCACGAACGGCGGCTCGCCCAGCACCCCGGCCATCCCGGAGCCCTGCCGGGTCTTCCAGTCGACCGGGTTCACACCGGCGGCGTGGACGCGGACCAGCACCTCGGTCGGCAGCGGTTCCGGCCGCGGCACGTCGGCGACGCGCAGCACGTCCGGATCGCCGAAGGTGTCCTGGGTGATCGCCCGCATGGTCGTCGCGGCGGTGCTCATGATGCTTTCTCCCTGGTGTAGTCGGTTGACGTGCACGGTGGGCGTCGTCCGCCCGGTGGTTCGCCTGGAAGCTACCCCGTAAGACCCCGGCGACGGCGAGTCGCGCGGGCGGCTCGTCGGAGCGGTCCCTTGACAGTGAAGGCCGGTGACGGATTAGTTGATTCCCTCGCGGCCGACCGAACGGTCGCTCACCCGGTGGGCACCGGACGGACGGGACGGGACGGTGGTGGGGCATGGCGGACGCCGCGCGGGCGATGTTCGCCGCTGACCAGGCATCCCGCGGTCTGGGGATCGAACTGCTGTCGGTGGAGGACGGGTCCGCGAGCGTGCGGATGACGGTCACCGCGGCCATGGCCAACGGCCACGGCACCGCGCACGGCGGCTACCTCTTCCTGCTCGCCGACTCCGCCTTCGCCTGCGCCTGCAACAGCCACGGCCCGGCGACCGTCGCGGCGGGCGCCGACATCGACTTCATCGCCCCCGCCAAGATCGGTGACGTCCTGGTGGCCACCGCGAGGGAGCGCACCCGGTTCGGCCGCAGCGGCATCTACGACGTGACCGTGCTGCGCGGCGACGAGGTGATCGCGGAGTTCCGCGGCCGCAGCCGGACGATCCGCGGCGCGGCCGAATCTCCGACCCCCGAGGAGAACCGATGACCGGCAGACTCGGCGACCCGCCGCCCGCCGAACTGCTCGACGCCGGGGAGCGGTTGAGCCGCGCGGAACTGCTCGACCTGCAACTGCGGCGACTGCGGGCCACGTTGCGCCACGCGTACGACAACAGCCCCATGTACCGGCGGAAGTTCGACGCGGCCGGGGTACGGCCCGAGGACTGCCGCACGCTGGCCGACCTCGCCGCCTTCCCGTTCACCACCAAGGCGGACCTGCGCGAGCACTACCCGTTCGGCACCTTCGCCGTCCCGATGGCCGAGGTGCGCCGGGTGCACGCCTCCTCGGGCACCACCGGCCGCCCCACCGTGGTCGGTTACACCGAGGGCGACCTGTCCCACTGGGCCGACCTGGTCGCCCGGTCCATCCGCGCCGCGGGCGGCCGTCCCGGCCACAAGGTCCATGTGGCGTACGGCTACGGGCTGTTCACCGGCGGACTGGGCGCGCACTACGGCGCCGAGCGGGCCGGCTGCCTGGTGATCCCCGCCTCCGGTGGCATGACGGGCCGTCAGGTCCAGCTGATCCAGGACTTCGAGCCCGAGATCATCATGGTCACCCCGTCCTACATGCTCACCCTGCTCGACGAGTTCGACCGCCAGGGCGTCGACCCGCGCGCGAGTTCGCTGCGGATCGGGCTGTTCGGCGCCGAGCCGTGGACCGAGGAGATGCGCCGGGAGTTGGAGGAGCGGGCCGGTCTGCACGCGGTCGACATCTACGGCCTGTCGGAGGTGATCGGCCCCGGTGTCGCCTCGGAGTGCGTGGAGACCAAGGACGGACTGCACATCTGGGAGGACCACTTCTACCCCGAGGTGGTCGACCCGCTGACCGACGCGGTGCTGGCCGAGGGGGAGGGCGGCGAGTTGGTCTTCACCTCGCTGACCAAGGAGGCGATGCCGGTGATCCGGTACCGCACCCGCGACCTGACCCGGCTGCTGCCCGGCACCGCGCGTCCGGCGTTCCGCCGGATGGAGAAGGTCACCGGCCGCAGCGACGACATGATCATCCTGCGCGGGGTCAACGTCTTCCCCAGCCAACTGGAGGAGATCGTGCTGCGCACCGCGGGCGTCGCGCCGCACTTCCAGCTCGAACTCACCCGTCGCGGCCGGCTGGACCACATGACCGTGCGCGTGGAGGCCCGGCACACCACCGCCACGGCCGCCCGCGAGGCCGCCGCCATATCGATCGCCGCCGAGGTCAAGGACCGGGTCGGCGTGACGGTGGAGGTGGCGGTGGTCGACCCGGAGACGCTGGAGCGCTCGGTCGGCAAGATCCGCCGGGTCCTCGACTCGCGCTGACCGTTCACTGCGGGGGACGGGTGCCGGCCGTGACCAAAGCCGCATTCACCATGAAGTCGCATCCGATAGCCGATCAGATGGGACTGTGACCAGCCTTTCAGGATTTCACACACTAACCACCGAACGCCGGTACGTCATGCAAAGTTATCTGGATGGTTGCCTGGCTGATATCTACGCGCGTTTAGCTGTGTCCGGCCGCTCTGCGGTGGCGGTCACCCGGCTCGGGAACGCGCCAGTCGCCGGTCGTGCCGTCCGTCAACGCAAGTGAGCGTGGAGTGCGAAGCTATGTCACAGGGAGCGACGGCCGGGACCGCGGCCGATACACCGGTCGACGCGGCGACGGTTGACCACCCCTCACCCGTCCGCCGGATCCGCCGGGTTCGTGAGAGCCCGATGGGCTGGCTGTACTCGGCGCCCGCGCTGCTGATCTTCTCGGTCTTCACCGTCGGCCCGACCGCGTACACCCTCTACATCAGCTTCTTCCACTGGAACACGCTGAACGCGGCCATGTCCCAGTACATCGGCCTGGACAACTTCCGCAACCTGCTCGGGCACAGCACGCCGACCTTCCTGACCAGCGCCTGGCACTCGCTGTACTTCACCGGCGGAATGGTCATCGGCGGCACCCTGGTCTCGCTGGCGCTCGCCCTGCTGCTGCAAGGCGGCGGACGGCTGATCGCCGCGTCCCGGGTGGCGATCTTCGCCCCGTACGCGACCCCCGTGGTGGCCACCTCGCTGGCCTGGGTGTGGATCTTCAACCCGCAGTTCGGCCTGGCGGACACCCTGCTGAAGGCGGTGCACCTTCCGCAGCCGCTGTGGCTCCAGTCGCCGGGCTGGGCGATGCCCTCGGTGATCGTCTACAGCATGTGGCACGAGGTGGGCTTCACCGTGGTCCTCTTCCTGGGCGGCCTCGCGGTGATCTCCCCGGAACTCGGCGAGGCGGCCCGCGTCGACGGCGCCAACGCCTGGCAGGAGTTCTGGCACATCACCTGGCCCCAACTGCGGCCGGTCACCATCTTCGTGGTGATCATCACCAGCATCATGTCGCTCCAGGCGTTCACCCAGTTCTACGAGATGAGCAAGGGTGGCCCGGTCTACGCCACCACCACCTTGAGCTATCTCGTCTACCAGGAAGCGTTCGTCTTCTTCGACACCGGGTACGGCGCCGCCCTGGCGCTGGTCCTCTTCGTGGTGATCGCGGCCATCACCGTGCTGCAACGGCGCACCACCACCCGTATCGCCGACTCCGTCTGACACCCCCTCGTTCCGGCACACCACCACCCCGCGGTTACCCACCCTCACGGATCCACAGAGAGGTTCCCGACATGCGTATCAACGCTCCGGGCCGACGCACCAAGCCCGTTCTGCTGGCCACCGCCACCGCGTTGGTCGCCTCGTTCGCCCTGGCCGGCTGCGGCTCGTCCGGGTCGAACGGCACCTCGGCGGACGGCACCACCACCATCAAGTTCATGGAGACGATGGCGGCCAGCACCCAGAAGACCACGCTGGAGCAGCTGACCAAGGCCTTCGAGAAGGCCAACCCGAAGATCAAGGTCAACCTGGTGGTCGAGCCGGACTACGGCACCCTCCAGGCCAAGGAGACCGCCGCCGTCTCCGCCGGGGACGCCCCCACCATCGCGCAGGTCTACCCCGACTGGGCGGCCACCTTCGCCAAGAGCCAGGTCATCCTGCCGGTCGGCACGTACGCGGGATCCGAGAACCCCAGCCAGCTCGGCGACTTCTACGCGGGGGTGAAGAAGGAGCTCTACCTGCCCGACGGCAAGCTGTGGATGTGGCCGTTCAACAAGTCCGTCGAGGTCATGTTCGACAACCCGGCGATGCTGAAGGCCAAGGGCGTGAACTACCCCAAGACCTGGGACGAGTTCGCGGCCGCCGCCAAGAAGGTCTCCGGCGGCAACGTCACCGCGCTGTCCATCGACCCGGGCCAGTCCTCCGGCCCCGCGGCCGGCACGGTGTGGCTGGAGACCCTGGACTACGCGAACGGCGGCACGCCGTTCTCCTCCGACGGCACCCCGCAGTTCACCAGCCCGCAGATGGTCAAGGCGCTGACCCTGATGGCGGACATGAAGAAGTCCGGGGCCCTCGCGCTGGGCGCCAACTACCCCGGTGAGACCGCCATCGCCGCCCAGAAGGGCGCCTTCGACATCGGCAGCAGCGCCGGGTTCTTCTACGAGAACCAGGCCGTCGGCGGCAAGTTCGCGCTCGGCACCCAGGACCTGCCGGTCGGCCCCGCCGGAGCGGCCAACGCCCTCCAGGGCACCGACCTGGTGATGTTCGCCGGCGCCTCCAAGGACCAGCAGGCCGCCGCCTGGAAGTACATGCAGTACCTCACCGCCCCCGTCCAGCAGGCCACCTGGGCGGCCGGCACCGGCTACCTGCCGGTGACCGCCAAGTCGCTGCCCTCGATGTCCGCCTACATCGCCAAGAACCCGTGGGTGCCCGCCGCGATGTCGGCGATGCAGACCGCCAAGTCCGACCCGCCCTTCGCCTGGGTGACCAAGGGTGAGGGCGCCCTCGCGGTCGCCATCCAGGACGCGCTCGACAAGGGCACCGCCCCGGCCAAGGCACTGTCCGCCGCCCAGCAGACGGCGGTCGCCGCGAAGGCCGCCGGGTGAAGGCGCTGACACGCGGTACGGCGGGGCACCGGACTTCGGCCCGGGGCCCCGCCCGCGGGTTGTCGCGCCGCGTCCTGATCGTCGTCGTCTCGCTGGTCTTCGTCCTGCCGTTCTACTACGTGGTGGTCGCCTCGCTGAACAAGGCGAGTGACAACGGCACGGTCGCCGCGATCCTGCTGCCGCACGGCCACTTCGAGAACTACAGCCGTGCCTGGGCGGCGGCGCCCTGGCCGCGGCTGTTCCTCAACACCCTGCTGATCGCCTCGGCGACCGCGGTGCTCGCCCTGACCACCTCGCTGCTGGCAGGGTTCGCCTTCGGGCTGATGCGCTTCCGCGGCAGGAACGTGCTGTTCGGGCTGGTCATGGCGGTGCTGATGATCCCGGCCACCGTGCTGATCATCCCCGACTACGTGATCGCCAAGGACATCCACTGGCTGGACACGTACTGGATCCAGATCGTGCCGTGGGGCGCCAGCGTCTTCGGCATCTTCCTGGTCCGCCAGTTCTTCGCCGGACTGCCCGAGGAACTGTTCGACGCCGCCGAGCTCGACGGCGCCTCCCGGCTGCGGATGTTCTGGTCCATCGGCGTGCCGCTGGTACGCCCCGCCGTGGTGATCATCATCATCAACGTCTTCCTGGCCACCTGGAACTCCTTCCTGTGGCCGTTCCTGATGACCAGCAGCCCCGGCGTGCAGCCGGTCGAGGTGGGACTGGCGACCTTCGCCGGCACCGACGGCACCGACTACACCGGTCTGTCGGCCGCCGTGGTGTTCACCACCGCGCCGGTGCTCGCCTTCTTCCTCGTCCTGCAACGGCACTTCATCACCGGTGCCATGTCCACCGCCGGAGGGGTCCGTGGCTGAACCCCGCCGACCGCACGTCCTGGTCACCGACTTCGACGGCACCCTCTACCGCGGCGACGCGCCCATCAGGTACTACGCCCGGCAGGCCGCGCAGGACCTGCCCGCGGCGGAGCGCGACGCGCTGCTCGTCGCCGTGGAGCGCTACCTGGCCCACGGCGTCGCCGCCGCCGACGACTCCGCCCACCCGGACGAGGCGGCGGCGCTGGCGCGCGCGGTGGACGCCTGGGAGGCGGTGGCCCAGGTGGCCACGCACCGCCACGGGCTGGCCAAGCCGGTGCTCGACCGGGCCTTCCTGGCCACCCGCGCGTACATGACCACCTCCGCCTGCGAGTTGGAGGTCCCCGAGGCCTACCGCGAGCTGCTGACGGAGCTGCGCGCGGACGGCGTGCGGGTGGTCCTGGCCACCAACAGCCCGCCCGGCGGCCTGGACGAACTGCTCGACCGGCTGAGGGTGCGCCCGCTGCTGGACACCGTCATCTCCAGCACCGCCAAGCCTGCCGGCCTGAGCAGGCTGCTGCGCGCCGAACTGGGCGCGGCCGGTGAGGCGCCCCCGGCGCACCCCGGCGCGGCGTTCGCCGTCGGCGACCACTGGGTCAACGACGTGGAGCCCGCGCTCCTGCTCGGCGTGCCCAGCGGTTACATCGACCGCTACGGCCGCGCCGACGGCCCGGCCACGGCCGTCGCCCCCGACATCGAGGGACTGCTGCCCGCACTGCGGGCCTGGGCCGACACGCCCGTCACAACGCAGGTCTGACGGCCAACTCGCGGCCCGCCCGCTCCCGGGCGACGCATCAGTACCGCAAGGAGGAGAATTCCATGGTCAGCATCGAGTTCTGGGGTGGACTCGGCGTCATCGGCGGAAGCAAGATCATCATCCGCGAGGGCGGCCACCGGGTGATGCTGGACATCGGCATGGACATCCCCTCGGGCGCCGACCTCTTCCGCCTGCCGGTACGCCCGCGCCCCGGCCGCGAACTCGCCGACCGCCTGCGGGTGGGCGCCGCGCCGCACGTCCCCGGGCTGTACGACCCGGCGGTCCTGGACCCGGGCGACCCGCTGGGCGAACCGGGCGAGCCGACGGCCGTGTTCGTCAGCCACCCGCACATCGACCACGTGGGCCTGGCCGGCTTCGTACGGCCCGAGGTGCCGGTGCACGCCCACACCGACGCCGTCGACGTGCTCGAAGCCCTCACCGCGAGCGGCAACGGCCTGCCCGGCGGCGACCCGGAGTGGCACCGGCTGGCCTCGGGGGAGACCACTGCCGTCGGCCCGATGGAGGTGGAGTGTCTGCTGGTCGACCACGACGTGCCGGGCGCCTGCGGCTACCTGGTGCGCACCTCGGCGGGCACCCTGGCCTTCACCGGCGACATCCGCTTCCACGGCCGGCACCCCGAACTGTCCTGGGCCTTCGTCGACCGGGCACACGGCTGCGACGTCCTGGTCACCGAGGGCACCACGCTCGGCTGGGACATGCGGCCGGGGGTGCGCACCGAGGACGACGTGGAACACGACTTCGCCGCCATCCTGGCCGCCACTCCGGGTCTGGTGCTGCTGTCGCTGTACCCGCGTGACCTGGAACGCGTCCACGACTTCCTGACGCTGGCCAAGGACGCGGGCCGCACGGTCGTGTGGCCCGAGGCCGTCGCCGGGTTCCTGCGCGGTCTCGACGTGCCGGGCGTGGTGCGGGCCGGTGACCCGGAGACGGTCGGACTGGCCGCGGACCCGGGCGCGTTCGTCGTCGTCCCCGAGCCGGACGACCTGCCCTCGCTGCTGGACCTGCCGGTCGGCGACGGCCACCCCGCCGGGGTCTTCGTGCACGCCAACGGTGAGCCGCTGGGCCCCTTCGAGCCGCGCTGGGCGCCGTTCACCGACTGGCTGACGGCGCTGGGCATCCCGCTGCGCCAGATCGGCTGCTCAGGCCACGCCGTCCAGGACGACCTGCACACCATGCTCGAACGGGTCCGCCCCCGGGCCGTCTTCCCCATCCACACCACCGCCCCCACCCGCCTCCACCCGCCGACCGGCACCGTCCGGGTCATCGCGGAGTACGGCGAGTCGTACGCGATGGACGGCTCACGCCTGTGAGGGGTTCGCTCCCGCGAGGGTCCCGGCGACCGGTGACGGGTCAGGGGGAGGGGGCCCGCCGGGGGTAGGGCGGCCGGCGGACGGGGTCGTACCGGCCCCCGCGGCACATCGTTTCGAAAGGCACGGCGCAGCTTCGCGCCGTGCCTTTCGTCGTTCCCGCGAGCCGTCCCGTGAGCCGTCCCGCGAGCCGTCCCGCGGGACGGAACAAGCCCGCGCTCGGAGCCACTTGAACATGTTCAAAAACAGGCCTACAGTCATTCTCGAACGGTTTTTTGAACGCGTTCGAATTGGGGAGGGATCATGGATCTCACTGTGGTCGGCTATGTCGTCTACCTGCCGGTGGCCAGCGCGGTCACCGTGTGGGTGGCGCGCACGCTCAGCCGCAACGGCCGGGTGTTCCTGGCGGACGTCTTCCGAGGGGACGAGAAGCTGGCCGACGCCGTCAACCACCTGCTGGTGGTCGGGTTCTACCTGGTCAACCTGGGCTTCGTGGCGTTGTGGATGAAGTCCGACGCTCATCCCGCGCAGTCGCGGGACGTCTTCAACACGCTGTCGGTGAAGCTGGGCACCGTGCTGCTGGTGCTCGGTCTGCTGCACCTGACCAACGTCTACGTGCTCGGCAAGATACGCCGCCGCGGTCTGATGGACCGTGAGTCGCAGCCCCCGGTGCCGCCGCAGGGCTGGACGAAGCCGACCGCGGCGCCGCAGGGCTGACGGTGGACACCACGGCCGGCCCGGCCACCGGGCGCACGGCGGTGCCCCCGGTAGGCCGGCTCACCGTGCTGCACGATCCGGGATGCCCGCTCTGCCGTCACCTGGTCGACTGGCTGCGCGGCCAACCGGCCCTGGTCCGGCTCGCGTTCGTCCCGGTCGGTTCCGAGGAGGCCCGGCGGCGGTTCCCGGGGATCGACCAGTCGAAGGCGTTCCGCGAGATCACGGTGATCGGCGATGGCGGCCAGGTCTGGACCGGCCACCACGCGTTCGTCACCTGTCTGTGGGCGCTGGCGAAGTACCGCCCGCTCGCCCACCGGCTGAGCACCCCGGCGGGACTGCCCATCGCCCGGGCCGCGGCGCTCGCCGCCGGCAAGTACCGCTCCGCCGCAGGCCGGACCGACCTGGTCTGCGACGAGCGGTGCGAGCTGCCCGAATAGGCTCGGGCCCGTGACGGACATGGACGACGACAGCGCGGAACGGATACCGGCGACCGGTGCCGACGGGGGAGCCGGCACCGGTACGGGGGGCGGGGCCGACGGGGGGACCGGCCCCGGGGAGGGGGCGCCGGACGGTGCGGGGGTCGGCCTCGGGGAGGGGGCGGACGGCACCGGGCCCGGCCCCAGGGAGGGGGCGCCGGGCGGCGCGGGTCAGGAGCAACGGGCCCGTGCCGTCAGGCCCGTTCGCGCGAAGAGTGAGCAGACCAGGGCGCTGATACTGGAGACCGCGCTCGGGCTGTTCCAGGAGCGCGGATACGACCGGACGACGATGCGCGCGATAGCCCAGGAGGCCGGCGTCTCGGTCGGCAACGCGTACTACTACTTCGGTTCCAAGGAGCACCTGATCCAGGGCTTCTACGACCGGATGACGCGCGAGCACGCGGCGGCCACCCGGGAGGCGATGGAAGGCGTCACGGACCTGGGCAGGCGGCTGGACATCGCGTTGACGACCTGGCTGGACTGCTCGGAGCCGTACCACGAGTTCGCCGCGCAGTTCTTCCGTAACGCGGCGGACCCGGACAGCCCGCTCAGCCCGTTCTCGGCGGAGTCCCATCCGGCGCGGGCCACCTCGGTCGAGCTGTTCCGCGAGGTGCTGGCCGGCTCGGAGCTGATGCCCAAACTCGACGCCGAACTGGCGGAGCTGCTGCCGGAGATCCTGTGGCTGCACCAGATGGCCGTCGTGCTGTTCTGGGTCTTCGACCGCTCGCCCGGCTGCACGCGCAGCCGTGCCTTCGTCAAACGCTGCACCCCGCTGGTCAACCGGCTGCTCCACCTGTCCCGCTACCGCCTCTTCCGCCCCCTGGTCCGCGAGGCCAAGGACCTCATCCGCGACTTCGTCGTCCCCTCCGCCCGCGCGACCACTCCGGAGGACGTTTGACAGGGCGGTTCGGGGAAACTACTTTCCTGAGAGGAAACTGATTCTCCGACGGAAACAGCTGGAGGCATGCCATGAGTGACCACCCGACGCATGAAGAGGCGGCGCAGGCGCTCCGCGAGGTGCGGCAGCATCAGGGGGAGGGCGTCCGGTCCGCCCGCCAGGCGCCCTGGGTCGGCGTCGTGATGGGAGTGGCGATCTTCGCCTTCCTGGCAGCCCCCGACTTCTTCGGTAACGGGGTGACGGTCTGGACCCAGCTGGGCTTCACCGCGCTGATCGCGCTGTACTGGTCCATGATCTCCACCCGCCGAGGCTCCGCCGCGCTCGGCCGGTCCACGGGGCTGCGTCGGCAGGAGGTCTCCCCGAAGTTCGCCCGCTGGGCCAGGGCGGTGCTGCTGCTCGTCATGGTGATAGCGCTGGCGGCGGTCTTCGTGCCGCACGGCCACCTGTCCGTGCCCTACCTGCGCACCGGTCTGGGCGCGGTCCTGGGGATCACGGTCGCTGTCTTCGGCGGACGTCTCCAGGCGGGCATCAACAACCTCGCCGCTCCCCGGCACGACGACCTCGGTGATGCCCTCCATGGCTCAAGGTGACCTGGACCCCCTGCTGCTCGACCCCACCCGGCTGGCGATCATGTCGCTGCTGGCGGGCACCCGGTGGGCCGAGTTCGGGTGGGTTCGCGAGTCGGTGGACATGTCGGCCTCGGCCCTGTCCAAGCAGGTCACCACGTTGAGCGGCAACGCCTACGTGGAGGTGGACAAGGGCTACGTGGGCAAGCGCCCCCGCACGTGGCTCAACATCACCGCGGAGGGCCGCGCGGCGCTGGAACGCCACGTCACCGGACTCCAGCGCATCGTCGAGGACTCCCGCCGAGCGGCCGAAGCGGTCGACGCGGTCGACGTGGACGCCGCGGACGGCCGACCGACGGGCGCCGGCCGGCCGCCGGGCCGCCGCGAGGGCCCCCCGGAGTAAGGCGCGCCCCTACGGTGACCCCGGAGCGAGGCGCGCCCCCACCTGCGGGAGCTTTGTTGGCGACCGGGGCCGCCGGTCCGTTTCCGTCCGGCCGACGGCTCACCCGTCGCACGCGACGGCTACAGCTCTTCCTTCAGCCGTGCCCACGTGTGGGTGTCCAGGGTGTCGTGGGGGCCGAGGCGGGAGAGTTCGGTGCCGTCGGGGGCGAGAGCCACGTGACGGGACGCGTACCGCGGTCGGAGTGCGGGGACTTCCAGGCGGCGACGAGCTTGCGTTGCCGGGGAACGTCGATCCGGCGGTCGCCGACGACGAGGTGGCTGACGCCGCGCCCGAGATGGACGATGGCGTAGCCGATCCAAGGGGCCGTGGCGATGGAGCGCGGCGGGTCAAGACGGCGGGCGAGGCTGAGCACGCCTCCGCCGCCGCGGACCTCGATCACGTCGACGTCGGCAGGGTCGTTCACCGGGGCCGTGCCGCCGCCCACGCACCGCCACCGCTCGTCGTACCACTCCAGGAGGGCGGTGTGCTCACGCGCCCACGCGGACCGCGGACGCCACACGGCCCAGACCGCCCCCACGCCCGCGGTGGTGTCGATGTCGGCCGACACCACCAGCAGGACCCGCCGCGGCAACCACCGCGGTTGCGGCTCCGCCCCCGCGAGCACGCGCCGCACCACGCCCGGCAGCAGGGCCTCCACCCAGCGCCCCAGCCACAAGTCCGCTCTCCACGACCGCATACGCCAGCGATACCCGGTACGCCCCCCCCACAACACGGCCCGGGCGTCGTGCGCCGCCGGGACGTGTCAGCGCAGCAGGAGAGCCCCTGGGGCGCGTTCCTCGAAGATCGCGACCAGCCAGTCGAAGACGGTGGGCCCCCGCCCGGTGCGCGCCGCTCGCAGGTCGGCGGCGACACGCGGCCTGTTCGACGGATGGCAGCGGGCCAGGCGCAGTTCCAGCTGGCGTGCGGTCTCACCGTGCCCGAGGGCCTGACGGGACGTCGCGTGGTCGTGCCACTCGACGCGGTAGTCGCCGTCGTCCGGGGTACCGAAACCGCCGGACAGGCAGTCGGCGAAGGCGTCGAGGTTGGCGCCGAAATAGCCCCCGGGGCCGTTGACCGCCTCGCCGATCACCTGCCAGAAGTCCTCAAGGGTATGGATGCGGGTGCCGTCCAGTACGTAGGTCGTCGTCACGCGGGGCCGCCTCGGGATTCGGTGGACGTTCCGGTCCTGACAGTGGCCGGCATCTCCGATTCCACCAGAAGCGGGCGTCAGCCACGCGAGGCGGTGACGGCGTGGAGCGACCGGCATGATGCGGGCATGGAATCGCTTGATGTACCTGAGCTTGCCGCGGGTGAAGGGTTCACCCTTCGGCGGTGGAGCCTGTCCGACCTGGACCTCGTTCGCGAGGCCGCGGAGGACGCGTACATCCCGTTGATCACGACGGTGCCGGCGCGGTACTCCGAGGCGGAGGGGGTCGCCTTCGTCGAGCGTCAGTGGGGCCGCGCGACCACCGGGGCCGGGTATCCGTTCGTCATCGTGGCTGATGACGGCAGGCCGGTCGGTGCCGTCGGACTCTGGCTGCGGAACATCAGCGAGGGACGGGCGTCGCTGGGTTACTGGGTGGTGCAGTCGGCACGTGGGCGGCGGGCCGCCGGAGCCGGACTGTCCGCGGTCGCCCGATGGGCCTTCACCGACCTTGAGATCCCCCGGCTCGAACTCTACGTGGAGCCCTGGAACACGGCGTCCTGGAAGACCGCAGAGCGTGCCGGGTTCGAACGCGAGGGCCTGCTCAGGAGTTGGCAGCGGGTGGGCAGCGAACGCCGAGACATGTTCATGTACTCGCGCCTGAGGGACGCCGGGACCCTCTGAACGCGGGACGCCCGGCGGTGTTCAGGGGCGGTGGAACTCGCCTGCGGCGATTCCCCGTATGAAGGCCGCCCACTGGTCCGCCCGAAACGCCAGCGCGGGCCCGGCGGGGTCCTTGCTGTCCCGGGCGGCGACGCCCGTCCCCACCCGGGCAACCTCGACGCAGGCTCCGGAGGCATTGCTGTAGCTGCTCTTGTACCAAGCCTGCTGCGGCAGATCGGTGCCGTTCATCACGTCCTCAACTCCATGGGAGCGCGCACTCGCGGTGTCTTGAGACAAGCCGGGTGCCCCTGTCGGCTCGGGGGTGACAGGGGCGTTTCGGCGGTGTTCAGGGGCGGTCGAACTCGCCTGCGGCGATTCCCCGTATGAAGGCCGCCCACTGGTCCGCCCGAAACGCCAGCGCGGGCCCGGCGGGGTCCTTGCTGTCCCGGGCGGAGACGCCCGTCCCCACCCGGGCAACCTCGACGCAGGCTCCGGAGGCATTGCTGTAGCTGCTCTTGTACCAAGCCTGCTGCGGCAGATCGGTGCCGTTCATCACGTCCTCAACTCCATGGGAGCGCGCACTCGCGGTGTCTTGAGACAAGCCGGGTGCCCCTGTCGGCTCGGGGGTGACAGGGGCGTTTCGGCGGTGTTCAGGGGCGGTCGAACTCGCCTGCGGCGATTCCCTGTATGAAGGCCGCCCACTGGTCCGCCCGAAACGCCAGCGCGGGCCCGGCGGGGTCCTTGCTGTCGCGTGCGGCGACGCCCGTCCCCACCCGGGCAACCTCGACGCAGTTCCCACCGCCGTTGCTGTAGGTGCTCTTGAACCACGCCTGCTGCGGCAGATCGGTGCCGTTCATCACGTCCTCAACTCCATGGCTGCTTGTTTGATCAGGTCGATTGATGCCCGCTCGTCCAAGGCGGAAGACCAGATGCGCTTGAACGCGGCGTCGTAGCGGTCGATCTCCTGGGGTTTGTCAAGGTAGAGGGCGCCCGCGAAGCTCTCGACGTAGACAGTTGGCGGTTCGCTGACCTTCACGCTGCCGTTCCCGGGGGCGGCGAAGCGGAGCGTGATGAACCCACCTGTCAGTGCACCGGGATGAAAGCCTGACGAGAACGGAATGACTCTCAGCCGCACCGTGGGTAGTTCAGCCATCTTGACCAGATGATCGAACTGCTCGGTCATGATGCCATGCCCGCCGAGCGGCCTGCGCAGGATCACTTCGTTGATCACGAAGCTGGCCCGCGGCGCTCCCACTGCTCGATGAAGGATGTGTTGGCGGTTGATGCGTAGCTGGACGCGTCGATCAACTGTGGTGTCTTCAAGGGTGGGGTAGTGGGCCCGAATCACTTCCCGTGCATACGCGGCAGTCTGGCACAGCCCGGGTACAACCTCCGGTTCGTAGGTGCTGAGTTCGTTGGCCGCCTCTTCAAGGCCGATGTAGAGGTCCAGGTTGAAGTTTTCCTGGATCGCGTCCTCGTAGGAGTGCCACCAGCCACGGGCTTTGGTCTCCTTGGCGAGGCTCATCAGGCCCTTGATCAGCTCAGCGTCCTCACACCCGTAGATGCGGCACATCTGCTCGACGTCCAGGGATCGCATGGAAGTCTGCCCAGTCTCGATCCTCCAGATCTTTGGCTCTGACCACTCCAGAGCCTTAGCCGCTGCCCGGACGGTCAGTCCGGCTTGATTGCGCAGGTCACGCAGATATCGGCCGAGTTGGCGGCGCGGCACGGTCGAACCGGTCGTTCCTTCCGTCATTGTCGCTGACTCCTCGTTATGTAGGGAACCCTCATTTTCAATGTAGTACACGAGAGTTCATACCCGCCCTGTCTCACTCGTTCGTGTGAACTAATAATCGAGGACTTAAAAATGTAGTCTTGCATTTGGGAGTCTAGCGGTGCTTCACTCAGGGTGCTGGGTCGGCGACGCCACGAAGCGGGTTGTGCAGCCGCACCCTCACCTCTGCGTGCTTCGTGTACTTGCTCACCGGCGAAATGGACTCACCGTGTGTACCTCCGCTCTTCTTGGTTACTCCGCGCCGCCGGGGACGTCCGGGGTCGCCTCGCCTGAAGTGCGGGCGAGGATCCCCTACGTCACCAACTGGGAAGGGGAGAGCTTGAAGCGCCCCTCGTTGACGGTTCTCGGCCGGCGCGGCGGCAAGGGTCGCTTGGGGTACCGGCGGGAACGTCCTGGGGACCGGGACGCCAACGGGACGCTCTGGCTTCGTACTCGTAGCCGACCCGGCGTCGGCAAGCCGCAACTCGGCAATTTCCACCCGGTACGACAGCGGCGCGCGATCGGCGGCCTACTGTGCTCGGTCTGCGGGAAGCCGACGGCCCCCGAAGCGACGGACGACGGGCACCTGTACGTGATGAGCGCGAAGGACTACGCGTGCTCGCCCGGTGCGCCGTTCGAGACGTCGGAGCCGCCCGTCCATGCGGCGTGCGGCTGGACCGCGGCACAGGTCTGCCCGCACCTCCGGGGCAACTACGTCGCCCTGCGCGGCAAGTCGCCGACGGTCTGGGGCGTCTGCGGTCAGGTCGTCGTCCCGGACTACGACGGCACCTTGCGCGACCACGGGGCTCTCACGATCCCGCACGACGACTGGCGCATGCGATGGGTCATCGCCGCGTCGCTGGTGTCCGTGTTCCACGCCTACACCCTCGTCGACCTCAAAGCGGAAGTGATAAAAATCGTCCACGCCGCCGCGTAGCGGCGCCTGCCCGGATGCGGGAGCTGTCGCATGGCTCAACTGCTGTTGACACGTTTGACCCTCGCGGCCACCTCGACGGCCCCGAGTTGCGCGCGGGCGCTCGTGCGGTGCACGCTCACGTCCTGGTTACTCGGCGACCTGGTGGAGGCCGCCGAGCTGATCGTGACGGAGTTGGCCACGAACGCGGTGCAAGCCACCGGGACGACCGACCCGTGCCCCACTTACGCGGATCTTGAGCACTTGGCCATCCTGGCGGTACAGGTCCGCGTGACGGGTGACTCCCTGCTCATCGAGGTGTGGGACGCGGACGAGGACAAGGCCGCCGAACCACCTCCGATGGAGGCGGGATTCGTCGAAGGCGACATTCCGGAGCGCGGGCGTGGCCTGGCCATCGTGCGGGCCCTGAGCCGGCGCCATGGGGTACGGACTCTCGCCACCGGCGGGAAGATCGTCTGGGCCGAGATGGACGCCGGACCACGGATCGCCGCCGTGCCTCAGATACAGCCCATCCCCGGCCACGCGCTCCTCTGAATTCCTTCGGGCGGACGGGCGGGCCCCTGTCGCTCCTTGGGGGGAGCGGCAGGGGCCCGGTGTGCAACCTCGGTGGAGCCGACTGTCACACGTCGAAGTACAGCTCGAACTCGTGCGGGTGCGGGCGGAGCTGGATCGGGGCGATCTCGGCGGTGCGCTTGAAGTCGATCCACGTCTCGATCAGGTCGGGGGTGAAGACACCGCCCTGGAGGAGGTACTCGTGGTCGGCCTCCAGCGCGTCCAGGACGGCCGGCAGCGAGGTCGGGACCTGCGGGACGTTCGCGTGCTCCTCGGGAGCCAGCTCGTAGAGGTCCTTGTCGATCGGCTCGGCCGGCTCGATCTTGTTCTTGATGCCGTCCAGGCCGGCCAGCAGCAGGGCCGAGAAGGCCAGGTACGGGTTGCTGGACGGGTCCGGCGCGCGGAACTCGATGCGCTTGGCCTTCGGGTTGGACCGGTGATCGGGATCCGGATCGCCGCGGAGCGGTTGCGCTGCGAGTAGACCAGGTTGACCGGGGCCTCGAAGCCGGGGACCAGGCGGTGGTAGGAGTTCACCGTCGGGTTGGTGAACGCCAGCAGCGACGGCGCGTGCTTGAGGATGCCGCCGATGTAGTAGCGGGCGGTGTCCGACAGGCCCGCGTAGCCCGCCTCGTCGTAGAAGAGCGGGGTGCCGCTCGCTCCACAGCGACTGGTGGACGTGCATGCCGGAGCCGTTGTCACCGAAGATCGGCTTCGGCATGAAGGTCGCGGTCTTGCCGTTGCGCCAGGCGACGTTCTTCACGATGTACTTGAAGAGCATCAGGTCGTCGGCGGCGGCCAGCAGCGTGTTGAACCTGTAGTTGATCTCCGCCTGGCCGGCGGTGCCCACCTCGTGGTGCTGGCGCTCGACCTGCAGGCCGGCCTTGTTCAGCTCCAGGCTGATCTCCGCGCGCAGGTCGGCGAAGTGGTCGACCGGCGGGGCCGGGAAGTAGCCGCCCTTGTAGCGGACCTTGTAGCCGCGGTTGTCCTCCAGCGCACCGGTGTTCCAGGCGCCCGCCTCGGAGTCGATGTGGTAGAAGGACTCGTTCGACTTGGTCTCGAAGCGCACGCTGTCGAAGACGTAGAACTCCGCCTCGGGACCGAAGTACGCGGTGTCCGCGATGCCGGTGGAGGCCAGGTACGCCTCCGCCTTCTTGGCCACGTTGCGCGGGTCACGGCTGTACTGCTCGCCGGTGATCGGGTCGTGGATGAAGAAGTTGATGTTGACCGTCTTGTCCTTGCGGAACGGGTCCACCCGCGCCGTCGACAGGTCCGCGCGCAGCGCCATGTCCGACTCGTGGATCGCCTGGAAGCCGCGGATCGAGGAGCCGTCGAACGCGAGTTCCTCGGCCGGGTCGAACGCCTCCACCGGCACCGTGAAGTGCTGCATGACGCCCGGCAGGTCACAGAACCGGACGTCGACGAACTTCACGTCCTCGTCCCGCAGATGAACTTGTTGGCCTCGTCGGCGTTCTGGAACATCCAACTCCTCCTCGGCCCGGCCTGGCATGGCGCGGGGTTGTGCTCGTCCGTGCGGCCCGTGCGGGGGCGCACTCTTCGCCCGACCATATGGAGCGGGCATTTCCCAAGGATGACCCATTTGTTTCGCGGACGTTAACCGGACATCGCGGGGGCCCTCTCGGCGACCGCCGGCGGGTCGGCAGTACCGTGGTCCGGTGGACAAACGGGAAGCTTTGGGTCGTGGATCTGCGGGCCGCGCGCGGCGGCCGAGCAGATGGGCGCCGATTTCGGTTACCGGGGGCAGCGGCTGGGCCTGCCGCAGGACGGACCCGGCTCGCTCGCCTCGGTGGGGCGCCGGATCGCAGCGCTGTTCATCGACTGGGCGCTGTGCCTGCTGATCTCCTACGGCCTGCTGGCACACGGCAACGCCCAGGTGGCGGACAACTGGGCCTTCGCGGTCTTCGGCGTGGTCAGCGTGCTCGCTCTGAGCACGGCGGCCAGTACGCCCGGCAAGCGCCTGCTGCGGCTTCGGGTGGTCCGGCTGGACGGCGGGCGGCTGGGCATCGGCGGCGTGCTGCTGCGCACCGTGCTGCTGCTCCTGGTGATCCCGGCGGTCGTCTGGGACCGGGACACCCGCGGCCTGCACGACAAGGCGGCCCGCTCGATCGAGGTCCGGATGTGACCACCGCGCGCTGCTGACCCCGGGTCGGCACGGCTACGGACAGACGAAAGCCGGGGGCGGTCCGCCCCCGGCTTTCTCCGGCCACCGGTCCCGTACGGGACCGCGCGACTCAGCGCATCCGTCCGCCCTTGGGCATCCGCGCGCTCTTGGGCATCGGGCCCTTCGGGATCGGCATGTTGCTCATCAGGTCGCCCAGCGCCTTGAGGCGGTCGTTGACCTCGGTGACCTTCGGGCCGGGCAGGACACGGGGCAGCTTGAGCAGGGTGGTGCGGATCTTCTTGAGCGGCACCTCGCCCTTGCCGCTGCCGACGATGATGTCGGTGACCGGCGCCTCCACGGCGACCCGGGACATCCGGCGCTTCTCGTTGGCCAGCAGGCTCTTGACCCGGTTCGGGTTGCCCTCGCCGACCAGCACGATCCCCGCGCGGCCGACCGCCCGGTGCACCACGTCCTGGTTGCGGTTCATCTGCACCGCGGGCGTCACCGTCCAGCCGCGGCCCACGTTGTCCAGCACCGCCGCCGCGGCACCCGGCTGCCCCTCCATCTGACCGAAGGCGGCCCGCTCGGCCCGGCGGCCGAAGACGATGGCCATCGCGAGGAAGGCCAGCAGAAAGCCCAGGATGCCGGCGTACACCGGGTGGTCGATCAAGAAACCGACGGCGAGGAGCACGGCGAAGATGCCGATGCCCAGGCCCGCCACCACGAGGCCGACCTTGGGGTCGGCCCGGCGGGTCATCTTGTAGGTCTGGACGATCTGCCGAAGCCGCCCAGGGTTCTCGGGTGTTTCCTTCCTCGCCATGCCGCACAGGATACGTGTCCCGGCGGCCCCCGGTTCCACCAGGAGGGTCAATGCCGGGCCCGGCCCGGCGAGACCGCCCCCGGCGGCCGGGACAAGCTCTAGCGCTCGGCGGTGCCCGGGGTGCGCACCACTCCGAGGGCGACGCCGGGGACGTTCCCCAGCGGCGTCGGAGCGGCCCCCAGGGTCTCCAGGACGTGCAGTGCCTCGTGGCGGTCCTTGGCCCGCCTGCGGTCCTCCAGGACCGCGGTCCAGGCGTTGCGGCGGGCGGTCTGCTGGCCGCCGCGCAGCAGGACCGCCTCGACGACCCGCAGGGCGCCGGTCACGAGTGGGGCGGTGGTGCCGGTCGGACGTGCGTGTGCATGCGCGGGGTGCGCCTGCATGGTCGGTCTCCCTAAGGCCGGAAGGAACGCATTGGCGTGCTTGTGTCCAGAATCACCACATTGTGTTACCAGTCGGTGACCGGTGGGTCAAACGCGGGTGAACGCATGTCGCACGCCTTCACGCGTTCGCTCGCGGCGGACCGCCGCGGGCCCCGCGCCGTCGGGGAGCCCGGCGGAGCTCAGACGGCTCGCGCCGCCGAGGAGTCGCGGGCCTGCATGGCCTGCTGGAAGAGCCGCCCGGCCCGGTAGGAGGAGCGCACCAGGGGGCCGGACATGACACCGGCGAAGCCGATCTCCTCGGCCTCCTCCTTGAGCTCCACGAACTCGGCGGGCTTGACCCAGCGCTCCACCGGGTGGTGGCGCAGGCTCGGCCGCAGGTACTGGGTGATGGTGATCAGCTCGCACCCGGCGTCGTGCAGGTCCTGGAGCGCCTCGCTGATCTCCGCGCGCTCCTCGCCCATGCCCAGGATCAGGTTGGACTTGGTGACCAGGCCCGCCTCGCGCGCCCGGGTGATGACCTCAAGGGAGCGCTCGTAGCGGAAGCCGGGGCGGATCCGCTTGAAGATCCGCGGCACGGTCTCCACGTTGTGCGCCAGCACCTCGGGGCGGGACGAGAAGACCTCGGCGAGCTGCTCGGGGACCGCGTTGAAGTCCGGGATCAGCAGCTCGACCTTGGTGCGGCCGGCCTCGCGGTCGGCGGTCATGCGCGTGGATCTGCCGGACGGTCTCCGCGTACAGCCAGGCGCCGCCGTCCGCCAGGTCGTCGCGGGCGACGCCGGTGATCGTGGCGTAGTTGAGGTCCATCGTGACGACGGACTCGCCGACCCGGCGCGGCTCGTCGCGGTCCAGGGCGGCGGGCTTGCCGGTGTCGATCTGGCAGAAGTCGCACCGCCGGGTGCACTGGTCGCCGCCGATGAGGAACGTCGCCTCCCGGTCCTCCCAGCACTCGTAGATGTTGGGGCAGCCGGCCTCCTGGCACACCGTGTGCAGGCCCTCGCGCTTCACCAGGCTGTGCAACTCGGTGTACTCGGGGCCCATCTTCGCCCGGGTCTTGATCCATTCGGGCTTGCGCTCGATGGGGGTCTCGCTGTTGCGGACCTCCAGGCGCAACATCTTCCGTCCGTCGGGTGCGACAGCGGACACGTCGGGCTCCCTACAACTTCGATTCATCGGCGTACACCAGCGTACGCCCGTTGATTATGGGCTCTGCGCCCCGGTCAACCCGCAACCTCATCGGCGCATTCCCCTTGAGGGGGGTGTCACACCGCGCGGGGCAGCGGCACCGTCGCGTCCAGCACGTCCCGCAGGTGCTTCTCGACCACCGGCACCACCTCGGCGACGGCGACGTCGCGCCCCAGTTCGTTGGAGAGCGAGGTGACCCCGGCGTCCCGGATCCCGCACGGCACGATGCGGTCGAACGAGGTGTTGTCGGGGTCGCAGTTGAGCGCGAAGCCGTGCATGGTCACGCCCTTGGCGACCCGGATGCCGATCGCGGCGAGCTTGCGGTCCTCGCGCCGCTGGCCGGCGTTGGAGGGGGCGTACTCGGGGCCGTTGAGCCGGGCGTCGAACTCCTCGTCGTGCAGCCGGGGGTCGAAGTCCAGGGTCAGACCGGGGATCGCCGGGCGCTGCTCGACGGGGTCGCCCAGCACCCACACCCCGCTGCGTCCCTCGATCCGGGTGGTCTCCAGGCCGAACTCGGCGCAGGTGCGGATTAGTGCCTCCTCCAGCCGGCGTACGTGGGCGACCACGTCGACCGGCCGGGGGAGCTTGAGGATGGGGTAGCCGACCAGTTGTCCCGGGCCGTGCCAGGTGATCTTGCCGCCGCGGTCCACGTCGATGACCGGGGTGCCGTCCAGCGGACGCTCGTTGTCGGCGGTGCGCCGGCCGGCCGTGTACACCGCGGGGTGTTCGAGCAGCAGGCAGGTGTCCGGGATCTCGTCGGCGAACCGGGCCGCGTGCACCTGGCGCTGTTCCTGCCAGGCCTCCTCGTACTCGACCGCCTGCGGTCCGAACCCCAGGTGGACGAAGCGCAGGTCACTCACGGCGGCTCCTCGTTCTCGGTCTCGCGCCCGATCCACTGTACGGCCGAGGTGGTGGGCCCACTCAAGTGGCTGTCGCGCTTATCACGCCGGGACTACCGGAAGGGGGTATTCCGCTGCGGAGCGCCGGTGTGGTTCACCCGTTCCGGCGAATACCTGTCAGCCGAGCCACCCGGGGCGGCGCCTGCGGCTACATTCGCGCCGTTCACGGCCGCCGACCTGGCCATCCTCCGACCCCCCGCCGCCGCCTCCGCTTTCCCTCCCCGAGCCCCCCATGTCCCCGAGGCCCTCCTGATGCTCCCCGACACCGACGACGCCGCCCGCAACCCTCCCGAGGAGGGGACCGCACCACACATGACGGATCGAACCTCGCAGCGCAGCCCCAACCGCCGTCTCGCCTCACTCATCGCCGAGGCGGGTTTCTCCAACGCGGGTCTCGCCCGCCGCGTCGACCAGCTCGGCGTCGAACACGGACTCGACCTGCGCTACGACAAGACCTCGGTCACCCGCTGGCTGCGCGGCCAGCAGCCGCGCGGCACCACACCCGCGCTCATCGCCGAGGTCTTCACCCGGCGCCTGGGCCGCAGACTGTCCGCACAGGACCTCGGCCTGGACGCCTGCGCCCCGGTGTACGCGGGGCTGGAGTTCGCCGCCACCCCCGAGGAGGCGGTGGACATCGTCGGCGGCCTGTGGCGCAAGGACACCGGCAGCCAGGCGGAGACCCGCCGCATAGCCTTCACCCCCGCCGGGCTGGTGGTGCCCAGCCGCGACTGGCTCATCGGCCGGGCCGACGACCAGGTCGCCCGCGGCCCGGCCGCCACCGATCGGCCGCCACGGGTCCCGCCGCAGAGCCGGGGCCAGGCGCACGGCGCCCCGAAGCCCGCCGCCGCCCGGTCCACCGCCGCCGACCGCCCGCAGGGGCGCCGGGTCAGCCATGGCGACGTCCAGGCGCTGTGTTCCGTCGGGGAGCTGTTCCGCTCGCTCGACCACGCCTACGGCGGCGGCCACGCCCGGCAGGCCCTGGTGCGCTACCTGGAGCACGAGGCGGAGCCCATGCTGCGCGGCCACTACGGGGAGGCGCTGGGCCGCCGGCTGTTCGCCGCCGTCGCCGACCTGACCAGACTGGCCGGCTGGACCTCCTACGACATCGGCGCGCACGGCCTCGCCCAGCGGTACTTCGTGCAGTCCCTGCGGCTCGCCCAGGCGGCCGGCGACCGGGTCTACGGCGGCTACGTCCTGTCCACGATGAGCAGGCAGGCGGTCTACCTCGGCCACGGGCGCGAGGCCGTCCAGCTCGCCCGGGTCGCCCAGCAGGGCGTCGGGCCCGCGGCCCCCGCCGCCGTCCAGGCGCTGCTGCACGCGGCCGAGGCACGCGGCCACGGGGTGCTGGGGGAGGCCCGGCAGTGCGTGGCGGCGCTGGTCAGATCGGAGCGGGCGCTGGAGGCGGTCAGGCCGGGCGACGAGACACCCGGCTGGGCGCGCTTCTTCGACCAGGCACAGCTGGCCGACGAGTTCGCGCACTGCCATCGCGACCTCCAGCAGTACCGGGCCGCCGCCCAGCACGCCGAGCGCTCCCTGGAACTGCGTGATCCCGCCTACGCCCGCAGCAGGCTGTTCTGCCGGGTCGTGCTGGCCACCGCCCGGCTGGGCCTCGGCGAGCTCGACGAGGCCTGCGCGCTGGGCACCGAGGCCCTGCGGCAGACCGCCGACATGCGGTCGCTGCGCGCGGTGGAGTACGTCAGGGACTTCGCCCGCCGGCTGGAGCCGCACCGGGAGGCACCCGTGGTGCGCGCCTTCTACGAGCGGGCGTTGATGGTCGGTGTGCCGGTGGCGTGACGGGCGGTACGACGCGCGGCCGGCCCGCCGGGGCGGAACCGGGGGTGTCATGAGGCACCCCCGGAACCCGGCGGGCCGGCCTGGGCTGTCGCTATGCCACCGCCGGCAGGTCGGGGGCGGTGTCGCCGTAGCCGGGGCGGATCCCGAAGTCCCGCATGACGTGATGGGCGGCCCGCCGCCCGGAGAACATCGCGCCCTGGACCGTACTGGTGTCGCGGTGGTCACCGCAGACGTACAGCCCGCACATCACCCGCACCGGCCGCCTGACGTCGTGCGGCGCCGGCATCGCCGGGACGGCCTCCGGGTCGTGGTGGACGGCGAGCAGGTCCCAGCCGCCCGCGTCCGTGCCGTACAGCCGGGACAACTGGCCGCGTACCGCCGCGTCCAGGCCGCCGGTGCCGTGCGGCAGCGCCCCCAGCACGGTGGAGGTGACCAGGGCGCGCCCGCCGGGGGCCCGCGAGGGGTCCACGACGCTGGCGACGTAGGAGTGCGAGATCGGCCCCTGCCGTTCGGTGTCCAGCAGCAGCAGCGGATCGCGCAGCGGCGGCTCGTCGGCCGCGTGGTGCAGAATCGTCACGGCATGGAAGTCGGGCACGCGCAGACCCGGCAGGAGGTCCCCCGCGTCCCGGGCGCCGGTGGCCACCACCGCGGCACGGCACGGCAGTTCGCCGTCCTGTTCGGTCGTCACCGAGTTCGCCGCCACCGCGGTCGCCCGCACCCCCAGCCGTATCGTGCCCGGCGGCAGCGCGGCCGCCAGCAGTTCGGGGATCGAGGCGACACCGCCCGCGGGCAGCGCGAGGCGGCCCCTGGCGTAGCCGCGCAGCACCAGGTCGGCGCTGCGGCTCGACGTGCCCAGCTCGGGGTCGTGCAGCAGGGCGGACAGCAGCGGGCGCAGGAAGCCCTCGACCGCCCGCGGCGGCAGCCCCCGGCCGCCCAGTGCCTGACGTGCCGTGGTCTCGGCACGGGCCATCAGCCGCTCGGTGGAGACGGTGGCCAGTCTGCCGAGCGCCGAGGACAGCCGTGCCTTGTGCCAGACCCCCCGCGGGTCCACCGCCCGGTGGCCGCGCCACCCCGGCGAACTCGGCACCGTCGGGAACAAAGGCATCAGCCGCAGGCCGTCGAGTCCCGGGGTGCGGAACAGCTCCGGGTACGAGGTGCACAGCAGTTCGCTGCGCCTGTCGAGCCGGAAGCCGTCGACGCTGTCGGTCACCATCCGGCCGCCGACTCGCGGTCCGGCCTCCAGCACCGAGACCGTGACTCCTGCGTCGATCAGATGATGCGCCGCGCACAGGCCGGACAGCCCGGCGCCCACGATCACCACGTCCGTCTGCCGCGCCGGGGTACGGCGCGCTTGCTGGTCCACTCCGTGCGTGTGGGGTGTGGCCGCTTGCTGGTTGTGATTTTGACGTGCGTGAAACGACACGGTGCCCCTCCCCGAGGTCCGTTTGATCTCCCCGCTTTTTTCGCATGAAAGGGGGCCGCCGGCGTCGTTGGCGGACGGCTCCCGGTGCGCTGGAAGGGTCATGCCCGCTGCACAAGGTCCAATACCGTTGTTTTCAAGCGGAGTTGGGGGGATCACATCGCGCCTGCGATCGGCCTCAGTCACCGAGCGCGGAACGGATCGCCTCGTCGATCCCGGGAAAGTCGAAGCGGAAGCCGGACGCCAGCAGCCGGGACGGCACGATCCGCTGGCTGCCGAGCACGTCCTGGGAGAACTCGCCCAGCGCGAGCGCCAGCACCGGCGCCGGGACCGTGGCCAGCGTCGGGCGGCGCAGCACCCGGCCCATCGCGGCGGTGACCTCGCGGTTGGTCACCGGCTCGGGCGCCGTCAGGTTCACCGGGCCGGCCAGCGACGGCGTGTCGATGATGTGCCGCAGCGCCGCGATGTGGTCGTGCAGCGCGATGAAGCTCCAGTACTGCCGGCCGCTGCCCATCCGGCCGCCGATGCCCGCCTTGAAGACCGGGAAGAGCCGGCCCCACGCACCGCCGCCGCGCGCCACCACCAGACCGGTCCTGGCGTACACCGTCCGGATCCCGGCCTGCTCCGCCGCCGCGCCCGCCGCCTCCCAGTCGCGGCACACGTCGGCCAGGAAGCCGTCCCCCGGCGCCGCGTCCTCATCCGTCCTGCGGTCGCCGGTGTCACCGTAGATGCCCACCGCCGTGCCACACACCAGCACCTTCGGCGGCTCCGGCAGGGTCGCCACCGCCCGCGCGACGGCCGCGGTGCCCAGCACCCGGCTGTCGCGGATCTCCTTCTTGTACGCGGGCGTCCAGCGCCGGTCGCCCACCCCGGCCGCCGCCATGTGCACCACCGCGTCGCAGCCGGCCAGCCCCTCCAGGTCGACGTACCCGCGCCGCGGGTCCCAGCGCACCTCGTCGGGCGCCGAAGGCTCCCGGCGCACCAGCCGGGTCACCCGGTGCCCGTCGGCGGACAGGGAGCGGACGAGGGCGGAACCGATCAGGCCGGTCGAGCCGGTCACAGCGATACGCATGAGCCCATCCTGCCCCGAGCGTGGCCGGCGGCGGCCGAGCACCACCCGGATGGCCGTACCGACCCGGCGGACGACGGCTCACCAGCCGAAGCGGTCCCACAGCTTGGGGTAGCGGTCACGGACCGCCGCGTCGTTGTCGAAGTCGAACGCCTCGCCCTCCGGCTCCAGCGGCGCGGTCATCCCCAGATCCGGCATCCGCACCCCGGTCAGCTGCTCGTACGCCTCGTCGGCCGCGTAGCCCAGCTCCTCGCCGTCCCCGTCGACGCCCTCCTCGAAGGTGTCGATCAAGGTGGCCAGCTCGTCCGGCTGGTGCACCGCGCCCTCGAAGACGTGCCGGCCCTGTCCGACCAGCCAGCAGCGGAAGGAGTCGAACACCTCGTCACTCGCGCCGCCCAGCAGCACGAACGCCGCACCCCACAGGTCCCAGCGGAACGCCCGGTTGACCCGCGACTCGAAATGCCGGGCGAAGTCCAGCACGGAATCCGGATCGAGCCCGGTCAGTCGCTCGATCACGAGATCGGCCTGCTCCTCGGGGTCGCCGTCGGCGTCCTCCCGGGCTCGGTCGATGATCTCCCAGAACTCCGTCTCGTCCATCACGCCACCAGGATCCTGGCTCGCGCCGCCCGGTGCACCCCGACAGGACCGTCCGCGAGCGTGTCGTTACGCAGCCGGAACCACCGGGCGGGCACGGGCGTGCCCCCGGCCCCCTCGCGGGGGGTCGGGGGCACGCCCGTCTCGTCCTGCGCCGGCCGGATCGGCCGGCGGTCCCTCACAGCCCGAGGTCGCCCTCGAACTCGCCGGCCTCCAGGCGCGCCTTGACGTCGCCCAGGTAGCGGGCGGCGTCCGCGCCGTCCACCAGCTGGTGGTCGTAGCTGAGCGTCAGGTAGACCATGTCGCGCACCGCGATGGTCTCGCCCAGCTCCGGGTGGTCGATGACCATCGGGCGGCGCACGGTGGCGCCGATGCCCAGCTCGGCGACCTGCGGGTAGTTCACGATGATGGTGTCGAACAGCGCACCGCGCGAGCCGGTGTTGCTGATCGTGAACGTGCCGCCGCCCAGGTCGTCAGGGCTGATCTTCTTGTTGCGGACCTTGCCGGCCAGCTCCGCGGTCTTCTTGGCGATGCCGGCGATGTTCAGGTCGCCCGCGCCCTTGATGACCGGGACCATCAGGCCCTGGTCGGAGTCGACCGCGATGCCGATGTTCTCGACGTCGTGGTAGGTCACCGTGCCGTCGTCGTTGATCTTGGCGTTGACCGACGGGTGCGCCTTGAGCGCCTCGGCGGCCGCCTTGACGAAGAACGGCATCGGGGAGAGCTTGACGCCCTCGGTGGCCAGGAAGGTCTCCTTGGCCCGGGCCCGCAGCCGCATGATCCGGGTGACGTCGACCTCGACCACGGTGGACAGCTGCGCCTGGCTGTGCAGCGCCTTCATCATGTTCTCGGCGATGACCTTGCGGATCCGCGTCATCTTGACCGTCTGGCCGCGCAGCGGGGAGACCGCGGCGGCCGGCTTGCCGGTGGCCGGGGCGCTGGGCGCCGGGGCGGGGGCCTTGGCGGCCTCCGCGGCGGCCAGCACGTCCTGCTTGCGGATCCGGCCACCGACACCGGTGCCCTTGACCGCGCCCAGCTCGACGCCGTTCTCGGAGGCGAGCTTGCGGACCAGCGGCGTCACGTAGGCACCGTCGGTCTCACCGGCCGGAGCGGCCGGCGCCGCCGGAGCGGGCACCGAGGGCGCGGCGGGCGCGGGCGCCGCCGGAGCCTGGGCCTGCGCCGGTGCGGGAGCCTGCTGCGCCGGAGCCGCCGCGACCGGGGCCGGAGCGGGAGCGGGCGCCGGAGCGGCGGGGGCGGGGGCCGGCGCGGCGGCGGCCGGAGCCGGAGCGGCTGCCGGGGCCGGCGCGGCGGGAGCCGCGGGCTGGGCCGGAGCGGCACCGGCGGCACCGATGACCGCCAGCTTCGCGCCGACCTCGGCGGTCTCGTCCTCACCGATGAGGATCTCCAGCAGCGTGCCGGCCGCGGGAGCGGGGATCTCGGTGTCGACCTTGTCGGTGGAGACCTCCAGCAGCGGCTCGTCCTCCGCCACGCTGTCGCCGACCTGCTTGAGCCAGCGGGTCACGGTGCCCTCGGTCACCGACTCGCCCAGCGCGGGCAGCACCACGGGGGTGCCCTCCGCGCCACCGGCCGGAGCCGGCGCGGCCGGTGCCGCCGGGGCCTCGGCCTGCGGCTGCGGGGCGGGGGCGGGCTCCTGCGCGGCGGGCGCCGCCGGGGCCTCGGGGGCCGGGGCGGCGGCCTCGGCGGCGGCCGGAGCCGGGGCCTCGGCCGGAGCACCGCTGCCGTCGTCGATGACGGCCAGCTCGGCGCCGACCTCGACCGTCTCGTCCTCGGCCACCTTGATGGAGGCGAGGATGCCGGCCGCGGGTGCCGGGATCTCGGTGTCGACCTTGTCGGTGGAGACCTCGAGCAGCGGCTCGTCGGCCTCCACGCGCTCACCCTCGGCCTTCAGCCATCGGGTGACGGTGCCCTCGGACACGCTCTCGCCGAGCGCCGGCAGGGTTACGGAAACCGCCATGGTTTCGGTTGCTCCTAACGATCTGTGCGGAATACGGGCGTGTCCTGGGTCAGTCGTGCGAGTGCAGCGGCTTGCCCGCCAGCGCGAGGTGGGCCTCGCCCAGTGCCTCGTTCTGCGTGGGGTGCGCGTGGATCAGCTGCGCGACCTCCGCGGGCAGTGCCTCCCAGTTGTAGATCAGCTGGGCCTCACCGACCTGCTCGCCCATCCGGTCACCGACCATGTGGACGCCGACCACGGCACCGTCGCGTACCTGGACGAGCTTGATCTCGCCCTGGGTCTTGAGGATCTTGCTCTTGCCGTTGCCGCCGAGGTTGTACTTGAGGGCCACGACCTTGTCCGCGCCGTACTGCTCCTTGGCCTTGGCCTCGGACAGACCGACCGAGGCGACCTCGGGGTGGCAGTACGTGACGCGCGGGACGCCGTTGTAGTCGATCGGCACGGTCTTGAGACCGGCCAGCCGCTCCGCCACCAGGATGCCCTCGGCGAAGCCGACGTGCGCGAGCTGGAGGGTCGGCACCAGGTCGCCCACCGCGGAGACGGTCGGCACGTTGGTGCGCATGTACTCGTCGACCAGGACGTAGCCGCGCTCCATGGCGACCCCGGCCTCCTCGTAGCCCAGGCCCTGCGAGACCGGGCCGCGGCCGACGGCCACCAGCATCAGTTCGGCCTCGAAGGTCTTGCCGTTCTCCAGCGAGACCTTCACGCCGTCGGCGGTGGACTCCACTCCGGAGAACCGCGCGCCGAGGGAGAAGTTGATGCCGCGCTTGCGGAACGCGCGCTCCAGCAGCTTGGAGCTGTTCTCGTCCTCCAGCGGGACCAGGTGCGGCAGCGCCTCGATGATGGTGATGTCGGTGCCGAACGACTTCCACGCCGAGGCGAACTCGACGCCGATGACGCCGCCGCCCAGCACGATCGCGGACTTCGGCACCCGGTCGAGCACCAGGGCGTGGTCGGAGGAGATGACCCGCTCGCCGTCGATGGTCAGACCCGGCAGGGACTTGGGCACCGAGCCGGTCGCCAGCAGGATGTGGCGGCCGGTGTAGCGCTCGCCGTTGACGTCCACCGTGGTCGGCGACGACAGCCGGCCCTCGCCGGTGACGTAGGTGACCTTACGGCTGGAGACCAGGCCCTGCAGACCCTTGTACAGCCCGGAGATCACGTCGTCCTTGTACTTGTGGACGCCCGCGATGTCGATGCCCTCGAAGCTGGCCTTGACACCGAACTGCTCGCTCTCCCGCGCCTGGTCGGCGATCTCGCCGGCGTGCAGCAGAGCCTTGGTGGGGATACAACCGCGGTGCAGACAGGTCCCGCCGAGCTTGTCCTTCTCGATCAGGGCGACGTCCAGGCCCAGCTGAGCCGCGCGCAGCGCCGCGGCGTATCCGCCGCTGCCGCCGCCGAGGATCACTAGGTCGAAAACGGTGCTGGCGTCGTTCGCCACGTCACGTCCTCCATGCATGGGTACGCCGGAGCCGGTCTTCCCTGACCGGGCGGCGGCTTAGGTTCGGCCGCTTGTTCAAACTTTTGTTCAAAAGGGGGCCCTGTCGTGCCGGTACAACATCTTCGCACTTGTTGACGGCTGCCGGGACGCCGGGCCGGTTGTGAGACGCCATACACAAACCGCTACCGACCAGTAGCGCGAACGCGCACGGCCCCAGGCGTCAGCCCGGGGCCGCACGAGGAAATTCCACGTCATCTCAGCATGTGGCGAATCAGTCAGAGAACGGACCCGTCCGCGGTCCGCTCCGCGATGCCCACCAGAGTGCGCACCGCACTGCCGGTGCCGCCCTTGGGGGTGTAACCGAACGGGGCACCCTCGTGGAACGCCGGACCCGCGATGTCCAGGTGTGCCCAGGCGACGCCCTCGTTGATGAACTCGTTGAGGAAGACACCGGCCACCAGACCGCCACCGAACCGCTCGCCGATGTTGGCCAGGTCGGCGATCGGGGAGTCCAGGCTCTTGCGCAGCTCGCCGGGGAGCGGCATCGGCCAGGACTGCTCGCCGACCTCGGTCGCGATCTCGTGGATGCGGCCGCGGAAGGCGTCGTCGTTGGACATGATGCCGAAGGTGCGGTTGCCCAGCGCCAGCACCATCGCGCCGGTCAGGGTCGCCACGTCCACGATCGCGTCCGGGCTCTCCTCACCGGCCCGGGTGATCGCGTCGGCCAGCACCAGGCGGCCCTCGGCGTCGGTGTTGAGCACCTCGACCGTGCGGCCGGAGTACATCCGCAGCACGTCGCCGGGGCGGGTGGCCGAGCCGGACGGCATGTTCTCCGCCAGCGCCAGCCAGCCGGTGACGTTGACCTGTAGCCCGAGCCGGGCGACGGCCACCACCGAGGCGAACACCGCGGCGGCACCTGACATGTCGCACTTCATGGTCTCGTTGTGACCGGCCGGCTTGAGCGAGATGCCGCCCGAGTCGTAGGTGATGCCCTTGCCGACGAACGCGAGGCTCTTGCGGGCCTTGGCGTGGGTGTACGAGATCCGCACCAGCCGCGGCGGGTTCGCCGACCCCTGGCCGACCCCCATGATGCCGCCGTACTTCCCCTTGGCCAGCGCCTTCTCGTCCAGCACCTCGACCTTGAGGCCGTACTCCTTGGCCGCGGCCTGCGCGATGGCCGCGAAGCTCTTGGGGAACAGGTCGTTGGCGGGGGTGTTGATCAGGTCGCGGGCCCGGTTGATCTCCTCCGCCAGCGCGGTGGCCCGCTCGGCGGCGGCCTTGTAGTGCTTGTCGCGCGGCTTGCCGCCCAGCACGGTGACCTCGGCCAGCGGCGCCTTCGCACCGCCCGCCGACTTCGCGGCCTCGCTGCGGTACTCGGTGAAGGTGTACGCGCCCAGCAGCGCGCCCTGGGCCACCGCCTCGGCGGTGGCGGCGTCCCCGTTGGGCAGCGCGAAGGCCGCCTTCTTGGCGCCGGCCAGCGTACGGGCGGCGACACCGGCGGCCCGGCGCAGCGTCTCCGCCGAGAAGCCGTCCTTGCCGGAGGGGGCTTCGCCGAGGCCGACCGCCAGCACCACCGGGGCCTTGAAGCCGGCCGGTGCGGGGAGTTTGGTCACCTCTCCCTCGCCACCCGAGGCGCCGAGTGTCTCAAGGGTGGCGGCGAGCTTGCCGTCGTACGCCTTGTCCACCTCTTCCGCGCCGGAGGCCACCACGGGCCCCTTGGGGCCGATGGTCAGGCCGACCACGACGGCGTCGACCCGCAAGCCGGCGGCGGACGATGTGCTGAGAGTCAATGCAGTCACGGTGTTGAAGTTCCTCTTCCGTCGAGGTCCTGTTGCGCTCTTGAGCTGATGGGTGGGCCGCTCGCGCCCGGAGCATGGTATTGCGTGTGCCCGGCGGATCCCCCGTCCCCCCATTTGTCTGGCTGAGCCTACGCCCGGCCCCCGGCACCGAAGCCGTGCCTCCGGTCAGCCGAAAGCCAGGGTGACCAGCACCGCGGTGACCGCGGTCTCGCACACCGCGCCGAAGACGTCACCCGTGACACCGCCCAGCCGGGCGCGGCAGCGGCGCAGCAGCAGGTGCGCCGTCGCCAGCCCGACCACCGCCGCCACCGCGCACCGCACGGCGCCGCCCGCGCCCGTCAGCCGGCCGCCCGCGCCCGCCGCCACCACGCAACCGGCGGCCACCAGCCACCCGGCGCGCGCCGGCACGGCTGCGGCGACCGTGGCCCCCAGGCCGTCCGCCCGGGCCGCGGGCACCCCGGTACGGCAGGCCAGCGTCATCGCGGCCCGCCCGGTGACCGCGGCGACCACCGCCGCGACGGCGCCCTGTGCCCAGCCGTCGGCGTACCGTCCGGCCAGCGCCGCCACCTGGGCCAGCAGCACCAGCACCAGGGTCAGCACCCCGAACGGCCCGATGTCCGACTGCCGCATCACCTTCAGCGCCTGCTCTGCGGGCCGGCCGCTGCCCAGACCGTCGGCGGTGTCGGCCAGCCCGTCCAGGTGCAGTCCCCGGGTCAGCGCCGCGGGGACGGCCACCGCCCCGACCGCGGCCAGCGGCGCCCCGCCGCCCAGCAGCGTCACCGCGGCGCCCGTCGCGCCCGCGCCGAGCCCCACCACCAGGCCGGCCAGCGGCGCCCACAGCATCCCGGCCCGCCCGGCCGCCCGGTCCCACCGGCTCACCCGCACCGGCAGCACGGTCAGCGTGCCGAAGGCGAACCGCACGCCGTCCGCGGCGCTCGCGCGTCCACTCATCGGGGTCCCGGACATGCCCGCGATGCTATGCGTGAGGCCCCCGGCGGATGCCGGGGGCCTCACGCGTGAACCGGCGCTCGACCGGCTTCGGGGGTGTCTCTCAGGCGTCGGCCTGCGCGGAGTCCGGTGCGTCGTCCGCCGCGGCGGCGGTCCCGGAGTCCTCCGCGCCGGGGTCCGCGTCGGTGTCCTCGACGTCGGCCTCGGCCTCGGCGGATGACGGGAGTTCGGGGAGTTCGCCGGACAGCGCGGCGGCGGCCTTCAGCAACGGCAGCGCGAGCAGCGCGCCGCACCCCTCGCCCAGCCGTACGCCGTGGTCGAGCAGCGGCTCCATCGACAGCCGGTCCAGCGCCTTGACCTGACCCGGCTCGCCCGACAACTGCCCGGCCAGCCACCAGTCCGGCGCCCGGAACGCGACGCGCTGCGCCACCAGCGCGCACGCGGCGGAGACGAGACCGTCCAGCACGACGGGCAACTTGCGCACCGCGCACTGCAACAGGAAGCCGGTGATCGCCGCCAGGTCCGCGCCGCCCACCGCGCCCAGCAGCTTCAACTGGTCACCCAGCACCGGCCGGGCCCGCCGCAGCGCGTCACGGATCGCCGCGCACTTGGTCATCCACGTCAGGTCGTCGATCCCCGAGCCGCGCCCGGTCACCACGGAGGCGTCGGTGCCGCACAGCGCGGCGACCAGCACGCCGGCCG
Organism: uncultured Actinomycetota bacterium; assembly: GCA_963737305.1. GTDB lineage: Bacteria > Actinomycetota > Actinomycetes > Streptomycetales > Streptomycetaceae > Streptantibioticus_C. Next base: position 2,535,841 of record CAVTRX010000002.1, on the reverse strand, counting down.
GCGTCGTGCCGCCGACGCTCAGGTCGCCCAGCAGGACCAGGTCCGTGCCGGAGTCCGCCTCCTCGTCGGCGACCGCGACCCCGGCGAGGAAGGCCGCCTCGGCCTGCTCCTCGCTCAGCGCGTCCTCGATGTCGATCAGCCCGGACCCGCGCCGCACGCGGTGCCGCCCGACGTCGGCGGGAAGGTCGCCCGGCTCGCAGTCCAGCGACATGTCGACCACCCGGACCCCGGCGCCGTACTGCCGGGCCAGCACGCTGACCGGCGCACCGCCCTCCAGCACCGCGCGGGCCAGCAGCGAAGCCGACCCCGCGGGGCGGGCGGACACCCCCCGGCCCGCGATGCCGTGGTCACCGGCGAACAGCACCAGCCGGGCGCGCTCGATCGGCCGCACCGGCACCTGGCCCTGCACGGAGGACAACCAGTCGCCCAGCTCCTCCAGCTTGCCCAACGTGCCTACGGGCGCCGCAGTCCGGCCCCGCCGTTCCTTCGCGTCATGCCGCGCTCCCGGATCGGGCCGTTCGATCGACGCCGCGAAACCATCAAGGTCAACACCGCTCACGCGGCCGAACACTACCGGTCCCCGGCCCCGCCGCCGGTGCCGAGTCCGATATTTCTCCCGCCCGGCGGGGCCGGACGCCGGCCTAGCGCAGGACCACGACCATCCCGGCCACCGTGGTCAGCACGTGGTCGGACTCCGCCGCCAGCGCCGCGTTCAGCGCGCCGAGCCGGTCACGGAAGCGGCGGCCCGAGGGGGTGGCGGGCACCACGCCGGAGCCGACCTCGTTGCTGACGGCCACCACCGTGCGCCGGGTCGCCCGCCAGGCGGCGGTCAACTCCTCGGTGGCCGTGGTCAGTTGACGTCCGCCGCCCTCGGCCCACCGCTCCTCGTCCCAGGCGCCGACGGAGTCCATCGTGTGGGTCAGCCACAGCCCGAGGCAGTCGATGAGCAGCGGAGGGCCGTCGTCGCGCAGCAACGGCACCAGGTCACAGGTCTCCTCGGTGCGCCAGCTCGGGGGCCGTCGTTCGCGGTGCAGCCGGACCCGCCCGGCCCACTCGGGGTCGTCCCCCCGGGTGCCGCCGGTGGCCACGTAGAGCACGCCGGGGAAGGAGGCCAGCCGCCGCTCCGCCTCCGCCGACTTCCCCGAGCGGGCGCCGCCCAGCACCAGGGTGCGGCGCGGCACGTCCGGCACCGCCTCGTACTCGCCGACCGTCAGCGCCCGGCCGTCCGGCACCGCGCGGGCGCCGGCCGCGGCCAGCCTGCGCTGGGTCTCCGGCGGGGGCGGCGTGTCGTGCCCGAGGTGGACGGCGATCACGTCGGTCGTCGGGCCCACCGCGCCCGCCGCCCGCAGCCGGGCCAGCGCGTCGGGCCGCCGCACGACGTCCAGCAGCACCATGTCGTACGGGACGGTCCGCGCGGTCGAGGCGGAAAGGCCCGCAGGACCGCAGTCGGCCGGCAGGTAGAGCAGCCGGTCGCCGGACGGGCCGGTGACCGCGTAGCCGGTGCCGGGCGCGTCGACCGCCACCGCCCGCACCCGATGACCGGTCAGCAGCGCCAACTCCTCGCCGTCCGGCACACGTCCGGGTGTCGGGAGTCCCGGTGGCAGGTCGACCGCCGGGCCGGCCTGCGGGTGCGAGAGCAGCACCTGCCGCACCCCGCTGAGCGACCGCCCGGCGCGGGCCGCCGCCAGCGCGGGGCCCGGGGTGAGGTCGATCAGCAGTGTCCCGTCGATCAGCACCGACGCGGGGTTGCGGGCCGCCGGCCCGACCGCGGCGGCGCAGGCCGCGCAGGGACAGCCGGACACCGGTAGTCCCTGCGGCGCCCCGGTGCCCAGCAGCGTGATCTCCATGCCCACATCGTGGCGTACGCCCCACGGCCCGGCGTGCATCGCCCCGCTGACCACGGTGGTGATGTCCGTATAGCCTGCCCGCAGGACACATACCGGCGGAAAGAGGCTCGGCATGGCATGGACGTGGCGGTTCGAGAAGGCCGACGGCACCGAGACCGGACCCGCGGTGGAACCCGAGGAGTTCACCACGCAGGGGGACGCCGAGTCCTGGGTCGGCGAGGTGTGGAAGGAGCTTCTCGACGGCGGCGCGGAACAGGTCACGCTCTTCGAGGACGGCACCGAGATCTACGCGATGAGTCTGCGCGCGGCGGTCGAGGAGTGACAGCGGTCGCTCCCGGCTGACCTCGGTCTGTACGGCGGGGTGCCGGACCCAGCGGGGTCCGGCACCCCGCCGCGGTGTGTCACAGCTGTCCGAGGGTGACGGTGACCTTCTTCGCCGTCCCGTCGCGGTCGTAGGTCACCTCGGTACGGTCGCCGGGCTTGCGGGAGGCGACCGCCTCGGAGAGCGTGCCGACGGTGGTGATCCGCTCACCGCCGACCCGCACGATGATGTCGCCCGCCTTGATGCCCGCCTTGTCGGCGGCGCCGCCGCGGACCACGGAGACCACCGAGGCGCCGGCCGGCTGGGAGTCGCCGCCGAGCACGGTGCGCGCGGTCACCCCGAGCGCGGCCCTGCCCGAGTCGGTCACCCGGCCGTTCCTGACCAGTTGCCCGGCGATGTCGGTGACGGTCGCGGCCGGGATCGCGAAGCCGATGCCGGGCGCCGCGTTGTCGCCCAGACCGGGGTCGGTGGCGGCCAGCGTGGGGATGCCGATCACCTGGCCGGAGAGGTTGACCAGCGCGCCGCCGCTGTTGCCCGGGTTGATCGAGGCGGACGTCTGCACCATGTTCGTGATGGTGGCGCCGGGGGTGCCGTTGTCACCGCTGCCCTCGTTGACGGTGCGGTCGACGGCCGAGACGATCCCCTCGGTGACGCTGCTGGACAGACCGAGCGGGTTGCCCATCGCGAGGGTGATCTGGCCGACCCTGACCTGGGAGGTCTTCCCGAAGGTGGCCGGCCGCAGATCGCCTGGCGGGGACTTGAGCCTGATCACCGCGAGGTCGTCGGCCGGGAAGGTGCCGACCAGGGTGGCGTCCAGCGCGTCGTTGCCGGTGGCGAGGGTGACCTTGAAGCCGCGCGCGTGCCCGACGACGTGGGCGTTGGTGACGATGTCGCCCTTGGTGTCGTAGACGATTCCCGAGCCGAGCCCGGAGCCGTTGGTGATCTGGACGACGGACGGCAGGACGTCCCTGACCACCTTCTCGTAGGACTGCTGGAGGTCGTCGCCCACCGACAGGGCCGCCGCACTGATGCCGTCGGACGCGGAGGGCGAGGCGGCGGAGGGGCCGGGAAGCGCGCCCGAGCACCCGGCCGCCAGGGCCGTCGCGGCCAGGACGGCGGCGCACACCGGCAGCGACCGGACCCGGGACCTGCGATTGCGTGATCCATCCATGTCCGGAGTGTCCCGTTCGTCGGGTTCTCCGGCCAGGACCGACCGCGTGGCGGCTCAGCGTGTCGCCGGGCTGCCGGCCGCCCTGCGGCGGCCGGGGCTCAGCGTCGCTCGCCGCGCTTGACCTGCGGCTTCGGCAGCCGCATCCGGCGCATCTGGAGGGTGCGCATCAGCGCGTACGGCAGCACACCGCGCAGCGGGTCGTTCGGGAACCGGCGGCGCATCTCGGCCTTCACCTTGAAGCCGGTGTACGCCGACTGCACCGCGATCAGCACGATCAGGACCAGCCACAGCAGCAGCGAGACGTCCTTGATCTGCAGGTTCGGGACCATGCTCAGCACGAGGATGATCACCGCCAGCGGCAGGAACAGCTCGGCGACGTGCCAGCGGGAGTCGACGTAGTCGCGGCAGGCCTTGCGCACCGGACCCTTGTCGCGGGCCGGCAGATAGCGTTCGTCACCCCCCGCGAGCGCCTGGCGCTGCTTGGTCATCTCCACCCGGCGCGCGTCACGCACCGCCTTGTTGGCCGACTTGCGGTCGGTCGGCCTGGTGGCGGCCACCCGGCGCTGCGACTGGGCGTCACTGCGCTTGGGAGTGGGACGCCCTTTGGGGGCCTGCGGGTCGCGAGCACGGTCGACCGGGTCCGCGGTCGCCGTACTGGCCGCGGTCTGCTCATCCTGGGAACGACGTCGGAACACAGGGCCCAGGGTACGTGCTGTCGCCGGGCGGTCCGCACCCCCTACGGACAACTGTGCGGACATTCCCTCCCACGCCCCCGTGCCGAGGGCCCGCGGCGACCGTATGAGGGGTGTTTGCGCCCTCACCTACTCCCTGGGCGGGATGAGGGACCCCGGTGATCGTCCCTCAGGATGAGCGCATCCGGGGCCGAACAGTGCGGTAATGGAACCAGGGCCCGTACTGTAGGGGTCAACGCAGGTGTCGGTGAGTTCGTCGGAGAAGGGGGCGCGCGAGGCCCATGAGCGGTGTCATGAAGCGGATGGGAATGATCTTCCGCGCGAAGGCCAACAAGGCCCTGGACAGGGCCGAGGACCCGCGCGAGACGCTCGATTACTCGTACCAGAAGCAGCTGGAGCTGCTGCAGAAGGTACGGCGGGGCGTCGCGGACGTGGCCACGTCACGCAAGCGGCTCGAACTGCAGCTCAACGAGTTGCAGCAGCAGTCGTCCAAGCTGGAGGACCAGGGCCGCAAGGCGCTGGCGCTCGGCCGTGAGGACCTGGCGCGCGAGGCGCTGTCCCGGCGTGCCTCGCTCCAGCAGCAGGTCACCGACCTGGAGACGCAGCACCAGACGCTCCAGGGCGAGGAGGAGAAGCTCACCCTCGCGGCCCAGCGGCTGCAGGCCAAGGTGGACGCCTTCCGCACCAAGAAGGAGACCATCAAGGCCACCTACACGGCCGCCCAGGCGCAGACCCAGATCGGCGAGGCCTTCTCGGGCATCTCCGAGGAGATGGGCGACGTCGGCCTGGCGATCCAGCGGGCCGAGGACAAGACCCAGCAGCTGCAGGCCCGGGCCGGCGCGATCGACGAGCTGCTCGCCTCGGGCGCGCTCGACGACCCCAGCGGCCTGGCCAAGGACGACATCGCGGCCGAGCTGGACCGGGTCTCCGGCGGTTCCGACGTCGAGCTGGAGCTGGAGCGGATGAAGGCGGAGCTGGCGGGTGGCAGCAGTGGCTCCCGGCAGGCCATCGAGGGCGGGCAGGGCGGCGAGGCCGCCAAGAACCAGCCCCAGGACCAGCCGCGTTTCGACAAGAGCTGACCTCGGTCGGCGGTCGAGACCGAGACCCACCGCGTTCCACCGTGAAGGGAGACCACCGTCATGATCGTGCGGATCATGGGGGAGGGGCAGGTCAAGCTGGACGACAGCCATCTGCCTCGGCTGAACGAACTCGACGACGCGCTGCTCGCCGCCATAGAAAAGGGTGACGAGAGCGCCTTCCACACCACGCTCGGCGTGCTGCTCGACGCCGTTCGCGAGCTGGGCGAGCCGTTGCCGGACGACGCGCTGGAGCCGTCCGAGCTGATCCTGCCCGCCACCGAGGCCTCGCTCGAAGAGGTCCGCGAGATGCTCAGTGACGACGGCCTGATCCCCGGCTGACAGGCCGGGTGCTCGCACCGACTCCTGCCTGGACGACCACGCGCCCCGTCCCCGGATCCCCCGGGACGGGGCGCGTCGGCGTTCCTACAGCAGGGACCCCGAGGGGATGTAGGGGGCGGGCGGCCGCATGCCGCGCAGGCAGACGAACCCGGAGTTCGACAGCTCAAGACCGGCCGCGAGCCCGACGTCGACCGCCCACTCCTGCTCGGCGGTCAGGTTCGGCACCCGGGCCTCGGCGCCCTCGGGGAGCAGCAGCAGCGAGGCGGTCAGCAGCCGCTTGGCCAGCCGGCGGGAGGTGGCGGCCAGCATCTCGACCTTGCCGCTGTCGTCGAGGTAGACGTAGCCGCTGCCCGCCAGGTCGTCGACGACCAGCAGTCCCATGTGCCGCAGCAGTTCCTCGTGGTCGGGCCCGTGCGCGCCGCCGCGGGTGCGGCGGTCGACGGAGTCCAGCAGGTCGCGGTGTCTGGCCGACCCCTCGTGCACGGCGCCGTCCGGCGGTTCGAGACCGGCCTTGTCCACCGGGCCGCTCAGCAGCATCGCCGGGTGCAGGGTGAAGCCCGCCCGGTGGTAGGTGGCCGCCTGCCGCGGGCCGCAGGAGCCGCAGATGATGCCGCGCAGACAGGACCGCCCGTAGGCGAGGGAGGCGGCCAGCAGCTCGTGCCCGATGCCCTTGCCCTGGACCTGCGGCAGCACGGCGAAGACCGCCAGCCCCCAGGTGCCCTCCCGCCGGGAGGCCAGCGCCGCCCCGACCGGCTGCCCGGCGTCGTCCAGCGCGAGCCAGCAGCCGCCCGGGTCGGTCCGCGCCAGATGCCGTACGAAGGCGCGCTCGCGCACCGACCGCGGGTCGGGCCCGCCGCCCCGCTCGGGCGGGGTGTCGAGGGCCGCGGTCATGACGCCGTGCACGGCCTCCGCGTCGTCTCGGGTGTCACGTACCGGTCGCAGGATCACGGCACTCATTTTCCCGCAGCCGCCCCCCGTGACCGCCTACGGCAGGGCCAGCATCTGCTCCAGGGCGAGCTTGGCGTAGTGCTCGGTCTCCTCGTCGACCTCGATGCGGTTGACCACCGTGCCGTCGGCGAGCGACTCCAGCGTCCACACCAGGTGCGGCAGGTCGATGCGGTTCATCGTCGAGCAGAAGCAGACCGTCTTGTCGAGAAAAACGATCTCCTTGTCGGGGTGCGCCTTGGCCAGCCGTCTGACCAGGTTCAGCTCGGTGCCGATCGCCCAGGTGGATCCGGCCGGGGCCGCGTCCAGCGCCTTGATGATGTACTCGGTCGAGCCCACCTGGTCGGCTGCGGTGACGACCTCGTGCCGGCACTCGGGGTGCACCAGGACGTTGACGCCGGGGATCCGGGCCCGCACGTCCTCGACCGACTCCAGCGAGAAGCGGCCGTGCACCGAGCAGTGGCCGCGCCACAGGATCATCTGGGCCTCCCGCAGCTGCTCGGGTGGTCAGGCCGCCGTTCGGCTTGTGCGGGTTGTAGACCACGCAGTCGTCCAGGGACAGGCCCATCTCGCGCACCGCGGTGTTGCGGCCCAGGTGCTGGTCGGGAAGGAAGAGCACCTTGCCCTGCCCGGCGCGCGCTGGCCGAACGCCCACTCCAGCGCGCGCTCGGCGTTGGAGGAGGTGCAGATGGTGCCGCCGTGCCGCCCGGTGAACGCCTTGATGTCCGCCGAGGAGTTCATGTACGAGACCGGCACGGTGGCGCTCGGCCACGCCCGCCTCGGTCAGCACGTCCCAGCACTCGGCGACCTGCTCGGCGGTGGCCATGTCGGCCATCGAGCAGCCCGCCGCCAGGTCCGGCAGGATCACCTGCTGGTCGGCGGAGGTGAGGATGTCGGCGCGACTCCGCCATGAAGTGCACGCCGCAGAAGACGATGTACTCCGCCTGCGGGCGCGCCGCCGCGTCCCGGGCGAGCTTGAAGGAGTCGCCGGTGACGTCGGCGAACTCGATGACCTCGTCGCGCTGGTAGTGGTGGCCGAGGACGAAGACCCGGTCGCCGAGCCGCGCCTTGGCGGCGCGGGCCCGCTCCACCAGGTCGGGGTCGGACGGCGCGGGCAGGTCGCCCGGGCACTCCACACCCCGCTCGCTGCGCGGGTCGGCCTCCCGGCCGAGCAGCAGCAGGGCCAGCGGCGTGGGCGTGTACGTCCAGGGGTTCGATGGTGGTCACGGGCTGCGACGCCCTTTCTCTCGGCTTCATCGTCTCGGCGTTCCGCGACCGGGCCGCGGAACGCTCTCCACCGACTTTTCGTCTAATTGACGTTATCTATCATAACCGCTTCGCGTCAGATTGACGATGGGCATCGTGTCGATGTGACGCATCACCCCTGGCCGCGGCCCCGACGGCGTGACCGTGCCGCCGCCGATGTGCGAGCATGAATGAGACGGAACGCGATCGAGACGGAAGCGGAAAGCCGACCGGGACCCGGCGCCCGCCCGGAATTTTTCCTGGGGCAGGGCTGTTGGTCGTAGTCGGCAGAGTCCGTACCCGCACAAACCGGGAGTGAAGCAGATGACGGTTCAGGACGAGACCAGCGCGAAGACCACCGACGGCATCATCCTGTCCGACGCCGCCGCGTCGAAGGTCAAGTCGCTGCTGGACCAGGAAGGCCGTGACGATCTCGCGCTGCGCGTCGCCGTCCAGCCGGGCGGCTGCTCGGGTCTGCGCTACCAGCTCTTCTTCGACGAGCGCTCCCTCGACGGCGACGTCGTCAAGGACTTCGACGGCGTCAAGGTCGTCACCGACCGGATGAGCGCCCCCTACCTCGGCGGCGCCTCCATCGACTTCGTCGACACCATCGAGAAGCAGGGCTTCACGATCGACAACCCGAACGCCACCGGCTCCTGCGCCTGCGGCGACTCTTTCAGCTGATCACCGGCGGGCCGGTTCACACGTGTGGCGGCGCACTCCCCGATCGGGGAGTGCGCCGCCACACGTCGTGGTGGGCCGGTGTCCGCTACTTGCGGGCGGCCACCGCGTGCCCGTCGGCCGAGTCGTAGACCTTCCGGTCGCCGAGCGGCTGGTCGAGCGTCGCCTTGACGGTGACGGACTTCGCCAGCATCACGCACTTCTGCTTGGGGTCCTTGACCGTGCCGGTGATCCGCACCCGCACCGCGTCACCCGACTGGGCGGTCACCTTCGCCGAGTAGGTCGAGCACACCCCGCCCCAGAACCGCAGGCTCAGGGTGCGGCCGTCGGCGGTGTAGGACTCCACCCGCTCCTGGGAGGTCCGCGGCGCACCGGGACCGGACGGCGAGGGCAGCGGGATCGGGGTCGCCGGGCCGGCGGGGGTGATGAACTTCGGGTCCACCGCCGGCTGGGCCAGCGTCATCGCGGATGTCGCCGGGCCCGACGCGCCGGCCGACGGCTGCTCGGTGCTGAACAGCCAGGACGGCACGAGCTCCTGCCGGCCCTGGACGAACTGCGTCGACAGGCCGAACCGGGCACCGGTCACCTCAAGGGACGGAGTGGCCGCGACGCACGGCGCGTTGCCGCGCACCGGCCCGGCCGAGGGCAGCACACCACCGGTGGTACCGGCGTCCGTCCGCGCGTCCGAGCCGTTCCGCGCCCCCGGGTGCATGACACCGCAGGGCCGGGGCGGCGGGGCGACGGCGTTGCCGGGCTTGCGCAGCTCGTCCAGCGCGCGCTGCGCGCTCACCACCGGGTAGCTGGCGCCGCGCGTCAGCGGCACCATCCGACCGGTGCCGTTGGCCAGCACGCCGTCCGGGCCGACCTGCACGATGGTCTGCCAGCCGTGCGTCGGCAGTCCGCCGACCACCGGGTCGGCGGTCACCGTGCGGACGCTTCCGACGGTGCGCGAGGCGTCCACCGTGGCGTCGGTGATGCCCAACGCGGCGAGCACCGGTGCCGCCAGCCGCTTGGCCGTGGCCTCCGGGACGGCCGGGCCGCCGCTCGTGCCGTCGCCGCCCGCCGGGCCGCCGGCGCCGTAGCAGACCTGGGCGCCGGAGACGGAGCCCGCCGCGGGCCGGCAGGCCGTGCCCGCGCCGTCCCGGGCGAAGGCCCAGCTGTCCGGCGCGTCCTTGCTGACCTGGAGGGTGGGACCCCGGCCGCCGCCGCTGGGCGCCACCTTCCACAGCCCGGTCTGCGACACCACCGTGCCGGACACCCGCAGCGCGGCGGCCAGCTTCGCCACCTGGTCGCGGGTCACCTGCCCGGTGGGCGTGAAGACGGGCGCGGAGGAGGGGCCGTCCGGCAGTGAGCCGGTCACCTTCACCCTGGGGCCCGGCGCGGTGCCAAGGCCCGCGCTCCCGGTCACCCCGGTGCCGATCGCCAGCGGCGGCGGTCCGCCGTCCGAGGCGCTCTGGTCGTGGGTGTGGTCCGCCGCGGACGCCGCCCAGTACGCGCCGCCACCGGCCACCAGGACCGCTCCGGCCACCACGGCGACGGTCAGCTGCGACCGGCGCCTGCGGCGCGGGGAGGTGTCGGGGTCGGGGTGGGCGTGTGTGTGGTCCGGCTGCTCCGGCTCGCGGAGGTCGTCGTCACTCTCGCTGGCCACGGTCTCGCTCCTTCGGCTGCGTACGTCCGCCGTTCGACGCGGACAGCCATTGGACGCAGCGGAATGTTTTCCGGTTCCGGCGGCGACGCCGCCCGACCCGGATCAGCTGCCGTACTCCGACATACCCGCCACAACGAGTGCCGAAGCGGCCGAAACGGTCGTGCCGTGAATACTGGACGGCTGCACCGGGGCGGTCGCGGAGGCCGGCAGCGACACCCACCGCGGGGCGATCCGCAGGCAGTCGGCGAGCAGGTCACCGGCGGTGCCGGCCTGCGTACCGGGGAAGCCCGGGAATTCCGGGAGTGCGTCGCGCTCGAAGATGCTCATGGGTGGCTCCTGGTCGCTACGGCCCCAGGGCCCGCCGTGCAGGAGGCCCTGTCAGGCCCCGGTCGCCGGTCGCGGGCGTCGCGGCGCCCGCCGGGACCGGCGAGGCGGGTCCTGGAGGCGACTCTAGGCATTCGGCACCGAGAGGGACACTCGTACCATCGGGTAATTTGCCCGGCCGGTGAACACCGGACCGTCACGACCCGGACATCCCGATGTCGCGCCGATGTCCGGCCGATGTCGACCTTGGCCACCTCCGGCCGTTAGCCGCCCGGCGGGGTGCGGCGGCCGGTAGCGTTGCCTGGTCCCGTTCCATCCGCCGCAGGCCACAGCCACCGCAGGGAGCAGACCCGTCGTGCGTATCGCTGTCACCGGCTCCATCGCCACCGACCACCTGATGACCTTTCCCGGTCGGTTCGCCGACCAGCTGGTCGCCGACCAGTTGCACACCGTCTCACTCTCCTTCCTGGTCGACACCCTCGACGTCCGCCGGGGCGGGGTCGGCGCCGAACATCTGCTTCGGCATGGGACTGCTGGGCCTGAGCCCGATCCTGGTCGGCGCGGCCGGCGCCGACTTCGACGAGTACCGCGCGTGGCTGGACCGCCACGGGGTCGACACCGAGTCGGTGCGCATCTCCGAGGTGCTGCACACCGCCCGGTTCGTGTGCACCACCGACTCCGACCACAACCAGATCGCCTCCTTCTACACCGGGGCGATGAGCGAGGCCCGCCAGATCGAGCTCCAGCCGGTCGCCGACCGGGTCGGCGGGCTCGACCTGGTGCTGATCGGCGCCGACGACCCGCGAGGGGATGCTCCGCCACACCGAGGAGTGCCGCAGCCGGGGCATCCCGTTCGCCGCCGACCCCTCCCAGCAGCTCGCCCGCCTGGACGGCGACGACATCCGCACCCTGGTCGAGGGCGCCGACGTACCTCTTCACCAACGAGTACGAGGCCGCGCTCATCGAGAGCAAGACCGGCTGGTCGGCGCAGGACCTGCTCGCCAAGGTCGGCACCCGGGTCACCACGCTCGGCGCCCGCGGGGTGCGCATCGAGCGCGCGGGCGAGCCGGCCATCGAGGTCGGCTGCGCACAGGAGGAGCGCAAGGTCGACCCCACCGGCGTCGGCGACGCCTTCCGGGCCGGCTTCCTGTCCGGCTCTGTCCTGGGACCTCGGCCTGGAGCGCGCCGCCCAGGTGGGCTGCATGCTCGCCACCCTGGTCATCGAGACGCTGGGCACCCAGGAGTACGAGCTGCGCCGCAGCCACTTCATGACCGCTTCGCCAAGGCCTACGGCGACGACGCCGCCGACGAGGTCCGCAAGCACCTGTCCTGACGGAACGCCCGCCCGTACCGCCCGGTCACGCCAGGCGGCGCACCACGTAGGCCCTGCCGTGCGCCGCCTCGCGTTCCCCCACGTACTCCTGCCCGCGCATCTCGCACCACGCGGGGATGTCGAGCCGGGCCGCCTCGTCGTCCGACAGCACGGTGATCGTGGCGCCGACCGGCACCCCCGGCAGCACCTTGGCCAGCTCGATGACCGGGATCGGGCAGCGCCGGCCCAGCGCGTCGACCACCAGGTCGTCCCGGCCGGGCTCCGGCGCCCCGGCGGCGGGCGGCTGCGGGGAGAGCTCCGCCGGGGCGACGCCCAGCCGCTCCCTGACCCCGCCCACCACCCGCGGCAGCGCCGACAGGAACGCCTCGACCTCGGCCTCTGTCGTAGCCATCGGCAGTGAGACCCGCACGTTGCCCTCCGACAGCACCCCCATCGCCCGCAGCACATGGCTCGGCGTCAGCGTGCTGGAGGTGCACGACGAGCCCGACGAGACCGCGAACCCCGCCCGGTCCAACTCGCGCCAGCAGCACCTCGCCGTCGACGTACAGACAGGAGAAGGTGACCAGGTGCGGCAGCCGGCGCAGCGGATCACCCACCACCTCCACGTCGGGCACCAGCGCCGGCACCCGGGAGCGGATCCGGTCCACCAGCGCCGCCAGCCGGTCGCGTTCGGCGGCCGCCTCGGCGCGCACCGCGCGCAGCGACGCGGCCGCCGCCACGATCGCCGGCAGGTTCTCGAAGCCCGGCGCCCGGCCGCGTTCCCGCTCGTCGGCGGGGCCGGGCTCGGCGAACCGCGTGCCCTTGCGCACCACGAGCAGCCCGACACCCGGCGGACCGCCCCACTTGTGGGCACTGGCCGCCAGCAGCGACCACGGCCCCGCCACCGGACCCCACCCCAGCGACTGCGCCGCGTCCACCAGCAGCGGCACCCCCGCGGCCGGCGCAGTCCTCGGCCGCCTCGGCCACCGGCTGCACGGTGCCCACCTCGTGGTTGGCCGACTGGAGGCAGGCCAGCGCGGTGTCCGCGCGCAGCGCCTCGCCGGAACCGGTCCCGCGCCACCCGCCCGGTCCGGTCCACCCCCACCTCGGTGACCTCGCCGCCACCGGCGCTGTGGACCTCGGCGGCGTGCAGCACCGAGGAGTGCTCGACCGCGGATGACGACCAGATGACGGCCCGTCCGGTGACGGCCGGCCAGCGTCCCGGCGATGCCGGTGTGCACCGCGCGGGTACCCGAAGGGGTGAAAGTCAGCTCGTCCGGCCGGCAGCCCACCGCCTCCGCCGCGGTCTCCCGCGCGGCGTCCAGCAGCATCCGCGCCCGCCGCCCCTCGCGGTACAGCCGGGCGGGGTCGGCCCACCCCTCGTCGAGCGCCGCCAGCAACGCCTGGCGGGCGACGGGGTGCAGGGGAGCGGTCGAGGCCACGTCGAAATACGGCACACCGAACGCTAACCCGGCACCGTGTCACGACCCCGCCCGACGGGGTCAGAACCCGGGCCGGGCCAGGGCATTCCACCCCTTCGGATGCCATGCGCCGCCCCGCCCGGCGCGTTGGTACCCCTCCCCGCGCGGCCTCGAAATGCGTCCAGTAGGGTTTGGTCCGCATAAACATCCAAACCCTGCCCGCGCCAGGGCGCCGACCGAACGCATACGGCCGGGAGCCGGCCGCGCGGGCGAGACTCTCGGGAAGGCGCTACGTGAGTCCCAACGGCTCCGACCGCACGCCGCGGCGCCCGATGCGGCGGAGCTGCCGCAGGCGCTGGCCGCGGGCCTGGTCCTGGCTGACCGCAACCGGTTGCTCCTACAAGGACTTCCCCCGCCTCGGCATGCCCAGCCCGGCCACGGAAGAGGCACCGCGGATCCTCTCGCTCTGGCAGGGCTCCTGGGCCGCCGCGCTGGCGACCGGCGTGCTCGTCTGGGGCCTGATCCTGTGGAGCGTGATCTTCCACCGGCGCAGCCGCACCAAGGTCGAGGTTCCTCCGCAGACCCGGTACAACATGCCCATCGAGGCGCTGTACACGGTCGTTCCGCTCATCATCGTCTCGGTGCTCTTCTACTTCACCGCGCGCGACGAGACGAAGATCCTGCATGTCTCCAAGAAGCCGCGACCACATCGTCAACGTGGTCGGCTTCCAGTGGAGCTGGGGCTTCAACTACGTCGAGCACGTGACCGGGCACGCCCACCACACCGGTGGCCCTGCCGTCCGAGCTCTCCAGCATCCCCAAGACCGCTCTCGAGGGCATGCCGCAGGACGCCGACGGCGTCTACGACGCCGGCGTACCCGGGCCAGCGGAACCACGGGCAACCGGAACCCCGGCCCGACGCTGTGGCTGCCCGAGGGCCAGTCGGTGAAGTTCGTCCTCACCTCGCGCGACGTCATCCACTCGCTTCTGGATCGTGCCGTTCCTGATGAAGATGGACGTCATCCCCGGCCACACCAACGTCTTCCAGGTCACCCCGGACCAAGCTGGGCACCTTCCGCGGCAAGTGCGCCGAGCTGTGCGGCGTCGACCACTCCCGGATGCTCTTCAACGTCAAGGTCGTCTCCCCCGCCGCAGTACCAGCAGCACCTGAAGGACCTGGCGAAGGCGGGCCAGACCGGTTACGTCCCGGCGGGCATCGCCAGCAACACGGAGCCTCGACCAAGAACGCGGGAGTCGCAACGATCACTGTGAGCATCCTCAACGAACCACAGGGCGCCGCCGCCGACGACTCGTACGCCGACGAGGTGCCGGTCCGGCGCCAAGAAGCCGGGCAGCGTCGTGGTCAAGTGGCTGACCACCACCGACCACAAGACGATCGGCACGCTCTACCTGATCACGTCGTTCGCGTTCTTCTGCATCGGCGGCGTGCATGGCGCTGCTGATGCGCGCCGAGCTGGCCCGGCCCGGTCTGCAGATCATGTCGAACGAGCAGTTCAACCAGGCGTTCACGATGCACGGCACGATCATGCTGCTGATGTTCGCGACGCCGCTGTTCGCCGGTTTCACCAACTGGATCATGCCGCTGCAGATCGGCGCGCCCGACGTGGCGTTCCCGCGGCTGAACATGTTCGCCTACTGGCTCTACCTGTTCGGCTCGCTGATCGCGGTCGGCGGCTTCCTCACCCCGCAGGGCGCGGCCGACTTCGGCTGGTTCGCCTACTCGCCGCTGTCCGACGCGGTCCGCTCGCCGGGCGTCGGCGCCGACATGTGGATCATGGGTCTGGCGCTTCTCCGGCTTCGGCACGATCCTCGGTGCGGTCAACTTCATCACCACGATCATCTGCATGCGCGCGCCCGGCATGACGATGTTCCGGATGCCGATCTTCGTCTGGAACGTGCTGCTGACCGCGCGTGCTGGTGCTGCTGGCCTTCCCGGTGCTGGCCGCCGCGCTGCTCGCGCTGGAGGCCGACCGGAAATTCGGGGCACATGTCTTCGACGCGGCCAACGGCGGCGCGTTGCTGTGGCAGCACCTGTTCTGGTTCTTCGGCCATCCAGAGGTGTACATCATCGCGTTGCCGTTCTTCGGCATCATCTCCGAGGTCATCCCGGTCTTCAGCCGCAAGCCGATGTTCGGCTACATGGGCCTGGTCGCCGCGACCATCTCCATCGCCGGCCTGTCGGTGACCGTGTGGGCGCACCACATGTACGTCACCGGCGGTGTGCTGCTGCCGTTCTTCTCCTTCATGACGTTCCTGATCGCGGTCCCGACCGGCGTGAAGTTCTTCAACTGGATCGGCACGATGTGGAAGGGGTCGCTGAGCTTCGAGACCCCGATGCTGTGGGCCATCGGCTTCCTGATCACCTTCACCTTCGGTGGTCTGACCGGCGTCATCCTGGCCTCGCCGCCGATGGACTTCCACGTCTCCGACTCCTACTTCGTGGTGGCGCACTTCCACTACGTGGTGTTCGGCACCGTGGTGTTCGCGATGTTCTCCGGCTTCCACTTCTGGTGGCCGAAGATGACCGGCAAGATGCTGGACGAGCGGCTCGGCAAGATCACCTTCTGGACGCTGTTCGTCGGCTTCCACGGCACCTTCCTGGTGCAGCACTGGCTGGGCGCCGAGGGCATGCCGCGCCGCTACGCCGACTACCTGGCCGCGGACGGCTTCACCACGCTGAACACCGATCTCCACCATCAGCTCGTTCCTGCTGGGCCTGTCGATCCTGCCGTTCCTCTACAACGTCTGGAAGACCGCCAAGTACGGCAAGAAGGTCGAGGTCGACGACCCGTGGGGCTACGGCCGCTCGCTGGAGTGGGCGACCTCCTGCCCGCCGCCGCGGCACAACTTCCTCACCCTGCCGCGGATCCGCTCCGAATCCCCGGCGTTCGACCTGCACCACCCGGAGATCGCGGCGCTGGAGCAGCTGGACAGCCACGGCGGGGCACGGCCCTGGCCGGGCTGAGAGCAAGGAGGCCGGGCAAGTGAAGATCCAGGGCAAGATGTTCCTCTGGCTGTCGCCGTCTTCATCCTGGTGACCGCCATCGTGTACGGCCTCTGGTCGCACGGAGCCCGCCGGCACCACCGCGCTCTTCCTGGCCTTCGCCCTGAGCGTGATGATCGGCTTCTACCTGTCGTTCACCGCGCGGCGTGCCGACACCGGTGCGATGGACAACAAGCCGACGCGGACGTCGCGGACGACGCCGGCGAGCTGGGCTTCTTCAGCCCGCACAGCTGGCAGCCGCTGGCGCTGGGCGATCGGTGGCGCGCTGGCCTTCCTCGGCATCATCTTCGGCTGGTGGCTGCTGTACTTCTCCAGCCCGGTCATCCTGGTCGGCCTCTTCGGCTGGGTCTTCGAGTACTACCGGGGTGCCGACCAGCGGTACTGACCGCCGCACGGCAGCTCACCCCAAGGCCGGGGCCCGGACATCACACACGGTGTCCGGGCCCCGGCCTTCGCCGTGCCTCCCGGCCGGCGCCGCCAGGACCCCATTACCTCCTGGACCCCATTTGCCGGAACACAACGCGCCGTGTGTCGTCTTTTTTCATACGTTGTGACCATGAGTCAGACACCTCGAAGCCGGACGGCGATATGCGCCCTGGCCTATCTCGCGCTCATCGCGCCCCTGGCGGCGGGGCTCACCGCCTGTTCGGCTCCGGCGACCCGCTGGCCGACACCCCGTACAACGCCTCGGGGCAGGTCAGGTTCAGCGCCGCGAACGGCAGCCGGCAAGGTCGGACCCGAGCAAGCCGCTCAAGGTGACCTCCAAGGGCGGCGGCCGAATCACCGACGTGACCGCCACCGACGGCACAGGCCGCTTCGTGAAGGGCGAACTCAGCGCCGACGGTACCGAGTGGCACAGCACCGGTCCGCTCGCCGCAGGCACCCACTACACCGTCCGGGTGAGCACCGAGAACGGCGACGGCAAGCAGGGCCGCGCGGACGATCTCCTTCGACACCCGGCCGGCCGACAACCTGCTGGACGTCACCTTCGGCCCGGAGGCCGGCACCTACGGCGTCGGCGAGCCGGTCACCGCCGCCGCTCAGCAAGCCGGTCAAGGACCACGCCGCCCGCGCCGTCGTCGAACGGGCCCTGCACGTCACCTCGTCGCCCGCGGTGACCGGCTCCTGGTACTGGGTCGACGACCGCACCCTGCACTACCGCCCCGAGGCAGTACTGGCCCGCCCACGCCACCGTCACCGTCAGCAGCAGCCTGGCCGGTGCCCAGCGTCCAGCGGGGCGTCTACGGCGGCGCCGCCAAGCCGCTGTCCTTCGACACCGGCGACCAGGTGCTCGCGCGTCACCGACGCCGGCAGCGCACGAGATGACCGTCTACCGCGACGGCGAGGAGGTCAGCACCATCCCGGTGACCACCGGCAAGCCCGGCTTCTCCACCCGCAACGGCATCAAGGTCGTGCTGGAGAAGCAGTCGTTCGTCCAGATGAAGAGCAGCACCGTCGGCATCGCCGCCGGCAGCTCCGACTCCTACGACCTGCCGGTCTACTGGGCCACCCGGGTGACCTGGAGCGGTGAGTACGTGCACGCCGCGCCCTGGTCGGTCGGCTCGCAGGGCGTCGGCGAACGTCAGCCACGGCTGCACCGGCATGAGCACCGAGAACGCCCACTGGTTCTTCGACGAGGTGCGCCCCGGCGACATCGTCCAGGTCGTCAACAGCGAGCGGCGACGACGATGGCAGCCGTTCGGCAACGGCTTCGGCGACTGGAACCTGTCCTGGGACAAGTGGCTGACGGGCAGCGCGCTGGGCGCCCAGGCCACCTCGGCCAGCAAGGCCGACAACGCCGACCGGCACCAGGGCGAGGCCTCCCGGCTCGCCCCGAAGGCCTGACCGCCGTCCGGCGCGCCGGACGGCGGGGGAGACGACCGGCGCGTCAGGAGCCGCGACGTTGACCGGCAGCTCGGTGCTCGCGGAGCAGCCGCGCGCCAGGGCGTCCGCGAGCGCCACCGGGTCCACCGGGTGGGTGACCGCGGCGTCCGCCCGGCTCCAGGTGGCCAGCCAGGCGTCCTGCGGCCGGCCGATGAGCACCAGCACCGGCGGGCACTGGAAGATCTCGTCCTTGATCTGGCGGCAGACGCCCATGCCCGCCGGCCGGCACGGACTCGCCGTCCAGCACGCACACGTCGATGCCGCCCTGGTCCAGCGCCGTCAGCACCGCGGGCAGCGTGGCGCACTCCAGGAACTCCACCCGCGGCACGTCCGGCGCGGGCCTGCGGCCGGCGGCCAGCCGCACCTGCTCGCGGGTGTTCGCGTCGTCGCTGTAGACGAGCACGGTGGCGGTCTGCTGCATGGCGGGTGCCTCCTGGTTGAGGGTCGCCGCGCGGTTGGTGACCGCGGCGCGGACGCGCAGATGCTACTCCGGTAACGGCCCGGAGTGAGAGTCTTCGGCAACCACGGTGATCACCGGCCGTCCCGGCACCGGTCGACCGGGCCCCCGCACGTCACCTTCGCGACCAGCGGTTCCCCCCTTCGGGGGAATCCCGCGACGCGCCCGGCGGGCACCCCTGAAGCCCTTGACACACCGAACGGGACCCCCGGGGTGAGGGCGGGATAAGCGACCGACATAATGTCGGTCGTGGCGACAGCAACTGCAGTAGAAACCGGGCACGCGCACCCGTCGGTCAACCGGCCGAACCTCACCAGCGTCGGAACCATCATCTGGCTGAGTTCCGAGCTGATGTTCTTCGCGGCCCTCTTCGCGATGTACTTCACCCTGCGATCGGTGACCGGGACGCGACTTCTGGAAGCCAGAACGCACAGCGCTGAACGTGCCGTTCTCCGCGGTGAACACCACGATCCTGGTGCTCTCCTCCTTCACCTGCCAGCTCGGCGTGTTCGCCGCCGAGCGCGGTGACGTGAAGAAGCTGCGCATCGTGGTTCATGATCACCTTCGTCATGGGTGCGATCTTCATCGGCGGCCAGATCTTCGAGTACACCGACCTGGTCAAGAAGGACGGCCTCTCGCTCAGCTCCGACCCGTACGGCTCGGTGTTCTACCTGACCACCGGCTTCCACGGGCTGCACGTGACGGGCGGTCTCATCGCCTTCCTGCTGGTCCTCGGGCGGACGTACGCGGCCAAGAGGTTCACCCACGAGCAGGCCACCGCGGCCATCGTCGTGTCCTACTACTGGCACTTCGTCGATGTCGTCTGGATCGGCCTCTTCGCCACGATCTACCTGATCAAGTAGCCGGTTCCGCGCGCCGCGAACCACACCAGAAGCATCGACGCAGAAGATCCTGACACCGGGGTAATCCGTGAAAAAGCTCTCCGCACGACGACGCCACCCGCTGGCGGCGCTTGTCGTCCTACTCTTCGCGCTGGCGGCCACCGGGGGGCTGTATGCCGCGTTCGCGCCGGCTGACAAGGCGCAGGCAGACGACCTCCGCGCAGTCCCTCGCCATCGAGGAGGGCAAGAAGCTCTACTCCGTCGGCTGCGCCAGCTGCCACGGAACCTCGGCGGCAGGGCACCACCGACGGGCCCGAGCCTGGTCGGCGTGGGCTCGGCGGCGGTGGACTTCCAGGTCGGCACCGGCCGTATGCCGGCCCAGCAGCCGGGCCCGCAGATCCCGGCGAAGAAGGAACATCTACAACCAGGCCGAGATCGACCAGCTCGCCGCGTACATCGCCTCGCTCGGCCCCGGTCCCGTCCGTGCCGACCAAGGGCCAGTACAGCCCCGACGGCGCGGACATCGCCAAGGGCGGCGAGCTGTTCCGCACCAACTGCGCGCAGTGCCACAACTTCACCGGCAAGGGCGGCGCGCTGACCGAGGGCAAGTACGCCCCCACCCTGGAGGGCGTCGAGCCCAAGCACATCTACGAGGCCATGCAGACCGGCCCGCAGAACATGCCGTCCTTCCCGGACACCACGATGCCGCAGAAGAACAAGAAGGACATCATCGCGTACCTGCGGCACGGTCGACAGCAGCAGCGCCGAGAGCCCCGGCGGTCTTGAGCTCGGTGGCCTCGGCCCGGTGAGCGAGGGCCTGTTCGGCTGGATCTTCGGCCTCGGCGCGCTGATCGCCGTCGCCGTCTGGGTCGCCGCCCACACCACGAAGGCCAAGAAGTCATGAGTAGCGAGCCTGGATCCCACGAGGACATGTCAGAAGAGAACCTGCCGAGCGAGCGGTCGCACGCTCACGGCGAAGTGGTCCCGGCCGGCGACCCGTTCGCCGACCCGGGCCTGCCCGCCCACGAGCCCCGCCGTCCAGGACATCGACGAGCAGGCCGCCAGGCGCTCCGAGCGCACCGTGGCCTTGCTGTTCACGCTGTCGATGCTGGCGACCGTCGGCTTCATCGCGGCCTACGTGACGTCCCGAAGCCGACAAGATCATCTACGTCTTCCCGATCGGTCACATCAGCGCGCTGAACTTCGCGCTGGGCCTGACCCTGGGCGCCGCGCTGTTCTGCATCGGCGCGGGCGCGGTCCACTGGGCCCGCACCCTGATGTCGGACGTGGAGATCCCCGCCGAGCGTCACCCGATCGAGGCCTCGGCCGGAGGTCCAAGGCCCAGGTCATGGCGGAGTTCAAGCAGGGCGCCGAGGAGAGCCGGCTTCGGCCGCCGCAAGCTGATCCGCAACACGATGTTCGGCGCGATGGCCATGGTCCCGCTGTCCGGTGTCGTGCTGCTGCGCGACCTCGGCCCGCTGCCGGAGAAGAAGCTCCGCAGCACGGCGTGGCGCCAAGGGCAAGATGCTGATCAACCATGAACACCAACCAGCCGCTGCGTCCCGAGGACGTCGCCGTCGGTTCGCTGACCTTCGCCAAGCCGCGAGGGCCTGGACGACGACGACGCGGACTTCGCAGAGGTCAGATCGCCAAGGCCGCGCTGATGATCGTCCGGCTGCAGCCGGACGACATCAAGGACAAGCGCGAGCTGGACTGGGGTCACCAGGGCATCGTGGCGTTCTCCAAGATCTGCACCCACGTCGGCTGCCCGATCAGCCTGTACGAGCAGCAGACGCACCACGTGCTGTGCCCGTGCCACCAGTCGACGTTCGACCTGTCCGACGGTGGCCGGGTGATCTTCGGCCCGGCCGGCCACGCGCTGCCGCAGCTGCAGATCAGCGTCGAACGACGAGGGCTACCTCGAAGCGCTCGGCGACTTCGCGGAGCCCGTCGGCCCGGGCTTCTGGGAGCGCGGATGAGCACCTCGACACGCCACCGACGACGCCACCGCGCGGCGGGGCAAGGCCCCCGCCGGCGAGCGGGTCGCCGACTGGGCCGACGGCCGGCTGGGCATCTACGGCCTGGCCAAGGCCAACATGCGCAAGATCTTCCCGGACCACTGGTCCTTCATGCTCGGGCGAGATCTGCCTCTACAGCTTCATCATCCTCATCCTCACGGGTGTGTACCTGACGCTGTTCTTCCACCCGAGCATGAGCGAGGTCGATCTACCACGGCCCGCTACGTCCCGCTGCAGGGCATCCGCATGTCCGAGGCGTTCGACTCCACGCTGCACATCAGCTTCGAGGTCCGCGGCGGTCTGCTGATCCGGCAGATCCACCACTGGGCCGCGCTGGTCTTCATCGCCGGCATGCTCGTGCACATGATGCGCGTGTTCTTCACCGGCGCGTTCCGCAAGCCGCGTGAGGTCAACTGGCTGTTCGGCTTCCTGCTGCTGGTCCTCGGCATGTTCACCGGCTTCACCGGCTACTCGCTCCCGGACGACCTGCTGTCCGGCACCGGTGTGCGCTTCATGGAGGGCGCGATCCTGTCGATCCCGATCGTCGGCACGTACCTGTCGTTCTTCCTGTTCGGCGGCGAGTTCCCCGGCCACGACTTCGTCGCCGCGGTTCTACTCGGTCCACATCCTGCTGCTGCCGGGCATCATGCTCGGCCTGCTGGTGGCCCACCTGATCCTGGTCTTCTACCACAAGCACACCCAGTTCGCGGGTCCCGGCAAGACGCGAGAAGAACGTCGTCGGCATGCCGCTGCTGCCGGTGTACACGGCCAAGGCGGGCGGCTTCTTCTTCCTGGTCTTCGGCGTCATCGCGGCCGTCGCGGCGATCGCCACGATCAACCCGATCTGGGCCATACGGCCCCTACCGTCCCGACCAGGTGTCCACCGGCGCCCAGCCCGACTGGTACATGGGCTTCTCCGAGGGCCTGATCCGCGTCGATGCCGGGCTGGGAGATCAACGCCTGGGGCCACACCCTGCGTCCTGGGCGTGTTCATCCCGCTGATGGTCTTCCCGCTGGTGCTGGCCGCGATCGCGGTCTACCCCTTCGTCGAGTCCTGGATCACCGGCGACAAGCGCGAGCACCACATCCTGGACCGCCCGCGCAACGCGCCCGGTCCGCACCGGCCTGCGGCGTCGGCCTGGATCGCGCTGGTACCTGGTGCTGCTGGTCGGCGGCGGCAACGACATCTGTGGCCACCCACTTCCACCTGTCGATCAACTCGATCACCTGGTTCGTGCGGATCGGCTTCTTCGTCGTGCCGGTGCTCGCCTTCGTCGCCACCAAGCGGATCTGCCTGGGTCTGCAGCGGCGCGACCGCGACAAGGTGCTGCACGGCCGCGAGACCGGCATCATCAAGCGGCTGCCGCACGGTGAGTTCATCGAGGTCCACGAGCCGCTCGAGCCAGGAGCGCGCTGCACACCCTCACCGCGCACGACCAGCCCAAGCCGCTGGAGACCGGCCCCGAGGTCGACGAGAACGGTGTGGAGCGCCAGGATCACCCGGTCACCAAGCTGCGCGCCAAGCTCTGCGAGGGGCTGTACGGCGAGGGCAGCCAGATCCCCAAGCCGACCGCCGAGGAGTACGAGGAGATCACCAGCGGCCACGGCCACCACTGATCCCCTGAACGCGTAGCCCTCAGCAAGCCAGCGAGGCCCCGCCCGGACCGCCACAGTCCGGACGGGGCCTTCGGCGTTCGGCCTGCGGCGTCCTCGCTACGCTGTGCGCATCACCACGCAGACCCAGGAGCGGCCCATGAACACGCAGACCCCTGCCGGAGGCGACAGCGTGGCGGGCCGCGGCCTGGCCGGACGTGCTGACCGCTCTGCTGGCCGGCCGCGACCTGACCGCCGCCGACACCGCGTGGGCGATGGACCAGATCATGAGCGGCGACGGCGACCGACGCGCAGATCGCCGGCTTCGCGGTCGCGCTGCGGGCCAAGGGCGAGACGGTCGAGGAGGTCAGCGGCATGGTGCGCACCATGTACGAGCACGCCAACCTCATCGAGGTGCCGGGCGCCGACCGTCGACATCGTCGGCACCGGCGGCGACCGGCGCCAAGCACCGTCAACATCTCCACCATGTCGGCGATCGTGGTGGCGGGCACCGGCGCCAAGGTCGTCAAGCACGGCAACCGCGCCGCCTCCTCGGCCAGCGGTGCCTCGGACGTCCTGGAGCAGCTCGGCGTCAATCTGGAGCTGACGCCGGAGCGGGTCGCGCGAGGTCGCCGAGGAGGCCGGCATCACCTTCTGCTTCGCGCTGAAGTTCCACCCCGCGCTGCGCCATGTGGCGACCGCCCGGCGGCGAGTTGGGCATCGCGACGACCTTCAACTTCCTGGGCCCGCTGACCAACCCGGCCCGGGTACGGGCGCAGGCCACCGGGGTCGCCGACGCCCGGATGGCCCCGATCATGGCCGGCGTGCTGGCCGACCGCGGCTCCTCCGCGCTGGTCTTCCGCGGCGACGACGGTCTCGACGAGCTGACCACCACCGCGACCTCCCAGGTCTGGGTGGTGCGGGACGGCAAGGTCGACCAGGTCTCCTTCGACCCGCGGGACGTCGGCATCGACCTGGTCCCGGTGGAGGCGCTGCGCGGCGCCGACGCGGCGCACAACGCGGACGTGGCCCGCCGTCTGCTGGCCGGCGAGACCGGTCCGGTACGGGACGCGGTGCTGCTCAACTCCGCGGCCGCGCTGGTCGCCCTGTCCCCCGGGGACGCCCCGCTGGAGGAGGCCATCGCCGCCGGCATCGCCCGCGCCGCCGAATCCCTCGACTCCGGCGCCGCCCAAGCCGCCCTGACCGCTGGGTCGCAGCCACCAACGCCTGACGCCCCCGAAGGGGCGCGGGGAACTGCGCGAACGGCCCCCACCGGCCGGCAGTCGGCCAACGGCCGTGCGTGCCAAGGCGGGTGGCCGCGCGCAGGCCCCCGCTCCCCAGGCCCGTTGGACCGCGCCGGAGGCGGGTACGTTCACATGGTGGAACGCCCCGCGGGGGCACCCGTTCCACCTGCTACTGTCCATTTCAAGGTCACGAGTGACAGCGCAAAGGCCCCGGCTCGCTGTCCGGCAACCCTCCGTCCGTGGCGGGGTGCCCCGGGTGATGACCAGGCCGTGAGCAGCAAGGCTCATGGCAAGCGCGGGCCCCTCGTGTGTACGGCCAGGGGTCCTGGTTGTTGCGGGGAGTTCGTCATGTCCGTCACCACTGTTGCCTCCGACCGCTCGCTCGGCACGCCGCTGCCGGTGCTCGGCCGCGATGTGCTCGTCCCCCTGGTCACCGGCGGTGAGGTCGGCTACGCCGCGCTCGACTACGCCGCGAGCGCCCCGGCGCTGCAGCGGGTCTGGGACGACGTGGCCGCCTACGCCCCCTACTACGGCAGCGTGCACCGCGGCGCCGGGTACCTCTCCCAGCTGTCCACCGACCTGTTCGAGCAGAGCCGCGAGACGGTCGCCGAGTTCCTGCGCTGCCGGGCGGACGACCAGGTGGTCTTCACCCGTTCCACCACCGACTCGCTCAACCTGCTGGCCGCCGCCCTCCCGAAGGGCACCGAGGTCTTCGTCTTCGAGACCGAGCACCACGCCGCGCTGCTGCCCTGGGAGGCGTCCGGGCAGTGCCGGGTGACGTACCTGAGCGCGCCGCGCAGCCCCGCCGAGGCGGTCACCGTGCTGGAGCGGGCACTGGCGGCCCGGGAGGGCGCGGGGCAGGCGCTGGTGTGCGTGACGGGGGCGTCCAACGTCACCGGCGAGCTGTGGCCGGTGCGGGAACTGACCGCCGCGGCCCATGCCCACGGCGCCCGGGTCGTGCTGGACGCCGCCCAACTGGCCCCGCACCAGCCGATCGACGTGCGGTCCTGGGACGTGGACTGGGTCGCCTTCTCCGGGCACAAGCTGTACGCGCCCTTCGGCGCCGGGGTGCTGGCCGGGCGCGCCGACTGGCTGCGGGACGCCGAGCCCTACCTGGCGGGCGGCGGCGCCAGCCGCACGGTCACCCGGGGTGCGGACGGCCGGGTGGACGTCGAGTGGCACACCAGCGTCGCCCGGCACGAGGCCGGCTCGCCCAACGTCATCGGCGCCTACGCGATCGCCTCCGCCTGCCGGGCGCTGCACGCCGAGGGCTTCGAGGCGCTGGCCGACCGCGAGCGGGAACTGGTCGCCCGGGTGCTGTCCGGGCTGGCGCGGATCCCGCAGGTGAAGGTGTTGTCGCTGTTCGGCGCCGGCCGCCGAGCGGGTCGGGGTGATCTCGTTCGTGGTGTCCGGCTGGAACAGTTCGCACTTGGCCGCGGCGCTGTCCGCCGAGTACGGCATCGGCGTGCGCGACGGTCTCTTCTGCGCCCACCCGCTGGTCCGCACCCTGCTGGGCGGCGCCTCCGAGCGCCCGGGGGAGTGCGGCGCGTCGGACGAGGCACCCGGCGAGCAGCCGCTGAACGCGGTGCGGGTGAGCTTCGGGGCGGGTACGCCGAACGAGCACGTGGAGCGGTTCCTGGGCGCGCTCACCGCGCTGGTGCGCTACGGCGCGAGGTGGAACTACCGCACGGTGGACGGGCGTTGCGTGCCGGTCCAGGAGTGACCGGCCGGCCGTCTCAGCCTTCGAGGCCGATGGAGAAGGCCGCTTCCAGGTCGTGCTGGGAGTAGGTGCGGAAGGCGACGTGGGTGTCGGTGGCCGCGACTCCGGAGATCTTGTTGATCCGGCCCGGGATGATGTCCGCGAGGTCGTCGTGCCGGGGCACCCGCACCAGGGCGACCAGGTCGTAGGTGCCGGTGACCGAGTAGACCTCGCTGACGTGTTCCAGCGCGGCGATCGACTCGGCGATCTCGGGAATGCGGTCCACGTCGGTCTTGATGAGCACGATCGCGGTGATCACGGCTGGCTGTCTCCTCGGGTCGCGGCTTGCGGCCTCAGCTTAGACCGCTGCCGGTAGACGGCGGCCGTGCACAGGAACCCGAAGGTGAAGCCGACGACGTGGGCCAGATAGGCCACCCCGGGGCCGGTCTGCTGGGTGCGGGCGGCCAGCCATTGCAGGACGAACCAGAACCCCAGCACGAGCCAGGCGGGGAAGCGCAGCGGCAGGAAGAACAGGAACGGCAGCAGACTGGTCACCCGGGCCTTGGGGCGCAGGAACAGGTAGCCGCCGAGCACCCCGGCGATCGCCCCCGAGGCGCCGACCAGGGTCTGGGTGGAGGTGGGGTGCCCGAGCGCGTAGCCGTAGGTGGCCACGTAGCCGGACGCCAGGTAGAACAGCGCGAAGCGCACCCGCCCCAGCCGTTCCTCCACCCCCGGGCCGAAGACGCAGCAGGAACAGCAGGTTGCCCAGCAGGTGCAGCCAGCCGCCGTGCACGAACAGCGCGGTCAGCACCGACAGGGCCGGCACCTTGGAGGCGTCCGCGGGCACCGGGCAGCCGGCCGGCAGCGGGAGCGCCGAGGCGGGCAGCGTGCCGTGCCACAGCTCGCCGGGGATCACCCCCCAGCGCGCGAAGTAGACGGCCTGGGCGCACAGTCGGGCGTGCCCCGATCCGCCGCCGGGCGCCAGACCGCAGGCCGGGCCGATCAGGAAGACCACCACGCACAGGCCGATCGCCGTGTACGTCACCACCGGCGCCCTGCCCCGGCGCCTGCGGGTGCCGAAGAGCCCGGTGCGGCCGGTGCGGCGGGCGCGGGCCGGGCGGTCCTGGAGACGCGGTGGAACCATGCGGAAGTCCGGCAGACGCAGTGGTGGCATGAGCCGATCATGACGGAAGGTACGTTTCCGGCATAAGCCGCCTCGCCGGACACGGTCTGCGCGCCATGGGCCTGAGGCCGTAGGGTTGCCCGAGCGCTACCGTTTTTCGGCCACGCCGAAGCCGGGTCCTCCCGGAGGTCCGCGCACGACGCACATCAGGCCGGTGCGAGCTCATCGAGAGGCCTGACCCGTCCTGGACGGGGACAATGGGGGCGTACGGCAGCGGCGGGGGAGAGTGGACGGAGTGACCGGTGGAGCGTACGGGCGGCAATCAGCAGGCGGTACCGGAAGGCACCGCCGGCTCTGACGTGCCGCCCGGCCATGATCCCGAGGCCGAGCCGGCCGACGAGACCTTGGACCGGCCGTTGCCGGAAGGCGTCAGGCACCGGGTGGTGGCCGTCGCCGCCGACGCGTTCGGCGCGCTGACCACGGCGGAACTCCCCACCCAACTGCGGCAGTACGCCCGCTTCACCCCCACCCGGCGGGCGAAGTTCGCCGGCAACGCGCTGGCCGCCGCCCTGGAGTCGGACCCGGTCTTCCGGCAGCGGATCGCCACCCGGCTGCGCGAGACGCAGACGGAGCTGGCCGCCGCGCTGGACGGTGGCACGCCGCCGCCCGCCGCGGATCCGCTGGACGTGGCGGCGGCGGCCTACCTGCTGCGTCCGGCCGGCTGGGCCAAGCTGGTCGCGGCGGCGGGCGAGGAGGCGCAGCGCGCCCACGCCGAGCACGTCGGTGAGGAGACCGCCCGCGAGCTCCAGCAGGTCAAGGAGGAGCTGGCGGCGTTGCGCGCCGCCTCGCACGACGAGGCCCGGGCCGCCCGCGCCGAGCTGGACGTCGGTCCGCAAGGAGTCGGACTCCCTGCACCGCAAGCTGCGCAGCGTCACCAGCGACCTGCGAGCGCGGTGAGGCCGCGCTGCGCAAGATGGAGGCCGAGCTGGCCCAGGCGCGGGCCGCGGCCGCCGTGGACCTGGCCACCGCCGAGAGCGAGGCACGGCGGCTGCGGGCCCGGCTGACCGAGGCGGAGGCCGCCCTGGAGGCGGGTCGCCGGGCGGTCAGGGAGGGCCGCAGCCTGGAGGACATGCGGCTGCGGCTGCTGCTGGACACCGTGCTGGACGCCGCCCAGGGCCTGCGCCGCGAGCTGGCGCTGCCGCCGGTGCGCGAGCGTCCCGCCGACAGCGTGGAGGCGGTGTCGCCGGGCGCGATCGGCCCGAAGGACATCGCCAGGCGCGCGCTGTCGGAGGACGACCCGGCGCTGCTCGACCAGTTGCTGGCGCTGCCGCAGGCCCATCTGGTGGTCGACGGCTACAACGTCACCAAGACCGGCTATCCCACGATGCCGCTGGAGAAGCAACGGCTGCGGCTGCTGGGCGGGTTGGCCGCGCTCGCGGCGCAGACCGGCGCCGAGATCACCTGTGTCTTCGACGGCGCGGAGTTGGCCGCGCCGGTACTGCTCGCGCCGCCGCGCGGGGTGCGGGTGCTGTTCAGCAAGCCCGGTGAGACCGCGGACGAGTTGATCCGCCGGCTGGTGCGGGCCGAGCCGCCCGGCCGCCCGGTCGTGGTGGTCTCCGCCGACCGCGAGGTGGCCGACGGGGTGGCCCGCGCCGGTGCCCGTCCGGTCGCCTCCACGATGCTGCTGCGCCGGCTCTCCCGGATGTAAGGGGCGCCGCCCGCGGCCGATCGGCGGGCATTAGCGGACGTTAGTCACCGGAAGAGGCCAAATACGCCTCGGAAGTCCGTTTTTTGTCGTACGGTTATCCATCGTGCCTTTTCTGCACCGGCGTTGGGGCGTGTCGTAGCAATGTGATACGTGTCACAGGCGGTTTTGAATCCGCTCACGGAGGGCCTCCGAAGGGCCGGTTCGGTGGACGTAGAGTCAAAATGCCGTCACGGGTGGTGGAGTGTACGTAAAGAAGTCGTCTGCTGACCAAGTTTTTTCTCGGAAGGATTTGAACCGATCACAACTTGGTTACTAGGGTCAGCTCGAACCTTCGCGCAGTCGATCATCCAGCCCGGATGGCAGTGGGGGTTACCGCCGAGTTCGACGTGTCGGATCAGTACGACGGGGGTCACCGACACTCGGAGCCGGGGAACCAATGTTCCCGGGGTGAATCGGAGTCAGGCCGTGCCTCCCAGGGCGTGGTGAGACCTCGTAGGGCTTCTTCCGGCCCGAACCCGACAGCTCACCCGGTAGGCGGCCGCTGGAAGAAGGAGCTCGCCTCCGTGGCGTCCCACCGTCGTCCCAAGCCCGTCAGTCGTACGCGTGTCACCGTGCTCACCGCGACCGCCGCAGCGGCCGTCGCGCTGTCCTCCCAGGGCGCCAACGCGGCCCCGAAGCCCACCGTCAAGGACGTCAAGGCCCAGGTCGACGACCTCAACCACCAGGCGGAAGCGGCCACTCAGCAGTACGACGGGGCCAAGGAGCGCCAGCAGAAGCTCCAGACCCAGGTCAACGACCTGGAGAACAAGGTGGCCCGCGAGCAGGCCTCGCTCAACAAGCTGGCGGACGGCTTCGGCACGATGGCCAGCGCCCAGTACCGCACCGGCGGCATCGACCCGACCGTGCAGTTGTTCCTGTCGTCGAACCCGAGTGACTACCTCGACAAGGCGACCATGCTCGACCAGCTCAGCGGCAACCAGGCCCAGGAGCTGAAGCAGATCGAGACGCAGAAGCGCATCCTCGACCAGGAACGGTCGGAAGCCACCGCGAAGCTCTCGCAGCTGTCCAGCGCCCGCAAGGAACTGGCGCAGAAGAAGAAGGACGTGCAGGGCAAGCTCGCCAAGGCGCAGCACCTGCTCAACTCCATCTCCCCCGCCGCGCGTTTCTCGATCGAGAACGGCGGCGCGCTCAACGACCCGTACCTGGGCGGGGCGACGGCCGCCAGCGCTCGTGCCGCCGCGGCCCTGTCCGCGGGAGAGCAGAAGATAGGCGCGCCCTACATCTACGGCAACACCGGCCCCAC
Source organism: uncultured Actinomycetota bacterium (assembly GCA_963737305.1). Classification (GTDB taxonomy): domain Bacteria; phylum Actinomycetota; class Actinomycetes; order Streptomycetales; family Streptomycetaceae; genus Streptantibioticus_C. The sequence goes on along the minus strand of CAVTRX010000002.1, from coordinate 2,505,919 downwards.
CTCGTTCGACTGCTCAGGGTTCGTGATGTGGGCGTACGCGCAGGCCGGCGTCTCGCTGCCGCGCACCTCCCAGGAGCAGGAGAACGTCGGTCCGCACCTGAGCGCGAGCCAGCTGCGCCCCGGCGACCTGGTGATCTTCTACGGCGGCGACCACGTGGGCCTGTACGCGGGCAACGGCGTGGTGCTGCACGCTCCGCACACCGGTGCCAACGTGCGCTACGAGAAGATGAGCGACATGCCCTTCGACTTCGGCGTCCGGGTCTGACCGCTCTCGTCATCTGCGCCGTACGGGTGAGCCTGTCGGTGAGCCGTTGACGGCATGACGGCTGTGACCTGCACATCCGGCATGCCGTCCGCACCGTGACCCATTCGGTGCTTTGAACTGCGTGTGACCGCACCGCTACTGTCGCCTCCGCACAGAAGGAGGTGCGGTCCCATGGCGTCCCATCGCCGTCCCGCGCAACCGGGTTTCGTCAGCGTCGGGCGGGTGACGGTGGTCTCCGCCGCCGCGGCCGCGGCGGCCGCGATGTCCGGCTCGGTCCCCGCAGGGGCGACGCCACAGGAGCACCCCGGAGAGGTCAAGTCGCGGGTCGAAGGGCTCTACGAGCAGGCGGAAGTGGCCACCCAGCGCTACGACGCCGCCCGGGAGACCCAGACGAGACTGCGCGGCCGACTGAGCTCCCTCCAGGACCAGATGGCCCGGGGCCAGCAGGCGGTCAACCGGATGCGTGACGGGCTCGCCGCGGTCGCCGGAGCCCGCTACCGCGCCGGCGGCATCGACCCCACGCTCGCCCTGATGTTCTCCTCCGACCCCGGCAGCTATCTGGACCGGGCCGCCGCGCTGGACCGCATCGAGGGCCACCGGGCCGGCCAACTGCGCGAACTGCGCGCCGCCCAGCGCACCTTGGAGCAGCAACGCCGGCAGGCCACCGCAGAACTGACCCGGCTGGAGCGCACCCGCGCCCAACTGTCGGCCCACAAGCACACCATCCAGCGCAGGCTCGGCGAGGCCAGGCGGCTGCTCGCCTCGCTCGCCCCCGGCCAGCGGGCCGCGCTCGGCCTCGGGATGGGCGGCGGCGGTGACACCGGGGTCCTCGGGGCGGCCCTGCCCGACCTGTCGGACCTGCCGGACCTGCCCTCCGACTCGCCCCGGGCGGCCCAGGCCGTCGCCGCCGCCCACGCGGCCCTGGGCGCGCCCTACGCGTGGGGGAGCACCGGCCCCTCCTCCTTCGACTGCTCCGGGCTGATGTACTGGGCGTACCGGCACGCCGGGGTCACCCTGCCCCGCACCTCCCAGGGCCAGCTGAACGCGGGCCGCCGGGTGTCACTGCGCGACGCGCGCCCCGGCGACCTCGTCATCTACCGCGGCGACGCCAGCCACGTCGGCATGTACGTCGGCTCCGGCCGGGTCATCCACGCCCCCTACCCCGGCGCCCGGGTGCGCTACGACCCGGTCGGCATGATGCCGGTCGACGCCGTCGTACGGCCCTGAGCCGCCCCGCCGCGCGGGCGGCTCCGTAGGATCGGGGGATGATCCGAGCGAGCCGCCCGGCCAGGGCCGTCGCGCTGGGCTGCGCGGTGGTGGCGCTGCTCGGCGGCTGCTCGCACCCCGGCGGTCCCGGCGGATCGGCCGACCGCGCGGTCCGCGCGGTGCTGGCGACCCGGGCGCGGGCCGTGCTGCGCCACGACCAGGCCGCCTTCCTGTCCACCGTCGACCCGGCGGCGGCCGGGTTCACCGCCGCGCAGACCCGGGTCTTCGGCAACCTGCGGCGGCTGCCCCTCACCTCCTGGAGCTACCGGCTGCGCTCCACCGGCACCTTCCCGGTCGCCGGCCGCGACCAGCTGGCCGCCGACGTCGAGGTGGACTACGCGCTGCGCGGCTACGACGCCGCGCCGGTCTCCTTCGAGGCGTATCTGACCATGGTCCGGCGCTCCGGCCACTGGTACCTGTCCTCGCAGACCGACGGCGCCGCGGCGGGCAAACGCACCGACGTCCAGCCCTGGGACCAGGGCCCGCTCACCGTCGTGACCGGCGCCCGCTCACTCGTCGTCGGCCAGGGGAGCGCCACCGCGCTGCGCGGCTACGCGGACCTCGCCGACGCGGCCGTCCCGGTGGTGAGCCGTGCCTGGCCGGGCGGCTGGGCACGCCGGGCGATCATCGAGGTGCCCGGCTCGCAGGCGGACATGGCGGCGCTGCTCGGCGCCCCGGCCACCGCCTACCAGGACATCGCCGCGGTGACCACCGCAGAACTGCGCGGCGGCGGCACCGCGCCCGCCGACCGGGTGATCGTCAACCCGCGGGCGTTCGGGCAGCTGAGCGCGCTGGGCCGCCGGGTGGTGCTCACCCATGAACTCACCCATGTCGCCACCCGCACCGCGACCACCTCCACCACACCGCTGTGGCTGTCCGAGGGCTTCGCCGACTGGGCCGGCTACACCGACGCGGGCCTTACTCCCGGGCAGATCGCGCCGGAGCTGCGCAGGGACGTCCGGGCCGGCGGCGCGCCGCGGACCCTGCCCGCCGACGGGGACTTCGCCACCACCGCGCCCCGCCTCGCCCAGGCCTACGAAGGCGGCTGGCTGGCCTGCCGGATGGTGGCCGGCACCTGGGGGCACGCCTCGCTGGTCGCGCTGTACCGGGCCGCCGGGCGGGAGGGTGTGGACAACGCGCTGCGCGACACGCTGGGATTGACCCAGGCGCGGTTCACCGCGCGATGGCGGGCCTATGTGGCTGAGGAGTTGGCGTGACGCCTGAGGACTTCACCACCGAAGAGAGCGAACGCGGCCGGGCGCTGCGCCGGGCGCAGTGGCCCCCCTCGCTCGCCGGGCGCGCGGTGTCGGCGGCCCTGCTGCTCGCCTTGGGGCTGACCCCGGCGGGCGCGGGTCTGGTGACCGCGGTGTCCCGGCCGTTCGGCGGCGCGTGGTGGGCCCGGGTGCTGGGCGGCGGCCTCGCGCTGCTGCTGGCCCAGGAGGTGCTGGCACTGCCGTTCGCCGCCCGGGTGCGGGTGGTGCGGGTGCGGTTCGGGCTGGTCACCCAGGGCTGGGCGGGCTGGCTGGTGGACCGGGCGCGCGGGCTGCTGGTCGGGGTGCCGCTGACGGCCGGCGCGCTGTTCGGGATCTACGCCGTCGCCTCGGCCACCCGCCTGTGGTGGGCCTGGGTGGCGGTGGCCGCGGTGCTGGTGGCGGTCGCGCTGTCCTGGATCGCGCCCGTCGTCCTCGAACCGCTCTTCAACCGGTTCACCCCGATGGAGCCGGGACCGCTGCGCGAGGCGCTGCTCGCGCTGGCCGACCGGGACGAGATCGCGGTGCGCGACGTGCTGGTCGCCGACGCCTCCCGCCGCACCACCGCCCTGAACGCCTACGTCTCCGGCTTCGGCCGCACCCGCCGGGTCGTCGTCTACGACACGCTGCTGCGCACCGCCCCGGCGCGCGAGATCGAGTTGGTCACCGCCCACGAACTCGGCCACGTCAAACACCGTGACGTCACCTTCGGCACGGTGGCGGGCGCGCTGGGCGCGGGGATCGGCGTGCTGGTACTGGCCGCCGCCGTGAGGTGGCAGCCGCTGCTGGAGCTGGCCGGGGTCACCCGGTTCGCCGACCCGCGCTCGATCCCGCTGCTGGCGGCGCTGGCCGCGGTGCTCTCCGCGCTCGCCGGGCCGCCGGCCTGCGCGCTGAGCCGCCGGGTGGAGCGCCGCGCCGATCTGCACGCGCTACGGCTGACCGGCGACCCGCGGGAGTTCATCGCCATGCAACGCCGGCTGACCGTCGCCAACGTCGCCGACCCCGCCCCGCCCCGGCTGCTGCACACCCTGTTCGGCACGCACCCGACCGCGGTGGAACGGATCGCGGCGGCCAGGGAGTTCGCCGCGAGCCCTCAGTAGGAGGTGGCGGCCGCGATGAGTTCCTGCAACCGCAGGCCGCGGGCGGCGTCGAGCGGGCCGGGGCGCCCGGAGCGCACCGCGGCGGCGAACTCGGCGCGCAGGACCGGCCAGCACTCCTCGTGGTCGATGCCCGCGCTGTCCCAGGTCGACTCCCCACCCGGGCCCAGCAGTTCGATCCGGGTGCGGGCCCTGGGCAGCCGGACCGAGCCGGACAGCGAGGCCTGCGAGACCGCGCCGCTCTCGTGCTCGCAGGTCAACTCCACCCAGCGGCGCGGGTCACCGGTGGCGCGCAGCGAGGAGATCGGACCGACCGCCGCGTCCAGCAGGTCCAGCAGGTGCGGGCCCAGGTCCAGCAGCGCCCCCTCCGTCAGCCGCCAGCCGGTGGCGAACTCCCCGTCCAGGAAGGCGCCGTGCAGGTAGCACGAGCGCGCGCCGTAGACCTCGGCGCCGCGTGCCCGGTCAAGGAACTCCCGGGTGCTGGGGTGGTAGCGCTTGGTGAGGACCAGTTGGGAGACCACCCCGGCCCGCTCGACCGCCTCGACGACCGCGCGGGCGGCGGCCGGGCTGTCGCCCAGCGGCTTCTCCAGCAGCAGCGCCTTGCCCGCCCGTGCCGCGCGCACCGCCAACGGCGCCTGCACGGCGGGCGGTACGGCGAACGCCACCGCCTCGCAGGCGTCGAACAACTCCTCCGGCGAGCCGGCCGGCAGCGCGCCGTAGGGTGCGGCGACCTCCGCCGCCGCCTCCGGCCGGCGCGCCCACACCGCGGCCAGGGTGGTCTCGGGCCCCGCGGCCAGCATCCGGGCGTGCATGGCCCTGGCCCAGGGGCCGGCGCCGATCAGGCCGACGGCGACGGGGGAGGTGGTGCTCACGGGTCTCTCCTGCGGTTCGGGTACGGTCGCGCGGCGCCGCGGGCGGTCAGGTGGCGGCCGAGGCGGACACCGCCAGCCGGGCGTCGGCCTGTTCCGGGGCGTACAGGTGCTCCACCACCATGGCCGCCGCGCCGGCCAGCGCGGCGTGCTCGCCCAGCCGCGAGGTGACGACCTCCAGGCTGCGGGTGGCCCGCGGCAGGGCGCGCTGGTAGAGCAGTTCGCGGACACCGGTCAGGAAGTGGGTCTCCGCCAGGTCACCGGCGATCATCAGCACGCCGGGGTTGAGCAGGGTGACCGCGGTGGCCAGCACCTCGCCGCAGCGCTGTCCTGCGGCCCTGGCCAGCCGTACCGCGTCGGGCTGGCCCTCGTCGAGCGCGGCGCGCACGTCGCTGCCGGACTCGGCGGGCACGCCCAGCGCGGCGAGTTGGCCGGCGACCGCCCGGCCGCTGGCGACGGCGGCCAGGCAGCCGTAGGAGCCGCACATGCAGCGGGCCTCCGGGTGGTCGTGCAGCCGTATGTGGCCGAGGTCGCCGGCGCCGCCGTCGACGCCGCGGAAGGCCTGGCCGTCGATGACCACCCCGGCGCCGATGCCGGTGGAGACCTTGACCAGGACGAACGTCGAGCAGCCGGGGAAGCCGTGCCGCTGCTCGCCCAGCGCCATCAGGTTGGCGTCGTTGTCGGTGAGGACCGGCAGCAGCGGGTCGGTGCCGACGTGCTCGGTGAGCGCCCGGCGCATCCGGTCCCTGATCGGGTAGCCGTCCCAACCGGGCATGATCGGCGGGCGGATGACCAGACCGGAGTCGAACTCGACCGGCCCCGGCACCGAAAGGCCCGTCCCGCACACCGCGGCCGGGGACCGGCCGGTGGTGGCGAGCAGCCCGGCGAACCAGCCGCCGAGCCGGTCGAGCACCTCCTCGGGCCCGTCGGCCACCCGCAGTCCGCCGGACCGCTCGGCCAGCACCGTGCCGGCCAGGTCGAGCACCGCGGCGCGGGCGTGGGTGGTCTCCAGGTCCGCGGCCAGCACCACGGCGTGCCCGGTGTCGAAGGTCAGCCGGACCGACGGGCGGCCGCCGGTGGACAGTTGCCCCGGGGTGGCGGCCAGCCATCCGGCGGCGAACAACTGGTCCAGCCGGTGGCCGACCGTGGAGCGGGAGAGTCCGGTGAGACTCTGGAGTTCGCCTCGGGTGCCCGCCTGTCCGGTTCGGATCAGTTCCAGCAGGTGTCCGGCAGTGCTCCGGGGCGATGCCATCCGGTGGGTTCTCCTTGCGTCAGCTCTTGTCCGCGCCGCTGGTCAGGCCCTCGGTGAGGAACCGCTCCGCGGCGTAGAACAGGATTATCACGGGGACGGTCAGCACGACGGATCCCGCCATGAGGACGGTGGTGGGCACTTCGATCGCGTTGTCCATCTGCGAAAGCCCGAGCGAGACCGTCCACTTGCCGGGACTCGCCGACAGGAACAGCAGCGCGAACAGGAACTCGTTCCAGGCGATCATGAACACGTACAGCCCGGTCGCCATCAGCGAGGGTGCCGCCAGCGGCAGGACGACCCTGCGCAGGATCTGCAACCGGGAGCAGCCGTCGAGGGAGGCGGCCTCCTCGATGCTGACCGGCACCGTGCCGAAGTAGTTCTTCAGCATGTAGATCGACACCGGCACGGTCTGCGCGATGTAGACGATCGCCAGCCCGACCAGGCTGCCCTGAAGGCCGATACGGGAGAACATCACGAACAGCGGCACCGCGAGCAGGGTCGCAGGGAAGAGGTAGACGGCCAGGAACATGGCGTTGATCTGCCGGCTGCCGGTGAACTTCAGCCTGCTGATCGCCCAGGCGCCGGGCACCGAGGCGGCCAGGGTGAGCGCCACCGTGCCCAGCGAGACCAGCGCGGAGTTGCGCAGCATCCCCAGCAGGCCCTGGCCGCCCTCCGAGGTCGGCTCCAGGATGTTCTTGTAGGTACTCACCGTCAGGTCGGAGACGCCGACCCACAACTTCCCCGGGTCCAGCAGGAGTTGCTGGGTGGGCTTCAGGGACAGCACGACCATGTAGTAGAAGGGGAAGACCGTCGCGATCACCAGCGCGGCGATCACCACGTAGCGCAGGATCCCGAACAGCCGGTCCTCGAAGCGTGCGCGGCTCATCACGACTCCTCCTGGACGCGCCGGGCGAAGAAGACGAAGTACACCCCGAGCAGCACCAGCAGGACGGCCGCCAGCACCAGCGCCTGGGCCGCCGCGGCGCCCACGTCGTAGCGGGCGGTCAGGAAGTCGTAGACCCGCACCGACACCACGTCCGTGCCAGAGCCGCCGCCGGTCAGCAGGTAGACGTCGTCGAACTTGTTGAACGTCATGATGAACCGCAGCACCGACAGCAGGGCGATCACCGGCATCAACTGCGGCAGCAGGATGTGCCGGAAGCGCTGGGTGAGGGTGGCGCCGTCCACCGTGGCCGCCTCCTCAAGGCCGGCCGGCACCGCCTGTAGCCGGGCCAGCAGGAACAGGAAAGCGAACGGGAAGTAGCGCCAGATCTCGAACGCCACCACCGTCAGCAGCGCCAGCGGCACGGTGACGTGCCCGCCGAAGACCGGGACCCGGTAGGACTCGGTGGACAGGAACGCGATCGGCTTGTGCCAGCCGAGGATCCCCTTGCCCCAGTGGTTGATGATGCCGGTCTGCGGGCTGAGCGCGGTCTCCCACACGAAGGTGACCGCCACCACCGGGGCCACGTACGGCAGCAGCATCGTGCCGCGCAGCACGCCCCGGCCGCGGAACGGGCGGCGCAGCGCCAGGGCCGCGACCAGCCCGAGCGCGATCGAGCCGATCGTGCCGCCGGCGGTGTAGAGCAGCGTCGTCCACAGCGAACTCCAGAAACCGGGGGCCACGAAGACCTGGTCGAAGTTGTGCCAGGTCCAGTCGCCCAGGAAGTTCATGGTCTGGATGTCGACCAGCCTGGCCTGCTGGAAGGCCAGCAGCACGGTCCAGGCGATCGGCGCGACCACGACCACCAGGACCACCAGCACGGTGGGCGAGACGAACGCGAGCCCGGCCCGGTTCTGCCGGCGCGCCAGGGTGAGCGGCTTGCGGCTGCTCAACGGAGCGACTTCTGGATGGCGGACACCGCGCTCTCGGCCTGCTGGGCCGCGGCCTGCGGCGGGGTGTGGTTGCCGCCGGTCATCGACCCGATGACCTTGGGCACCGGCAGCTCACCCTCGGTGGCGCCGACCAGCGCGCCCTGGCCCTGGGTGATGCCCCAGCGCTGCATGTTGCCGACACCGGCCAGCAACTGGTCCAGCAGGGCCGGCGGGAACAGCTTGTCCATCGGCTCGAAGCTGGTGACGCCGATCTTCATCGAACGCCAGTCGGTGACGTACTTGCGCGGATCGGCGGCGGTGCCCTGCCGGGTGGGGATCTTGCCCTCGGGCTCCATGCCGAGCCAGCCCTCGTAGCCGTCGCTCATCATGAACTTCACGAACTTCTCGGCGGCCGAGGTGTTGGCGTTCTTGGTGATGGTCCACGAGGAGATCTCGCCGAACTGCGCGGGCCGCGCGCCGTCCGGGCCCTTGATGGCGGTGACGATGCCGCTGTTGTCCGACAGGAAGGACTTGTCGTTCCGGCACTGCGGGCAGCTGGGCAGCACGTCGCTGCGCAGCCCGGCCAGCGCGTTGAGCAGGTAGGTCGACCACACCACCATCGCGGACTGGCCGGCGAAGTAGGTGGCACGGGTGGTGTCGACGGTCTGGGTGCCGGCCGGCCCGGCGGCGGCCAGGTCGGCGTAGGCGGTGAACGCCCGCCGGCACTGCGGGCTGTCCAGGCTGACCTTGCCGTCGGCGGTGACCATCTGGCAGTTGTCGGCGACCGCGAAGTCCTCGAAGCTCTGCTGGGTGAAGACGTCCTTGGGGTCGGTCGCCAGCGACATGCCGTTCATCGAGCCCTTGTCCAGGGTCCTGGCGGCCTTGAGGATGCTGTCGTAGGTGTCCGGGACCGGCAGGTGGGCCTTGGCGAACAGGTCCTTGCGGTAGACCAGGATCTGCTGCCAGGAGTCGCTGGGCACCGAGAGCGCCTTGCCGCCGTCACCGGCCAGCCGCAGCGCGTTGGGGTTGAAGGTGGACCGGCCCAGGTCGCTGATCACCTTGGCGGTCGCGTCGGTGTCCAGCAGCCCGTTGCCGTACATCTGCCAGACCGGTGCCAGCGGTACGCCGCCCATGACGTCGGGCAGCTTGCCGGCCGCCGCGGACGACTCGACCAGCTGCGGCAACTGGCCCTCGTCGACCCCGACGAGCTTGACCTTGATGCCGGTCTGCTTCTCGAACCTGTCGATCAGCTTGCGGGTCACCGCCATGCGGGGCGGCAGGTTCTCCTCGCTCCACACGGTGAGCGTGTTGCCCGAACGGGCCGAGCCCCCGCCGCCGCAACCGGCCAGCAACCCGGCGCCGAGTGCGGCCGCCATCCCCGCCGACAGATATTTCCCTCTGAGCGACCACATGTGCATGAACCGTCCTTGTGTGCTGCCTCGCGTCAACGACGTGTTGCATAACAGCATCACTTTTGCATGTTGACAAGACTTAAGTCTGAGATATCTTCGACATAAGCCAGAGCCATCTGGCTGAACACCGCACGTAATCCTCGTCGGTTCGGAGCATCTGTTGGAACGCATCGTCCAGTTCACCGGTCCCCGCGAGGTCGAGGTGGCCTCCGTCGCCAGCGAGCCGTTGCCGCCCGGCCACCTGCGGGTGCGCACCCGCTACTCCGGCATCTCCGCCGGCACCGAACTGACCGCCTACCGCGGCACCAACCCGTACCTGACCCGCACCTGGGACCCGCAGGTCCGGCTGTTCCGCGACGACGTGGCGGGCATCTCCTATCCCGTCGCGGGCTGGGGCTACTCCGAGGTCGGCGAGGTCACCGAGGTCTCACCGGAACTCGACGGCACCCCGGGACTGCCGGTCCCCGGCGACCTGGTCTGGGGCATCTGGGGCCACCGCAGCGAGGGCCTGTTTCCGGCCGAGCGCATGATCGGCCACCGGCTGCCCTACGGACTCGACCCGCTGGCCGGGGCGTTCGCCCGGGTCGGCGCGATCGCCTTCAACGCGGTGCTGGCCGGCGACATCCACCTCGGTGAGGACGTCGCGGTCTTCGGGCAGGGCGTCATCGGCCTGCTCACCACCCGGCTCGCCCAGCTCAACGGCGCCGTGGTCACCGCGGTCGACGCGCTCGACGCCCGACTGGAGGTGGCCCGCGCCTACGGCGCCACCCACACCCTCAACGCCCGCACCGACGCCGTCGCCGAGGCGGTCCGCCAACACACCGAGGGCCGCGGCGCCGACCTCGCCATCGAGATCAGCGGCGCCTACCCCGCCCTGCACCAGGCGCTGCGCACGGTCACCGCCGGCGGCCGGGTGGTGGCCTCCGGGTTCTACCAGGGCGACGGCGCCGGGCTGCGGCTCGGCGACGAGTTCCACCACAACCGGGTCCAGCTGATCTGCTCGCAGATCGGCGGCGTGCCACCGCAACTGGCCGGGCGCTGGAGCGTGGAGCGCCTCCAGCAGACCTTCCTGCGGCTGGTCGCCGACGACCGGGTCGACACCCGGTCCCTGGTCAGCCATGTCGTGCCGGTCGCCGAGGCGGCCGACGCCTACACGCTGCTCGACGAGCGTCCCGGCGAGGCGCTACAGGTCGTCCTGGAGTTCTAGGCCGTACCGGGCGTCGCGAGCCCGCCAAGATCCGCAAGACACGGCCTGGCGTCCGCCGAGCCCGCACGCCGTCCCGACCGCCTGAGTCCGAAAGGCCCCCGCCCACCATGCTCAAGCTTGCCTGCCAGGAGCAACTGCTGCCCGGCGACACCCTCCAGGCCAAATGGGACTTCGCCCAGGCAGCCGGCTACGACGCGATCGAACTGCGCGGCAAGGGCGGCTTCGGCTTCCGCGACCGGCTGCCGGAACTGCGCACCGCCCTCGCAGACGGCGTCGTCATGCCGACCGTCTGCGTCGACATGCTGCACTTCCTCGGCGCCTTCGACGACGACCTGCGCCGCGACGCCATCGAGCAGATGAAGTCCCAGCTGTCCGTCATCGGCGAACTCGGCGGACTCGGCGCCCAGACCCCCGCCTCCTACGGGATGTTCTCCCGCCGGCTGCCGCCGTTCGAGCCGCCGCGCACCGAGGAGGAGGACCGCGAGATCCTGCTCGGCGGCCTCACCGAACTGGGCGAGCACGCCCGCGCCGAGGGCGTCACCCTCTTCCTCGAACCGCTCAACCGCTACGAGGACCACATGGTCAACCGGCTCGACCAGGCCGCCGAACTCATCGGCGCGGTCGGCCTCGACTCGGTGCGCATCGGCATCGACAGCTACCACATGAACATCGAGGAGGCCGACCCGGCCGCCGCCATCCTGGCCGTCGCACCGCTGATCGGGCACGCCCAGGTCAGCGACTCCAACCGGTTCCAGCCCGGCGCCGGGCACCTGGACTGGCCGGTGTGGCTGGGCGCGCTGGAGGCCGCCGGCTACGACGGCTACCTCGCCGCCGAATGCCGGCTGACCGGCGACCCGCAGGCCGCGGTGGCTTCCGTCCCGGCGTTCCTGCGACAGGCGGCGGCATGACCGCCGTACTGGAAGCCGACGCCCAGGACGTCTCCCGGGACCACCTGCGGCTGCGCGCCGCCGCGATCCGGGTACTGCTGGGCAACTGGACCGGGACGGCCACCGTGCCGTCCCGCTCCCTCTACCCCCACCAGTGGAGCTGGGACTCGGCGTTCATCGCCATCGGCCTGCGCCACCTGTCGCCGCGCCGCGCCCAGCGCGAACTGGAGTCCCTGTTCGGCGCCCAGTGGCAGGACGGCCGGGTCCCGCACATCGTCTTCAACCCCGCCGTCCCCCCGCACGCCTACTTCCCCAGCCCCGACTTCTGGCGCTCCTCCACCGCGGGCCGGGCCGCCGGAGCCCCGGCCGTGCCGGAGACCTCGGGCATCGTGCAGCCCCCCGTGCACGCGCTGGCCGCCTGGCTGGTGCACCGGGCCGACCCGGCCGAGTCCCGGCGCCGCCGCTTCCTGGAACGGCTGCTCCCCAAGCTCGACGCCTGGCACCGCTATCTGACCGAACGACGCGACCTCGGCGGCCACGGCCTCGCCGCCGTCGTCCACCCCTGGGAGCCGGGCCTGGACAACAGCCCCTGCTGGGACGACCCGCTGAGCCGGGTGCCCCCGGCGCCCGAGGGGTCCTTCCGCCGCGCCGACCTCGACCACAGCGTGGCCGCCGACCGCCCGACCGATCTGGACTACGCCCGCTACGTGCGGCTGGCCGGCGACTACCGGGACCACGGCTACGACGACGCCGGCACCCCGCACCGCTTCGCCGTCGAGGACCCCGGCTTCAACACCCTGCTCGCCCTGTCGGAACACGCCCTCGCCGACATCGCCGAGGCCGTGGGCGCCGACCCCGCCCCGGCACGGCGGCGCGCCGAACGGCTGGCCGAGGCGCTGACCACCCGGCTGTGGGACCCGGCGCTGGGGGTCTTCACCGCCCGCGACCTGTACGACGACCGCCCGCTGCCGGTCCGCGGGGTCGCCGGGCTGCTGCCGCTCGCCGTGCCTGGGCTGCCCGCCGAGGTGGCGGACGCCCTGCTGGCCACCGCGACCGGCGAGCACTTCCGGCTCGGCGAGGTGCACATGGTGCCCAGCTACGACCTGACCGGACCCGAGTTCGACGTCAACCGCTACTGGCGTGGCCCCAGCTGGTTCAACACCGCCTGGCTGATCCACCGCGGGCTGCTGGCCGTCGGCGCCGGCGAACAGGCCGGCCGGCTGCGGCTGTCCGCGCTGCGGGCCGCCTGCGCCACCGGGTTCGCCGAGTACGTCGACCCCTACAGCGGAGCCGGCCGCGGCATCCGCGACTTCAGCTGGACCGCGGGGCTCACCCTCGACCTGCTCGGCGGGCCGGAGGCGTCGCGATGACGGCCGGCGGTCACCGGATCCTGGTCCACCTGGGCACGTTCGCCGCGCTCGGGCCGGCCGGCGAGATCACCGGGTCGCGCGGCACCTCCCCGGACGGGCTGTTCCTGCGGGACGCCCGGCACCTGAGCCGCTGGCGGCTGACCGCGGGCGGCGTGCCGCTGAAGCTGCTGGGCACCACCGCGGACGGCGCGGTCCTGGTGCCGTCGGGCACTCGCGGCGAGCCGCCCGGGTACACCGTCTTCCGTGACCAGGCCGTCGGCCAGGGTCTGTTCGCCGAACGGATCTCCCTGGTCAACAACCTGCCGGAACCCGCCGAGGTCACCGTCGAGCTGACCGCCGACGCCGACTTCGCCGACCAGTTCGAACTGCGCTCCGACGGCCGGACGCACGCCAAGCCCGGCGCCGAACTCCACGCCGTCGAGCGGCCGGACGGCGTGGAGTTCGGCTACCGCCGCGGGCCCGACTGGGCATCCTCGACCACCCTCACCGCCGACCCGCCCCCCGACGGGATCCGGCCCGCGCACCCGGACGGCACCTCCCGCGTGCTGAGCTGGCGGCTCACCCTGCCCGCCCACGGCAGCCGTGAACTCCTGCTGGCGGTACGGGCGTTCGCCGCCCACGGCCCCGCTCCTGCCCGACCGGCGCCACCCGCCGCGCTGCGGGCGGAGCGCACCCGGGACACCGAGGAGTTCACCCGGGCCCGGCCCCGGCCCGCCGACCTGGCAGGCCGGGTCGATCCCTCGGTGCGGGACGGGCTGGTCACCGCGGCCGAGCACGGTCTGGCCGACCTGGCCGGGCTGCGGGTGCCGGCCGTCGGCCCCGACGGTGAGCCGCTACGGGTACCGGGCGCCGGCACCCCGTGGTTCCTCACCCTCTTCGGCCGCGACTCGCTGCTGACCTCGCTCTTCGCCCTGCCCTACCGGCCAGGGACCGCCGAGGCCACCCTCGCCGCGCTCGCCGCCGCGCAGGGCACCGGCCACCACGCCGACCGCCTTGAGCAGCCCGGCCGCATCCCGCACGAACTGCGGCACGGCGAACTCGCCCACTTCCGGCAGGTTCCCTACGGCCGCTACTACGGTTCGGTCGACGCCACCCCGCTGTTCCTGGTGCTGCTCCAGGCGCACGCCGAGTCCACCGGCGACCCCCGGCTCGCCCGGCGGCTCGAAGCGTCGGCCAGGGCCGCCGTCGAGTGGATGTTCCGGGACGGCGGGCTCGGCGAGCGCGGCTACCTCGTCTACACCTCCGACGAGGCGGCCGGCGGTCTGGCGAACCAGAACTGGAAGGACTCCGCCGGCGCGATCTGCTTCGCGGACGGTACGCAGGCGAACGGCGCGGTGGCGGTCGCCGAGGTGCAGGGCTACGCCTACGACGCGTTGCGCCGCACCGCGCGGTTGGCCGGGGAGGTCTGGGGCGACCTGGCGCTCGCCCGGCGGCTGGAGGGTGCGGCGGATGACCTGCGGGAGCGTTTCGTACGGGACTTCTGGCTGGCCGGCGCGGACTTCCCCGCCCTCGCGCTGGACGGCGCCGGGCGGCAGGCGGACGCGCTCGCCTCGGACGCCGGGCATCTGCTGTGGTCCGGCATTCTCGACGCGGCACGCGCCGAGCGGGTCGGGCGGCGGCTGCTGGAGCCGGACTTCTTCTCCGGCTGGGGGATCCGCACGCTGGCCGAGGGGCAGGCGCCGTATCACCCGCTCTCCTACCACCGTGGCAGTGTCTGGCCGCACGACAACGCGGTGATCGCGCTCGGGCTGGCCCGGTACGGGTTGCGGGAGCAGGCTCGGGTGGTGGCGGGGGCGTTGGTCGACGCGGCGCGGTGGCATGGGTGGCGGCTGCCGGAGGTCATGGCGGGGTATGGGCGGGATCGGTATCCGGAGCCGGTGCCTTATCCGCATTCCTGCTCGCCGCAGGCTTGGGCGGCGGCCACTCCGCTGGCGCTTCTTACGGCCGTCGGCTCGGGGGCTGGGCCTGTCGCGGTCTGACCCTGTTGGGTGTGGCCGGGGCGGCGAGGGTCGCGTAGTGATTCTGCGCCGCTGCGCGGCTTGGGGGGCGGAGGGGAGGGGGCTACGGCGCTGCGCGCCCGCCAGTGTTATCCGGCGCTGCGCGCCTCCTTCGCCGCTTCGCGGCCTCGGGTGCGTGGGGTGTTTTGGTTATTCGTTGTCTGCTTGTTGTCGGTGGCAACGACCCGGTCTCCGGTCACCACTGCTGGTTCCTTTAGATCGCGTACTGCCAGTTCGTGAGCATGTACGCGCCGAACCACGTGCCGAACAGCGCTACTACCGTCACTGCCGGGATCACCCTTCTCGGGTTCGCCTCTGCCATCGCCCTCGCCGCCGGGGCCAGGGTGAGGAGCGCCGGGACCAACAACCGCAACTTCGAGTGGTAGTAGTTCGTCTGGCCCACCGTCAGCACGAAGACCAGCACCCCGTAGACCGCCAGCGGCGGCCACGGCCTCGCCAGCAGTTCCGCCGCGCAGGCGGCGGCCAGTACGACGAGCAGTACCGCCGTGGCGACCGGTACCCAGTCGTGGCCGTCGCGCAGCGTGTCACGCAGGAACTGCCAGGTCGCCGCGCCCCAGTCCCACGCCGTGTGCCAGCCCGCCCGCTGTATGGTCAGCCACGCGTCCAGCCTGCCGACCCGCAGCCCCACCCACGTCACGTACAGCGGGACCCCGAGCGCGCCCACCGCCGCGCCGGCCACCGCGCGCCGGTCCACCCGCCGCGCCTTCCACATCGGCGGCACCGCGGCCACCACCAGCGCCAGCGCCACCGCGACCCCCGTCGACCGGGTCAGCCCGGCCAGCAGCGCGAGGACCCCCGCGGTCAGCCACGCCCGCCGGTGCACCGCCAGCAGGGTGGCGGCGGCCAGCAGCAGGAACAGGCTCTCGCTGTAGCCGATCCACAGCGTCACCGCCATCGGCTGGGTGAAGACCAGCACCACCAGGAACAGCCCCGCGCGCGACCCGTACAACCTCGTCCCCAGCCGGTGCACCGCCACCGCCGCGCCCGCCGACGCCAGCCATGCCGCCAGCACCGACGCGGTCGTGCCGCCCAGCCCGGTGACCAGCGAGACCAGCTTGATCAGCGCCGGGTAGAGGGGGAAGAACGCCAGCGTGTTGCCGGTCAGTTGACCCGTCGCGTCGTAGCTGAAGCCGTGCGGGTAGCCGTCCTGGGCGATCTGGACGTACCACTGGTTGTCCCACGGCGTGAGCGCCGCGTGCAGCCAGTCGGGACGGTCGCTCAGCCAGACCAGCATCAGCAGTTGGAGTGCCAGCGCGGCCACCCAGACCGTGAGCGCGGGCCGGGTCGACAGCGCGAGGTCACGTAGCCGGGGGCCGGCGGTACGGTCGCCGCCCGGCGCGTTCCGCGGCGGGCTGTCGGGGCTCAGGATCACCGGCAGCGCAGGCTCCTTCGTCGATCGGCGTTGACCGCGCGGGGCCACGGCGTACCGGGGCGTACCGGTGCGTGGAGCGGACCCCGGGAGGACCGCCAGCGTACGCCACCGCTACCCGCCGGAACCGGGGGCACCCGATACCGTCTGTGGTGATGGACAAGACCCTGATCGTCACCAACGACTTCCCCCCGCGCCCCGGCGGCATCCAGGCCTTCGTGCACAGCATGGCGCTGCGTCTGGACCCGGGAAAGGTCGTCGTGTACGCCTCGACCTGGAAGGACCGCGCCGCGGTCGCCGCCTTCGACGCCGAGCAGCCGTTCCCGGTGGTACGCGACCGCACCACGATGCTGCTGCCCACCCCGAGGGTGACCCGCAGGGCCGCCGCGCTGCTGCGCGAACACGGCTGCTCGTCGGTGTGGTTCGGCGCCGCGGCCCCGCTCGGGCTGATGGCGCCGGCGCTGCGGACGGCGGGCGCGCGGCGGCTCGTCGCCACCACCCACGGCCACGAGGCGGGCTGGGCGCAACTGCCGGCCGCGCGCGGACTGCTGCGCCGGATCGGCGAGGGCACCGACACCATCACCTACCTCGGCGAGTACACCCGCTCCCGGATCGCCGCCGCGCTCACTCCCCAGGCGGCGGACCGCATGGTGCGGCTTCCGCCGGGCGTCGACGAGAAGACCTTCCACGCCGGCTCGGGCGGTGCCGCGGTCCGCGCCCGCCTCGGGCTGACCGACCGGCCGGTGATCGTCTGCGTCTCGCGGCTGGTGCGCCGCAAGGGCCAGGACACCCTGATCCAGGCGATGCCGGCGGTGCTGCGCGAGGTGCCGGACGCGGTTCTGCTGATCGTCGGCGACGGACCGTACCGCGCCGAGCTGGAGAAGCTGGCCGCCGACACCGGTGTCGAGCGGGCGGTGCGCTTCACCGGGGCGGTGCCCTGGGCGCAACTGCCCTCGCACTACGGCGCGGGGGACGTCTTCGCGATGCCCTGCCGTACCCGGCGCGGTGGCCTGGACGTCGAGGGCCTCGGCATCGTCTACCTGGAGGCGTCCGCCACCGGACTGCCCGTCGTGGCGGGCGACTCGGGCGGCGCGCCGGACGCCGTGCTGGACGGCGAGACCGGCTGGGTGGTGCGCGGCGGCTCTCCGGCCGAGGCCGCCGACCGGATCGTCACCCTGCTCGGCGACCCCGAACTGCGCCGCCGCCTCGGTGAGCGCGGCCGTCGCTGGGTGGAGGAGTCCTGGCGCTGGGACCTGCTCGCCGACCGCCTGCGGGGTCTGCTCTAGGGAACGGGCACCTTCGCCGGGCTGGTGCAGAAGGTGCGGCGGTAGTGGGTGGGGGTGACGCCGACGATCTGGCGGAAGTGGTGGCGCAGCAGCGCCGCGGTGCCGAAGCCGCAGCCGCGGGCGATCTCGTCGACGCCCAGCCGGGTCTCCTCCAGCAGCCGCCGGGCGTGCAGCACGCGTTGCAGGGTCAGCCAGCGCAGCGGTGTGGTGCCGGTCTCGGCGGAGAACCGGCGGGCGAAGGTGCGCTCCGACATCCGGGCGTGCCGTGCCAGGCTCGCGATGCTGTGCTCGGTGTCCAGGGTGGTGAGCATCCAGGACAGCACCGGCTCCAGGCTGTCGGCCGCCTGCTCGGGCACCGGCGGCTCGATGAACTGCCGCTGTCCGCCCTCCCGTTGCGGCGGCACCACCATCCGGCGGGCCAGTGCGCTCGCCGCGGCGGCGCCCCACTCCCGGCGGATGATGTGCAGGCAGGCGTCGATGCCGGCCGCGGTGCCCGCGCTGGTGACGATGTCGCCGTCGTCGACGAACAGCACGTCGGGGTCGACCCGGGCGGCCGGATAGCGCCGGGCCAGCTCGGCCGCCTCGGACCAGTGCGTCGTACAGGACCGTCCGTCCAGCAGCCCGGCCTCGCCCAGGATGAACGCGCCGGTGCACACCGACAGCACGGTGGCCCCGCGCGCGGACGCCCGGCGCAGCGCGTCCAGCACGGCGGGCGGGTAGTCGCCCTCGGTGTGGGCGGCCGGGACCGCCACCAGGTCGGCCTCCTCGACCGCGTCCAGCCCGTGGTCCGGGATGACGTGCACACCCAGTTCGGTGCGCAGCGGCTCGCCGGGGCGCTCGGCGCAGACCCGGAAGGCGACCGGCGGGACGCCCTCGACACCGCGGTCGAAGCCGAAGACCTCGCCGATCACCCCGAATTCGAACGGCGAGACGCCCTCGATCAGGACCGCCGCGACATTGGTGAGCATGCCCCCAGCCTAGGTGGCAGGATTTTGTTGTACAAGGGCACCAGCGCCACTGTTGGCAGGATCTTGTGCGGAGAAGACTTCAAGCCATGGACATCGCACTCGTGAAACCAGGCCGGATCGTCGTGGGGGTCAGTGAATCGCTGGGCGGCCTCGCCGCCCTGCGTCGGGCCGTGGCGATGGCCCGCGAGGACGGCAGGCAGCTTGTCGCGGTCCTCGCCTGGCAGCCGCCCGGCGGCGAGATGGCGTACCGGCAGGCACCCTGCCCGCCGCTCGCCGAGATCTGGGAACAGCAAGCAACCCTGCGCCTGATGGACGCCTTCGACGCGGCGCTCGGCGGCTTCCCGCCGGACGTCGACCTCGAACCGCGGGTGGAGCGCTTCCCGGCCGCCGACGCGCTGTGCGCCATCGCCGACCGCCCCGACGACATCGTGGTCATCGGCGCGGGCGACCGCGGCCCGGCCCGGCGGCTGCTGCACGGCTCGGTCCGCCGCCGCGTCCTGGCCAGGGCCGGCTGCCCGGTCCTCGCCGTCCGGCCGCCCGCCGTGCCGCGCGGCGCCCGCCGGGCACTGCGGCACGCCCGGCCGACCGACATCGCGCCCGGCGGGTTCAAGCTCGCCTGACGGCGGCCGGCTCAGCCGCCGTAGATCCCTTCGATCTGGGGAGCGAAGTCGCGCAGGACGACGTTGCGCTTGAGCTTCAGGGACGGCGTGAGGTGGCCGGACTCCTCGGTGAACTGCCCCGGCAGGACGTGGAACTTCTTCACCGCCTCGGCGTGCGAGACCGCCGCGTTGCCGTCGTCGACCGCCCGCTGGATCTCGGCGAGCAGGTCGGGGTCCTCGCGCAGCGTGGCGGCCGTCGCCGGGGCGGGCTTGCCGTGCTGCTCGGCCCAGCGCGGCAGGAACTCCTCGTCGAGGGTGATCAGCGCGCCCGATGAACGGTCTCGCCGTCACCGACCACCATGCACTCGGCGACCAGCGCGTGCGCCCGGATGCGGTCCTCGATCACCGCGGGGGCGACGTTCTTGCCGCCCGCGGTGACGATGATCTCCTTCTTGCGCCCGGTGATGGTCAGATAGCCGTCCTCGTCCAGCGTGCCGATGTCCCCGGTGTGGAACCAGCCGTCGGACAACGCCTCGCGCGCTCGGCCTCCTCGTTGTTCCAGTACCCGGTGAACAGGTGCTCGCCGTGCAGCAGCACCTCGCCGTCGTCCGCGATCCGCACGACACGAGCCCGGCAGCGGCTGCCCGACGGTGCCGATCTTCGTGCGGTCCCACGGGTTGAACGCGGTCGCCGCGCACGACTCCGTCAGGCCGTAGCCCTCCAGCACGGTGAAGCCGATACCCCGGTAGAAGTGGCCGAGCCGCTCGCCCAGCGGCGCGCCGCCGGAGATGGCGTGCGAGGCGCGACCGCCCAGCACCGCGCGCAGCTTGCCGTAGACCAGCCGGTCGAAGACCCGGTGGCGCAGCCGCAGCGCCAGCCCGGGTCCTGCCGGGGCGTCCAGCGCGCGGCTGTACTCGATCGCGGTGTCGGCCGCCTTGTCGAAGATCCGGCCCTTGCCGCCCGCCTGCGGCCTGCGCGCGCGCCGCGTTGTAGACCTTCTCGAACACCCGCGGCACGCCCAGGATCATGGTGGGCCGGAAGGCGGCCAGCTCGTCGGTGAGGTGCTTGACGTCGCTGACGTGGCCCAGCTTGATCGGCGCCATCATGCTCGCCGACCTCCACCAGCCGCCCGAAGACGTGCGCCAGCGGCAGGAAGAGCAGCACCGAGGACTCGCCCGGTACGGAACAGCGGGGTGAGCCGGTCGACCACGTTGCCGCACTCGGCGAAGAAGCTGCGGTGGGTCAGCACGCAGCCCTTGGGGCGGCCGGTGGTGCCGGAGGTGTAGACGATGGTGGCCGGCGAGTCGGCGTCGGCGATCGAGGAGCGCTCGACCACCTGCCCGTCGGAGACGTCGCTGCCCGCCGACGCCAGCGTCTCCACCGCGCCCGCGTCGATCTGCCACACGTGCTTGAGCTGCGGCAGCCGGTCGCGTGACGGACTCCACCACCGCCTCGTGGGCCGCGGTCTCCACGAGGCAGCCCACCACGGCCGCAGTCGCTGAGGATCCACTCGCACCTGCTCGGCGGAGGAGGTCTCGTAGACCGGCACGGTGATCCGCGCCGGCGCTCCAGATCGCGAAGTCCAGCAGCGTCCACTCGTACCGGGTTCTGGACATCAGGGCGACCCGGTCGCCCGGCTGCACACCGGAGGCGATCAGGCCCTTGGCGGCGGCCCGCACCTCGGCGAGGAAATCGGCCGCGGTGACGTCCTGCCAGGTGCCGGCGACCTTGCGGCCGAGGACGGCGGTGTCGGGGTGCTGGGCGGCGTTGCGGCGGATGAGATCCGTCAGATTGCCGTCCGCGGGGACCTCGTACAGGGCCGGAAGGCTGAACTCGCGCAAGACTGCTGCTCCTCGTCGGCGCCGGCTGCGGTTGTCGGCTGCGCTCGTGATCCAAGAGCTCTACTCGGATCTGCCCGGACGTTACCCATCGGTAAGCCCTCGGGGTAGAGGGCCGGGTCAGATGTTCTGCTGTGTCACAACCATCGAGGCCACAGCCATGTTCCGGGAACCCTAGTCGACGGCTCTCCCGCCGCGCGAGTGTCTGACCGTAAGGTGATCGTCATGCGGGTGCATGTCGTGAGCGATGTCCACGGAGCGGTCGAGGCCCTGGCCAGGGCGGGTGACGGCGCCGACGCCCTCGTCTGCCTCGGCGACCTCATCCTCTTCCTGGACTACGCCGACCACTCCCGCGGGATCTTCCCCGACCTGTTCGGCACCGCGAACGCCGACCGCATCGTGGCACTGCGCACCGCCCGCCGCTTCGAGGAGGCCAGGGAGCTGTCCCGGTCGCTGTGGGCCGGGATCGACCGCGACGGCCGCGATCGGACGCCGCGGTCCGCCGCCAGTACGCCGAGCATGTTCGCCGCCTTCCCACCCCGACGTACGCCACCTACGGCAACGTCGACGTCCCCGCGCTGTGGCCGGAGTTCGCCCGACCCGGCACCACCGTGCTGGACGGCGAGAAGGTGGAGATCGGCGGCCGGGTCTTCGGCTTCGTCGGCGGCGGGCTGCGCACCCCGATGCGCACCCCGTACGAGATCGACGAGGAGTCCTACGCGGCCAAGGTCGCCGCCCTCGGCGAGGTCGACGTGCTCTGCTCGCACATCCCGCCGGCCGTTCCCGAGCTGTGCTACGACGTGGTCGCCCGCCGCTTCGAGCGCGGCAGCCAGGCGCTGCTGGACGCCATCCACGCGGTCCGGCCCAAGTACGCCGTCTTCGGCCACGTCCACCAGCCGCTGACCCGGCGGATGCGGATCGGCGACACCGAGTGCGTCAACGTCGGGCACTTCAACGCCACCCGAACGCCGTTCGCCCTGCAGTGGTGACCCCGGTGGCCGGTGAGCGCGCGGTCCTGCGTTCGACCCACCCGCGATAGCCTCACCATCACCACGAACACGACGCGAAGTCCCGGAGAGGCCACGGCGATGGCGGAACACACCAGGTCGAGCATCACGATCGAGGCGGCCCCGGCCGAGGTCATGGGCGGTGATCGCCGACTTCGCCCGCTACCCGGAGTGGACCGGCGAGGTCAAGGAGGCGGAGTCCTCGCCACCGACGCCGAGGGCCGCGCCGAGCAGGTCCGGCTGGTGCTCGACGCCGGCGCGATCAAGGACGACCACACCCTCGCCTACACCTGGGAGGGCCCCGACCAGGTCAGCTGGTCGCTGGTGCAGGTCCCAGATGCTGCGCACCCTGGACGGCTCCTACACCCTGGCCGGCTCCGCGGACGGCCGCAGCACCGAGGTCACCTACCAGCTGACCGTCGACGTGAAGATCCCGATGCTCGGCATGATCAAGCGCAAGGCCGAGAAGGTCATCATCGACCGCGCGCTCGCCGGTCTGAAGAAGCGCGTCGAGCAGAGCTGATCCGTGCGCACCGTTCTCGTCACCGGCCCGGGCGGCGCCGGAACCTCCACCGTGGCCGCGGCCACCGCCCTCGCCTCGGCACTGGACGGCGCCCGCACCCTGCTGATCGCCGCCGAACCACCCCCCGGCCTGTCCGCCACCGCCGTGCCGGGACTCACCGTCCGGCAGGTCGACACCACCGCCGTCTTCCGCGGCCGGGCGGGGGAGTTGCAGGAACGCCTCGGCGCGGTCTTCGACCTGCTGGGCGCCAATCCGCTGGACGACGAGGAGTTCACCGAACTGCCAGGCGCCGACGCCTTCGCGCTGCTCCAGGCGCTCGGCGCGGCCCGGGGACACGACGTGGTGGTCGTCGACCTGCCGCCGGTGCCGCGCTCCCTTTCGATGCTCGCGCTCCCCGGGCAACTGCGCCGCTACCTGAGCCGGTTGCTGCCCGCCGAGCGGCAGGCCGCCCGCGCGCTGCGCCCGATGCTGGCCCAGCTGGCCGGGGTGCCGATGCCCGCCGAATGGCTGTACGAGACCGCCGCCCGCTGGGACGCCGAACTCGCCGCCGTGCAGGCCGCGGTGGACGCCGACTCCACCGGTGTCCGGCTGGTCGTCGAGCCCGGGGCGCAGGCCGCCACCCGGGTGCGCACCGCCCGCACCGGCCTCGCGCTGTACGGGCTGCGGCTGGAGTCCGTCACCGCCAACCGGCTGCTGCCCACCGGCTCGGCCGACCCCTTCCTGGCCGAGCTGGCCGACGCCCAGCAGCGGCAGCTCGCGGCGCTGCGCGCGGAGGTCGACGACGGCTCCCCGCACGCCGCCGCGGTGAACGAGGTGGCCCATCTGGGCCGGGACCCGTTCGGCACCGACGACCTCGCCCTGCTGGGCGTCGCGGGAGCCGGGCGCTGGGACCTGCCCGAGGCGCCGGCCCCCGACCCGTGGAGCGTGACGGACCGGCTGGCGGACGAGGGCCGGCTGATCTGGCGGCTGCCGCTGCCCGGCGCGACACGCGAAGGGCTCGACCTGGTCAGGCGCGGCGACGAACTCGTGGTGGACGCCGCCGGGTTCCGCCGCATCATGCCGCTGCCGTCCGCGCTGCGCCGCTGCTCGGTCGCCGGGGCGGCGTTGCGCGACGGCGCTCTCCAGGTGCGTTTCGAGCCGGATCCCGCGCTGTGGCCGCGTTGAGCGCCCTCAACCCGGGGCGCCGGTTCGGGTAACGTCGTAGGCATCAGCTTGATGCGTTGCGAGGGAGCCCGCGATGAGCGATGCCCTGGACAGTCCGCAGACCGATGCCGACGCGTGGGCCACGGCGTGCGCCGAGGACCTCGCGGAGGAGAAGGCACGCCGCCGGGAGCGGGCCGGCTACCGTCCCGGCAGCGCGGCGGACGAGCTGTTCAAGCTCGCCGAGGCCGTCGCCGACAAGGTCTCCGAGCTGCGGTCGCCGGCCGCCGGGCTCGCGGCCAAGGCGATGATCTCCCAGGTGAAGGCGGCCGTCGAC
Source organism: uncultured Actinomycetota bacterium (assembly GCA_963737305.1). GTDB lineage: Bacteria > Actinomycetota > Actinomycetes > Streptomycetales > Streptomycetaceae > Streptantibioticus_C. Next base: position 2,482,144 of record CAVTRX010000002.1, on the reverse strand, counting down.
CCGATCAGGGACCGCAACCCCGACCTGTTCGAACACCTCAGCGCCGCCGGAGCGGAACTGCTGGCCGCCTACCGTTCGGCCGTCACCGGCCAGGAGCAGCGCTGGACCCGCGGCACCCGCCCGCCCGCCGGGTCCTCCGGCACCGACACCAAGGATCCGGCCGCAGGGGACGACGACGATCCGGGCCGTCCCGGGCCCGAGCGCATCGACCTGGACTGACCCGGCCCGTGGACCGTCTCGCGCCGTGAACGGTCGGCGGGCGGTGGCCCGCACCTCCGGTACCGTTGCAGCAGCGCGGGGTTCGACCGGAATCTGAGGGACACATGGGACTGACCATCGGCGTCGACATCGGCGGCACCAAGATCGCGGCCGGGGTGGTCGACGAGGAGGGCTCCGTCCTGGAGACCTGCAAGGTGCCGACACCGTCGACATCCGAGGGCGTCGTGGACGCCATCGCGGACGCGGTGCGCACCGTCGGCGCAGGCCACCAGGTCGGAGGCCGTCGGCATCGGCGCCGCCGGATACGTCGACGACAAACGGGCCACCGTCCTGTTCGCGCCGAACATCAACTGGCGGCACGAGGCGCTCAAGGACAAGGTCGAACAGCGGGTCGGCGTGCCCGTCGTGGTGGAGAACGACGCCAACGCGGCCGCCTGGGGCGAGTACCGCTTCGGCGCCGGGCAGGGCCATGACGACGTCGATCTGCATCACCTTCGGCACCGGCCTCGGCGGCGGCATCATCATCGGCGGCCGGCTGCGCCGCGGACGCTTCGGCGTGGCGGGCGAGTTCGGCCACATAAGGGTGGTGCCGGACGGCCTGCTGTGCGGCTGCGGCAGCCAGGGCTGCTGGGAGCAGTACGCGTCAGGCCGGGCACTGGTCCGCTACGCGCGGCAGCGCGCCGCGGCCACCCCGGAGAACGCCGAGATCCTGCTGGCGCTCGGCGACGGCACCCCGGAGACCATCGAGGGCCGGCACATCTCCGAGGCGGCCCGGGCCGGCGACCCGGTCGCCGTCGACTCCTTCCGGGAGCTGGCCCGTTGGGCGGGCGCCGGACTCGCCGACCTCGCCTCGCTCTTCGACCCGTCCGCCTTCATCGTGGGCGGCGGCGTCTCGGACGAGGGCGACCTGGTCCTCGACCCGATCCGCAAGTCCTTCCGGCGCTGGCTGGTCGGCGGCCAGTGGCGGCCGCACGCCCAGGTGCTCGCCGCCCGACTCGGCGGCGAGGCGGGCCTGGTGGGCGCCGCCGACCTGGCACGTCAGGGCTGACGCGTGGTGAGTTCGCCCGGCGATCTGCCGGAGTCGGTCACCGAAGCGGACGGCAGCGCGGTCGTCCGGGTGCTCAGCTACAACGTCCGCTCGATGCGCGACGACCGGCGCGCGCTGGCCCGGGTGATCCGGGCCTGCGCGCCGGACGTGGTCTGCGTGCAGGAGGCGCCGCGGTTCTTCCGCTGGCGCAAGCACGCCGCCTGGCTGGCCCGGGAGACCGGTCTCGTCGTGGTCACCGGCGGGGCCACCACCAGCGGCCCGCTGGTACTGGCCTCGCTGCGGGCGCACGTCGAGCGAGACCGAGGACCTGCTGCTGCCGCGTACCCCGGGGCTGCACCAGCGCGGCCTCGCCACCGCGGTGCTGCGGTTCGGCGCGGCCCGGCTCGGGGTGGTCAGCTGCCACCTGAGCGTCAACGCCGACGAGCGGTACTTCCAGGCCGGCCTGCTGCTGGACCGGGTGGCCGCCATGGACGCGGCGCGCACGCGTGGTCGGCGGCGACTTCAACGACAACGCCCGGCGGGCCCGCGTTCGGGCGGATCGCCGCCGAGCTGCAGGACTGCCTGGGCGGTCCGGCCGTGGGGCGGCGAGTTCACCTCGCGTCCCGGCGACCCCTTCCAGCGCATCGACGCGGTCTTCGCCGGCAAGGACGTCGAGATCCTGGGCTGCGGGGTGCCCTCCCACCTGCCGGGGGTCACCGAGCCGGACCTGCGCGCCGCCACCGACCACCTGCCGGTGCTGGCGGCGCTGCGGGTCCCCGCCGCGCGTCAGAGCTGACATCCCCGCGCCCTTTCGGGCGCGGGGATCACACCACGGCGCCGCCGTGCGGGTCCTCCTCGTCCTCGTCGGGGTCCCGCATCCGGCTGACCAGCGTGACGAACCCACCGAGGAAGCCGCCGACCCCGACCACCACCGCCCACCACGGCGGCGGCTCCTGGAAGAGCACGTAGGCCAGCATCAGCGCCGGGCCGCCGAGCACCGCGAGCCAGGCGAACTTCGTGGTCACGTCGGTCTCCGGCAGCGGCGGCGGCTCGGGCGGCACGAAGTGGCCCTCGTCCCCGTCGTCCGGCGCCTCGTAGTCGCGCGGCCCGGGGGTGGGCGCCTTGATCACGAAGGCCCGCGGGATCACCGGGATGCCGTTGTTGACCGGCGGAGTGTCGTCCGCCGCGGGCGACTCCCCGGCCGGCGCGTCCGCCTCGTCGGGCCAGCCGCCCTCGCCGACCTCGGGCTCCTCGCCGTAGCCGGCGACGATCTGCGCCCAGGCCGCCTCCTCGTCCAGCGGCGCGCCGGGGGCCAGGGCCTCGCTCTCCTGGGGTTCGACGTCCTCGGTACCGTCCTGGGGTTCCTCACGCTCCGCCACTGGCCACCTCGCCCCGGGCCGCGCTCTCCTGGCCGGCGGCGGGTGCCAGCCGGCGGATGAACTCGAAGCTGCCGGAGAAGATCGCCTCGGCGTCGTGGTCCAGCGTCGCCACGTGGTAACTGCGGTCCAGCACCCGGTGGGTCAGGTCGGAGCTGGAGACCCGCTGGAGCACCAACTCGGTGTTGGAGGGGTGCACCACGTGGTCGATCCTGCTGTTGCAACAGCAGCAACGGCTGGGTGACCTGCGGCAGTTCGTCCTGGACGATCCGCCACAGCCGGGTCAGCGAGTGCACCGCGTGCAGCGGGGTGCGGTCGTAGCCGATCTCCAGCGAGCCGTCCTTGGCGATGTCGCTGGCGATCCCCTTGACCGAGGGCACCAGATGACGCAGCACCGGGACCGCCTTCAGCTGGGCGCTGTCCGCCTTGACCGACGGGTTGACCAGCACGATCCCGCTGATCGCCGCGCCGTGCCGGGCGGCGAGCCGCAGGGCGAGCGCGCCGCCCATCGACAGACCGCACACGAACACCTGCGAGCAGCGCCGGGTCAGCGCCCGCAGCTCCCGGTCGACCTCCGCGTACCAGTCCTGCCAGCCGGTCAGCTGCATGTCCTGCCAGCGGGTGCCGTGGCCGGGCAGCAGCGGCAGCGAGACCGTCAGACCGCGCCCGGCCAGATACTCGCCCCACGGGCGCATGGACTGCGGGGAGCCGGTGAACCCGTGGCACAGCAGGACACCGATCGGCCCGCCGTCATGGCGGTACGGCTCGGCTCCGGGCAGGAGCGGCACCGTGAGTCTCCTTGTTCGCGTCAGGGATGCGGAGTTGCGGCAGTGAGTCATGCGGTGTTCATGAGGTCTCTCCTGGCCTGCAAACGCCTGGCGGGCGACAGCTATTTCACAGTACGCGGCCGACCCTGTACCCGGGTAGGCCCGGCGGTGCCGTACCGGAGGGCGAGGACCGGCCGGTGGCGGGATAAGGTCTTGCCGTCGCCTACGGAAGGTCCTGGGTTGTTCTACGGCGTGATGAAGCTGTCGATCGGCGGGTCGCTCAGACTTGCCTTCCGGCCCTGGGTGGAGGGGATGGAGAACATCCCCGAGGACGGTCCGGCGATCCTGGCCAGCAACCATCTGTCCTTCTCGGACTCCTTCTTCCTTCCCGCGATGCTGGACCGCAAGGTCACCTTCATCGCCAAGGCCGAATACTTCACCTCCCCCGGAGTCAAGGGGAAGCTGACCGCCGCGTTCTTCAAGGGCGTCGGACAGCTGCCGGTGGACCGTTCGGGCGCGCGCGGCGCGGGCGAGGCGGCGATCAACAGCGGCCTGGAGGTGCTGGACCGCGGTGAGCTGTTCGGCATCTACCCGGAGGGCACCCGCTCGCCCGGACGGCCGGCTCTACCGCGGCAAGCCCGGCGGGCTGGCCCGGGTGGCGCTCGGCTCCGGCGCCCCGGTCATCCCGGTCGCGATGATCGACACCGAGAAGATCCAGCCGCCCGGCAAGGTGGTCCCCAAGCTGATGCGGCCGGGCATCCGGATCGGCAAACCGCTGGACTTCAGCCGTTATCACGGCATGGAGCACGACCGTTTCATCCTGCGCTCGGTGACCGACGAGGTCATGTACGAGATCATGAAGCTGTCCGGCCAGGAGTACGTGGACGTCTACGCGACCGCCGCCAAGCGGCAGATCGCCGAGGCGAAGAAGCGGGCGGACGAGTCCAGAGCCTGATGCGCCCGCCGAGGTTCCTGCCGGGGGCATCCGGCGGACGGAAGGCAGCGCCCGGGACCACCGGTCCCGGGCGGTCGATCTCCCGGGTCTCGGTCGAGCGGCCGCTGTGGCGCGCGCTCGCCGCCTTCCGGGTGCTGGCCCTCGTCTACGCCGTCGCCCGCTACGCCTATGTCTTCCGGCAGTACGCCCATCCGGCCTGGGCCTGGGCCTACCTGGCGGTGCTGGCCGCCTGGACGCTGCTGACGCTAGGTCAGGTCAGCTCGGTGCGCCGGTGCACCAAGCGCTTCCTCGCCGCCGACCTGGCGATGGCGCTGGCCGGCATCCTGCTGACCACCGACGTCGACAGCCACGCGCGGATCGTCGCCGGGCAGAGCACGCTGCCGGGGATCTGGACGGCCGGCTCGGTGCTGGCCTTCGCCATCAAGGGCGGCTGGCGCTGGAGCGCGGTGGCCTCCGCGGTGGTGGGCCTGCCAACGTCGTGGAGCGCGGCGAGATCTCCCAGGGCAACGTGCACAGCATCGTGCTGCTCTTCTTCGTCAGCATCGGCATCGGCTACGTCGTCGAGGTGGCCCGCGCAGCGAGCGCACCCTCGCCCGCGCCCTGCAGATCGAGGCCGCCACCCGGGAGCGCGAGCGGCTGGCCCGCGACATCCACGACAGCGTGCTCCAGGTGCTGGCCATGGTGCAGCGGCGCGGCAGCGAGATCGGCGGCGAGGCGGCCGAGCTGGGCCGGATGGCGGGCGAGCAGGAGGCGGCGCTGCGGTCGCTGGTGCTGGGCGGCCGGATCCCGGTGCCGCGCGGCGCCGAGGACGACCCCGAGACGACCGGCCAGGACGGCGGGCCGCCGGGGCCGAGCGACCTGCGGGCCCTGCTGGCCGGCTACGCGGGCGCCGCGGTGACCGTGTCCGCGCCCGCGGAGCCGGTCCTGCTGCCGCCGGACGCCGCTCGGCAGGTGGCCGCCGCGGTCGGCGCCGCGCTGGACAACGTCACGCCGGCACGCCGGCGCCGGCGCGCACGCCTGGATCCTCGTCGAGGACGAGCCGGACGCGGTGCTGGTCAGCGTGCGCGACGACGGCCCCGGCTTTCCGAGCGGTCGCTCGCCGACGCCGAGCGCGAAGGCCGGCTCGGCGTCGCGCAGTCCATCCGGGGCCGGCTGCGCGACCTGGGCGGCAGCGCGGAGTTCGTCTCGGTGCCCGGGCAGGGCACCGAGGTGGAACTGCGGGTCCCGCGAGGGAAGAACGCCAAGCAGGGCCGCGCCGACCCGGCGGCCGGAAGGGGATGACGTGATGACCGAGGACGCCGTGAAGGTGATGGTGGTCGACGACCACCCGATGTGGCGGGACGCGGTCGCCCGTGACCTGGCGGAGGCCGGGTACGACGTGGTCGCGACCGCGGGCGACGGCCAGGAGGCGGTCCGCCGGGCCCGCGCCGCCGCGCCGCAGGTGCTGGTGCTCGACCTCAACCTGCCCGGTCTGCCCGGCGCCCGGGTCTGCCGGGAACTGGTCGGCGCCGACCCCGCGCTGCGGGTGCTGGTGCTGTCGGCCAGCGGTGAGCACGAGGACGTGCTGGAGGCGGTCAAGTCCGGGGCGACCGGCTATCTGCTGAAGTCCGCCGGGCGGGACGAACTGCTGGAGGCGGTGCGGCGCACGGCGGTCGGCGACGCGGTCTTCACCCCGGGGCTGGCCGGTCTGGTGCTGGGCGAGTACCGCAGGCTGGCCACCGAGCCGCCGCCCGCGGCCCCCGACGAGCCGGGCGTGCCGCGGCTGACCGACCGGGAGACCGAGGTACTGCGGCTGGTGGCCAAGGGGTTGGGCTACAAGCAGATCGCCGAGCGGCTGGTCATCTCGCACCGCACCGTGCAGAACCACGTTCAGAACACCCTGGGCAAGCTCCAGTTGCACAACCGGGTGGAACTCGTGCGATACGCGATCGAACGCGGTCTCGACGAGGACTGATCCGTCCGGCGATGCCCCTTATGGGTGATCGTCTGAATGAACTCCCTTGGCAGGGCCGGAATCGGCGCCCCTTCGGATCCCGTGTGACGTGGATCACGGCTAGCGTGGGTGCGTTGGCTGCCAGTGCTGCAGAAGGGAAGATTCCATGCGCGTAGGAGTGCTGACCGGCGGCGGCGACTGCCCCGGGCTCAACGCCGTCATCCGAGCCGCCGTGCGTAAGGGCACCCAGGAGTACGGGCACGACTTCGTCGGGTTCCGCGACGGTTGGCGCGGTCCGCTCGAAGGTGACACCAAGCAGCTCGACATCCCCGCGGTCCGCGGCATCCTGCCGCGCGGCGGCACGATCCTCGGCTCCTCGCGGACCAATCCGCTCAAGGCCGAGGACGGCGTACGGCGCATCAAGGAGACGCTCGCCAAGCACGAGGTGGGCGCGCTCATCGTGATCGGCGGCGAGGACACCCTCGGCGTCGCCGCCACCTTGTCCACCGACCACGGCATCCCCTGTGTCGGGGTTCCCAAGACCATCGACAACGACCTCGACGCCACCGACTACACCTTCGGCTTCGACACCGCCGTCAACATCGCCACCGAGGCCATCGACCGGCTGCACACCACCGCGGAGTCGCACATGCGGGTGCTGGTCATCGAGGTGATGGGCCGGCACGCCGGATGGATCGCCCTGCACGCGGGGCTGGCCGGCGGCGCCAACGTGATCCTCATCCCCGAGCAGCGGTTCGACACCCAGCAGGTCTGCGCCTGGGTGGAGAGCCGCTTCAAGATCCGGTACGCGCCCATCGTGGTCGTCGCCGAGGGCGCCATGCCCAAGGAGGGCGACATGGTGGTCAAGAGCGACCAGTTGGACTCCTTCGGCCATGTCCGGCTGTCCGGGGTGGGCGACTGGCTGGCCCAGGAGATCGAGAAGCGCACCGGCAAGGAGGCCCGTACCACCGTGCTGGGGCACATCCAGCGCGGCGGCACCCCGTCCGCGTTCGACCGCTGGCTGGCCACCCGCTTCGGGCTGCACGCCATCGACGCGGTGCAGGAGGGCGACTTCGGCAAGATGGTCGCCCTGCGCGGCACCGACATCGTGCGCGTCCCGCTCTCCGAGGCGACCGCCAAGCTCAAGACGGTCGACCCCAAGCTGTACGCCGAGGCCAGCGTCTTCTTCGGCTGACCGGCTTCGGCTGACCGGCCCCGGCCGGGCCGCGCGGTCCCCCCGCGCGGCCCGGCCGGCCCGTCACACCACCGCGACCGCGGCCAGCAACTCCGCCACGATCGCGGTGCCGTTCATCGTCAGCACCGACTCGGGGTGGAACTGCACGCCCGCGAAGCCGGGACCGCGCATCGCGTGCACCTCACCGGTGACCGGGTCCCGGCTCAACTCGACCCGGTGCATGGCCAGTTCCTCGGCCGCCGCCTCGTCGCAGGCGGCCGTGAAGGTGTTGTAGAAGCCGACCGTCTCCGGCCGCCCGAACAGGTCGATCCGCTCCTGCGCGCCCTGGAACGGCACCTCCTTGCGGACGATCTCCAACCCCAGTTCCGCCGCGATCAGTTCGTGCCCCAGGCACACCCCGAGCAGCCCGTCGCGGTGCTCCTTGACCAACTCGGCCGCCAGCGACCGCAGTCGGCGCATCTTCGAACTCCCCGCGTCCCGCGGATCGCCCGGCCCGGGACCCAGCACCACCGGCCCCCGGTGCGCCGCCACGGCCTGCCGCAACCCCGGTTCGTCATGGGCGCGGACCGTCACTCCCAGACCGCAGGAGCGCAGCAGGTGCGCCAGCATCGCGGTGAAGGTGTCCTCGGCGTCGATCAGGAGGACGTGCCCGGCCCGGCCCGCGCCGCCGCCGTCCGCCCGGTCGCGCATCCGCAGCCAGAACGGCGCGAGGTTCGCCCGCCGGGCGTCCAGCGCGGCCCGCACCCGCGGATCGTCGGCCAGCCGCTCGGCCGCCTCCCGGACCGGCCGGGCCGGGGCCGGCGCCACCCCGAGCGCGGTCAGCACCCCGGCCGCCTTGGCATGCGTCTCGGCGACCTCGGCGCGCGGGTCGGAGTGCCGCACCAGGGTCGCCCCGACGCCGACCCGCAGCGCACCGGCCCGGTCGATGTCGGCGGTGCGGATCACGATGGGCGAGTCCAGGGTCTGCCCGCCGGCGGCGTCCCGGCCGATCAGGGCGAGGGCGCCCGCGTAGTAGCCCCGGCCGGTCGGCTCGTACCGCTCGATGACCCGGCAGGCGTTGCGCACCGGGGAGCCGGTCACCGTCGCCGCGAACATCGTCTCGCGCAGCACGTCGCGCACGTCCATCGAACTTCGGCCGCGCAACTCGTACTCGGTGTGCGCCAGGTGGGCCATCTCCTTCAGCCGCGGCCCGATCACCACCCCGCCCAGGTCGCCGACGGTGCACATCATCTTCAGCTCCTCGTCGACCACCATGGTCAGCTCCTCCACCTCCTTGGCGTCGTGCAGGAACGCCAGCAGCCCCTCGGCCGTCGGCCCGGTGGGCGGGTAGCGGTAGGTGCCGCTGATCGGGTTCATCACCACCGTCCCGCCCGCCATCCGGACATGGACCTCCGGGCTCGCCCCCACCAGGGTCCGCTCCCCGGTGTGCACCACGTACGTCCAGTACGCGCCGCGCTCCCCGCTCAGCAGCCGGCCGAACAGCGCGAGCGCGTCGCGGGCGCCGAAGCCGGGGATCTCGCCGCGGAAGGTGCGCCGGATGACGAAGTTGGCGCCCTCGCCGCGCCCGATCTCCTCGCCGACCACCCGCCCGACGATGTCCGCGTACTCCTCGTCGTCCACGTCGAACGCCCCGCCGGTCACCGCCACCCGGTGCCGGGGCAGCGCGTCGGCCAGCTCAGCCAGCGGCAGCTCGAAGGACTCCTCGGGCCGCAGCACCAGCAGCGGGGTGCCGTCGTCGCGCACGTCGAAGCCGCGTTCCCTGATCTGCCGGTACGGGACGAGGGCCAGCGCGTCCAGGGCCGGGCCGTCCTCGGGCACGCCCTGCGGCAGCGGGATCCCGGCCAGGTCGTCCGCCTGCTCGACCGGGCCGAGCAGCACCTCGACGGTGTCGTGCGGGCGGCCCGGGGTGCGGCGGTGCAGCAGGGCGAACGGCGGGCTGCCGGGGGCGAGCAGACGCCTGATGAGCGCCGCGGTGGTGGTGGTCGGCACGGGCGGGTTCCTTCCGGGGTACGGAGGGGGGCCCGCGGCCGGGGTCCGGGTGGACACACCGAAGGCCGCCCCTCGGGGCGGCCTTCGCGAAGTCGGTCACATACGCGCGATCAGCGGGCCGCCGGGTCGGCGAGCCACCAGCAGCTGGTGCGCGGGTACGTGGACATGGCCCGACCCTAGCGCAACCGCGCCCGGGCAACCGAGCCGCACGCCGCCGGCCGGCCGGTGTCTCACCCACTGAGCAGGGCGAAATCGGGTGGACGGGACCCCGTAGGGTGGGGGCCGTGACCGTGAACGCTGAAACCGTCGCCAGAAGCAACACCTGGCGAGACCTTCCCGCGGCGCAGCAGCCGGAGTGGCCCGACCCCCAGGCTCTGCGCGATGTCGTCGCGGAGCTGGAGTCGTATCCGCCGCTGGTCTTCGCTGGGGAGTGCGACCAGCTGCGGGCCCGGCATGGCGTCCGTCGCCCGCGGCGAGGCGTTCCTGCTCCAGGGCGGCGACTGCGCCGAGGCCTTCGACGCGGTCTCCGCCGACCAGATCCGCAACAAGCTCAAGACGCTGCTTCAGATGGGCGCGGTCCTCACGTACGCGGCGTCGGTGCCGGTCGTCAAGGTCGGCCGGATCGCCGGGCAGTACTCCAAGCCGCGCTCCAAGCCGACCGAGACCCGCGACGGCGTGACCCTTCCGACGTACCGCGGCGACTCGCGTCAACGGCTTCGAGTTCACCCCCGAGGCCCGCACCCCGGACCCCGAGCGCCTCAAGCGGATGTACCACGCCTCCGCCGCGACGCTTGAACCTGGTGCGCGCCTTCACCACCGGCGGCTACGCGGACCTGCGCCAGGTGCACGCCTGGAACCAGGACTTCGTGAAGTCCTCGCCGTCCGGACAGCGCTACGAGGCGCTGGCCCGGGAGATCGACAGCGCGCTGAACTTCATGGAGGCCTGCGGGACCGACCCGGCCGAGTTCCGCACCGTCGAGTTCTACTCCTCGCACGAGGGCTGGTGCTGGACTACGAGGCGGCGCTGACCCGGGTCGACTCGCGCACCGGCCGGCTGTACGACGTCTCCGGCGCACATGGTGTGGATCGGCGAGCGCACCCGGCAGCTGGACGGCGCGCACATCGAGTTCGCCTCCCGGATCCGCAACCCGATCGGCGTCAAGCTCGGCCCGACCACCACGGCCGAGGAGGCGCTCACCCTACATCGAGCGGCTCGACCCGGACCGCGAGCCGGGCCGGCTGACCTTCATCACCCGGATGGGCGCGGGCAAGGTCCGCGACAAGCTGCCCGGAGCTGGTCGAGAAGGTCACCGCCTCCGGCGCGCAGGTGGCCTGGGTGTGCGACCCGATGCACGGCAACACCTTCGAGGCGGCCTCCGGGCCACAAGACCCGGCGCTTCGACGACGTGCTCGACGAGGTCAAGGGCTTCTTCGAGGTCCACAAGGGCCTGGGCACCCACCCCGGCGGCATCCACGTCGAGCTGACCGGTGACGACGTCACCGAGTGCGTCGGCGGCGGCGACGAGATCTTCGTCGACGACCTGCACCAGCGCTACGAGACCGCCTGCGACCCGCGGCTCAACCGCAGCCAGTCGCTGGACCTGGCGTTCCTGGTGGCCGAGATGTACCGGGGGTAGTACCCCGGCCGACCCACGGCGAAGGGGCGAGGATCACACCGATCCGCGCCCCTTCGGGCTTTTCACCCGACGGGCGAGCTGAGTAAGGTTAGGTTAACCTCATCATGCCGAGCCGCCCGAGAGGGGAGAACCCGCGTGTACGTCTGCTCATGCTTCGGCATCACCGAGGCACAGGTGAAGCAGCACGCGGAGTCCGGCCGCTGCACCCCCCGCGCGATAGCCGGCGCCTGCAAGGCCGGCACCGACTGCGGCTCGTGCGTACGCCGGATCCAGGCGATCCTCGGCCGGGGAAGCGCGGACCGCGTGGTGCGGGGCGTGCCGGAGACCGGGACGCCGCGCGTCGCCGAGCCGGTCGCCCGGCGGGTCGCCGAAGCCGCCTGAGCGCTCAGCTGCCGTCCGGCTGCTCGATGAGCTGGGCGATGTACAGCGGCTCGCCGAGCTTCTCCACCAGGTCGAGCTGGGTGTCCAGGTAGTCGATGTGGTGCTCCTCGTCCGCCAGGATCGACTCGAAGATGTTGGCGGAGGTGACGTCGCCCTTGGCCCGCATCACCTCGATGCCGCGCCGCAGCCGGTCGATCGCCTCGACCTCCACCTGCCGGTCCGCCTGGAACATCTCGGTGACCGTCTGCCCCACCCGCACGTGGAAGAGCCGCTGGTAGTTCGGCAGGCCCTCCAGGAACAGGATCCGGTCGGTCAGTACCTCGGCGTGCCGCATCTCGTCGATCGACTCCGACCGGGTGTACTTCGCGAGCTTCGTCCAGCCGAAGTTCTCCTGCATCTTGGCGTGCAGGAAGTACTGGTTGATCGCGGTGAGCTCCGCCGGTCAGCTGCTCGTTGAGGAACTCGATGACCTCGGGGTCGCCCTGCATGCCGCGGCCGTCCTTCCATGTGCTCCGACGCGGGGCGCGCACTCGCACCCCGTGTCACAGGCCTTTCCAGTAAGTACACAGTTACGCCCCCCGAGCGCCCGCGCCACCCGGCTCGCGGCGGTCCCGGTCAAAAGCAGGCCGGCCGGTCTGTCACCATGGAGCCATGGATCTGCCGTACAGCCGCGAGGGAGAGCTCCCTCCGGGGCAGCGGCTCCAGCGTGGCTGGCCGGTCCTGCACTACGGTCCCGTCCCCCGGTTCAAGCCGGACCGCTGGGAGTTCCGGGTCTTCGGCGCCACCGCCGACGGGGACAAGCGCTGCTGGAACCACGAGGAGTTCTCCGCGCTGCCGCACAGCACCGTCGTCGGCGACTTCCACTGCGTCACGAAGTTCTCCATGCTGGACGTCGAGTGGGGCGGCGTGACCGCCTCGACCCTGCTCGAACTCGCGCCACCCGCGCCGGACGTGACCCACGTCATGGTCTGGGCGGAGTACGGCTACAGCTCCAACCTGCGGATCGACGAGTTCGCCGACGACCGGTCGGTGTTCGCCACCCACCGCGGCGGCGAGCCGCTCACCGCGGAACACGGCTTCCCGGTGCGGCTGGTCGTCCCGCGGCTCTACGCCTGGAAGGGCCCCAAATGGGTGCGCGGCGTGGAGTACATGGCGGCCGACCGGCGCGGCTTCTGGGAGGAACGCGGCTACCACAACCTCGGCGACCCCTGGCGTGAGCAGCGCTTCTCCTACCAGGAGGAACCCGGCGAAGGCCCGGAACTCTGACGGGCCAAGACCGCACCGGAGGTCTCAGTCCCGCAAGGCCTTCAGCAGGGCCACGTCCGCCGCGTGCTGGTCCTTGGGGCCGGGGGTCTCGATGACCAGCGGGACGCCCTCGGTGGCCGGGTGGGTGAACAGCTCGGCGAACGCCTGCTCCCCGATGTGGCCGGCGCCGACGTTCTCGTGCCGGTCCTTGTGGGCGCCGGCCACGTCCTTGGAGTCGTTGGCGTGGATCAGCCGCAGCCGCCCCTCGCCGCACACCTCGACCAGCTCGTCCAGCAGCGCCTTCGTCCCGCCGGGCGCCGCCATGTCATGGCCGGCCGCGAAGGCGTGACAGGTGTCCAGGCACACCCCGAGCCGCGGATGCCGCTCCAGCACCTCGAAGTACGGGCCGAGGTCCGCCACCAGCGAGCACAGCGAGGCGCCCTGCCCCGCGGTCGGCTCCAGCAGCAGCCACGGGTCGTCATCCGTCAGCTCCGCGAGCACCGGCCGCAGCCGCTCGCCCACCTGCGCCAGCGCCACCTGCCGGTCCCGTCCGCCGGTCGCCGACCCGGTGTGCACCACCACGCCCCGCGCGCCGATCTCCCGGCCCCGGCGCAGCGAATGTCGCAGCGACTCCACCGAGCGGTCCACCGTCGCCTCGGTGTGCGAGCCGAAGTTGATCAGATAGGGCGCGTGGACGTACGCCGGGATGCCGCGTTCCGCGCAGCCCGCCCGGAACGCCTCGTCCCGCTCGGGGGAGCCCTGCGGGGTGGCCCAGCCGCGCGGGTTGGCCACGAAGACCTGCACGGTCTCCGCGCCCATCGCGTCGGCGTACGCCAGCCCGGTCGCCGCCAGCCCGCCGGCCACCGGGACATGGCCGCCGACGGGGTTGCGCGGTGCGGGGGAGGTCATGCCGCCCAGGATCTCACGGGCCGGCGCGCCGTCCTCAGCGTGCCCACAGGGTGATCGTGGTGTTCTTCGGCTGCATGGAACCGCCGCCGGGGGACTCGTTGAAGACCTTGCCGGTGAAGAACAGGTCGATCACGCTGACCTTGAACCCGGCCGCCTGGAGCGTCTGGGTGGCGGTGTCGGTGTCCTGGCCGGTGACGTCCGGCACCTTGAACAACTGCTGGCCCTTGGAGACCATCAGCGTCACCACGTCGCCCCGCGCCGCCTGGCCGTCCCCGCCGGGATCCTGCCGGGCCACCGAGTCCTTGGGCACGTCGTCGGAGAAGACCGGCGTGCCGGAGACCCGCACCTTCAGCCCGGCCGCCTCCAGCGCCTGCTCCGCGTCGCTCAGGGTGGAGCCCACCACGTTCGGCACCTGGACCGCCTGGCCCCTGCTGACGGTGAGCGCGACCGGGGAGCCGGACTGGCGCGGGCTGCCCTTCGCCGGATTCGTCGAGATCACCGCACCGGCCGGCACGGTGTCGTCGAAGACCCGGGTCACCTTCCCGGTGACCAGACCGGCGGCGGTGATCCGCTGCTCGGCACGGGCCAGCGGCAGCCCGGCCAGCGCCGGCACCTCGACCCGCTGCGGGCCGCGCGAGACGACCAGCCGGACCGTTCCGTTGCCCCGGATCCGCCCGCCGGGGCCCGGGTCGGTGGAGATCACGTGGTCCACCGCGACCGTCTCGCTGTACGCCTCGCTGACCCGCACCCCGAGCCCCGCGGCGTGCAGCCGCTGCTCGGCCTGCGCCCGGCTGATCGCCAGCACCGCGGGAACGGAGGTGAACTGCCCTATGCCCACGTACCAGACCACCGCGCCGCCGCCCAGCAGCACCACCAGCGCGGTGACCAGCGCGATCAGTCCACGCCGTGAACGGCCCCGCGCACCGGCCGCGCGATGGCCGACCGGCGCCTCCTCCGTCCTGACCAGGTCGGGCGGCAGATGGAAGCGGCTCGTGCGGTTCAGCGCGGCGGTGTCCTGCGAGTCGGCGGCCGGGGTGCGCCGGAGCACCGTGGTGCCCTCGTCGTCCGGCGAGCCCGGGCTCCCCGCCCCGGGCGGCACCGCGTCCAGCTCGGCGTCCGACAGCGTGGCGCGCACGGTGCGCAGCGACGCCAGGAGTTCGACCGCGTCGGCCGGGCGGGCCAGCGGGTCGCGGGCCGCGGCGCTCACCACCAGCGCGTCCAGACCGGGTGCCAGACCAGGGACCGCGACCGAGGGGGCCGCGACCTCCTCGTGCAGATGCTGGTAGAGCACCGCGGCCGGGGTGCCGCCGTCGTGCGGCTTGCCGCCGGTCAGCATCTCGTAGAGCAGCACCCCGCACGCGTAGACGTCGGAGCGGTGGTCGGCGATCCCCGACTCGATCTGCTCCGGCGCGAGGTAGGAGACGGTGCCCAGCAGCGACCCCGTGGAGGTGGTGGTGTCGGTGCCCACCGCGCGGACCAGCCCGAAGTCGGCGACCTTGACCCGGCCGTCGTCACCGATCAGGACGTTCTCCGGCTTCATGTCGCGGTGCACCAGCCCCGCCCGGTGCGCGGCACCCAGCGCGGCCAGCACCGGCTCCAGGATGTCGAGCGCGGCCCGCGGTTGCAGCGCCCCGCGCTCGCGCAGCACGTCGCGCAGCGTGCAGCCCGCCACGTACTCCATCGCCAGATAGACATGGGTGCCGTCGTTGCCCTGGTCGTAGACCCCGACGATGTTGGGGTGGTCCAGTCTGGCCACCGACTTGGCCTCCCGGATGAACCGGTCGACGAACGCGCCGTCGACGGCCAGCGCCGGGTGCATCACCTTCAGCGCGAGCACGCGGTCGAGCCGGGTGTCCACGGCCCGGTAGACCGTGGCCATCCCGCCGACGGCGATCCGCGCCTCGACCAGATACCGGCCGTCGAGCGCCTGCCCCACGAGCGGATCCTTCAGGGTCGTATCCACAGATCAAGAGTCTACGAGCCGTCACGGACACCTCCACCGCCCCCGTCCGGCCCACGACACGCCCGGTGCCGGACCGCGACACAACCGTGACGAGCGGCAGAGCGCTCAGAACGCCGGGCGCTCCGGGTCCAGCGCGGCCGTGCCGTCCGCCGGGGAGGACGCCAGGGCGAGGTGGCGGCGCGGGATGCGCCCGGCGCGATACGCCAGCCGGCCGGCGATCACCGCGTGCCGCATCGCCTCGGCCATCAGGGCGGGGTGCCGGGCCCGGGTCACCGCCGACGCCAGCATCACGCCCGCGCAGCCCAGCTCCATGGCCAGCGCGGCGTCCGAGGCGGTGCCCGCCCCCGCGTCCAGGATCACCGGGACGCCGGCCCGCTCGACGATGAGCTGGAAGTTGTGCGGGTTGCGGATGCCAAGACCCGAGCCGATCGGCGAGCCCAGCGGCATGATCGCCGCGCAGCCGGCGTCCTCCAGCTTCGCCGCCAGCACCGGGTCGTCGTTGGTGTAAGGGAGCACGGTGAAACCGTCGTCCACCAGGGTCTCCGCGGCGTCCAGGAGTTCCACCGGGTCGGGCAGCAGGGTGCGCTCGTCGGCGACGACTTCGAGCTTGACCCAGTCGGTGCCCAGCGCCTCCCGGGCCAGCCGCGCGGTGAGCACCGCCTCGCCCGCGGTGAAGCAGCCCGCGGTGTTGGGCAGCACCCGGATGCCGTGCCGCTTGAGCACGTCCAGCACCGAGCCGTGGGTGCCCGGGTCGAGCCGGCGCATCGCCACCGTCGTCAGCTCGGTGCCGGAGGCCAGCAGCGAGCGCTCCAGCACCTCCAGGCCGGTCGCGCCGCCGGTGCCCATGATCAGCCGTGAGTCGAACGCCGTACCGGCGATGACCAGCGGGTCGTCCGTCATGTCGCTCAGCCTCCCTGCACCGCGGTCAGCACCTCGACCCGGTCGCCGTCGCCGAGCGCGGTGGCCCGCCAGCGGCTGCGCGGGACCACCGCCTCGTTGACGGCGGCGGCCACCCCGGCGGGGGCGGCGGTCAGTTCGGCGACCAGGTTCGTCCAGGGTCACCCCGGCCGGGACCCGGCGCGGTGCGCCGTTGACGGAGACGTTGACGCAGATGTTCACGGACCGTCTCCTCAAGCGTTCCGTTCGCGGCGGGGGCGCTCGGCGATCCGGCGAACCGGCCGGGGGCGAAGGCGCGGGCGTCCTCCGGCAGCTCGCCGGTGGTCAGGGCGTGCGCCATCACCTCCCCGGTCACCGGGGCCAGCAGGACCCCGTTGCGGTAGTGGCCGGTGGCCAGCTGCAGCCCCGGCAGCGCGGTCGGCCCGAGCAGCGGGGCGTTGTCGGGGGAGCCGGGGCGCAGGCCCGCGAGGGTCTCGGTGAGCGGCAGTTCCGTGATGCCGGGCACCAGGTCGTGGGCGTCGCGCAGCAGCTCGTAGACGCCGCCCGCGGTCACCGTGGTGTCCCAGCCCAGCTCCTCGCTGGTCGCGCCCACCACCAGCTCGCCGTTCTCCCGCGGCACCAGGTAGACATGGCCGCCGCGGACCACCGCGCGCACCGTCCGCGACAGGAAGGGGACCGGGCCTGACGGCATCCGCAGCCGCAGCACCTGGCCCTTGACCGGCCGCACCGGCGGCAGCACCTCGGGCGGCAGCCCGGCGACCGAGCCGCTGCGGGCGCCCGCCGCCAGCACCACCTGCCCGGCGCCCGGCGTACCGCCGTCCCGCAGCAGCACCCCGCGCACCCGGTCGCCCGCCACCGTGATCCGCTCGACGGCGGACCGCAGGAAGCTCACCCCCGCCGCCTCGGCGGCTCGCAGCAGCGCGGCGGTCAGCGGGCGCGGATCGACCTGGTGGTCGCCGTCGACCCGCAGCCCGCCGCGCACCCCGGGCGCCAGCATCGGCTCCAGCCGGCGGCACTCGCGGCCGGACAGCCACTCGGCGGCCAGCCCGAGGGAGCGGTGGAAGACGTGCGACTCGCGCAGTTCGGCGCGGTCGTCGGCGTCCAGGGCGACGGACAGCGTGCCGCACTGCCGGTAGCCGGGGTCCAGCCCGGTCGCCTGCGACAGTTCGGCCACGAACGAGGGATAGCGGCGGGCCGAGGCGAGGCCGAGTTCCAGCAGCGGGCGCTCGCCGAACCGCGACTCGGTCACCGCGGCGAGCATCCCGGCGGCCACCCGCGCCGCGCCGCCACCCGGTTCCGGGTCGGCCACCGCCACCCGCAGCCCGCGCTGGGCCGCCCGCCAGGCGACCACCAGGCCGATGACGCCGCCGCCGGCCACCAGCACGTCGTAGCCGGGCGCCGGCCGGTCGCCGGCGTCGTGGGAGGGGCGGGGCAGGTCGCGCGCGGGCGGCGCGCCGGAGGAAGGACGTTCGGAGGAAGGCATGATGGCTGGGCTTCTCCCTTCGCCGGCATGACCCGGATCAGGTTCTACGGTCGGCGGCCGTCAGCCGCCCTCTCAGCCCGGTGCGTCCGGGCTCCCGCGAGTGCAGTACGCCTGCCACTGTACTGCGCGCCCTTCGGCGGCCGGTGCGGCGGTCACGTTGACGTTGTGTCAGAGATCACGCCGCACGCCATCCTGGCGGCTCGGCCGGGCGGCGCTACCTTGATCGCGTGAGTGATGACCAGAGCGTGCGGCGCGTGGTGGTGGTCGGCGCCGGGATGGCCGGCGTGGAGACCGCGGTGGCCCTGCGCGAGCAGGGTTTCGACGGCTCGATCACCCTGCTCGGCGAGGAGTCCCACCAGCCGTACGACCGGCCTCCGCTGTCCAAGGCGGTGCTGACCGGGGCGGAGGAGGGCTCGGCCTTCGACGTCGACTTCGCAGGCTCAGGACATCGACCTGCGGCTGGGCCTGCGGGCCGGCGGACTGCGTCCGCAGGGCCGCGAGGTGATCACCACGGCGGGCCCGCTGCCCTACGACCGGCTGGTGATCGCCACCGGCGCGGAACCGGTGACGCTGCCGGGGGCCGTCGGACTGCCCGGCGTGCACGTGCTGCGCACCCTGGACGACGCCGCGGCGCTGCGCCCGGTGCTGTCCGCCCAGGGTGAGGTCGTGGTGGCCGGCGCGGGCTGGATCGGCGCCGAGTTCGCCACCGCCGCCGCCGAGGCGGGCTGCGCGGTCACCGTCGTGGAGGCGGCGGAACGCCCGCTGGCCGGGATCATGCCGTCCTTCGTCGGCGAGGCGATGCGCGGCTGGTACGCCGAGGCGGGCGTCAGCTTGCGCACCGGAGCCCGGGTCGCCGGCGTGGAGGCCGGCGCGGTGGTGCTGGACGACGGCTCCCGGCTGCCGGCCAGGGCGGTCGTCGTGGGCATCGGTGCCCGGCCCAGCACCGGCTGGCTGGCCGGCTCCGGCGTGGAGTTGGACGAGCACCGCGCGGTGCTCGCCGACGACCGGCTGCGCACCTCGGTCCCCGGCGTCCTCGCGGTCGGCGACTGCGCCTCCTTCCCGTCCGCCCGCTACGGGCAGCGGCTGCTGATCCACCACTGGGACAACGCGCTCCAGGGCCCGCGCACCGCCGCCGCCAACGTGCTGGGCGGCGACCAGGTGTACGACCCGGTGCCCTACTTCTGGTCCGAGCAGTTCGGCCGCTTCGTGCAGTACGTCGGCCACCACGACGAGAAGGACGAGGTGGTCAGGCGCGGGGACCCGGACGGGGCGGCGTGGTCGGTGTGCTGGCTGCGCGAGGGCGTGCTCGGCGCGGTGCTGGCCGTCGGACGGCCGCGCGACCTGGCGCAGGGCCGCAAGCTGATCGAGGCCGGGGCGCGGCTGGACCCGGTGGCGGCGGCCGACCCGGCGGTGGTGCTGAAGAACACGGTGCGCGACCGCGGGTAGCACATCGGGTAACCCGGGTGGCCGCTGTTCGCCCGGTGGGAGGTCCTTCGGGTACCGGTTGTCGTTGGAGGATGGCAGGCTTGTCCTGTGACCGAGATCGACACCAAGATCGACGCCCTCGTACCCTCCTGGCTGACCCTGCCCGACGTCGCCGAGCTACTGGGCCTGGAAGTGACCCGCATCCGTCCGCTGATCAAGGAAGGTCAGCTCATCGCGGTGCGCCGGGGTGAGAACCGGGTCCTGATGGTCCCCGCCGACTTCATCGGGGACGGCAAGGTCATCAAGGGCCTCGCCGGGACGCTGACGCTCCTGAAGGACGACCAGTTCACCGACGAGGAAGCCCTGGAGTGGCTCTTCACGCCCGACCCCACCCTGCCCGGCACCCCCGCCCAGGCACTGCGCGAGAATCGCGGGACCGAGGTGAAGCGCAGGGCACAGGCGCTCGCCGTCTGACCGTCCCCCGGCCGCCCGAGCCGTTCGGGGACCGACCAGGGAGCGTCCTTCGATGACCGCCACCGCCGGCAGCCCCGTCAGCGCCGTCCGGGCGGGCCGGCTCGCCCGGCTCGCCGACGCGCGGCTGTACCTGTGCACCGACGCCCGCAGGCGGCAGGGCGACCTCCCCGCGTTCCTGGACGCGGTCCTCGCGGGCGGGGTCGACATCGTGCAGTTGCGGGACAAGGGCATGGAGGCCCGCGAGGAACTGGAACACCTCGCGGTCCTCGCCGACGCCTGCCGCCGGCACGGCGCCCTGCTCGCCGTCAACGACCGCGCCGACGTCGCCCACGCGGCCGGCGCTGACGTGCTCCACCTGGGTCAGGGCGACCTGCCGGTGCCGGCCGCCCGAGCCGTGCTGGGCGACGACGTGGTCATCGGGCGCTCCTGCCACGCCACCGGGGAGGCGGCGGCCGCGGCCGTCGAGCCCGGCGCCGACTACTTCTGCACCGGCCCGGTCTGGCCCACCCCGACCAAGCCGGGCCGGGCCGCGCCCGGCCTCCCGCTGGTCGAGTACGCGGCCGGGCTGGGCACCACCCGGCCCTGGTTCGCCATCGGCGGCATCGATCAGGACAACGTCGGCCGGGTGCTCGCGGCGGGCGCCCGGCGGATCGTGGTCGTACGGGCGCTGACCGAGGCCGAGGATCCCGGCGCGGCGGCGGCCCGGCTCGCCTCGGCCGTCCGGGAAGCGGTGCGCCCGGGCGAGTGACGGGAGAACGACCCGCGGCGGTACAACCGGCCAAATTGACGAGACGAGGTTACGGCCTGTGCGCGACGCCGGATAACCTGCACAGTATGGCCCTTGGAACCTCTTCCACCAGGACCGATCGCGCGGTCACCATTCGTGAACTGCTCGCGTCGGGGGAGCGCTCGTACTCCTTCGAATTCGCCGCGCCCGAAGACCGACAAGGGCGAGCGGACGCTGTGGAACGCCATCCGCCGGATCGAGGCGGTCGCGCCCACCTTCGTCTCGGTGACCTACGGTGCCGGCGGCTCCTCCCGCGAGGGCACCGTGCGGGCCACCGACCGGATCGTCTCCGACACCACGCTCACCCCCTGTGCGCACCTGACCGCGGTCAACCACTCGGTCGCCGAGCTGCGCAACATCATCGGCCAGTACGCCGACGCCGGGATCCGCAACATGCTGGCGGTGCGCGGCGACCCGCCCGGCGACCCGATGGGCGAGTGGGTGCCGCACCCCCAGGGCCTGACCTACGCCGCCGACCTGGTCGAGCTGATCAAGGAGTCCGGCGACTTCTGTGTGGGCGTCGCGGCCTTCACCGAGATGCACCCGC
Organism: uncultured Actinomycetota bacterium; assembly: GCA_963737305.1. Classification (GTDB taxonomy): domain Bacteria; phylum Actinomycetota; class Actinomycetes; order Streptomycetales; family Streptomycetaceae; genus Streptantibioticus_C. The sequence continues at coordinate 2,460,935 of CAVTRX010000002.1, read as the reverse complement.
GCTCCACGGACGTGGACACCGACATCCGGCACTTCGTCGACAAGTGCCGGGCCGGCGCGGACTTCGCCATCACCCAGATGTTCTTCGACGCCGAGGACTACCTCCGGCTGCGCGACCGGGTGGCGGCGGCCGGCTGCGACACCCCGATCATCCCGGAGATCATGCCGGTCACCAACGTCCGTCAGATCGAGCGATTCTCCCAACTGGGCAACGCGCCGTTCCCGCCCGCGCTGGCCGACCGTATCCTCGCCGTCAAGGACGATCCCGCGGCGGTACGGGCGATCGGCGTCGAGTTCGCCACCGAGATGTGCCGTGAACTGATGGCGCAGGGCATCCCCGGCCTCCACTTCATTACCCTGAACCACTCAACTGCGTCTCTGGAGATCTACGAGAATCTGGGGCTGCACCACAGGTCGTGACCCGGAGGTCCGCGACCGGCGGACCTGTCGCCCCGGGGCGACGACGGTGAACGTGAGGAAGTGCGGACATGGGCTACACGGTGCTCTACATCGCATTCGGTGTCGTCGCGCTGTGGCTGCTGGGCGAGGTCCTGCTCCAGTACAAGGCGCGGCTGCGCTGGCGGCTGCTGGCCTTCGCGGGCTTCCTGGGCGTGGTGGCCGGGGTGATGCTGCCGCAGGTCTTCGTCATCATCCTGGGCGCCGCCGCCTTCGGCACCGGGCAGACCCTGGTCACGCTCTCCTACCGGCGCGGCTTCTCCACCGGCTGGTCGATCGGCGGCCGGCCGGGCTCCAGCCGCCGCCGCAAGGCCGCCGCCGAGCCGGTCCTGGAGGTCTCCGACGTCGAGTACGCCGAGGCCGACCCGTACGCCGACCAGCCGGGGTACGCCGACGACCGGTCCGAGGTCCTCACCGGGGCGGGTGACCCGGCCGCCGAATCCACGCCGCCCTTCGGCGCCGGATTCGGCCAGGACCCCGAGTACGCGCCGGTCTACTCCACCTCCCCGCTGCCGGAGGACACCGGGGAGTACGGCATCTACTCCGACCGGTCCTCCTACGTCTCCGACCCGTACACCAGCGGCGGGTTCGAGGGCTACGGCGCGCAGGGCTACGGCTCGGAGTGGCAGGAGGAACCGCAGCCCGCCACCGCCTACGCCTACGACACCTTCGCCGCCGGCACCGCGGCGGACGACGACGTCTTCGCGGCCGGCGCCACCGGACTGCACTCCGGCCAGGGCACCGCCACCTCCGGGTACGACCAGCAGGCCTACCAGCAGCAGTCCTACCAGCAGCAGCCGTACCAGTCCTACGACTCCTACGGCACGTACGACCCCTACGCCGCCCAGCAGTCGGGCGCCCCCGGGGCCTACGACTCCTACGGGCAGTACCCGCCCCAGCAGGACTACGCCGGCTACCAGCCGCAGTACCCCCAGGACCCGTACCAGGCCCAGCCCCAGCAGCCCTACGGCTACGACACACCGGCCCCGGACGCCTGGGCGGCCGACCAGTACGGGCAGCAGCCGAACATCCCGCAGCAGCCCGCCCAGCCGCCCTACGCCCAGCCGCAGCCCGGGGACCCCTACGACCCCCAGCAGCAGCGCGAGACCTACCAGCCCTACGGCTACTGAGCCGGGCCGGTCAGCGGCTGCCGCCTGGGCCGCCCGCCACCAGGTCGGCGACGATCGCCCCGGACATCCCCGCGTGCGCAAGACCGCCACCGGGATGGACCGAGCCGCCCACCAGGTACAGCCCGCGCGCGAGCGTGCCGTCACCCCGGTTGCCGGTGCGCAGCAGCGCGCCGCCCGCACCGGCCAGCGCGGGACCGGGGACCGTGCCGCCCGGGGAACCCGTCTCGCGTTCGGTGTCGGCGGGGGTGCGCACCTCACGCCACAGCACCCGCTCCGCCAGCCCGGGGACCGCGGCGCCCGCCGCCGCGACCACCCGGTCGGCGAACGCCTCCCGGTAGCCGGGCGCCGTCCAGTCCACCGCCCCCTGCGGGCGCACCGTGACCGTGAGGGTGACGCTCTCGTGGGCGTCGTCCGGGCGCAGCAGCGCATCGTCCGGCCGCAGCACCACCACCGTGGGCGCGCCGCCCTCCGCGGTGCCGTCGTGCGGCGCGGACAGGCCGTGGACGACCGTGCGGTGGGCGGTGCCGGCCGGCCGGGCGCCGCGCAGCGCGAGCAGCACCGTGAAGCGCCCGGTGTCGCCGGGCAGCCGGCCGCCGGGGGTGCCGCGGACGACGGTGTCGGCGTCCACCCGGGTGCCGTCGGCGAGTTCCACGCCGCTGACCTTGCCGTCCTTCTCCGGTACCCCGGTCACCTCGGCCCCGAAGTGGAACTCCACCCGCCGGGCCAGGCACCGCCGGTGGACCGCGTCGGCCAGCGCCCGCAGCCCGCCGCGCACGTACCAGGTGCCGAACGTCTGCTCCATGTACGGCAGGACGGTCGCGCCGGCCGGCGCGGTGGCCGGGTCGAAGCCGTAGGACAGCACACAGCCCGACAGCAGCGCCGCCAGGCCCGGGTCGCGCAGTTCGTGCCGGCCGACCGCCGCCACGGTCGGCGCCGCCCGCCGCAGCAGGCCGCGCCGGACCGCCGGATAGGGGTCGCGGCCCAGGGCGGTGGTGTCCGCGCCGAGGGCGTCCTCCAGCAGCGGGCGCCGGGTGACCTCCCACACCGCCCGCGCCCGGTTCATCACCTCGCTCCAGCGCTCGCCCGCGCCCGCGCCGAACGCGGCGTCCAGCGCGGCGACGACCCCGGCGCGCGAGGCGTTCGGCAGCGTGACCTCCCGGCCGTCGGGGAGCACATGACGACTGGAGGGATCCACCTGGACCAGGTCGACGCAGGCCTCCAGCGGCTCCTTGCCGGTCTTGAGGAACAGGTCACGGTAGACGGCCGGCAGATGCAGCAGCCCCGGTCCCGTGTCGAAGGCGAAGCCCTCCCGGCGGAAGCCGCCCACGCCTCCGCCGTACGACGCCGCGCGTTCGTACACCGCCACCCGGTGGCCCGCCGTGGCCAGCCGGGCGGCGACCGCCAGCGAGCCCATACCCGCTCCGACCACCACGATCCGTGCCATGGCAGTGACTGTATCGGGGCCGGTGGGCCGCCTCGAACGGCAGGTGAGTACTCGTACCTAGACCCACGGATGAGTAGCAACGCGGATGGGCACGGCGCCCAGGGAACGGGAGAGTGGAGCCTGCGGGCAGCCTTCCGGCACCGCCGACACGGGGCGGCGGAGCGGGTGAGCGCCGCCCGACAGGGGGGACGGGGGAAGCGCTGGTCCGGCTCTGCTCGAAGGGGGATCGAGCCGGGCCGGGCCAGTGCGCTGTCCGCCTGCGGGCCGCCGCCGGCGCCGAGGTGGCGTTCCGTCAGGCCACCAGCCCGCCGACCCGCCCCTGCAGCAGCCGGGACAGCGCGGAGTGCACCTCGTCGATGCCCCGCGAGGGCTGGAAGGCCTGCCAGTCGAGCGCGGTGACCAGCACCATGCCGAACAGCGCGGACGCCGTCAGCGGCACGTCGACGTCGTCGCACAGCTCCCCTGCGTCGACCGCCTCCCGCAGCACCTTCTCCACCACCGCGACCGCTTCCTGGCGGACCGTCACCAGGGTCGACTGCCATGCCCGGTTGGTACGCCACAGCTCGGCCACGTAGAGCTGGGTGAACGAGGGGTAGTCGGCGACGAAGACCAGCCCGGCTCTCACCATCGCGTCGAGCGCGCCGGTCCACGAGCCCCCGGCCGCCACTGCGGCGTCCGCCGCCTCCCGCAGCGAACGGGTCAGCAGACCCACCCCGTGCCGCAGCAGTTCCTCGAAGAGGTCGTTCTTCCCCGCGAAGTTGTAGTACACCGTGCCCTTGGCGACTCCGGCCCGCTCGGCGATCTCGTCGACCGTCGTGGAGGAGAAGCCCTTCTCCGCGATGAGGGTGACCGCTGCCTCGTAGAGCCTGTGCCGGGTGGCCTCACGTCGTGCGCTGTTCATGACCAGGATTCTCCTACCGTTCGGGTGGTCCTCCGCAGACGTATGGCGAAACGGGTGTTTTCGCAGGTCAGAGACGTTTGTCAGTGGTGTGCCCCAGTATGGGTACACGTGAAGGCCCACGAGGAGAAGCGCGCGAGGAAACACCCGTAACCGCCGTTCGGGGACCGTCCGTTCGGACACCGGCCCCGGACCACCGGAAGACAGGAGGTCGTCATGGCAGCAACGCGATCAGCGCGCCGCGGCCACGCCACCGCGGGGAGCCAGGCGTCCGGACCCCCGAGCGACGTCCACCCCGTCCTGCGCAAGGCCACCGCCCCACCGGCCGCCCTCGACCTGCTGGCCCAGGCGCACGCCGGCCTCGCCGAGGCGGCCGCCGCCCCGACACTCCCAACGAGCGCTACGCCACCGCCCACCTGGCCGCCCTGCGCACCGCGGCGGCGGTGCTCGCCGTGCGGGGCCGCCCCGAGACGTCGGCCCCGCCGCCGCCGGCGCATCCGCAGCGCCTGGGAGGTGCTGCCCGAGGTCGCGCCCGAACTGGCCGAATGGAGCGCGCTGTTCGCCTCCGGCGCGCCCCGCCGGGCCCGTGCCGAGGCCGGCATACCCGGGCGCGGCCGGCGACCGGGACGCCGACGACCTCATCCGCGCCACCGGGATGTTCCTGCGGCTGGTCGAGCGGATGCTCTCGCTCCAGCCGACCCTTCCCCAGCAGGCGGCCGCGCCGGAAAGGCAGGGCGCCTGACCGGGGTGGCGGGACGGAAGGCCTATGGTGGGAGCCGCCGAGCCGGTACCGCATCGCAGGCCGAGAGGCCTGCCATGCCGCGTCGAGGAGCACCCCGCCGTGTCAGACCCGTCGCGCCCCCGAGCGTCCCTGCGTACCGCCGTGGTCTGGGAGGTGCTCAGTGAGGCGCTCGGCCGGCAGGCCAAGACCTCGGGCACCGAGGCGCTGGACGTCCTGGACACCGGCGGCGGCACCGGCAACTTCGCGGTGCCCGTCGCCCGCCTCGGCCACCGGGTCACCGTGGTCGACCCCAGCCCGGACGCGCTGTTCGCCCTGGAGCGGCGGGCGGCCGAGGCCGGGGTGACCGACCGGGTCCGCGGGGTGCAGGGCGACGCCGCACGGGCTGCTCGACGTGGTGGGCGGCGGTGGCCACGACGTCGTGCTGTGCCACGGCGTCCTGGAGTACGTGGACGACCCGGCGGAAGGCGTGCGCAACGTGGTCGGCGCGCTGCGGCCGGCCGGCGCGCTCAGCCTGCTCGCGGCCGGGCGCAACGGCGGCGCCGTGCTGGCCCGCGCCGCTCGCCGGCCACTTCCAGGAGGCCCAGCGCGGGCTGTCCGACCCGCAGGGCCGCTGGGGCGAAGGCGACCCGCTGCCCCGCCGCTTCACCGCCGAGGAGCTGACCGGCGCTGGTCAGCCTGGCCGGCCTGGAGGTCGCCTCGGTGCACGGCGTGCGGGTCTTCGCCGACCTGGTGCCCGGTGTGCTGGTCGACACCGAGCCGGGCGCCCTGGACGCGCTGCTCAAGCTGGAGCTGGCCGCCGCCGAGCAGCCCGCCTTCCACTCCATCGCCACCCAGCTGCACGTGCTCGGCCGAGACGCGGGCTGACCCGGCCGCTGCGCGCCGCCCGGGACGTGCCGCTCGGCGGCGCACCGCATGGAGTACGCCACAGGCCGCCCGTCCGGGCCCGGCGCCGTATGATCGGGGCGCACCGTCCGGCATGACGGACCGTATGCTGGGGAATGGACGCCTCAGCGAGCCGGGCGCCATGGCGGCCCGGTTGGTGAATTGGCGCAGAGGGGCGGGTTTCACGGGGGCGATTCCCTGCCTATCCTGAAAGGGTCGTAACGGTCGCGCCCCCTGCGACCGACGAGTAGGAGGACTCCGTGCCGCTCTCGGAGCACGAGCAGCGCATGCTCGAGCAGATGGAGCGAGCGCTGTACGCCGAAGATCCCAAGTTCGCGTCGGCGCTTGAGGGAAGCGGGCTGCGCACGTTCACCCGGCGGCGTGTCTACCAAGCGGTAGCGGGCTTCCTGGTGGGCATCGCGCTCCTGATGGCCGGGATGGTCGCACAGCAGACCTGGATGAGTGTGGTGGGCTTCCTGGTCATGCTGGGCTGCGCCGTGCTGGCGATCACCGGCTGGCGCCAGTTCGGTCAAGCCGGTCGACCAGCAGGGCGCGGGAGGCCGGCCGGGCCAGCCCGGCCGTCACCACCCGCCGGCGCAAGGGCCGGGTCATGGACCGTATCGAAGAGCGCTGGCAGCGTCGCCGGGACGAGCAGCAGGGCGGCTGAGGATCGCGGGCGCGCAGCGCCCACACGTCCACAAAGGGGAGCGGACTCCACCCGGAGTCCGCTCCCCTTGCGTATGAGGTCTCCTAGGGGGACGTCCGGCCCGGCCAGAGCGCCATGACGCGGCTGGTCACCCGGTCGCTCGTCCGGCGCCAGCGGGCCCCCAGGGCCGCCCGGCGCTCCCGCAGCCGCCACAGCACCCGCACCCCGGAGCGCGGTGCGAGCCGGGCCCGCAGCCGGGTCGTGATGCCGGCCTGGCGGTGCAGCTCCCGCCGGACCAGGCGGACGTCGTCGGACAGCCCTTGCGCGGCCCGCGGGTGCGGCGCGTACAGCACCTGCTCCACCGCGTCGCCGACCCGCTGGACGGCCTCCGCGGCGCCGCCCCGCAGCCGGGCCGAGCCGGATCAGCCGGGCGCAGGCCCGCCGCGGGGTCTCCGAGTCGTCCGGCGGCATCCCGTAGTCCCAGGCGGTGTCGCACAGCTCCCGCCAGGCGGACAGCGCCGCGCTCGCCCGGGTCCCGGCCGCCGCCCAGCCGCCGCGCCCTGACCCGGGTGCGCCACAGGCCAGGGAGCGCGGCCAGCACGCACCAGCAGCGCCGGCACCCCCACCCCGGCCAGGGTGCCCGGCCCGGCGCCGCCACCGCCGGAGGGGCCGCCGACCGCGACCTGGGCAGTCGGCGGAGCACTCGTTCATGCGCCGGGCGAGCCGCTGGCAGGTCGGCGAGTCGGACGGCCCGGCCGTCGGCCCGGCGGTGGCGGTGCTGCGTGGGGCAGCGGCAGGTCGCTGCCGCCGCCGGTGGCGCTGGGGTCCTGGGTGTAGTCCGGCGCGGTGCCCCGGCTCGGGGTCGGCTCGAAGCGGGTCCAGCCGACGCCCTGGAAGTACAGCTCGGGCCAGGCGTGGGCGTCCTTGAGGCCGACCGACCATCGTAGCCGTCCGACTGGAGGGTGCCCGGGGCGAAGCCGACCGTCGACCCGGGCCGGGATGCCCAGCGTCCGGGCCATCGCCGCCATGGTGAAGGCGAAGTGCACGCAGAAGCCCCGCCTGGTCGTGCAGGAAGCGCGCGATGGCGTGCGGTCCTGTGCCCGCCGCGACCTGGGTGTCGTAGATGAAGTCACCGGTGGAGGTGAACCAGTTCTGGAGCTTGACGGCCTTCTGGTAGTCGTCGGTCGACGCCCTGGGTGACCTGCTGGGCCGTCGTGCGCACCACGGCCGGCAGCGACCGGGGGACCTGGGTGTACTCCTGCCGCGATCGCGGCCGGCGCCGGCGGGGCGTCCTGCAACTGCCGTGCGGTCGGCTCCACCTGCAGGCTGTCCACCTGGTACTCGACCCCGGAGGTGGTCTGGCCCCGGTCGCCGACCAGGGTGCGGCCCTCCGGCTCGTAGCGCCAGTTGCCGGCTGACCCGCACCCGGGTGGCCGGGTAGGGCATCGGCAGGTAGTTCTGCGCGTAGCCGGGGGCCGCGGTGATCGAGGTGCTGACCTGGCTGACCGGTACGTCCGTGCTCAGCCCGACGGGATCGGGCAGCAGTCCCGGGACGTTGGTGACCTTCCGTTCCGAGGCCTTCCACGAGGTGCCGTCGAACTGGTCGAGGGCCACGATCCGCAGATACATGTCGGAGGTGTCGTCGCGTGATGGTGCGGTAGCGCAGCACCTCGCGGTCCTCGGGCTGGTTGAGGCTGTCCTGGAGCGACACCAGCGGATTGACGGCCGAGATGGTGCCCCCGCCACGGCCCAGCCCGGAACTGCCGCCCGCCGTGCCCAGCAGGCCGCTGTCCATGGCGGGCAGCACGGCAGGCGCGAGCAGCGCGATGCCCAGCGCCATCACGCCGATCCGCCGTCCGCTGCGTAGCGACGCGATCGGCCGGCCCGACGTCCGTGCTCGCCTGCGGCACCGTGCCAGGCCGCGCGCGCCGGCCGGCGCGCCGCTGAAGACCCGGCCCCAGCGCGAGAGCCGGTCGCGGCCCTCGGCCAGCAGCAGCAGCAGATAGCCGGAGGCCGCGCACAGGAACCACAGCCAGCGGCGCCGCCGGCGCCGCCAAGCCCGGCGGCGACCGAGTACAGCGCCAGCAGCGGCAGCCCGGCCGGCGCGGCGCTGCGGTAGGTCACCGCCACCACGTCCACCGCCAGCGCCACCAGCACCGTGCCGCCCACCAGCAGCAGCCGGATGCCCGGGGTCACCGGCGCCGGGATCGCGTACTGGCCGACGTCCTGCACGCCCTGGGCGAGCAGCTGCCCCGAGCCGCTGGAGGGCCTGCGGGCCGGGGATGATGCCCAGCACCGCCTGCCCGCGCGCGCACACGAAGGTCAGCAGCAGCAGCGTGACCACCGCCTGTGCCAGCACCGTCAGCGGCCGGGCCAGCGGGACCCGCCGGGCCACCGCGCCCACCCCGGCCTGCACCCGACCAGCACCACCGCCTCCACGAACCAGCCCATCGGCGAGGCCAGCGGCAGCAGCGAGCACGCGGCCAGCAGCGCGGCCAGCGCCGCGCAGAGGTCATCCGCGCCCAGTCCGCTCATCGCGTCGTCCCCCTCGTGCCGCGCAGCCGTGCCGCGTGATCGGTACGGTCGGCCCGCTGCCACAGCTCGGCGAGCGTCGTCACCGGGGCGGACCAGCAGGGCGGTCCAGCCCGCCTCGCGCAGCATGCCGCAGCGCTCGTCCGGCTCCGCGCGCCGGCTCGGCCGCCGTCGGTCCGCGCCCAGCGTCGCTGTCCAGCACGAAGGCCACCGCGCCCGCCGCGCGCTGCCGCATCCGGCCGACGACCGCCGCCTGCTCCTCGTCGAGTTCGCCGAGGAAGGCCACCAGCAGCGCCCTCGTGGCCGCCGCGCAGCACGTCGTACGCCGCGCGACAGGCCCGCCCCGTCGGAGTGGCCGACCACCGCGAGGGTGTCCAGCAGCGTCCCGGCCGCGTCCGAGGAGTCGCCGCCGGAGCCGCCGGTGCCGTCAGGTCCCGGCACGCAGGTGCCGGTGTCGGTCAGCAGCCGGGACGGAGTAGCCGCGCTCCAGCATGTGCAGCGGCGACCGAGGCGGCGCCGGTCACCGCCCACTCGAACGCCGAGTCCGGGCCCGGCGCCGTGGTAGGCGATCCGCCGGGTGTCCAGCAGCACGGTGCAGCGCGCCCGGTGCGGCTGCTCCTCGCGGCGCACCATCAGCTCGCCGTAGCGCGCGGTGGAGCGCCAGTGCACCCGGCGCAGGTCGTCGCCGTGCCGGTAGCCGCGCGGGATCACGTCGTCCTCGCCGGCCAGCGCCAGCGCCCGGGTGCGGCTCTCGCCGTATCCCGAGCCCTCGCCCGCCAGCCGGACCGGGGGCAGCGCCTCGACCCGCGGCACCACGGTCAGCGTGTCGGTGGCGCTGAAGGACCGGGTCAGCTCGCACATCCCGAACGGGTCGGTCAGCCGCAGTTGGAGCGGTCCGAGCGGATAGCGCCCGCGCAGGTCGGAGCGGACCCGGTAGGACACCTCGCGGTAGCCGCCCGGCTCCACCCGGTCCAGCACGAACCGCGGCCGCGGGCCCGAGCACGTACGGCACCCGGTCCTGGAGCATCAGCAGTCCGGTGGGCAGCCGCGAGACGTTGTCGACCCGCAGGTGCACCCGGGCCTCCGACATCGCCGGCACCCGCGACGGGCGTCAGCCGCCGGCTGCCGGCGACCCGGTAGCGGGTGCGGTAGCAGCACCAGCGACGCACACCAGCGGCAGCACCGCGAGCAGCAGCCCGACCCGCAGCAGGTCGGACTGGCCCAGCAGGTAGGCGCACACGCGCGGCCGCGATCCCGGCGGCCAGGAAGGAGCGGCCCCGGGTGGTCAGCCCGCCCGAGCGCCGTCGCAGTCCGCGGTCGCCGGTCTCCGGTGCGTCGTCCGAACCACGGGAACCCCGGGAGCTCCCGGAGGCGGTCGACCCGGAGGGCGTCCGGCCGCCGGCTTGCGTGCCGCTCACGCCAAGAGCCCCCTCACAGCATTCTGCCCGCTCTGCCGCTGACCGTGCGGATCGGGCACCGGGGTGCGCTGGATGATCTCGGCGACCATCTGCTCCGGGGTGCGGCGGTTCAGCTGGGCCTGCGCGGTCGGCAGCAGACGGTGCGCCAGCACGGCGCGGCGCCAGCGCCTGCACGTCGTCGGGCAGCACGTACTCCCGGCCGTCCAGCGCGGCGGCGGCCCGGGCGGCCCGGATCAGGTGCAGCGTGGCGCGCGGCGAGGCGCCCAGCCGCAGGTCCGGGTGGCTGCGGGTGGCGCCGACCAGGTCGACCGCGTACCGGCGCACCGCGGTCGGCGACGTGCACCGGTGCGCACCGCCTCGATCAGCTTGACGATGTCGTGCGCGTGGGCGACCGGCTGGAGGTCGTCCAGCGGGCTGACCCCGCCGTGCACGTCGAGCATCTGCAGCTCGGCGTCCGGGCTGGGGTAGCCGATCGAGACCCGGGCCATGAAGCGGTCCCGCTGCGCCTCGGGCAGCGGGTAGGTGCCCTCCATCTCCACCGGGTTCTGGGTGGCGATCACCATGAAGGGACTGGGCAGCTCGTAGGTGGTGCCGTCGATGGTGACCTGGCGCTCCTCCATCGACTCCAGCAGCGCCGACTGCGTCTTGGGCGAGGCGCGGTTGATCTCGTCGCCGACCACGATCTGCGCGAAGATCGCGCCCGGCTTGAACTCGAAGTCCCGCTGCTGCTGGTCGAAGACGCTCACCCCGGTGATGTCCGACGGCAGCAGGTCGGGCGTGAACTGGATGCGCCGCACCGAGCAGTCGATGGACCGCGCCAGCGCCTTGGCCAGCATCGTCTTGCCGACGCCGGGCACGTCCTCGATCAGCAGGTGCCCCTCGGCGAGCAGCACCGTCAGCGAAAGCCGTACGACCTCGGGCTTGCCCTCGATCACGTTCTCCACCGCGCCGCGCACCCGCTCCGCGGTGGAGGTCAGATCGCTGAGACCAGCTCGCGATTCATAGGTCGTCACCCGGCCCTCCTAGGCCATGAAAGCCCACGGGCCCGGCGAACCGGCACCACAGGCTCTTGTCCGCAGGACCGTCGCGCCACGGCGACCGGTCCTCCCCGAATCGTGCACCGGGGAAGCCGGTGCCGCTCGTAGCATTCTTGCCGTTTACCGGCCCGTACGTCACTGGGCCGCCGTCACCACGCCGGTCAGCGCGCCGCGATTTCCCGCAGCAGCCCGGTGTGCACGTCGAAGACGAATCCGCGCACGTCCTCGGTGTGGGTGAGGAACGGCGAGGTGCGGACCCGTTCGATGGACTGCCGCACGTCCTGGTCCACGTCGCTGAAGGCGTCCACCGCCCAGGTCGGGCGCTGCCCCACCTCGCGTTCCAGCTCGGTGCGGAAGTCCTCGGTGAGGGATCTCCAGGCCGCAGTTGGTGTGGTGGATCAGGACGACGGAACGGGTGCCGAGCGCCCGCTGGCTGATGGTCAGGGAGCGGATGGTGTCGTCGGTGACGACGCCGCCCGCGTTGCGGATGGTGTGGCAGTCACCCAGTTCGCAGCCCGAGAGCGGCGTGCAGGTCGATCCGGGCGTCCATGCAGGCGACGACGGCGACCTGCAGGATCGGTCTGGCGTCCATGCCCGGATCGTGGAACCGGGCCGCGTATTGCCGGTTGGCCTCCACCAGGCGGTCGGTTATCGAACCGGCGGTGGACTCGGGCGGGACTGACTCGGTTGTCGGCATGCCAATGACGGTAGACGGCCTGCGGCGTTCCGTCTCTCCCTCGTGATCGTTACTTCCGGAATACGTGGGTCGGTGACTTCCCTGGTGAGGTAACCCACAACGGTGAACGGCCCTGCGCCGTACGGGTGGCTTTCGCCTCATGCGTGGCATCCGGGTGGTCCCGGGGTGCTCCGTCGTGTGCGCCCCGGGGCGCACGCCGGTCGGGCGGCACGCCGGAGCGCGGCGGTCCTCTTCGGCTGCAACCATTCTGGCCTGCGGTTTCGTCCTCGAAGGTGGGCACCGCGCGATTCCGTCATCGGTTGACCGTGGTGCCTAGTGGAGTAAAGTGGCGCGAAGTGGGAGACCTGAGCTCCCACCGCGCTGTTTTGGACGGCTGTTCGGACCCGAGCGGGAGGTGCGGATGTTCCTCGGGACCTACGCGCCCCGGCTGGACGACAAGAGCCGGCTGGTCCTCCCGGCGAAGTTCCGCGACCAGCTCGCGGACGGCCTGGTCATCACCAAGGGGCACGAACGCTGTCTGTGCGTCTGGCCGCTCACCGAGTTCCGGTCGGTCACCGAACAACTGCGCCGGGCCCCGGTGACCTCCAAGGCCGCCCGTGACTACATGCGGGTGCTGTTCGCCGGCGCCAGCGACGACGTCCCCGACAAGCAGGGCCGCATCACCGTCCCGCAGCCGCTGCGGGAGTACGCGGGCCTGGTCAGGGACTGCGCCGTGATCGGTGCCAACAGCCGGGTCGAGATCTGGGCCGCGGCCGCCTGGGAGCAGTACCTCTCGGGCCAGGAGGACACCTTCTCCGCGCTGTCCCAGGAGGTGCTGCCCGGAATACTGTGACCGCGCCCCGGAGCCCCGGCCCACCTCGGCCGCCCGCCGGCGCACACCCTGTACGTGACGCCAGGCCTCCTCCCGCTCCACGGTCTGCTGGTGCTACTTCCCCGGCGCCAGCCGGCCTCTTCCCTTCGAGCGGGCGGGGACCCGGCGGTACGTCCAGCCCTGGAGCGTGTCGCGCCGAGGGGTTCTTTCGAGCAGAGGGCCAGATGAGCACGACCTGTCACACACCTTTCCCGTGGTCCCGGCCGCGGTTCGGCGACGACGCCGGACGGGGGTGGTGACAGTGCGGCCGTTGCACGTTCCGGTCATGCTCCGGCGCTGCCTCGACCTGCTCGCCCCGGCCCTGACGGCACCCGGCGCGGTCGTCGTGGACGCCACCTTGGGCCTCGGCGGCCACAGCGAGGCGCTGCTGACCACCTTCCCCGAGGCACGGCTGATCGCCGTCGACCGCGACCCCGCCGCGCTGCGGCTGGCCGGCGAGCGCCTGGCGCCCTTCGGGGACCGGGCCACCCTGGTGCACGCGGTCTACGACGAACTGCCCGAGGTGCTGGCCGGGCTTGGCGTCCCGCAAGGTCGCAGGGCGTCCTGTTCGACCTCGGCGTCTCCTCGATGCAACTGGACGAGGCGGAACGCGGCTTCGCCTACGCCCAGGACGCCCCGCTGGACATGCGGATGAACCAGGGCACCGGCATCAGCGCGGCCGAGGTGCTCAACACCTATCCGCCCGGCGACCTGGTGCGCATCCTGCGGGCCTACGGCGAGGAGAAGTTCGCCCGCAAGATCGTCGACGCCGTCGTGCGGGAGCGCGAGAAGGAACCGTTCACCAACAGCGCCCGGCTGGTCGAACTGATCCGCGCCGCGCTGCCGCAGGCCGCCAAGCGCACCGGCGGCAACCCCGCCAAGCGCACCTTCCAGGCACTGCGCATCGAGGTCAACGGCGAACTCGCGGTCCTGGAGCGGGCCGTCCCGGCGGCCGTCGCCGCACTGGCCGTCGGCGGCCGGATCGCCGTGCTGTCCTACCAGTCGCTGGAGGACCGCGTGGTCAAGCAGGTGCTCGCGGCCGGCGCCGCCACCACCGCGCCGCCCGGACTGCCCGTCGTCCCCGAGCGCTACCAGCCCCGGCTGAAGCTGCTGACCCGCGGCGCGGAACTGCCCGGCGAGGACGAGGTCGCCGACAACCGGCGGGCCGCCCCCGCCCGGCTGCGCGGCGCCGAGCGGGTGCGCGAGGACGTCCCCGCGCAAGGGGACCGGCCGTGACCGCGGCCAAACCCCGGCCCACCCTGGCCCGGATGCTCACCGCGGGAGCGAACCGGCGCGCCGCCCGTGCCCCCTTCGTCCTGCTGGTGGTCACCCTGCTCGCCGGCGGTCTGATCTCGCTGCTGCTGCTGAACGCCTCGGTCAACCAGGGCGCCTTCCAACTGGCCAAGCTCAAGAAGCAGACCACCCAGTACACCGACGAGGAGCAGGAGCTCCAGCAGACCGTCGACCAGGACTCCGCACCCGGCGTGCTGGCCCGGCGCGCCCACGGGCTCGGCATGGTCCCCGGCGGCAACCCGGCGTTCCTCACCCCGGGCGGCGCCGTGCGCGGGGTGCCCGGCGCGGCCACCGCGCCGCCCCCGCCGCCGTCCCCCACTCCCACCCCCGTCGTGCCGCCGGGGAAGACGGCCACTGGGCCGCCGACGGCGCTGCGGTCGATCCTGCCGACCCCGCCCGCCCCGGCCACCGCCGGCGCCTCCCCGACCGCCGGAGGGTGATCCCGTGCCCGAGCAGAAACGGCCGCGTCCCGGCCAGTTGCCCCGCCCCGCCGGCCCGCGCCGCCCGGCGGCCCGCAAGGCCACCGTGGGACGCCCGCGCCGGCCCGCCACGCCGCCCGCGCTGCGCCTGGGCCGGCCCAAGCCCCGGCTGCGGCTGGTCAGCGTGCTGCTGACGCTGGTCCTGCTGGCCTTCGCCGGCCGGCTCTTCCAGGTCCAGGTCGTCGACTCCGCCTCCTACGACGCCAAGGCGGACGTCAACCGCTACCAGCCGGTGGAGATCGCCGCCGAGCGCGGCACCATCACCGACCGGGCGGGCGTGCCGCTGGCGACCACCGTGGACGCCTTCGACGTCACCGCGGACCCGTATCTGTTCACGCCCGGGCAGGCCAAGGTGGGCAACGCGCCGCAGCAGGCCGCGGCGCTGCTCGCGCCGATCCTGGGCGGCGAGGAGAAGACCCTCGCCAAGCTGCTGGCCACCCCCAAGTCCCGGTACGTGGTGCTGGCCCACGGGCAGACGCCGCAGGTGTGGAACCAGATCAAGGACCTGCGCAGCACGCTGGCCGACCAGGCCCCGGTCGGCACCCCAGGGCTGCTGGCCGGGGTGCTGGCCGAGCCGACGACCAAGCGCGTCTACCCCAACGGCGACCTGGCGGCCGGGGTGCTGGGCTTCGTCAACAGCGGGCAGCAGGGCGCCGGCGGGCTGGAGGCCGCGCTCGACAAGGAGCTCACCGGCCGCCACGGCCGGATCACCTACGCGCAGTCCGGCGGCCAGATGATCCCGACCGAGAGCATCCAGGAACAGGCCGCGGTCCCCGGCACCGACGTCGAGCTGACCTTGGACCGGGACATCCAGTGGGCCGCCCAGAACGCCATCACCGAGCAGGTCAAGCGCTCCAAGGCGGACCGCGGCTACGTCATAGTGCAGGACTCGCGCAGCGGCCAAGTGCTGGCCATGGCCGACGCCCCCGGCTTCGACCCCAACGACCTCACCCACGCCAGTCCGGCGGCGCTGGGCAACCCCGCGCTCCAGGACGCCTACGAGCCGGGCAGCGTCAGCAAGCTGATGTCGATGTCGGCGGTGCTCGACGAAGGGGTGGCCACCCCGCTGACCCACGTCGTGGTGCCCGGCACCCTGCAACGCGGCGACCGGGTCTTCCACGACGACACCGACCACGGCACGCTCAGCCTCACGCTCAGCGGGGTGCTCGCCGAATCCAGCAACATCGGCACCATCCTGGCGACCGGGCACCTGGGCGCCACCCAGCAGAAAGCCGACCAGGTGCTCTACTCGTACCTGAAGAAGTTCGGCATCGGAGACCCGACCGGTCTGGACTTCCCCGGCGAGACCCCCGGCATCCTGGCGAAACCGCGGGACTGGAGCACCTCGCAGCAGTTCACCATTCCGTTCGGACAGGGGCTGTCGGTCAACGCCATGCAGGCCACCTCGATCTACTCCACGATCGCCAACGGCGGCGTCCGGGTGGAGCCCACACTGATCAAGGGCACCACCGGTCCCGACGGCCGCTTCACGCCGTCCGCGGCGCCCCGGCGCACCCGGGTGGTCAGCCCCGCGACCGCCGAGTCCGTCACCCGGATGCTGGAGTCGGTGGTCGGCAGTGAGCAGGGCACCGGCATCCAGGCCCGGATCGCCGGATACCAGGTGGCCGGAAAGACCGGCACGGCCAACCGGGTGGATCCGGCGACCGGCCGCTACCACGGCTACACCTCGTCGTTCATGGGCTTCGCGCCCGCGGACAAACCCCGGATCACCGTCTCGTGCGTGATCCAGAACCCCACCGTCGGCAGCTACTTCGGCGGCACGATCTGCGGCCCGGTCTTCAAGCAGGTCATGGAGTTCGCCCTCAAGACCCTCCAGGTTCCGCCGTCCGGCGCGCAGGCGCCGCAGATCCCCGTCACGTTCTCGCCAGGAAAGCAGTGAGCCGCCGTGAAAAGGATCACACCTTCGGCCATCACGGGAACCAACGGGCAGACCGGTGGAGCGGGGCCTTTTCGCCCCGACCCCGGCCAGCCCGGTAACCTCACGGCCGTGCCACTTGCTGATCAGTCCCCCTCCCCCCAGGGTGGCCCGCCCCCCGGTCCTGGGCTGCCCCGGCCGGACCGCGTCCGCCCCAAACCGCTCGCGGAGCTGGCCGAGGCGCTCGGCACCGCGGCCCCCGAGGCCGGCGAGCCCGCCACCGGAATCACCCATGACTCCCGGGCCGTGCGCCCCGGTGACATCTACGCCGCACTGCCCGGCGCCCGCTTCCACGGCGCCGACTTCGCCGCCCAGGCGGCCGAACGCGGCGCGGTGGCCGTGCTGACCGACGAGGCGGGCCGGCAGCGGGCCGCCGCCTGCGGGCTGCCGGTCCTGGTGGTGGACCACCCGCGCGGCCGGATGGGCGAGCTGGCCGCGACCGTCTACGACGAGCCCGGCGGCGACCTGCTGCAGATCGGCATCACCGGCACCTCGGGCAAGACCACGACCGCCTACCTCGTCGAGGGCGGACTGCGCGGCGCCTACGGCAGGGCCACCGGACTGATCGGCACCGTCGAGTCCCGGATCGGCGAGGAGCGGATCAAGAGCGAGCGCACCACACCGGAGGCCACCGACCTACAGGCGCTGTTCGCGGTGATGCGCGAGCGCGGGGTGCGCGCGGTCGCCATGGAGGTCTCCAGCCACGCCCTGGTGCTCGGCCGGGTGGACGGCGCGGTCTTCGACATCGCGGTCTTCACCAACCTCAGCCCGGAGCACATGGAATTCCACTCCGACATGGAGGACTACTTCCAGGCCAAGGCGCAGCTGTTCACCCCGCGCCGCAGCCGGGTCGGCGTGGTCAACCTCGACGACCCCTACGGCCTGCGGCTGCTGAAGGAGGCCACCGTCCCGGTGACCACCTACTCCGCCGAGGGCCACCCGGACGCCGACTGGCGCGCCGCGGACGTGGAGCTCGACCCGCTCGGCAGCCGGTTCACCGCCCTGGGACCCAACGGCGAGAGCGTCGCCGCCGTCTGCCCGCTGCCCGGCCCGTTCAACGTGGCCAACGCGCTGGCCGCCATCACCGCGCTGGTCGCCGCCGGAGTCGACCCGCCGACCGCCGCCGCAGGCGTCGCGGCGGTGCCCGGCGTCCCGGGCCGGCTGGAGCGCGTCGACGCCGGACAGCCGTACCTCGCCGTCGTCGACTACGCGCACAAGACCGACGCGGTCGAGTCCGTCCTGCGGGCGCTGCGCAAGGTCACCGAGGGCCGGGTGCACATCGTGCTGGGCTGCGGCGGCGACCGCGACCAGTACAAGCGCGGGCCGATGGGCGCCGCCTGCGCCCGGCTCGCCGACACCGCCGTCCTCACCTCGGACAACCCGCGCTCCGAGGACCCGCTGGCGATCCTGGCCACCATGCTGGCCGGCGCCGCCGAGGTGCCCGCCCACGAACGCGGGCGCGTCACCGTCGAGCCCGACCGGGCCGCCGCCATCGCGGCCGCCGTCTCCGTCGCGGAACCCGGCGACACCGTCCTGGTCGCCGGCAAGGGCCACGAGCAGGGCCAGGACATCGCCGGCGTGATCCGCCCCTTCGACGACCGCGAGGTGCTGCGCGCCGCCATCGAGCACGCGGAGCCCCGCGTGCCCCTCCGTCCGTCAGCCCGAACGAAGGACACCGACCAGCAGTGATCGCACTCACCCTCGCCGAGGTCGCGCAGGCGGTCGGCGGGAGCATGCACGACATACCCGACCCGGCGGCCCTGGTCGGCGGACCCGTGGTGATCGACTCCCGGCAGGTGCGGCCGGGCGGTCTGTTCGCCGCGTTCGCCGGAGAGCGCGTGGACGGGCACGACTTCGCCGCCGGGGCGGTGGCGGAGGGGGCGGCGGTGGTGCTGGCCACCCGCCCGGTGGGCGTCCCCGCCATCGTGGTGGACGACGTGACCGCCGCGCTCGGGGCACTCGCCAGAACCGTCATCGAACGGCTCGGGGTGGACGTGGTCGCCCTGACCGGCTCGTCCGGCAAGACGAGCACCAAGGACCTCATCGCACAACTGCTGGAGCGCATCGGCCCCACGGTCTGGCCGCACGGCAACCTCAACAACGAGATCGGGCTGCCGCTGACCGCGCTGCGGGCCGAGCAGGGCACCGCGCACCTCGTCCTGGAGATGGGCGCCCGGGGCGTCGGCCACATCAGATACCTGGCCGGCCTGACCCCGCCGCGGATCGGCGTGGTGCTCAACGTCGGCACCGCGCACATCGGGGAGTTCGGCGGCCGGGAGCGGATCGCCGAGGCCAAGGGGGAACTGGTCGAGAGCCTGCCGCCTGAGGGCGTCGCGGTGCTCAACGCCGACGACCCGCTGGTGCGCGCGATGGCGGAGCGCACCAAGGCCCGCGTCGTGCTGTTCGGCGAGTCCGCGGAGGCCGACGTGCGGGCCGAGGATGTCCGGCTCGACCGCAAGGGTCGCCCGGTCTTCACCCTCCGCACCCCCTCCGGGTGCGCCCAGGTGACCATGCGGTTGTACGGTGAGCACCACGTGTCGAACGCGCTGGCCGCGGCCGCCGTCGCCGGTGAACTGGGCATGCCCGCCGAGGAGATCGCATCCGCGCTCTCCGCCGCGGGGACGCTCTCCCACTGGCGGATGGAGGTCGTCGAGCGGCCGGACGGTGTAACGGTCGTCAATGACGCCTACAACGCGAATCCCGATTCCATGCGGGCCGCGCTGCGCGCGCTTGTCGCCATGTGCGGTCAGGGGGGCCGCACCTGGGCGGTGCTGGGCGAGATGGCCGAACTCGGCGGGGAATCCCTCGCCGAACACGACGCGGTGGGACGGCTCGCCGTCCGGCTCAACGTCAGCAAGCTCGTGACCGTGGGCGGCCAGGAGGCCGCCTGGCTGGACATGGGCGCCAAGAACGAGGGTTCGTGGGGTGAGGAGTCGGTGCATGTTTCCGACGCGGAGACGGCGATCGACCTGTTGCGCGGTCAACTGCGCCCAGGAGACGTCGTGCTGGTGAAGGCATCGAGGTCGGTCGGCCTGGAATGCGTCGCGCAGGCACTGCTGGATGACGTCGCGGGTGCCGAGGGCGAGGTCACCGCGTAATGAAGCAGATTCTCATCTCCGGGGTGTTCGGGCTCTTCCTCTCCCTCATCGGCACCCCGCTGCTGATCAAACTGCTGGCCCGTAAGGGCTACGGCCAGTTCATCCGGGACGACGGGCCCCGCGGTCACCACAGCAAGCGCGGTACGCCGACCATGGGTGGCATCGCGTTCATCACGGCCACCGTGGTCGCCTACGCGCTGACCAAGCTGATCGTCTCCGAGCGGCCGAGCATCTCCGGCCTGCTGGTGCTCTTCCTGTTCGCCGGGATGGGCCTGGTCGGCTTCCTCGACGACTACATCAAGATCGTCAAGCAGCGCAGCCTCGGCCTGCGCGCCAAGGCGAAGATGGCCGGGCAGTTCATCGTGGGCATCACGTTCGCGATCCTGTCCCTGAACTTCCCCGACCACCGCAACGTCACCCCCGCCTCCACCAAGCTGTCCTTCACCCAGGACTTCGGCTGGTCGATCGGCCCGGTGATCTTCGTGATCTGGGCGCTGTTCATGATCCTGGCGATGTCCAACGGGGTGAACCTCACCGACGGTCTGGACGGCCTGGCCACCGGCGCCTCGGTGATGGTCTTCGCCGCCTACACCGTCATCGGCGTGTGGCAGTACGGGCAGTCCTGCGCCAGCTGGCTGACCGCGGGACCGGCCTGCTACGAGGTGCGCGACCCGCTCGACCTCGCGGTGGTCGCCGCCGCGCTGATGGGCGCCTGCTTCGGCTTCCTGTGGTGGAACACCTCGCCGGCGAAGATCTTCATGGGGGACACCGGCTCGCTGGCCCTGGGCGGCGCGCTGGCGGGTCTGGCGATCTGCTCGCGCACCGAGCTGCTGATGGCCATCCTGGGCGGCCTGTTCGTCCTGATCACCCTGTCGGTGGTCATCCAGGTCGGCTCCTTCCGGCTCACCGGCCGACGGGTCTTCCGAATGGCGCCACTCCAGCACCACTTCGAGCTCAAGGGCTGGAGCGAAGTGCTGGTCGTGGTCCGCTTCTGGATCATCCAGGGCATGTGCATGGCCGTGGGCCTGGGTCTGTTCTACGCGGGCTTCGTAGCCGCCAAGTGAGGACGCGATGAGCACGGCCACCGAACTCGCGGGCAAGCAGGTCACCGTCGCCGGTCTCGGCGTCAGCGGGGTCCCGGCCGCCAGGGCGCTGCACGCGCTCGGCGCGCGGGTCACCGTCGTCAACGGCGGCGACGGCCCCCGGGAGCGCGAGGAGGCGGCCGGCCTGACGGCGCTGGGCGTCACGGTCCGGCTCGGCGCGGCCGACGAGCTCCCCGAGGGGACCGAGCTCGTCGTGACCTCGCCGGGCTGGAAGCCGGACAGCCCGCTGTTCGCCGCCGCCGCGGCGGCGGGCGTGCCCGTGTGGGGGGACGTGGAGCTCGCCTGGCGGCTGCGCGGCCCCGGCGCCGCCGAATGGCTCGCGGTCACCGGGACCAACGGCAAGACCACGACCACCCGGATGCTGGCGCACATCCTGACGGCGGCGGGCCTGCGCACCGCCGCCGTCGGCAACATCGGCGTCTCGGTGGTCGAGGCGGTGCTGAGCGAGGAGCCGTACGACGTCCTCGCCGTCGAACTGTCCAGCTACCAGCTGCACTGGGCGCCCAGCGTGCGCGCCCACTCGGCGGCCGTGCTCAACATCGCCCCCGACCACCTCGACTGGCACGGCTCGATGGCCGCCTACACCGCCGACAAGGGCCGGGTCTACCAGGGCAACCGGATCGCCTGCGTCTACAACACCGCCGACCCCGTCACCGAGGACCTGGTGCGCGAGGCCGACGTGGAGGAGGGCTGCCGGGCGGTCGGCTTCACCCTGGGCCCGCCGGCCCCCTCGCAGCTGGGCGTGGTCGACGGCCTCCTGGTCGACCGGGCGTTCGTGGCCGACCGGCAGAAGAACGCCCAGGAACTCGCGGACGTCTCCGACATCACCCCGCTCGCCCCGCACAACGTCGCCAACGCCCTCGCCGCCGCCGCCCTGGCCCGCGCCTGGGGCGTCGAGCCCCGGGCGGTACGCGACGGCCTGCGCGCCTTCCGCCCGGACGCGCACCGCATCGCGCACGTCGCCACGGTGGACGAGATCGCCTACGTCAACGACTCCAAGGCCACCAACACCCACGCCGCGGCGGCCTCGTTGGCCACCTACGAGCACATCGTGTGGATCGCCGGCGGCCTCGCCAAGGGCGCCACCTTCGACGACCTGGTCATCGCCGCCGCGCCCCGGCTGCGCGCCGTGGTGCTCATCGGCGCGGACCGCGAGCTGATCGCCCAAGCGCTTCGGCGACACGCGCCGAAGGTCCCGGTCGTCGAACTGGACCGGACCGACACTGGGGCGATGACGGCGGCGGTCGGGGCCGCGCGAGACCTCGCCGAACCCGGTGACACCGTCCTGCTGGCCCCGGCCTGCGCTTCGATGGACATGTTCGCCAACTACGGCAAACGAGGCGACGCCTTCGCGGAGGCGGTCGGTGAACTGCCGCCGCACCGCACGCACGAGTCGCACCAGCGATAGCCACCGGTTCCGCCGCCGCGGCCCCGGTCCGGCGCCCGGCACACGGAGGGGACATGACGCCGCAGCAGCGGTCAGTGGTACGAGCCGGCAGGCGCCCAGGCGTCTCACCACCGGCCGGGGGCGGCCGCTCCCCGCGCTCCCCGCGTAGCGCCCCGCCCCGCGGCGGTCCGCTGCGCCAGGTGCGGATCGCCTACGAGGGCGTCAAACAGGCCTGGGACCGGCCGCTGACCGCCTACTACCTGATCGTCGGCGGCAGCTCGCTGATCCTGGTGCTCGGCCTGATCATGGTCTTCTCCGCCTCGCAGATCGAGGCGCTCCAGATGGGCCTGCCCGGCACCTACTTCTTCCGCAAGCAACTTCTGGCCGCCGCCATAGGGGCGGTGCTGCTGGTCATCGCCACCCGGCTGCCGGTACGCAGCCACCGCGCGCTGGCCTACCCGCTGCTGGTCGGCACCCTGTTCCTGCTGGTCCTGGTGCAGGTGCCCGGGGTCGGCATGCGGGTGCACGGCAACCAGAACTGGCTGTCGGTCGGCGGGCCGTTCCAGATCCAGCCCAGCGAGTTCGCCAAGCTCGCCCTGGTGCTGTGGGGCGCCGACCTGCTCGCCCGCAAGAACGAGAAGAAGCTGCTGCTGCAGTGGAAGCAACTGCTGGTGCCGCTGGTGCCGGTGGTCATGGCGATCCTGGGCCTGGTGCTGATCGGCGGCGACATGGGCACCGCCATCGTGCTGGCCGCCATGCTCTTCGGCCTGCTGTGGCTGGCCGGCGCCCCCACCCGGCTGTTCGTCGGCGTCCTGGGGGTGGCCGGGGCGCTCGGGCTGCTGCTGATCAAGACCAGCGCGCACCGCGTCTCGCGGTTCGCCTGCATCCTGGCCACCGAGCCCGGCCCCCGGGACCAGTGCTGGCAGGCGGTCCACGGACTGTACGCGCTGGCCTCCGGAGGTCTGTTCGGCTCAGGGCTCGGCGCGAGTGTGGAAAAATGGGGGCAACTGCCGGAGCCGCACACCGACTTCATCTTCGCCGTCACCGGGGAGGAGCTCGGGCTGGCGGGGACGCTGTCGGTACTGGGTCTGTTCGCGGCTCTAGGCTATGCGGGTATCCGCGTGGCCGGACGCACGGAAGACCCCTTCGTGAGGTTCGCGGCGGGAAGTGTGACCACCTGGATCACGGCGCAGGCCGTGGTCAACATCGGTTCGGTGCTCGGCCTGCTGCCGATCGCCGGAGTCCCGCTCCCGCTGTTCTCCTACGGGGGCTCGGCCCTGCTGCCGACGATGTTCGCCATCGGGCTGCTGATCTCCTTCGCCAGGAGCGAGCCGGCAGCGCGGGCGGCGCTGGCCGCGCGGGGGGCCGGTCCTGTGACAAGGGCAATGACACGTAGCATGCGACGTCTCGCCAGACGGCGGTCGTCCAGGAAGCGGTGAATTTCGGTGCATGTCGTTCTCGCCGGCGGGGGGACCGCCGGTCATATCGAGCCCGCGCTCGCCCTCGCGGACGCCCTGCGACGGCAGGACCCCACCGTGGGGATCACGGCGCTCGGTACGGAGCGCGGCCTGGAGTGCAGGCTCGTTCCGGAACGCGGCTACGAACTGGCGCTGATCCCGGCCGTCCCGCTGCCCCGCAGGCCCACCCCGGAGCTGATCACGGTCCCCGGACGGCTGCGCGGCACCATCAAGGCCGCCGAGCAGATCCTGGAGCGTACGAAGGCCTCCTGCGTGGTCGGCTTCGGCGGCTACGTGGCGCTCCCCGGCTACCTGGCCGCCAAACGGCTCGGCGTGCCGATCGTGGTGCACGAGGCCAACGCCCGGCCCGGTCTGGCCAACAAGATCGGCTCGCGGTACGCCCACGGGGTCGCCGTCAGCACCCCGGACAGCAAGCTGCGCGACGCCCGCTACATCGGCATCCCGCTGCGCCGCTCCATCGCCACCCTGGACCGGGCCGCCGCCCGCCCGGAGGCCCGCGCCGCCTTCGGCCTGGACCAGAACCTGCCGACTCTACTGGTCTCCGGCGGCTCCCAGGGCGCCCGCCGGCTCAACGAGACCATCGCGGCCATCGCCCCGCGCCTCCAGCAGTCCGGCGTCCAGGTGCTGCACGCGGTCGGCCCCAAGAACGAGATCCCGCAGTCCGACAACATGCCCGGCATGCCGCCCTACGTCCCCGTGCCGTACGTCGACCGGATGGACCTGGCCTACGCGGCGGCCGACATGATGCTGTGCCGGGCCGGCGCGATGACGGTCGCCGAACTGTCCGCGGTCGGACTGCCCGCCGCCTACGTCCCGCTGCCCATCGGCAACGGCGAGCAGCGGCTGAACGCCCAGCCGGTGGTCAAGGCGGGCGGCGGACTCCTGGTCGACGACGCGGAACTGACGGGTGAGTGGGTACTGCGCAACGTGCTGCCGGTACTGACCGACCCGCACCGGCTCTACGAGATGTCCCGCGCCGCCGCCGAGTTCGGCCGCCGCGACGCGGACGACCTGCTCGTCGGCATGGTGCGTGAGGCGGTCGCCTCCCGCCGGGCAGGATAGGCGGCGCAAGCAGCCGCAGGACCAGGAGGAGGCGGGCCAGGTGGCCGGAGAGACGACCGCGGAACGCAGCGACAGCCCGGCACCGTCCACCCGGCGCCCGTCCGCCGCCCGCCGCCCCCGCCGGCCGAGCCGGCGCGCCGTCGTCGCCGGGCTCGCCGCGGTCGGCCTGCTGGTCGCGGGCGGCACCTATCTGCTGTACGGCTCCCCGTGGCTGAGGGTGGGTCGGATCACCGTGTCCGGTACCCGGGTGCTCACCCCCGAGCAGGTGCGGGCCGCCAGCGGGGTGCCGACCGGGGAGGCGCTGGCCTCGGTGGACCCCGCGCAGGTCGAGTCCGCCGTGGGCCTGGCCCTGCCGCGGATCGACTCGGTGGTCGCCGAGCGATCATGGCCGGACACCCTCGTCCTGAAAGTGACGGAGAGAACTCCGAGAGCACTGCTGAAAAAGGGCGGAAAGTTCATCGAAGTGGACGCGAACGGAGTCCGATATGCCACGGACCCGACCGCGCCGGCCGGTGTCCCGCTGGTCGAATTGACCGCTTCCGCATCGGCGGCCAAGGGATATTTCAGTACCGAAGTCCTGCTGCACGCGGCGGTACAAGTGGCGGCGGATCTTCCGGAATCGGTACACAAGCAGACGAAAAGTATCCGGGTGGTCTCCTTCGACGCGATCTCCCTGGAACTGACCGGTGGCCGCAGCGTGCTGTGGGGCGGTCCGCAGGACGGGGCGCACAAGGGTGTGGCGCTCACCGCGCTGCTGAAGGCGGCCACGGGGGCCACTCACTACGACGTCAGCGCACCCGCCGCACCCGCGTCATCAGGGAGTTGACTCTCGGTACGCTATAGGTCACGCTGGTGCGCTCACATCAGGCATGATCACATAGGGTCAAAAGAAAAGCGGGAGGTTCGGCGTGTTCGTTGAACGAGTACCGCTTGTCGACTTAGTGTCCTGTCCAAGCGGACACAAGGAACAGGCTTACAAGTAACCCTAATCCTCAGGGTTAGGGTTCGGGTCGGCATCCGAACCGTCCCATCGGCATCCGCCGGTCCACCGCGTTCGCGGTGAAACCGGCACGTAAATCGAGGCGAGAGGCCTTCGACGTGGCAGCACCGCAGAACTACCTCGCAGTCATCAAGGTCGTCGGTATCGGCGGCGGCGGTGTCAACGCCATCAACCGGATGATCGAGGTCGGGCTCAAGGGCGTCGAGTTCATCGCGATCAACACCGATGCGCAGGCCCTGCTGATGAGTGACGCGGACGTCAAGCTCGACGTCGGCCGGGAGCTCACCCGCGGACTCGGCGCGGGCGCCAACCCCGACGTCGGCCGCAAGGCGGCCGAGGACCACCGCGAGGAGATCGAGGAGGTCCTCAAGGGGGCCGACATGGTCTTCGTCACCGCGGGAGAGGGCGGCGGCACCGGCACCGGCGGCGCGCCCGTGGTCGCCAACATCGCCCGCACGCTGGGCGCGTTGACCATCGGGGTGGTCACCCGCCCCTTCACCTTCGAGGGCCGGCGGCGCGCCAACCAGGCCGAGGACGGCATCGCGGGGCTGCGGGACGAGGTCGACACCCTCATCGTCATCCCCAACGACCGGCTGCTGTCCATCTCCGACCGCCAGGTCAGTGTGCTGGACGCCTTCAAGTCGGCCGACCAGGTGCTGCTGTCCGGCGTTCAGGGCATCACCGATCTGATCACCACACCGGGTCTGATCAACCTGGACTTCGCGGACGTCAAGTCGGTGATGTCGGAGGCCGGTTCCGCGCTGATGGGCATCGGCTCGGCCCGCGGCGACGACCGCGCGGTGGCCGCCGCTGAGATGGCGATCTCCTCGCCGCTGCTTGAGGCGTCCATCGACGGCGCCCGCGGTGTGCTGCTGTCCATCTCCGGCGGTTCGGACCTCGGTCTGTTCGAGATCAACGAGTCGGCCCAGCTGGTCAGCGAGGCCGCCCACCCCGAGGCCAACATCATCTTCGGCGCGGTCATCGACGACGCGCTCGGCGACGAGGTCCGGGTCACCGTCATCGCGGCCGGTTTCGACGGCGGTCAGCCGCCCACCAAGAGCCGCGACAAGGTGCTGGGCTCCTACGGGACCCGTGACGAGCCGTCCGCGCCCGCGGCGGCCCCCTCCCGGCCGGCCGGGCAGTCCTCCGAGCCGATCCGCCCCTCCTTCGGCGGACTGGGCAGCCTGTCGCCCCGTGAGCCGGTCGAGGCCCGCGACGAGGAGAAGACCCCCGAGGCGCCCGTCGCCCCGGCGATCTCCCCGCAGGTGCCGCCGGCCCGCCCGTACCAGGACAGCCAGGCCGAAGAGCTGGACGTACCCGACTTCCTGAAGTGACCCCGCCCGCGCGGCGTCACGACAGCGACCGACCCGAGCTGGGAACGCGTTGATAGGCCAGACATACGAAGTGAGCGGCGCCCACTTCGCCTTCACCGATCGGTGGGGCGGGGTGAGCGCCGCTCCGTACGAGCGGCTCAACCTCGGCGGCGCGGTCGGTGACGACCCGGCCGCGGTCACCGACAACCGGAAGCTCGCCGCCGGGTCGCTCGCGCTCGACGCGGACGCCGTGGTCTGGATGAACCAGGTGCACGGCAGGGACGTCGCCGTGGTCGAGGGTCCGTGGCGGAACGCGGCGGTGCCCGCGGTCGACGCGACGGTCACCGTCCACCGCGGGCTCGCCCTCGCGGTGCTCACCGCCGACTGCGTGCCGGTGCTGCTCGCCGACCCGGTCGCCGGGGTGGCCGCCGCGGCGCACGCCGGACGCCAGGGACTGCTCGCGGGCGTGGTCCCCGCCGCCGTCGGGGAGATGGTCCGGCTCGGCGCCGATCCCGCCCGGATGACCGCGATGACCGGACCGGCGGTGTGCGGCCGGTGCTACGAGGTGCCCGAGGCGATGCGCGAGGAGGCGGCAGGACTGCTGCCCGAGACCCGGGCGACGACCAGCCGGGGCACCCCGGCGCTGGACCTCGTCGCCGGAGTGCACGCCCAGCTCGCCCGCCTCGGGGTGGGAAAGCGTGAGAAGTCCCACGTCTGCACCCTTGAGTCGGCGGACCACTTCTCCTACCGCCGCGACGGTGTGACCGGCCGGCTCGCCTCCTACGTCTGGTTGGACAACACGTGAGCGAGGGGTCGATGACGGACAGGAAGGCCGAACTCGCCGCGAACCTGGACGAGGTCGAGCGGCGGATCGCCGCCGCGTGCGAGGCGGCGGGCCGCGACCGCTCCGAGGTCACCCTCGTCGTGGTGACCAAGACCTACCCGGCGAGCGATGTGATGTTGCTCGCCGAACTCGGCGTACGGCAGGTCGCGGAGAACCGCGACCAGGAGGCCGCCGCCAAGGCGCGCGAGTGCGCCGGCGCCGGTCTGAGCTGGCACTTCGTCGGTCAGTTGCAGACCAACAAGGTTCGTTCCGTGGCGCGTTATGCCGATTTCGTGCACTCTGTCGACCGTTCCCGGTTGGTTTCCGCCCTTTCGGAGGCGGCGGTTCGCGAGGGGCGGGAGATCGGCTGCCTGATCCAGGTGGCGCTCGACGCGCCGTCCGGTTCGGTCGGCGGCCGGGGCGGCGCGGCGCCGGAGGATGTCCCGGCGCTGGCCGACGAGTTGGCGGCGGCGCGAGGGCTGCGGTTCGAGGGACTGATGACGGTCGCGCCGCTGTCGGGCGAGTACGCCGACCGGCCCCGCGCCGCGTTCGACCGGCTGACGGAAATCGCATCTGCCCTACGCGAAGTCCATCCGGCTGCAAACATGGTCTCGGCAGGGATGAGTGCGGACCTCGAGGAGGCAGTGGCTGCTGGTGCGACACATGTACGCGTCGGTACTGCGGTACTCGGAGTCCGTCCCGGGCTCCGGTAACGTCACCAACAAGTCGGACCACAGCAGAAAATATGGTCATGCTCCGCGCGAACAACGGAGTGGGCCCAGTGGATCTCCCTCACCTGGTGACGGTGCCGATCCACCACAGAGCGGAGGACGTAGAGCATGGCCGGCGCGATGCGCAAGATGGCGGTCTACCTCGGCCTCGTGGAGGACGATGGGTACGACGGCCCGGGGTTCGACCCCGACGACGAGTTCGAGCCCGAACCGGAGCCCGAGCGGATCCGGCGGCAACACCAGCCGCCCCCCGAGGAACCGGCACGAGTCGCACACCCGCCGGCCCAGCGGGAACCACGGATCGCCCCAGTGGCATCCATCACACCTGAACGCCGCACTCTGGAGAAGAACGCACCGGTGATCATGCCCAAGGTCGTGTCGGAACGGGAGCCCTACCGGATCACGACTCTTCACCCCCGCACGTACAACGAAGCCCGTACGATCGGGGAACACTTCCGCGAGAGCACCCCGGTGATCATGAATCTGACGGAGATGGACGACACGGACGCGAAGCGTCTCGTCGACTTCGCCGCCGGACTGGTCTTCGGCCTCCACGGCAGCATCGAGCGGGTGACGCAGAAGGTGTTCCTCCTGTCTCCTGCTAACGTCGATGTCACGGCGGAGGACAAAGCCCGGATCGCCGAGGGCGGATTCTTC
Source organism: uncultured Actinomycetota bacterium (assembly GCA_963737305.1). Lineage (GTDB taxonomy): Bacteria > Actinomycetota > Actinomycetes > Streptomycetales > Streptomycetaceae > Streptantibioticus_C. Next base: position 2,431,844 of record CAVTRX010000002.1, on the reverse strand, counting down.
AACCAGAGCTGAGACGACGAGCACGTGGAACCGGACCGACAGGGCCGGGGGAGAGCAGGGGAAGGGGCGGCGCGATGAGTGTGTTTCTGCAAGTCGTCTACATCGCGTTGATGTGCTTCCTCGTGGTGCTGATCTTCCGGCTGGTAATGGATTACGTCTTCCAGTTCGCCCGATCCTGGCGACCTGGCAAGGCCATGGTGGTCGTACTCGAAGCCACATACACTGTCACCGATCCGCCACTCAAGCTTCTGCGGCGGTTCATCCCGCCGCTGCGTCTCGGGGGCGTAGCGCTCGACCTGTCCTTCTTCGTATTGATGATCATCGTCTACATCCTGATCTCCGTCGTGGCCAGGCTGTGAACGATACGGTCTTGCCGATTGCCGACGATCACGTTGAGGTGAAGAGATGCCGCTGACCCCCGAGGACGTTCGTAACAAGCAGTTCACGACCGTCCGCCTCCGAGAAGGCTATGACGAGGATGAGGTCGACGCCTTCCTCGATGAGGTCGAAGGCGAGCTGACCAGGCTCCTTAGGGAGAACGAGGACCTGCGGGCGAAGCTCGCCGCGGCCACTCGCGCCGCGGCGCAGAGCCAGCAGCAGAACATGCGCAAGCCCGAGCAGCAGGACCGGCCGGGCGCGCCGGTACCCGCCGCCATATCCGGTCCGCAGCCGGTGCCTCCGGGACAGCAGCAGATGGGCGGACCGCCCCAGTTGCCCGGTGCACCCCAGCTGCCGGCCGGCCCGAGTGGGCAGCACGGACCGCAGGGCGGTCCGATGGGTCCCGGTCCGATGGGACAGGGACCGATGGGTCCTGGTCCCGGTATGGGCCAGGGCGGTCCGATGGGTCAAGGACCCATGGGCCAGGGCGGTCCGATGGGCCAGGGACCGATGGGCCAGGGCGGTCCGATGGGTCAGGGCCACCCGATGCAGCAGCAGGGCCACCCCATGCAGCAGCAGGGCGGACCCATGCAGCAGCAGGGCGGCCCGCACGGCGACAGCGCGGCCCGCGTGCTGTCCCTCGCACAGCAGACCGCCGACCAGGCGATCGCGGAGGCCCGTTCCGAGGCCAACAAGATCGTCGGCGAGGCGCGCAGCCGTGCCGAGGGTCTGGAGCGCGACGCCCGTGCCAAGGCTGACGCGTTGGAGCGGGACGCGCAGGAGAAGCACCGCGTCGCGATGGGCTCGCTGGAGTCCGCTCGCGCCACGCTGGAGCGCAAGGTCGAGGACCTGCGCGGCTTCGAGCGCGAGTACCGCACCCGCCTGAAGTCCTACCTGGAGAGCCAGCTGCGTCAGCTGGAGAACCAGGCGGACGACTCGCTGGCACCGCCGCGTACCCCCGCGGCCGCCTCACTGCCCTCCTCGTCCACCATGGGCGGCGGCACGATGGGCGGTTCCATGGGCGGCACGATGGGTGGCGGCATGGGCAGCGGTATGGCCGCGGCCGGCGCAGGCGCCCTCGGGCACGGCGGCCAGCAGACCTACGGCGGCCAGCAGATGGGCGGCCACGGCGGTCAGACCTACGGCGGTCAGCAGCAGATGTCGCCCGCCATGACCCAGCCGATGGCGCCGGTCCGTCCGCAGGGACCGCAGCCGTTGCAGCAGGCGCCCACGCCGATGCGCGGGTTCCTGATCGACGAGGACGACAACTAGGCCGCATTCGGCCGGCGTCACTCAGCCACGAACTGGTCGGGGCGAGGGGATCATCCCCTCGCCCCGACCAGTTTCCGTGTCTACCCGGTGCGGGTTACCGCTTGCGCAGCCGGAAGGTCAGCCCCAGCGGCTCGTCGTGGAACGGTGAGCCGTAGCTGTCGTCGGCCTCGCCCGCGGCGAAGTCGGTGGCCAGCACCTCGTCGGCGACCAGGGTGCCGTGCTCGGTGAGCGCCTCGGCCAGTTCCGCACCGGCCTGCCAGCGCACGGCGATCCGGTCGGCGACGTCGAGGCCGGAGTTCTTACGGGCCTCCTGGATCAGCCGGATCGCGTCGCGGGCCAGCCCGGCCCGGCGCAGCTGCGGTGTGATCGTCAGATCGAGAGCCACCGTCGCGCCCGCCTCCGACGCCACCGACCAGCCCTCCCGGGGGGTTTCGGTGACGATGACCTCCTCGGGGGACAGGGCCACGGTCGCGCCGTCGACCTCCACCGACGCGGTGCCCTCGCGCAGTGCCAGGGACAGTGCGGCGGCGTCCGCCGCCGCGATGGCCTGAGCGACCGGCTGGGTGCCCTTGCCGAACCGCTTGCCCAGCGCCCGGAAGTTGGCCTTGGCGGTGGTGTCGACCAGCGAGCCGCCACCGGCCTGGGACAGCGAGGCGAGCTCGCTGACGTTCAGCTCCTCGGCGATCTGGCCGCGCAGGTCATCGCCGAGCGCGTCGAACCCGGCCGCCGCGACCAGCGCCCGCGACAGCGGCTGCCGGGTCTTGACGCCGGACTCGGCGCGGGTGGCCCGGCCCAGCTCGACCAGCCGCCGCACCAGGGTCATCCGCTCCGAGAGCACCGGGTCGATCATCGCCTCGTCGGCCACCGGCCAACTCGACAGGTGCACCGACTCCGGCGCCCCCGCGGTGGTCGGCACGACCAGGTCCTGCCACACCCGCTCGGTGATGAACGGGACCAGCGGCGCCATCAGCCGGGTCACCGTCTCCACCACGTCGTGCAGGGTGCGCAGTGCCGCCGCGTCGCCCTGCCAGAACCGCCGACGCGAGCGGCGCACGTACCAGTTGGACAGGTCGTCCACGAACCCCGACAGCAGCTTGCCCGCCCGCTGGGTGTCGTAGGACTCCATCGCCTCGGTGACGTCGCGCACCAGGGCGTTGCACTCGCCCAGCAGCCAGCGGTCCAGCAGCGGCCGGTCGGCCGGCGCCGGGTCGGTCGCGCTGGGCGACCAGCCGCAGGTACGGGCGTACAGCGCCTGGAAGGCGACGGTGTTCCAGTAGGTCAGCAGGGTCTTGCGGACCACTTCCTGGATGGTGTTGTGGCCGACCCGGCGGGCCGACCACGGTGAGCCGCCCGCCGCCATGAACCAGCGCACCGCGTCCGCGCCGTGCTGGTCCATCAGCGAGATCGGCTCCAGGATGTTGCCCAGGTGCTTGGACATCTTGCGGCCGTCCTCGGCGAGGATGTGGCCCAGGCAGACCACGTTCTCGTAGGGGGACCGGTCGAAGACCAGGGTGCCGATGGCCATCAGCGTGTAGAACCAGCCACGGGTCTGGTCGATCGCCTCGGAGATGAACTGCGCCGGGTAGGCCTTCTCGAAGGACTCCTTGCCGCGGTACGGGTAGCCCCACTGCGCGAACGGCATGGAACCGGCGTCGTACCAGGCGTCGATGACCTCGGGCACCCGGGTCGCCGTGGCCTGGCACTGCGGGCAGCCGATGGTGACCTCGTCGATGAACGGGCGGTGCGGGTCGAGCCCCGACAGGTCGCGGCCGCTCAGCTCGGCGAGCTCGGCGAACGAGCCCACGCAGGTGGTGTGGCCCTCCTCGCACCGCCAGATCGGCAGCGGGGTACCCCAGTAGCGGTTGCGCGACAGCGCCCAGTCGATGTTGTTGTTCAGCCAGTCGCCGTAGCGGCCGTGCTTGATCGAGTCGGGGAACCAGTTGGTGCGCTCGTTCTCCTGCAGCAGCTTGTCCTTGACCGCCGTGGTGCGGATGTACCAGGACGGCTGCGCGTAGTACAGCAGCGCGGTGTGGCAGCGCCAGCAGTGCGGGTAGGTGTGCTCGTACGGCAGGTGGCGGAAGAGCAGCCCGCGGTCCTTGAGGTCCGCGACCAGCGCCTCGTCGGCCTTCTTGAAGAACTGCCCGCCGACCAGGGCCAGGTCCGCCTCGAAGGTGCCGTCCGTGCGCACCGGGTTGACCACCGGCAGGCCGTAGCCGCGGCAGGTCTTCAGGTCGTCCTCGCCGAAGGCGGGCGCCTGGTGGACCAGGCCGGTGCCGTCCTCGGTGGTGACATAGTCGGCGTTGACGACGTAGTGCGCGTCCGCCATCTCGACCAGGTCGAAGGGGCGCCGGTAGTTCCAGCGCTCCATCTCGCGGCCGGTGAAGCACTCACCGGTGGCGGTCCAGCCCTCACCGAGCGCCTTGCCCAGCAGCGGCTCCGCGACCACCAGCTGCTCGGTGCCGTCGGTGGCGACCACGTAGGTCACCTCCGGGTGCGCGGCGATCGCGGTGTTGGACACCAGCGTCCACGGCGTGGTCGTCCACACCAGCAGCGCGGCCCGGCCCGCCAGCGGCCCGGAGGTCAGCGGCATCCGGACGAAGACCGAGGGGTCGACCACGGTCTCGTAGCCCTGCGCGAGCTCGTGGTCGGACAGCCCGGTCCCGCAGCGCGGGCACCAGGGGGCGACCCGGTGGTCCTGGACCAGCAGCCCCTTGTCGAAGATCTGCTGGAGCGACCACCACACGCTCTGGACGTACTCGGGGTTCATCGTCGAGTACGCGTCGTCCAGGTCGACCCAGTACCCCATGCGGTTGGTCAGCTCGGCGAAGGCGTCGGTGTGCCGGGTCACCGAGGCACGGCACCTGGCGTTGAACTCGGCGATGCCGTAGCGCTCGATGTCTTGCTTGCCGGAGAAGCCCAGCTCCTTCTCGACCGCCAGCTCCACCGGCAGCCCGTGGCAGTCCCAGCCCGCCTTGCGGGCGACATGGTGGCCCTGCATCGTCTTGAAGCGCGGGAAGAGGTCCTTGAAGACCCGGGCCTCGATGTGGTGGGCGCCGGGCATGCCGTTGGCGGTCGGCGGGCCCTCGTAGAAGACCCACTCCGGCTTGCTCTCGCTCTGCTCGAGTGAGCGGGCGAAGACCTTGTTGTCCTGCCAGAACGCGAGCACGTCGTGCTCCAGCGCTGGCAGGTCGACCTGGGCGGGGACCGGGCGGTACTGCGTCATCGGATCGTCCTCCGGCGGACACGTATCACGTCTTCCGTCGGAGGGACGAGAGCGAGCGCTCCCGCGGTACCACCCTCCTTGGCCACCGGACGCCGGTGCGTCCCTGGCCCGCTCATTGGGTCGCGATGCCGGTTCTACTCGCCCGCGCGGGTACACGGGGGCTTTCCTCCGGCGGCTCCGGGGTGATCTTCGCGCCGCGCACACCTCCGGGCTCGCACCGTCCCCGGATCGCTCATGGCTGCGTACGGCGTTACTCGTCCCATCCACGCCTTTCGCTGTGCCCAGTGTACGGGGCGCCGACCGCTGGTTCCCCCGGATATCCGCCTGGTCCGAATGGGGGGAACCCGGAACGCGTAATGGTGCGTTATCGGGGCGTATCGGAATACTCGCCGGGTAGCTGGGCACAACGCATGGAGACCTTCCTGCCCGCGTACGACCCGCGGGCGGGACCGCCATATGTGAAGGGGCCGCGTCCATGGTGGTGAAGAGGACCGCCGCGAAGACGGCACGACCGGCGCAGAAGGCGCCGGCCGGGTCGAAGAGATCGGCGCCCGCCGCCCGGAAGAGCGCCGCCGCCAAGGCCGCCAAGAAGTCGGCCACCGCCTCCGCGGCCAAGGACGGCACGACCCCCGCGAAGAAGGCCCCCGCCAGGAAGACCACGGCGAAGAAGACGACGGCCAAGAAGGCCCCCGTCAGGAAGGCGCCCGCCAAGAAGGCCGCCCCGGTGCGGAAGGCCCCGGCCAGGAAGACCGCCGCTGCCGGTGCCAAGAAGACCGTCGCGGCCAAGAAGACCACCCCCGCCAAGCGGCCCGCGGCGGCCAAGAAGGCCCCCGCCAAGAAGGCCCCTGCCAAGAAGCCCAGCGCCAAGAAGGCCGGCGCGGCCAAGAAGAGCCCGCCGGCCCGCAAGAGCCCGCCCGCGAAGAAGGCCCAGCCCGCGAAGAAGACAGCTCCGGCGCGCAAGCACACCCCCGCCGAGCCCAAGCCCAAGCCGAAACCCGGGACCAAGGCCGCCGCACGGCGTGAGGGCACCCGGAGCCGGACCGAGACGGGAGCCAGGACAGTGGTCGCGAAGAAGACGGTGACCGGGGTCGTGGAGCCCGGCGCCCTGGCGGTGCGGCCGGGGGAGAAGCCCTGGACCCCGCAGGAGGTCGAGGAGGCCCGTGCCGAGCTGCGGGCCGAGGCGGAGCGGCTGCGCGCCGAGATCCGGACCTCCGAGACGTCGATCTCCGGCTTGATGCGGGACTCCGGGGACGGCGCGGGCGACGACCAGGCGGACGTCGGCACCAAGAACATCTCGCGCGAGCACGAGATGGCGCTCGCCAACAACGCTCGCGAGATGCTCACCCAGACCGAGCACGCCCTGGAACGGCTCGACAACGGCACGTACGGGCTGTGCGAGTCGTGCGGCAGACCGATCGGGAAAGCCCGTATGCAGGCCTTCCCGCGGGCCACGCTGTGCGTCGAGTGCAAGCAGCGCAGCGAACGGCGCTGACTCGCCTGACCGAGGCGAACCCCGTGCCGTACTCTCGTCCTCGTCAGGCGCGGCCTGGCGCGGGATTCGAGGCTGAGGGATTCACGTGACGAAGGCGGAGCGGACCGTCGGTACGCCGGATCAGACGGCGGGCGAGCCGGTGGACGACCAGGACAGGGACGACCAGGGCATGGACCGCGACGCGGGCCGGGAGCCGGGCGCCGCCGGGGACAGCGATCCCGCGGACGGCCCCGACGAGCAGGCCGGCGACACCACCGCGGACCAGGCGGAGACCGCGGGACCGCCGGACCCCGCGACCCGCGGTCCGCGGCGGATCCCGGCGCTGTTCGGCGTGGCCGCGCTCGCCTACGCCCTGGACATCACCAGCAAGACGCTCGTCGTCCACCACCTGGAGCACCGCCCGGCGATCGAGCTGCTCGGCTCCTACCTCCAGCTCGACGCCGTCCGCAACTCCGGCGCCGCCTTCGGCATCGGCCAGGGCATGACGATCGTCTTCACCCTGATCGCGCTGATCGTCATCGGCGTCATCGCCCGGCTGGCCCGGCGGCTCTACAGCGTGCCGTGGGCGATCGCGCTCGGCCTGCTGCTCGGCGGCGCGCTGGGCAACCTCACCGACCGCCTCTTCCGCGCTCCCGGCACCTTCCAGGGCGCGGTGGTCGACTTCATCGCGCCGAAGGACTTCGCCGTCTTCAACCTCGCCGACTCCGCGATCGTGTGCGGCGGCATCCTGATCGTCTGGCTCTCCTTCCGCGGCCTGGACCCGGACGGTTCTGTGCACCGGGACTGAAGCGCAGCGGGAGGGCGCCCGGAGTTCCGGCATACTCGTTCCGGTGAACACCCTTCCCGAGATCCGCACGCTTCCGGTGCCCGACGGCCTTGAGGGCGAGCGGGTCGACGCCGCGCTGGCCCGAATGTTCGGCTTTTCCCGTACGAAGGCGGCCGAGTTGGCCGCCGACGGCAAGGTACGGCTGGACGGTGCCGCCGCGGGCAAGTCGGACCGGGTGAGCGGCGGGGCGTGGATCGAGGTGGAGATGCCCGCACCGCCGAGGCCGGTCACCCTGGTCGCCGAGCCGGTCGAGGGCATGGCGATCGCCCACGACGACGACGACATCGTGGTGATCGTCAAGCCGGTCGGCGTCGCCGCGCACCCCAGCCCCGGTTGGAGCGGCCCGACCGTCATCGGCGGACTGGCGGCGGCCGGCTACCGCATCTCGACCTCCGGCGCCGCCGAGCGGCAGGGCATCGTGCACCGACTGGACGTCGGCACCTCGGGCCTGATGGTGGTCGCCAAGTCCGAGCGCGCCTACACCCTGCTCAAGCAGCAGTTCCGGGAGCGCACCGTCGACAAGCGGTACCACTCGCTGGTGCAGGGCCACCCCGACCCGCTCAGCGGCACCATCGACGCCCCCATCGGACGGCACCCCACCCACGACTACAAGTGGGCGGTCATCGCCGACGGCAAGCCCAGCGTCACCCACTACGACCTCATCGAGGCGTTCCGGGCGGCCAGCCTGCTCGACATCAAGCTGGAGACCGGCCGCACCCACCAGATTCGGGTGCACATGGCCGCGCACCGGCACCCGTGCGTCGGCGACCTGACCTACGGCGCCGACCCGACGCTGGCCAAGCGGCTCGGGCTGACCCGGCAGTGGCTGCACGCGGTGCGGCTCGGCTTCGAACACCCCGGCCACGGCGGCTGGGTGGAGTTCGCCAGCCCCTACCCCGACGACCTGGCCGCCGCGCTGGAGACGGTGCGCAAGGAGAGCGCGTGAGCACCACCGCCCGCTTCGTGATCCGGGACGTCGCGGCCGGCGAGCTGACCGACTGCCACGCGGTGCGCCGCGAGGTGTTCGTGGTCGAGCAGCGGATCCCCGAGCAGGAGGAGATGGACGTCTACGACGCGGACGCCGTCCATCTGCTGGCGACCACGCAGGACGGCCTGCCGGTGGGCACCGTCCGCTTCCTGCACGGCGCGCCCGCCCGGCGCAAGTACCGCGACCGGGGGGTCGACGACGACCGCACCGCGGTCCTGGGCCGCCTGGCGGTCGGGAAGGCCGCCCGCGGCACCGGGCTCGGCGCGGCGCTGGTCCGGGCGGTGGAGGAGCGGGCCGCCCGGCTGGGTCTCGACCGGGTCCACCTGGAGGCGCAGACGGCCGCGCAGGGCTTCTACGAGCGGCTCGGGTACATCGCCCACGGCCCGGAGTTCGACGAGGGCAGCGGCATCCCGCACCGGGCGATGCGGCGGGTGCTGCGACCGGAGCCGACGACGCCCTGAACCGGGGCCGGCGGCCGAAGGCCATGTCTTGTGGATCTCGGCGGGCGTGGCGGCGCGGGGGGTGGGACGGCGGCGACCTCCGTGGCGCCGCCATCAACCGCCGGACCTGGCAGGATGAGGGCCCGAGGGATTCGCCCCGACCGCTCACAAAGGCTCACGACATTGGCTGCCGCTGAAACCATCGTCTTGTTCCACTCCGTGCACGGGGTGCGCCCCGCGACCCGCGCGGCGGCCGACCGGCTGCGGGCCGCCGGGCACGAGGTGCTGCTCCCCGACCTGTTCGACGGCCGCACCGCGGACAACGTCACCGACGGCATGGAGCTCAAGGACGAGTTCGGCGCCGAGGAACTGCTCAAGCGCGCGGTGGCCTTCGCGGCCCCGCACTCCGGGCGGGGCGTGGTCTACGCCGGGTTCTCCCTGGGCGGCGCCATCGCGCAGAACCTGGCGCTGGGCGACACCAACGCCCGCGGGCTGCTCCTGCTGCACGGCACCTCGGACATCGCCGACGACGCCTCGACCGGCATCCCCGTCCAGCTGCACGTCGCCGACCCCGACCCGTTCGAGCCCGACGACTGGCTGAACGCCTGGTACCTGCGGATGCGCAAGGCCGGGGCCGATGTCGAGGTGCACCGCTACCGCGGCGCGGGCCACCTCTACACCGACCCCGACCTGCCGGACTGGGACGAGGAGGCCGCGGAACGCACCTGGTCCACGGCCCTGTCCTTCCTCGCCGAGCTGTAGCGGCCAGGAGCGGGAGCGGCGGTTACTTCAGGCCGAAGGCCTTGTTGACCGCCGCCTTGAACTGGTCGGGCGAGATGATGCCGTTGGTGGCGGGGAAGTTGTTGCCGGCCACCACGAACTCCTTGCCGTCCAGCTTGGCGCTCGGGGTGCCCTGCACACCGCTGCTGTTGAACGAGTCGGACATCTTCTTGGCCCAGCCGTCGAACTTGCCGTCCTTGACCGCCGTCTGGAACGCCTTGTTGCCCTTCAGGGCGGGCACCTGGTCGGAGATCTTGAACAGGTAGGTGTTGTCGCTGAACTTGTCCTGCTGCTCCTCGGGGTGGTTGGCCTTGGAGTACAGGGCGGTGTGGAACTGGATGAAGGCCTTGGGGCTGACGTTGAGCGCCGCGCCCATGGCGCTGAGGGCGTGCATCGAGCCGGAGCCGCCGTTGTTGCCGTCGAGGAAGGTGCCGAAGGTGTACTGGAGCTTGTACTTGCCGGCGTCGGCGTCCTTGACGATCGTCGCGCCGTTCGACTCCTCGAAGGCGGCGCATATCGGGCAGCGGGCGTCCTCGTACAGGTGGAGGGTGTGCTTGCCGCTGCCGTAGGTCACGGTGGTGCCGTTGGTGCCGGAGGCGTTCGCCGGCACCACGACCGGCTTGGCGGGGCCGCCGGCCTTGGAGACGGCGACCGCGACACCGGCCGCCACTCCGAGGACGACGACGACGCCGACGACCGCGAAGACCTGGCGGCGCACCTTGGCGGTCTTGGCCTGCCGCTCACGCTCCGCCTTGAGCCGCTCGCGCGCCGAGGACTTGTTCTCCCAGTTGTTCTTCTTGCTCATGATGAACCGCTCTCCGTGACGTGGAATGGGTCGTACCCGGCCGGTGGGCGGCCCGCCCGAAGGGCAGGGTCAGGCCGCGGCCGGCCGCGGCGGACCGCGGCGCACGACGGAGTGCAGCAGGGGGAGGGCGGCGACCGCGGGTCGCTCCGCGGCGCGCGGCACCGGGATCCGGCGCGGCGCGGGCGCGGCGTGCGCGAGCAGCACGGCCACCGCGCGGGCCAGCGGGCGGAAGGCGAGAGAGGCGGTGGCCCGCAGCGACTGCTGGAGCGCGGTCTCGCCGCGCCGCAGCCACCAGGAGGCCAGCAGACCCACCACGACGTGCGCGGACAGCAGCAGCCAGGGCAGCGTGGGATCGGCGATCACCGTGCCGCTGCCGGGCAGCGGTGAGCCGACCCGGCCGCCGTCGCAGACCAGGTCGGCGCCGAAGGAGCGCAAGGGGCCGGTCACCGGGCCGCCGGCCGGGCCGTAGCAGGTGCGCTGGCCGGTGGTGAACAGGGTGTCCGCGGCCAGCTCCAGCGGCACCATCAGCGCCGCGATCGCCCAGAAGCCGCGCTCGCGCCGCGCCGTCGCGTAGGCGATCGCGAACATCGCCGCGAAGGCCGCTCCCACCAGGGGCAACGGCAGCGGGGACCGGGACAGCAGGACGTGCGAGGTGGAGGACAGCGTGGCGCACAGCGCGGCGAACAACGCCGCCCGCGCCACCCTCAGCCGCACACTCCCCTCCATGAGGCCAGAGTGTGCCACGCGATGCCGTATGCGGGGCCTAAAGGTCCGACAACAAGTCGGGCACGACCGGGCCTGTCAGTGCCCGGACGTAGACTTCCAGCCACATTCGGGACAGCACACCCCGGGGGTGCCCGCACCGTGGCCAGAACCTTCACCCACCTGCACGTCCACACGCAGTACTCGCTGCTGGACGGAGCGGCACGACTGAAGGACATGTTCGAGGCATGCCAGGAAATGGGGATGTCGCACCTCGCCGTGACCGATCACGGCAACCTCCACGGCGCCTACGACTTCCACCACCAGGCGCAGGCCGCCGGCGTCACCCCGATCATCGGCATCGAGGCGTACGTGGCGCCCGGCTCGCGACGCGACAAGCGCAGGATCCTGTGGGGCCAGCCGCACCAGAAGCGCGACGACGTCTCCGGTTCCGGCGGCTACACCCACAAGACCATCTGGGCCGCCGACCGCACCGGCCTGCACAACCTCTTCCGGCTGTCCTCCGACGCCTACCAGGAGGGCTGGCTGGGCAAGTGGCCCCGGACGGACAAGGAGACCATCGCCCGCCACCGCGAGGGCCTGATCGCCTCCACCGGCTGCCCGTCAGGCGAGGTGCAGACCCGGCTGCGGCTCGGCCAGCCCGACGAGGCGCTGGCGGCCGCCGCCGACTACCGGGACATCTTCGGCCGGGACGGCTACTTCCTGGAGCTGATGGACCACGGCATCGAGATCGAGCGCCGGGTCCGCGACGGGCTGCTGGAGATCGGCCGGAAACTCGGCATCCCGCCGCTGGTCACCAACGACTCGCACTACACCTACCCGGCCGAGGCCGCCGCCCACGACGCGCTGCTGTGCATCCAGACCGGCAAGAACCTCTCCGACCCCGACCGCTTCAGGTTCGACGGCTCCGGCTACTACCTGAAGTCCGCCGACGAGATGTACGCCGTCGACTCCTCGGACGCCTGGCAGCAGGGGTGCGCCAACACCGCGCTGGTCGCCGAGCGGGTCGACACCACCGGCTGGTTCGAGCCGAGGAACCTGCTGCCGCGCTTCGACGTCCCCGAGGGGTACACCGAGGTCACCTGGTTCCGCGCCGAGGCCGAGCGCGGCCTGGCCCGCCGCTATCCGGCGGGCGTGCCGCGGGACCGCCGTGAGCAGGCGGAGTACGAGATGGACGTCATCATCCGGATGGGGTTCCCCGGGTACTTCCTGGTCGTCGCGGACTTCATCATGTGGGCCAAGGACAACGGCATCGCGGTCGGCCCGGGACGCGGCTCGGCGGCCGGCTCGATCGTGGCGTACGCGATGGGCATCACCGACCTCGACCCGATCGACCACGGCCTGATCTTCGAGCGCTTCCTCAACCCCGAGCGGGTCTCCCTGCCGGACGTCGACATCGACTTCGACGAGCGCAGGCGCGCCGAGGTGATCCGGTACGTGACCGAGAAGTACGGCGCCGACAAGGTCGCCATGATCGGCACGTACGGCACGATCAAGGCCAAGAACGCCATCAAGGACTCGGCCCGGGTGCTGGGCTACCCGTACGCCATGGGCGACCGGATCACCAAGGCCATGCCCGCCGACGTGCTCGGCAAGGGCATCCCGCTGTCCGGCATCACTCGACCCGGCGCACCCGCGGCTACGGCGAGGCGGGCGAGGTCCGCGCGATGTACGAGAACGAGCCGGACGTGCAGGAAGGTGATCGACACCGCGCGCGGCGTCGAGGGCCTGGTCCGGCAGATGGGGGTGCACGCGGCCGGTGTGATCATGTCCAGCGAGGCCATCACCGACCACGTCCCGGTCTGGGTGCGGCACAGCGACGGGGTCACCATCACCCAGTGGGACTACCCGCAGTTGCGAGTCGCTGGGCCTGCTGAAGATGGACTTCCTCGGCCTGCGCAATCTGACGATCATGGACGACGCCGTCAAGCTGGTGAAGGCCAACACCGGCCTCGACATCGAACTGCTGTCGCTGCCGCTGGACGACGCCAGGACGTTCGAACTGCTGGGCCGCGGCGACACGCTGGGCGTCTTCCAGTTCGACGGCGGGCCGATGCGCTCCCTGCTGCGCATGATGAAGCCCGACCACTTCGAGGACATCTCCGCCGTCTCCGCGCTCTACCGGCCGGGACCCATGGGCATGAACTCGCACATCAACTACGCGCTGCGCAAGAACGGCCAGCAGGAGATCACCCCGATCCACCCGGAGTTGGCGGAGCCGCTCAAGGAGGTGCTGGGCGTCACCTACGGCCTGATCGTCTACCAGGAGCAGGTGCAGAAGGCCGCGCAGGTGCTGGCCGGGTACTCACTGGGCCAGGCCGATCTGCTGCGCCGGGCGATGGGCAAGAAGAAGCAGGAGGTGCTCGACCAGGAGTTCATCCCCTTCCGGCAGGGCGCCCGCGAGCGCGGCTACTCCGACGAGGCCGTCAAGGCGGTGTGGGACGTGCTGGTCCCCTTCGCCGGCTACGCGTTCAACAAGGCGCACTCCTCCGCCTACGGCCTGGTCTCGTACTGGAACGCGTATCTGAAGGCCAACCACCCGGCCGAGTACATGGCGGCGCTGCTCACCTCGGTGCGCGACGACAAGGACAAGTCGGCGGTCTACCTCAACGAGTGCCGCCGGATGGGCATCAGGGTGCTGCCGCCCGACGTCAACGAGTCGGACGCGAACTTCACCGCCCAGGGCCGACGAGGTGATCCTCTTCGGCCTGACCGCGGTGCGCAACGTGGGGGCCAACGTGGTCGACTCGGTCATCCGCAGCCGCAGATCGAAGGGGAAGTACACCTCCTTCCCCGACTTCCTGGACAAGGTCGAGGCGGTCGTGTGCAACAAGCGCACCGTCGAGTCGCTCATCAAGGCCGGCACCTTCGACCGGCTCGGCCACACCCGCAAGGGCCTCACCGAGCACTACGAGACGATGATCGACAACGTGGTGCAGGTCAAACGCAGGGAGGCCGAGGGCCAGTTCGACCTCTTCGGCGGTATGGGCGACCGCGACGACGCGCGGGCCGAGCCAGGCTTCGGACTCGACGTCGACCTTCTCCGGCACCGAATGGGAGAAGGCGTATCTGCTCGCCCAGGAACGCGAGATGCTCGGGCTCTACGTCTCCGACCACCCGCTCTTCGGGGTCGAGCACGTGCTGCGCGACAGGACCGACGCGGCGGTCGCCGCGCTCAACAGCGGTGACCACACCGACGGCGCGATCGTCACCATCGGCGGCATCATCTCCGGGCTGCAGCGCAAGATGACCAAGCAGGGCAACGCGTGGGCCGATCGCCACCGTCGAGGACCTGGCGCGGCTCCATCGACTGCATGTTCTTCCCCGCCACCTACCAGCTCGGTCGCCACCCAACTGGTCGAGGACGCCGTCGTGCTTCGTCAAGGGCCGGCTGGACAAGCGCGAGGACGTGCCCCGGCTGGTCGCCATGGACCTGGCCGTCCCCGACCTGTCAGAGGCCGCCGCCACCGCGCCGGTGACCATCTCCATCCCGTCCGGGCGGATCACCCTGCCGCTGGTCGCCCGGTTGCGCGAGGTGCTGGCCGGACCACCGCGGCCACACCGAGGTCCGGGTCAGGCTCCAAGGCGCCCGCGGCACCACGGTGTTGCGCCTGGACCGCCACCGGGTGGCCGCCGACCCGGCGCTCTTCTGCGACCTCAAGGCGCTGCTCGGCCCCGGCTGCCTGCCCGCCGACACCCGCGCGGGTTAGCGGGTCAGGGCGGCAACATGCGGAAGGGGCGCGCCCGTTGCGGACCCGCCCCTCGACCGGCGCTCCGGGAAGCGGCACGGCCTAGGCCGTGTCTTGTGGATCAGGGTGGACCAGGGAGCGGCGTCCGGTGCGGTGTATCGCAAGGCGCCGTGCCGGGCGTCGCGAGCCCGCCAAGATCCGCAAGACACGGCCTAGTTGTGGCCGAATCTCTTCGTCCGTTTGCGGGAGACCTCTTGGTCCATGGTGGAGGTCGTGGTGGGCGTCGGGGACTGCGTCTCCGTCGTGGGGCTCTTGGCCTGTTCCTGACCCGCGGTGACGCCACCGGCGTTGCGGGTGGGGGAGTTGCTCCGCCGGTTGTTCTGGTTTCTGCTCGGCTTGCCCATGATCGTGCCTCCTGTGGGGGGTTTCGGACGATGGGCCGTGAAGCGCTGAACCCGGGGCGACCCCCGGGGCGCGAACTCAGACTTGCACGAAGGAACGAATCACGCATTTCGGTCGTTGACCCGACAGGCCGGGCGGTGCCGGGCCATGGTGGGGAAGCCGATGCGGAATCCGCCACGCCGAAGATCCAGTTCCGGCTCATATACCCGGCGGGGTCGGGCAGACTCAAAGGAATGCCGCATCGGGGGGCGACCGGACGTAGAAAAGAGGGTGGAACGTGGACCGCTGTGTCGTCCTGGTGGACGCCGGATATCTGCTCGGCGCCGCCGCGAGTCTCCTCGCCGGAGAACCCTCCCGATCCCGGATCACCGTCGACCACGCGGCCGTCGTCCAGGGCCTGCGCGACCGTGCGGAGAGCGAGACCGGGCAGCCGCTGCTGCGGATCTACTGGTTCGACGGCGCCCCCGACCGGGTGCCGCAGCCCGAGCACCGGCGGCTGCGGGTCATGCCCCGGGTGACGGTCCGGCTCGGCGCCCTGACCCGCAGCGACGGCCGCTGGGCGCAGAAGGGCGTCGACGCCGCCATGCACGCCGAGCTGTCCGAGCTCGCCCGCAACCGCGCCTGCTCCGACATCGTCCTGGTCACCGGCGACGGCGACCTGCTGCCCGGCATGATGTCCGCCAAGGAGCACGGCGTCGCCGTCCACCTGTGGGCGGTGCAGGCCGCCGACGGCGACTACAACCAGTCCGAGGACCTGGTCGCCGAGGCCGACGAGCGCCGGGTGCTGGACCGCGACTGGATCACCCGGGCCGTCCAGGCCCGCGACGGGAGCTGCGCCCCGCCGCCAGTCCACCCGGCCGGAGATCGCCGCGATCCTGTCCGCGCCGCTGCCGGAGTCCGCGCTGCCCGCCGGCTCCGCCGAGTCCGACCAGCGACACCACCGCACCGCCCGCCGCCAAGAACGGCCACGGCCCGGCGCCCGCCGACGCCGGCGCCCGCACCCGGCGGTGCCCACCCCGAAGGACCTCGCCGGCCTCGGCGGCGGCGCGCGGACCGGCCGGCGGCCACCCCGCCCCCTCGCCGGGCGCGACGCTGCGCTGGTCCTCGGAGAAGGGCTGGGTGGAGCGGCCCGCCGGCGGCGAGGCCACCGACCCGCGGTCTGCCCACGCTCGCCCAGCTCACCACCGCGGAGCAGCGCTGGGCCGACCGCGAGGAGGACATCACCACCGTCAGCGGCGACCCCTTCGAGGTGGGCCAGGTCTTCGCCCGCCGCTGGATCGACCGGCTCGCCGACCTCAGCGCCCTTCAGGTGCTGTCCACCGAGTACCCGCGGGTCCCGCACCGCATCGACGGTGAGCTGCTGCGGTACGCCGCCCGCTTCGGACTGCTCGCCCACAAGGACGACCAGATCGACGAACACGACCGCTACGCCATCCGGGCGGGCTTCTGGCGCGAGGTGGACGCCCACGCCGTCGCCGCGGCCGCCGACCACCCCCCGCCCGCCGCGGAGTGACAACCCCCTGTCCCGCCGCCTGGACCCGCCCCGGACCGCACCCGGCTGAGTAGCCGGGCCCCCGGCCGGGTCTCCGGTCGGCGGCGCGTACTCTCAATGTTCGTGAGCACGGGCACGAAGCGGGCGGACGGTACCCCCGCCGACATCACCCGCGAAACGGTGTGGACCGTACGCGGGCTGGTCAAGTCGTATCCGGCCGGTCGCGGCCGCAAGGCGGCCCCCGCCGTGCGCGCCAACGACGGCATCGACCTCGACGTCCGCCGCGGCGAGATCTTCGGGCTGCTCGGCCCCAACGGCGCCGGCAAGTCCACCCTGGTCCGCCAGCTCACCGGTCTGCTCCGCCCCGACGCAGGGCGGCATCGAGCTGCTCGGCCACGACCTGGTCGCGCCACCCGGAACGCGCCGCGCGGCTGATCGGCTACCTCGGCCAGGAGTCCACCGCGCTGGACGAGCTGACCGTCGCGCTGGCCGCCGAGACCACCGGCCGGCTGCGCGGCCTGGACGTCAGCGCGCCGCCCGCGCGGAGCGGGACGCGGTGCTGGACGAACTCGGCCTCACCCCCATCGCCGACCGCCCGCTCAAGCGGCTGTCCGGCGGCCAGCGGCGGCTGGCCTGCTTCGCGGCGGCGCTGGTGGGGGAGCGGCCGGTGCTGGTGCTGGACGAGCCCACCACCGGCATGGACCCGGTCGCCCGGCGCGCGGTGTGGGCGGCGGTCGACCGGCGGCGTGCCGAGCGCGGCGATGACCGTGCTGCTCGTCACCCACAACGTCATCGAGGCGGAGACCGTGCTGGACCGGGTCGCGGTGCTCGACCGCGGCCGGGTCATCGCCTGCGACACCCCCGTCCGGACTGAAGGCCGCCGTCGCCGACGAGGTGCGGCTCGACCTGGTGTGGCGGGACGAGGCGCCGCTGAGCGTGCCGGAGATCGCCGCGCTGCGCGACAGCGCCGAGCTGGCCGGACGCCGCTGGACGCTGCGGCTGCCGCAGCAGCGGGCCCGTGACGTGGTCGCCTCGGTCACCGCGGGGCCGGCGTTCGCCGCCCTCGACGACTTCACGCTGGCCGCCCCGAGCCTGGAGGACGTCTACCTGGCGCTCGGCGGGCGTCAGAAAGGACTGGTCAAGGCGTGAGCGTCGTGTCGTCCGTACCCCGTTCCGCGCCGCCCGCCCTGCCGGGTGCGGTGCGCACCGGCGCCGCCGTGCCGCTCGCCCCGCGGGCCGGGCTGTTCGCGGCGCTGCGGGCGGTCTACCGGGCGCAGTTGTCCCGGGCCAGGGTGGCCAGGATCCCGCTGCTGTTCGTGGCCACCTTCCAGTCCGTCGGCATCATGGTGCTGATGCGCGGTGTCGTCGGCACCGGCTCGGCGGACGCCCGCGCGGTGGTGTCCGGGTCGAGCGTGCTGGTGGTGGCGTTCGTGGCGCTCAACCTGCTGGCGCAGTACTTCGGGCAGTTGCGGGCCTCCGGCGGACTCGACCACTACGCGACGCTGCCGGTGCCGCCGGCCGCCGTGGTGCTGGGCGCGGCCGCGGCGTACGCCTCCTTCACCCTGCCGGGCACCTGCCTGACGGCCGTGGTCGGCTGCCTGCTGTTCCAACTGCCGCTGGCCCACCTGTGGGTGCTGCTGGCCGTCGTACCGCTCGCCGGGGCGGCGCTGTCCGGACTGGGCGCGGCGCTCGGGCTGCTCGCGCCGCGCCAGGAACTGGCGACGCTGGCCGGCCAGTTGGGCATGTCCGCCGCGCTGCTGCTGGGTGTCGTGCCGCCCGGGCACCTGCCGGGGCCGATCGGCTGGGTCCGTGACCTGCTGCCGTCCACCTACGGTGTCGAGGCGTTCGCCCGCACCTTCGCCGCCCACCCCGACTGGTCGGCCGTGCTGATCGACCTGTCGGTCTGCGCGGGCGTCGGGGTCGCCTCCCTCGCCCTGGCCACGCTCGCCTACCGCAGGGCGGCCTACCGCTGAGACCCCTCCGGCGGATCGGGGTGAATCGGGGCGCGGGGCATCGGTGGACGGCGTGCGGGGCGCGCGGCGGGCGCACAGGGGGACCTGGCAAGATGGGCGGGTGACCGCACCGTTGACGCCGCACGACCAGCAGCCCCCGCCGCCGCACACCCCGGACGACGGGTCAGGAAGCCGGCCGCTGGGGCGCGAGGTGCGCGACGGGCTGGTCATCGCGGTGCTGGTCGGCGTGTGCGGGGTGGCGCTGGGCCTGCTGTGGGTGTGGCTGGCGCCGCGGGTGCCGCTGATCTCCGACGGCTCGGCCATCTACCTCAAGGACTCCGAGGGCGAGGAGGCCGTCGGCGCCGACGGCTGGTTCACGCTGCTCGGCCTCGGACTGGGCGTGGTCACCGCGGGCGCGGTCTTCCTGTGGCGGCGGACCGGCGGCGTGGCCGTGGTGGCGGGCCTGGCGGTCGGCGGCCTGCTGGCGTCGGTGCTGGCCTGGCGGATGGGCGTGTGGCTCGGCCCGCCGCAGAACGTGGTCGCGCACGCCAAGGCGGTCGGCCCCAACAAGGTCTTCCAGGCACCGCTCCAGTTGCGGGCCAAGGGCGCGCTGCTGGCCTGGCCGATCGCCTCGATGGCCGCCTTCCTGGGCCTGACCTCGGCCTTCACCCAGCACGAGGAGCAACCCGCACCGCAGTGGGAGGGCTGGGCCAACCCCCAGCAGCAGCCCCCGTACCCCCAGGACCCCGGCCACCCCCAGGACCCCGGCCACCCCCAGGACCCCGGCCACCCCCAGGACCCCGGCCACCCCGAGCCCCCGCAGGACCCGCGGTAACCAACGGTCCCGCCGGCCGGCCGGGCGGGCGCGTCAGGGCCGGGCGATCGGCGCGGTCGTCGCGCCGGTGAGCCGTACAAGGTCCGCCGCCGCCAGCTCCACCTCGACGCCGCGCCGGCCCGCCGAGACGAAGACGGTGGGATGGCCGAGCGCGGAGTCGTCGACGACCGTGCGCAGCGCCTTTCGCTGGCCCAGCGGCGAGATGCCGCCCAGCACGTAGCCTGTGGTGCGCTCGGCAGCCGCCGGATCGGCCATCGCCGCCCGCTTGCCGCCCGTCGCGGCGGCGAGCGCCTTGAGGTCCAGCGCGCCCGCGACCGGGACGACCGCGACGGTCAGCGTGCCGTCGACCTCGGCGACCAGGGTCTTGAAGACCCGCTCGGCCGGGACGCCCAGCGCCTGCGAGGCCTCCTCACCGTAGGAGGGCGCCGCCGGATCGTGCTCATAGGAGTGAACGGAGAACGGCACGCCGGCCGCGTGAGCGCGACGGTGGCCGGGGTACCGGCGGATCGCTTGCTGGACTTCTTGCTCATCGGGATTTCCGTCAGTTGTGGCTGGTCGGCTGCCGGGTCAGCTCGACGGCGGGCAGCGAGGGGAGCTTACCGATCACCGCGGTCTCCCGGCGAAGGAGTCTCAGCTCCTGGCGCAGCCGGGCCGCGGTGTCCGGGGCCTCCAGCAGCTTCTGCCGCACCGGGTACTTCGACTACCATCGCGGCGGCCACCAGATACGACAGCACGGTCGGGGCGTCGGGTAGTTCCTGCGCCGCCGACAAGGTGCGCTCCCGGGCCCCGGCGAGCCGCTTCTGGTAGTTGCGGAACGCCCGCTCGACCTGGGCGCCCAGCGGCGCCCGCCCCCTCGCCGGCCGGCTCAGGAAGCTGCTCGACCTCGGCCGTCAGGTACGGCCCGGTCGCGTCCACCGACAGCAGCCGGAAGCGGGTGGTGCCGGTGGCCACCAACTCGTAGCCGCCGTCCTCCTTCTCCGCGCATGGAGGCGATCTCGGCGGTACAGCCGATCGGGTGCAGCGACGTGCTCAGATCGGGGCCGAAACCGGCCGCCGCACCGACCTCGGCGATGTCGGGACCGCTCGGGGCCACCTCGTGACCGTCCCGGATCGCCACCACGCCGAAGCGGCGCGGGGCGTCCTCGGGCAGCGCGAGCAGATCCCGGGCGAGGGCGCGGTAGCGCTCCTCGAAGACGTTGAGCGGCAGCACGAGGCCGGGGAAGAGCACCGAGCCGAGCGGAAAGAGCGGAAGGCGTTCGGTCACAGCACGCAAGCCTATGCGCAGGTCCGCGCGGTCAACTCCCCTCATGCCGAGAACGCGTCGCGCACCCGCTCCTTCATCCCCTTCGCAGCAGCCGCGAGGCACCCGCCGCGACCGTCGTCGCCAGCACCCAGCCCAGCAGGGTGATCACCGTGGCCACCCACTGCTCGGCGCCGGTCAGCCGCCAGGCCGCCGTCCTGCCCCAGGTCGACCACCGGAAGCAGCAGGTCCAGGGCGAGCAGCGCCGGATTCCACTGCGGCCAGGCCTGCGAGTCCACCGGCGCGGGCATGCGGTGCGTCGCGAAGTACACCGCGCCGAACGCCCACAGCACCGCCATCCACAGCGCCGCCCGCCCCGGCCGGTAGCCGTAGCCGACGGTCACGTCCTGGAGGTAGCCCCACACCCGCCCCGCCGGCGGCAGCGTCTCGCGCCGCCTGCGCTGCCTGGCCAGCAGCACCTCGCGGGCCTCGGCGTCCTCACCGCCGTCGCGCAGCGCCTGCGCCAGCGTCTCGTACGGCTCCGGGGTTGAACTCGGGCGTGGCGTCGGCCAGCCAGGCGATCCGCCCGGCCAGCGTGAAACCGCCGCGCGAGCCGAGCGAGGTGTAGGAGAAGCCGGCAAGGTCGATCTTCCCGGCCCCCGGCCAGCTCGTGGGGGCGTCGTTGAGCATGCCGATCCGCGCCCCGGCCAGCGAGACCCGGCCGGTCGGCGGATGCTCCAGGGTCAGCCGCAGCTCTGGGGTCTGCACCCGGCGCAGCGAGAGCTGCTGGTCGTCCGAGAGCCGGAAGTCCGCCTTGTCGGCGATGATCGCGTTGCCGAACCGCCCGTCGTCCAGCCGCAGCCCGCCCTCGCAGACGAACGGCTGGGTCAGCACCCCGGCCGGCGGCGTGCCGCCACCGTCGTAGTAGCCGCTGGTCCAGCCGGAACTCAGGTACAGCGTGTGCTCCACGGTGACCCGCGCGGCGTTGAAGGCGTAGCGGCTCTGGCGGTTGCGCAGCACGCTGCCGCGCAGGCTCAGCCGTCCGCCGATCCGGGCGCTGCGCAGGCGAGATCTCACCGGTGGACTCGATCAGTTCCGCCTCGACGTCCTGCGCGACGGTCAGACCGTCGGCGGCGATCGAGTGCCCGGTGCGCCCGGGGCCGACGGTGAGCTGGTTGAGCAGCAGATCGGTGCCGATGTGCGCGTCCGTCAGCCGTATGCCGCCCGGGATCGAGCACTGCGGGAGGTGGAGGTCGCCGGCGACCGTGATCCGGGCCGCCTCGATCCTGGGGATGGCGCAGCGCACCAGCCGGACCGTCTTGAAGTGGCATTCCGGCAGCAGGAGTTGGGAGTCGAAGCGGCAGTCGCGCAACTCCACGTAGGGCGTGACGTGCCCGCCCGACAGATTGAGCGGCCCGGTGATGTGCGCCCCGGTCAGCTTGAGCGCCGCCACCCGCCCCGGGTCGCCCGGCGGGCCGTCCAGCAGCAGCCGGGCCAGCACCGCGGCGCGCACCGTCCGCGCCGCGTCCGTGTCGCGGTCCGCCGACCGGCCGCCACGCCGGGTCTGCGCCGCCCGCAGGTCGCAGCTCTCCCCCCGGCGGAAGGCGGACCACACCCGCGCCTCGGTCGTTGTCAGATCGTCCGGCACCGTCACCTGCGCCGTATCGGCCACGGTGACCCCTCCCCGTTCCCCGTATCGCCCGCCCTTCCCGTGGCGTTCTGCCCTCGGGCGGGCACTGCGAGGGGCCCATACCCCGCAACCCGCACCCCGTACGCCCCAATCCGGTCACAGGATGATCGTCGTACCAAGATCGACGAGACTAGTGGCTCCCGGCGTGTCGGATGACCGGAACCGGCCACCCAGGACCGGCCGGCGGAACCCTTGCGGCGCCCGTCCGCCCGGCCGCGGAACCGGGCCGTGAGCAGCCGCGCCGCGTCTCACAGCGTGGAGGGCAGCGACGTGGGGCGCGCGGCATCTCTACACTTGAGACCGTGATCTCCCGAATCGACCTGCGCGGTGCCGCCTTCGCGACAAGCCTCCGCGACGGCGGGATCGACCGGGACCTGCTGCCCCGTGCCGAGCTCGACGTCGAAGCCGCCCTGGAGAAGGTGCGGCCGATCTGCGAGGACGTGACGCCATCGCGGGCACGGCGGCCCTGATCGAGTACGCGCAGCGCTTCGACGGCGTCACCCTCGACCGGGTCCGGGTGCCCGAGCAGGCGATCCGGCACGGCGCTGGCGCGAACTCGACCCGGCGGTCACGCGCCGCGCTGGAGGAGTCCGTCCGCCGCGCCCGCCTCGTCCACCGCGAGCAGCGCCGCACCGACCACACCACGCAGGTCGTCCCCGGCGGCACCGTCACCGAGCGCTGGGTGCCGGTGGAGCGGGTCGGGCTGTACGTCGCCCGGCGGCCGGGCGGTCTACCCGTCCTCCGTCGTGATGAACGTCGTCCCCGCCCAGGAGGCGGGCGTCGCCTCGCTGGCCGTCGCCTCGCCCCCGCAGGCCGAGTTCGGCGGCCTGCCGCACCCCACGATCCTGGCCGCGTGCGCGCTGCTGGGCGTCGACGAGGTGTACGCGGCCGGCGGCGCGCAGGCGGTCGCCATGTTCGCCTACGGCACCGAGGAGTGCCGTCCCGGTCCACCTGGTCACCGGCCCCGGCAACATCTGGGTCGCCGCCGCGAAGCGCCTGCTCAAGGGCCGGATCGGCATCGACGCCGAGGCCGGGCCCACCGAGATCGCCATCCTCGCCGACGCCACCGCCGACCCCGCGCATCGTCGCCGCCGACCTGATCAGCCAGGCCGAGCACGACACGCTGGCCGCCGCCGTCCTGGTCACCACCTCCGCCGGAGCTGGCCGACGCGGTCGAGGCGGAGCTCGAGCAGCAGGTCGCCGCCACCCGGCACACGCGACCGGATCACCGAGGCGCTCGGCCGGCCGGCAGTCGGCGATCGTCCTGGTCGACGCCCTCGACCAGGGCCTCGCAGGTGGTCGACGCCTACGCGCGCCGAGCACCTGGAGATCCAGACCGCGGACGCCGCCGCCGTCGCCGCCCGGGTCCGCAACGCCGGCGCGTCTTCGTCGGCGCCTACGCCCCGGTCTCGCTCGGCGACTACTGCGCCGGCTCCAACCACGTGCTGCCCACCGGCGGCTGCGCCTGCCACTCCTCCGGGCCTTTCCGTGCAGTCCTTCCTGCGCGGCATCCACGTCGTGGACTACACGCCGCGACGCGCTGGCCGAGGTCGCCCACCACGTGGTCACCCTGGCGGAGGCCGAGGACCTGCCCGCCCACGGCGCGGCGGTCAAGGCGCGGTTCGGATGGAAGGTGCCAGGCCAGTGACCCGGATCGACGACCTGCCCATCCGCGACGAGCTGCGCGGCCAGTCCCCGTACGGCGCGCCGCAGCTCGACGTCCCGGTGCGGCTGAACACCAACGAGAACCCCTACCCGCTGCCCGAGCCGCTGGTGGAGCGGATCGCCGAGCGGGTGCGCGAGGCCGCCCGCGAGCTCAACCGCTACCCGGACCGGGACGCGGTCGAGCTGCGCACCGAGCTGGCCGAGTACCTCACCGCGCACCGGGGCCACCCGGTGAGCCGGCGCGAACGTCTGGGCGGCCAACGGCTCCAACGAGGTCATCCAGCAGCTGCTGCAGACCTTCGGCGGCCCCGGCCGCAGCGCGATGGGCTTCGAGCCCTCGTACTCGATGCACGCCCTGATCTCGCGCGGCACCGGCACCGGCTGGATCTCCGGGCCGCGCCGGCGACGACTTCACCGTCGACCTGCGCCGCCGCTCAGGCCGCCATCGCCGAGCTGCGGCCCGACGTGCTGTTCATCTGCTCGCCGAACAACCCCACCGGCACCGCGGTCGACGCCGACACCGTCCTCGCGCTGTACGAGGCCGCCCAGGCCGCCAAGCCCTCCCTGGTGGTGGTCGACGAGGCGTACGGGGAGTTCTCGCACCGCCCGTCGCTGCTGCCGCTGATCGAGGGCCGCCCGCACCTGGTGGTCACCCGCACCATGTCGAAGGCGTTCGGCGCGGCCGGACTGCGGCTGGGCTACCTGGCCGCCGACCCCGCGGTCGTCGACGCGGTCCAGCTGGTGCGGCTGCCGTACCACCTGTCCGCCGTCACCCAGGCCACCGCGCTCGCCGCCCTGGAGCACACCGATACCCTGCTCGGGTACGTCGAACTGCTCAAGACCGAGCGGGACCGGCTGGTCACCGAGCTGCGGGCGATGGGCCTCGAGGTCACCGAGTCCGACGCCAACTTCGTGCAGTTCGGCCGCTTCGACGACGCCCACGCCGCCTGGCAGGCGCTCCTCGACCGGGGTGTCCTGGTCCGGGACAACGGCGTACCCGGCTGGCTGCGGGTCACCGCGGGCACCCCCGCCGAGAACGACGCGTTCCTCGAAGCGGTACGCGAACTCAAGAAGGAGACCTAGAGCACATGACTCGCGTGGGCCGGGTGGAACGCACCACCAAGGAGACCTCGGTCGTCGTCGAGATCAACCTCGACGGCACCGGCCAGGTCGACGTGTCGACCGGCGTCGGCTTCTACGACCACATGCTCGACCAGCTCGGCCGGCACGGTCTGTTCGACCTCACCGTCAAGACCGAGGGCGACCTGCACATCGACAGCCACCACACCATCGAGGACACGCTCGCTCGCGCTGGGCGCCGCCTTCAGGCAGGCGCTCGGCGACAAGCGTCGGCATCTCCGCTTCGGCACGCCGCCGTGCCGCTGGACGAGTCGCTCGCCCAGGTCACCGTCGACCTGTCGGGCCGCCCCTACCTGGTGCACACCGAGCCGGAGGGCATGGCGCCGATGATCGGCTCGTACGACACCACGATGACCCGGCACATCCTGGAGTCCTTCGTGGCCCAGGCGCAGATCGCCCTGCACGTCCACGTACCCTACGGACGCAACGCGCACCACATCGTGGAGTGCCAGTTCAAGGCGCTCGCGCGCGCCCTGCGCTACGCCTCGGAGCTCGACCCGAGGCAGCCGGGGATTCCTTCCACCAAGGGCGCACTGTGAGCACCAGGGGACGTCGTCGCCACCACCGGGAGCGGCCGTGACCAAGGGATCGACGCTCTTCATCCTGCTGGGCCTCTTCCTCGCCGGCGGGGTCTACTCCTTCTGGAAGCAGAAGATGTCCAAGAGCGTGGTCACGCTGCTGGCGATCGGTTCCGTGATGTCGCTGGCCGCCGGGCTGATGCGACTGTGAACTCCTGAAGGGGATCGTGATGAGCAAGCGCGTGGTCGTCTTCGACTACGGCTTCGGAAACATCCGTTCGGCCGAGCGGGCGCTGACCAGGGCGGGCGCGGAGGTCGAGGTCACCGCCGACTACGACGCCGCCATGGCCGCCGACGGACTGCTGGTGCCGGGTGTCGGCGCCTTCGCCGCCTGCATGGCGGGCCTCACGGCGGTCCGCGGCGACGTGGATCATCGACCGCAGGCTGTCCGGCGGCCGTCCGGTGCTGGGCATCTGCGTCGGCATGCAGATCCTGTTCGAACGCGGCGTCGAGCACGGCGTGCGCGACGAGCCGGCTGCGACGAATGGCCCGGCACGGTCGAACCGCTGCGGGCCCCCGTCGTCCCGCACATGGGCTGGAACACCGTCGACGCCCCCGCAGACTCGCGCGCTGTTCGCCGGACTCGACCCGGACGCGCGCTACTACTTCGTGCACTCCTACGCCGTGCGCGACTGGGAGCTGAAGGTCACCAGCGAGGCCATCCGCTCCCCGAAGGTCACCTGGGCCACCCACGGCGAGCCGTTCGTCGCCGCCGTGGAGAACGGACCCCTGTGGGCCACCCAGTTCCACCCCGAGAAGTCCGGCGAAGCCGGCGCCCGACTGCTGACCAACTGGCTCGACACCCTTTAGGACACCTCCTGATGCGCCTCGAACTCCTGCCCGCCGTCGATGTCCGCGACGGCCAGGCCGTACGCCTCGTCCACGGCGAGTCCGGCTCCGAGACCTCCTACGGCGACCCGCTGGAGGCCGCCCTGGCCTGGCAGCGCGCGGGCGCCGAGTGGCTGCACCTGGTGGACCTGGACGCCGCCTTCGGCACCGGCGACAACCGCGACGCGGATCGCCGAGGTGGCCCGCGCGATGGACATCAAGGTCGAGCTGTCCGGCGGCATCCGCGACGACGCCACGCTGGCCGCCGCCCTCGCCACCGGCTGCACCCGCGTCAACCTGGGCACCGCCGCCCTGGAGACCCCCGAGTGGGTCGCCAAGGTGATCGCGGACCACGGCGAGCGGATCGCGGTGGGCCTCGACGTACGCGGCACCACCCTGCGCGGACGCGGCTGGACCCGCGACGGCGGCGACCTGTTCGAGACGCTGGCCCGGCTCGACGCCGAGGGATGCGCCCGCTACGTGGTCACCGACATCGCCAAGGACGGCACCCTGCAGGGCCCCAACCTGGAGCTGCTGGGCGACGTGTGCGCGGCCACCGACCGGCCGGTCGTCGCCTCCGGCGGCGTCTCCTCGCTCGACGACCTGCGAGCACTGGCCACCCTGGTACCCAAGGGTGTGGAGGGCGCCATCGTGGGCAAGGCCCTCTACGCCAAGGCTTTCACCCTCGAAGAAGCGTTGGAGGCAGTGTCCCGATGACCGACACCCCCGCAGTGCGCCGCATTCGGACCGACAGCCCGTGGGAGGAGACCATCGGCTTCGCCCGCGCGGTCGCGGTCGGCGACCAGGTCCTGGTCTCCGGGACCATGCCACTGCTCAAGGGTGTCCTCCAGGGCGAGGGCGACCCCTACCAGCAGGCCCAGGTGGCCTTCGGCAACGCGATCGGCGCCCTGAAGGAGTTCGGTCTCGACGCCCGGCACGTGATCAGGACCCGCATGTACCTCACCCACACCCGTGACGTCGACGCCGTGAGCCGGGCGCACAAGGAACTGTTCGACGACATCCGCCCGGCCGCCACCATGGTCGTGGTCTCCGGCTTCGTCGACTCACGGGTCCTGGTCGAGGTGGAGATCGAAGCACACGCAGCGGCGGCGGCCGACGACCCCGCCGCGTCCCGAGGAGAACATTCGTGAGTCTGGCCGTACGGGTCATCCCCTGCCTCGACGTGACCGAGGGCCGCGTCGTCAAAGGGCGTCAACTTCCGCGACCTGCGCGACGCGGGCGACCCGGTGGAGATGGCCAAGGTCTACGACGCCGAAGGCGCCGACGAACTGACCTTCCTCGACATCACCGCCTCCTCCGGCGACCGGGAGACCACCTACGAGGTGGTCCGGCGCACCGCGGAACAGGTCTTCATCCCGCTGACCGTCGGCGGCGGGGTGCGCACCGCGGACGACGTGGACCGGCTGCTGCGGGCCGGCGCGGACAAGGTCGGCGTCAACACCGCCGCCATCGCCCGCCCCGACCTGATCCGCGAGATCGCCGAACGCTTCGGCAGTCAGGTACTCGTCCTGTCCGTCGATGCCCGCCGCTCCCAGGTCGGCACCGCCTCCGGGTACGAGGTCACCACCCACGGCGGACGGCAGGGCACCGGCATCGACGCGGTCGAGTGGGCGCACCGCGCCGCCGAACTCGGCGCCGGCGAGATCCTGCTGAACTCCATGGACGCCGACGGCACCAAGGACGGCTACGACACCGACATGATCCAGGCGGTGCGCAAGCACGTCACCGTGCCGGTGGTCGCCAGCGGCGGCGCCGGCCGGCTGGACGACTTCTCGCCCGCCATCGCCGCCGGTGCCGACGCCGTGCTGGCCGCCTCCGTCTTCCACTTCGGCGACCTGCGCATCTCCCAGGTCAAGTCCGCCCTGCGGGAGGCCGGCCACCCCGTCCGCTGAGCCGTGCGGCACCACCGGTCCCGCACGGCACCGAAGTCCGCCGGCCCGGCCTCAGATACCCAGGTCGGCCGACTTCAGCTTCTCCACCGCGTCCGGGTCGCCCTCGATCTCCACCCGCGCCGCCGACTGCCTGCCGAAGGCGAACAGCGTCAGCTCGGCGGGCTCACCGGTGACGGTGACCACCGGCGTGCCGCGATGGGCGACCGCCGTCTGGCCGTCCGGGCGGCGCAGCACCAGCCCGACCGGGGACTTGCGGGCCGTCAGCC
Organism: uncultured Actinomycetota bacterium; assembly: GCA_963737305.1. Taxonomy (GTDB): domain Bacteria; phylum Actinomycetota; class Actinomycetes; order Streptomycetales; family Streptomycetaceae; genus Streptantibioticus_C. The sequence continues at coordinate 2,403,227 of CAVTRX010000002.1, read as the reverse complement.
TCGCCCCACGCTCCAGCCGTTTCCACAGCGCGTCCGAGAAGACCGGGTCGATGACGCGCTCCGTCCAGTCGGGCCGGGCGCGCCGTACGTCCTCGGCGTGCACGTAGAACTCGACGATGTTGGCGGCCTCGTCGAGCTGCTTGAGGGAGTAGGGCGACATGCGCGGCGGACCGCTGCGGATGAGCTGGATCAGCTCCTCGTACGGCTTGGCGGTGTACTCCTTGTGCACTCGCTCCAGCCGGTTGGCCAGCTGCGGGATGATCATCCCGGCCGCGGCGTCGCTGCGCCGCTCACGGACCACGACATGGGCGGCCAGATCCCGGGTGTTCCACCCCTCGCACAGGGTCGGGGCGTCCGGCCCCGCGTCCTCCAGCAGACCTGCGAGAAGCAGGCGTTCACGCTGCGCATGAGTCGACATGCCGGAAGCCTACGTCCGGCCGCCTGGATCGACGAGACGGACGCTACGGCAGCGGCTCGGTCAGCTGGGTGCCGTCCTGGGAGTTGCTGAGCGTCAGCGCGCAGGAGACGGTGTCCTCCCCTTCCATCTGGTAGGTGGTCATGTCCGGGTAGAGCGCGTAGTTGTAGTAGATACGGCCGTCGTCGGGTATGGACTCCAGCCGCTTCTTGGCGTCCGGCGCGCACAGCGCGAGGGCCTTCTCGCGCAGGTCGTCCTCGCTGCTCACCAGGCCGCTGAGCGACTCGTTGGTGATCACCTCACCGTCGTGCGCGGAATCGCAGGAGGTGCTGGTGATCTCGGTCACCGTGCTGTCCAGGCTGGGGGAGTCGAAGCAGGTGCCCGCGTCGAGCTTCACGTACGGCATGGAACGGCTGCTCGCGGAGGCCTGCGGGTCGCCGAACGACTCGCCCGGGTCGGCGGACTGGTCGTCTCCGGGGAGCGCGCCGTCCGGCGAGGCACTGGCGGAGGCGGGTGTGTCGCCCTTGGACTCGTTGTCGTGGTTGCCGCTGCCCTGCCAGACGATGCCGCCGATGACGATCGCCGCCACCACGACCACGCCGACCACCGCGGCCGCGACCTTCGGGCCCTTGCCGCCACCGGGCGGCGGGGGCGGCGGGGGATAGGGACCGTAGCCGCCCGGACCGTAGCTGCCGGGGGGCGGGGTGGGTCCGTAACCGGCGGGTCCGGCCGGGCCGCCGGGCGGGGGCGGTCCGTAGCCGCCCGGCGCGGGCGGCTGCTGTCCGTAGCCCCCGCCGTTGGGCGGAGGAGGCGGGCCGAAGCCCTGCGGCGGGCCGAATCCGCCCCCTTGACCAGGGGGCGGAGCGTCGTTCGGCGGCGGAGGGAAACTCATGTCCGAAGCATGCCGCATCGAACCGACAACGGGCGCGGCGGTGTCCCAACTTGTGGATAACTTCCGAATTGGCGGAATCCCGCCACCCGTTCGTGTGGCCGGGACGCCGCCGGGGGCTGCGCGGGTCGCCCCGGCTGACGGTGGGGCGATCCCCGGGGCCACCACTCCCCCCTGAGCCCCGTACGACGGTTTCCGGTTCGGTGGCGAGCGGTCCAGAATGGGGGCATGTCAGGAGCCTCCGCACTCGACCCCGCCGTCGCCGCCCGCCTCAAGCGGGACCCGAACGGCCTGGTCGCCGCCATCGCCCAGCAGTACGACACCGGCGAGGTGCTGATGCTGGGGTGGATGGACGACGAGGCGCTGCACCGCACGCTCACCACCGGCCGCTGCACGTACTGGAGCCGCAGCCGGCGGGAGTACTGGGTCAAGGGCGACACCTCGGGCCACACCCAGCACGTCAAGTCGGTCGCCCTCGACTGCGACGGCGACACCCTGCTGGTCAAGGTCGACCAGACCGGCGCCGCCTGCCACACCGGGGACCGCACCTGCTTCGACGCGGGCGATCTGCCGCTCGGCGACTGACCGCGCACCAACCTCCCCGCCGGCATCCCCCGCCAACTGCCCCGCAGGGACGCGGAGCGCCCATGGGGATCCCCTAGGCTTTGGCCCATGACCACGGGCACCGTAACTCCCGATCTGGAGACGTTCCGCCGGCTCGCGAAGGACCGCCGGGTGATCCCGGTCAGCCGTCGGCTGCTCGCGGACGGCGACACTCCGGTGGGCCTCTACCGCAAGCTCGCCGGTGAGCGCCCCGGCACCTTCCTGCTGGAATCCGCGGAGCACGGCCGGTCCTGGTCGCGCTACTCCTTCGTCGGGGTGCGCAGCGCGGCGACGCTGACCGAACGCGACGGGCAGACCCACTGGCTGGGCACCCCGCCGGTCGGCGTGCCCACCGAGGGCGATCCGCTGGCCGCGCTGCGGGCCACGGTGGAGACCCTGCACACCCCGCGTGACCTGCACTCCGACGGTGTGCTGCCGCCGTTCACCGGCGGCATGGTCGGCTATCTCGGCTACGACGTCGTACGCCGGCTGGAGAAGCACATCGGCGAGCACGCCAAGGACGACCTGCGGCTGCCCGAGCTGACCATGCTGCTCACCTCCGACCTCGCGGTGCTCGACCACTGGGACGGCTCGGTGCTGCTGATCGCCAACGCGATCAACCACAACGACCTGTCCACCGGGATCGACGATGCCTACGCGGGACGCGGTCGCCCGGCTCGACGCGATGGCCGCCGACCTGGCCCAGCCGCTGGACAGCAAGCCGTGCCGAACTGCCCGCCATCGGTGCTGCCGGAGTTCACCGCGCTGTGGGGCGGCCCCGCGTACCAGGACGCGGTGGAGGACGTCAAGGAGCGGATCAGGGCGGGCGAGGCGTTCCAGGTCGTGCCGTCGCAGCGGTTCGAGACGCCCTGCCCGGCCAGCGCGCTGGACGTCTACCGGGTGCTGCGGGCCACCAACCCGAGCCCGTACATGTACCTGCTGCGCTTCGACGGGTTCGACGTCGTCGGCTCCTCACCGGAGGCGCTGGTCAAGGTCGAGGACGGCCGCGCCATGGTGCACCCCATCGCGGGCACCAGGCCGCGCGGCGCCACCCCGCAGGAGGACGCCGCGCTGGCCGAGGAGTTGCTGGCCGACCCCAAGGAGCGCGCCGAGCACCTGATGCTCGTCGACCTCGGGCGCAACGACCTGGGCCGGGTCTGCGCGCCGGGCAGCGTCGAGGTCGTCGACTTCATGTCGGTCGAGCGCTACTAGCCACGTCATGCACATCGTCTCGACCGTCACCGGGAAGGTCGCGGAAGGACGAACCGCCTTCGACGTGCTGACCGCCTGCTTCCCCGCCGGGACGCTCTCCGGCGCGCCCAAGCCGCGGGCCATGCAGATCATCGACGAACTGGAGCCGACCCGCCGGGGTCTGTACGGGGGCTGCGTCGGCTATCTGGACTTCGCCGGCGACTCCGACACCGCGATCGCGATCCGTACCGCCCTGCTGCGGGACGGCGTCGCCTACGTGCAGGCGGGCGCGGGCGTCGTCGCGGACTCCGACCCGGTCGCGGAGGACGCCGAGTGCCGTAACAAGGCGGCCGCGGTGCTGCGGGCCGTCGCCACCGCGAACCGGCTCTGATCTTCGGGCTTGAGCGCGGACCCCGGGCTCCGGCCCGGGCGCGAACGCGGACCGGGCCGCATCCGACTGGCGGATGCGGCCCGGCCATCTGTGCCGAGAGCTGACGGTCAGCCGCGGAAGGCGGTGAGACCGTTCGGGGTGCCCAGGCCGGTCGGGCCGTCGAAGCCCGCCTTGCCGGTGCACAGGTAGCTGCCGCTGCACGAGCCGTTCGAGCCGCTCGTCACGTCGTTCAGCGAACCGGTGTGGGCGTACGGGAAGGTCGCCGGGGTCGAGCCGGCGGACGGGGTGCCCGCGTCGGCGTAGACGCTGGCGATGATCGGGGACGCCACGCTGGTGCCGCCGAAGACCTCCCAGCCCGGGTCGCCGCCGTAGGTGTCGTACACGGCCACGCCGGTGGCCGGGTCGGCGACCGCGGAGACGTCAGCGACGGTGCGGCGGGCGCAACCGGTGTCGGTCTGCCAGCTGGGCTTGGCGTCGAACGACGAGCAGCCGGAACCGGCGCCGTTCCACACGGTCTCGCCCCAGCCGCGGGCGCTGGAGTTGCGGACCAGCGAGGTGCCGCCGACCGCGGTGACGAAGCGGGAGGCCGCCGGGTACTCCACGCCGTAGCCGCTGTCACCGGAGCTGACGGTGATGGCGACACCCGGGTGGTTGAAGTACGAGGTGTCGAACGAGGTGTCCGAGGACGACTCGCCGCCGCCGTAGCTGTTGGAGACGTACTTGGCGCCCAGCGCGACGGCCTCGTTGACCGAGGCGCCGAGGTTCTGCATGGTGGCCGAGTTGGCCTCCACCAGGATGATGTGGGCGTTGGGCGCGATGGCCGAGACCATGTCGACGTCCAGCGACTCTTCCTCGGCCCAGCCCGCGTCGGCGGCGGGAAGCGCCGTGGTGCTGCCGGTCTGGCTGACCTTCTTGAAGCAGCCGCTGGAGACCGTGCAGGCCGGCAGGCCCATGGTCGAGCGGTAAGTGTTGAGGTCCGCCGCGGCGTTCGGGTCGTCGTTGGCGTCGACGATGGCCACGGTGGCGCCGGCGCCACCGTTCGAGGGCAGGCCGTAGGCAGCCTGGAGGTCCGCGGGGCCGTAGCCGGACGGGGCGGCGAGCGGGGTGGCGACGGAGGCCCGCACGGCGACGGGGCTGGTCACCTTCAGGGCGGCACAGGCAGCCATGTCGACCTGGTGCGGGGTGGCGCAGGAGTGAGTGACGGTCACGCCACCGTGCTGAGCAGGCGTGGCCTGCACGGCGTTGGCGGGAGCGGCAGAGAAACCGGCGAGGGCGAGGCCCGCGACGGCGGTCAGGGTGAGCCCGGAGCGGCGGATGGCCTTGGGCACGGATCTGCGCAAAGTAGTGCCTCCTGTGGGGGTGAACCTGGGAGTGCATGTGGAGCACGGGTCGCTGGATCCGGTGATCCGTCGACCCGTTTGCGCGGTGGTGCGGGGGTGCCTGACCGCTCCGATATCCGGAGACGGAGTGCCGCATAACGTATTTGTGACGGGCACATGCCAACAAGGGCGCCGTGGGATTCTGTACCTCCGCTTTGCTGTCCGAAGGAGCGCCCATGGCGGAAAAGTTGCCCACTCATGGGTGGGCGCGGCGCATGGTCCCGGGCGCGCCGGGGTAGTGAGCCGACCCGGATGTCGTCGCCTGTTGCGCGGGGGCGATAGTGGTGCACGTGAGCGAAGCACCCGAGACGGCCCTGCCGCGCGAGGACGACGAACCGCGATCCGCCACCAACGGCCGCCGCGAGCCGGCCGTGGCGGTGCTGCTCGGGGTGGTGGGAGCGGCCGTCGTGCTGCTGGCCGCCGGCAAGACCTGGGCCACCGGTTCCGCGCCCGCGGCCGGCGGTCTGCTGCCGGTCGGGGTCCAGGGCAAGGCGGTCACCGCGCTGCCCGACGCCCTCGCACTGGTCGGACTCGCCGCGCTGGTCGCCCTGTTCGCGGTACGCGGGACCGGCCGGCTCGTGGTCGCGGCCCTGCTCACCCTGTGCGGCGCCGCGACGGTGTGGAGTTCGGTGGCGGGCGCCTCGGACACCGGCGCGCTGAACGCCGCCGCAGCCAAGGCCAGTGGCCTCACGGCCACCACCGTCACCGGCGTCGGCCACACCGGCTGGCCGTGGATCGCCGCGGTCGGCGGTCTGCTGCTGCTCGCCGCCGGAGCCCTGGCACTGGCCCGCGGCCGCGGCTGGCCCGCGATGTCCAGCCGCTACGAACGCGACGGCTCGCCCCGACCGCGCCGCGCCGCCCGCCGCGCCCCGGACCCCGAGCACCCCGGCGAGATCTGGAAGGCCCTGGACCGCGGCGAGGACCCCACCGCGCAGGACGACTGAACGCCGCGTCACCGCCGCGCCGGACCCCCGGGCATGGGCACCGGTGACGGCGGGGGACAATGGACCGAGCGCGCCGCCACGTGGCGCCGCAGAACACACGAGGAGTATTCATGGCGGGCAACAGCCACGGTCACACGCTTGCCGGGTGGACCGGGACGACCATCATCTTCATCGGCTTTTGCGTCGCGGGTGTCTTCACCGTGATGGCCAGCCCGGTGGGTTTCTGGGCGGGCATCGCGGTCATCGTGCTGGGCGGCGTCGTCGGACTGGTCATGCGGATGGCGGGCCTGGGAATGCCGCTGCCCGAGAAGAAGACCTCGGCCGTCACCACCCCGGCCACGACCACCCCGGCCGCTACCACCGCCACGGACGCCTGACCGGTCCCTGACGGCCCGCCTGCCGTACCGGTCCCGCGCGGGGCGCACCGGCCCCGCCGCGGCGCCGCTCCCGTGCTTGTGGGGGGAGAATCGACCCGTGCCCACCACCCGCCCCCTGAAGGCCCCGGCCGCCGCCGGCGCGGCCCGCAGGGTGACCGTGCCGGCCGCCGTGCTCGCGGGCGCCGCGGCGGCGTTCGGCTACGTGGGGAGCGTCGACCCCCACCACCCCGGGCACTACCCGGTCTGCCCGTTCCTCGCGGTGACCGGTCTGTACTGCCCGGCCTGCGGCGGGCTGCGCAGCGCCTACGCGGTGGTGCACGGCGACCTCGGCGGGGCCCTGCACGACAACGCGCTGGCCGTCGCCGGCTACGGGGTCTGCGCCGTGCTGTGGGTGCTGTGGGCCGTACGGGAGGCCCGAGGGGTCCCGGTGCGCCGCAGGACTCCCGCGGCGCTGTGGTGGGCGCTCGGCGCCGTCGTGGCCGTCTTCACCGTCCTGCGGAACCTGCCGTTCGGGGCGGGACTCGCGCCGTGAGGCCGCCGGCGCCGGGCCGCCGGGTGCCGGGGCCGGGCGTGGCGAACGCCCGGGTGCGGATCGGGCACTCTTCGGCGGATACCATCGCACTACCTGTGAACCACCAGTCCGGAAGGGGGCCGCTCGCGTGAGTGTGCTCGACGAGATCATCGACGGAGTCCGCGAAGACCTCGCCGAGCGGCAGGCTCGCGTCTCCCTCGACGAGCTCAAGGAGCGGGCCGCGAAGGCGCCCGCCGCCAAGGACGGTGTCGCCGCGCTGCGCGGCGAGGGCGTCAAGGTGATCTGCGAGGTCAAGCGGTCCAGCCCGACCAAGGGCGCGCTCGCCGCGATCGCCGACCCCGCGGGTCTGGCCGCCGACTACGAGGCGGGCGGCGCGGCCGTCATCAGCGTGCTCACCGAGCAGCGCCGGTTCGGCGGTTCGCTGCCAGGACCTGGAGGCGGTCCGCGCCCGGGTCGACATCCCGGTGCTGCGCAAGGACTTCATCGTCACCGCCTACCAGCTGTGGGAGGCCCGCGCCCACGGCGCCGACCTGGCCCTGCTGATCGTCTCCGCCCTGGAACAGGACGCCCTGGTCTCGCTCATCGAGCGTGCCGAGTCGATCGGGCTCACCCCGCTCGTCGAGGTGCACGACGAGGACGAGGTCGAGCGGGCCGTCGACGCGGGCGCCCGGGTCATCGGCGTCAACGCCCGCAACCTCAAGACCCTCCAGGTCGACCGCGGCACCTTCGCCCGGGTCGCCCCGGAGATCCCCGACCACATCGTGAAGGTCGCCGAGTCCGGGGTGCGCGGGCCGCACGACCTGATCGCGTACGCCAACGACGGCGCGCGACGCGGTGCTGGTCGGCGAGTCCCTGGTCACCGGCCGCGACCCGAAGGCGGCCGTCGCTGACCTGGTCGCCGCCGGCGCCCACCCCGCGCTGCGGCAGGGCAGGGACTGATCCTCGTGCCGCTGTCCTGCCCGCCTCGCCCGTGGCTGCCGGCCGCGTGGCTGCCGGGCGCCCGCCCGCCGGGTGCTGGGACGGCGTGTGCGCTACGTCATCGGATGTGAACCGGGCCAGGTGAACGGCCGGCGATGGCGGCGCGGCGCGGCCGCCGCGTCCTCATCAGGCGGCGCGGCCGCTGCGCCCTCATCGGGTGGCGCGGCCGCGGCGTCCTCATCAGGTGGCGCGGCCGCCTGAGGGCGCCCGCCCGCCACCCCCGCACCACATCGCCGTTCCCCGCCGCACGCGCGAGCGTCGCGTCCGCCGGGGCGGTCCCACCTTCACCGAGCACGCGGCGTCGTCACGCCCGTGCCAGGCACCATGACGTACGGGACGCCAGCCGTCCCGTCGAGGAGTTCACCGGATGTCCACCGACTTCTTCATTCCGGACCCGGACGGTCACGTCCCCAACGCCGAGGGCTACTTCGGCGCCTTCGGCGGCAAGTTCATCCCCGAGGCGCTGGTCGCCGCGGTCGACGAGGTCGCCGCCGAGTACGAGAAGGCCAAGACCGACCCGGCCTTCGCCGCCGAGCTCAACGACCTGCTGGTCAACTACACCGGCCGCCCCAGCGCGCTCACCGAGGTCCCCCGGTTCGCCGAGCACGCCGGCGGCGCGCGGATCTTCCTCAAGCGCGAGGACCTCAACCACACCGGCTCGCACAAGATCAACAACGTGCTGGGCCAGGCGCTGCTCACCCGGCGCATGGGCAAGACCCGGGTCATCGCCGAGACCGGCGCCGGCCAGCACGGCGTCGCCACCGCCACCGCCTGCGCGCTGTTCGGCCTGGAGTGCACCATCTACATGGGCGAGATCGACACCGAGCGCCAGGCGCTCAACGTCGCCCGGATGCGGATGCTCGGCGCCGAGGTCATCGCGGTGAAGTCCGGCAGCCGCACCCTGAAGGACGCGATCAACGAGGCGTTCCGCGACTGGGTCGCCAACGTCGACCGCACCCACTACCTGTTCGGCACCGTCGCCGGCCCGCACCCCTTCCCCGCCCTGGTCCGCGACTTCCACCGGGTCATCGGCGTCGAGGCCCGCCGCCAGCTGCTGGAGCGCGCCGGACGGCTTCCGGACGCGGTCGTGCGCCTGCGTCGGCGGCGGCTCCAACGCCATCGGCATCTTCCACGCCTTCCTGCCCGACGACGCAGGTCCGCCTGCTCGGCTGCGAGGCGGCCGGCCACGGCGTGGACTCCGGCGAGCACGCCGCCACCCTCACCGTGGGCGACCCGGGCATCCTGCACGGCTCGCGCTCCTACGTACTCCAGGACGAGGACGGCCAGATCACCGAGCCGTACTCGATCTCCGCCGGCCTGGACTACCCCGGCATCGGCCCCGAGCACTCCTACCTCAAGGACAGCGGCCGCGCCGAGTACCGCGCCGGTCACCGACGACGAGGCGATGCAGGCGCTGCGGCTGCTGTCGCGCACCGAGGGCATCATCCCGGCCATCGAGAGCGCCCACGCGCTGGCCGGCGCCCTCGACCTGGGCCGCGAGCTCGGCCCCGACGGACTGCTGCTGGTGAACCTCTCCGGCCGCGGCGACAAGGACATGGACACCGCGGCCCGCTACTTCGGGCTGTACGACGACGCCGCGACCGCCGAGGGGGACGCCAAGTGAGCGGGAACATCCGACTGCTGGACGAGACCCTCGCCGCGGCGAAGGCGCGAGGACCGGGCCGCGCTGGTCGGCTACCTGCCGGCCGGGTTCCCCACCGTCGACGGCGGCATCGAGGCCGCCAAGGCGATGATCGAGGGCGGCTGCGACGTCGTCGAGATCGGTCTGCCGCACAGCGACCCGGTGCTGGACGGCCCGGTCATCCAGACCGCCGACGACATCGCGCTGCGCGGCGGCGTGCAGATCGCCGACGTGATGCGCACGGTCGGCGAGGTGCACGCGGCCACCGGCGAGCCGGTGCTGTGCATGACGTACTGGAACCCGGTCGACCGCTACGGCGCCGAGCGGTTCGCCGCCGACCTCGCCGAGGCGGGCGGCGCGGGCTGCATCCTGCCCGACCTGCCCGTCGAGGAGTCCGAGGTGTGGCGGACCGCCGCCGAGCAGCACGGCCTGGCCACGGTCTTCGTGGTCGCGCCCAGCAGCCGGGACGAGCGGCTGGCGAAGATCACCGCGGCCGGCTCGGGCTTCGTCTACGCGGCCTCGCTGATGGGCGTCACCGGCACCCGCGCCTCGGTCGGCGCGCAGGCCGCCGACCTGGTCCGGCGCACCCGGGCCACCACCGAGCTGCCGGTCTGCGTCGGGCTCGGCGTCTCCAACGCCGAGCAGGCCGCCGAGGTCGCCGCCTTCGCCGACGGGGTCATCGTCGGCTCCGCCTTCGTCAAGCGGCTGCTGGACGCCGCCGACCCCGAGGCCGGCTTCGCCGCGGTCCGTAGCCTGGCCGGCGAACTCGCCGCGGGCGTGCGCAAGCGCGGATAGCGGTTCGGCCGGCCCTCGCCCGTTCGGGGGAATTGGCCGCCGGGGACGGGCTCCACGCGAGTCCCCGGCGGTCCCGGCGCGTTAGCACGGGCGTGAGCGAGAAGAACCGAGAGGGAAAGCGCACCGCCCGCGAGCGGCTGCAGGAAGAGCGCGAACGGGACAAGACCCGCGACAAGCGCAGGCGGGCCGCGGTGGTCGGCGGCTCGATCGTCGGCGTGCTGGCGGTCGCCGCCGTCGCCGGGATCGCCGTCTCCGAGGCCACCAAGGGCATCGCGAGGGCGGCCCGGCGGCGGCCCCCTCGGGCGCGAGCGGCAAGGACGACCTCGCCGATCCCGGTGGGCCCGGCCGGCGCGCCCTCCACCCTCACGGTGTACGAGGACTTCCGCTGCCCGGCCTGCGACGGGTTCGAGAAGGCCTTCCGCCCGACGATCCACAGCCTGGTGGACAGCGGGGCCGCTGAAGGGCGAGTACCACCTGGTGCGGCTGATCGACGGCAACGGCGGCGGCACCGGTTCGCTGAACGCGGCCAACGCGGCGGCCTGCGCGCAGGACCGCGGGGAAGTTCGGCGCCTTCCACGACGTGCTCTACGACAACCAGCCGGACGAGCGTGACGACCGGTTCGCCGACAAGAGCCGGCTGCTGGAGCTGGCGGGCAAGGTGCCGGGCCTGCGGACGGCGGCCTTCACCTCCTGCGTGCACGACGGCACGCACGACGCCTGGGTCAACAAGTCCGACAGCGCGTTCGACAACGCCGGCTTCGGCTCCACCCCGACGGTGCTGCTGAACGGCAAGAACGTCTACGCCGACCGGAACCACCCGCTGACCCCCGCCCGGCTGAAGCAACTGGTCGCCGCCGCGAACCAGGGCAAGCCAGCCGCGTCCGCCTCGCCCGGCACGGCGAGCTCCGCGGGTACCACGAAGTCCGAGAGCCCCGGTAAGTCCGAGAGCCCGCCCCGCCGCCGGCTGCCGGAAAGTCCGCCGCCGGAAAGCCCGCCGTCGGGGAGTCGACCACGGGGAGGCCGGCCGTCGGAGGGCCAGCCGCAGCCGCCTCATCCACCGCGCCCGGTATCCGCTGATCCCGGCCGCACCCCGCTGACCTGCGCCGACGCACTCGGCGCGGGTCGGCTTACAGATCTGTCGCCGGGCGGGTTGCGCCGTCCGGCGCCCGGCAGGGTAGCGTCAGTCCCGCCATGGACCTCGCATACATTCCCAGCCCCTCGCACGGGGCGTCATCCACCTCGGCCCGATCCCGCTGCGCGGATACGCCTTCTGCATCATCATCGGCGTCTTCGTCGCCGTCTGGCTCGGCAACCGCGCTGGGTCGCGCGCGGCGGGCAGAAGCCGGCACCGTCGCCGACATCGCCGTATGGGCGGTGCCGTTCGGCCTGCGTCGGCGGGCGGCTCTACCACGTCATCACCGACTACGAGCTGTACTTCGGCAAGGGCCGCGACTGGGTCGACGCCTTCAAGGTCTGGGACGGCGGTCTCGGGATCTGGGGCGCCATCGCGCTGGGCGCGCTCGGCGCCTGGATCGGCTGCCGCCGCCGGGGCATCCCGCTGCCCGCCTACGCCGACGCGGTCGCCCCGGGCGTCGCGCTCGCCCAGGCCGTCGGCCGCTGGGGCAACTGGTTCAACCAGGAGCTGTACGGCGGGCCGACCAAGCTGCCGTGGGCGCTGAAGATCGACCCGGCGCACCGCCCGGACTCCAGCCCCGACATCGGGCTGTACCACCCGACGTTCCTGTACGAGTCGCTGTGGTGCATCGGGGTGGCGCTGCTGGTGCTCTGGGCCGACCGCCGCTTCAAGCTCGGCCACGGCCGGGCCTTCGCGCTGTACGTCGCCGCCTACACGGTGGGCCGCTCCTGGATCGAGCACCTGCGGGTCGACCCCGCCCACCACATCCTGGGCATGCGGCTCAACGACTGGACGGCGATCCTGGTCTTCGTGTGCGCCGTGGTCGGCCTTCGTGATCTCCGCGCGCCGCCACCCGGGCCGCGAGGAGAGCGTCGAGCCCCAGGCGCGGGGCGTTGTGCCGCCCGCGGCGGACAAGAGCGCCGAGCCGGACACCCAGGACGCTCCCGGCGAGGACGGCGGGGACGGCGAGGGCGAGGGGCCGTCCACCGGGACCGCACACTCTGACGCGGACACCGGCTCCGAGGCGTCACAGCCGACCTGAGCCCGGGCCCGCACCGACAGCTCGGAAGGCCGCCGGATCCCCGTGATCCGGCGGCCTTCGCGTGCCCTGGAACCGCATGCTCAGGGGCACTTCGGGCAGGCTTTCCTTGCTGGCAGGGACCGGGGAATCGTGCGTATCTTCGACCTGTCGACCCCGGCCGGAAGGAGCAGGCGAGCCGATGTCAGCCACCGTCGAGAACCAGGCCGACAGCCTGGACATCCACGTGTCCCACCACAGCCACCGCGACGTCACCGGTGGCTGGCTGCGTCCCGCCGTCTTCGGCGCGATGGACGGTCTGGTGTCGAACTTCGCCCTGATGACCGGGGTGGCCGGCGGCCATGTCGAGACCCGGACGATCGTGATCACCGGCCTGGCCGGGCTGGTGGCGGGCGCCTGCTCGATGGCGGCGGGGGAGTACACCTCGGTGGCCTCGCAGCGGGAACTGGTCGAGGCCGAACTGGACGTGGAGCGCCGTGAGCTGCGGCGCAACCCGAGCGACGAACTGCGGGAGCTGGCCCAGCTGTACGAGTCGCGCGGGGTGGAGCCGAAGCTCGCCGCCGAGGTGGCCCGCCAGCTGTCCAAGGACCCCGAGCAGGCGCTGGAGATACACGCCCGCGAGGAACTGGGCATAGACCCCTCCGACCTGCCGTCCCCGATGGTCGCCGCGGTCTCCTCGTTCGGCTCCTTCTCGGCCGGCGCGGTGCTGCCGGTGCTGCCGTACCTGCTGGGCGCGACCGTGCTGTGGCCGGCCCTGGTGCTGGCCCTGCTGGGACTGTTCGCCTGCGGTGCGGTGGTGGCCCGGGTGACGGCGCGGTCCTGGTGGTTCAGCGGGCTGCGGCAGCTGCTGCTGGGCGGGGTGGCGGCGGGCGTCACCTTCGGGCTGGGAGCGCTGTTCGGGACCGCGGTCGGCTGACCGGCGGCCGGGTGATTTCGCCCCTTTGTTGTTTCCCCCTCGTTTCGACCCGCTTGCGGCGGGGCATCAGAGTGAAGCGCCGGGGCAATGTCGCCCTACCTGTTCGGGACCGTGTGGACCCGCTGCGCCCGATCCGATCAGCCTTACGTCCACATGGTGGAATCCGGAATCCGCTTTTCGAGATCTCGGACATCATGTAACCTGCACGAAATCGCAGAGGGCCAACGTCGTCCCTGTTTGCGCCGTGACATCACTCCGGCAATACACGACACGACGACGGGAGAGCCGATGCGTTCCGCGTCCACGCACTCCGAGCCCGGCGGCCACTGGGCTCACCCGGACGGACGACCCGCCCCGCAGGGGATGTACGACCCCCGCAACGAGCACGACGCCTGCGGCGTCGGTTTCGTGGCCACCCTCACCGGCGAGGCCAGCCACGCGCTCGTGGAGCAGGCCCTGACCGTCCTGCGCAACCTGGAGCACCGCGGTGCCACCGGATCGGAGCCCGACTCCGGCGACGGTGCGGGCATCCTCCTCCAGGTCCCGGACGCGTTCCTGCGCGAAACCGTCTCCCCCCTGATCACCCTCCCGGCGGCCGGCTCCTACGCCGTCGGCATCGGCTTCCTGCCCTTCGACGACAAGGACCGCGACAAGGCGCTCGACTCCGTCCAGCGGATCGCCGCCGAAGAGGGCCTGGAGGTCCTGGGCTGGCGCGAGGTGCCGGTCGCCCCGGAGATGCTGGGCGCCACCGCGCGCTCCACCATGCCGTACTTCTCGCAGCTGTTCGTCGCCGACGCCACCGGGGACCGGTCCGGCATCGAGCTCGACCGGCTGGCGTTCCTGCTGCGCAAGCGCGTCGAACACGAGGTGGGCGTCTACTTCCCCTCGCTGTCCGCGCGCACCATCGTCTACAAGGGCATGCTGACCACCGGGCAGCTCGAACCGTTCTTCCCCGACCTGTCCGACCGGCGGTTCGCCACCGCCATCGCGCTGGTCCACTCGCGGTTCTCCACCAACACCTTCCCGAGCTGGCCGCTCGCCCACCCCTACCGCTTCGTCGCGCACAACGGCGAGATCAACACCGTGCAGGGCAACCGCAACTGGATGCGGGCCCGCGAGTCACAGCTGGCCGGCGGGGCGCTCGGCGGCGCCTCGGCCGGCGACCTGGAGCGGATCTTCCCGGTCTGCACCCCCGGCGCCTCCGACTCCGCCACCTTCGACGAGGTGCTGGAACTGCTGCACCTGGGCGGCCGGTCACTGCCGCACAGCGTGCTGATGATGATCCCGGAGGCGTGGGAGAACCACGAGTCCATGGACCCGGCCCGGCACGCCTTCTACCAGTTCCACTCCACGATGATGGAGCCCTGGGACGGCCCGGCCTGCGTCACCTTCACCGACGGCACCCTGGTCGGCGCGGTCCTGGACCGCAACGGGCTGCGCCCCGGCCGCTACTGGGTCACCGACGAGGGCCTGGTGGTGCTCTCCTCCGAGGTCGGCGTGCTGGACATCGACCCGGACCGCGTCGTGCGCAAGGGCCGGCTCCAGCCCGGCCGGATGTTCCTGGTCGACACCGGCGAGCACCGGATCATCGAGGACGACGAGATCAAGGCAGGACTGGCCGCCGAGCACCCGTACGCGCAGTGGCTGGAGACCGGGCTGATCCACCTGAGCAACCTGCCCGAGCGCGAGCACATCGTGCACACCCACGCCTCGGTGACCCGCCGTCAGCAGACCTTCGGCTACACCGAGGAGGAACTGCGGGTCCTGCTGGCGCCGATGGCCAAGTCCGGGGCGGAGCCGATCGGCTCGATGGGCACCGACTCGCCCATCGCCGCGCTCTCCGACCGGCCCAGGCTGCTGTTCGACTACTTCACCCAGCTGTTCGCGCAGGTCACCAACCCGCCGCTGGACGCCATCCGCGAGGAACTGGTCACCTCGCTGATCTCCGCGCTGGGCCCGCAGGGCAACCTGCTGGAGCCCAGCCCCGCCTCCTGCCGCAGCGTCATACTGCCGTTCCCCGTCATCGACAACGACGAGCTGGCCAAGCTCATCCACATCAACGCCGACGGCGACCTGCCCGGGCTGGGCGCGGCGACCCTGTCCGGCCTGTACCGGGTGGCCGGCGGCGGCGAGGCACTGGCCGCCCGGCTCGCCGAGATCTGCGCCGAGGCCGACACCGCCATCCAGGACGGCGCGCGGATGATCGTGCTGTCCGACCGGCACTCCGACGCCGAACACGCGCCGATCCCCTCGCTGCTGCTGACCTCCGCGGTCCACCACCACCTGATCCGCACCAAGAAGCGCACCCACGTCGGCCTGCTCGTCGAGGCCGGCGACGTGCGCGAGGTGCACCACGTCGCGCTGCTGGTCGGCTACGGCGCCGCCGCCGTCAACCCGTACCTGGCCATGGAGTCGGTCGAGGACCTGGTGCGCCGGGGGACGTTCCTGCCCGGCGTCGAGCCCGAGACCGCCATCAAGAACCTCATCAAGGCGCTGGGCAAGGGCGTGCTGAAGGTGATGTCCAAGATGGGCATCTCCACCGTCGCCTCCTACCGCGGCGCACAGGTCTTCGAGGCCGTCGGCCTGGACACCACCTTCGTGGACACCTTCTTCCACGGCACCGCCACCAAGATCGGCGGCGTCGGCGTCGACGTGATCGCCAAGGAGGTCGCCGCCCGGCACCTCAAGGCCTACCCGGCCTCCGGCATCTCCGCCGCCCACCGCCGCCTGGAGATCGGCGGCGAGTACCAGTGGCGCCGGGAGGGCGAGCCGCACCTGTTCGACCCGGACACCGTCTTCCGGTTGCAGCACGCCACCCGCACCCGGCGCTACGACATCTTCAAGAAGTACACCGAGCGGGTCAACGAGCAGTCCGAGCGGCTGATGACGCTGCGCGGCCTGTTCGGCCTCAAGGAGGACGAGCGGCCCCCGGTCCCGATCGACGAGGTCGAGCCGGTCTCCGAGATCGTCAAGAAGTTCTCCACCGGCGCGATGTCCTACGGCTCGATCTCGCTGGAGGCCCACCAGACGCTGGCGATCGCCATGAACCGGATCGGCGGCAAGTCCAACACCGGTGAGGGCGGCGAGGACGCCGAGCGGCTGCACGACCCGGAGCGGCGCAGCTCCATCAAGCAGGTCGCCTCCGGCCGCTTCGGCGTCACCTCCGAGTACCTGGTCAACGCCGACGACATCCAGATCAAGATGGCCCAGGGCGCCAAGCCCGGCGAGGGCGGCCAGCTGCCCGGCCACAAGGTCTACCCGTGGATCGGCCGGACCCGGCACTCCACCCCCGGCGTCGGCCTGATCTCGCCGCCGCCGCACCACGACATCTACTCCATCGAGGACCTCGCCCAGCTTATCCACGACCTGAAGAACGCCAACCCGGCCGCCCGCATCCACGTCAAGCTGGTCTCCGAGGTCGGCGTCGGCACGGTCGCGGCCGGCGTCTCCAAGGCGCACGCGGACGTGGTGCTGATCTCCGGCCACGACGGCGGCACCGGCGCCTCGCCGCTCACCTCCCTCAAGCACGCGGGCGGCCCCTGGGAGCTCGGACTGGCCGAGACCCAGCAGACCCTGCTGCTCAACGGCCTGCGCGACCGCATCGTCGTGCAGACCGACGGCCAGCTCAAGACCGGGCGCGACGTGATCATCGCGGCGCTGCTCGGCGCCGAGGAGTTCGGCTTCGCCACCGCCCCGCTGGTGGTCTCCGGCTGCGTCATGATGCGCGTGTGCCACCTGGACACCTGCCCGGTCGGCATCGCCACCCAGAACCCGGTGCTTCGGGAGCGGTTCGCCGGCAAACCCGAGTTCGTGGTGAACTTCTTCGAGTTCATCGCCGAGGAGGTCCGCGAACTGCTGGCCGAACTCGGCTTCCGCACCCTCGACGAAGCCGTCGGCCACGCGGAGCTGATCGACACCAGCCGCGCGGTGCACCACTGGAAGGCCCAGGGCCTCGACCTCGCCCCGCTGCTGCACGTGCCCGAGCTGCCAGAAGGCGCGGCGCGGCACCGCACCGTCTCCCAGGACCACGGTCTGGGCAAGGCGCTCGACAAGCAGCTGATCAAGCTGTCCGCCGACGCCCTCGACAACGCCGCCCCGGTGCGCGCCCAACTCGCCATCCGCAACATCAACCGCACCGTCGGCACCATGCTCGGCCACGAGGTGACCAAGCGCTACGGCGGCGCCGGTCTGCCCGACGACACCATCGACATCACCTTCACCGGCTCGGCCGGACAGTCCTTCGCCGCCTTCCTGCCCAAGGGCGTCACCCTGCGGCTGGAAGGCGACGCCAACGACTACGTGGGCAAGGGGCTGTCCGGCGGCCGGGTCGTGGTCCGCCCCGACCGCGCGGCCGGGCAACTCGCGGAGTACTCCACCATCGCCGGCAACACCCTCGCCTACGGAGCCACCGGCGGCGAGCTGTTCCTGCGCGGCATGGTCGGCGAGCGTTTCTGCGTCCGCAACTCCGGTGCCACCGTGGTCGCCGAGGGCGTCGGCGACCACGGCTGCGAATACATGACCGGTGGCCGGGCAGTCGTGCTCGGTGAGACCGGACGCAACTTCGCGGCCGGCATGTCCGGCGGCATCGCGTACGTCCTGGACCTCGACCCGATCAACGTCAACTTCGGCATGGTCGGCATCGAACCGCTGGACGCCGACGACATCGGGTGGCTGCACGACGTGGTGCGCCGCTACCGGGACGAGACCGGATCCACGGTCGCCGAGGCGCTGCTCGGCGACTGGGGGACCACCCTGACCCGGTTCGGCAAGGTCATGCCGAGGAACTACAAGGCAGTGCTCGCCGCCAAGGTCGCCGCCGAGCAAGCCGGGCTCACCGAGTCCGAGACGACGGCCAAGATGATGGAGGCGGCACATGGCTGACCCCAAGGGCTTCCTGACCACCGGGCGCGAGATCGCCACCTCCCGCCCGATCGACGAACGGGTGCGGGACTGGAACGAGGTCTACGTCCCCGGCTCGCTGCTGCCGATCATCTCCGAACAGGCCGGCCGCTGCATGGACTGCGGCATCCCCTTCTGCCACAGCGGTTGTCCGCTGGGGAACCTGATCCCCGAGTGGAACGACTACGCCTACCGCGACGACTGGAAGGCCGCCAGCGAACGGCTGCACGCGACCAACAACTTCCCCGAGTTCACCGGTCGGCTGTGCCCGGCGCCCTGCGAGGCCGCCTGCGTGCTGGGCATCAACCAGCCGCCGGTCACCATCAAGAACGTCGAGGTCACCATCGTCGACAAGGCGTGGGAGGGCGGCACCGTCACCCCGCAGCCGCCCGAGCGGCTGTCCGGCAAGACCGTCGCCGTCATCGGCTCAGGGCCGGCCGGACTCGCCGCCGCCCAGCAGCTCACCCGCGCCGGGCACACCGTCGCCGTCTTCGAACGGGCCGACCGGATCGGCGGGCTGCTGCGCTACGGCATCCCCGAGTTCAAGATGGAGAAGCGGCACATCAACCGCCGCATCGAGCAGATGCGCGCCGAGGGCACCAAGTTCCGCACCGGCGTCGAGGTCGGCCGGGACCTGGACGCCGCAGGACTGCGCAAGCGCTACGACGCCGTGGTGATCGCGGCCGGCGCCACCACCGCGCGCGACCTGCCGGTACCCGGCCGCGAACTGGCCGGCGTCCACCAGGCGATGGAATACCTGCCGCTGTCCAACAAGGTCCAGGAAGGCGACTACGTCACCGCCCCGATCACCGCGCAGGGCAAGCACGTCGTCGTCATCGGCGGCGGCGACACCGGCGCCGACTGCGTCGGCACCGCCCACCGGCAGGGCGCGCTGTCCGTCACCCAGCTGGAGATCATGCCGCGCCCCGGCGACGAGCGCCCCGAGCACCAGCCGTGGCCGACCTACCCCATGACCTACAAGGTCACCTCCGCGCACGAGGAGGGCGGCGAGCGGGTCTACGCCGTCAACACCGTGCGCTTCGAAGGCGACGAGGACGGCAACGTGCAGTCCCTGCACCTGGTCGAGGTGGAGTTCAAGGACGGCAGGTTCGAGCCCAAGCCCGGCACCGAGCGGGCCATCCCCGCCCAACTGGTCACCCTGGCCATGGGCTTCACCGGCACCGACCAGGACAACGGCCTGGTGGCACAGCTCGGCCTGGAACTGGACGCCCGCGGCAACGTCGCCCGCGACGACCGGTTCGCGACCAACGTCGACGGTGTCTTCGTCGCCGGTGACGCCGGCCGCGGCCAGTCCCTCATCGTCTGGGCCATCGCCGAGGGCCGCTCCGCAGCCCGCGCGGTGGACCGCCACCTGACCGGCGCCAGCAGCCTGCACGCGCCGATCCGCCCCACGGACCGCGCACTCGCCGTCTGACACCGAGCACGTCCGACGCGCCGGCCCGCGGCCCGGCAACGACGGCCGTACAAGGACGTACGGAGCCGAAGTGGCGCCCGCCCCCACCCGACCGGGGGCGGGCGCCGCATGGTTTCCGCCCGCCCGGACGCCGTAGCCTGGTCCCGCGAACGGACGTGCCCCACGACTCAGGAGGACACCCCACCGTGGTCGAGCATCGCGACATCGAGGTCGACGGTCTGAGACTGCACATCGCCGAGGAGGGCGAAGGCCCGCTCATCGTCCTGCTGCACGGCTTCCCCGAATGCTGGTACTCCTGGCGCCACCAGTTCTCCCCGCTCGCCACCGCCGGATACCACGTCGTGGCCCCCGACCAGCGCGGCTACGCCCGCAGCGACCGCCCGGCCGGCACGGACGACTACACCATCCTGCACCTGGTCGGCGACGTCATCGGCCTGATCCACGCCCTCGGCGAGGAAGAGGCCATCGTCATCGGCCACGACTGGGGTGCCCCCGTCGCCTGGACCGCCGCCCAACTGCGCCCCGACGTCGTCACCGCCGTCGCCGGACTCAGCGTCGCCCCCGCCACCCGCGGCCGCACGCCTCCCCTGCAATCCATGCGCGAGAAGTTCGACGGGCAGTTCTACTGGAACTACTTCGAGACCCCCGGCGTCGCCGACGCCGAACTCGCCCGCGACATCCGCGAGACCTTCCTGCTCACCCTCTACGGCGCCTGCGGCGACAACCCACACAACAACCCGCCCTCCCAGCCGCTGGTGCGCCCCGGCCGCGGCTTCCTCGACCGGATAAAGCCCCCCGCCAAACTGCCGGGCTGGCTCACCGAGGAAGACCTCGACGTGTTCACCGCGGAGTTCACCGAAGCGGGCTTCACCGGCGGCCTGAACTGGTACCGCAACCTCGACCGCAACTGGGAGCTGACCGCCGCCTGGCACGACGTCCCCGTCCGCGTCCCCGCCCTCTACGTCACCGGCGACCGCGACCTGGTCCACCACTTCCCCGGCATGGACCGCCTGCTGCCCCACCTCACCCGGATCCACCCGCGACTGCGCGAACCCGTCGTGCTGCCCGGCTGCGGTCACTGGATCCAGCAGGAACGACCCGACGCGGTCAACGCCGCCCTGCTGGAGTTCCTCGACTCCCTCGAATGACTCAGGTGTCGCACCGCAACTCGGTGCGGCACAGTGTGCAGCGAGCCGTCACCTTCCCGCGCACCGGCAACCGCAGCCGCTGCCGGCACGTCGGACACGGGAACGACACCAGCAGCGGCGAGCCGCCCTCGAAGGCGTAGTCCCCGGTGCGCACCGGCGGCAGCGGCCTGCCGGTGCGCCGGTGCAACTCACTCATGTGCCGGCGGTCGGCCGCGTAACTGCGCCGCGCCGCCCAGCCCGCCCCCACCAGCGGCGGACGGCGCAGATCCTCGCGGGCCAGCGCCAGCCCCGTGCGGTAGGCGTCCCGCGCCTGCGCGCTGGAGAACCACGGCTCGATGTCGTCGTTGAAGGCCAGCGCCCGCTTGGCCAGCACGTACCCGAACTCCTCCGGCGTGAGATACCCCAGCTTCGAGGCCGACCGCACCATCCGGTCCCCGCGCACCACGCTCTCCTCGCGGTACGCGTCCAGCAGCAGCCAGCCGGTGCCCAGATAGGCCGCGGTCGTGTCCGTCAGGATCTCGTTGTCCCGGGTACCGGGGAACGCCAGCCCCAGCCGGTGCAGGTACACATGCGTCACCTCGTGCGCCAGACACGCCCCGATGTCACGGCGGTCCGCGGTGAAACGCGAGTTCAGCTCCACGAAGTACTCGGGACCCGCCTCCAGCTCCACGCTGCCCGCGTGCACCATGTCGCGGAACGCCACGATCATCCGGGCGTCCGGCAACCCCATGTGCCGCACGATGGTGCGCGCCACCTCCTGGGCACCCAGGTGGATGTCGGTCTCCGGGCCGATCACCACCTCCTGCGGCAGCACACTCGCCACGAACGAGCCGACCGCGTCGGGCGACAGCCGCCGGTACAACGCGGTCAGCGACGCCCGCACGGTCTCCAGATGAGGGAAACCGTGCGCGATGTCCTGCCCCGCGGCCCCCGACCGGCCTGCCTGCTCCGCTCCACGGGTCACCGGCCACCTCCCCACGTCCACCGGGCGCGGCCCCGTCCCGCGCCCTTCCCCCGAGCGTACGTGCCACCCCCGCGCCCACGGCGGTGACACCGCCCGCGACACCCCGCCCCGGCGATGTCACACCACGCCGGGTCCCAACCGTCGTGAGGTCGTGACCCAGTGATCACCCCACCCGGTGACACGCACCACCCGAAGGAGAACGACCACCATGACCGCCCGATGGCACCTGATCGGCACCGTCCGCGAAGCGACCGAACCGCTGCTGGCCCCCTACGTACGGCAGAAGACCATCCTGCTCACCACCTACCGCAAGGACGGCCGGCCCGGCTCCTCACCGGTGAGCATCGCCGTCGAAGGCGACCACGCCTACGTCCGCAGCTTCGAGAAGGCCGTCAAGACCCGCCGCCTGCGCCGCGACCCCGCCGTCCGCATCGCCCCCAGCACCATGCGCGGCACCCCCACAGGACCCGCGCTCGACGCCACCCTGCGCCGGCTCGACGGCGCGGAAGCCGCCCACGCCGCCCACGTCCTGGCCGCCAAGTACCGCGTCCTGCACGGCATCCTCGTGCCCATCGCCCACCGGCTCGGCCGCCGCAAGACCGGACACACCGTCCACTTCGAACTGCTGCCGCGTACCACAAACACCCCGTAACACCCGGCTCACCCGCCCCGATCCCCGCCCGTACGCCACCAGCGGAAGCCACTGGCCCGGGTCCACGCCCTGGGGCAGCATGGCCACATGCCGTCACTGACCCGCGCCGAGGCCGAGACCCGGGCTCGCCTGCTCACCGTCCACAGCTACGCACTCGACCTCGACCTCACCCGGGGCGACGAGCTGTTCGGATCGACCACCCGCATCCGCTTCGCCTCCGCAGAACCCGGCGCCACCACCTTCCTCCAGCTCAAGCCCACCGCCCTGCACCGCGTGGTGCTCAACGGCCGCGAACTCGACACCGCCGGGCTGGAGGAGGAGCGGCTGCCGCTGACCGGCCTCGCCGCCGACAACGAACTCCTCGTCGAGACCGACATGCGCTACTCGCACACCGGCGAGGGCCTCCACCACTTCACCGACCCGGCCGACGGCGAGACCTACGTCTACTCCCAGGGCTTCCTGGAGGACACCCAGCGCGTCTTCGCCTGCTTCGACCAGCCCGACCTCAAGGCCACCTTCGACCTCACCGTCACCGCCCCGGCCGACTGGAGCGTCCTGGGCAACTCCGTCGGCGCCCGCGCCGACCACGACGGCCACGGCCGCTGGACCTTCGCGACCACCCCGCCGATCAGCACCTACCTGTTCGCCGTCGCCGCCGGCCCCTACCACTCCATCCACACCGAACACGCCGGCCTGCCCTTCGGCCTGCACTGCCGCCGCTCCCTCGCCCCGCACCTCGACGCCGACGCCGACGAACTCTTCGACATCACCCGGCGCGCCTACGACCACTACGCCGAGATCTTCGACGAGCCCTACCCCTTCGACTCCTACGACCAGGCCTTCGTCCCCGAGTTCAACGCCGGCGCCATGGAGAACCCCGGACTGGTCACCTTCCGCGACGAGTTCGTCTACCGCTCCGCCGTCACCGACACCCAGCGCCAGGTCCGCGGCATGGTCATCGCCCACGAGATGGCCCACATGTGGTTCGGCGACCTGGTCACCCTGCGCTGGTGGGACGACATCTGGCTCAACGAGTCCTTCGCCGAGTACATGGGCTTCCAGGTCCTCGGCGACATCACCCGCGAAGCCGCCGGCGACCAGGCCGTCGGATGGCGCGCCGCCGACCCGTGGACCGACCTTCGCCGTCGTCCGCAAGAGCTGGGGCTACGACGCCGACCAGCGCCCCTCCACCCACCCTGTCGCCCCCTCCGCCGACGGCGCCGCCGACACCGGCACCGCCATGAGCAACTTCGACGGCATCTCCTACGCCAAGGGCGCCTCCGCCATCCGGCAACTCGTCCACTGGCTCGGCCGCGACGCCTTCCTGGCCGGCGTCAACGACCACATCACCCGGCACCGCTTCGGCAACGCCACCCTCGCCGACTTCACCGACTCCCTCGCCCGCGCCGCCACCGACCGCGACGTGCGCGGCTGGGCCGACCAGTGGCTGCGCACCAGCGGAGTCGACACCCTCACCATGCGCACCGGCGAATCCGCCGACGGCGGCTGGACCCTCGCCGTCGACCGCGACGGCACCCGCCCGCACCGGCTGGCCATCGGCGTCTACCACCACGACCCGGCCGACCCCGGCCGCCCTGCTGCCCGGCGAACCGATCGACTGGAGGATCCCCGCACGACGCCCCGCGCGCCTTCACCGGACCCCGCCCCGCCCTGCTGCTGCCCAACGACAGCGACCTGACCTACTGCAAGGTCCGGCTCGACGAGACCTCCTGGGCCACCGTCACCCGCTCGCTGTCCGCCGTCCCGCAGGCGCTCTCCCGCGGCGTGCTGTGGAACGCCGCCCGCGACCTGGTCCGCGACGGCCTCCTGCCGCCCGCCGACTACCTCGCCCTCGTCGAGGCCCACCTGCCCGCCGAGACCGACAGCTCCATCATCGAAGGCGTCCTCGTCCTTCACCCGCAACGTCCTCATCGACACCTACCTCCACCCCCACCACCGCGCCCCGGCGCTCGCCACCCTGGCCGGCGCCGCCCGTGCCCTGCTGCACCGCACCCCCGTCGACCGCGGCGTCCGACTCGCCGCGCTGCGCGGCCTCATCGACAGCGCCACCCCGGGAGACCCCGCCCGCGAGATCGCCGACTGGCTGTCCGCCGGCAGCCTCCCCGACGGCGGCCCCGCCCTCGACCCGGAACTGCGCTGGCGCATCCTGGCCAGGCTCAGCGTCCTCGGCGACATCGACGAAGCCCGCATCGACGCCGAACTCGAACGCGACACCAGCTCCACCGGCCACGAATCCGCCGCCCGCTGCCGCGCCTCCATGCCCACCGCCAAGGCCAAGCACGCCGCCTGGCAGGCGGTCTTCGAGGACGACACCCTCACCAACAACCTCGCCATACTCACCGCCCAGGGCATCTGGCACCCCGAACAACACCCCCTGCTCGACGAGTACCTGCCGCTGTGGTTCGACGCCGCCGCGGCCGCCTCGGCACGCCGCGGCCCGGCCATCGCCAACGCCATCACCCGCCACGGCTTCCCCGCGCACGCCGCCACCGAAGCCGTCCTGAGCGCCGGAGACGCCTGCCTGGCCCGCGAGGACCTGCTGCCCGCCTTCCGCCGAGGCCTCGTCGACCAGCTCGACGACCTGCGCAGGGCCGCGGCGGTCCGCGCCCGGCACACCACCGGCTGACCCCCGTGCCCCAGGGTCCGTCCCGGCCGATCCGGCCGCGGCGGACCCTGGTGCCACAGGAAGCCACCGGCACAGGGCGACACCCCTTCCGGTCCGGCTCGTTGTGCCCTCGGGCGGGTAATCCGCCCACCCGAGACACCCCGAGCCGCAGGAGGACCCGTCCGGCGGATCATGGCGGGCTCGCGGTGTCCGGCACGGCACCTCGCGGCGGCACAGAAACGCCCCGACGACACAGCAGTCGGGGCGCTCCGGCACCCCGCGCCGCACCGGACACCGCTCCCTGATCCACCCCGATCCACCGGACGGGTCCCAGGGCGGCCGGGCCGCAGCGAAGGATGCCGTGACCATGCCAGAACCCCACGCGGCCACCGGCCCAGCCGACCCCTTCGCGCTGGCCGGCGGCCTCGCCGGCCCCGGCAACCTGCGCCCGCTGCTCGACATCACCCTGGCCGCGCTCGCCGCCGGAGCCGCCGCCCGCCACGGCCCCATCCCCTCCGGCGGACCGCCGGACGTCGCCAGGCGGCTGCGCGCCGTCTTACCCCCCGGCATCCCCGCCACCGGCACCGGCGCGGAAGAAGCCCTGCGCACCGTCGTCACCGCCATCACCGAAGGCTCGGCCGACCCCGCGGACCCGCACTGCGCCGCCCACCTGCACTGCCCGCCGCTCGCCCTCGCCGCCGCCGCCGACCTCGCGGCCGCCGCCCTCAACCCCTCCCTCGACTCCTGGGACCAGGCACCCGCCGCCACCACCCTGGAAGCCGACACCACGGCCGCGCTGGCCGCCCTCGTCTACCCCGGCCTGCCCCGGCCCGACGCCCTCGTCACCACCGGCGGCACCGAGTCCAACCAACTCGCCCTCCTGCTCGCCAGAGAACGCGCCCGCGCCACCGGAGCCCCCGACGTCCGGATCGTCTGCGGCCACGACACCCACCACAGCGTGCACCGCGCCGCCTGGCTGCTCGGCCTGCCGGAACCCGTCACTCTGCCCACCCCGCACGGCACCCTCGACCCCGCCGCCGTCCACACCGCACTCGCCGCCCTGCACGGCCCCGCCCTCGTCGTGGCCACCGCCGGCACCACCGGCAGCGGCGCCATCGACCCGCTCCCCGCCCTCGCCGAAACCGCCGCCGCCCACCGCGCCGAACTCCACGTCGACGCCTCCTACGGCGGCCCCCTGCTGTTCAGCCCGCACCGCCGCACCCTGCTCGACGGACTGCCATCCGCCACCTCCGTCACCCTCGACCTGCACAAACTCGGCTGGCAACCCGTCGCCGCCGGACTGCTCGCCGTCCCCGACACCACCGCACTACGCCCCCTGGAGCACCGCGCCGACTACCTCAACGCCGCCGACGACACCGAAGCGGGCCTCCCCGACCTGCTCGGCCGCTCGCTGCGCACCACCCGCCGCCCCGACATCCTCAAGATCGCCGTCACCCTGCGGGCCCTCGGCCACGAAGGACTCGGCCGCCTCGTCGACCGCGTCTGCGACCAGGCCCAGCGCCTCGCCGACCGGGTGGAACGCCACCCCGACCTCACCCTCCACGCCCGGCCCACCATCAGCACGGTGCTGTTCCGACCCCACCACGCCGACGACGCGACCGTCGCCGACGTGCGGCGCACCCTGATGACCCGCGGCACCGCCGTCCTCGGCCGCTCCCACGCCGCCGGACGCCTCTGGCTCAAAGCCACCCTGCTCAACCCCGACACACCCGACGCGGCCCTCGACGCACTCCTGGACCACGTCACCCGTGCCACCCCGGAAGGACCCCCCACCCGATGACCCCCACCCCCACCCCAGGCACCGACCCCGAGCACCCCCTCGACCTGCTCGGCGTCGGCATCGGCCCGTTCAACCTCAGCCTCGCCGCCCTCGCCGACCCCGTCCCCGGCCTGCGCACCGCCTTCTACGACCAGCACCCCACCTTCCGCTGGCACCCCGGCATCCTCATCGAAGGCGCCACCCTCCAAGTCCCCTTCCTCGCCGACCTGGTGACCCTCGTCGAACCCACCAGCCGCTGGTCCTTCCTGTCCTACCTCAAGACCCGCGAACGCCTCTTCCCCTTCTACTTCGCCGAGCGCTTCCACCTGCCGCGCACCGAATACGACGCCTACTGCCGCTGGGTCGCCGAATCCCTGCCCACCTGCCACTTCGGCCACCGCGTCGACTCCGTGCGCTGGGACGGCGCACACGCCCGGTTCGAGGTCGACCTCACCGGACCACCCGCCCACCCCGGCGGACCCCGCCCCCGCCACCGCGCCCACACCCGCAACCTCGTCCTGGGCATCGGCACCGCGCCCCACGTCCCGCAGCGGCTGCGCCCCCTCGCCGACGCCCCCGACACCGCCGTCCACCACTCCGCCGACTACCTGCGCCACCGCGACCGGCTGCTGGCCGCCGACCACGTCACCGTCGTCGGCGCCGGGCAGTCCGGCGCCGAGGTCTTCCTCGACCTGCTGCGCAACCGCCCGGGCGGACGCGAAGGACTCACCTGGATCGCCCGCACCGAGGCCATCGCCCCCATGGAATACAGCAAACTCGGCCTCGAACACTTCACCCCCGACTACACCCGCTACTTCCACCAACTCCCCGAATCCACCCGCGACCGCCTGCTGCCCCAGCAGTGGCAACTCCACAAGGCCATCGACCACGCCACCATCGACGCCATCCACGAACAGCTCTACCAGCGCACCCTGACCACCCACGACACCCCGCCCCACACCCGGCCGCGCTGGCCCGACATCACCATCACCCCCGGCACCGCCGTCCGCGGCGCCACCCGCCTGGGAGCCGGCCGCATCGAACTCCACCTCGAACACACCCGGCAGGCCACCCGCAGCAGCCTCGTCACCGACGCCGTCGTCCTCGCCACCGGCTACCGCCAGCGCCCCCTCGAACCCCTCCTCGCCCCCCTCGACCCCTACCTGCGCCGCGACGCCTCCGGCCGCCCCCGCGTCGACACCGACCACCGCCTGGTGCTCGACCCGCTCATCAGCGGCCGCATCCACGTACAGAACGCCGAACACCACACCCACGGCGTCGGCGCCCCCGACCTCGGACTCGGCGCCTGGCGCTCCGCCGTCATCCTCAACTCCCTCCTGGACCACGACGTCTACCCCCTCCCGCACCGCACCGCCTTCACCACCTTCGGCCTCACCCCCACCCCCGACCACCTCCCGGCCCACCAACGCGTCCCGGCACAGGCCCAACCGGGGAACCGCTCCACGATCCGGACAACCGACCGCCCCACCACCAACCCGGCTGCCACAGTGGGCACATGACAACGACGCCTCCCCCCACCCCGCACGGCACGCCCGACGCCCCGCACGTCTCGGTCCGCGGCCAGGCCAGCCTGGACGCCGAACCCGAACTCGCCCGCATCGGCATCACCGTCAGCGCCCGAGCCACTGACCGCGGCGCCGCCCTGGACGACCTGGCCCGCCGCAACACCGCCGTCCTCGACCTGGTCAAGAACTACGGCGACACCGTGGATAAACTGGAGACCAGCGCCCTGGTGATCACCCCCGAGCTCGGCAAGGGCCGCGGCGAACGGATCCGCACCTACCACGGCCGGGTCCACATCGGGGCCACCCTCAGCGACTTCACCGCACTGGGCGACCTCACCACCCGGCTGTCCATGCTCGAACTCACCCGGGTCGACGGTCCCCGCTGGTCGCTGCGCCCCGACTCACCCGCCTACCGCGCCGCCCGCAACCAGGCCGTGCACGACGCGGTGCAGCGGGCCAGGGAGTACGCCGAGGCCCTCGGCGCCCGGCTCGTCGCCCTGCTGGAACTCGCCGACCACGGTCCGGAGGCGATGCGGCAGAGCGGGCGCCACACCTTCTCACCCGCCTACGGCCCCGGCCAGGGCGGCGGCGAGCCCGACCCGGTCATCGACCTCGAACCGGAACGCCAGACCGTCCACGCCCAGGTCACCGCGCACTTCACGATGACCCCTCCCGATCTGGCCGGATGAGGAGGCCCCCACGTTTCAACAACCTTTAACAGGGCCGCCGTTCGGCCTTCACGTGTATCAGGAGCCCTACCCACGGGTAGGTCGTAGGCTCGATCGTATGCGCCGAGCAAAGATCGTCTGCACTCTTGGTCCCGCCACCGACTCCTACGACCAGATCAAAGCCCTGGTCGAAGCCGGAATGGACGTGGCTCGCTTCAATCTGAGCCATGGCTCGTACGCGGAACACGAAGAGCGCTACCGCCGGGTGCGCAAGGCAGCCGACGAGGTGGGGCGCAGCGTCGGTGTGATGGTCGACCTTCAAGGCCCGAAGATCCGCCTCGGACGGTTCCGTGAGGGGCCTGTACTCCTTGAACGCGGCGACGACTTCACCATCACCGTCGACGAGATCGAGGGCGACCAGCAGTGCTGCGGAACGACCTACAAGGGTCTTGCCTCGGACGTCAGCCGCGGGGAGCGCATCCTCGTCGACGACGGCCGGGTCACCCTTGAGGTCACCGACGTCGACGGGCCGCGGGTACACACCATGGTCATCGAGGGCGGCCTGGTCTCCGACCACAAGGGGCTCAACCTCCCCGGCGTCGCGGTCAGCGTCCCCGCCCTGTCGAAGAAGGACATCGAGGACCTGCGCTGGGCCCTGCGGGTCGGCGCCGACGTCATAGCCCTCTCCTTCGTCCGCACCGGGCACGACGTCGACGACGTGCTGCGGATCATGAAGGATGAGAACCGCCGGCTGCCGGTCATCGCCAAGATCGAGAAGCCGCAGGCGGTCGAGCACATCGACGACATCGTGGCCGCCTTCGACGGCATCATGGTCGCCCGCGGCGACCTCGGCGTGGAGATGCCGCTGGAGACCGTGCCGCTGGTGCAGAAGCACGCGGTCAAGCTCGCCAAGCGCAACGCCAAGCCGGTCATCGTGGCCACCCAGATGCTCGACTCCATGATCGACGCGTCCCGTCCGACCCGGGCCGAGGCCTCCGACGTGGCCAACGCCGTCATGGACGGCGCGGACGCGGTCATGCTCTCCGGCGAGACCAGTGTCGGCAAGTATCCGATCGTGGCGGTGAAGACGATGGGCCGGATCGTCGCCGCCGCGGAGGAGGACATGCTGGCCGTCGGGCTGCCGCCGCTGACGGAGAGCACCAAGCCCCGCACCCAGGGCGGCGCGGTGGCCCGCGCCGCCGCGGAGATGGGCGACTTCCTCGGCGCGAAGTTCCTGGTCGCCTTCACCCAGAGCGGTGACACCGCCCGGCGGCTGTCGCGGTACCGCTCGCCCATTCCGGTGCTGGCCTTCACCCCGGAGGAGGCGACCCGCTCGCAGCTCAATCTCACCTGGGGGGTGGAGACCTTCCTCGGTCCGGTCGTCGAGACCACCGACGAGATGGTCGCCCAGGTCGACGGGCAGCTGCTGCGCATCGGCCGCTGCAAGCGCGGTGACATCGTCGTCATCACCGCGGGGTCGCCGCCCGGTGTCCCGGGCACCACCAACATGGTCCGCGTCCACCACATCGGCGAGGACGACCTGCGGTAGCCGGAGCGGGAGCCGGGGGCGGGGCCGGTGGGCGGTCAGCACTTCGGGCCCACATGGCGGTCCATCAACTCCACCGAGGCGCGGCGGGCGACCGAGACGTTCCAGGCGTTCGCCTGCCGCCACTCCACTCCGAGGGTCTCCAGCGTCCCGGTGTACAGCCGCCGGATGTCGGCGGAGCGGTTGGTGAAGAAGTACCGCGCGTAGGTGTAGCGCTTGCGCTCGCCGTTCACGGTGCGCTCGGTCCAGTTGACGCACCGGGACCCGTCGGAGTGGATCAGCCCCCGCACGAACTCCCAGGGCCAAGCCCCCACCACCCCCCGCTGCCACCCCTCCAACGAAATCCCCCGCTCATGCTTCTTCCCCGGCCCGTGCTGGGGGAAGAGACAGGGTAGATGGTTCGAGTAGACCTTCACGTCGACACAGCCCGTCTTGCGAACGCGGCAGGTTCTGTTGTGGGGGAAGACGGACCGGACGGCCGCCTCCGCGGCGTCGATCAGCCCGGGCCACGACGCGTCGCAAGTGATCACGAGGCTCGGTGAACGATGCGTCGCGTACTGGACGATGTAGCCGTCACCCAGATACAGGCCGAGGAGATACGCATAGGCGGCCTCGTCCAAGTCGCGGCCGTCGCACCGAGGACAGGGCCGGAAGGTCTTCGTGCCGGGCGAAGCCCCTCGTCGTGCCCGGTCGTTGTGCACCCAGTAGCCGACTGTCCCGGCGGGGACCCCCAAGCGCCGCGCCGCCTCGGCGTTGCTCGTGCCGCCTTGCACCAAGGCGAGAGCCTGATCGTGGATCGAACGAGCGTGCTGCCTCATGAGCAGAGCGTGACATTCGCACACGCGGCGAATCGAGTGAATTGGGGGAGAATGCCTCGAACGAGTGATCGAGTGCCGGGTGCGGGATTCGAACCCGCAAGCCCTTTCGGACAGAGGTGTTTGAGACCTCCGCGTCAACCAGTTGCGCCAACCCGGCAGGATGAGCAGGCACAGCCTACAGGCTGCGAACGCCCACAGTCACCCAGGTAGGCTCGGGGGAGCACCCCCATCCTGAGACGAGGAGCCCAGTGAGCGCCGCTGACGCCCCCGACGCCCCCGACGACGCCCCGGACGAGACCACCGCCGGAGGCGAGCACGTACCACCACACACCACCCGCGTCGTCATCGCGGAGGACGAGGCGCTCATCCGGCTCGACCTCAAGGAGATGCTGGAGGAGGAGGGCTACTCCGTCGTCGGCGAGGCCGGCGACGGCCAGCGCGCGGTGGAGCTGGCTGAGGAACACCACCCCGACCTGGTGATCCTGGACGTCAAGATGCCCATCCTCGACGGGATCTCGGCCGCCGAGCGGATCGCCAAGGACCGCATCGCCCCGGTCCTCATGCTCACCGCCTTCTCGCAGCGCGAACTCGTCGACCGCGCCCGCGAGGCCGGCGCGATGGCCTACCTGGTGAAGCCGTTCAGCAAGAGCGACCTCGTCCCGGCCATCGAGATGGCCGTCTCACGCTTCACCGAGCTGCGCGCTCTGGAAGCGGAGATCGCGGACCTCTCGCTGCGCCTGGAGACCCGCAAACTGGTGGACCGGGCCAAGAGCGCGTTGCAGACGAAGTACGGGCTGACCGAGCCCGCCGCCTTCCGCTGGATCCAGAAGACCTCGATGGACCGCCGGATGTCCATGCAGCAGGTGGCCCAGGCCGTCATCGACGAGGTCGGGTCCGACGCCCGAGGCTGACCTATGCTGGCCGAGGATCGGGTGACCTGGCCGGACAGCGTCCGGTGACCGTCCGAAAGGGCGTGCCCGGCGGGGGAGTTGACCGGACTTACGGGGGTGGGGCTCCGATGCGCGTCAGGATCGCGGTCGAGGGGACGACGGCGCCGCAGGAGGCACGGTCGCTGCACGACTGGCTGCTGCGGGACCCCGCGGCGCGCCGGTTCGGCGCCGTCGAACTGGAGGCGTCCCAGTCGCCGGACCCCGGTGCGATGGGACCGCTGTTCGACGTGGTGTCGCTGGTGATCGGCAGCGGGCTGAGCGCCGGCTCGCTGGCGGTGTCGGTCGCGCAGTGGCGCGGCACCCGGCAGGACGCCCCGCAGGTGACCGTGGAGCGTCCGGACGGCACCCGGATGACGATCACCGACGCCTCGCCCGAGGAGTGCGCCCGGCTGGCCCTGCTGCTGTCGCCGCCCGCTGACCCGCTGCCGCCGCCCCGGGCTGAGGACGAGGGCCAGGACACGCGGCCGTAAGCGGCGGGGGCGCGGACGTGGTGGGACTACCGGAACCGCGGGGATCGCGGGCGGTCCTGGTCGGCGCGAGCGGCTTCGACACGCTGGACGCGCTGCCCGCGGTGGCCGGCAACCTGTCGGCGCTGGGCGATCTGCTCGCCGGTGAGCTGTGGGGTCTGCCGGACGGCCACCTCACCACCGTCGCGGAACCCCGCTCGCCGTCGGAGGTGTCGCGGGCGGTGCGGGAGGCGGCGCGGGCCGCGACCGACACCCTGCTGGTGTACTACGCGGGCCACGGACTCATCGATCCCGGGAGCGGGGAACTGCACCTCGCGGTGTCCGGCAGCGACCCGCGGTCGGTGTACGACACGGCGGTGCCGTACGAGTGGATCCGCCGGGCGGTCGAGCGCAGCCCCGCCGCGCGCCGGATCGTGGTGCTCGACTGCTGCTACAGCGCCCGCGCGTTCGGCGCGCAGTCGGCGGAGATGGCCGATCTGGCGGAGGCCGACGGGACGTACGTGCTGGCCGCGGCGGCCGAGACGGCGGTGGCGCTGGCCCCGGTGGGGGAGCCGTACACCGCGTTCACCGGTGAGCTGGTGACGCTGCTGGACAACGGCGTGCCGGGGCTGCCGGAGTTCCTCAGCCTGGACACGGTCTTCGAGCGGCTGCGGTCGGCCCTGGCGGCCAAGGAGCGGCCGGCGCCGCAGAGCCTGTGCCGCAATCGCCTGGGAAGCCTGCCGTTCGCCCGCAACGCCGCCTTCGCCGCCGGCTCGGACGGGCCGCGTCCGGAGCGGCCTGGCCGGTTGCCGGCCGGGCTGCGGGCGGCGCAACGGCGGGCGGCCGGCGAGTCCCCGTACCAGCTGTACGGGCCGCGCCGCCCGCCGCTGAGCGAGGTCTACGTCCACCGCGGCCTGGCGGGGACCGAGGGGGAGAAGTGGAGCGGGGCGGCGCCGGGCGCCGGGCCGCAGCCGGTGGCGCAGGCGCTGGCGGAACACGAGCATCTGCTGATCGTCGCCGGTCCAGGGCTCGGCAAGTCGACGCTGACGCTCCAACTGGCCGCCACACCGCCCGAGGCCGGGGGCGGCGACGGGAGCGGTGAGCGGCTGGTGCCGCTGCGGGTGTCGGCCCGTGAGCTGGCGGCCCGGCGTGGTCTGCCGTGGGCGCGGGCGGTGGCGGAGGCGGCGTCCGCGGAGCTCGGCCAGCATCTGGACGGCGCGCTCCCGGCGGAACTGGTGGCCCGGCCGGTGGACGGCGCCCGCTGGCTGCTGCTGGTGGACGGCCTGGACGAGGTGCCCGACCCGTCGGCCCGCGGTGAGCTGGCCGAGGTGCTGGCGGGGCGGATGAGCGAGCCGGGCGGCCCGCACCGGCTGGTGGTGACGACGCGGCCGTTGGGGCAGGCGGAGATGGACCGGTTGGCGGCAGCTCCGGCGGGCCGGTTCACCGTGCAGCCCTTCGACGAGGAGGCGCTGAAGCGGTTCGCCGGCGGCTGGTTCGCGTATCCGCCCTCGGAGCGGGGTGGGTCACTGGCGTCGCGGTTCCTCGCGCAGGTCTCCCAGGCGCGGCTGGCCGAGGCGGTCACGGTGCCGTTGATGGCGACGGTGGCCGCGGTGGTCTTCGAGCAGGATCCGGACCGCCCGCTGCCCACCGGCCGCCGGGAGCTGTACGACGAGTTCCTGGGCCATCTCAACTCCCGTTGGGGCGAACGCAACTGGCGGCTGCTGCGGGAACGGGTGGCGGATGTCGAGGGCGGCCCGGCGGCGTTGGACGCGCTGCGAGCCGGTCGCGGCGAGTTGGTGCGCCGGCTGGCCCGGGTCCGGCTGGAGGGCGAGGAGCCGTTGCTGCGCGCCGCGATGGCGTGGGCGGGTGCGAACTCGGCGGTGCCCACGGGTTCGTTGAGCCAGTGGCGTGAGGTGGTCGCCACGGTGCTGACCGGTACCGGTCCGTTGGTCAGGGAAGGCGGCGAGGTGCGTTTCGTGCACCAGAGCTTCGCCGATCACCTGGCCGCCGAGGTCTACGCGGACGAACTGCCGGAGCGGTTCGACCGGGCCGATCCGCGGTGGCGGAGCTGGGTCGAGGGTTGCCTGGAGGAGTACGGCTCGGAGGAGGAGCTGGCTCGCGCGGTCGTGCTGCTGCACTCCCGCCGCCATCCGGGCAACCGCCTGCTGTCGTGGTTGCTGGGACAGACGGAGAACAGCAGGCTGCTGGCCTGCCGACTGGCCGCGGCGGGCGCGCCGACCGAGCCCTGGGAGCGGAAGGAGATGCTGGCGTGCGCGGTGCGCTGGCTGACGCAGTCGGACGTGTACCGCAGTGGCACGACGTTGTTCGGCCTGATGACGGTGCGCTGGCTGTCCGATTGGCGGACTCCGGAGGCGGTCGGGGTGCTGCTGCGGATCGCGGAGGGCCGACCGCGCGACTCCGAGAGCTGGACGTACGCCAATGTCGAGCTGGCGGGTCTGGGGGATCCGTGGCGCCCGGCGGCGCTGCGGCGGCTGCGGGGGGTGATGCTCGACCGGACGGTGCCCGAGTACGAGCGGTACAAGGCGGCCCAGGGGCTCGCCGAGGGGGACGAGGCGAGCCGGGACGACTGCGTGGCGGTGCTGGCCGAGTTGGTGACCGGCTCCTCCACCCCTGAGCACGTGCGCTGTTCGGCGGCCGGGTGGCTGGTCGAGCTGGCACCCGACCGGCGTGAGGTGGCGTTGCGGAGCCTGCGGGAGATCATGGCCGGGCCGGGTGCCACGTCGGCCCATGTCCAGGCGTCGGAGACCCTGGTGGCGCTGGCCCCGGAGTGCCGGGCCGAGGCCGCCGAGGTGTTGCGGCGGGTGGCGTCCTCGACCACCGGCATGGGTCACGGGTGGGCGCCGTTCGGTGCGGCTCTGAGCCTGGCGCGACTCGGGCCCGGCTACGACGCGGAGGGTGTGGGGTTGCTGCGCGAGCGGACCGGCGCGCGGTACGCGGCGGGGGATCGGGTCAACGCCGTCTCCGCGCTGCGGATACTGGACGCCGGGTATCTCCAGGAGTGCGCCGAGGTCCTGCTCGACATCGTTCGGACGCCCGGTGGGGAGCGGTCGGGCCGGGTGGAGGCGGCCATGGAGCTGATGGGTTTCGGCGTCCGCCACCGGGAGACGGGCACCCGGCTGCTGCGTGATCTGATCGCCGAGTGCCCGTCGGCGGATTCGAGTGTGGTGCGGGCCGCGGAGGCGTTGCTGGCGGCCGCTCCCCAGCACCGTGACGAGGTGGTCGGCGCGTTGCGGCGGTGGATCGCGGGCCTTGGACGGGGGCCGGTGGAGTCCACTTTCGACATCGCGCAGGCCGTCAAGGCGCTGGGGTCGATCGGTCCGCAGTTCGCGTCGGAGGCCGCCGCCTTCCTGCGGGAAGCGTTGCGGACCGGCGGCGACGCGGTGGACCGGCCGACCCTGGCGCAGACCCTGGCGGAGCTGGGCGGCGAATACCGTGCGGAGGGCATCGCGTCGCTGCGCCGGATGGCGCGCGGCGGGCCGGGGACGGAGCGGCCGGATGCCGAGCTCCATCTCGAGTGGCTGAACGCGGGCCCCGAGGAGCCCGCGTCCGGCCCGCGGGAGTGAGGGTCAGCCGCTCTGCCCGTTGGGTGAGGCGGGGCGCAGCATGCAGGTGAGCCGCGCGGAGCAGATGCGGCGCTCCTGCTCGTCGGAGATGACGACCTCGTAGGTGGCGCTGGAACGCCCGCGGTGCACCGGGGTGGCGACGCCGGTGACCAGGCCGGAGCGCAGGCTGCGGTGGTGGGTGGCGTTCAGGTCGACGCCGACGGCGATCTTGTGCGGGCCGCCGTGCAGCATCGCGCCGACGGAGCCCAGGGTCTCGGCGAGCACGGCGGAGGCCCCGCCGTGCAGCAGTCCGTAGGGCTGGGTGTTGCCCTCGACCGGCATGGTGCCCACCACGCGTTCCGCGGAGGCTTCGACGACCTCGATGCCCATGCGGGCGCCGAGGTGCCCGGCAGAGAAGATCGCGGGCAGGTCGATGCCGAGGCCCGCGTACTCCTCGATGACCTCCGGCGGGAACTTCACTGTGGCCTGCTCACCCATCTCGGTCCGGCTCCGATCTCGTGACCCGATCTTCCTCGGTCGGGAGTTGGCACCGTCCTATCAGGAGTCGCGTCCCGTGCGGCGCCGGTCACGGGGTGTCGTTGGTCACGTGTGCCGCGGCGCCGTCCACCGGCTCCAGCCGGATGACCACCGACTTGGAGGCGGGGGTGTTGCTGGTGTCGGCGGTGTGGTCGAGCGGGACCAGGACGTTGGTCTCCGGGTAGTACGCGGCCGCGCAGCCGCGGGCGGTGGGGTAGTAGACGACGCGAAAGCCCTCGGCGCGCCGCTCCACCCCGTCGGTCCACTCGCTGACCAGGTCCACGTACGAGCCGTCGGCCATGCCGCGGGCGGTGGCGTCGTCGGGGTGCAGCAGGACGACGCGGCGGCCGCCCTTGATGCCGCGGTAGCGGTCGTCGAGCCCGTAGATGGTGGTGTTGTACTGGTCGTGGGAGCGCAGCGTCTGCAACAGCAGCCGGCCTTCCGGCACCTCGGGGTACTCCACCGGGGCGGCGGTGAAGTTGGCCTTGCCGGTGGCGGTGGGGAAGCGGCGGCTGTCGCGCGGGGCGTGCGGGAGGGTGAAGCCGCCGGGCGCGCGGACCTTGACGTTGAAGTCCTCGAAGCCGGGCACCACCCGGGAGATCCGGTCGCGTACCCGGTCGTAGTCCTGGCTCGAGTTCCTCCCAGGGCACGACGCTGTCGGGGCCGAGCACGGCGCGGGCGAGCCGGCAGATGATCGCGGTCTCCGACAGCAGGTGCGGGCCGGCCGGGTCGAGGCCGCCGCGGGAGGCGTGCACCATGCCCATGGAGTCCTCGACGGTGACGAACTGCTCGCCGCCGTCCTGGACGTCCTTCTCGGTGCGGCCGAGGGTGGGCAGGATCAGGGCCCGGGCGCCGGTGACCACGTGCGAGCGGTTGAGCTTGGTGGAGACGTGCACGGTCAGCCGGGCGCGCCGCATGGCGGCCTCGGTGACGTGGGTGTCGGGGGTGGCGGCGACGAAGTTGCCGCCCATGGCGAAGAAGACCTTGGCGTCGCCGTCGCGCATGGCGCGGATGGAGCGGACGACGTCCAGGCCGTGTTCGCGCGGCGGCGCGAAGCCGAACTCGCGTTCCAGCGCGTCGAGGAAGGCGGGCAGCGGGCGTTCGAAGATGCCCATGGTGCGGTCGCCCTGGACGTTGCTGTGGCCGCGCACCGGGCAGACTCCGGCGCCGGGGCGGCCGACGTTGCCGCGCAGCAGGAGGAAGTTGACGATCTCGCGGATGGTGGGGACGGAGTGCTTGTGCTGGGTGAGGCCCATCGCCCAGCAGACCACGATGCTCTTGGCGTCCAGCACCATGGCGTGCAGTTCCTCGATGCGGCGCTGTTCCAGGCCGGTGGCGCGCCGCACCTCCTCGCGGTCGATCTCGCGGGCGGCGTCGGCGAACGCCTTGAAGCCGTGGGTGTGTTCCTCGATGAACCGCTGGTCGAGCACGGTGCCGGGGGCGTCGGCCTCGGCTTCGAGCAGCATCTGGTTCAGGGCGCGGAACAGCGCCTGGTCGCCGCCGAGCCTGATCTGGAGGAACAGGTCGGTCAGTGCGGTGCCGGCGCCGGC
The DNA here is from genome assembly GCA_963737305.1 of uncultured Actinomycetota bacterium. Taxonomy (GTDB): domain Bacteria; phylum Actinomycetota; class Actinomycetes; order Streptomycetales; family Streptomycetaceae; genus Streptantibioticus_C. Next base: position 2,364,893 of record CAVTRX010000002.1, on the reverse strand, counting down.
CAGGCCGCGGGCGGTCTGCGGGTTCTTGAACCGTTCGAGGCCGGCTTCGGGCAGCGGGTTGACGGTGACGATCTTCGCGCCGCCGGACTTGGCCTTCTCCAGCGCGGACAGCATCCGGGGGTGGTTGGTGCCGGGGTTCTGGCCGGCGACGATGATCAGGTCGGCGCGGTAGAGGTCGTCGAGCAGCACGCTGCCCTTGCCGACGCCCAGGGTCTCGGTGAGTGCGGAGCCCGAGGACTCGTGGCACATGTTGGAGCAGTCGGGCAGGTTGTTGGTGCCGAACTCGCGGGCGAACAGCTGGTAGAGGAAGGCGGCCTCGTTGCTGGTGCGGCCCGAGGTGTAGAAGACGGCCTCGTCCGGCGAGGACAGGGCGCGCAGTTCGTCGGAGATGATGTCGAAGGCCCGCTCCCACGGCACCGGCTCGTAGGCGTCGGCGCCTTCCGGCAGGTACATGGGCTGGGTGAGCCGGCCTTGCTGGCCGAGCCAGTAGCCGCTGCGCCGGGCGAGGTCGGAGACCGGGTGGCGGGCGAAGAAGTCGGGGGTGACGCGGCGCAGCGTCGCCTCCTCGGCGACCGCCTTGGCGCCGTTCTCGCAGAACTCCGCGTGGTGGCGTTTGTCCGGTTCCGGCCAGGCGCAGCCGGGGCAGTCGAACCCGTCCTTCTGGTTGACCTTGAGCAGGGTCAAGGCGGTGCGGCGCACCCCCATCTGCCGTTGGGCGACGCGCAGTGAGTGCGCGACGGCCGGCAGTCCCGCGGCGGAGTGCTGCGGCGCGGTGACGTCGGGCGCGTCCTGGACCGGATCCCCCGTGGGGGGCTTGGCTGCCATTCCTCGTTCCCCTTCCCGCTCCGGCGCGATGCCTTCCATCGATCCTGCCACGCGGGGTCCGCGCTGACTGCCCCCCGCGGCGGTCGTGGCCGGATTGTCAGTGGTCCGTGGGAGGATCGGGACCGTGGCAGCAAAGGCATCGAAGACAGCGACAGCGACACCGCGAGCGAAGTCGGCGGCGGACGCGGACCGGCCGCGCCTGCTCCTGCTGGACGGGCACTCCCTGGCCTACCGGGCGTTCTACGCGCTGCCGGCGGAGAACTTCAACACCACCACCGGCCAGACCGACCAACGCGATCTACGGCTTCACCTCGATGCTGGCGAACACGTTGCGCGACGAGCAGCCCACGCATCTCGCGGTGGCGTTCGACGTGTCCCGCAAGACCTGGCGGTTCGACGAGTACCCGGAGTACAAGGCGACCCGGTCGGCCACGCCGGACGAGTTCCGCAGCCAGGTCGAGCTGATCGGGGAGCTGCTGGACGCCATGCGGGTGCGGCGGTTCGCGGTGGACGGCTACGAGGCGGACGACGTCATCGCCACGCTGGCCACGCCAGGCGGAGGCGGCCGGCTTCGAGGTGCTGATCGTCACCGGCGACCGGGACGCCTTCCAGCTGCGTCAGCGACGCAGTCACCGTGCTCTACCCGACCAAGGGTGTCTCCGAGCTGACCCGGTACACCCCGCAGAAGGTGGAGGAGCGGTACGGGCTCACCCCGCGCCAGTACCCGGACTTCGCGGCGCTGCGCGGCGACCCGTCGGACAACCTGCCGGGCATCCCCGGGCGTCGGCGAGAAGACCGCCGCCAAGTGGATCACCCAGTTCGGCTCGTTCGACGAACTGGTCGAGCGGGTCGAGGAGGTCAAGGGCAAGGTCGGGCAGAATCTGCGCGACCACCTGGACGCCGTCAAGCTCAACCGCCGGCTCACCGAGATGGTGCGCGACGTGGCGCTGGACGCCGGTCCCGCCGACCTGGCCCGTGAGCCGTACGACCGGGCGACGCTCGATGTGGTGCTGGACGCCCTGGAGTTCCGCAACCCCAACTTCCGTGACCGGCTGTTCGCGGCCGATCCCGGCGCCGAGCAGGAGGTCGCCGCCGCGGGCGAGGGCGTGGAGATCGACGGCGTGGTGCTGGCCGCCGGCGACCTGCCCGGCTGGCTGGAGCGGCACGCCTCGGGCACCGTGGGCGTGGCCACCGTCGCCGCCTGGGCGCTGGGCGCGGGCACCGTCAGCGAGATCGCGCTGGCCACCGGGGAGGGCCCGGCGGTGTGGTTCGACCCGGCGCAGCTGGTCGAGGAGGACGAGAAGGCCTTCGCCGCCTGGATCGCGGACGCCGACCGGCCCAAGGTGCTGCACGACGCGAAGAGCGCCATGCGGGTCTTCGCCGAGCACGGCTGGACGGTCGGGGGCGTGGCGATGGACACCGCGCTGGCCGCCTATCTGATCAAGCCGGGCCGCCGGTCCTTCGCGCTCGACGCGCTGTCGGTGGAGTACCTGGGCCGCGAGTTGGAGCACACCGAGGGCGAGCGGCGGTCAGCTGGCGTTCGGCGTCGACGAGGGCGCCGAGGCGGAGAAGCTGATGGGCCAGGCCCGCGCGGTGCTGGACCTCGGCGAGGTCTTCGGCCCCCGGCTCGAACGAGGTCGGCGCCGCGGAGCTGCTGCGCGACGTGGAGCTGCCCACCTCCGCGCTGCTGGCCCGTATGGAGCGGCACGGCATCGCCGCCGACCGCGAGTGGCTGGAGCGCATGGAGCAGCAGTTCGCCGCCGCCGTGCAGCAGGCGGTCACCGAGGCCCACCAGGCCGTCGGCCACGAGTTCAACCTCGGCTCGCCCAAGCAGCTCCAGGAGGTCCTCTTCGGCGAGCTGGGCCTGCCCGAAGACGAAGAAGACCAAGACCGGCTACACCACGGACGCCGACGCCCTGGCGTGGCTGGCCGGGCAGACCGACCACGAGCTTCCGGTCATCATGCTGCGCCACCGCGAGCAGGCCAGGCTGCGCGTCCACCGTGGAGGGCCTGATCAAGACGGTCGCGCCCGACGGCCGGATCCACACCACCTTCAACCAGACGGTGGCGGCCACCGGCCGGCTGTCCTCCACCGACCCCAACCTGCAGAACATCCCGGTCCGCACCGACGAGGGCCGGGCGATCCGCCGCGGCTTCGTCGTCGGCGAGGGCTACGAGTCGCTGCTGACCGCCGACTACAGCCAGATCGAACTGCGGGTGATGGCCCATCTCTCGCGAGGACGAGGGCCTGATCGCGGCCTTCACCTCCGGCGAGGACCTGCACACCACGGTCGGCTCGCAGGTCTTCGGGGTGTCGAAGACCGCCGTCGACGCCGAGATGCGCCGCAAGATCAAGGCGATGTCGTACGGGCTGGCCTACGGGCTGTCGGCGTTCGGGCTCTCCCAGCAGTTGGGCATCGGCGCGGACGAGGCGCGGGCGCCTGATGGACACCTACTTCGAGCGGTTCGGCGGAGTGCGCGACTATCTGCACCGGGTGGTGGAGGAGGCCCGGGTCACCGGATACACCGAGACGCTGATGGGCCGCCGCCGCTACCTGCCGGACCTCAACAGCGACAACCGCCAGCGCCGTGAGATGGCCGAGCGGATGGCGCTCAACGCGCCCATCCAGGGCTCGGCCGCCGACATCGTCAAGATCGCCATGCTGCGGGTGGACGCCGCGCTCACCGAGGCCAGGCTGCGCGTCCCGCATGCTGCTCCAGGTACACGACGAAATCGTGCTGGAGGTCGCCCCGGGTGAGCGGGAGCAGGTGGAGGAAGCTGGTCCGCGCGCGAGATGGCCGCCGCCTACCCCCTGCGCGCCCCGCTCGACGTCTCGGTCGGCGTCGGCACCGACTGGGAGTCCGCAGCGCACTGACCGCTCCGCTCCGGGGGCCGGTGACGGGCGCCGCGCCGGTCACGGCCGTCCGAGGCCGGCCCCGGAGCGGCCCCGCCTGCCCGGTCGGCCGCCCCGGTCATCCTTCCTCCCGCTGTCCGTGACGTCCCGTTCGCACGGAGTTCACCAGCCGGCCCGTCGTCGAAGGGCGCCGTCCTGTAGATACCGTTCGGTAGTTGACGTAGGGTCCGATGGGTCCCCGCGCGGGGCAAGCGCGGACGACCGAGCACGGACGCGGTACAACAGGCGTGGTACGGGAGGGAATCGACGCATGGCTGTGCGGTTCGGCCGACGGGTGCGCAAGGGGGCCGCGGGCACCGCGGTCGCGGCGGCGGCGATGGCGGCACTCACCGCCTCGCAGGCCCCGGGACTGGCGGCGGGAGTGACGCACTCCGCGTCCGCGCCGACTCCGCCACCCGGTCCGCAGATCGCCGGCGGTGGCCCCTACATCACCAACCTGCCACCGCTGAGCACCACCGGCGGCCCCGGCGACCAGGGCGGCACGCCCGGCCCCGTGGTGGGCGCGGGCGGCGCGGGCATCCCGTCGACCGTGCTGGCCGCCTACCAGAACGCCGAGGCGATGCTGCGCGCCTCCCAGGCCGGCTGCCACCTGCCCTGGCAACTGCTCGCCGCGATCGGCCAGGTGGAGTCCGGCCAGGCGGAGCGCGGTGACGTCGACGCCAAGGGCGACAGCCTGCACCGGATCCTGGGCCCGGTGCTCGACGGTGCCGGCTTCGCCGACATCCACGACACCGACCACGGGGTCTGGGACGGCGACACGGTGCACGACCGGGCGGTCGGCCCGATGCAGTTCATACCCTCGACCTGGGCCACCTGGGGTGCCGACGGCAACCACGACGGCGTGAAGAACCCCAACAACGTCTTCGACGCCGCGCTCGCCGCGGGCGACTACCTGTGCGCGGTCGGCGGGGACCTGGCGGACCCGGCCCGGATGCAGCGCGCGATCCTCGGCTACAACCACTCCCAGGCGTATCTGAACACCGTCGAGTCCTGGTACGAGTTCTTCCGCAAGGGCGTCCACGGGGTCCCCGACAGCTCCCAGGGCACCGGCATCACCGCCCCCGTCCTCCCCTCGCCGTCCGCGTCCCCGCACCCGTCGGCCTCGCCCAGCCACAGCCCGCTGCCCACCGCCTCGGCCAGCGGCAGCATCGGCCCGGTGCCCAGCGGCAGCGGGACGCCCAGCGACCCGTCGACCTCGCCGCCGGCCAGTGGTAGCCCGTCCACCGGCCCGACCGGCTGCCCGACCACCTCGCCGTCGCCGACCGGCAGCACCAGCCCGAGCGCCCCGCCGAGCACCACGCCGTCGGGCACCCCGACCGGCTCGGCCTCGCCGACGCCGGGCGACCCGTGCGCCTCGCCGTCCCCGACCGGCAGCACCTCCCCCTCCCCGACGGCCAGCGCGAGCCCCACAGCGAGCGCGAGCCCGACCGCCTCGGTGAGCCCGTCAGCGACCTGACACCGAACGGCCTGTTGGGGCCGGGCTCGCGGGGTCGCCCCGCGAGCCCGGCCCCGCCGCTTTCGGTGCCCGACGGATCAGCGCCCGATGAGTCAGCGCCGGGTGTTCGTGCGCCGGGTGGGCTGCGCCGTCGCGGGATCCGTCGGCCACGGGTGCCGGGGATAGCGCCCGCGCAACTCCGCGCGCACCGCCCGGTAGCCGTCCCGCCAGAAGGACTCCAGATCCGCGGTGACCGCCGCGGGCCGGCCGGCCGGCGAGAGCAGATGCACCAGCAACGGCACCCGGCCGCCCGCGATCCGCGGGGTCTCCCGCAGCCCGAACAACTCCTGGAGCTTGACCGCGAGCACCGGCTGCGGCCCGCCGTAGTCCACCCGGATCCGTGAACCGCTGGGCACCTCGATCCGCTCCGGCGCCAGCTCCTCGAGCCGGGCCGCCTCCCCGCCCGCCCACGGCAGCAGCCGGGCCAGCGCCGCGCCCGCCTCGACCCGCTCCAGGTCCGCCCGCCGCCGGGCGCGGTCCAACTCCGGGCCCAGCCATTCGTCGGTGCGCGACAGCAGCGCCTCGTCCGCCACATCCGGCCACGGCGCGCCCAACTCCCGGTGCAGGAACGCCATCCGCTGCCGCAGCCCCTCCGCGTCCCGGCTCCAGCGCAGCAGCCCGGGGCCCTCGGCGCGCAGCCCGTCCAGCAGCGCGGCCCGCAGCGCGGCGCGGTCGGGATCACGCAGCGGGCGCACCGACAGTTCGATCGCGCCGAGCCGCTCCACCGCGCCGGGCGACCACGTCACCGTCGTCCCAGACGCACCTCCTCGGTACGAGGAGCGCAGCGAGGCGGCGGCGGTGCGCGCGGTGTCCTCGTCGACGGCCGCCGCCAGCCGCACCCGGGCCGCCGCCGCGCTCGCCGGCCGGTCCGCCACGGCCACCGCGATCCACTCGGCGCCGGTCAGCCGGGTCGCCCCGCCGACCTCGCGCGGCCGTGCCCGACGCCATCAGATACGCCCTCGCCACGCCGCCTGGCCACCCGCTCGGGGAAGGCCAGCGCGGCGACCAGCCCGGCCACCGCGTCGTCCGGCAGTGACGCGCCGCGCGATCCGGCCGACGGTGTGACCGCGGTGGCCGCCGTCGCCAGCCGCCGCGGCCTCCGCCCGCCAGCGCGCCGCGTACCCGTCGCTTGCCCGGCGCACCGCGCGCCAGACGGCGGCCAGGTCGTCGCCGAGTTCGCGCGGCGGTTCCTCGCTGAGCAGGGCGACGACCTCCGCGGCTGCGCCGGGCCCCCACCACCTCGGCACCGTCCAGCAGCGCGCGGGCCAGCCGGGGGTGCACGCCCAGCCGCGGCCATCCGCAGGCCGCGCTCGGTGGGCCGGCCGTCCGCGGTCGACGGCGCCCACCGCGGCCAGCGTCTCGCGGGCCGCCGCCAGCGCCCCCGCGGGCGGCGCGTCGAGCAGAGCGAGTCCGGCCGCCGTCGGATCGCCCCAGCAGGCCGCCTGGAGGGCGAACGCCGTCAGGTCGGCCACCGCGATCTCCGGCGACGGGCTGCGCGGGGCCCGCGCGTCCTGCGCCTGCGCCCAGCAGCGGTAGACGGTGCCGGGCGCCTCCGCCCGGCCCGTCCGGCGCGCTGCCTGGCCGCCGCCCGCGACACCGCGCACCGTCGTCAGCGCGCTGAGGCCGCGCGCGTGGTCGGTCCGCGGCTCCCGGGCCAGCCCGCTGTCGACGACCACCCGCACCCCCGGCACCGTCAGGCTCGACTCCGCGACGGAGGTGGCCAGCAGCACCCGGCGCCGGGGGCCGGCGGTCAGCGCCGCGTCCTGCACGGCGGCGGGCGCCCGGCCGTGCAGCTGCGAGCACGTCGACGTCCGTCAGCCCGCCCAGCAGCCCGGCGACCCGGCCGATCTCGCCGACCCCGGGCAGGAAGCACAGCACGTCCCCGTCGTGCTCGCGCAGCGCCCGGCGCACGACGGCCGCCACGTGGTCCAGCAGCGCCGGGTCGACCCGCATGCCGTGCGGCGGGCGCACCGGCCGGGCCGGCGGCGCCCACACCACGTCCACCGGGTGCGAGATCTCCTCGGCCTCCACCACCGGCGCGCCGCCCAGCAGCCGGGCCCAGGCCGCGGTGTCGGTGGTCGCGGAGGCCGCCACCAGCCGCAGGTCGGGCCGCAGCGTGGCCCGTACGTCCAGCAGGAACGCCATGGCGGTGTCCGCGTCCAGGTGGCGTTCGTGGCACTCGTCGAGCAACACCGTGTCGCACACCGGGCAGTTCCGGGTCGCGCTGCAGCCGCTGGAGCAGCACGCCGGTGGTGACCACCTCCACGACCGTGCGCGCCGACGACCCGCGTTCGCCGCGGACCGTGAAGCCGATCCGGCTCGCCGGCCTCGCTCGCCCAGCAGCCAGGCCATCCGCCGGGCCGCCGCCCGCGCGGCCATCCGCCGCGGCTCGGCGACCAGCACCCGGTGGACCGGACCGTCGTCGAGCACCCCGGCCAGCGCCAGCGGCACCAGCGTGGTCTTGCCGGTGCCGGGCGGCGCGGCGAGCACCGCGCCGCCCCGCTCGTCCAGCGCCGCGGCCAGCGCGGGCAGGACGGCCCCCACCGGCAGACAAGCGCTCCGCTCCGATTCACCGCCCAGCGATCGCCCCCGCGAGGGCGAGCGGGCATCGACCCCAACGCAGGTGCCCCTGCGGGGCCGGCCGCTCCGCGAGGGACGGTGCCGCCCGGCACGGTGGCCGCGCTCACCCGAGGTGTCGCCTCGGCATCCGGCGCCATGCACGGCTTCCGGCGTCCGGTGCGGATGGCGTCCGTGCCACGCGGAGCGTCCGGCCCCGGCAACGAAGCCGCCCCGCGCCCGGTTCAGGCCCGCGCCGCGCCGGTTCAGCTCCCGCGCGTTCGCAGACGAAGATCGCGGTGCCGGGCAGCAGGGTGCCGCGCAGCGGGGACCAGCCGCCCCATTCCTGGCGTGTTCCAGGACGGCCACTCCGGCTCGACCAGGTCGACCAGCCGGAGGCCGGCCGCCGCGATCTCGCGGACCCGGTCGCCCAGGGTGCGGTGGTGCTCGACGTAGACCGCGCGCCCCTCGCTCGTCCTGCTCCACATAGGGCGTGCGGTCGAAGTAGGAGGCGGAGACCGTCAGCCCCTCCGGCCCCGGCTCGTCGGGGAAGGCCCAGCGCATCGGGTGCGTCACCGAGAAGACCCAGCGCCCGCCGGGCCGCAGCACCCGCCGCACCTCGCGCAGCACCCGCGCCGGAGTCGGCGACGAACGGCACCGCCGCCGTACGCCGAGCACGCCAGGTCGAACGAGCCGTCGGCGAACGGCAGCACCGCCCGCGTCCGCCTGCACCAGCGGGAAGCCCCCGGTGCCGTCGTCGATGCGCCGGGCGTGCTGGAGCTGCCGGTGCGACAGGTCGAGGGCCACCGGACGCGCGCCCTGCGCGGCCAGCCAGCGCGAGCACTGCGCCGCACCGCGCCGATCTCCAGCACCGTCCGGCCCTTCAGCGCGTCGGCCGGGCCGAGCAGCTCGGCCTCCTGCCTCGTCCAGGCCCTCGGGGCCCCACACGAAGCGGTCGTCGCCGAGGAAGTCGCCGTGCTCGCTCTGGTACTCGTCGGCGTTGCGGTCCCACCAGCCCCGGTTGGCCCGGCTGCTCTCGGTGGCGTCCGCGGTACGCCGGGTGGCCGCCGGCTCCTCCTCGTCCGGCGGTCTCGGACGATCGGTTCGCCGAGGTGGGGCCTGCCGTGCTCTTCGGACATGGTGTCTTGGATCATCGCGGGGTTCGTCGTACCCTCTGATCGACCTGTGGCTGGGTTCGTGCCGGTTATGGGCCGATGCGTCCTGTGCGTGCGCTCTTCGTGCATTGACCGTGCCCGGCTGCCCCCGTATGCTACAAGTTGCGCTGCGAGCCTGCGCACCTCAGACGGAGCAGGCTGCGCTCGCATCTGTTGCTACCCTCGGTTCATCGAGGCGACATCCGTACCTGGATGTGCCGCCTCGAAGCTGTCCGGAATCGGCGGAAGCGACAAAAGGGCTCCCGGCGTAGCAGTACCTACGACTTACTGTCCGTACCGGAGTCCTTTCCCTAATGACGAGCAGCACCGAGGCCCCGCGTACCACCCCGCAGGTGGCGGTCAACGACATCGGTAACGAGGAAGCCTTCCTCGCCGCGATCGACGAGACGATCAAGTACTTCAACGACGGCGACATCGTCGACGGCGTCATCGTGAAGGTCGACCGGGACGAGGTCCTGCTCGACATCGGTTACAAGACCGAAGGCGTCATCCCTTCCCGCGAGCTCTCGATCAAGCACGACGTCGACCCCAACGAGGTCGTCAAGGTCGGCGATGAGATCGAGGCCCTGGTTCTCCAGAAGGAGGACAAGGAAGGCCGTCTCATCCTGTCCAAGAAGCGCGCTCAGTACGAGCGGGCCTGGGGCACGATCGAGAAGATCAAGGAAGAGGACGGCATCGTCACCGGTACCGTCATCGAGGTCGTCAAGGGTGGCCTCATCCTCGACATCGGCCTGCGCGGCTTCCTGCCGGCCTCCCTGGTCGAGATGCGCCGGGTCCGCGACCTCCAGCCCTACGTGGGCAAGGAGCTCGAGGCCAAGATCATCGAGCTGGACAAGAACCGCAACAACGTGGTCCTGTCCCGCCGTGCCTGGCTGGAGCAGACCCAGAGCGAGGTCCGCCAGACCTTCCTCACCACCCTGCAGAAGGGTCAGGTGCGCTCCGGCGTCGTCTCCTCCATCGTCAACTTCGGTGCCTTCGTGGACCTGGGTGGCGTCGACGGTCTGGTGCACGTCTCCGAGCTGTCCTGGAAGCACATCGACCACCCCTCCGAGGTCGTCGAGGTCGGCCAGGAGGTCACGGTCGAGGTCCTGGACGTCGACATGGACCGCGAGCGCGTCTCCCTGTCGCTCAAGGCGACCCAGGAAGACCCGTGGCAGCAGTTCGCCCGGACCCACCAGATCGGCCAGGTCGTCCCCGGCAAGGTCACCAAGCTCGTCCCGTTCGGCGCGTTCGTGCGCGTCGACGAGGGCATCGAGGGCCTGGTGCACATCTCCGAGCTGGCCGAGCGCCACGTGGAGATCCCGGAGCAGGTCGTCCAGGTCAACGACGAGATCTTCGTCAAGGTCATCGACATCGACCTGGAGCGTCGCCGCATCAGCCTCTCGCTGAAGCAGGCCAACGAGGCCTTCGGCGCCGACCCGGCCTCGGTCGAGTTCGACCCGACGCTGTACGGCATGGCCGCGTCCTACGACGACCAGGGCAACTACATCTACCCCGAGGGCTTCGACCCGGAGACCAACGACTGGCTGCCGGGCTACGAGAAGCAGCGCGAGGAGTGGGAGCGCCAGTACGCCGAGGCGCAGACTCGCTTCGAGCAGCACCAGGCGCAGGTCGTCAAGTCCCGCGAGGCCGACGAGCAGGCGGCCGCCGAGGGTGGCACCGCGGCTCCCGCCCCGGCAGGGCGGACTGCGGTGGCGGCTCGTACTCCTCGGAGTCGGCCGACAACTCCGGCGCCCTGGCGTCGGACGAGGCGCTTGCCGCGCTGCGCGAGAAGCTGGCCGGCGGCCAGAGCTGACCTTCCGGTAACCCGGTCACGGTCAAGAGGTTCCAAGGCCCGCTCCCTTCGGGGGGCGGGCCTTGCCGCGTGCGCGCCGCGCGCGTGGCGGAACACCCCACCCGCCGGGCGGCCGGAGCTGCCGGAAGCCGTGCGGGGACGGATCCCGCTCCGGTACGGTGCGTCAAGACGTGGTGTCCCTTCGTGATGACACCGTGGGTGGGGCCGGGGGCAGCTCAGGGCACGGTCGGCGGCAGGGGCCGGGACCGCACGGGAATGACCGTGCGCGGTGCCACGTTGACCGGGAGGAGACGAAGGAGCGTTACGTTGCTGGAACCGCGGGATCTGTACGAGTTCGAGCCGGACGGCGTCGCGGCGGTCGAGGCCGCGGACATCGACGGGCTGGTGCTGCTGTACCACCTGGACGGCTTCATCGACGCGGGTGACACCGGCGAACAGCTGGTCACCGAACTCCTGAGCCGCCTCGATCACCAGCTGGTGGTCCGGTTCGACGTCGACCGGCTGCTGGACTACCGGGCGCGCCGGCCGCTGATGACCTTCCGCCGGGACCACTGGGCGGACTACGAGACCCCGGAGCTGGGGCTCTATCTGACGCACGACTCCACCGGCACGCCGTTCCTGCTGCTGGCCGGTCCTGAGCCGGACGTGCTGTGGGAGCGGTTCGCCGACGCGGTGCGCGACATCGTCGAGCAGTTCGGCATCCGGCTCGCCATCAACTTCCACGGCATCCCGATGGGCGTGCCGCACACCCGCCCGGTCGGCCTCACTCCGCACGGCAACCGCGCGGACCTCGTGCCGGGCTACCGCAGCTGGTTCGACGAGGCCCAAGTCCCCGGCAGCGCCGAGGCGTTGGTCGAGCTGCGGCTGTCGGAGTCGGGCCACGACGTGATGGGGGTGGCCGCCCACGTGCCGCACTACCTGTCGCGGTCCCCGTACCCTGACGCCTCGTTGGTCGTGCTCGAAGCGATCACCGCCGCGACCGGCCTTGTGCTGCCCGAGGTGGCGCACGCGCTGCGCTCCGAGGCGCACAGCGTGCAGGACGAGATCGAGCGTCAGATATCCGAGGGCGACGCCGAGTTGGTCTCCGTGGTCCGCGGACTCGAGACCCAGTACGACGCGCTGGCCGGCGCGGGCAGCAGGGAGAGCCTCATCGCGGAACCGGCCGACCTGCCGTCCGCGGACGACCTGGCCGCCGAGTTCGAACGGTTCCTGGCCGAACGCGAGGGCGACAGCGGCTGACGCGTGAGGCCCTGACGCCGGGAGGCCGTGCGGCTGACCCCGGGAGGACGGCGCGGCCGGTTCTGGAGGGCGGTGCGCCGTGTCATGCGCACCGCCGGTCACTTACGCTGGCCGCATGCTGAAGGTGGGCCTGACCGGCGGGATCGGCGCCGGCAAGAGCGAGGTGACACGGCTGTTCGCGTCCTACGGCGCGGTCGTGGTGGATTCCGACCGGATCGCCCGCGAGGTGGTCGAGCCGGGAACCCCCGGACTCGCCGCCGTCGTCGAGGAGTTCGGGTCGGGGGTGCTGGCGGCCGACGGCAGCCTGGACCGGCCGAAACTCGGCGCGATCGTGTTCGCCGACGCGGCACGGCTCGCGGCGCTCAACGCCATCGTCCATCCGCTGGTCCGGGGCCGCTCCACCGAACTGGAGGCCGCCGCCCCGCCCGGCGCGATCACGGTGCACGACGTGCCCCTGCTGGCCGAGAACGGGCTGGCACCGCTGTACGACACCGTCGTCGTGGTGGACGCCTCGCCAGGGACCCGGCTGGACCGGCTGGTGCGCCTGCGGGGCATGTCCGAGGCGGAGGCCCGCGCCCGGATGGACGCCCAGGCCACCCGGGAGCAGCGGCTGGCCGTCGCCGATCTGGTCATCGACAACGACGGCCCGCTGGCGGCACTGGCACCACAGGCCGAACGGGTCTGGGAACTGCTGCGGTCCCGGGCGGACGGCACGTCCTGACCTGCGGGGCAGGCGGTGGGCGGGGGAATGCGGTTGTGGGTATGACCGTTGGGTATCCCTGGGAAGGCGTAGGACTTCCGCCGGAAGGAGGCATCCGTGGCAGAGCGCAGCCCGGAGACCAACGTCATCGACTACCGCGCCGCGGAGCAGCTGCTCGCCGCCCGTGACCCGCGCGGTGCGGTGAAACTGCTCGACGCCGTCATCACCGCCCACCCGGAGAACACCGCGGCCCGCCTGCTGCGGGCCCGCGCGTTCTTCCTCGCCGCCCAACTACGCCCGGCCGAGCTGGAGTTCCAGGTCGTGCTGGAGCGGGAGCCGGACAACGCCTTCGCGCACTTCGCGCTGGCCCGCACCCTGGAGCGCGCCGGCCGCCCCGACGAGGCGCAGCGCCACTTCCGCCTCGCCGCCGCGCTCGACCCGAAGCCGGAGTACCTGGCCGCCGCCCGGTTCGACGGTCCGGAACCGAAGGGCTGACCGGTCAGAACAGCGGCTCGGGCAGCACGCCCTCCAGGGCCAGCAGCTTGCGTTTGATCTCCAGCCCGCCGCCGAAGCCGCCTATCCCGCCGTCGCTCTCCACCACGCGGTGGCAGGCGACGACGACCGGGAGCGGGTTGGAGCCCATCGCCACCCCGACCGCGCGGGCCGCCCCCGGCTCGCCCACCCGGTCGGCGAGCGTCTGGTAGCCGACGACGGTGCCGTACGGGACGCGGGTCAGCTCCAGCAGCACGCGGTGGTTGAAGCCTCCGCTGAACGACCAGTCGAGCGGCACGGTGAAGTCGCTGAGCGTGCCGGCGAAGTACGCGTCGAGCTGCCGGACCGCCGCCGCGAGGTGCCCTGCCGCGCCGGTGGCGGCCTCCCCGGCGCCCTCCGGGCCCATGCGGGTCGGCTCGGTGCCGAAGCGGGCGGCGAGCCGCCGCACGGCCGCCTGGACGATGCGGTCGTCCGCCCGGAAGTTCACGTTGACCAGGCCGTCGTCCGTCGTGGCGAGGAACAGTCGCCCGACGGAGGTGTCCCGAACCGTCCACCACACCGCGTTGCATTGCGTCACGCGTCCACCCTAGAACCGCCCACCGACAGCGCCACGGGGCAAACCCCGGCTCCAGGCCGTCATCGCAGGTCGGAAGCCGTGGGGGACCGGGCGGAGGGCCGGCGGGGAGGCCTGGCGGGCCACGATTGTCGGTGGGGGGTCGTACGGTGTTTCCATGCGGCCCGTTTCTGACATCGAACGCACAGTGGCGCCCTTCGAGGTCGTCAGCTCCTATCAGCCGAACGGCGACCAGCCGACGGCCATCGCCGAGCTGGCCCGGCGCGTCCGTGCGGGCGAGAAGGACGTCGTGCTGCTGGGCGCGACGGGCACCGGCAAGTCGGCCACGACCGCGTGGATGGTCGAGGAGCTCCAGCGGCCGACGCTGGTCATCGCGCCCAACAAGACCCTCGCCGCGCAGCTGGCCAACGAGTTCCGCGAGCTGCTGCCGAACAACGCCATCGAGTACTTCGTCTCGTACTACGACTACTACCAGCCCGAGGCGTACGTCCCCCAGACGGACACCTACATCGAGAAGGACTCCTCGATCAACGAGGAGGTCGAGCGGCTGCGCCACTCGGCCACCAACTCACTGCTCACCCGGCGGGACGTGATCGTCGTCGCCTCCGTCTCGTGCATCTACGGCCTGGGCACGCCGCAGGAGTACGTGGACCGCATGGTGCGGCTGCGGGTCGGCGAGGAGATCGACCGCGACCAGTTGCTGCGGCGGTTCGTCGACATCCAGTACGCCCGCAACGACGTGGCCTTCACCCGGGGCACCTTCCGGGTGCGCGGCGACACCATCGAGATCTTCCCGGTCTACGAGGAACTGGCCGTCCGCATCGAGATGTTCGGTGACGAGATCGAGGCGCTGTCCACCCTCCACCCGCTCACCGGCGAGGTGATCACCGACGACACCGAGCTGTACGTCTTCCCCGCCACCCACTACGTGGCCGGTCCCGAGCGCATGGAGCGGGCGATCGCCGGGATCGAGAAGGAGCTGGAGACCACCCTCGCCACCCAGGAGAAGCAGGGCAAGCTGCTGGAGGCCCAGCGGCTGCGGATGCGCACCACGTACGACATCGAGATGATGCGGCAGATCGGCACCTGCTCCGGCATCGAGAACTACTCACGCCACATCGACGGCCGTGACCCGGGGACCGCGCCCAACACCCTGCTGGACTACTTCCCGGAGGACTTCCTCCTGGTCATCGACGAGTCCCACCAGACCGTGCCGCAGATCGGCGCGATGTACGAGGGGGACGCCTCCCGCAAGCGCACCCTGATCGAACACGGCTTCCGGCTGCCCTCCGCGATGGACAACCGCCCGCTGAAGTGGGAGGAGTTCCTGGGGCGGGTCGACCAGACGGTCTACCTGTCGGCCACCCCTGGACCGTACGAGCTGTCACGGTCCGACGGCTTCGTCGAGCAGGTCATCCGGCCCACCGGGCTGATCGACCCGGAGGTCATCGTCAAGCCCACCGAGGGGCAGATCGACGACCTGGTCCACGAGATCCGGCTGCGCGCCGAGAAGAACGAGCGGGTGCTGGTCACCACCCTCACCAAGAAGATGTCCGAGGACCTCACCGACTACATGCTCGAACTGGGCATCCAGGTGCGGTACCTGCACAGCGACATCGACACCCTGCGCCGGGTCGAGCTGCTGCGCGAGCTGCGGTCCGGTGAGTTCGACGTGCTGGTCGGCATCAACCTGCTGCGCGAGGGCCTGGACCTGCCCGAGGTGTCGCTGGTCGCCATCCTCGACGCGGACAAGGAGGGCTTCCTGCGCTCGGGCACCTCGCTGATCCAGACCATCGGCCGCGCGGCGCGCAACGTCTCCGGCCAGGTGCACATGTACGCCGACAAGATCACTCCGGGCATGGAGAGGGCGATCGACGAGACCAACCGGCGGCGTGAGAAGCAGATCGCGTACAACACCGAGCACGGCATCGACCCGCAGCCGCTGCGGAAGAAGATCGCCGGCATCCTGGACTCCTTCGCCCGCGAGGACGCCGACACCGAGGAGCTGCTGGGCTCCGGACGGCAGCGTTCGCGTGGCAAGGCCCCGGTGCCCGGCCTGTCCGCGAAGAGCGGTGGCAAGCAACCGGCAAAGAGCCTGCCCGCCGCGGAACTCGTCGACCTCATCGGGGAGTTGACCCAGCAGATGCACTCCGCCGCCGGCGAGCTGCAGTTCGAGGTCGCCGCCCGGCTGCGCGACGAACTGGGGGAGCTGAAGAAGGAACTGCGCCAGATGAAGGAAGCGGGGATCGCCTGACGCCCCCGGCGCCCCCGGACTCCTGTAGCAGGATCGCCACAAATGGGTTCCTGCGGGGGTACACCAGGCGGATCCCTGCGTAGGGTTTCGACAGCGCCGCGAACAGGCGGCGTGCACGGAACGGGAGGGAATGCCGGTGACGGTGAACTTGGCCAAGGGACAGCAGGTCAGCCTGACTAAGTCCGGCGGGGGCACGCTGACAGCGGTACGGATGGGCCTCGGCTGGCAGGCGGCGCCACGCCGCGGGATCTTCGGCCGCCGCACCCGGGAGATCGACCTGGACGCCTCCGCCGTCCTGTTCGCGGGCAACGAGCCGATCGACGTCGTCTTCTTCCAGCATCTGGTCAGCAACGACGGCTCGGTGCGGCACACCGGTGACAACCTGGTCGGCGGCGCCGGGCAGGGCGGCGACGACGAGTCCATCCTGGTCGACCTGCAACGGGTGCCGGTCCACGTCGACCAGATCGTCTTCACCGTCAACTCCTTCACCGGACAGACCTTCGCCGAGGTGGAGAACGCGTTCTGCCGCCTGGTCGACGAGACCAACGGCCAGGAGCTCGCCCGCTACACCCTGACCGGCGGCGGCCCGTACACGGCGCAGATCATGGCCAGAGTGCACCGGGCGGGGACCGGCTGGTCGATGACCGCCATCGGCGCGCCCGCCAACGGCCGCACGTTCCAGGACCTGATGCCGGCCATCACGCCGCATCTGTAGCCGCGTTCGCAACGGACCACCGCGCTTGGCGAGGGGAGAGGGCGGTAAGGCGATGGGCGCCGAACTGCTTCGAGGACAGAATCATCCGCTGACGCGGACCACGCTCGAGATTCAGGTGACAGCGGCCGTGCCCCTGGTCGCCGGGGTCATCGTCAACGATGGCGCCTCGGGGGCGGCGACTTCGGCGCACCCCGGCGCGCCGGTACTGCCCGGCGTGAAGGTGCCGTGCCGGGCCGCCGCCGGGCAGCGGATCACGCTGGACCTGCGGACGGCGCACACCGCCCGGGACGGCGGTGCGGGCGCCGAGGGGGAGCCGCCGCGCTTGACGGTGCTGCTGGCGTTGCCCGCGGAGGGCGCCGGGCCGGCCACGTTCGGCCGGATCCCCGCACCGCGGGTGACGGTGAGCACCCGGGACGGCGAGGAGCTGGCCGCGTTCCGGCTGGCCGGCCTGGGTGCCGAGTCCGCAGTGGCCGCGCTGGAGTTCTACCGCCGCAACGGTGCCTGGCGGGTCCGCGCGGTCGGCCAGGGGTACGCCGGCGGTCTTGAGCGGATGTTCGACGACTACGGGCTGCCCGCCCCGGCCAGGCTGGCCGCGGACGTCGCAGCGGCGGTCCGCGCCGCCGGGCAGCCGGCGACCGCACCCACCGGTCATGACGCGGCCGAGTCGCGGACCCTGGGACTGCCCGCGCAGCGCAACGGTGCGCCGGCCCCGGCGGCCGACCTGCCCGACCCGGGTGAGCCGGTGGCGGGGGACGCGCCCGGCTGGACGATGGAGGAGCGGCTCTACAACCAGGTCTGGGGGATGTTCGAGGACCTGACCCGGCGCATCGCCGCGTACCGCAGCGCGGTGGACTTCGCCGAGTCCCGGCTGGAGCGCGAACTGGACGAACTGCTGGCCGACCGCGCGACACGCAACGGGCCGGCCGCCGAGGCCGTACGGGAGCGGGCGCAGGCCCGCCGCGACGAGCTGGCCGACCAGGCGCGGGCCTGCCTCGACCACGACCTCGGCCAGCTGACCGCCGAGTCGCAGGTGGTGGAGGCCGCCCTGCCGCCGCAGTTCGCCGGCTGGGAGAGCCCGGTCTGGCACGGCTACGGCGCGCCGGCCGGGATCCCGATGGCGGTCAGGCTCGGCGACATCCACCTGCCGGAGGTCCCGGAGCTGCGGATCCCGATGCTGGTGCGGCTTCCGCTGGAGCGCGGCCTGTGGATCGACAGCGGCGCGCTCGCCGACGCCGAGGCGGATCTCGCCCGGCGGCGGGCGACCGAGGTGGCGGTGGCGCTGGCGGTGCGGCTGCTGGCGGCCCATCCGGTCGGCGGGCTCACCGTGCACCTGGTGGATCCGGCCGGGTCCGCCACCGCCGCCTTCGCCCCGCTGGCCCGCTCCGGGGCGTTGCGGGAGTGGTCGGGGACGGGCGCGGACGGTGTGGCGGGGGCGCTGGAGGCGATGACCCGCCGGGTGGACCTGGTGCAGATGGCGCTGCGCGGCGGGGCGCCGGAGGCGCTGCCGCCCGATCTGGAGACCGGGGAGCAGCTGCTGGTCGTGAGTGATTTCCCGTACGACTTCGACGACCGGGAGATCAACCGGTTGCGCTATCTCGCCGACGAGGGTCCGGCGGCGGGCGTCCATCTGATGATGATCGCGGACCGGGCGGACGCCCAGGCGTTCGGGCCGGTGCTCGACCCGCTGTGGCGGTCGCTGCTGCGGCTCACCCCGCTCCCGGACGACCATCTGGCCGATCCCTGGGTCGGGCACGCCTGGACCTACGAGCCGCTGTTGCCGCCGGAGGGCAGCCAGGTGCTGGAGCGGGTGCTCGGCGAGATCGCCGAGGCGCGCCAGGCACACGGCAGCTGACCGGCCCGGCGGCCCGGCCTCAGCCGGACCCGCGACACTCCCACAGAGCCGCCTGACCAGGCGGTTTTGTGGGGGCTTTACCATCGTTTGGTTTCGCCTGTACTGTTTTCGTCGTGGACGTATCGCTCACCGTCTGGTCACTGACCATCCTCGGTCTGTGCGCCCTCATCGCCGTCGACTTCCTGATCGGCGGACGCAAGCCGCATGACGTCTCGATCAGGGAGGCCGCCGTCTGGACGGTGGTCTGGATCAGCCTCGCCGCGCTCTTCGGGATCGGCCTGCTGGTCTTCGCCGGCACCAAGCCGGCCGGGGAGTTCCTGGCCGGGTTCATCACCGAGAAGTCGCTGAGCGTCGACAACCTCTTCGTCTTCGTCCTGATCATGTCGAAGTTCGCGGTGCCGACCATCTACCAGCAACGGGTGCTGCTGGTCGGTGTGCTGATCGCGCTGGTGCTGCGGGCCATGTTCATCGCGGCCGGCGCCGCGGTCATCGCCAACTTCTCGTGGATCTTCTACCTCTTCGGCGCCTTCTTGATCTGGACGGCCTGGAAGCTGATCCAGGAGGCGCGCGCCGACAGCCGCGAGGAGCCGGAGGAGTACGAGGAGAACAAGCTCCTCAAGGCGATCGAGAAGCGGATCCCGGCGACCGACAAGTACCACGGCACCGCGCTGTTCGTGGTGGAGAACGGCAAGCGGCTGATGACGCCGATGCTGATCGTGATGCTGGCCATCGGCACCACCGACCTGCTGTTCGCGCTCGACTCGATCCCGGCGATCTTCGGCCTCACCCAGGACCCGTACATCGTCTTCACCGCCAACGCCTTCGCGCTGATGGGCCTTCGCCAGCTGTACTTCCTGCTCGGCGGACTGCTCAGGAAGCTGGTGCACCTGTCGTACGGGCTGTCGGTCATCCTGGGCTTCATCGGGGTGAAGCTGGTGCTGCACGCCCTGCACGAGTCGGGGGCGCACGTGCCGGAGATCTCCACCGCGCTCTCGCTCGCCGTCATCATCGGCGTCCTGGCGATCACCACCGTCACCAGCCTGCTGGCCTCCAGACGGCGGGCCAGGGACGAGGCGGCGGAGAGCGAACGCGCCAGGAAGCGCGTCAAGAGCTGACCCCCGCCCATCGCCCCGCGTCGGGAGGCCGGGTGTCCGCCCTCTAACCTGGTGGCCGCTGCGAGACGGACATGAGGGCGGTGGGTGCCGGTGAGCGCCATGGCGGTGACGGTTCTGCCGGAGCTGACGGGATCGAACTTCCTGACCACGTGGGAGGCGGATCCCGTCGCGCTGGCGTTCGTCGTCGTGCTGGGCGGGCTCTACGCCGCCGCGATGCTCCGGCTGCGGCGCCGCGGCGAGCACTGGCCGGCCGCGCGGGCGGTGGCGTTCGGGGTGCTGGGGCTCGGTGTGATCGTCCTGGCCACCATGTCGGCCCTGATGGTCTACAGCCGGGTGCTGTTCTGGCCGGCCGCCGTGCAGAACATCATGCTCGACCTGATCGCGCCGCTCGGCCTCGCGCTGGGTGACCCGCTGGCGCTGGCGGGCCGTGCGCTGCCCGCCCGGCCCGGCGGGCGTCCGGCCGCGGCGGTGGCCGGCCGGGTGCTGCGGGTGCTGGCCTTCCCGTTCGTCAGCTCGGTGCTGGTCCTGGTCTCGGAACTGTCGATCTACTTCACGTCGTACTTCCAGACCGCGCTGCGCGAGGACGGGGTCCGGCAGCTGATGCACGCCCAGCTGCTCTTCACCGGCTGCCTGTTCGTCCTGCCGATGCTCACCCGGCGCGAGCTGCTGCCGAGCTGGTGCACCTACCCGGTGCGGGCGCTGCTGGTCTTCGTCGACGGCCTCTTCGACTCGGTGCCGGGCATCGTGGTGATGCTCAGCGGGACGCTGGTCGCCGGACGGTGGTACGCGGCCCACCCGCGCCACTGGGGTCCCTCGCTCCAACGCGACCAGCAGCTCGGCGGCGGGCTGATGCTGACCATCGCCGAACTGGTCGGACTGCCGTTCCTGTTCGCGGTGTTCATCGAGTGGTGGCGCGCCGAGCGGGCCAGGACCGCCGAACTCGACGAACGCCTCGACCGCGAACTGACCCCGGTCGCGGTGCCCGCCGCCGTGCCGTCGCCGCTCCCCGAGCAGGTCATCGCGGGCCCGGCGTCCGCCGCCGCGACCCCGCCCACGGCCGCCGCGCCGCCGGAGCGGGTACGCCCCTGGTGGGAGACGGAGAGCGGCGAGGTGGCGGACCGGATGCGCCGCGGCGCCCGGCGCGGTGGCTGACCGCATCCCCTTCGGCGAAAACATGGCGAACGCGGGCCGCCGGGCGTGACAGGCTGTGCCTGCAATCGTCCGAACCCAGGAGGTCACCATGGCTGCAGAGCCTCAACCGCACGAAGGCCCGGAGCCGGCTGATCTTGAGAACGCCGAGGCCCCGGCCCAGGACGCCGCGCAGGAGTCCGGGGAGCCGGAGGACGACGTCAAGCGCAAGTTCCGGGAGGCGCTGGACCGCAAGCGCGGCGCCCAGGGCGACTCCGCCGCGGGTGGCAACGGCACCGGCAGGTCGAAGATCCACGGCGCCCATGGCCCGGCGGCCAGCCAGCGCTCGTTCCGTCGCAAGAGCGGTGGCTGAGCGGGCCGGACGCGTTCCGCCGCGCGCGGGGCACGTGACAGACGGGCAGGGGCCGCCCCGGTGACGGGACGGCCCCTGCGGGGTCCTGCGTGATCCCGCTCGTGGCGGGTGGTGGTCACCAGCCGCGTTCGCGCCACACCGGCAGGTGCGGGCGCTCGGCGCCCAGCGTGGTGTCGCTGCCGTGTCCCGGGTAGACCCAGGTCTCGTCGGACAGCCGGTCGAACAGCTTGGCCTGCACGTCGTCCAGCAACTGGTTGAAGGCCGCCGGGTCGTCGTGGGTGTTGCCCACGCCGCCGGGGAACAGGCAGTCGCCGGTGAAGACGTGGGCGTGGCCGTGCGGGTCGTCGTAGACGAGCGCGATGCTGCCCGGGGTGTGCCCGGTGAGGTGGCGGGCGGTGAGTTCCACCCGGCCCACCCGGATGGTGTCACCGTCCTCGACGGCGACGTCGGTGCCCACGGGGATGCCCTCGACGTCGTAGCGCCCCGCGTAGGTGCGCGCGCTCGTGGCGTCGACGACCTCCTGGAGGGCGCCCCAGTGGTCGCCGTGGCGGTGGGTGGTGACCACCGAGGCGATCCCACTGCCGCCGATGACGCCGAGGAGGGTCTGCGGCTCCGCGGCGGCGTCGATCAGCAGTTGCTCATCGGTGGCGCGGCAGCGCAGCAGATACGCGTTGTTGTCCATGGAACCGACCGCGACCTTGGTGATCATCAGATCGGTGAGTTCGTGCACGTCCGGCGGGCCGCCGACCTTCACTGCTCCGGTGTACGACATACCGTCACCCTAGCGGCGGGAGTACCGGAAGCGGCAGAGCGGGATCGGTGCTCAGCCCCGCGCCGTCGCCGCGCCCGCACACCCAGGCCAGCAGCGCGCCCGTGCTGCCCTCGACGGTGAGCTCGGGGTGGTCGGCGGCGCCGAGGTCCCAGGTCGAGCCGGTGTCGGAGTCCTTCAGACGGACGGCGGCGATGCCCTCGCGGCCGGCCAGGCCGTCGACGAACATGGCCAGTTCGGCCGCCGCCCAGTCGGCGGGCAGGTCGGCGAAGGTGAATCCGATGCCCAGGTCGATGTGGTGCAGCAGGACCTCGATCAGCCGCCGGCCGGGGATCTCCGCGGCCGGGATGACCCCGTCCGTGCGGATGCGTACCTGGGCGGCCCAGGCCTGCGGCGGCGTCTCCTCCAGCGCGGCGGCGAACCGCTCCGTGGCCGCCCGCAGGTCGGCGAGCTGCTCGGTCAGGGGCCGGCCCGAGCCTTCCTCGATGTCCTTCTCCCGGGCCTCCATGCTCGGGTACATCGGGGTCTCCTCGCCGGTGCGGGCCCAGGCGAGGAGGTTGCCGTAGCCGTCGGCGTTGCGCGCCAGATGGGTGAGCACGTGGCCGCGGGTCCAGCCGGGCAGCAGCGAGGGTTCGCCGACCGCTGACGGGTCGAGGGCGCCGACCGAGTCGATCAGCCGGACGGTGGCCTCGCGCAGAGCGGTCGTGTCGGCTACCGGATCGGGTCGTTTGACGGACAAGGGACGCCTCCTGGTCGTGGTCTGCCGCTGATCACTTCGACGCTAGCGCGGCTCACTCGGTCGGGTGAACCTGATTGCCATGACTCGGGAATCGAATGTGCGTGCTATAGGCTCGTCATGGGACACCATCCCTACCCGTTTCAAACCTGAGAACCCGCCCCAGAACCCAGAAATCCGAATCCCCGCACGATTGACAAGAAGGTCGGAACGCGCCCCGGCTACGCTGAACGGGGGGTGCTACCCCTTCGTTTTCTACGAAAGGTACGGACCGGCGTGGCCGATCGACTCACCGTCCGCGGCGCTCGCGAGCACAATCTCAAGAACGTCTCGCTGGATCTCCCCCGGGACTCGCTCATCGTCTTCACCGGACTGTCGGGGTCCGGCAAGTCGTCCCTCGCGTTCGACACGATCTTCGCCGAGGGGCAGCGCCGCTACGTCGAGTCGCTCTCCTCGTACGCCCGGCAGTTCCTCGGCCAGATGGACAAACCGGACGTCGACTTCATCGAGGGACTGTCGCCCGCGGTCTCCATCGACCAGAAGTCCACCTCGCGCAACCCGCGCTCCACGGTCGGCACCATCACCGAGGTCTACGACTACCTGCGGCTGCTCTTCGCCCGGATCGGCAAGCCGCACTGCCCGCAGTGCTCCCGTCCCATCGCCCGGCAGTCGCCGCAGGCCATCGTCGACCGGGTGCTGGAGCTGGAGGAGGGCAGCCGCTTCCAGGTGCTCTCCCCGCTGGTCAGGGAGCGCAAGGGGGAGTACGTCGACCTCTTCTCCGATCTCCAGACCAAGGGCTACAGCCGCGCCCGGGTCGACGGCACGACGATCCAGCTGACCGAGCCGCCGAAGCTGAAGAAGCAGGAGAAGCACACCATCGAGGTGGTCATCGACCGCCTCACCGTCAAGGAGAGCGCCAAGCGCCGGCTGACCGACTCGGTCGAGACCGCGCTCGGGCTGTCCGGCGGCATGGTGATCCTGGACTTCGTCGACCTGCCAGAGGACGACCCACAGCGTGAGCGGATGTTCTCCGAGCACCTGTACTGCCCCTACGACGACCTGTCCTTCGAGGAGCTGGAGCCGCGCTCCTTCTCCTTCAACTCGCCGTTCGGCGCCTGCCCGGACTGCACCGGCATCGGCACCCGGATGGAGGTGGACCCGGAGCTGATCGTCCCCGACGAGGAGAAGTCGCTGGACGAGGGCGCCATCGCCCCCTGGTCGCTGGGCCACACCAAGGACTACTTCGCGCGGCTGATGGGCGCGCTCGCCGAGGAGCTGGGCTTCCGCACCGACATCCCCTGGGCCGGCCTCCCGCTGCGGGCCAGGAAGGCGCTGCTGAACGGGCACAAGACCCAGGTCCAGGTCCGGTACCGCAACCGCTACGGCCGTGAGCGCTCCTACACCACGGCCTTCGAGGGCGCGGTGCCCTTCGTCAAGCGGCGGCACTCCGAGGCCGAGACGGACTCCAGCCGGGAGCGCTTCGAGGGGTACATGCGGGAGGTGCCCTGCCCGACCTGCGAGGGCACCCGTCTCAAGCCGATCGTGCTGGCCGTCACCGTGTCGGAGCGGTCGATCGCCGACGTCTCCGCCATGTCGATCAGCGACTGCGCGGACTTCCTGCGCACCCTCACCCTGTCCGACCGCGAGAAGACCATCGCGGAGCGGGTGCTCAAGGAGGTCAACGAGCGGCTGCGCTTCCTGGTCGACGTCGGCCTCGACTACCTCTCGCTCAACCGGGCGGCGGGCACCCTGTCAGGCGGCGAGGCCCAGCGCATCCGGCTGGCCACCCAGATCGGCTCCGGACTGGTCGGCGTGCTGTACGTGCTCGACGAGCCGTCGATCGGCCTGCACCAGCGGGACAACCACCGGCTCATCGAGACCCTGGTGCGGCTGCGCGACCTGGGCAACACCCTGATCGTGGTCGAGCACGACGAGGACACCATCCGCGCCTCGGACTGGGTGGTCGACATCGGCCCCGGCGCCGGTGAGCACGGCGGCAAGGTGGTGCACTCCGGTTCGATGGAGGGGCTGCTGGCCAACGAGGACTCGCTGACCGGGCAGTATCTCTCCGGCCGCCGGGCGATCCCCACCCCGGAGCTGCGCCGCCCGATCGACCGCAAGCGGCAGCTGACCGTGCACGGCGCCCGGGAGCACAACCTCCAGGACATCGCGGTGTCCTTCCCGCTGGGCGTCTTCACCGCGGTCACCGGCGTCTCGGGATCCGGCAAGTCCACCCTGGTCAACGACATCCTCTACACCCACCTGGCCCGGGAGCTCAACGGCGCCCGCACGGTGCCGGGACGCCACACCCGGGTCGACGGGGACGACCTGGTGGACAAGGTGGTGCACGTCGACCAGTCGCCGATCGGCCGCACCCCGCGGTCCAACCCGGCCACCTACACCGGGGTCTTCGACCATGTCCGCAAGCTCTTCGCGGAGACGATGGAGGCGAAGGTCCGGGGCTATCTGCCCGGTCGCTTCTCCTTCAACGTCAAGGGCGGCCGCTGCGAGAACTGCTCGGGCGACGGCACGATTAAGATCGAGATGAACTTCCTGCCGGACGTCTACGTCCCGTGCGAGGTCTGCCACGGCGCCCGCTACAACCGCGAGACCCTCGAAGTGCACTACAAGGGCAAGTCCATCGCCGAGGTGCTGGACATGCCGATCGAGGAGGCGCTCGACTTCTTCGAGGCGGTGCCCGGCATCGCCCGCCACCTGCGCACCCTCAACGACGTGGGCCTGGGATACGTACGGCTGGGGCAGAGCGCGCCGACCCTGTCCGGTGGCGAGGCGCAACGGGTGAAGCTGGCCAGCGAGTTGCAGAAGCGCTCCACCGGCCGGACCGTCTACGTGCTGGACGAGCCGACCACCGGGCTGCACTTCGAGGACATCTCCAAGCTGATCACGGTGTTGTCCGGTCTCGTCGACAAGGGCAACACGGTCATCGTGATCGAGCACAACCTGGACGTCATCAAGACCGCCGACTGGGTCGTGGACATGGGCCCGGAAGGCGGCAACGGCGGCGGCCTGGTGATCGCCGAGGGCACGCCGGAGGAGGTCGCCTCGGTGCCGGCCAGCCACACCGGCAAGTTCCTCCGCGAGATCCTGGGCAGCCGGGTCAGCGACGCCGGGATCCCCACCCAGCAAAAGCGCGGCTCCGCCCGCAAGCCCGCCGCGAAGAAGGCCGCCGCCACCCGCAAGCGCACCGGCGGCACCGCCTGACCCCCGCCGGGGGCAGCCCCCGCCCACGCTGCCCCCGGCACCGGCGCCTTCGGCACCCCGCCCCGGCACCTCGCCGTCGGGGACCCGCCCGGCGCCGGCCGACCCGTCCCCTCGCCCCGATCCGGAGACCCGTACCGAATGAACGACGATCAGCTGGGCGACCGCGCCCACCCCACGCCGCGGCGTGCCGTACTCCTGGGGACGGCCGGGGCCGCCGCTGCCGGGCTCGGCCTGGCCGGGGTGAGCGGCTGCGCCGCGCGGCCCACCCGGCCCAAGGGGCCGGTCGACCTGGGGTCCACGGACCAGGTGGCGGTCGGCGGGGCCACCCTGTTCCGGGAGGACAAGGTGGTGGTGGCCCAGCCGACCCGGGGCGTGTTCAAGGCGTTCAGCGCGGTGTGCACCCACGCGGGCTGCGTGGTCGACAAGATCGAACGCGGGGTCATCTCCTGCCCCTGCCACGGCAGCCGCTTCGACGCCCTCACCGGTGCCGTGGAGCAGGGGCCGGCCCCCTCCCCGCTGCCCCCGGTCGAGCTCGACGTCCACGGCGGGAAGCTGACGGCCCGCTTCTGACGGCCGCCCGGGCAGCGCCCGGCGGCCGTCTTGCCGCCCACCGGTCACGGGCCGGGACTGTCGGCCGCCGCCAGTAGTGTTGACCTCATGGCCGACCCCTCCAGTTACCGCCCGAAGCCGGGACAGATCCCCGACTCGCCGGGGGTCTACAAGTTCCGCGACGAGTACGGCCGAGTGATCTACGTCGGCAAGGCGAAGAGCCTGCGCCAGCGGCTCTCCTCGTACTTCCAGGACCTCACGGGCCTTCACCCGCGCACCCGCACCATGGTCACCACGGCCGCCTCCGTCGAGTGGACCGTGGTGAGCACCGAGGTCGAGGCCTTGCAGCTGGAGTACTCCTGGATCAAGGAGTTCGACCCGCGGTTCAACGTCAAGTACCGCGACGACAAGAGCTATCCGTCCCTGGCGGTCACCATGGGCGAGGAGTTCCCGCGGGTCCAGGTGATGCGCGGTCCCAAGCGCAAGGGAGTGCGGTACTTCGGCCCGTACGCCCACGCGTGGGCCATCCGGGAGACGGTCGACCTGCTGCTGCGGGTCTTCCCGGTGCGCACCTGCTCCGCCGGGGTGTTCAAGCGCTCGCACCAGATCGGCCGGCCCTGTCTGCTGGGGTACATCGGCAAGTGCTCGGCGCCCTGCGTCGGCCGGGTCACCCCCGACGAGCACCGCGAACTCGCCGAGGAGTTCTGCGACTTCATGGCCGGCCGCACCGGCACGTACCTGCGCCGGCTGGAGAAGGCGATGCGGGACGCGGCCGGTGAGATGGAGTACGAGCGGGCCGCCAGGCTGCGCGACGACCTGGAGGCGCTACGGCGCGCCATGGAGAAGAACGCGGTGGTGCTGACCGACGCCACCGACGCCGACCTGATCGCGGTGGCCGAGGACGAGCTGGAGGCCGCCGTGCAGATCTTCCACGTCCGCGGCGGCCGGGTACGCGGCCAGCGCGGCTGGGTCACC
The DNA here is from genome assembly GCA_963737305.1 of uncultured Actinomycetota bacterium. Lineage (GTDB taxonomy): Bacteria > Actinomycetota > Actinomycetes > Streptomycetales > Streptomycetaceae > Streptantibioticus_C. The sequence goes on along the minus strand of CAVTRX010000002.1, from coordinate 2,337,439 downwards.
GACAAGGTCGAGGCGGTCGACACCGCGGGCCTGGTCGAGCACGCGCTCCAGCAGTTGTACGGGGAGGAGCGCGGCGACACGGTGCCCAAGGAGGTCCTGGTCCCGGCCCTCCCCGAGCTGGTCGAGCCGGTCGCCGAGTGGCTCGCGGAGCGGCGCGGCTCGCAGGTCAGCCTGCGGGTGCCGCAGCGCGGCGACAAGAAGGACCTGATGGCCACCGTGCAGCGCAACGCCCAGCAGGCGCTGGCCCTGCACAAGACCAAGCGCGCCTCCGACCTGATCACGCGCTCCCGGGCGCTGGAGGAGATCTCCCAGGCGCTCGACCTGGACCAGGCGCCGCTGCGCATCGAGTGCTTCGACATCTCGCACCTGCAAGGTGACGACGTGGTCGCCTCCATGGTCGTCTTCGAGGACGGGCTGGCCCGCAAGAGCGAGTACCGCCGCTTCCAGATCAAGTCGTTCACCGGCCAGGACGACGTCCGCTCCATGCACGAGGTCGTCTCCCGCCGCTTCCGCCGCTACCTCCAGGAGATGCAGCGCAGCGGCGAATGGCCGGAGGCCGCCGGCCCGGACGACGAGCACGCCGAGGCGGCCGGTCCCGGCGACCTGGACGGGCACCTGCCCGAGGACCGGGACGGACACCTGCCCCAGGACCGGGACGGCGCCCCGCGTGCCACCGGTCCCATCGACCCCGACACCGGGCGGCCGCGCAAGTTCGCCTACCCGCCGCAGCTGCTCGTGGTGGACGGCGGCCGGCCGCAGGTCGCCGCCGCCAAGCGGGCGCTGGACGAGCTGGGCATCGAGGACGTCGCGGTGTGCGGGCTGGCCAAGCGGCTGGAGGAGGTCTGGCTGCCCGACGACGAGGACCCGGTGATCCTGCCGCGCAGCAGCGAGGGGCTGTACCTGCTCCAGCGGGTGCGTGACGAGGCGCACCGGTTCGCCATCACCTACCAGCGCAGCAAGCGCGCCAAGTCGCTACGCTCCGGGGCACTGGACGCGGTGCCCGGACTCGGCGAGACCCGCAAGCAGGCGCTGCTGAAGCACTTCGGATCGCTCAAGCGGCTGCGCGCGGCCACCGTCGAGCAGATCTGCGAGGTGCCCGGTGTGGGGCGCAGGACGGCCGAGGCCGTGGCCGCGTCGCTCGCCCAGGCTTCACCCGCTGTTCCCGCCGTGAACACCGCGACAGGAGAGATCATGGAGGAAGAGGAGGCGGCCGGACGGAGCGCCGCCTCCGGCGAACGGGGGCAGGACACATGACCGAGATCGACGCGCACAGCACCGGCAGCACCGGCATCACCGGTATCAGCGGCACCATCGGCGCCCAGGGCACCGACGGCCACAGAAGCACCACCAGCACATATGACTACGGAGCACACGTGAGTACGGGCGGAGCGACGACAACGGCGGAAGCCATCCCCGAACTGGTGATCATCTCCGGCATGTCCGGGGCCGGGCGCAGCACGGCGGCCAAGTGTCTGGAGGACCTGGGCTGGTTCGTCGTCGACAACCTGCCGCCCGCCCTGATCCCCACCATGGTCGACCTCGGCGCCCGTTCGCAGGGCAACGTCGCGCGGATCGCGGTCGTGGTGGACGTGCGAGGCCGGCGCTTCTTCGACACCCTGCGCGAGTCGCTGGCCGCGCTGGACTCCAAGAGCGTCCGGCGCCGCGTGCTGTTCCTGGAGGCGTCCGACGACGTGCTGGTGCGCCGCTTCGAGTCGGTGCGCCGCCCGCACCCGCTCCAGGGCGACGGGCGGATCGTGGACGGCATCTCCGCCGAGCGCGACCTGCTGTGCGAACTGCGCGGCGACGCCGACCTGGTGATCGACACCTCCAGCCTCAACGTGCACGAGCTGCGGGCCAAGATGGACGCCCAGTTCGCCGGTGAGGAGGAGCCGGAGCTGCGGGCCACCGTGATGTCGTTCGGCTTCAAGTACGGGCTGCCGGTGGACGCCGACCTCGTGGTGGACTGCCGGTTCCTGCCCAACCCGCACTGGGTGCCGGAGCTGCGCCCGTTCACCGGGCTGAACGACGAGGTCGCCACGTACGTCTTCGACCAGCCGGGCGCCAAGGAGTTCCTGGACGGGTACGCGGAGCTGTTGCACATCGTCGCGGCCGGCTACCGGCGCGAGGGCAAGCGCTACGTGACGATCGCGGTGGGCTGCACGGGCGGCAAGCACCGCAGCGTGGCGATGTCGGAGCGGCTGGCCAGGCGGCTGTCCTCCGACGGTGTGGAGACCGTGGTGGTCCACCGGGACATGGGGCGCGAGTGATCAGAGCTTCGACCGCGCGGCTGCGCAGTGCCCGCCGCTCCGGTGCCACCCCCAAGGTGGTGGCCCTCGGCGGCGGGCACGGTCTGTCCGCCTCGCTGGCCGCGCTGCGCCGCATCACCCAGGACCTGACCGCCGTGGTCACCGTCGCCGACGACGGCGGCTCCAGCGGGCGGCTCCGCGACGAACTGGGCGTCCTTCCCCCCGGAGACCTGCGCAAGGCACTGGCCGCGCTGTGCGGGGACGACGAGTGGGGACAGACCTGGTCAAGGGTGATCCAGCACAGATTCACCAGTAAGGGTGAGATGCACGGCCATGCGGTCGGCAACCTGCTGATCGTCGCCCTGTGGGAGCAACTCGGCGACCCGGTGGCCGCGTTGGAGTGGGTGGGGCGGCTGCTGGGCGCGCACGGCCGGGTGCTGCCGATGTCGGCCGTCCCGCTCGATCTGGAGGCGACGGTACGCGGCCACGACCCGGCGCGCCCGGACGAGACGAGCATGGTCCGCGGCCAGGCGACGGTGGCGCTGACCCCCGGCGAGGTGCTCCAGGTGCGGCTGCTGCCGGGCGACCCGCCGGCCGTACCGCAGGCGGTACAGGCGGTGTTGGACGCCGACTGGGTGGTGCTGGGTCCCGGCTCGTGGTTCTCCTCCGTCATACCGCACCTGCTGGTGCCTGAGCTGGCCGAGGCGCTGACGCGGACTCGGGCGCGCCGGGTGCTGACGCTCAATCTGGCGCCGCAGCCGGGCGAGACGGAAGGATTTTCTCCGCAGCGTCACTTGGAGGTTTTGGCCCGACACGCCCCTAAACTCACCATCGACGTGGTGTTGGCCGATGTGGCCGCCGTGCCCGACAGCCAGAGCCTGAGCCAGGCCGCGGAACGGCTGGGGGGCAGGGTGGAGCTGGCCCCGGTCTCCGCTCCTGACGGGCCGCGGCACGACCCGGAGCTGTTGGCCGCCGCGTACGACCGGATTTTTCGGATGCATGGAAGGATCGGCCCATGGCGATGACGGCAGCGGTGAAGGACGAGATCTCTCGGCTCCCCGTCACCCGTACCTGCTGCCGCAAGGCGGAGGTGTCGTCGATCCTGCGGTTCGCGGGCGGACTCCACCTCGTGAGCGGCCGCATCGTGATCGAGGCGGAGTTGGACACCGGTATCGCGGCGCGACGGCTGCGCAAGGACATCCTGGAGATCTTCGGCCACCCCTCCGACCTGGTGGTGATGGCGCCCGGCGGGTTGCGCAGGGGCAGTCGCTACGTGGTGCGGGTGGTGGCGGGCGGTGACCAGCTCGCCCGGCAGACCGGCCTGGTCGACGGCCGCGGCCGGCCGATCAGGGGGCTGCCCCCGCAGGTCGTCTCGGGGGCGACCTGCGATGCGGAGGCGGCCTGGCGCGGCGCCTTCCTGGCCCACGGCTCGCTCACCGAGCCCGGCCGCTCCTCCTCGCTTGAGGTGACCTGCCCGGGGCCGGAGGCGGCGCTGGCGCTGGTCGGCGCGGCTCGTCGGCTCGGCATCCCGTCCAAGGCACGCGAGGTGCGCGGGGTTGACCGGGTCGTCGTCCGGGACGGTGACGCGATCGGCGCGCTGTTGACGCGTCTCGGCGCCCACGAGTCCGTGCTGGCGTGGGAGGAACGGCGGATGCGCCGCGAGGTGCGGGCCACCGCCAACCGGCTGGCCAACTTCGACGACGCCAATCTGCGGCGCTCGGCGCGGGCCGCGGTCGCCGCGGGCGCCAGGGTGCAGCGGGCGCTGGAGATCCTCGCCGACGACGTGCCCGAGCACCTCGCCGCGGCGGGGCGGCTGCGGATGGACCACAAGCAGGCGTCGCTGGAGGAGCTCGGCTCGCTGGCCGATCCGCCGCTGACCAAGGACGCGGTCGCAGGACGGATCAGGCGGCTGCTGGCGATGGCCGACAAACGCGCCTCCGACCTGGGCATTCCCGGTACGGAGTCGAACTTGACCGAGGAGATGGTCGGTTGAGCGCCGCCCCCTGAGTCCCACGCGTACCACCCGCCCCCGGCGTCCGGCGAGCCCCGTCGCGGGGGCGCCGGAAGCCGCTCCTCGGTGTCACCGCGCAGGGGTGGGCGAGGTAGGGTCGTGGGTGGTCGGGGACATCCCATACGGCGCAGCCGGAGTGTATTCCGGCGCATCAACGAGGAGATCGGTTCGTGACGATCCGCGTAGGCATCAATGGCTTTGGCCGCATCGGTCGCAATTTCTTCCGTGCCGCCCTTGAGCAGGGTGCGGACCTGGAGATCGTGGCTGTCAACGACCTGGGCGACACGGCGACCACCGCGCACCTGCTGAAGTACGACACCATCCTGGGCCGCCTCAAGGCCGAGGTGACCCACACCGCGGACTCCATCACCGTCGACGGCAGGACCATCAAGGTCCTCGCTGAGCGTGACCCGGCCGCCATCAAGTGGGGCGAGCTGGGCGTCGACGTCGTCATCGAGTCCACCGGCATCTTCACCAAGGCGGCCGACGCCGGCAAGCACATCGCGGGCGGTGCCAAGAAGGTCATCATCTCGGCGCCCGCCAAGGACGAGGACATCACCATCGTCATGGGTGTCAACCATGACAAGTACGACGGTGCCAAGCACCACATCATCTCCAACGCCTCCTGCACCACCAACTGCGTGGCGCCGATGGCCAAGGTGCTGCTGGAGAACTTCGGCATCGTCAAGGGCATGATGACCACGGTCCACGCCTACACCAACGACCAGCGCATCCTGGACTTCCCGCACAAGGACCTGCGCCGCGCCCGCGCCGCCGCGGAGAACATCATCCCCACCACCACCGGCGCCGCGAAGGCCACCGCCCTGGTGATCCCGGAGCTGCAGGGCAAGCTGGACGGCATCGCCATGCGCGTCCCGGTGCCCACCGGCTCGGTCACCGACCTGGTCATCGAGCTGGAGCGCGAGGTGACCAAGGACGAGGTCAACGCCGCCTTCCAGAAGGCCGCCGGCGGTCAGCTCAAGGGCATCCTGGAGTACACCGAGGACCCGATCGTCTCCTCCGACATCGTCAACTGGCCGGCCTCCTGCACCTTCGACTCCGCTCTGACGATGGTCCAGGGCAACACGGTCAAGGTCGTCGGCTGGTACGACAACGAGTGGGGCTACTCCAACCGTCTGGTGGACCTCGCCGTCTTCGTCGGCGAGAAGATCTGACACCCACCCGCCAGTACCGCGAAGCGACAGGACGGGGCCCGGACGACGACGATGTCGTACGGGCCCCGTGCCATGACCCAGGAGCCACCATGCAGACCATCGACGACCTTGATGTCGCCGGACGACGGGTGTTCGTCCGCGCCGACCTCAACGTCCCCCTCTCGGGGTCCGAGATCACCGACGACGGCCGGATCCGGGCCGCCGTCCCGACCATCACCGAACTGGCGCGGCGCGGCGCCCGGGTGATCGTCGCCTCCCACCTCGGCCGCCCCAAGGGCGCGCCGGACCCGCAGTTCTCGCTCGCCCCGGTCGCCAAGCGGCTGGGTGAACTCCTCGGCCGGGACGTCGCGTTCGCGACCGACACCGTGGGGGACAGCGCGAAGGCCACCGTCGCCGCCCTGGCCGACGGCGAGGTCACGCTGCTGGAGAACCTCCGGTTCAACGCGGGCGAGACCGCCAAGGACGACACAGAGCGCGGCGCGTTCGCCGACCGGCTGGCCGAGCTGGCCGACCTCTACGTCGGCGACGGCTTCGGCGCCGTGCACCGCAAGCACGCCTCCGTCTTCGACCTGCCGGCCAGGCTCCCGCACGCCGCGGGCGGCCTGATCGCCACCGAGGTGGGCGTGCTGCGCAGGCTCACCGACGAGGTGACGCGGCCCTACGCGGTCGTGCTCGGCGGTGCCAAGGTCTCCGACAAGCTCGGTGTCATCGACCACCTGCTGGACAAGGCCGACCGCATCCTGATCGGCGGCGGCATGATGTTCACCTTCCTGGCCGCCAAGGGCCACGAGGTGGGGGCCAGCCTGCTCCAGGAGGACCAGATCCCGGTCGTCCGGGACTACCTGGCCCGGGCCGAGGCCAAGGGCGTGGAGTTCGTGCTGCCGGTCGACATGGTCGGCGCGGACAAGTTTCCCGACCTGCGGACGAAGGCGCCGGCCGAGCCGGTGACCGTCGCCGTGGACGCGGTGCCCACCAAAATGATGGGCCTGGACATCGGCCCGGAGAGCCGCAAGCTGTTCGCCGCCAAACTGGCCGACACCGCCACCGTGTTCTGGAACGGCCCGATGGGCGTCTTCGAGCACCCCGACTTCGCGGACGGTACCCGCGCGGTCGCCCAGGCCCTCCTCGACAGCCCGGCCTTCACGGTCGTCGGCGGTGGTGACTCGGCCGCGGCCGTGCGCATCCTTGGCTTCGACGAGGGTGCTTTCGGTCACATTTCCACGGGTGGCGGCGCCAGCCTCGAATACCTCGAAGGCAAGACCCTGCCCGGCCTCGCCGCACTGGAGGACTGACGCCTTGACCACCCGCACCCCGCTCATGGCGGGCAACTGGAAGATGAACCTCAACCACCTTGAGGCCATCGCCCACGTCCAGAAGCTCGCCTTCGCGCTCACCCCCAAGGACCTCGCGGCCGTCGAGGTGGCGGTCCTGCCGCCCTTCACCGACCTGCGGTCGGTGCAGACCCTGATCGACGGCGACAAGCTGAAGATCAGGTACGGCGCCCAGGACCTGTCCGCGCACGACTCGGGCGCGTACACCGGGGAGATCTCCGGCGCCATGCTGGCCAAGCTCAAGTGCACCTATGTGGCGATCGGCCACTCCGAGCGCCGGCAGTACCACGGTGAGGACGAGGAGATCGTCAACGCCAAGGTCAAGGCCGCCTACAAGTACGACCTGACCCCGATCCTGTGCGTGGGCGAGGGGCTGGAGGTCCGCAAGGCGGGCAACCAGGTCGCCCACACCCTCGCCCAGGTCGACGGCGCGCTCAAGGGGCTGCCGGCCGAGCAGGCCGAGAGCATCGTGATCGCCTACGAGCCGGTGTGGGCCATCGGCACCGGCGAGGTCGCCACCCCCGAGGACGCCCAGGAGGTCTGCGGGGCGATCCGCCGCAGGCTGGCCGAGCTGTACAGCCCGGAGCTGGCGGACGCCGTCCGCATCCAGTACGGCGGCTCGGTGAAGGCCGGCAACATCGCGGCGATCATGGCGCAGCCCGACGTGGACGGCGCTCTGGTCGGCGGTGCGGCGCTGGACGCGGAGGAGTTCGTGAAGATCGTCCGCTTCGGCGACCAGGCAGTAGGCTGACGGGCTCCATCCGAAGTACCCTGGCGGGGCCGGACGCGCTGTTGTGGTGTCCGGTCCCGCTCAGCGTCAAGGCTCCAGATCGTCGATCGATCGTCCCCCAGAGAGGTCCAGCCGTGGTCATCGGGTTCTCCATCGCCCTCATCGTGTTCAGCTTGCTGCTGATGCTGCTGGTCCTGATGCACAAGGGGAAGGGCGGCGGCCTGTCCGACATGTTCGGCGGTGGCATGCAGTCCTCCGTCGGTGGCTCCTCGGTCGCCGAGCGCAACCTGGACCGCATCACCGTGGTCATCAGTGTGCTGTGGTTCATCTGTGTCATCGGGCTCGCCATGGTGATCAAGTTGCAGAAATGACCCTGGTCCCGCGTGGCCCCGACTCCGGTCGATCCAGGCGTAGCTGACGCCTCGTCGCGTCGGCGGCTTATCATGGGACGGCGTCCGGGCGCAGCCCAACCCATTGGCCTGTCGCGGGACGCGACGTAAGGTCTCCGTAAACTGGACGACCTCGCAGCACCATCACGCAGGGAGTTACGACCGTGGCAAGTGGCAACGCGATCCGTGGCAGTCGGGTCGGAGCGGGGCCGATGGGGGAGGCGGAACGCGGGGAGTCCGCTCCCCGTCTTCGCATCTCCTTCTGGTGCTCCAACGGGCACGAGACCCAGCCGAGTTTCGCCAGTGACGCGCAGATCCCGGACACCTGGGACTGCCCCCGCTGCGGGTTCCCGGCCGGGCAGGACGAGAACAACCCGCCGGACCCGCCGCGTACCGAGCCGTACAAGACGCACCTCGCGTACGTGCGCGAGCGGCGCAGCGACGCGGACGGCGAGGCGATCCTCGCCGAGGCACTCGCCAAGCTGCGCGGCGAGATCTGACCGCCACCGCAAGACGCACCATGCTGTGAGCACGACCGCGGCCCGGCCGCGCGCCCCTCGAACCGACGGGGTGCGCGGCCGGGCCGCGGTCTTTGTCTCCGGCGCCCAGCCGGGTCAGGGTCAGGCGGAGGACGGCGGGTACAGCTGCCGGGGCAGCCGGGCGGCCGCCGCGCGGTCCAGCAGCCACAGGGTCCGTGCCCGGCCGCGGGCGCCCGCCGCCGGGGCCTGGATCTCCCCGGCCCCGGACAGCGCCATGGCGACCGCCTTCGCCTTGTCCTCGCCTGCCGCCAGCAGCCACACCTCGCGGGCCTGCCGGATGGCCGGCAGGGTCAGCGACACCCGGGTCGGCGGCGGCTTCGGCGCGCCGTGCACGCCGACGACCGTCGCCTCGGTCTCCCGCACCCCCGGGTGCTCGGGGAAGAGCGACGCCACATGGGTGTCAGGGCCCACGCCGAGCAGCAGCACGTCGAAGGCCGGCACGCCGCCGCGGTCCTGCGGCCCGCAGGCCCGTGCCAGCTCCCGCGCGTAGCTCTCGGCGGCGGCGTCCGCGTCCTTGCCCCAGGGGCCGTCGGAGGCGGGCATGGCGTGCACCCGGGCGGGGTCCAGCGGCACCGCGTCCAGCAGTTCCCCGCGGGCCTGGGTGGCGTTGCGGTCCGGGTCGCCCTCGGGCAGCAGCCGCTCGTCACCCCACCACAGGTCCAGCCGCGCCCAGTCCACCGCGTCCCGCGCCGGGGAGCCGGCGAGCGCCGCCAGCAGCGCGTTGCCGTTGCGACCGCCGGTGAGCACCACGGAGGCCGAGCCGCGGGCGGCCTGGGCGTCCACGATCCTGGTGATCAGCCGGGCCGCGGCGGCCTTCGCCATCAGCTCCTTGTCGCGGTGCACGACGACCTGGGGCGCGGTCATTTCGACTTCCCCGGATCCGATCCGCCGGACCCGGCGCCGGAGCGGCGGGAGGCGGTCTTCTTCGCGGGTGTCGGGACCGCCGCGGCGTCCGGCTCGGGCACCGTGGCGTCCGGCTTGCCGGCGGCGGACAGCCGCCGCACGCCGAACTTCACGGTGGCCTCGTATATGTCGTCCGGGTCCAGCCGCCGCAGCTCCTCGGCGATCAGCTCGGCCGTCTCCCGCCGCTTGAGCGCGACGTGCCGGTCGGGTTGTCCCGGTACGGCCAGCTCCGCCAGGGCGCCGTCGGCGCGGTCCAGGCAGATGTCGCCGTCCTTGGTGGCCATCCGCACCGCGGTCAGCCCCGGGCCCTCGGAGACCTTGCGCTCGACCGGGACGCCCAGCCGGTGGGCCAGCCACATCCCCAGCAGTTCGGTGCTGGGGTTGTACGCCTCGCCCTCGACGACCGCGCCGGAGATCTGCGCGTGTTTTTGGTCCAGCGCGGCGGCCAGCATGCTGCGCCACGGGGTGGTGCGGGTCCAGGCCAGGTCGGTGTCGCCGGGGGAGTAGGCCTCGGCGCGCACCTGGAGCGCCCCGACCGGGTCCTCGGTGGCGGCCGCGTCGGTGATCCGGCGCTGGGCGAGCCGGCCGAGCGGGTGTTCCGCCGGGTTGGCGGGGGCGTCCTCCGGCCACCAGACCACCACCGGCGCGTCCGGCAGCAGCAGCGGCAGTACCACGGACTCGGCGTGGTCGGCCAGCTCGCCGTGCAGCCGCAGCAGCACCGTCTCGCCGGTGCCCGCGTCGGAGCCGACCCGCACCTCGGCGTCCAGCCGGGAGGCCGCCCGGTCGCGCGGTGAGCGCCCGTGCCGCTTGATGACCGCCAGGATGCGCGAGGGGTGCTCCCGGGAGGCGTCACCGGCCGCCTTGAGGGAGTCGTAGGCGTTGCCCTCGTCGGTGACGATGACCAGGGTCAGCACCATGCCGACGGCCGGGGTGCCGATCGCCCGCCGGGCCTGGATGAGCCCGGCGTTGATCTTGCCTGAGGTGGTGTCGGTGAGATCGATCTTCATGGCCTGCGCCAGCTCCTGCCGTCTCGTGCGAGCATCTCGTCCGCCTCTTCCGGACCCCAGGTCCCCGAGGCGTACTGCGCGGGCTTGCCGTGCTTGTCCCAGAACTCCTCGATCGGGTCGAGGATGGTCCAGGACAGTTCGACCTCCTGGTGGCGCGGGAAGAGGTTCGCGTCGCCGAGCAGCACGTCCAGCAGCAGGCGCTCGTACGCCTCGGGGCTGGACTCGGTGAAGGACTCGCCGTAGGCGAAGTCCATCGTGACGTCGCGGACCTCCATCGAGGTGCCCGGCACCTTGGAGCCGAACCGCACCGTGATGCCCTCGTCCGGCTGGATCCGGATGACCAGGGCGTTCTGCCCCAGCTCCTCGGTGGCGCCGGACTCGAAGGGCAGGTAGGGGGCGCGTTTGAAGACCACCGCGATCTCGGTGACCCGGCGGCCCAGGCGCTTGCCGGTGCGCAGGTAGAACGGGACGCCCGCCCAGCGGCGGTTGTTGATCTCCAGCTTGACCGCGGCGTAGGTGTCGGTCTTGGACTTGGGGTCGATGCCCTCTTCCTCCAGGTAGCCAAGCACCTCCTCGCCGCCCTGCCAGGCGTGCGCGTACTGCGCGCGCACGGTGTGGTTGCCCAGGTCCTCCGGGAGCTGCACGGCGCCGAGCACCTTGAGCTTCTCGGCGACCAGGGCCTTGGGGTGGAAGGAGCCGGGCTCCTCCATGGCGGTCAGCGCCAGCAGTTGCAGCAGGTGGTTCTGGATGACGTCGCGGGCCGCGCCGATGCCGTCGTAGTACCCGGCCCGGCCGCCGATGCCGATGTCCTCGGCCATGGTGATCTGCACGTGGTCGACGTAGGACCGGTTCCAGATCGGCTCGAACATCGTGTTGGCGAACCGCAGGGCCAGTATGTTCTGGACGGTCTCCTTGCCCAGGTAGTGGTCGATGCGGAAGACCTCGTTGGGCGGGAAGACGCTGTGCACGACCTTGTTGAGCTCCTGGGCGCTCTCCAGGTTGTGGCCGAACGGCTTCTCGATGACCGCGCGCCGCCAGGACTCGCCCCGGCCCTCGGACAGCCCGTGCTTCTTGAGCTGTTCGACGACCTTGGGGAAGAACTTCGGCGGGACCGACAGGTAGAAGGCGAAGTTGCCGCCGGTGCCGCGGACCTTGTCCAGGTCCTCGATGGTGGCCCGCAGCGTCGCGAACGCCTGGTCGTCGCCGAACTCACCGGGGACGAAGCGGAAGCCCTCGGCCAGCTGGGTCCAGACCTCCTCGCGGAACGGGGTCCTGGCGTGTTCCTTGACGGCGTCGTGCACGACCTGGGCGAAGTCCTCGTGCTCCCAGTCGCGGCGGGCGAAGCCGACCAGTGAGAAGCCCGGCGGCAGCAGACCGCGGTTGGCCAGGTCGTAGATGGCGGGCATCAGCTTCTTGCGCGACAGGTCGCCCGTCACGCCGAAGATGACCAGGCCGGACGGCCCCGCGATGCGCGGAAGCCGCCGGTCCGACGGGTCACGCAGCGGATTGCTGCTGGTTGTCACGGGCTCACGCCTCCGATGGGGTGAGGCGCTTGAGCTCCGCCTCGGTGGACTTGAGAAGGTCGTTCCAGGAAGCCTCGAACTTGCTCACGCCCTCGTCCTCCAGCACCTTGACGACGTCGTCGTAGTCGATGCCCACCGCGGCCAGCGCGTCGAGGTCGGCGCGGGCCTGCTCGTAGCCGCCGGTGACGGTGTCACCGGTGACCTCACCGTGGTCGCCGGTGGCCTCCAAGGTGGCCTCTGGCATGGTGTTGACGGTGTTGGGCGCGACCAGCTCGGTCACGTACAGGGTGTCGGGGTAGTTCGGGTCCTTCACCCCGGTGGAGGCCCACAGCGGGCGCTGCTTGCGGGCGCCGGCCGTCTCCAGCGCCGTCCAGCGCGCGGAGGAGAAGACCTGCTCGTACTCCTGGTAGGCGAGCCGGGCGTTGGCGACGGCGGCCTTGCCGCGTAGCGCCTTGGCCTCGTCGGTGCCGATGTCCTCCAGTCGCTTGTCGATCTCGGTGTCGACGCGGGAGACGAAGAAGGAGGCCACCGAGCGGATCGCCGACAGGTCCAGTCCCGCCTCCTTCGCCTTCTCCAGACCGGTCAGGTAGGCGTCCATCACCGCGCGGTAGCGCTCGAGCGAGAAGATCAGCGTGACGTTGACGCTGATGCCACGGCCGATGGTCTCGGCGATGGCCGGCAGGCCCGCCTCGGTGGCCGGGATCTTGATGAAGGTGTTGGGCCGGTCCACCAGCCAGGCCAGCTGCTTGGCCTCGGCGATGGTGGCGGCCGTGTGGTGGGCGAGCCGCGGGTCGACCTCGATGGAGACCCGGCCGTCCTGGCCGTCGGTGGCGTCGTAGACCGGCCGCAGGATGTCGGCCGCGTCCCGCACGTCCGCGGTGGTGATCATGCGGACGGCTTCCTCGACGGTGACCTTGCGGGTCGCCAGGTCGGTCAGCTGCTGGTCGTAGCCGTCGCCGCCGGAGATGGCCTTCTGGAAGATCGTGGGGTTGGTGGTGACGCCCACGACGTGGCTGGCGTCGATCAGCTCGGCGAGGTTGCCGGAAGTGATCCGCTTGCGGGACAGGTCGTCCAGCCAGATCGCCACGCCTTCGTCGGAGAGGCGCTGGAGTGCGTCTGTCATCGGAATTGCATCTCCTCGGATTGTCTGAAGCTGTGGTGCCGTCAGCGCTGGGTGGCGGCCAGCGACTCGCGAGCCGCCTCCACGACGGCTTCGTCGGTCAGGCCGAACTGCTGGTAGAGCACCTTGTAGTCGGCGGAGGCACCGTAGTGCTCCAGGCTGACGACGCGTCCGGCGTCGCCGACGAAGCGGTGCCACGTCAGACCGATACCGGCCTCCACGGCGACCCTGGCCTTGACGTCGGGCGGCAGGACGTGGTCGCGGTAGGCCTGGTCCTGCTCCTCGAACCACTCCACCGACGGCATGGAGACCACCCGGGTCGGCACGCCCTCGGCCTGGAGCCGTTCCCTGGCGGCCACGGCGATCTGCACCTCGGAGCCGGTGGCGATCAGGATCAGCCGCGGCTGGCCGCCCTCGGACTCGCGCATGACGTAGCCGCCCTTGGCCGCGTCCAGGTTGCGCTCGTAGGTCGGCACGTTCTGCCGGGTGAGGGCCAAGCCGTGCGGGGCGCGCAGGTCGGCGTGCCGGCGCAGGATCTCGCGCCAGGCGATGGCCGTCTCGTTGGCGTCGGCCGGCCGGACCACGTTGAGCCCGGGGATGGCGCGCAGCGCGGCGAGGTGCTCGACCGGCTGGTGGGTGGGGCCGTCCTCGCCGAGCCCGATGGAGTCGTGCGTCCACACGTAGGTGACCGGCAGCTTCATCAGGGCCGCGAGCCGCACGGCGGGGCGCATGTAGTCGGAGAAGACCAGGAACGTGCCGCCGTAGACGCGGGTGTTGCCGTGCAGCGCGATGCCGTTCATCGTCGAGCCCATCGCGTGCTCGCGGATGCCCCAGTGCACGGTGCGGCCGTACGGGTTGGCGCCCGGCAGCGCGTTGCCCTCCGGCAGGAAGGAGGAGGTCTTGTCGAAGGTGGTGTTGTTGGAGCCGGCCAGGTCGGCCGAGCCGCCCCACAGTTCGGGGATCAGCTTGCCGAGCGCGCCCAGCACCTCGCCTGAGGCCTTGCGGGTGGCCACGTCCTTGCCCGCCGGGAAGACCGGCAGCGCCTTCTCCCAGCCGGCAGGCAGCTCACCGGCGGCGATGCGGTCGAACTCCGCGGCGTGCCGGGGGTTGTTGGCCCGCCACTCCTCGAACCGCTTGCTCCAGGCGGCGTGCGCCTCACGGCCCCGGTCGGCGACCGCGCGGGCGTGCGCCAGGACGGCGTCGGTGACCTCGAAGTGCTGCTCGGGGTCGAAGCCGAGGACCTTCTTGGTGGCGGCGACCTCCTGCTCGCCGAGCGCCGCGCCGTGTGCCTCGCCGGTGTTCTGGGCGTTCGGCGCGGGCCAGGCGATGATGGTGCGGGCGGCGATCAGCGACGGGCGGCCGGTCTCGGCCTTCGCCGCCTCGAACGCCTTGTGCAGCGCCCGGACGTCGAAGTCCCCGTCGGGGCCCTGGTCGATGCGCTGCACGTGCCAGCCGTACGCCTCGTAGCGCGCGGTGACGTCCTCGCTGAAGGCGGTCGCGGTGTCGCCCTCGATGGAGATGTGGTTGTCGTCGTACAGGGCGATCAGGTTGCCGAGCCTCTGGTGGCCGGCCAGTGAGGACGCCTCGGCGGAGATGCCCTCCTCCAGGTCGCCGTCGGAGACGATGGCCCAGATGGTGTGGTCGAAGGGCGACTCGCCCGGGGCGGCGTCCGGGTCGAACAGACCGCGCTCGTAGCGGGCGGCCATCGCCATGCCCACCGCGTTGGCGATGCCCTGGCCCAGCGGTCCGGTCGTGGTCTCCACGCCCACCGTGTGACCGTGCTCCGGGTGGCCGGGAGTGCGCGATCCCCAGGTGCGGAACGACTTGAGGTCGTCCAGCTCCAGTCCGTAGCCCGAGAGGAACAACTGGATGTAGAGCGTCAGCGACGTGTGCCCGGGGGACAGCACGAACCGGTCGCGGCCGGTCCAGTCCGGGTCGTAGGGGTCGTGGCGCATCATCTTCTGGAACAACAGGTAGGCCGCGGGGGCCAGGCTCATGGCCGTGCCCGGATGGCCGTTGCCGACCTTCTGCACGGAGTCCATGGCCAGAACCCGGACGGTATCGACGGCCCTCTTGTCCAGATCGGTCCACTCGAGATCTGCGGTGGTCGACTTCGTGCTCACCCTGAGTCAGGGCTCCTCTCCACAATGATCGATAGCCGGTCGGCCGGTACGCCCACCGGGCGTTTTTGAGCCTACCCTTGCGGGCCTGGCCATCCGCGTCGTTGTCCACGAACACCCGGGCAACACCCGAACTGGGTTTGTTCATTCCGGATACATAGTCCGCCGCGCCCTTTCCAGCCTGGGCCGTCGAGGCTCGCGGCGCATGTGGGGCGCCGGTGACGGCCGATGGCCAACACGGGGCCCCCGGCGGCGAACGGAGTAATGGCAGCGTCTAGAGTGGCGTGGTACGTGCGGGGACTCACCCAGTCGTCACAACTGATGGTCCCGCTGGTCTTTCTCCCTCCCAGAGGTGTTCGTGACGGCCGTCGATTCCCGACCCTCCGGCGCCATCGCGACGACGAGTCCGAGGCACCGGCCGTTCGGGGCCCGTGTCAAGGCGTTCGTGGCGCTGACCAAGCCGAGGATCATCGAACTGCTGCTCATCACCACCGTGCCGGTGATGTTCCTCGCGGCCGACGGCGTGCCGAACCTGTGGCGTGTTGTGGCGACCATGGTCGGCGGCTACCTGTCCGCCGGCGGTGCCAACGCGCTCAACATGTACATCGACCGCGACATCGACGCGCTGATGCACCGCACCGAGCAGCGGCCGCTGGTCACCGGGATGGTCTCACCGGCAGAGGCGCTGGTCTTCGGCATCACCTTGTCGGTGGTCTCCACCGCCTGGTTCGCCGTCCTGGTCAACCCGCTGTCCGCGGTGCTGTCGCTGACGGCGATCCTCTACTACGTCTTCGTCTACACGCTGGGTCTCAAACGCCGCACCACGCAGAACATCGTGTGGGGCGGGGTCGCCGGGTGCATGCAGGTGCTCATCGGCTGGACCGCGGTGCGCGACAGCCTGGCGTGGGCGCCCTTCGTGCTCTTCATGGTGCTCTTCTTCTGGACGCCGCCGCACTATTGGCCGCTGTCGATGAAGGTCAAGGACGACTACGAGCGGGTGGGCGTGCCGATGCTGCCGGTGGTGGCGGGCAACCGCGTCGTCGCCAAGCAGATCGTGCTCTACAGCTGGGTGATGGTGGCCGTCTCCCTCACCCTGTGGTGGCCGCTGGGCGCGGCCGGTCCGCTGTACGCGGTGGTCGCCGCGGTGCTGGGCGGCTACTGGCTCAAGGAGGCCCACGCGCTGCACGCCCGGGCCAAGAGCGGGGTGACCGGCGGCAAGCTCAAGGAGATGCGGCTGTTCCACTGGTCGATCACCTACGCGACGCTGCTGTTCGTCGCGGTGGCCGTGGACCCCTTCGTTCATCTGTAAAGCTTTTCTCTTCCATTACTCGCGGGTAGCATCGAGATCATGCCAGAGACCCAGGTGGAACCCGAGGCGCCCGCCCCCGCGCCGGACCCCCGCAGCGACCGGCGAGTCGCCCGGCTCGCCCGGCAGATCGACGCCTTCGCCAAGAGCCACGGCGGCAGCGCGGATGGCCAGATCGCATACCTGGGCGAGATCGGTACCCGTATCGTCCTGGTCGGCGCCGACGGGGCATGGGGTGATCTGGTCGCGCCGTCCCACGAGATCGCGGAACGGGCTGTGGAGCGCGCCGCGATCACCGTCCACGACGACTTCGACGGCGAACTGGCTGCCAAGGTGCGCACCGGTCCGTACGAGTGGAAGCGCATGGCCGGAATCCAGTTGGGCGGCCCTGCCAACACCTGAACCCAGCTCTCCCGTCGTCACCATGGACACAGGTCCACAGACGCGACACAAGGAGCAGTACATGGGCACGGGGGCGGCAACTTCGTCGTACGAGGCGGACGCGGTCCGCCTTGAAGCCCAGCGTCTCGCCCGCCAGGAGGCGGCCAGGCTCGGCGCACAGGACATCGATGCCGTGGCCCTCACCTGGGTCGACACCTCCGGCGTCGTCCGGGTCAAGGGCGTGCCCACCCAACGGCTCAGCCACGCCGTCGGCCACGGGATCGGCATGTCACCGGTCTTCGACGTCTTCACCTCCGACGACGCCATCACCGCGAGCGAGCACCTCGGCGGTCCCGACGGCGACCTGCGGCTGATCCCCGACCTCGACCGGCTCACCGTGCTGGCCGCCCAGCCCGGCTGGGCCTGGGCCCCGGCCGACCGCTTCGACCAGCGCGGCACCCCGCACCCGGCCTGCGGACGCGACTTCGTCCGGCGCATGACGGCCGCGGCCGCCGCCCGGGGGCTGCGGCTGCGCATGGGGTTCGAGACCGAGTGGGTGGCCTGCCTGCCCAGCGCCGGTGCCGATCCGGTTCCGGCCACCACCGGCCCCGCCTACGGGATGACCCGGCTGGTCGAGCGCTCCGACTACCTGCGCGACGTGCTGCGGGCGTTGCGCGCCCAGGAAGTGGACGTCCTCCAGATCCACCCCGAGTACACCGCCGGCCAGTTCGAGGTCTCCACCGCCCCGGGCAGCCCGCTGACCGCCGCCGACGACGTCGTCCTGGTACGCGAGACGGTGCGGGCGGTCAGCGAACGGCACGGGCTGCGCGCCTCGTTCGCCCCCAGCGTCATCGCCGGACAGGTCGGCAACGGCTGCCACCTGCACATCGGCCTCGGCGACCGCGAAGCCGACCCGGAAGCCGACCCCGACCCGGCCACCGGTGCCGCCGAGGGCGGCGACCTGCTGCGCGGCGGCCCCGGGCCGCACGGACTGACCGGCACCGCGCAGTCCTTCCTGGCCGGTGTCCTCGACCTGCTCCCCGCGCTGCTGGCCGTCGGCGCGCCCTCGCCCGCCAGCTACCTGCGCCTGGCCCCCTCCCGCTGGGCGGGCGTCTTCCAGTGCTGGGGCCTGGAGAACCGCGAGGCCGCCGTCCGGCTGATCACCGGGCCCGCCGACGAGCCCGGCGGCGCGCACGCCGAGGTCAAGTGCTTCGACGCCGCCGCCAACCCCTACCTGCTGGCCGGCTCGGTGATCGCCGCCGGTCTCGCCGGGATCGACGCCGGGCTCGCACTGCCACAGCCGGTCCAGGGCGACCCCGCCCTCGTGGCGCCCGCCACCCCGAGACTGCCCGACACCCTGGCGCGGGCCACCGACCGCTTCGAGGGCTGCGAGCCACTGCGCGAGGCGATGGGCCCGATGCTGCACGAGGCCGTCGTCGCGGTGCGCCGCGCCGAGGACGAGCGGCTGGCCGAAGCCAGCGACCAGGACATCGCGGCGGCCACCCGCTGGCGCTACTGATGACAACGCTGCCGCCGCTGGTCGACCAGCACTGCCACGGAGTCGTCCGGGCCACCCTCGGCATAGGTTCCTTCGAGCCCTACCTCAGCGAGTCGCACGCCGCCGCCGCACCCGGCACGACGTACTTCGACACCCAGACCGGCTTCGCGGTACGCCGCTGGTGCCCGCCGCTGCTGGGCATGGAACCGCACTGCCCGCCCGCCCACTACCTGGCCCGCCGCCGGGAGCTGGGCACCTACGAGACCACCCGGCTGCTGCTGCGCGGCTCCGGCATCTCGACGTTCCTGGTCGACACCGGGTTACCCGGCGACCTGACCGTCCCGGCGGAGATCGCCGGCGCCGCGGCCGGCACCGCCTACGAGATCGTCCGCCTCGAAACCGTCGCGGAACAGGTCGCCGACACCTCCGGCACCGCGGACTCCTTCATCGCCAACCTCGCCGAGGCCGTGCACATCGCCGGCCGCACGGCGATCGCCTTCAAGTCGGTGGCCGCCTACCGGCACGGACTCGCGCTGCGGCCCGACCCGCCCGCACCGGCCCAGGTGCGCGCCGCGGCGGCCGACTGGCTCGCCTCCCGCAGCGCCGGCGACCGGCTCGTCGACCCGGTGCTGCTGCGCCACCTGCTGTGGACCGCGGTGGCCACCGGACTCCCGCTGCAACTGCACACCGGCTTCGGCGACCCCGACCTGCGGCTCGACCACGCCGACCCCGCGCTGCTCACCGACTTCGTCAAGGCCACCGACGGCCTCGGCACCGACCTCGTGCTGCTGCACGGCTACCCCTACCACCGGCACGCCGCCTACCTGGCCAACGTCTTCCCGCACGTGTACGCGGACGTCGGCCTCGCGCTCACCCACACCGGCGCGCGGGCGGCGGCCGTGCTGGCCGAGACCCTCGAACTGGCGCCGTTCGGCAAGCTGTTGTTCTCCACCGACGCCTACGGGCTGCCGGAGCTGTACGTCGTGGGGGCCCGGCTGTTCACCCAGGCGCTCGACCGGCTGCTCACCGGCTGGGTCGAGGAGGGCGCCTGGTGCGCCGCCGACGCCGACCGGGTCGGGGCGCTGCTGGCGGCCGGCAACGCGAGGCGGCTGTACGGGCTGGCGCCCGAGTCAGACAGCGGCCGGCTCGACTGATCCGCGCGCCGCGACGGCCGCCGCCGGCTCCGCGTCCGCCCGCACCCGCAGCGCCAGCAGCACCCGCAGCACCGCGATCCACACCAGGCAGGCGCCCAGCATGTGGGTGCCGACCACGAACTCCGGCAGATGGGTGAAGTACTGGACGTAGCCGATGACGCCCTGCGCCATCAGCACGCAGAACAGCTCCACCACCCGGCGGCGCGCGGCGTCCGGCGCGCCGACCGCGCGCAGCGCGAACCACAGCGCGACCGTGAGGCCGACCACGATGTAGACGAAGTCGACGTGCAGTTGGGTGATCTCCCGCCAGTCGACCGGGATCCGGTGCACGTGCCGGGCGTCGCCCGCGTGCGGTCCCGCGCCGGTCACCAGCGTGCCGATGACGATCAGGGTGCCGGCGGCGGCGGTCAGCACCCAGGACAGCTGCCGCACCGGCCGGGCCACCGTGTCCCGCGCCGGGCCGTCGCCCTCGCGGGTGCGCTGCCACATCAGCACGGCCACGGTCAGCAGCGCCGTGGACAGCACGAAGTGCGAGCCGACCAGGTACGGGTTGAGCCCGGTCAGCACCACGATGCCGCCGAGTACCGCGTTGCCCATCACGACCCAGAACTGTGCCCAGCCCAGCCGGGTCAGCCCCCGGCGCCACGGGGTGCGGGCGCGGGCGGCCACGATCGCCAGGCCCACCCCCGCGCACAGCACGTAGGTCAGCATGCGGTTGGTGAACTCGATGACCGCGTTGATCCCCATCGCGTGGGTGGGGGTCAGGCTCTGCGCCGTGCAGGTCGGCCAGGTCGGGCAGCCGAGCCCGGATTCGGTGAGCCGGACCGCGCCGCCGGTCACCACGATGACCACCGCCATCACGACGGTGACGAACGCGGCCCGTTCCACGAACTTCGCGGAGGGCTGCCAGTGGTCGGCGACGAGCGCGAGGGGATTGAGCGATTTGGGCACCCGCTCATGGTAGGCGGGGCGCTTGTGCATTCCTTCACGAGGGTCGCGGCGGGCTCTTCCGCCGGAACGCCGGTGCTACTCCCAGCGGAAGAGCCGGGCGGCGGCGGCCAGTCCGAGCACCGCCCACACCGCCAGGATCCCGGCGTCGCCCCACGGCATCCCTGAGCCGTGCTGGAGGACACCGCGCAGACCGTCGGAGAGCGCCGAGATCGGCAGCAGTTCCAGCACCTCGCGCACCGCCGCGGGGAACTTCGCCAGCGGGACGATCACCCCGCCGGCGACCAGCAGCAGCAGGAAGACCAGGTTGGCCGCCGCCAGCGTCGCCTCGGCCCGCAGCGTCCCGGCCATCAGCAGCCCCAGCCCGGAGAACGCCGCTGTCCCCAGCACCAGCAGGGCGAGCACCGCTGCCGGATCGCCGTGCGGCGACCAGCCCAGCGCGAACGCGATCACCGTCAGCAGCACCACCTGCCCGGCCTCCACCACCAGCACCGAGGCGGTCTTGGCGGTCATCAGCCCCCAGCGCGGCAGCGGCGAGGAGGCCAGCCGCTTGAGCACCCCGTAGCGCCGCTCGAAGCCGGTCGCGATGGCCTGGCCGGTGAACGCCGTCGACATCACCGCGAGCGCCAGCAGCCCGGGCGCCAGGAAGTCCACCCGGCGCCCGGCGCCCACCTCCACGACCGGCACGACGCTGAAGAGCACCAGCAGCACGGCCGGAATCACCACGGTCAGCAGCAGCTGCTCGCCGTTGCGCAGCAGCATCCGCGTCTCCAGCGCCGCCTGGGCGCCGATCATCCGCGGCAGCGGCGCCGCCCCCGGCGCCGGGGTGAACATTCCGGTGGCGGTCATGCCCGCAGCTCCTTGCCCGTCATTTCCAGGAAGACGTCCTCCAGCGTGCGGCGCTCCACCGCGATGCGGTCCGGCATGACGCCGTGCTGGGCGCACCAGGAGGTCACGGTGGCCAGCAGCTGCGGATCGACCCGGCCCTCGATCCGGTAGTTGCCCGGGGTCAGCTCGACCGCGGCGCTGTCCACCGGCAGGGCCGTCAGCAGCGACTTCAGGTCCAGGCCCGGCCGCCCGGAGAACCGCAGGGTGTCCTCGGCGCCGCCCCGGCACAGCTCCTCCGGCGTGCCGCGCGCTATCACCCGTCCGGCGTCGATGATCACCACGTCGTCCGCGAGCTGTTCCGCCTCGTCCATGAAGTGCGTGGTCAGCACGGCGGTGACCCCGTCGGCGCGCAGTTCCTCCACCAGGTCCCAGGTGGCCCGGCGGGCCTGCGGGTCCAGGCCCGCGGTCGGCTCGTCGAGGAAGACCAGCTCCGGGCGGCCGACGACGGCCATGGCCAGCGCCAGCCGCTGCCGCTGCCCGCCGGACAGCCGCCGGTAGGGGGTGCGGCCGCAGGAGCCGAGACCGAGCCGTTCGATCAGCGCGGCCGGGTCGAGCGGGTCGCGGTGCAGCTTCGCGACGTGCCGCAGCATCTCCTCCGCGCGGGCGCCGGGGTAGACACCACCCGACTGGAGCATCACCCCGATCCGGGGTCGCAGCGCGGCGCTCTGGCGTACCGGGTCCAGGCCCAGCACCCGTACCGTCCCGGCGTCCGGGCGGCGGTAGCCTTCGCAGACCTCGACGGTGGTGGTCTTGCCCGCCCCGTTGGGTCCCAGTACGGCGGCGACCTCGCCGCGCGCCACGGTCAGGTCCAGCCCGTCCACCGCGGTCTTCTCGCCGTTCCTGCCGTACCGCTTGACCAGGCCGACGACCTCGACCGCGGGGGTGCTCTGCATGCGCCGAGTCTAGGCAGCCGCCGCGGGCCCCCGGCACGCGCCCCGCGCACGCCGGGGCCCGCGGCCCCGGCGTGCAGGTAAGGGTGCCCTTCGTGACTGAGACCACCGGGACGTGATCACGCCATGACTTGTCGTGGGCGGAGTAATTACGCAACAATGGCGTTGTGAAATACCTGGGCGAGCCGGAGCAAGGGCGGGCGGACGAGACGACCGCCGGTTCCGGGCTGCCCACCGTGGAGCCCGGCGAGGGCACCGAGGGACAGCGTGGCACCCGCAACCGGGTCGCCCGCTCCATTCTCGACCACGGACCGTCCACCGCGGCCGACCTGGCCGACCGGCTGGAGCTGACGCCCGCCGCCGTGCGGCGCCACCTCGACTCGCTGGTCGCCGAGGGCATCGTCGAGCCGCGCGACAAGCGGGTCTACGGATCCCGCTCCCGGGGCCGCCCCGCCAAGGTCTTCGCACTCACCGACTGCGGCCGGGACGCCTTCTACCAGGCCTACGACCAGCTGGCCGACGACGCGCTGAGCTGGATCGCCCGGCTGGCGGGCGGTGGCGAACAGGGCGACGCGGCGGTGGCCGAGTTCGCCAGGGCCCGGGTCGGCGCCCAGATGGAGCGCCACCGCGACCGGATCGAGGCCGCGGAACCCCAGGACCGGGCCAGGGTGCTCGCCCAGGCGCTGACCGAGGACGGGTACGCTGCCACCACCCGTAGCGCGCACGCCTCCACCGGTGAGCAGCTCTGCCAGCACCACTGCCCGGTGGCGCACACCGCCGAGCGCTTCCCGCAGCTGTGCGAGGCGGAGGCCGAGGTCTTCTCCCACCTGCTGGGAACCCACGTTCAGCGGCTGGCCACCATCGCCCACGGCGACGGGGTCTGCACGACGTTCGTACCGAATCTTCGTGCCGCACCCAGAACACCTCACGCACGGCAAGAAGCTCAAGCACAGCAAGCCAACGAAGCGGCCGGCAGCACGCCGACCGCGAAGCCCGGGAGGAACCCCGAATGACCGCTCCCACGGAGACCACGCACCCGGAGCTGGAGGGCCTGGGCACCTACGAGTACGGCTGGGCCGACTCGGACGTCGCGGGTGCCTCAGCCCGGCGCGGACTGTCCGAAGACGTCGTTCGGGACATCTCCGGCAAGAAGTCCGAGCCCGAGTGGATGCTGAAGCTGCGGCTCAAGGGCCTGCGGCTGTTCGGCAAGAAGCCCATGCCGACCTGGGGTTCCGACCTGTCGGGCATCGACTTCGACAACATCAAGTACTTCGTGCGCTCGACCGAGAAGCAGGCCGAGTCCTGGGAGGACCTGCCCGCCGACATCAAGAACACCTACGACAAGCTCGGCATCCCGGAGGCGGAGAAGCAGCGCCTGGTCGCCGGTGTCGCCGCGCAGTACGAGTCCGAGGTGGTCTACCACCAGATCCGCGAGGACCTGGAAGAGCAGGGCGTCATCTTCCTGGACACCGACACCGCTCTCAAGACGCACCCGGAGCTGTTCAAGGAGTACTTCGGCACCGTCATCCCCGCCGGTGACAACAAGTTCGCCTCGCTGAACACCGCGGTGTGGTCCGGCGGTTCCTTCATCTACGTGCCGAAGGGCGTGCACGTCGAGATCCCGCTCCAGGCCTACTTCCGGATCAACACCGAGAACATGGGCCAGTTCGAGCGGACGCTGATCATCGTCGACGAGGACGCCTACGTCCACTACGTCGAGGGCTGCACCGCGCCGATCTACAAGTCGGACTCGCTGCACTCCGCGGTCGTCGAGATCATCGTCAAGAAGGGCGCCCGCTGCCGGTACACCACCATCCAGAACTGGTCGAACAACGTCTACAACCTGGTCACCAAGCGCGCGGTGGCCTACGAGGGCGCGACCATGGAGTGGGTCGACGGCAACATCGGCTCCAAGGTGACCATGAAGTACCCGGCCGTCTACCTGATGGGCGAGCACGCCAAGGGTGAGACGCTGTCCATCGCCTTCGCGGGCGAGGGCCAGCACCAGGACGCCGGCGCCAAGATGGTCCACATGGCCCCGAACACCTCGTCCAACATCGTCTCCAAGTCGGTGGCCCGCGGTGGCGGCCGCACCTCCTACCGCGGTCTGATCGAGATCGGCGAGGGCTCCAAGGGCGCCAAGTCCAACGTGCTGTGCGACGCGCTGCTGGTGGACACCATCTCCCGGTCCGACACCTACCCGTACGTGGACGTCCGTGAGGACGACGTGTCGATGGGCCACGAGGCGACCGTCTCCAAGGTCAGCGAGGACCAGCTCTTCTACCTGATGAGCCGCGGGATGACCGAGTTCGAGGCGATGGCGATGATCGTGCGCGGCTTCGTCGAGCCGATCGCGCGGGAACTGCCGATGGAGTACGCCCTGGAGCTCAACCGGCTGATCGAGCTCCAGATGGAAGGCGCGGTGGGCTGACCTCGCCCATCCCAGCAGTCCCAGTACGACGACACCATGAAAGACGTAGAGAGAGAGCCGTACCACAGCCATGGCGACAAGCATTCCGGCGGGCAGCACAACCGACGGTGCCATCCAGGTGGGTCAGCCCGCCCATCCCGCCGACGCGCGGGTCAACGCCGCCGCGTCCTATGACGTGGCCGACTTCGCCGTGCCCGGCGGCCGCGAGGAGAACTGGCGCTTCACGCCGCTGGAGAGGCTGCGCGGGCTGCACGACGGCACCGCGGAGGCCACCGGCGCACTGCGGGTCGAGGTGATCGCCCCGCAGGGTGTGGTCGTCGAGACCGTGGACCGCGGCGACGCCCGGCTGGGCAAGGCCGGCAAGCCCGTCGACCGGGTGGCCGCGCAGGCGTACAGCTCCTTCGAGAAGGCCTCCGTCGTCTCGATCCCGAACGACACGGTGCTCACCGAGCCGGTGCGCATCACCGTGCAGGGCGAGGGCGGCGTGGTCTACGGCCACCAGCTCATCGAGGTCGGCCGGTTCGCCGAGGCGGTCGTCGTCATCGACCACACCGGTGACACCGTGCTGGCCGCCAACGTCGAGTTCGTGATCGGCGACGGCGCCAAGCTCACCGTCGTGTCGATCCAGGACTGGGACGACACCGCCGTGCACGTCGCCCAGCAAACCGCGCTGGTCGGCCGGGACGCCACGTTCAAGTCGGTGGTGGTCACCTTCGGCGGCGACCTGGTCAGGCTGCACCCGCGGGTCGTCTACGGCGGCCCCGGCGGCGAGGCGGAGCTGTACGGGCTGTACTTCACCGACAACGGCCAGCACCAGGAACACCGGCTGTTCATCGACCACGAGGCGCCGCACTGCCGCAGCAACGTCGCCTACAAGGGCGCGCTGCAGGGCAAGGACGCGCACGCGGTGTGGATCGGCGACGTGCTCATCCGCGCGGTCGCGCAGGGCACCGACACCTACGAGCTCAACCGGAACCTCGTGCTCACCGACGGCGCCCGGGTCGACTCCGTGCCGAACCTGGAGATCGAGACCGGCGAGATCGTCGGCGCCGGCCACGCCTCGGCCACCGGCCGCTTCGACGACGAGCAGCTGTTCTACCTGATGGCGCGCGGTATCCCGGCCGACGAGGCCCGCCGCCTGGTGGTCCGCGGCTTCTTCGCCGAGCTGGTCCAGCAGATCGGCGTGGCCGATCTGGAGGAGCGGCTGCTGACCAAGATCGAGCAGGAACTGGAGGCGTCGGTCGGATGAGCGTCCCCGACGGTTTCGTCCACGCCTGCTCTCTCGGCGAGCTGGAGGAGGGCACTCCCCAGCGGTTCGAGTTCGGCGGCACCGCCGTCGCCCTGGTGCGTACCGAGGGCGAGGTGTTCGCGATCAACGACACCTGCTCGCACGCGAACGTCTCGCTGGCCGAGGGCGAGGTGGAGGACTGCCAGATCGAGTGCTGGCTGCACGGCTCCAGCTTCGACCTGCGCACCGGCAAGCCGTCCGGGCTGCCCGCCACGCGGCCCGTACCCGTATACCCCGTCAAGATCGAAGGAGACGGCCCAGACGCTTCTGTGCTCGTCTCCGTCACCCAGGAGTCCTGAGGCACCCATGGCAACCCTTGAGATCCACGACCTGCACGTCTCCGTCGACGCCGAGGGCGGACCCCGCGAGATCCTGCGCGGTGTCGACCTGACCGTCAAGCAGGGCGAGACGCACGCCATCATGGGCCCCAACGGCTCCGGCAAGTCCACCCTCGCCTACTCGCTGGCGGGGCACCCGAAGTACCAGGTCACCGGCGGCACCGTCGCCCTCGACGGTGAGGACGTGCTGGCGATGACCGTCGACGAGCGGGCCAGGGCCGGGCTCTTCCTGGCCATGCAGTACCCGGTCGAGGTCCCCGGCGTCTCGGTCTCCAACTTCCTGCGCACCTCGGCCACCGCGGTGCGCGGCGAGGCCCCCAAGCTGCGTACCTGGGTGAAGGAGGTCAAGGAGGCCATGGCGGCGCTCCAGATCGACCCGGCCTTCGCCGAGCGCAACGTCAACGAGGGCTTCTCCGGCGGTGAGAAGAAGCGCCACGAGATCCTTCAGCTGGAGCTGCTCAAGCCGAAGATGGCGATCCTCGACGAGACCGACTCCGGGCTGGACGTCGACGCTCTGCGGGTGGTCTCCGAGGGCGTCAACCGGGTCCGGGAGACCGGCGAGGTCGGCACCCTGCTGATCACCCACTACACGCGCATCCTGCGCTACATCAAGCCCGACTACGTCCACGTCTTCGCCAAGGGCAGGATCGTGGAGTCCGGCGGCGCCGAACTCGCCGACAAGCTGGAGAACGAGGGCTACGAGGCGTACGTGAAGGGTGGCGCATCCGAGTGACCCAGCTGCCGGGCCTCCTCGACACCGAGGCGATCCGCAAGGACTTCCCGCTGCTGGACCGCGTGGTCCACGACGGGAAGCGGATCGTCTATCTCGACAACGCGGCCACCTCGCAGAAACCGCGCCAGGTGCTCGACGCGCTGACCGAGTACTACGAGAACTACAACGCCAACGTCCACCGCGGCGTACACGTGCTCGCCGAGGAGGCCACGGCCGCGTACGAGTCCGCCCGTGACAAGGTCGCGACGTTCATCAACGCGCCCAGCCGCGACGAGGTGATCTTCACCAAGAACGCCTCGGAGTCGCTGAACCTGGTCTCCAACATGCTGGGCTGGGCGGACGAGCCCTACCGGGTGGACCAGGACACCGAGATCGTCATCACGGAGATGGAGCACCACTCCAACATCGTGCCCTGGCAGCTGCTCGCGCAGCGCACCGGCGCGAAGCTGAAGTGGTTCGGCCTCACCGACGACGGCCGGCTCGACCTGTCGGACATCGAGCAGGTCATCACGGAGAAGACCAAGGTCGTCTCCTTCGTGCTGGTCTCCAACATCCTGGGCACCGTCAACCCGGTCGAGGCCATCGTGCGCCGGGCGCAGGAGGTCGGCGCGCTGGTCGTCATCGACGCCTCGCAGGCCGCCCCGCACATGCCGGTCGACGTGCAGGCGCTTCAGGCCGACTTCGTGGCCTTCACCGGCCACAAGATGTGCGGGCCGACCGGGATCGGCGTGCTGTGGGGACGCCAGGAGCTGCTGGAGGACCTGCCGCCGTTCCTCGGTGGCGGCGAGATGATCGAGACCGTCTCGATGCACTCCTCCACCTACGCCCCCGCGCCGCACAAGTTCGAGGCGGGCACCCCGCCGATCGCCCAGGCGATCGGGCTCGGAGTGGCGGTGGACTATCTGACGTCCATAGGGATGGACAAGATCGCCGCCCACGAGCACGCCATCACCGAGTACGCGGTGCGGCGGTTGCAGGAGGTGCCCGGGTTGCGCCTGATCGGCCCGACCACGGCCGACGAGCGGGGCGCCGCGATCTCCTTCACGCTCGGTGACATCCATCCGCATGACGTCGGCCAGGTGCTGGACGAACTGGGCATCGCCGTCCGGGTCGGCCACCACTGCGCCCGGCCGGTCTGCCTGCGGTACGGAATTCCCGCGACCACGCGAGCGTCGTTCTATCTGTACTCCACACCGGCCGAGGTGGATGCCCTGGTCGATGGTCTGGAGCACGTACGGAACTTTTTCGGTTAGTTCGGTCAGGGAAGTACAGCGGGTAGGGGCTGCCTCGTGAAGCTGGATTCGATGTACCAGGAGGTCATCCTGGACCACTACAAGCACCCGCACGGGCGGGGCTTGCGGGACGGTGACGCCGAAGTGCACCACGTCAACCCGACCTGCGGGGACGAGATCACCCTGCGGGTCAAGTTGGCCGGGTCCACCATCGAGGACGTCTCCTACGAGGGCCAGGGCTGCTCCATCAGCCAGGCCAGCGCCTCGGTCCTCAACGAGCTGCTGGTCGGCAAGGAGCTGGCCGAGGCCCAGAAGGTGCAGCAGCTCTTCCTTGAGCTGATGCAGTCCAAGGGCAAGCTGGAGCCCGACGACGCGATGGAGGAGGTACTGGAGGACGCGGTCGCGTTCGCCGGTGTCTCGAAGTACCCCGCACGCGTGAAGTGCGCGCTGCTGAGCTGGATGGCGTGGAAGGACGCGACCGCGCAGGCGCTGTCCTTGGAGGAGTCCGCATGAGCGAGAACACGACGACCGCACCGGTGTCCGAGGAGGAGGTCCGCGAGGCCCTCTACGACGTCGTCGACCCCGAACTGGGCATCGACGTGGTCAACCTGGGGCTGATCTACGGCATCCACATCGACGAGTCCAACGTCGCCACGCTCGACATGACGCTGACCTCGGCGGCCTGTCCGCTGACCGACGTCATCGAGGAACAGGCCAGGTCCGCGACCGAGGGCATCGTCAACGACCTCAAGATCAACTGGGTCTGGATGCCGCCGTGGGGCCCCGACAAGATCACCGACGACGGCCGCGAGCAGCTGCGGGCCCTGGGCTTCAACGTCTGAGGCGTTCGTCACACAGCCCCCGTGCGCACGGCCGCGCACGGGGGCTGCGGCATGCTCCGTCCGATAAACGCCACCTCCGGCGCACCGATCCGTAGGCTCATCGGTATGCCGTACGTTCTGCTGGCGGGCGCGATCCTCTCCGAGGTGCTCGCCACCACCACCCTCAAGTTCACCGACGGGTTCACCAAGCTCTGGCCGACGCTTGGCACCTTCCTCGGATACGCCGTCTCGTTCTACCTGCTCGCGCAGACCCTCAAGAGCCTGGAGATCGGCACCGTCTACGCCATCTGGTCGGCGGTCGGCACCGCGGTGATCGCCGGCATCGGGATCGTCTTCCTGGGGGAGTCCGCCACCGTCACCAAGATGATCGGGATCGCCCTGGTCATCGCCGGGGTGGTGGTCCTCAACCTCGGCGGGTCCTCGCACTGACCGCCCGCCCGAGCCGCCCGTGTCCCGCGATACGGGCGGGTTGGGCGGGGTCCGGGAACAGCGGATACGGTTCGTTTCATGACTGACACGACCAATTTCCGCGCCGCCGGCGCGAGTGCCGCCGGGCTCGCGACGATCGCCGAAGACGGCACCGTCCTCGACACCTGGTTCCCGGCGCCCGAACTGGTCGAGGCCCCCGGCCCCGCCGGCACCGAACGGCTGACCGCCGAGGACACCGAGCGACTGCTGGGCGCCGACGCGGCGCTCGCCGTCGGACCCGACCCGCGCCGCCGGGTCGAGGTGGTCGCCGTACGCACGGTCATCGGCTCGCTGACGGACAAGCCGCTGGACGCCCACGACGCCTACCTGCGCCTGCACCTGCTCAGCCACCGCCTGGTACGCCCCAACACGCAGAACCTGGACGGCCTGTTCGGCCTGCTGGCCAACGTCGTGTGGACCTCCCTCGGCCCGGTGCCCGTCGACGCCGTCGAGCACGCCCGGCTCGCCGCCCGGGCCGGCGGAGCGCCGCTCGCGGTGTACGGCGTCGACAAGTTCCCCCGGATGACCGACTACGTCGTGCCCACCGGGGTCCGGATCGCCGACGCCGACCGGGTCCGGCTCGGCGCGCACCTGGCCGCCGGGACCACCGTCATGCACGAGGGCTTCTGCAACTTCAACGCCGGCACGCTGGGCGCCTCCATGGTCGAGGGCCGCATCAGCCAGGGCGTCGTGGTCGGGGACGGCTCCGACATCGGCGGCGGCGCGTCCATCATGGGCACGCTGTCGGGCGGCGGCAAGGAGATGGTCTCCATCGGCGAGCGCTGCCTGCTGGGCGCGGAGGCGGGGATCGGCATCTCGCTCGGCGACGACAGTGTGGTGGAGGCGGGGCTTTACGTCACCGCGGGTACCCGGGTCGCGCTGCCGGACGGGAAGGTCGTCAAGGCGGTCGAGCTCTCCGGGGCGAGCGGGCTCCTCTTCCGGCGCAATTCGGTGACCGGGGCGGTGGAGGCGTTGCAGCGGTCGGGGTCGTGGGGTGGGTTGAACGCGGTGCTGCACACCAACTGAGTCTGTGCGGCGGCCGGGGTTCCCGGGGCGCGGTGACGGAGTGTTGCTGCGCCGCTGCGCGGCTTGGGGGCCGGAGGGCGGGGGGCCACGGCGCTGCGCGCCTGCCTAGCGTTACCCGCTCGCTACGCTCCCGGGGCGCCCCTCCGCTCCTCAGCAGGTAGTGCCCTCTCTGCGGATTCGTTGTTCGGTCGTTGTCTCCGACAACGATCAGTTGTTGTCTGTGACAACGACCAAGCAACGAATTCCTGAAGAGACCCACTCGGGGAGAGGCCAACGGCGAACCCGGGAGCGTAGCGAGCGGGCAGCGCTAGGCAGGCGCGCAGCGCCGTGGCCCCCGCCCTCCGGCCCCCAAGCCGCGCAGCGGCGCAGCGCACACTTCGTCGCCCGCGCCGCCGCGCTGCCAGACCTACGGCTTGAAGCGCACGACCTGCGGATCGTGGTCGCTCGTCTGGTTCGCGAACTCCGCGTTGATGTGCACCACGTCGTAGTCCACCCCCCGCACCGCCGGGCTGGTCAGGATGTGGTCCAGGACCTCGGAGTTGCCCTCGTAGTCGTAGGAGTAGCGCTCCTCGACCGGCAGGGTGTTGATGAGGTCCTTGAGCACGCCGCCATCGGTGAGCGTGGCGAGCGCGGGCGAGAACTGCATGTCGTTGAGGTCGCCGAGTGCGACCACCTCGGCGTGCTTGTCGACCGCCAGCAGTTGCTTGACGAAGGCGTTCTCGGCCTGCGTCTGCTGGAGGCGCTGCACCTCGCTGGAGCGGACCGGCTGCTGGAAGCGGCTGTCGATGCTCTCGTCGCCGAGCTTGGCCACCAGGTGGTTGGCGATCACGAAGACCGTCTTGCCACGGAAGGTGAACTGCCCGACGAGCGGCTTGCGGCTGAACGCCCAGGCGGAGTTCGCCGGGTCGATGCGGCCGGGGGAGGTGGTGAGCTGCGCCTGGCCGTGCGCCTTGGTGACGCCGACCGCGCTGGTCGAGCCGCCGCCGGGGATGTCGTCGAAGGAGACGCGGTCCGGGTTGAACAGGAAGACCTGGCGGATGTTGCCGCCGGGCTGGCCGCCGTCCTGGTCGTTGACCGGGTCGATGGCGCGCCAGTCGTAGGTCGGGCCGCCGGCCGCCTGGATCGCGGCGACGAACTTGGCGACGGTCTGGTCGGAGGCGACCACGCCGTCGTCGGTGGCACCGTCGTTGTCCTGGATCTCCTCCAGGGCGACGATGTCGGGCGAGGCGAGGTTGTGGACGACGCCGGAGGCCAGCGCGGCGAACTTGCTGTCGGGGTCGCCGGGGGCGAGGTTCTCGACGTTGTAGGTGGCCAGCGCCAGCTGCTTCGCGCTCTGCTTGCGGGTGACCTCGGGCTTGAGGCCACCGGAGCTGACGGTGCCGATGGTGTTGGCGGCGATGGTGTACCCGCCGTACTGGTTGTAGTCCATCGGTCCGGCGGTGGCCCCGGTCAGCTTGTCGCCGGTGTTCGCCACCGGGAAGGCCGCCTGGGCGGTCGGTATGAGCGACTGCACCTGTATGCGGGCCGAGTTGGGGTCGTCGTAGCCCTTGTATATGGTGCCGCCGCGGGCGTCCGGGTTCTGCTTGGGGTCGGCGGTCACCCACAGCTCGCTGTAGGGGTCGCTGGGGCCGACGACGCGGGCGTTGTCGACCTCGACGTTCATGCTCTCCAGCGACTCGTACAGGTCGAGCGCGTACTTCTTCGGCTGGAGGGTCAGCGGCTCTATGTTGCCGCCGGCGGCCTGCGGGGCGTAGGCGTCCGGGATGTTCCCGGAGTTCAGGACCACGGGGGCGGGCACCGGGTTGCCGGAGGACAGCACGGTGACGACCGGCTTGCCCAGCTCGGTGACGGACTGCACGCCGGTGGAGGCGCCGCCCGGGTAGTACTCGGAGATCGTGCCGGACACGGTCACGCTGTCACCGACCTGCACCTTGGGGGTGGAGGAGGTGTAGACGAAGATGCCCTCGCTGGTGGCCGGGTTGTCGTCGGCCTGCGGGTCCTGCATCCAGAAGCCCTTGGAGGAGCCGTAGGTCCGTACGCCGGTGACGATGCCGGGCACGTCGGTGACCGCCTGGCCGCTCAGCGGGGAGACACGGGTGCCGCCCTGGATGTCGTGGATACGGATCTGGTCCGCGGAGGCCTGCTGGGGCACGACCAGCAGACCCGCGGCGAGTGCGGCGGCGGACAGGGCGCCGACCGTAACCGGTCTGCGCAGCGGGCGACGAGGGGTCACAGGGGTCCTCCGGAGACGGGGAAGATGAAGGAGGGTTTGAGAGGGAATGCGTGGACGACCTGCGGCCACTTTCTCTACGCGCGTAAATCTGCTGCCGATTCGCCTGAGTTGTCAAGGGAGAGCATGGGAACTCCCGCTGACTCACAAGTGAACCGGGCGGGTCGGTGCATGATGCGTCTACGCTGGTTACGCGTGGGCCGGGGGGCGTCCCTGCG
The DNA here is from genome assembly GCA_963737305.1 of uncultured Actinomycetota bacterium. Classification (GTDB taxonomy): domain Bacteria; phylum Actinomycetota; class Actinomycetes; order Streptomycetales; family Streptomycetaceae; genus Streptantibioticus_C. Next base: position 2,304,474 of record CAVTRX010000002.1, on the reverse strand, counting down.
GATCATGGTGGATCGCACGGCATCCCTCAGCGCCCCGCAGGATCCCGGCCCCGGTGCCGGTCCCGATCCCGCCCATGAGGAGAACAACCCCGATGCCCGCAGACAGCCGCGACATGCCGCCGGTGCGGCTGCTCCCCGACGCCGAACTCGCGGGACTCGCGCTCGCCTCCCCGATCCTGGACCGGGCGGCCCGGCTCGCCCGGTGGACCGCGCCGCACGTCAGGGTGGATGCCACCGCTGAACTGATCGAAGAGGAACTGCTGCGCGCAGCGGCCGAGTTGGGGCTGGCAGACCAGCAGGACGGCATCGCGGAGACCGCTGAGGCGTGGGCGTTCGCGGTGGACACCGGCCTGGTGGAGGTCGAGCTGGAGGAGAACGCGGTCCACGCCCAGGACCTGGACGCGCCGGCCGGCAACGCGGTCCCCGGCAAGGCCCTGGAGGTGCTGGCCGCGGGCGATCCGCGGGCGGTGATCGAGCTGTGGCGTACCGGTCTGGACTCGGTTCTCACCGAGGCGGCGTCCGCCGGACTGGCCGATCTCTTCGGTGATGCCGACAACCCGGGCGGCGAGGACGGCTGGGACCACGGGGAGCTGGAGTGGGACCCGCAGGAGGAGGCGGCCTTCCTGGACGGCGCGCTCGCCAACCTCTATCTGCTCACCGCGCTGGAGGAGCTGGAGGCCCGCCGGGCGCGCGATGAGGCGGCGGGCGGCGAGGAGGTGTCCGGGGCCAAGCCCGTGCCGCTGCCGGTGCTGGCCGCCTCCATGGTGGTGCCCGACGACATGGAGGTGCCGACGGACGCCGTGCTGGAGGAGGTGTCGGAGGCCATGATGCGGCTGGACGACCACTTCCGGCTGCTGGCGCCCACCGGCATCGTGGAGTACCAGCCGGTCGACGACGCGCTGATCGCCGAGGAGGACGCCGAAGGCGGTGACGTCCCGCCGGAGTTGCCGGAGGAACTGGGCGAGGACGAGGTCTCCCGCTACGGCATGGTCCGGTTGACCCCGCTCGGCGTGCTGGGGGTGCGCGACCGGCTGCTGGAGGGCGGGGTGTCCGCGCCCGCGGTGGGCGACCTGGCGGATCGGGACGCCTCGGTGCTGCTGGCGGCGCTGGTGGCCTACCCGGAGTCCGCCGCGTACGAGGAGGCGGAACGTTGGCTGGCGGGCCGCGACCGGCTGTCCGCCGCGCGGGAACTGCTGGCCGCCGCACGGGGCTCCGGCCCGGGTGCGCCGGCCCGCCGACTGGCCTGCCAGCAGACGCTGAGCCGGCTGGGCACCGAGGCGGAGCCCGCGCTGCGCGAGGTGCTGGACGACCGTGAGCTGGGCGGGCTGGCCCGGGTGTGGCTGGTGGAGCGGGGGGCGTCGGACGTCCCCGCGCCGGACGAGGCGATGGTCTTCTGGCTGACCATCGACACCCTCGCGGCGCAACTGGAGGTCGACGACGACCCGGAGTTGCTGCGGGACCTGGTGCGCGACCTCGTCGCCCGCCACGAGGGCTTCTTCGACGCCGCCTGGCGGGTCGACCACCCCGGCACGGCGGACGTGTTGGAGGCGATGGGCCGGCTGCACCCGGACCGTACGGTCGCCAAGGAGGCCCGCAAGGCCGCCTTCAAGGCCCGCTCCGCCTGAGGAGCCCCCCTCGGCGCCGCCGCTCCCTACAGCGCGGCGGCGCCCGGCTCGACCATGCCGCGTACGGTGCGGGATTTGGCGAACCGGCCGATCGCGGTCATCTCCCACTCGCCGGACGGCTGCCTGACCAGCTTGCACATCAGCACGCCGGTCTCCGCCTCGGAGTGGGTGAGGTCGAAGCGCACCAACTCCTCGCCGGTGGCGTCGTCGAGCAGCCGGCAGTACGCCTTGGCGACGTGGGTGAACTTCTGGCCGGAGTAGGAGTTGACGGTGAAGACCAGGGCGCCGGCGTCGCCGGGCATCGCGCCCAGGTCGACGACGATGGTCTCGTCGTCCCCGGTCCCGCGGCCGGTGACGTTGTCCCCGGAGTGCCGTACGACACCGCCGAGCACCTGCTTCCGGCCGAAGTAGCACGAGTCGAGGTGCCTGCCCTGCGGGCCGTAGACGATGACGGAGGCGTCCAGGTCGATGCCGCGGCCGTGGCGCGCCGGTTCCCAGCCGAGGCCCATCCGGACCTTCGACAGCAGCGGCCGGCCGCCCTTGACCAGCGAGACGCTCTCGTTCTTGCGGAGGCTGACCCGCCCCTTGTCGAGATTGACCTTGCCGGGCACGGGCGTGGAGGCGGCGACGGGCGCGGGAGCGGCGGCCACCGGTGGCGGGAAGGCGGCCGCGACCGAGCCGGGGGCCGGCGGTGCCATGGGGGCCGGCGCCACGGGAGCCGGCGGAGCGGCGGGCGCGGGCGGCGGCTCCTGCACCGTGACTCCGAAGTCCGTCGCGATACCGGCCAGCCCGTTCGCGTAGCCCTGGCCCACCGCGCGCAGCTTCCAGTTCGCGCCGCGCCGGTAGATCTCCACGATCACCAGCGCCGTCTCGGTGCCCAGCGCGGGCGGCGTGAAGGTGGCCAGCACCGCGCCGCCGTCCGCGCCGCGCACCGTCGCGGTCGGCTCGGTGCCGGCGAAGGTCTGCCCGGCGGCGTCCGGGCTCGCGGTGACCACGATCTTCTCGATCGCCTCCGGCACCAGCGAGGTGTCCACCACGATCGCGCCGCCCTCGTGGGTGACGCCAGGCGCGGACGGCTGGTTGTAGAAGACGAAGTCGTCGTCGGAGCGGACCTTGCCGTCCGCGGTGAGCAACAGGCCCGACACGTCGAGCCGTACGGGCGCGGTGACCTCGACGGCCACACGGGACGCGGGCAGCGGGACGTTGGATCCGGACGTCATTGCGGTCATGCCCATAGGAACGCACCCGGCGCCCGGCCGGTTCCGGGCGGGCGAGGGGCGGCGAGGGGCGGCGAGGGGCGGAGGCCGGTGGCTCAGTGCTCCCACATGGGCGGGTCGTCGGTGCAGAAGGGGCCGCCGAGGCTGGCCTGTCCCGGGTCGGACGGGTCGGGCTCGCCCTGCTCCGCGATGAGCCGGGCGGCGAACACCTCGGAGTCGTCCCTGGGCTCGTAGCCCAGCGCCCGGGCGCTGGACAGGTCCCACCACACACGGGTGTTGGCCGAACTGCCGTAGACGACCGTGTGGCCGACCCCGGGCGCGGTGAGCGCGGCGTGGAAGAGCCGGGCGCCGTCGGCCGGACTCAGCCAGGTCGACAGGGCGCGCACGTTGGAGGGCTCGGGGAACAGCGACCCGATCCGCACCGAGACGGTCTCGATGCCGTACCGGTCCCAGTACAGCGAGGCCAGGTCCTCGACGAACGACTTGGACAGCCCGTAGTAGGTGTCCGGGCGGTGCGGGGTGCCGACCGGGACCAGCGGGCCGTCCTTGGGCGGGCAGGGGGTGAAGCCGACCGCGTGGTTGCTGGAGGCGAGGACGATCCGGCGGATGCCTTCGGCGCGCGCCGCCTCGTAGAGGTTGTAGGTGCCCTCGATGTTGGCCCGCAGGATCCGCTCGAACGACGACTCCTTCGAGATCCCGGCCAGGTGCAGGATCGCGTCGGTGCCGCGGACGGCCGCGCGCAGTGTGTCGGTGTCGGCCAGATCGGCGGTGACGGCGGCCGGTTCGCCGGGGACCGGGACCATGTCGAACAGCCGCAGCCGGTAGCCGTACTCCGGCAGCAGGTCGCGCATCAGGGTTCCCACGCCGCCAGCGGCGCCGGTGAGCAGGATCGTGCGGGGGGCTGCGGACATGAGGCGGGCCTGCCGAATCTGTATCCGTGGATGCCGTTCACATTCGTGAAAACCTTACGAGCAGGCTCCGCGCCGGTCAAGGATGCCGTTCTTGACCCGGTGTGAAGCACCGCCCTAGCGTGGCCTCGTTCGAGATCGTTCATGAACATGGACAGCCTTCAGCTCGTGGAACGAGCGGGCGTCCGAGGGGGAGTGCAGCCCTGATGAGAGCGTCGGCCTTCCTCTACCCCTGGGACGTCGTCGGCGACCCGGACGCACCGAGCCGCCTCGCCGACCTCGGGATCACCCGGGCGACGCTGGCCGCCGCCTACCACTCCACCCGCGCGCTCACCCCCCGCCACCCCGGGCACCGGATCGTCACCGCCCGGCACTCCGCGGTGCTCTACCCGCCGTCGGAGCGGCACTGGCAGGGCAGTCGACTGCGGCCCCACCAGCAGTCCTGGATCACCTCAGCCGACCCGTGGGACGAGGCCGCCACCGCGCTGGAGCGGGTCGGCATCGAGGTGCACTCCTGGGTGGTGCTGGCCCACAACTCCCGTCTGGGGACCGACTTCCCGGACAGCTCGGTGCGCAACGCCTACGGCGACCGCTACCCGTGGGCGCTGTGTGTGGCGCGCCCCGAGGTGCTGGCCTACGCGATCCGGCTGTCCGCCGAGGCGGGTGCCCGCCCGGGTGCGGCCGGTACCGAGCTGGAGTCCTGCGGCTGGTACGGGCTGGCGCATCTGCACGCGCACGACAAGATCGGCGGCGTCCCGCTCCGCGGCGCCGCGCAGTACCTGATGAGCCTGTGCTTCTGCGACGAGTGCGAGCGCGGCTACGCGGAACTCGGCCTGCCGCCACAGGAGTTGCGGACCGCCGTGACCACGGCCCTGGCACCGGTGTGGACCGGGGAGCGCGGCCAGGGACCGGCTGACCGGGAGGGCGAGTGGGCCGAGGTCGAGAGTCTGCTGGGCACCGACCGCGCCGCCGTCACCCTCGCGTGGCGCTCCCGTGCCGCCCGGGTGCTCCAGCGCGAGTGCGTGGCCGCGGTCCGGGCCCGGGCCCGCGAGACCCGTCCCGGCGCCGGGTTCCAGGTGCTGCTGCACGCCGATCCCGCCCCGCACCGCTACGGGGCGAACGTCGGCGTCGACCCGGCGGACGTGCTGGCCCACGCGGACGGCGTGGTGGTGGCCTGCACCGGGAGCGCGGCCGACCGGGCGGCGGCGCTGACGCCGTTCGCCGCGCACCGCCGCGACGACAACGTGCTGGCCGCCAACCTGACCGTGGTCTCCGGCATGGGCGGCAGCCCCGCGACTCTGGCCGCCGACGCCGCGCACGCCGCCTCCCTCGGGGCGGACCAACTGCGGCTCTACCACGCCGGACTGGCCGGCGACGCGGATCTGCGGGCGGTCGCGGAGGCACTGGCCCGACGGTGATCACGAATCCGTAACCTGCGGAGCATACGATCGGCCCCGTGGCAGGTGACGCCCGCCACGAGAACCGTCGTACGACAGGGGAAGACCTCCATGGACTATGTGAAACTGGGCAGCACCGGCCTGGATGTGTCGCGGATCTGTCTCGGCTGCATGAGTTACGGCGTCAAGTCCCGCGGCAACCACACCTGGTCGCTGGAGGAGGAGGACGCCCGCCCGTTCGTCCGGCAGGCCGTCGAGGCGGGGATCAACTTCTTCGACACCGCCAACGTCTACTCCGACGGCACCAGCGAGGAGATCGTCGGCCGGGCGCTGGCCGAGTACGCCCGCCGCGACGAGATCGTGCTGGCCACCAAGGTGCACGGCCGGATGGCGCCGGGCCCCAACGGCGCGGGGCTGTCCCGCAAGGCGATCATGGCCGAGATCGACCACAGCCTGCGGCGGCTGGGCACCGACTACGTCGACCTCTACCAGATCCACCGCTGGGACCGGCGTACCCCGATCGAGGAGACCCTCGAAGCGCTGCACGACGTCGTCAAGGCCGGCAAAGCCCGCTACATCGGGGCGAGTTCGATGTACGCGTGGCAGTTCTCCAAGGCGCAGTACCTCGCCGAGCGGCACGGCTGGACGAAGTTCGTCACCATGCAGAACCACTACAACCTGCTCTACCGCGAGGAGGAGCGCGAGATGCTGCCGCTCTGCGCGGACCAGGGCGTCGGCGTCATCCCGTGGAGCCCGCTGGCCCGCGGCCGGCTCACCAGGGCCTGGGACGCCACCAGCGCGCGCAGCGAGACCGACGAGTTCGGCAAGACGCTCTACCTGGAGTCCGACCGCGACATCGTGGACGCGGTCACCCGGGTCGCCGAGCGGCGCGGTGTGCCGCGGGCCCAGGTGGCGCTCGCCTGGCTGTTGCGGCAGCCGGGTGTCAGCGCGCCCATCATCGGCGCGACCAAGCCGCACCACCTCGACGACGCGGTCGCCTCGGTCGGCCTGGAGCTCGACGACCAGGAGTGCCAGGAGTTGGAGGAGCACTACACGCCGCGCGGCGTCATGGGCTTCCGGTAGGCCGCTTCCGGTAAGCCGCGGCACCACCCCGGGCGGTCACAGCCGGCGGGTGGCCAGGGTCAGCCGGTCCCGGGCGTCGAACAGGGCGTCCTTGACGGTCTGTTCGTGGGCCGGGGTGAGCCGGGCGACCGGCACCGAGCAGCTGACGGCGTCCCGCGCGGGGGAGCGGTAGGGGATCGCCGCGCCGAAGCAGCGCAACCCCACCGTGTTCTCCTCGCGGTCCACCGCGTAGCCGCGCTCGCGCACCAGCCGCAGCTCCTCGATGAGCTTTCGCGGTCGGTGATGGTGTGCTCGGTCAGCGCCTGGAGCGTCGGCGGGAGCATCGCGCGCACCTGCTCGTCGGAGTGGGTGGCCAGCAGCGCCTTGCCCAGCGAGGTGGAGTGCGCGGGCAGCCGGCGACCGACCCGGGTGAAGGGGCGCAGGTAGTGCTGGGACTGCCGGGTGGCGAGGTAGACCACGCTGGTCCCGTCGAGCCTGGCCAGGTGGATGGTCTCGGCGGTGTCCTCGGCGAGCCGGTCCAGCGCGGGGCGGGCGGCGGCCACCACCTCGTCGCCGTCGATGTAGGAGGTGCCCACCAGCAGGGCCCGCACCCCGATGCCGTAGCGGGTGCCGGTGGCGTCCGTCTCGATCCAGCCGAGGTCGACCAGGGTGCGCAGCAGCATGTAGAGGCTGGACTTGGGGTAGCCGACCGCCTCCTGGACGGCCGCCAGGGAGTGCATCCCGGGGCGGCCGGCGAAGAACTCCAGCAGTTCCACCGTGCGCACCGCGGACTTCACCTGCGAGCCGCCGCCCGCGCCGTCGCCGACAGACATGCCCCTCGACCCCTCTTCGCCCGGCCTCGGCCGGTCCGGTGCGACCGGTGTCCTGAAGCGGTCACAACGGTGGCATTCACCAGCAAATACAGCGTTCAGCATATCGAACGCCCTCCGTGGTGGTGCCCGGCGGCTATTCTGGCGTGATGCCTCACCCCACCAGCATCCGCAGCCCCCGGTCGATCGCCGCCATAGCGGCCGCAGTGGTCGTCATGGGCACCGGACTCGCCGCCTGCGGCTCCGACTCCAGTGCCGCGGACAGCAAGTCCGGCAGCGCCGCCACCGACCGGCCGCAGGCCGGCGCGCTGCCCACCGCAGTGCCGCAGCACCCGCGCACCACCGCACAGGGCCGGACCACCGCGCCCCCGTGGGCCGCGCCCGCCGACGCGAGCGCGCGGGTGGCCGCCGCAGGACTGCCGATGCTGGGAGCCGAGGGGCAGGTGCTGCACATCCACGCCCACCTCGACATCCTGGCGGACGGCAAGCCGGTGGTCGTCTCCGCGCTGATCGGCATCGACGAGAGCGCCGCCAGCATCAGCCCGCTGCACACCCACGACACCAGCGGCGTCATCCACATCGAGTCGCCGGTCAAGGCCACCTTCACCCTCGGCCAGTTCATGACCGAGTGGAACGTGCAGCTGTCGGCACAGCAGATCGGCGGCCTCAAGGCGGGCGGCGGCAAGGAACTGCGCGCCTACGTCAACGGCAAGCAGACCAAGGGCGACCCCGCCGCGATCGTGTTGCACGCTCACGACGAGATCGCCCTGGTCTACGGGCCGGCCGGCCAGTCCGTGAAGGTCCCCAGCAGCTACGCCTGGACCAACGGCCTGTGACCTGAGGAACCCGCGGGACTCACCCGCTGGTCACCGGTTCGAACGGTCCCCGTGCCCCGATGAACTCGGGGCGCGGGATCGGCGCCGCGAACGGATCGACGGCGGTGTTGTCCATGCTGTTGAAGACGATGAAGACGTTGCTGCGCGGGAACGGCGTGATGTTGTCGCCTGAGCCGTGCATGCAGTTGCAGTCGAACCAGGTGGCGGCGCCGGCGGCACCGGTGAACAGCTTGATGCCGTGCTGCCCGGCCAGTTCGGTGAGCGCCTGGTGGGACGGGGTGCCCGCGTCCTGCATCTTGAGCGACTGCTTGTAGTTGTCCTTCGGCGTCTCACCCGCGCAGCCGACGAACGTGCGGTGCGACCCCGGCATGATCATCAGGCCGCCGTTGGTGTCGTGGTTCTCGGTCAGCGCGATGGACACCGAGACGGTACGCATCCTCGGCAGACCGTCCTCGGCGTGCCAGGTCTCGAAGTCGGAGTGCCAGTAGAAGCCGCTGGCCCCGAAACCGGGCTTGACGTTGATCCGGCTCTGGTGGACGTAGACCTCCGAGCCGAGGATCTGCCGGGCGCGGTCCAGCAGCCTCGGGTCGCGGACCAGGGAGGCGAAGACCTCGCTGATCCGGTGCACCTCGAAGACCGAGCGCACGTCCTGGGTCTTCGGCTCGATGATGGAGCGCTCGTCGGCGCGGATGACCGGGTCGCTGGTCATCCGGTCCAGTTCGGCGCGGTAGCGGGCCACCTCCTGCGGGGTGAGGAGCTGGTCCACCGACAAGAAGCCGTCCCGGTCGAAGGAGCGCAGGTCGCCCGGCTGGATCGGGCCCGCCGCACCCGGCGGGGACCAGACGACCGGGTCCTGGCGCGGGGTGGACACCTCGGCGGCACCACGGGTCGGGTACAGATCAGTGATCGTGGTCATCGCTCAGGCCTCCTCGGTGAGCAGGGGGTACACCCCGTTCTCGTCGTGGTCCTCCCGCCCGGTGACCGGGGGGTTGAAGACGCAGACGCAGCGGAAGTCGGTCTTGGGGCGCAGAGTGTGCCGCTCGTGGCCGTCGAGGAGGTACATCGTGCCCGGCTCGATCAGGTGCTTCTCGCCGGTCTCCTCGTTGGTGAGTTCCGCCTCACCCTCGACACACAGCACGGCCTCGATGTGGTTGGCGTACCACATGGGGGTCTCCGTACCGGCGTACAGGATCGTCTCGTGCAGCGAGAAGCCGACACCCTCCTTGGCCAGGACGATGCGCTTGCTCTCCCAGGTGCCCGAGGCGGACCTGATGTGCCGGTCGGTGCCCTCGATGTCCTTGAACGATCGGACGATCACGGTGTGTTGTGCCTTTCTGTGCGGTGCTGCTATGCGGTCTCACGGACGGCGCGGGCCGTGATCCGCAGGCCCTCGTCCAGTTCGTCGGGGGTGATGGTCAGGGCCGGCAGCATCTTGACGACCTCGCCCTGCGGGCCTGAGGTCTCCAGCAGCAGACCGAGGTCGAAGGCGCGGGCGCAGACCTTGGAGGCACGCTCCTTGTCGGCGAACTCAAGGCCCCACACCAGTCCCCGGCCGCGGAATTCGGCCTCGGTGTCGTCGCTGTGCCGGTGCTCGCGCACGATGTCCCGCAGCGCGGCCTCGACCTGGTCGCCGCGCGAGAGGGTCTGCTTCTCCATCTGGCCGTCGGCCCAGTAGGTGTCGAGCGCGGCGGTCGCGGTGACGAAGGCCGGGTTGTTGCCGCGGAAGGTGCCGTTGTGCTCGCCGGGCTCCCACAGGTCGAGCTCCGGCTTGAAGAGCGCCAGCGACATCGGCATGCCGTAGCCGCTGATGGACTTGGACAGCGTGACGATGTCCGGGGTGATGCCGGCCTCCTCGAAGGAGAAGAACGGCCCGGTGCGCCCGCAGCCCATCTGGATGTCGTCGACGATCAGCAGCATGTCGCGCCGCTCGCACAGGTCGGCCAGGCCGCGCAGCCACTCGGGGCGTGCGACGTTGACGCCGCCCTCGCCCTGGATGGTCTCCACGATCACCGCGGCGGGGGTGTTCAGCCCGGAGCCCTGGTCCTCCAGCAGCCGCTCGAACCACAGGAAGTCCGGCACCTGGTCGTCCAGGTAGTGGTCGAAGGGCATCGGCGTGCCGTGCACCAGCGGGATGCCGGCGCCGGCCCGCTTGAAGGCGTTGCCGGTGACGGCGAGGGCGCCCAGCGACATGCCGTGGAAGGCGTTGGTGAACGAGACGATCGCCTCGCGCCCCTTGACCTTGCGGGCCAGCTTCAGCGCGGCCTCCACCGCGTTGGTGCCGGTCGGGCCGGGGAACATCACCTTGTAGTCGAGGTCACGCGGGCGCAGCACCACGTCCTGGAAGGTGGTCAGGAAGCGGCGCTTGGCGGTGGTGGACATGTCCAGGCCGTGGGTGATGCCGTCGCGTTCCAGGTAGTCCAGCAGCGCCCGTTTGAGTACCGGGTTGTTGTGGCCGTAGTTGAGGGCGCCCGCCCCGGAGAAGAAGTCCAGGTAGACGTGGCCGTCCTCGTCGTGGAGTCGGCTGCCCTGCGCGCGGTCGAACACCGCGGGCCAGCCGCGGCAGTAGCTGCGGACCTCGGACTCCAGCGACTCGAAGACACTGAGTTCGGGCGGGGTGATGGTCACCGTGGGGCTCCTTGGGGTGTGGGGGTGAGCAGGGTGGTGCGTGTTCGGTTGATCACCTGATCGGACCGATCCGGTACAACACCTCCTGCTCGTGCCCGTCGGGGAACTGCACCCCGTCGAAGAGCACCTCACGTTCGACCGCGGCGCCGTGCCGTTCCCCGTAGGAGGTGAACAGCCGGTGGGAGGCCTCGTTGCTGGGGGCGATCGTCGTTTCGAGGCCGTCCACCCCCAGGTCGCCGAAGCGCTTCGTCAGTCCGTCGAGCATCGCGCCGGCCAGTCCCCGGCCGCGGTGCGACCGGTCCACCGCGACCTGCCAGACGACCAGCGTCCGGGGCCGTTGCGGCCGGACGTAGCCGGTGACGAAGCCGACGGGCTCGCCGTTGTCGCGGGCCACCACCGAGGTGCCGGCGAAGTCACGGCACCACAGCAGGTAGCTGTAGGAGGAGTTCAGGTCCAGGACCTTCGAGTCACGGGCGATGCGCCACATGGCAGCACCGTCGTCGACCGTAGGTGTGTCGAGCAGCTCGTCGGAATTCGTCGCTTGTACGGCGGTCATGGAATATGAATTTACCCAGACTCGCTCGGAAATGCATTGGGGGGCGGGGTTACCCTGGATCGGCAAGTGTGTTATCGCGCGCAGGCGGGATCCCCTCTGGACCGGCATGACCTGGGGTTTTGCCCGGATATTACCGGGCGAAACGGTCAGGTTGTGCGGTTGGTCACATCTCCGTAACACTCTTGAGATCTTCGGAACTTATCGTGTTCTGTGTTGGCGAAACGTTCGTGTTTGGATCCCGGAATGCTGGGCAGGAGCCTATGGGGAAATGCGCTCGATAATTCGGGGAGGAATTATCGCCGAGGATTTCTGATTCCGCACTTCGGGTAATAGGGCGGCCGCTCGCGGGAGTGCCGGGGCGGTCTCGTAGAGTCACCGGTATGACGGATGCCCCGGTGCTGCACATCAAGGGACGGGTACTGACCGGTCCCGAGGACCTGACCGACGAGCTGTGGGTGGTGGACGGCCGGATCACCTACCGGCGGCCGGTGCTGGCCCGCGATGTGCGGACGGTGACCGGCTGGGTACTGCCCGGTCTGGTCGACGCGCACTGCCACGTGGGCCTGGGGCCGCACGGCGCGGTGGACGAGGCCACCAGCGAGAAGCAGGCGCTGGCCGACCGCGACGCCGGCTCGCTGCTGCTGCGGGACGCCGGCACCCCGGTGGACACCCACTGGGTCGACGACCGCGAGGACCTGCCCAGGATCATCAGGGCCGGCCGCCACATCGCCCGTACCCGCCGCTACATCCGCAACTTCGCGCACGAGATCGAGCCGGGCGACCTGGCCGCCTACGTGCGGCAGGAGGCGCGGCGCGGCGACGGCTGGGTCAAGCTGGTCGGTGACTGGATCGACCGCTCGGTCGGCGACCTGATGCCCTGCTGGCCGGCCGACGCACTCCGGGAGGCGATCGCCGCCGCCCACGCCGAGGGCGCCCGGGTGACCGCGCACTGCTTCGCGGAGAACTCGCTGGCCGACCTGGTCGAGGCGGGCATCGACTGCGTGGAGCACGCGACCGGGCTCACCGAGGAGACCATCCCGCTGTTCGCCGAGCACCAGGTGGCCATTGTGCCGACCCTGGTCAACATCGCCACCTTCCCCGGCCTGGCGGCGGACGGCGAGGAGAAGTTCCCGAACTGGTCGGCCCACATGCGACGGCTGCACGCCCGTCGCTACGAGACGGTGCGCGCCGCCCACGACGCCGGGATCCGGATCTTCACCGGCACCGACGCGGGCGGCTCCCTGCCGCACGGACTGGTCGCCGAGGAGGTGGCAGAACTCGTCAGGGCGGGCCTGCCGCCGCTGGACGCGCTGTCGGCCGCGACCTGGGGAGCCCGGCGGTGGCTCGGCCGGCCGCTGCTGGACGAGGGTGCCTCCGCCGACCTGGTGGTCTACGAGGCCGATCCGCGCGTGGATGTGCGGGTGCTGGCGGCCCCGCAGCGGGTGGTGCTGCGGGGCCGGGTGGTGGTCTGAGGACGGGGGCGCCGCGGGCCGCGGACCGGGGTCAGGCCTTCTTGCCGTGCTGGAAGCCCACCAGCGCGGCCTTCGTCCACTGCTCGGCGGCCTCCCGGGTCACTCCGAGGCCGATCAGCAGCTTGGTGGCGGCGTCCTTCTCGTCCCGTAGCAGGCCGAGCAGCATGTGCTCGGTGCCGATGTAGTTGTGCCCGAGGTGCAGGGCCTCCCGCAGGGCGAGTTCGAGGGTCTTGCGGGCCGGGCGGCTGAACCTGATGCGGGTGGGCTTGGACCGGACGGCCGGGCCGAGCGAGGCGATGACCGCCTCCTTGACCTGGTCGTTGCCCGGCCCGAGTTCGTCGATCGCCTTCGCCGCGAGGCCGTCGGGCTCGCTGAGCAGACCGAGTACGAGGTGCCCGATCTCCACGTGGCTGTGGCCGCGCTCGATCGCCTCGTCGCGGGCGTTCTTCACCACGTTGCGGGCCCGCTGGGTGAAGTGGGTGAACAGCACGGAGCGGGTCGCGTCGAGTTCGTCCGCCTCGGTCTCCTTGGGGACGAACCGCTTCTGGACGGCCTGCTTGCTCACCCCCATGTACTGGCCGATGTCCGTCCAGGACGCGCCGGCCCGGCGTGCCTGGTCCACGAAGTGCCCTATGAGATGGTCCGCGACCTCCCCCAGGTGGGTACCGGTCTGGACGGCGTCGGACAGGTGCTGGAGTGCGTCACCGTCCGGGTGCTGGTTGATTACGTGCTCGATGAGGTCGTCGAGCCGAACGGGTTGCTTCGCCATGCGTCAACCGTAGGTTGTCGACCATTGAACGTCAACCCTGGGTTGACGATCGAGGGTCAGTCCGTCAGCGCCTTCTCCAGTGCCCCGGCGAAGCGGTCGGTCGCCTCCCGGCCGCGCACCGCGATCCGCAGCCAGTCGGGCCCCAGACCGGGGAAGGTGTCGGCGCGCCGTACGGCGAAGCCCGCCTGGCGCAGCCGTCCGCGCACCGCCGCCGCGCCCGGCGTCCGCAGCAGCACGAAGGGGGCGGCGGCCGGCCCGGCCACCGTCACCGCGTCCAGCGCGCCGAGCCGCTCCAGCAGATGGGCGCGGTCCCGGGCGGTCCGCCGCGCGGCCTCGTCCGCCTCGGCCAGCGCGCCCGGCTCGCAGCACGCCAGGGCCGCCGCCAGCGCGGGGGTGGAGACCGGCCACAGCGGCTGCGCCCGCTCCAGGCGGGTGACCGTCCCCGGGCCGGCCAGCAGGTAGCCGATCCGCAGCCCGGCCAGCCCCCAGGTCTTGGTGAGGCTGCGCAGCACGACCAGCCCCGGCAGGTCGCGGCGGGCCGCCAGCGACTGCGACTCGCCCGGTACGGCGTCCATGAACGCCTCGTCCACCACCAGCGTCCGCCCGGGACGCGCCAGCGCGGCCAGCGTCCCCGCCGGGTGCAGGACGGAGGTCGGGTTGGTGGGGTTGCCGACGACCACCAGATCGGCCTCGGCGGGCACCACCGCCGGATCCAGCCGGAAGCCGTCCCGCTCGCGCAGCAGCACGCGCTCCACCGGGTGCCCGGCGTCCCGCAGCGCCGCCTCCGGCTCGGTGAACTGCGGGTGCACCACCGCCGCGTGGCGCGGCGCCAGCGCCCGGGCCAGCAGGACGAACGCCTCCGCCGCGCCCGCGGTCAGCAGCACCTCGCCGTCGGGGCGGCCGTGCCGTCCGGCGACCGCGTGCCGCGCGGCACGGCCGTCGGGATAGGCGGCGAGTCCGGTGAGCGAGGCGGCTATCCGCTCCCGCAGCCACGAAGGCGGTGTGCCGGCCCGGACGTTGACGGCGAGATCGGTCAACTCGCCGCCGTCGTCGCGTACTTCGGCATCGCCGTGATGGCGCAGGTCGTAGCCGCCGTCGCCGGCGGGGTCAGACGGCGGCGTCCGCATGGCTGTCGTCCACCGGGACGTCGGCCGGGCCGGGCGGCAGGGCGCCGTAGCGCTCCAACACCAGATCCGCCAACTCCTCGGCGGCGCCGATGACTTCGGCGTACCGCACCTGGATGTCCGCGTTCGCCTCCCCCCAGCCCTCGGCCTGCTGGCGCAGCTTGCCCACGAGTTCGCCGTCGAACAGGAAGTACGGCAGCACGACGACGCGGCCCTTGCGGTCGCCGCGGCCGGCGCCGAGCTTGGCGCACCGGTCGAGTCCTGACGGAACGTCAGGTGCGGTGTGCGACACGAACGCGGTCTCCACGCTCGCGTAGCCGCCGCCCTCCCACAGCAGCCGGGCGATCCGGTACAACTCGGCGTTGGCCTGCGGATCGGAGGAGCCGTTGCCCACCAGCAGCACGGTGGTGGCGGCCCGGTCGGAGGGGGTGCGGTGGCCGTCGTCCAGCGCCTCGTCCAGCCGCCGCTCCAGCGCGCGCAACAGCGCGGGGTGCGGGCCGAGCGGGCCGTGCCAGTAGGCGTAACCGGTGTCGGGGTGGCGGGACTCCGCGCGGCTGACCGCGTCCTGGATGGCCGCGTCGGCCCGGCCGCCGACGGTCAGCAGCAGCGGGATGACCGCGAAGTCCCGTACCTCGCGCTCCTCCACCAACTCCGCCACGGCGTCGGCGAGCGAAGGCGGGTTCTCTCCGGTGAAGCCACCGCCCACCACCAGCCCGGGACTGCGGTCACCGAGCAGCTGGAGGAACGAACGGAACGCTTCGGCTCCCGCCTCGTCGCTCGTGCCGTGGCCTACGACGAGAAGGGCTGGCGGCGGGGTCACTGAGGAGTCTCCTTGCGGCGGGTTGCGGGTCGGGCACACGCGCTCGCGCGCGGTGAGGCCCGCTCAGACGGTACTGAGCCGGGTCCTGAAGACCACCGGCAGGGTCGGGTCACGGGATGGCCGGACCGGACCAGGGCACGTGTGCCGGGTGAACGCTACCGGCCAAGATCGCCGCCCGCCCGACCGGGACGCGGATCGCCGCCACGAATCGTTTCCGCGGCCGGCCCGGCCACCGCCACGGTGGCCATCGACGGACGACCGGCGGGCGCCGACTTCCGCTTGGCGACCAGCAGTCGGCCGCCGCGCACGGCCGCCAGAGCCGCCGCCTCGGCGACGCTCGGGGTGCCCACCGCGGCCAGCGCCGCGTCCGAAGGGCCGGGCACCAGGACCTCCGCGAGCACCCGCGCCCGGTAGGCCACCAGCGGCACCCCGAGCCGCTCGGCGGCGGCGACGATCCCCGGCTCGGCCGACTTCGCCTCGACGGTGGCCAGTTGGGCGACCGCGCTCGTGGTGAGACCGACGGCAGCCAGCGCGTCGGCGACCAGGTCCAGCACCTCCCCGGCGGACACCCCGCGCGAGGCGCCGACCCCGACCACCACCCCGACCCCGACCCCGACCCCGACCACCACCCCGGCCCCGCTCACCGGGCGTCGACCCGCGCGGCGCCCGCCACCAGGGCGCGGGCCACCGACGGCGCGCCCGCCCAGTGCACATGCAGGTAGGAGGCGTGGACCCCGCCGAGCGTGAAGCCCTCGGTACGCCGCACCGGCCGGGTCAGCCCCCACGCGGGCGCCGGCCCCGCCCCCGGTTCGACGACCGTGCGGTGGAACTCGTGACCGCGCACCCGCGTCCCGGCGACCGCCAGCGCGTTGTCGCCGATCGCGACCGCCTCCCGGTAGCCCAGCGTCAGGCGGTCGGTCATCCGGGCCGTCGCGTCCAGCACCCCGCACATCGGCGCGCCGTCCAACTCCCGGGCGAGATACAGCAGTCCGGCGCACTCCGCGGCCACCGGCGCGCCCGTGGCGGCCAGTTCGGCGACCGCCGCGCGCAGCGGGGCGTTGGCCGACAGTTCGGGCGCGTAGACCTCGGGGAAGCCGCCGCCGAGCACCAACGCGGCCGTACCGGCGGGGAGTTTCTCGTCCCGCAGCGGATCGAAGGGCACGACCTCGGCACCGGCGGAGCTGAGCAACTCGGTGTTCTCCGCGTACCCGAAGGAGAACGCGGGCCCGCCGGCCACCGCGACCACCGGACGGCCAGGCACGGTCAGCGGCGGCCGCTCGGCCGGGTCGGCAACCGAGGGCTCCGCCGGGTCCCACGGCCGGCCGGTCAGCGGGGGAGCGCTGCGGGCCAGCGCCAGCAGGGCGGGCAGGTCGCAGCCCGCCTCGACCCTGGCGGCCAGCGCCTCGACCGCCTCGACGGCCCGGGTGCGGCGCTCCACCACCGGCACCAGGCCCAGGTGCCGGGACGGCGTCGTCACCGTCTCGTCCCGCCGCAGCACCCCGAGCACCGGCGCCCCGGAGCCCTCCAGCGCGTCCCGCAGCAACTCCTCGTGCCGGTCGGAGGCGACCTTGTTGAGGATCACCCCGCCCAGCCGCACCCGTGGGTCCCAGGAGGCGAAGCCGTGCACCAGCGCCGCCACCGACCGGGACTGCGACGAGGCGTCGACGACCAGTACCACCGGGGCGCGCAGCAGTCTGGCGACGTGCGCGGTGGAGGCCAGCTCACCCTGTCCCGAGACCCCGTCGTGCAGCCCCATCACGCCCTCGACGACGGCCAGTTCGCACCCTCGGGCACCGTGCAGCAGCAGCGGCTCGATCCGCTCGGGGCCGCACAGGTAGGCGTCCAGGTTGCGGCCCGGGCGGCCGGTGGCCAGCGCGTGGTAGCCGGGGTCGATGTAGTCGGGGCCCACCTTGTGCGGCGAGACGGCCAGCCCGCGGCGGGTGAAGGCGGCCATCAGCCCGGTGGCGACGGTCGTCTTCCCCGCGCCGGAGGCGGGCGCGGCGATCACCAGCCTGGCCAGGTCGCGGCCGGCGTGGGGCCGGGGGCCGGACTCAGGGCTCGGGCCGGTGCCGGAGGTCACCATTCGATGCCCCGCTGGCCCTTCTGGCCGGCGTCCATCGGGTGCTTGACCTTGGTCATGTCGGTCACCAGGTCGGCGGCGTCCACCAGCGCGGCCGGCGCGTTCCGCCCGGTGACCACCACGTGCTGGGTGCCCGGCCGGTCCCGCAGCACCGCGACGACCTCGTCGGTGTCCACCCAGCCCCAGTGCATCGGGTAGGCGAACTCGTCCAGCACGTACAGCCGGTAGGTCTCGGCGGCCAGGTCCCGCTTGACCTGCCGCCAGCCCTCGCGGGCCGCCTCCTCGCTGTCGGCGAGGTCCCGCTGGACCCACGACCAGCCCTCACCCATCTTGTGCCACGCGACGGTGCCGCCCTCCCCCGAGGCGCCCAGCACCCGCAGTGCCCGCTCCTCGCCGACCTTCCACTTGGCGGACTTCACGAACTGGAACACCCCGATCGGCCAGCCCTGGTTCCAGGCGCGCAGCGCCAGCCCGAAGGCGGCGGTCGACTTCCCCTTGCCCGTTCCGGTGTGCACGATCGTCAGCGCCCTGTTGCGACGCTGACGGGTCGTCAGACCGTCGTCCGGCACCATCTCCGGCTTCCCCTGCGGCATCAGGCTGCCCTCCGTACGTCCTTCACCAGCGCGGAGACGGTGTCCGCGCGCAACTCCGACAAGGTCACCGCGGTGCCGCCCAGCTCGCGGGCGAGCGAGCCGGCCAGTCCGAGCCGCACCGGCCCGGACTCGCAGTCCACCACCACCGAGGCGACCTTGTCGGCGGCCAGCACCCGGGCCGCCCGGGTGGCGAGCGCCACCGGGTCCGCGCCGCCCGAGGTCGCCAGGCCGTCGGTCACCACGACCAGCAGCGGCCGCCGGGCGGGATCGCGCAGCCGCTCCACCCGCAGCACCTCGCGCGCCGTGAGCAGCCCGGCCGCCAGCGGGGTGCGGCCGCCGGTCGGCAGCCGCTCCAGCCGGGCGGCGCCGGCCTCGACCGACGAGGTCGGCGGCAGCGCCAGTTCGGCCGTCGCGTTCCGGAAGGTGACCAGCCCGACCTTGTCCCGCCGCTGGTAGGCGTCGAGCAGCAGCGACAGCACCGCGCCCTTGACCGCGGTCATCCGGCGGCGGGCCGCCATCGAGCCGGAGGCGTCGACCACGAAGAGCACGAGGTTGCCCTCCCGCCCCTCGCGCACCGCCTGCCGCAGGTCGTCCCGGCGCACGATCAGACCCGGGCCGACCCGGCCACGCGCCGCCTGGTGGGGCGCGGCGGCCGAGACGGTGGCCGCGAGGTGCGGTCTCGTCAACGCGCCGTCCGGGCGGCGGGCGCCGGTCGTGCGGCCGTGGTCGCTGCGGGCCCGCGACCGGCGTCCCGTGGCGCCCTCGCCGAGTCCGGTGACGGTGAGGGTCTTCGCCCGGAAGGGCTCACCGGCCGGTACGGCGGGCTGCTCGGCCGGGGCGGGCGCCTGCCCGAGGATCCCGGGGTCCGCGGCCGGGTCGGAGTCCGTGGCCTGACCGGAGTCCGCCGGGTCACCGGGCCGCCCGCCGTCCCCTGGCGCCGGGGCGTCGGCGGCCCCGGAACCGTCCGGACCATCGGAACCGTCCTGGCCGCCGGGATTCCCGGGGCCGCCGGGACCCTCGGAGCCGTCCGCCGGGGGCAGACCGCCGCCGCCGTCCGGACCTCCGCCGTCCGGACCGCCGCCCTCCGGGGGACCGTCCGGCTCGTCGTCCCCGGCCGCCTCCTCCAGCGCCTCGTCCAGCTTGTCCTCGTCGAGGCCCGGCGCGTCGAACGGGTTGCGGCGGCGCCGGTGCGGCAGCGCGAGCAGCGCGGCCTGCCGCACGTCCTCTGCGGTCACCTCGGTGCGGCCGGCCCACGCGGCCAGCGCGGTCGCCGCGCGGGCCGTCACGATGTCGGCCCGCATCCCGTCCACCTCGAACGCCGCGCAGACCGAGGCGATCCGCCGCAGCATGCCGTCGCCCAGCCGCACCGAGGGCAGCGCCTCCCGGGCGGCGGCGATCCGTCGCCGCAGCGCCTCCTCCTGGTCCGCCCAGCCGGCCGCGAACGCCACCGGGTCCTCGTCGTGGGCGAGGCGGCGGCGCACCACCTCGACCCGGGTCGCCGGATCGCGCGACGCGCTGACCTCGACGGTGAGCCCGAAGCGGTCCAGCAACTGCGGCCGCAGCTCGCCCTCTTCCGGATTCATCGTGCCGACCAGCAGGAAACGCGCCGCGTGCGTCACCGACACGCCCTCCCGCTCGACGTGGGAGGCGCCCATCGCGGTGGCGTCCAGCAGCAGGTCGACCAGGTGGTCGTGGAGCAGGTTGACCTCGTCCACGTACAGCAGCCCGCGGTGCGCCGCCGCCAGCAGTCCTGGCTCGAAGGACTTCTTCCCCTCGGCCAGCGCCTGTTCGATGTCCAGCGCGCCGACCAGCCGGTCCTCCGAGGCGCCGACCGGCAGTTCGACCATGCGCGCCGGGCGGTCCACCCCGACGGACGGCTCGTGCGGGCCGTCCGGGCAGCTGAGGTCCGGCGCGCCCGGATCGCAGGAGAACCGGCAGCCGGCCACCACCTCGATCCGCGGCAGCAGCGCGGCCAGCGCCCGTACCGCGGTCGACTTGGCGGTGCCCTTCTCGCCGCGCACGAGGACACCCCCGACCGCGGGGGAGACCGCGTTCAGCAGCAGCGCGAGCCGCAGGTCGTCCATCCCCACGATCGCGGTGAACGGGTAAGGGGTGTTCATGCGGTGCCCTTCAGGTCGCGGTCGGGCCGAGCGCGCCCGGTCCTCGTCGTGCGGTGCGCGCCGTTCACGGTGCCCCCGGAGGGACGAACGGCAGACCGGGTGGCGGCCCGCCCTCGATCAGCCGTAGCAGCGCGTCGGTGTCCGCGTGCTCCTCGATCAGGTCGCCGAGCCGGTCGAGCTGTTCCTCGCGCAGCACGCCGAACGAGGTGTCAGGCGCGGGGACGAACCGCCGGCCCGCCGCGGCAGCGACCCGGCGCAGGAAGGCCCGGCGGAACCCGTCGCTCTCCAGGGAGCCGTGCCAGTGGGTGCCGAAGGCCGCACCCACCCGCACGCCGTCCAGGAACGCCTGACCACCGCCGGTCCGCCGCGCGACGCCGTGGTGGATCTCGTAGCCGTCGACCGGCTCGCCGAACTCCTCGCCGGACGGCCGGGCCAGCGTCTTGTCCGGCGCGAAACGGATCCGCACCGGCAGCAGCCCGAGACCCGGGACGGTGCCCGCCCTGGACTCCACGTCGTCCTCGATCATCTCGCCCAGCATCTGGAAGCCGCCGCAGATCCCCAGCACCGGCCGCCCCTCGGCGGCCCGGCGGGCGACCGCGTCCGCCAGCCCCCGCTCCCGCAGCCAGGCCAGCGCCCGCACGGTGCCCCGGGTGCCCGGCAGCACCACCAGGTCGGCGTCGGCCAACTCCTCGGGGCGGTCCACGAACCGCACGACCACGCCGGGCTCGGCCGCCAGCGCGTCGACGTCGGTGAAGTTGGACATCAGCGGCACCGCCGCCACCGCGACCCGCAGCACGTCGGCCCCGTACGGCGGCGCGACCACCGACTCGCGCACCGTGCCGCGCAGCGAGACCCGCAGGCCGTCCTCCTCGTCGATGCCGAGCCCGTGGGCGAACGGCAGCACGCCGAAGGTCGCCCGCCCGGTCAGGCCGCGCAGCATCTCCAGGCCGGGTTCCAGCAGTGAGACGTCGCCGCGGAACTTGTTGACCAGATACCCGGCGACCAGTTCCTGGTCGGCCGCCGAGAGCAGCGCGGTGGTGCCGAAGAAGGAGGCGAAGACGCCGCCGCGGTCGATGTCGCCGACCACCACCACCGGCAGCCGGGCGGCCCTGGCCAGCCCCATGTTGACGATGTCGCCGTGCCGCAGGTTGATCTCCGCGGGGCTGCCGGCCCCCTCGCAGATCACCACGTCGTGGGAGCGCCGCAGCCGGGCCAGGCAGTCGGTGACCGTCTCCAGCAGCCGCGCGCGGCGCGCGGCCGGCCCGGCCGGCCCGTCACCCGGCTCGCCGGGGCCGCCGAAGTAGCCGCGGGCGCTCAGTTCGCCGACCGGCCTGCCCAGCACCACGATCTGGCTGGTGCGGTCGCCGCCCGGCTTGAGCAGCACCGGGTTCATCAGCGCGGTCGGCTCGACCCTGGCGGCCTGTGCCTGCATCGCCTGGGCCCGGCCGATCTCGGCGCCCTCGCGGGTGACGAAGGAGTTGAGTGACATGTTCTGCGCCTTGAACGGCGCCACGCTCACGCCCTGGCGGGCCAGCCAGCGGCAGATCCCGGCGGTCACCACGCTCTTGCCCGCGTCCGAGGTCGTCCCGGCGACCAGCAGCCCGCCGCTCACGGCCGCCTCCCGTACCACCGCGCGGCGGCGGTCACCGCGAACGCCAGCACGCCGATCCGCCGCGACAGCCGCACCGCCCGCTCGATGTCGCCGGTCCCGGCCGGCCGTCCGGCCGCCCACAGCACCGGCCGGTGCTCGATCCGCCCGCCGTACGACAGCGTCCCGCCGAGGCGTACCCCCAGCGCGCCGGCGAACGCCGCCTCCACCGGGCCGGCGTTGGGGCTGGGGTGCCGGGGTCCGTCGGCGCGCCAGGCCCGCCACGCGTCGCGCGGCCGGCGGCCGGCCGCCACCGCGAGCGCCGCCGTCAGCCGCGCCCCGGGGAAGCCCATGACGTCGTCGAGCCGGGCCGCCGCCCAGCCGAACCGCCGGTAGCGCGGCGAGCGGTGACCGACCATCGCGTCCAGCGTGTTGACCGCGCGGAACCCGACGAGCCCCGGCAGCCCGCCGATCGCCCCCCACACCAGGGCGCCGACGACCGCGTCCGAGGTGTTCTCCGCGACGGACTCCACCACCGCGCGGGCGATGCCTGCCTCGTCCAGATAGCGCGGGTCGCGCCCGCACAGGTGCGGCAGCCGCTCGCGCGCCGCCGTGACGTCCCCCGACTCCAGCGCCGCCGCGACCGCGCGGGCCTCCCGGGCCAGCGACGTGCCGCCCAGAGCTGCCCAGCCGGCCGACGCGGTCAGCGCCACCGTGGCGGCGGGCGAGGGACGCGCGGCCCGCGACAGCGCGGCTGCCGCGGCCACCGCGCCGCCCGCGCACAGCACGGTGTGCAGGGCCCCGCGGCCCCGGTGGTCGCCGTACAGGCGTCGCTCGACGGCGCCGGCGGCCCGGCCGAACGCGGCGACCGGATGCCCCCGGCGCGGATCACCGGTCAGCAGGTCGCCGACGAAGCCGAGTGCCGCGCCGTACACATAGGTGCGATCGGCACGCATGACGTCAGACCGCCGTCGCGCCTCGGAAGGGGGGCGCGACGGCGGTCGGGGAAAGGCGTGCGGGCGGGGTGCCGGGCATGACAGGAGTCCTCACTCAGGGTCCGCGCCCTGGTTCGACGTGACCGGCGATGAGAGTCTCCTGGCTCCCGGATCGGCATGCCCCCGGCCTTCCAGCCGGTCTCCCGGCCGTGGCGCGTGGTGGGGGCGTACTCCCCGGTGACAGTGGCGGGACCGCGCCGGATTCACACCGGCTTCCTCTCCTGTCGCCGTCTGGCCCGGGAAGTCCACCACGCTGCGAGAACGGGCGTCAACTCATCCCGCTATGAGACTTATCCCGTAGCCGACGGCCGCCGCGCACACCGCGAAGCAGGCGTACGCGCCGGTCCTGGCCAGTGGTGCGCTCGCTCCGCGCCCCACGGCGGCCTCCTGCCGTGACAGGCCGGCCATCCCCAGGGTGAACAGCCCGACCAGGCCGACCGTCGCCGCGATGCTCACGCCGAAGACGGTGCCCAGGGCTCCCCAGTCGACGCTCACAGCGCCGCCTCCTTCTTCTCCGGCCGGGCCGCCGCGGTGGCGACGGGTGCCGGGATGGTGGTGACGAGCGGCGTGACCGGTTCCGCGGCGGGCCGCGGTCGCGGTGCGGGCTCCTCGACGTCGTTGACGTTGTGGTGGTCCACCTTGCGGCGGCGCGAGAGCGTCCACGCCCCGGCGCACACCCCGAGAGCCAGCACGCCGTCCAGCACGGTGCCCCAGGTGCCCCGGTCGGCCAGCAGTGCGGCGCCCGCGGCCACCAGCGCGGCGGCCGGCAGTGTCACCAGCCAGGACAGCGCGATGCGGCCGGCCGTTCCCCAGCGCACGACCGCGCCCTTGCGTCCGACGCCGGACCCCAGCACCGCGCCGGAGCACACGTGCGTGGTGGACAGCGCGAACCCCAGGTGCGAGGAGGCGAGGATGACGGTGGCGGCGCCGGTCTGCGCGGCGAAGCCCTGCGGCGGCGCCACGTCGGTCAGGCCCTTGCCCATCGTGCGGATGATGCGCCAGCCGCCGAGGTAGGTGCCGAGCGCCATCGCGGTGCCGGCGCACAGGATGACCCACACCGGGGGGTTGGAGCCGGGCACGACGACGCCGCCGGCGACCAGGGTGAGGGTGATGACGCCCATGGTCTTCTGGGCGTCGTTGGTGCCGTGTGCCAGGGAGACCAGTCCGGCGGAGGCGATCTGCCCGGCCCGGTAGCCCCTGGAGGCGGCCCGGCCCTCGGCGTGCCGCCCGATCCGGTAGGTCGCTCTGGTGGCGGCCATCGCGGCGAGTCCGGCCACCACCGGCGAGAGCACCGCCGGGATCAGGACCTTCATCACCACCGCGTCACCGTGCACGCCGTGGGTTCCCACGGCCGCCAGCGTGGCGCCGATCAGGCCGCCGAACAGCGCGTGGGAGGAACTTGAGGGGAGCCCCGCGAGCCAGGTCACGAGGTTCCAGACGATCGCGCCGATCAAACCCGCGAAGATCACCTCGGGTCGGATTCCGGATTTCTCGTCGATGATTCCGCCGGAGATGGTCTTGGCCACCTGCACGGACAGGAAAGCACCGGCGAGGTTGAGGACGGCGGACATCGCCACAGCGGGTCTGGGGGCCAGCGCCCCGGTGGAAATGGTGGTCGCCATGGCGTTGGCTGTGTCGTGAAAGCCATTCGTGAAGTCGAACACGAGCGCGGTGGCGATCACGACTCCGATAAGCAGCGTGATGTGTTCCATTCACCCGACAATCGTTTGATCGGTCCGATACAAGACGACCGTAGGGACTGAGAATGAACACAGGGTGAACTGGGAGCGACCTAGGGGTGTTTGCTTGAACGCGACGGAAACCGACCGGTCAGGCAGCCGAAAAACAAGCCGGTGGACCTGTCGGACAACGCAATTGACCGTACGTCAGCGGATATCCGCGGGCGGTCAGTGCCGGCCGGAGATCCGGTCCGCCAGCCGGGCCACCGCGTTGGTCTCCGCCACCCGGCCCGCCGACTCCTTGCGGTCCGCGAAGCGGTAGGCCGCGTACAGGCCGCGCACGCCCAGCCAGCGCAACGGCTCAGGCTCCCAGCGCCTGACCCGGTGGCCCACCCACGGCAGCGCGGTCAACTCGGTCGGACCGCTCTGCCCGGAGTCCTGTTGTACCAGGTCACGCAGGGTGCGGGCGGCCAGATTCGCCGTCGCCACCCCGCTGCCGACATAGCCGCCGGCCCAGCCCAGCCCGGTCGCCCGGTCGAGCTCCACGCTGGCGCACCAGTCCCGCGGCACCCCCAGCACCCCCGACCACGCATGGTCGATCGCCACGCCCGCGGCGGCCGGGAAGAAGCGCACCAGGATCTCGCGCAGCGCCGCGACCGTCGCCTCCTGGGTACGGCCGTCATGGTCGGTCCGCGAACCGAACCGGTACGGAACGCCCCGGCCGCCCAGCGCGATCCGGCCGTCGGCGGTGCGCTGCGCGTACATGTAGGCGTGCGCCATGTCCCCGAGGGTCTCCATGCCCTCCCAGCCGATCGTCTCCCACACCTCGGCCGGCAGCGGCTCGGTGGCGATCATCGAGGAGTTCATCGGCAGCCACGCGCGCCGCTGCCCCTTCAGCCCGGCCGTGAACCCCTCCGTGCAGCGCAGCACGTACGGCGCCCGCACGGTCCCGTACGGGGTGACCGCGTGCTTGGGGCGGATCTCGGTCACCGGGGTCGACTCGTGGACCACCACCCCCAGCGCCTCGACCGCCTTGGCCAGCCCCTGGAGCAGCTTCACCGGGTGGACCCGCGCGCCGTGCGGCGTCCAGGTGCCGCCGACGGTCCCGGCGACCCGGATCCGCTCTGCCGTCTCCCGGGCGCCCAGCAGCAGCCGGTCCTTCTCGCCGAACGCCGTCTCGGCCTCGTGGTACGCCTTCAGCCGGGCCAACTGGGCGGGGGAGCAGGCGACTTCGAGCACCCCGCCCTTGTGGACGTCGGCCTCGATGCCCTCCTCGGCGGCCACCTTGACCACCTCGTCGACCGTCTCGTTCATCGCCCGCTGCAGGGCGGCCGCCGCCTCGTGGCCGTTCAGCCGGGCGTAGCGGTCCCGGCCCGCGATGCCGTTGTAGAGCCAGCCACCGTTGCGGCCGGAGGCGCCGTAGCCGCAGAACTTCCGCTCCAGCACCACGATCCGCAGGAAGGGCACCGCCTTCTTCAGGTAGTACGCGGTCCACAGCCCGGTGAAGCCCCCGCCGACCACGCACACGTCCGCCGCGAAGTCCCCCGGCAGCGGCTCACGCGGCACGGGGACGCCGGTGGACCCGTACCAGAACGAGATGCCGCCGTTGACGGTCGTCATGAGTGCCCCTGCGTGGTGATCACTGCCCGAGGCGGCCTCGCCCGTGAAACCGCCGTGAAGCGGGACGTTACTGCGCCCGTCACGAGCCGGGCAACGCGGGCCCTGGCCCAGGACACGGCCTAGGGTGCCTTGGGTGACCGAAGACGATGAGCTGCTCGCCGGATGGCGTGACGTGGTCGACACCGCCCGCAGGTCAGCCGACGACGGGCTGGTGGTCGGCACCTCGGGCAACGTCTCGGCCCGGGTCGGCGACCTGGTGCTGGTCACCCCCAGCGGGGTGCGCTACGACCGGCTCGGCCCCGACGACCTGCTCGCCGTCGGGCTGGACGGCAGCCCGCGGGCCGGCCGGCTGCGCCCGACCAGCGAGCTGGAACTGCACCTGGCCGTCTACCGCGCCACCGACGCCCGCGCCGTGGTGCACACCCACGCCACCCACGCCACCGCCGTCTCCACCCTGGTCGACGAACTCCCCGCGGTGCACTACGTCTGCGGCGCGATGGGCGGCTCGATCCGCGTCGCGCCCTACGCCACCTACGGCACCCGGGAGCTCGCCGACGCGGCCGTCGCCGCGCTGCGCGACCGCACCGGCTGCCTGCTGCGCAACCACGGCACCGTCGTGTACGCCCACACCCTCGACCAGGCGTACGACAACACCCGGCAGCTGGAGTGGATGTCCCGGGTCTGGCTGGCCGCCGCCGCGGTGGGCAGCCCCGCGCTGCTGCCGCCCGACGAGGTCGACCGGGTCGCCCGCAAGCTGCGCGGCTACGGACAACCCGCCGACTGACCGCACGGCCGTTCACCCGCACGGGTCGATGGGGTGGCCGCTCCCCGCCGGGTCCCGGAGACTGGGGGCAATGCGCATCCGTACCGCGGCGACCTTCGTCGCCGCCTCCTGTGTGGGTGCCGGTGCTGCCGCGGTGGCGGCGGGCCGGTACGCCTCGCGCTTCGCGCTGAACCCCCGGCTGGAGGGCTCGGCCGGCGCACGCCCGCTGACCGTGCACGCCGCGGGAGCCGGCCGGGTCACCCTCACCCGTTCGCTGGCCTCCGTGCGCCCCGGCGTCTACGGCCTGGCCGGCGACGGCTTCCACGCCACCGTCGGCCAGGTGCTGGCCACCACCCCCGACACCGTCACCCGCGCGCTGGACCGGGTGCTGTACGGCGACCCGGTCGCCGGCAGCCGCGCCCGGCTGACCGCGCAGCTCTACCGGGGCAACCCCTACGACACCATCGGCCTGGAATACGCCGAGGACCCGGTCGAGGGCGAACTCGGCTACCTGCCCGCGTGGTTCGTGCCCGGCGACCGGTCCACCTGGGTCGTCGCCGTCCACGGGCTGGGCGCCACCCGCGAACAGCCGCTGGCCGTCATGCCGCTGCTGCACAGCCTGAGCATGCCGGTGCTGGCCATCAGCTACCGCAACGACCCCGGCGCCCCGCGCTCCGCCGACCGGATCGCCCACCTCGGTGACACCGAATGGCGGGACGTGGACGCCGCGCTGCGCCACGCGGTGCGCTACGGGGCCAAGCGCGTCGTGCTCTACGGCTGGTCCACCGGCGCCGCGATGGCGCTGCGGGTCGCCGACCACTCACCGCTGCGCGACCGGGTGGCCGGACTGGTACTCGACTCACCGGTGCTCGACTGGCAGGCGGTGGTCCGGGCCATGGCCCGCGAACACGGCGTGCCCGGCCCGCTGCTGCCGCTGGCCACCCGCGCCGCGGCCGGCCGCACCGGACTGCACGCCGACCGGCTCGGCGGCTCCGCCGACCCCGACCGGCTGCGGGTGCCCGTCCTCATCGCCCACGGACCCGGCGACACGCTCGCACCGTGGCGCGCCACCCGCGAGTTCGCGGCCCGCAGACCCGAACTGGTCACCTTGCACACCGTCGGGGACGCCGAGCACCAGGCGATGTGGAACGCCGATCCGGCGGGCTACGAGGAGGCGTTGCGACGCTTCCTGACCGCCCTGGTCTAGGCACCTGGCCCCTCCTCGGGTGGGTGTCCGGGAGGTGTCCGGAACCGGTCGTCGCGGGCGCGCCGGGGACGCTCGTTTGGGTTTCCGGGGACTCACCCGTAAGACTTCTCCCGTGACGTCCCGTTCCCAGCGCGACACCAAGCTCCGGCTCGTGAACCAACAGCCGATCGCGGCTGTGCGAAGGGCCGCCGCGGCCCGTCGTACGGGGCCGCCCCGCCCGCCCGACGGCACCCCCGACTCGGCGGAACTGGCCGCCCAGGCTCGGGCGGTGCTCGCACACGCGGCCCGCCTCGCGCGCTGGGCGGATCCGGGCGGCGGCCGGACCCGGGCCTCCGGACGCGGCGCCCCACTGCACCCGGAACCCAGCGGCATACTCCCCCTCGCGGAACTCCAGCAGGCGGCCGCCGCCCTGAAGTTGACGCAGGACCAGGTCCGGCAGGCATGGGATCAGGCCAGGTTGGCCGGCCTCGTCGAGCTGCGCGACGGCGCCGCCCGGCCCGGTTGGCGGCTACGCGCGTGGAGTCGCGACGACACCGCCGTGCTGCGCGGCTGGGTCGCGCTGTTCGACGCCTGGTCGCTGTGCCACCCCGCGCCCGCCGACTCCGACATCGCGCTGGTCGCCGAGGTCATCGAGGCGGCCCCGCAGCTGCTGTCGCTGCTGCACCTGTCGTCAGGCCCCGTCCCGTTGCCCGCGCTGCTGGACCTGCTCAGCCAGCGGGTCGCCGAACTGCGCACCGAGCGCCGGGAGCCGCCCACCGAGAGCCGGGAGGGCGCCGCCGCGCCGCTGCCCGCGCTGCTGGAGTGGACGCTGGACGCGCTGGTCTCGGTCGGCGCGCTGCGGCCGCGCAGCACGGCCGACGAGGAGGTCGTGCTCACCCCGCTCGGCAGCTGGGCGGTGTGGGTCAAGCTGGAGCAGATCTGCGTCTCCGCGCAGGGCCCGGCCGGCCACATCGAGCAGTCCGCCGAGGACCTGCTGCGCGCCTGCGCCCAGTACTCCCCGGGGCCCGCCCGGGTCGAGTACCGCGCCTGGCTCGCCGCCCGCCCGTCCGGCCAGGCCGTCGGCGAGCTGCTGGAAGTGGCGCGCGGCGACGACGCGCTGCTGCGCGGCCTGGCCTTCGAGGCGCTGCGCACCGTCGGCGCCCCGGCGGAGCCCGCCGTGCGCGCGGTGGTCCGCGAGCCCCAGCTGCGGCCGTACGCCCTGCTGTGGCTGGCCGAGGAGCGAGGGTCTGCGACCCGGAGGAGCAGGCCGCGCAGCTCACCCGCGAGGAGGCCACCTGGCTGTGGGTGGACACCGCCGCCGCGGTCGCCGACCACGGGGAGAGCCATCTGCTGGTCGGCCATCTGGAGACCGCCCTTCAGGACTCGGTGCCCCGGCTGCTGGACGAGGTCCGGGCCACCGGCCATCCGCGCACCGTGCAGGTGCTCGTCGCGCTGGCCGCGGCCCACCCGGACCCCGCGCTCGCCAAGGCGGTACGACGGGCCGCGTTCGAGGTGCACACCGGCGGGGAGTAGGAGGCAGGCGCCGGGGGAAACGCGCTTGCGGACCCCCGGTAGACTGACCGGCATGGCAGTCCTCCTCGCGCATTAGACGGCAACCGGTTTCGCCCGTCCGTCCTGCCGTCCACCATGTCCAGGAGCTTGTCCCGTGATCACTGCCACCGGCCTTGAGCTGCGCGCCGGCGCCCGCATCCTCATCGAGTCCGCCTCGTTCCGTATCGCCAAGGGCGACCGCATCGGCCTGGTCGGCCGCAACGGCGCGGGCAAGACCACCCTCACCAAGGTGCTCGCCGGTGAGGGCCAGCCCGCCGCCGGCACCGTCACCCGCTCCGGCGAGATCGGCTATCTGCCCGCAGGACCCGCGCACCGGTGACCTGGACATCCTCGCCCGCGACCGCATCCTGTCCGCCCGCGGGCTGGACACCGTGCTGCGCAAGATGCGGGAGAACGAGCAGCGCATGGCCAACGGCCAGGGCGCCACCCGGGACAACGCGATGAAGAAGTACGCGCGCCTGGAGACGGAGTTCCTCACCAAGGGCGGGTACGCCGCCGAGGCCGAGGCGGCCACCATCGCCGCCGCCCTCGGACTGCCCGACCGGGTGCTCGGCCAGCCGCTGCACACCCTCTCCGGCGGTCAGCGCCGCCGGGTGGAGCTGGCCCGGATCCTGTTCTCCGACGCCGACACCCTGCTGCTGGACGAGCCGACCAACCACCTGGACGCCGACTCCATCGTCTGGCTGCGCGACTACCTCAAGACGCTACAGCGGCGGCTTCATCGTCATCTCCCACGACGTCAACCTCGTGGAGACGGTGGTCAACAAGGTCTTCTACCTGGACGCCAACCGCTCCGGCATCGACGTCTACAACATGGGCTGGAAGCTGTACCTAGCAGCAGCGCGAGGCCGACGAGAAGCGCCGCAAGCGCGAGCGCGCCAACGCGGAGAAGAAGGCCGCGGCGCTCAACTCCCAGGCCGACAAGATGCGGGCCAAGGCCACCAAGACCGTCGCCGCGCAGAACATGGCCCGCCGGGCGGAGAAGCTGCTGGCCGGGCTGGAGGACGTCCGTCAGTCCGACAAGGTCGCCAAGCTGCGCTTCCCCGACCCCGCGCCGTGCGGCAAGACCCCGCTGATGGCCGCCGGGCCTGTCCAAGTCGTACGGCTCGCTGGAGATCTTCACCGATGTCGACCTGGCGATCGACCGCGGCTCGCGGGTGGTCATCCTCGGGCTGAACGGCGCGGGCAAGACCACGCTGCTGCGGCTGCTGGCGGGCGTCGAGACGCCCGGACACCGGCGCGGTCGAGCGCCGGGCCACGGCCTCAAGCTCGGCTACTACGCGCAGGAGCACGAGACGCTGGACCCGGAGCGCACCGTCCTGGAGAACATGCGCTCCGCCGCGCCCGACATGGACCTGGTGGAGATCCGCAAGATCCTCGGCTCCTTCCTGTTCTCCGGCGACGACGTCGACAAGCCCGCCGGGGTGCTCTCCGGCGGTGAGAAGACCCGTCTCGCGCTCGCCACCCTGGTGGTCTCCAGCGCCAACGTGCTGCTGCTCGACGAGCCCACCAACAACCTCGACCCGGCCAGCCGCGAGGAGATCCTCGGCGCGCTGCACACCTTCACCGGCGCGGTGGTCCTGGTCACCCACGACGAGGGCGCGGTCGACGCGCTCCAGCCGGAGCGGATCATCCTGCTGCCCGGACGGCGTGGAGGACCTGTGGGGCGAGGACTACGCGGATCTGGTCGCCCTCGCCTGACCTCCCGGCCGCCGGTCGTCGATCAGCCGTCGATCCGTCGTCGATCACTCTTCTGGATCATTCGGCTGATCATTGATCCGTCATCTGTGTGAGGCGACTTCATCATCCCTTCGGGGGAGCCGCCACCGTCCGCGCGGTGGCGGCCGGCCGCGCCCTGATCAGCCCCGCCGGACGGTATTACTCCTTACGCACCGTGATGACCAGCGATTTCTCGATCGTTGGCAGACGGCTGAAGAAACGTGCCTGTGCGGAAAACCGGCCCGGTCGGCCATGTACCCGGCGTACACGGCCGACCGCCTTGGCGATGTTGTTCCATCGGACCTTGCCGAATGGGTGGCCAGGAAGCGCGGGAGGGGTGATCATGAGAGTCCAGAGCGCACTTCCCTGGAGGAGGCACGGGTGGCCGAGACTCTGAAGAAGGGCAGCCGGGTAACCGGCGCCGCGCGCGAGAAGCTCGCGGCTGACCTGAAGAAGAAGTACGACTCCGGTGCGAGTATCCGGGCACTGGCCGAGGAAACCGGCCGCTCCTACGGATTCGTGCACCGGATGCTCAGTGAGTCCGGCGTGACTCTGCGCGGTCGCGGCGGTGCGACCAGGGGCAAGAAGGCGGCTAACGCCTGACCCGGGACCGAGGGGCAGGAGCACGGCGACCACCCGGACGGCAGGCTTGACGGCCGGGTGGTTACTGTTCGGTAATCACTACCGAGTGATTCCTGTCCGTCGCCCTCCCGGAGGCGCCCCTCATGTCCGATCCCCTCACCGCCACGTCCGCCGAGCCGTTGCTCGACCGTGACGGCGTACGGCTGACCGTCGAGGACGGCACCGTCGCCACGGTCACCTTGTGCAACGCTGCCAAGCGCAACGCCCAGTCGCCCGCATTGTGGCGGGCGCTGGCCGAGGCGGGCCGGCTGCTGCCGGGCAGCGTGCGCGTGGTCGTGCTGCGCGCGGAAGGCGTCTCCTTCTCCGCCGGGCTCGACCGGCAGGCGTTCACGCCCGAGGGCTTCGACGGCGAGCCGTCCTTCATGGACCTCGCACGCGGCCCCGAGGCCGAGCTCGACGCGACCATCGCCGAGTACCAGGAGGCGTTCACCTGGTGGCGGCGCACCGACCTGATCACCATCGCCGCCGTCCAGGGCCATGCGATCGGAGCCGGATTCCAGCTGGCACTCGCCTGTGACCTGCGGGTCTGCGCCGACGACGTGCAGTTCGCCATGCGCGAGACCAGCCTGGGCCTGGTCCCCGACCTGACCGGCACCAAGCCGCTGGTCGAGCTCGTCGGCTACGCCCGCGCGCTGGAGATCTGCGCGACCGGCCGCTTCGTCCGCGCCGAGGAGGCCGCCGCGACCGGGCTCGCCAACCTCGTCGTCCCCGCCGCGGAGCTCGACTCCGCCGTCAGCGACCTGACCGCCGCCCTGCTCGCCCCGCCGCGCGACGCGGTCATCGAGACCAAGGCGCTGCTGCGCGGCGCTGCCGAGCACACCGCGCAGGAGCAGTACGCGGCCGAGCGCGCCGCGCAGGGCCGCCGGCTGCGCGACCTGGCGGGCCTGGGGGAGTAGACCGTCTCTCGAGGGGACGAGGGGGTCCGGGGCGAGCGTGCCCCTGACCCCCTCCCCCCGTTCCCCCGCGGGTCGGATCACACGCCGCCGTTGTAACCGGCCGGCGGTCCCCACAGCTGGTTGGACCCGACGCGGTCGGTGGTGACCACCAGCGGCACGCCGTCACCGGACCCCTGGACGGTCAGGATCTTGTCGGAGAGCGTGAAGCCCTGGATCTCGCCGCCGCCGATGCCGCCCCCCTGGCTGTCGGTCCAGTCGGGGAGGATCCACCACTGCTTCTCATCGGTGCTGTCGCAGCTCTGCTGGACGACGGGAATGGCCACGTCGGCCGAGTCGTCGGTGTTGTTCTGCACGGCCAGGCACAGGCTCATGGCGTGGTTGACGAACATGGTGGCCGTCGTGCAGGCGCAGTGTTCGTAGCGGTTACCGGGAATGGCCACCTGCACCGGCTGCCATTCCTCGAACTCCGTGTTCAGACAGCGCCACATCAAGACGGCCGTGCCCGGGTCGGCGTACTGCGCGTCCGCGCAGGTGCTGATCGGGTGGGAGACCTCCAGGTGGAAGTAGCCCGGCGGGTTCGTCACGGTGGCGTCGGCCGTTCCGGCCAGTCCCACGCCGGCCACGAGCGCCAGCACGAAGGACAGTAGCGATCTGATGATTCTGCGTCGGTATCCCATGAGACCTCTCTGACTCCAGGGCCCTCTCGATGGGGAGGACCCCTTCGCCGCAAAGGCGTTCCAACCCGTGCCGCCGTGGTTCCACCCATCGGCGTCCACCAATTGGCGTTGACGCGCGTGGCGGGCTCGGGTTTCCTGCTGCCATGTCCGACCTTCGCGTCCAGCAGCCGGATGACGACGCCACGTTGGAAGACTGGCGGCACGTCCACAACACGATCATCCCCACGCATCCGTTGTCCCTGGAGGACGTGCGGGAGCGCGCCGGGCGCAACGACCTGGAGGTCGCCTACCTCGGTGACGTCCTGGTCGGTTGCAGCACGGTGCGCCCGCCGGCGGACGACACGCAGACCGCCACGGTGATCGCCCGTGTGCTGGCCGCCCACCGGGGGCGGGGGTTCGGCGAGGAGCTGTACGCGCGGGGACTGCGCCGGGCGCGGGAGTCGGGGGCCGAGGTGATCGAGACCGTGGTGCTGTCCTGCAACGAGGACGGCCTGCGGTTCGCCCTCAAGCACGGCTTCACCGAGACCGACCGCTACCTCCTCCCCGGCGACACCATCCCCTGGATAGACCTCCGCCTGACCTGACCCCGGCTCGACGTCGTCCGTCGTCAGCTCCACGGATCCCGGGGGCGTGGTGGGGTCACTGGGCCCAGCTCGGTGTCCAGGTTCCGGTGGCGCGGCACGCGGACCGCGATAGGCCCAGGTGGTCGCGGAGTGCGGTGAGCGCGGGGTGCGGGTTGTCGCCGCGCCAGATCAGGGAGTGCGGGTAGACCGGTGTCGGGTCGCGCACGGCGATCCGCCGCAGGTCGTGCTCGACGGGCCAGGCGAGCCGGGTCCTTTCGCCGACGAAGGTCGCCAGCACCGGGGAGCCGGCGATCGTGTCGAGGAGCGGCTCGGTACCGAAGTCGGGGCCGGTCGCCTCGATGGTGATCCCGAACGCGGCGGCCAGGTCGTCGTAGTAGGCGGCCCACTCGGTACCGGCGACGATGCCCGGCATCCAGATCCGGTGCCCGGCGAGCTGGGCGGGCGTGACCGCGTCGGCGTCGGCGAACGCGTGGGCCGGTCCGGTGAGCAGTTGGACGGGCTCGTCGTGGACCCGAACGGCCGTAATGCTGGCGGGGAGTTGCCGCGCGGGCAGGGTGACCGCGCGGAACGAGGCGTCGATCGTGCCCGCCCGGACGGCGGCGATGGCAGCGTCTGCGTCGAAGAGGGTCACGACGTCGAGCCGGGTCGCCGGATGCGCGCGGTGGAAGTCCCGCAGCAGCCCGGCCGGTCCGAGCCGCCGGCCGATCACGTCGACCCGCAGCGCGCGACCGCCGGGCCGCACCGAGGCGGTCGCCCGCTCCTCGGCTCGTAGCAGGCCGCGGGCGTGGGGCAGGAAGGCCTGTCCGTCGAGGGTGAGCCGGGCGCCGCGCGCGGTGCGGGTGAACAGCCGTACCGCCAGGTCCCGTTCCAGCGCGGCGACGCGCTTGGAGGCCGCCTGCTGGGTGATCGAAAGGTCGGCGGCGGCTTCCTGGAACTGCCCCGCGTCCGCGACGGCGACGAAGGTGCGTACGGCGTCGAGATCCACGCCGACGACCCTACGGGCACCGCGAACGGCGCCGCACCTCGCACCACCGGGTCCGCGGGGGGCCTCCGGAGTCACCGGGGTCGCCGTCTTCGGCCGCACAACCGGCGGTTGTGGCGACCCCGGCCGGGCGGTTGTTTGATCGGGCGGCCCGCGGCTGGCTTTGATGTCACCGGTCGACGCGAGGGTCGGCCGGGAGCGACAGCGAGGGGCGTGCCGGGTATGAGGGGTGGGCGGTCGCTGGGGCGGGCCTTCGGGTGGCTGTGGGCGGCGTACGCGGTCAGCACGTTCGGTACCCGGCTCGCGTTCGACGCGTTCTCCCTCATCGCGATCCTCGTGCTGCACGCCGGGCCGACGGCGGTGTCGGTGCTGGCGGCCGCGGGACCGGCGGTGGGGGCGGCGCTGGCGGTGCCGCTGGGCCCGTGGGTGGAGTTCCGCCGCAAGCGGCCGGTGATGATCGCGATGGACCTGGTCCGGTTCGCGGTCCTGTTGAGCGTGCCCGCCGCGTATCTGCTCGGCCGGCTCGGGCTCGGCCAGCTCGTGGCCGTCTCGGTGGTCACCGCCGCGGCGGACATCACCTTCACCGCGGCCGGCGGCGCGTGCCTGAAGACGCTGGTGCCGCCGCGGGACCTGCTCGTCGCGAACGGCCGGTTCGAGGCGACCACCTGGACCGCCACCGTGCTCGGCCCGCCGCTCGGCGGCACCGCGATCGGGCTGTTCGGCCCGGTGGTCACCGTGGCGGCCGACGCGGTCAGCTACGTGCTCTCGGCGGCCGGGATCCAGGCGATCGGGGGCGGGGAACCGTGGCCCGTGCGGAGCGGTGGACCGGAGCGCGCCGCGCGCCGCGGTGGCGCACCGGAGGGCCCCGCGTGGACCGGCGCACCCGAACGCGCCGCGCACACCGGCGCACCAGAGCGGCCCGCGCGTACCGGCGCACCGGAGCGGCTGTGGGCCGACGCCCTGCCCGACCGCGGCGGCGCACCGGAACGGTCGCGGGCCGGCGCCCTGCTCGACGGGTGGCGTCACATCCTGGCCGACCCGGCGCTGCGCCCGCTGTTCTTCAACACGATCCTGGTCAACGGCCTGATCATGGCGGCGGCGCCGGTGCTCGCCGTCCTGATGCTCGGCCGCCTCGGGTTCGCGCCCTGGAGCTACGGCCTCGCCTTCGCGGTGCCCTGCCTCGGCGGGCTGATCGGCTCACGACTGGCCACCCCGCTCGTCGCCAGGTTCGGGCGGCACAAGGTCATGCGCACCACCGGGACACTGCGGGCGTGCTGGCCGCTCGGGCTGGCCTTCATCCGCCCGGGCGCCGCCGGGCTCGCGCTCGTCATGGCCGTCGAGTTCGGGCTGATCACCTGCATGGGCGTCTTCAACCCGGTGTTCGCCACCCATCGGCTCGACCGGACACCGCAGGACCGGGTCACCCGCGTCCTGTCCGCGTGGTCGGTCACCGGCAAGGCCGCCATCGCGGCGATGACCGGCCTGTGGGGGCTGCTGGCCGACGTCACGACCCCGCGCGCCGCGCTCGCGATCGCCGGACTCCTGCTGCTGGCCACCCCATTGCTGCTTCCGTCCCGCGACCAGGCGCCACACCACGAAGGGGAGCCGGTCGGCGTCGCCGCGGGCGGCTGAGCCGTCCGGGCGCCGGTTCCGGGACTCTTCCCTGAACCGTCCGGCGCCGGTTTGGGACCCCTCCCGGAACCGGTCTCGACAATGGGCGACGGTCACCCGCCCGTCCCCCAACGAAGGGACCACGATGGACAATCCCACGTGGGCCGCCCCGCACTCCGCGCCCGCCGCCCGGTCCCACGACGCCCTGGCCGTCGCCCTCGGCAACGCCTCCCTGCTCAACGTCGGCTACCTGATGCTGCGGCGGCGGGTGCTGGCCGTCGTCACCGGGCTGGTCACCGTCACGCTCCTGGTCCTGCTCGCCACGGCCGTGCGGTCGGTGTGGTTCGAGATCGTCGTGGTCTGCTGGTGGGTGGCCCTGATCGCGCACGGCTGGTACCTCGCGGGTGGGCGTACCGGGCGGGTCGCGGTGCGCGGGCAACTGCTGGTCGCGCTCTGCGTCACGCTCCCGGTGCTGCTGGCCGTGGGGCTCCTGCGGTTCGACGCCTCCGGCATCGAGCACTCGGTCGCCGACGCCCGTCACACCGGCGACTGCGCGAAGGCGCTGAGCGCCCAGCGCGGGGTGTGGTTCGGCCCCCGCCTGGCCGACTCGCCGCTGACTGCCCGCGGCGACCGGACCGTGGCGGCGTGCCACCGGCTTCAGACGGCCAAGGACAAGCTCACCACCGGGCTGACCGGCGACGCCGACGCGCTGGACGCGGGCTTCGACGGACTCGCCGACGTCCTCGCCACGATGCCCGGCCACGCCAGGATGGTCGACACGGTGCTGGACGGATTCCTGCGTGGGCTGCCCGCCAAGAACCCGTGCGAGACCGCCGAGGTCACCGACTGGCTCCGGCACCGGCAGACGAGCCACAACGCGCTGGACCGGTCGGCCGACGTCGTCCCGCGGACCGCGCCCGCCGCGCTCGTGGGATGCGCGGACAACCTGATGGACGCCAAGGACTGGGCGAAGGCACGGACGCGTTACCGGCAACTGCTCGACCAGTACCCCGGCGACGGGCGGGCCACCGAGGCCAAGGGCGGCGTCAGGCAGGCCACGCTGGCCATCGAGCTGGCCGATGTCCGCGATCTCCTGGAGGGGCCGAGTGGCACCCAGCCCGACTACTGCGCCAAACCGGCGAAGTACAGCGGCGCGGCGCCCTACCGCAAGGGCCGGACCAACCGGGCGCTGTTCTACGGCAACGACGAGTACGCGGGCAAGCTGCCGGCCGACTGGCGGGCGAGCGACGCCGCGAAGGCGGTCCTGGTGGTCTGCCTGGGCGAAGAGGACTACGGGACGTCCGTCGACACCTGCACGTACGACAGCGAGACGTCCACCGGCTTCCCCACGGACGTGACGTTCCACAAGATCGCGATCCCGGTGAAGGCGTATGAGCTGCGCACCGGCGAGCGGGTGCTCGACACCAAGGTGGAGATAGGCGGTTCGAGCTGCCCGCGGACCCTCTCCTACACCAGCTACGACGACATCGACCTCGGCCCGCCGTCGGAGCAGTACGTCAACGCGTCCAAGGCGAACGTCCGGGCGGCGTTCACCTCACTGATCACCCGCTGACCGCCCGGCCGCTCCGCGGGTCAGCCCGGGGGGCGGTCAGAGGCGGGGCGCACTCACGGCGAGATCGCTGAAGGGGATGGGGCAACGGGCGTCGGCCGCGCACCGGGTCAGGTCGTCGCAGCCGGCATCGACGGCGGCGGCCAGGGTGGTGCGGATGGTGGTCAGGTCGGCGATCCGGGCGTCGACCTCGGCGAGCTTGGCCGCAGCGCGCCCCCGCAGTCCCGCGACGCGCTTGCCATGCCGGTGACGCCCGGCCTCCAGCAGTGCGGCGACCTCCTCCAGCGTGAACCCGAGCCGCTGGGCGGCCTTGATCACCCGCAGCGTGGTCACCGCCTCCTCGTCGTAGAGGCGGTGGCCGCCGTTGCTGCGCTCCGGCTCGGCGAGCAGGCCGCGCCGCTCGTAGTAGCGCAGGGTCTGGATGTTCACTCCGGCCGCCTCGGCGACCTGTCCGCTGCGCAGCCCGGGGCTCATCGCTGTTCACCGGCGGCGGAGGCGGTGGAGGCGGTCCGCGCGGCGAGGGCGTCCAGGACGGCCGCGTGCGCCGCGTCCACCGAGATGTCGAGGTGGATCAGGCCCTCGCCGGGGGTGATGGCGAAGCCGAAGAACGAACAACATGAGCTCTCGCGCGCCACCAGGTCGCGGGTCCGCTCCTCGACGCCGGGGCCGTCGGCCAGGTCGAGGCGGAGGCGGAGCAGTAGGGGCCGGGACAGCGAGGCCAGCCGCTCGGCGAACAGCGCGTCCCACTCGGCGACCCGAAGGGGCCGCTCCCCGGCAGGCAGCGTGCAGGACCGCGGTACCCATGTCACGTCATCCATCAGCCGGCTCCCGTCGTCGAACCCCCACTGTGCGCGCGTCTCCGACGGTAGACCCGTACCCAGGTACCGCTTCAAAGCCCCCCGCGCACCGGGGACGGATCGGGCTGGTTCAGGAGCCCGCCGTACGCGCCCCGTGTGGAACGGCCCACAGCCGAACCATGAGTAAGAGAGATGTGACTGCTGGTGGCCCGTCGCCTTCCTCGGCCACCTGACGGCGGACCTAGGCCGTGTCTTGCGGATCTTGGCGGGCTCGCGACGCCCGGTACGGCACCTCGCGGCGTTGCCGAAACATCCCGATAACACCGACTATCGGGATGCTCCGGCGCCTTGCGAGCCACCGCACCGGACGCCGCTCCCTGATCCACCCTGATCCACAAGACACGGCCTAGACGATTGGCCGGGTCGGCAGGTTTGCTGTGCCTAGTGCTTGGTCGGTGATGCACATCTGGGTGTCACCGTCCTTGATCTTCTTCACGAAGTCGTCGATGGCTTTCTCCCGGCCGGCCACAGTCGCCTGCGTCAGATAGGCGACGGGAGCGAGCGCCTCGAAGATAGCTGTGCCGCCGATGTCGTTCACGGTCGGCTCTGTAGGTTGTCTCACCGTTTCTGGAGCGGATTTTTTCAGTGCGTTCCGCAGATTCTGCAGGCCCTCATCTGTGAGCCGTAGTCGTTTGCTTTCCGCCATTGTCCTTCCTCTCCATCGTTACGACGTCGCGCCCATGCTCAAGTGATTCTAGAGTGGGGCCAGTTGGAGCGTTCGTTGATCGATGTGGGGGGATGGATGGGCGGGAGGCCGACGGACTGGCACATTGTGGGCCGCGGTGCCGACCCGACGCCCGGAGATCACGAGGTGCTGCGCGAGTGGGAACGGTACTTCCGGTCCCGCTCGGAGGACGCCCACGACAAGATGCTCAAACTACGAAATATCCAGTCCAACGCGCACACCATCGAACTGGAGGGAAGCTGGATCACCGCCATCTGGGGCAGGTGTGACTACTTGGCGCAGCAGTTGACCCCAGAATGGTCGTGCCATCAGGAGGCAGCCGACGCGCTCAAGGCCTTCATCCGCCAACTTCCGGACCTGCAACAGAATGCCGACTACGGCTTGAAGATGGCCCGGACCGCGCTGGCTGACCATGATCACGCGAGTGGAAAGCTTGCCGTCATGGCGGCCCAGAGCGCCAAACGCGACTCGGCTGCCGGATTCTGCGCACCCGCCACACCTGAAGAGGTGAACGAGCGTCGTTCTTGGCAAGGCAGGATGGATCAAGCGAACTCCAGTCTGAAGATCGCCAAAGGCTTGGTTGATACCGCTGCGGCAGACTTCCATACGGCGGTTACTCAGGTCGTGATCGCATTGAACAATTCGGAGCAGGTTCTGGGGAACGGCGTATTCAATCCGGCTCCGGCGGACAGGGATACCACAGGACCGAAGCGCCCGAGCCTCACCCACCGAGCGGTGGATACCCTCATGGGTGATTTTTACGCTCTTGCCGCCGTAACCGCTGGCACGCTCAAGGGTGCTGACAGCATCGGCATGAACGTAGAAACCATGATGATGCTCGGCCCTGAAGTAGGCGGTCCCGGCGGCGACTTCGCGTTCACGGATGGGACGACTTCCACCGGCCTGGCCGACTCCTACGCCTTCGGTACGGACCCGTTCGGGGGGTACGAAGCCGCCGACGGTCAGCTGGATGATCCGTGGCTGACCAGGGACTGGAGGACTTACGACAACAGATATCGTCGAGGCGGACCGAAGCCACCTCAGGTGCGTGTAGCGGATCTGTCCGAGGAGGAGTCGTACGACGGGCACACCATAGAGCGCCATGTCGGAAAGACTGATCAGTTCCTACGGAATCGAATAAAGGAAGAGGATCTTGACTCCGCCTCTACGTACAACAGTTACAGTGAGGCCGAGGAGTACACCAACAACGTAGCTGTCAGTAAAAAGCCGGAGATCGAGGCATGGCTGAAGAGTGGAAAATCAAAGAAGGCTTTCACGGCACAGTTTGATGGGGCGCAGATCGGGAAGCGAATCACCCGTGATGAGATAGTCGCTGGTGTCGACCCGCACCCGGTTGACGCGGCTACAATTGTCTTGAAAAGGGATTCGTCCGCCCCGGACGGCTACTATGTTCTCACGTCTTTCCCCGGCCCCGCCGACTAGACATAAGGCGAATTGAATCGAATGAACATGCCTGTCGACTCCTCCGATCCCGATCCCGATGGCCGCATGGCCCTTGGTCCTGGGGCGTTCTACGAGTTTGCCCGGCTTGTGGATGCCTACGGCTGGGCTCGGCGGGTGCGGGTGAAGTCGGACGACGGAACCGACGTCGCCGGGGACATCGACCGGGAGGGCCGGCCATCTGTCGGCATGCGCGGTTACCTGCGGATGGCCGCCCGGCATCCTGGAAGGGCAGCAGTGGTCGTGGCGGAATTGGAACTGCTCCTCGAGCACGGTCCGGAGGACGAGGTCATCGACGCGCTGGCGGAGGCCGGGATCGCCGACCCAGCCAAGCTCCGGCCCTCCGACGATGTGTTTCCGGACGAATGGTTCGAACGCATGCTTCCTCATCTACGGGCCTTCGTCGCCGCGGGCGAGACGGTCCCGGAGGCCATCCCGGAAACGAGTTGGGAGTGGCGCCAGCGATTCGACGAGATCAGCGGCTTGCTCGGCGGTGGCTTCTACATGTATTGGCAGGACGATTTCGCCGACCATGATGCCGTGATCGACGACTACCTGAGCGACGGCATGGACGTTGCCCAGGCCACCGCGATGCTCGCCGATCTGAGGGAACTGCGCGGTATCTGCCCCGGCGACGACGAACTGGAGAAACCGCTGCGAATCCTCGGATTCCACGGCCGCCCACCGAAGGGCGACACGTACAACAGCTGGCTTGACCACGTCGAGAACCGCCTTCGCCGGTACATCGCCTCGTGAACCGGAGGGCGGCTGGGATGGCGGTGAGCCGGATGCGGTGGTCGCCGGTGACAAGGCGGGGTCGCGATCACCGTTCAGACGGGGTCCGTGAGCAACTCCGCCAGGTGCTCCATGAATGCGGTGAGTGCGGTCGGTTGTGATCCGCCGAGGCTGATACGGAAGTCGTGTCGACGGCCCCAGAACGCGGCCTGGACGGCGTGGAGTTGGGCCCAGCAGCGAGCGTGTTCGCGATCGAGTTCGGCGGCCTCGGCGAAGACGTCCAGAGTGCGGTGCAGAGCCTTGCGCGGGTCGTCCGCTCCGATGAGGGTCAGCGCGCGGGACTTGATCAGCGTGCCGCCGTCGTAGGCGGGGTCTCCCACGTAGCCCTTGGGGTCGACGGCCAGCCACGGCTCGCGATCCGCGCGCAGGACGTTCCAACTCGTCCACGATCCCGGGCAGTTCGGCGACCCGGCTCGCTCCGCGTGCTCCTTCGCGCTGGACGGTGTTCCGCGCGAACGCGTCCGGTATCACGATCATCCGGGCACGTTCGCCGACCGGCAGCCGTCTCCAACCGGGCCCGCCGCGAGGGCCGCGCTTCGGTGGTGGGGGGGCGGGGTGGCCAGGGCGATCGTCACCGATTCGGGGTGGGGTCGTTGAGGGTATTGGCTCGTTTCTCCCGCTACCAGGTCATCTGTACCGAACTGTCGTGGGTATCCGGCGGGCGTGGCGGCTGCCGAGCCCCGTTCGACAGGCGCCGCAGGCTCGGGCGCCCCCGCCCCTGGACGAGAGACCGATCATGCGGGCCGGAAGTACGGGTGACGCGTACGGGGAGCCCGATGCTCTTGCCGGAATCGCGCGGCTCGTCAGGGACGCGAGACAGGCCGAGAGCTTCAGCAGGGCGCTGGTGTGGCGGTCGCTGGAGACCATCCGTTCGCTGGAATCCCGCGTGCGGCAGCTCGACGGCCGGCTGGTGGCGGGCGAACGGCACACCCCGGACCTGCGAGCCGAGCAGGACCAGCTCCGGGAGTGGCTGTGCCGGGCCGAGGCGCAGCTGAAGCGGGCCACGGCGGACAAGAAACGGGCCCACAGACTGCGGCAGGCCGCCGAGCAGCGCGCCGAGAACTGGGCGCATCGGTACGCCCGGACGGGCCCGGTCGCCCCGAGGACTCCGGACGCCCCGGTCAGC
Source organism: uncultured Actinomycetota bacterium (assembly GCA_963737305.1). Taxonomy (GTDB): domain Bacteria; phylum Actinomycetota; class Actinomycetes; order Streptomycetales; family Streptomycetaceae; genus Streptantibioticus_C. The sequence goes on along the minus strand of CAVTRX010000002.1, from coordinate 2,261,432 downwards.
CGCCGGACGCACACCCCGCCGCCACTGCCGTACGGCACGTTTCCCGGTGGATACCACGAGGTGCTGCGGGCCATCGCCGGGGACCTCGACGACAACGCGCGGGAACTGGGTCGCCTGGGCGAGCTCCTGCGCGCGAAACGTGGCAAACGTCTTGCCGCGGTCCTGCTCGGGCTGGTCGCCGTTATGGCGAGCGTGGCGGTCGTCGTCTTTGGGAAGACGCCCTTCCTTCCGAGGCCGGGCCACAGCGAAGCCCGCGGGCCGACGCCGCGCGCGTCGGCGTTCCCCTCCACCTCCGCCGTTCCCCCGAAGCCACCCGCGCGGACGCCGTCCCGCGCCCCGCAGGGCCCGGGCCCGGAAGGCCACGACGGGAAGGCCCCTCCTCCCTCGCCGGACCCGTCACCGACGGCGCCGCCGAAGAAGTCCACCCCCAGGCCACCCGCACCGCCGGAAACCACCGCCCCGCACGAGACGCCCGGTCACGTCGCGGGCGAGATCTTCATCGTCCGGGGGCACCACAACGAGATGAACGTCAACCTGACCGGCTTCGAGCCGGGCAAGGACGTCACGATCCACGCGTACAGCGACGACGGTCCGTACGACCAGCGGACCTTCACCATCCGCCCCGACGGCACCCGTGAGTTCGGGGCCTTCCCTATGGGGGCGCCCGGCCGCTACTGGGTGGAAGCGCTGGGCGTCAGATCGAACGTCATCAGCTGGACGGGGTGACGAGCGCTCCGCGCGGTGCCGAAGGTCAAGCCGTCGGGGCGACGGCGCCGCACGTAGCCCGGCGGCGTATCTCCGGGGAGCCCGTCACGGTCCGAACCGCGTCACCTGCCGGGGTAGCCGGTGATGACGTCGCGGCCGAAGCGGGCCATCTCGGTGTGCTGGGGGGAGAACTGAAGGAGCATCAGGTCGACCCCCGCCTCCTCGTAGGCGCGGATGCGGGCGGTGATCTGCTCGGGGGTGCCGACCAGGCCGGCCCGCAGCCCGCGGTTGGAGACGCTGTACTCCTCAAGGGAGACGCGCGACTCCAGTTGGGAACCCTCGACGAAGTCCTGGTAGGAGGCGTACGCCTCGGGTGAGGAGCGGACGTCCAGGATGCGTTCCAACTCGGCCCGCGCCTCCTGCTCGGTGTCCCGGCACACCACGTAACCGGAGACGCCGAACGTGAGCGGCGGCAGACCGTGGGCCGCGCGGCGCTCCCGCATGTCCGCGATCTTGGCGGCGATGGTCTCCGGGGGGTCGCCGTGCATGACGTAGGCGTCGCCCCGCTCGGAGATGAGCTCCTTGGCGGTGGGCGACTCCCCGCCCATGTAGACCGTCGGCCACGTGCTCGGCTTGGGCTCCAGCACCGTGTCGCGAAGGTCGTACAGCGCGCCCTGGTGAGTCACCCGGTTCTCGGTGAGCAAACGTTTCACCACCTCCAGCCACTCGGCGGTGCGGGCGTACCGCGCGTCGTGCACGTCGAACGGGACGCCGTACTGCGCGGCTTCGTCCTTCCACCAGGAGGAGACCACGTTCAGGCTGAGGCGGCCGGGCGCGATGGTGTCCAGGGTGGAGATCGCCTTGGCGGTGAGCGAGGGGTGGTGGTAGTTGGGGCGTACGGCGAGCATGAGTTCCAGGCGTGAGGTGACCGCGGCGACGGCCGGTGCGAGGGTCCAGGCGTCGAGGGCGGGCGCGTGGTGCCCCTTGATGTCGTTGAGGTTGAGCTCGGCGATCAGCGACAGGTCGAAGCCGTGGCGCTCGCTGTCCACCACGAGGTCGCGCACGTAGGGCCAGTCGATGGTCATGTCCTCGTCCGGCACGTTGCGCAACCAGCCGCCGAAGACGGGCATCCAGTAACCGAACCGCATCAGCGCCGCTCCCTTTCGTCGATCAGCCGCCGTTCTTCTTCCTCGATCAGCCGCTTGAGGAGGCGGGCGATCCGGCCGGGCCCCGAGCGGGTGGCAGCCGCCTCCACCTCGGGGTTGTAGTTGGTGTTGGTGTTGACGTCGTAGGTGACCAGGCGGCCGTCCACCGTCTCGATGAACTCGAAGCCGGCCACCTCGATGCCGTGGCGGCGGGCGAAGTCCAGGTAGCGGCCCAGCACCGGGTGGTCGAAGTCCTCGCGCAGCGCGAACAGGCTCGGCGCGTCCGGACCGCCGTCGATGGCGCAGGCGTCCGCCGGACACAGTTCGAACCCGCCGCGCGCGGTGTCGGCGGTGATCGCGTAGACGACCTCGCCGTCGACGACCTCGACGCGGGTGATGCGCGGCTGCTCGGCCCGCAGGTACTCCTGTAGCAGGGTGATGCCGTCGACCGGCGGCTGGTAGCCCGGGTCGGCGAGGTGGTCGGCGAACGCCTCCACGCTCTCGAACAGGGCGACTCCCAGGCCCTTGCCGCCCTGGTTGTCCTTGCCGATGAACGGGGTCGGCAACTTGGCGGCGGCGTCCAGCAGCCCGTCACGGCCGACGACGGCGACCGTGCGCGGCACCTCGATACCGGCCGCGCGCAACGCGGTGAGCTGGTCGACCTTGCTCATCTCCAGCTCCAGCACCCGGCGGCCGTTGACCACGCGGCGACCGTGCGACTCCAGCCAGCTGAGCACGGCCCGGGTGTGGTCCTTGGCCAGTGGATGGTCGCGGGTGTGGGCGGAAGCGCTCATCCGCGACCAGAAGACGCCTTGCGGCGGCGCGGCGTCCAGGTCGAGTGTCCCCTCACCGAGCAGCCATGGCTCGTGGTCCACCCCCTCGGCCTCGAACGCCGCCGCGAACGGCGGATACCACTCGGGGTTCTCGTGGATCACGTAAGCCTTCACGCGCCGGGCCACCTTTCGCCAACGTACGACCATCGAGGCTATCGCACCGTTTTGCGAGCCTTCGGCCCCTCCCCGGGGGCAGGCCCGCGTCCCCGTATACGAACGCGGAGGGTGCGGTTGCTCATTCCGGTGCCCGAGCTGGTGCTATGGGGCATGAGGATGTCGGCGGAGGTGCGGAGTGACCTGGCGGTACGCGTGGCAGTGGAACGACTCGCTCAACAAACCGATGGACCCGCTTACCGAGGCGGAGGCGCGGGCGCGGCACGAGAGCGGTGAGCTGTACACGGCCTACTCCATGGGCGAGAACAACGTCATCTCAGTTGCTGTGGAGGTACGCCTCGAGACCGGGTACGTGGGGGTCTGGGACTTCGATCGGCTGGGCCGGCGCGTCTGGCACCGGTCACTCGCCCAGAGCGGGGACCGCATGTTCCTGTCGGACTCGTCGATCTTCGACTACGGCGACTCCGCCAAGCGTCTGCGACGCAGCCAGGCCGAGCGGTCCTTTCACCGCCACCTGGAACCCGACGGCACGGGCCATGAGCGCCGCCGCATCAAGGGCGATCCCATGGAACAACGAACCGAGATCTCGCTCAAGGCCGGGGAAACGCTCGACGAGTACTGGACGGCGCCGCCGGAGTTCGGAGAGTACGGCGCGGTGTGCGCGACGGGGGTCGATCTCCGAGATATTCCGGATCCGTCCTAGAGGGCTCCGTTGCGGACGGCGGTGACGAAGGTCTGCCAGGTTTTGGGGTCGAAGACGATTGCGCCGCGGTCGCGGTTCTTGGTGTCTCGTACGGCTTGCCGTCCGGTGGTGAGCCTGCCACGTTCGACGCAGCCGTTGGCGGCGCCGCTGTGGGTGCTCTTGTGCCAGATCGCGCCGTCCAGCTCGCCTTCGAAGGTGAACTGCGCAGAATTCCCGGCCATGATCCGCTCCCATCGGTGAGGCGACCATCACGTATGCGCGCACAGGCTCTGGGTGGCTACAGGTCGAATTCGCCGTCTGCGGCGCCCAGGCGGAACGCTTGCCATTCGTTCGCGTCGAAACGGAGAACGGGGCTGTCCGGAGCGGCGGGATTACGGAGGGCTACCGCGCCTTCGGGGAGGTAGGCGATCTCCACGCGGTTTCCGGGGTCACTTCCGGGGGCGCCGACCCACTCGGCGTCGCTCAGGTCGAGCGCGTAGAGGGCTTCCTTGCCGTTGGGCTCTGCCCGCACCTAGAGCGCTCCGTTGCGGACGGCGTCGACGAAGGTCTGCCAGGTCGCGGCGTCGAAGACGACCGCGCCACGGTCGCGGTCCTTGGTGTCCCGTACGGCCTGCCGTCCGGTGGTGAGCCTGCCACGTTCGACGCAGCCGTTGTTGGCACCGCTGTGGGTGCTCTTGTGCCAGATCGCGCCGTCCAGCTCGCTCGCAGCGGGGAGAGGCGCAGAATTCTGGGTCATGATCCGCTTTCTTTGATGAGATCACGAATGTACTGCTGGGATGCAGAAGGGGACAGTGCGGCGGCTGTCAGCTCGTCCCACGCTTTTGTGTAGGCATGAACGTCAGGGCGCTGCTCCAGCAAAGTACCACCGGTGATGTGCTCCAACCAGATGACGTCCACGGGCAGGTCCCCGCCAAGACTGAAGATGGTGAACGGGGCGTACCCAGCCATCGGGAGCGCTGCGTCGAGCGGCAAGACCTGAATGTGGACGTTCTTCCGCCTGCCTGAGATCAGCAGGTGGTTGAGTTGTTCCCTCACGACATCCTGGCCGCCTGCGATCCGATGGAGTGCGGCAACGTCGATGATGGTGCGGAGCCTGAAGCCGAGCTCGTTGTCGAGCAGTTCTTGACGCTTCAGTCGGGCATCGACCAAGGGCTGACTCCTCTCGGGGGTCATGACGGCGTCGAAGATCTGCCGCATGTACGCCTCGGTCTGGAGTTGGCCGGGAAGCACGTTCGGTTCGTACGCACGCACCAGGTCTGAGTCGACTTCCAGTGTGAGGTAGTCGCGCAACTCATCGTGGAGCATCGGCGCCTCGCCGCTCCACCAGTCGACCTTGTGGATCTCCTTGGCCAACCGCTTGAGCGCGACGCGTTGGTGCTCGTCCTCAACTCCGTACAGGTTGAGCAGCGTTGTGAGATCCAGCGGCCGGATGCCCCGTTTGCCGTTCTCGATCTGACTGATCTTCGGCTGGCCGCACTCCAGCGCCTCGGCGGCGTCAAGGACCTTCTTGCCTGCTGCTACACGGAGTTGGCGCAGCTCACCGCCGAGCCGACGGCTGCGCATGGTGGGCATCTCGTTCTGGGGCATGGGCACATGATGGGCGCCAAGGATGCCGCTGTACAACTGACATGTGCCGACGTCACTCTTTCGGATGAATCCAAAAGGAATACTTGCCTCGGGGATGCATTGCGGTCCACCATCGTGGTCTGACGCTCAACGCCGTCCGGAAAGTCCGGTGTTGATGGCCTGCTATGCGCCCTTTGGGTGCCGAAGGAGCCATGGTGGTCATGGCGGATGTACGGACCAGGCAGTACCGGCGGGACCTGCGGGCTGATCCGCGGTCGTTGGGTTCCATGCGACGGATCGCGGCGGCGCACCTGCGGCTGTGGGGATACGGCGCCATGGTCGAGCGCGTCGTGGTGTGCCTGACGGAGTTGCTGGCCAACGTGGGCAAGCACACCCGGTCGCCGGCCTGCGTGCTGACCCTTGAGGACATCGGCATCGGCGTGCGGCTGACCGTGAGTGACGCCAGTCCGACGTTGCCGGTGGTGCAGGAGGTCGACTGGTTCGCCGAGTCGGGGCGCGGCATGTACCTCGTCAGCCGGACCGCCTCCCGGTGGGGCAGCAGCACGACCGCCACCGGCAAGGACGTCTGGGCCGAGTTCCATCTGGCCGACGAGAGAGGCGCGGGATGACCCCGGCTCCTGCGGGGGCGTACGCCGCCCCGCCCGCCGGCGTGCGCCGGTGACCGTGGACAACGTGAAGAACCGTGAACAACCGAGGACAAGGATCTGTGAGGGTGGACGTGGGGATGGGTGCGGTGCGGGTGCTTTCGGGATCGAAGGACGTCGGCTCCGACAACATGCGGATGTGGGGTGGCCTGATGCGGCGGCTTCGCATCGAGGCGGGGATCACCTACGAGGCGCTGTCCGCCCACGTGGGCTACTCCAAGTCACTGATCGTGGGGATCGAACGCGGAACCCGGATGCCCAGCGCGCAGTTCGTGGCCAAGGCGGATGAGCTCCTGGGTGCCAACGGGCTGCTGATCGAGGCCGCCGAGCATCTGTCGCGGGAGCGCTTCGCGTCGTGGCGCGAGGAGTACACGGAGACGGAGAAGGGCGCGCGGGTCGTGCTGGCGTACGACACCCACGTGCTCCACGACCTGCTTCAGACGGAGGCGTACGCGCGGGCCGTGCTGGGTGCCTGCCACCCGACGCTGGACGAGGCACAGATCGAGGCGCAGGTCTCCGGGCGGTTGGAGCGGCAGGCGTTGCTGACCCGGCAGCCGACGTGCGCGCTGGCCTTCGTCGTCGACGAGTGGGCCCTGCGGCACGCGACCGGTGGTCCGGCCGTGATGGCCGCCCAACTGGAGCACCTGGCCGCCCTGGGCGGGCTGCGGAACGTCACCCTTCAGGTGATGCCGGCCTCCTACGGTTGCCATGCGGGGGTCGACGGCCCGCTCACGCTGCTCGGGCTGCCCCGGCACCACTGGCTCGCGTACCTGGAAATCCAGCGGATCGGCCAGATCATCGTCGACCCCGACCACGTCAGCGCTCTCCACGAACGCCACGGCATGATCCGCAGCCAGGCCCTCACCCCGCGCGACTCCACGGCCCTCCTCCACCGACTGGCCAAGGACCTCCCCACCACCCCGGCCGCGAACGGCACCCCGGCGGTGCTCAGCCCGGCGAGCGCTTGACGGTGCCGGTCTCAGCGACGGCGAAGGCGGCTGGTGAAGTCGATGAGCGATTCGTAGGCGGAACGCACGTCCTCCGGGACGTTCTGTTCGATGGCGAACCCGAGCTTGGGTGGAGTGCCGTCCTCGGACCAGCGGCCCGAGGACGGCACCCTGGTCCGAGCGGTGCCGGCTCTCGTGGGAGTCAGTTGTTGCCGCCTCCGCCGTTGCCCCCGCCGTTGTTGCCGCCTCCGCCACCGTCGCCGGTGGTGGGAGGCGGCACGATCAGGTCGAGCAGGCCGCCCAGGATATTGGGGCTGTAGACGTACGTGTTGCCGCAGATGTTCGACCCACCCGCGTCGTGGCCGACCACACATGCCACGCCGGACTTCTTGCTGTGACCGGCACCGCCGCCGTGGCCGTCCGAGCCAGCGACGGCCCAACTCGCGTTCGCGATTACAAGGCCGGCGGCAGCGGCCACGACGACCGCCATCTTCTTGATCACGTTACTCCTCGTGTTTGTAGAGTCACGTGTCATAGTCAAGGCCGGGTGCATCCGTGTCTCTTAGTGCGGTCGCCATTACTCGTGTCCGAGGACGATTCCACTCCTTTGGGCCAAAGGATGACTGGCCTTGGTCGCGAGGGCGGTTCCGGCTCGGGCTCCAGGGCGGCGAAGTGGAGCCGCCCGTCGTCGTGAACACGATCTGCGCGTTGTCCGGTACGCGGCCGGCGACCTCCCGGCAGGTGCCGTCCGACAGCGCGGCCCGCGGAGCGGAGCGGTCAGGTCAGGTGGCCCTTGAAGCCTGGGCGGTCGAAGGGGATGTGGGTGGTGCGGGGGCCCAGGACGGGGTGGGCGCGCAGGTGCTCGTACGTGCTCTTGCGGCGCGGGTGCACGTACAGGCCGGCGCCCGGCCCCGGGTCCACTACCGCGACGCCCGACTCCAGGCAGGTCTCGGCCAGCAGGGCGTCCATCACGCGCCCGTGCTGCGAGCAGTGCAGGCGCACCGGATCGCCGGCCTCCTTCAGCGGGCCCGCCAGCTTCCTCAGCAGCGGGTGGAGCTCGGTCGGCATCGTTTGGCCGCGCATCGTGCCCTGAGGCGTCAGGTAGTACGTGTAGGCGTCGACGAAGCCGGTGAGCCAGCCCGCGCAGCCGTCTTCCGGCACCAGGCGCCCGGCGCGCATCGCCTCGAACGCGCCGCTGTCGACCAGCAGTCGCAGCAGCCCTTTGCCGTTGCTCCGGCTGCTGTGGGTGTCGGTGTACAGGCCGAGCAGCCGCTCGCGGACCGTGTCGTCCGGTGGCGCGAGGACGAAGGCCTTGGCGACGGCCGACAGCAGCGCCTCGCAGGCGCGCCGTGCGCACTCGCCCTTGAGCAGCTCGCCGAGCAGCCGGGTGTCCTCCTCCGGGCCGAGCCCCGCGGCACCGGCCGTGGCACGGATCAACTCGGGCAGAGTCTCGGGCGGTTGCAGGTAGTTGTGCGCCGCCGTCTCCTCGACGAAGCGCGCGGTCTCCCGGTGCGCGCGGTCAGCCGGCAGTGCCTGCCGGAGCCAGCGCAGGTGCCGGTCCTGTTCGCCGGCGCCGAGCCCGACGCGGCGGGTGAGCAGCAGGGCGTTCGCCACGAGGTGGTCCGCGTCCACGGGCAGACCGTGGGCGGCCTCGGCCTGCCGGGCCCGCCGGTAGGCGCCGGTGGAGTGCCAGCCGCTGAGGAGGTGGCTGACCCCGTCCCAGAAGTACGGCAGGTGCTCAGGCGGCAACCGGTCGGCCCGCGCGTCGAGTTCCTGGAAGTAGCGGACCTGTTCACGGTCGGGGATCTTGGCCGCGGGCAGCCACTGCCCGCGGACGTAGGCCATCAGCCGCTCGGCCTCGGCCCGCTCCTCGGGAGAGTGGGGCTGTGTGAGGCGCGTCCAACGCACGTACAGATCGGGGTCATCGGGCTTGAGCGACTGACTGGTTGTCATAACGTCGTCATATTAGGGGCGACTTGCCGAACCCATGAGCCGGTCCCATGGGCCAGCCGGTCCCATGAGCCGGGAGCCCGCACGGAAGCCGGGCCCGCACGGAAGCCCGGGCCCGCGCGGTCTCACATCCGGGATCGCAGCACATCGACCTCACAGCCCGGCGCGGCCGGGTCGAAGCCGTGCTCGGCCAGCCAGCGAACCGCCAGCAGGCTTCGCAACGACCACCACGCGCGGATCACGTCCAGGTCGACGTCGACGTCGGTGCCGTAGCCGGCGATGAGGTTGTCGAGGCGATCCTCGTGTCCGAGCGTCAAGGTGGCGAGGTCGAACAGGGCGTCACCCTGGCCCGCCTCCGACCAGTCGATGATGCCGGTGATCTCGCCGCCGTCGACGAACACGTGGGCGATCTGCAGGTCGCCGTGCGTGAACACCGGAGTCCACGGCCGGAGCGCCGCCTCGGCGACCTGGCGGTTGCGGGTGACCAGGTCGGCGGGCAGGACACCGTTCGTCACGAGCAACTCGCACTCGGCGTCGAGAGCCGCCGCCAACTCCTCAAGGCCTCGGCCACCCCGGCCGGGCCAGGGCGGCAACGGCGCGTCGTGCAACCGCCGGACGGCGGCACCCGCCGCGGCCCACGCCGCCGGCGACGCGGTCGACGGATCGCCGAGGCGGCCGAGCGCCGTCCCCGGGACCGCGGCGATGGCGAGCACGGGCGGCTTGCGCCACAGGACCTCCGGGGTCGGGACCGGCACCAGGGCCATCGCCTCGACCTCGACGTCGATACGCGCCTGATCGGCGTCCACCTTCAGGAAAACGTCGCCGACGCGCAGGGTCGCGCGCTCGGAATGGGCGACGACGACTTCGACCTCATCCATGGGCGACCACTATCCCCGGGACGAACGTCGACGTCGCCGGGTTTATCGCGAGCGGTGGCGCCGCCGACCCCGTTCAGTCCGCCGACGCGCTCGGACCCCCGCCCCCGTTCAGTCCGCCGACGCGGTCGGCCCCCCGTTCAGACCGTCCCCGCTCCGGGGACGACGTCCGTCACCGTCACCGCGACCGCCACCGCACCGGGGGAGTCGGCCAGCGCCGCGGCCGTGGCCGCGTCCCGTACCGCCAGTGCGACGTCGAGCGCGCGGTACCCGGCGGCCACCGCGATCTGCACCCGTACCAGCCGTGGCGACCCGCCGTCCGGCTCCGACATCCGTGCCGCGCCCGAGGCCAGCCCGGCCAGCGCCGAGGTGACCGCCGAGACCCCCGGCACCCTGGTCGCGGCGACGGCCACCACGTCCAACTCGAACGAGTCCGCGACCGGGTCCGGCGCGGCGTCGCCCGCCTCCGCCTCCCGGTCGTCGTCCGCCGGCAGCGCCTCGTCCAGCAGCCCGGCCACCCGCAGGTCGATCTCGGCCACCGCGAGCCCCAGCCGCCGGGTCGCCGTGCCGGCCAGCGCGGACCGCAGCAGGTCGGCCGTCCGGGGCAGCGGACGGCCGCCGGTCGCCGCGAAGACGACGGAGAAGTCCGCCTCGATCCGCAGCGGCGCGGGCGGCAGTGCGCCGGGCGGGGCAGCAGGGTTGGCCCGGCGCACCGCACCCCAGTCGTGGGCGTCCGGCTCGGCCGTGGCGATCCGCACGGCGCCCAGCCGGACCCCGGCCACCGCGGTCTCCGCCTCCCGCAGCACCCCGGCGGCGGCCCGTTCCGCGATCCACACGCCGTCCGCCGCACCGCCCAGCGGCAGCAGCCTGCCCAGGCCCAGCTGTCCTCGTACCGCCCGGATCAAACCGTCCGCGGTCATCGCGCCTCCCGCCGTCGGGCCGAACTGCCCTGCCGTCATCTTCTGCCCCTGCCCGCTCCCATGCACGTGACCACCCGAATGGCGGCGTGCCGGTGTCAACTCGGCGGCGGGGTTGGGTAGGCGCACATAGGCTGACGGGAAATGGCCGTGGTGGGGCCGGACCGAGAGGACGACTGCTGTGACCGATACAGCGAAGGACAGTACGGGCGAGGGCAGGACGCTGGGCAGCCGGTCCAGGAGCGGTCAGCTCGGTGACCCGGCGACCCGCGGACGGACCACCATCGCCGACGGCGTCGTGGAGAAGATCGCCGGTCTGGCCGCACGTGACGTGGTCGGCGTGCACGCGCTGGGCAGCGGTCTGGCCCGCACGCTGGGGGCGGTGCGCGACCGGGTGCCCGGCTCCCGGTCCGCCACGCGGGGTGTCAAGGCCGAGGTCGGCGAGGTGCAGACCGCCATCGACCTGGACCTCGTCGTCGACTACGGGGTGTCCATCGCGGATGTCGCCCGTGCCGTGCGGGAGAACGTGATCGCCGCGGTGGAGCGGATGACCGGCCTTGAGGTCGTCGAGGTCAACATCGCCGTCGGCGATGTGAAACTGCCCGACGAGGAGGACGAGGATTCCGAGCAGCGGCTTCAGTGACGGTCGGCGATGATGGATGTGCGGGCAGATCCTCGGGCAGACCTTCGGACAGGTGAGTGTTCCGCGATGACGGCGAAGAACGCGACGGCGTCCCCGGCCCGGCCCGCGACGGGGCATGAGACCAGGGCCGCCGCGACGCAGGAGACCAGGGCCGCGACGGCGCAGGAGACCAGGACCGCGACGACCGGGAGCGGACGATGAGCATGGCCGTAGTGGGCTTGATCACCGGAATGGCCCTGGCGTTCGCCGGGTATTTCGGTGGCTTCGGAGCCTTTTTGCTGGTGGCGGCACTCGGCGCGGTCGGATTCATCGTCGGGCGGTTCTTCGACGGTGACCTCGACCCCGGGGACTTCTTCCGTCCCCGCGACCGCGACAAGCGCCGGTGACCACCACCGCGCCCTCCTCGGCCGTCCCCCAGGTGGCGGCGGGCGAGCGCGGCGCGACCAGGATCGCCGACCGGGTGATCGCCAAGATCGCCTCACAGGCGGCCCGTGAGGTACTGCGGGACCTGCCGACGGCCGCGCTGGTGCCGAAGGACCACCTTCCGCAGGCCACCGTCTCCGTCCGCCGCCCGAGCCGTCCCAGAACCGGCGAGCGGCCCCGGGCCAAGGTCGGACTCTTCCTGGAACTGGGATATCCGGCGGACCTGCGACAGGTCTGTGCCGAAGTGCGTCAGCGCGTGGTCGAGCGGGTAGGCGCGCTCGCGGACATGGATGTTCCCGAGGTCGTCGTGGAGGTCGAGCGCCTGCACTCGGCGGCCATGACAGCGGATCAGGGCAGGGTGACATGACGGAACCAGGACCGCGGCACGCCGCGCCCGGCGGCCCCCGGTCCCGGCGCGCCGGGCAGAAGGCGGCCTTCCCGGACGACGACGACCGCCCGACCACCGGCGCCTCCCGCCGCCCAGCCGACGGCCCGACCTCCGGCGCCTCCCGCCGCCCGGACGACGGCCCCACCTCGGGGGCCTCCCGCCGCCGCCCAGCCGACGACGCCCCCACTGCCGGCGCCTCCCGATACCGCCCGGCGGACGACGACCGTCCCTCCTCGGGCGCCTCCCGCTACCCCTCGGCCGACGACAGCGACCCGGACGACGGCACCGGACCCGCCGGAACGCGGCCGATGCCCGTCGTCGGGCCCGGCACCCCCAGGGAGTACGAGCCGGGGCCGCCGCGGGAAGCGGGCGATCGGCCGCCAGGACACGCCCGGCGGTTCTGGTCGTCGCGCCGGGTGCCGGCCACCATCACCGCACTGCTGGCCCTCGCCGGTACCGGGCTGATGCTCTACGACGTCTCGGCGGTACGGGCCGGACGGCACGCGATGCGCTGGCGGGTGCGGCTGGCCGACGAGTTGGCCAGCCGTCCGCTGGACGACACCTGGGTGATCACCGGCGCGGCGGTGGCCGCCGCGCTCGGCCTGTGGCTGCTCGCCCTGGCACTGACCCCGGGGCTGCGCCAGGTGCTGCCACTGCGGCCGGGACCGGGGCGAATCCGCGCCGGTCTCGACCGGGACGCGGCGGCGCTGGTGCTGCGGGACCGCGCGCTGGAGGTGCCCGGTGTCCGGGCCGTCCGGGTCGCCGTCAGCCGGCGCCGGGCCAAGGTCCGCGCGGACTCCCACTTCCGGGAGCTGGCCGACGTGCGCCGGGACCTGGACACCGTGCTGGACGAGGCCGGCCGCGGGTTCGGGCTCGATCGCGAACTGCGGATGTCGGTGCTGGTGCGCCGCGCGGCGAAGGGGTGAGGCGGTCATGCGGACCACGCTGAACCGGGTGCTGCTGGCGCTCGTCGGGCTGATCCTGATCGCGGTCGGCGGCGGAGTACTCGTCGGTTCGCTCCACCTGTCGCGGCACTGGGACTTCACCCTGCCGTCGTGGTGGCCGTACAAGGACCCGCACGACGTGCTGCTCAGCGACGCCGACCGCACCCGCTACCGCGAGAACGGCTGGTGGTGGCCGGTGGTCATCGCCGTGCTGGCGGTGCTGGTGCTGATCGCGCTGTGCTGGCTGATCGCGCAGTTGCGCAGCCGCCGTCTTGGCCAGGTGCTGGTCGACAGCGGTGACGAGGGCGGCGTGCTGCTGCGCGGCCGGGCGCTGGAGAACGCACTGGCCGCCGACACCGAGGCGCTGCCCGGAGTCACCCGGACGGGGGTACGGCTCACCGGCCGCCGCAACGCTCCGGCCGCCCGGATGGCGCTGCTGCTGGACGGCGAGGCGGTGCCGGACGCCATCGTCCGGGACGTCGACGCCCTGGTGCTCGCCGACGCCTGCTCCTCCGCCGGTCTCGCCGATCTGCCCGCCGAGGTACGCATGCGCGGCGAACGCCGCCGGGCCCGCCGCGTGGAGTGACCCGTCGGCCCGTCGGCCCGTCGACCTGCCGACCCGTCGGCCGCCGGCCCCGGTCAGTCCTGCGGGCCGGCCTCGGTCGGTCCGCCCGGCTCCTCCCGGGAGAGCGCCAGCGCGGTGTTGACCAGACCGACGTGGCTGAACGCCTGCGGGAAGTTGCCGAGCTGGCGGCCCGCCACCGGGTCCCACTCCTCGGCGAGCAGCCCGACGTCGTTGCGCAGCGCGAGCAGCCGCTCGAACATCTCGACCGCCTCCTCGCGCCGCCCGGTCGCGGCCAGCGCGTCGGCCAGCCAGAACGAGCAGGCCAGGAACGCCCCTTCACCGCCCGGCAGCCCGTCCACCGAGTCCTGGGCCGACCCGCCGGAGGTCGAGTAGCGGCGGACGAACCCGCCGTGCTCCAACTCGGCGCGCACCGCGTCGACCGTGCCGGTCACCCGCGGATCGCCCGGCGGCAGGAAGCCGACCTGGGGGATGAGCAGGGTCGCCGCGTCCAGTTCTGTGGAACCGTAGAACTGCGTGAAGGTGTTGCGGTCGGAGTCGTAGCCCTTCTCGCAGACCTCCCGGTGCACCTCGTCGCGCATCTGCCGCCACTTGTTGACGTCGCCGCTCAGGTCGGAGGCGCCCTCGATGGTGCGCACCGCGCGGTCCGCGGCGACCCAGGCCATGACCTTGGAGTGCACGAAGTGCCGGCGCGGGCCGCGGATCTCCCACAGCCCCTCGTCGGGCTCGCGCCAGTTGGACTCCAGGAAGTCCATCAAGGACCGCTGGAAGTTCCAGGCGTGCTTCTTGTGCGGCATCCCGGCGGTCCTGGCCAGGTGCAGGGAGTCCATCACCTCGCCGTAGACGTCGAGCTGCAACTGGTCGACGGCCGCGTTGCCGATCCGCACCGGGGAGGAGCCCTCGTACCCCGACAGCCAGGGCACCTCCATCTCCGGCAGCCGCCGCTCCCCGGCCAGCCCGTACATGATCTGGAGGTCCGCCGGGTCGCCGGCCACCGCCCGCAGCAGCCAGTCGCGCCACTGGCTCGCCTCCTGGGTGTAGCCGCTGGCCAGCAGCGCGCCCAGGGTCAGGGTGGAGTCACGCAGCCAGCAGAAGCGGTAGTCCCAGTTGCGGACCCCGCCGATCTCCTCGGGCAGCGAGGTGGTGGCCGCCGCGACGATGCCGCCGGTCGGGGTGTACGTCAGCGCCTTCAGCGTTATCAGCGACCGCAGCACCGCGGCCCGCCACGGGCCGTCATAGGTGCAGCGCTCGGCCCACTTGTCCCAGCCCTTGATGCTCTGGTCCAGCGCCTTGTACGGGTCGATCAGTTTGGGGCGCGGTTCGTGCGAGGGGTGCCAGGACATCACGAAGGCGACCTTGTCGCCCTTGCCGACGGTGAACTCCGAGTGGGTGGTGAAGTCCTCGCCGTAGGTGTGCACCTGGGGGTCGCTGCGGAACCACACGGAGTCGGGCCCGGCGATGGCCACCCGGGTGCCGTCCACCCGGCGCACCCACGGCACCACGCTGCCGTAGTCGAAGCGCATCCGCAGCCTGCCGTGCATCTGGACCCGGCCGGAGACGCCCTCCACGATGCGCACCACGTCCGGGCGCCGGTCGCGCTGCGGCATGAAGTCGATCACCCGGACGGTGCCCGAGGAGGTCTCCCACAGCGTCTCCAGCACCAGGGTGTCACCGCGGTAGCGGCGCGAGGAGCACTCGCCGGTGTGGTGGTCGCTGGGCGCGATCCGCCAGTAGCCGTTGTCCGGGCTGCCCAGCAGCGCGGCGAAGCAGGCGGCCGAGTCGAAACGCGGCAGACAGAGCCAGTCGATCGAGCCGTCCCTGCCGACGAGCGCGGCGGTCTGCAGATCGCCGATCATGGCGTAGTCCTCGATGCGTCCTGCCACGCTGGTGCCTTCCTCGGTTCGCCACGGGCCCGGGCCGGACCCCGTACGGAAACTGGTCGGGTCGTGTCCGGACGTGGGGGAGCCGCCCCCGGTGACGCCCGGTCGCGAGGGCTACCGGTCGGGCCCGGCCGCCGGGGTGAGCGCCTCGGTCCGCTCGGCGCCGGCCGGCGGGACGGGGGCGGCGCCGGCCGCGGCGGCGCGGTCGGCGTCCCGCCGGGCGACCCGGTCGCGGTGCTCGCGGCGCACCAGGATGATCCAGCCCACCGGGACCATCAGCACGAACAGCCACCACTGCCACGCGTACGCCAGGTGCGGTGGGTTGTAGCCGCCGTTGGTCTGGCCAGGGGTGGGCGCGGGGACCGGCTGGGGCTGGCCGGCGGGCGGCCGCGGCGTGGTGCCGGTCAGCTCCAGGTAGCCGCCGACCAGCGGCGCGGAGACCGTGCCGGTCAGCTTCGCGCTGTCGATGAGCATGACCTGGCGGGCCGGCAGCCCGCTCTTGTCGGCGATGCCGGTGCTCGCGGTCGTCTCGTCGGGACGGATCCGGCCGGTGACCGTCACCTGCCCGCGGGGGGTGGCCGGGACCGGCGGGAACCTCGTCACGTCGTCCTTGGCCGGGATCCAGCCGCGGTTGACCAGCACCGCCCTGCCGTCGGTCAGCACCAGCGGGGTGACCAGGTAGTAGCCGATCGTGGAGTCGTCCGCCGAGGTGCGGTGGCGCACCACCACCTGGCCGGCCGGGGCGTAGTACCCGGTGGCGGTGACGGCCCGGAAGTTGTCCGTCGCGGGCACCTTCGTGCCCGGCGCGGTCAGCTTCTCCAGCGGTACCGAGGCGGCGGCCAGACTGTGGGTGATCCGGCCGTTGTTCGCGTCCTCGCTCTCGTGGCGGTGCATCTGCCACCGGCCCAGCTCCACCATCGCGGGCATCAGGAGCAGGGCGATCAGGGTGAGAATCACCCATTGCCTAGTCAGCAGGAAGCGGTACACCCCACGACGGTACAACTCGGTCGCCCGGCGCTTCCCGCGAGGGTCGGCGCCCGCCGCCCACCGGGTCCCGCCCGGCGCGCGGATCACGGGGCCGGCGCCGCGCCCACCCGGTCCACGATTCCGGCCGCCCCTTCGGACTTGGCGCAGTGCGCGCAGCAGAACCAGCGGCCGTCGGCCTCCACGCCGTGGCCGATCACCTGCACCCGGCAGTGCTCGCAGATGGGCGCCATGCGGTGGATGGCGCACTCGAAGCTGTCGAAGACGTGCACCACGCCCTGCGCGTGCACCTCGAAGCTCATGCTGTAGTCGTTTCCGCAGACCTCGCAACGTGCCATGGCGCCAAGGGTGCGGGGCGGCGCCCGTCGCGGACAACGCAGGGCCGGGCGGCTCGCCGGGACACCGCCCGTCCGGCCTACCGTTCGGTGCGCTGCTCGGGCAGCTGGTCGGGGGCGGGCGCCACCGACGCCAGCAGTTCGCGGAACCGGTCCTCGTCCACCACCGGGGTGCCGAACCGCCGGGCGCTGGTGACCTTGCCCGCCGGTGAGCCCGGGTCGTTGGTCACCAGCACACTGGTCAGCCGCGAGACGCTGGAGGCCACATGGAGCCCGGCGTCGGTGGTCCGGTCCTCCAGCAGCTCGCGGTCCACCGTGGTGTCGCCGGAGAAGGCCACCCGCATGCCCTGCACCAGCGGCCCGTCCGGCAGCAGCCGCCCGGGGTTGGGGTACGGGCACGGCGGCCGTCTGCGCGGCTGGCGCCAACTGGTGGGCCGGTAGCCGGAGGAGCGCACCGCACTGCTCGCGGTCGGCCACTCGGTGATGGGGCGACAGGCGTGCAACGGCAGCCGCATCCCGGCCGCCGCCGCCAGGTGCAGGCTGGGGCGGAACGCCTCGGCGAGCACCCGGGCGTCGTCCAGGGCGTGGTGGGCGCGCTGCTGGACGACGCCGTAGTGCGCGGCCAGCGACTCCAGCTTGTGGTTGGGCAGCGGCAGCCGCAGTTCCTTGGACAGCACGATGGTGCACAGCCGCTGTTCCACGGGGACGTGCCGGTCGGCGCGGGCGTACTCGCGGGCGAGCATCGACCAGTCGAACACCGCGTTGTGCGCGACCAGTACGCGTCCCGCCAGCCGGTCCGCGAGATCGGCGGCGATCTCCGGGAAGAGCGGCGCGTCGGCGAGGGCCTCACTGGTCAGTCCGTGGATCCACACCGGGCCCGGATCACGCTCGGGGTTGACCGTGGAGTACCAGTGGTCCTGGACGGTGCCCTGGGCGTCGAGCCGGTAGACGGCGGCCGACACTATACGGTCGTCGCGGCCCAATCCGGTGGTCTCGACATCGACCACCGCATACCCGTCCGGATAGGCGGTGGGCCACACGGGCAAGGTTGGTGACGGTGTTTCGGGGCGATCATCCAGCATGGTTCATGAGGATAAGGGCCGTCACTGACAGACAGGCACCGAACGAAGCTCTTCGTACTTGTGGGTAACAACCCCTGGTGTGGGCGGTCGAGCGAATCTATGGTGCGTGTATGCCGCATCTGCCGGATCCCGTGCTGTGGTCGATACCCGCCTTCCTGCTGCTCACCGTCCTCGAGGTGGTCAGCTTCAAGGTCCACCCCGACGACGACCAGGTCGGCTACACGGGCAAGGACACCGCGGCCAGTCTGTCCATGGGGCTGGGCAGCCTGCTCTTCGACGCCGGGTGGAAGATCCCGATCGTGGCGATCTACACGGCCGTCTACGAGTTGACGCCGCTACGGGTGCCGCTGCACTGGTGGACCATCGCCCTGATGCTGCTCGCGCAGGACTTCCTGTACTACTGGTCACACCGCGAGCACCATCTGATCCGGCTTCTGTGGGCCTGTCACGTCGTGCATCACTCCAGCCGGAACTTCAACCTGTCCACCGCGCTGCGCCAACCGTGGACCAGTTGGACGGTCTGGCCGTTCTACCTGCCGATGGTCGCCTGCGGGGTGTCGCCCGCCGCGCTCGCCTTCTGCTCCTCGGCCAACCTCGTCTACCAGTTCTGGGTGCACACCGAACGCGTGGACAAGCTACCGCGGCCCCTGGAGTTCGTCCTCAACACCCCCTCGCACCACCGGGTGCACCACGCCTCCCAGGGCGGCTACCTCGACCGCAACTTCGGCGGCATCCTCATCCTGTGGGACCGGCTCTTCGGCTCCTTCGTGCCGGAGACCGACCGCCCGGAGTACGGCCTGACGAAGAACATCGGCACCTACAACCCGCTGCGCGTCGCCACCCACGAGTACGTCTCCCTCGCCCGCGACCTCGCCGCCGCCGACGGCTGGCGCGACCGGGCCGGGTACCTGCTGCGCGGTCCCGGCTGGCAGCCCGGCGCGGGCGGCCGGGAAACGGACGGCGGACGGGCGGAGCCCCGGACCGGGATGCCCGGCGTGCCCGAGGTGTCCGGGGTGCCCGTTCAGGGCGTTCCGGCCGCCGGGTACGGTGAAACGCGCTGATCCGGCCGTATCCGACCGCGAGAATCCGACGGCCGCGCTGAAAGCGCAGGTCAGGCGGCTACCCACGGGCCGGTGACCGGGCATCCCGCCGGGTTCGCCGGGAATTGTCGGACGGACGTTCTACGCTGGATGAAGACGAGGGCGAACCACGCCCATGAGGGGAGGCGCAGCGGTGTTGCTCGACACCTACGGCCGGGTCGCGACTGATCTGCGCGTCTCACTGACGGACAAGTGCAACCTGCGCTGTACGTACTGCATGCCGGAAGAGGGCCTGAAGTGGCTCGCCAAGCCCGAACTGCTCACCGATGACGAGATCGTCCGGATGGTGCGGATCGCGGTCACCGACCTAGGCGTGCGCGACGTGCGCTTCACCGGCGGGGAGCCCCTGCTGCGGCCGGGACTGGTCGGCATCCTGCAGCGGTGCGCCGCGCTGGAGCCGCGCCCCAAGCTCTCCCTGACCACCAACGGCATAGGCCTGGCCCGCACCGCCGAGGCGCTGCGCGACGCCGGCCTCGACCGGGTCAACGTCTCGCTCGACACCCTGCGTCCCGAGGTCTTCCACCGGCTCACCCGCCGCGACCGCCACCACGACGTCATCGCCGGGCTGGAGGCCGCCAGGGCCGCGGGACTGGCCCCGGTGAAGATCAACACCGTGCTGATGCGCGGCGTCAACGACGACGAGGCGGCCGACCTGCTGGAGTGGGCCCTGGAGCACGAGTACGAACTGCGCTTCATCGAGCAGATGCCGCTCGACGCACAGCACGGCTGGCAGCGCGAGAACATGGTGACCGCCGAGGAGATCCTGCGGCAGCTGACCGCCCGCTTCGCGCTGGCCCCCGAGGAG
Source organism: uncultured Actinomycetota bacterium (assembly GCA_963737305.1). Classification (GTDB taxonomy): domain Bacteria; phylum Actinomycetota; class Actinomycetes; order Streptomycetales; family Streptomycetaceae; genus Streptantibioticus_C. Next base: position 2,241,845 of record CAVTRX010000002.1, on the reverse strand, counting down.
TCCTCGGTGCGCGGCTCCGCCCCGGCCGAGCGCTGGCTGGTCGACGGCGGGCCCGCCCGGGTCGGCGTCATCGCCTCCGTCACCCGCCCGTTCTGCCGCGCCTGCGACCGCACCCGGCTGACCGCCGACGGCCAGGTCCGCAACTGCCTGTTCGCCCGCGAGGAGTCCGACCTGCGCACCGCGCTGCGCTCCGGGGCGTCCGACGAGCGGATGGCCGCCCTGTGGCGCGCCGCGATGTGGGGCAAGAAGGCCGGCTCCGGCCTGGACGACCCGGCGTTCCTCCAGCCGCAGCGCCCGATGTCGGCGATCGGCGGCTGAGGCGGGCCCGCCCCCGGCGGCGGGGGCTCGGCGGCCCGGGGCTCACGGCTCCGGGCTCACGGCTCGGAGCGGGAGAAGTCCCACTCCCCGATCTCCACCACGTCCTTGAGGAAGCCGCGCATGCCCAGGAAGGACGACAGGTGCTCGCGGTGTTCCTCGCAGGCCAGCCAGGTCTTGCGGCGCTCCGCGGTGTGGACCTTCGGGTTGTTCCAGGCGAGGACCCAGTCGGCGTCGGCCCGGCAGCCCTTGGCGGAACAGATCGGCTTCTCGGCCGCGACGAACTCCATGTGCCGACCCTACAAAAGGATCCGGACATTGAACGACGCCGGGCAGCCACGGGGGGAGCCGCCCGGCGTCGGTCGGTCGCTCCGACGGGGGATGCGGAGCGCGTACGAAGTATGTCACGCACCCACCCGGCGATGGCAGCCGAACGGCGCGATTAATCTTGAGCTTTTCTTGAGCTTTGCGGAATGCTTTCGTCAGCTGCACCGGCCGTGCTGCGACCCTTCCGATCGGCCGGTTTCCTCGGCCGATTCCGGCTCCGCACCGCGCTCCAGCATGTACCGGGTCGGCTCCGGAACGAAGGCCGGCGGGGCGGGCGGCGTGGCCGATCGGCCGCCGTTGGCGATCACCACGGCCACGTAGGGCAGCACCCCGCCCAGGACCAGCGCGATCGCCGCCACCACGGTCTGCACGTGCCACAGAACCACGGCGAGCAGGACGCAGACGGTGCGGATCGACATCGAGATGATGTAGCGGCGCTGCCTGGCCCGGACGTCGGCCGTCAGCCCCTCACGGGCCCCGGAGATCTGGAAGACCTCGGCTCCGCTCTGCTTCCGCTTCACACTCCACCAACCCGCTCGACGTGCCGGATGCTCCCCTGTCCGGACATCTCATACGGTACGCCGCGGATGCGCACCCTTCGAGAGCCGGGGCGACCGGCGTGTGGCGATCGCCCTGCGCCGTACGACGTACGCCCCGGTCCGGTGGCGGGCCGACGAAGAACGGTCAGTCCGGCAGCGCCCGAAGGTGCGACGCGGGCACCGAGTCCGTCAGCCACACCCCGTTGGCGCTCAGCCGGAAGCGGTGGCCGGCCGCCGCCAGCGCGGCGGCGTCCACCTCCAGCACCGCCGGACGGCCGTGGCGCGCCCCGACCCGGGTCGCGGTCGCCACGTCCGCCGACAGGTGCACGTCCTGCCGGGCCATCGGCCGCAGCCCCTCCCGCAGCACCAGCGGCAGGCTGCGGGTCGATGTGCCGTGGTAGAGCACCGCGGGCGGCTCGGCGTCCGCGAGCCCGAGGTCCACCGCCACCGAATGCCCCTGGCTGGCCCGGATCCGGACGCCGTCCTCGGAGAACGCGAAGCGCTTCTTGTCGTTGGTGGCGACGACGTGGTCCAGCTCGGCACGGCTGAACCGGTGGCCGGCGCCTGAGGCACCCGTCATCAGCTCCTCCACCGTCACCCAGCCGCCCTCGTCGAGGGTGAGCCCGGCCGCCGACGGATCGTGCCGGAGCACCAGCGACAGGAACTTCGACACCTTCACGGCACGCTTCGCGTCCACCGCCTCACACCCCCTGGCTGACCGAGCTCATGTTGAAGTCGGGCACCCGCACCGCCGGTGCCGCCGCCCGGGTGAACCAGTCGCTCCACTCCCGCGGCAGGGTGCGCTCGGTGCGGCCCACCTCGGTGGCCCGGCCCAGCAGGCTGACCGGCGACTCGTTGAAGCGGAAGTTGTTGACGACGCCGGCCACCTCCCCGTTCTCCACGAGGTAGACGCCGTCCCTGGTCAGACCGGTCAGCAGCAGCGTCGCCGGGTCGACCTCGCGGATGTACCACAGGCAGGTCAGCAGCAGCCCGCGCTCGGTGCCGGCGACCATCTCCGCGAGCGACTTGGTGCCGCCGCCGTCCAGGATCAGGTTGTCCGCGGCGGGGGCGATCGGCAGGCCGGTCAGCCCGGCGGTGTGCCGGGTGGTCAGCAGCCGGTTCAGCTCGCCCTCGCGCACCCACTCGGTGCGCTCCACCGGCAGCCCGTTGTCGAAGACCGACCGGTCGTCGCCCGAGGACCGGGCGAGCACGAACGGCGCCGCCTGAAGGCCCTCGGCCCGCGGGTCGCTGTAGCAGGGTGACCGGCAGGTCGGAGAGCTTCTCGCCGATCCGGGTGCCGCCGCCGGGCTTGCTGAAGACGGTGCGCCCCTCGGCGGACTCCCGGGCACCGGAGGACCACAGCTGGTAGATCATCAGGTCGGCGACCGCGGACGGCGGCAGCAGCGTCTCGTACCGCCCGGCGGGCAGGTCGATGCGGCGCCGCGCCCACTCCAGGCGCTCGGCCAGTTCGCTCTCCAGCGCCGTGGGGTCGGCGTCCTTGAAGTCCCGGGTGGAGGCCCCGGCCCACGCCGAGCGGGTGCCGTCCGGCGACTTGGCGTTGATCTCCAGGGTGCCGGTCGGCTGGTCGTGCCGCAGCCGCAGCCCGGTCGAACTGCCCAGGTAGGAGGAGACGACCGAGTGGTAGGCGAAGCCGTACAGCTCCCGCCCGCCGGCCCGGGCCGCGCCGAACGACTCGCCCAGCGCGGGGGCGAACGACGCGAAGACCTCGGAGGTGGTCTCGGCGGGCGGCTCGGTGAACTCCGCGTCGGCCGGCCGGCCGGCGACCAGCGGCTGCGCGTCCTCGGCGGGACCGGCATCCCTGGCGGCCGCCTCGGCGGCCCGCACCAGCGGCTCCAGCTCCTCGTCGGTCACCGCGGACCGCGACACCACGGCGGAGGCGGTGCCCTGCGCGCCGTCGACCGTGGCGACGACGGTGAGGGTACGGCCGCGGGTCACACCGTTGGTGGTCAGCGCGTTGCGGGCCCAGCGCAGGTTGGCGGTGGACTCCTCGTCGGCGATGACGACGCAGCCGTCCGCCCGCGACAGCTCCAGGGCGCGCTCGACGATGTCGTGCGCGCGGGTGGAACGACTCATGAACGACCCGCCTCCTGCGTGGTGTTGAGGATGTTGACGCCGCGGAACAACGCGGAGGGGCAGCCGTGGCTCACGGACGCGACCTGCCCGGGCTGGGCCTTGCCGCAGTTGAAGGCGCCGCCCAGCACATAGGTCTGCGGACCGCCGACGGCCTCCATCGACCCCCAGAAGTCCGTGGTGGTCGCCTGGTAGGCCACGTCCCGCAGCTGCCCGGCGAGCCGGCCGTTCTCGATCCGGAAGAACCGCTGGCCGGTGAACTGGAAGTTGTAGCGCTGCATGTCGATCGACCAGGACCGGTCGCCGACCACGTAGATGCCGCGCTCCACGCCGCCGATCAGCTCCTCGGTGGAGGGGCCGTCGGGGGCGGGCTGCAGCGAGACGTTGGCCATCCGCTGCACCGGCACGTGCGACGGGGGAGTCGGCGTACGCGCAGCCGTTGGACCGCTCGAAGCCGCAACGCCGGGCGATGCGCCGGTCGAGCTGGTAGCCGACCAGGGTGCCGTCCTTGACCAGGTCCCACGACTGGGCGGCAACCCCCTCGTCGTCGTAGCCGATGGTCGCCAGGCCGTGTTCGGCGGTGCGGTCACCGGTCACGTTCATCACCGGCGAGCCGTAGCGGAGCGAACCCAGTTGGTCGAAGGTGGCGAACGAGGTGCCCGCGTAGGCCGCCTCGTAGCCCAGCGCGCGGTCCAGCTCGGTGGCGTGGCCGATCGACTCGTGGATGGTCAGCCACAGGTTGGAGGGTCGACCACCAGGTCGTAGGAGCCGGCCTGGACGCTGGGGGCCCGCAGCTTCTCCGCCAGCAGCGCCGGGATCTGCGCGAGTTCGCTCTCCCAGTCCCAGCCGGTGCCGGTCATGTACTCCCAGCCGCGGCCGGCCGGCGGCGCGATGGTGCGCATCGAGTCGAACTCGCCGGTGGAGGAGTCCACCGAGATCGCGGTCAGCTCCGGGTGCAGCCGCACCCGTTGCTGGGTGGTGGTGGTGCCGGCGCTGTCCGCGTAGAACTTGTTCTCCTGCACGGTCAGCAGGTCGGCGTCCACGTGGGAGACCCCGTCGGCGGCCAGCAGCCGCGCGCTCCAGTCCGCCAGCAGGCCGGTCTTGTCCTTGTCCGCCACATCGAACGGGTTGATCTCGTAGGACGAGACCCACACCTTGTCGGCGTGCACCGGCTCGGCGGCCAGCTCCACCCGGTCGTCCCCGCCGGCCGCCCGGCTGATCTGCGCGGACAGCTTGGCCATCGCCACGGCCTGGCCGGCCACCCGGGCCGCGCGCGTCCATCGTCAGGTCCACGCCGGCCGCGAAGCCCCACGCGCCGTCGTGCACCACGCGCACCGCGTAGCCGCTGTCGGTGACGTCGGAGGACGACGCGGGCCGCGCGTCCTTCAACCGCCAGGCCGCGCTGCGCACCCGCTCGAAGCGGAAGTCCGCGTGCTCGGCGCCCAGCGCGCGGGCCCGGGCCAGCGCCGCGTCGGCCAACGCCCGTAGTGGCAGCGCCAGAAACGACGCGTCGATCTCCTGGGGCACGGGTGCCTCCCCTTCCGTCGGACTCGGGACACTCGCAGTGAATCATGCCCGTCGTGGGGCGTGGGCACCTGGCAATTTCTGTAGGGACCCGACAGGAGGTGCCGTTAGCCCCTGTCAGTGGCGGCCTCACCGAAACGGCCTGGTGACCGATAGCTTTCTGAGAGAAGAGACGACCATGGAAGAGATCTCACGTTCTAACGAAAGGGTGGGCACCTTGAGCCGCTCGGTTCTCGTCACCGGAGGCAATCGCGGTATCGGCCTCGCTATCGCCCACGCCTTTGCCGACGCCGGTGACAAGGTCGCGATCACCTATCGCTCGGGGGAGCCGCCCACCGCCCTGACGGATCTGGGATGCCTCGCGGTCAAGTGCGACATCACCGACCCGGAGCAGGTGGAGCAGGCGTTCAAGGAGGTCGAGCAGTCGCACGGCCCCGTCGAGGTGCTGATCGCCAACGCCGGCGTGACCCGTGACCAACTGCTGCTGCGGATGACGGAGGAGGACTTCTCCACCGTCATCGAGACGAACCTCACCGGCACTTTCCGCGTCGTCAAGCGAGCGGTGCGCGGCATGCTGCGGGCCCGCAAGGGCCGCGTGGTGATGATCTCCTCCGTCGTCGGTCTCCTCGGTTCCGCCGGACAGTCGAACTACGCCGCCTCCAAGGCGGGCCTGGTCGGCTTCGCCCGTTCCCTGTCACGGGAGTTGGCGTCCCGCAACATCACGGTCAACGTTGTCGCCCCCGGCTTTGTCGACACCGACATGACGCGCGCCCTCACCGACGAGCAGCGCGCCGCCATCGTCGGACAGGTCCCGATGGGCCGTTACGGACAGCCCGAGGAGATCGCGGCCTCGGTGCGCTTCCTGTCCTCCGAAGACGCCGCGTACATCACTGGAGCCGTCATCCCCGTCGACGGCGGATTGGGCATGGGTCACTGACCACCATGAGTGGAATCCTCGCAGGCAAGCGCATTCTGGTGACGGGGGTCCTCACGGACTCCTCGATCGCCTTCCATGCCGCCCGGCTCGCCCAGGAAGAGGGCGCCGAGGTGGTACTCACCGGGTTCGGCCGGCTCAGCCTGGTCGAGCGGATCGCCAAACGACTGCCCAAGCCCGCCCCGGTCATCGAGCTGGACGTGACCAACAAGGAGCACATGGCGACCCTGGCGGGCAAGGTCGCCGAGCACCTGGGCGAAGGCGTCGAGCTGGACGGCGTGGTGCACTCCATCGCCTTCGGGCCGCAGGGTGTCTTCGACTTCCTGGGCGCCGAGTGGGAGGACGTCTCGACCGCGGTCGAGGTCTCCGCGTACTCACTGAAGTCGCTGACCATGGCGCTGCTGCCGCTGATGCCGCGCGGCGGCTCGGTGGTCGGACTGACCTTCGACGCGCAGATCGCCTGGCCGAAGTACGACTGGATGGGCGTCGCCAAGGCCGCGCTGGAGTCGACCTCCCGCTACCTCGCCCGTGACCTGGGCTCGAAGAACCTGCGGATCAACCTGGTCTCGGCCGGTCCCATCAAGTCGATGGCCGCCAAGTCCATCCCGGGCTTCGAGGAACTGGCCGACGTGTGGAACCACCGTGCCCCGATCGGCTGGGACCTCTCCGACCCCGAGCCGGCCGGCCGCGGCGTGGTCGCCCTGCTGTCGGACTGGTTCCCCAAGACGACGGGCGAGATCGTCCACGTCGACGGCGGCGTGCACATGATGGGCGCCTGAGCCACAGCGCACAGCCCCACCGGACGCCATTCGGCCCCGGCACCGCGATCCGCGCGGAGCCGGGGCCGCAGCGTGCCGTGACCCGGACGGGTGCTCCCGAAGGGCGCCGGGCCCCCGGCACCCGGCACCATGGCGACAGGGGCGGCACGTCCCCGGGGGAAGGCCGACGAGGTGGTCCACCGGGGGACTCGATCCGGCCGCCGACGCCGACAGCCGACGAGGAGGTCACGCCATGCGTTCGCATCCCTGGGCCGCGGTACTCCTCGTCACCGCCACGGCCGCCGGCGCGCTGAGCGCGACCGCGCCGCCCGCCGCGGGCCAGCCGTCCGCGCCGCGGGTCCGCCCGGCGGTCCGGGCGGGGGCGTGGGCCACCTGCCATCTCGCCGAGCGCGGCAGTGCCGCCGTCGCCACCTGCCACAACCCCGACCCGGACGTGACCCGCGTGCAACTGCACGTCTTCTGCGAGCGCTGGTGGGACCCGGCGACCGACGCCGAGCCGGTGACCGTGGGCCCGGCGCAGTGGGTGACGCTGACCGGCCGCTGCTGGAAGGAGATCCGCGCGATGTGGGTCACCCAGCAGCCGGTGCCCGCCGGGCCGTGAACCGGCTCAGCTGAAACGGCAGGCCAGCGCGTGCGCCGCCGCCTCGGCCGCCGCGCGTTCGCTGTCCTGGTCGCGGATGGCGTCGATCAGCCGGGCGTGGTCCACCCGGTTGCCCGGGTCGATCACCTCGCCCACGTCGGCCCGCAGGAAGTCCCGCAGCACCTCCCCGAGGTCGGCGTACATCTGCGTCATCACGTCGTTGTGCGCGGCGGCCACCACCGCCAGGTGCAGCGTGGCGTCCGCGCCGACGAACACCTCCGCGTCGCCCGACTCCCAGGCCCGCTCCCGCCGGTCGAGCAACTGGTCGAGCTGTCTGACGTCCCGCTCGGTACGCCGCCGCGCGGCCAGCCGGGCCGCCGACGCCTCCAGGACGCTGCGCAGTTCGGCGACGTTGCGCGGCTCTGTGCCGGCGAACCTGCGCTGCATCACCCCGGCCAGCTCACTGGTGGCCACGACGTAGGTGCCGGACCCCTGCCGGATGTCCAGCAGGCCGTTGTGGGCGAGGGCGCGCACGGCCTCGCGGACGGTGTTGCGTGCCACACCCAGCAGCACGACCAACTCGGGCTCGGTGGGGATCCGGGAGCCCACCGGCCACTCGCCCGAGGTGATCTGGGTGCGCAGCTGGGTGATCACCTGGTCGGCGAGGGCGGAACGCCGTGGTGTGGTCAGCGGCATCGGGCTCCTCGCTCTCCGGCGGCGCGCCGCGGTCCGGCCGCGACCGGCCTCTCGCTCGGCCCGGCCGGTTCTGGCCTGGACCGTTCTGGACAATAATTCATCCCATCATTCTATGATGCTCTTCATGCGGGACGATGACGACACGATGACCTGTGAGAACTCCCCGCGGGACCTGGCGAAGACCGGGCCCGCCGCGGAGTCCACCCCGGAGCCGGCCGCCGGCCGCCTCGGGGCGTCGATCGGCACCTGGACGCGCCGCCTGGTGGTCGTCGCCATGCTGGCCGCCGCCTTCAACCTGCGGCCCGCCGTCACCAGCCTCGGGCCGCTCCTCGAAGAGGTCCGCCACGACCTCGGCATGAGCGGCACCGTGGCCGGACTGCTGACCTCGGTGCCGACCGTCTGCTTCGGCCTGTTCGGCGCCACCGCGCCCCGGCTGGCCCGGCGGTTCGGGCCCGGCGCGGTCATCCTCGCCGGGATGACCGCGCTCACCTGCGGCCTGCTGATCCGGCCGCTGGCCGGCGACACCGCGGCCTTCCTCGCCGCCAGTGCCCTGGCCCTGGCGGGCATCGCGGTCAGCAACGTCCTGATGCCGGTGATCGTCAAGCGCTACTTCCCCGACCGGGTCGGCACGATGACCGGCCTGTACTCCATGTCCATCTCCTTCGGCACCGCCGCCGCGGCCGCCGCCACCGTCCCGCTCACCCATGCCCTGGGCGGCAGTTGGCGGCTCGGCCTGGGCGCCTGGGCGGTGGTCGCGGCGCTCGCGGTGCTGCCCTGGCTCGGCCTGGCCAAGGACCGGTCGGCCGGCCCCGCCGCCGCGCCGCGGGCCGCGGAGCCCGTCAGGGTGCGGGTGATCCGCAGCCCCACCGCGTGGGCGCTGGCCGCCTTCTTCGGACTCCAGGCCACCGGCGCGTACGTCACGATGGGCTGGCTGCCGCAGATCTTCCGGGACGCCGGGGTCTCGGCCGGCTACGCGGGGCTGCTGCTGGCGGTGACCATGGCGGTGAGCGTGCCGCTGTCGTTCGTGCTGCCCGCGCTCGCCGGACGGCTGCGCAACCAGGGCGGGCTGGCCGCCACGCTGGCCGCCTTCGGGCTGGCCGGATACGCCGGGCTGTGGCTCGCCCCGGCCGCGCTGCCGCTGCTGTGGGCGATCCTGCTCGGGGTGACGAACTGCTCCTTCCCGCTGGTGCTCACCATGATCGGGATGCGTTCGCGCAGCGCGGCGGGCGTGGTCCGGCTGTCCGCCTTCGCCCAGTGCACCGGCTACCTGATCTCCATCCCCGGGCCGGTCCTGGTCGGCGCGCTCTACCAGCACACCGGGGGCTGGGGAGCGCCGATCGCGCTGATGACCGCGCTGCTGGTGCCGCAGACCGCCGCCGGGATCCTGGCGGGCCGCGACCGGCAGGTGGAGGACGAGATCTGACCGGCTCACCCCGCCTGCCCGGCAGGGGCCCCCTCACCCGCCTGCCCGGTAGGAGGCCCGGCGCGGCCCGGCCACCCTGCGGGCCGGCCGACCGGGTCAGGGTGCCAGACTGGGCGCCATGCCAGTCCTCGAACCGAACCCCCCGCAGCCGCAGAAGAAGCTCCTGATGGTCCTCGGCCTGATGCTGGGCGTCCCGGCGGTCGTCGCCGTGATCGCCTCCATCGCCGCCCACTACGGCTGACCGGAGCGCAAGGTGGGGAAAACCCCACCTCCCTTAGGGGGCCAAGCTCAGGGTCAACTGGGTGGGGTGCCTGATGGGTTGCCGGCCGCCGAATCCGTAGCGTCTTGGGTACGCGCAATGCGTCCAGACCAGGAGGCGGACCCCATGGCCCCCCACAGCCGCTTTCTCCCCGCACCGCGGGGAGCGACCAGCCCGCGAACCACCGCCGGAGCACCGGTACGGCTGCCGTGGTGGGCGGTGGTACTGCCCGCGCTCGCCTTCGCCGTGCTGCTGGCCGTGGTCGCCCAGGGCGGCGGGCACGCCGAGGCGGTGGCCGCCTCACAGCCGCTGACCGAGATCGCCGGCCACCTGCGCGGGGTGCTGCCGCCGTCCCTCGCCGGCCTCCTGTGACACAGCCGTCCCGGCACCCACGGCGGCGGGACGGCCACCGGACGCCGTAAGCGGGCACCCGCGCACCCCGCGCCCGCGACCGGATTTTCTGCAAAGCTGATGGACATGAGCGACGCAACGCCCCGAAGGATCGTTCTGCTGCGGCACGCCAAGGCCGACTGGCCATCGGTGCCCGACAAGGAGCGGCCGCTCGCCGACCGCGGACGCATGGACGCGCCCGCCGCCGGACAGTGGCTCGCCGGCACGGGCATCATGCCCCACCTCACCCTCTGCTCACCCGCCACCCGCACCCGTGAGACCTGGAAACTGGTCGCGCACGAACTCCCCAAGCGCCCCAAGACCGTCTACGAGGAGCGGCTGTACGAAGCCACCGTGGGTGATCTGCTCGCGCTGCTCAACGAGACCGACGAGGACACCACCGACGTGTTGCTGGTCGGCCACAACCCCGGTATGCACGGGCTGGCCGACGCCCTGGCAGGGGAGGCCGACCCGGAGACGCTGGGCCGCATCCGCCGGGCCGGCTTCCCGACCTCGGCGATCGCCGTGCTGGAGTTCGCCGGCTCGTGGAAGCGCGTCGAGCACGGGGTGGCCCGCCTCACCTCGTACTGGGCCCCGCACGACTGACGTCCACCCCGCCGCGCCGCGGGCCTCCCGCGGCGCGGGCGCGGTCACGCCTCGTGCAGACCGGCGGACTCCACCTCTTCACGGGTGACGCCCAGCAGATAGAGCACCGTGTCCAGGAACGGGACGTTGACCGCGGTGTCGGCGGCCTCGCGGACCACCGGCTTGGCGTTGAAGGCCACCCCGAGCCCGGCGGCGTTGAGCATGTCCAGATCGTTGGCGCCGTCGCCGATCGCCACGGTCTGCGCCAGCGGCACCCCGGCCTGCGCGGCGAACTCCCGCAGCAATCTGGCCTTGCCCGCCCGGTCCACCAGGTCACCGGTCACCCGGCCGGTCAGCCGCCCGTCGACGATCTCCAGGGTGTTGGCGGCGGCGAAGTCCAGCCCCAGCCGCTCCTTGAGATCGTCGGTGACCTGGGTGAAACCCCCGGAGACCACACCGACCTGGTAGCCGAGCCGCTTGAGGGTGCGGATCAGCGTGCGGGCGCCCGGGGTCAGCCGCACCTCGGCCCGCACCTTGTCCACCACCGAGGCGTCCAGCCCGGCCAGCAGCGCGACCCGGGCGTGCAGCGACTGCTCGAAGTCCAGATCCCCGCGCATCGCGGCCGCCGTCACCTCGGCGACCTCGGCCTCGCAGCCCGCGTGCGCCGCGAACAGCTCGATCACCTCGTCCTGGATGACGGTGGAGTCCACGTCCATCACCACCAGCCGCTGCGCCCGGCGGCTCAGCCCGGCGGAGACCACCGCGACGTCCACCCCGCGCCGCGCGCCCTCGATGGCCAGCGCGGTGCGCAGCTTCTCCGTCGGCGTGCCGGAGACCGTCAGCTCCACGGCGGTGACCGGGTACTTGGCGAGCCGGAAGATACGGTCGATGTTGCCGCCGACGTCGGTGATCGAGGCCGCTATCGCGGACACCGAGCGGGCGGTGAGCGGATGGCCGAGAACCGTCACATGGGAGCGGCCGACACCGCGCGGGCGGTTGTCGCCCCGGCCGGAGATGATCTCCGCCTGCATCTTGATCGACTCGGCCCAGCCGTGCACGGTGGACCGCAGGTCGCCCTCGACCCCCGGCCCGCCGCGGGGCGCGGTGACCAGCGCGCACAGCACGATGCGGCCCCGGGTGACCACCTGTTCGAGGTCGATCACGTCCACGCCGTACTCGGCGAGGGTGTCGAACAGCCCGGCGGTCAGGCCCGGCTTGTCCTTGCCGAAGATCTTGACGAGGAGAGTCGGCCCGGCCTCGGGTGCCGCGGCAGGACCGGCGGGGGCAGGGAGAGCCTGCGATGCGTCGTCCATGGTTCCTCCACGGTATCCGCCCGGTGCCGACCTCGTCGCGCCCGTCCCGCATCGCGGGCACCCGGGCCTGCCGGAACGCGCCACCGGCGGCCAATCGGAACGCGCCACGGGGAGGCGACTTTCAGATACGCGACCGATCCTGAAATAGTTCCTCCCGATGTTCGACATCCCTAGACTCCCCGGCATGGGGGATTACTCGGGGGACAACCTTGTGGGGCATGGAGTGCCAGAACTCGTACTGGAATTGAACGGACAAACCTGGACTCTTGATGCGTCCAGGTCATATACCTTGGGTCGCGACCCGCAAGGTGACATATCGGTGGACGACGCCAGAGTCTCCTGGCGGCACGCCACCATCCGCTGGAACGGCGGAAGTTGGCAGGTCGAGGACCTCGGCAGCACCAACGGGACCTTCGTGGGCGGCCAGCGGGTCAACGAGGCGCAGATCGGGCCGGGCACCGCCGTCAACCTCGGCAACGCCACCGACGGGCCCCGCCTCGGCTTCACCGCCGCGGGGGCCGACCAGTCCTCGGCCGCCCAGCCCGCGCCCGCCGTCGCATCGGTCGCCTCGGCCCCGGCCGCACAGCAGTATCAAGCCACCGCCTGGCCGGGCACGCCCGTCGCCCAGCCGGCCGCCGCACCCGCCGCGCCCGTGGCGCAGCCCGCACCGCAACAGCCCTCTGCGTTCCCGCAGCAGGCCGGCTGGAACGGCCGCCCGCCGCAGGGCGCACCCGGCGGCCAGCAGCCCTACAGCGACCGCAGCCCGACGACCTTCCACCAGTTCTCGGCCGGGCGCGTCATGCGCATCGGACGTGCCCTGGAGAACGAACTGGTCGTCTCCGACCTCCAGGTCTCCCGCCTCCACGCGGAGTTCCACGCGCACCCCGACGGCCGCATGGAGATCGTCGACCTCGGCAGCCACAACGGCACCTACGTCAACGGCCAGCCGGTCAACCGCCACCTGATCGGCCCGAACGACATCGTCGGCGTCGGCCACTCCACCTTCCGGCTGGTCGGCGACCGGCTGGAGGAGTTCGTCGACACCGGCGCGGTCTCCTTCACCGCCCGCCGGCTGACCGTCAACGTGCCGGCGGGCAACACCACCAAGACCATCCTGAAGGACGTCTCCTTCGGCGTCCCGGAGAAGTCGCTGATCGGCGTCATCGGCCCGTCCGGCTCCGGCAAGTCCACCCTGCTGCGCGCCCTGACCGGCTACCGCCCGGCCGACGTCGGCGAGGTGCTGTACGACAACCGCAACCTCTACAAGCAGTTCGCCGAACTGCGCCAGCGCATCGGCCTGGTGCCGCAGGACGACATCCTCCACAAGGAACTGAGCGTCCGCACCGCGCTGAAGTACGCCGCCAAGCTCCGCTTCCCCGGCGACACCCACGCGACCGAACGCCAGTCGCGCATCGACGAGGTGCTGCGCGAGCTCAAGCTCGACATCCACGCCGACAAGCGCATCACCTCGCTCTCCGGCGGCCAGCGCAAGCGCGTCTCGGTCGCCCTGGAGCTGCTCACCAAGCCGTCGCTGATCTTCCTGGACGAGCCCACCTCGGGCCTGGACCCGGGCATGGACCGCGACGTGATGCAGCTGCTGCGCGGCCTCGCCGACGACGGCCGCACCGTCTTGGTGGTCACCCACTCGGTCGCCGAACTCGCCCTGTGCGACCGGCTGCTGGTGATGGCCCCGGGCGGCTCGGTGGCCTACTTCGGCCCGCCGGACGAGGCGCTGAACTTCTTCGGCTACGAGACCTGGGCGGACGTCTTCCAGGCCTTCGAGAACTACCGCGACTACGACTGGTCAGGGCGCTGGCGCGGCTCGCAGCACTACCAGATGTACGCGGCCGACCACGACAACGTCGCCCCGCAGACCGCGCCCGCCATGCCGCAGCAGGTGACCAGGCCGCAGAAGTCCCAGAGTTGGGGCTCGCAACTGTGGACCCTGATCGCCCGCTACGTCTCGGTGATCGCCTCCGACCGCGGCTTCATGGGCCTGATGGTCATCCTGCCGGCCGTCCTCGGCCTGGTGAGCGTCGTCATCCCGGCCCAGAGCGGCCTGGGCTTCGGCCCGGCGCGCTCGCACCACTTCAACAAGGACTGCGGCACCATCCTGATGATCCTGGTGGTCGGCGCCTGCTTCTCCGGCGCCGCCAACTCGGTACGTGAACTGATCAAGGAACGGGTGATCTACGAGCGCGAACGCGCCGTCGGCCTGTCCCGGTCCGCGTACCTGATGTCCAAGGTCATCGTGCTGGGCATCATCACCGCCGTCCAGGGCGTGATCATCTGCGGCATCGGCTTCACGCCGCGCACCATGCCCGTCGAGGGCCTGATCTTCAAGGACAACCCGGCGATCGAGATGACCCTCGCGGTGATCGCGATCGGCTTCACCTCGATGATGATCGGCCTGGTCATCTCCGCCCTGGTGAAGACCGCCGAGAAGACCATGCCGCTGCTGGTGATGTTCGCCATCGTCCAGGTCGTCTTCACCGGCATCCTCTTCCAGCTGTACGACAAGCCCGGCATCGAGCAGGTCGCCTGGCTCATGCCGTCCCGCTGGGCGCTCGCCGCGATGGGCACCACCGCGCAGCTCGACATCCTCATGCCGTTCGACCCGACCAACCCCGACACCCTGTGGAAGCACAACGCCGGGATCTGGTTCCTCGACATGATCATCCTGCTGGCCCTCGGCGCGGCCTGCGGCTTCGCCGTCGCCCGCCTGCTGCGCCGGCACGAACCCGAGGTCATGCGCGAGAGCTGACCGACGCGTGACGCCAGGAAGCGGCGGTGCCCCCGGAACCCGGGGGCACCGCCGCTTCCCCGTTCACGGCAGCAGCAGGTTCACGTCCCCGAACTCGTGCCAGCGGTACCGCCGGTCCACCGCCTCCTCGTACACCCGGTCCAGCAACGGCGCGCCCGCCACCGCCTCCAGCATCAGCAGATGCGAGGCACGCGGCTCGTGCAACCCGGTCAGCAGACCGTCCACCGCCCACACCCCGCGCTGCGGGGTCACCACCAGATCCGTCCACCCCTCCGCCGCCCGCACCGCCCCCCGCCGCCCGGCCGCCGACTCCAGCGCCCGCACCGCGGTCGTGCCCACCGCGATGACCCGGCCGCCGGCCGCCCGTGCCGCGTTGACCAGCCACGCGGTGCTGTCCGGCACCGCGAACCGCTCCGGATACGGCGGCTCGTGCGACTCCGCCGAGGCCACCCCCGTGTGCAGCGACACCGGGGCGATCTGCACCCCCCGGCTGACCAGCGCCGTCACCAGCCCCGCGGTGAACGGCCGGGCCGCGCTCGGCATCTCCGCCGACCCCAGCCCGTCAGGCGACGGCACAGAGAAGACCGTCTGGTACGCCGCCAGGGGCTGGTCCCGCTCGGTGTAGGCGTACCGGATCGGCCGGCCGTGCCGCAGCAGATACGCCACCGGATCCGCCACCGGCCCCGAGGCCAGCCACAACCGCTCGCCCCGCGGGCTCAGCGGCTCCCGCAGGACCATCCGCGCCCCGCCCGGCAGCTCCAGCACCGCCCCCGCAGGACCACCCCGACGCGGCAGCGTGGTGCCCCGGCCGTCCGGGTCGCGTATCTCCACCACCCAGCACCCGTCGTCGCGCCGGGTCGAGAAGTGCACCACGACCCGCTCGTCCCCCAGCCGGGCGTCCACCGCGGCGGGCAGCGTGCGCGAGGTGTTCACCACCAGCACGTCACCGGCCCGCAGCAGCGCCGGCAGTTCGCGGAACGCGTGATGCCTGACCGACCCCGACGACCGGCGGCCCACCACCATCCGCACCCCGTCCCGGCGGGCCGCCGGCACCCGCGCCGACAACTCGGGCGGCACCGCGACCGACCGCACCGCGGTCACCGGCCCGCCGCCGTCAGGGCCGCCGCGACGTACCGGCCACTGGCCGCGCCCTCGTCGAGCAGCCGCAGCAGCCCCGGCACCACCGACGCCGGATCGGGCCGGGCCGCCGCGTCCGGGTCGTCAGGGCAGGCCGCGTCGTACAGATCGGTGCGCATGTCACCCGGGTCCACCCACCACACCCGCACCCCGGGCTCCTCCACCGCCAGCACCGCCGACCACTGCTCCAGCGCCGCCTTGCTCGCCCCGTAGCCGCCCCACGTCGGATACGCCTCCACCGCCGCGTCCGAGCTCACGCCCAGCACCGCGCCCCCGGCGGCCCGCAGCATCGGCAGCGCCGCCTGCGCCAGAGCCAGCGGGGCCACCACGTTGGTCTCCAGCGCCGCACGCAGACCCTCCGGCGGCAACAGGGCCAACGGGACCAGCGGCTCGGCGCCCAGCGCGCTGGCGTTGTTCACCAGCAGGTCGAGACCGCCCAGCCGCTCCGCCGCCTCGACCAGCCCCCGCCGGTGCGCCGGATCGGTGACGTCCCCCGGCACCGCCACCACCCGCCCCCGCCCGGTCAGCTCCAGCGCCACCGCCGCCAGCGGCGCCGGGGAACGCGCGTCCAGCACCAGATCCCACCCCCGGCCCGCCAGCCCGCCGGCCAGCGCGCGCCCCAGCCCCTTCGACGCCCCTGTGATGATCGCGACCGGCATGTCAGGCTCCTCGGCTGGTCCGGCCCGGTGCCGGATGACGAACCCACCGTAGGAACGCCGTCCGCCCGGCTGCGTCGGCCGTGCGCCGCAGGTCCCCGGGGCACTTGGGCCTACGCCGAGCGACCCAGGTCCGCCGGGACGCCGGTCCGATGCCGCCGCCCGGACCCGCCGGTACGGTGGGGCACATGACCGGGAACGCGGCACAACAGCGGATCAACGCGGTCAGCGCCGCGATCCTGGCCATGAGCCGGCACCGCGAGGTGCGCGAGGTGCTGCAGACCATCGTCGCCTCCGCCCGCGAACTGCTCGACGCCGAGTACGCGGCCCTGGGCGTCCCCGACGACCACGGAGGCTTCGCCCAGTTCGTGGTCGACGGCGTCAGCGACGAGCAGTGGAAGGCCATCGGCCCGCTGCCGCGCCAGCACGGCATCCTCGGCGTGATGCTGCGCGAGGCCACCGGCCAGCGGCTCGACGACGTCCGCGAACACCCGCGCTTCGGGGGCTGGCCCAAGGCGCACCCGCAGATGTCCGACTTCCTCGGCGTGCCGATCGTCGATGGCGAGGAGGTGCTCGGCGCCGTCTTCCTGGCCAACAAGCAGCCGTCCCGGGCGGCCGGCGGCCACGGGTTCACCGCGGACGACGAGGAACTGCTGGGCACCCTCGCCGCCCACGCCGCCCTCGCGCTGACCAACGCCCGGCTGCACGAGCGCAGCCGGGAGCTGACGATCGCCGGGGAACGGGCCCGCAT
This sequence comes from uncultured Actinomycetota bacterium, assembly GCA_963737305.1. Classification (GTDB taxonomy): domain Bacteria; phylum Actinomycetota; class Actinomycetes; order Streptomycetales; family Streptomycetaceae; genus Streptantibioticus_C. The sequence goes on along the minus strand of CAVTRX010000002.1, from coordinate 2,224,782 downwards.
CGCCCACGAACTGCACGACGCGGTCTCCCAGAAACTCTTCTCCCTGCGGCTGACCGCCCAGGCCGCCGCCGCCCTCGTCGACCGCGACCCGCCGCGTGCCAGGACCGAGTTGCGGCAGGTCGCCCGGCTCGCCGCCGAGGCCACCGACGAACTGCGCGCCGTCGTCATCGAGTTGCGCCCCGCGGCCCTTGAGGAGGACGGCCTGGCGGCGGCGCTGCGCAGCCAGGTGGAGGTGCTGGGCCGCGCCCACACCGCCCGGCTGACCTTCACCACCCGCGCGCTGCGCGCCCTGCCCGCCGCCCAGGAGGAAGCGCTGCTGAGGGTGGCCCAGGAAGCCCTGCACAACGCGCTGCGGCACGCCGACGCCGCCACCGTCGAGGTGGCACTGGAAGGCCGCGGCAAGGGCGCGGTGCTGCGGGTCAGCGACGACGGCCGCGGCTTCGACCCCTCGCTGGTGCGCCGGGCGGGACGCCATCTGGGACTGGTGTCGATGCGCGACCGGGCGGCCGGCGCGGGTGGCAGGCTGACCGTTGACTCGGCGCCCGGCGAGGGCACCGTGATCGAGATGGAGGTGCCCGGTGGTTGAGCACGACAGCGGCGTCCCACGGTCCGCGGCGGCGGACCCCGCGGGGCCGGCCCCGATCCGCGTCCTGCTGGTCGACGACCACCAGGTGGTCAGGCGCGGGCTGCGCACCTTCCTCGAAGTGCAGCCCGACATCGAGGTGGTCGGCGAGGCGGGCGACGGCGCCGAGGGGATCCGGCAGGCCACCGAGCTGAGCCCGGACGTGATCCTGATGGACGTCAAGATGCCGGGTGTCGACGGCATCGCCGCGCTGCGCGAACTGCGCGACCGGGGGAGCAGGGCCCGCGTGCTGATCGTCACCAGCTTCACCGAGCAGCGCACCGTGGTCCCCGCGCTGCGGGCCGGCGCGGCGGGCTACGTCTACAAGGACATCGACCCCGACGCGCTGGCCGGCGCGATCCGCTCGGTGCACGCCGGCCACGTCCTGCTGCAACCCGAGGTGGCCGACGCGCTGCTCGCCCGCGAGGAGACCGGCGGCACAGGACCGGGCCGCGGCACCTCGCTCACCGACCGGGAGCGCGAGGTGCTGGCGCTGATCGCCGACGGCCGCTCCAACCGGGAGATCGCCCGGGCCCTGGTGCTCTCGGAGAAGACCGTCAAGACCCATGTCTCCAACGTCCTGATGAAGCTCGACGTGGCCGACCGCACCCAGGCCGCGTTGTGGGCGGTCCGGCACGGCGTCGGGGCCTGAACCCCGTCCAGAACCCCGGCCGCGACCCGGTCCGAGATTCATACCGTCGTGTATTAGTCGCCGGAACGGCGCAACCTGATCGCCCCCCGGCCGTTCTCCATGACGTGCCGCCAGCGAACTGCGGCGGCACGTCACGCTAGAAGGGTCTAAGAAGTGAAGAACCTGAAGAAGGCCGCTGCCGTCACCGCTGTCGCGGGTGGTCTCGCCGTCGTCGCCGCCGGTGTCGCCTCCGCTGACGCGGGCGCACACGGTGCCGCCGCCCACTCGCCCGGCGTCGTCTCGGGCAACGTGGCCCAGGTCCCGGTGCACGTCCCGGCGAACGTGGTCGGCGACACCGTCAACGTCATCGGCGCGCTGAACCCCGCGTTCGGCAACACCGGCGTCAACCGCTGAGGCAGTTCCCCGCGATGAGCCGGTTCCGGGGCACCGCCCCCGGGCCGGCTCACCGCCCCCGGCGCCGCTCCGCCTCCTCGACGTAGGAGTTGTAGGCGGCGACCTGGGCGCGGCGGGCAGTGCGTTCGACGGGCCGGAGCAGTTCGGCCCTGGCGGCGATCTCGGACGCGCTGACCGCCCCGCCGTGCTCGGCGGACTGCCCGGCAGCCCCGGCGATCGAGGTCAACGCGCCCACCCGCTGGGCCAGTTCGAGCACCCGCACCGCACGCGGCGGATACCCGGGAGCCAGCACCTGGCGGCCGTGTTCGGTCCGCGCCCGATAGGCGTCCAGCGCCGCCTGCGCCGCGGGCCCGGCCCCCGCCACGTCCAGCCGGCTCAGCGCGGCCGTCGCGTCGCGCAACGACTCCGCCAGCTCCCGCTCCGCCTCACCCAGTGACGGCACGTCCGCCGGCGGCGCGTCCCGTACCTCAAGGCACTGCCACACCACCTCGACGTGCCGGTCTTCCGGCGGCCCGGCCTCCGTCACCTCCGGCACCAGACCGATGGTGCCGCCGGCCGCGACGACCGCCTCGCCGGCCGCCAGCGCCCGCGCGTTGAACTCCGGAGGACCGCTCAACCCCAGCGGATGCCCCGGCACCGGCAGCGCGAGCCGCAGCCCGGCCACCCCCATCGCACGCAGCCGGCCGAGCCCGAGCGCGAGCCCCACCGGGCCGTCCTCGCCCGGCAGCCCGCGGATGCGGTGAGCCGTGTCACCCCCGACGATCCCGTCCACGGCGTCATCGGGCGAGACAAACCCCCCGAGCAGGGCATTTCCCCAAGCTGTCATGCGTCCTGAGCGCGGTTCCTGAAGCATCCACCCAGCCTATGGACTGGGCCGCCGCACGTGTGGCGTAGGTTTTCCCTCGGGGGCTTTTCCATGGGGCGGCCCCGCGGCCGACCGAGACCGCATACACAAGGGGAGACAACCGCTCATGAGCGATGTACTGGAGCTGGTGGACGTATCCGTGGTCCGCGAGGGACGGGCTCTGGTGGACCAGGTCTCCTGGTCGGTCGCGGAGGGCGAGCGGTGGGTGATCCTCGGCCCCAACGGCGCCGGCAAGACCACCCTGCTCAACATCGCCTCCAGCTACCTCTTCCCCACCTCCGGCACCGCGGTCATCCTCGGCGAGAAGCTCGGCGGCGTCGACGTCTTCGACCTGCGCCCGCGCATCGGGGTGGCCGGTGCCGCGATGGCCGACAAGATGCCGCGCGGCCAGAGCGTGCTGGAGACCGTGCTCACCGCCGCGTACGGCATGACCGCCCACTGGCGGGAGCGCTACGACCAGGCCGACGAGGACCGCGCCCGGCTGATCCTCGACCGGCTCGGCATGTCGGAGTTCGCCCGCCCGGCGCTTCGGCACGCTCTCCGAGGGCGAGCGCAAGCGCACCCTGATCGCCCGCGCCATCATGACCGACCCCGAACTCCTGCTGCTCGACGAGCCCGCCGCCGGACTCGACCTCGGTGGCCGCGAGGACCTGGTGCGCCGACTCGGCCGGCTGGCCCGCGACCCCATCGCGCCCTCGATGATCATGGTGACCCACCACGTCGAGGAGATCGCCCCCGGCTTCACCCACGCCCTGATGATCCGGCAGGGCAAGGTGGTCGCCGCCGGCCCCATCGACGACGAGCTCAACTCCCGCAACCTCTCGCACTGCTTCGGACTCCCGCTCGTCGTCGAACGCCGTGGCGACCGCTGGACCGCCCAGGGGCTTCCGCTGGCGTGACGGCTTCGGCCGGTTCTGCCGCATCCTGTCCGTAGCCCATCTTTCCGTCCTACCATGGGACTTGTGAACGAATGGGTGTGGTGGCTCGCCGCCGCCGGGGTCCTGGGTATCCCGCTGGTGATCACCGCGATGCCCGAGTTCGGGATGTTCGCGGTCGGCGCCGTGGCCGCCGCGCTGGCGTCCGCCCTCGGGGTCGGCGGTGTGGCACAGGTCGTGATCTTCCTGGTGGTCTCCGTAGCGCTGGTCGTCGGTCGTGCGCGTCATCGCCGTCCGCCACCGCAACACCCGGCCGGACCTGCGCACCGGCATCGAGGCGCTCAAGGGCCGCCAGGCGGTGGTGGTCGAACGGGTGGACGGCCGCGACGGCCGGGTCAAACTCGGCGGAGAGATCTGGTCCGCCCGCTCCTACGACACGAGTCTGGTGTTCGAAGCCGGGCAGGAGGTCGATGTCGTCGAGATCGAGGGAGCGACCGCAGTCGTCATGTGATGGGCCCACGCCCGAGCCGTGAGGGATTCGCCGAACCCGCAGCGCACGAGGCTCGCGGTCTGTCAGACTTGATCATCCTGATCAAAATGCAGATCAACTACCAATCGCTATATGGCGCGTGGCATGGGGAGTGGTCGTGACATCCATCATCATCGTCCTGGTCATCCTGGTGGTGCTTGTCTTCATCGCACTCATCAAGACGGTCCAGGTCATTCCACAGGCTAGCGCCGCGATCGTGGAGCGGTTCGGCCGCTACACCCGCACCCTCAGCGCGGGCCTCAACATCGTCGTCCCGTTCATCGACCGGATCCGCAACCGCATCGACCTGCGCGAGCAGGTCGTGCCCTTCCCGCCGCAGCCGGTGATCACCCAGGACAACCTGGTCGTCAACATCGACACGGTCATCTACTACCAGGTCACCGACGCCCGGGCCGCCACCTACGAGGTCGCCAGCTACATCCAGGCGATCGAGCAGCTCACCGTCACCACGCTGCGCAACATCATCGGCGGCATGGACCTGGAGCGCACCCTGACCTCCCGCGAGGAGATCAACGCACGCGCTGCGCGGCGTGCTGGACGAGGCCACCGGCAAGTGGGGCATCCGCGTCAACCGCGTCGAGCTGAAGGCCATCGAGCCGCCGACCTCCATCCAGGACTCGATGGAGAAGCAGATGCGCGCCGACCGTGACAAGCGCGCCGCCATCCTCACCGCCGAGGGCATCCGGCAGTCCCAGATCCTCACCGCCGAGGGCGAGAAGGCCTCCGCGGTGCTGCGCGCCGAAGGTGAGGCCAAGGCCGCCGCCCTGCGCGCCGAGGGTGAGGCCCAGGCGATCCGCACCGTCTTCGAGTCCATCCACGCCGGTGACCCGGACCAGAAGCTGCTCGCCTACCAGTACCTCCAGATGCTGCCGAAGATCGCCGAGGGAGACGCCAACAAGCTGTGGATCGTGCCCAGCGAGCTCGGCGACGCGCTCAAGGGCCTCGGCGGCGCGTTCGGCAACCTGGGCATGCCCACCCCGGGCGGCGGCGGCAACGGCGGCAAGTCCGTCCCGCCGCGCCGCGAGGCGCCCGGTCTCGAAAAGGACTGACCCGCACAACGGACCGGTCCGCCGGCACCCGGCACCCCGAAGGGCCTGAGCGGCGACCGCTCAGGCCCTTCGTACGTCCCGGCCCTCTCGGTCCGGCCCGTTACGCCGTCCTCGGCAGCCAGCGCGGCGTCCCGGCCCCGTCCCGAAGGCCGAGCGCCAGCAGCAGCGAGTCCGCCGGAGTCGGCTCGAACGGCCGGGTCAGCAGCCGCATCCCGGCCTGCTCGGGCGTGCGGTCCGCCTTGCGGTGGTTGTCGTCCGCGCAGGCGGCCACCGTGTTCAGCCAGGTGTCCTGGCCGCCGTGCGAACGCGGGAGTATGTGGTCCACCGTGGTCGCCCGGCGTCCGCAGTACGCGCACCGGTGCTGGTCACGTACCAGCACCCCGCGCCGCGACCACGGCGCCCGTTGTCGGAACGGCACCCTGACATAGCGCGCCAGCCTGATCACCTGCGGCACCGGCACTTCGACCGCGGCCGCGCGGATCCGCAGCCCGGGATGCGCCTGCTCCACGACGGCCTTGTCCTGCATCACCAGCACGACCGCGCGTCGCAGTGACACCGTCGACAGCGGCTCGAAGCTCGCGTTGAGCACCAGGGTCTCGCGCATCCCACCCACCTCCCGGATTCGGCCCGCCCCCGCGGCGAGGTGGCACCACTGTGACCCGAAGGACCCGGCCGGACAAGGCAATTTCCCGGCAGGCGAGAGGGTTTGTGGGGATACACGAAAAGACAGATGACGATACGTCAGATGTTTGTGCCACCGGGGTTTGAAACGCCGAACGCCCCGGGCGTCCCTTCCCCCGTCGAAACCGAGGGACGCCCGAGGCGGATGGCGATCGGCGTGGCCGCGGACCGCGGCTCACGCCCTGCGGTCCTGCTCCGGCGAACGGCGGGCCGAACGCCCGACGCCCCCGCCACTGCGGTACCGATCGCCCGGTGACCTCGACACCTGGCGACTCCCACTGTGCGAGCCCGGGCGCCGGAACGCAACGGCTTTTCCGGACGATCAGCCCTGCGAGGTGTCCTCGTACTCGCCGATCACGTTCGCCCGGCCGATCGCGTGGAACCGCAGGTTGAAACCGACCACCGCGGGCGTGGCGTCCGCGTCAGGGCCCAGCTTCTCGGTGTCCACCGCGTAGACGGTGAAGACGTAGCGGTGCGGACCGTCCCCGGGCGGCGGCGCGGCGCCCCCGAAGTCCCGGGTGCCGTAGTCGTTGCGCACCTGCACCGCACCGTCCGGCAGCCCCGCGAAGCTCCCGGAACCGGCACCGACCGGCAGCTCCGTCACGGACGCCGGGATGTCGAACACCGTCCAGTGCCAGAATCCGCTGCCCGTCGGCGCGTCCGGGTCGTAACACGTCACCGCGAAGCTCCCGGTCCCCTCGGGGAACCCCTCCCACCGCAGATGCGGCGAGGTGTTGCCCTTCGCGAAGACCTGGGCGTCCCGCAGGGTCGCGCCTTCGGCCACGTCGTCACTCACCACCGTGAACGAGGCCACCGGCGGGTGGAAGTCGTGCGGGAGCGGCCGCCTCTTGTACTCGGTCACCTTGGCTACCTCCTGATAGCGACTGATGCTTACCCGGCAACCCTAGATCGCCCGCAGCGCTGGGCGACTACTGTGCTGCCGCATGGTCGACGATGCTTCCCGGACCCCGCTGGACCGTGCCTTCCTCGAACGCCCGTCGACGGACGTGGCCCCGGACCTGCTGGGCCGGATCCTGGTCCGCGCCACCCCCGACGGACCCATCGAGCTACGGCTCACCGAGGTGGAGGCGTACGCCGGGCTCGTCGACCCCGGATCGCACGCCTACCGGGGCAGAACCGACCGCAACGCGGTGATGTTCGGCCCGCCAGGACACGTGTACGTCTACTTCACGTACGGGATGTGGCACTGCATGAACCTGGTCTGCTGCACCGACGGCGTCGCCGGCGCCGTACTGCTGCGGGCCGGTGAGATCGTCGCCGGCGCCGACCTGACCAGGCCGCGCCGGCTGACCTCGCGCCGGGACAGCGATCTGGCCCAGGGACCCGCCCGGCTGGCCACCGCCCTCGGCGTCGACCGCTCCCTCAACGGCTCCGACGCCTGCGGCCCGGCGGGCGGCGCCTTCCGGCTGCTCACCGGCACGCCGGCCGACCCGGAAACCATCCGCAACGGACCGCGCACCGGCGTCGGCGGCGAGGGCGCGGTCCAGCCCTGGCGCTACTGGATCGACGGCGATCCGACGGTCAGCCCCTACCGCGCCCACGTGCCACGACACCGTCGTTAACGGGTGGCACGGACCGCGTACCCTCGGACACGCTGTGCGTGGACCACGACCCAAGGAGACACGAGACCCGTGACGGACATCGTCGACGAGCTGCGGTGGCGAGGGCTGATCGCCATCTCCACCGACGAGGACGCATTGCGCAAGGCGTTCGCGAACGGCCCGGTCACGGTCTATTGCGGCTTCGACCCGACGGCCCCCAGCCTGCACCTCGGCAACCTCATGCAGATCCTCACCATCCGACGGCTCCAGCAGGCGGGCAACCGGCCGCTGGCGCTGGTCGGCGGGGCGACGGGACTGATCGGGGACCCCAAGCCGACATCCGAGCGGACTCTCAACGACACCGAGGTCGTCGCCGGCTGGGTGGAACGCATCCGGGCCCAGATCGAGCCCTTCCTCTCCTTCGAGGGACCCAACGCCGCCGTGATGGTCAACAACCTGGACTGGACGTCCGGGATGTCCGCCATCAACCTGCTGCGCGACGTGGGCAAGCACTTCCGGGTCAACAACATGATCGCCAAGGAGGCGGTCGCCCGCCGGCTGAATTCCGAGTCGGGCATCAGCTACACGGAGTTCAGCTACCAGGTCCTCCAGGGCATGGACTTCCTGGAGCTGTTCCGGCGGCACGGCTGCACCCTGCAGACCGGCGGCAGCGACCAGTGGGGCAACCTCACCGCCGGCACCGAACTCATCCGCAAGGCGGAGGGCGCCACCGCGCACGCGCTGGCCACCCCGCTGATCACCAAGGCGGACGGCACCAAGTTCGGCAAGACGGAGGGCGGCACCATCTGGCTCGACCCGGAGATGACCACGCCGTACGCCTTCTACCAGTTCTGGCTGAACGCGGACGACCGTGACATCCCCAAGTTCCTGCGGGTCTTCAGCTTCAAGTCCCATGAGGAGATCGAGGAGCTGGAGCGGCTGACCGAGGACCGTCCGCAGGCCCGCGCCGCCCAGCGCGCGCTGGCCCTGGAGCTGACCACCATGCTCCACGGCGCGGACCAGACCGCCGCGGTCATCGCCGCCTCCCAGGCGCTGTTCGGCCAGGGGGAGCTCGCGGACCTCGACGCCGCCACCCTGGACGCGGCCCTGAGTGAACTGCCGCACGCCAAGGTGGCCGAGCTGGCCCCGGTCGTCGACCTGCTGGTCGAGGTGGGACTGGCCCCCAGCAAGTCCGCCGCCCGACGCACCATCAAGGAGGGCGGCGCGTACGTGAACAACACCAAGGTCGCCGACGAGGACGAGACGCCGGCCACAGCGGATCTGCTGCACGGCCGCTGGCTGGTGCTGCGGCGCGGCAAGCGCAACCTCGCGGCGATCGAGCTGGGCCAGGACGGGAACTGACGGCCCGTCGCACGACCACGGCCATCGGGCGGACCGGCGACTTGACTCCGGTCCGCCCGAGGCATAATGTTGGTCGAGTCGCTGTAAACGGGTGAGCCACCCGGCGAGGCCCTAGAGCCCGCCCAGGTCCCCGGGAAAGCGGCACCAACACTACCGATTCGATCCCCGGCGGGGTTCATTTTCGCTGCCGGGAATCATGGTCCGGAAACGGAAATCAGGTCTGGTAGAGTTAAGACATCGAAGGGAAAGCCCGGAGGGGCCGGAAACGGCACTGAAGGAAGCTTCCGTTCCTTGAGAACTCAACAGTGTGCCAAAAGTCAACGCCAGATATGTTGATACCCCGTCTTCGGATGGCATCGGAATTCTCCGGTGTGGTTCGTGGATGTGGTTCCTTTGAAGAAAAAATATACAGCGAGGACGCTGTGCACGATCGGGGACTATTCCTCTCTGATTGTGCCGCTCTTCCGCGAATCAAGCATTCACGGAGAGTTTGATCCTGGCTCAGGACGAACGCTGGCGGCGTGCTTAACACATGCAAGTCGAACGATGAAGCCTTTCGGGGTGGATTAGTGGCGAACGGGTGAGTAACACGTGGGCAATCTGCCCTGCACTCTGGGACAAGCCCTGGAAACGGGGTCTAATACCGGATATGACCTGCCATCGCATGGTGGTGGGTGTAAAGCTCCGGCGGTGCAGGATGAGCCCGCGGCCTATCAGCTTGTTGGTGGGGTGATGGCCTACCAAGGCGACGACGGGTAGCCGGCCTGAGAGGGCGACCGGCCACACTGGGACTGAGACACGGCCCAGACTCCTACGGGAGGCAGCAGTGGGGAATATTGCACAATGGGCGAAAGCCTGATGCAGCGACGCCGCGTGAGGGATGACGGCCTTCGGGTTGTAAACCTCTTTCAGCAGGGAAGAAGCGAAAGTGACGGTACCTGCAGAAGAAGCACCGGCTAACTACGTGCCAGCAGCCGCGGTAATACGTAGGGTGCGAGCGTTGTCCGGAATTATTGGGCGTAAAGAGCTCGTAGGCGGCTTGTCGCGTCGGATGTGAAAGCCCGGGGCTTAACTCCGGGTCTGCATTCGATACGGGCAGGCTAGAGTTCGGTAGGGGAGATCGGAATTCCTGGTGTAGCGGTGAAATGCGCAGATATCAGGAGGAACACCGGTGGCGAAGGCGGATCTCTGGGCCGATACTGACGCTGAGGAGCGAAAGCGTGGGGAGCGAACAGGATTAGATACCCTGGTAGTCCACGCCGTAAACGTTGGGAACTAGGTGTGGGCGACATTCCACGTTGTCCGTGCCGCAGCTAACGCATTAAGTTCCCCGCCTGGGGAGTACGGCCGCAAGGCTAAAACTCAAAGGAATTGACGGGGGCCCGCACAAGAGGCGGAGCATGTGGCTTAATTCGACGCAACGCGAAGAACCTTACCAAGGCTTGACATCGCCGGGAAAGCTCCAGAGATGGGGCCCCTTTTAGTCCGGTGACAGGTGGTGCATGGCTGTCGTCAGCTCGTGTCGTGAGATGTTGGGTTAAGTCCCGCAACGAGCGCAACCCCTATCCTGTGTTGCCAGCATGCCCTTCGGGGTGATGGGGACTCACGGGAGACTGCCGGGGTCAACTCGGAGGAAGGTGGGGACGACGTCAAGTCATCATGCCCCTTATGTCTTGGGCTGCACACGTGCTACAATGGCCGGTACAATGAGCTGCGATACCGCGAGGTGGAGCGAATCTCAAAAAGCCGGTCTCAGTTCGGATTGGGGTCTGCAACTCGACCCCATGAAGTCGGAGTCTCTAGTAATCGCAGATCAGCATTGCTGCGGTGAATACGTTCCCGGGCCTTGTACACACCGCCCGTCACGTCACGAAAGTCGGTAACACCCGAAGCCGGTGGCCCAACCCCTTGTGGGAGGGAGTCGTCGAAGGTGGGACTGGCGATTGGGACGAAGTCGTAACAAGGTAGCCGTACCGGAAGGTGCGGCTGGATCACCTCCTTTCTAAGGAGCGCATAGCCAGCCATGGACGAATGTTCCGTGGTGGTTGCTCATGGGTGGAACGTTGACTATTCGGCACGATGTGTTGGTCTCTCCTAGTACTGCTTCGGCGTGGAATGGTGAGAGGGATGCATCGGGTCGGGCACACTGTTGGGTCCTGAGGGAATGAAAGTTGTTTCCTCGTGTTGGTGAACCAGTCTCGTTAACGCCTTGCTTTGTGGGGTGGTGGCGGGGGATGGGTCGTTGTTTGAGAACTGCATAGTGGACGCGAGCATCTGTGGCCAAGTTTTTAAGGGCGCACGGTGGATGCCTTGGCACCAGGAACCGATGAAGGACGTGGGAGGCCGCGATAGGCCCCGGGGAGCTGTCAACCGAGCTGTGATCCGGGGGTGTCCGAATGGGGAAACCCGGCAGTCGTCATGGGCTGTCACCCATGCCTGAACACATAGGGCATGTGGAGGGAACGCGGGGAAGTGAAACATCTCAGTACCCGCAGGAAGAGAAAACAACCGTGATTCCGGGAGTAGTGGCGAGCGAAACTGGATGAGGCTAAACCAGTCACGTGTGATACCCGGCAGGGGTTGCGTGGTTGGGGTTGTGGGAGTGCACTTCGATTGTCTGCCGGCAGTCGGGCGAGTCAGAAACCGTATGGATAGGCGAAGGGCATGCGAAAGGCCCGGCGTAGAGGGTAAGACCCCCGTAGCTGAAATCTGTACGGCTTGCTTGTGTATTTCCCAAGTAGCACGGGGCCCGAGAAATCCCGTGTGAATCTGGCGGGACCACCCGCTAAGCCTAAATATTCCCTGGTGACCGATAGCGGATAGTACCGTGAGGGAATGGTGAAAAGTACCGCGGGAGCGGAGTGAAATAGTACCTGAAACCGTGTGCCTACAAGCCGTGGGAGCGTCGCTGCATGTGCTTGCACATGCGGTCGTGACTGCGTGCCTTTTGAAGAATGAGCCTGCGAGTTTGCGGTGTGTTGCGAGGTTAACCCGTGTGGGGTAGCCGTAGCGAAAGCGAGTCCGAATAGGGCGTTCAGTAGCATGCTCAAGACCCGAAGCGGAGTGATCTAGCCATGGGCAGGGTGAAGCGGAGGTAAGACTTCGTGGAGGCCCGAACCCACCAGGGTTGAAAACCTGGGGGATGACCTGTGGTTAGGGGTGAAAGGCCAATCAAACTCCGTGATAGCTGGTTCTCCCCGAAATGCATTTAGGTGCAGCGTCGTGTGTTTCTTGCCGGAGGTAGAGCACTGGATAGGCGATGGGCCCTGCCGGGTTACTGACCTTAGCCAAACTCCGAATGCCGGTAAGTGAGAGCGCGGCAGTGAGACTGTGGGGGATAAGCTCCATGGTCGAGAGGGAAACAGCCCAGAGCATCGACTAAGGCCCCTAAGCGTATGCTAAGTGGGAAAGGATGTGGAGTCGCAGAGACAACCAGGAGGTTGGCTTAGAAGCAGCCACCCTTGAAAGAGTGCGTAATAGCTCACTGGTCAAGTGATTCCGCGCCGACAATGTAGCGGGGCTCAAGTATACCGCCGAAGTCGTGTCACTCACACAATAGGTCCAACGACCGTGTGGGTGGGTAGGGGAGCGTCGTGTGCCGGGTGAAGCAGCCGCGGAAGCGAGTTGTGGACGGTTCACGAGTGAGAATGCAGGCATGAGTAGCGATTCACACGTGGGAAACGTGTGCGCCGATTGACTAAGGGTTCCTGGGTCAAGCTGATCTGCCCAGGGTAAGTCGGGACCTAAGGCGAGGCCGACAGGCGTAGTCGATGGATAACCGGTTGATATTCCGGTACCCGCTGTGAAGCGTCAAACATCGAATCTTCTGATGCTAAGCCCGTGAAGCCGCCCCCGGATTCTTCGGATGATGGGGGAGTGGTGGAGCCGGTGGCCCGAGGGGGTAGTAGGTGAGTGATGGGGTGACGCAGGAAGGTAGTCCAGCCCGGGCGGTGGTTGTCCCGGGGTAAGGGTGTAGCCCGAGAGATAGGCAAATCCGTCTCTCATATAAGGGTGAGACCTGATGCCGAGCCGATTGTGGTGAAGTGGATGATCCTATGCTGTCGAGAAAAGCCTCTAGCGAGTTTTACGGCGGCCCGTACCCTAAACCGACTCAGGTGGTCTGGTAGAGAATACCGAGGCGTTCGGGTGAACTATGGTTAAGGAACTCGGCAAAATGCCCCCGTAACTTCGGGAGAAGGGGGGCCATTTCTGGTGATGAGTCTTGCACTCTGAGCTGGGGGTGGCCGCAGAGACCAGCGAGAAGCGACTGTTTACTAAAAACACAGGTCCGTGCGAAGCCGTAAGGCGATGTATACGGACTGACGCCTGCCCGGTGCTGGAACGTTAAGGGGACCGGTTAGTCACATTTCGGTGTGGCGAAGCTGAGAACTTAAGCGCCAGTAAACGGCGGTGGTAACTATAACCATCCTAAGGTAGCGAAATTCCTTGTCGGGTAAGTTCCGACCTGCACGAATGGCGTAACGACTTCTCGACTGTCTCAACCATAGGCCCGGTGAAATTGCATTACGAGTAAAGATGCTCGTTTCGCGCAGCAGGACGGAAAGACCCCGGGACCTTTACTACAGTTTGATATTGGTGTTCGGTTCGGCTTGTGTAGGATAGGTGGGAGACTGTGAAGCGATCGCGCCAGCGGTTGTGGAGTCATTGTTGAAATACCACTCTGGTCGTGCTGGATGTCTAACCTGGGTCCGTGATCCGGATCAGGGACAGTGTCTGATGGGTAGTTTAACTGGGGCGGTTGCCTCCTAAAGAGTAACGGAGGCGCCCAAAGGTTCCCTCAGCCTGGTTGGCAATCAGGTGTTGAGTGTAAGTGCACAAGGGAGCTTGACTGTGAGACTGACGGGTCGAGCAGGAGCGAAAGCTGGGACTAGTGATCCGGCGGTGGCTTGTGGAAGCGCCGTCGCTCAACGGATAAAAGGTACCCCGGGGATAACAGGCTGATCTTCCCCAAGAGTCCATATCGACGGGATGGTTTGGCACCTCGATGTCGGCTCGTCGCATCCTGGGGCTGGAGTCGGTCCCAAGGGTTGGGCTGTTCGCCCATTAAAGCGGTACGCGAGCTGGGTTTAGAACGTCGTGAGACAGTTCGGTCCCTATCCGCTGTGCGCGTAGGAGTCTTGAGAAGGGCTGTCCCTAGTACGAGAGGACCGGGACGGACGGACCTCTGGTGTGCCAGTTGTTCTGCCAAGGGCATGGCTGGTTGGCTACGTTCGGGAGGGATAACCGCTGAAAGCATCTAAGCGGGAAGCCTGCTTCGAGATGAGGACTCCCACCCACTTGATGGGGTAAGGCTCCCAGTAGACGACTGGGTTGATAGGCCGGAGATGGAAGCACCGTGAGGTGTGGAGTTGACCGGTACTAATAGGCCGAGGGCTTGACCTCAGTTGCTCGCGTCCACTATGTGGTTCCCAGATTGCGAACTATCGCACTGGTTGAACCGACTTAACTGAAAAGTGTGCTTGTTCGCTGGCACCTGCCATGTCCCGACGTCTACGTCGGGTTGGCCCGATGGTGTTTCGGTGGTCATAGCGATTGGGAAACGCCCGGTTACATTCCGAACCCGGAAGCTAAGCCTTTCAGCGCCGATGGTACTGCAGGGGGGACCCTGTGGGAGAGTAGGACACCGCCGAACAATCTTTATGGACCCTCGGTCCTGGCCTCAGCGCTGGGATCGAGGGTCTTTTTTTGTTGTCTTTGCAGTACCCGCAGTACGAACTGACAGGAGTCACGTCGATGTCCAACTCGTCCGACGATCGCTCGGAGCGCCCCGAACGCACAGAGCGGAACGTGGGTGCCGGCGAACGGCGCGAGTTCCGCAGTGCTGGGCCGCGTCGAAATGACGACCGCGGGGGCTTCCGGCGTGACGACCGCCGCGATGACCGTCCGCGCTACGACCGCCCTCGCGATGACCGTCCCCGTGACGACCGGCGTGACGGACGTCCCGCTGACGGCCGCCCCCGCAGCCCGCGCCCCGACGACCGTGGTGGCTTCCGCCGCGACGACCGACCCTCCTACGGTGGCCGTCCGCGCACGGACCGTCCGGCGTTCGACCGTTCGCGCACTGACAGGCCGCGCGACGATCGTCCCCGTGACGACCGCCCCCGCTTCGACCGCCCGCGCTACGACAAGCCGCGCGGCGACCGTCCGTCCTTCGACCGCCCCCGTGACGACCGTCCGCGCGATGACCGTCCTCGTTATGACAGGCCGCGTGACGATCGTCCCCGTGGCCCGCGTCAGGACGACCGTGGTGGCTTCCGTCGTGACGATCGTCCCCGCGATGACCGTCCGCGTTACGACAAGCCGCGCGGCGACCGTCCGTCCTTCGACCGTCCCCGTGACGATCGGCCCCGCTACGACAAGCCGCGTGACGACCGCCCGCGTGGCGACCGACCGTCCTTCGACCGGCCGCGCACCGACAGGCCGCGCGATGACCGGCCGCGCTACGACCGTCCCCGCGACGACCGTGGCGGGTTCCGTCGTGACGATCGTCCCCGCGATGACCGTCCGCGCTACGACAAGCCGCGCGGCGACCGTCCCTCCTTCGACCGCCCGCGTGACGATCGCCCCCGTGACGATCGTCCCCGTGGCCCGCGTCAGGACGACCGTGGTGGCTTCCGCCGCGACGACCGGCCCCGTGACGACCGCCCGCGCGAGGACCGCCCGCGCCACGACCGGCCGCGTGACGATCGTCCCCGTGACGACCGTCCGCGCTACGACAGGCCCCGTGACGACCGTCCGCGTGAGGACCGGCCGCGTTTCGACCGCGACCGGCCGGCGCGTGACGACCGGCGGGACGCCCGTCCGCCGCGCAGGGACGGCGACGACCGTGGTGGCCGCGGTGGCTACCAGGGCGGTGGCGACCGGGGCCGGCGGCCTTACGCGCCGGGCGGACGCGGCCGGTTCGAGAACCGGGACAACCGCGGCCACGGCGACGCGCGCGAGGAGCGGGAGCCGGTCAAGCGGCTGCCGATCCCGGAGGACGTGACCGGCCAGGAGATCGACAAGAGCATCCGCCAGGAGCTGCAGAGCCTGCCGAAGACGCTCGCCGACGACGTCGCCTGCAACCTGGTGATGGTGGCCAGGCTGCTGGACGAGGAGCCCGAGCAGGCGTACGCGTACGCCAAGGTGGCGTTCCGTCTGGCGTCGCGGGTGGCCGCGGTCCGTGAGGCGCTGGGGTTCGCGTCCTACGCCACCGAGCGGTACTCGGAGGCGCTGGCGGAGTTCCGTGCCGCGCGCCGGATGACCGGGTCGGTCGACCTGTGGCCGGTCATGGCGGACTGCGAGCGTGGTCTGGGCCGCCCCGAGCGGGCGCTGGCGATGGCCGGCGAGCCGGAGGTGCACAAGCTCGACAAGGCGGGCCAGGTCGAGATGCGCCTGGTGGCCGCCGGTGCGCGCCGGGACTTGGGCCAGGCGGACGCCGCCGTGGTCACGTTGCAGAGCTCGGAGTTGGCGTCCAGCGCGGTGCACCCGTGGACCGCCCGCCTGCGGTACGCGTACGCCGACGCCCTGCTGGCCGTCGGCCGTGAGGACGAGGCCCGCGAGTGGTTCGGCAAGGCGCTGGAGGCGGACCAGAACGGTTCCACCGACGCGTCCGACCGCCTCGCGGAGATGGACGGCGTGGAGTTCGTCGACGCGCTCGACCCCGAGGCGGAGTCGGACGGTGACGAGAGCGCCGCCGCCGACCGCGGTGACCAGGAGGTCTCTGACGAGCTCTCCGACGAGCACCAGGACGAGAGCCTGGACGTGGAGCTGGACGAGGTGGACGCGACGGACGAGGGGCCGGAGCTCGTCGACAGCGCCTTCCTCGCCAACCCGTTCCAGGAGCCCGCGCCCCAGACCGAGGTTCGCCACGAGGTGGACTCGGACGTCCGGGACGCCGAGGGCCACGCCGAGGAAGAGGAAGACGGCGACGACGAGGCCGTCGACGCCTGATCGACGACCCGCCGGTTCACGACGCCCCGCAGGATCCGTCCTGCGGGGCGTTCGTGTCACTCCAGGGCCAGACTGCGCAGCACCAGCCCCGAGGCGGGCTTGGGGCCGAAGGAGGTCGACTTGGGCGGCATCATGACGCCCTGGCGGGCCAGTTCGAGCACGGTCGACTCCTGGACCGGGTGCAGCAGCACCGCGGTTCCGCCGAGCCGTTCGGCCTGCTGGACGGCGGCTGCCGCGTCGTGGACGTAGCCGAGGTACTCGGGGGCGTCCGGCACCCGCCACAGGCGGTCGATCAGCAGGCTGTGCAGCACGGTCGCGTCGAGCCGGCGCCAGGCGGGCGGACGGCCCGCCGGTACGGATTCATCGACAAGTCGATCGTCCGGCGCGGTCAGCAGATGGAACGTTCCGCCTCCGGCGAGCAGGTACGCGTTGCCCTCCCGCGCGGCGGCGGCCAGCGCCTCCAGCGCCTCGGGCAGCGGGCGGTCGATCCTCTCCACGGTGCAGACGTCCCGTACCGCGGCCAACGCCTTGGAGACCGGCAGCCGTTGCAGGACCCGGTGGATGGCCCGGACCCGCAGCGGATAGCGGGAGGTGTCGACCAGCAGGACCAGCCCGTGGTCCCAGGGGCCAGGCGTGGTGTGCGCCGGCTGCTCGTCGCGCAGCAGCAGATAGGTCGCCCAGCGGTGGTGGCCGTCGGCGATCAGGGCCTGGCGCGGCGCGAGGTCGGCGTCGACGGCCGCGATGTCCGCCGGATCGCTGACTGCCCACAGCCGGTGCCGGAAGCCGTCCTCCGTGGTCGTGGTGAACAGCGCGGGCTGTTCGGCGCTCTCCTCCACGATCCGCGCGACGGCCCCCTCCGAGCCGTCCTCGGCGTCGCCGCGGTAACCGAGCAGCAGCGGTTCGAGGTTGGCGGCGGTGGTGCGCATCAGCCCGGCGCGGTCCACCACGGGACCGGGCATCACCTCTTCGTGCGGCAGTACCACGTGTTCGTCCGGGGTGGTGAGCCGCAGGGCGCCGATGAGGCCGCGTTGCAGGGCGCCGTCCGGGCCGCGTTGTTCGTAGACGTAGAGCGAGGGTTCGTCGTCCACGGCCAGCACGCCGGTCCGGGTCCACTCGCGCAGGGTGTGCGCGGCCTGGGTGTGCCGGGTGGCCGGGTCGCCGGCCTGCGGCAGGATCAACCGGACGATGTTGAACGGATCGGCGGTCTCCAGATGGTGGAGTCCGTCGGGCCGCACCACGACGTCGTACGGTGGCGAGGTGACCGCGGAGAGGCTGCCGACCCGATCGGGGTCGTAGCGCAGTCCGCGGAACGGCTTGAGCCGCAGCCCGCGGGGTGGCGCGGGAGATTCTGGGGTGCTCATCAGAGCATGTTAGGTGCCGCGGGCCCTCGGTTGCTGGTTGATGCGGACGGCGCGTGGAGCGCTTGGACGATGTGAAGGAGCGACAGCGGGATGAACCCGAGAACCCGGCCGGACGGCAGCGAGCGGCCGCTGCGGGAGGCGTACGACACGGCGCTGCTCGACCTGGACGGGGTGGTGTACGCGGGCGGCGAGGCGATCGCGCACGCCGTCGAGTCCCTGGGCGTGGCCCGGGACGCGGGGATGCGGCTCGCCTACGTCACCAACAACGCGCTGCGCACCCCGCGGACCGTCGCGGAGCACCTCACGGAGCTGGGGGTTCCGGCCGGGCCCAGCGACGTCATCACCTCCGCGCAGGCCGTCGCCCGGCTGATCGCCGACCAGGTGCCGGCCGGGGCGAAGGTGCTGGTGATCGGCGGCGAGGGGCTGCGGGTGGCCCTGCGGGAGCGCGGGCTCGAACCGGTGGACTCCGCCGACGACGACCCGGCGGCGGTGGCGCAGGGCTACGGCGGGCCCCAACTGCCCTGGGAGCGGCTTGCGGAGGCCGGTTACGCGGTCGCCCGCGGCGTGCCGTGGTTCGCCTCCAACACCGATCTGACCATTCCCAGCGGCCGGGGCATCGCGCCCGGCAACGGCGCGGCGGTGGAGGTCGTCCGCATCGTCACCGGTGCCGATCCCCAGGTCGCGGGCAAGCCCCGGCCGCCGATGCACCGCGAGACGATCCTGCGCACCGGAGCGGAGCGGCCGTTGGTGGTCGGTGACCGGCTCGACACCGACATCGAGGGCGCCCACGAGGGCGGTGTGGACAGCCTGCTGGTGATGACCGGGGTGACCACACCGGCCGGGTTGCTGGCCGCGGAGCCCCGGCACCGTCCCACCTATGTCGCCGCCGACCTGCGCGGGCTGCTCACCGGGCAGCCGGGCGTCGAGGGCGAGGACGGCGGCAAGGAGGGGTTCCGGTGCGGTGGCTGGACGGCCACGGCGGACGGGACGGCGCTGCGGGTCGAGGCGGACGGCGACGGCGGCGATCCCTACGACGGCCTGCGGGCGCTGTGCGCGGCGGCCTGGACGGCGGCCGGGGACGGCCGCTGCGAGTCGGACGCCCGGGAGGCGCTGGCGCGGCTCGGCTGGTGAGGTCCCGTCACAGCAGCGTGCGCAGCCGCAGCAGGTCGCGCAGGCTCGCTTCGAGCCTGACCCGCCCGGTGGCCCACGCCCTGGCGAACTGAAGTCTGCCCTCGGCCAGGGCGATCAGGTCGTCGCCGGCCATCGTCAGCCGGATCTGCGCGCGTTCCGCCGGTTGGCCGGGCGCCGCGACCATGTCCCGGATACGGCCGCCGGCCAGGCGTCCGGTGAACGTGACGTCCAGGTCGGTGATCCGGCAGCTCACGGAGCGGTCGAGGGCGGCGGCGCTCGCCACGTCGCCCTGGGCCGTCGCCATGTCGTCCGACAGCCGGTCGAGCGCGCTGCGGCACTCCTCGATGGTCGCCATCGGTGGACTACTCCCGTTTCTGTTGTTTGGTTACCAATGACCGTACACCGGCGGAACCACATGGCCTTGGGGGGCTTCCGTACCACGGTGACGGGCGTGCCAGGCGGTAGCGTCGTGACATCGGCGTCCAAGGTGAGGCGAGGAGTGATGGCATTGCGTGACGCACTGCGTACCTGTCTGCAGATCGCGGGCGGGCTGACCGAGGCCACCCGGCGGCGTGCGGTGAGCGCCGCGCGGGAGTTGCTGGAGCAGACCGGTGTCGATGTGGACGCGCTCCAGCGGAGCATCGGTGAGCGGATCCCGCCCGAGGTGCAGTCCCTCGCCGACGAACTGATCGCCTCCGGCCGGGCCAACCGCGATCTGCTCCTCGGGCTGATCCGGGAGGAGGTCGACAAGACGATGGGCCGGGTCGGCCGGGTGGCCGACGAGATCACCAAGGTCGGCGTGATCCTTGAGGCGCTGGAGCGCCGGGTGCGGAACCTGGAGGGCGGCACGCCGGAACCCGAGCCGCCCCGCGAGTGGGTCCCGGTGCGCGACGAGCAGCCGCCGTCCTCGGCCGGTCCCCGGCATCCCCGGGTCAAGACCGCGGAGCCGCCGGTTCGTCCGGCCCCCGCCCGCAAGACGGCCCCCGCGCCGGAGCGGCCGGAGAAGACCGCGCCGCCGGCCAAGAAGACGGCCCCGGCGGCCAAGAAGGCGGCGCCCGCGGCGAAGAAGACCGCCCCGGCGGCGAAGAAGACCGCGCCCGCCAAGAAGACCGCCGCCAAGACCACGCCCGCCAAGAAGGCGGCCGAGGTGAAGCCCGCTCCGATGAAGGCGGCACCGCCGGCCGAGAAGGCGCCCGCCAAGAAGACCCCCGCGGCGAAGAAGACCCCCGCGGCGAAGAAGACCCCCGCGGCGAAGAAGACCGCGCCGCCCAGGAAGACCGCCCCGGCCAAGCGGACACCGGTCCCCCCGATGACGCCGGATGCCGCGAAGAAGACGGTCACCCCGGCCAAGAAGACGGTCACCCCGGTGGCGAAGAAGGCGGCGCCGGCCAGGAAGACCACCCCGAAGAAGACCACCCCGCGCAAGCCGGCCGACGGTGAGTGAGCAGCCCGCCGCCACCGCGCCGCCTCCCGGAGGGGGGTTCGGCGCGGACGGTGACCTGGACCTGGAGGCGGGTCTGGAGGCGGCTTTGGAGGCGGGCCGCGACCACGAGAACCCTCCCGCACCCGAGCCGCTGGGCGTGGAACCGACCGTGACCGGGAATGCCGAGGTGGACGCGGTGTTGGAACGGTTGGCGGATGCGGACGCCCTGCCGACGGAGAGCCACGTCGAGGTGTACGAGGATGTGCACCGGGGGCTGCGTGACGCGCTGACGGCGCTCGACGCACGCCCCGGCCCGCCGGGACCGGTTCCGGCGGAGCCCGGCACGATCTACGACAGGAGATGAACGGCACGTGGCACGACGACGGCTCGACGCGGAGCTGGTCCGCCGTGGGATGGCACGTTCGCGTGAGCACGCCGCGCAGCTGATCGCGGCGGGACGGGTGACGGTGGGTGGCGGTACGGCCACGAAGTCCGCCACCCAGGTGGAGACCAGCGCCGCGCTGGTGGTCGCCGTGGACGACGGCGACCCGGAGTACGTCTCGCGCGGCGGGCACAAACTGGCCGGTGCGCTGGCCGCGTTCACCCCGCTCGGGCTGCGGGTGGAGGGGCGGCGGTGCCTGGACGCGGGGGCGTCGACCGGCGGCTTCACCGATGTGCTGCTGCGGGCGGGCGCGGCGGGCGTCGTCGCGGTCGACGTGGGGTACGGACAGCTCGCCTGGTCGCTGCGCAGCGACGACCGGGTCACCGTGAAGGACCGCACGAACGTACGCGAGTTGACGCTGGAGCAGCTCGACGGCGAGCCGGTCGAGGTGGTCGTGGGGGATCTGTCGTTCATCCCGCTCGGTCTGGTGCTGCCCGCCCTGGTGCGCTGCGCCACGCCGCAGGCGGATCTGGTGCTGATGGTCAAACCGCAGTTCGAGGTGGGTAAGGAACGGCTGGGAAGTGGTGGAGTCGTCCGCAGCGCCCAGTTGCGGGCGGAGTCGGTGCGGACGGTGGCGGGAAAGGCGGCCGGGCTCGGGCTCGGGGTGCTCGGAGTGACCGCCAGTCCGCTGCCGGGACCGTCGGGTAATGTCGAATATTTTCTGTGGCTTCGCGCCGGGGCGCCGGAACTCGACCCGGCGGATGTGGACCGTGCCGTAGCGGAGGGGCCTCGTTGAGCGGATCGATCAGCACGTCAGACGGCAAGCCGGGCGGTGCGTCCGAGCGGCGCACGGTGTTCCTGCTGGCGCACACCGGCCGCCCCGCGGCGGTACGCAGCGCCGAGCGGGTGGTGATGGGACTGGTGCGCAGCGGGATCGGGGTGCGGATCCTGCGCGAGGAGGCGGCGGACCTGCCGGTGCCCGCCGCGGTGGAGGTGGTGGAGGAGGCACAGCAGGCGATCCACGGCTGCGAGCTGATCATCGTCCTGGGCGGTGATGGCACGCTGCTGCGCGGCGCGGACTTCGCGCGGGCCTCCGGGGTGCCGATGCTCGGCGTCAACCTGGGCCGGGTCGGCTTCCTCGCCGAGGCGGAACGCGACGATCTCGACAAGGTGGTGGACCGGGTCGTCACCCGCGCCTACGAGGTCGAGGAGCGCATGACGCTCGACGTGCTGGTCCGCGAGGACGGGCGGGTCGTGCACGACGACTGGGCGCTGAACGAGGCGTCGGTGGAGAAGGCGGCCCGCGAGCGGATGCTGGAGGTGGTCATCGAGGTCGACGGCCGGCCGGTCTCCGCGTTCGGCTGTGACGGCGTGGTCTGCGCCACCCCGACCGGCTCGACCGCGTACGCCTTCTCGGCCGGCGGGCCGGTGGTGTGGCCGGAGGTCGAGGCGCTGCTGATGGTGCCGATCAGTGCCCACGCGCTGTTCGCCAAGCCGCTGGTCACCTCGCCGGACTCGGTGCTCGCGGTGGAGGTGCAGCCCAAGACGATGAACGGCGTGCTGTGGTGCGACGGGCGGCGCAGCGTGCCGCTGCCCGCCGGGGCCAGGGTCGAGGTCAGGCGCGGCGCGGTGCCGGTCCGGCTGGCCCGGCTGCACCACGCGTCCTTCACCGACCGCCTGGTGGCCAAGTTCGCCCTTCCGGTGTCCGGCTGGCGGGGCGCGCCGCAGTAGGCGGTGCCCGGCCCCGTGCGCCCTCGTGCCGGGGGTTTCCCGGGGCGCGCGTCGCGGGGGAGGTCGGTGACCTCGTATCGTCTGGTGCGTGCTGGAGGAGATGCGGATACGGTCGTTGGGCGTCATCGATGACGCCGTGGTCGAGCTGTCGCCCGGTTTCACGGCGGTGACGGGTGAGACGGGCGCGGGCAAGACCATGGTCGTCACCAGTCTCGGGCTGCTGCTCGGTGGCCGGGCGGACGCGGCGCTGGTGCGGATAGGGGCCAAGGCCGCGGTGGTCGAGGGACGGATCACCGTGGCCGCGGGCGGTCCGGCCGCGAGGCGGGCGCTGGAGGCGGGCGCGGAGCTCGACGACGGGGCGTTGCTGATCAGCCGGACGATCTCGGCCGAGGGGCGGTCGCGGGCGCATGTCGGCGGTCGCTCGGTGCCGGCGTCGCTGCTGGCGGAGCTCGCGGACGACCTGGTGGCGGTGCACGGCCAGACCGACCAGCAGGGGCTGCTGAAGCCGGCCAGACAGCGCCAGGCGCTCGACCGTTACGCGGGCGAGGCGGTCACCGCTCCGCTGGCCGGCTACACGACGGCGTACCGCAGGCTGCGTGAGGTCTGCGCCGCGTTGGAGGAGCTGACGACCCGGGCCCGTGACCGGGCGCAGGAGGCGGACCTGTTGCGCTTCGGCCTCGACGAGGTGGCCGCGGCGGAACCGCGGGCCGGCGAGGACGTGGAACTCGCCTCCGAGGCCGAGCGGCTGGGGCACGCGGAGGCGCTGGCCTCGGCCGCCGCCGCGGCGCACGCGGCGCTGGCCGGCAACCCGGAGGACCCCGAGGGTGTGGACGCGGCGACCCTGGTGGCCGGGGCGAGCCGCGCCCTGGAGGCGGTGCGCTCGCACGATCCGGCGCTGGCGGCGCTCGCCGACCGGCTGGGCGAGATCGGCATCCTGGCCGCCGACGTGGCGGGCGAGCTCGCCGGGTACGCGGACAACCTGGACGCCGATCCGCTGCGGCTGGCGGCGGTCGAGGAGCGCCGCTCGGTGCTCGCCCACCTGACCCGCAAGTACGGCGAGGACATCGGCTCGGTGCTGGCCTGGGCGGAGGAAGGCGGCGCCCGGCTGGCCGAGTTGGAGGGCGACGACGACCGGATCGGCACCCTGACCGCCGAGCGGGACACCCTGCTGGGCGAACTCGGTTCGCTGGCACAGGCGTTGACCGACGCGCGGACCGAGGCGGCGCGCCGTTTCGCCGGGGCGGTCACCGAGGAGCTGGCGGAGCTGGCGATGCCGCACGCCCGGGTCACGGTGGAGATCGGGCAGACCGAGGATCCGGAGGGCGTCGAGGTCGGTGGTCGCCGGGTGGCGTACGGCCCGTACGGCGCCGACGAGGTGGAGCTGCACCTGGCCCCGCATCCGGGTGCGCCGCCCCGGCCGATCTCCAAGGGCGCCTCGGGCGGTGAGCTGTCGCGGGTGATGCTCGCCGTGGAGGTGGTCTTCGCCGGTTCCGATCCGGTGCCGACCTATCTCTTCGACGAGGTGGACGCCGGTGTCGGTGGCAAGGCGGCGGTCGAGGTCGGCAGGCGGCTGGCCAGGCTGGCGAAGTCGGCGCAGGTCGTGGTGGTCACCCACCTCCCGCAGGTGGCGGCCTTCGCGGACCGGCAGTTGCTGGTGGAGAAGACCAACGACGGCTCGGTGACCAGCAGTGGCGTGAAGGTGCTGGACGGTGAGGAGCGGGTGCGCGAGCTGTCGCGGATGCTGGCCGGTCTGGCGGACTCCGACACGGCGATGGCGCACGCGGAGGAGTTGCTGGCGGCGGCTCGCGCGGCTCGGTGACCCGGGTGCCGCACCCACTCGTACGGGTGATCCGCGCGGGGCCGGCCCACCATGGGGCGGGAGAGCGGGGTCCGTCACCGCGGGGCGGCCTGGCATCCTTGGAGTCAGCGGATCGAGTGGATCGGATGATTCCGCGCTGACACCGCCCGGAACCCATCCTTCCGTACCATCGCACCACCCGTTGGGCGCCGGACCGCATGACCCCGAGCAGACCCGAGGAGCCGACTGCCGCGTGAGCAGCACTCAGACCCCGCCGCACGGGACGCTGCGCGCCGTGCAGGTGTTCGGCGTGAACGGGGGAGGGCATGTCAGGTCGCTCTCCGGTGGGCTGGTGGCGCGCGGGGTCGAGGTGACGGTGTGCGGTCCGGCGGAGGCCGGGGCCGCCCACGGGTTCGGCGCCAGCGGTGCCCGCTTCGCGCCGGTCGCGATCACGGACCGGCCCGCGCCGAAGGACGAGGCGCTGGCGGTGGCCAGTCTGCGGGCCGCCTGCTCGGGCGCCGACGTGGTGCACGCGCACGGGCTGCACGCCGGACTGCTGGCCTCGCTGGCGCTGACCGGCGCGCGCTCCCCGGCGCTCGTGGTGACCTGGCACGCCGCGGTGCCCTCCTCGGGCACCCGGGCGGGGTTGCTGCGGCTGCTGGAACGGCGGGTCGCGCGAGCGGCCGCGGTGGTGCTGGGGGCGTCCTCCGGGGTGGTCGACGACGTGCGCTCGCTGGGCGCCAAGGACGCCCGGCTGGCCCCGGTCTCCTTTCCCGCCGCCCGCACAGGACCCGACCAGGTGCGGCCCAGGACCCGGGTCGAACTGGGTGCCGTCGCCCGGCCGCTGATACTGGCGGTGGGCCGGCTGGAGCCGCACAAGGGGCACGACCTGCTGCTGGACGCGGCCCGCGAATGGCGTGGCCTGGAGCCGCAGCCGTCGGTGGTGGTCGCCGGGGACGGCAGTCGCCGGCCCGCGCTCCAGCGCCGCATCGAGCGTGAGGGCCTGCCGGTGCGGCTGCTGGGCCGGCGGGACGACGTGCCGCAACTGCTGGCGGTCGCCGATCTGGTGGTACTGCCCAGCAGGTTCGAGTCGTATCCGCTGATCGTCCACGAGGCGTTGCGGGCCGGGGTCCCGCTGGTGGCCACCGCGGTCGGCGCGGTGCCGGAACTCGTGGGCGATGCCGCCCTCCTGGTGCCGGGCGACGACCCGGAGGCGCTGGCCCGCGCGGTCGCCGACCTCATCGCCGACCCCGCGCGCCGCGACCGGCTGTCCGCCGAGGGCCGCGCCCAGGCGGCGACCTGGCCCACCGAGGAGGACACCATCGCCCAGATCCTCAGCGTCTACGACGAGTTGGCGCAGGCCGCCAAACGCCACTGACCCCCGCCCCGTCCGCCACGGTCGGCGGAGGGACGGGGGCCGGTGGAGGTCAGCCGCCGTAGGCTCCGCTGGCGGTCAGCCGCAGGGCGGTGTCGATCAGCGGCACATGGCTGAACGCCTGCGGGAAGTTGCCCACCTGGCGCTGGAGCCGCGGGTCCCACTCCTCGGCGAGCAGGCCCAGGTCGTTGCGCAGCGACAGCAGCTTCTCGAACAGCTGGCGGGCCTCGTCGACCCGGCCGATCATCGCCAGGTCGTCCGCCAGCCAGAACGAGCAGGCCAGGAACGCGCCCTCGTCGCCCGGCAGGCCGTCGACACCCGCCTCGGCACCCTTCTCCGGGTTCGGGTAGCGCAGCACGAAGCCGCCCTCGACCGTCAGCTCCTTCTGGATGGCCTCGATGGTGCCGATGACCCGCTTGTCGTCCGGGGGCAGGAAGCCCACCTGCGGGATCAGCAGCAAGGAGGCGTCCAGCTCCTTGGAGCCGTAGGACTGGGTGAAGGCGTTGCGCTCCTTGTCGTAGCCCTTCTCGCAGACATCGCGGTGGATGTCGTCGCGCAGCTCACGCCAGCGCTCCAGCGGGCCGTCCGCCTCACCGGACTCGATCAGCTTGACCGTGCGGTCCACCGCGACCCAGGCCATCACCTTGGAGTGCACGAAGTGGCGGCGCGGGCCGCGCACCTCCCAGATGCCCTCGTCCGGCTCGTTCCAGTGCTGCTCCAGGTAGCGGATCAGCTTCAACTGCAACAGGCTGGCGTAGTCGTTGCGGGCCAGGCCCGTCATGTGCGCCAGGTGCAGGGCCTCGCTGACCTCGCCGTACACGTCGAGCTGCAGCTGGTGGGCGGCGCCGTTGCCCACGCGGACCGGCTGCGAGCCCTCGTAGCCGGGCAGCCAGGTCAGCTCCTGCTCGCCCAACTCCCGTTCCCCCGCGATCCCGTACATGATCTGGAGGTTCTCCGGGTCGCCGGCCACCGCGCGCAGCAGCCACTCGCGCCAGGCGCGGGCCTCGTCGCGGTAGCCGGTGCGCAGCAGCGAGGAGAGCGTGATCGCCGCGTCCCGCAGCCAGGTGAAGCGGTAGTCCCAGTTGCGCACGCCGCCGATGTGCTCGGGCAGCGAGGTGGTCGGCGCGGCGACGATGCCGCCGGTCGGCCCGTAGGTCAGCGCCTTGAGGGTGATCAGCGAGCGGACCACCGCGTCCCGGTAGGGACCGTGGTACGTGCACTGGTCGACCCACTCGCTCCAGAACTGCTCGGTCGCCTCCAGAGAGCCCTCGGGGTCGGGCATCGGCGGCGCCTCCTTGTGCGAGGGCTGCCAGCTGATGGTGAAGGCGATCCGGTCGCCGGGCGCCACCGTGAAGTCGGCGTAGGTCGTCAGGTTCTCGCCGTAGGTGGGACATTCGGTGTCGAGCCACACCGAGTCCGGCCCGGCCACCGCGACCGTGCGCCCCTCGGGGGCCTGCGGGTCGTTGACCTTGTGCACCCACGGCACCACCCAGCCGTAGGAGAAGCGCATCCGCAGCTCCGAGCGCATCGGCACCCGGCCGCTGACGCCCTCGACGATTCTGATCAGCTGCGGCGCGCCGTCGCGCGGCGGCATGAAGTCGGTGATCCGGACGGTGCCGCGCTGGGTGTCCCATTCGGACTCCAGCACCAGCGAGTCACCCCGGTACCTGCGACGGGTCGCGGCCGGCGGCGCGGAGTCCGGCGCGTGCGCCGGGCCGAGCCGCCAGAAACCGTGGTCGTCGGTACCGAGCAACCCCGCGAAGACCGCGGGGGAGTCGAACCGGGGTAGGCACAGCCAATCGGCTGTGCCGTCCCGGCAGACCAATGCGGCGGTCTGCATATCGCCGATGAGTGCGTAGTCCTCGATGCGCCCGGCCACGTGCATCTCCAGTCGAACAGTGAACAGCTGAGTTGTCCTGAGGGACGTCTCATTTCCAGGTTTGGACGTATTGGACGAATCCGGCTCCGGTGCCCCCGTGGTCCGCGAGGCCGGTCGCCGCTGGTCGTGCACGTCGTCCGGCACCGCGGCGGCGGGCGCGGGCGGGTGTCCCGTCCGGCCGGCTCGCAGCAAATGTCCGAGCAGAATACGACGTGAGACCGGGTGACGCGCGAGTCTCGGTGAAACCCCGGCTGAGCCGGTCGGGTGGCAGTCGTCGCCCGGTACGCCGCCGCGCCAACTGGGCCCATCCTACGGCTCGGCGGTAGGACGTCCGACCACCCGGACGTTCACGATCCGAACGTCTGGCCGCTTGCTGCCAGGGGCCTTGACGAGGGCCCGCGACACCCCGGGAAGCGCCGCCCGGAGCAGGTCGGCGGCGCCGCCGATCGGCACCGGGCCGCTCCGCTGATACCCTGGTAGCCCGTGGGCCGGTGGGCTGAACCACTGAACCTCCGTGACGGCGTCACCGCACAGCGGCGGGCCGTCCGACCCTCACCTCGCGACCACGGGAGCCCCCTCTTGGCACTGCCGCACCCCGGCACGGCGGCCTACCGCCGTACCAACATGACGACCAAGCACCTCTTCGTCACCGGGGGTGTGGCCTCTTCGCTCGGCAAGGGGCTGACCGCCTCCAGCCTCGGCGCGCTGCTCAAAGCGCGCGGCCTGCGGGTCACCATGCAGAAGCTGGACCCCTACCTCAACGTCGACCCCGGGACGATGAACCCGTTCCAGCACGGCGAGGTCTTCGTCACCAACGACGGAGCCGAGACCGACCTGGACGTCGGCCACTACGAGCGCTTCCTCGACGTCGACCTCGACGGCTCGGCCAACGTGACCACCGGCCAGGTCTACTCCTCGGTGATCGCCAAGGAGCGCCGCGGCGAATACCTGGGGGACACCGTCCAGGTGATTCCCCACATCACCAACGAGATCAAGTCCCGGATCCGCCGGATGGCCACCGACGACGTCGACGTGGTGATCACCGAGGTGGGCGGCACCGTGGGCGACATCGAGTCGCTGCCGTTCCTGGAGTCGGTGCGCCAGGTCCGCCACGAGGTCGGCCGGGAGAACGTCTTCTTCGTCCACGTCTCCCTGCTCCCCTACATCGGCCCCTCCGGCGAGCTGAAGACCAAGCCGACCCAGCACTCGGTCGCCGCGCTGCGCAACATCGGCATCCAGCCGGACGCCATCGTGCTGCGCGCCGACCGCGAGGTGCCCACCGCCATCAAGCGCAAGATCTCGCTGATGTGCGACGTCGACGAGGACGCGGTGGTCGCCGCCATCGACGCCAAGTCGATCTACGACATCCCCAAGGTGCTGCACGCCGAGGGCCTGGACGCCTACGTGGTCCGGCGGCTGGACCTGCCCTTCCGGGACGTGGAGTGGACCCAGTGGGACGACCTGCTCGACCGGGTGCACAACCCCGAGCACGAGGTCACCGTCGCGCTGGTGGGCAAGTACATCGACCTGCCGGACGCCTATCTGTCGGTCACCGAGGCGCTGCGGGCCGGCGGCTTCGCCAACAACGCCCGCGTGAAGATCAAGTGGGTCACCTCCGACGACTGCCGCACCCCGGCGGGCGCCGCGGGCCAGCTGTCCGACGTCGACGCCATCTGCGTGCCCGGCGGGTTCGGGGACCGCGGGGTCGAGGGCAAGGTGGAGGCCATCACCTACGCGCGCGAGCACCGCATCCCGCTGCTCGGCCTGTGCCTGGGACTGCAGTGCGTGGTCATCGAGGCGGCCCGCAACCTGGCCGGCATCGCCGACGCCAACTCCACCGAGTTCGACGCGGCCACCGCGCACCCGGTCATCTCCACCATGGCCGAGCAGCTCAGCATCGTCGAGGGCAAGGGCGACATGGGCGGCACGATGCGGCTGGGCATCTACCCCGCCAAGCTCGCCGAGGGCTCCATCGTGCGCGAGGTCTACGGCGGCGAGCCCTACGTGGAGGAGCGCCACCGGCACCGCTACGAGGTCAACAACTCCTACCGCGCCGAACTGGAGAAGAAGACCGGCATCGTCTTCTCCGGCACCTCGCCCGACAACAAGCTGGTCGAGTACGTCGAGTACCCCCGCGAGACCCACCCCTACCTGGTCGCCACCCAGGCGCACCCGGAGCTGAAGTCGCGGCCGACCCGCCCGCACCCGCTGTTCGTGGGCCTGGTCGCCGCCGCCGTCCGCCGGGTCCAGGGAGCCGGCAAGTGACCGCCCCGCGCGACACCCCCGAGGAGTGGCCGGTCACCGAGTCGTCGACGCCCTTCACCGGCGCGGTCACCGGGGTGCGCACCGACACGGTGGCCATGCCGGACGGCGGCAGCGCCCGGCGCGACTACCAGACCCACCCCGGCTCGGTCGCCGTCCTCGCGCTGGACGCCGAGGGCCGGGTCCTGGTGCTGCGCCAGTACCGCCACCCGGTACGCCACAAGCTGTGGGAACTGCCCGCGGGACTGCTCGACGTCCCCGGCGAGCACCCGCTGCACGCCGCGCGCCGCGAGCTGTACGAGGAGGCGCACACCAAGGCGGACGACTGGCGGGTGCTGGCCGACGTCTACAGCTCCCCCGGCGGGTCCGACGAGGCGATCCGGGTCTTCCTGGCCCGCGACCTCGCCGAGGCCGACGGCGAGCGCTACGCGGTCTCCGAGGAGGAGGCCGAGCTGGAGTACGCCAGGGTGCCGCTGGCCGACCTGGTACGCGGGGTCATCTCCGGTGAACTCCACAACGCCGCTCTCGTGGTCGGGGTGCTCGCCCTGCACGCCGCGCTGAGCGGTGACGGTCTCGGCGCGCTGCGCCCGGCCGACGCGCCCTGGCCGGCCCGGCCCTTCACCGCCTGACGGGTGATCATGCGCCCTTCCCGGCGGTCCGGTCCCGGTAAGGGGCGCCCCCGGTGAACTAGGGTCGCTGCGAGTGTCCCGCGGAGCACGGCGGCTGCCGCCCGGCACTTCGTAGGACAGGCCCTGGGCGCGCGTACGTGTCACATCGGGGGTGGCACGGCCGGTGCGCGGATGCAGACGGGAGTGGCCCGTGGCGGATCACGTGCCGGACGGCGGAGGTAGTGGGCCACGCCCGGCGGGCCTGCCGCCGGGTCCGCCGTACTTCGCCGGGCGCCGCCGTGAGCTGGCCGAACTGCGTGCCGACATCGACCGCCCCGGGCTGGACACCCTGCGCGGTATGCCCGCGGCCACCTGCCGGGTGCTGCTGGTCGCCGGCCGGCCGGGCTCGGGGCGCACCGCGCTCGCCGTCCGGCTGGCCCGCGCGGTGGCCACCCGCTACCCCGACGGCATCGCCTTCGCCCGGCTGACCGACCACGACGGCGGTCCGCTCACCGCCTCGCGGGCCGCCGCCGAGCTGCTGCGGACCCTGCCGTGGCCGCCGGGCGGCGGCCCGGCGGACGATCCGGTCGGCGCGCTGCGCGCCGCCTTCGCCGGCCGCCGGGCGGTCCTGGTGCTGGACGACGTCACGCACGCCGAGCAGGTACTCCCGCTGCTGCCGTCCGGCCAGGACAGCCTGGTGGTGGCGACCTCGGCGGGCCCGCTGCCCGGCGTTCCGGATGTGCGCCCCTGCACGCTGGGCGGGCTGGACGCCGCAGCCGGTGTCGACCTGCTCTCCCGCACGATCGGCGAGATCCGGGTCACCGTCGACCCGATCGGGGCGGCCACCCTCACCGAGGCGTGCGAGGGCAATCCGGCGGCGCTGCGGCTGGTCGGCGGCTGGCTGGCCGCCCGGCCGGGCAAGGCGGTCACCGACGCGGCCCGCGCGGTGCGGGACGTGGCGGCCGGCGGGGACGGCGAGCGGGCGGAGGGCGCGGGCGGTCCGGCGGCCAGGGCGTTCCGGTTGGTGCACGACTCGCTGCCGCAGCTGTCCGCGCGCACCCTGCGGCTGCTGGCGCTGGCCCCCGGCGGCCTGGTCGACGCGCACATCGCCTCGGCGCTGGCGGGCAGCACCCCGGAGGTGGCGCGCGAGACGCTGGCGGACTTCGCCGGCTACGGGCTGCTGCGTCCCGATCCGGCCGGGTTCCGGGTGCCGGGCTGGCTGGGTCCGCTGCTGCGCGCCCAGCTGGCGGCCCGGGAGCGGCCGGCGGAGACGCGGCTCGCCCGGGCGCGGATGCTGGAGCGCACGGTGCGGCTGCTCCAGGCCTGCCGCGCGGAGGCGGAGGCGCCGGACTCCGCGGGGCTCCGGCGGCTCGACGAACTGCCGCGCGCGCTGCGCTTCGGGTCCCGGGCGGCGGCCCGCGACTGGCTGCGCGGCCGGTTGCCGGAACTGCTGGCCGCCTCGGGTGCCGCTGTCGCCGACGGAGAACTCGACACGCTGGCCCGCCGGTTGATCTCCGCGATGGTCCGCGCGCTGGACGCGCACGGCACTGCGGGGCCGGTGCCGGAGCTGTACGAGCTGCACGGTCTGCTGCTGGAGCTCGCGGAGCGCCGCGGGCTGCCCCGGGAGCGGGCCGCGGCCCGGATCAACCTCGCCGACCTCGACATGGCGGGCGGCCGGGTCAAGGAGGCGGTGGCCCGCTACCGGGCCGCGCTGGACGCCGCCCGGGCCGGTGACGACCCGGTGACCACCGGGCGCGCGCTGGAGGCGCTGGGCGACGCCTACCTGGAGCTCGGCGACCCGGACCGGGCCGCCGACTGGTACGGGCGGGCGCTGGCGATGCGGCAGACCCGCGGTGAGCTCGCCGAGGTGGCCGGGCTGCACGGCAGGCTGGGCGACCTGCACCGCGACAACGGCCGGTTCACCGTGGCGCTGCGCGAGTGGCGGGCGGCCGCGGCGGCGCACCGCAGGCTGCGGGACCTGTCCGGCTACGCGGCGGCGCTGGCCGAGGCGGCCGGCGTGCAGGAGACGGCGGGACATCCGGAGGACGCGCTGCGCATCTGCCACGAGGCGCTGCAATGGGCGCGCCAGGCGGACGACCCGCGGGTGGAGGGCGCCGTGCTGCTGCGGATGGCGGCCACCCTGGACCGGCTGGGCGACCCGGCGGGGGCGCGGTTGCAGCGGGAGGCGGCGGCGCTGCTGTCCTGTCCCCGGGAGCCGGGAGGGCATGACGGGGATCACGGGGCCGCGGGGGCCCACGAGGGGCGGCGCGAGAAGGGGGACGAGGGGGGTGATGGCAATGCGGATGGCGCGTAGTTGGACACTTCCTGCCATCCCTAGCCTACGAATCTGCCCATGGCACTGGAAAAACTAATTGCATTGTAAGGCTAGACAGCGCGTATTCCTTCATTAGACTTGGGTCAGTCGCTGTGACGCGACAGGTCGGACGTGCGCCGTCATACGCGGATATGTCCTGACGAAATCGGCATCTACTCTCATCCAAGGACCGTGATCCACGTGAAGGTCGGTATCCCCCGCGAGGTCAAGAACAACGAGTTCCGGGTCGCCATCACCCCGGCCGGTGTGCACGAGTTGGTGCGCGGCGGCCACCAGGTCTTCGTGGAGCGCGGCGCCGGGATCGGCTCCTCCATCGCGGATGACGAGTACACCGCCGAGGGCGCCACCATCCTGGACACCCCCGAGGAGGTCTGGGCCACCGCCGACCTGGTCCTGAAGGTCAAGGAGCCGATCGCCGAGGAGTACCACCGGCTGCGCAAGGACCAGACGCTCTTCACCTACCTGCACCTCGCCGCCTCCCGCGAGTGCACCGACGCGCTGCTGAACTCCGGAATAACGGCCATCGCCTACGAGACGGTCGAGACCCCGGGCCGCCAGCTCCCGCTGCTCGCCCCGATGTCCGAGGTGGCCGGCCGGCTCGCCCCGCAGGTCGGCGCGTACCACCTGATGCGCTCGGCGGGCGGCCGCGGCGTGCTGCCCGGCGGCGTCCCCGGCGTGCAGCCCGGCCGTGCCGTCGTCATCGGCGCCGGTGTCTCCGGCTGGAGCGCCACCCAGATCGCCGTCGGCATGGGCTTCCACGTGACCCTGCTGGACAAGGACATCGCCAAGCTGCGCGAGGCCGACAAGATCTTCGGCACCAAGGTCTCCACCGTGGTGTCCAACGCCTTCGAGCTGGAGCGGGCCGTCCTGGAGGCGGACCTGGTCATCGGCGCGGTGCTGATCCCCGGCGCCAAGGCCCCCAAGCTGGTCACCAACGAACTGGTCTCGCGGATGAAGCCGGGTTCCGTCCTGGTGGACATCGCCATCGACCAGGGCGGCTGCTTCGAGGACTCGCGTCCCACCACGCACGCCGAGCCGACCTTCCAGGTGCACGACTCGGTCTTCTACTGCGTGGCCAACATGCCGGGCTCGGTGCCCAACACCTCCACCCGCGCGCTGACCAACGCCACGCTGCCGTACATCCTGGAGCTGGCCGACCACGGCTGGCGCGAGGCGCTGCGCCGGGACGCGGCACTCGCCCTGGGGCTCAACACCCATGAGGGACAGGTCGTCTACCGCTCGGTCGCCGAGGCGCACGACCTCCAGAGCGTCGAACTCGCGGAGCTGCTCGGCTGACCGGCGTCAACTCGCCTCAACATCGCGACACCGGCCGGGTCTTGTTCCTCGAGACCCGGCCGGTGCCGCGTCCACGCGATTTCCGGCCGTCTCGCAGGTCCTGGCCGGAAGTAGCCACAACCTGCCTCAAGTGGCCTCAACCGGCCCTGAACATGACCGTTTCGCCGATTCACCCTCGATGGACGCTCCCACGGGCGGGTCCCGCGCCCTTGACAGCGGGGTGTTCCGTTGCCGACACATCGTGCCGTGTCCGGCGGATTGTGTTGCTGAAGGCCGCCGACACGCCATAGAGTCGCCAAACGTCGGCTTGGTGTCACGCCGACCTGTCTAGAAGTTTCCTGGTCACCAAGGAGGTAAGACGACTTGTGAATGAGTCGACATTTGCTCCCGGGGGTGGTCAACCAGGAATGACCGTTCAGGGTTCCACGGGGTTCGAGGCCGCCGGCTCCGTCGCGGTCCGCACCTTCGAGGCTCGCAGGGCCGAGACGGGACCCGAGGCGCTCGCCAACGCCATGTCACCCTATGACGACGAGCTGCCGGACGGTCAGTTCTACGACCCCGACGCGGAGTACGAGCCCGACCCGGAGTACGCCGCCACCCTGGCCCCCGACGCGGCCCGTCAGCGCCGTGAGCGGGTCGGCCCCACCGGCCGGCCGCTGCCCTACTTCCCGATCCCGGGACCGGTCGTCGAGCACGGCCCGGCGACCATCGTGGCGATGTGCAACCAGAAGGGCGGGGTGGGCAAGACCACCTCCACCATCAACCTGGGTGCCGCGCTGGCGGAGTACGGCCGCCGGGTGCTGCTGGTCGACTTCGACCCGCAGGGCGCGCTGTCGGTCGGACTCGGCGTCAACCCGATGGAGTTGGACCTCACCGTCTACAACCTGCTCATGGAGCGGGGCATGGCCGCCGACGAGGTGCTGCTCAAGACCGCCGTCCCGGGCATGGACCTGCTGCCCAGCAATATCGACTTGTCGGCTGCCGAGGTGCAGCTGGTGAGCGAGGTGGCGAGAGAATCGACTCTTCAGCGCGCGCTCAAACCGCTGATGGCCGACTACGACTACATCATCATCGACTGCCAGCCCTCGCTCGGCCTGCTGACCGTCAACGCCCTCACCGCCGCGCACCGGGTGATCGTCCCGCTGGAGTGCGAGTTCTTCGCGCTGCGCGGTGTCGCGCTGCTCACCGAGACCATCGAGAAGGTCCGCGAGCGGCTCAACCCCGAGCTTCAGCTCGACGGCATCCTCGCCACGATGTACGACTCGCGCACCGTGCACAGCCGTGAGGTGCTCGCCCGCGTCGTCGAGGCCTTCGACGACCACGTCTTCCACACCGTCATCGGCCGCACCGTGCGCTTCCCCGAGACCACGGTGGCCGGTGAGCCGATCACGACCTACGCCTCCAACTCGGTGGGCGCGGCCGCGTACCGACAACTGGCCAGGGAGGTGCTCGCCCGGTGCCACGCCGAGTGAGTCTGCCGGGGGCCGACGAACTGTTCCGCACCACCGGGGGCATGGCACTCCAGTCGTCCACCCCCCGGCAGCACTCCGGCGCGGAAACGGCACCCCAGGCCACCGAGCGGCTCAGGCAGGTCCCCACCCCGGCAGGCGAACCGGACACCGACGCGGGCGCGGGCGAGCCGGCCGGCGAACCCGCCGCCCCGGCCGCCGAGGTCGACCCCGGCGACCAGGGCACCCGTGACACCGTCAACGGCGTCGAGCGGCCGCAGCCGCCCCGCGCGGCCCACGAGCCGCCGCCCGCCGCCGAACACACCCGTACCGCCGGGCCGGACAGCCAGGCCGCGGTCGCACCGGCGCAGCGCCGTCCGCCGCAGGAGCACACCGGCCAGCAGCGCCGCCGCGAGCGTGAGCGCCGGGTCGCCCCCAACCGCCGTCCCAGCGGCCGGGAGCGGCACGACGAGAAGATCACGGTCTATGTCTCCGCCGAGGAGTTGATGGACCTCGAACACGCCCGGCTGGTGCTGCGCGGTGAGCACGGGCTCGCCGTCGACCGCGGGCGCATCGTGCGTGAGGCGGTCGCCGTGGTGCTGGCCGACCTCGAATCGCGCGGCGACGCCAGCATCCTGGTGCGCAGGTTGCGCGGGCGCTGAGCCCGCCGGGCCGCAGGAAGGCCCCGGAGGTCGCCGCCGGTTGCGGGGGTAAGCGGTAATCTGCCCGAGATGACCGCCGCCGACGATCGCGCCGCCCCCCGCCGCCGCCCGCTGGGCCGTGGCGCGGCAGCCGCTCCGGCGCGGCCCGAGCCGGTCGAGCCCGCGGCCCCCGCCGCACCGTCGGCCCCACCACCCACGCCGCCACCGGAGCCCGCCGTGCAGGCGCCGGCGGAGACGCCCGCCGAAGCCGCGGAGGCCGAGGACGTCGCGGGGGAGCCGGAGCCCGCCGCCGTTGACGAGCCCCCGGAGGTCGCCGAGGCCGCGGAAGCCGCCGAACCCCCGGAGGTCGCCGAGCCGGCCGCTGACGACGGGCGGTTCACCGTTCGGCTGAAGAACTTCGAGGGCCCCTTCGACCTGCTGCTGCAACTGATCTCCAAGCACAAGCTGGACGTCACCGAGGTCTCGCTCTCCAAGGTCACCGACGAGTTCATCGCGCACATCCACGGCATGGGACCGGACTGGGACCTCGACCAGGCCACCGAGTTCCTGGTGGTGGCCGCCACCCTGCTCGACCTCAAGGCGGCCCGGCTGCTGCCCGCCGCCGAGGTCGAGGACGAGGAGGACCTCGCGCTGCTGGAGGCCCGCGACCTGCTGTTCGCCCGGCTGTTGCAGTACCGGGCGTACAAACGGATCGCCGCGATCTTCGCCGAACGGCTGGAGGCGGAGGCGCTGCACCACCCGCGTACCGTCGGCCTGGAGCCGCACCACGCCGAGTTGCTGCCGGACGTGGTCATCAGCATCGGCCCGGAGGGCTTCGCGAAGCTGGCCGTCAAGGCGATGCAGCCCAAGCCGCGCCCGCAGGTCTACGTCGAGCACATCCACGCGCCACTGGTCAGCGTGCGCGAGCAGGCGGAGATCGTGATCGCGATGCTGCGCGGGTCGGATGGCGCGACCTTCGCCGAACTGACCGCGGACGCCGCCGACACCCTCACCGTCGTCGCGCGCTTCCTGGCGCTGCTGGAGCTGTACCGGGAGAAGGCGGTCGCGCTCGACCAGGACGAGGCGCTGGGCGCGCTGCTGGTCCGCTGGACGGGCGGCGCCGCCCAGGAGGCGGCACCCCTCGTCACCGACGAGTTCGACCAGGAGACGGCCCCCAGCGGCCGCGGGAAGGACGCCGCCCATGAACCCACCCACGGCTGAACCGGCCTCGGACGCCGAGGACACCGAGAACACCCAGGACACCCAGGACACCGAGGAATCCGAGGAAGCCGGGGAGCCGCTCGCGGGGGCCGTACCGGTCGCTGAACTCGACCTGCGGCCCGCCCTGGAGGCGGTGTTGATGGTCGTCGACGAACCCGCCACCGAGGAGCACCTGGCCAAGCTGCTGGAGCGGTCACGCCGGGAGGTCGCCGACGCGTTGCGCGAACTGGCCGACGAGTACGCCCGCCAGCGCCGCGGCTTCGACCTGCGGCTGGTCGCTGGGGGCTGGCGGTTCTACACCCGGCCCGAGTACGCCCCCGCCGTCGAGCGGTTCGTGCTGGACGGCCAGCAGGCCCGCCTCACCCAGGCCGCGCTGGAGACGCTGGCGGTGGTCGCGTACCGGCAGCCGGTGAGCCGCTCCCGGGTCTCCGCGGTGCGCGGCGTGAACTGTGACGGGGTCATGCGGACCCTGCTCCAGCGGGGTCTGGTGGAGGAAGCGGGCACGGAACCCGAGACAGGTGCGATCCTGTACCGGACGACGAATTACTTCCTGGAGCGGATGGGCCTTCGAGGCCTGGACGAATTGCCCGAGCTGGCACCGTTCCTCCCGGAGGCTGACGCCGTCGAGGCGGACTCCTTGGAGGGCGTTCCGTCGTTCGACCCGGACTCGACTACGGAAAATTGATGCGAAGCAGTAGCGGCAGGAACAGCGGAGACCGGAACAACCGGGGAGCTGGCAACCAGCGCGACGACAAGCAAAAGCGCACCGGACGTCCCCGCCCCGAGGAACGCCGCTACGACGTCGGCGCCCCCGGAGCCAAGAAGGCAGCCCCCGCCAAGGGCGGCCCGGCCAAGGGCAGGCCGCGCAAGACCACCCCGGCGCGGCCGCGCGAGTACGACGCGCAGATCGAGGAGCGCAACCGCGCCCGCCACGACAAGCCCCAGCTCAAGCTGCCCAAGACCTTCCCCGGCGCCGAGCAGGAGGGCGAGCGGCTCCAGAAGGTGCTGGCCCGGGCCGGCATGGGCTCGCGGCGCGCCTGCGAGGAGCTGATCGAGCAGCGCCGGGTCGAGGTCAACGGCGCGATCGTCACCGAGCAGGGCCTGCGGGTCGACCCGGAGAAGGACGAGGTCAAGGTCGACGGGCTGACCGTGGCCACCCAGGCGCACCTGTTCTTCGCCCTCAACAAGCCCGCCGGCGTGGTGGCCACCATGGAGGACCCCGAGGGGAGGCAGTGCCTCGGCGACTACGTCACCAACCGCGAGACCCGGCTCTTCCACGTCGGACGGCTGGACACCGAGACCGAGGGCATCATCCTGCTCACCAACCACGGTGAGCTCTCGCACCGCCTCACCCACCCGCGCTACGGCGTCACCAAGACCTATGTGGCCGCCATCCAGGGCCCCATCCCGCGCGATCTGGGCAAGCAGCTGAAGAACGGCATCGAGCTGGAGGACGGCTACGCCCACGCCGACAGCTTCCGCGTGGTGGAGAACGTCGGCAAGAACTACCTGGTCGAGGTCGCGCTGCACGAGGGCCGCAAGCACATCGTGCGCCGCATGCTCGCCGAGGCCGGCTTCCCGGTCGAGAAGCTGGTGCGCACCCGCTTCGGGCCCATCGCGCTGGGCGACCAGAAGTCCGGCTGGCTGCGTCGGCTCACCAACACCGAGGTGGGCATGCTCATGCAGGAAGTCGGGCTCTGACCGTCGGCGGGACGGGCCGCGGTGGCGGCCCGCCCTACGACCACCCCTTCAGCCGCACCGCGTGCCCTTCGGCGTCCCGCTCCACCTCCAGCATCCCGGCGACCGCGGAGCGGTTGACCCGGCCGTAGACGTGCGGGAAGAGCGTGGTGGCCGGCATGCCGGGCGGCGGCGCGGGCTCCGGGGGCTCCCAGCGCACCGGGGCGTCCAGCGCGTGCTCGTCGATGAGCAGCACCATCAGCGGCCCGACCGTCTCGCGGTAGAAGGCGTCGGCGACCCGCAGCGCGGTCGTCTCGTCGGGGGAGCAGTGGATGAAGCCGTCCTCGGCGAGGGCCGGCGGGGCGTAGGGGCGGTCGGGGGAACGCAGCCAGTCGTCCAGCGGAACCACATGGAAGATCATGCCGACCGTTCTACCCGACAGGGGGGCCGGGCGGGGGTGTCCGGCGTGCGGGCCGCCACCGGGCGCGCTGTGACCGCGCTCACTCCGCTGGTCCGTCGATCTTCACCGCCACCGCCGCGCTGCGCGAGGACATCGCCCGGTAGGGGAGGATGGCGGGCATGCGCACCGCCGCCGTCATCGGCACCGGACTGATCGGCACCTCCGCCGCCCTGGCCCTGGCCGCCCGCGGGGTCACCGTCCACCTGCGGGACAACGACCCGGACGCCGCCCGTACCGCCGCCGCCCTGGGCGCGGGGGTCACCGACCCACCGGAGGGCACCGTCGACCTCGCCGTGGTCGCGGTACCCCCGGCGCACGTCGCGGCGACCGTGGCCGAGGCCCAGCGCGACGGGCTGGCCCGCGGCTATCTGGACGTCGCCAGCGTCAAGGGCCGGCCGCGCCGCGACCTGGAGGCGCTCGGCTGCGACCTGAGCCAGTACATCGGCACCCATCCCATGGCCGGCCGGGAGCGCTCCGGGCCGCTGGCCGCGACCGCGGACCTGTTCGAGGGCCGGCCCTGGGTGCTGACCCCGACCCCGCGCACCGACACCGAGGTCCTCAACCTCGCCCTGGAGCTGGTCGCGCTGTGCCGCGCGGTGCCGGTGGTGATGGACGCCGACGCGCACGACCGCGCGGTCGCCCTGGTCTCGCACACCCCGCAACTGCTCTCCAGCCTGGTCGCCGCCCGGCTGGAGCACGCCGAGGAGTCGGCGGTACGGCTGTGCGGCCAGGGCATCAGGGACGTGACCCGGATCGCCGCCTCCGAGCCCGGCATGTGGATCGACATCCTGTCCGCCAACCCCGGGCCGGTCGCCGACGTGCTGGCCGAGGTCGCCGCCGACCTGGAGGAGACGGTCGAGGCGCTGCGCGCCATGCAGTCGGCCGACGACGCCAAGCGGCGCGAGGGCAGCAGCGGCATCCAGGACGTGCTGCGGCGCGGCAACGCGGGCCGGGTCAGGGTGCCGGGCAAGCACGGCGCCGCTCCCGCCTCCTACGAGCTCGTGGCGGTCCTGATCGGTGACCAGCCGGGCGAGCTGGCCCGGCTCTTCGCCGACGCCGGGGCGGCCCGGGTCAACATCGAGGACGTGCGCATCGAGCACTCCACCGGGCAGCAGGCCGGTCTGGTCCAGCTGATGGTGGAGCCGAGGAGCGCCCCCGGGCTCACCGCGGCGCTGCGCGAGCGCGGCTGGTCGATCCGCAACTGACCGCCCCTGGCCGTCCGCGGTAGGGCGTCCGTCATTCGGCCGGTAACCTGGAGGGGTGGGCCGCAGGCGGTCCGCCCTGCGTCAGCGGGCCCGCGAACCCCCGCTGCGACCAGAACCGACCCCGTGCACGAGGAAGGCCCTGCGCTGTGGAATCTCCGGTCATCGTCGCCATCGACGGTCCCTCGGGCACGGGCAAATCGAGCACGTCCAAGGCGGTCGCGGCCGAGCTCGGGCTCAGCTACCTCGACACCGGCGCCCAGTACCGGGCGATGACCTGGTGGATGCTGAACAACGGGATAGACGTCAACGACGCCGCCGAGGTCGCGCTGGCCGCCGGCAAGCCGGTGATCGTCTCCGGCACCGACCCGGCGGGCCCGACCATCACCGTCGACGGCGCCGACGCCGCGGCCCCCATCCGCACCCTGGAGGTCACCGCCGCGGTCAGTGCCGTCAGCGCGGTCCCCGAGGTCCGCAGGCTGCTGGTGGAGGCACAGCGTGCCGCGGCGGCCGAGGCGCCGCGCGGCATAGTCGTCGAGGGCCGCGACATCGGCACCACGGTGCTGCCCGACGCCACCCTCAAGGTCTTCCTGACCGCCTCCGCCGAGGCCCGGGCCGCCCGCCGCAACGGTGAGCTGCGCGGCGGGCAGTCGGTCGCCGACACCCAGGCGGCGCTCACCAGGCGGGACGCGGCCGACTCCGGCCGCAAGACCTCGCCGCTGGCGAAGGCGGACGACGCGGTCGAGGTGGACACCACGCGGCTGACCCTCTCCGAGGTCATCGAGCGCATCGTCACCCTGGTCGAGGAGAAGCGGGCGGTGCGGTGACGCCTCAGCGAGGCGCGGCACCCGGTCCGCGGGGCGCCGCGGTGGGCCGCCGTATCGGCATCGGCCTGATGAACGGAATGTGGTCGCCCCGGGTGCTCGGCGCCTGGCGGCTGCCCGCCACCGGCCCGGTCATCCTGGCCGGCAACCACGCGCACTTCATCGACGGCCCGATGCTGATCGGCACCTCGCCGCGTCCGTTGCACTTCCTGGTCAAGCAGGAGGCGTTCGTCGGCCCGCTCGACCCGTTCCTGCGCGGCATCGGCCAGTTGCCGGTGGACCGTTCGTCCACCGACCGCGGCGCGGTGACCGCGGCGCTCGGCGTGCTGGAGCGCGGCGGCGTGCTGGGGATATTCCCCGAGGGCACCCGCAGCGGCGGCGGTGACTTCGCCCAACTTCGGGCCGGGCTGGCCTACTTCGCGCTGCGCTCGGGTGCGCCCGTGGTGCCGGTCGCGGTGCTGGGCAGTGCCCGCCCCGGGCGGCTGATCAAGGCGCTGCCGCCGTTGCGGGGGCGGATCGACGTGGTGTTCGGGGACCCGTTCGACGCGGGCGACGGCAGCGGGCGTCGGACGCGCACCGCGCTGGACGCCGCGACATCGCGTATCCAGAAGCGGCTGACCGAGCATCTGGAGTACGCCAACCGCGCCACCGGGCGCTCCTGAACCACCGGGTGGCTGACCGCCCCCATCGACTGTTGACGGACGAGGAAGACTTCATGGACCACGAGAACGAGTACGGCGAGCACGGCGCGCTCGGCGACGCCGAATACGCCGAGTTCATGGAGCTGGCCGCGGAGGAGGGCTTCGACCTCGACGACGTGGCCGGGGACCTCGCCTCGGCGGGCCACGGGCCGTTGCCGGTGCTGGCTGTGGTCGGCCGGCCGAACGTCGGCAAGTCGACCCTGGTCAACCGGATCATCGGCCGCCGTGAGGCGGTCGTGGAGGACAAGCCCGGTGTCACCCGGGACCGCGTCACCTACGAGGCGCACTGGAACGGCCGCCGCTTCAAGATCGTCGACACCGGCGGCTGGGAGCAGGACGTGCTGGGCATCGACGCCTCGGTCGCCGCACAGGCGGAGTTCGCCATCGAGGCGGCCGACGCGGTGGTCTTCGTGGTGGACGCCACCGTCGGCGCGACCGACACCGACGAGGCCGTGGTCAAGCTGCTGCGCCGGGCGGGCAAGCCGGTCGTGCTGGCCGCCAACAAGGTCGACGGGCCCAGCGGTGAGGCGGACGCCGCCACGCTGTGGTCGCTGGGCCTGGGCGAGCCCCACCCGGTCTCCTCGCTGCACGGCCGCGGCACCGGCGACCTGCTGGACGCCATTCTGGAGGCGCTGCCCGAGGCGCCCGCGCAGACCTTCGGCGACGTGCTGGGCGGCCCGCGCAGGGTGGCGCTGATCGGCCGTCCGAACGTGGGCAAGTCCTCGCTGCTGAACAAGGTGGCAGGCGAGGACCGGGTGGTCGTCAACGAGGTCGCCGGCACCACCCGTGACCCGGTCGACGAGCTGATCCAACTCGGCGGCAAGACCTGGAAGTTCGTGGACACCGCGGGCATCAGGCGCCGGGTCCACCTCCAGGAGGGCGCCGACTACTACGCCAGCCTGCGCACCGCGGCCGCCCTGGAGAAGGCGGAGGTGGCGGTCATCCTGATCGACGCCAGCGAGACGTTGTCGGTGCAGGACACCCGGATCGTGTCGATGGCGGTGGACGCGGGCCGGGCCTGCGTGATCGCGTACAACAAGTGGGACCTGCTGGACGAGGAGCGCCGCTACTACCTGGAGCGCGAGATCGAGCAGGATCTGGTGCAGGTGCAGTGGGCGCCGCGGGTGAACGTCTCGGCCGGCACAGGACGCCACATGGAGCGGCTGGTCCCGGCGATCGAGGCCGCGCTGGTGGGCTGGGAGACCCGGGTGTCGACCGGGCGGCTGAACGCCTTCCTCGGCGAGCTGGTCGCCGCCCATCCGCACCCGGTCCGCGGCGGCAAGCAGCCGCGCATCCTGTTCGGTACGCAGGCGGGCACCAAGCCGCCGCGCTTCGTGCTGTTCGCCTCGGGATTCCTTGAGGCGGGCTACCGCCGCTTCATCGAGCGCCGGCTGCGTGAGGAGTTCGGCTTCGAGGGCACGCCGATCCAGGTGTCGGTGCGGGTACGCGAGAAGCGCGGCCGCAAGAAGTAACCCCGGGGGTGCCGCGAGCGCCTGCTACAGGCCGCGCATCCGGTTGTCCGGCGTGGAGCCGGACGCCGAGGGGCCGGGCGGCAGCGCGGGCAGGTGGTCGCGGTGCCGCCCGCCGCCGTACTGGGCGGGCGTCTGCCGGTGCTCGGCCGGCGCCGGCCAGCTGTGCACGGTCTGCACCGCGTTGTACTGCAGGCACTCCTCGCCGCTGCGGTCTCCCGGCAGCGTGCGGAACAGCCGCCGGTACTCGGAGTAGAGCGCGTCGTAGATCGGTGTGCACGAACCGGGAACGGGATCGTGTGGCGAGCGCATCGGTGGGATCGGCGACTGGTACGGGGCTCGGGAGAAAGCATCGTAGGTGTGCACGTACGTGCCAACGATCACACCCCGGCCCTGGATGCGGGCATCGTGGGCGAAATGACCATTCCCTTGCGGATGTCCCCATCTTCCGCTTTTCCGTGCGACGAATGCCGGTTCCCTTTACGGCGGAAGGCCGGGGACACCCCGTGAAGGGTGTCCCCGGCCTTCCGGTGGGGGTGCGGGCGGTCAGGTCCCGGCGAGCGGCATGGCGCCGCCGACCAGCAGACCGCGGGCCGCGGCGCGGT
This sequence comes from uncultured Actinomycetota bacterium, assembly GCA_963737305.1. Taxonomy (GTDB): domain Bacteria; phylum Actinomycetota; class Actinomycetes; order Streptomycetales; family Streptomycetaceae; genus Streptantibioticus_C. The sequence continues at coordinate 2,180,389 of CAVTRX010000002.1, read as the reverse complement.
CCAGCGCGTCGCGCATCAGGTCCTCGCGCGGCTGGCGGCCGATGGTGCCGACCGGCGCGGCGAAGACGAAGACCTGGTTGGTGCGGTTGGCCGCGGAACGCCAGCCGTCGCTGACCGGCAGCGGCTGGTGCGCCTGCCACCAGGCGGTGGAGTTCGGGGTGTTGATGCCGCCCTGGAGCACGGCGTGCAGTTTGCCCATGGCCATCAGCACCGACCAGCCGACCAGCGGCGGCGGCGGGATCTCCAGGTTCACCACCGGGTGGAAGCCCTCTTCGTGGAGCAGCGGCAGGAACTCGTCGTCCACCGCGGCGCCGGGCCGGCCCACCGGCCCTGTGGGCTCGACGACCAGCGCCGGGTACAGGGTGTCCTGGCACAGGATCAGGCCGCAGGTGATGCCCAGCACCGCCTGGCGCGGCTCGTCGGAGCCGCCGGCCGGTGCCGGGGGCCCGGAGCTGATGGCGGTCTCCCCGGCGATGCTGCGGACGGCGACCTGCAGGTGCTCCTCGGAGACCGCGACCACCTGTGAGGGGATGCAGGAGGCGTGCGCGAAGGCGAGGACCGCGGTCTCCTCGCCGATGAACAGCACCGTGCTGGTGCGCTCGTGGAAGGTGTCGCCCGGGGTGCGGCACGAGGTGCAGTCGTAGGGGCCGGGCGCGTTCTCACCGGCGAGCAGCCGGTCGGCCTCCGTATCGCCGATCTCGGCGCGTACCTCGTCGCTGACATCGAGCAAGGGCGGCACGGATGACTCCTCGGGTTGCGGTGCGGTCACTGCGAGCAGGGGTGTCCGGCTCGCAGTGACAACGGGAGATCCGTGGCCGGGGTCACGCGTGCGGCGGCGGGTAATGGGCACCGCGGGCCGTCGGGGCTCACCGGCCGGGCGCGGCGGCACTTCGCCGGAAGCGGACAGGCAACCGATCGTTCATACGATCAGGTGAACGTCCGGTATCCGATGTGAAGGAGTCATGGACGCCATCCGGTGGATTCCGCTTCGCGTCCGGAAAACCCCGGGGGCAACGCCGGGGAACGGCAACCCGATAAGCCGGAAAGCCTTTCCGCATTATGTACGGGACACATGGGACCGGTGAATTCCAAAAGGGCCGGAAAAGACCTGGCGTGGTATGCGGCGGACCGTCCGTTCGAGTGAATGAAGGATGCCGGACGGCCTGGCGCGCACTGTGACAGAAGCGTGACGCTGTAGAGCCCCCTGAGCGCCGGCGCCTACCGTGGTGGTATGACATCCCTCCCGACTCCCCCCGAGAGCCCCGACGACAGCACCGACCCGTACGTCGGTCTGCCGGTGGCCGAAGCCGAGCGACGGGCCGCGGAACGCGGCTGGACGACGGTGCGCGCACTGCCGCCCGGCGCGATCGTCACGATGGAGTACGCGGCCGGGCGGCTGAACTTCACGGTGAGCGACGGGAACGTGACCCGCTGCTGGAAGGGCTGAGCGGGCTCCTACGCCGTGCCGCCGCGCCCACGCACCACCTGCACGGGCGGCGGCACCGGCCGCAGCTGGCGGTCGGTGTGCGGGCGGCGGTTGGCGCCGGTCGAGGCGGGCGCCGGACGCTCGTGGCGTGAGCCGTGGAGGCGGACGCCGCGGTGCGTGGCACCGCGCGCCGCGGGGGCACCGGCCCGTACCGGCTCGCGCACCGGAGCGGGGTCCTGGGCGCCGGCCTCGCGCGGCGGGGCGATCCCGGCGCCGGAGGCCGCGGCAAGCGGTCCCGAGCGCTCGCGCAGCCGCCGCAGCAGGCCGAGCAGCCAGGCCTCGGCGCGGGCGACCGCCGGCTCGAACCACGGCAGCGCCAGCAGCACCAGCAGTCCGGCGCACCAGCCGCTGAGCACGTCGCTGACCCAGTGGGTGCCCAGGTAGATGGTGGTCATGCCGACCCCCATCGCCAGCATCGCGCTGATGACCGAGCCGACCCGGCGAGCCAGCGGGGTACTGGCCAGATACGCCAGAACACCCCAGGTCACCACGGCGTTGGCGGTGTGACCGGAGGGAAATATATCGCCGCCCGCGAAGAGTTCGGCGGATCCGACGGTGGTGGCGTAGTGCGGACCGAGCCGCCCCAGGCCGTACTTGACGGCGCCCACGGTGATGTTCAGCAGCAGCAGCGAGGCGCCCAGGATCAGCAGCGGGCGCAGCGAACGGTGCTTCCAGGTGCGCCAGCCCAGCCAGGCGGCCACCATCACCGCGGTCGGGCCGCGCTGGCCGAGCACCACGAAGTAGTCGAGGAACGCGTGGTACTCGGGCCACTGCTTGTACGGTCTGAACAGCATGACCTGCCAGTCCAGGCCCACCATCGACGTGCTCGCGAGTACGGCGACGACGGTGGCCGCGTAGGCCACCAGCGTGGTGCCGAACAGCACGAGGCGTGTTCGGCTCATCACCGGGACCTCACGGTCGTTCGGTCGCTCCGGTGCTCGCTCCTGCTGCGAGCGGGCGACGATTCGGTCGGTACGCACCCAAGGGACGTTACAGCGTGTGACGGCTGTGTTCTGCCGACGAAGCCTGTTCGTGATGACGATGTGATGTGGCAACTCTCACGCCGAGTGGGCGGTCTCACCTTTTCCACTTCCCCCGCTGATCGGTTCCCGGTGGCTCGCGCGGAGCCAGCGGATTTCCTTCCCCGCATTTCCTGACGGAATCCTATGAATTACTCCGGGCGCGATTTCCGTTCCGCCGCGCGCCGGTTGGATTGCCGCCGGTCCCCGGACCACCCCGCGGTTCCGGTTCAAGATCGGTCGCCGGGAGGCCGTCCGGGGCCCTCCCAGCGCGGTGTGACGAACACCACGTACGGATCAAGCCGGTGAACAGTGGGCAGACGACGTCGTACGCGAGGAAAGACAGCCGACCCGGCTGAACCGCGCCCGGACTCGCGTAGTGTGGCCAGCCGACTCGCCCACAACCCGCCGGGTCCCCCCGGGAGCGCCCCTCGGCGCACCGGCTCCGTACGCGGACGCGAGCGCATGACTGCGGAGGTGTTTGCATGACCGGGACGACCACGGCCGGCTCCCGGGGGACGAAGACCGCCGTCCCGGGCAGCCGTTCGGGGTCCCTGCTCGGGACCGCTCCCCGGCAGCGCACCGCGCCCGACGAGGCGAGCGGCCACGGCACCGGCCCGGGTGGCCCGGCCAACCGCTGGACCGTCCTGCTGGTGCTCTGCGTGAGCCTGCTGTTCGTGGCGCTGGACGCCACCGTGCTGCACGTGGCCATCCCCGCGCTGACCGAGCAACTGCGACCCGGCGCGGTGCAGCTCCTGTGGATCGTCGACGCCTACCCGCTGGCCGCGGCGTCGCTCCTGATCCTCTTCGGCACCCTCGGCGACCGGGTGGGCCGCCGAAGGGTCCTGCTACTGGGCTACGGGCTGTTCGCCGCCGCCTCGGCGGTCGCGGCGCTGGCGGGCGATCCGGCCCTGCTCATCGGCGCGCGGGCACTGCTCGGCGTCGGCGGCGCGATGATCATGCCGGCCACCTTGTCGATCGTGCGCCAGGTCTTCCCCGACCGGCGGGAGCGGGCGCTGGCCATCGGCATGTGGAGCGCGGTGGCCGCGGTCGGCGCCGCGGTCGGCCCGGTGCTCGGCGGCTTCCTGGTCGAGCACTTCTGGTGGGGCTCGGTCTTCCTGATCAACATCCCGCTGATGGCGGTCATCTGGCCGTTCGCCCGCTGGCTGGTGCCGGAGTCCACCGGGGAGCGCAACGGCCCCTGGGACCTGCTGGGCGCCGGAATGGCCGCCCTGGGCATCTTCGGCGTCATCCTGGGCGTCAAGCGGCTGGGGGCCGGGGCGTCCCCGCTGGACCCCTCCGCGCTCGGCGCGCTCGTCCTGGGCGCCGTCCTCCTCGTGCTGTTCGTACGCCGCCAGCGCAGGCGGGAGCACCCGCTGGTGGACATGCGGATGTTCGCCAGGCCGGCCTTCTCCACCTCGGTCGGCTGCATCGTGGTGGCCATGCTGGCGCTGGTCGGGCTCGAACTGATCGCCGTGCAGTACCTCCAGCTGGTGCTCGGCCTGGAACCGCTGGACGCCGGTCTGCGGCTGCTCCCGCTGACCTTCGCCGCCATCGCCGGCGGCCTGACCGGCTCGCGCATGCTGCGCCGCTTCGGCCCGCGGCTGATGGTCAGCGGCGGCTTCGTGCTGACCGCCGTCGCGGTGCTCGGGCTGACCGTGATGGGCCAGCACGACCGGCCCCTGCTGCTCACCATGGCCTTCGTGGTGCTCGGCTACGGCCTGGAGACCACGCTGTTCGGCGCGTACGAGTCGATGCTCAGCGAGTGCCCGGCCGGTGAGGCCGGCGGCGCCGCCGCGATCGGCGAGACCTCCTACCAGCTGGGCGCCGGCCTCGGCATCGCCCTGCTGGGCAGCGTCATGAACGCCGTCTACGGTCCCGGGGTCGCGAGGCTGCCCGGGGTACCCGCCGCCGACAGCGCCGGTGCCGGGCACTCGATCGGCGAGGCGTACGAGCTGTCGCACCGGCTCGGCGGCCGGGCCGGCGCCACCTTGCGCGCCGCCGCCCGGCACTCCTTCGTCCACGGGCTGCACGTCACCCTGGTGGTCAGCGCCGCCCTGCTGCTGCTCGGCGCGGTGGCGGCCCTGCTGCTGCCGAAGACGTTCGACGGCGGCTCGTGCCGGGAGCCCGGCGAGCCGGAGGCACCCTGCGCCGGGGAACCGCCCGAGCAGGACGCCCTTCACCCCGCGGAGCCGCGCACATAGCGTCCGCGGTGAGCCGCGAAGACCATCCCGAAGCCCGGTGCCCGTGTATCCCCCCGGAGGTCCCCCGAATGAGTGGCAGCGCACTGCCGTCCTTCGACCCGCACGACCCGCTCGGCATCGACGACCTGCTGGACGAGGAGGAGCTGGCGGTCCGTGACACCGTGCGCCGCTGGGCCGCGGACCGGGTGCTGCCGCACATCGCCGACTGGTACGAACGCGGTGAGCTGCCCGGCATCCGGGAACTCGCCAGGGAACTCGGCGCGATCGGCGCGCTGGGCATGTCGCTGAGCGGCTACGGCTGCGCCGGCGCCTCCGCCGTCCAGTACGGGCTCGCCTGCCTGGAACTGGAGGCCGCCGACTCCGGCATCCGCTCGCTGGTCTCGGTGCAGGGCTCGCTGGCGATGTACGCCATCCACCGCTTCGGCTCCGAAGAGCAGAAGCAGCGGTGGCTGCCGAGGATGGCCGCCGGCGAGGTCATCGGCTGCTTCGGGCTGACCGAGCCCGACCACGGCTCCGACCCGGCCGGCATGACCACTCACGCCAAGAAGGACGGCGGCGACTGGCTGCTGACCGGCCGCAAGATGTGGATCACCAACGGCTCGCTGGCCGGGGTCGCGGTGGTGTGGGCACGGACCGACGAGGGCATCCGCGGGTTCGTGGTGCCCACCGACTCGCCCGGCTTCAGCGCCCCGGAGATCAAGCACAAGTGGTCGCTGCGCGCCTCGGTCACCAGCGAACTGGTGATGGACGAGGTCCGGCTGCCCGCCGACGCCGTGCTGCCGGAAGCCACCGGACTGCGCGCCCCGCTCAACTGCCTCAACCACGCGCGGTACGGCATCGTGTGGGGTGCGATGGGCGCGGCCCGCAGCAGCTTCGAGTCGGCGCTGGAGTACGCGCGGACCCGCGAGCAGTTCGGCCGGCCGATCGGCGGCTTCCAGCTCACCCAGGCCAAGCTCGCCGACATGGCCCTGGAACTGCACAAGGGCATCCTGCTGGCGCACCACCTGGGCCGCCGGATGGACGCCGGGCGACTGCGCCCCGAGCAGGTCAGCTTCGGCAAGCTCAACAACGTCCGGGAGGCCATCGAGATCTGCCGGACGTCCCGCACCATCCTGGGCGCGAACGGGATCTCCCTGGAGTACCCGGTCATGCGGCACGCCACCAACCTCGAATCGGTCCTCACCTACGAGGGCACGGTCGAGATGCACCAACTCGTGCTCGGCAAGGCGCTCACCGGGATCGAGGCGTTCCGCTGAACGGGCGGGCACCCGGTCCGCGGGCCGGGCGGCCGGGTGCTCAGCTCTGGTTGAAGAAGCCGTCCGTCCGGCGGGCGGCGGTGTCACCGTTGAGCACCTTGTAGGCGGCCGGCGTCAACAGGAAGACCCGAGTGGCCACCCGTTCGATGGACCCGTGCAGGCCGAAAGTCAGCCCCGCGGCGAAGTCCACCACGCGCTTGGCGTCACCCGGTTCCATCGCGGTGAGGTTGACGATCACCGGCACGCCCTCGCGGAACAGCTCGCCGACGGCGCGGGCGTCACGGAAGCCGTCCGGGGTGATGGTGGCGATCCGGTGGCCGTTGTCCTGCGCCGACTCGTCGGCCACCCGCACCCGGGGGTCGGTCACCCAGGCGTTCGCGGGCTCCGATCCTTCGGCGTAGTCCGTGTACTCCTCGTCGTAGTAACGCTCGTCGCCATCGTCGACCAGTCCCAGCCAAGCACTGGCCTTTCGCACCGAACCCATGGACGCCTCCTTTCACCAGCGGTCCGAACCGTCCGCACTTCTATCGTCGACCATGATGCTGACAATGCGCCAAGGGGAAACCCGCCGCACCACGGATTCGTAACGGTTCTGGTGCACAGCGCGACATGCCGATGCTTCAGGTGACGGGCCGAATACGCAAGGTGACGGATCGTCGGAAAAAAATATGTCTGGTGTGTCACGGGAGAGTGAAGGGGTGCGGCCGTTCGGTCCAGCCAACTCGGTCCCGAAGTGGCCTGAAGCGATCGATACGATCGTTGATCACACCTCGAACGCGACATGCTGGGGGAAAGTTGTTCGGGATCATACGGCCGTGCCGGCACAGGCTGACGGAGCGTCTGGCCACCTCGTGGACCGCCCATCTGTGCGGGCTGTGCCTGGCGTTGCGCGACGACCACGGCCAGTTGGCGCGGGTGGCCACCAACTACGACGGGCTGATCATCTCCGCTCTGGTGGAGGCCCAGTCGCCCGCGCGGGGCGGCCGGCGCAGGACGGCCGGGCCGTGTCCGCTGCGCGCGATGCGCACCGCGCCGGTCGCCACCGGTGAGGGGGCCCGGCTGGCGGCCGCGGTCTCGCTGGTGCTGGCCTCGGCGAAGGTGCGCGACCACATAGCCGACCGGGACGGGCTGCTGGGCCGGCGTCCGGTCGCCGCCGCGGCCCGCCGGGTCGCCGCCCGCTGGGACAGCGCGGGCGCCTTCGCCGGCGCCGGGATCGGCTTCGACACCGCGGTCCTGCTGGACGCGGTCGACCGGCAGACCGGGATAGAGGAGTCGGCCGGTCCGGGGACCGCGCTGCTGACCGTCACCGAGCCGACGGAGACGGCCACCGCCGCCGCCTTCGCGCACACCGCCGCGCTGTCCGGCCGACCGGGCAACGCCGCGCCGCTGGCCGAGGCGGGCCGGCTGTTCGGCCGGCTCGCCCATCTGCTGGACGCGGTCGAGGACCTGGACGCCGACCGGGCGTCCGGCGCCTGGAACCCGCTCACCGTCACCGGCACCGACCGCGCCGAGGTCCGGCGGCTGTGCGACGACGCGGTGCACGGGGTGCGGCTCGCGCTGCGCGATGCCACCTTCGAGGACGCCGCCTTGGTGCACACCCTGCTGGTCCACGAACTGGGCCGGTCGGTGGACCGGGTCTTCGGGACGCACGAGCACGGCCCTTTTCACCCGAACGGGGGTGGCCCGTACGACCCCTTCGGGCCCGGCGGTTTTCCGCCGCCCGAGCCGCCGCGGGTGCGCGGCCGACTCGCGGGCTGCTCGATCTGGCTCGGGCTGTGCTGCACCTGCCAGTTGTGCTGCCGCGACCCGTACCACGACCCGTGGAGCGGTCGGTCGCGCTCCGGTTGGTGCCGCGGCTGCGACTGCGACTGCGGGGTGTGCGAATGCCTGGAGTGCGGTGGCAACTGCTGCCAGTGCGTGGAGTGCCTGGACTGCGGCTGCTGACGGCACGGGGGTTCCGGGGGCCGCTGTTTTTCGGCGCTGATCACACGTTTGGCGGATGCTTTCGCGCGGAAGAAATCTGACAAATCGTCATATGGTGGCGCTCTGGCGTTCATTCACGCCGGGTGCCGTCGTATGTCCGCCGGACGCCGAGACGCGGTCGTACGCCCTGCGCCTCACGGATCACCGCGGCGGCGGCCCCTCCACCCCCACAGGAGGATCGAGTGAGGATCAGGACCACCACCCACCGCGGTTCCGTCGCGAGACGTCTGAAGGTCGCCGCCGTCGCGACCGGACTGCTCGCGGCCGGCGCCTTCACCCTGCCCAGCGCCAGTGCCGCCCCCCGGGACCCCGGCCCGGCCGGTGGCGCCCAACTCGCCCGGAACCTGGGCGGCTCGGCCACCGCGGGCTCGTACTACGACCCGGCCCGCCGGGTCACCGTCGTCAACGTGACGACCGACGACGCGGAGAAGACCGTCCGCGCCGCGGGAGCCGTTCCGCGCCGGGTGAAGTACAGCGCGGACCACCTGAACGCGGCCGGCGGAGCCGTCCGGGCGCTGAACATCGCGGGCACCGCCTGGGCCGGCAACCCGCAGACCGACCAACTCGTGGTGGCCGCCGACAACCGGGTGAGCGCCCACGCCCTGACCCTGCTGCGCCAGCAGGCCGCCCGCTACGGCGACGCGGTGCGCGTCGCGCGGTTCAAGGGCCGCTTCACCCCCCTGCTGACCGGCGGCGACGCCATCTACGGCGGCGGATACCGCTGCTCGCTGGGGTTCAACGTGCACAGCGGCGGCACCGCCTACCTGCTGACCGCCGGACACTGCGGAAAGGTCGTCTCCACCTGGTACGCCGACTCCGCGCAGAGCACCGAGATCGGGCCCACCATCGGCTACACCTTCCCCGGCCAGGACTACGCGCTGGTGGAGTACCGCAACACCGCGCTGGCCCACCCCAGCGCCGTCGGCAGCCAGGTCATCACCGCCGCCGCCGACGCCTACGTGGGGGAGTCGGTGACCCGGCGCGGCAGCACCACCGGCATCCACACCGGCACCGTCACCGCACTGAACGCCACCGTCAACTACGGCAACGGTGACATCGTCACCGGCCTGATCCAGACCACCGTGTGCGCCGAACCCGGCGACAGCGGCGGATCGCTCTACGACGGCAGCACCGCGCTGGGCCTGACCTCCGGCGGCAGCGGCGACTGCACCTCCGGCGGGACGACCTTCTTCCAGCCGGTCACCGACGCCCTCGACCACTACGGCGTGACCATCGGCTGATCCGGTCCGCGCCCCGGTGGGTGCCGGACGCGACCCGCGTCCGGCACCCACCGCACCGACCCCTGACGTGCGCCCGGAGCGGGCGTACCGTGAAGGAGAGACATCTCGCGGATGCCCGGACATTTCGCTGTGTCCGCGAGACGCGTGCGCGATCGGTCAGGGGGCCGTGATGATCGTTGACGTGGTGGTGGCGGTACTGGCGTTCGGCGCGGTGTACCTGATGGCGGGTGCCCGGGTCATCAAGCAGTTCGAGCGAGGACTGGTCTTCCGGCTGGGACGGCTGCGGTCCGGGGTGCGCCCGGCCGGGTTCAACCTGGTGATCCCGCTGGTCGACCGCATGGTCAAGGTCAACATGCAGATCGTCACCATGCCGATCCCCTCGCAGGAAGGGATCACCCGCGACAACGTGACCGTCCGGGTGGACGCGGTGGTCTACTTCAAGGTCGTGCACCCGGTCGACGCCGTGATCAACGTCGAGGACTACCGGTACGCCGTCCTCCAGGTCGCGCAGACCTCGCTGCGGTCGATCATCGGCAAGAGCGACCTGGACGACCTGCTGTCCAACCGGGAGAAGCTCAACGAGGGCCTGGCCCTGATGATCGACAGCCCGGCGCTGGGCTGGGGTGTGCAGATCGACCGGGTGGAGATCAAGGACGTCTCGCTGCCGGAGACCATGAAGCGGTCGATGGCCCGGCAGGCCGAGGCGGCCCGTGACCGGCGCGCCCGGGTGATCAACGCCGACGCGGAACTCCAGGCCTCCAAGAAGCTCGCCGAGGCCGCCCACGTGATGGCGGACGAGCCCGCGGCCCTGCAACTGCGGCTGCTTCAGACGGTCACCGCGGTGGCCGCCGAGAAGAACTCCACGCTGGTGCTGCCCTTCCCCGTGGAGTTGCTGCGGTTCCTGGAGCGGGCCGCGCAGAACGGCCCCTCCTCGCCTGCCGCCCCGCCGTCCTCGTCCGCCGCGCCGAGGGCCGCCACCGCCGCGTCTGCCACCCCCGAGGTGGAGCGCAGGTCCGCCCCGCCGGCCGTGGAGGCGGACCTCGGGCCCGGACCGATGATCGACCCGCTGGCGGAGGCCCGGCCGGTCGAGTGGTCCGACCATCCCCCGGAGCAGGACACCGAGGGCGATCACTGAGCGACGCTCGGTTGCCGGAGTGATCCGGCCATCACAGGGTTTTCACAGGGCGAACCTTGCGGCCTGCCGAACAACATCGGAATACTCGGCGGCGCGAATTGACATGGGCACGATTTTTCGAGCGACAACGGCCCATGTCTGCGCACCCTCCGGGGCAGCCCCGTACAACCGGGCGGGCTGTCCCAACCCCCACAGGAGGTAACCGAGTTGAGGCAACGCCGTACCCCCGTACGACGCATCGCTCTGGCAGGCGCAGGCACCGCGGCCCTCGTGGCGAGCGCGTTCCTGCTCCCCACCGCCCAGGCCGCCACCGTGACGCCGGCCGCCGCTCAGGCGAAGGCGCTCACCGTCGCTTCGCACCTGGTCAGCAACATGGGTGACCGTGCGGTCGGATCTTACTACGACGCGAGCACCCAGAAGCTCGTCGTCAACGTCACCAACGCCGCGGACGCCAGCTTGGTCCGCGCGGCGGGCGCCGTGGCCAGAACGGTTCCGTTCTCGACGGCCCAGCTGAACTCCGCGATGGCGACCCTGACCAAGCAGGCGTCCATCCCGGGCACCGCGTGGGAGATCAACCCGCGCACCGACAAGGTTCTCGTCATCGCCGACCCGACGGTGACCGGGGCCAAGAGCACCCAGCTCGGCAAGACCCTTGCCTCGCTCGGTGACAAGGTCCAGCTCAAGCACGCCACCACCAAGTTCCGGCCGCTGATCGCGGGTGGCGACGCCATCTGGGGTCCGACCGTCCGCTGCTCGCTCGGCTTCAACGTCTCGGTCGGCGGCTCGCCGTACTTCCTGACCGCCGGGCACTGCGGCAACGCGGCCAACACCTGGTCGGCCTCGCAGGGCGGTTCGGTCGCCGGTGAGACGGTGGACTCGCACTTCCCCGGCAACGACTTCGCGCTGGTGCAGTACACCGGTTCTGGCGGCCCCAGCTCGGTGGACCTGTACAACGGCAGCTCGCAGTCCATCACCCACGCGGCCAACGCCACCGTCGGTGAGTCGGTGGAGCGCAGCGGTAGCACCTCCGGCCTGCACGGCGGTTCCGTGACCGGTCTGAACGCCACCGTCAACTACTCGGAAGGCAGCGTCTCCGGTCTGATCGACACCAACGTCTGCGCCGAGCCCGGCGACAGTGGTGGTGCGCTCTTCGACGGCAGCGCGGCCCTCGGTCTGACCTCCGGCGGCAGCGGTGACTGCTCCTCGGGCGGCGAGACCTTCTTCCAGCCCGTTCCGGCGGCGCTGAGCGCGGAAGGTGCCACCCTCCCGTAGCCGACAGGCGCGTAGCCGGGAGTAAACACGGATCCCCCCACGATCCGACCCCCCACGCGCCGGAGGCCGGCCGTGCGATCACTCGCGCGGCCGGCCTCAGGCGTTTCCTGGCCGGTGCGCACAGCCGGCGCACAGGTGTTACGGAACTCTGACGAAGTCCCGGGCGCGGCACCCGAGGCTGGTCACCGTGGACGGATGGTGGTCGAATCGAGGCATGCAGAAGCAAGACGGTGGTGCGCCCGTCGGCCGGCGGGTGCTGCTGGGCGTCCTGGGGCTCGGCGCGGTCGGGGTGGCCACCGGTTCGTATGTGCAGAGCGGATTCGACGACGTCCTGGCCGCTGTCACCGCCAAGGACCCGACCGGTCTGAGCGGCCTGCTGCCCGGAGGCGGCGGCTTCCGGTTCTACTCGGTGTCCGCCTCGATCCCGCACCGCTCCGCGCAGGACTACCGGCTGACGGTGGGCGGCATGGTCGACCGGCCGGCCTCCTACTCGCTGGCGCAGCTCCAGGCGATGCGGCCGACCCGGCTGGTGCACGACATCCAGTGCGTGACCGGCTGGCGGGTGCCGCACTACGCCTTCACCGGGGTGCGGCTGTCCGACCTGCTGGACGCGGCCGGGGTCCGGCCGGGCGCCAAGGCGATCCGCTTCACCTGCTTCGACGGTGTCTACACCGAGAGCCTCACCCTGGACCAGGCCCGCCGCCCGGACATGCTGGTCGCCTACCGGATGGACGACAAGCCGGTGACCGCGGCACACGGCGGCCCGGTGCGGCTGTACGCCGCGCCCATGTACTTCTACAAGTCCGCCAAGTGGCTTTCCGGCATCACCGTCACCGACCACGTGGAGCCCGGCTACTGGGAGCACTACGGCTACGACGTGGACGCCTGGGTCGGCAAGTCGAACGGACGCGACGATGCCCCTACCGCATGACGAACCGCGTGATGTCGACCGCCCGCCGGGTCCCCGGGCCGACGGCCTGCCGGATGAGGACGTCCTGCACCGCTTCACCGTCGCGGAACGCTGGATCCACCGCGGCACCGCCTGGCTGATGGGCATCGCCATCGTCACCGCGGCTTTCCTCTACCTGCCGATGCTGGCCGAACTGGTGGGCCGCCGCAGGCTGCTGGTCATCGTCCACGAGTGGTCGGGCGTCCTGCTGCCGGTGCCGCTGCTGGCCGGACTGGTCTCCCGGGCGTTCCGGGCCGACCTCGGCAGGCTCAACCGCTTCGCCACGTACGACTGGCGGTGGCTGAGCCGCGCTCTGCGGCGAGTGCCGGGGCCCCGGGTGTCGGGCAAGTTCAACGCCGGGCAGAAGCTGTACGCCGCCTTCACGGCCGGGGCCACGCTGGTGATGATCGGCACCGGGCTGATCATGTGGTTCCCCGACATCGCGCCGCTGGTGTACCGCACCGGGTCGACCTTCGTGCACGACTGGCTCGCCCTGATCGTGGGCATCCTGGTCATCGGCCACATCTACATGGCCGTCCAGGACCCGCAGGCCCGCAAGGGACTGCGCACCGGCTGGGTCAGCCGGATCTGGGCCCGCCGCGAACACCCGTTGTGGGAGAAGGAGAACCGTCCGCCTGACCGGTGAGCGGGAAGACGGTGTGCTGCTGCCAGCGGGTGCCGTCGTACGCCACGAGCAGCACCCGGTCGACGTGGCCGGTGATCGGCAGCCGTCCGGCCAGCGCGGTCTCCACCGGGTCGTAGACCGCCGGGTCCTGGCCCTGGCCGATCGTCAGATGCGGCTGCGGATCCGGCCCGAACCGGCCTCCGTACGGTTGTGTCCCCGGCCAGCCCGCCACCACCGAGGCGGTCAACTCCCTTAGCGGGGCGTCCGGTTCGGGTACCAGGTACAACACCCCCGGCCAGCGGCCCGACTTGGTGAACCGCACGTCGAACGGCCGGTGCGCCGCGAGGACGCGGGACAGCTCGCCGATAACCTGACGGTCGATCAGATCGAGGTCCAGGAACGGGTAGAGCACCGAGACGTGCGAGGGGACGCCCTGCGCGGCGACCGGGTCGTAGGCTGCCCGCCACTCGCCCACCACGGGGTCCGCCTCGGGGACCACGGCGACGAGCGCGGTACGTCCCACGGGGGAGCGCGGCGGGGTGTCATGGGGCGCGGCCATGGACGCCATCCTGCCATCCGGCGGCCGGAGTCGGGCGCCGAAACGGGTCAAAGGCCGCGCAGGCGCCGCATGTCGCGCCGGTCGCGTTTGGTGGGGCGTCCGGCGCCGCGGTCGCGCAGACCGATGGCGAGGACGTCCTCGCGGGGCGGCGGGGGAGGGCTGTTGTCGATGAAGCACTCCGCCGCGGCGGGCGCGCCGACCCGCTTGCGGATCAGCCGGGAGACGACCACCACGCGTTCGCGTCCGGCGTGGAAGAGCCGGACCTCGTCGCCGGTCTTGACCGGCTGGGCGGGCTTGGCGCGCTCGCCGTTGACGCGGACGTGACCGGCCTTGCACTCGGTGGCGGCGAGTGAGCGGGTCTTGATGAGCCGCACCGACCACATCCAACTGTCCACGCGTACCGGCGCCTCGTCTGAAGCCATGCCCCGACTCTATAGCCGGCCCCGGTCGGGGCGGCACGGGTTTTCCGCAGCGCCGGTCCCGGGCGGGGCGGCACGGGTTTTCGGCCCTCCGGCGGTCCGGGGGCGGGGCTTCGGGAGTGCCGGGCAGGTGCCACCGGTCTATGTCGAACGAATATTCGAGATCTGGTCTATGGTGGAGAAATCAGCAGGTCCGAGCTGCGGACCGGTCGGGAGGGGGGACCTTGAGGAGCGGGAGGTGCGCGTGCCGGGCTTTACGCATCTCCACGTCGTCTCCGGGTTCTCGACGCGCTACGGGGCCAGCCATCCGGAGGCGCTGGCCGAGCGCGCCGCCGAGCGCGGGATGGACGCCCTCGCGCTGACCGACCGGGACACCGTCGCCGGGATCGTGCGGTTCGCCGAGGCGTGCGTCCGCGCCGGGATCCGGCCGTTGTTCGGCGCGGGGCTCGCGGTGCCGTCCGCGGAGTCCGGCACCGCCCGGGTGCGGCGGCGCGTCCCGGTGCGCGGCGGGGCGTTCGTCGACGAGTCGGCGCCGCGCGCGGTCTTCCTCGCCCGCGACGGCGCGGCCGGCTGGGCGCGGCTGTGCCGGCTGCTGTCCGCCGCGCACCAGGGCGGTGGCACCGTCCTGCCCGACTGGCAGGACCTGACCGGTGAAGGGCTGACCGTGCTGCTGGGACCTGACTCCGAGGTCGGCCGGGAGCTGGCCGCGGGCCGCCCCGACCGGGCGCTGGGCCGGCTCGCGCCCTGGCGGGAGCGGTACGGCGACGAGCTGCGGCTTGAGGTGGTCTGCCACGGGCGGCCCGGCACCGGGCCGGGCTCTGTGCGGCTCGCCGCCCGCACCCTCGGCTTCGCCGTCGAACACGGGATACGGGCGGTGCTGACCAACGCGGTGCGCTACGCCGACCCCGGCCAGGGGGAGGTCGCCGACGTGCTGGACGCGGCCCGGCTCCTGGTGCCCGTCGACACCCGCAAGCAGGAGACGCTGGACAGCGGCGAGCGCTGGCTCAAGGACGCCGGCGCCATGGCCAGGACCGCGGAACGGGTCGCCGAGGCGGCGGGACTGCGCCGGGACGCCGCCCACCGGCTGCTGCGGATGACCGAGGAGACCGCCGCGCGGTGCGCGGTCGATCCCCAGGAGGACATCGGGATGCACCGGGTGCACTTCCCCGAGCCCGAACTAGTCGGCGCCGGGGCCCGCGGTGCCGACCGGATGCTGCGCTCCCGGTGCGCCGCCGCCATGGTCGTCCGGCGCCACGACCGGGACCGGGACCGGTGGGACCGGCTGGAGGAGGAGTTGCGCACGATCGGGACGCTGGGGCTCGCCGGGTACTTCCTGACCGTCGCCCGGGTCGTCGACGACACCCGCGACCTGGGCATCCGGGTCGCGGCGCGCGGCTCGGGGGCCTCCTCCTTCGTCAACCACCTGCTGGGCATCGCCACCGCGGACCCCGTCGAGCACGGCCTGCTCATGGAGCGCTTCCTGTCGCCGACCCGGGTGGCGCTGCCCGACATCGACATCGACGTGGAGTCCGCCCGGCGCATCGAGGTCTACCGCGCGATCATCGACCGCTTCGGCACCGAGCGGGTCGCCACCGTCGCGATGCCCGAGACCTACCGGGTCCGGCACGCGGTGCGCGACGTCGGCGCGGCGCTGGGCATGGACCCGGCGGAGACCGACCGGCTCGCCAAGTCCTTCCCGCACATCCGGGCCAGGGACGCCCGCACCGCGCTGGCCGAACTGCCGGAACTGCGGGACATCGACGCCCGGGAGTACGCCGACCGGTACGGCGGCCGGCTGTGGGACCTGGTCGAGGCGCTGGACGGGCTGCCGCGCGGGGTCGCCATGCACCCGTGCGGGGTGCTGCTGTCCGACGCCCACCTGCTGGAGCGCACCCCGGTCGTGCCCACGTCGGGCGAGGGCCTTCCGATGGCCCAGTTCGACAAGGACGACGTGGAGGTGCTCGGACTGCTCAAGCTCGACGTCCTCGGGGTGCGGATGCAGTCGGCGATGGCGCACGCGGTCGCCGAGGTCGAACGGGCCTCGGGGGAGCGGCTCGACCTGGACAAGGTGCCCGCGGACGACCCGGCGACCTACGAGCTGATCAGGTCGGCCGAGACACTGGGCTGCTTCCAGATCGAGTCGCCCGGCCAGCGCGATCTGGTCGGCCGGCTGCAACCGGCGGTCTTTCACGACCTTGTGGTCGACATATCGCTTTTTCGGCCGGGACCGGTCGCCGCCGACATGGTGCGGCCCTTCATCGAGGCCCGGCACGGGCGCAGTCGGCCCAGCTACCCGCACCCCGCGCTCCGCGAGGTGCTGAGCGACACCTACGGCGTCGTCGTCTTCCACGAACAGGTCATCAAGATGATCGACAAGTTGACCGGCTGCGGTCTGGCCGAGGCGGACGAGACGCGGCGCGCCCTGTCGGTTCCCGAACTCCAGGGCCGGGTGCGGGCCTGGTTCGCCGCGCGGGCCCGGGAGCGCGGCTGCTCCACCGAGGAGATCCGCCGCTCCTGGGAGATCCTGGAGGCCTTCGGCTCCTACGGGTTCTGCAAGGCGCACGCGGTCGCCTTCGCGGTGCCGACCTACCAGTCGGCGTGGCTGAAGACCCATCGCCCGGCGGCCTTCTACGCCGGGCTGCTCACCCACGACCCCGGCATGTACCCCAAGCGGCTGCTGCTCGCGGACGCCCGGCGGCGCGGGGTGCCGGTGCTGCCGCTGGACGTGAACAAGTCCGGCGCGGATTATCAAGTCGAACTGGTGTGCGGTAAATGGGGGTTGCGGCTCGCGTTGTCCGACGTGCACGGCATCAGCGAGGAGGAGACCGCCCGGCTGGTCGCGGAGCGGCCGTTCGCCTCGCTGCCCGACCTGTGGCAGCGCGGCCGGCCCAGCCGTCCGGTCGCCGAACGGCTGGCCAGGGTGGGCGCGTTGGACGCCTTCCTGCCCGGCGGCCCGGCCGGCGGCGGTGGCAACCGCCGGGACCTGCTGCTGCGGATAGCCGAACTGCACCGGCAGCGCAGGGGATCCGCGCGGGACGGCCAACTGCCGCTCCCGGCGGGCGGACCGGGGACGGACCTCGCTCCGGCGGGCTTCCCCGACCTGGACGACGGCGAACGGCTCGACGCCGAACTGGGCGTCCTGGGCATGGACGCCTCCCGGCACCTGATGGACGACCGGCGCGACTTCCTGCGGGAGTTGGGCGTGACGCCCGCCAAGGCGCTGCGCACCGCACGGCACGGCCAGACCGTCCTGGTCGCCGGGGCGAAGGCGGCCACCCAGACCCCGCCGATCCGCTCCGGCCGCCGGGTCATCTTCCTCACCCTCGACGACGGCACCGGACTCGCCGACTGCGCGTTCTTCGACGACAGCCACGAGGCCTGCGCGCACACCGTCTTCCACTCCTGGCTGCTCCTGGTGCGCGGCGTGGTGCAGCGGCGCGGCCCGCGCAGCCTCAGCGTGGTCGGCTCGGCCGCCTGGGACCTGGCCGAACTGGCCGAGCTGCGCAGGGAAGGCGGCCTGGAGGCGGTCGCGGCCAGGCTGTCCGACCCGTCCGGCGCCGAGCCCGGCGATCCGCCCGGCGACCGTACCGGCGGACGCTCCATCCACCTGCCCACCGGCTACGAACTGCACCCGTGGGCCGACCTCCAGCCGCCCGGCGACCGGGCCGCCACCGGCCGCAAGCTGTGGCACTCCAGCCAGGGGAGCGCGGGATGACACGCCGGGCGCCCGGGGGCGACGGGGACTCCCCGCACGTGTTCTACGTGCGGTTCCACCCAGTCGGCGCGCCGGTGCTGGGGGAGGAGGCGTACCCGCCCCTGCTGGAGTTGCTGGGGGAGATCACCCCGGTCGTCCAGGCGCTGCCGCCCGACGCGGCGCTCGCCGACGTCCGCGGCAGCCTGCGGTACTTCGGGCGCACCGGTGCGGAGCTGGCCGCCCTGGTCAGGGTGCGGGTGCTGGCCCGGCACGGCGCCGACTGCACCATCGGCGTGGCGGGCAACCCGCTGCTGGCCCGGATGGCCGCCCAGGACGGCCCGCCCGGCACGGTCCGGGTGCTGTCCGGCGTCCCGGACGAGGTGGCCGGCTTCCTGGCCGGCCGGCCGGTCACCGCCCTGCACGGGGTCGGCCCGGCCACCGCACGGCTGCTCGGCGACTACGGACTGGACAGCGTGGGCCGGATCGCGGCCGCGCCGCTGGGCACCTTGCAGCGGCTGCTCGGTGTGACCGCGGGCCGGCGGCTGCGCGACCAGGCCCTCGGCATCGACCCGGTCCCGGTGACGCCGAACGCCCCGGCGCGCTCCGCCGGTTGCGAGCGGCGGTTCGACCGCGACGAACTCGACCCGGTACGGCACCGGCGCGCGCTGCTGTCGCTCACCGACGAGTTGGGCTCCCGGCTGCGCACCGCCGGGCAGGTGGCGCGTTCGCTGACCCTCACCGTGCGGTACGCCGACGGCTCGGCCACCACCCGCACCCGTCCGCTGCCCGAGCCGACCGGCCACACCGCGGCGCTCACCGACGCCGCGTACCGCGTGTACGCCGCGCTCGGGCTCCAACGGGCCCGGCTGCGGGCGGTCTCGCTGCGGGCGGAGGGGCTGGCGCCCGCCGAACTCGCCGCCCACCAGCTCACCTTCGACCCGGGCGACGACAGGGCCCGGCGCATCGAGGAAGTCACCGACCGGGCCAGGGAGTTGTTCGGCCAGGACGCGATCATCCCGGCCACCCTGCTCGACGTCGCCTGACCCCAGGGCGCCGCCGCTCTCCCCGAACGCCTAGCGGGGCATCAGGGCGGCGTGCTGTTCCCGCAGGGCGGTCCAGGCCGCGTCCTGTTCCGGTGTTCCGGCGGACGGCACGGGGGCGCCGGTGCGGTCGAGGAGCACGAGGGCGGTGGCGATGAAGGCGACGGTCAGTGCGCGCTCGACGCCCTCGTCGCTCGCGCCGTATCGGCCGATCGCGGAGGCGCAGAAGACGGTGAACTCGTCGGGATCGACCGTGCATTCACCGTCACGGACGTCACCGAGCCCGGAGCGGATCCCCAGGTGCTTGGCGACGGCCTGGGCCTGCCACCTGAACAGCTGGGCGACCCCGTCGCCGGCCCGCCACAGCGGTGGCGCCGCCGCGTCGTCCGGCAGATTGGTGAACAGGATGTCCGCGGACGGCGCATCGCGCTTCAGCAGCGCCCGCGCACGCCGCAGCGTGTCCGCGTCGGCCAGGCGTACGGACTTGCGGTCGATGTCGTCGACCAACTGGCGGAGCAACTTCAGCCACTCCGCGGTGAACAGCGCCGTCGGGACGGTGATCCTTCCGCGTTCGTTGAGGAGCGCCTCGTAGTTGCCGTGGGTGCTCTCCCAGTGGGAGTCGACGACCAACGCGTCACCGTTCCGCGCGACGCGCCATCGGCCGTGGAACGACGACGAACCCCAGGAGACCCGGGTCGCGGTGAAGTCCGGCTGCTGGATCTCCTCAAGAAGGACGACGACGTCGTCCACGATGACGTACACGTCCTCGCTGTAGACGAGGGGGATCGGTACCCGGTTCCACGACAGGATCAGGAAGTCGGTCTCCGTCGGGTAGAGACAGGCGATCGCGTCAGCCATGTCATCGGCGACGTCCTCCACCTCGTTGAGCCCGGGGCAACCGGTCTGAATCCAGAACTCCATGTGTCCCTGTCTGAAGTAGCGATACGAATGCACAACGCCGCTCGGACGAACTCTCACGAACGCGGCGTCAGGTTTTCGGCCAGAAGATCGTTACCTCGGCTATTGACTCGGTCGATGACCCGCTGCCCGGTCAACTGGTCTTCGGACGTCCATCGTTCGGTCCGGCACGGCGTTTGTTGTCGGTTCATCGGGCTTCCGGTTCGGGAGTTTCCAGGCCGGCGGCGGTCAGTTCGGTGTGGATGTCGACGACGGTGCAGCGGCTGAGGCGTGCGATCGGTTGGATGGCCAGAGCCCAGGGCAGCAGTTGGAGGTCGTCGTAGGAGCAGCGGTCGATGTCGCTGCGTACCCGCAGGCTGCCGTGGTTGTCGATGGTGTGGAGGAAGGCCTCGACACCCCAGGGCTTGGGGTGTCGGACTCGCAGGGCGGGGGCTTCGCGGACGAACGGGCATTGGCGTAGGGCGTGTTGGACGCAGGGGAGGCAGACGGGTGGGTGCTGGGTGTATTCGGTCTCCGGCCAGTACAGGTTGCGGCGTTTCGGGTCAGGTTTGACGAAGAACAGGACGCCCTTGTTGTTGCGGTCGGGTTCGCCGAAGCAGCCCTGACAGCGCATGTCGAGCATGGCCTCGCTGGCGCGGCGGGGGTGAATCTTGCGGAAGATCGGGATCCTACGGCCAGGAGGAGGAGCGGTGGTGCGGACCCACAGTGCGCCACGGCGATCGCGGTCGGCAGTCGTCTCGTCCCGGTATGTCACACCCAAGCCATCGAGGCGCAGCACTACGTCACGAGCCGCGGTGGCCTTCTCCCCTTTCAATGGTGTGATGTACGGGATGAACCTCCCGGAGTCCTCCTTGCTGTGGGTGCTTGTCACGCGGCGTCTCCCGCATGGTGCCGGCGCAGGCTCTCCGCCTTGGTCGCGTACGGTTCAAGGCCGTACTGGGCACGTCGCCGGTCCAAGGTGTCGGGTTCGGTGATGGGGTAGGGCTGGATGCCGTCCGGTCCGTACCGGAACTGGGTGCCGAACAACTGTGGGATGTCGGCGCGGGCGCAGCACCGGTCGTACAGGTGCGCCCACTGGGCCGGTACCGCCTCGCCGGTGGTCGCGGCGTCGGCCAGTTCGGCCAACGCCAGCTTCTGGAATGCGACGTCGTCGGCGTGCAGGGCGATCAGCCAGGCCGCCCGCGCCGCGTCCACACCCACCAACGTCCTGCCCGGCCAGCCGTGGTCGGCCATGATCCGGCGCAACGCCTCGGTGTTCGCATGGTCGGTGTGCTGCCTCGCGGTGCGCTGGGCTTCGGTCAGATCAGCGGCAGGGACGGTCCAGCCGGGCTCGGCCAAGGTTTTACGGTGCAGGAGATCGCTGGCGATGTCCACCCGTTCGGGGGCGGGCTCGGTGGCGCTCCCCTGCACAGGCGCCAGGACAACTTCGGCGGCGTCACCCGATGGTGTGGTCAACGTGTGCTCCGGTAGTGGTTGATGGGCGGGGGTCAGCTCAGCGGCCGACGGGGGGATCGCTGCGAACGCGTGCGGCGGCGCGCGGCAGAGTTGAGGGGCCGCAGGGGGACCGGTTCTCCACAGGCTGCGGGAACAGGAGCGGCCGGGCCGACAGCTCCCAGAACGTGGTGCCGTCAGCGATGACGTGCACGTACATGGCCTCAACGGCGACAGCGTCACGGAACCGCCGTTCCACCGTGCCGTCCTCCACCCAGCGCCTCGCCGCACGAGCGGCAGCCACACCCATGAAGGCCAACGCATCCAGGACGAAGACCCGAAGGTGCGCCAAGGCCACCTCGTCCGTCCTGGCTGCCCACGACCCCAGGAGGGCACTGCTGAGGGAGTGTTCAGTGCGGGTGAAGGCTTGGAGCTGCACCAAATACCCCTCGGCATAGGCCGGATGGATGCCGAGCGTCTCGCAGTGAGTCACGCCGGGGCCTTCCCGCCATCTACGAACACGGCCCAGACGTCCTTGCCACTCCGGGTGACGGCGCTTCTGAAGAAGTCGGCTATCGATGCGATGAGTCGCATGCCCCGTCCGGACTCGGCGTTCCAGTCGATGTCACGCGTAACGGGGAGTTCCGTGCTTGTGTCGCTGACAGTGAGGCGGATGCCTGTACCGATGTCCTGAAGGGTCAGGACGCAGGCAGGCGACCCGGAGTGCCGACCGACATTGGTAAGCATCTCCGTCAAGCTCAAGACCACAGGCTCGGTCAGGGCGCCGTACCCCCATAACTGCAGGTAGGCGGCTGTGACGCGCCGCATGCGAGCGAGGACTTGGGGTTCGGCGTTCAAGTCCTGCCGGTACTGCCGATCCGTACGGTCCTCCGCACCGACCTTCATGGCTCCTCCAGCACAGCGAACAACGCGGTGGTACAGGCAAACCCCCCGTCACCACCCTTGACGGGTTGGCGACTTACATCAGGATGGACCGCATAAGATGAGTTCGCAACTCGCTAGTTCGCAACGTTGGAGATTAGAGAGAAGTGGATTAACGATCTGGCATATGCCGTCGTTGGAGGAGCGGTGTGCGCCACACTGGAAACTCACACGCCTTCGAGGGGAGCCGGCTTGCCCAGCCATCCACGTCCCACGGTTCGACGCCTGCGCGTCGGTAGCGAGTTGAAGCGGCTGCGCGAGGCAAGCGGCATCAAGATGGAGGTCGCCGCCGAGCGCATCGGCGGCGACAAATCCAAGATCTCTCGCCAGGAGAACGGCCGCCAAGGCATCAGCAAGCTGGAGTTGGAGGCTCTTCTCGATCTCTACAAGGTTGAGGACGGGCGACTCAGGGACACACTGGCGGCCCTGGCTCGTGAAGGCCGACGCAAAAGCTGGTGGGCGCCGTACGGTGACATCCTCACCCACCGGTTCCAACAGCAGTTGAGCATCGAAGCCGAAGCGGCTCGCATCTTCCTATGGCAACCGTTGCTGGTGCCGGGGCTCTTGCAGACCCGCGCCTACGCCGAGGAGTTCATGCGGCAGACGGAGAAGTCGGCCACGGCGGAAGAGATCGAGTCGCATGTCACCGTACGCATGGAACGGCAGGGCATCTTCAACGGGGACAGTCCCCCGCAGGTCGTGTGCCTCTTGGATGAGACCGTCCTGCACCGGCGCATCGGCGGCCGCAAGGTCATGGCCGAGCAATTGCGGAAGCTGATCGAGGTGAACGCCCCTCCTCGCTTCTCGATCCAGATCGTTCCGAGCGAAGGGTGGCATGCCGGGCTCGACGGGGCCTTCAGCATCTTCTCGTACCCGGACCCCATGGACCTCGACGTGGTGTCCGTGGACTACCTCGACGGGAAGCTCTACCTAGAGGAAAATGAGCCTGTCGACCGGTACAAGCTCACTTTCGACGCGCTGCGAGCTTCCGCACTACCTTCACGACGATCCATCGATCTGATCTCGCGCACCGCGCGGGACCTGAACGACACCTAAGAGGCAGGAACACACCAGATGATGCGGCATGCCCTCCCCGAGGACCTGTGGCAGAAGTCCTCGTACAGCTCGGACACCGGAGCGAACTGCGTCGAGACGCAGCTCACCCTCGATGGCCTCGTGGCGGTCGGCGACAGCAAAGACCGGTCACTCGGCGCCTTCACCTTCCAGCCGCACGCCTGGGAAGCTTTCGTCGGCTCGGTCAAGGCCGGCGACTTCGACCTGTAGGCAAGCCCGTCACCAAGCTTCGTGACACCGGCGGATGGTGCGGTCCTCCCTCGATCCAGGAGGGAGGACCGTTCGCATTTCGGGATGGGGAACGCCGCCGGATCCCGGGGGTCGGAAGTTTTTACTGACGCGTCTCTGGTCAGGTTTGGCTACCCGACCGTAACTTTACCGGTGCGTAGCAATCTTGTGACCCGAATCACGGGGTCGAAGGTCCGGTCCGTGTTCGCGGCGCCGTCAACCCCCTTGACCTGCGAGGAGATCATATGAAGCTGTCTTCGGGGCGACGCCGGGCGTTCGCGTTCCTCCCCGCGCTCGCGCTCGCCGTGGCCGCCCTGGCCGCCACCCCCACGGCCGCGAACGCCGCCGCGCCCAGCAGTGGATGGAACGACTTCGGCTGCAAGCCGTCGGCGGCGCACCCGCACCCGGTGGTGCTCGTGCACGGCACGTTCGGCAACGGCACCGACAACTGGCTGGTCCTCGCGCCGTACCTGGAGGACCGCGGCTACTGCGTCTTCTCCTTCGACTACGGCCAACTGCCCGGCGTCCCGCTGATCGACGGACTCGGCCCGATCGAGGACTCCGCCCAGCAGCTGTCCGACGAGGTCGACAAGGTGCTGGCGGCCACCGGCGCCGCCAAGGTCGACCTCGTCGGCCACTCGCAGGGCGGCATGATGCCGCGCTACTACCTGAAGTTCCTCGGCGGCGCGGCCAAGACCAACGCCCTGGTCGGCATCGCGCCCGACAACCATGGCACCACCCTCAACGGCCTGGAGCAGATCCTGCCGTACTTCCCCGGCGCCGCCGAGGCGATCGAGGGCATCCTGCCGGCCGGTCTCAACGACCAGCTCGCCGGCTCGCCCTTCCTCCAGAAGCTCAACGCGGGCGGCGACACCATGCCCGGCGTCCACTACACGGTGATCGCGACCCGGTACGACGAGGTCGTCACGCCGTACGC
The DNA here is from genome assembly GCA_963737305.1 of uncultured Actinomycetota bacterium. GTDB lineage: Bacteria > Actinomycetota > Actinomycetes > Streptomycetales > Streptomycetaceae > Streptantibioticus_C. The sequence continues at coordinate 2,155,977 of CAVTRX010000002.1, read as the reverse complement.
CTCGGAGTTCCTGTCCGGCTCCGACGTGCACAACGTCCTGCTCCAGGACCTGTGCCCGGTCGACGTCTCCGAGCACGTGCTCATCGGAACGACCGACAAGATCGCCTTCCACGAGGTGGCCAACGCCCTCGACCCGGCGCACGCCACCTCGACCGACTGCACCGACGCGTTCTGATCCTGGTGGGACGGGTGTCACCCTGCCGTGCCGGTCCGCACGCCGGACGGCATGGCAGGGTGATCGTATGACCGTGAACGAGCTGTGGACGGCCGTCGTCGACCCCGGCACCTGGCAGGGCTGGGACGAGCCGCCCGCCCACCGGACCGCGGACCCGGACTACCGCGCCGACCTGGAGCGGGCCAGAGAACGCACCGGCCTCGACGAGTCCGTGGTGACCGGCGAGGGCCGCATCGCCGGCCGCCGGGTGGCGCTGGTGGCCTGCGAGTTCGGCTTCCTGGGCGGCTCCATCGGGGTGGACGCGGGCGAGCGGCTGGTCCGGGCGGTGGAACGCGCCACCCGCGAACGCCTCCCGCTGCTGGCCTCGCCGGCCTCCGGCGGTACCCGGATGCAGGAGGGCACGATCGCCTTCCTCCAGATGGTCAAGGTGGCCGCGGCCGTCACCGACCACAAGGCCGCCGGCCTGCCCTACCTGGTCTACCTGCGGCACCCCACCACCGGCGGCGTCCTGGCCTCCTGGGGTTCGCTGGGCCATCTGACGGCCGCCGAACCCGGCGCCCTCATCGGCTTCCTCGGCCCCCGGGTCCACCAGGCGCTCTACGACGAGGAGTTCCCGGCGGGCGTCCAACTCGCGGAGAACCTGTTCGCCCACGGACTGCTGGACGCGGTCCTCCCGGTCGGGCAACTCGCCTCCACCGCGGCCCGGGCACTGGACGTGCTGTGCGGCGAGACGGCGCAGGACCGGGCCGCCCCGGCACCACCGCCGCAGCAGGAAGCGGCCGTCCCCGTCCCCGCGCCGTCGGCCGGCGAGTCCATCGAGCGCTCCCGCCGACCCGAACGCCCCGGCCTGCGCGCCCTGTTGCGGGTCGCCGGCCGGGACGTCACCCCGCTCAGCGGTACCGGCGCCGGCGAGCGCGACCCCGGACTGCTGCTCGCGCTGGCCCGCTTCGGCGGCACACCGTGCGTGGTGGTGGGCCACGACCGCCACGAATGCCCGCCCGCCGCGCCCGGCGAGCCCGGCGACTCCGCCGCGCCCGCCGACTCCGCCGCGCCCGGCGACCCCTCCGACCTCGCCGACCCCGCCGCGCCCGGCGACCTCTCAGCGACCGGCGCCCCCGCCGAAGCCGCGCACGGCGACCCCGGTGCCCGGCCCGCGCCGCTGGGGCCCGCCGGGCTGCGCGAGGCCCGCCGTGGCATGCGGATCGCGGCGGAACTCGGCCTGCCACTGCTGACCGTCATCGACACCGCGGGTGCCGCGCTCTCCCAGGACGCCGAGGAGGGCGGCCTCGCGGCCGAGATCGCCCGCTGCCTGGCCGACCTGGTGACGCTGCCCGCGCCCACCTTGTGCCTGCTGCTCGGCCAGGGCGCGGGAGGCGGCGCGCTCGCCTTCCTGCCCGCCGACCGGGTGCTCGCCGCCCGCCACGCCTGGCTCTCGCCGCTGCCGCCAGAGGGCGCCTCCGCGATCCTGCACCGCACGACGGGGCGCGCCTTCGAGGTCGCCGACCGCCAGGGGGTCCGCTCGGCGGACCTGCTGGCGCACGGCATCGTGGACCGGATCCTGGAGGAGGGACCGGACGCCGCTGAGGCCCCCGAGCCCTTCCTGCGCGCGCTCGGCGACACCCTGGGCAGCGAACTCGCCGCCCTGCGGGTCCTCGACGCCACCGCCCGCTCGGCCGCCCGCCGCGCCCGCTACCGGCGCCTGGGCCAGGACTGACCCCGCCGCAGCACGTCGCCGAAGCCCGCGTCAGGACCGGATCGCCGCAGGTCGGAGCCGGTTGTCGGTGGGCGGTGCGAGGATCTGTCCCATGATGACGGAGGATGACGTCGAGCGGGGGGCGGTCGCCCGCTGGGACGCGGCGGCCGACTCGTTCGACGACGAGCCCGACCACGGACTGCGCGATCCGGGGGTGCGCGCGGCATGGGCGGCCCGGTTGCGCGACTGGCTGCCACCACGCCCCGCCGACGTGCTCGACCTCGGCTGCGGCACCGGGAGCCTCGCGCTGCTGGCCGCCGAGGAGGGCCACCGGGTCACCGCGGTCGACTTCTCGCCGCGGATGGCCGCCCTGGCCACGGCGAAGCTCGCCGGGACCGGCGCCCGGGTGCTGGTCGGCGACGCGGCGCGGCCACCGGTCGCCGAGGGCGCGTTCGACGTGGTCATGGTGCGCCATGTGCTGTGGGCGCTGCCCGACCCGGCGGAGATGCTGCGCCGTTGGACCAGGCTGCTGCGCAAGGGCGGGCGGCTGGTGCTGGTCGAGGGGCGCTGGGGGAGCGTCGACCCGGCCGGCATCCCGGCCCGCCACCTCGTGGCGCTGGCCGCCCCGCTCGCCACCCGCACCGAGGTCGAACACCTCGCGCACGCCAGTGAGTTGTGGGGCGGCCCGGTGGACGACGAGCGGTATGTGGCCCTCGTCCACCCCAGGCCCCAGCGCCGCCACACCGAGATCGTGGACGTCCATCTGATCCTGCGCCGCGACGACGACCGGGTGCTGCTGGCCCGCCGTAGCGGCACCGGTTACGCCGACGGCCTGCTGAACGCGCCGAGCGGACACGTCGAGGACGGCGAGGACGTCCGGGAGGCGATGATCCGGGAGGCCTACGAGGAGGTCGGCGTCGTCGTCGACCCGGCCGACATCCGGGTCGCCCTGGTCATGCAGCACCGCGCGCCGGACGGCGACCCGCGCACCGGCTGGTTCTTCGAGGCGCGCCGCTGGACGGGCGAGGCGGTCAACCGCGAGCCCGACAAGTGCTCCGGGATCGACTGGTACCCGCTCGACGCGCTGCCCGATGACATGGTCGCGTACTGCCGGGCGGGCTTCGACGCCTATCGCGCGGGGGACCGCTTCGTCCTGCACTGGCACCGTGCGGGCGACGCGATCGCCTTCGATCCCGAGCTTCCGGGCCGAGCCGTCGCCTTGCCGCACAATGAACCCGGCATACCGTCCCAGCCAGCGGGAGACCGTCCGTGAGCCTGCAGATCACCCTCGATCCGGAGTCGGCCACCGCGCCCTTCGAGCAAGTGCGCGGACAGGTCGCCGCGCAGGCCCGCGAGGGGGACCTCCCGGTGGGCTTCCGGATGCCGACGGTACGCCGCCTCGCCGAGGAGCTCGGCCTGGCCGTCAACACGGTGGCCAAGGCGTACCGGGCGCTGGAGTCGGACGGCGTGATCGAGACCCGCGGCCGGAACGGCACCTTCATCGCCGCCGCGGGTGACGCCGCCCACCAGCAGGCCGCCGCCGCGGCGGCGGCTTACGCCCAGCGTGTCCGGCGCCTCGGTCTGGACCGGGCGAGCGCCGAGCTCGCGGTACAGGACGCGCTGCGCGCGGTCTACGAGTGAGCTCCGCGGCTGGTCCCGCGTCTCACCGGCAGCGGTCGGCGTTCGGCCCGGCCCGGGCCGGGGCTCCCCGCGCCTCTTGAGGGGGCCGCTCGCCCGGGCGGAATGCCCCAAGTCGGCCGTCATGAACCACTCGGCGGCTTAGAGTGCAACCGTGAATCGACGTCATGCGGGCCCCGGCTTCGGCCTGCCGGGGTCGGTCCGCGCCCGGATCGTCGTGCTGGCCGGCGCGTTGGTGGTGTGCGTCGCGCTGTTGCTGTCGATGTGCGGCACCTCGGGGCACGGCGACGTGGACGTCACCCACGGCACGCCCGCGCCCGGGGTCTTCGGCGATCCCGGTACCCCGGGCACCCCGGCCGCCGCCCTGGGATTCGGCTTCACCCACACCCAGTACAGCGCGGACCTGGGCGAGGCGGCGGCCGTCCGGCGCGCCCGGGCCACCTTGTCGGGGCAGCCGTTGCCACAGGACCAGGCGTTGATGGGCTGGGGCGCGGACAACCCGGAACCGGCACCGGGACGCTACGACTTCGACAGCCTGGACAGCCGTATCGCCCTCATCCGCCGCACCGGCGGCACCCCGGTGGTCACCTTGTGCTGTTCCCCTGACTGGATGAAGGGCGGCGCCGCGGACCACACCGACTGGTCCCGGCTGGAGGAGGCGCCGAGCCCGGAGCACTACGCGGACTTCGCCGCGCTGGCCGCCAAGATCGCCCGGCGCTACCCGGACGTCACCCACTTCGTCGTCTGGAACGAGTTCAAGGGCTTTTGGAGCGACCGGGACAACCGCTGGGACTACGAGGACTACACCCGGCTGTACAACCTGGTCTACACGGCGGTCAAGAAGGCCGCCCCGCACGATCTGGTGGGCGGCCCCTATCTCGACATGGACTCCATCGCCCCCGGCGACTCCACCAACGCCTCGTCCGTGCACGGCCGTTGGGGCAGCCTCGACCAACGGGTGGTGGACGCCCTGGAGTACTGGTCGCGGCACAGGGTGGGTGCGGACTTCCTGGTCGTCGACGGCTCCAGCACCACCCACGACGACGCCCTGGTCCCCGACGCGTTCGGCGCCACCGCCAAGTTCGCCGACCTGGGCGCCTGGCTGCGCCGGGCCGGTGGCGGGCTGCCGGTGTGGTGGGCCGAGTGGTACGTCGAACCCGACTCGGGCGACTGGCCGCAGGACCGGCTGCTGGCCGTGCAGGCGGTGGCGATGGCGGAGTTGGTCCGGGGCGGCGCGGCCACCGCCTTCTACTGGAACCCCGAGACGGACGGCGGCGACTGTCCCGGCTGCCTGTGGAGCGCGACCGGTTCCGGGAGCGGCGGGGCGGCGCTGCCCATGCTGGACCTGCTGCGCCGGTTCGCGACCGCCTTCCCGCCCGGCACCGCGCCGCGCCACGTCACCGTGGACGACCCCGGGGTCCGCGCGCTCGGCGGCCGCGGGACCGTCCTGGCCGTCAACACCACCGACCACCCGATCGGCACCGCGGTCGACGGGCGGCGGGTGAAGCTTCCCGCATACGGCGTGACGTGGCTGGACGCCCGGCGCTGACGTCAGCTCAGCGTGCGGAAGCGGTCCACCAGCGAGAACAGGAACACCGCCAGCAGCGGCAGCGCGAGGTAGAAGGTCACCCGCATCGTCCGGCGCCGCCGTTCGGGCTCCACCAGTACCCGCACCAACTCCCGGGCGGCCAGCAGCATCAGCAGGGCGACGGCGGCGATCGCACCGCCGACGGTCCACGGCGTCCAGGTCACCACCGGGCCCACCCGGCCGAGGACCGGCCGCGGCACCGCGCCCGGCACGGGGGTGGCGGTCTCGTAGACGGCGGCGTCCTTGTCGGACAGCACCTTGCGCAGGTCGGGCCGGGCGTCGAGCGCGGCGACCACACGCCGCTGCCAGTCGGCCGGGTAGCCCGCGTCCAGTTCCAGATAGGTGGCCGTGCCGGTGGTGATCACCAGATACGACCGCGGGCCCGCCGCCTTCAGATCGGCGACCATCGCGTCCACCCGTGACGGGTCGGCCGGTGCCAGGACGCCGCGGTAGTTCACCTTGTCCATGTCCCGGGCGCTCCACGGCAGGCTCGGGGTCACGTCGTTGACGGTGTCCTGCGTCGGCCACAACAGCCGGGCGGTCGGCGTGTCATGGGCGTAGACGTAGTCCATCGCCGCGACCTCGCCGGTGCGCACCCGCTCGAAGCTCTCGTTGCCCCACCGGGCCACCAGGAAGCCGAGGATCAGCACCCAGCCGGCCAGCAGCGCCGCCAGCGGCCCGCGCCAGGAACCCGGACCGGCCGACGGACCCCGGCCGAACACCGAGCCGTTGTCGGACGAGGCGCGCGGGAAGAACGCCAGCGCCCCCAGCACACACGCCCCCGGTGTCGCGAACAGGAACACCCGCAGCGCCATCTCGCCGCCGTAGGACTGCATGCCGAAGCCCAGGAACGGGATCAGCACCAGGATCAGCATCGCGCGGTCGCTGATCCCGGTCAGCCGCCTGCGCAGCCAGCCGACGCCCGCGAGCGCCAGCACCCCCGCCGCCAGCGACACCCGCGCGTAGAGCACCAGTTCATGGATCCGGGACCCGCCCTGCATGCGTCCCGACACGCTGGAGGAGACGTTGCCGCCCAGCGAGCCCATGCCGCCGAACAGGTCGTCGAAGTGGCCCGACCAGTACGGCTCGGCCAGGAACCCGACCCAGGCGATCACCAGCACCCCGCACAGCACCGGCAGCCCGCGCGGCGTCGAGCGCCGCCAGACCACCAGCGCCGCCGCGACCCCCAGCATCATGAACGGCGTCAACTGGTGGCTGACGACGGAGGCGGCGAACAGCGCCACCAGCACACCCAGCAGCACCGCCAGGTCGGAGCGCCCGGCCGGGCGGACGTCCGCCTCGCCGGGGATCCTGCGGCCGGCCCGCTCGTGCGGCGACCGGAACCACACCAGCAGCACCGCGACGAACATCAGGTAGAGGAAGACGTTGATCGACTGCGGTGAGAAGTAGTCCTGTCCCACCCAGCCGCACAGCACGAACAGCCATGCCGCGCACCACTTCGCCCGCCACCCGGCACGCACCGCGCGCAGCATCAGCGCCAGCGGGACGAGGTAGAGCACCTCCATCGCCGAGGGCCACCAGCGCAGCACCTCGGTCAGATCGGTGACCCCGCAGGCCCTGGTGACCAGCGACACCGCGGCGAAGAACCCCGGCCAGGAGAACCGCGCGTCCAGGTACGGCCGGGCGGTGCCGGTGCGGTCCACGTACTCGATGAAGCCCGCGTGCTGCCAGGCGGTGGCGAACCGCGGTTGCGACTCCAGTAGCGCGGGCACCGCGTGCAGCGACACCACCGTCGCCACCAGGACCGCGAGCAGCAGCAGCGTGCGCGGGGTGCGTAGCCACAGCGTCCAGCAGAACGCCACCACCAGCAACGCGGCGCCCCCCAGCGTCGCGTAGGGCAGTACGGATATCAGGCCCAGGCCGTTCATCCGGTCCAGCGACGCGTCGTCCATGCCGCGCAGCGGCAGCCAGTACAGCGCCAGCGCCGCGGCGAGCAGCAGCCAGCCGGCCGACCCGGCGATCCGGTCACGCGGGGTACGGGCCGGGCGCAGTGGCGGCCGGGGCTTCGCGCGCCGGACGGCAGGGGTGGGAACGGCCGGCGGGAGCGGCGCCGGCAGCGCCGTGGCGGACGCGAGGGGCGGCAGCGGGCCTGGGGGAACGAACGGACGGCGTTCCGGGTGGTCGAAGTCCAGCCGGACGCCGAGCGCCAGGGTGTCCTCGTCCTGTCCGCCGCGCGACGCCCGGCCGGTGCCGAAGACCAGCGTGTCCTCGTCCTCCCCGGGATCCCCCGGTGACTCGGGGGCCACCGGCACCGTCCACTCCTCCGGTGCCGCCGCGCTCCCGGCCACCACGGGGGACTCCCCGGACCGCAGGATCCGCACCAGGCCGAAGCAGGCGATCACCGCGATGACGCTCTGGCTCGACAGTTCCGCGACACCCGCGCCGACGATCCCCATCGGCCGCAGCAGCGCCATCGTGGAACCCAGCACCAGCACGCACAGCAGACCTTGCAGCAGCGCGATCCGCGAGGTGCGGCTCTGCGCCCGCAGCACCCCGAAGTACGCCTCGAACAGCACCCGGGTGAGCGAGGCGATCGCCATGAACCGCAGCAGCGGGCCGCCCTGCGAGGCGTATCCGGGACCGAAGACCCGCAGCACGTAGGGCGCGAAGACCGCCAGGAACATGCAGGCCGGGATCATGATCCGGGCCATCCTGCCCAGCGCGGCCCGCAGGTTCTGCGCGATCCGCGCCGGGTCGTGCGCGCCCTCGACGGTGAGTGAGGCGCCCATGTTGATGGCGAGCAGGTCGATCGTGCCGCCGATGGTCGAGGTGATGTAGAAGTACGCGTTGTCCTTGGGGCTGATCTGCGAGGCGACGATGACCGGGACCAGGTAGACCACGGCCAGCGCGAACAGCGACCCGGTGTAGTCACCCGCCAGGAACCGCCGGACCTCGCGCGCCGAGGGCGGCGTGGCGCGGTCCGCGGTGGCCTCGACGTGCCGGGGCACCAGACGCCGGAAGACCAGCCAGCCCAGCGGCAGCACCGACAGCCCGATCGCCGCCACCCAGGAGACGAAGACCCCGGCCGCCGGGACTGCCGCGGCGCACACCACCAGCAGGATCAGCTTGCCGGTGGAGAAGACCGTGTTGCCGACCGGCACCCACACCGCCCTGCGCAGCCCGGTGAGCACCCCGTCCTGAAGCGTCATCAGCGACCAGGCGACCACCGCGCCGACGAACACCAGCCCCGGCACCAGCCCGTGCAGGAAGTGGTACGAGGGACCCCACATCCGCAGCGTCAGCAGGAAGACGGCCGCGGCCACCGCCACCACCAGCGAACTGGCCAGATAGGTGCGCAGCACGAACCGGCCGGTGCGCCGGCCCGAGACGGGGATGAACCGGGCCAGCGCCCCGGTCAGCGTGACCGCGGTGATCCCGGCCAGGAACTTCATCGCCGCGATGGCCGCCGAGCCGCGGCCCACCGCGTCGGGGGAGTAGTACCGCGCGGCGATCAGCCAGTAGCCGAGCCCGAGCACCGCGGAGACCCCGGTGTTGAGCATCAGCGCGTAGGCGTTGCGGAACAGCGGATCGCCGCCGCCCTCCCGCCGCCGAGCCGTGGTGCCGCCGCCGGAGGCCGGATCACCCTCCGCCGGCGCGGACGGCTCCTGGGTGGTGGTGTCAGACACTGGCTTCGCGTACCTTCCCCAAAGCTCGGCGTGATCTGCGCACCATGGCATAACTTTTCGTCAGAAGGCGGTCCTTGGCGAAGTTCCGGCCAATCGCCCGGCCTTCCACCAGCTGTTCGAACTCCGCGATGTCGGTGGAGCGGCGCACGGTGACCCGGCGCAGCGCGTACGGCCCCTGGGAGCGGGTGGCCAGCGCGTTGCCCACCGCGAGCGAGACCACGTACTCCCGGCGCACCGCCGTCCGCACCCGGCGGCTGGAGTAGCCGTAGGGATAGGCGAACGACACCGGGGCGGTGCCCAGTTCCTCGGTCAGGATCTCCTTGCAGCGCAGCACCTCGAACCACAGGCGCTCGTCGGTGATCTGGTCGAGTTGCGGATGGCTGTGGCTGTGCCCGCCGATCTCCACGCCCGCGGCGGCCAGTTCGCGCAACTGGTCGAAGGAGAGCATGTCGTCCGGGGCGCCCGGCGCGATGTCCGCCGCCTCCCGCCCGCGCAGCCAGCCGGTCGAGGCGAACAGGCTCGCCGCGAAGCCGTGCCGGCTCAGCACCGGCAGCGCGTGCCGGTGCACCCCCGCGTAGCCGTCGTCGAAGGTGATCAGCACCGGCCGCTCAGGCAGCGCGCCGCCGTCCCGCCAGAGTGCGGCGAGCTCCCGGGTCGTCAGCGGGGTGTGGCCGCCGGCCGCCAGCACCTCCATCTGCTCGGCGAACGCCTCGGGGGAGACCGACAGCCGGTGCGCGGCCCTCGACGGTTCGGCGGCCACCGCGTGGTACATCAGGATGGGCACCGGGATCTCCCCGCCGTCCGTCCGCCCGCCCCTGGTCACGGACGTCATGCCAGCGCACCCCCCATGTCCTGCGCCCGGTCCGCGCCCTCCCGCGCGCCGCCGTCCGCGGGCTCGACGGCGGTGACCACGAAGGCGTCACCGGCGCTTCGGGCCCGTATGCTCCCGACGGCATACCCGGCCGCGGTCGTCGCCACGCCCGCCACGATCGCGGCGGCCCGCCCCGCGCCTCCCGCCCGCCCCAGCAGCGCGTCGCGTACCCCGCGCAACGCGCCGGCCGGCAACACCCGGGTGGTGTAGCGGCGTTCGGTCTCCAGGCCCGCCCCGGCGCCGACACTGCGGGTCACCAGGGCCTTGGACAGCCCCTCGGCGTAGCAGCGGGTGCGGAAGTAGCCGAACCGCTCCCGGGCGGCGGGCACCCTGTGGTGGATGACCGCGCGGTCGTCGATGAGCAACAGGGCGTTCGGCAGGGCGTGTTGGAGGCGGATGCACAGTTCCGTCTCCTCGCAGCCCAGCGGCCGCCGGTCGCCGTCCCGGCCGATGCCGGTGGCGAAGCCGCCCGCCGCGTCGAAAGCGGTCCTGCGGAACGAGGCGTTGCCGCCCAGCACGTTGCGCACCCGCACCCGGCCGGGCGGCAGTCCCAGGTAGGTACAGCCCACCACCCAGTCGAACTCGCGCGGGAACCAGGCGGGGCGCCGGCCCGACGCCCACAGCGCGAGCGTCCGGCCGCCGACCGCCATCACCCGCGGGTCGTCGTAGGGGGCGAGCAGGTGTGACAGCCAGTCCGGTTCGGCCACCGCGTCGTCGTCCAGGAAGGCGACCACCGAACCGGCGGCCGCGGCGATACCGGTGTTGCGGCCCGCGGACAGCCCGCGCGGTCCGGCGTTCGCCAGTACGCGGACGCCGCCGACGTCCGCGTACCGGTCGGTCAACCGCGCCAGCAGCGCGGGATTGTGGTCCACCACCAGCAGGATCTGCTGGGCGGGCGTGCGTTGCCCGCGCACCGAGGCCACCGCGGCGAGGATGTCGCCCCAGCGGTCCTCGGTGTACACGCAGATGACCACGGAGACGGTCATCGGTGTCACGCGCTCTCCCCGGCACGCGCGGCGGCGGTCAGGACGACGGGCCGCGCCCGGCGTGCGGCGCGCTCGCGGAGGATGACCTTCAGCACCCGCAGCCCGTCCCGCACCGCGCGCAGGTTGCTGGCGCCGTGGATGCGCAGGTGCTCGTGGCTGGGGATCTCCTGCACCCGCAGGCCCGCCTTGACGACCCGGATGTTCATCAGGGTCTCCACCTCGAACCCCGCGCAGTCCAGCGCGATGCGGTCCAGGCAGCGCGCCCAGAACGCGTTGTAGCCGTAGCACAGATCGGTGTAGCGGGCACCGAACTTGGCGTTGACCAGGGCGCACAGCACCCGGTTGCCGAGCTTGCGGATGGGCGTCATGTCGTCGGTGCCGCCGCCGTTGGCGAACCGGGAGCCCTTGGCGAAGTCCGCGCCGGAGACCAGGGCGGAGACATAGGAGACGATCTCGGAGCCGTCGGCCGAACCGTCGGCGTCGACCATGACGATGATCTCGCCGGTGGCCGCGGCGAAGCCGCTGATCAGGGCGTCGCCCTTGCCCTTGCCGCGTTGGGCGACGACCTTGACGTCCGGGCGCAGCCGCCGGGCGACAGCCACGGTGTCGTCGGTGGAGTGGCCGTCCACCAGGACCACTTCGTGGATCCACGCCGGCAGGGTGGCGAAGACGTAGGGAAGGTTTTCGGCCTCGTTCATGGCCGGGATCACGACGCTGACCGGTGGTGCGATGGCCAGGTGTGAGGATATTGGCCGAAATCCGGTGGGAAAGGGATCTGTTACGGCCACATCCACGACGGCCGCCGACATGGTGTCCGGCGGCAGTTGGGATATGTGCGGTTGTCCGGGCACAGCTGGCTGAACAAAGGAACTCATGCGTGGGTTGCCCTCTCGTCCCGCGGACCGCCGCCCCATGGCGGCCCTGTGTTGTGTCCGGTTCGAAAGGGGGGTCACGCCGGGCAGGCTTCGCCCCACCCATGGCGAATGCGCCCATGGGAGAACACGACTCCCTACAGCCCCGACGAGTTGGCGTGACTTCACTCGCCCTGCGGCACGTGACCGGCCCTGGCGGCCGACCACGGCACCCCCCAACCGCGCCCCGCACAGGCGCCATCCCGGCTTTCGAGCCCCTCCCTAAAGCCGTTCGCATGATGGGTCGGTGCGGGTTGATGTATGACGGTATTGACGCATGCGACTCTATGGCAAGACCTGGGGTAGTGAATCCCATTTGGCGTAATTGCCATCTAGAGGTGTTTTTGATCTTGTGTTAGTGATGGGGTGAGAGAGTCTCAGTTCCGGTCCCCGCCACCGGCCGAGCGCAGCCGGCCCCACTCCCGCAGCAGACGGTCGGCCGGCCGGCGAAGGCGCTCGTGCGCGGAGACGGTGTTGCGCAGCGCGCGAGCCGGCGCGCGGCGGGCCAGATGACCGGCCGCCACCGGGTGGCGGCGTGTCACCCAGCCCTCGTGGACCAGCAGCTCGCGGGTCTTGAGCGACTCCTTGTAGTCCTTCTCGCCGCGCCCCAGATCCAGGTAGGACATGCCGTCCGCCGCGGCGCCCTCGGCCATCCGAAGATGCAGCACCAGACCGGGGGAGTACTTGGAGAACGCCGTGTCGTACGCCGGGAACCAGCAGGACAGCACCCGCTGCGAGCGCAGCCCGAAGTGCGCGGCGATCGGCCGCCCGCCCGCGTACAGCACCGACAGCAGCCCGGCGAAGGAGTCACCGCGGGTGTGCAGCAGCTGTTCGACCAGCCGGACGATCCACGGTCTGGCGAACCGGTCGCTGCGCCCGGTCCTGCGGTACTGCGCCGACTTCCAGGCCATCAGCGTGCGCAGCGCGGCCGGATCCCGTTCGTCGTGGACGTAGCTGACCTCACCGACGTCCCGGCCCAGCCTTCGTTCCTTGGCCAGGGTGGTGCGGGTGAACTTCGGTGCCCGCTCGCGCAGTTGCTCCAGATAGGCCGGATAGCCGGCCGCCACGTCCATCACCGGCGAGGGGAAGGAGCCGGTGGCGCCGCCCTCGAAGGGCGGCTGGCCGTCGACCAGATGGTCGAACTCCCACACCGCGAGCCCACAGGCGCGCAGCAGTTCCCGCGCGTCGAAGCGGAACCCCGGCCGGTGCACCATGCCCTGGCAGTCCGACAGCCCGAGGCCGACCGCCCGGCCCACCCCGAGGGCGCCGCGCTGGAACGGGAAGAAGGCCACCGGCTCTCCGCGTTCGCGGATCACCGCGACCCGCACCCCGCGCCGCTGGCGGGCCACGGCGGTGGCGAACTCCGGGGCGAGGAACGGATTCGCCAGTCCCTGGTACCCCGAATCCCACGCCCGCGACTGGAGGTCCGACCACGCCGTCCGGTCCGCCGTCGTCAACTCGCCGGGACGGTACAAGCAGATGTCCACGTCAGGAGGTCCGCCGTCTCGCGGTCCTGCGACCACGCCGGGCGAGGGGCAGCAGGAACAGCGCCACGCTCAGCGCGGCGACCACCGCCACCCCACCGCGTATCGACCACAGATGCAGCATCAGCATCGCCTGCGCGACGAGCAGGTCCACCACGACGGAGCCGGCCACCGCCACCGCGATCCTGCTGAGCGGATCGAGGCCGCCCAGCGTGGAGGCGAGCGCCGCCCCCGGCGCCACCACGAGGAAGAAGAAGGTGAACGGCGCGCGCAACGGCGAAGCGATGTCCGCCAGCACGAGCGCGGCGCCGACTCCGCCGGTCCCCACGGCGGCGCCGGCGAGCAATGGCAGTGATTCCCTGGTCATCGGATGCATTTGCGACGTTGCCCCCCACAAGCGCCGGATGCCCGGCTGCCGGGCTTCAATGTCGCGCAGCCTGTACGGGTCCGTCAAGGACGTCCCGCATGGCGTCCCTTTGCGTGTGCCGTCCGGTTTTCGCCCCCCTGAACGCCCCGCGCGGCGGACCCTTCCCACGTACGCTCAGCGCGTACTTTGGCGTCAACACCCTTGACGGGAAGGTCAATTTGAGGCAAGGGATACGCGAGTGACGGCATGGAGGAGTAGGGTTACGCTGCCCGAACCGGGTGCCCTCGTACGGGTGGGGAGTTAGCCAATGGAGCAGATAGTGCGCAGCAGGCCGCGAGTGCCTGCGATCAATTGCGGGAGCGGGGCGTCGAGCGCCCGGCTGGACCGCCACCTCGCGGTGCTCGGCGGCCCGGCCGTCCCCCAGCGGGAGACCGCGGAGGCCACCTCGCTGATGCGTGAGCTGACCGCGCGTGACTCGGGCCACACCAAGGAGAACCGCGGCGCCCGTGTGTCGCTGTTCGCGCCGCTGCGGCGGCTTCGCCGCTCACTGTTCGGCAGCCGCGACTGACCGGACCACCGCGCCACGGACACCGTCCGTCGGCCGGACCGGGGGGATTCCCGTGCCCCCCGGCCCGGCAGGCGTCCCCGGACACCGAACCCCCCTCCCGCCCGGTCCCGTACAACCGGTGGGAGAGCGCGGCGGTGTCGGACGCCCGAGCGGTGCCCCCTCACAGCAGCGCGAACTGACCGTCCGGACCTTCCTCCGGATGGTCGAGCACCGAGGCGGGCCGCCGTGCCCCCGCCGGCACCGGCAGCACCCCGCGAGCGGCCAACTCGGCCCCGCCGACGCTCCCCGACCCCGCCAGCCGCCGCGCGAGGATCGCCTGCCGGGGCCGCGCCTCGTCCAGCAGCGCCAACACCGTGACCAGCTCAAGCAACTGCGAGGTCCACTCCTTGGGCCAGCGCGGCGGGGCGATCGCGGCGAGCGATCCGGGCTCGGCGCTCCACGCGGCGGCACGTGCGGCGAACCAGGCCTCCAGCACCCGCACCCCGCCCGCGTGGAACTCCCAGGCACCGCGCGGCACCGGGGACAGCCGGCCCTCGCCCAGGAACAGCGCCTCCTCGCCCGCGTCGTGGCGCAGCCCGTCCGGCCGGTCGCCGGGCGGCACCCGCACATAGGGCCGCCGCCCGCCCGGCAGCTTGGGGCGCTCACCCGAACGCCCGCCCCTGGTCTGCGTCCTGATCATCCCGCGGCCCAACCCCACGCCCTCGCCCCACACCGCGGCGTCCCGCGGCAGCGGCACCCGCACCCCGCCCGGGGCGTGCACGGCCGCCGCCGTCACCCAGGCCAGCAGATCCGGCGCGCCGACCGGCAGGCCGAGGAGTTCGGCCAGCGCGTCCAGCAGCCCCGGCGCGCAGTTGGGCTCCCGGCCGCCGGGACGCCGGTACAGCGGCCGGATACGCCCGGGCCGCCCGGCGGGGGAGCGGCCGTCCGGCAGTAGGGCGCCGACCACGACGGCCGGACCCTCGCCCGGCGGGACGTGGCCCGACTCCACCGCGAACAGCTGGTGTTCGTCGGCGACCCGCCACAACTGCGGCCGGGCGGCGTCGATCAGCCGGTGGTCGGGGATCAGCCACTGCTGGTCGTAGGGCCCGTGCAGCACCCGCACCGGCTCAGGGCACGGCCCGCTCTCCCGCTCCAGCCGGCCGGTGCCCGCCGGGTGCCCGGGCAGTTGCGGCACCGCGCTGCGGGGGGTGCGTGAGCGGGTGGGGCCGAACAACTCCTCCCGGGCCGCCGGCCCGTCCGCCCGCAGCAGCGCGTCCCAGCGGGCCCGCAAGGTGGCGGCGTCCGGCGCCATGACCCACCCGCGGCCGAGCCGCAGGGGTGCCGTGGACCAGGGCATCAGGTCGTCGAGCAGGGGCGCGTCGTCGCTCACCGCCAGCATGCTAATTGACGGCCTACCGGGCCTCCATGGTGACCGAGAAGGCGAACCGGTCACCGCGGTAGTGGATCCTGGCCACGTCCACCACCCGGCCGTCCTCGTCGTAGGTCACGCCGGTGTAGTGCAGGATCGGGCTGAGCAGCGGCACGTCGAGCAGCCGCGCGGTCCGCGGGTCGGCCAGCCGGGCCTGCACGGTCTCGGTGTTGCGGCTGATGCGCACCCCGAGCCGGTCGCGCAGCACCTTGGTCATCGGCCAGCGCTCCAGGTCGGCCGGGTCGATGCCGGACGCCAGCCGCGCCACCACGTGGTTCTCCGCCCAGTTGCCCGGCTCGCCGCTCTCGTCGTGCCGCAGCCTGCGGTACGCCACGACCTCCTCGGGCGCGGGGAAGTACTCGGCCAGCTCCGGCGGCACAGGGACCGGGCCGTGGCCCAGCACGGTGGCCCGCATGCCGGACTGCTGGGCCACGATGGTGTCGACCGACCCCAGCAGCCGCACCGCGCTGTCCGTCCGCGCGCCCGGCTCGTATGAACGTCCCGCGCCGCCGGTGCCGGCTGATCAGCCCCTCCTCCTCAAGGTACTTCAGCGCCTGCCGCATGGTGAGCACGCTGACCCCGTAGTGCCCCGCCAGGTCCTCCTCGGTCGGCAGCCGCAGCGGGGCGTCCGCGTGCCGGCCGAGTATCGAGGCGCGCAGCGACTGCGACACCTGGTACCACAGCGGCAGCCTGCGGTTGAGGGTGAGCTGGTCGGGGACGAAGGCGTTCACGTGCGGTGCTCCGGGACGGGCAGACGGGCGGGGGCGGACGTCAGAGCTCGAAGTGCCGCTCCAGACCCTGCCACACGGTGTCGTAGCCGCTCTGCCGGTGGTCGGCTTCGAGCGCGTGCGCGGTGGGCACGATGGGCCAGCGGGTCTCGAACATGAAGGCCAGCCCGTCGTCGATCTTCTGCGGCTTCAGCTCGGCGCCGCTGGCCTGCTCGAAGGTCTCCCGGTCCGGGCCGTGCGCCGACATCATGTTGTGCAGCGAGGCGCCGCCCGGCACGAACCCCTCCGCCTTGGCGTCGTAGGCGCCGTCGACCAGGCCCATGAACTCGCTCATCACGTTGCGGTGGAAGTACGGCGGCCGGAAGGTGTCCTCGCCGACCAGCCAGCGCGGCGCGAAGACCACGAAGTCGGCGCCCGCGAGCCCGGGGGTGTCGGACGGCGAGGTGAGCACCGTGAAGATCGACGGGTCGGGGTGGTCGTAGGAGACCGTGCCCATCACGTTGAACCGGCGCAGGTCGTAGACGTACGGCACGTGGTTGCCGTGCCAGGCGACGACGTCCAGCGGTGAGTGGTCGTAGGTCGCGGCCCACAGGTTGCCGCCGAACTTGTTGACCACCTCCACCTCCCGGCGCTCCGCGTCGTCCTCGTAGGCCGCCACCGGGGCCAGGAAGTCCCGGGCGTTGGCCAGCCCGTTGGCGCCGATC
The DNA here is from genome assembly GCA_963737305.1 of uncultured Actinomycetota bacterium. Taxonomy (GTDB): domain Bacteria; phylum Actinomycetota; class Actinomycetes; order Streptomycetales; family Streptomycetaceae; genus Streptantibioticus_C. The sequence goes on along the minus strand of CAVTRX010000002.1, from coordinate 2,139,209 downwards.
GGGCCGAGGTCGGGCAGCTGGAAGGGGCGGCCGTAGTTCTCCAGCACGTAGCCGCGCGCCTCGTCGTCCAGCAGCTCGACGCGCAAGCCGCACCCCGCGCGGGATCAGCGCGACGTGTCCCGGCTCGACGGCCAGCAGGCCCAGTTCGGTGCGCAGCAGCAGCCCGCCGCGCTCGGGGACGATCAGGAGTTCGCCGTCGGAGTCGCTGAAGACCCGGTCGGTCATGGACCGGTTGGCCGCGTACCAGTGGATCCCGATGCCGGTGCGCTGGAGGGCGTCGCCGTTGCCGCCGACGGTCACCAGGCCGGCCACGAAGTCGGTGGCCTCTCGGGGCATCGGCAGCGGGTTCCAGCGCATGCCGGTTGGGGTCGGGCTCGACCTCCTGGAAGGGCGCGGTGCGCAGCCGGCCGTTGTCGATGCGGTGGAACGGCGGATGGGCGGCCGAGGGACGGATCCGGTAGAGCCAGCTGCGCCGGTTGTGGTGCGCGCGGCTCGGTGAACGCCGAGCCGGACAACTGCTCCGCGTACAGCCCGAGCGGGGCGCGCTGCGGTGAGTTGCGGCCCACCGGCAGCGCGCCGGGCACCGCCTCGCTCACGTGCTCGTTGCCGAAGCCGCCGGCGTACTCGAGCGCGCCCGCGGTCTTCCGCGCGTCCTGCGCGTCGCCCGTCCCTCGGCTCTGCGTCGTGCCCATCGCCTGCTCCTGGTGTCGCGGGGAATCCTATGGTCGACCATAGGATTGCCCTTTCCGTGCCGTCAATCACCCGGCGACCTTCTGGCGTACCGCTAATTAGCGGCGCTAGTTTGGAGTCGGTGACCGATATCCACCGACCGACTGCGACCCGCGCGACCGCAGAGGTCGTACCGGAAGGACGGCGGCACGTGAGGGTTCACGACGGCATGTACAGCGGCGGCGAGTGGCGGCCGGCCGCCGGGACGGACGTCATCGAGGTGGTGAACCCGGCCGACGAACAGGTCATCGCCACCGTCCCGGCCGGCACCGCGGCCGATGTGGACGCGGCCGTCCGCGCCGCGCGGGCCGCCTTCCGCGGCTGGGCCGCCACCGCCGCCCGCCGAGCGCGCCGCCCGGATCACCGCCCTGCGCGCGGCGCTCGGCGCCCGGCGCGAGGAGATCGCCGAGACCGTGACCGCGGAACTCGGCTCACCGCTGGCGTTCAGCCGGATGGTCAGCGCCGACCTGCCGACCGCGGTGGCCGCCTCGTACGCGGAACTGCTGGAGACCTACGCCTTCAGCGAGCGGATCGGCAACTCCACCGTGCACCACGAGCCGGTCGGCGTGGTCGGCGCGATCACCCCGTGGAACTACCCGCTGCACCAGATCGTCGCCAAGGTCGTCCCGGCCCTCGCCGCGGGCTGCACGGTGGTGCTCAAGCCCGCCGAGGACACCCCGCTGGTGGCCAGGATCTTCGCCGAGGCGGTACACGAGGCCGGCTTCCCGGCCGGCGTCTTCAACCTCGTCACCGGCCGCGGCCCGGTCGCCGGGGCCGGCGCTGGCCGCCCACGAGGACGTCGACCTGGTCTCCTTCACCGGGTCCACCGCGGTCGGCAAGGGCATCGCCGCCACCGCCGCCGCGACCGTCAAACGGGTCGCCCTCGAACTCGGCGGCAAGTCCGCCAACGTGATCCTGCCCGGCGCCGACCTGAAGACCGCGGTCAAGGCCGGCATCGCCAACGTCATGGCCAACTCCGGCCAGACGTGCAGCGCCTGGACCCGGATGCTGGTGCACGCCGAGCGACTACGAGGAGGCGGTCGGCCTCGCGCGCGGCCGCCGCCGCCAAGTACGTCCCCGCCGACCCGGCCGAGCCCGGCACCCGCATCGGCCCGGTGGTCAACGCCAGGCAGCGCGAGCGGGTGCGCGGCTACATCGCCAGGGGCCTGGAAGAGGGCGCCCGGCTGGTGGCCGGCGGCGCGGAGCCCCCCGAGGGACTGGAGCGCGGCTACTACGTGCGTCCGACCGTCTTCGCCGACGTCACCGAGGAGATGGCCATCGCCCAGGAGGAGATCTTCGGCCCGGTGGTGTCGATCATGCGGTACGCCGACGAGGAGGAGGCGCTGCGGATCGCCAACGGCACGGTCTACGGGCTGGCCGGCGCGGTCTGGTGCCAGGACGAGGACAAGGCGGTCGCCTTCGCCCGCCGGATGGACACCGGCCAGGTCGACATCAACGGCGGGCGCTTCAACCCCCGTGCCCCGTTCGGCGGTTACAAGCAGTCGGGCGTCGGCCGGGAGTTGGGCCCGCACGGGCTGGCCGAGTTCCTCCAGACCAAGTCCCTCCAGTTCTGACGGCGGCACCGCCGCCCGACAGCGACCGCACACCCGCCGACCGAAGCCACAAGGAAGAGAGCCGCCGTGGTCCGCGCCGCCGTACTGCCCGCCGTGGGTGCCCCGTTGGAGATCACCGACATCGAGTTGCCCGACCCCGGCCCCGGGCAGGTGCGCGTCCGGCTCGCGGCGGCCGGGGTGTGCCACTCCGACCTCTCGCTGTCCAACGGCACCCTGCGCCAGCCGGTCCCCGCCGTCCTCGGACACGAGGGCGCCGGCACCGTCACAGCCGTCGGCGAGGGGGTGACCGCGGTCGCACCCGGCGCCCGGGTGGTGCTCAACTGGGCCCCCTCGTGCGGTAACTGCCACTTCTGCGGCCTGGCCGAGCCCTGGCTGTGCGCCAACTCCGCCACCGCCGCCACCGTCCCGTACGCCCGGCGCGCCGACGGCACCGAGCTGTACGCGGGCCTGGGCACCGCGGTCTTCGCCGAGGAGACGGTGGTCGCGGCGAACGCGGTGCTCCCGCTGCCGGACGGCGTGCCGCTGACCGACGCCGCGCTGCTGGGCTGCGCGGTGCTCACCGGTTACGGCGCGGTGCACCACGCGACCCGGCTGCGGGCCGGCGAGTCCGTCGCGGTCTTCGGGGTGGGCGGCGTCGGCCTGTCGGTGCTCCAGGCGGCGCGGATCGCCGGGGCCGGGCCGGTCATCGCGGTCGACGTCTCCCCGCAGAAGGAGGAACTGGCCCGCTCGGCGGGTGCCACCGAGTTCCTGGTGGCCTCAGAGACCACCGGCCGGCGGATACGCGAGCTCACCGGCGGCCACGGCGCGGACGCCGCCATCGAGTGCGTCGGCCGGGCGGAGACCATCCGCACCGCCTGGTCCGCGACCCGGCGCGGTGGCCGCACCACCGTCGTGGGCGTCGGCGGCATGGACGACCAGGTCACCTTCAACGCGCTGGAGCTGTTCTACTTCGGCCGTACCCTCACCGGCTGCGTCTACGGCAACAGCGACCCGGCCAAGGACCTGCCGGTGCTGGCCGAGCACATCAGGGCCGGCCGTCTCGACCTGGGCGGCATGATCACCGAACGGATCGGCCTGGACGGCATCCCCGCCGCGTTCGACGCCATGCTCGCCGGCCGTGGAGGACGGGCGCTGGTGGAGTTCTGATCACACCTCGACGGTGGTGGCCGGAGGCTCAGTCGGCGTCGGCCACCCGGTCGAGGTGGACGCGGTCGGCGTGGGCCTGTCGGCGGTCGGCCGCGGTGGCGTCGGTGATGTCGAGGAAGATCTGGTCGACCACCGGCCACCGTTCGCGGATCGAGGCCCTGATCCGCACCGAGACCTCCTCCACGTCCTCGCTGTCCAACCCGCCGTGCAGGTCGAGCCGGGCGGCGAGCAGGGTGGACTCGGTGCCCATCCGCATGGTCAGCATGGTGGTGACGGTGTCGATCTCCGGCTGCGCGTCCAGGTGGGCCCGCACGTCGCGGCGCAGTCGCGGATCGGCGGCCTGCCCGATCAGCTCGCCGCGCGCCCCGCGGCCCAGGACGAAGGCCACGTAGACCAGCAGGAGGGCGATGCACAGCGAGGCCGCGCCCTCCCAGCCGCCGGAGCCGGTCAGCCGGTGCAGGACGAGTCCGCCGGCCGCCAGCAGGACGCCGAGCACCGCGGTGCTGTCCTCGGCCAGTACGGTCCGCAGCGCCGGGTCGTCGGTGTGGCGCATCTGCCGCAGCAGCCCGCTGTGCGACGCGCGGGCCTCTGCGCGGACCTGGCGGACCGCCTTGAGCAGCGACGTCCCCTCCGCGAGCAGCGAGACCGCGAGCACCGCCATGCCGATCAGGAAACCGGTGCCGCTCAGCGACTCGTGGGAGCTGAAGGCCTCGATGCCCTGGAGGAAGGAGAAGCAGCCACCGGTGACGAAGATGCCGACGGCGGCCAGCAGCGACCAGAAGAAGCGGTCCTTGCCGTAGCCGAAGGGGTGGTCGGGGTCGGCCTCGCGACGGCTGCGCCGCAACGAGGCCAGCAGGAACACCTCGTTCATGCTGTCGGCGACCGAGTGCGCTGCCTCGGACAGCAGCGCGGGGGAGCCGGCGATCAGGCCGCCGACCGCCTTCGCGGCCGCGATGGCCAGGTTGGCCCCCAGCGCCAGCAGGACCGTGGATCGCGTACCGCCGCCCTCGGCGTCCTTCCCGGCGTTCCGGTCGTCCGTGTCGGTCATCGCCTGGGCCCACTCCCACCACTCGCCATCGGGTTCGCTCGTGCTCGCCTACCCCTGGCCGGGCGGGGCACGCCGTCGGGGGAGGGACCGGCGAAACGTTGGCCGGGAGGCGACGTCAGCTCGCGGCGAGCCGCTCGTACTGGAGGGTCAGGCCGTCGATCAGGGCGCGCAGCCCGGTCTCGAAGGCGCCCTCGTCGACCTCGCGCTGGTGGTCGGCGAGCAGATGGGCCTGGCCGAGGTGGGGGTAGTCGGCCGGATCGTAGGCCGCCGGGTCGTCCACGAAGCCGCGGGCGAAGGAGCCGAGCGCGGAGCCGGCGACGAAGTAGCGCATCGTGGCGCCGACCCGGGTGGCCTGGGCCGGCGGCCAGCCTGCCTCGACCATGGCGCCGAAGACCGCGTCGGCCAGCCGCAGTCCCGCGGGACGGCGGCCGGGCCCCTGGGCGAGGAAGGGCACGATGTCCGGGTGCGCGGCCAGCGCGGCGCGGTAGGAGCGCGCCCAGTCGGCCAGCGCCTGCGGCCAGTCGGCGCCGCCTTCGAAGACGGTCAGGTCGACCTGGGAGATCACGGTGTCGGCGACCGCGTCCAGGATCTCGTCCTTGGTGCGGAAGTGGTTGTACAGGGACGGCCCGCTCACCCCGAGCTCCGCCGCCAGCCGCCGGGTGGAGACCGCCTGGAGGCCCTCCGCGTCCACCAGCGCCAGCGCGGTCGTGACGATGCGCTCCCTGCTCAGCAGGGGCTTGCGTGGGCGGGCCATGGGCCACATAGTAGAGGCTGTCCGCAATAAACTAGCACTGGTAATTTATGGGGACGTGCCGTGGACCTTGAACTCGACCCGGAACAGGCCGCCGTCCGGCAGCTCGCCAGGGACTTCGTCGACCGGGAGATCACCCCGCACGTCGTCGAATGGGACCGCGCGGAGAGCGTCGACCGGGGCATCGTCAAGAAGCTCGGCGACGTGGGCTTCCTGGGACTCACCATCCCGGAGGAGTACGGCGGCTCCGCGGGCGACCACCTCGCGTACTGCCTGGTGACCGAGGAGTTGGGCCGCGGTGACTCCTCGGTGCGCGGGATCGTCTCGGTCTCGCTCGGCCTGGTCGGCAAGTCGATCGCCGCCTGGGGCACCGAGGAGCAGAAACGCGCCTGGCTGCCCGGGCTGTGCGCGGGCGAGGCGGTCGGCTGCTTCGGACTGACCGAACCGGGCACCGGCTCCGACGCCGCCAACCTCACCACCAAGGCGGTGCGGGACGGGGACGACTACGTGATCACCGGCTCGAAGATGTTCATCACCAACGGCACCTGGGCCGACGTGGTCCTGCTGTTCGCCCGCACCGGGGGCGAGCCGGGCCACCGGGGCATCAGCGCCTTCCTGGTGCCGACCACGACGCCGGGGCTGGAACGCCGCCCGATCCACGGCAAGCTGGGACTGCGCGGGCAGGCCACCGCGGAACTGACGCTCGACGGGGTGCGGGTGCCGGCCGCCGCGATGATCGGCCCGGAGGGCAAGGGCTTCTCGGTCGCGATGTCCGCGCTGGCCAAGGGGCGGATGTCGGTCGCGGCCGGCTGTGTGGGCATCGCACAGGCCTGCCTGGACGCCGCGGTCGGCTACGCGGGCGAACGCGAGCAGTTCGGCACGCCGATCGCCAGCCGCCAACTCGTGCAGGAACTGATCTCCGACATCGCGGTGGACGTCGCCGCCGCGCGCCTGCTGACCTGGCAGGTCGCCGACCACATCGACCGCGGGCTGCCGTTCGCCACCGAGTCCTCGGTCGCCAAGCTCTTCGCCAGCGAGGCGGCGGTGCGCTGCGCCAACAACGCGCTCCAGGTGTTCGGCGGCTACGGCTACATCGACGAGTACCCGGTCGGCAAACTGCTGCGCGACGCCCGGGTGATGACGCTGTACGAGGGCACCAGCCAGATCCACAAACTCCTGATAGGCCGCGCCCTCACCGGCGTCTCCGCCTTCTGACCACTCCGGCCGCGTCCCGGCGCCGGCCCGCGGGGGCGCCGGGCCACCGGTGTCCGGCGGGCCACCGGTGTCCGACAGGAGGCTAAGCGCTTGCTCAGGTCCATGTAGGGTGTCCGCCATGGAAGCGGAGGAGCGGAAGACGCCGACGGCCTGGCGCGACATCACACCCGACGCGGCGCGGCGGCTGGTGGTCGCCGCCGTGGAGGCGTTCGCCGAGCGCGGGTACCACGCCACCACCACGCGGGACATCGCAGGCCGGGCCGGGATGAGCCCGGCCGCGCTCTACATCCATTACAAGACCAAGGAAGAACTGCTCTACCAGATCAGCAAGGTCGGCCATCTGCTCTCCCTGGGCCTGCTGACCGAGGCCCGGGACGGCGGCGGCTCCCCGGCGTGGCGGCTGGACGCCGCGGTGCGCTCCTTCGTGCGCTGGCACGCCGAGCACCACACCACCGGCCGGGTCGTCCAGTACGAACTCGGCGCGCTGGGCCCGGAGCACTACACCGAGATCGTCGGGATGCGGCGCGAGAGCGAGGCCGTCATCAGCTCGATCATCGCCGACGGGGTGGCCAGCGGGGACTTCGACGTGCCGGACGTCTCCGGCACCACGCTGGCCGTGCTGTCGCTGTGCATCGACGTCGCCCGCTGGTTCAACCCGGACGGCCGCCGCACCCCCGACGAGGTGGGAGCCCTCTATGCCGACCTGGTAGGCCGCATGGTCGGCGCGGGCCGCGGCGCGCGGGGCTGAGCCTGCGCCGAGACGGGCCGCCGCCCCGCCGGTCTTGGCCCTGCGCCGGGCACCGTCACAATTCGAGGCCGGCGAAAAAGTCGTCGTCGTCGAGTTCGAGGCCGCTCTTGTCCTCGGCGGGGGCCTTCCCCGCCTGCTTCGCCTTTCGTCGCGCGAGCTCTTGGAGGCGGTCCACGCCTTCTGTCACTTCTTTCTCCCACAGCCTCTTCATCGTCGCGCTCGCGGTGGCGTCGATGAACGTGATCGCCCGGGTGGCCGCCAGGAACTGGCCGAAGCCCTGCTTTTTCACTACGACGTTGGGGATGCCCGCAGCGTCGCCGGTCCCGCCGGCCGCGCGTTCGTACTTGACGTTGGGGCTGGACTTGAACGCGTTCGTCTTGGCGTTCACGGGGGTGCTGACGTACGAGTAGTTCTCCAGGAAGTCCAACAGCTCGGCAGTGATCGGGATTTCGACCACGCGCGCGTACCCGGCACCCATGTCGGGCACGTCCCGCATCGGGCGATCACCGGCGAATCTCCGCTCGACCTCAACCTTGACCGCCTCGGCCCAGGTGGTCTCCCGGGAGAGGATGAACACGTCCTCCACGGAGAAGACGATCTCACCGCGTTCGTAGCCTTTGGCATCGAACAGAGCCTCGACCGCCTCGTCGACGTCCTGTGCCTTCGCCGCGATCTGGTATTTGGCCTCCTCCGCCTGACTCACCCGGCGGACGAGATGTTTGCCCTTCAGGCGCTGGAGATCGTCGTGCAGCTTCTTGGCCATGGCGGCCGTGTACTGATGCGGGTTCAGCAACTCTTCCGGGCCGACCAACGGGGGCGCGTCATACGGGTCGTCGGAACGCTGCTTCGACCGCTCGAAGTCGGTCATCCTGGCGAGGACCTGCTCTCCGCGGCCGACGAGGTCGGCAAAACCGCGCAGTGCTCGGGCGAGGATCTGCAGCGGCCCGGGGGTGATCCCCCTCTTCCAAGCCCCGATCTCGCCGTTCAGCTTCTCCACGGTCTCGGCCAGTTCCCGGTCCATTGGCTGCCTGCCGGCGTCGATCAGCTCGTCCAGCTGCTGCAACGTCGCGGCCAGGTCGGCACCTTCGGCGGCATCGAACAACTCGGCCCCCAAGTTGGTGACCACGGTCTCGATCCGGGCGCGCTTTTCGTCGACGAGTTGGTGGATTTCCCGGAACTCCAGCGGATCGTAGGCCAGAGCGTTCGACCAGTCAGACTCGGTCTCTGGTTCGGGGTCCGGTTCGAGGCCTCGACTCACCTGCCGGCCGAACATGGCCACCGGCTCCGCGTATCCGCGGGCCCACTGGACGCCCGAGCTGATCCGGCCGTTGAGGGCCGCGATGAGCCCTGGGCGGTTGGCCTCGGGCAGGCCGCTCTCGTTCACCAACTGCTCGATCGTTGCCGGGGGCAGTCGCTTGTCCAGGTCGATGAGGGACTCGGCGAACCTCTCCGGCGGCACGCCGGCGTAGGGCGAGCCCTTGCTGTGCGGCCCGGTGGACATGCTGACGATCGTCTGGGAGACGTCCGTGGATCCCATGAAGTCACCCGACTTCTTGGGTGTGCCCTGGGCGCTGACGTACATGGCTCCGCCCAGGTCTTGGCGGTACAGGTCGGCGCCGATCTTCATCCAGTTCGGCGGCTTGCGCAGGTCGAAGATGGCCAGCACCACGTCCAGGCCGACGAACGGTAGGAAGTCCGCCATGGAGGCGATCCTCACTGCGTCCGGCCGGTCCTGATCCACCGTCCGGAAGTCGGTGATCTGAGCCAGGGTCCACTCCGCCGCCGTCTCGTCGCCGGTCGCCACCCAGGCGAACGCGGCCGGGAGCACCTTGGCCCCGGCCGCCTGGTAGATCTTGCCGGTCAGCATCTCGGCCAGCATGATCTCCTCGGACGGCAGGGAGTTGCTCTTCTTGGCCTGTTTGGCTCCTTCGGCCGAGCTCTCGCTGGCGTCTTCAAGCTCCGGCACCGTGATCGGCCCCGGAACCCCAGCGGGCGTCAAAGGGGTCCGGCCCCGTTGCCGGCTGAACTTGAAGACCTTGTCGGCCCCGCCGACCCGGACGTGCCACGGACTGCTGGATCCGCCCTTGAGCTCAGTGACGAACTCGAAAGTCCCGGGAGCGAAAGTCGGCGGGTCCGCGGCGTCGTCCTTCGCCCTCTGCACGGAAAGCGGCTGGGTGGTGGCGAACGTGTTCGCCGTGGACCTCAACGGCTGTTGTTCGCTCGGCGCTGGTCCACGCAGTGCCTGCGAGGCAGTGGTTTTCGCCTCGCGTTCGAACCTGTCGGACGGGTCGGAGACCTTCAGGCCCGCACCGTTGTCGGTTCCGGCCACACGGCCCCGGCGCTGTTGGATGACGTGCGTCAGCTCGTGAGCAAGGGTGTGCTTGTCGGCGCCGCCGTCGCCGATGACGACATGGCTGCCCGAGGTGTAGGCACGGGCGCCTACTTCCGCGGCTGAGGCTTGCGCGGCCGCGTCCGTGTGAATGCGGACGTCCGAGAAGACCGCGCCGAGCCGGGTTTCCATCTCGTTGCGTGTGTCGTCGTCGAGGGGACGGCCCGGAGTGCGTAGGACGTCGTGGACGGTGGAGCGCTGTACGGGGTATTCGGTCTGCTGGAGCATCCGGACGACTACCGCGTTGCCGGCGGTTCTCTGTAACGCGAGGAGGCCCGGGAGCGGCGTCCGGCTTGTGGTCTGGGGTTGGTGGGCCGGTGCCCTGACCTTCCGTTCCCGTGCCGACCTGGCCTGGTCTTCGGCGTGCATGCGGCCTCTCCCTTTCGCAGGGCAAACGACTCCCCTCTGGATATCCGAGGCGCGGGCGGTCGGGCCAGGTACTTGAGAACAGAGTGGGGGGCAACGTGCGTGGGCAGTTGGCGCATGGCTCGCGCCAGGCCATACAGGGCCGCAGCGGAGTTGGTTGGCAACACGAGGAGCTCCACGGACCGTTTGGGGGTGTTCCGTACCGAGAGGCACTCGTGCCGCACGGCACTGGACGCCGCTCCCGGACGGGGCGAGATCGGCGAGACGTCGCCTACCTCTTGGTCGCGGTGTCGGAACCCCGCGGAGCGTCGTCGTGGGGGAGGCGCTTGCGGGCCAGTGCGTAGCCGGCCAGAGCGATCAGCGCCAGGCCGAACGCCAGGAGCAGGTCGCGCGGCTTCTGCTCGGTGAGCGCGATCACCACGCCCACCACCGCGACCAGCGGCGGCAGCGGCCACAACGGCATCCGGAACGCCCGCCGCACCCCGCGCCCGCGCACCCGGCTGACCAGCGCTGCGATCGCCACCAGCAGGTAGACCACCACGATCATGACGCCGGTGAACGTGATCAGGTCCTGCAACGAACTGAACACGCACAGCAGCCCGTTGCCGACGAACAGGAACGCGAACGCGCGCACCGGCACCTGGGAGCGGGCCGAGATCCGGCCGAAGAAGCCGCCCAGCGGACCGGGCAGCATCCCGTCCCGGGCGGCCGCGTAGTACACCCGCGCGTAGCCGAGGTTGGCGGCCAGCCCGGTGTCGAACATCGCGATCACCACCCCGGCGATCAGCACCTTGGCGCCGGTGGACCCCATCGTGGCGCGCGCGATGGCCGACAGCGGTGAGCTGTCCGCCGATATCGCGCCCAGATCGTGGATCGAGCCGGTCGCGGCGATCACCGCGAGCACTTCCACCACGACGGCGAAGACCGCCGCGACCACCACCGCTCGCGGTCCGGTGCGCCGCGACCCCCTGGACTCCTCGACGAAGTACAGCGGCCAGTCGTAGCCGTTGAAGGCGAACAGCGCGGGGACGACCGCGGCGAACAGCCCGGCCGCGCCGACCGCGTGCGTCAGATGGTCGCCGCCCGCCGCCACCGGATGGCCGAAGGGGTGGACGGTGGGGGAGGAGTGGGCGAAGGCGAAGCCGGTGAAGGCCAGCACGGCGGCGGTCTCCAGCACCAGCATCGCGCCCGCCACCCAGCCGGCCGGGGAGACCTTGCCCATGCACAACACGGTGACCAGCGCCATCATGCCCAGCGCGACCGGTCCGACCGGCAGTCCGCCGGGCACCAGTGAGGACAGATAGGTGGCCGAGGCCACCAGGATCGAGGCGGTGGAGACCAGTCCGAGCAGCAGGAACATCGTGCTCGCCACGCCGCCCGCCACCGGTCCCAGCGCGCGGCGCACGATCGTGTAGGCGCCGCCGGCCGACGGGAAGAGGGAACCCACCTCCGCGTAGCACAGCGCCATGCTCAACGCGATGACTCCGCCGATGGCGAAGGCCCACACCACACCGGTGCCGGCCGAGCCGAGACCCGATCCGTAGACCAGGAACACCGAGGTCGTGGGGGAGATTGCGGCCACGGCGATGCCCAGGACGTTCCATGGGCCGAGTGCCCCGGCCCGCAGGGCGGGCCTGCCGGAGCGCCCTTCGGTGGCCGGCCGGTCGTCGGTGGGCAGGCTTTCGGGCGTCCCGGATCCGGACATGGCGCCGCCTCGGTTCGAGGGTGAAGGGTTCACCTCTCGTGCTTCCCGCGGATCACAGGTAGAAACGGGCGACCGTCTCCGCCACGCAGACCGGCTTCTCGCCGCCCTCGCGCTCCACGGTGATCCGGGTCACCAACTGCACCCCGTCGGTCACCTCGGAGACCTCCGCGACCCGCGCCGAGGCCCGCAGTCGCGAGCCCACCGGCACGGGGGAAGGGAAACGCACCTTGTTCACACCGTAGTTGACCCCCATCTTCACTCCTTCGACCCTGAACAGCCGCGGAGTGAAGGACGGGATGAGGGAGAGCGTCAGAAAGCCGTGCGCGATGGTCGTGCCGAACGGGCCGCCGGCCGCCTTCTCCGGGTCGACGTGGATCCACTGGTGGTCACCGGTGGCCTCGGCGAACAGATCGACCCGTTTCTGGTCGATCTCCTGCCACTCGGTGGGACCCAACTCGTCCCCGACGGCCGCCCGCAGTTCGTCGACCGACGTGAAGACCCTGGCCTGCGTCATCCTTCTGCCTCCCGCACGCGTGCGATCAAGCGCTCCGGCGTCTAAGCGCTTGCTCAGGATGCTTGGCCCGGTCCGCCCATGTCAACGCACGGCGTACTGGCTCTCCCAGCGCGCCGCTTTCGCCGCCACCAACGCGCGATCCGTCAGCACCGGCGGCGGAACAAGTATGCCGCAACCAGTACATACCGGGCCGGAATCCGGGGCGTGGTGCAGGTTGTCGTGCCAGACCAGCCGGGTGCTCGCGCAGACCGGGCAGCTGTCGTCGGGCGGTGAGTCCAGCGCCGTGATCAGCCGCCGCAGCACGTCGGCCAGCCGACCGGCCGGAAAGGTCCCCGGATCGTCGCACCAGGCGATCCCCCGGCCGCCCCAGGTGCGCCGGTGCCAGTCGTCGAGCGCGGTGGGCTGCCGCACTCCGTCGAACTTCTCCCGCTTGCGTCGGGCGGCGAACTCCGACTCGTACGCCAGCCAGACCGCCCTTGCCTCCTCCAACTCCGCCAGTGCCGCCACCAGCCGGTCCTGTGGTGGATGCCGGTCGTCCGGGGCCATTCCGTAACGCGTGCACAAATGGTGCCATGTCGCCCGATGTCCGTACGGAGCGAAGCGCTCCAGGCACTTGCGCAGCGAGGTCCGTTGCTGCGCGTCGGCCAGCCGAGTGTCCCGCACCTGTCTTGCGAGACTGCGAAAACCTGCCATCTCATCCCACCTCCGTCAGTCGGGATTCGCGAATTGGACGTACCGGACCGCGAATCGGATCCCACCGTGGAGAACATGACGTGTGTTCATCTTCACGCCGTGTCCTACCGGCGGTAACGTCCCTCCCCGATGCCTCACGGGAGGAGCAGGAATGCGACAACGCGTCCCAAAACTCAGGACCTTCGCGATAGCCGCGCTGCTCGTGCTGGGTACGGGTCTCACCGTGCCCGTGCAGCAGACGGCCGCGGCCGCGGATTCCGGAACCGACTACTGCCAGGGCCAATGCAACGACATCCTGCCGCCGGGCGAGAACGGGAACGCCACCCTGGCAGACATCCTTGCCAATCAAGCGCTTGGTACACATCCCGGTCACAGCGACGACCAACTCGGACCGTACGACTCGCTCTCCGACAACTACGCGCCGCTGTCCAACGCCACCATCAGCAACTTCTTCAACAGCGGAGCCTTCGGCGTGCCGTCGGGCCAGGTGGCCTCCACCGAGAGCCCGCGCTCCGACGTCACCATCACCCGCGACAAGCCCACCGGGGTGCCGCACATCGTCGGGACCACGCGCTCGGGCACCGAGTACGGCGCGGGATACGCGGCGGCCGAGGACCGGCTGTGGCTGATGGACGTCTTCCGGCACGTGGGCCGCGGTGAGCTGACCTCCTTCGCCGGCGGCGCGGCCGCCAACCAGGGACTGGAACAGCAGTTCTGGCAGGCGGCCCCGTACACCGAGGCGGACCTACAGACCCAGGTCGACCAGATCGCCGCCAGCGGCACCCGCGGCCAGCAGGCGCTCGCCGACGCGCAGTCCTACGTCGACGGGATCAACTCCTACATCGACAAGGCCCTGCCCGGTCGGTACTTCCCCGGCGAATACGACATCACCGGACATATCGACACGATCACCAACGCCGGAACCATCGACCACTTCCAGATCACCGACCTGATCGCGCTCGCCTCGGTGGTCGGCGCGCTGTTCGGCTCCGGCGGCGGCGGTGAGGTGCAGTCCGCGCTCTCCCTGGAGGCCGCGCAGGCCAAGTACGGCGTCGCGCAGGGCACCAAGGTCTGGGAGGCGTTCCGGGAGCGCAACGACCCGGAGGCGGTGCTCACCGTCCACAACGGCGAGAGCTTCCCGTACGCCGGCGCACCCGCCAGCCCGCAGGGCACCGCGATGCCGGACACCGGTTCCGTCACCCCGGAGCCGCTGGTCTACGACCGCACCGGGTCCGCGGCGAGCGAGCTGTCCGCGCCCGGCGGCGCCCCCGCCAAGAAGCCGGTCACGGCTCCCCCGTCGCTCAAGCCGGTCCAGGGGATGTACGACAACGGGGTGCTGCCCGCCGACCTGCTGAGCAATCCCAGAAAGGGCATGTCCAACGCCCTGCTGGTCTCCGGCGCGCACACCGCCAGCGGCCACCCGGTCGCCGTCTTCGGCCCGCAGACCGGCTACTTCGCGCCGCAGCTGCTCATGCTCGAAGAGCTCCAGGGCCCGGGCATCAGCGCCCGCGGCGCCGCGTTCGCCGGCCTGAGCCTGTACGTGGAGCTGGGCCGCGGCCAGGACTACGCCTGGAGCGCCACCTCCGCGGAGCAGGACGTCACCGACACCTACGCCGTCCAGCTGTGCGACCCCAACGGCGGCACGCCGACCCTGGCCGACAACTCCTACCTCTACCACGGCAGCTGCCTGCCCTTCGAGGAGCTGGACCGCAGCGACTCCTGGTCGCCCACGCTCGCCGACTCCACGGCGGCCGGCTCGTACCGGATGAAGGTCTACCGCACCGACTACGGCATCGTGATCGACCGGGCCACGGTCGGCGGCAAGCCGGTGGCGTACACCTCGCTGCGCAGCTCCTACATGCACGAGGCCGACTCGATCATCGGCTTCCAGATGCTCAACGACCCCACCTACGTGCACGACGCGGCGAGCTTCCAGAGCGCCACGCAGCACATCAACTACACCTTCAACTGGTTCTACGCCGACTCCAAGCAGATCGCGTACTACAACTCCGGCGACAACCCGGTGCGGGCCTCGGGCGTGGACGCCTCGCTGCCGGTGACGGCGGCGCCGGCCTACGAGTGGCAGGGCTTCGACCCGGCGCACCACAGCGCCACCTACACCCCACCCGCCCAGCACCCGCAGTCCGTCGACCAGGACTACTACGTCTCCTGGAACAACAAGCAGGCGCTCGGCTACTCGGCGGCCAACTTCGGTGAGGGCTCGGTGCACCGGGTCAACCTGCTGGACTCCCGGGTCAAGAAGCTCGTCCAGCAGGGCGGCGTCACCCGCGCAGGACTGGCCAAGGCCATGGAGGACGCGGCCATGACCGACCTGCGCGGCGAGGACGTGCTGCCCGACCTGCTCGCGGTGCTCGGCAGCCAGCCGATCACCGACCCGCAACTGGTCACCGCGGTCAACGAGCTCAAGCAGTGGAGCAGCGACACCACCAAGCGCAAGGAGACCTCGGCGGGTTCGCACGTCTACGCCGACTCCGACGCGGTGCGCATCATGGACGCCTGGTGGCCGCTGCTGGTGAAGGCCGAGTTCCAGCCGGGTCTGGGCAGCGACCTGTACGACGCGCTCGCCGCCGACCTGACCATCGACGAGTCGCCGTCGGCCGCGCACGGACCGACCGGCGGGCACGCCGGAAGCTCCTTCCAGTACGGCTGGTGGTCCTACGTCGACAAGGACCTGCGCTCGGTGCTCGGCAAGTCCGTCGCCGGTCCGCTGGCGCAGACCTACTGCGGCAACGGTGCGCTCGCCGCCTGCCAGTCGGCCCTGCTCACCAGCCTCAAGCAGGCCGTCGGCACCCCGATGACCCAGGTCTACCCGGGTGACGACACCGGCTGCCAGGCGGGCGACCAGTGGTGCGCCGACAGCATCCTTCAGCGACCGCTCGGCGGCATCAAGCAGAACCGCATCTCCTGGCAGAACCGCCCGACGTACCAGCAGGTCGTCGAGTTCCCCGCGCACCGGCCCTGACGGACGACCCGTCAAAGATCGGTGCGACCTTCGGGCCCGTGCCTTCCGCGATCGCGGGAGGCACGGGCCCGACGCATGTCGAGGGGCCTTCCATCGATCCAGACCGACCGCTTAGTATGCGTGGTGGACGGGGTGGTCCGACGAGTCGAAGGGACGCCGCAGTGGGCGCGCACGAGGGAACACGGGTCTTCGTCAGCGGAGCGGGACGCGGGATCGGAGCGGCGCTGGCCCGCGCCTTCGCCGCCGAGGGAGCCCTGGTCGCGGTCAACGACCTGGACGCGTCGGCCGCGGAAGCGGTCGCCGGTGAGATCGGCGGCGCCGCGGTCCCCGGCGACGCGGCGAGCGAGCAGGGGGTCCCGGCCCTGCTGGCCCAGGCCCAGGAGGCGCTCGGCGGCGACATCGACACCTACTGCGCCAACGCCGGGGTGCCGACCGGCGGCGGGGTGACCGCACCGGAGGACGACTGGGCGCTGGCCTGGGACGTCAACGTGATGGCCCACGTGCGGGCGAGCAGGGAACTGGTCCCCGGCTGGCTGGAGCGCGGCGGCGGCCGGTTCGTGTCCACCGTCTCGGCCGCCGGCGTGCTGAGCATGATCGGCGCCGCGCCGTACTCGGTGACCAAGCACGCCGCGCTCGCCTACGCGGAATGGATGTCGTTCACCTACCGCCACCGCGGCGTCCACGTGCACGCGGTCTGCCCGCAGGGCGTGCGCACCGCCATGCTGGCCGGCACGGGACAGGCCGGGCAACTGGTACTCGAACCCACCGCCATAGAGCCCGAGCAGGTCGCCAAGGCGGTCATGGAGGGCATCGAGCAGGAGCGCTTCCTCATCCTCCCGCACCCCGAGGTCGCCGAGTTCTACGCGATCCGCGCCACCGAACCTGACCGATGGCTCGGCGGCATGAACAAGGTGCAACGCCGACTGGAGGGAGAACAGGGATGACCGACCTATCCCCGGCCGCGGGCCCGGCACCGGACCCGCCGACCCCGGCGCGCTACGCCGACCAGCCCTGGCTGGGGCACCTCACCGCCGAGCAGCGCGCCCCCATCACGCCGCCGGAGACGATGCTGCACGCCTTCCGGGCCACCGCCGCCCGGGTGCCGGACCGCACCGCGCTCGCCTACTTTGACGCCAGGCTGACCTACCGTCAGGTCGACGAGCTCACCGACGGGTTCGCCGCCCGGCTGGCCCGCGGCGGCTTCGGGCGGGGCGACCGGCTGGCCGTCGTGCTGCAGAACACCCCGCAGTTCGTGATCGCGGTCATCGCCGCCTGGAAGGCCGGCGGCGTGGTGGTGCCGGTCAACCCGATGTACAAGGAACGCGAGATATCCCACGTCCTGCACGACGCGGGCGTCACCGCCCTGGTCTGCCACGAACGCGCCTGGGACTCCTACATCCGGCGCGCGGTCGAGGGCTCGCCGGTGCGGATGACGTTCACCGCCAGCGAGCTGGACCTGCAGACCCGCGACGACACCCGGGTGCTCAAGGACCTGACGAGGGTGCTCGCCGACGACGCGGAGGACCTGCTGGCCGCCGCCCGCGCCGAGGCCGGGCCGCCGCCCGCCGACCCGCAACTGCGCTCCGGCGACACCGCGCTGATCAGCTACACCTCGGGAACCTCCGGCACCCCCAAGGGCGCCCTCAACACCCACGGCAACATCGCCTACAACGCCGCCCGCCAGGACCGCGCCCTCGGGCTCACCGAAGGCGCGACGATCTTCGCGCTGGCCCCGCTGTTCCACATCACCGGCATGGTCTGCCAGCTGTCCGCGGGCTTCACCGGCGGCTGCGCGGTCGCGCTGGCCTACCGGTTCGAGCCCGGCGTGGTGCTGGACGCGATCCGCGAGCACCGCCCGGCGTACATGGTCGGCCCCTCGACCGCCTACATGGCGCTGATGGCCAGGCCCGACATCCGCGCCGAGGACTTCGCCTCCTTCCAGATGCTCGGCTCCGGCGGCGCGCCGCTGCCGCCCGCCATCGTGGAGGACTTCCGGCGGCGCTTCGGGCACTACATCCGCAACGGCTACGGCCTCACCGAGTGCACCGCGCCGTGCGCCAGCGTGCCGCCCGGTCTCGAAGCGCCGGTCGATCCGGTCTCCGGCACGCTGGCCGTCGGCGTCCCGGGACCGGACACCGTGGTGCGGATCATCGACGACCAGGGTCGGGACGTGCCGTTCGGCGAGCAGGGCGAGATCGCGGTGCGCGGGCCGATGGTGGTGCCCGGCTACTGGCAGCGCCCCGAGGAGTCGGCCGCCACGATGCCTGAGGGCGAACTGCGCACCGGCGACATCGGGTTCATGGACGCCACCGGCTGGCTCTACGTGGTCGACCGCAAGAAGGACATGATCAACGCCTCCGGATTCAAGGTGTGGCCGCGCGAGGTGGAGGACGTCCTCTACACCCACCCCGCGGTGCGCGAGGCGGCGGTGGTCGGGGTGCCGGACGCCTACCGCGGCGAGAGCGTGAAGGCGTACGTGAGCCTCAAGCCGGGCGCCTCGGTGGAACCGGGGGACCTCATCGCGTACTGCGAGGAACGGCTGGCCGCCTACAAGTACCCGCGCTCGGTGGAACTGCTGCCCGAGCTGCCCAAGACGACCAGCGGCAAGATCCTGCGGCGCGAGTTGCGGCAGGACGCGGCGCGCCCGAAGACGTAAGGGGTGACCTTGATCCACCGAGCCGCCCTTCCGTACCGCTCGGTATGCTGGCGGGGCGGCCGGGGAGACCGGGCGACCGGGAGGCGGGAAGGGGCCGGACATGGCACACGGCAGCGTCACCAGAGCGACTGCGGTACCTCAGCGGCTGCTCGCCGAGGCCACCCGGCTGTTCGCCGAGCGGGGCTTCGACCGGACCTCCGTGCAGGAGATCGTCGAGGCGGCCGGGGTCACCAAGGGCGCGCTGTACCACTACTTCGGCAGCAAGGACGACCTGCTGCACGAGGTGTACGCGCGGGTGCTGCGGATGCAGACCGAGCGGCTGGAGGAGATCGCGGCCGGCCCGGGCCCGGTCGCCGAGCGGCTGTACCGGGCGGCGGCCGACGTGGTCGTCTCCAGCATCCAGAACCTCGACGACACCAAGATCTTCTTCCGCTCGATCCACCAGCTGAGCCCGGAGAAGCAGAAGACCGTGCGCGCGGAGCGCCGCCGCTACCACGAGAAGTTCCGGTCCCTGCTGGAGGAGGGCCGCCGCGACGGCGTCTTCCGTGACGAGCCGGTCCCCGATCTCGTCGTGGACTTCTTCTTCGGCTCGGTGCACCACCTCGGCACCTGGTACCGGCAGGACGGCCCGCTGTCCGCCGAACAGGTCGCCGCCCAGTTCGCAGACCTGCTGCTGCACTCCATACGGCAGCCCTGACACCACGGAGGTCCGCCGGTGAAGGCATGGCGCGTCCACGAGAACGGTGAGCCGAAGGCGGCGATGCGCCTCGAAGAGGTCGCCGGCCCGACCCCCGCACCCGGGCAGGTCCTGGTGCGGGTGCGGGCCGCCGACATCAACTTCCCCGACGCGATGATCTGCCGCGGCGAGTACCAGATCCGGCCACCGCTGCCCTTCACCCCCGGCGTCGAGCTGTGCGGCGAGGTGGTGGCGCTGGGCGACGGCGTCACCGGTGTCCGGGTCGGGGAGCGGATCATCTCGACGGCGGCCCTGCCGGACGGCGCCTTCGCCGAATTCGCGCTCGTGCCGGCCGCCGCCGTGCTGCCCGCCCCCGGCGCGCTGGACGACGCCGAGGCCGCCGCACTGCACATCGGCTACCAGACCAGCTGGTTCGGGCTGCACCGCAGGGCCGGTCTGAAAGCGGGCGAGACCCTGCTGGTGCACGCCGCGGCCGGCGGGGTCGGCAGCGCCGCCGTCCAGTTGGGCAAGGCGGCGGGCGCCACCGTCATCGGGGTGGTCGGCGGACCGGAGAAGGCCGAGGTGGCCCGCAAGCTCGGCTGCGACGTGGTGGTCGACCGGCGCTCCGAGGACTTCGTCGGCGTGGTCAAGGAGGCCACCGGCGGCCGCGGCGCCGACGTGGTCTACGACCCGGTGGGCGGCGACGCCTACGCCAGGTCCACCAAGTGCGTGGCGTTCGAGGGCCGGATCGTGGTCGTCGGCTTCACCAGCGGCACCATCCCGTCCCCCGGCCTCAACCACGCCCTGGTGAAGAACTACTCGATCCTTGGCCTGCACTGGGGTCTGTACAACACCTTCGACCCGGCCGCGGTCCGCGCCTGCCACGAGGAGCTGACCCGGCTGGCCGCCGAGGGCGTGGTGCGGCCGCTGGTGAGCGAACGGCTCCCGCTGGAGGCCGCCGCCGACGCGGTGCAACGGGTCGCCGACGGCACCACCACCGGACGGCTGGTCATCGTCAACGGCTGACCGGATCCCGCCGCGCGGCGGACGGGACGTCGAAGGGGGGCCGCCCGCGGGCGGCCCCCCTTCACCCGTGTCCTACTGGTACTTCTTCAGCTCCCGCCGGGCCAGCGAGCGCTTGTGCACCTCGTCGGGCCCGTCGGCCAGCCGCAGGGTGCGGGCCGCCGCCCACAGCTCGGCGAGCGGGAAGTCCTGGCTGACACCGCCCGCGCCGTGCACCTGGATGGCCCGGTCGACGATCCGCTGCACCGCCGCCGGAGTGGCGATCTTGATGGCCTGGATCTCGGTGTGCGAGCCGCGGTTGCCGACGGTGTCCATCAGCCACGCCGTCTTGAGCACCAGCAGCCGCAACTGCTCGATCTCCACCCGGGCTTCGGCGATCCACTCCTGCACCACGCCCTGGGCGGCGATGGGCTTGCCGAACGCGACCCGGGAGGCGGCCCGCCGGCACATCAGCTCCACGGCCCGCTCGGCCATGCCGATCAGCCGCATGCAGTGGTGGATGCGGCCCGGGCCGAGCCGCGCCTGGGCGATCGCGAAGCCGCCGCCCTCCTCGCCGACGAGGTTGGCGACCGGCACCCGCACGTCGTCGAAGACCACCTCGGCGTGGCCGCCGTGGTCCCCGTCGTCGTAGCCGAACACCCGCATCCCGCGCCGCACGTCGATGCCGGGGGTCTCCCGCGGCACCAGGACCATGCTCTGCTGGCGGTGCCGATCGGCGCCCGGGTCGGTCTTGCCCATCACGATGAAGATCCGGCAGTTGGGGTTCATCGCACCGGAGATGTACCACTTGCGGCCGTTGATGACGTACTCGTCGCCGACCCGCTCGATCCGGGTCTCGATGTTCGACGCGTCCGAGGAGGCCACGTCCGGCTCGGTCATCGCGAAGGCCGAGCGGATCTCCCCGGCCAGCAGCGGCTCAAGCCACTGCTTGCGCTGCGCCTCGTCGCCGAACTCGTTGAGCACCTCCATGTTCCCGGTGTCCGGCGCCGCGCAGTTGAGGGCCGGCGGGGCCAGGTGCGGGCTGCGGCCGGTGATCTCGGCGAGCGGGGCGTACTGGAGGTTGGTCAGCCCGGCGCCGTTGGTGCCGGGCAGGAAGAGGTTCCACAGACCGCGCTCACGGGCGGCCCGCTTGAGCTCCTCGACCACCGGCGGCGGCGACCAGGGGTCGGCCGTCTCGGCCCGCTGCCGGGCGAAGACCGGCTCGGCCGGGAGGACGAACTCGTCCATGAAGGCCAGCAGCCGCCCGCGCAACTCCTCGGTCCTGGCGTCGTACCCGAATTCCATCGTCTGCAAGTCCTCTCGTCTAACGGCCGGTCTTGAGGGTGGTCAGCCCCTGGTCGATGAAGACCGGGACCAGGTCGCCGATCCGGTCGAAGCCCGCGCCGACCGTCTGCCCGAGCGTGTAGCGGTAGTGGATGCCCTCCAGGATCACGGCGAGCTTGAAGTAGGCGAACGCCGCGTACCAGGCGATGTCGGAGGTGTCCCGCCCGGAGCGTGCCGCGTAGCGCTCGATCAGCTCGCCCGGCTCCGGGTGGCCGGGCGCCTCGCCCGCGGTGGCCACCGGCGAGTCCTCGATGGGCAGCTTGTCGCTGTACATCACCAGCAGCCCGAGGTCGGTCAGCGGATCGCCCAGCGTGGACATCTCCCAGTCGAGCACCGCGCGGATCCGGTCGTCCGGCCCCACCAGCACGTTGTCCAGCCGGTAGTCGCCGTGCACCACGCTCGGCGCGCCGGAGCGCGGCAGCCCGGCGGCCAGCGCCGCGGGCAACTCCTCGATGCCCGGCAGGTCACGGCTGCGGGAGGCGGCCAACTGCTTGCCCCAGCGGCGCAACTGCCGCTCAAGGAAGCCCTCCGGGCGGCCGAACTCCGCGAGCCCGGCGGAGGACGGATCCACCGCGTGCAACTCCACCAGGGTGTCCACCAGGGCGTGCACCACCTCGCGGGTGCGCTCAGGACCGATCGCCGAGAGCTGCTGCGAGGTGCGGTACGGCACCCCGTCCACGTGTTCCATCACGTAGAACGGCGCGCCGATCACGGACTCGTCCCCGCACAACAGCAGTGGTTCAGGGACCGGGACCGGGGTGGGGTGCAGTCCGGAGATGACGGTGAACTCGCGGGCCATGTCGTGCGCGGTGGCCAGCACGTGCCCGAGCGGGGGGCGGCGCACCACCCAGCGCCCGGTGCCGTCGGTCACCGCGTAGGTGAGGTTGGACCGCCCGCCCTCGATGAGTCTGCCGGTCAGCGGGCCGCGCGTAAGGCCGGGCAGCTCCCGGTCCAGGTGCGCGCGCAGCCGCTCCAGGTCCAGGCCGGGTGGATTGCCGTCGCTCGCCGACTCGTTCACGGACCGCTCCATTTCGCCGTACTCCTCAAGGCTTCGGATCACTCACCGAGGCCATCATGCCGACCAGTCGGTATGCCGTCCAGTGCCACCACCGCCCGGGCCACGGGATCAAGCCGCCGGCTACCCCGGCAGGGCGGCGTACGCGCGGTCGGCGACCGACCGCGGATCGCCCTCGATGCCGACCACCGCTCCCGCCTCCCCGGCCGTCAGCGGCTCCAGCGCGTCCAGTTGCGAGCGCAGCAGCGTGGCCGGCATGAAGTGCTCCCGGCGGGCGGCGAGCCGTTCCGCGATCAGCTCCTCCGGGCCGTCCAGATGGACGAAGAACACCTCGGGCGCGGCCAGCCGCAGCCGGTCGCGGTAGCGGTGGCGCAGGGCAGAGCAGGTCACCACGCCGCCTTCGGCTGCCCGCCCGGCGATCCAGTCGGCGACGGCGTCCAGCCACGGCGCCCGGTCGGCGTCGTCCAGCGGATGTCCGGCCGCCATCTTGGCGATGTTGGCGGCCGGGTGGAAGTCGTCGGCCTCGGCGCAGGGCACCCCCAGCCGCTCGGCGAGCAGCCCGCCCACCGTCGACTTGCCGCTGCCGGAGACGCCCATCACCACGACCACCGGGCGCCGCGGTCCGGCCGCCGTCACGCTCCGGCGTCCGAGGGTCCCCGCCGGGTGCCGCGCAGCCGGTGGAAGGCCTCCAGCCCGTCCGGCACCCAGTCCCACTCCGGCAGCCTGCGCTCCAGCTCCTCGTCCGTGAGGAACGCGTGCCAGGCGACCTCCTCGGCCTGCGGGTTCACCGGCAGCGCGCACTCCACCTCGTAGACCCGGCACCACCAGGTGTGCTCCGGGCTCTCGTACAGGAAGCTGAGCGCCGGCACCGGGCGGGGCAGTCCCTCGACGCCCAGCTCCTCCTCGGCCTCGCGCAGCGCTGCCTCGTCGTAGCTCTCGCCCGCGCCCACCACGCCGCCGACGAACATGTCGTAGTGCGAGGGGAAGACCAGCTTGACCGGGGTCCTGCGGTGGACGAAGGTGCGGCCCCGCGGGTCGCGGACCAGGATGAACACGCTGCGGTGCCGCAGGCGCCGGTCGTAGGCGTCACCGCGCCGGGCCTGGCCGACCACGCGGTCGTCCTCGTCCACGATGTCCAGCAACTCGTCCGCCGAGCGTCCCTCAACAGCCATGCGGTCATCCTAGGCCGTGGCCTGTCCGCCACTCCGGTGTGCATGACACTCCGCGGCTCCCGGCGGGGCGGCATAGGCCGTGTCTTGCGGATCTTGGCGGGCTCGCGACGCCCGGCACGGCGCCTCGCGGCGTTGCCGAAACACCCCGATAACACCGACTATCGGGATGCTTCGGCGCCTTGCGATACACCGCACCGGACGCCGCTCTCTGATCCACCCTGATCCACAAGACACGGCCTAGGATCGGCGGCGTGGAATTGCGTCAGCTCCGGTACTTCACCGCCGTGGCCGAGGAGTTGCACTTCGGGCGGGCCGCCGAGCGGCTGCACATAGGGCAGCCCGCGGTCAGCCAGCTCGTCCGCCGACTGGAACGGGAGCTGGGCGTCGAGCTGTTCGACCGCACCTCCCGGCATGTCCGGCTCACCCCGGCCGGGGCGGTCCTGCTGCCGGAGGCCCGTTCTGTGCTGGCCGCCGCCGACCGGGCCCGCGTGGTGCTGGACGAACACCTCGCCGCCCGCGACGGCAGCCTGCGGGTCGGCACCAGCACCGGCATGGGCGAGCGGCTGGACGCCGTGCTGGACGTCCTCGCCCGGCAGTCGCCCGGGGTCGCCGTCGAGCTGGTCTACGCGCCCACCGCCGACCGGCTGGCGCAGGTGGCCGTCGGCCGGCTGGACGCCGCGTTCGTGCGCGGCGAGCAGGGGGAGCACCCCGGGCTGCGGGTGGTCCCGGTCTGGCGCGAGCCGTTGGTCGCCGTGCTGCCCGCCGGGCATCCGCTGGCCGCCGCCGGTGAGGTGGAGCCGGCCGAACTGGCCGGGCTGCCGCTGCGGTTGACCTCCCGCCGCAACAATCCGCCGCTGGTCGACCTGGTGGTGTCGGCCTGCCGGGAGGCCGGGTTCCGGCCGCAGAGCGGGCCGGTCCCCACCGCGTTGCAGGACACCCTCGCCGCGATCGGCGCCGGTACGCCGATGTGGACCGTGGTCTACGCCGCGCACGCCGCCCGGCTGCGCTTCCCCAAGGTGGCCTTCGTGCCGTTCCGCGCCCCGGGGCTGACCATGACGACCGCTCTGGCCCTGCCCGGCTCGCAACCGACCGCCGCGGCGCAGGCGCTGCTGGCGGCGTGCGCGAAGGTGCGGGCGGAAGCGGTGGACGCCGCGAACCCCGTCGATCACATCGGGTGATCGCAGCGAGAGTCGATCACGTCTTGGTCCCGGCGGCCGTCCGCGATGGACTGAGGGCAGGCCGGTGAGCGGCCCGGAACCGCCGGGAGCCACCGCCTGAGTCCGAGGAGACAGCCATGCCCAACGTCACCATCCAGCAGGGCCCGCGCACCGTCGAAGCCAAGCGGGAGCTGGTCGGCCGGATCACCGACGCGTTCGTCGAGGCGTACCGGATCCCGGCCGAGACGGTGTTCGTCTGGTTCCAGGAGACCGAGCCCGACAGCTGGGCGGTCGCCGGCAAGCTCATCGCCGACAAATGACACCTCCCGCCCGGGTCGCGCCGGTACGGTGTGGGGGGACGTACCGGTCAACCCGGGCGGGAGGCGTGATGGGTGGGGAAGGAACGGTCGCGGCGGTCAGTCGGGACACCGAGCACCGGTTCAGCAAGCCGAACCAGGACGTCATCCGGCTGGTCGCCGGGCTCGGCGTCGAGGGTGACGCGCACTTCGGGGTCACCGTCCAGCACTTGTCCAGGGTCGCGAGGGACCCCACCGAGCCGAACCTGCGCCAGGTCCACCTCGTCCACGAGGAGTTGCAGGACGAGTTGCGCGCGGCCGGGTTCGCCGTGCGCGCCGGTTCGATGGGGGAGAACGTCACGACCCGGGGGGTGGACCTGCTCGGCCTGCCGCGGGGCACGCTGCTGCGGTTGGGGGGATCCGCGGTGGTCGAGGTGACGGGGCTGCGCAATCCCTGTACGCAGTTGAACGGCTTTCAGCGCGGTCTGATGAAGGCGGTGCTGGGCAGGGACGAACGGGGGGACGTGATCCGCAGGGCCGGGATCATGGGCATCGTGCTGGCCGGGGGCGAGGTCCGGCCGGGAGATCCGATCAGCGTCGGTCTGCCGGCCGGCCCTCGTCATCCGCTGGAGGTGGTGTGAGGGTCCCGCCGGCTCAGCAGGAGAAGTCGATGGTGTCGAACGACTCGTAGTGGTCCGAGGTGTAGTAGTCGGTACCGTCCTCGGCGGTGATGATGCGGCGGGTGCCACGCGTGGGCGCGCCCGGGGTCACCACGGTGTACTCGTGGTAGTAGCCGGATGCCTCGGCGGGCAGCAGCCCCTCGTCGTTGCGGAAGACCTCGCCGTCCTCGGGGTACGGGTACGGACCGCCCTCGGCGATGAGGTCGAGGGTGTCGTCCGCCTGGCTCGGCAGGGCGGACTGGCAGATGTCGCCGATGGCGGCGGGCACCACGATGACGGCCGTCGCGGCGTGGGTCGCCACGGGGGTGGCCGCGTAGGCGGACTCGGCCAGCACGGTGGTGGGGCCGAGGACGAGCGTTCCGGCGACGATGATCGCGGAACCACGGGCGCGCAACGCGCGTAGAGGCATTCGCATGACGTCAGTGTGGCGATGCTCGCCTGATGGCAGAAGTGCCCTTTGCCATGGTTCACGCGACGTTTACCCCCTCTCCCCTGAACGTGGCGAAGCTGTGCGAATCAGAGGTGAACAGGTGTACTGATCAGTAGTACGTATGCATCAGCTCCGTCATCCAGTCCGGCTGCACCACGTCGCCGCGCGGGCCGAACTCGGCGACGTAGGGCTTGATGTCGAGCACCGGCGTGCCGTCCACCGCGTCGAGACCGGCGACATGGACCTCCAGCCCCTCGACCCGCAGCAGCCGGCAGCGCGAGACACCGAGGCGGTTGGGGCGGTTCTTGCCGCGCTGGGCGAAGATGCCCACCAGCGGCCAGTCGATGTTGCCGCGCGGATGCCGGGCACCGGTCTCGATCCTGGCCACCGGCACACGGTCGAAGTGGAAGACCACCTCGATGTGCGAGAAGGCGTCCAACCCGGCCAGTGCCTGCGGGGTGAACTGCTCGCCGTCCAGCCGGATCACCGCCTGGACCGCACCCCAGTCGTCGTCGGTCACCGCGTCCCGCCCGCCGGCGACCCAGCCGACCGGACGGATCTCCACGACCTGCCGCGCATCCGCCTCGCTCATGGCGTCCTCCCCACTGCCAAGACCGCGCCATCGCGGCCGTCCGGATCCCAGGATGATCGAAAACGGGTTGCCGGGCACGGCAATTGGCTGCGACCCTTCCGGCATGATGATCCGAAAGGACGGCCCCGCGACCACCCGGTGATCGCGATGAGCCACAACGAAACTCCCCGTCAGGCACTCGCCCGGTTCGACCCGCTGCCCTTCCCGGCGCGCACCCGGGCCATCGCCGAACACACCCGCTCCCTGGACGAGCCCGCCTACCGCGCGCTGCGCACGGCACTCGACCACTCCACGGACCCCGACGACCGGCTGTCGGGACTCTTCCTCGCCGTCGTACGGCGTGATCTGGCCGCCGTGACGGCCGCGTTGGACGATCCCCTACTGCGCCGCCGCGCGCTGTCCGCCGCGATCCGGCTGCCGGTGCCCGACACCGCCCTGGAACGATGCGGCCTGAGCGAACTGCGGGCGGTGCGCCGCGACACCTTCCGGGTACTGCGGCTCGGGCGCCGCCGGCGACTCGCCGAACACCTGCTGCCCGAGATCAGGCGGCGGTACGGCGACGCCGAGGCCGCCGCTCTGCTGCCGGCCTGCGCTTCCGAAGCCGCGGAACGCCTCCTGCCGTTGACCGGCGCGCCCCCCGGCGTGCTGGCCGCGCTGGCCCGCACCGCGCCCCGGGCGGTCGCCGCGCACCTGGCCGATCGCCGGGCCGCCTGCGCCGACGACCGGGAGGTCGGCGACCTGCGCCGCCGCAGCGCCCGGCTGGTCACCACCCTCGCGGAGAGCGATCCGCGGGCCGCACTGCTGCTGGCGGAACGGGCACCGGAGTTGGTGACGGAACGCGCGACCGCGGTCCTGCTGCGGCTGCCCCGCGAACTGCTGGCCGCGGTGGGCACCGCCGAGGGCACCCGGCTGCCGATGCGCCCCGGGCCGCTGCCCCGCGCGGCGGCCCGAGCGGTAAGGACACTCGACCCAGGGGAACTCGTCCGGCTCGCCGGGATCTGCTTCTGCCGGCCCGTGCGCCGACTGATGGACCACGAGGTGGCTCCCGAACCCCTGATCGCCCTGCTGCCCGCCGCCGAACGCCGCCGGATCGTCGAGCAGCGGATGGCCGCCTCCGGAGCGGCCCCGGTGCACGCCCTGGCCGCCCTCGATCCGCGCGACCGCGTCGAGTTGGTGCGCCCCCGGCTGCCGCGCGGTGGCGGCGGCCAGCCGCACCGGACGGCCGTGTGGGCCACGGCACTGCCGCTGTCGGTGAGCGAACCGCTGCTGCGCCGGGTGACGGACGGCCACCGCGTTCCCGAACGGGCCTTCGCCTGGCCCGCGTTGCTCGTCTCGGCCCGTCTGGAGGGCGACCCCGCCGCCTACGCGCGGATCGTCACCTCCTGCGAACGCGCCTGGCACGACCAGGACATGGTCCGCAGGGCCGCGCTCGCCCAGGCCGCGCGGGCACCCCGCCGGTTGCTGGACGCCGTGCCGTACGAGGCGCTGCGCGAGGCCGCCACGACCACCACGCAGTCCCGCGACAGCTCACCGGGGACCGTCGAGGCCGCGGAACGCTGGCTGCGCGCGACCGTGGAGTCCGCGTCGGCCCGCGGCGACGGGGAACGCGCGGCGGCCGTCGCGCTGCTGCTCACCGACCTGCTCACCGCCGCCCGCCGGCCCGGCACACCGGCCGCGCTGCGGGTGGACGCGGCGGGTGCCGCGTCGATCGGGAACGCGGCCGGCGAACCGGGCACCGACGGTCCGCGCGGTCAGCGGGCCTCCCGGCTGATCGTGCTCGCCGGGCTGCTGGCCCGGCACCTCGCGGCGCTCCCCGCGCTCGACCGGGCGTTGTGGGGACTGGCGACCGGCGGTGGCGATCCGGCGCTCGCCGCGCGGGCGGCCGAGGTGTGGCTGTCCGACCCGGCGACCCGGGAGAGCCGGGTGGCCGAACTCCTGGCCGCCGACGCCTCGTCGGCGGTCCGGGTCCCCCTGGTGTGGGCGGTCGTCGCGACCCGGCGCACCGACCTGCTGGACCGCCTGCTGCCGGCCGCCGCCGGCACCGATCCGGCAGCCCCGCCGGTGCCACGCGTCCCGTACCAGGTCACCGGCCGCTGGCTGCCCGCGCAACGCGCCGCGTTCGCCCGCTACCTGACCGCCGTGGCCGGTGACGAGGAGGTCCCGCTGCACGAGCGCGCCGACGCGGCCGCGCAGGTACGGGACAGGGCGGCCCTTTCAGGGCTGGTGGAAGACGCCCCGCAGCCGGTCGCGGCGGCGGCGCTCACCGCGCTGGGCGAGTGCGCCGCGGCCGACCCGCACGATCCCGGGCCGGCGCTCGGGCTGCTGCTGGACCACGCGGCGACCGGCGGAGTGCGGGGCAGGGCCGCGATGGCGGGCCTGCGGCGGCTGCTCGACGCCCTGCCGGACACCGAGGCGATCGCCCACCTCGCCGCCGTCGCCGGGGACCCGGCCGCGCCGGTCGGCAGCCGGAAGGAGGCGGCCCGGGCGCTCGCCGAACTGCCGGGGGAGCGCGCGGCGGACGCCCTGGTCGCAGCGTGGGACACCCCGGGCCAGCATCGCGACGTCTACGCCGCGCTGGCCCGGCCGCTGGTCGCCCGGATCGCGACGCCCGCGGTCTTCGAACGGCTGACGGCCAAGTCGGACCTTCCGGCGGTACTCGAAGCGGTGCTCGGCGCCGCCCGCGACGGCGTCCCGGACCCCGCCCGGCCCGACTACTGCCGCTTCCTGGCGCTGCTGGTGCGGGACGGGGAGGAGCGGGCGGCGCGGACGGCGGCCGGAGTCCTGCTGACCATGCCGCGCACCCGCGTCCGCGAGGTCGCCGGTCCACTGGAAACCGCCGCCGCCGACCCCCAACGACCCACGGCCGTGCGGCAACAGGCGGGACTGGTCATCGGCGGCACGGCGGGTTTCCGCCGGGTGCTCGACACGCTGGTCGCCCGGGCCCGCACCGGACCGGACGACGAACTGCTGGACGCCTTGCGCCTGATGGACTTCTGGCAGAACCGCTCGACCGGCGGCGGCACGCACGACATGCTGGCCGACGCCTTCCTCGCCCTCGGTCTGCGCCGCGCCGCCGCGCACAGCGCCTGGCACGTGCTGACCGCGGCGGTGCGCACCGGCCGTCTCAGCCCCGCCATGGTGACCCGGATGCTGCCGCTGCTCGGCCACTGCCCCTTCGAAGCGATCGACGTCGGCCCGCTGCACGCCCGCACCCCGGCCTTCCTACCCGCGCTGCCCGCCGTGCTGGCCGCGCTGCGGGAGACCCCCGGGCCCGCCGCCGGGCTGCTGCGGCTCGTCCTGGTGAGCACCGCGGGCGCCGAGACCGGCTGGGCCGAACCATGGCCCGCCGAACTCGCCGAGCTACGTGGTCACCCCGATCCGGACGTGGCGGAGGCGGCGCTGTTCGCGAGGGCGCGCCGACGGGAGTGAGGGGCGCGCCGGCGGGAGTGACGGGCGCGCCGGCGGGAGTGAGGGGGCCGGGCCGGGCCCTCGGGCGGGGGCGACCCGGTCTGAGCGGCGTGCGCGTCGTTGGTCGGACCGGGCCGGATCGCCCTTGCGGGGAGTGAGGGGGCCGCGCCGGGTCTGTCGGCGGGAGCGGCGTGCGCGTCGTTGGTCGGACCGGGCCTGAGCGGTGTGCGGGCCATCGGTCAGGCCCGGCCTACGCGGTGTGTCCGGGGGCCAGCACCGGCGGGGAGGTGGCGTCGGGGGCGGCGGGGAAGGCGGCGAGGGGGAGTTCGACCTGGGCGGCGCAGTCGGACCGCCCGCACTCGCAGTCGAAGGCGAGCCGGGTGGTCGCCGGGTCGCCGGTCGTCCACGGGCGGGCGAAGTACCCCAGGTACTGGCCGGCGAGGGCCCGGTTCGCGTACCGCAGCAGCCCGCGCCGCTCGGCCGCCGTGGTGGCCAGCGGTCCGGCCCGCAGCGCGGGGGCGAACAACTCCTCGACGGCGGCCACGGTCTCCGCCACCCCGCGGCTGCCGTCGACGACCAGTGTCCTGGCCCCGGACGCCGCCACCAGCGCGTCGATCTCCCCGACCAGCGACCGGTACAGCCGCGACACCCCCGGGGACAGCCCGCGCTCCGCGAGCCGGTCCCGCTGCACCTGCGGCGACGGCAGCAACCACACCGAACGCGGGCCGGCCCCGGCGATCGCCGGGGTCACCGGAGTGCCCTCGGCGATGGTCAGCGGCGCCGCGGGCAGGGCGCGCAGGTCGTCGGCGATCATCGCCCCGCGTTCGTGGTGCAGCGACATCGCCAGCAGGTCGCCGTCCGGCGCCGACCACCGCTCTTCGACGGTCATCGCCTCCCAGCGGATCGCCGCCTGATGCCCGGCCGCGATGGCCCGGTCCCGGTGCTCCCAGGTGTGGGCGTCCGCGTGGTAGCGGCGCAGCCCGTACCGCAGGGCGAGCAGCCGGGCGACCGTGGTCTTCCCGGAACCCGGCGGCCCGCCGATCCACAGCACCGACGACAGCCCGTCCATCCCGCCCCCACCTTCCGTCCCGCCCGTGTCTCCCCGGCCCACCGTAGCCGTGCCGTGCCCCCGCGCGTCGAACCCGGCAGGATGGCGGCATGACCACCTTGGACGCGGCCCGGGTGCGGGCCTGGCGGATGCGGTCGCAGAGCCTTCACCAGCCCGAGCGGACGGTGCTCGACGCCGTCCGCCGGGCCGCGGCCCTCCAGGCGCAGGACACCAAGGCGTCCCGGCAGCAACTGCGGGCCCGCACTCGCGGGATGACCGCCGCCGATCTCGACGCGGCCTGCGCGGGCCCGGACCCCCTCCTGGTGCGGACCTGGCTCATGCGCGGCACGCTGCACGCCGTGCCGGCCGCCGACGTGCGCTGGATGACCGACCTGCTCGGCCCGCGGTTCGCCGCGGCGTCCCGGGGCAGACGCGGGCGGCTCGGCCTCGACGACGACACGTGCGCCACCGGACTCGCCGTGCTGGAGGAGGCGCTGGCCGGAGCGCCCCCGCTGCGGCGCGACGAGGTGGTGCGCCGGATCGCCGCGCTCGGCCTGCCGTTGGACCCGGCGAGCCAGGCCCCCGCGCACCTGATGGCGTACGCCGCCCAACTCGGCCTGGTCTGCCGGGGCCCCGAAGCCCCCGGCGACAAGGCGACGTACGTGCTGCGCGAGGAGTGGCTGTCCTCGGTGGACGGCCCCCGGTTCACCGAGGAGGAGGCGCTGGCGGAGTTGGCGGCACGTCATGCAGCCGGGTACGGGCCGGTCACCGAGGCCGACTTCGCCCGCTGGTCCGGTCTGCCGCTGGGCCGGGCGCGGACCGCGTTCCGGCTGCTGGGCGACCGGCTGGAGCGGGTCGACACCCCGGCCGGTCCGATGTGGGTGCCCGCGGGGACCCGGCCGCCGGATCCGGCCGTCCCGGTGCGATTGCTGGGCCACTTCGACCCGTATCTGCTCGGCTACCACGACCGCGATTTGCTGATCGATCCCGGCCACGCCCGGCGGGTCGCCACCGGGGGCGGGCTGCTGATGCCGACGGTGCTGGTCGGCGGTCATGCCGGTGGTGTGTGGCGGCACGAGTTGCGCGGCGGGCGGCTGGTGGTGACCGTCGAGCCCTTCGCGCCCCTGCCGTCCGGGACGGAGCCGGGAATAGCCGAGGAGGTCGCCGACCTGGGCCGCTTCCTGGACGTCGACGCCGCCTGGCGTTACGCGTCTGGGTGACGGCACGACGCCCCCTCAACGAGTCTGAGGGGGCGCCACGCTGACCAAACGATCAGTAGCTCAGGTCGGCCTCGTCGGAGCGAACGAACCCGAGCAGGGCCTCCCATTGCTGGGGACTGAGCAGCAGGGCAGGCCCGCTCTTGTCCTTGGAGTCACGAACCCCAATGGCACCATGCGTTTCCGTGAGGTCAGCTACCTCTACGCAGTTGCCCGTGCTGCCGCTGTAGCGCGACTTGAACCAGGCGCTGCCCGGCGCCAGTTCGTCCGCCGGCGTGTACTCGTTGATGGCTTTCCAACCCTTCTGCCAGTTTCCGGAAAAGCGATGCGATTAACGACGGGCGGTCAGTCGGAGAAACGACCGCCCTTGAGGGCGTTCACGAAGGAGGACCAGGCTTCGCCGGTGAATTCCAGGTGAGGTCCGCTCGGGTCCTTGGAGTCCCGGACGGGGACTGTGTCCGTGACCCCATCGGCTATCTCGACGCAGTTGCCCGTGCTACCGCTGTAGCTGGACTTGCGCCAGCTCATGCCGGTGGTTTCCATCGCTTTCCTCTCGTCTTCCTGGACGTGATCTCTTCTGCGATCCGTGAGATGTACTCCAGAGAACCATGTATGAGGAACTGTCGGTGTTCGTGACGAAGGCCGACGAGTGCCTGGGTGCCGGCGGGACGTTGGTGGAGGCGGCGAAGCATTTGTCGCGTCAGCGGTTCCTGTCGTGGTTCGAGGAGTACGCGGAGGTGGAGAAGCGGGCCAGGATGCTGTGGACGTATTGGAACGCTGACTCATGCCGTGCAGCCCGCCGCCGGAGGCCGGCCGCCTCGCTCCGGGTGACGCACAAACTCACAAGCGAGCAACGCGTTCACGCTTCCCGCCTGAGCAGGGGCTTCCGTTCCACTGCCTGCTGTAGCTGACTTGTCTCAACCAGGAGGCCGCTGCCACCGCCACTCAAAGGGGTGCGGCAATCGAGGAGCCGGCGGATGTACCGCCGGCTGCTCCGGACACCTTCAGGGCGGACACGCACCCGGCGGCGGTTCCCGCTGCCGTGGCAGTACTGACCGTGGCTCTCTGGTCTCCCCATCGCGTCTCCACGACGGAGCCTGCCATGAACGTCATTTCGGACACGACCGCCCCACAACTGCTTCAGCTGCCGCCGCTGTACTGCCCCATCGACGCGGCCATCCACCCCGAGTACGAGCACATCGACCGCGAGAGCCGGGTCTGGCTCGACCGCTACCGCCTCTTCACCAGCGACATCGACCGAGCCTGGGTCATCGCACGGCACTACGGAGAGGCGATGAGCCGCATCTATCCCCACGGCATCACCGACCGCGTCGCGCTCACCGCACGCTGGCTGCACTGGATCTTCTACGTCGACGACGTCCGCATGGAAACCGCCGTCACCTCCACAAAGCTCGCCACAGCGGTCGGCCTTACCAGCCGCCTGCTCCGCGTCATGGAGTCCCCGGCCACCGAACCGACCGCTGATCAGACCGGCCCGATCGCCGCACTGCGGTCACTCGTTTCCTCGGTACAGGCCATCGCCACCCCGACGCAGCAGTCCCGGTTCGTCGAGGCCCACCGCAGCTGGTTCCACGCCATCCTGTGGGGAATGGCCGGCCCCACACCCGAAACCCTGGACGACCTGTGCCACTTGCGGCTGCTCAACGCCGGCGGCGCCGCCAGCCTGTCCTGGTCGGAGATCACCACCGGCGAAGAGATCCCCGGTGCCGAATTCCACTCTCCCGCCATGCGCGCGCTGAAGGAGTCGTCCTTCCTGCTGATGGCTCTCGACAACGACCTGCTTTCCTACAACCGCGAACAACTCATCGACAAAACCAAGCTCAACGTCGTGATGCTGCTCGCCCGGCTGAACCACTGCCCGCCCGAGCAGGCCGTCCACCAGGCGGTGGCCCTGCGAGACCGCCTGACGACACTCTTCCTGAGCCTGCGCGAACAGGAACAACCCAAACTGAGCGCTCCCGCGAGGGCCTACGTCGCGGACCTCGGCTACGCGATCCGCTCCAACCTCGACTGGGGCGCGCACTCCGCCCGCTACACCGCCGTGACCCCCCGCACCCAGCTCCCCCCGCCGAATCCCGCCCCCATCCCGCTCACCCTCACCGACCACCCCGGCGACCCGAGCACCGAACCCCTCGCTCTGCCCTCGATCGCCTGGTGGTGGCAACAACTGCGCTGACCCCAATGGCCCCCGCCCGTCACCGACGGGCAGCTCCCTGGTCGGTACGAACAGCGTCGCGGCCCCGTGTGCGACGCGGTGACCGTTCGGGGCCCGGGACGGTCTTCGCGGATGCTGCCGGGCGGTGGGGGATGCTTGTCCGGAACGGAACGCGATGGTCGGGCCCGACCGGCCGGGCGGACGGATGAACCGGTGGCCGGGTGGGCTCGGCGGGCCTTGGACGAGGGAGCGCAGCGGCATGGCGGTCGAGCGGATGGTCGTGATCGGCGGGGACGCGACGGGAATGACGGCCGCCTCCCAGGCACGCCGCCGCAAGGGGCCGGACGAGCTGTCCGTCATCGCCTTCGAACGCGGCGGCCACACCTCCTACAGCGCCTGCGGGATCCCGTACTGGGTCGGCGGCGAGGTCGACGGGCCGGACGCCCTCGTCGCGCGCACCGCGCAGGAGCACCGCGACCGCGGCATCGACCTGCGGCTGGGCACCGAGGCCGTCGAGATCGACCTGGACCGGCGCCGGGTGCGCACCAGGGACACCGCCGACGGCACGTACGCCTGGACCGGGTACGACCAACTGGTCATCGCCACCGGCGCGGTGCCGGTCCGCCCCGAGGTCCCCGGGATCGACGCGGACGGCGTGTACGGCGTGCAGACGCTCGACGACGGCGAGGCGGTGCTGCGCGGGCTGCGGCAAGAGGGCGTGCGGCGCGCGGTGGTGGTCGGTGGCGGCTACATCGGCGTCGAGATGGCGGAGGCGATGCTGCGCCGGGGTCTGTCGGTGACCATGGTGGACCGCGCCGACCAGCCGATGGCCACCCTCGACCCCGACATGGGCCGCCTGGTACGCCGGGCGATGGAGGACATGGGCATCACGGTGGAGTCCGGCGCGGCCGTCCGCGAGGTGCTCACCGGCCCCGACGGCCGGGCCCGCGCCGTGGTCACCGACAAGGGCGAACACCCGGCGGACATCGTGGTGCTGGGAGTCGGCGTGCGGCCGGGGACGGAGCTGGCCGGGGCGGCCGGGCTGCCGCTCGGCGAGCACGGCGGACTGCTCACCGACCGGGCGCAGCGGGTGCGCGGCCATGAGGACGTGTGGGCCGGCGGCGACTGCGTCGAGGTGTTCGACATCGTCTCCCGCACCATGCGGCACATCGCGCTCGGCACCCACGCCAACAAGCACGGCCTGGTCATCGGCACCAACATCGGCGGTGGTTACGCCACCTTCCCCGGCGTCGTCGGCACGGCGCTCAGCAAGGTCTGCGACCTGGAGATCGCCCGCACCGGTCTGAAGGAGAGCCAGGCCAAGGAGCTGGGACTGCGGTACGTGAGCGTCGTCATCGAGTCCACCGGGCAGGCCGGCTACTACCCGGGCAGTGCCCTGATGACCGTCAAGATGCTGGCGGAGCGCGGCAGCGGGCGGTTGCTTGGCACCCAGATCGTCGGCCGTGACGGCGCCGCCAAGCGGGTGGACGTCGCCGCGGTCGCCCTCACCGCGGGCCTGACGGTCGAGCAGATGACGTCGCTGGACCTCGGCTACGCGCCGCCGTTCTCACCGGTGTGGGACCCGGTGCTGGTGGCGGCACGCAAGGCGGTCTCGGCACTGCGCTGAGCGCCGGCAGGCCGGCACCGGACAGCCGCCGGACGGCCGACGCCGGGGCGGCCGCCGGACAGCGGCCGACGGCCGACACCGGACAGCCCGGGGCGATCCCGCTCAGTGGTCGGCGCGGACCGCCAGCTGGTCCAGCGCGGCCAGCAGCCCGGGCAGTTCGGTGCCGCGGCCGACCGGGATCACCTCACCCGGCTCGTCGTCCAGCAGCACGAAGGCGATGTCGTCGGTGCGGGCGACCATGCTCCAGCCCGGCCCGTCGGCCCGCAGCGCCCGCGCGCCGCCCTCCGCGAAGGAGGACCGCACCCGGCCGAGCGGCGGCGGGTCGGCCGCGTACGCGCTCGCCTCCGCCAGGACCCGGCGCACACCGGGATGCCGGTGGCCCCCCTCACTCGGCGTGGCGTCGAAGTCCTGACCGTCGTCGATCTGCGCCCGCCAGGTCCGCCACTGCGACGCGATCTCGTCGGCGCCCAGCCGGCGTTGGGCCGGACCCCAGGTCGCGGTGTCCGGCGGCACCAGCGGCGGCCCGCCGCCCTCCTCCTGCGACGGGTCGTGCGGCTCCGGCAGCCCCGGCGCGGCGACGGCCAGTTCGAGCGGCCAGCCGGGCAGCGAGGCGACGATGCTGCGCTCGTCAGGCGACAGGTCGTACGCCATCCCGCAGTCCCAGGTCGCGATGGCCACCGCCACCAGCGCGGTGTCCGAGGTGGCGACCGTCCAGCGCCCTCCGGTGGAGTCCTGGCCAAGCACCAGCCCGTAGCCGTCGCCGAACGGTTCGAGCCCGAGTGCCCGGCACGCCGCCGGATAGTCGTCGCCGAGCGCGCTGGGGAACTGCGCCGGGGTCAGCAGTACCGCGGTCAGCACGTAGAGCGCGTCGTCGTCCAGCGCTTCGTCCGACACGTCGCCCGCCGGCGCGGCACCGGCCGGCACCTCGCCGACCAGCGTTCCGTCGCGCGGAGTCTCCTCGTCCGTCACGGACACCCGGCCTCCCTTCCGCCGTCGCGCCCCGAGGGGGCGTCCGCGCACCCTAACCACCGGGTAACACGCTCGTCGAGAGCGCGGCGTGAGGAGTTCGCGAGGCATTCGTGCAGGCCCGGCCGTCGCGCGGGATCACTCCAGGGCGCGCACCGCGATCGCCAGATACCGGCTCTCGCCGTCGTCATATGCCGCGAGTCCCCAGCCGGTCGACGTCAGCAGCGGACGCAGATTGGTCTCGGCTCGCACATCGTCCTCGCTGAGGGTGTGGCCGCGCCTGGCGGCCAGCGCGGCGCGGCCCAGCGGATGGAAGAGGGCGAGCTTGGCGCCGGGCCGGCACACCCGGGCGAACTCCCGCAGCCCGGCCGCCGGATCGGCCAGGTGGTGGATCAGCCCGGCGGCGAAGACCACGTCGAGCGCGCCGGAGCGCACCGGCAGCCGGACCGCGTCCGCCTCCGTCAGCAGCGCGAGGCGCCCGCGGCCCGAGTCGGCGGCGACCCGCAGCATCTCGGGGGTGAGGTCGGCGCCGATGACCGTGCCGTCAGGACCGACCGCCGCGCGCAGCGGCGCCAGCGCCCGGCCGGTGCCGCAGCCGACGTCCAGCGCCGCCTGGCCGGGGTGGACTTCGAGGTCGGCCACGGCCGCCTCGTAGACCGGGGTGTCGTCGGGGAACCTGGTCTCCCAGGTGGCGGCCCGCGCTCCGAAGAACTCGCGGACGCTGTCCGGGTCGGTGCCGGGTCCTGGGCTTCCGGCCCGCTGTGACGCGTCGCTCACGACGATGGCTCCTCGGCGGTCGGCGGTGGCGGCCATGATCCCACGGCCGCCCCGCGGACCGCCGTGCGATCGGCGCGGACGCCGTCAGTCCGCCAGGTCGCCCAGCGCGACCACCTTGTCGATCCGCATCCGCACCAGCAGTTCACCGGGGACGCCGTTGCGGGCGCCGAACTCCTCGGCGCGATCGGGCCCGATGTAGCGGGCGGCGATCCGGGTCGCCCAGTCCCTTACCTGGGACAACTCCTCGCTGATCTCGGCCCGGCCCTGGAGCACCGCGAAGGAGAACGGCGGTCGCTCGTCGTCCACACAGATCGCGCACCGGCCGTCCCGGGCGAGGTTGCGCCCCTTGACCGTTTCCTTGCCTGTGTTGAACACCACGTCGTCACCGTCCAGCAGAAACCAGACAGGAGCGATGTGCGGAGCGCCGTCGGCGCGTACGGTGGACAGCTTCCCGGTGCGGGTCCCGGCGGACACGAATTCCCGCCACTGGGCCTCGGTCATGGTGTGTGCCATGGGGTCCATGGTGCGTCATGTGAGATCTCCCGCCGATCAGGCGCGACGCTGTGACATGTCACAGTGGACGAGAACCGGGCGGTCGGCTGGTACCAGACTGTGCCAACTCCGCATCAGGATTCTCGGACTTCGGACCGTTTCCGATCGGCTGGAATGGTTCGGCTGCCCCGAAGTTGTCCGAAAAACAGCCGACGGTGCGGGTTGCGTACCGGCCCTGTCGACCCTACGACCCCGTGGGCGCGGGCGAACGCGGCGGTGCCGGATACCGTCGCGTGCGCTGCTCGCCGCCGGCGAACGAGGACCATCTCACCCATGCGTTTGCGCCCCCGCACCATCCGAACGCAGCTCCTCGCCCTGCTGCTCGTCCCCATGGTCTCGCTGGCCGCCCTGTGGACCTACGGGTCGTACACCACCTTGAGTGGCGCCTTCGCGCTGATCAGGGTGGACGTCACCGACCAGTACTACGGCACACCCGCCGACCGCCTCACCCACGCCCTCCAGGCCGAACGCAAGGCCGCCGTCGAGTACGACGCCTCCAACGGCACCCATGGCGCCGCCCAGCTGAAGAAGACCGAGGCGGACTCCGACGCCGCCGCCGAGGTCCTCGGCGACCACCTGCGCCGACGCGACGCGGGCGCCACGCTCAACGCCGACCAGAACGCCAAGGTCGGCGACGTGCAGTCCGGTATCGGCCAGCTGACCGCGCTGCGTGCCACAGTGAACGCCCGCAACACCAACTGGTCCGACGTGCTGGACAGTTATTCGGCCATTATCGATCCCGACTTCCGGCTGCGCAGCTCGCTGACCGAACTCCAGACCGGCGAGGTGGCGCGCAAGGGGTCCGTCGTCATCGAACTCGCCCGCGCCCGCGAGTTGCTCTCGCAGGAAGACGCCATGGTGCTGGGCGGCCGCGAGGCGAACGGCATGACCGACGGCCAGTACCGCGACCTCATCGGCACCATCGACGGCCGCCAGCTGCTGCACCAGATCTACGAGCCGGAACTGCCCCTCGACGACGGCGCCGCCCTGGAGGACTTCGAGAACGGCAGCATCGGCTGGTCGCTGTTCTCGCTGGAGGAGGCGGCCCGCGCCGCCACCCCGCTGACGGTCACCGACTCGATGCCCGAGGCCCTTTGGCAGCGCACCGTGGACACCGCGCTCGGTCAGCTCGCCGCCATCGACCGCTCCGCCTCGGGTGACGTGGACGCCGAGGCGCACAACACCGGCATGCAGGTGCTGGACAAGTCGGCGGGCGTGCTGCTCGCGGGCCTCCTCGCGGTCATCGCCTCGCTGCTGATCTCGCTGCGCATCGGCCGTCGGATCGCCGCCCGCCTCACCGGACTGCGCGACACCGCCGAGGAACTGTCGGGCCGCCGCCTGCCGGAGATGATGCGCAGGCTGCGCGAGGGCGACCCGGTGGAGGATGTGGCCGCCACGGCCTGGCCCGCCAACGCGCCCAAGTACGGCGCCGGCCACCTGGAGGACTACGTCGACGACTTCGGCGACGACGAGATCGGCCAGGTCGGCCGGGCCTTCGGAGTCGCCCAGCGGGCCGCCGTGCAGGCAGCGGTCGAGCAGGCCAGGCTGCGCCGCGGTGTCGCCGCCGTCTTCACCACCCTCGCCCGACGTAGCCAGGTGCTGCTGCACCGCCAGCTCGCGCTGCTCGACACCATGGAACGGCGCAACCAGGACCCCACGGAGCTGGCCGACCTCTTCCGGCTCGACCACATGACCAACCGCATGCGCCGACACGCCGAGGGTCTGCTGATCCTGTCCGGCCTGACCCCGGGCCGCGCCTGGCGGCGGCCGGTGCGGATGGCGGAGGTGGTGCGGGCGGCCGTCGGCGAGGTCGAGAGCTACGAGCGCATCGTGGTGCGGCCGATGGCCGAGGTGGCGCTGGTCGGCGCCGCGGTCGCCGACGTCCTTCACCTGCTCGCGGAGCTGATGGAGAACGCCACCTCCTTCTCCCCGCCGGACACCGAGGTCGTCGTCAACGGCGACGCGGTGGCCATCGGCTACGTCATCGAGATCGAGGACCGCGGCCTCGGCATGAACCCCGAGCGCCTCTCGGAGGCCAACCAGGCCATCCTGGACGCCGCCGGGCGTGTCGCGGACGGCCGGGCGGAGGGCGCGGACCTGCCGGAGACCGACCGCCTCGGCCTGTTCACCGTCGGCCGGCTCGCCGCGCGGCACGGTGTGCGGGTGACGCTGCGCCGCACCACGCGCGACGGCACGGTGGCCGTGGTGCTGCTGCCGGAGAGCCTGCTGGTGGCGCCGCAGGACGCCGAGCCCGAGGTCTCCGACGTCTCGGGGGTGCGGGCCGGCATGCGGGCGGGCATGCGCGCGGACACCGTCGCCATGGCGGCCGGCCGTGCCCTGGCCAAGGTCGACGACGTCATGAAGGCCACCGGGGCCACCCGTATCCGGCCCGGCCGGCACGCCAAGCCGGGACCGGCCGTCGAACACCCGGTGGACCTGGCGCGGTTGATGCAGGAGCGGCTTCCCGGGCTGGCGGCGGGACAGCTCCCGGCCCAGGTGCCTGGCCGGCGGGAACTGCCCGCGGAGCCGGCCGCTGAGCAAGCCGCTGAGCCGGCCGTTCGGCGGCCGGAGGACGGCGACGCCGCGGCGGCCCCGGCGGCCGGGCGGCAGCCGCGCGCCCCGCAGCCGAGCGTGGCGGCGAGCACCACCACCGCGGCGGGCCTGCCGCGCCGGGTGCCGGCCCGCAGCATGTCCCCCCGGCTGCGCGAGGAGGCCGTGGCGCACGACCGTCCCACCCGTGACGCGGCGGGCGGCGGCAACCGGGAACGGTCACCGGAGGCGGCTCGTTCCATCGCGGCGGCCTACGCGAGCGGACTGGCCCGCGGCCGGGCGGATTCCGCTGCCACGCAAGGGCGGGATTCGGACAACCAGGCGCCGGGGAAAGCGCCTGAAGTAACTGTGGAAGACACCCGACTGGGCGAAACGGCACGGGAAAGTGCGATAGAGAAAGCCGTAGCAGGAAACAACGCTACCGAGGAAGACGGGGGTCCGACATCATGAGTAGCGCCGCGACGTCAGGGAATACCGAAAGGGCCTGGACCACTGAAGGTACCGGGCACAGCGGGGGGACGGGAGGCGCCAGGCGTATGGGCACTGCCTTCGGCATCGGAAGGACCGGCGGCGCGGGAGCGACCGGAAAACCGGGGAAGTCCCGGGAGTCCGGCCCGCTGGGCTGGCTGCTGGACGACATGGTGGACCGCATCTCCCAGGTCAAACACGCGCTGATCCTGTCGAGCGACGGCCTGGTCACCGGGGCCAGCCGCGATCTGGAGGCCGCCGACGCCGAGCATCTGGCCGCGGTTTCCTCGGGTTTCCACAGCCTGGCCAAAGGCGCCGGACGGCACTTCGGTGCGGGCGGTGTACGGCAGACCATGATCGAATTCGATGACGGATTCCTTTTCGTCACCTCGGCGGGTGACGGG
This sequence comes from uncultured Actinomycetota bacterium, assembly GCA_963737305.1. GTDB lineage: Bacteria > Actinomycetota > Actinomycetes > Streptomycetales > Streptomycetaceae > Streptantibioticus_C. The sequence goes on along the minus strand of CAVTRX010000002.1, from coordinate 2,097,135 downwards.
AGTTGTCTGTCTGTCCTCACCGGCGAGGGCACCGATGTCGGTCAGATCGCCTATGAGATGACCCTTCTCGTCCACCGGGTCGGCGAGCACCTCGGCGTCGCCCCCCGTCATACCGACGGCGCTTCCAGCGGGACGTGAATCAATTGGCGGGCGACTCGGGCGCGTTGTGGTACGACGACGAGGCGGGACCGATGGTCCGCCCGTACACCGTCACCCGTGGCCGCACCCGCACAGTGGCGGGGGTCCCCGACTTCGACGTGATCGCGCTCGTCTACGCGCTGGACGGGACCGAGGCGCCGCGGGACGACGCACTCCGAGAACCGCACGACGTGAGACCGACCGGTGGTGGTCCCGGCACAGCCGCCCCCGACTCCACGGCGGGCACCGGCTTGGCGGACGTCGCCGCGGGCCAGGACCCGGCGCGTGCGAAGGCCGGTCCCGGTACGGCCGCCGGGGCCGTGCTCGCCGGTGCGGGACCCGGGACGGTGGCCGCCGGTGCGGGACCGGGAGGCGGAGCGGCGATCGCCGCCGGAGGCGAACCGGTCGCGGGAGACCGAAGGGCCGCGGGCGGCGGCCAGGCGACGGGCCGTGGAGCGGCCGAGGCGGCCGTGGGCCCGCAGCAGGCCCCGGGACCGGGGGGCACAGCCGGCGCGGGCCCGCCAGGAACAACCGGCGCGGTACGCCATCCGCGCCACGCGTCGACCTCGGTCCGTGGACGGACCGACCTCCTCGCCGAAGAACATCTGATCCTGCTCGACCACTGCCGTGCCGACGGCCCGCTGTCGGTCGCGGAACTCGCCGCGGGCGCCGACCTGCCACTCGGAGTGGTACGCGTTCTGCTCGGCGACCTCCTCGACGCCGGGTGCGTCCGGATCACCCGCCCGGTCCCGCCCGCCGAACTCCCCGACGTCGACCTGCTGCAGCACGTCATCAGCGGCCTGCGGTCGCTCTGACCGGCAGGCAGGTCGCTCTGCGGTCGCTCTGACCGGTAGGCCGGTCGCTTGGACCGGCGGGTCCCGGGGCCGCCTCGGAACACCCGGGGGAGCGGACTCCGCGAAGTTATCCACAGGCTTCCCACGAAGGTGGTTCTTCCCCTTACAGTCGCTACTGAAAGTGACGGAACGAACTGGGGGAGTGACATCATGTTGCTGAGGACACGGACGGGGACGCGATCCCGGACGGGGACATGCACGGGAACGCGGACGGGAATGCGGCGCCTGGGGTGGGTGACCATGCGGACGGATCCGGCGCGCGGGCGTTCACCGGCCGGACCGGTGCGGGGGTGTTCCGCGGTGGGTGAAGGGACCGCGGAGCGGGTGGTTTTCCGTCGGAGTCCGCAAGACGAGGAGTCCGTACCGGACAGTCGGACGGGGCCGGAAATGATCGGTGCCACCGCCGCTCGCGCCGAACTCGACCTGAACCAACGGGACTTCGAACTCGCCGTGCAACTCGGCGAGGTGCGCGCGGTCACCGCCGCCGCTACCCCGGGCACCCCGGACCGGCTGATGGTGCCCAGGGCCGAGCTCGACCGGCTGACCGCCGAGCCGGGGTTCCCCGACGCGTTCCACGCCCGTCTGCGGCTGGTCGGCACGGTGACCGGGGCGGATCTGCTCGGCATCAGCCGTGACCGGTTCACCAGACTGGCGAGAGCGGGCTGCTTCCGCCCCGCGCGGTGGTATCTGAACCGGTACCGCGCCCTGGTCTGGCTCTATCCGGTCGCCGAGGTGACCGCCTTCGCCGACGAAAACCCGGGCCGGCTGACCGGCCGGCTGCCCGAGGAGGTCCGCGAACGCCTCGACGACGGTCTGGATCTGCGGGCCAGGGGTTGGCGGGCCCGCCGGGTCGGCCAACTGGTCGAGCGGGCGCCGGACGCCTGGCACGAGGCGGCCGTCTGGGTCGCGCTGCTCGGCCCCGACCAGGCCGCCGACCTGCTGACCGACCGGCACGACCGCGCCCGGCTGACCGAGTTCCGGCCCTCGCTGCTGACGGACCGTCCGGTGAGCCGCACCGATGAGGAGCCGTCGCCCGGCGTCCCGCTGACGGCGGACGACCCCGAGGAGATCGCCGCCGCGCGGTCGGCCCTGGCCGCCGCACTGCGAAGAGCCGAGCGCGCCGAGCCGGCCCCGGCACCGCCGCGCCGTTGCGGAACGGTGACCCGCCGAGGGCAACGTTGGCCATGGCCTCGTGGGTCTCTTCCTCTGTGCGGACCACGCGACACGCGCCGCGGGCCACGGCGAACGGGAGAGCGGACCGACCCGCCCGCGGTCCGTCCGACCTGACCAGCCGAAGGGAAGACGATGACCAACCGCGATCGCCGGGCCCTGCGAGCCGCCGTCGTCGCCGCCGCGGGCGTCTGCGCACTGAGCCTCACCACCGTCCCCGCCTACGCCAAGGCGGACATCCACTTCGTCGCCGGCCCGCACAACGTGCGGCTGGGCCGGCCGATACACCTCACCGGTGACGCGGTGGACGACAAGGCGAGCTTCAACAGGTTCTGCATACAGCGGCGGTACGGCCACGGCGGCTGGCACACCATCCGGTGCACGCCCGGCTCCTACAACGGCGGCGGCGGGCTCAACATGTGGCTGCGACCGCACCAGCGCGGTCTGGTGCTCTTCCGCGGGGTGCTCATCGAAGGCCGGTCCGCCAAGGACAAGGACCCCGAGGTGCAGTTGGTCTCCCGGGCCTTCGCCCTCGCGGTCAGCTGACGCCGCCCGCCGCGGAGTCCAGCGCGGCCCGCACTTTGGCCGCCGTGTCGCGGGCGTGTGACTCGTCGTCGTACCTGGTGCGGGGCCAGAAGAAGCCCCGCAGGCCGTCCTTGCGCTCGCGCGGCACCACGTGCGTGTGAAGGTGCGGCACCGACTGGCTGACCCGGTTGTTGAGCGCCACGAACGAACCGGCCGCCGCCATGCCGTCCTCCACGGCGGCGGTGATCCGCCGCACCCGCTCGAAGTACGGGCCCACCTCGTCCTCGGGCAGGTCGGTCAGCGTCTCGACATGTCGGCGGGGCACCACCAGCACATGCCCGGGGAAGAGCGGACGCGTGTCGAGGAAGGCCACCACCGTCTCGTCCTCGAAGACCCGGTGGCTCGGCGCCGTGCCGGCGACGACGGAGCAGAAGACGCAGTCCATGAAGCAGCCACCTACGCCGAGGGGTCGTGCGGGCAGAAGAGGCCCTCCTGCATGACGGAGACCAGCAGACCGCCGTCGCGGTTGTAGATCTGACCGCGGGCGAGCCCCCGGCCGCCGGTGGCGATCGGAGACTCCTGCTGGTAGAGGAACCACTCGTCGGCCCGGAAAGGACGGTGGAACCACATCGCGTGGTCCAAGGACGCCACGTCGAAGCCGCGCGGCCCCCACAGCGGCTCGACCGGCACCCGGACCGCGTCCAGCAGCATCATGTCGCTCGCGTAGGTCAGCGCGCAGGTGTGGATCAGCGGATCGTCACCCAACTGGCCGACCGCGCGCATCCACACGGCGCTGCGCGGCTCGGCGGAGCCCACCTCGTCGGGCGTCCAGCGCAGCCGCTCGACGTATCGGATGTCGAAGGCCTGCCGCCGGGTCATGCGCTCCAGGGCCTCCGGCAGGGTCCCCAGATGACCACGCAGTTCGTCGGCGAGCCCCGGAAGGTTCTCAGGACCGGGCACGTCCGGCATCGGCAGCTGGTGCTCGAAGCCCGGCTCGGGATGATGGAAGGAGGCGGTCAGATTGAAGATCGTGCGGCCCTCCTGGACCGCGACGACCCGCCGGGTGGTGAAGGCCCGCCCGTCGCGGACCCGTTCCACCTGGTACACGATCGGCACGCCAGGACGGCCGGGCCGCAGGAAGTACGCGTGCAGCGAGTGCACCGGCCGGCCGCCTTCCGTGGTGCGGCCGGCGGCGACCAGCGCCTGCCCGGCGACCTGCCCGCCGAACACCCTCTGCAGCCGCTCGTCGGGACTGCGGCCGCGGAAGATGTTCTCCTCGATCCGTTCCAGGTCGAGCAGGTCGACCAGCAGTTCCACGGGGTTCGACCCGGCGGCGTCGGGCATGCGCGCTCCCTCGGGGGTGACTCGGGCGCCGACAGCGTATCGGGCCGGCCGGCCGCTACAGCTGACCGACGGCGGTGACCCGGACCACCGCGCGGCCCTCCTCGTCGGAGGCGGCCAGGTCGATCTCCGCCGAGATCCCCCAGTCGTGGTCGCCCGCCGGGTCCGCGAAGGCCTGCCGGACCCGCCACAGCCCGTGCTCCGGCTCCTCCTCGATCAGCAGCAGCTTGGGCCCGCGGGCGTCCGGGCCGGTGCCCAGGTCCTCGTACTCGTCCCAGTAGGCGTCCATCGCGTCCGCCCACGCGTCCGCGTTCCAGCCGGAGTCCGAGTCGAGCTCGGCCGAGGTCGTCGTACTTCTCCAGCGCCGCCAGCTCCACCCGCCGGAACATCGCGTTGCGCACCAGCACCCGGAAGGCGCGGGCGTTGCTGGTCACCGGCTTGACGTGGTCCGCGCGTTCCGCCGCCTCGTCGGCCGTCTCCTCCTGGGGGTTCGCCAGCTGCTCCCACTCGTCCAGCAGGCTGGAGTCCACCTGGCGCACCATCTCGCCCAGCCAGGCGATCAGATCCTGGAGGTCCTCCGACTTCAGGTCCTCGCGGCACGGTGTGGTCGAGCGCCTTGTACGCGCTCGCCAGGTAGCGCAGCACGATGCCCTCCGCGCGGGCGAGTTCGTAGAAGGAGGTGAACTCCGTGAACGTCATGGCCCGTTCGTACATGTCACGGACCACGGACTTCGGCGAGAGCGGGTGGTCGCCGACCCACGGGTGGCTCTTGCGGTAGACGCCGTAGGCGTGGAAGAGCAGTTCCTCCAGCGGCTTGGGGTACGACACGTCCTGGAGCCGCTCCATGCGCTCCTCGTACTCCACGCCGTCGGCCTTCATCTGCGGCCACCGCCTCGCCGCGCGCCTTGTTCTGCTGCGCCGCGAGGATCTGCCGCGGGTCGTCCAGCGTCGACTCCACCACCGAGACCATGTCGAGCGCGTAGGAGGGCGACTCCGGGTCGAGCAGGTCGAAGGCGGCCAGCGCGAAGGTGGACAGCGGCTGGTTGAGGGCGAAGTCCTGACTGGAGGTCGACGGTGAGCCGCACGATGCGGCCCTCCCCGTCCTGCCCGTCGAGCCGCTCGACGATCCCGCCGTCCAGCAGCGAGCGGTAGATGGCGATGGCCCGCCGGATGTGCCGCAGCTGGGCGCGGCGCGGCTCGTGGTTGTCCTCCAGCAGATGGCGCATCGCGTCGAAGGCGTTGCCCGGCCGGGCGATCACCGACAGCAGCATGGCGTGGGTGACCCGGAAGCGGGAGGTCAGCGGCTCCGGGATCGGCGCCGATCAGCTTCTCGTAGGTCTGCTGCGACCAGTTGACGAAGCCTTCGGGCGCCTTCTTGCGGACCACCTTGCGGCGCTTCTTGGGGTCGTCGCCGGCCTTGGCGAGCGCCTTCTCGTTCTCGATGACGTGCTCGGGGGCCTGCGCGACCACCAGGCCGGCCGTGTCGAACCCGGCGCGGCCGGCCCGCCCGGCGATCTGGTGGAACTCCCGGGCCCGCAGCACCCGCACCCGCGAGCCGTCGTACTTCGACAGAGCGGTGAACAGCACGGTGCGGATGGGCACGTTGACGCCGACGCCGAGGGTGTCGGTGCCGCAGATGACCTTCAGCAGTCCTGCCTGGGCGAGGCGTCTCCACCAGGCGCCGGTACTTCGGCAGCATCCCTGCGTGGTGCACCCCGATGCCGTGCCGGACGAAGCGCGACAGGTTGCGGCCGAACTTGGTGGTGAAGCGGAAGTTGCCGATCAGCTCGGCGATGGCGTCCTTCTCGGCGCGGGTGCACATGTTGATGCTCATCAGCGCCTGCGCCCGCTCCACCGCCGCCGCCTGGGTGAAGTGCACGATGTAGACCGGCGCCTGATGGGTCTCCAGCAGTTCGGTCAGGGTCTCGGTCATCGGCGTGGTGACGGTACTCGTAGCTCAGCGGGACCGGCCGGGTCGCCGAGCGGACCACGGCGGTGGGCCGGCCGGTGCGCCGGGTCAGGTCCTCCTCGAACCGCGAGACGTCACCGAGCGTCGCCGACATCAGCAGGAACTGCGCCTGCGGCAGTTCCAGCAGCGGGATCTGCCACGCCCAGCCGCGGTCCGGCTCGGCGTAGAAGTGGAACTCGTCCATCACCACCTGGCCGACGTCCGCGTCCCGGCCGTCGCGCAGCGCGATGGAGGCCAGCACCTCGGCCGTGCAGCAGATCACCGGCGCGTCCGGGTTGACCGAGGCGTCACCGGTGAGCATGCCGACGTTCTCGGTGCCGAACATCTTGCACAGGTCGAAGAACTTCTCCGAGACCAGCGCCTTGATCGGCGCGGTGTAGAAGGTCACCTGGTCGTTGGCGAGCGCGGCGAAGTGCGCACCGGCGGCGACCAGGCTCTTCCCGGAGCCGGTGGGGGTCGAAAGGATCACGTTCGCCCCGGAGACCACCTCGATCAGCGCCTCCTCCTGAGCCGGGTAAAGCGTGATGCCCGCGTTCCGTCGCCCAGTTCGAGAAGGCTTCGAAGAGGGCGTCGGGATCGGCGGTCGACGGCAGCTGATCGATAAGGGTCACCCCACCATCTTGCCTGGCTCGGGCCCGATGAGCGGAACCGGGCGTTCGCCCGAAGATCACCCACCGCTAGGCTGTGCCGTCGCATCAGCATCAACTCCCGTCCACGGGCGGGCCGAACGGGGCGGGGCGAGCAACATGATGGGACCGGCGCACTCACTGTCAGGGGCAGCCGCCTGGCTGGGGGTCGGTGCGGTGGCCGCGGCCCTGCACCACCCGATGCCCTGGCCCGACCCTCGCCGTAGGCGCTCTGATCTCGGCGGGAGCGGCGCTCGCCCCCGACCTGGACCACAAGCCGGCGACGATCTCCCGTGCCTTCGGCCCGGTCTCGCACACGCTGTGCGAGGTCGTCGAGAAGCTCTCGCACGCCGTCTACAACGGCACCCGTATGAAGGGCGACCCGCGCCGCAACGGTGGCCACCGCACCCTCACCCACACCTGGCTGTGGGCACTGATGTGCGGGGCGGGAAGCTCCGCGATAGCGGTGTTCGGCGGGCGCTGGGGCGTGCTGGCGGTGCTCTTCATCCACCTGGTGCTGGCCATCGACGGCCTGCTGTGGAAGCAGGTCAAGGGTGCCAGCCACATCCTGGTGTGGCTGCTGGGCGCGCTGGGTGCCTGGTCGCTGGCCGGGGTTCTGGACGACCCGGGCAACGGCAAGGCGTGGCTGTTCACCGCGCCCGGCCAGCACTACCTGTGGATCGGGATCCCGGTGGTGCTCGGCGCGATGGTGCACTGCATCGGTGACGCCATCACGGTCTCCGGCTGCCCGTTCCTGTGGCCGATACCGATCGGCCGCAAGCGCTGGTACCCGATCGGCCCGCCGCAGTTCATGCGCTTCCGCGCCGGCAGCTGGGTCGAGCTGAAGGTGCTCATGCCCGCCTTCATGATCCTCGGCGGTGTCTGCTGCCTGGACGCCCTCGGCATGCTGAACTGACACCGGCCTCCCGCCACTCGCGGTGGCGGGCGGGCCGGGCCAGCGGGTCAGCCGTGCCAGGAGCGCCACAGCGCCGCGTAGGCGCCGTCCGCCGCGACCAGCTGCTGGTGGCTGCCGAGTTCGCTGATCCGGCCGTCCTCGACCACCGCGATCACATCGGCGTCGTGGGCGGTGTGCAGCCGGTGCGCGATGGCCACCACCGTCCGGCCGTCCAGCACCTTCGCCAGCGAGCGCTCCAGGTGCCGGGCGGCCCGCGGGTCGAGCAGCGAGGTCGCCTCGTCCAGCACCAGGGTGTGCGGATCGGCCAGTACCAGCCGGGCCAGCGCCACCTGCTGCGCCTGCGCGGGGGTCAGACCGGCGCCGCCGGAGCCCACTTCGGACGTCCAGACCCTCGCTCATCGCCCGCGCCCACCCGTCGGCGTCCACCGCACCCAGCGCCGCCCACAGCTCCGCGTCGGACGCGGTCGGCCGGGCCAGCAGCAGGTTGTCGCGGAGCGTGCCGACGAAGACGTGGTGCTCCTGGTTGACCAACGCCACGTGCTCACGCACCCGTTCGGCCGGCATCCGGGCCAGCTCGGCGCCGCCGAGCGTGACTTCACCGCGCCGCGGGGCGTAGATGCCGGCCAGCAGCCTGCCCAGCGTGGACTTGCCCGCCCCGGACGGGCCGACCAGCGCCAGCCGGGTACCGGGCCGCAGTCGCAGGCGTCACCCCGTGCAGCACGTCCACGTCGGGGCGGTAGCCGAAGCGCACCTGGTCGGCCAGCATCGTCCCGGCCGGCCGGTGACCCGCCGTCCGCCCCGTCCGACGGCTCGATCTCCCGCACCCCCACCAGCCGCGCCAGCGACACCTGGGCGACCTGCAACTCGTCGTACCAGCGCAGCATCAGGCTCACCGGATCGACCAGCATCTGCGCGTACAGCGCGCCGGTGGTCAGCTGCACCGACCGTCACCCAGCCGTGCAGGGCGAACACCCCGCCCAGCACCAGCACACCGGCCGAGGATCGTCACCTGCGTCAGGTTGAAGACCGGGAAGAGCACGGAACGCAGCCACAGGGTGTAGCGCTCCCAGGCCACCCACTGCCCGATCCTGCGGTCCGACTCGGTGATCCGCCGCTCGCCCAGCCGGTGCGCCTCGACCGTCCGCCCGGCGTCGACCGTCTCGGCCAGCAGCGAGGCGACCGCCGCGTACCCGGCCGCCTCCGAGCGGTACGCCGACGGCGCCCGGCGGAAGTACCAGCGGCAGCCCACCACCAGCATCGGCAGCGCGATCAGCACCGACAGCGCCAGCGGCGGCGCGGTCACGTGTGAGCGCCGCCGAGCAGCAGCCCGGCCCACACCACGGCGATCGTCAGCTGCGGCACCGCCTCCCGCATGGCGTTGGACAGCCGGTCGATGTCGGTCGTGATCCGCGACAGCAGGTCACCGGTGCCCGCCCGTTCCAGTACGCCCGGCGGCAGGGCGACCGCGCGCACCAGGAAGTCCTCGCGCAGTTCGGCCAGCATCCGCTCGCCCAGAACGGCGCCGCGCAGCCGCACCATGCGTACGAAGACCGTCTGCACCGCCAGGGCCAGCCCGAACAGTGCGACGGTGCGGCCCAGGCGCCAGGTCCCGCCGGCCGTCCGACAGGCCCTGCACCAAGGTGCCCAGCAGGTAGGGACCGGCCATCGAGGCCAGCACCGCGACGGCGTTGACCCCGATCAGCCAGCCGAAGTCGCCGCGGTGCCGCCGCAGCAGCTCGCGCAGGTAGCGGCGCACGGTCGCCGGAGTGCCCACCGGCAGCGTGGTCGCGAGCCGCGGCGCGGCCGGGTCGTACGTGGGCCGCTCGACACCGATCATGCCGACTCCTCCATCAGGTCCGGCGTGCCGGCGGGTCCGGCGTCCTCCCGGGTCACCACCGCGCGGTACACCGGATCGCCGCGCAGCAGTTCGCGGTGGGTCCCGGTGGCCGCGGCGGTGCCGTCGGCCACGAGGACCACCCGGTCGGCGCGGTCCAGCAGCAGCGGGCTGGAGGTGAACACCACCGTCGTGCGCCCGGTGCGGATCCGCCGCAGGCCGTCCGCGATCCGTGCCTCGGTGTGCGAGTCGACCGCCGAGGTCGGCTCGTCGAGGACCAGCACCGCGCGGATCGGCCACCAGCGAGCGGGCCAGCGCCAGCCTTTGGCGCTGCCCGCCGGACAGCGACCGCCCGCGCTCGGTGATCGGCGCGCGCATCGCATCGCCGTCCCCGGCGGCCGACGCCTGCGCCAGCGCGTCCAGCACGTCGGCGCAACAGGCAGCCTCCAGCGCCTGGTCGCCGGTGACCCGCCCCGAGGACGGCACGTCCAGCAACTCGCGCAGGGTGCCGGACAGCAGCACCGGATCCTTGTCCTGCACCAGCACCGCGGTGCGGGCCACCCGCAGCGGCACACCGTCCAGCGGCACGCCGCCCAGGGTGGCCGAGGCGAACTCGTCCGCCGGCTCGGCCGACGGGCTGTGCCCGCCGAGCCGGTCGGCCAGCAGCCCCGCGGCGTCCGGGTCGCCGCACACCACCGCGGTCAGTTGCCCGGCCGGTGCCAGCAACCCGGTCGCCGGGTCGTACAGGTCGCCCTCCGGCAGCCCTTCGGCCCCCTCGTCCACCGCCGCCGACCGCTCAAGGCTCAGCACCCGCGCCGCCCGCTTGGCGGACGGCCGGGAGAACGACCAGGCCATCGCGTCTCCTCGAAGTTGCGCAACGGCATCAGCAGGAAGGTCACCGCGCCGTAGCACGGTGACCAGTTCGCCCACCGAGATCCGCCCGCGCAGCGCCAGCCGCGCGCCGAACCACACCACGCCGAGCAGGAAGCAGCCCCGGCAGCGCACCTGGATCGCCGAGATCAGCGCCCACATCCGGGCGTTGCGCACCGCGGCCTGCCGCACCTCCTGCGAGGCGCGCCGGTAGCGGTCGAGGAACAGCTCCTCGCCGCCGATCCCGCGCAGCACCCGCAGCCCGGCCACCGTGTCGGCGGCCAGTTCGGTCGCCCGGCCCGCCTTCTCGCGCTGCACGTCCGCCCGCCGGGTCGCCCGGGGCAGCAACGGCAGCACCGACAGGGCCAGCACCGGCACGCCGACGGTCACGATGAGCCCGAGCACCGGCTGGATGACCAGCAGCGCGATGATCACCGCGAGGCTGGAAAGCACCGCCGAGCCGAACCGGGCGACCGCCTCGACGAACCACCCGATCTTCTCCACGTCACCGGTGCTCACCGCCACCACCTCGCCGGCCGCCACCCGCCGGGTGAGCACCGAGCCCAGCTCGGCGGTCTTGCGGGCCAGCAGTTGCTGCACCCGGGAGGCGGCGGTGATCCAGTTGGTGATCGCCGTGCGGTGCAGCATGGTGTCGCCGATCGCGGTCAGGCAGCCGAGCAGGGCCATCAGGCCGCCGGCCAGCGCCAGCCGCCCCGCCGAGTGGTCGGCGACCGCCTGCACCCCGACGCCGACCGCCGCGGGGAACGCGGCGAGGGAGGCCATCTGCAAGGTGCCCCACGCGGTGGCCGTGAGCTGGCTGCCCAGCTGTCCGCGCTCCAGCCACAGCAGCAGGCGGAGGCCGGACCGGGTGTCGGGGACGCCGGGATCGGGAAAAGGGAGCTGCGAGAGCTTCATGACGTCCTGGGGCGCGGGGGCGGGGGACAACGATGGCGGCGAGCTCTCAAAACACTCGCGGCAGCACGCACCCGGCCGCAACCGAATAACCGGCGCCGAAGACCGTCAGCAGTGCGCCGGCGGAGCCTCGTCCAGCGTCGTCAGCAACTCACCCAACTTCGCGCGCTGCGCGGCGGCCAGCGGGGCGAGCAACTCCTCGGCGGCCGAGCGGCGCGCCTCCCGCAGCCGCTGGAGGGTGGCGGTCCCTTCCTCGGTGAGGGCGACCCGCACCACCCGGCGGCTCGCGGGGTCGGCCTCCCGGCGGACCAGGCCGTTCGCCTCCAGGGCGTCGACCAGGGTGGTGACGGCACGCGGCACCACGTCGAGGCGCTGTGCCAGGTCGACCATGCGGGCCGGTTCCGTGCCGTGCGCCGCCACGCCCAGCAGACGGGCCATGGCGGGGGTGATGCCCAGCGGCTGGAGGTACCGCTTGTGGGCGCGGTGCATCCGCCGGGTCAGCCTCAGCAACTGATCGGCGAGCTCACCGGTGGTCTCGACTGTGTCGCTGTTCCTGACCGTGCCCATGCCGTCAGGCTATCAGGGGGAAAGTTCATTGTGAGGTTAGGTAACAATGAACTATCCTCGCTTTCGCCGCGCCGCGGCGGGCAAGCGTGCGCGCCGCGGCACGCAAGCGTTCCCCAGCATCCGAAGGAGCACATGAAACCGCCCGAAATCAACTGGAGCCCACCGGAGAACCAGCCGGACCACCCCGCCGACGTGCGGCGCATCGTGCGGCTGTTCCGGCCCTACCGCGGCCGGCTCGGCGTGGTGCTGGTGCTGGTCGCCGCCTCGTCGCTGGTCTCGATCGCCTCGCCGTTCCTGCTGCGGGAGATCCTCGACGTCGCGATCCCACACCGGCGGACCGGCCTGCTGAGCCTGCTCGCCCTCGGCATGATCGCCACCGCCGTGGTCAACAGCGTCTTCGGGGTGCTCCAGACCCTGATCTCCACCACCGTCGGGCAGCGCGTCATGCACGACCTGCGCACCGCGGTCTACGCGCAGTTGCAGCGCATGTCGCTGTCCTTCTTCACCCGCACCCGCACCGGCGAGGTGCAGTCCAGGATCGCCAACGACATCGGCGGCATGGCCGCCACCGTGACCACCACGGCGACCTCGATCGTCTCCAACCTCACCAGCGTCGTCGCCTCCATCGCGGCCATGCTCGCCCTGGACTGGCGGCTGACCGTCGTCTCCCTGCTCCTGCTGCCGGCCTTCGTGTGGATCAGCCGCCGAGTCGGCCAGGAACGCAAGCGGATCACCACGCAGCGCCAGCGGCAACTGGCCGCCATGTCGGCGATCGTCACCGAGTCACTGTCGGTCAGCGGCATCCTGCTGGCCCGCACCATGGGCCGCGCGGACTCGCTCACCGACTCCTTCGAGAAGGAGTCGGAGCGGCTGGTCGACCTGGAGGTGCGCTCCAACATGGCCGGCCGGTGGCGGATGTCCACCATCGGCGTCGTGATGGCCGCCATGCCCGCGCTGATCTACTGGGCGGCCGGGATCGCGCTGGACCTCGGCGGTCCGGTCATCTCCATCGGCACGCTGGTCGCCTTCGTCTCGCTCCAGCAGGGCCTGTTCCGGCCCACCGTCAGCCTGTTGCAGACCGGTGTGCAGGTGCAGACCTCGCTCGCGCTCTTCCAGCGGATCTTCGAGTACCTCGACCTGCCCGTCGACATCACCGAGGCCCCCGAGCCGGTGCGGCCGGCCCGGATCCGCGGCGACGTGCGGTTCGACGGTGTCGACTTCGGCTACGGATCCGACGCCGAGGCCGAGGCCGAGGCGGGGCGCACGCTGACCGGCATCGACCTCGCCGTCCCCGCCGGGGGCAGCCTCGCCGTCGTCGGCGCCACCGGCTCAGGCAAGAGCACGCTGAGCTACCTGGTGCCCAGGCTCTACGACGTGACGGGCGGCCGGGTCACCATCGACGGGGTGGACGTGCGCGACCTGTCCTTCGACACCCTGGCGTCGGCCGTCGGCCTGGTCTCCCAGGAGACCTACCTCTTCCACGCCACCGTGGCGGAGAACCTGCGGTTCGCCAAGCCGCGGGCCACCGACGAGGAACTGGCCGCCGCCGCCCGCGCCGCGCAGATCCACGACCACATCGCCTCGCTGCCTGACGGCTACGACACGGTGGTCGGCGAACGCGGCTACCGCTTCTCCGGCGGTGAGAAGCAGCGGCTGGCCATCGCCCGCACGATCCTGCGCGACCCGCCGGTGCTCATCCTCGACGAGGCCACCAGCGCGCTCGACACCCGCACCGAGCGCGCCGTGCAGGACGCCATCGACGCGCTCGCCGCCGGCCGCACCACGATCACCATCGCCCACCGGCTCTCCACGGTGCGCGACGCCGACCAGATCGTGGTACTGGACGACGGCCGGATCGCGGAACGTGGTACTCACGAGGAACTGCTGGCGCTCGACGGCCGTTACGCGGCTCTGGTCCGCCGGGACGCCCGCCTGGAGGAGGCGGCCGAACACCCGGACGACCCCCGGGAGCTGAGCGCGGCGGGCGGCTGACACCCCGCCCGGGAGGCGCCCGCAGCGGCCGGGGACCCCCGGGACCGGTCGGCCGCACACCTCGGTGCCCCGGCATTGTCTAAATTTGACCATCCGGCGACGAAGTGTTTTTTCGTGATGAGTAGTCACAATTCCCGTCCGCAACACCGCCCCCACCAGGCGCGATGCTGCACTCAGGACACATCCCATCCGATAGGATCGCCGACGAGTGTCCCCTTCCGCCTGCGGACCGAAGTGGATCGGCGCGGGAACGTTGAATGTTCATGAGTGTGATGGGGGATGACCCGTGTTAACACACTGACGTTCAGGGTCAGTTGTGGCTCTAGCGCTGCATGACAACTGGTCGAGGAGTCCGTCATGATTGCCAGCGGGGCGCCGTCGCTTCCCCCTGTCATACAGATCCCCACTCTTTGGTGCCCTATTCCGGCAAGGGTGCACCCGGAAGTCGAAGGGATCGAAGAACACCTCGTCGACTGGGTCAGACGATTCGACCTCGTGCGAAGTCGAAAAGCCGAACATCGTTTCTACGAATGCGGGTTCGGTCAGTTCGCCGCCGAGGTGTACCCCAGAGGGCCGCAACTGCGGCTGGTGGCCGAATGGACGGCCTTCAACTGGATACTCGACGACCATCTCGACGAGGGTCACGTGGGCAGCGGCCCGGAACAACGTGACCTGCTCGTTCAGGAACTGATGGCACAGATGCCGGTCACCCCCCGGCAGTCCAGGACGCCACGGGTCTCCAGCCCGGTCATCGCGGCCCTGGGAGATCTGTGGCGGCGCACCGCGGCGCCGATGTCGTACGCGTGGCGGTCCCGGTTCGTCACGCACTACCGGGACTTCCTGGCCTTCACCATCCTGCCGTTCTCCCGGCGGGACCGCGGTTACGAGACCGCGATGGACCTCAACGCCTTCGTCCGCAGGCGCCGGTTGTTCTCCGGCTGCGAGATGAGTTTCGATCTCATAGAGGCGGCCAATCTCAGCGAGATCCCGCAGGCGGTCGCCGACAGCGACTCCTATCGGGCGGTCCGGCTGGCGGCGAACGACGCCATCTCCTGGACCAACGACATCTTCTCGGTGCGCAAGGAGATGGCCCGCGGAGATGAGGACCACCTGGTCGCGGTGTTGCGGACGGCGATGGGCAGTTCCTGGCAGCAGGCGGTCTCCCGGGCGGCCGGCATGGTGGCCGACATGACCCGCGACTTCCTGGTCTCCTGCCACGACCTACGCGGGATGCGTCCGCTGTACGAACTCAGCGAGTCGGACTGGCTGCTGGTCGAGGACTCACTCGCCGACCTGGGCGAGTGGATCTCCGGCAGCCTGCACTGGCACATCAACTCGCCGCGCTACCAGGACGTCGACGCCACCCCGGAGGGTCAGGCGCCGCCGTACGTCGAGCAACACCTGTACTGAGCACGGCCGGTGAAACGCGGAAGGCCCGGGGCGAACCCCGGGCCTTCCGCGTTTCACGCCTCGATCCCTACCGGCCGCGCAGCCAGCGGGTCAGCGACTGCCACCAGGACCGGCCGGTCCCGGCGACCGGGTCCGACTCGGGGGCACTCGTGGCCGGCTGCGGCACCGGGGCGCTCACCACCGCCTCCGCGGGCATCGCCTCGGGCTGCGGCAGCGGCTGCGAGACGTCCGGCATCGGCTCGGGCCGGCGCGGGGTGAACTGCACCGGCAGTTCCACCAGCCGCCGCGACAGCAGCGAGGACTCCCAGTGCAGTTCGTTCTCCAGCACCGCGAGACGCAGGTCCGGCAGCCGCATCAGCAGCGCGTCGATACCGGTGTCGGCGATGGCCCGGCCGATGTCCTGACCCGGGCACTCGTGCGGGCCGCCGCTGAACGCCAGGTGCGAGCGGTTGCCGTGCACCGGCACCGACAGGTCGGGGCGGACCTTGGGGTCCATGTTGGCCGCCGCCAGACCGAGGATCAGCATGTCGCCGGCCTTGATGTGCTGGTCGGCGAACTCGGTGTCCCCGGTGGCCCAGCGCCCGTAGACCTTCGCGAACGGCGGCGCGTCCCACAGCACCTGCTCCACCGCGTCCGGCAGGGTCATGTGACCACCGGCCAGCGACGCGCGGAACCGGCTGTCGGTCAGCACCATCAGCAGGGTGTTGCCGATCAGGTTGGCGGTCGTCTCGTACGCGGCGATGAGCACCAGACGCAGGTGCTCCACCGCCTCGTCGTCACTGAGCGCCGCCTCGTGCGAGACCAGCCAGGAGGCGAAGTCGTTGGCGGGCTCGGCGCGCTTGCGGGCGATCAGCTGCCGCAGGATCTTGACGATGTACTCGTTGCTGGCGATGGCCGTCTCGGTCGCCTGGACCATGTCACGGGCCGCGTCGACCAGCCGCGGGCTGTAGTCGTCCGGCATGCCGAGGATCTGCGTCATCGTCATCATCGGCAGGTGCTCGGCGAACTGCTGCACCATCTCGGCCTGGCCGTCGGCGGCGAAGCTGTCGACCAGCTGGTTGGCGAAGCGCACGACGTAGCGGCGGATACCGCGGCGGTCGAAGCGGCCCATGCTGTCGGTCACCGCGCCGCGCAGCCGCTCGTGCTCCTCACCGTCGGCGAAGGAGCACATCGGCTGCCAGGCGACGATCGGCAGCAACGGGGAGTCCATCGCCACCCGCCCCTCCTGCAACTCGCGCCAGCGGCGGGAGTCCCGGGAGAAGCGCGACGGGTTGCGCACGACCTCCAGGTTCTCGCTGTGCCCGAGCACCAGCCAGGCCGGGACGTCGCCGTGCACCAGCACGGGGGCCACGGCGCCGTGTTCGGCGCGCAGCTTCTCGTACAGGCCCTTGGGGTCCTCCTCCGCCTCCGGGCCGTAGAGCCGGCGCAGGCTGTCGGGACCCAGCCCGTGGGCCGGGCACCCGGGGGGCGGGGAGTTCGGGGTGTCCATGCGGGCGTTGCCCGGGTGAGGAGTGGTCACGATGGCTCCGGTGTGACGGCGAGGGAGTGCAGATAGCGCATCAGTGTCATCAGTACGTCACGGCTGGAGGCCCGCTTGCGGGCGTCGCAGTCGACGATCGGTACCCAGTCCGGCAGGTCCAGGGCGGCCCGCAGTTCCTCTGACGGATAGGCGGGCGCCTCGGGGAAGGAGTTGATGGCGACGACGAAGGGCACGTTGCGCTCCTCCAGTCGGCCGATCACGTCGAAACTGACCTCCAGCCGCCGGGCGTCGACCAGCACCACGGCGCCCAGCGCGCCCTGGAACAGGCCGTTCCACAGGAACCAGAACCGCTGCTGGCCCGGGGTGCCGAACAGGTACAGCACCAACTCGTCGTTGATGCTGATCCGGCCGAAGTCCATCGCCACGGTGGTCGCGGTCTTGCGCTCCACCCCGGCGACGTCGTCCACCCCGACACCGGCCTGGGTCATCGTCTCTTCGGTGGTCAGCGGGCGGATCTCACTCACCGAGCCGACGAGCGTCGTCTTGCCGACCCCGAAGCCCCCGACGATCACGATCTTCACCGCCGCCGTGGCGGAGGACGGCAGTGCGTCCTCGCTCCGCGGCCCGACGATCGTGTCGACGCTTGCATTGCCCGAGTCGGCAGTGCCGGAGCCGACAGTCCCGGGGCTGAGACCGTCATAGCTTTTGTAGTCCATGCATCACCGCCTCAATGAGCGAAGGTTCTGGAAGCTGGGCGCGCGCGACCAGGGCACGCGCCTCCACCTTTGAATCAGCCAGCAGATCGGTGACCAGGACGGTGACCACGCTGACTGGAAGGTGTAAATACGCGGAGATCTCGGCCACGGAGAGCGGGGACTGGCACATACGCACTATGGCGGCGTGCTCCGGCTGCATCCCCGGCGTCGGGCCGGACTGGGAAACGATCAGAGTGACAAGGTCGACGCGATGCTTCTCGCCCGTTCCGCTGCGACCACGGGTGATCACATAGAGTCGCTCCGGGTTGTCTTCGCCCCAGCCCTGGTCCGATTCGGTCATGTGGCCTGCCCGTCGTGCCGAGGCGGACTGCTGAGGTGCTCGCCGATCCGCGCGACGAGGTCGCGCATCCGCTGGCCCATCAGACCGGCGTCCACGCCTTCGTCCGCGAGGACGGCCAGATAGGCGCCGGCACCAGCCGCCATGAGGTAGAAGAAACCGCCGTTTATCTCGATCACGACCAGCCGCATGGTTCCGTTGCTGTGCGGGAACTCGGCGGCCACCGCGGCGGCCAGGCTCTGCAGCCCGGCGCAGGCCGCGGAGAGGCGGTCAGCGGCGTCGGTGTCCGCGCCGTACTGGGCCATCCGCAAGCCGTCCGAGGACAGCACCACCACCTGGCGGGTCTGCGGGACGCTCTCCGCCAAATCCTTGAGCATCCAGTCCATGTTGGCACGCAACTGCATCACGGCTATTCACCCTTATCCAACGAATCGTCACTTTTCTCGCGGACTGGCGAGGTGGCCGACGACTCGCCGGACACGCCGCTTTGGAAGGCGGCCAACCAGATACCGGGCTGTACGGACTCTTCGGCCCGCGCGGACGCGTCGGAAGTGGTGACGGGACCGGCGGCGGGCCGGGACTCCATGCTCATGGTGGGGCGCGGGATGATCGCCGGGTTCCGGCGGCGCCGCTGAGGAAGGCCGTTGGCCGTCCGCTCGGTCACCAGCGGCTCCTCTTCCGCGGGGGCGCCCAGCGCCGCGGACCTGCGTGGGCCGGTCACCGGGCGCGGCAGCGTGGTGCGCGGCGGCGCGGTCTCCGGGCGGGTACCCGACACGGCACCGATACCGTGCGCACGGCCGGTCGCGGTGGCGGTCGTCAGGTGCTCCTGCGGAACGATCAGCACGGCGCGGACGCCTCCGTAGGCCGAGGGACGCAGCGAGACCTGGAAGCCGTAGGCCTGCGCCAGCCGGCCCACCACGGCGAGGCCGAGGCGCGGGGTCTCGCCCAGGTCGGTCAGGTCGATGCCGGCCTGTGCCTGCTCCAGCATCCGTTCGGCGCGGGTCCTGGCCTCCTCGCTGAGGCTCACGCCGCCGTCCTCGATCTCGACGGCTATGCCCGCCTGCACCTCGACCGCGGTCAGGTGGACGCGGGTCTGCGGCGGCGAGTAACGGGTGGCGTTGTCCAGGAGTTCGGCGAGCGCGTGGATCAGCGGCTCGACCGTGGGGCCGATGACCGCGATCTCGGAGACCGAGTGCAGCTCGACCCGCTGGTAGTCCAGGATCCGGGACATCGCGCCACGCAGCACGCTGAACAGCGGAACGGCCCGGCTCCACTGCCTGCCGGGCCTGGCGCCACCGAGGACCGCGATGCTGTCGGCCAGTCGGCCGATCAGCGCGGTGCCGTGGTCGAGTCGCAGCAGGTCGCCGAAGACGTCCGGGCTGTGGCCGTGGCGGTCCTCCATCTCTCGGAGGTCCTGGGCCTGTTGGTGGACGATCGCCTGCACGCGGCGGGCGATGTTGACGAAGGCGCGTTGCGCGGAGTCACGGAGGTCCTCCTCCGCGGAGACGGCCTCCAGAACGGAGCGCAGCACCTTGCGGTGCGCGGCCTGGAAGTCCGGGTTTCGCCCGGCCTCCGTGGTGGCCATGGAGGTGAGCACGTCGTCGGCGAACTCACCCTTCTGCAGCCGGGTCACCGCGTCGGGCAGCAGGACCTCGGCCAGGCGTACCGTCTCGGCCTCCTGTTGGGCCAGGCGCCGCTTGAGCGCGACGTCCTGCTCCGCGTAGCGGGCGCGCAACTCGACGAGCGCGCGGCCCCGGCGGGCCGATTCGGCGGTGATCAGGGCGACCGCGACCGTCGCGACGACACCGCACCACGCAACGGGGGCCCGGGCTCCCGAGGAGACAACCGACACGGCGATGACCGTGCACACGGCGATCGCTACTGCGGGCAGCATCCACGCGAAGCCCGAGGCAGGCCGTGAGACTTTGGGTGACGATCCAGCACGAACCATCAGCATCCTCAAACCGTCGACAGACTGGGGGAACGACATGGGGGGATTAGGCATCAACGGCGGGTCGGCAGAAATGTTCTACATGAGGTAATTGCGACAACACGCTGAGCCGGAAGTAGCATAGCGGCCTTCCGCTTGACCCTGACGCATAATCACTGGGTCTGTGACAACCGACTGATAGCGGGATCGTTTCTGCACTACTCTCCGCTACCTCGAACAAGACTTCGTCCCACCAGGTGGACACCTGGTGGGACGAAGGATGAGCATTTATGCAGTTATGCCGGGCATGCGATGCCGTCAGGCGTAGTTCTTCCAGGTGACGCCGAAGCTGCCGCCGGAGATGGCGCCGGGCTGGGCGGTGGTGGCGCCGCTGCTGCCGACCATGATGATCTCGGTCGGCGACAGGCTGCCGAGCGCGGTGCCGTTGGCGGTCGAGTTGGTGAAGTTGACCGTCCCGAACTTCGACAGCTTGGCTATCTGGCCGCCGACGGAGGTGGCCTCCGCGATGACCTCGGCCGAGGTGTTCTGGAAGCCCGAGGAACCCTTGTGGGTGGTGGTCTTGGTCCAGCCCTGGGTGCTGTCGGCCAGCGTCATGGTGAAGTTGCTGCTGCCGGCGTAGGTCACCGTGGCGGTCAGGTGGTCACCGGGGCGGACGGTCACGCTGTAAGCGGTCTCCGAGGCCGGCAGGACCTCCCACCAGGCACCGTACTCGGCCGTGCCGCCGATGCAGTCGGCCTCGGTGCCGGTCTGCTCCAGCGCGGAGTTGTTGTATCCGTCGAGGCCCACCCAGTAAGAGGAGTAGGTGGTCGTCGAGGTGCAGGTGATCGTCGGCTGTACCCAGGAGGAGGAGACCGAGGTGTAGGTACCCGTCGTCGCCGCGTAACCGGACCAGTTACCGGATTGCACGGCGTTCTTGGTACCGTGTCCCACAGTCTGGAGTCTGTGGCTCTCGTGGCTCGCGACCGAGGCGCTGACCTGGTGCACCGCCTGGTGTGCGGTGTGACTGGCCGGAGCGGCGTAGGCGGCGGGGGCAGCCAGGGCCGCCGCGGCGATGCCGGCGGCGAGGACGACGAGACGAGCAGAACCCTTTTGGGTCATTGGGGGGAACTCCCTTTGTTCATGGGGGCGTTCAAGGGGCTGCGCCAAAAAGTCGACTCAGCGACGAAATCGTGCGTGACGCAACGTGTACATGGCAAGATATGCAGGGTCCTTCAGACTTGAGCGAATTGGCGTAACCCCGCGACCCGAACGGGACGCCAAGCCCGCCCCGTGGTCCGTCAACAAAACGTCAAAACCGGGGAAACACCTCGCCAACGAGGACCCCATCGCCTCCCCGTGGCAGCAGAGTGGACGTTCGGGGTTCTTGGGACGGGTTCCTGAGATGGAGCTGGCGTCTCCTGCTTGACCGGGAGTCGGGAAAGGGCAGGACCTCCTCATGAAGTCCAGACCGCCGGTCCCCGCCGCGGAGCACCACATTCCGGCCACCGCCGACCATCAGACCGGCTCGGCCCCGGTGCCCGCGCACCTCGCCCGGTTGCTGCGCACCGGCCCGTTCCCCGAAGCACTGCGCGCCGCCATCAGCGCCCGCGGCCTGAGCCTGGACCGCATACAGGACCGGCTCCGCCGCCGAGGCAGCACTGTCTCCTCCGCCACTCTCAGCTCCTGGCAGTCCGGCCGTAACCGGCCTGAGCGCCCGAGTTCACTGGCCGCCCTCACCGCCCTCGAAGACGTACTGCGGCTTCCCCAGGGAGCGCTCGCCGCGCTGCTCGGCCCGCCCCGGCCGCGGGGCCGCTGGCTGCCCGCCGCCTCCGCCCGCCCCAACCTGGCCGACGTCTGGCCCTCCTGGGACGACGTGACCGGCGCGCTGCGGATGGTCGACACCCGCTGGGACAGCAGCCTGACCCGGCTCAGCTGCCAGGCCCGACTCGAACTGGACGAGAACGGCAAGGAACGCTCCAAGTGGAGCCGCCAACTGCTGCGCGCCGACTGCGACGGCCCGGACCGCTGGGTCACCGTCTACCGTCTCGGCCGCCCGGGACCGCCCCCGCTGGTGCGCGCCGCCGCCCCGTTCCGCACCGGCCGGGTGATCGAGGTGCCGGAGAGCGGCCTGGTCGTCGCCGAGTTGCTCTTCGAACGCCCGCTGAGCCGCGGCGAGACCATCATCGTCGAGTACAACCTCGAACACCGCTCCCCGCAGCCGTGCTCCACGCACATCGAGTCCACGCTGCACGTCCCGGTCCGCGAGTACGTCCTGGAAGTGCAGTTCGACCCCGCCCGGCTGCCCGCCACCTGCCACTCCTACCGCACCGCTGACCTCGACGCCCGCCCGCAGGAACGGCTGCTGCGGCTGGACTCGACCGGCTCGGTGCACGCGGTCGCGCTCACCGCCGGCCCCTGCCGGTTCGGCATCCGCTGGGCCTGGGAGTAGCGGGCCTGCCCGCCGGGACACCGGGTCCTTTCGTTCCTCTATGTACTCGCGCGGTCGTGGACAGTCGCGACGGCCGACCGGCTCACCGTAGGGTGTCGGTGTGCGGAGAGCTGTTGTGCTGGGCGGTAGCGTCGCGGGCCTGCTGGCGGCGCGGGTGTTGAGCGACCACGCGGACAGCGTGGTGGTGGTCGAACCGGACACACTGGGTGCCGACCAGGACGCGATCGCCGGGGGAAACGTTGCCATCGGGGAGTTCGGCGGTGCCCGGCGCTCCGGAGTGCCGCAGGGTGCCCAACTCCACGCGCTGCTGGGCATGGGCCGCCTCCAGCTCGACCGGTGGTTTCCCGGTATGTCGGACGAACTCCTCGCGGACGGCGCGGTGCTGTGCGAGGGCCCGCGGGTCCACCAGTACGTGGACGGCCGCCGCAAGATCGTCATCCCCGGCCACGACCTGATCAGTTCGACCCGGCCCTTCCTTGAGGCCCGGATCCAGCGGCGGGTGCTCGGCCTGGACAACGTGACGGCGGTCCGCGGCCGCGTCGTGGGACTGCGGTTCTGCTCCGGCAGCCGTGGTCGGGTGGTCGGGGCGTACTACCTGCCGGCCGGTGAGCCCGACTGCGCGCGCCGCGAGTGCCTGGCCGCCGACTTCGTGGTGGACGCGACCGGCCGCTCCAGCAGACTCGGGGTGTGGCTGGAGAAGGCGGGCTGGCGGGCGCCCGCGCTGGAACGCATCAGGATAGACCTCGGCTACGCCACCGCCGGCTTCCGGCGCGGTGCCGAACTGCCGGACGTGCGCGCCCTGACATCGTTGGCGGGCCCGGCCCCGGCCGGCAAGCCGCAGCCGGACGCCGCCGCGCTGGCCGAGGTCGAGGGCGGCCGGTGGATGCTGGTGCTGGCCGCCTACGGCGACCGGCGGCCCACCGACGACCCGCAGGCCTTCCTCGCGCGCTGCCGGGCGGTCGCGGCGGCGCCGGTACGGGAGGTGGCCGACAGCTGCGAGCCGCTCGGCCCGCTCGCGGTGCACCGGGTGCCCGACAGCCGGCGGCGGGACTTCCTCGGGCTGCCCGGATTCCCGGGCGGCTTGGTCGCGGTGGGGGACGCCGCCGCCTCCTTCAACCCGGTATACGGACAGGGCATGACCTCGGCGGCCCTGCACGCCTCCTGTCTGTCGGCGTATCTGCGCTCGGGTGCCGCGGTGGACGAGCCGGCGCGCGGGTACTTCGAGCGGCTGCGGGTTGTCGTCGACGCCGCCTGGAACCTCTCCGCCCTCGGCGACCTCGCCCAGCCGCACGTCAACGGCCCCTATCCGAAGGGCTACCGGGCCGCCAAGTGGTACAGCGAACTGCTGCTGCGAGCCACCATGACCGACCCCGAGGTCAACCGGCGCTTCCTGGACGTGGTCAACATGTGCGCGCACCCGCGGCTGCTGTCCCGACCCGGCACCGCCCTTCGGGTGGCCCAGGCGCTGTGGGCGCAGAGCCGGGCGTGACCGGCCCGGCGCCCGGCGGGCGGTGAATCAGCCGGTGTGCGCCGCCTGCCGGCGCAGCGCGGCCAGCACCAGCGGATGGTCCAGCGACCGCGCCACCCGGACCAGATGGGTGCGTTCGCCCTCCGGCGCCACGTCGTCGGGCCGCGGTATCGCGTGGAAGGCGGGCGGCTCGCCGGCACCGCGCCGCCGGACGGCGTCCAGCAGCATGGCGGCGGCGGCCAGCGCCCGCAGGTCCTCGGCGCCGTACGACCGTCCGGCGGCCTCCTCCACGGCGTCGGCGAGGCCCGGGTCCATCCAGGGGGACAGGGCGCGCTCCGCGTCGCAGATGTCGGCGAGCCGTCTGATCAGCAGCCAGGCTCCGGCGCTCAGCAGCGACCAGCGCTCCACCATGCGGCTCGGCGGGGCCAGCGCCACCGAACGTCCCACGCCCTCGACGGCCGTCTCCCACAGGACCCGCAGCCGCCGGTAGTCGCTGCGGTCGCGCCACCACACCTGCACCACGGGACCGCTGAACCCCCAGTTGAGGATGAACGCGCCCACCGTGCCCGACAGCGCGCCCAGGTCGGTCAGCGAGTCCAGCCCGTGGTACCCGTGGGAGGCCGCGGCGAGCGAGGGGCCGGCGAAGACGACGTAACCGAAGATGAACAGCGAGGCCACCGAGATGTTGCGCAGGCCGTTGCGCAGCCGCGGGTTCTCGGTGCGCGACCCGCGGCGGCACTCCCAGGCCGCCGACAGCATGGAGTAGGACAGGCCGGCCATGAACACCACGAGGAAGACCACCACCTCCCGGTCGTCCGCGTGGGAGACGTTGAAGGTGAGCGGGTGCTCCGCGCCGGTGACGCCGGCGTCCGTGAAGGTGACCGACATCGCCGTCAGGATCGCCGCGTAGCCGAGCAGCAGCAGGGTCACCCGGGAGCGCCGCACCGGGACACCCTGCACCTCGGCCGCCCAGATGACCGCCAGCAGATGGGCGTGGGCGCTGAAGACGATGATGAGCGAGTAGACCACCAGCGACGCGGCGCCCGGCCGCCCCCACCATCCGTCGACGGCCCGGTAGATCATCGGGGTGGCCACCAGGAACGCGCCGCTCCCCGCCAGGTGGCAGGAGCTGATCACCACCAGCGAGGTGCTGAACCCCCGGCGCAGCGCGGACATCTTGACCGTCGCGCTGCCGCAGCCGACCAGCACGACGAGGAGATAGACGACGTTCGCGGCGCTCTCAGACACCCGGCCTCCGGTGCTCCAGGGCGAAGGTGTACGAGCCGGTGGCCGCGGTGCCCGGGGTCAGGTCGAGCATCTGCATCAGTTCCGTGCCGCCGACCTCCGCGAGGTGCTCTATGTCGTCGGGGGCGTCGTCCCCTTCGAGGCAGCGGCCGAACAGCACCATGTCCACCATGTCCTGGCCGAGTCCCGGCATGAGCGCCCGGGCGGTCTGCCGGTCGATGGGGGAGTGGTCGCCGGACGGGGCGTCGTCGTGCAGCAGGTGGAACAACTCGTGGCAGGTGATGACGATCTGCAGGAACCGCGGGGCGGCGGCGTCCACCACGATCAGGTCCCGCTCGGGGCGCACCGCGCAGAAGCCGGTGACCCGCGGCGCCAGTCGGCGCCGCACGACCTCGATGGGCTTGCCGCCCCTGGCGGCGGCGACCGCGTCGATCAGGTCCTGGAGGGTGAGGGGGCGGCCCTGCGGCAGGGAGAGTCTGCGGCGGATGAGCCTGCGGGCGCGACGGCGTTCGCTGCTGATGCCCATCTGCCGTTCCTCCTCCAGGCGTGTCCGGCCGGCTTCGAATCGTTCGGAGCAGAGATCGTAGTCCGGACCACTGACAACGCCCGTCCACCGACGGTCCCGTCACCACCGGAGGCGGGCACGTCCGCCTAGCGGGGCCACCGCTGGTCGAGGACCCGGCCCACGACGCGCTGGACGCGTTCGTCGCGCAGGGCGATCAGGGTGCGCAGCGAGTTCTCGATCTCGCGGACCGCGGGGGAGTCGTCGTCCGCCGTCAGATACACCTCGGCCACCCTGAAGTGCCGGGCCACCAGCTCGATCGGGCCGTGCACGAAATAGGAGACCGACACCCCGAAGAACCGGGCCAGTTCGGTGGCGACCGGCAGCCCCGGCTCGTTGACGCCGGCCCGCAGGTTGCCGATGTACTGCCCCGACTTGCCGACCGCCGAGCCGACCTCCCGGTTGGAGTACGGCCGGCCGGTCACCGCGGAGGTGCGCAGGCACAACTGGTCCAGGCGCGCCGCGAAGGTGTCCCCGTCCAGTGGGGCGCCGGCGCACAGCCGGCGGATGTCCTCCACCGGGACGCCGCCGGCCTCGGCGACCTCCTCGTACGTCCACGGGCCGCGCCCGGCCGGGTAGATGTCGGCGAACAGCAGGTTCAGCCGGCGTGCGGTGCGGCACCGCTCCCGCACCACCGGGGAGTCGTCGCACTCGGTGAGGTACTCCTGCGGCACCCTGAAGTGCCGGGCCAGCAGCGGCAGGAGGGTGCCCGCGGCACAACCGGCCGGTGCGCCGCCGGCGCACAACCGCCGTACGTCGCGGACCGCCAGACCGCCGGCCTCGGCGACCTCTTCGTACGTCCACGGGCCGCGCCCGGCGGGGTGGACGTTCGCGAACAGCATGCGCAGTCGCCGGGCCACACATCCAGCGTGGTCCTCGGCATCGCCGCTCATGCCCATTCGACGGTCACTCGCTTCCGGAATCGGGTCCGGAGCCCCCCTGTGATCACGGATCCCACTCTGGCAGCGGCGATCGCGCCCCGGCAAGAGCGTTGACGGTCAACCGCCGGTGCCGGATCGCGGCGAAGCGATGCGGGCCGGGCGTGCGGCGGGGGAGGGGGATCCGCGAAATGGAGGCGTGGGAATCCGGTTACCTGAAAGTATACTTGACAAGGTGTCGGAGGCTGCCGCAGGATCACTTGCATCGGCAGTCGTGCCTGGCCAAAACCCGGCGCGCAGGCCGGGTCACGGGGGTAGTCGCAGCTCAGGGCGTGGCGTTCGGTCCCGCCTTGAACTGCGACTCAACATCCCGTCGCCCATCGTTGTCATGGATACCGGCTAGCGTTTCCCCCATGGCATCGGCGTCATCACACACGCATCCGGGGCAAGGGCGCGGTACCTCACGCGCCGATGACGTACTCACCTTGGCCAGGCTCTCCGCCAAACCGGACGCGGTACGCGACATCCTGCGCTGGCTCGCCCTGCGCACCGGCGGGCAGGTCGCGTTGATATCCGTGGACGGCACCGTGCTGGCCGGCGCCCGGCGTCCCCACCCCGCCACCGCCCCGCGCCCGCCGGGTGACGCGCTGGCCTCGGCCGGTCGTGCGGTCGTCGATCTGCACCGGCACGGCACGCCGTCCGCCGTGCTGCCGCCGGCCACCGGCCCCGGCGGTGCGCGGGAGGAGTCCGCTCGCGCCGTCCGGCTGATCCGGCTGGGCCGGGCCGCCGACCACTCCCCTTATCTCGCGGTCGCCACCGAGACGCCCGACGAGCACCACCGCTGCGCCGTGCTGCTCGGCGACGCGGCGCGCGCCCTGGGGCTGTGCTGGCGGCTGGAGGAGGCCGAACGGCTGCGCCGCCGCGTGGAGTTCGCCGAGGCGAACAGCCGGGAGGCGGTCCTGCACCTGCTGATGATCGGCAGTCTGCCGGCCGCGCACCGGATAGCCGCCGCCCTGCGCCCGCGGCTGCCGCGGCTGGCCAGGGTCTTCGTCATCGAGTGCCCGGGCCGCCGCCGCTCCGAGATCGCCGACCGCATCTCCGGGGCGGCGCACGGCGGCGCCTGGATCGTGCCGTGCCCGGTGCGCCCCAACCACCTGATCGCGCTGGTGCCGGGCGAGGCCCGGCACGACCCGGGTGGCGAGCCCGAACTCGACGAGGTGATCAGCGAACGGTTCCCCGACTGCCGGGTCGGGGTGAGCGAACAGATCCCGCTGCGCGAGACCTCCACCGGCTACGAGCAGGCGTTCCACGCGCTGGCCGTGGCCCGCTACGCCCCGGCCGGGCACGCCAGGTTCAGCGCGCAGGACGGTCCCGCGCCGCTGGTCGGCCCGCCGGGCGGCGCGTGGGCCCGCCGGCTGCTGGCCCCCTGCCTGGCCTACCTGCCGCCGCGCAGGGCGGATCCCGGCGCGGAGGAGTTGCTGGCCACCCTCGGCTCGTGGCTCACCTTCGGCAGTGCGGCCGGCCGGCATCTGAAGATCCACCGCAACACCCTCGCCGCCCGGGTCCGGTTGCTGGACGGGCTGCTGGGCCTGGAGGTCTCGCACCGGCTCGCCGACCAGTCGGCCGCCTGGCTGGCACTGCGCCTGCTGGGGGAGGCCCCCCTCGCGGGGGCCGGCCCGGAACCCGAGCTCACCCTGGAGGAGTTGCTGGCCCGGCCGGCGATGTCCGCGTGGGCCAAGGCGCATCTGCGGCCGCTGGAGTTCCCGGAGACCGTGCGGGCCTGGCTGCTGGCCGACGCCCGGATCCCGGAGACCGCCGCCGCCCTCGGGCTGTCGCGTCCCGGTACCCGCAAGCGGATCGCCAAGGCGGAGCTGGCGCTGGGCCGCTCCCTGCTGCACGCGCCCAGCGCGAAATATGAATTGTGGCTCGCGATGCGGGCGTTGGGCGTACTGTGAATCGGCCGGTCGATCGGCCCAGGTCGGTTGGGTATTCAACCACTGGCCGATCGGAAACCGTTCGCCACCCTCACTGTGCAGACCGGTCCTGGCAGGTCACCGCCCTCAATGCCTAAAGTGGCGGAGCGGACCGTCGGACCGCAGGCGCGGTCGCGGGGGTGCCGCGCCTGGGCCCGGCCCCCGCGCATGCCCTCCCCGGAAACCCGGACAACCAAACCACGCTTCCCAGGCGGCTCTTGACGCGCGCTGCTACCTACCGCTTTGCTGTGCGTGATCACTTGAGTCTGCACCAGTGAACGGGCGCGCCCATCCCGCGTCCGGAGGGGACGTGCGGCATGGAACGAGCGCGCCGATGACGCCTCCCCCCTTCGGCGTGTCGCGTCACAAGGACGGTCTGGTCCTCGACCCGGCCCTGGACGACGCCGAGCTGGCCGCCGCCCGCGACGCGTTGGCCCGCGGCCGGTGGACCGATGTCCGTACCCTGCTCACCGACACCGGAGACGACTGGGACCGAAGAGGCCACCGCCTCGTCGTCCTGGCGGAGAACCCGGTGAGCGCCGGCTGGGCCCGTGAGTGGCAGTTGGCCGAGCCGGACAGCCAGGACGCCGTCACGCTGCTCGCCTTCGCCGCGGTCTTCCGTGCCATCCGGGGCAAGGAGAGCCCGGAGCGGGCGCGGGAGTTGTGCCTGGAGGCGGCCAAGATGACGCCGGCCGACCCCTCCCCGTGGCTCGGCACGCTGATCCTCGCCCGCCGCACCGGCACCGACGACGAACGGGCCCGCGCCTTCGACCAGGTGCGCGCCCGGCACCGCGACCACCACCACGCCCACCATCTGATGGTCGCCTGCCTCGCGGAGCATCAGAAGGGCTACACCGACGACCCGTTGCACGAGGTCTACGACTTCGCCTCCTGGGCGGCCGAGCAGGCGCCCGCCGACTCACCGCTCGCGGTGCTGCCGGTGGTGGCGCACGCCGAGCGCTACCGGGTGCTGGTGCACGCCGGGGTGGAGCCGGACGACCCGGCCGCCTCAGGCCACTGGACGACCCGGCGGGCCCGCCAGGTGATGAAGGCCGCCTTCGACTGGTGGCTGGAGTGGGACGGCGAGGACCACCATCCGCGCCGCAAGATCGACCTCAACTACCTGGCCCACGCCAAGTTCAACGAGGGCCGGATGCCCGAGGCGGCGGCCATCATCACCCGCATCGGCCCGCACGTGACGCAGGCGCCCTGGTCCTACCCCGACCGGGACCCCAGGAAGGCGTTCCGAGTGGCCCGTGACACCGCGCTCGGCTCCTCGTAGCCGACGCGCGCCCCCACCAGACCGGACACACCGCTCACCGCACCACGCACCAAGCCGTACGGAAGGACGAACACCGCAATGTTGACGGGCAGTACCAGCGAGATCAGTACATATCTTGGCCAGGAGCGAAGCCTGCGTGCCGACCGGATCGGTCTGGCGGGGCTGATGCTCTCGGTCCTCGCCGCCACCGCGCCTCTGATGGTCGTGGCAGGTGTCATGCCTACGACATTCGGCGTGATGGGGATCGTCGGACAGCCGCTGCTGTTCCTGATCCTGGCCGTCGTCCTCGCCCTGTTCAGTGTGGGGTACGCGGAGATGAGCCGGCACGTGCACAACGCCGGTGCCTTCTACTCCTACATCGCCCGCGGCCTGGGCGGCACGATGGGCGCCGGCGCCTCCGTGCTGGCGCTGGTCGCCTACAGCTGCATGCAGCTGGGCTTCTACGGCATCCTCGGCTTCGAGGTCTCCAGCCAGCTCGCCCAGCACTTCCAGATAACCATCGACTGGTGGGCGGTCGCGCTGCTCGCCGTGGTGCTCGTCGCCCTGCTCGGCTGGCTCAAGATCGACCTCAACGCCAAGGTCCTCGGCGTACTGCTGATGATCGAGGTCGTCATGGTGCTGATCTGCGACGTGGCCGGGCTCGCCGACCCCGCCAAGGGCGGCGTCTCCCTGCACGCCTTCAACCCCAGCACGCTGAGCGGCCCCGGCTTCGGCACCGCGCTGTGCTTCTGCATCGCCGCGTTCATCGGCTTCGAGCAGGCCCCGGTCTACGCCGAGGAGACCAGCCGCCCCAACGTGCTGGTCGCTCGCGCGATGTACCTGTCCATCGGCTTCGTCGCGCTGTTCTTCGTGCTCGGCGCCTGGTCGCTGACGGTCGCCGCCGGCCCCTCGCACATCGTCGACATGTCGCTGAAGCAGGGTCCCAACCTGCTCTTCGGCCTCTCCCAGGCCCGGTTGGGCAGCACCTTCGCCGACGTGCTGAGCGTCTTCTACATCACGGGCATGTTCGCCGCGATGCTGAGCTTCCACAACGTCGTCGCCCGCTACGCCTTCGCCATGGGCCGTGAAGGGCTGCTGCCGGCCACCGCGGGCCGTACCGCCAAGGGCAGCGGCGCGCCCGCCTACGGCTCGCTGCTGCAGAGCGTCATCTCGCTGATCGTCGTCGGGATCTTCGCGCTCACCGACAACAAGCCGCAGGGCGACCCGACCGTTCCGGTACTGCGGCTGTTCTCCTGGATGGGCGGTATCGGCGCACTGGGCGTCACCTTGCTGATGGCGACCGCCAGCGTGGCCGTCATCGTCTTCTTCGTCCGCCGCGGCGCGGCCCGCTCCCAGATGTGGCGGCTGATCGCCTCCGGGCTGGCCGGCATCGGCCTGCTGGGCATCGCCTTCTACACGGTCAAGGACTTCGCCGTGCTGCTGGGCGCCGACCCGCACTCCCCGCTGCGCTGGATCCTGCCCGCCATCATCGGCGTCGCGGCCGTGGGCGGGCTGCTGTTCGGCGTGGTGCTCAAGGCCATCCGTCCCGAGGCGCACGCCCGCATCGGGCTCGGCAACGAGGCGTTCCAGCTCGACAAGGCCGCCTCTTCCTGACCGGGGCGGGCCGGGCTTCACCACGAAGCCCCGGGCCCGTCGGACGCCTACCGAAGTAGGCGTCCGACGGGCCCGGGGCTTCGCTGCGTCCTGGTTCAGTTCCAGCAGATCAGGACGCAGTGCTGCGGAGGCTGGGTGCGCTGCGGAGGGGGCGGCGGGGGAGCCTGGGTCGGCGTGGTGGGGGAGGTGTACGTCGACGTGGGGTGCGAGGGGGCCGTGCCGGCCGTGGGAGCCGTCGGCTTCTTCGGTCCCGTGGTGGCCGAGGCGCTGGGCGACGCGGACGAACTGGGGCGGTCCGAGGGGCTCTTGCCGCCGCCCCCGCCGGGGCCCTGCTGGTAGACCGGCACCTCGCTGGCCGGCGCGTTGCCCGCGCCCGGACCGTCGGCCGGCTGGCCGTCGGCCTGCGGGGTGGTGTCCTGCGCCGAGTTGTGACTGGTCGGGATCAACTCACCGGGCAGGACGGTCACCAGACCGCCCGCCAGCGCCAGTCCTGTCGCGGTGCCCAGCACGAGCTTGAGGGTGCGGTGCCGGGACCTGGCGCGCCGCCCGCGGGACCGTCCGCGGCACTCCGGATCGGGGTACGCCGACAGGTCGTCCTGGTCGTCTTCCGGCAGCAGGGGATCCTCGTCGGGCGCCGAGGCCGCGGTCGGCTCGGTGCCGTCCTCGGGCGTCAGCGGATCCGGGAAGACCTCCGGGTCCGGGGAATCAGCGAAGTCGGCCGTCCCCACCGTGTCCTGTGGGACGGCCTGGGGTATCGCCCCGCCGGCTGTCCCGGCCGCCGAGCCGTCGAAGCCCCCGTACCCGGGTGCCTCCTGCTGCTGCGGCTGGTGCCACGCGACGGTCGGGTCGGTGGCGTAGCCGGACTGGTAGGCGTCATAGCCCTGTCCACCGCCCTGCGCGGCCATCTGGCCGCCGTACTGCGCCTGTTGGCCGTACCCCTGGGCCGCGTACTGCTGCGCCTGGTCGTACTGCTGAGGCTGCGCGTACTGCTGCTGGGCGTACTGGGCCTGTTGCGGGTACTGCTCCTGGGAGTTCTGGGGGTACTGCTGCTGCCCCTGTTGTGCGTACTGCTGCTGCTGGGCGTAGTGGGCTTGCTGGGCGTACTGCCCTTGTTGGGCGTGGTGCGCCTGCTGCGCGGGTGCCCCGCAGGCCGGGCAGGCGTACGCGCCGCCCAGATAGCCTCCGCAGATAGGGCAATAGTCCATGGACCGCCCGTGCTCCCTCCCGTTCACGGCCTCGCCGAGATGGACAAGGCGCCGATCACCCTACTGGCGCCCGCGGCACCCGTGGGGTCAAGCCTGTGCTTCCTGGGTGAAAGCCGGTCCTGACAGGTGTGGATGTTGTGCAGGAGGTAAGTGAGAAGTCCGTTGCAACCGTGTACGAGGTGAATGGTGTGCGCTGCCTCGTCAGCCCAGCGCGCGCACCCTCGTCGGCCGTACCAGGGCCTGCCGTCCCCCGCTGGCGATCATGCGGACCTCGCCGTCGCCGTTGATCTCGGCCCGCAGGATGCCGCTGTCGTCCGCGTACACCGCGTTGCCACCGGGGCCGGCCGCCTGCGTCCGGTGCACGACCACCATGTCAGGGTCGTCGCGGCCAGGATGCGGAAAGGTGAGTTCGTAGGATTCTGGCTGTCTCATCATGCCTCCCGTGGAAAAAGACCGGTCAGCCTGGTCATGTCGATGAATGCCGCGTTCCAAACATTTTCACATCTTTACCGGTCTGTTGGCATCGAAGTGGGTCATTACCTGGCATTGCCGCTCGGCATTGTCGGGATCCCGCTCCTGTGTCCCGAATCGAGTGCCCCGGCACGCGCGTCGGCCGGCCCGTCACGGGCCGGCCGACGGGCGGACTCCGCTCAGGTCGGGGTCCGCAGCAGGAACGAGGGCGGCACCGGATGCTGCGGGACACCCGGTGAACGGGCCTTGCCCTGAAGGTGGAACGCCCGGCGGCGGACATCCGGCAGCAACCCGTACAGGGCGTCGCCCGGGCAGGTGGTGCAGTAGCCGTCGCGGTGACCGGAGATGGTGTGGAAGACGGCCCGCCTGCCCTTGGCGAACCGGGCCTCGTCGCTGGTGGACACCAGCACCGTGCGCCCGCGGGAGTCGACCCCGTAGCGGCCGAGCTTCCAGGCGGCGATCCTGGCTATCGACTCCAGCATCGGCTCGGGCACCTTCGCCCCGGCGTCGAAGCTGCCGATCGCCGCTATACCGACGGTGCCGATGTTGAAGCCCAGGGTGTGCGCGCCGATCACCGCGTTGTCGATGCCGCCGGCGCGTCCCTCGTAGATCGTCCCCATCCGGTCGACCAGGAAGTTGTAACCGATGTCGTCCCAGTCGTGACCCTCGATGTGGTCGTCGTAGAAGGACTGGATGAGCCGGGGGACGTCCGCGCGGGTGTAGTCGTTGCCGCTGTCGGTGTGGTGGACGAAGACCGCCCGCACCGCCGACGCGCACGGGTGCGGCTCGTGGTGGGCCGGCACCGCGTCGGTGCGCCAGGCGATCCGCGGTACGACGGCGGGCCGGTTCGCGGCCCAGCGGTCGGGGGCCGGGACGAGGGGACGTGGCCGCGCCTCGGTCGCGCCGCCGTCCGCCGACAGGTTCGGCGGTCGGTCGTAGGTGGCGGTGGCCAGCGATGCCGCGCCGATCGCGCCGATGGCGGCCGCCCTGCCCATGCCGCGCAGCATGGTGCGCCGGTCGATGGTCATGATCTTGAGACTAAGGCGGGCACCCGGATGCCGCATCTTGGATGGCTACGCAGAGTTAGCTGCTGGGTATTGGTATGCCCGCAGGTATACGGGCGAGGGCCGCCGTGCCGGTAGGGGCGTCTCCCGGTTGCCGGTGACCCGCGGTGAGGGTGCAATGGACCGGCGACACACGCGACGCGATCCCGGAGCCGGACACCCACCGGGCCATGACCCTGGCCCGCCCGACGACGCCCGACGAGAGAGTGATGCCGTGTGAGCAGCCCCGTTCCCGCCGCACACCACGGCCACACCCGCTGGAAGCGGCTGGCCCTCGTGCTGGCACCGGTGCTCCTGGTCTCCGCCGTGCTGGTCGCGGCGGTGGGCGCGGGCGCGTTGCCGGTCTCCCTCGCGGTGTCCGCCCGCTCCACGGCGCTGTCCGGCCAGGTCTTCCAGGTCGGCGCCGACCGCCTGGACGGCACGGGCTTCACCCAGTTCACGGCGCTGGACCACACCGCCCGCGGCGACTTCCCCGACGCGGTCTCCGGCATCGACTCGGCCGACCTGTACAACCTGTGCCAGTCGGTCGTGCAGCGGGTGCCGATGCTGGGCGAGGTCACCGTGCGGATCACCGCGGGAGGCGGCGGCAGACCCGCGCACGCCGACCGGCTCGTGGTGCGCACCGACGACCTCGCCGGTGACGCGACCTTCCGCAACGTCCTGATGGGCGTCGACGCCTCCACCGTCGACCCGGCGGGCGGCGCGGGCGAGGTCGGCCAGAGCGCCGACGGCGTCACCATCGACCATCTGCGCCAGCAGACCCGGTCGGTCAGCGCGGGGACGTTCCGGCTCAACGGACTGCACCTGAGCGTCAAGCCGACCGCGGCCCCCTGCTTCTGACCGGACTCGCGGGGGACGACGGCCCCCGTACGCCCCCTGTACGGCCCCCGTACGGCCCAAGGATCGTTACCGAAGCCGCGAGGCCGCGTTTGGACAGGCGTGCAAGCCTGCGATTCCGATTCCCGTCTCTTCGGTCGTACCCGGTGGAAGCGGCTGGCCCTGGTGCTGGCGCCGGTGCTCGCGGCCGCCGGACTGACACTCACCGCCACCGCCTCCGGCGCGCTCGCCGCCTCCTTCGGGGTGTCGGCCAACTCCTTCACCGTCTCCGGGCAGAGCTTCCAGATCAGCGCCGACACCCTCGACGGCCGCGACTTCGTGCAGTTCGGCGTCCTGGACCAGGGCAAGAGCGCCTCCTATCCCGAGGCGCTGTCCGGCATCGATTCGGCCGACCTGTACAACCTGTGCCAGTCGGTCGTGCAGCGCGTGCCGTTGTTCGGGCCGGTCACGCTGCGGCTGACCTCGGGCACACAAGGGCCGCCCGCGCACGCCGACCGCCTGGTGGTGGACGCCCACGACCTGCGGGGCGACGCGGTCTTCCGGCACATCGACATCGGCCGGGACGCCTCCACGGTCTCCGGGGTGCCGGGGGTGCGCGGCCCGGCGGGCGCCTTCGGTGAGCAGGCCGACGCCATCCGCATCGACGGCCTGCGCCAGCAGACCCGGTCGGTCAGCGCGGCCACCTTCCGGCTGCCCGGGCTGCACCTGTCCGTCGCCCGTGGCGCCCGGCCGTGTTTCTGAGGGCGGTGGCCGGCCTGCGTGCCGGATTCGGCGGCTGGCGGCGCAGCCGGCCGTTCTGGGCCGGGGTGTGGACCCTGCTGGCCGGACTGGAGATCCTGTCCATCCCGCTGGCACCGCTGTCGTTGATGATCCACGAGGGCATCGCCGGCGTCTCCGGCGTGCTGATGGGCGTCTTCCTGGTGGTGCTGGCCCTCGCCCTGTGGCTCGCCCCCAGGTACCGCGTCTTCGCCGGGATCGCGACGCTGGTCTTCGCGGTCGCCTCCCTGGTGCTGTCGAACTTCGGCGGCTTCCTGATCGGCTTCCTGCTCGCCGCCCTCGGCGGCGCGATGGCCGTCAGCTGGACGCCGGACGGCCCGCCACCGCGCGGCCCGGCGGGGCAGCCCGGTCTGGCCTGGCCGCGCCCAGGCGACGAGGGCCCCGACGGCCCCCCGGACACCGGACCTGACACCGGACCGGACCCCGGACCCGGCGGCGGCCCGTCCGGCGGTGGTCCCGCGGACCCGGAGCCCGGCGCGCCGCAGGGCGCGTACCGCTGGTCGCACCGGCGAGGCGTGCCGCGGACCGGCAACCGGCTGCGGGCGCTCGGAGTGCTGCCGGCCGGCGGCGCACTACTGGCCGGATTGCAACCCCTCACACCGGCCACCGCGCCGGTCCATCCGGGACCGGCGACCCGGCCGCCGACGACCCCCTCCGACGCCGCAGATCCGGGTGCGCCGCGTGGCGGCGGGCAGTTGACGCTCTGCTCGCTGCTGGACACCCTGCTGGCCACCGCCGGGCCGACCGTCCACGTCGACGGCCTCGGCGGCCCGGTCGTCGGCGCACGCGGCTCCGGGCCGCACGGCCACGGCGGCGGCCCGCCCGGTCCACGCCCCGCGCCTGGCGGCCCGCCGCCCGGCCGCCGGACCCCCGGTGACGGGCGGGCCCCGGCGCGGAACCGGGCCGGGGGCGGGCTGCTGGGCACCGTGACGGGGCTGCTGGGGCTGAACGGGCCGCCGCCCGCCCGGAGATCGGGCCCGAGGCCGTGGACGGCCTCCGGGCCCGCCGCGAGCCGCCCACCGCACACTCCCGCCGGCCGCGCGCGTGTCCCGGCGGCCCGCACCCCGGCGAGCGCCGCCCCGGGGCCTCGGGCCGGCGCCGACGACGTGCCCGCCCCGTCTCTGCTGAGCCTGCGCCTTCCCGGGCTGCCGCTGGACCACGGGATGGATGGCCTGCTCTCGGCGCTGCCGCCGGCCCTGCGGCTCGGCGCCGGAGCCCGCGGTGCGGCGGGCGCCTCACCCTGGTGCCTGCCGCGGATCGAGCTCGGGCTGTCGCCGGGGGCCGCCCGCTACGGCGCCGAGGCGATCGCCTCCCAGCCTTTCCGGGTCCGCACCCCGCTGCTGGTGCTGACCGGCCTGACCTACCACGGCATCACCTCGGTCCCCACCCGGTCGGGCCCGCAGCGGGTGCTGGCCTTCACCGCGTACCGGGTGGACATCGCCTCGCTGCGGCAGAGCGCCGCGCTGCTCGCGCCGGGGTGCGGCCGGCCGCCCGGCGGCTTCCCGCCCTTCCACGGACTGCCCGGGCTCAGGCTGCCGCTGCTCGACATGGGACTGCCGGGCGTGGGGCGGGTCGACCCGGTGCCGCCGCCCTGGGCGCCCTGCCAGGGGGAGTCGGCGACCGACGGGGCCCCGGGCGGTACGACGACGGCCAACGGGCAGGTCGTGCTGCTGACCAAGGTCCTCAGCGGCAACCTCCTCGGGCTGCTGCCGGTCGCCTTCACGCCCGACATGCCCCCGCCGCTCCCGCCGGGACTCACGGTGCCGCTGCCGCTGTTCTTCACCGATGTCACCGGCTACAACCAGTACCTGAGCGCCGATGAGCTGACCGTGCCGGGCCTGCGCCAGACGGCCTCGCGGCCCTGAGCCGCGAGGCGTCCTGGCGGACTGCGCACCGGACAAAGCAAAGGCCTGCCCGGTGCGACGGGGGATGCACACCGGGCAGGCTCAAGGAGCTTTTTACCTCACCCGACGCTGGTTATGCATCAAAAACGCGTTCTCTTTTCGCTGAACCACGCGTTTGACAACGAAATCAGGCCATGTGCTCGCCGTGGTCCGGCGGTCCGGCTTCAGGACGTCATCTCGCAACAGCCCTCCCGTCGCTGCCGCTGTCCCACCGCCAGCCAGTCCCGCTCCCACGCCGCGGGAGCGTGGCTGTGCGGGGTGAAGGAGTCCACCAACTCGGCGGTGGTGAAGGGGACTCCGCCGCGCAGCACGGCCCGGGTACGCACCAGGGCGTCGAAGTCCTCGAACGGGTCGCCGTCCACCACCGTCAGATCGGCGAGCTTGCCGGGCTCCACGGTGCCCAACTCCCGCTCCACGCCGAAGACCCGGGCCGGGACCACGGTCGCGGTGCGCAGCGCCTGAGCCGCTGAGAACCCGTGCTGCCGCAGAGCGCGCAGCCCCAGATGCAGGTGCAGTCCCACCGGCACCAGCGGGGAGTCGGTGCCCAGCGCGACCAGCCCGCCGCCCGCCAGCACCCGCCGGTAGACGCTCATCTCGGTGGCCAGCGCGGTCAGTTGGGCCGCGGTCGGCGGCGTCCCGGCCGACTGCCGGACCACGGCGGTGTCCCACGGCGGCATCAGCACCTCGACCCGGGGATCGTCCGCGAGCGAGGGATCGGCGCCCAGCAGCGGCGCGGCGGTGAACGGGGTGGCGATCATCCGGAAGCCGCTGTCCTGGCCCGCTCCCGCGTAGAGCGCGACGAGGTCCTCGTACGAGCGGCCGGTGGCGGTGGTGGCGTGGCCGTACTCCAGCCGCTGGGTGGCCTGCAGATGCGTGGTGAGGTCCTGCCCGAGCTGTATGCCGGGCGAGCACAGATGGCTGCCGGCGCGCACCCGCAGCGTGTGGTGGGCGAAGTCGGCGGCCTCCCGCATCAGCCAGCCGGGCGCCCTGACGTACGTCTTGACGAAGTCCCAGTCCAGCGCGGCGGCCCGCTCCAGCGACCGGCGCAGCCCGTCCGGCGTGCGGTGCGCCCGCCCCATGCTGTACGCGACGCGTGGTCCGTCCAGCAGTTCCCCGGTGGCCAGCAGCCGCGGGCCGGCCAGCGCCCCGGCGGCCACCGCCTCGCGCAGCCGGGCCTGTTCGTAGGAGAAGCCGCCGAGCGAGACCGCGGTGGTGATGCCGTACGCGAGCTGAAGGGCCGTCTGACGGCCGCCGTAGGTGGTCTGCCAGGGGTGGGTGTGGGAGTCCCACAGCCCCGGCAGCACGGTCGCAGTCGAGGCGTCGATCCGCCGGACCGCGTTCCGCCGCGCCCGGTGCGGTGCGACGGAGACGACGTGGCCGTGCCGCACCGTGACGTCGACGTCCTGCCGGACGTCCTCGCCCGTCCCGTCCCACAACCGCCCCGCGTGCAGAACGGTGTCGGCCGGTTCGGGGCGCCGGTGGTCGAGCGGCACCCGGATCGTGCGGGCCGGGCCGCCGTCCACCGGGACGAGCCGCAGCCGCCCGGCCGACAGGTACAGCAG
Source organism: uncultured Actinomycetota bacterium (assembly GCA_963737305.1). Lineage (GTDB taxonomy): Bacteria > Actinomycetota > Actinomycetes > Streptomycetales > Streptomycetaceae > Streptantibioticus_C. The sequence continues at coordinate 2,058,278 of CAVTRX010000002.1, read as the reverse complement.
GCCGCCGGAGTCCCCCGACCAGGAGGGGTGGTCGGCGCTCTCCTCGGTCAGCTGCCGGGGCGGCCCGTCGGGGCTGCCGTCCGGCCGCACCGGCAGCAGCCACAGCGCCGACTCCGCGACCAGCGCCATCCAGCGGCCGTCCGGCGACCAGACGGGACCGCTGTCGTAGCGGTCGGAGATCGACAGGTGCGGCGCGGGCGCGTACAGCCGGGCCGTGCCGTCGCGGGTGTCGACCACCCGGATCAGGTTGTAACCCTCGCGGAAACGCAGGTTGAGGCGGTTGCGATCGCACAGCGCGAGGAAGCGGCCGTCCGGTGACCAACTCGGCCGGCCGGGCGGGCCACCGCCGCCCAGCGGTTCGGCGAGCACCCGCTCGGTTCCGGCGGCCAGGTCGCGCACCACGAGGTTGCCCGACATGTCGAGGCAGGCCAGCGTCGTCCCGTCGGGCGACAGGGCGGGGTGCACCCGGCCGCCGTCGGCCAGCACGGTCTCGGTGCCGGAGTCGACGTCACGGCGCCGCACCGCGTGCAGCCCGTCGCGGTCGTCCGCGTACAGCAGCGAGCGGCCGTCGCGGGACCAGGAGGGGCCCAGCACGTAGCGTGTCGGGTCGGCGGTCACCAGCCTGCGCGGTGCGGCGCCGCCCGTGGTGTCCGCGAGCCACAGGGAGTTGAGCGCGGCGAAGGCCACCCGCCGTCCGTCCGGCGACAGCGCGGGCAGATGGATGCCGCGCACCGGCCGCACTCCCCGGCCCGCCAGGTCGTAGGACTTGACGCGGTACCGCGGCCGGTCCACCTCCAAGGTGGCCGAAAAAGGTAGCCGAACAGCGTCCCGCGGCGCCTCCGCACGAACGAGGTGGAACTGCCCGTCGAGGTTGACGAGCAGCTCGCCCGCGGCGGTCCAGCGCGGCGGTACGGGCGCCAGATCACCGGCCAGGACCTGGTGGCCGTCGACGACGAGCGCGCAGGAGGCGTCCGGAGCGGGCGTGGTCCGCAGGAAGGCCAGCCGGCCCGCGGCGGACAGTGTCGGGGTCATCAACTGCCCCGTGGTCGGCTCCTGATGGGTGACGGTGACCGGCCCCCGCCCGTCGGCCGGCACCGAGGCGACGAGCCGGGCGTCCAGCACCGGGCCGGCCGTGCCGCCGGGAGCCGTCGGGCCGGTGACGGCCCTGGCCCGCACGAACAGCACCCGTTCGCCGTCGGGCGAGAAGACCGGGTCGAAGTCCTCCCAGGCGCCGTCCTGCCAGGGGCCGTTCTGGTCGGGGAGGCCGGTGAGCCGGGTGAGCCGGCCGGTCGCCACCTCGACCACCCACACGCGGTACGGGCTGCCGGCCACCGGATCGCCGCCGCGCTCCGAGCCGAAGACGATCCGGGTGCCGTCCGGTGACCAGGCCGGGGCGCGGTCGTCCCACGGGCCGTCGGTGAGTTGCCGCAGGCCGCTGCCGTCCGGGCGGAGCGTCCACAGATGGAAGCCGCCGCCCTGGTAGGCGCAGACCGCCAGCGTGCGGCCGTCGGGTGAGAACACCGGCCGGGTGGGCTCCAGTTCCGGGGCGGTGAGCCGCACGGCCCGACCGCCGCGGGCGGGCAGCGACCACAGGATGCCCTGGACCTCGGCCACCAGGCGGTCCCCGGCGGGCGACATGGTGGCCGAGCCGTTGGTGGCCGAGGTGAGCGGCAGCGCGATGTGGGTGGAGCCGGGACTCGCGGCCGAGGCGGTACCGGTGAGGCCGGTGAGCGCGCCCGCCGTGGTGCTTCCGGCGGCGACGCCGAGGAAACCGCGCCGGGTGAAGGCGCCGGTGTCGGAGGGGTTCGTGGTGTCCAACTGTCCTCCCTGATCCTGCGAAAGGGTCATCAGAGAATGACATGACGGACAGTCGCGACCCGATCACGCCGTGCCGATCCGGACGCCGGCCGGGGCGGCCCGGGAGGTGTGTCAGTGCGGGTGCGGGCCGTCGCGGTGTACCGGGCCGTGGGCGTCGGAGCAGTGGCCGTGTTCCCTGTCGGGCTCGCGGTGTTCCGGGCTGCCGGGCCGCGCGGTGAGTTCGAGGATCTGCTCGGGCGCGTGGTCCACCTGCAAGGTGGTGTGGGTGATGTCGTAGTCGTGGCGCAGGAGTTCCACCATCCGGCGCCGCACCGCGTGGCAGTCGCCGGCCGGTTCCACCAGGATGTGCGCGCTCAACGCGGGCTGGCCCGAGGTGATCTGCCAGACGTGCAGGTCGTGCACCTCGACGACGGACGGCTGGGAGACCAGCAGGTCGCCGAGTTCGTCCGGGTCGATCCCGGAGGGCGCCGCCTCCAGGAAGATCCGCCCGGACTCGCGCACCAGCCCGCTGCCCGCCTTGAGCATCAGGCCGACCACCACCAGCGAGGCGATCGCGTCCGCCCGGGAGAAGCCGGTGGTCAGCACGATCAGACCGGCGATCGCGGTGGCGACGAAGCCGTACAGGTCGGTGAGGATGTGCTGGAAGGCCCCCTCGACGTTGAGCGAGGTGCGGTTGGCCTTCGAGATCGACCAGGCCGCCGCCATGTTGACCACCACACCGACCAGCGCGGTGGCCAGCACCAGACCACCGGTGACGGCCGGCGGCGCGATCAGTCGGCGCACCGCCTCGTAGGCGAGCCACACCGACAGCAGGATCAGCGTGATGCCGTTGGCCTGCGCGGAGAGGATCTCGGCGCGCTTGAGCCCGTAGGTGAAACCGCCCTTGGCGGGCTTGGCGGCGAGTCCCATCGCGATCAGCGCCAGGCCGATCGACGCCGCGTCGGTGAGCATGTGGGCGGCGTCGGAGATCAGCGCGAGGGAGTGCGCCACCAGGCCGACGAACACCTCGACCGCCATGAACGCCAGGATCAGCGCGAGCGCCGTCCCCAGCCAGCGCCGGTCGGCGTCGGCCGAGACGCCGTGCGAGTGGCCGCCGTGTCCGTGTCCGTGGCCGTGCCCGCCGGACGACCGGTCGTCGTCATGGCGGTGGTCGTGCCGCGTACCGCTGCCCATCGCAGTCCTCTCCACCGTGGCCCTCGAACCGGGGTCACCAGCAGTGAACCGCGAATCACCGGCAGAACCAAAGACTGCACTGGCAACGGTTATCGGCGCCGGTAAGACCACTGTGACCTGCGGGTTCACCTGTCGGGCCGGAGGGGCGACCCGCCTAGTGGACTACCCGAACGGGCGATCCACCACACCCGCGTTCACTCGCCCGGCGCCCGCGACGGCTTCACCACGGCCCACTGTGTCACCGGCATCGCCTGCCGCCAGCCGGTGAACCCGCCCACCGGGACGGCGTGCGCGACCGACAGCCTGACCAGGTCGCCGCCGTGCGCCGCGTACCACTCGGCGAGCAGCGCCTCGGACTCCAGCGTCACGGTGTTGACGACCAGCCGTCCGCCGTCCGGCAGCGCGTCCCAGCAGGCCCGCAGCAGACCGGGCGCGGTCGCGCCGCCGCCGACGAAGACCGCGTCCGGAGTGGGCAACCCGGCCAGCGCGTCCGGCGCCGGGCCGGTGACCACCCGCAGCCCGGGCACCCCCAGCGCGGCGGCGTTGCGGGTGATCCGCGCGGCGCGTGCCGGGTCGCGTTCGACGGCCACCGCACGGCAGGAGCGGTGGGCCCGGGTCCACTCGACGCCGATGCTGCCGGAGCCCGCGCCGACGTCCCACAGCAGTTCCCCGGGCGCGGGCGCCAGCGCCGCCAGGGTCGCCGCCCGGACGTGGCGCTTGGTCAGCTGCCCGTCGTGCTCGTACGCCTCGTCCGGCAGGCCGGGGACCACCGCGAGCCGCCGGGTGTCCGGGGCGGGCACGCACTCCACGGCGACCACGTTGAGCGGGTCGCCCGGCGGATGCGGCCAGTCCCGCGCGGTGCCCTCGGCCATCCGCTCGGCGGTGCCCCCGAGTTGTTCGAGCACCCGCAGCCGGCTCGGCCCGAAACCCCGCTCCCGCAGCAGCCCGGCCACCTCGGCGGGGGAGCCGGCGCCCGCACTGAGCACCAGCAGCCGCCGGCCGGGGAAGACCACCGCCGCCAGCGCCGCGAGCGGCCGCCCCACGACGCTGACCACCTCGGTCTCCTCCACCGGCCAGCCCAACCGCGCACACGCGAGGCTGACGGACGAGGGGTGCGGCAGCACCCTGAGCCGGTCGGTGCCGGCCACCTCGGCGAGCGTCCGGCCGATGCCGTGGAACATCGGGTCGCCGCTGGCCAGCACGCACAACGCCCGTCCGGCGTGTGCGGCCAGCAGCCCCGCCACCGCGGGCCGCAGCGGACTCGGCCAGCGGACCCGCTGCGCCCGGCACTCCTGCGGCAGCAGCGCCAGCTGCCGCCGGGCGCCGATGACCACGTCAGCGGCCAGCAGCGCCTCGCGCGCGGCGGGTGCGAGGCCGGCCCAACCGTCCGCGCCGAGGCCGACGACCGTGACCGGTGGTGCGGTGGACAACGGTCACTCCTGCGGCGATCGGGACGGCGAACCCGGCCGGGCGGCCGGATCCGGCCACTCTACAAAGCGCCCCGCGCCCCCGGTCCCGGGGTCACCCGTCGCCGAGGATGAGCCTCTCCAGCGCCGCCTTGGCCCTGGCGTCCGACTCGGCGCGCTCGGCGATGGCGCCCGCCAACTCCCGTACCCACTCGTCCAGTGGGGCCGGGCGCCGGGACAGCACGACGCCGCGGACCTCCTTGCAGACCTCGCCGGTGACCCGGCCGCCCGAGACGTTCAGCACCAGCCGCCGCTCGCCCAGCGCGATGTCCAGCCGCTCCACCCGTCCCTCGCGGCCGGCCAGCCGGTCGGCCATGCCGCGCTTGCGCTCGACGGTGACCGCGCCCGGCGGCAGCGCGTCGGCCAGGGTGCCGGTGAGCACCGCGGCGTACACCTCCAGGTCGGCGGCGTCCTGGCGCAGCGCGGCGGCCAGCATCTCCACCGAGCCGACCGGGTCGTCCGGCTGGTAGGGCATCGGGTCGTTCGAGGTCATCGGTGCCTCTCGCAGGGGCGGGACCGGTGGGCTCCCACCGGGATCGACGGACGGCTGTGGACGAAAGGGTCGCGCGATCAGCCGTCCAGGCTCAGCACCATGGTCGGCCGTTCGATGACGTGGTCGTCGCGCAGCGGGCGCACCGCGGTGCCGATCGCGAAGAACTCCGTGGTGTGGCCGCCCCAGCGGTGGTTGTGGGAGTTGAGCTGCACGCCGACGATGCCCTCCGCGTGCAGCTCCTCCGCCTCGTTCTGCATCCGCTCCATGGCCAGCTCCCGTGCGTCGTACAGCGCCTGGGTGAACGGCTCGATCTCGACGTTCTTGCCGAGGTTGGAGAAGACGGAACCCATCTTCTGGTGGGCGATGTGGTAGACGCAGGTGCCCATCACCATGCCCAGCGGCGCGTAGCCGGCCCGGATCAGCGTCCAGAAGTCCTGGCCGCTCAGGTCCGAGGTGAACGGCTGGCCCTTCACGTTGCGCCAGCTGCCGTCACCGCCCGGCGCCGGGGCGTCGGCCTTGACCGCGGTGCCGATCGCGATGAACTCCGCCACGTCGTTGCCGAACTCGCGGGCCTCCACCGACAGCCGCACCCCCACGATGCCGTCGGCGCCCAGCTGCGCGGCCTCCGCCTCCATCCGGGTCATCGCCAGCTCACGGGCGTGGTACATCGCCTGGCTGAGAGTGGTCAGCTCCTGGTTCTTGCCCCAGCGGCCCAACTGGATGCCGACGTGGTAGATCGAGCTGCCCAGCACCAGGCCGATCGGCCGGAAGCCGGCCTCCCTGACCAGCAGGAACTCATTGACCGACAGGTCGCTGGTGAAGATGCCGCCCGGCTTGCCCGGCTGGAGTTCGGCGAGTCGGCGCATGGCGTCGGCGGGGACACCCTGGGCTGTGGGGTCGGGTGCTGTCATGGTCGGGTTCCCCTCGTGATGTGTCGATCGGTTCGTGCGGCGGCGGCCCGCGGTGCGGCACGTCGCCCGGTGGGCGCCATCACTGGCCGTCACCCAGTTCGGACAGCTCGGCCAGCTTCGCGCGCGTGGCGTAGGGGTCGGCGCCGACGGAGGACAGGTCGCGGGTGATCCGGCGGCTGAGCCGCTTGCGCCGGGAGTCCAGCGGCATGACGCTGAGCGTCGGCCGCGGTGTCTCGCGCACGGTGAAGCCGGCGACGGCGGTGCCGATCAGCGTGGCCTCGGCCACGTGGTCCTCCTCCTCGGAGTCCCTGCGGCTCGCGCGGATGCAGCGCTCGCCCCACACCCGAAGGTCGCTGGCGCCCAGCACCAGGCCATCCGCGCCGGTGCGCTGCGCCTGGTGGGCCAGGTGGGAGCGGGCCTCGTGCCGGGTCTCGGTCACCAGGTCGGTCCAGCCGGTGATCTCCTGGTTGTTCGCGACGAACCGGGTCTGCCGCCGCAGCCGGTAGTCGTCGTGCCGCACGCCGATGGACAGCCCCACCAGCAGCTCGACCGGCACCCAGCCGCCGGACACCAGCTTGGCGAACCCCTCGCCGTCCACATGCGAGGTGAACGGCCGCTTGGGGCGCACCGGCCCCTGCGCGCGGATCGCGGTGCCGATCACCTGGAACTCGAAGCAGTGCGGCACGGTGGCGAACGGCGCCATCGTCAGCCGGGCGGAGACCACCCCGTCACCGCCGAGCGCCACGCACTCCGCCTTCATCCGGCTCAGCGCCTTGTACCGGGCGTCCATCAGCACGTGCAGCAGCGCCCGTGACGGGGCGCCCTGCCCGGACAGCGCGACCCGGACCGTGGAGGTGCGGCCCGGCCACCCGGCCGAGGAACTGCCGCAGTCGTAGTAGCCGAAGAAGGCGCCGCCGCGTGCCACCCGGTAGACCGAGGAGCCCATCACCTGGCCCACCGGTTCGAAGCCCACCGACCGGATGGCCGCGAACTCTCCGGTGGACAGCGCGGACGACCACGTGCCGCTGCGCCGCGCCTGCTCGGTGCGGGCGGCGGCGACCGGTGGCAGGGCCTCTCCGGTCCAGTCCCCGCTCATGGACACCAACTCCCCCCGTCACTGCCCCGGCCAAGGGGCATGGGAGGACCACTTTAGGCCGTACCTGCGACAACCGGCACTCCGGTGCGGTATCCGCCCGAGGTGTCTACAGCGGCAGCACGCTCACCGGTATCGGCGCGGTGAACGGCGCTCCCGAGGCGGCGAGCGCTCCGGTGTCCGGGTCGACGGTGAAGACGGTGACGGTGCCGGAGCGCTGGTTGCCGGCGAACAGCAGGCGCTCCGCCGGGTCGAAGGCGATGCCGCGCGGGAAGTCACCGCCCACCGGTGTGGAGTCCAGCAGTTGCAGTGAGGCGCCGCCGTCGCCGATGACGAACCGGGAGATGGTGTTCCACCCGCGGTTGGCCAGGTACGCCGTGTCGCCGCGGGCGTTGACCAGGAACTCCGCCGGGTAGTTGGTGCCGCTGCCCTCCCCGCTGGACTGCGGGGTGCCGGGGGTGAGCCGCCCGGTGGGGACGTCGTAGGCGCACACCACGACGTTGTTGCCCACCTCGTTGGCGAGGTAGGCGTAGCCGCCGCCGGGGTGGAAGGTGAGGTGCCGCGGGCCGCTGCCCGGCGGCAGGGCCGCGTAGGAGACCTGGGCCAGCCGGCCGGTGTCGAGGTCGAGCCGGTAGCTGTAGACCGTGTCGTTGCCCAGGTCCACGGCGAGGACGTGGCCGCCGTCGGGGCTGGTGACGATCTGGTGGGCGTGCGGCCCGTCCTGGCCGGGGCCGGGCGGTGGCGTGGAGTGCTGGACCAGGTCGGTGCGCGCGCCGAGCGAGCCGTCCGCGGCGACCGGGTGCACCGCGACGCTGCCGGAGGTGTAGTTGGCGCTCAGCACATAGCGACCGCTGGGGTGGACCGAGACGTGGGTGGGGCCGTCGCCGCCGGTGGGCTGCGAGTTGAGGATCCGGGGCGCGCCGCCGAGCGGCAGTGCCACCGCGGTGACGCTGCCATTGTCCTGCTCGTCGACGGTGTACAGCGTGCCGCCGTCGGGGGAGAGGGTCAGCCAGGACGGGTTGGCCACCGCGAGCACCCCGGTGGCGGTGATCACGCCGGTGTCCGGCTGGTAGGTGCCGATCGTGATGCCCGTGCCGGCGCCGGCGCCGCTGGTGTACGTGCCCAGGTAGATCGGGCGCGGTCCGGCGTGCGGACCGCGGCGCCCGTGGTGCTCCGGCGCGGTGGACGCGTGCGGCGCGGCGGAGGCCTGCGGTGTCGCGCCGCCCAGCGTGACCGCGGCCGCGCCCGTCGCGACGGCGCCCAGGAACCGGCGGCGGCCCCACCCTTCGTTCACACCCATGCCCTGCACCCTCCGGTGTTCGGGGCCCGTGGCGGGGCCCGCGGTGACAAACGGGGTTCCTTGAACACACTGGGCCAGGAGTGCCGTTCGCGGCAAGAGGCGCAACCGATGTTGCGCAGGGCGCAACGCGACGGCCGGGGGTGACGGGGACATGACGAAGGCCCGGGTCCGACCAGGACCCGGGCCTTCGAAGGCGTTGGCGTCAGCGAGCGCCGGCGCGGCGCTTGCGGCTCACCAGAACCAGGGCGCCACCCGCGATCACCACGGCCGCGGCGACACCGGCGATGACCGGCGTGGCGCTGGAGCTACCGGTCTCGGCCAGGTTGGTGCCCGGCGTCGAGGTGGAGGGGGACGGCACGGCGGCCGGGGCGCTGCTGGTCGGCGCCACCGTGGCGGGCGGCGTCGTGGGAGCGGCCGTCGTCGGCGTGCTGGACGGCGTGCTCGGCGGCGGCGTGGGGGTGCTGGTCTCGCACGGGTCCACGGACTTGGTCTTGTCGACGCTGTAGCCCCTGGAGCCGTCGGCGTCGTCGCCCGCCTTGACGATCATCTCGACCTCGATCGCGCTGGTGTGCGCGGGGAGGTCGAGGGTCTTGGAGAAGTTGGCGCCGAAAGTGGTGGCCGGGAGGATGTCCTGGCCGCCGGCCTTGATCTCGACGGTGTTGGTGACCTTCGCGTTGTAGTACGTGAGGTCGACCGAGACCGAGGAGCAGGTCGGGTTCCACACCGGGTTGTGCGCGGACGCCGGAGAGGCGAGGATCCCGGTGCCTATCAGGGTGGTGAGCCCGGCGGCGGCGATGACACCCGCCCTCTTCCTGCCCTGATGTGTTCTGTTCATCTTGTCTCCATTCAAATTCCCCTGGCGGCGCCCCTGTTGTGCCGCGCGCCGCGAATGCCCGAGAGGGGGGACCTTACACCCGTCCCGCACCCATCGAGCGGGCGGGGTACCCAATGCGTAAACGCTGACGAATTGTTGAGGTCTCGGCCCTCCGTCCACCGTTGTGATGCGCACGAGTTGGTATTGGTGCTATGCTGCGGGAAGCGCGTGATTTTTGTCCGTGCTTCTTCCCTCGGTATGGCCCGCGCCTTTTGGGCCTTCCGAGTTCTCTCGAGTACTTCCGAGTTTTCTCGCGTTCCGAGTTCCCCCGGTCCGCCAGACCGGTCTTCGCCCCGCTCCGCGCCGACGTGATCCTTTGCCGTCCGCGTGGTGATCCGGGGTTTCCCGCTCCCCCCTGCGCATTTCTCGGATCCCTGTGTCCTGAAAGGACGTTGGATGACCATCACCACCACAGAACGACGCGCCGCGCGGCCGGCGGACTCCGATTCCCCGGTGGCCGCGCCGCGACAGCCGACCGCGGTCAGCGGAATTCTCGCCGTCAGCGGCAACCACACCGCGCTGCGGACCGAGGGCTACCTGCCAGGACCCCGCGACGTGCCCGTGCCGCCCGCGCTGCTGCGCCGCCACGACCTGCGCCAGGGGGACGTCGTCCACGGCGCGCGCCTCGCGACCGGCCCGCTGACCCGGGTCGACGCGGTCAACGGGGTGAGCCCCCAAGAGCTCGGCGAGCGCCCGCACTTCGCGGACCTCACCCCGGTGCACCCCCGCCACCGGCTCAGGCTGGAGACCGGCGCGCCGGGACCGGCGGCCCGCACCGGGCGGGTCATCGACCTGCTCAGCCCGATCGGCAAGGGCCAGCGCGGCCTGATCGTGGCGCCGCCCAAGGCCGGCAAGACCATGGTGCTGCGGGCGTTGGCCGACGCGCTGGCCCGCAACCATCCCGACTGCCACCTGATGGCTGTGCTGGTCGACGAACGGCCGGAAGAGGTCACCGAGATGACCCGCAGCATCCGCGGCGAGGTGCTGGCCTCCACCTTCGACCGGCCGCCCAGGGACCACATCGCGCTGGCCGCCCTCGCCGTGGAGCGCGCCAAGCGGCTGGCCGAACTCGGCCAGGACACCGTCATCCTGCTCGACTCGCTCACCCGGCTGTGCCGGGCGTACAACAACGCGGCGCCCTCCGGCGGACGCACGCTCAGCGGCGGGGTGGACGCGGCAGCCGTGCAGGGCCCCAAGCGGCTGTTCGGCGCGGCGCGCGACCTTGAGGAGGCCGGCTCGGTGACGATCCTGGCCACCGCCCTGGTGGGCACCGGGTCCCGGGCCGACGACTACTTCTTCGAGGAGCTCAAGAGCACCGGCAACATGGAGCTGCGGCTGGACCGCACCGCCGCCGAGCGCCGGGTCTTCCCGGCCGTCGACCCGCTGACCTCCGGCACCCGGCGCGAGGAGATCCTCGTGCGGCCCGGCGAGCTGTCCGCGATGCGCTCGCTGCGCCGCGTGCTGCACACCCGCGACACCCAGCAGGCCCTCGACCTGCTGCTCGACCGGATGGGACGCAGCGGCGGCAACGCCGAGTTCCTCCGGCAGATCCCGCCCGTGGCGGGCTGAGGAAACCCCCGCGCACACTTCCCGGAACACCGGGTACACTCACTTGCTGGATACAAGCAACACAGAGGCGGGGAACGATGGGCAAGGAGACGGTCCGCGGCGGCGACCTGGCGACCCGGCCGGGCGCGAGCCACGGTACCGGCAGCGCGAGTGCCGCCGAGGCCGCGGCCGGTCTGGGCAACGAGATCGTCCGGTTCACCCGGCTGATGGCGGCCTGGAAGCACAAGGCCAAGCACGAGGCGGGTGCCGCGGACCGGGTGCTGCTGGCCAGGCTGGTCATCGGCGGGGAGCGCAGGGCGACCGATCTGGCCGCGGACACCTTCCTGGACCTGTCGACCGTCAGCCGGCAGGTGCGCTCCCTGGTGGAGCGCGGACTGGTCGAACGGCACCCGGACCCCGAGGACCGGCGGGGGTCGATACTGACCGCCACCGCCGACGGGCGGACCGCCTTCGAGCACTACCGGCGTCAGCGGGACGCGGAACTCGCCGCGCTCCTGGAGCCCTGGCCGGGTGAGGACAGGTACGAACTGATCCGGCTGATGGCACGCCTCAACGACGACCTGGTGCAACACCAACAGGCGCGCGAATGCCCCGGCGGACACGCGGGCAACGCGGCGAAGCAGGGAGAAAGCCAAGAATGAGTAACTCCGCGTCCCCGCCGACCGCGGGAGCGAAGGCCATAGCCTCGCCGGGGGCCCTGAGCCACCGGCAGATCCTCACCATCCTCAGCGGCCTGATGCTGGGCATGTTCCTGGCCGCGCTCGACCAGACCATCGTCGCCACGTCCATTCGGACCATCGCCGACGACATGCACGGGCTGAGCCAGCAGGCTTGGGCCACGACCGCGTACCTGATCACCTCCACGATCGCCACCCCGCTCTACGGCAAGCTGTCCGACCTGCACGGACGCAAGCCCTACTTCCTCACCGCGATCAGCATCTTCATCGTCGGCTCGGCGTTGTGCACCTTCTCCACCTCGATGACCGAGCTCGCCGCGTTCCGGGCCTTCCAGGGCCTGGGCGCCGGCGGTCTGATGTCGCTCGCGCTGGCGATCCTCGGCGACATCGTGCCGCCCAGGGAACGCGCCCGCTACCAGGGCTACCTGCTCGGGGTCTTCGCCACCTCCAGCGTCGCGGGACCGCTGATCGGCGGCTTCCTGGCCGGCCAGACCAGCCTGCTGGGCATCACCGGCTGGCGCTGGGTCTTCCTGGTCAACGTGCCGGTCGGCATCATCGCGCTGTTCGTCGTCGCCAAGGTGCTCAACATCCCGCACACCCGCCGCGACCACCGCATCGACTGGTGGGGCGCGATCACCATCGCGGTCGGCGTCGTGCCGCTGCTCATCGTCGCCGAACAGGGCCGGGACTGGGGCTGGGACTCCACCCGCTCGCTGGTCTGCTACGGCGTCGGGATCATCGGCATCATCGCCTGGGTCTTCGTCGAGCGCCGGATCGGTGACGACGCGCTGATCCCGATGCGGCTGTTCCGCAACGGCACGTTCACCCAGACCAGCACGCTGTCGGTGCTCATCGGCATGGGCATGTTCGGCGGTCTGCTGCTGATCCCGCAGTACCTCCAGATCGTCAAGGGCGCCAGCCCCACCAAGTCGGGCCTGGAGATGCTCCCGCTGATGGTGGGCATGATGATCGCCTCGGTGGTCTCCGGCCAGACCACGTCGAGGACCGGCCGGTACAAGATCTTCCCGATCATCGGCACCGCGATGATGGTCGTCACGATGCTGCTGTTCCACTACGGGGTCCAGTGGAACACCCCGCTGTGGCACACCATGGCCTACATGCTGCTGTTCGGCCTCGGCCTCGGCTGCTGCATGCAGACCCTGGTGCTGGCCGTGCAGAACGCCGTGCCGCCCAGGGACATGGGTGTGGCGACCGCGTCGTCCACCTTCTTCCGGCAGATGGGCGCCACCGCCGGTGCCGCGATCTTCCTGTCGGTCCTGTTCAGCAACGTCGGCGACAAGATCTCCTCCGCCTTCCGGGTGGCCGCCGGCTCGCCCGGTTTCCAGGCCGCGCTGCACGACCCGAAGGTCCTGTCGAACCCGGCCAACGAGCCCGTCCTGAACGTGCTCCAGCACCCTGCCGCGGGCGCGGGCGCCACCAGCGTGCTCGACGACTCCTCCTTCATCCAGAAGCTGGACCCGCGCCTGGCGGAACCGTTCAAGCAGGGCTTCGCCAGCTCGATGCACACCGTCTTCCTGCTCGGCGCCGTCGTGATGCTGGCGGCCTTCCTGCTGGTGCTGTTCATCAAGGAGGTCCCGCTGCGGCAGGTCTCCGGCCTTGAGGCACGCGCGGCGGAGGCCGCGGAGGCGGCGGGCCGTGCCGCGGAGGCCGACGGCACCGCGACCGCGACCGCGGTCGCCGAGGTGGCCGACGTGGCGCCGGCCGCCGCCGAGCCGCCGGGCACCGCCGTGCGCGGCACCGTCCGGGACGGCGACGGCTCCGCGGTGGCACAGGCCGTGGTGACCCTCATCGACGTGGGCGGACGCCAGCTGGGCCGTACCGTCTCCGACGACCGGGGCCACTACACCCTGGCCGCACCCGGCAGCGGCACCTACGTCCTGATCGGTTCCGCCGGGGCACGCCAGCCGCAGGCGGCCACCGTGGTGGTCGGCGAGGCACCGGTCGACTTCGACCTCACCCTCAGCGGCTCGGCCGGCCTCACCGGCGCGGTGCTCGACGCGGACGGCGGCACGGCGCTGCCGGGCGCGCTGGTCGTGGCGACCGACTTCCGCGGCGAGGTCGTCGCCACCGGTTCCGCCGGTGCGGACGGCGCCTTCGCGTTCGGTGAGCTGGTCCCCGGCTCCTACACCCTCGCCGTCAGCGCCGAGGGCCACCGCCCGACCGCCCTGCCGGTCGAGGTCGCCACCGGCACGCCCAACTGGTATGAGGTCCAGCTGGCCTCCGGGGCGCGCATCAGCGGCACGGTGCGCACCACCGACGGCCGCCCGCTGGACGACGCCCGCGTCACGCTGCTCGACCCGTCGGGCAACGTCGTCGGCACGGCCACCACGGGCAACGACGGCGAGTACGGCTTCAGCGACCTGGACGGCGGCGAGTACACCGTCATCGCCAGCGGCTACGCGCCGGTCGCCACACCGTTGCGGCTGGAGGCCGAGGGCCGGGACGACTTCGACGTCGACCTGGGCCACGACACCGCCGGCTGAGCCGGCGTCCCACCCCACCGCGGCCCGCCCAGGACGTCCCGGGCGGGCCGTGGCGTGTCCGGCCGGTGGGCGGGGGTGCGCCGCGAGCGGGCGGACGCGTACTGTTCGCGCGACGGTTGCGGCCGGGGGCGGGGGACCGCTCCGGCCCCACGCGGCAGGGGAGAGGCGGCAGTTGTGCGGATAGGACTCCTGGGCACCGGCCCTTGGGCGGAGCTCGCGTACGGACCGGCGCTCAGCACACATCCCGACGTGGAGTTCACCGGCGTGTGGGGCAGGCGCCCGGAAGCGGCCCGCTCGGTGGCCGAGCGGTTCGACACCCGGCCCTACGACGACGTCGACGCGCTCATCGAGGACAGCGAGGCCATCGCCTTCGCGCTGCCGCCCGGGGTGCAGGCGCCGCTGGCGATCCGGGCCGCCGAGCGCGGCCGCCACCTGCTGCTGGACAAGCCGGTGGCCGCCACCGTCGAGGACGCAGATCGGCTGGCCGCCGCGGTGGAGCGGGCCGGGGTCGCCTCGGTGGTCTTCTTCACCCTGCGCTTCACCGACCCGGCGGCCGGCTGGATCGACGAGCAGATCGCCACCGGCGACTGGTTCACCGGCCGTGCCGACTGGCTGGGCGCGGTCTTCACCTCCGAGAGCCCGTTCGCCGACTCACCCTGGCGGCGCGACAAGGGCGGGCTGTGGGACGTGGGCCCGCACGCGCTGTCGGTGCTGCTGCCGGTGCTGGGCGACGCGGTCGAGGTGAGCGCCGCCCACGGGGCCGGCGACACCGTGCACCTCGCGCTGCGCCACGCGGGCGGCGCGTCCAGCACGGCGACCCTGACCCTGAGCGCGCCGCCCGCGGCCTCCGGGGTGGTCGTGGAGCTGCGCGGCGAGCACGGTGTGGTCTCCATGCCCTCCAGCGACGAGGGCGCGGTGGTCGCGCTGGGCCGGGCGATCGACGCGCTGCTGGAGGCGGCCCGCTCCGGACGGCCGCACCCCTGCGACGCGCGGTTCGGCCGCCGGGTGGTGGAAATCCTCGCCCAGGCGGAACACGCCGCCGCGGGCGGGCGTTGAACCCACTGGAGAGGCGAGTACGGAACGCGGGGGAAGAGGAGGCAGCATGCCGCACGGTGAACGTTCCGGCCAGGGGCACAACGTGGTGGCCGTCCCCGGCACCCAGCGTGTCACGGTCGAGATCGACGGCCGCACGGTCGCCGACTCCCGCAACCCGATCCTGGTCTACGAGACCGGCCTCCCGGTGCGCTACTACCTGCCGCCGCAGGACGTCGACCTGACGCTGTTCGAGCCCACCGACACCCACACCACCTGCCCCTTCAAGGGCATCGCCTCCTACTGGACCTACCGGGGCGACGGCGCGGCGGACACCCCGAGGGCCGACGTCGTCTGGGCGTACGAGGACCCGATCGCCACCGTGGCGGCGATCAAGGGCCATCTGTCCTTCTACGACACCGTCGCCGACATATCGGTGCAGGGCCAGGCCCCGCAGGCGCCGGCCGTCTGACCTGCGGATCACCGCCCCGCGGACGCCGTCAGTCCTTGGCGTCCGCGTAACACTCCACGATCCGGGTCTCCAGCGGGAAGCGGACCGGGGTGGGGCCGAAGACCAGCGCGGTCGCCTCGGCCGCCGACTCGGCGACGGCGTCCGCCACCGCGTCCGCCAGCGCCGTGGGGGCGTGCACCATCACCTCGTCGTGCTGGAAGAACACCAGCCGAGGCGCCGATCCGTTCTCGTCCGCGCCCAGCGCGGTCAGCCGTCTGCGCAGCGCGGCGAGCATCGCCAGCGCCCAGTCGGCGGCGCTGGCCTGGATGACGAAGTTGCGGGTGAAGCGCCCCCAGGCGCGGGCCGCCCGCTGCGCGGGGGAGGAGCCGTCCTCGTCCTCGTCAGACAAACCCTCCGGCTCGCCGTCCTGCCCGCCGGAGGACGGCCGCGGCGAGGTGCGGCCCAGCCGGGAGCGCACCACACCGCCGGCCTCACCGGTGCGCGCGGCGCTCTCCACCAGGTCCATCGCGGCCGGGAAGCGGCGCCGCAGCACCGCGAGCAACTGCCCGGCCTCGCCGCTGGTCTGCCCGTACATCGCCGCCAGCAGCCCGATCTTCGCGCGGGCCCGGTCGCCGTCGAAGCCGTTGGCGGCCAGCCCCGCGTACAGGTCGCCGCCGGCCGCCGCCACCGCCATCGCGCGGTCACCGGACATCGCGGCGAGCACCCTGGGCTCCAACTGCCCGGCGTCGGCCACCACGAAGCGGTGACCGGGGTCGGCCAGCACCGCGGAGCGCAGCAGCCGCGGGATCTGCAACGCGCCGCCGCCCCGGGACGCCCAGCGCCCGGAGACCACCCCGCCCACCACGTACTCCGCGCGGAACCGGCCGCCGCGCACCCACTGCTCGCGCCAGGCCCAGCCGTGCGCGGAGTGGATCCGGGACAGTTCCTTGTAGCGCAGCAGCAGCGCGGCCGCCGGATGTTCGACCTCGCGCAGCAGATGAGAGCGGGTGGACGGCAGCGCCACGCCGACCCGGGCGAACGCCGCCAGCACCTGCGCGGGGGAGTCGGGGTTGACCTGCCGGCCGATCGACTGCGAGAACTCGGCCGCCAGCCGGCCGAGCAGTTCGGGCCGGGCGTGGCCGGCAGGCCGCGGCCCGAGCAGTGAGGTCAGCAGGTCGTCGTGGGCCTTCGCGCTCCAGGGCAGCCCGTCCCTGGCCATCTCGGTGGCGGCCAGCGCCCCGGCCGACTCCGCCGCGCACAGCAGCCGCATCCGGTCCGGCCGCCCGATGGCCGCGGTGCGCCGCAGCTGCTCGGCGTGCACTGCCACGACGGCCGTCAACTGGTCCACGCCGGGCGGTAGTTGGTGGCGGTCCGCGGCGAACAGGGAGGGCTGGCCGTCCGCGGCGCCGTCCCGCTGGTCGTCCGGCACCGGCAGATCACGCAGCCGGGCCCAGGCGGCGCCGAGCGAGCGCGGCTGCCGGTGCCGTTCCTCGTGGCCGAGCAGCAGGGTCTCGACGAGCTTGACGTCATGGCAGCGGCCCAGCCGGGCCGGGACGTCGTCCAGCAGCCGGGGATACAGGTCGTCGGTGGCCGCCCAGACCCATCGCGGGTGCCGCTCGGCCTCCCGGGCGGCGACCGCCCGGGCCAGATCGGCGACCACCTCGGGTGCGGCGAGGGGCGTGCCGTCCTCGCCGAGCCTTTGCATCCGGCCGCCGGAGCCCACCTGGTCGTGGGCCACGGCGATGCGATCGGGAGTGGTCACCGCACGAGCTTAGAGGGTGCCGCGCGCGGCCCGGCGGGCGTCAGAAGCCCGGGGTCCAGCTGACGCTCTGATGGGTGGCGATCAGAGCGACCAGGATGGCCAGGTCCGCCACCCCCAGGGCCATGCCGAGCAGCGCCCGGCCGCGCCGACGGGTGCCGCGCGCCAGGGCGACGGTGCCCAGGACCAGGGCCAGCGGTCCGAAGACCACGTTGAAGACGAAGGTGCCGAGCAGCCCCAGGATGAACGAGGCGACCGCGGTGCCGTCGGTGTCCGAGCGCGCCGCGACCGGGGTGCGGGCAGGGGCGACGGTGTCCATGGGATCAGCTTCCTTGGGTTGAGGAGTTCGGGGGATGCGGGGGCGGGCCGGTCAGGGCCGGCGGGCCCGGGCGGCGCGCTCGCGCAGGTGGAACGCCAGCAGCCAGCCGCAGATGACCACGCCGGCGGCGACGAAGACCGGGGTGGAGGCGTAGGCGGCGGCGCCGAAGAGCGTTCCGAGGGCGATGACGATGAGGGCGAGAGCCATGACCGGCCTTTCGGAGTGCGGACTCGGTGAACAAGTGGATGAACAGTTGTTCACTGACGGCTCCACTCTACTGTGGCGCGACTGAGCGAACGACTGTTTACTGGATGATGTGAATCACACCCTCGGAGCCCGCCAGGCCCAGAAGTTGCGCACCCGCCAGGCCCTGCTGGACGCGGGGCTGCGGCTGCTGGAGCACCAGAGTCTGAGCAGCCTCGGCCTGCGGGAGATCGCCCGCGAGGTGCGGGTGGCGCCCGCGGGGTTCTACCGGCACTTCCGTGACATGTCGGACCTCGGCGTCGCCCTGGTCGAGGAGTCGTTCGGCTCGCTGCGCGCCATGGTGCGGGCCATCCGCGGTGAACCGGCCAGGTCCGAGGAGGTCATCGACCGCACGGTCGAGGTGATCGCCGCCCACGTCCGCGAGCACCGGGCGCACTTCCGCTTCGTCGCCCGCGAGCGGCACGGCGGGGTGGCCGAGGTGCGTGAGGCGATCGCCCGCGAACTCGCCTTGTTCGCCCTGGAGTTGGCGAGCGACCTGGCCGCGCAGCCGGAGTCGGCCGGCTGGAGCGCGCAGGACGTGCGGATGCTGGCGGATCTGTACGTCGACCACATGGTGATGACCGCGACCGCCTTCCTGGAGGTGCCGGTGGACGATCCGGCAGGGGAGGCGGCCATCGCCCGCGCCGCCGGGCGCCAACTGCGCCTGATCCGGCTGGGCCGCCTGCACTGGAAGCCGTAGGGCCCCGTTGGGGTGGAACGGCGTCGCGTTCGGCGGTATCCGCGCATGTCCTGGCGCCGGTAGGGCAGCCGTGAGTCAAACAGCGCCGAGAAGACCGGAGCACGGAGGTCGGCATGGCGAGTGCGGGAGACGTCCGGGGTGGACGTGACGAACCCAACGGTTCGGGCGGTGGAGGGACGATCACCACGTCGGTTCCGGCCAGACTGGACCGGCTGCCGTGGTCGCGGTGGCACTGGATGATCGTGATCGGCCTCGGGACCGTCTGGATCCTCGACGGTCTCGAAGTGACGGTGGTCGGCAACATCGCCACCCGGCTCTCCGAGCCCGGCAGCGGTCTGCACATCACCGACTCCGAGGTCACCGGCCTCGCGGCGGCCCTCTACGTGGCGGGCGCGTGCGTGGGCGCGCTGTTCTTCGGCTGGCTGACCGACCGCCACGGCCGCAAGAAGCTGTTCATGGTCACCCTGATCGTCTATCTGGCGGCCACCGCGCTGACCGCGCTGGCCTTCGACTCCTGGTGGTTCTTCCTCTTCCGCTTCATCACCGGCTTCGGGATCGGCGGCGAGTACGCGGCGATCAACTCGGCCATCGACGAGCTGATCCCCTCCGCGCACCGCGGCAGGGTCGACCTGATCATCAACGGCAGCTTCTGGATCGGGGCCATCGGCGGGTCGTTGCTGTCCATCGTCATGCTCAACACCGACTACTTCGCCGCCGACGTCGGCTGGCGGCTCACCTTCGCGCTCGGCGTGGTGCTGGGGCTGGTGATCCTGCTGGTGCGGCGCAACGTGCCGGAGTCACCACGCTGGATGTTCATCCACGGCCGGGGCGAGGAGGCCGAGGAACTGGTGGCGTCCGTCGAGGACCGGGTCCGCCGGCAGATCGGCCGCGAACTGCCGCCGCCGAAGGGCGAGATCGTCATCCACCAGCGGGAGAGCGTCGGCTTCGGCACCATCGCGAGCACCGTCTTCCGCCGCTACCCGCGGCGCGCGGTCCTGGGCCTGTCGCTCTTCGTCGGCCAGGCGTTCCTGTACAACGCCATCACCTTCGGCTTCGGCTCGATCCTCACCAAGTTCTTCGGCACCGCGTCGGACAGCACCGGTTACTACTTCGCGGTGATCGCGGTCGGCAACTTCCTCGGCCCGCTGCTGCTGGGCGGGCTGTTCGACACCTGGGGGCGGCGGCCGATGATCGCCGGCACCTACATCGGCAGTGGCGTGCTGCTGTTCGGCACGGCGTGGCTGTTCGGCGGCGGACATCTGTCCGCGGTGACGATAACGGCGTGCTGGTGCGTGGTGCTCTTCTTCGCCTCGGCCGGCGCGAGCAGCGCGTACCTGACGGTCAGTGAGGTCTTCCCGATGGAGACCAGGGCCATGGCGATCGCCTTCTTCTACGCGATCGGCACGGCGGCCGGCGGGATCAGCGGACCGCTGCTGTTCTCCGAGCTGACCGGCACCGGCGTGGTCGGTGACACGGTGCTCGCCTTCCAGATCGGGGCCGGGCTGATGACGGCGGCGGGCATCGTCGCGGCCTTCCTCGCCGTCAAGGCCGAGCGCCGCTCGCTGGAGGACATCGCCACCCCGCTGTCCGCGGTGCCCAAGGCCGCCCCGACCGCCTGAGACGGCAGCCGCCGGGCCCCTCGCCGCTGCGCGAGGGACCCGGCGGCGGTGTGCTCAGCCCGGGAGCGTCCACTGCTGGTTGGCCGCGCCGGTGCAGTCCCAGATCTGCAACCGGGTGCCGTCCGCCGAACTGGGCCCGGTGGCGTCGAGACACCGGCCGGACGCCGGGTTGACCAGTGAACTTCCCGAGCCCCGCTGCCATTGCTGGGCGCCGGTGCCGTTGCAGTCGTACAACTGCGCCTGGGTGCCGTTGGCGGTGCCCGCCGCGGCCAGGTCGAGGCACTTGCCGAGAGAGCGCACGGTGCCGTCGGAGGAGACCGTCCAGCTCTGCGCGGTGCTGCCGTTGCAGGTGAACAACTGGACAGCGGTGCCGTTGGCGGAGCTGCCGTTCGCCACGTCGACGCACTTGCCGCCGTAGCCGGAGATCGCCCCGGTGCCGCCGGTGGACCCGCCGCCGGTGCTCTGCGTGCCGCTCCAGGTGAACGTCGCCGAGGTCTGCGCCGGAACCGAGTAGGTGAACGTCTCCCCGCCCCAGTTGACGGTCAGCGGCTTGGCCGAGGTGCTGCCGTTGTACGCCACCAGCGCCTTGGAGCCATCCGGGTTCAGCCACGCCACGTTCGGGATCGTGCCGTTGGCGGTGGAGTCGATGCGGTACGCGCCAGGCTTGACGAACTTGGTGAGCTGGCCCATGTCGTAGTACTCGATGTTGTAGTCCACCTGCCCGCTGCGGCTGTCGCCGTTGTGCACGGTGATCAGCCCGGTGCAGGTACCGCAGCCGCCGTTGTGCGGGCCCATGTTCTGGTCCACCGCCAGCGACCACTTGACCACCGACTTACCCCAGTTGCGGGTGTAGTCGATGATGTTGTTCATGTCCTCGTTCTGCTGGTTGGAGACCCAGGTGCCGCCGGAGTGCTCGGTGTCGAAGGCATCGGTGTTCGGGTACTGGTTGTGCACGGTGGTCTGCTCCGAGGCGCTTCCCTCGTCGTAGCCGTGCCAGGCGATCCCGCCGAACAGCGAGTCGTTGCGGATGGCCGCGTCGTCCACGCTGGGGGCGCCGTAGGAGGCGTAGTTGCTCCAGTTCCAGTCCAGCGCCAGCACCTTGGTGGGCAGCCCCGCCGAGTGGAAGGCCGGCAGCAGGTCGGTGCCGGTGAAGAAGTCGAGCCCGGAACCGTTCCACTGCATCGACGGATAACCGCCGCAGCAGGTCGGCTCGTTCTGCGGGGAGACGTAGTCGATGTGCACGCCCTGCGCCTGGTACGCCTGGATGTACTTCACGAAGTACTGGGCGTACGCGGCGTAGTACTGCGACTGGAGCCAGCCCTGGTCGTCGGAGCCGTTGTCCTTCATCCAGGCCGGGGCGGTCCACGGCGAGCCCATCACCTTCAGGCCCGGGTTGAGCT
Organism: uncultured Actinomycetota bacterium; assembly: GCA_963737305.1. GTDB lineage: Bacteria > Actinomycetota > Actinomycetes > Streptomycetales > Streptomycetaceae > Streptantibioticus_C. The sequence continues at coordinate 2,036,877 of CAVTRX010000002.1, read as the reverse complement.
GCTCGGCCTGCTTGGTCAGCGGCAGGACGTCCGCCAGGTCGTGCGCGATGGAGAAGTGCGCCATGCTCGGGTCGGTCTGACCGGCCGGCATGTCGTCGAAGGTGTAGTCGGCGCGCGCGAGGTCGGAGGCGCCCATCGGGTTGCGCAGGAAGTCCAGGCCGATCCCGGAGCTGGGGTCGAAGAGCTTCTGCATGACCGAGGTGCGGGTGCTGGAGCTGAGCGCGCCGCTGGAGTTCATCAGCCAGGCCGCGGTGTCGGTGAACGAGGCGCCCGCGCCGGTGAACTGCTGGTACTTGGTGTTCTGGTTGACGGTCACGACCGAGCCGCTGTTGCCGCTGCCGGCCGCGAAGGCGATCGGCGTCTGCTGCTGGAGGCCGCGGGTGACGGTGCGGCCGGCCGAGTCGCTGGTGCTGGTCAGCCAGATGTTGACCGGTTCCGCCGCGGCGGGCGCGGCGTGCGGGCCGGGTACGACGGCGCCGGCCGGCCCGGCGCCGGGCCCGGCCAGCAGGAGTCCTGCCACGGCGAGTGCGGAGGAGGCGAGCGCGGCCACGAGGGCGCGCGGAGTTCGGTGTTGACGCCTGTGGGGGGAGGATGCCACGGGGGTCTCCCTTCCGGGGATGCGGTCGGATGGCCGGTGCGTGCGGTGCCGGTGCGCTTGCGGTTGCCGGGCCGGTGACGGGGTGCGGGTGCGGGTGCGGTGGCCCGGCGGGCGGAGTGCGGGCGGGGTGCGGGCGTGCGGACGGACACCTGCAATGGTCATGGACCTGACATGGCAGCGCCGAAGGCCGCGGCCCGCACCGTTCCGTGTCATTGGACCAGACTTATTTCGCGCCGTGATTTAACTCGTGAAGTGAGAACGCGTCAAGGGTTGCCGCATCGTTCAACACTTGCCCGACACGACGAGCGGGGCTCCCGCGCCAGGCCGAGACACGGCCTAAGCGTCCGCCGTGTGGGCCGGGGCCGTCTCGTCCAGGATCAGTGCGAGCGCCCCGCGCAGTGCCGAGTCCTGCGGGTAGGCGGCCGGCAGGAGTTCCGGCGGATACGGCACCGCCTCGCGCAGCCGGGCGTCGAGCGCCGCCATCACCCGCCCCCGGGAGGCGGTCAGGCCGCCGCCCACCGCGATCCGCTCCGGATCGACGACGATCGCCAGATTGGCGACATGGACGGCGAGTTGGTCCAGGGCGTCGGACACCAGGGTCTGCGCCCGGCGGTCGGTGGACTCGAACAGCCGGGCCGCGCTCGGGTCGCCGCCCAGCAACTCCCCACCCCGCCGGGCGATCCCGCTCCCGGAGGCGTACTCCTCCAGGGGTGCCCGGCCCGAGGCGGCGCCCGCCACGTCGGAGGCGTCCCGCAGCAGGTAGCCGATCTCGCCGGCCGCGCCGTGCGCACCGCCGAGCACCCGGCCGCCGATCAGCACCGCCGCCGCTATCCCGGTGCCCAGGCTGAGGAAGATCCCGGGGTCGGCTCCGCGCAGCGCGCCCCAGCGGGACTCGGCGGCTCCGCCCGCCTTCACGTCGTTGCCGCACACGACCGTCTCGAAGCCCAGTCCCTCGCGCAACTCCCGCCGCATGGCCAGGTCCTCCCAGCCGGGCACGTTCGGCGCGAAGGAGACCGACTCCTCCCGCACGATCCCCGGGCACACCGCCCCGACGCCCAAACAGCGCCCGCCGAGCGCGGACCCGGTCTCCGCGATCAGCGAACCGGCCGCCCGCACCGCGCGGTCCACCGCCTGCCGCGCGCCGCGCGGTGCCAGGGTCTCCAGCCGGGCGGTGCGCAGGATCCGGCCGTCGGGCCGGGCGGTCGCCAGTGCGATCTTCGTACCCCCGAAGTCGATCCCGATCACGAAGTCCCGCTCGCCGTCCGGCTCCTCGCGGTGGGCCGGCGGGCCGGCCTGACCGGGGGGCCCGGCCGAGCCCGGGCCCCCCGAGGCGTGTGCGGTCATTCGCCCCCCTCCGCGGCGGCGCCGGCGGCGGTGTCCGTACCGGTGGCCACCGCAAGGAAGTCCTCGCGTATCTCCTTGGGTCCGAACGGCCAGGTCCGCTCCCGTCGGGCCCAGACCAGGAAGGCGGCGGCGCCCAGCGCGACCCAGGCGATCGACCACTCGATGGGGTGCAGTCCTGAGTTGTTGCGGTCCGCGAAGCAGTAGACGGTCAGCCAGCCCACCAGCGCGACGATGCTGGGCAGCGGATAGAGCCACATCTTGTACGGCCTGGCCAGCTGCGGTTGCCGCCTGCGCAGCACCGTGACCGCCGCCACCTGCGCGAAGGCCTGCACGATCACCATGACGGTGGTCAGGAAGGTGATCAGCACGGTCAGTGGCGGCGTGCTGAACGAGTCGCCGACGTGCCGGCTGAGCAGGAAGGCCACCGCGGTGATGACCCCCATGGCCAGCAGACTCAGCGTCGGGAAGCGGTGCTTGGGGTGCAGCCGGCCGAACTGCCGGAAGAAGACCTTGTCGCGCGCGGCGTCGTAGGGCACCCGGGAACCGCCGAGCAGCCCGGCGAAGACCGAGGTGAAGGCGGTGATCAGGATCAGGACGGTGACCACGTCGGCGGTGGTCTTCCCCCAGGCCTTCTGGAGCACGACCGCGGCCACCGACTGCGAGGCCGGGTTGGCCGGGTTGATCATGTCCCGCCAGTTCACCACGCCCAGCACGCCGATCTGCATCAGCAGGTAGATGCACATCACGCCGAAGATCGCGAAGATGATCGACCGCGGCAGCACCCGGCCCGGGTTCTTGATCTCGGCGCCCATGTAGGCGGTGGTGTTGTAGCCGAGGTAGTCGTAGATGCCGATGGTCAGGCCGCCGGCGAAGCCCAGCCAGAACTTGCCGGTGCCCAGCGCGAAGGCGTGCGCCGGGTAGTCGAAGGCCGCCGCGCTGTCGAAGTGGGTGAACGAGGCGATGATCACCGCCGCCACACTGACGATCATGATCATCCACAGCACGGTGGCCAGCTTGCCGATCTTCTCTATCCGGCGCCACAGCAGCACCACCACGGCGACGCACATCGCCAGGCCCACCAGGTCGCCCTGGCCGGTGGACATCGACGGCCACAGGAAGGTCAGGTACTGCACGAACCCGGCCACGCCGGTCGACATGATCAACGGGATGAACAGCATCGCGGTCCAGGTGAACAGGAACGGCATCAGCCGCCCGGTCCGGTACTGGAACGCCTCCCGCAGGTAGATGTACGAACCGCCGGCCCCCGGCAGCGAGGCGCCGAGCTCCGCCCAGATCAGCCCGTCGGCCAGCGCCAGCACGGCACCCGCTATCCAGCCGATGATCGCCTGTGGCCCGCCGAAGGCCAGCACCATGGCGGGGATGGTGATGAACGGCCCGACGCCGACCATCTGGCTCATGTTGATCGCGCTCGCCTGGAACTGGCCGATCCGGCGGACGAATCCCGGCCCGGCGTCCGAGGGCGCTGCCTGGTGGTCGGTGGCGGCCATCCGACCCACCTCCTTAGGTGATGGCTATGGGATGGCGGAAAGTAGTCGCTTTAGGGCATCATCAAGTTAGTGTTCTTAACAAAGGCAGGTCAAGGCCTAGGACAGGCCGGACTTGCCGGACGATGACGGCGGGTTGATCGCCATGACCAGGGGGACGGCTCTGAACGGTGAGACCGGCGGCGGGGTGCCGGAGCGGGACGGACGGCCGGGCGGCACGCCGCCCGGCTCCGAGGGCGGCGGGCAGCCGTGGAACCGCGGGGTGCTGCGCAGCTTCAACGAACGGGTGCTGCTGGACGCGCTGCGCGCGGCCGGCACCACCTCACGGGCCGAACTGGCCCGCTCCACCGGGCTGTCCAAGCCGACCGTCTCCGCCGCGCTGGCCAGCATGGAGGCGGCCGGGCTGGTCCGCCGCACCGGTGAGGTCAGCCGGGCGCAGGGCCGCGGCCGGGCCGCCGTGCTCTACCAGGCCGACCCCGCCGCCGGCTACGTGATCGGCGTCGACGTGGGCCGCGAGTGGATCCGCGCCGCCGCGGCCGACCTGGACGGCACCGTCGTCGGCCGGCGTGACGCGCCGAACACCGCGGGCACCGCGGCCGCCATGGTCCGGGCCGCCGCCGCGCTGGCCCGCGAGGTGGCCGCCGAGGCCGGGCTGGAGTGGTCCAAGGTGGTGCACACGGTCGTCGGCAGCCCGGGGGTGACCGACCCCGGCGCCCACCGGGTGCGCTACGCGGTCAACCTGCCGGGCTGGGGACGCAGCGGGCTGCTGGACCGGCTGCGCACCGCGCTGGGCACCCGGCTCGACGTGGTCAACGACGCCAACCTGGCCGCGCTGGGGGAGTACGCGTTCGGCGCCGGCCAGGGCTCCCGGCTCTTCGCCTACCTGTGGATCGGCACCGGGCTCGGCGCCGGCCTGGTCGCCGACGGCAAGCTCTTCCGCGGCGGGCACGGCGCGGCGGGCGAGATCGGCTACCTGCCGCTCTTCCCGCTGCCGGTGGACGACGAGCCGGACTTCGAGGAGTCGGCCGCCCGGGGCGGGCTGCTGGAGGACGCGGTCTCCGCCGACGCGGTGGTACGGCTCGCCCACGCCATGGGGATGCCGGCGGAGCGCGCCGGAAGCGCCAAGGACGTCTTCGCCGCCGCGCGGTCCGGCGATGCCACCGCCCGCCGCGTCGTGGAGCACGAGGCCGCCCGCCTCGCCTACGCGGTCGCCGCGCTCGCCGCCGTGATCGACCCCGAACTCGTCGTGCTGGGCGGCGGGGTGGGCCACAACACCGACCTGCTGCTGCCCCCGCTGCGCACCCGGCTGCACGAACTCACCCCGCTGCGCCCGCGGGTCGTGCCCTCCACGCTGGGCGACGACGCGGTGCTGCTCGGTGCCGTCGCCACCGCGGCGCAGGCCGCCCGGCGGCACGTCTTCGACACCCGCGGCGGCTGACCGCGGCCCGCCGGGCCGTCAACCGGTCGTCGCGCCCCGCTCGCCGCCCTGCCGGGGCAGCTTCGCGCCGCCGTCGAGGTAGCCGCGCGCCTGGAGCGCGAACAACTGCGCGTACGGGCCGCCGGCGGCCATCAGCTCGTCGTGGCCGCCCACCTCGGTGACCCGGCCGCCGTCCAGCACCAGGATCACGTCGGCGGTGCGGACCGTGGAGAACCGGTGCGACACCAGCAGGGTGATCGCGCCCCGCTCGGCCGCGCCGGAGCGGGCCGCCTCGGCCCAGCGGGCGTACAGCGCACTCTCGGTGGCCGCGTCGAGCGCCGCCGTCGGCTCGTCCAGCACCGTCAGCAGCGGTCGCTCGCGCATCAACGCCCTTGCCAGCGCCAGACGTTGCCACTGCCCGCCGGACAGTTCGGTGCCACCGGTGAAGTACCGGCCGAGCTGCGAGTCCAGCCCGTCGGGCAGCCCGTCCACCGTGCCGCCCGCGTCGGCCCGGGCCACCGCCTCGCGTACCGCCGCGTCGTCCGCCATCCTGGGCAGGTCGCCGAGCCCGACCACTTGACGGGCCGTCAACTGATAGCGGGAGAAGTCCTGGAAGGCGGCCGTGGTGTGCCGGCGCCACTCGGTGGGGTCGACCAGCGCGAGGTCCGCGCCGTCCACGGTGATCCGCCCCCGCGTCGGCCGGTACATCCCGGTGAGCAGCTTGACCAGCGTGGTCTTGCCCGCGCCGTTCTCCCCCACCACCGCCACCGTGGCCCCGGCGGGCAGCACCAGGTCGAGGTCGCGCAGCACCGGCTGCTCGCCGCCGTGGTAGGTGAACGACACGCCCTCCAGCCGGATCCCGTCGGTGAGGCGGTCGGGCACCCGCGCCATCCGGTCGGCCGGCGGACGTTCGGCGGCGACCTGGTCCTCCATGGCCAGCAGCCGCCGGGCCGTGCGGAACGCGGTCCCCATCGCCCCCGCGGTGTCGGTGGCACCCGAGACCTGGCCCTGCGCCCGCCGCAGCAGGCTCACCGCCATCACCACCTGCCCGGGACTGGTGTGGCCGTGCGCCGCCCGCAGCACCAGCAGCACGATCGCGGCGGTGAACCCGGCCGCGTAGACCAGCCAGCCCGCCGCCTCCCACGCCGCGCTGCGCCACGCCGCCCGCACCGAGCGGGCCCGCACCCGCTCGCCCAACTCCGCGTGCCGGACCGCCAGATCTCCGGTGACGCCGGAGATCCGCAGCTCCTTGGCGGTGTCCGCGGTGGTGGTGAGCCGGAACAGGTCGGCCAGCAGTCGCCGGTCCCCGGCGAGCGCGTCCTCGGAGCGCTTCTGGAGCCGGGCCGCGCGCCGGTCGGCCAGCGCGGGCACCACGCCCAGCAGCGGCACGACGATGATCGGCGGGTAGACCGTCGCCAGCAGCACCAGGATGCCGCCGCCGCGGATCAGCGTCTGGAACCCGCGCAGGATCTGCCGGGGCGCGCTCGCCATCGCGCGGCGGTTCTCCCGCACCTGGTCGAGGTCGTCGAGCCGGTCGGGGCGCTCCAGCAGCTCCAGCCCGTCCGCCGAGGTGGTCAGCCGGGCGAGCCGGGTGTTGACCAGCATGCCGATCCGGTCGGTGAGGACCGAGTTCTGCATCGCGCCGACGATCCCGCACACCCACGTCAGGGCGAACAGCCCGGCCACCAGCGCCGCGCCGACGGTGGCCTGCCGGGCGTCGTGGCGCACCGCGGAGTCGATGACCACCCGGTAGCCCAGCGTGCCGCAGACCGAGGCGACCGAGCCGACCGCCAGCATGACCGTCGTCGCCGTCATCAGCAGCGGCGCCGCCCGGAACCCCGAGGTGCCCAGCAGCAGCGGCACCCGCAGGTCCGGCAGCCGGCGCCGGGCACCGGCCGGCCGACCCGGCGCGTCATCAGGTCCGGAGAACATCAACGCCTCCCGTGTCGCTTCGGGGCCGCGCCGGTGAACCGGGCCGCCTGGGTGCGGAACAGCTCGGCGTACTGCCCGTCCGCCGCCAGCAACTCCTCATGGCTGCCCAGCTCGGTGATCCGGCCGCCGTCCAGGACCGCGATCCGGTCGGCCCGGCGGACGGTGGAGAACCGGTGCGAGATGACCACGCTGGTGGTCCCCTCGGTGATCTGTAGGAAGCGGTCGTAGAAGGCCGCCTCGGCCCGCACGTCCAGCTGCGCGGTCGGCTCGTCCAGGATCAGCACCCGCGCGCCGCGTTCCACCGCGTACAACGCCCGGGTCAGCGCGATGCGTTGCCACTGGCCGCCGGACAGATCCGTGCCGCCCGTGTAGTGCGGCGACAGCACCGTCTGCCAGCCGTGCGCCAGCCCCTCGACCAGGTCGGCCGCCCCGGCGCGCTCGGCCGCCCGGCGCAGCGCCGCCGGATCGGGCGGCCCGTCGTGCGACCCCGGCGAGACGTTCTCCGCGACGGTGAGCGGATAGCGGGTGAAGTCCTGGAAGACGACGGCCAGTTGGCGCTGCCAGGAGGCCGGGTCCAGCTCCGCCAGGTCGGTGCCGTCCACGGTGATCCGTCCCGCGGTGGGCTCGCGCAGCCTGGCCAGCAGGGTGACCAGGGTGGTCTTGCCGGCGCCGTTGACGCCGACCACGGCGAGCGATCGCCCGGCGGGCAGCTCCAGGTCCAGGCCGTGCAGCACGTCCGTGCCGGCTCCCGGGTAGCGAAAGCCCAGCCCCTCCAGGCGGATCGCGCTGACCGGCAGCCCGGTGGCGTCCCCGCGGCCGTGCGCCGGGACCGGCGGCGGGGTGAGGTCGGCCTCAAGACGGTCCAGGTCGGGCAGCGCGGAGAGCATCGCCTCCAGGCTGAAGTCGGTGGCCGTGACGCTGCCGAACGGCATGGTGGCCAGCAGCATCGGCAGCATGGTCGCCAGCGTCCGCAGCCCCACGGTGTGGTGGTAGGCGCCCCACGCCAGGGTGCCCGCGCCCAGTCCGTAGGCGGCCAGCACCAGCAGCCCGGCGGCGGCCACCCGGCGGTTGAGCCGGCCGACCGTGCGCCAGGAGGGCTTCATCGCCTCGGAGTACAGCAGCGAGGACTGCTCGATCACCCAGTCGCCGAGGCCGAAGACCCGCACCTCCTTGGCGTAGCCGGGCCGCCAGGCGATCGCCAGCAGATACCAGCCGCGGCGCAGCGGCTGACCGGCCGCGCGGTAGGTGCCGACCCGGGAGCGGACCAGGGCCCGCAGCGGCCGCCGGACGACCAGCCAGGCGACCAGCAGCGCCGCGCCCAGCCACCAGCGGTAGGTGCTCAGTACCCCGCACGCCACCAGACCGCCGAGCCGGCCGCCCACCTGCTGCATCAGCGTCATCGGCGCGTCGGCCGGCTGCTGCCCGGTGATCTCGCCCTGGGCCGAGGCCAGCCGGTCCAGCACGTCGGGATCCTCCAGGTGTGCGATGCCCGGCGGCGCGGAGACCGCCCGCACCAACCGGCCCTGCGAGACGGCCGTCAGCCGGGCGCGGGCGGCGGCCGACAGCACGTCCTGCGCCGGACCGCGCAGCATCGACAACGCGAAGGCGACCGACGCGACCGCCAGCGCCGCCAGCAGCGCGTGGCCGGCCGGCGAGGAGAGCCCGTCGGCGACGGCGCCGGGGATGTGCCCGGTGGCCCGTCCCATCGCGACCAGCGTCAGGCTCGGCAGCACCGCGTCGGCGAGCAGCGCGGCGAACGCCGCCACCGTCAGCGGCCGCGACGCCTGCCACAGCATCCGCAGCGCGGCCCGTCCGGTGCCGTAGGCAGCGGGCACGGACAAGATGCCTCCCCCGGGTCCGTGGGTCGAACATGCGAGAGACGGAGTCTGTGCCCCCCCGCACACCACCGGGCAACTCGGCGGGCGGCCCGGGAGTTCCCCGGTCTCAGCAGCCGGGCACCGAACCGTCGCCCGCCTTCGGGGAGTCGAGGAGTTCGCCGTCCGGCCACTCCAGCTTCTGGGTGGTCACGCTCCCGTCGGGGTTCGCCGCCACCACCGGGACGGGCTTGTCCACCGCGTCACCGTCCGGGCCGAAGGCGATCCAGCCGCCGGCGCCGGACAGCATGCTGGCGCAGTGGTAGGTGCGCAGCGCGCCCCGCGCGTCCGGCGGGGTGCCGGCCGGGGCGCCGGGCAGGGCGCCGTCCCGCGCGGCCTGGATGGCGGCCACCGTCGCGTCGTGGCTGAGCATCGCCTGACCGCTGTTGAGGTCCACCGGCTCGAACGCCGGCCGTGTCGAACCCGGGCCGGAAGCGGTGATCCACTGCCCGGTGCACGGGTCGGGCAGCCCGGTGAACGCCGACCAGAACTCGCCCCAGCCGTTCTTGACCCCGGTGTCGCAGCCGGTGCCCGTCCACTGGTCGGGGCTGGCGAGCGTGGTGATGTACAGGCTCACCTTGCCGGTGGCGAGGGCCCGGGTCACCGCCGGATCGGTGAGGCCCTGCGCGCCGTCGTCGCCGGTCACCACCCGCAGACCGGCCCCCAGCCCGCAGTCCGCGCCCTGCACCACGCTCTCCAGGAAGGCGCCCAGATCGTCACCGCGCCCGGCGAAGTAGACCAGTTGGGGTCTGGCCTGGCACAGGTTGGCGTGCATGAGGTGGAACAACTGCACCAGCCGGCTGGAGCGTTCGACTCCGCGCAGCGCGCTGGTGGGGGAGGCGTACGGCAGTTGCCGCACGGTGCGGCCCGGCGCCTTGAGGTCCTTGTTCGCCTCGGTCGTCAGGCTGGTGGTGTAGTCGTCGCCGGCCACGGTGTCCTCGACGATCGCGATCGAGGAGGGCCACGGGTGGAGCGAGTCGACGAAGCGCGCCGCCGCTGCCACCGTGTCGGTGTTGTCAGGTGAGACCCGGAAGAAGCCGTCCATCGGCCGCCCGGTGCCCGGCGCGCGGTTCATCGAGTCACCGGTGACCGTCGCGCCGACGACGGCGACGTCGTGCGCGGTCAGATACGCGGCCGCGGCCCTGGTGCGGGAGGTGCTCTCGCCGAGGCCCACCACCGTGTCGAGATGGTGGGCGGCCCGGTTCGCGGTGATCCGGCGGGTCGCCTCGGCCCAGGAGGCGTACCGGCTGCCCATGTTGGCCAGGAAGAGCTTGACCGGCGGCTGGCTGCCGAAGGCCGCGGTGTGGTTCGCCCGCCACATCGCGGTCACCGCCCCCTCCACGTTGGAGTACAGCTGCGGGTAGGTGACGGTGTCCACCCCGGAGACCGGCGTCAGGTCGAGCAGCAGCACCACCCCGGTGTACCGGCCGGTGACCTCCGCGTCCGCGACCCGTACCAGCGTCCGCAGTTCGCGCATCCTGGCCGGTTCGCCGGACCGCAGCGGGCCGCCGGACAGGTCCACCCCGACGCAGGTCGGCGGCGAGCCGGCCCGGGTCATCCCCTCGCCGCACGACCACGGTGGCGGGAAGAGGCTCCCCAGCGCGGCGGGCGCGCCGGTCAGGGCGCCGCCGAGCAGTAACAGGGCGAGCAGCGCGGAGATCACCGGGTGTTTGCGGATCGGCCGGAAGCGGGCTGGGCGGACGGTCATGGGGACTTCCTGGAGGAGAGGTGCGGACGGATGTGCCGGACGGCCCTCAGATGGCGAAGCGCGCGGCCGCTTCCCGCAGCGGTCCGACGTCGGAGCGCGTGGAGTTGTTCGCCAGCCGGTCGAAGGCCTCGTGGATCTCCTTGTCCCACGCCCGGTCCGGCGTCACGAGCGAGTCGTTGCACAGCCACAGCAGTGCCACCAGCTTCGCCGAGACCATCTGGACCGGGGTCGTCGGCGAGCCGGCGAACTCCGCCAGCAGCCCCTGGTACAACTCGACCGGGTCGCACGACGCCAACTGCCGGCACGGCGCGGTCGTCACGTCGTCCAGCAGCCGCAGCCAGCCGCGGTGGTCCTCGTGGTCGAACCGGGCGGCCAGCGCCGCCGCCACCCGTGCGAAGCCGCCGAGCGCGAGGTCGTAGTACAGCGCGCGGGCCGTGGCGCCCGGCGCGTCCTCCCGCGCCCCGGCGGCGGGCCCGGGGACCAGCGCCGCCGACAGCCGCAGGAAGAGCCCGTCCCAGCCCTCGGGTCCCGCGGGCACGGCGTCGGAGCACGCGGTGCTCCCCGCCAGGCCGAACAGCAGGCAGCGGGCCGGCCACGGATGCAGCACCGCCGGATGGTCGGCGTCACCGCGGGCGATCGTCCACAGCCGCGACGGCCGGGCGGCGAACGTGCTGATCCACAGATGACGGCGCAACGAGTCCAGCGTGGCGGCCAGTGCGGCCAGTTCGGCGGGCAGCCGCCCGTCGCCCTCGCCCTGCCGGTCCGCCAGATACCCGCCCGCCACGGCGATCTCCGGCAGCCGCGCCCACGGCCGGGTGCCCACGCTCCCCGGCACGCAGCGCTCCACCGCCCACTGCCACAGCGGTGCTCCGCAGCCGTCCACCACGGTGTTCAGCAGTCCCGTGGCGCCGCGCGGCGCGTCGTCCGCCGCGGTCTCCAGGGCGGCCACCGCGCCCCGGTGACCCCCGGAGAGCCGGTGTGCCAGTGCGCCCAGCCCGGGTTCGCCCCGGTCGGCGCCGCGCAGCGCGAGCCGCCGGGTGGTGTGCTCGGCGTCCATCGGGTCGAGCCAGACCGGGTACCAGCACGCGGAGGGCTCCGCCGAGCCGGCCACCGCCGGTGCGTTGCGCCCGGCCCACAGCTCGTGGGTGGCCCGGGAGAAGAGCGGGACGCGCCGCTGCGCCGAGTCCGGCCTCGGCCGGGCGCGCCAGGGCTCGCACCACCACCGGCCCCACTCGGCCTGCCAGGTCCCGTAGGCGCCGACCACCAGCAGCGGATCGGACTGCGCGGGCCGGCTGTCGTCCGGTGCCGCGCGCAGGCAGCGGGCGGCGGCCAGTTCGGTCAGGAATCGGTGACCGCGCACGGTGTCGGCGTTGTCGACCAGCAGCATCCAGCAGTGGCCGTGCCGCTCCCGACGGCCCCGCGGGCCGGGCACCAGGCAGTCGCAGTCCGAGACCAACGGTGGGCGCTTGACGGCGTTCTCCCTGATGTCGGCCAGCAGGGCCCGCAGCAGATGACTCGTCGCCAGGTCGCTCGGGGCGCGGCTGAGCCGGATCAGCGAGTCGACGTAGTGCTCGTCCCCGGCGACCCGGTCGTTCCACCACCGCAGCGCCCGCAGCACCCACAACCGGGCCGTTCCCCGCAACAACGCGCCGATGGCCGGCCTGGCCCGCTCGCGTACCGCCTCGATGATCTCGGCCGCGGGAGCGGCGCCGATGTGGCTCAGCGTGCCGGCCGCCACCCCGTCCGCGAGCCGCACCACCGCGTCCGCGGCCCGCCCCATCCGCCCGGCGAACCGGCCGGGCCCGGTGCCGCGCACATAGAGCCGGATCAGCTCCGCGATCCGGTCGCGGGCCTGCGCCCGGTCGGCCGGAAGCTGCTCGTTGAGCGCCAGCAGGCCCAGCCCGAAGCGGTGGAAGGTCGGACCGTGCCGGGTGTTGGTCCAGCGGCGCATCAACTCGAAGGTGACCAGCGCGGCGGCCGGGATGGGCTCCACGTCGTGGACCGCGAAGTCCAGACGCGCGTGCAGCACCGTGCCGCCGCACTCGCCGGCCAGCGCCTCCAGCGCGGCGCTCTTGCCCGCGCCGGACGGCCCCAGCAGGGCGACGACCGGCTCCAGCCGTTCCGGCTCACGCCACAGCATCCGCCGGTGGAAGAGCTCGGCGGCGGGTCGCGCGGTGTCCGGGCCCATGTCCATGGTTCCCCCTGGCGGGCCGGCGATCTCGTCGGGTGCCTGATCCGGCCCTGAGGGTCATCATCGGACGCGCCGGGTGGGACCGGTCCCACCCGGCGGTGGGGGAGAAGGGCCGCGTCAGCGCGGTGACTTGCGGGCGGCCCGCAGAAACTCCCGGTTCATCGTGGCGATGCTCTGCAACGGGATGCCCTTCGGGCAGGCGGTGGCGCATTCACCCGTATTGGTGCAGCCGCCGAAGCCCTCGGCGTCCATGGCGGCGACCATGTCCAGCACCCGGCTCTCGCGCTCAGGGGCGCCCTGCGGCAGGACGTTGAGGTGCACGACCTTCGCCGAGGTGAACAGCATTGCCGAGCCGTTCGGGCAGGCGGCCACGCAGGCGCCGCACCCTATGCACTCCGCGTTCTCGAACGCCAGGTCGGCCACCGGCTTGGGCACCGGGGTGGCGTGCGCCTCCGGAGCGCTGCCGGTCGGCGCGGTGACGTAACCGCCGGAGCCGATGATGCGGTCGAACGCCGAGCGGTCCACCACCAGGTCCTTGACCACCGGGAAGGCGGCGGCCCGCCAGGGCTCGATGTCGATGGTGTCGCCGTCCTGGAAGGACCGCATGTGCAGCTGGCAGGTGGTGGTCGGCACCGGGCCGTGCGCCTGCCCGTTGATGACCATCCCGCACGCGCCGCAGATCCCCTCACGGCAGTCGTGGTCGAAGGCCACCGGCTCCTCGCCCCGGCCGATCAGCTCCTCGTTGAGGGTGTCGAGCATCTCCAGGAAGGACATCTCCGGCACGATCCCGTCGATGTCGTAGGTGGTCATGGCGCCGGGCCGCTCGGGGCCGCGCTGGCGCCAGATCGCGCAGGGTGAGCTTCATGCGTAGCTCCGCTGGGTGGGGTGGACGTAGTCGAAGACGAGTTCCTCGCGGTGCAGGGCGGGCGGCTCGCCGGTGCCGGTGAACTCCCAGGCGGCCGCGTAGCCGAACTCCTCGTCCTTGCGGGCCGCCTCGCCCTGCGGGGTCTGGCTCTCCTCCCGGAAGTGCCCGCCGCACGACTCGGTGCGGTGCAGCGCGTCCAGGCACATCAACTCGGCCAGCTCCAGGTAGTCCACGACCCGGTTGGCCTTCTCCAGCGACTGGTTGAGCTCCTCGCCGCTGCCCGGCACCTTGATCCGCCGCCAGAACTCCTCGCGCAGCGCCGGTATCCGCTCCAGCGCCTTGCGCAGCCCGGCGTCTGTGCGGGCCATGCCGCAGTTGTCCCACAGCAGTTCGCCCAGCTCCCGGTGGAAGGACTCCGGGGTACGGTCCCCGTCCACCGCCAGCAGCCGCGCCAGCCGGTCGCTCACCTCGCCGACCGCCGCGCCGACCGCGGGGTGCGCCGGGTCGAGCTCCTCGTGCGGGTGGCCGGCGAGGAAGTCGCTGATGGTGGACGGCAGCACGAAGTAGCCGTCGGCCAGCCCCTGCATCAGCGCGGAGGCGCCCAGCCGGTTGGCGCCGTGGTCGGAGAAGTTGGCCTCGCCGATCGCGAACAGCCCCGGAACGGTGGTCTGCAGGTCGTAGTCGACCCACAGCCCGCCCATCGTGTAGTGGATCGCCGGATAGATGCGCATCGGCACCTCGTACGGATCCTCGGCGGTGATCCGCTCGTACATCTCGAAGAGGTTGCCGTACTTCTCGGCGACCTTCTCCTTGCCCAGCCGGGCGATGGCGTCCGCGAAGTCCAGGTAGACGCCCTGCCCGCCGGGACCGACGCCGTAGCCCGTCGTCGCAGACGTTCTTCGCCGCCCGGGAGGCGATGTCGCGCGGCACCAGGTTGCCGAACGCCGGGTAGATCCGCTCCAGGTAGTAGTCGCGCTCCTCCTCCGGGATCTGCCCGGGCGCCCGGGTGTCGCCCTTCTCCTTCGGCACCCAGATGCGGCCGTCGTTGCGCAGCGACTCGCTCATCAGCGTCAGCTTCGACTGGTGGTCGCCGGAGCGCGGCATACAGGTCGGGTGGATCTGGGTGAAGCAGGGGTTGGCGAAGTACGCGCCGCGCCGGTGCGCCCGCCAGATCGCGGTGGCGTTGGAGTTCTTGGCGTTGGTCGACAGGTGGAAGACGTTGCCGTAGCCGCCGGAGGCCAGCACCACGGCGTCCGCCAGATGGGTGTCGATCCGGCCGGTCACCAGGTCGCGGGCCACGATGCCGCGGGCCCGGCCGTCCACCACGATCAGGTCCAGCATCTCGGTGCGGGCGTGCATCTCGACGTTGCCCGCCGCGATCTGCCGACTCAGCGCCTGGTACGCGCCGAGCAGCAGCTGCTGCCCGGTCTGGCCGCGGGCGTAGAAGGTCCGCGAGACCTGCACGCCGCCGAACGACCGGGTGTCGAGCAGACCGCCGTACTCGCGGGCGAAGGGAACTCCCTGGGCGACGCACTGGTCGATGATCTCGACGGAGATCTGCGCCAGCCGGCGGA
Source organism: uncultured Actinomycetota bacterium (assembly GCA_963737305.1). GTDB lineage: Bacteria > Actinomycetota > Actinomycetes > Streptomycetales > Streptomycetaceae > Streptantibioticus_C. Next base: position 2,021,869 of record CAVTRX010000002.1, on the reverse strand, counting down.
CATTGGACTCCCGGGCCCTGAAGTCCCCGCCCTTGACGGTGTCGTAGAACAGCCGGTGCACCGAGTCGCCGTCGTTGCGGTAGTTCTTGGCGGCGTTGATGCCGCCCTGCGCGGCGATGGAGTGGGCGCGGCGCGGTGAGTCCTGGTAGCAGAACTGCACGACGTGGTAGCCCTGTTCGGCCAGCGTCGCGCCCGCCGCGCCGCCGGCCAGCCCGGTGCCGACCACGATCACCTTGTACTTGCGGCGGTTGGCGGGGTTGACCAGCTTGGCGGTGAAGCGGCGGCGGTCCCAGCGCTCCTCGATCGGCCCGACGGGCGCCTTGGTGTCGGCGATCGGCTCGCCCTCGGTGTAGTGCGGGTAGTCGGTCATGTCAGCTCACCACTCCGGTCATCACCGAGACGGGCACCGCGATGAACCCCGCGGTCAGGACGAGGGCCAGCGTGTCGGCGGCGATCCTCAGCCCCCGGTCGCGGCGCGGACTGTTGGCGCCCAGCGTCTGCGCGGCGCTCCAGAACCCGTGCCGGACGTGCAGCCCGAGCGCGAGCATCGCGAGGATGTAGACCACGTCGGCGTACCAGTTGCGGAAGTCCGCGACGACGTTCTCGTACGGGTGGCCCGGCTGGGCGTGCGGGTTCACCGTCAGGGTGGTCAGGTCCAGGATGTGCCAGACGATGAACAGCGCCAGGATGATCCCGCCCCAGCGCATCGTGCGGGTCGCGTAGCTCGCCCGGCGGCGCCGGTGGACGTAGCCGACCGGGCGGGCGGCGGCGTCGCGGCGGCTGAGCTGGAAGGCGGTCACCGCGTGCAGCACCACCGAGGCGGTCAGCACGGTCCGGGAGATCCACAGGAACCAGCTGTAGTGCAGGACCGGCTCGCCGATGGTGCGCAGCCAGTCCGCGTAGCCGTTGAAGTCGCCGGCGCCGAAGAAGATCTTCAGGTTGCCCAGCATGTGCACGACGAGGAAGAGCAGCATGATCACGCCGGTGACGGCCATGACCGTCTTCTTGCCGACGGTCGACCCCCACAGGGTCGTCAGGGTGGACGGACGTCGGTCCGCGCGGGTCGCCAGTGCCATGCCATCGACGGTAGAGAGCCGAGGGTGCATCGGTCCAAGACATGGTTCGGCTGGAGTCGATAGGTAGTGCCTATCGTGCGTTTACCATGGAGGGGTGCAGTTCCATCAGCTCCAGTACTTCGCCGCCGTCGCGGACACCCGGCACTTCACCCGGGCGGCCGCGCGGATGCACGTCGCCCAGCCCTCGCTCTCCCAGCAGATCCGCGCCCTGGAGCGGGAGTTGGGCGCCGAGCTGTTCCACAGGGCCCGCGGCCACATCTCGCTCACCGACGCGGGCGAGGCGCTGCTGCCGCTGGCCCAGCGGATCCTCGCCGACGCCGAGACCGCCCGCCGCGAGGTGCAGGAGGTCGCACAACTGCGCCGGGGCCGGGTGCGGCTCGGCGCCACCCCGAGCCTGTGCGCCAGCCTGGTGCCCGACGTGCTGCGGGTCTTCCACGAGCGCTACCCGGGGGTCGAACTGGTCGTCCACGAGGACGCCTCGCAGGACCTGGTGCGGATCCTGGCGGCGGGCGAGCTGGACCTGGCGCTGATCATCACCCCGCTGCCCGGCCAGGCGCCCGCGCTCGCCGCGACCGAACTGCTCCGCGAGGAACTGGTCGCGGTCTCCGCGCCGTCCGGTCCCGCGCCCGGGGCGGGCGGCCGGCTGCGGGTGGAGGACCTGCGCGACCAGCCACTGGTGATGTTCCGGCGCGGCTACGACCTGCGGGAGTTCACCACGGCCGCCTGCCGGGCCGCCGGGTTCGAGCCGGTCTTCACCGTCGAGGGCGGTGAGATGGACGCGGTCCTGGGGTTCGTGCGGGCCGGGCTGGGCCTCGCGGTCATCCCCGGGATGGTCGCCGCCCGCTCCGCGCTGCCCTTCACCCCCTTCGCCGGCGCCGGGCTGTACCGCACCATCGCCGTCGCCCACCGCAAGGACGTCGCCCCGCCCCGGGCCGCCAGGGAACTGCGCCGCGTCCTGGGCGACCACCTGCGCACCCAGTCGGCCGCCGGCCTGCTGCCCGCCAGCACCCGTTTCCTGGCGGACGGCACGCCGGGGTGACACCGTGGGGGCCGTGCCCCGACGTCGCGCGGCGTCAGGGCACGGCGGGGGAAGACCAGGGACCTCGCCGGGGAGGTTGGGCCGGCGTGGTCGGGGTCTTCCCGTCTGTGCGGCGCCACCCTCCCGATAGAAGCCGCGAAACGCCCCCCATGCGATCCGAACAAATCGCCGAAGCTCACCCTGAAGGGGCATTCGCCGTCCGGCCGGCCAGGGAGTTTCCGCACGTCAGGCCCGATGTCGCCGCTGCGCAAGACACGTCGCAGGCCGTCACCCGACTGGGTGACGGCCTGCGACGTTCTCCGATCCGGCCTGCGCCGGATCAGTTGCTCTGCGCGTCCTGGTCGGCCGAGTCCGCCGCGCTCTGCGCCGCGTCGACCTTGTTCTGCATCTGCTGCAACTGGTCGGCGGAGCCGCCCGACCCGGCGGCCGGGGACGAGGTCGTCGAAGGTGCCGAGGACGAGGCGCCGGTCGAGTGCGAGCAGCCGGCCGTGGCCAGCACGGGCAGCGCCACGAGGGCCGCCACGGCCACGGACAGTCGCCTGCGACGGCTCATGACGCGCTCGACGAGTCGGCAGTGCCGTTGTGGTTCGCCTTGCACCAGGTCGCGACGTCCTTGAGGTCGCTCTGCCGCTGGGTGAGGTTCGGCAGCAGGTCCTTGCGGTGGGTCATCCGGTCGCCGAGCAGCTTGGCGATGGCGGCGTGGTTCTCGTCGTTGGCGTTGTCGATCCGCTGCTGGAGCCGGGCGATGGAGCCTCGGGTGCCGACACCGGCGTCCAGCCGGCGGATCGCCCGCTCGATGCGGCGCTCCAGCCTGGGCACCCGGCGGCACAGGACCTTCGCGCCGTCCGTCTTCGGCCCCTTGGCGGCGGCCGTGGCGGAGGGGGAGGAAGAACTGCTGCCGTCCGCGTAGCTGGGTGCCACACCGACCGCCAGGGAACCAGTGAGGACGAGTCCTGCGACGGTGGCGGTCATCGCCGCTTTACGACGCTGCATGGTGGCTGTCTCCACTTCATCAGGTACGTGTTCGGGTCACGCGTCCCGTCCGGCCCCGAAGGTGTGGGGCGGTCCGCGTGAGCATGACCGTAGAGAGGCTTCTTGTGGTTTCTCTGTGGGCTTCCCACCCGAACGCTCAGCGGCCCCCGCCCGCGCTCGAACCGCTCAACCAGTCGCGGTGGCGCGGCAGTTCGAGAGTGGCCGGCTCGGCGTCGGTGATCGGCAGCCGGACCTCGAACCGGGTGCCGATCCGCCCGTCGGGCCGGTCGGTGACCCGGACCGTCCCGCTGTGCAGGGCGACCTGCTGGGCGACCAGCGTCAGCCCCAGCCCGGTGCCGGGGCTGTCCGTCCCGCGCTGGAAGCGCTGGAAGACCTTCTCCCGGGCCTGCGGCGGTATCCCGGGCCCGTGGTCGTCCACCGTCAGCAGCGCGCCGCCGCCCTCGGCCAGCAGCGTCACCTCCACGACCGCGCCGGAGGTGCGCGGCGACCGCCCGTGCACCAGCGCGTTGGTCAGCAGGTTGTCGGCGACCATCCGCAGACCCGGCTCCCAGCCGCGCGTCCACAGCCCCGCGTCCGAGCGCACGGTGACCCGCGCCCGCGGGAACCGGCGGCCCGCGTCGGCCGCCGAGGCCTCCACCAACTCGGCCAGATCGACCGGCGTGAAGGAGTCCGCCTCCACCAGGTCGCCCTGCGCCAGCGCCCGCAGCGTCACCAGCAGGCCCTGCAACCGCCCGTGTTCGGCCCGCAGGTCGGCCACCACCTCGGCCCGCTCGGCCGCGTCCAGGTCGGGGTGGGCGGCCAGGATCTCCAGATTGGTCTGCATGCTCATCAACGGGGTGCGCAGCTCGTGCGAGGCCGCCGCCGAGAAGGACCGCGCGGTCGCCAGCGCCTCGCCGGTGCGCGCCGCCTGCTCGTCGTAGCGGGCCAGCAGCGTCTGCAGGGTCCTGGCCAGATCGTCGACCTCCGTCACCCGCGACGGGCGGTGCTCCAGCCGGGCCGCGTTCACCCGCGGGTCCAGCCCGCTCGCCCGGCGTTGCAGCCGGCGCAGCGGCAAGGTGGCCCGCTCGGCGACGGCCAGCGCCAGCAGCGCGGAGACCGGCGCCGCGATCAGCGCGGTCAGGATCACCCGGCGCCGCACGGTCCCGACGCCGTCGCTGACCGCCGAGGAGGGCGAGAAGACCCACAGCAGGTCGCCGGCCCGGCCGCCGCCGACCGGCAGGCTCAGCGCGCGCCAGCTGTGGCCGTCCGACGTCACGGTCGCCGCGGTCCCGGCCTTGCGCAGCGCCACGGCCGGCAGCGGCACCCCGTCGGCGGGCTGCGGGCCGCCCTCGGCGACCGTCGCGCCGTCGGTGCCCGACACCACGCGTACCCCCACGTCCAGCGCGGCGGAGAACAGCCGCCGCTCCCGGGTCTGCTGCTGCACCGGGCGCCCGGCGCGCTCCACTCGCAGGAAGCTGCGCGCCACCGGGAGCAGCACCGCCGCCCGGCTGCTCAGATGGGCGTCCTGGTCGGAGTGCGCGTCCCGGCCCACCAGCCGCAGCAGCAGCACCCCGGAGGCCAGCACCAGCAGCGGCACGACCACCCCGACCGCGATCGCGATCCTGGTCGACAGCTTCATGACCCCTCCCGCCGCAGGACGAAGCCCACCCCGCGCACCGTCTGGATCAGCCGGGGCCGCCCGCCCGCCTCCAGCTTGCGTCGCAGATAGCTGACGAAGGTGTCCACCGCGTCGCTGCGCACCTCGAAGTCGTAGCCCCACACCCGGTCCAGCAACTGGTCGCGGGTCAGCACCATCCCGGCGTTGCGCACCAGCACCTCCAGCAGTTCGAACTCCCGCCGGGTCAGCCGCACCTGCTCACCGCCGTAGCTGACCTCCCGCGAGAGCGGGTCGAGCACCAGGTCGCCGGCGCTCACCGTCCCGCCCGGCGCGGCCGGCCTGCGGCGCAGCAGGGCCTGCAACCTCAGCAGCAGTTCCTGCAACGCGAACGGCTTCACCAGGTAGTCGTCCGCGCCCGCCTGGAGCCCGGCCACCCGGTCCGCCACCTCGTCCAGCGCCGAGAGCATCAGCACCGGCACGTCGTCACCGCCGGACCGCAGCCGGCGGCAGACCTCGGTGCCGCTCAGGCCGGGCATGGAGACGTCCAGCACGATCACGTCGGCCCGCTGCTCCGCCAGGCGGGCCAGCGCGCTCTCGCCGTCCTCGGCGAGCGCGACCGTGTAGCCGTTGAGCCGCAGGCCCCGACCCAGCGACCGCAGGATCGCCGCGTCGTCGTCCACCACGAGCACCCGCCCGGACCGCTCCGCTGCCGACTGCTGCCAACCCGCCGGTGGGGGTGCGTTCATACCTCGCTCCTCTGCGCGGATGACGAGCGGCCGTCGGCCGCCGCCGGGCTCCGGATCGCGCAAGCATCGCACGAACGCCTGTGCCGGTGGACCGGGTGGCTGTGCGGGGGAGGGGGCGGGCGGATGTGCGGCCTAGCCTTCGATCCAGCCGGTGAGTTCGGTGCGGTGGGCCGGGGTCAGGTCGGCCAGCGACGCGGGGGACCAGGCGGGCGAGCGGTCCTTGTCGACCAGCGCGGCGCGGACCCCCTCGGCGAAGTCGTGGGTGGTGGCGATCCGCCGGGCCAGCCGCAGGTCCCGCGCGAAGCACGCGTCGAGCGAGGAGCCGGCGCCCAGCGCCAGCAGCTCCCAGGTCAGCCACAGGCTGGAGGGGGAGACACCGCGCAGCCCCTCCAGCGTCCGCCCGGCCCACTCGCTCTCCTCGGCCGCCAGCAGGGCGAGCGCCTCCTCCAGGCCGGCGGCGCCGAAGCAGCGGTCGATCGCCTCCTGGTGGGCGGCGAGTTCGGAGACGGGGGCGGTGGTGGCGAAGTCCGCGAGGACGGCCGCGACGTCGTGCCCGCCGTCCGAGGCCAGCGCCTTCTCCAGCTCCGACAGGTCGCCGGAGGCGACGTAGTGGGTGGCCAGCCCGCACTCCACGGCTGCCGCGCCGGAGAGCTGGGCGCCGGTCAGGCCCAGGTAGGTGCCCGTGGCGCCGCGCAGCCGGGGCAGGAAGTACCCGGCGCCGATGTCGGGGAAGAAGCCGATCGCGGTCTCCGGCATCGCCAGCCGGGCCCGCTCGGTCACCACCCGGAAGCGGCCGTGCGCCGAGATGCCCAGGCCGCCGCCGAGCGCGTAGCCGTCGATCAGGCTGACGTACGGCTTGGGGTACCCGGCGACGGCCGCGTCCAGCGCGTACTCCGAGGCGAAGTACTCCTCGACGGCCCGCTCGTCCCGCCTGATCCCGGCCTCCCGTACCGCCCGGATGTCACCGCCCGAGCAGAAGGCCCTGGCGGACGAGCTCGTCACCACCACCGCGCGGACGCCGTCGTCGTCGCGCCACTCCCGCAGGGCGTCCGACATCCGGCGCACCATCTCCAGGTCCAGCGCGTTGAGCGCGGCCGGGCGGTCCAGGACGAGCCACCCGATGCCGTCGCTGACGGCCGCCTTCACGGGGACGTGCTGCATGCTGCTCCTGCCGGGGTCGGGGGCGACGGCCGTGGGCCGAGGATCCGGGGCCAAAGGTCCAAGAGTAGGGATCGCGGGCCCGGACCCGGAGCCGCGGGGGACCGGCCGTCCGGCAGGGTCGGGCCGAGGGCCGTCCGCCGGGCCGGCAGCCGCGAACTGATGGCCGACCGGAATATGGATGTTCCGCCCATAACGACGCGCCGGTCGGGGGCGTTGGGCAGGGCGGGTCCGAACCCCCGGGCCCCGGCAATCCCTCTTGGAGGCATCCCCGATGAAGTCCTTCACCACCTCGGCGGTGGCCCGCGGCGCCTGGGCGCTGGCCGGTGCCGTGACCGCCGTCATGCTCGCGGCGGGCGGCGCCGCCGCGGCCGGCCCAGGCCAGTCCCCGCACCGCGGTGGCGGCCAGGATTCCGGGCATCGCGGCGGCGGCCAGGACTCCTGGTCCCCGCAGCGCAGCCACCTGCGCCACCAGGCGCCGCGCTGGGCGCGGCACCGCCCGCCGACCCGTCACGTGGGCGTCTGGCAGCACCGCCCGGTGCGCTGAGGACGCGGCCCGCGGCGCTCAGGACAGCAGCAGCCGGCCGGCGGTCACCGCGCGCAGCCCGCGCTGCCGCAGTCCGTCGAGCACCGCGGGCAGCGCGGTCACCGTGTCCTGGTGACCCAGGTGCAGGCTCACCACCGAGCCGCCGCGCACCGCCCCGAGCACCGCGTCCCGCACCGCGTCGGCGCCGGGGTCGGTGTAGTCCAGCGGGTCCACGTCGTAGGAGAGCACGTGCGGATAGCCCGCCTTCTCGGCGAGCTGCCGCACCAGCGGGGTGGCGTACCGCGCCTGCGAGGGCCGGAACCAGCGCCCCTGACCGCCGGTCAGCCTGCGCAGCGTGTCGGCGCACCGGGTGATCTCGCCCGCCGCCTCGTCCGCGGACAGGGCGCAGATGTCGAGGTGGTTGTGGGTGTGGTTGCCGAGTTCGTGGCCGCCGGCCAGCACTCGCTCGGCCATCCGGGGGTGGGCCTGGAGCCAACGGCCGACGGCCAGCACGGTGATGTGGGCGCCGGCGCGTTCCGCTTCGCGCAGCAGTTCCTCGGCGAGGTCCGGGTCGCCCTGGCCGTGGAAGGTCAGTGCCACCTCGGAGCGGTCGCGCGGGCCGTGGGTGATCTGGTCCGGCAGGGCGGCGGGTGGCGCGCCGGGCGGCGAAGTGGCGTGCCCGGGGCGGGAGTCGGCGGTGGCCGGGGTGGTCGCGGGGGTGGTGGGCGGCGCCTCGTCGGCGCATCCGGCGCCGAAGGCCCCGACGGCCGCGCTGCCCGCGGCGGCGCGCAGAACGGCGCGGCGATCGATGGACATCACGCGGAAACGTTACGGCAGATGCCCATGAATCAGGGCGATCCCTCCCATGACGCGCGTGGCGGTGTCGCGACATGTCTCGTAACACTCTTCTGTCATGGCTGCGTCAGAAGGTAACGTCCGCCCGTGCTGTCATCTGCGCGGAGATTCCGCATCCAGTCGCTATCGGTCGTCGCGGTCGTCATCGCCGCACTGACGGCCGCCTTCATGTCGCCCGCCTCGGCGCACGGCGTGCCGGCCCGCCCGACGGCGGTCACCGCCCGGGCCGCCTCGGCCGTCGGCACCCAGCCCGTCGACTCCTACGCCAACGCCATCCGGGAATCCGTCTGGGTCGACACCGGACTGGACGGGGACAAGGACGGCAAGACCGACCGGGTCGCGGCCGACATCATCCGGCCGAGCGAGCCGGCCGCCGCGGGGCAGAAGGTCCCGGTGATCATGGACGCCAGCCCGTACTACTCCTGCTGCGGGCGCGGCAACGAGAGCCAGATCAAGACCTACGACTCGAGCGGCAAGCCGGTCGGCTTCCCCCTCTACTACGACAACTACTTCGTGCCGCGCGGCTACGCGGTCGTGCTGGTCGACCTGGCCGGGACCGACCGCTCCGACGGCTGCGTCGACGTCGGCGGCCCGTCCGACATCACCTCCGCCAAGGCGGTCATCGACTGGCTCAACGGCCGGGCCTCCGGCTTCAGCGCCCGCACCGGCGGCAGTGCGGTCCAGGCGAGCTGGACGAACGGCTCGGTCGGCATGATCGGCAAGAGCTGGGACGCCACGATCGCCAACGGTGTCGCGGCCACCGGGGTCGCCGGCCTGAAGACCATCGTCCCCATCAGCGGAATCAGCTCCTGGTACGACTACTACTTCGCGCAGGGCGCCGCGCTGTACAACTCCGGCCCCGACGCGCTCGCCTCCGAGGTGGAGAGCTCATCGGCCAACTCGCACTGCGCCGCCGAGGAGACCGCGCTGCGCAACGGCGCGCCCCGCAACGGCGACTGGACCACCGCCTGGCAGCAGCGCGACTACGCGGCCATGGCCGCCAACGTGCACGCCAGCGTCTTCGTGGCGCAGGGCATGGAGGACCTCAACGTCCGCACCAAGAACTTCGGCCAGTGGTGGGACGCGCTGGCCGCGAACGGCGTTCCGCGCAAGGTCTGGCTGTCGCAGACCGGGCACGTCGACCCGTTCGACTACCGGCGTGACGCGTGGGTCGACACCCTGCACCAGTGGTTCGACCACTACCTGATGGGCGTCGACAACGGCATCGACACCGCCCCGATGGCCGACATCGAGCGCACCGTCGACCACTGGACCACCGACGCGACCTGGCCGGCCCCCGGCACCGCGGCGACCACCGTCAGCCTGGAGCCCGGGACCACCAACGGCCTCGGCAAGCTCGGCCTGACCCCGGCGGCGGCCGGCAGCAGCGAGTCGTTCACCGACAACGCGGGCCAGGACGAGGACGACTGGTCGGCCCAGGTGGACCAGGCCAAGACGGACAAGGTGTCGTTCACCACCGGGACGCTGGCGCAGGACCTGCGGCTGTCCGGCGGCGGCACGGTCACCCTGACGGCGACCTCCTCGACCACCAGCGCCCACCTGTCGGCGGTCCTGGTCGACCTCGGGCCGGCCACCATCCGCAACTACGACGACTCCGGCGAGGGCATCACCAACCTGACCACCCGGTCCTGCTGGGGTGACAGCACGTCGGGGGACAGCGCCTGCTACCTCGACACCGCGGCGGACACCGAGAACGTCAGCTACACGGTCTTCAGCCGCGGCTGGGCCGACCTCGGGCACTTCGCGTCGTCCCTGATCGGAGTGTCGCTCACCCCGGGCAAGGCCTACACCATCACCCTCCAGCTCGCCGCCAGCGACCACGTCGTCCCGGCCGGGCACCGGCTCGCGCTGATCGTGGCGGGCACCGACGACGGGCTGATCGTGGCCCCGAGCACCACGCCCAAGGTCACCCTGGACCTGGCGAACTCCCACGCCTCCCTCCCGGTGGTCGGCGGTTCCGCCGCCTTCCCGGCCGCGGTCAGGCACTGACGACACGGACCACCGCGCCCTCTGCCATGGGGGCGCGGTGGTCCGTAGTCTGTCGGCATGGCGGATGAGCTGACACTCACGGAGCTGTACAAGGACCTGCACACCCACCCCGAACTGTCCTTCAGGGAACACCGCACGGCCGGCCTCGCCGCCGACCGGGCCAGGGCGGCGGGCTTCGAGGTCACCACCGGCGTCGGCCGCACCGGCGTGGTCGCCGTGCTGCGCAACGGGCCGGGTCCCACGGTCATGCTGCGCGCCGACATGGACGCGCTGCCGGTACGCGAGAGCACCGGACTGCCCTACGCCAGCGAGGTGGTCGCGCCCGGTCTCGACGGCCCCGAGGTGCCGGTGATGCACGCCTGCGGCCACGACATGCACGTCACCTGCATGATCGGCGCGATCGATCGGCTGGCCGCCGATCGGGCCGACTGGTCGGGCACGCTGATCGTGGTCTTCCAGCCCGCCGAGGAGATCGGCCAGGGCGCCGCGGCCATGCTGGAGGACGGCCTGCTGGAGCGGTTCGGCACCCCCGACGTGGTGCTGGGCCAGCACGTCACCCCGTTGCCGGCCGGATGGCTCGGCGCCCACCCCGGTCCCGCGTTCGCGGCGGCCGACGTGCTGCGGGTGCGGATGTTCGGCCGCGGCGGCCACGGGTCGCGCCCGGAGAGCACCGTCGACCCGGTGGTGATGGCGGCGTCCACCGTGATGCGGTTGCAGACCGTGGTCTCCCGGGAGGTCGCCGGCGCCGACACCGCCGTGGTGACCGTCGGCTCGCTGCACGCCGGCGCCAAGGAGAACATCATCCCCGACGACGCCGAACTGGGCCTGAGCGTCCGCTCGTACACCGAGCCGGTGCGCGAGCGGGTGCTGGCCGCCGTCACCCGGATCGTCAAGGGCGAGGCGGCCACCTCGGGCGCGGAGAAGGAACCGGAGATCACCACCACCGGATCCTTCCCCGTGCTGGTCAACGACCCGGACGCCACCGAGCGCACCATGGCCGCCTTCCGCGCCGAGTTCGGCGCCGAGCGGGTCGTCGACCCCGGTGCGATAAGCGGCAGCGAGGACGTCGGGCTGCTGTCCACCGCGAGCGGCGCTCCGCTGTGCTACTGGCTGCTGGGCGGCGCGGACCCGGACGCCTTCACGGCCGCGGCCGAGTCCGCCACCGGCCGCGGGCTGCCCTCCAACCACTCCCCGGACTTCGCCCCGTTGATCGAGCCGACCCTGACTGTCGGGGTGCGGGCGATGGTCACCGCGGCCAGGACCTGGCTGGACTGACGCGCCGTCAGGTCGCCGAGCCCGCCGCCGCGCCGGTCTCCAGCTCCTGGCCCCAGCGCTCGATGGACTCCGCGAGGTCGAGCGGGCGCAGGCGCATGGTCTCCTCGGGGGCCGGCCAGTCCTGCCGCGGCACCCGCCACATGACCTCGAACTCGTTGCCGTCGGGGTCCTTGGCGTACAGCGACTTGGAGACCAGGTGGTCGGTCGCCCCCACCAGCGCGGCGCGCTCGGCCAGCCGACCGCGGATCTCGGCGAGCTCGCCGAGGGTGCCGACCTCCCAGGCCAGGTGGTAGAGGCCGACCCGCCCCTCCTGCGGTCCTGGCGCGTCCGCGCCGAGCGCGAACAGCCCCAGGTCGTGGTCGTTGAGGGTGTCCTGGGCACTGAGGAACGCGGCGCGTCCGGGGATGAGGTGCGCGACCTGGAAGCCGAGCACCTCGGTGTAGAAGTCGACGGCTCGCTCGACGTCCCGGATGTAGAGCACCGCGTGGTTGAGGCGGCGTACGGGCATGGTGTCCTCCACGGCCGGGTGACGGTCTGGTGTTTCCGACGGTACGCCGCCACCGTACGGCGAGAAGATTGAACGCTCAAGTATCGATCCGCCGAAGCGGTGGGCGGACACCCCCCGCCCTGCGCGACAAGCGCCGTCCCGCAACGGCAGAATGCAACGCATCGGCTCATCAGCCCGGCCGGTAAAGGCGACGAAGCGGATCAGGACAGTGACGACAGCGGCAAACAGTTCAGGCGGTTCCACCGGCTCCAACGAGTCCATCGGGCGCCGGATCGCCGAGGAACTCGGTGTACGCGAGGGGCAGGTCAAGGCGGCCGTCGACCTGCTGGACGGCGGAGCCACCGTGCCGTTCATCGCGCGCTACCGCAAGGAGGCCACCGGCACCCTCGACGACGCCCAGTTGCGCACCCTGGAGGAACGGCTGCGCTATCTGCGGGAGCTGGAGGAACGCCGGGCCGCGATCCTGGAGTCGGTCCAGTCGCAGGGCAAGCTCGACGACGCGCTGCGGGCGCAGATCCTGGCGGCCGACTCCAAGGCCCGGCTTGAGGACATCTACCTGCCCTTCAAGCCCAAGCGCCGCACCAAGGCCCAGATCGCCCGCGAGGCCGGGCTCGAACCGCTCGCCGACCGGCTGCTGGCCGACCCCTCGCTGCAACCGCGCGATGCCGCCGCCGAGTTCGTCGGTGAGCAGGTCGCCGACGCCGCCGCCGCGCTGGAGGGCGCCCGCTCGATCCTGGTGGAGCGGTTCGGCGAGGACGCCGACCTGATCGGCACGTTGCGCGAGCGGATGTGGACGCGTGGCCGGCTCGCCGCCAAGGTGCGCGAGGGCAAGGAGGACGGCAAGGAAGGACCCGGCGCGAAGTTCGCCGACTACTTCGACTTCGCCGAGCCCTTCGAGAAGCTGCCCTCGCACCGCATCCTGGCGATGTTCCGCGGCGAGAAGGAGGAGGTGCTCGACCTCACCCTGGAACCGGAGAGCCCCGAGGACGCCGCGACCGAGGGCCCCACGGGCTACGAGCGCTCCATCGCCGCCGCCTTCGGCATCGCCGACCGCGGCCGGCCCGCCGACGGCTGGCTGGCGGAGACCGTCCGCTGGGCCTGGCGCACCCGGATCCTGGTCCACCTCGGCATCGACCTGCGCACCCGGCTGCGTACCGCCGCCGAGGACGAGGCGGTGCGGGTCTTCGCCGCCAACCTGCGCGACCTGCTGCTCGCCGCCCCGGCCGGCGCCCGCGCCACGATGGGCCTGGACCCCGGATTCCGTACCGGGGTGAAGGTCGCGGTCACCGATCCCACCGGCAAGGTGGTCGCCACCTCGACCATCTACCCGCACGTGCCGCAGCGCCGCTGGGACGAGTCGCTGGCCACCCTGGCCACCCTCGCTCGCGAGCACGACGTCTCGCTGATCGCCATCGGCAACGGGACCGCCTCCCGGGAGACCGACAAGCTGGCCGGCGACCTGATCAAGGCGCACCCGGAACTCGGCCTGACCAAAGTGGTGGTCTCCGAGGCCGGCGCCTCGGTCTACTCCGCCTCCGCCTTCGCCTCCCAGGAACTGCCCGAGATGGACGTGTCGTTGCGCGGCGCGGTCTCCATCGCCCGCCGCCTCCAGGACCCGCTGGCCGAACTGGTCAAGATCGACCCGAAGTCGATCGGCGTCGGCCAGTACCAGCACGACCTGTCGGAGCTGAAGCTGTCGCGGTCGCTGGACGCGGTGGTCGAGGACTGCGTCAACGGTGTCGGCGTCGACCTGAACACCGCCTCCGCGCCCCTGCTGCGCCGGGTCTCCGGCATCACCGGCACCCTCGCCGACAACATCGTCTCGCACCGGGACGCCAACGGGCCGTTCCGCACCCGCAAGGCGCTCAAGGAGGTGGCCAGGCTCGGCCCGAAGGCGTTCGAGCAGTGCGCCGGCTTCCTGCGCATCACCGGCGGCGACGACCCGCTGGACGCCTCGGGCGTGCACCCGGAGGCCTACCCCGTGGTGCGCCGGATCGTCTCCGCGTCGGGCGGCGACATCAAGACGCTGATCGGCGCCACCACCACGCTGCGCACCCTGCGGCCGGCCGACTTCGCCGACGCCACCTTCGGCGTGCCGACGGTCACCGACATCCTCGCGGAGCTGGAGAAGCCGGGCCGCGACCCGCGCCCCGCCTTCAGGACCGCCACCTACAAGGAGGGCGTCGAGCAGCTGAAGGACCTGGCGCCCGGGATGCTGCTGGAGGGCGTGGTGACCAATGTCGCCGCCTTCGGCGCGTTCGTCGACATCGGCGTCCACCAGGACGGCTTGGTGCACGTCTCCGCCATGTCGAAGACCTTCGTCAAGGACCCGCGGGACGTGGTCAAGCCCGGCGACGTCGTGCGGGTCAAGGTCCTCGACGTCGACATCCCCCGCAAGCGGATCGGCCTGACGCTGCGGCTGGACGACGAGCCGGCCGCCTCCGGCGGCGGCGGGCGGCGCGACCAGCGAGAGCCGCGCGAACCGCGTGAGCAGCGCGGCCAGGGCGGCGGTGGCGGCGGTGCCCGGCGCGGCGCGCCGCCGCGGCAGAACCGCGGCGGCTCGGGTTCCGGTTCCGGCTCCGGCTCCGGCTCGCAGGGTGCCCAGGGCGGCGGCGCGCTGGCCGACGCGCTGCGCCGGGCGGGCCTGGTGGGCGGCGACGGCGGCCCGGGACGCGGCCGCCGCTGACCGGTGGCAGGACCACGCGAGGGAGCCCGGGACGGTTGAACCGTCCCGGGCTCCCGGGTCTTTTCCCGCGGCGTGACACGCGGCACGTACTCGCCAGTACGAAAGGCTTGCGCCGACCGTCACCGCTTTCTAGCATCGCTGATGTTACATCGATACTGTCAAAGTGGTGTTTCGAGGCGCTGGGGGAAGCCGTCCATGGACGAACCGCGGACTTCCGGTCCGCTCGCGGGGGTTCGGGTGGTGGAGGTCGCGGGGATCGGCCCCGGCCCCTTCGCCGGCATGCTGCTGGGTGATCTGGGCGCCGACGTGGTGCGCGTCGACCGGCCGGACGGCGCGGCGCTGGGCATCGACCCCGCCCATGACGTCACCAACCGCAACAAGCGCTCGATCGTCGTCGACCTGAAGTCCGCCGACGGGCCGGGCCGGGTGCTCGACCTGGCGGAGCGCGCCGACGTCCTCATCGAGGGCTGGCGTCCCGGCGTCGCCGAGCGGCTGGGCGTCGGCCCGCGAGGCCTGCCTGGCCCGCAACCCCCGCCTGGTCTACGGGCGGATGACCGGCTGGGGGCAGGACGGACCGCTGTCCGGCAGCGCCGGGCACGACATCGGCTACATCGCCACCACCGGCACCCTCGGCATGATCGGCCCGGTCGGCGGCCCCTCGGCCATCCCCGCCAACCTGCTCGGCGACTACGCGGGCGGCTCCCTCTACCTGGTGGTCGGCGTCCTCGCCGCCCTGCACCACGCCCGCGCCACCGGCGAGGGCCAGGTCGTGGACGCCGCCATCGTCGACGGCACCGCCCACCTCGGCGCGATGATCTGGGGCATGCTCGCCGCCGGCGCCTGGCAGGACCGGCCGGGCGTCAACCTGCTGGACGGCGGCGCGCCCTTCTACGGGGTCTACCGCACCGCGGACGGCGGGCAGATGGCCGTCGGCGCGCTGGAGCCGCGCTTCTACGCGGAGTTCGGCAAGCTGCTGGACCTCGGCGACGACGCGCCCGACCGCCAGGACCCCGCGCAGTGGCCCCGGCTGCGGGAGCGGATCGCCGAACGCTTCGCCACCCGCACCCGCGAGGAGTGGACCGCGGTCTTCGAGGGCAGCGACGCCTGCGTGGCCCCGGTGCTGTCGCTGGCCGAGGCCACCCGCCACCCGCACCTGGCCGCCCGCGGCACCTTCGTCACCGAGGGCGGACTCACCCAGCCCGCGCCCGCACCGAGGCTGTCCGCCACCCCCGGAGCGGTCCGCCGCCCGCCCGCGCTGCCCGGGGCACACACCGCCGAGGTCGCCCGTGACTGGGGTCTGCCCGGCCTGACCGAAGCCGGCGGCACCGACCGCGGCCCCGACGAAGGGTAAGGATCCGGCATGGAGCGAGAGCTGTTCACCGCCGAGCACGAGGCGTTCCGCGAGACGGTTCGGACCTTCCTGGCCAAGGAGGTCGTGCCGCACCACGACCGCTGGGAGAAGGAAGGGATCGTCGACCGCGCCGCGTGGCTGGCCGCCGGCCGCCAGGGGCTGCTGGGGCTCGCCGCGCCGGAGGAGTTCGGCGGGGGCGGCAGCCGGGACTTCCGCTACTCCACCGTGCTGGCCGAGGAGTTCGTGCGGGCCGGCGCCTCCGGGCTCGCGGTCGGCCTGCACAACGACATGGTCGGCCCCTACCTGGTCTCGCTCGCCACCGAGGAGCAGGCCCGCCGCTGGCTGCCGGGCTTCTGCAGCGGCGAGATCATCACCGCCATCGCGATGACCGAGCCGGGCGCGGGCTCCGACCTCCAGGGCATCCGCACCACCGCCACCGACCAGGGCGACCACTGGCTCCTCAACGGCGCGAAGACCTTCATCTCCAACGGCATCCTCGCCGACCTGGTCGTGGTGGTGGCCAGAACCACCCCGGAGGGCGGTGCGAAGGGCCTGAGCCTGCTGGTCGTCGAGCGCGGCATGCCCGGGTTCGAACGCGGCCGCAACCTCGACAAGATCGGCCAGAAGGCCCAGGACACCGCCGAGTTGTTCTTCTCCGACGTGCGGGTGCCCAAGGAGAACCTGCTCGGCACGCTGAACGGCGCCTTCGGCCACCTGATGACCAACCTGGCCCAGGAACGGCTGACCATAGCGGTCTCCGCCATCGCCTCCGCCGAACACGTGCTGGAGCTGACCACCCGCTACGTCAAGGAGCGCGAGGCGTTCGGCCGCCCGCTCGCCAGACTCCAGCACATCCGCTTCGAGGTGGCCGAGATGGCCACCGAGTGCGCGGTCACCCGGACCTTCGTCGACCGCTGCGTCACCGAGCACAACGAGGGCCGGCTGTCCGCGGTGGACGCCTCGATGGCCAAGTGGTGGTCGACGGAACTGCAAAAGCGCGTCGCCGACCGCTGCCTGCAACTGCACGGCGGATACGGCTACATGGCCGAGTTCCCGATCGCCAAGGCCTTCACCGACGGCCGTATCCAGACGATCTACGGCGGCACCACCGAGATCATGAAGGAGATCATCGGCCGCTCGCTGTTGTCCTGACCTGATCTCACTCATCCTGGAAGGTTGCTGACGTGAGCACCGAAGCGTACGTCTACGACGCGATCCGCACCCCGCGCGGCCGCGGCAAGGCCAACGGCGCGCTGCACGGCACCAAGCCCATCGACCTGGTGGTCGGCCTCATCCACGAGGTCCGGCGCCGCTTCCCCGACCTGGACCCCGCCGCCATCGACGACGTCGTGCTCGGCGTCGTCGGACCGGTCGGCGACCAGGGCTCCGACATCGCGCGCATCGCGGCCATCGCCGCCGGACTGCCCGACACGGTCGCCGGCGTGCAGGAGAACCGCTTCTGTGCCTCCGGCCTCGAAGCGGTCAACCTGGCCGCCGCCAAGGTGCGCTCCGGCTGGGAGGACCTGGTGCTGGCCGGCGGCGTGGAGTCGATGTCGCGGGTGCCGATGGCCTCCGACGGCGGCGCGTGGTTCGCCGACCCGATGACCAACTTCGACGTCGGCTTCGTCCCCCAGGGCATCGGCGCCGACCTCATCGCCACCATCGAGGGCTTCACCCGGCACGACGTCGACGAGTTCGCCGCGCTGTCCCAGGAGCGGGCCGTCGAGGCGTGGAAGGAGGGCCGCTTCGACCGCTCGGTCGTCCCGGTCCTGGACCGCAACGGCCTGACCGTGCTGGACCGCGACGAGCACATCAGGCCCGGCACCACCGCCGACACCCTGGCCTCCCTCAAGCCCTCCTTCGCCACCATCGGCGACCTGGGCGGGTTCGACGCCGTCGCGCTCCAGAAGTACCACTGGGTCGAGCGCATCGACCACGTCCACCACGCCGGCAACTCCTCCGGGATCGTGGACGGCGCCGCGCTGGTGGCCATCGGCTCCGGCGAGGTCGGCGAGCGCTACGGCCTCACCCCGCGGGCCCGGATCATCTCGGCGGCGGTCTCCGGCTCGGAGCCCACCATCATGCTCACCGGCCCGGCCCCGGCCAGCCGCAAGGCGCTGGCCAAGGCCGGACTCACCATCGACGACATCGACCTGGTCGAGATCAACGAGGCGTTCGCGGCCGTGGTGCTGCGCTTCGTCCGCGACATGGGCCTGAGCCTGGACAAGGTCAACGTCAACGGCGGCGCCATCGCCATGGGCCATCCGCTGGGCGCCACCGGCGCGATGATCCTCGGCACCCTCATCGACGAACTGGAGCGGCGCGACCAGCGGTACGGCCTGGCCACCTTGTGCGTCGGCGGCGGCATGGGTGTCGCCACCGTCATCGAGCGCCTGTAACCGGCGTCCCCGCCCCTCGCCCGCCCTATCTCGCCTCACTCGTCATTACGGAGCCGAGCATGCCCGAGAGCACCACCATCCGCTGGGAACAGGACACCCAGGGGATCGTCACCCTCGTACTCGACGACCCCGACCAGTCCGCCAACACCATGAACGCCGCCTTCGGCGACTCGCTGGAAGCCGTCGTCGAACGCCTGGAGGCCGACCGCGACAGCCTGCGCGGCGTCATCGTCACCTCCGCCAAGAAGACCTTCTTCGCCGGCGGCGACCTGCGCGACCTGATCCGCGCCACCCCGCAGACCGCCGACGAGGTCTTCTCCGGCAGCCTGCGCGTCAAGCGGCTGCTGCGGCGACTGGAGACGCTGGGCAAACCGGTCGTCGCCGCGATCAACGGCGCGGCGCTGGGCGGCGGTTACGAGATCGCCCTGGCCTGCCACCACCGCATCGCGCTGGAGGCCTCCGGATCGAAGATCGGGCTGCCCGAGGTGACCCTGGGCCTGCTGCCCGGCGGCGGAGGCGTGGTCCGTACCGTACGGCTGCTCGGCATCACCGACGCGCTGCTGAAGGTGCTGCTCCAGGGCACCCAGTACAGCCCCCGGCGCGCCCTGGAGGCCGGCCTGGTCCACGCGGTCGCCGCCACCCGCGAGGAGATGCTGGACGCCGCGCGCACCTGGATCGACGCCAACCCCGAGGCCCAGCAGCCCTGGGACGTCAAGGGCTACAAGGTCCCCGGCGGCACCCCCGCGCACCCGAAGCTCGCCGCCAACCTGCCCGCCTTCCCGGCCAACCTCAAGAAGCAGCTGAACGGCGCGTCCTACCCCGCGCCGCGCAACATCCTGGCCGCCGCGGTCGAGGGCACCCAGGTGGACTTCGCCAACGCCGAGGTCATCGAGGCCCGCTACTTCACCGAGCTGGCCTGCGGCCCGATCTCGAAGAACATGATCCAGGCGTTCTTCTTCGACATGCAGGCCGTCAACTCCGGCGCCAGCCGCCCGGACGGCTTCGAGCGCCGCACCGTGCGCAAGGCCGCGGTGCTCGGCGCCGGGATGATGGGCGCGGGCATCGCCTACTCCTGCGCCCGGGCCGGCATCGACGTGGTACTCAAGGACGTGTCGCTGGAGTCCGCCGAGCGCGGCAAGGCGTACTCCGCCAAGCTGCTGGACAAGGCGGTCGCCAAGGGCCGCACCACCGAGGCGCAGCGCGAGGAACTGCTGGCCCGCATCACCCCGACCGCCGACCCGGCCGACCTGGCGGGCTGCGACGCGGTGATCGAGGCGGTCTTCGAGGACACCGCCCTCAAGCACAAGGTCTTCCAGGAGATCCAGGACGTCGTCGAGCCCGACGCGCTGCTGTGCTCCAACACCTCGACCCTGCCGATCACCCTGCTCGCCGAGGGCGTCCAGCGGCCGGACGACTTCGTCGGACTGCACTTCTTCTCGCCGGTGGACAAGATGCCGCTGGTGGAGATCATCCGCGGCGCGCGCACCGGGGACGAGGCGCTGGCCCGCGCCTTCGACCTGGTCCGGCAGATCCGCAAGACCCCCATCGTGGTCAACGACTCGCGCGGCTTCTTCACCTCCCGGGTCATCGGCCACTTCATCAACGAGGGCGTGGCGATGGTCGGCGAGGGCGTCGAGCCGTCCTCCGTCGAGCAGGCCGCGGCGCAGGCCGGCTACCCGGCGAAGGTCCTGTCGCTGATGGACGAGCTGACCCTCACCCTGCCCCGCAAGATCCGCAACGAGACCCGGCGCGCGGTGGAGGAGGCCGGCGGCACCTGGCAGCCGCACCCCGGCGACGCGGTCATCGACCGCATGGTGGAGGAGTTCGAGCGCCCCGGCCGCTCGGGCGGCGCGGGGTTCTACGAGTACGAGGACGGCAGGCGCACCCGGCTGTGGCCGGGCCTGCGCGAGCACTTCACCAAGCCGGGCACCGAGATCCCGTTCCAGGACATGGTGGAGCGGATGCTCTTCTCCGAGGCGCTGGACTCGGTGCGCTGCCTGGACGAGAAGGTGCTGACCTCGGTCGCCGACGCCAACATCGGCTCCATCCTCGGCATCGGCTTCCCCGCCTGGACCGGCGGTGTCCTTCAGTACATCAACGGCTACCAGGGCGGACTGCCCGGCTTCGTGGCCCGGGCCCGCGAACTCCAGGCCGCCTACGGGGACCGCTTCGCGCCCCCGCAGTCGCTGGTGGAGCGGGCCGAGCGCGGGGAGGCGTTCACCGACGCGAAGTGAGCCGACCGCGGTCGCTCACGGGGCGTGCTGCGGGTCGGCGGCCTGGCTCTCCCAGGTCCCGGCCCGCAGCTCCTCGCGCAGCGACCGCTGGAAGGCGGTGACCAGCGCCTGGACGACCAGCGGCTGCATGTGCGCGGACAGCGACTTCATCGCCTCCGGCCGGTCCGGCTGCCACACCTCGTCGCGGAACAGCCGGCTCAGCTCCCGCGCCGCGGCCCGCGAGTGCTCCAGCATCAGCTCGCGGGCCGCGATGATCGTCTCCAGCGCGATGGGCACGTCCAGCAGCCGCACCCCCAGGTGCAGGATGCCGGGGTCGACCTGGAAGAGGTCGGGGTTCCCGGTGCGCCGCAGCACGTTCATCGCCGCGAGCCGGTCGATGTCGTGCTCGGCCAGGCTCCGGCCGGCGCGGCCCTCCAACTGCTCGCGGGTCGCCTCCTGCGCCTCCTCCGGGACCCAGGAGGCGACGAGCGCCCGGTGGATGGCGAGGTCGTGGGCGGTGATGTCCTCGGGCAGCTGCTCCAGGTAGCGCTCGATGGCGGCCAGGGTGAGGCCCTGGTGCTGCAGCTCCTCGATCAGCGCCAGCCGTAGCCAGGTGCTCCGGCCCGTACCGCCCCACCCGGCGCGGTCCGAGCACCGGGGGAGGCAGCAGCCCCTTGGTGGAGTAGAACCGCACGGTGCGTACGGTGAGTCCGGCGCGGGCGGCCAGTTCGTCGACGGTCAGGCCGGGTGGCGCGTTCATCGGGGCTGCCCTCGCTCTCTGCGCACCGGACGCTGTGGCGCGTCCGGTGCAACAGTATTGCTGTCTCAGCGACGATGTGAAACGCCTGTGGCGCGGATCATCAGCCGGCCGAGCGCAGGTCCGCTCCCACCGCGTGCATGTGGCGCAGTGCCTGCGCGTAGGAGTCGACCAGCCCCGCCTCGGTGTACGGCACCCCCAGCCGGGCGCAGTGCTCGCGCACCAGCGGCTGCGCGAGCCGCAGGTGCGGTCGCGGCATGCTGGGGAACAGGTGGTGCTCGACCTGGTAGTTCAGGCCGCCGAGGAACCAGTCGGTGACCAGGCCGCCCCGCACGTCCCGCGAGGTCAGCACCTGCCGCCGCAGATGGCCCCAGCGCTCGCCGTCCTCCCCTGGCATCTCCATGCCCTTGTGGTTGGGCGCGAACGAGCAGCCCAGGTGCAGGCCGAACAGCGCGTGGTGCACGACCGCGAAGAGCACGGCCATCCCCACCGGCATCGCCGTCAGCAGCAGGGCCGCGTACCCGGCCAGATGCGCGGCCAGCAGCGTGCCCTCCACCGCCCGCTCCCGTCCGCCCTGCTTGCGCAGGTCCAGCACGCCGGCCACCTTCAGGGCCACGCCCTCCAGCAGCAGCATGGGGAAGAACAGCCACGCCTGGTGCTTGGCCAGGAAGCGGGCGAAGCCCTCGCGTTCCACCGCCTGGGCCCGCGTCCACACCAGCGCGCCGACCTCGACGTCCGGGTCCTTGCCGACGTGGTTGGGGTGGGCGTGGTGACGGTTGTGCTTGTCGTTCCACCAGTTGTAGCTCATGCCCAGCAGCAGGTTGCCGTGGGCGAGGCCGAGCACCTTGTTGACCCGTCTGCTGCGGGCTATCTGCTGATGGCCGGCGTCATGTCCGACGAAGGCCGTCCGGCCGCTGAACACCGCGAGCGGTACCGCCAGCGCGAGCACCCACCATGAGTCCCCGACGAGCAGGACCCCCGCCCAGACGGCCGCCAGCGCCAGGGCGTTGCCCGCGATCGTCACGGCGTACCGCCCCCGGCGGCGACGCAGCAGCCCGCGCTCCTTGACGTTCCGCAGCAGTGGCGCGAACTCGCTCGCGGTGGCGGCCGCCGGTGGCCGGTCGAGGACGAAAGCGCTGGTAGCGGCCATGCGGAACTCCTGGCTGAGGGTGGGAGAAGTGGATACTCCGACCCTAGGAACCAACCGGCCGCCCGGCCATGAGGCCGCCACCCCACCCTTTCGGGGGCCGCCCCACCGCGCTTGCGGGGGACAACCCCCGAACGCGCCTTCTCCCGCGGTCAGCGGGAGAAGACCCCGATGCCCTCGGGCACCAGGCGCTCCGAGCGGTCGGAGGGGTGGTTGCGCACGGTGACGCGGCGCTCGCCCGGCCCCCGGGCCACCAGGGTGGCCGAGCCGCCGCCGTCCAGGTTCACCGCGGAGTCGGCGCCCAGATTGCTCATCAGGTCCGCCACTTCGGCGACCGTCATCCCGGTGCCCGAGCCGTCCGCCCCGTCCAGCGCCATCAGGTAGAACTGGTGGCCCTGGGACCCGAACCCCGCGCTGGTGCGGATGGCGGTGGTGAACCCGTCGAGGCCGGCCAGCGGCCGGCCGTCGCGCAGCACCGGGTAGCCGCCGACCGCGAAACGCGGCGGGCCGGCGGCGGCCCCGGTCAGCCGCTCGGTGACCGTGACGCTCTCACCCACCCGCAGCCGCCGCAGCGCCGCGGCCCCGCCCTCCCGCCCGACCAGCACCACCGTGCCGGCCGCGACGCTCCCGTAACCGGGCTCGTCGGAGACCGAGCTGACCGTGCCCTGACGCACGGTCACCTCGTAGGTGTCCTCGCTGCACGGCGCCGCCCGGCGGGTGTCCGTGCCGCAGACGGCGCGCTGCCGGTCGGCCGATCCCCAGCGCGAGGTGTACGCGCCCACCCCGCCGACCGGCACCGCGTACTGGTTGAAGCCGCCCAGCGCGATGGTCTGCCCGGCGGCGGTGACCGCACCGGTCAGCGACAGCCGGTCCAGCCGGGCCACTCCGTCGGCGCCGACCGCGATGACGTCCCGGGTCGAGGTGCCCGGCGGCAGAGCGGGCCCGAACCGCTGGCCGCCGGGTACCGCGGCCTTCAACTGCTCGCCGCCCCCGACGGCCGGGCCCACCGCGGCGCCGGTCGCGGTCACCCCGGGGTGCTGGGCCTCGTTGTTGTCGAAGAAGTCGGCGTTCACCCCGCCGACCGCCGCCTGGTCGTCGGCCATCCGGGAGACCGCCTCCCGGGCGGAGACCGAGCCGGGGGTCAGCAGGTCGACCGAGACGTGAGGGTCGGTCAGGTCGGCGATCAGCAGGTGCCCGTAGGCCGTGCCGGCCGCCACCGGCAGCGAGAAGTCCTGGTAGCGCACCCCGGGGGCGAGCGTGGTGCTGCCCTCGATCCTGATCCGGTCGTCGGCGGACGCGTGGCCGGTGCCGGCCGCGGCGACCAGGCATCCGCAGGCGGTCAGCACGGTCAGCGCGAGGCCGGTGCGGCAGCGACGGGTGCGTGAGCGACGGTTCGTCATGAGCCCTCCGGGCGTTTCCTGATGAAGCGGCCCCCAACTGCTGACGGACGCCATGCCTGCCCACGCCGGCCGCCCGACCGATGGGCAACACGAGGGAGACTCACACGGTCCGCCCAACGATTTCCCCACCCTGGACCTACGGTGGAAGGAGATCGTTCAACCACGCAGCGCGTGCAACCGAAACGACGGAGGCGACAGATGTCGGCGTACGACCCGGACAACGTCAAGCAGAGCCCCTCGGACTGGGTGGCCAAGCAGGCCGAGACCTACGAGGCGTCAGGCGGCACGCAGGCCACCGACATGAACGGCTCCCCGTGCCTGCTGCTGGACTACCAGGGCCGCACCAGCGGGGTGTGGCACCGCACGGTGCTGATCTACGGCAGGGACGGCGACGACTACCTGATCGTGGCCTCCAAGGGCGGCGCGGACGACCACCCGCAGTGGTACCTCAACCTCCAGGCGAACCCCGGTGTCCACCTGCGGGTGGACACCGAGCGCTTCGCCGCCCGTGCCGAGACCCTCTCGTCGCAGGACAAGGCCCGCGTCTGGCCGCATCTGCTGGAGATCTACGCGCCCTACGAGGACTACCAGCGCAACACCTCCCGCGAGATCCCGGTGGTCCGCCTCAGCCGGACCGCCGCCTGAACCACCC
This sequence comes from uncultured Actinomycetota bacterium, assembly GCA_963737305.1. Lineage (GTDB taxonomy): Bacteria > Actinomycetota > Actinomycetes > Streptomycetales > Streptomycetaceae > Streptantibioticus_C. The sequence continues at coordinate 1,997,481 of CAVTRX010000002.1, read as the reverse complement.
GTCGGCCACGGCCCTGGCGGCGGCGCGGGGCGGCGCCCCCGGCCCGGTGGACCGGCTCAGTGGCTGCGCCGGGTCACCAGCTCCGCCAGGGCCAGCAGATCGCCGACCCGGTCGCCGTCCGGCACGGCGCCGGACAGGTGGCCGATCGCGCCGGCCATCCGGTCGCCGGCCTGTATCTGCGCCCAGTCCCGGCCGCCCGCCCGCTCGACGGCGTCGGCCGCCTCCACCAGGTCGGCGTCGGACAACGGCCGGCCGGAGGCGTACATCGCGGCCAGCAGACCACCGGCTGGGGTGCCGGACCGCAGCGCCGCCACCACCGGCAGCGACTTCTTGCGGGCCGCCAGATCGGCGCCGACCGGCTTGCCGGTGACCTCCGGATCGCCCCAGATGCCGATCAGGTCGTCGATGAGCTGGAAGGCCAGTCCCACCTGGCGGCCGAAGGCGTCCATCGCCTCCACCGCCGCCTGATCGGCCCCCGCGTACAGCGCCCCCAGCGCGCAGGCGCAGCCCAGCAGGGCTCCGGTCTTGGCCTCCGCCATCGCCAGGCACTCGTTGAGCGAGACGTCGGAGCGCTGCTCGAAGGAGCAGTCCGCGTGCTGGCCGTCGCACAGTTCGATGACGCAGGCCGCCAGCCGGGCCGCCGCCTCGGCCGCCGCCGGGTGCGGGTCCTCGGCCAGCACGCGGGTCGCCAGCGCCTGCATCGCGTCACCGGCCAGGATGGCGTCCGGGACACCGAAGACGGTCCACACCGTCGGCCGGTGGCGGCGCGTGGGATCACGGTCCATCACGTCGTCGTGCACCAGGGTGAAGTTGTGCACCAGTTCCACGGCGGCGGCCGCCCGCACCGCGGATTCCGCCGTTCCGCCCAGCGCCTGGGCGGCGGCGAGCACCAGCGCCGGACGGATGGCCTTGCCCGCGTCGCCGCCCGCCGCGCTGCCGTCGGCGTTCAGCCAGCCGAAGTGGTATCCGGCGATCCGGCGCATCGAGCGGGGCAGCGTCGCCACCGCCGCCCGCAGCCGCGGATCCACACTCTTGCGGGTCCTGGCCAGAATGGCCGAGGCCTCATGACCCTCGCGATCGACCGTGAAGATTCCCATGGTTGCCACACCTCGAAGTCGTGAGTGAGCAAAAGGGGGGGCGACGGACGGCTGCCCCGCGGCGGCTGTCGGCAGGGTGACAGCCGCCGCGAGAGACCGGAAGGGGCGGAGCGGCACCGGTTCGGGGCCGCTCCGCACCCGGGTGGGTCGGGGAAGGTCAGTCGCGCGAGGCGACCTGGCAGTTCTCCAGCACGCCGATCGCGTCGGGCACCAGGATGGCCGCGGAGTAGTAGGCGCTCACCAGGTAGGAGATGATCGCCTTCTCGTTGATGCCCATGAACCGCACCGACAGGCTCGGCTCGTACTCGTCGGGCAGCCCGGTCTGGTGCAGGCCGATGACGCCCTGGTTGTCCTCGCCGGTCCGCAGCACGATGACGGAACTGGTCTGCTCCGCGGTGACCGGGATCTTGTTGCAGGGCAGGAACGGGATACCGCGCCACGAGGGCACCGCGTTGCCGTCCATGAGCACGCTGTCCGGGTACAGGCCGCGCTTGTTGCACTCCCGGCCGAAGGCGGCGATGGTCCGCGGGTGGGCCAGCAGGAACTGCGAGTTGCGCCGGCGGCTGATCAGCTCGTCCAGGTCGTCCGGGGTCGGCGGACCGGAGTGGGTGTTGATGCGCTGGCTGTACTCCGCGTTGGTCAGCAGCCCGAACTCCGCGTTGTTGACCAGCTCGTGCTCCTGACGCTCGCGCAGCGCCTCGATGGTGAGCTTCAACTGGTGCTCGACCTGGTTCATCGGCTGGTTGTAGAGGTCGGCGACCCTGCTGTGCACCCGCAGGATGGTCTGCGCGACGCTGAGTTCGTACTCCCGCGGCGACAGGTCGTAGTCGACGAACGTGCCGGGCAGGTCCGCCTCGCCGTGGTGCCCGGAGGACAGGTCGATGGCGGCTTCGCCGTACTTGTTCTGCGTACGGTCCGGGCCGCTCAGATAGCGGGCGACCCGGTCGCGCAGCGACTCGGACTGCTCCGCCACGGTGCTGAACGCCTCCCGGGGCAGGACCAGCACCGTGCACGCGGTGGCCGCCTTGGCGGTGAACTCCCAGGTGGCGTCGGTGCGGACCAGGGACTCGTCACCGAAATAGCTGCCGTCGGCCAGCACCCCGAGCACGGCCTGCTCGCCGAACTTGCCGGCGCCGACCTTGTTCACCCGGCCGTGCGCGATCAGGAAGACCTCGTCGGCCGGCGCGCCGGCCTCCACGAGCACCTGTCCCGCCGCGAACTCCCGCTGCACGAAACGTTCCGCCAGCGCCCGCAAGGTGGTGGCGTCGTCGAAGTCGCGTAGCAGCGGCAGCTCGCCCAACTCGTCGGGGATGACCCGCACGTCGGTGCCGGTCTGCACGAAGGTCACCCGGCCGTCGCCCACCGTGTAGGTCAGGCGGCGGTTGACCCGGTACGAACCACCGGGCACATGCACCCACGGGAGAACGCGCAGCAGCCATCGGGAGGTGATGCCCTGCATCTGCGGAGCGGACTTGGTGGTGGTCGCCAAGTTTTTGGCCGCCGCCGTACCGAGAGCGAGCTGGGCCTGCCCCCCGCCCGACTCACCAGCGGATCCCACGCCAAGACCAGCATCGACCGACATCGAAGGTCCCTCCCCATTACTTACCTGTGTGGCCTGCGTGACCCATGGTGTAGGGAGTTACCACCATCCGGCTATCACACGATCAGGTGAAACTTCGGTCCGAGATGCCTGTCGGGCATCACGTCGACGCCCCGGATTTCCGCCGTCATTCCTGGATGATCCGGGCGAATCGCCCCGCGTATCGCAGATCCTCCTCGATGCGGCCGGCCGCCGTGCGCAACGCCGGCAGCAGGTCCTGGGCGGTCTGCGCGACGGTGCTGCGGCTGGCGTGGGTGGAGACGTTGACAGCGGCCACCACCCGGCCGAAGCGGTCGCGCACCGGGACCGAGACCGACCGCAGCCCCTCCTCCAACTCCTCGTCCACCAGGGCGTAGCCGTCCCGCGCCACCGCTTCCAGCAGTGCGGCGAGCCGGGACCTGGAGGTGACGGTGTGCCGGGTCAGCGGTTCGAGGCGGGCGCGCGCCAGCCGGGCGGTGCGCTCCTCCTCGGGCAGCCCGGCCAGCAGCACCCGGCCCATGGAGGTGGCGTAGGCCGGGAACCGGGTGCCGAGGGTGATGTTGACGCTCATGATGCGCACGGTGGATACCCTGGCCACGTACTGGATGTCGTCGCCGGCCAGCACTGCCATGGACGCCGAGTCGTGCACCTGTTCCACCAGGGCGGCCAGGTGCGGCTGGGTGATCTGCGGCAGCGTCAGCCGCGACAGGCAGCCGAAGCCCAGGTCGAGCACCCGCGGGGTGAGCCGGAAGAGCCGGTCGCGGCAGGCGACGTGGCCGAGGTGCTCCAGGGTGATCAGCGAGCGGCGGGCGGTGGCCCTGGGCAGCCCGGTGGCCTCGGCGACCGCGGTCAGCGGGAGTTCCGCGCGGTCCTGGCCGAAGGCGGTCAGCACGGTGAGCCCGCGGGCGAGCGACTCCACGAAGTCCGGCCCCAGCTCCTGCTTGGAGGCCCGGGTCCAGGACGCCGGCGAGGGGGCCGGCGCCGCCTCCCGGGCCGGGGCGGGCAGCGGCCGGGCCAGCGCGGACTCCATCGCCGCGACGCAGCCGCGCAGTTCGGGCAGCACGGCCTCCAGCAGCGAGCGGGCGCTGTGCCGGCTGGTGTGGCTGACGACGGAGACCGCGCACACCTGCTCACCGGCCGGATCGCGCACCGGGACGGCCACCGCCACCAGCCCCGGCTCGATCAGCTGGTCGTCCACGCAGAAGCCGTCCCGGCGGGCCCGCTCCACCCGTTCGCGGAAGGGCGCCTCGTCGTGTCCTGGACCCCGCGGCACCGCGGGGAAGCCCGCGTCGCACGGGTCGGCCGTGTGCCGCGACCGCCAGTGCTCCCAGTCCCGGTCCGTCCAGCCGGTGGCGAACAGCGGCCCGGTCGCGCCGCGTTCCGCGGGCAGCAGGTCGCCGATGCGGAAGGTCAGCGACATCGCGCGGCGCCGGGTCGCCTGGTGGACGAAGCGCACCCCGTCCCGGTCAGGCACCGCGATCGACACCGACTCGTCCAGCCGGTCGGCCAGCGCGTCGGCGAGCGGCCCCAGCAGGTCGGGCAGCCGGCAGGAGGCCAGATAGGCGTTGCCCACCTCCATCAGCCGCGGGGTGAGGCAGACGTCCCGCCCCTCGGCGCGCACCTGGCCCATCCGGACCAGGGTGCTGATCACCCGGTCGACGGTGGAGCGGGCCAGCCCGGTGGCGCGCACCAGGTCGCCCACCGCCAGCCGCCCGTCGGCCACCGCCAGTTCCCGCAGCACCGACAGGCCGCGGATCAGCGGGCCGACCGCCTCCCGCGGCGGGGTGGCGGTGGGGCCGGCGGAGTGGGTCATGGGAGCTCCAGCGTGGCGGGATCTCGTCGCGACGGGACCGGGACGAGGCGTTGACACAACCGACGGCCGGTACCAGACTCGGGATGGCGACGATTATGAACTAAAGTTCACTCTACGAACAAGCTGTCGCCGCAACAAGCCGGGTGAACGAGTCGCCGTACGAAACCGTACGAACCGTTACGAACGAGCCGTGAGAGTGTGGACGATGGCCCAGATCCGAACGCTGCGGGAGGCCGTGGCGGAGCTGATCCACGACGGTGACACCGTGGCGCTGGAAGGCTTCACCCATCTGATCCCGTTCGCCGCCGGGCACGAGATCATCCGCCAGGGCATCACCGACCTGACGCTGGCCAGGATGACCCCGGACGTCGTCTACGACCAGCTCATCGGCGCCGGAGCCGCCCGCAAGCTGATCTTCTCCTGGGGCGGCAACCCCGGCGTCGGCTCGCTGCACCGCTTCCGTGACGCGGTGGAGAACGGCTGGCCGCGCCCGCTGGAGCTGGACGAGCACAGCCACGCGGGGATGGCCAACCGCTACGTCGCCGGCGCCTCCAAGCTGCCCTTCGCCGTGCTGCGCGGCTACCGCGGCAGCGACCTGCCGACCAGGACCGACACCGTCTCCACCGTGGTGTGCCCGTTCACCGGCGAGGAACTGGCGGCCGTCGCCGCGCTCAACCCGGACGTCACCGTCATCCACGCCCAGCGCGCCGACACCAGCGGCAACGTCCAGCTGTGGGGGCTGCTCGGGGTGCAGAAGGAAGCCGCGCTGGCGGCGAGCCGGGTGCTGGTCACCGTCGAGGAGGTCGTCGAGGAGCTGCGGCCCCAGCCCGGCGCGATCGTGCTGCCGGAGTGGGTGGTGGACGCCGTGGCGGTGGCCCCCGGCGGCGCCCACCCCTCGTACGCCACCGGCTACACGGTCCGTGACAACGCCTACTACCAGGCCTGGGACGCCATCTCCCGGGACCGGGCCGCCTTCACCGCCTGGATCGAGGAAACCGTGCGTTCCGAAGGAGCCGTCGCCCGATGACCGACGCGACCACCGCGGCCGAGCCCGCGACCCGACCGGCCTTCACCAGTGACGAGCTGATGGAGGTCAACGCCGCCCGCGCGCTGGCCGGGGCCAGGACCTGCTTCGTCGGCATCGGGCTGCCCAGCACCGCCGCCAACCTCGCCCGCGCCACCGTCAACCCCTCGCTGGTGCTGATCTACGAGTCCGGCACCATCGGCTCCAAGCCCACCCGCCTGCCGCTGTCCATCGGCGACGGCGAACTGGCCGACACCGCCGACGCGGTCGTCCCGGTCCCGGAGATGTTCAACTACTGGCTGCAAGGCGGCCGGGTCGACGTCGGCTTCCTCGGCGCCGCCCAGGTCGACCGGTTCGCCAACATCAACACCACCGTCGTGCGACGCGGCCCCGACAAGCCCGAGGGCCGGCTGCCCGGAGCGGGCGGCGCGCCCGAGATCGCGGCCAACTGCCGGCAGGTGCTGATGGTGCTGCGGCACTCCACCCGCGGTTTCGTGCCGAACCTGGACTTCGTCACCACCCTCGGCCACGGCTCGGGGCCAGGCGACCGCGCCGCGCTGGGCATGCGCGGGGCCGGCCCGGTCGCCGTCATCACCGACCTGGGGATCCTGCGCCCCGACCCGGACACCGCGGAACTGGTGCTGACCGAGGTGCACCCCGGCGTCACCGTCGACCAGGTCCGCGCGGCCACCGGCTGGCCGCTGCGCACCGCCGCCTCGGTGACCGCCACCGCACCGCCCACCACCCGGGAGCTGACCGCGTTGCGCGCCCTCAAGGCCGCCGGAAAGGACGCCTGATGACCGACCGCCTCCACGAGGTGTACATCGTCGACGCCGTTCGCACCCCCGTCGGGAAGTACGGCGGCGCGCTGTCCGGGGTCCGCCCCGACGACCTGGCCGCCCATGTGGTGCGGGCCCTGGTGGACCGCTCGGCCGCCCTCGACCCGGCCAGGATCGACGACGTGGTCCTGGGCAACGCCAACGGCGCGGGCGAGGAGAACCGTGACGTGGCGCGGATGGCCGTGCTGCTGGCCGGACTGCCGGTCACCGTGCCCGGCGCCACGGTCAACCGGCTGTGCGGCAGCGGACTGGAGGCCGTCATCCAGGCGGCCCGCGCGATCGCGGTCGGCGACGCCTCGGTGGTCGTCGCGGGCGGCGTCGAGTCGATGAGCCGCGCCCCCTGGGTGATCCCCAAGCCCGAGCGCGCCTTCCCCGCCACCCACCAGCAGATGTTCTCCACCACCCTCGGCTGGCGCATGACCAACCCGAACATGCCGCAGGAGTGGACCGCGGGGCTCGGCGAGGGCGCCGAACTCATCGCCGACCGCCACCACCTCACCCGCGAGGCCCAGGACGCCTTCGCCCTCGCCAGCCACGAGAAGGCGGCCAGGGCCTGGAAGGACGGCGCATACGACGCCGAGGTCGTGGCCCTGGACGGCGTGGAACTGGCCCGGGACGAGACGGTCAGGGACAACACCTCCCTGGAGGCGCTGGCCCGGCTCAAGCCCGCCTTCCGCAAGGGCGGCACCGTCACCGCGGGCAACTCCTCGCCGCTCAACGACGGCGCCGCCGCGCTGCTGCTGTGCGACGAGGAGGGGCTGAAGGCCACCGGGCGCGAACCGCTCGCCCGCATCAGGGCGTCGGCGGTCACCGGCATCGAGCCGCAGCTGTTCGGCCTCGGACCGGTCGAGGCGGTGCGCCGCGCGCTGGCGAAGGCCGGCCGCGGCTTCGGCGACCTGCGCACCTTCGAACTGAACGAGGCGTTCGCCGCTCAGTCGCTCGGCTGCCTGGCCGAATGGCCCGACCTGGACCCGGCGCTGGTCAACCCGCGCGGCGGCGCCATCTCCATCGGCCACCCGCTCGGCGCCTCCGGAGCCCGGCTGGCCGGCGCGGTCGCCCACCAACTCGCCGCCGCCGGATCGGGCACCGGGCTCGCCGCCCTGTGCATCGGCGTCGGACAGGGCCTCGCCCTGGTCATGGAGAGGTGACCGGCGCGATGACCAGCCCCGAGACCCCGCTGACCCAGGAACGCGTCTCCCGCGAGATCGCCGACGCGAGCGTCGCCTACGCCAAGAGCCTCGCCGACGGCTCACCCGCCCGCGACCACCCCGACCGCGGCTACGCCCCCTACCGCAGCAGCGTGCTGCGCCACCCCGGGCGGCCTCTGGTGGCCGTGCGGGACCCGGAGGCGGTCGAACTGACCGGCCCGGCGTTCGGCGTCACCGACGTCACCGACCTGGACGCCGACCTCACCCGTCAGCACCAGGGCGAACCACTGGGCGAGCGCATCACCGTCACCGGCCGGGTCCTGGACCGGCGGGGACGCCCGGTGCGCGGCCAGCTCGTCGAGATCTGGCAGGCCAACGCCTCCGGCCGGTACGCCCACCAGCGCGACCAGCACCCGGCCCCGCTGGACGCCAACTTCACCGGCGTCGGGCGCTGCCTGACCGACGACAGCGGCGGGTACTCGTTCACCACCGTCAAGCCCGGCGCCTATCCCTGGCGCAACCACGACAACGCCTGGCGCCCGGCCCACATCCACTTCTCGCTCTTCGGCGAGGCGTTCACCCAGCGGCTGGTGACCCAGATGTACTTTCCCGGGGACCCGCTGTTCGCCTACGACCCGATCCTGCAGTCGGTCACCGACGAGTCGGCGCGCCTGCGGCTGGTCGCCGCCTACGACCACGAACTGTCCCGCCCGGAGTGGTCACTGGGCTACCGCTGGGACATCGTCCTGGACGGACCCGCCGCCACCTGGATCGAGGAGGGCCGATGACCGGGGCACCCACCCCCTCGCAGACCGTCGGGCCGTTCTACGGCTACGCCCTGCCGTTCCCTGACGGCGGTGACATCGCGCCCGCCGGGCACCCCGACACCATCACGCTGCACGGCTACGTCCTGGACGGCGCCGGATCGCCGGTGCCCGACGCGCTGCTGGAGACCTGGCAGCCCGCCCCGGACGGCTCGCGCGCCGGGGTCCCCGGCTCGATGCGGCGCGATCCGGTCGACGGCGGTTTCCTCGGGCGCAACGGCGTCGACTTCACCGGCTTCGGCCGGGTGGCCACCGACGCCGACGGCCACTACGTGCTGCGTACCCTGCCGCCCGGCGGAGTGCCGTACATCGCGGTCTGCCTGTTCGCCCGCGGGTTGCTGCACCACCTGTACACCCGCGCCTACCTCACCGCCGCGGCCGACCCGCTGCTGGACTCCCTGGAGCCGCAGCGCGCCGCCACCCTGCGGGCCGCGGAACAGGACGCCGGGCGCTACCGCTTCGACATCCGCATGCGGGGCGACGCGACACACGAGGAGACGGTCTTCCTTGCCTTCGGCTGACCGGCCGCCGGCCGACGACAGCGGGCTGCTCTCCCCGGGACGGGTCGGCGGCGCGGCCGAGGAGGCCACCGGCGACGCCGCGTTCCTGCGCGGCATGCTCGACGCCGAGGCCGCTCTCACCAGTGCCCAGGCGGCGCTCGGCCTGGCCCCCGCGGCAGCCGCCGAGGCCGTCAGGGCGGCGGCGGCCGAACCCGGGTGGGACGTCCGCGACCTCGCGCTGCGCGCCCGGGCCGGCGGCAACCCGGTCATCCCGCTGGTCGCCGACCTGACCGCGGCGGTCGCCCGCCGCGACCAGCGGGCCGCCGGCTACGTCCACCGCGGCGCCACCAGCCAGGACATCCTCGACACCGCCGCCATGCTGGTCGCCGTCCGGGCTCTGCGTCCCACCGTCGCCGACCTCGACCGGGCCGAGGTCGCCCTCGCCCGGCTGGCCGCCACCCATCGCGACACTCCGATGCCGGGCCGCACCCTCACCCAGCACGCGGTACCCACCACCTTCGGCCTCAAGGCGGCCGGCTGGCGCTCCCTGGTGCTGGACGCCCGGGACCGCCTGGCCGCTGTGGCGGCGGGGCTGCCCGCGCAACTGGGCGGCGCGGCCGGCACCCTGGCCGCCTTCGAGGCGTTCGCCGCGACCGACGGGGACGCCGCCGGCACCGGGCCCCGGCTGCTGGCCGCCTTCGCCGCCGAGACCGGGCTCGCAGAACCCGCCCTGCCGTGGCACACCCTGCGCACCCCGATCGCCGACCTCGGCGCGGCGCTGGCGTTCGCCGCCGGGGCACTGGGGAAGATCGCCGCGGACGTGCTGCTGCTGACCCGTACCGAGATCGGCGAGGTCAGCGAGGGCAGCGGCGGAGGATCCTCCGCCATGCCGCACAAACGCAACCCGGTCCGCGCGACCCTCATCGCCGCCACCGCACGACAGGTCCCGGCGCTGGCCTCCGTGCTGTTCGGCTCGCTCGCCGCCGAGGACGAACGCCCCTCCGGCGCCTGGCACGCCGAATGGCAGCCGCTGCGCGAGGCGCTGCGGCTGGTCGGCGGGGCCGCCAGGGACACCGCGGAACTGACCGAGGGCCTCCAGATCCACCCCGGCCGCATGCGCGCCAACCTCGACGCCACCGGCGGGCTGATCGTCACCGAGCGGCTGGCCGCCGAACTGGCCGCCCTGATCGGCCGCGCCGAGGCCCGCCAAGCACTCACCGCCGCCGCCCACCGGGTGACCGACGAGGGCGGCACACTCACCGAGGCGCTGCTGCGGGAGCCCGCGGTCACCTCCGTGCTTCCCGAGCGGCGGCTGCGCGAACTCACCGATCCCGCGAACTACCCGGGCTCGGCCGGCCCCCTGGTCGACCGGGCGCTCAGCCGCCGACCGCGACCGCAGGAGAGCGCATGACCCCCGACGCCGACCGACCGCCGCTGCCCTACTTCCGGGTCGACGGCCGCGACGACGCGCCACCGCTGCTGCTCGGCCCCTCACTGGGCACCTCGCTGGAGGTCTGGCGGCCGCAACTGGCGGCGCTGGCCCGCGGACACCGCGTGGTGCGCTGGGACCTGCCGGGACACGGCGGCTCACCGGCGACCGGCGCCGCCCCTGGACAGACCACCGTGGGCGACCTGGCCGCCGGAGTGCTGCGGCTGGCGGACGCGCTGGGCATCGGGCGGTTCGCCTACGCGGGCGTCTCGCTCGGCGGCGCGGTCGGCACCTGGCTGGCGATCCACCACCCGGAGCGGATCGCGTCGCTGGCGCTGGTGTGCTCCTCCGCGTGGTTCGGGGAGCCCGGCCCCTGGCAGGAGCGGGCGGAGCTGGTACGCGCCGAGGGCACCGGGCCGGTCGCCGACCTGGCGGCGGGCCGCTGGTTCACCCCGGAGTCCGCCGGCACGCCGCAGGCCGACGCCCACGTCCTGGCGCTGCGCGAGGACACCGACCCGGCCGGGTACGCCGCGTGCTGCGACGCGCTGGCCGCCTTCGACGAACGGGCGCGGCTGTCCCGCATCGCCGCCCCCACCCTGGTGGTGGCGGGCCGCGGGGACGTGGCCACCCCGCCGCCGCACGCCCGTGAACTCGCCGACGACATCCCCGACGCGAGCCTGACCGAGGTGGCACGCGCCGGTCACCTGGCAGGCGTGGAGCGCCCGGTCCCGGTCACCGCCGCACTCCTGGGCCACCTCGCCGCGACCGGGCAGCAGCCCCCGGGACCGGCCGACGACACCGCCCGGCACACCGCCGGGATGTCGGTGCGGCGCTCGGTGCTCGGCGACGAGCACGTCGACCGCGCCACCGCCCGCACCAGCGAGTTCACCGCTGTCTTCCAGGACTTCATCACCCGCTACGCCTGGGGCGAGATCTGGACCCGGCCGGGGCTGTCCCGGCACACCCGCAGCTGCGTCACGCTCACCGCGCTGGTGGCCCGCGGCCACTACGACGAACTCGCGATGCACGTGCGCGCCGCGCTGCGCAACGGCCTGACCCCCGAGGACATCCAGGAGGTCCTGCTCCAGTCCGCCGTGTACTGCGGGGTGCCCGCGGCCAACTCCGCCTTCGCCGTCGCGGACCGCGTACTGCGCGAGAGCGCCGGGGCGGTGGAGACGGGCGGCAGCTGATGCGCACCACCGTGGGCATCATCGGCGCGGGCCCCGCTGGGCTGCTGCTCGCCCGGCTGCTGCACCGCAGCGGCATCGACTGCGTGGTCCTGGAGAGCCGGGACCGCGACCACGTCGAACACCGGCAACGCGCGGGCATCCTGGAGCAGTCCACCGTCGACGTGCTGCGTGAGGCGGGCGCGGGGGAGCGGATGGACCGCGAGGGCCTGGTCCACGACGGCATAGAGCTGCGCTTCGGGCGGCGCTCGCACCGCGTGGACTTCCCCTCGCTGACCGGCGGCCGCCGGGTGACCGTCTACGCGCAGACCGAGGTCGTCAAGGACCTGATAGCCCTGCGGCTGGCCGACGGCGCGCCGCTGCTGTTCGAGGCGACGGTCCACGCGGTGGAGGGCGCGCAGGGCGCCTCACCGGTGATCCGCTACCGTCACGAAGGGCGCGAACACACCCTGGTCTGCGACTACGTCGTCGGCTGCGACGGCTTCCACGGGGTGGCTCGCACGGCGATACCCGCCGGCCACTCGCGCACCTACCGGCGCGACTACCCGTACGCCTGGCTCGGGGTGCTCGCCGACGTGCCGCCCTCCTGCGAGGAGCTGATCTACGCCCACTCCGAGCGCGGGTTCGCCCTGCACAGCATGCGGTCGCCCACCGTGAGCCGCCTCTACCTCCAGGTGCCGGTCGGCTCCGACCCGGCGGACTGGCCGGACGAGCGGATCTGGGACGAGCTGGACGCCCGGTTCGCCGTCGAGGGGGACTGGCGGCTGGAGCGCGGCCCGCTGTCCGGTAAGGCCGTGCTGCCGATGCGCAGCCTCGTCACCGAGCCGATGCGCTACGGCCGGCTGCTGCTGGCCGGGGACGCGGCACACATCGTCCCGCCCACCGGGGCCAAGGGGCTCAACCTCGCCGTCGCCGACGTGGTGGTGCTCGCCGGAGCCCTCGCCCACCTGGTGGCCACCGGGGAGAGCGGGCCGTTGGACGCCTACTCCGACACCTGCCTGCGCCGGGTCTGGCGCGCCGAGCAGTTCTCCAACTTCATGACCGCCGCCTTGCACCTCGACCCGGAGCAGAGCGACTTCGACACCCGGTTGCAGCTCTCCCAGCTCGACCGGATCGCCTCCTCCCGGCACGCCGCGGCCGAGCTCGCCGACCACTACACCGGACCACCCGTGGAGCCGGCCGGCGGCTGACGCGCGGCGGCCGCGTTGATCGCCCGGCTCTCCAGCACCCGCTCGGGCCAGCCCTGGTCGGCCACCGAGATCATCGCCCGGCCGACCGCCTCGCTCGTGGTGACCTGGTTCGGCGCCAGCCGCCGGATCACCGGGAAGAGCGGCGTGGTCACCTTGTACATCGCCCGGTACCAGCCGGTCCGCGAGGTCACCCCGTGCATCGGCTGGATGTACCCGGGACGGAAGGCGTACGCCTGGAACCCCAGCGCCAGCAGGGCGTTCTCGGTGGCGCCCTTGACCCGGGCCCACATCGCGCGGCCGTGCTCCGAGCTGTCGGTGCCCGCCCCGGAGACGTAGACGAAGGTCAGCCGCGGATTGCGTTCCGCCAGCGGCCGGGCCGCCGCCAGGGTGACGTCGTAGGTGACGTGGCGGTAGTCCGCCTCGCTCAGGCCGGCCGCGGAGACGCCCAGGCAGAAGAAGCACGCGTCGAGCCCGCTGAACTCCTCCTCGATCGCGGAGAAGTCCTGGAAGTCCCGGTGGACGATCTCGCGCACCTTCTCGTGCCGGGACCCGGACGGGCTGCGGCCGACGATCAGCACGCTGTCCACCCGCGGGTCCAGCAGGCACTCGCGCAGTACGCCCTGCCCGACCATCCCGGTCGCGCCGAAGAGGATGACTCGCACCCGGACCCGCTCTCCGCCCCGCCCGCGGGGCACGAAGGCGCCGTCAGTCCCGGCCGGTCAGGCCGTTGACGGCGAGGAATCGCCCGATCATCGGATTGACCTGCTCGGGGACTTCGAGCTGGTGGAAGTGCCCGGCCCCGACGGTCCGTCCGAAGGTGATGTTACGGCGGCCGCGCAGTCCCGACTCGCTCTCCCCGGCCGAGAGCACCAGCAGCGGCACCCGGGCCCGCTCCAGCGCGTCCTCGCCCGCGTAGCGCGCCATCGCCGCCATCCCGGCCGCCGCCACGGCGGGGTCCGCCGCCGCGAAGGCCTCGATCGTCTCCTGGCGGCGGACCGAATCGGCCGGGCCGAACAGACCGGCGGCGAACCGGCGGCGCCAGGAACCGTCGTCGTCCGCGGCCACCTCGGCCACCGACCGCGCGAAGTACCCTTTGCCCCGCTCGCTCACCACCGGCGCCGGGTCCACCAGCACCGCCGCCCGTACCGCCGCGGGCCGCGCCGCGCACTCCAGCGCGACCAGCGCGCCCAGGCTGTGGCCCACCACCACCGGTCGCCCGAGCCCGGCGTCGGCGGCCACCGCCAGCACGTCGTCGGCGAAGACGGCCACGTCGTACGTCCCCGGGCCGGGCGCCGGGCGGTCGCTCGCGCCGTGCCCGCGCAGGTCCAGCGAGACGACGGTGTGCCGGGCGGCGAAGTGCTCGAACTGCGGCGCGAAGTAGGACCGGTCGCAGCACCAGCCGTGCACCAGGACCAGCGGCGGGTCACCGGTCCCCGCGCGCTGGTAGGCGATCCGGATCCCTCCGGGCACCGTGGCGTACCGCGACATGGCTGCCTCCGCTTCCCGGTGCCGGCCGGGCGGCCCGCACCCGGCTGGAAACGGTAGCGCGCCCGCGCGGTCGCAGGACCGCGCGGGCACGTGGCCGGCGCATGGTGTCAGTGCCCGGCTCAACCCATCGCGGACAGCGCCTTGTTGAGCTGGACGACGTCGACCACCGGCTCACCCAGGAAGCCCAGCTCCCGGCCGCTCACCTGCTCGGCGACGAGCTTGTGGACGGCCGCCTGGTCCAGGCCGCGGGTCTTGGCCACCCGGTTGACCTGCTCGTAGGCGTAGGCCGGTGAGATGTCCGGGTCGAGGCCTGAGCCGGAGGCGGTGAGCGCGTCGACGGGCACGTCCTTGGGCGGGACGCCGTCGAACGCGGCGACCGCGGCCCGGCGCTCGTTGATCGGCTTCACCAGGTCCGGGCTGTTGGGGCCCAGGTTGGAGGCGCTGGTGTAGGTCGGGTCGTAGGCGCCCGCGCCCGCACCGGCGTCCGCCGCGGAGGGCCTGGGCTGGAACCACTCGGGGTCCGGCCGCGGCGCCTCGTCGGGGTTGCCCGGGTTCTTCTTCGGCAGGTCGAAGTTCTGGCCGATCAGGCTGGAGGCCGACCGGCCGGCCGTGCTCCTTGACCAGCGAGCCGTTGGCCTGGTGGGGGAACGCGGCCTGCGCGATCCCGGTGATCAGCCAGCGGGTAGACGATGCCGGTGATCACGGTGAGGACCAGCAGCATCCGCAGCGCGGCGAAGTGCTGCCGGATGACGGGGGGAACGTAGGAGGGCATGTGAGCCGCCTTCTGGCAGGGCTGGTCAGCGCAGACCGGGGATGAACTGGATGACGAGGTCGATGACCTTGATCCCGAGCGAAGGGCAGGATCAGACCGCCGAGGCCGTACACCCAGATGTTGCGGGTCAGCAGCGCCGAGGCGGACGACGGCTTGTAGCGGACACCGCGCAGGGCGAGCGGGATCAGCGCGATGATGATCAGCGCGTTGAAGATGATCGCCGAGGAGATCGCCGAGGTCGGGCTGTGCAGGCCCATGATGTTGAGCTTGTCCAGGCCCGGGTAGACCCCGGCGAACATCGCGGGGATGATCGCGAAGTACTTGGCGACGTCGTTGGCGATCGAGAAGGTGGTCAGCGCGCCCCGGGTGATCAGCAGTTGCTTGCCGATCTCGACGATCTCGATGAGCTTGGTCGGGTTGGAGTCCAGGTCCACCATGTTCCCGGCCTCCTTGGCGGCCGAGGTGCCGGTGTTCATGGCCACGCCGACGTCCGCCTGCGCGAGCGCGGGGGCGTCGTTGGTGCCGTCGCCGGTCATCGCGACCAGCTTGCCGCCCTCCTGCTCCTTCTTGATCAGCGCCATCTTGTCCTCGGGAGTGGCCTCGGCGAGGAAGTCGTCGACCCCGGCCTCCTCGGCGATGGCCTTGGCGGTCAGCGGGTTGTCGCCGGTGATCATGACGGTGCTTGATGCCCATCGCGCCGCAGCTCGTCGAACCGCTCGCGCATCCCGGCCTTGACCACGTCCTTGAGGTGGATGACGCCCAGCACCCGGGCCGTGCGGGCCCCGCCGGCGCCGGTGATCTCGCCGACGACCAGCGGGGTGCCGCCGCTCGCCGAGATCCCGTCGACGATCCCGCCGACCTGCTCGGTGGGGTGGCCGCCGTTGTCCCGCACCCAGCGCATGACGGCGGTGGCGGCGCCCTTGCGGAGCGAGCGGTCCTGGCCGGCGTCGTTCAGGTCGACCCCGCTCATCCGGGTCTGCGCGGTGAACGGCACGAACTCGGCGTTCGCCAGCTCGCCTTCGCCCCGGCCGCGCAGCGCCGTAGCGCTCCTTGGCCAGCACCACGATCGAGCGGCCCTCGGGCGTCTCGTCGGCGAGCGACGACAGCTGGGCGGCGTCCGCGAGCTCGTCGACGCCCACCCCGCTCGACCGGCAGGAACTCGGCGGCCTGCCGGTTGCCGAGGGTGATGGTGCCGGTCTTGTCCAGCAGCAGGGTGTTGACGTCGCCGGCCGCCTCGACCGCGCGGCCCGACATGGCCAGCACGTTGCGCTGCACCAGCCGGTCCATGCCCGCGATGCCGATGGCCGACAGCAGCGCGCCGATCGTCGTCGGGATCAGGGCCACCACCAGGGCGACCAGGATGACGATGGACTGCTGCGGCGCCGCGCGAAGATCGCGAACGGCTGCAGGGTGACCACGGCGAGCAGGAAGACGATGGTCAGCGAGGCCAGCAGGATGTTCAGCGCGATCTCGTTGGGCGTCTTCTGCCGCGAGGCGCCCTCGACCAGCGCGATCATCCGGTCGATGAACGTCTCGCCCGGCTTGGAGGTGATCTTGACGACGATCCGGTCGGACAGCACCTTCGTGCCGCCGGTCACCGCCGAGCGGTCGCCGCCGGACTCCCGGATGACCGGGGCCGACTCACCGGTGATCGCCGACTCGTCGACCTACGCGATGCCCTCGACCACGTCGCCGTCGCCGGGGATGATCTGACCCGCCTCGACCACGACGTAGTCGCCCAGCTTCAGCTCGGCGGCCGGCACCTCCTGCTCGGCCGGCGTGTCCGTCCCCGGCCGCCAGTCGGTGACCCGGCGGGCGACGGTGTCGGTCTTGGTCCGGCGCAACGTCTCGGCCTGCGCCTTGCCGCGGCCCTCGGCCACCGCCTCGGCGAGGTTGGCGAAGACGACGGTCAGCCACAGCCAGACGGTGATCACCCAGGCGAAGACGCTGGGGTCCTTGATCGCCGACACGCGTGGTCAGCACCGAGCCGACCTCGACCACGAACATGACCGGGTTCTTGACCATCACCCGGGGGTCGAGCTTGCGCAGCGCGTCCGGGAGTGGAGCGCGAGCAGCTGCTTGGGGTCCAGCAGCCCGCCGGAGACCCGGTGCGGTGGCTGGACGGGCGGTGTGCCACCGGAGGGGACCGGCGCTTGCACGGTGGTCGAGGACATCAGTGCAGACCTTCCGCGAGCGGCCCCAGCGCGAGCGCCGGGAAGTAGGTGAGGCCGACGACGATGAGGACCACGCCGGTCAGCAGGCCGACGAA
This sequence comes from uncultured Actinomycetota bacterium, assembly GCA_963737305.1. Lineage (GTDB taxonomy): Bacteria > Actinomycetota > Actinomycetes > Streptomycetales > Streptomycetaceae > Streptantibioticus_C. Next base: position 1,980,322 of record CAVTRX010000002.1, on the reverse strand, counting down.
CAGCGGCCGGTGGGTGGGCAGCGTGCCCGCGGTCACCGGTACCGGCTGTCTGCTTGGCGAGCGAGCCGGCCAGCGCCAGCACGAAGACCATCGGCAGGAAGCGGCCGAAGAGCATCGCCAGACCGCAGCGCGGTGTTGTACCAGTCGGTGTTGACGCCCAGGCCGGCGAACGCCGAGCCGTTGTTGTTGCCGGCCGAGGTGAAGGCGTACAGCACCTCGGAGAAGCCGTGCGGCCCCGAGTTGAGCATCGACGGCCCGCTCACCCGGCAGCGCCATCGCCAGCCCCGCGCCGACCAGCACGACCGCCGGGGTGGTCAGGATGTACAGCGAGGCGAACTTCATCTCCGCGCCGCGCGAGCTTCTTGCCCAGGTACTCCGGGCGTGCGGCCGACCATCAGCCCGGCCACGAAGACCGCGATGATCGCCAGGATCAGGATGCCGTACAGACCGGAACCGGTACCGCCGGGCGCGATCTCGCCGAGCATCATGTTGAAGATCGTCATACCGCCGCCGCCGGGCGTGAACGAGTCGTGGAAGGAGTTGACGGCACCGGTCGAGGTCAGCGTGGTGGACGCGGCGAACAGCGCCGACGCCCAGATGCCGAACCGCTGCTCCTTGCCCTCCATCATGCCGCCCGCCGCGTGGCCGGCCGCGGACTGCAGACGCTGTGCAGCTCGTTGACGGTGATCAGGGCGACCGAGGCCGCCCAGATCAGGCCCATCACGGAGACGATCGCGTAGCCCTGCCGCTTGTCGCCGACCATCGTGCCGAAGGTGCGCGGCAGTGCGAAGCCGATCACCAGCATCAGGTAGATCTCCACCAGGTTGGTGAAGCGCGGTGGGGTTCTCGAAGGGGTGGGCGGAGTTGGCGTTGTAGAAGCCGCCGCCGTTGGTGCCCAGCTCCTTGATGGCCTCCTGCGAGGCGACCGGCCCGCCGGTGATGCTCTGGTGGTCGCCCGCGATGGTGGTGATGTCCGTGAGCGCCGTGGAAGTTCTGCGATCGCGCCGGAGGCCACCAGCACGATCGCGAAGACGAACGCAGATCGGCAGCAGCACGCGCAGCACGATCCGGGTCAGGTCCACCCAGAAGTTGCCGACCCGGTCGGTCTTCCTTCGGGTGAACCCGCGGATCAGCGCGGCCACCACGGCGATGCCCACCGCGGCGGAGACGAAGTTCTGCACCGCCAGGCCCGACATCTGCACCAGGTGGCCCAGCGTCGATTCACCCGAGTACGACTGCCAGTTGGTGTTGGAGACGAAGGAGGCCGCGGTGTTGAAGGCCTGGTCGGACTTCATTCCCGGCATGCCGAGCGACAGCAGCAGGTGGTGCTGGAGCCGCAGGAATCCGTAGAGGAAGAGCACGGAAACCAGCGAGAAGGCCAGCACGCTCCGCAGATAGACCGTCCATTTCTGGTCCGCGTTCGCCGTCGACGCCGCCGACCCGGTAGAGCACCCGCTCCACCCGCCAATGCCTGGCGGAGGTGAGGACGTGCGCCATGTAGTCGCCCAGCGGCCGGTAGGAGAGGGCCAGCGCGCCGATCAGCGCGATGATCTCCAGCCAGCCGGCGAGAGTGTCGTTCATCTCAGAACCTCTCCGGGAAGATCAGGCAGAGCACCAGGTAGACCACCAGGCACACGGACACCACGAGTCCGACGATGTTCTCCGCGCTCACAGCCGCCCGACCCCCTTCGCGACCAGGCCGATGAGGGCGAAGACGGCGATCGAAGCGACGACGAAGGCAAGGTCCGCCATAAGCGATACACCCGCTCGATTCATATTGGTCTGGGCCGCCTGGAAACCGGCCCTTGTCAATGGGGTGGGCGGGGATCCGGTGCGGCGTCGGCTGAAACCGGCCCTTGTAGGAAAGCGCGCCACGTGATGACGTGGGTCCCTCCTTTATGGGGCTTTGACGCGAACCAAGATCAATTTGATGACGTCTTGACGCGCGGGCGCTCCCGGCCGTCCGCCGTGATAATCCCGAGACATCCGGCGGGGCCGGAAACGCGTCAAGGCTTCCCGCCACCTCGTCAACGTCGCGTCAGGAGCCGGGCCCGCCGCCCCGGCGGCGGGCATACCGTCGGTGCCGTGCCCCGGACCTCCTGTCCCGGACCGGGGCGCCTTCGTCGAGGAGGACCACATGGATCGGCAAGAACGCGACCAGGACCCGGAGCCTTCAGAACGCTTCCCGGCCGGACCGCTGTACGTCCCCGTCCGGCCGGGTCGCGACGCCTGCACCGCCAGGCTGTTCCGTACACCGCTGGGCGCCCGCACCGCGGTCGGCTTCACCAGCGCACGCCGGCTGACCGACACCCTCGGCCCCGACCAGGAGTGGATCAGGCTGGGCGGCCCCGCGCTGCGCGCCCTGGCCGAGCCGCTGGGCGCGGTCGGCGTGACCGTGGACCCGCGCCTCGCGCTGCCCATCCCGCCCCCGCCGACCGGCCGCCACCCCGCCCCGAGCCCGGTGGCGGTGCCCGCCGCGCACGGCGCGGGCGCCCTGGCCGCCGCCATCCGCACCTGGCTCGGCTGAAAGGGGAGCGGAATGTCCGTGACACTGGATGCCGGCCGCACCGAACACCACGAACCGCCGGACGAGTTGTCGGTCTGGCCCGCCTCCACCCGGCACGCCCCGCACGGCGACCTGTCGGTCGGCGGGGTCTCGCTCACCGGGATCGCCGAACGCTTCGGCACCCCGGCCTACGTGCTGGACGAGGACGAGGTGCGGCTGCGCTGCCGCGCCTACCGCCGGGCGTTCCCCGACACCGACGTCCTCTACGCGGCGAAGGCGTTCCTGTGCCGCGCGATGGCGAACTGGGTACGGCAGGAAGGCCTGGGCCTGGACGCCTGCTCCGCGGGCGAACTCGAACTCGCGGTCACCGCCGGCTTCCCCGCCGACCGGATCGTGCTGCACGGCAACGCCAAGAGCCCGCAGGACATCGAGGCGGCGCTGCGGCTTGGCGTGGGGCGCATCGTCGTCGACAGCACCTCGGAGGTCACCCGGCTCGCCGCTCAGGTGCTGGCCGGGCACCGGCAGCAGATCCTGCTGCGGGTGGTGCCCGGGGTGGCCGCCGGCGGTCACGCGGCGATCCGCACCGGCACCGACGACCAGAAGTTCGGGCTGTCGATCACCGACGGCTCGGCCCTGCACGCGGTGGCCAGGGTGCTGGACCAGCCGCGCCTGCGACTCGTCGGCCTGCACTGCCACCTGGGCTCGCAGATCACCACGGCCAAGCCCTATCTGCTGGCGGTACGCCGGCTGGTCGGGCTGCTGGTGCGCATCCGCGAACAGCACGGGGTCACCCTGCCGGAACTGGACATCGGCGGCGGCCACGCGATCGCCTACCGGCCGGGCGAGGCCGCAATGGACATCGCCGCCCTCGGCCCCCGGGTACGCGCCGAACTGACCGCCGGCTGCGCGGCCGGAGCACTGCCGGTGCCCCGGCTGACGGTGGAACCCGGCCGGGCCGTCGCCGGTCCTGCGGGCGTGGCGCTCTACCGGGTCCTGGCCGTCAAACGCACCGGCGAGCACACCTTCGTCGCCGTCGACGGCGGGATGAGCGACAACCCCAGACCCGCGCTGTACGGGGTGCGGTACGCGCCCCGGCTCGTCGGGCGGCACTCCACCGCGCCCTACGCCACCGCCGACGTGGTCGGCCGGCACTGCGAGGCCGGCGACATCGTGGCCAAGGACGTCCGGCTGCCCGCCGACACCCGGCCGGGGGACCTGATCGCGGTGCCCGTCGCGGGCGCCTACCACCTGTCGATGGCCTCCGCCTACAACCTCGTCGGCCGTCCGCCGGTCGTCGCCGTCACCGACTCCCGCGCCAGGCTGCTGGTGCGCCGCGAGTCGCCGGCCGACCTCAGCACCCGCGACGTGGGCCTGTGACTCGGCCTATCCGGTCTCGGGCGGCAGCCACCGGGCGAGGGCGAGGGCGGCCAGCACGACGAGGACGGCGAGACCGAGCGCGGCGGTGTCCAGACCGTCGGTGAAGGCGGTGACGACGGCCTGCCGGGTCCGCTGACCCGGGGCGTCCGACCACGCGGCGGCGACCGTGGTCGGAGCGCCGGGTCCGGCCAGGACGGCGGGCAACCGGCCGGTGAAGACCGAGGTCGTCACGGACCCGGTGACCGCGATCCCCAGCCCGCTGCCCAACTCCCGCGCCAGGCTCTGCAGTCCGGAGGCGACCCCGGCCCGCTCCGGCGGCAGCGCGGACATCATGGTGTGCGACAGGATCGGCGTCGCGATCCCGCAGCCGAACGCCGTCAGCCCCGCACCGATCGCGTAGACCGGGTACGGCGTGCCGGCGTCGACCGTGGAGACGGTGCACAGTCCGGCGGCCAGGACCAGCATGCCGGTGACCACGGCGCCGCGCCGGGAGGTCAGCCGCTCCCACTCCAGACCGCAGCGCGGGCCGGCCAGCAGCGCCGCGGCCATCGGCAGCAGCCGCACGCCCGCGCCGAGCGGCCCGTAGCCCTTGGCGTACTGGAGGTACTGGCCGTTGAGGTAGAACAGCCCGAACATCCCGGTGAAGAGCACCGCCATGCCCAGCGCCCCGGCCCGCACGTCCGGCAGCGTGAACAGCCGCGGATCCAGCACCGGCCGCGGGTCGCGCAGGTCGTGCCGCACCCACGCGGTCAGCAGCAAGGCCGCCGCGAGGAACGACCCCAGGACGGACACCGAACCCCACCCCGCCTGCGGCCCGCGCACGATCCCGTACAGCAGGACCAGGAAGCCGCAGGTCAGCAGGGCGGCGCCGGGTAGCGGGACCGGCCGGGGGTGGCGCACACCGGCCGGCGCGGCGACGGCGACCAGCGCCAGGGCGCCGAGGGCGAGCGGCAGCACCGCGAGGAAGAGGGTGCGCCAGGTGCCGTACTCGATGGCCGCGCCGCCGCCCACGTTGCCCAGCACCGCGGCGAGACCGGTCATCGACGCCCAGACGGTGACGGCCCGTTGCCGCCGGTCGGCGGGCAGGCCGTCGACGAGCAGCGCGAGGGTGGTGGGCAGCACGGCGGCCGCGCCGGTGCCGCTGATCATCCGGCCGGCGATCAGCAGCCCGGCGTCCGGGGCGAGCGCGCAGACCACCGAGCCGGCGGTGAAGACCGCCAGCCCGCACATCAGCACGCCCTTGCGCCCGAGGCGGTCGGCGAGCGCGCCCGCCGGGATCAACAGGCAGGCGAAGACCACGACATAGCCGTCCACCACCCACAACACCGCCTGCGCGGACGGCCGCAGCGCTCCGGCGGACAGGTCGGGGATGGCGAGGTTGAGCGCCGAGACCATGCCGACCACGAGGGTGACGCACAGGCACATGGCGAAGGTCAGCGCCCGGGGGCGGCGCACCGGTGTCACCGGCGCTACCGGGCCGGGTGGCCGGAGGGCGGCTCCAGCGTGGCGCGCAGGGTGAGCCGGTCACCGCGCAGGTGGATGAACTCCAGGTCCGCGGGCCGGCCGTCGGCGAGGGCGGTGAGCCGCTCGATCCGCAACACCGCGCCGCCGGGCGGCAGTTCGAGCACGGCGGCGGTGGCCGCGTCGGCGGTGACCGCCTGGACCCGCACCTGCGCGGCGCCCAGTGGTGCGCCCACGGCGCTCCCGATCAGCCGGAAGACGTCGTGGTCCTCCAGGGCGGCGGTGGGCAGCGCCAGCAGCGGCTCGCCGACCTCGGGGATGAGGTACGTGCAGTCCAGCGACATCGGCACGCCGTCCAGGCAGCGCAACCGCTCCAGGTAGACCGCCGTGCCGCCCGGCCGGATCGCGAGGCGCCGGGCCACCTCGGCGGGCGGCCGGACCGCGCGGGCCTCCCGCACCTCGTTGCGAAGCGTCCCGTGGCGGTGCAGCACCTCGGCCAGCCCGGCCACCTCGTCCAGCGGATGCTCGTAGCTGCGGCCCACCACCACCGTGCCGACCCCGCGCCGCCGCTCCACCAGGCCCTCGTCGCTCAGCATGCCCAGCGCCTGGCGCACGGTGTTGCGGGAGACGTCGAACTCCGCGGTCAGGGCCCGCTCGTCGGGCAGTACCCCGGTGCCGAACCCGCCGCGCAGCACCTGTGCGCGCAGCACGTCCGCCACCCGCCGGGCGCGGTCGGCCCGGCGCGGTCCACCGGCCGCGCCGCGCGCAGTGGTGACCTCCAAGCCGTCCTCCGTCCCGGTGCCGGCCGACCGCGGCGTCCTCGCTCGCGGCCCACGACGCTACGGGAGCCGTGTTGCCCCGAAGTTACGCCATCCGAGGACCCGGTGAGAACCCGCTGACCAGGGGTTTCCCGCCCGGCGCGGGAGGCTTCGCCACCGGTGGGATACGGTGGGCCAACTGACTACACGTGTGTAGACGATAGCGCCGTCCGTGACGAAGGGAAGACATGCCGGCACGACACACCTTCTCGATGAGCAAGGTTCCCGAGGTGACGGTCGCCTTCTGGGTGACCAAGGTGCTCACCACGGGCATGGGCGAGACGACCTCGGACTTCCTCGCCCAGCGCCTCGGGCCGATACCCGCCGTCGGCCTCGGCGGCGCGGCCCTCGCCGTCTCGCTCGTGCTGCAACTGCGGGCCCGCCGCTACGTGCCCTGGATCTACTGGACGGCCGTGGCCATGGTCAGCGTCTTCGGCACGATGGCCGCGGACGTGCTGCACGTCGGTCTCGGCGTCCCCTATCCGGTGTCCACCACGTGCTTCGTCATCGTCCTGGCCGGGTTGTTCGCCACCTGGTACGGATGCGAGCGCACGCTGTCCATCCACAGCGTACGCAGCCGGCGCCGCGAGCTGTTCTACTGGGCCACGGTCATGGCGACCTTCGCGCTCGGCACCGCCGCGGGCGACCTGACGGCGACCAACCTCGGGTTGGGGTACTTCTCCTCCGGTGTGGTCTTCGCCGCGGTGATCGTCCTTCCGGGGCTGTGCTACCGGTGGTTGCGGCTCAACGGGATCCTCGCGTTCTGGACCGCGTACGTCCTCACCCGGCCGCTGGGCGCCTCCTTCGCGGACTGGATGGGCGTCTCGCACGCCCGCAGCGGACTGGCCCTGGGTACAGGACCGGTCAGCGCGGTGCTCGCGGTCCTGATCGCCGGGCTCGTCGTCCACCTCACCGTCAGCGGCGCGGACACCCCGCGCGACCCCGGGGCCCCGGCGTCCCCGGAGCACGACCGCGTGCCGGAACCGGCGGAATCGGCCTGATCCGACGGGACGTGGCCTGCCGGGCCTCGCGAGCCCGCCAGGATCCACAGGACCCGGCCTAGTCCTTCGCCGGTCCGGCGAGCAGCCTCAGCAGCAACTCCTCGTCCTGCGCGGAGAGTTCCGAGACGAAGCGGGAGAGCACCGCGGCCCGGTCCGGGCCGCGGTCCAGGAGGGTCCGCATCTGGTCCGCGGTGTGCGTGGCCTGGTCCTCGACCGGGGCGTAGGCGTGCCCGCGGCCCGCCCGGCGCCTGGTCAGCATGCCCTTGTCGTGCAGCCGGGACAGGATCGTCAGCACGGTGGTGTACGCCAGTTCGCCGGGCAGTTGTCCGTTCACCTCGGCCGCGGTCAGCGGCCGGTCGGACGCCCACAGCGCCGCGAGCACCCCGGCCTCCAACTCCCCGGCGGCTCTGCGGCCCTTCCCCCGCGCCCCCGGGCGCCCTGAGCCCGTCACTTGACCGTCCTCCTCGCATCGCCGCCAGGTCACGCGGCACCGGTACATACAAACGGGCAACTTACTACTTCTCCCAGTCGGCCGGGGCATGGTCCGGCTTGTGGGAGGGGTGGCGCGAAGCGAACTACTACACGCTGTAGAGTTCCGGGCAATCCACCGAGTACGGAAGCAGGTTCGCCGTGTCGTATCCCGACAGTGCCGTCCAGGCGGGACCGGGCCGGGTCGTGATCATCTCCGCGAGCGTGGGGGCCGGACACGACGGAGCCGCCGCCGAGCTGGCCCGCGGGCTGACCGGCCACGGCGTAGCGGTGGACCGCCACGACTTCCTCGACCTGCTGCCCGCCCGGCTCGGCCCGTTGGTCAGCGGCGGCTACCACCAACTGCTCAACCACGCGCCCTGGGGCTACCAGCGCGTCTACGCCGCCACCGAACGCCCGCGCGGGCGGCGCCCGTTGGCCGGACCGGTACTGCGGGCGACCGAGGGCCGCACCTTGCGGGTGCTGCCGCCCGACACCCGCGCCGTGGTCTCCACCTACCCGCTGGCCAGCCAGGTACTGGGCGCGCTGCGCCGGTCCGGGCGGCTCGGCGTGCCGGCGCTGACCTACCTCACCGACTTCTCCGTGCACCCCATGTGGGTGGCGCCGGGCGTGGACACCCACCTCGCCGCGCACGCGGTGCCCGCCGGGCAGGCCACCGCCTGCGGAGCCGCCGGTGTGCTCGCCTCAGGACCGCTGGTCCACCCGCGGTTCGGCCCCGCCACCGCCGCCGAACGCCGCGCCGCCCGCGCCCGGTTCGGGCTGCCCGCCGAAGCGCGGCTCGCCCTGATGGTCGCCGGGTCCTGGGGCGTCGGCCCGGTCGAGCGGGCCGCGGCGGCGGTACGCGACCGGGGCGGACTGGTCCCCGTCGTGGTCTGCGGACGCAACCGGGCACTCGCCGACCGGCTGCGCGCCGCCGGGATCGAGCACGCCTTCGGCTGGGTCGGCGACATGCCGGAGCTGATGCACGCGGCCGACGTCCTGGTGCAGAACGCGGGCGGTCTCACCTCGCTGGAGGCGTTCGCCAGCGGTCTGCCCGTCGCCTCCTACGGCTGCATACCCGGGCACGGCCGCGCCAACGCCGCGGCCCTGGAGGCGGCGGGCCTGGCGAAGTGGATCCGCCGCGAGGAGGAACTCGCCCCGGTGCTCGGCGAGTTGCTCGACGGGCCGCTGGGCCTGGCCCAACGGGCCGCCGGACTCGCCCTGTTCGCCACCGGGGCCGACCGCGGTCCGGTCGCCGCGGTGCTGGACGCCATGCGCTCCGCCGCACCGCGGCCGGGGACGCCGGGGTGCCCGCCGCGCGCCCGCGCCCTGCCGGGCCGGCGCAGGACGGCGGCCGTGGTGGTCGCCGCGCTGGCCACCACGTTGCTCGCCGGGCCGGAGAGCGCCGAGGGTGTCGCGCGGGGCGGCGCCGACGTGCTGCGCGCCCTGCGCCGCTGAATCGTTCCGTCATACCCATCGCCGAGGAGCAACCGATGCCCGCATCCACCGCGTTCCGCGCCGCCGGGAGCGTCGCCATGGTGGCGCTGCCCGTCCTCGCCGCCGCCCACGCCGCGCCCGTCGTCTCCACCTTCGGACCGCTGCGCAACCGTCTGATGCCGAAGCTGGCCGGCCGGGGCCGGCCCGACCATGTGGCGCTGACCTTCGACGACGGCCCCGATCCGCTGTCCACCCCGTTCTTCCTGCGGGCCCTGGAGCGGCACGGGATCCGGGCCACCTTCTTCGTGCTGGGCGCGATGGCGCACCGCAGTCCCGGTCTGCTGCGCGAGATGGCCGCCGCGGGCCACGAGATCGGTGTCCACGGCTGGCACCACCGGCCCCTGCTGCTGCGCGGTCCGCGGGCCACCCACGACGATCTGGCCCGGGTCCGCGACGAGGTGGCCTCGATCACCGGTGAGGTGCCCCGGCTCTTCCGGCCGCCCTACGGTGTGATGAGCGGCGCCGCCCATCTGGCCGCCCGGCGGCTCGGGTTGACCCCGGTGCTGTGGACCGCGTGGGGCCAGGACTGGACCCGCCGGGCCACCCCGGATTCCGTGCACCGCACGGTGGCGGCCGACCTGCGCGGCGGCGGCACCGTCCTGCTGCACGACTCCGACTGCACCTCGGCGCCCGGCGCCTGGCGGTCCGCGCTCGGCGCGCTGCCGATGGTCGTGGACACCTGTGTGATGCGCGGCCTCCGGGTCGGGCCGCTGCGCGAGCACCGGACAGCTCCCGGCGCGATCCGGCACTCCGCGCGGGGTGCGATCGCGACCGGCTGACGTCCGCGGGCCCGCGGGCCCGCGAGGGGCCGGTGCTGGAGCCTGCGGTCGTGGCTCCAGTCCGGCCGCGGCCCGCGTGCCCCGCGTGGCCGAAGTCGTGTCGCGGGGGGTGGATCCGCCGCGGCGAGGGGATTCGTTTCCTCTCCGGGGGGCGGTGTCGGGCGTCGACCGTGCCGAACCCTCGCCGACGTCAAATGGGCGGTTTGTGACGGGACTTGAGGCCGGGTGGGTGGTGATCACCCATGCCTCGCCGCGCAGTGGGCGGGAGCTTGACGAGCCGGGCGCGGGTGTCGCGGACTGCCGGGTGGATCAAGCCGGACCGCTGGTCAGGGCCCCGCCCGCCCGGGGCGCGGAGATCATCATGGCCTGCGCGTCGGGCGGCAATACGGCCCGATCCGGCGCTTCGCGGCCTTACGGATGCGCGGGGGCCGGATGGCCGGGATCCGACCTTGCGCTCCCGCTGCCCGTTCGGCTCTCCCCGGTGGCGTCGGCCCGCCCGGGCCCGCCGGGTGGCCGGAGCGCTCGTCTTCCGGCCAACCCTGGTCGCCGGGCGGGGCCGTGCGATGAACGCGTCGGCCGTCTCCCGCGTATCCCCTACGACTCCCCGGGCCGGCGACGGCCGGACCGCGGTGCACCCGGAGACCCTCGCCCGCGCTCATGCGGTGCGGTCCCTGGGCACCGGCAATTCCCGGTGGCGTCCAGGGACCGCGGAGCGGCGCTTTTCAGCCGGACACCGGGACCCGCCGTAAACCGGACGCGGGGCCGATTTTCGCTTCTGCGTATGGCTCACAAGGTGTTTTCCGGACAATCGGCGACCGGGAATTCCCTCCGCCTTCGAAAACCCCTCCGACTTCATGTGAGGTGGGTCACATTGCGGTGGCTGGACTTGGACGCCGCATGGCCGATCTTTATCGTCTCCCTGCGAACCCGATGACGCGTTCGCGTTCTTGATGTTGATTCACCTCTGGGGGAATGGTGATTGAAGAAGCAACTTCCGCTGCGCCGGAAGTCTCGTGTTTCAGTATCGAGGCCGTGCCCCCAATAGCCTGGGTCGAAGACGCCGTGGAGAAATTCAAGGCGCGCATGCTGGATGACTCCAACCGGTTCCCCTGCATTTTCGGAGTCGACGCCGTACGCCGTGACACCCTGCGGCTGGCGGGGATTCCGGCCGGGCCCGACCGGATCGACCGGCTCGCCGAGGCGCTGCGGATGTTCCTGCCGCGCTGCCGGGAACTGGGCAACCGCACCTCGATGGTCGTGCTGTTCGAGGACGACCCGTCGCTGCGGACCGTCGAGGACCACCAGGCGCACTTCTGGTCGCTGTTGCAGGGGCTGCACGACCGCGACGAGGTCGACTGGCCGGAGGGGATAGACCGGAACGTCGACTCCCCTGAGTGGGAGTTCTCCTTCCACGGCGAGCCGATGTTCGTGGTCGCCAACACCCCCGCGCACGGCCGGCGTCGCAGCCGCTACTTCGAGTACTTCGCCATCACCTTCCAACCCCGGTTCGTCTTCGAGGGGTTGGAGGAGACGACCGCGCAGGGAATCCGCTCGCGCCGTATCATCCGCGGACGGCTGGACAGTTACGACCAGTCGCCGCCCGCGGGCAACCTCGGCAGCTTCGGCGCCGACGGCAACCACGAGTGGAGCCAGTACTTCCTGGACGACAGCGACGACGGGTTCGACGCCGAGGCAGGATGCCCGTTCGCCATGCGTGTCCCGAGCCAAGACGACAGGAGTTTTTCGTGAGCCCCCAGTTCACCCGGCGTGACGTGCCCGAGATCTCGCAGGGCCTGGACAGCCTGCTGCCCCCGCAGGGCAGCTTCGAGCTCCAGCACGACCAGCCGGCCAAGACCCACAATTGGCATTTCCACAGCCTCGACGAAGAGCTTTTCGTCATGCGCGGCGATGTCAAGCTCTTCTGGTTCGACGAGGAATACCACGAGGCGCACTGCCCGGCTGGCACCTGGATAACGCTGCCCGCGGGCACCGTCCACGGTTCCACCGCAGGTGCGGACGGCGCGATCTACGTCATTCGTCCCGAGGGCGGGGCCACCGCTAAGACCACCTTCCTCGAACCGTCGGAATTCCCGCAGGCCGCATGACGTCGCTGCGCCGGAGGTGAATCCGGCGCAATCGGCGGAGTCGGAAGCAGTAACACGTCATGAAATGCGTGGCGGCGGTGCGGAAAACGCACGCCGCTGCGCGTTCGGCGCCGGATCAGCAAGGGTGAAATGACCGAGTCGTACGCTGAGCAAGTCACCAGCGAGCAGCCTGCCGGACTGTCCCGGCATCTCACCCTGCCAGGGGCGGTATCGCTGGCCATCACCATCGTGGTGGGCAGCGGCGCGCTGGTGCTGCCCGGAGTCGCCTACCAGGACTCCGGGAACTCGGCGCTGTGGGCCTGGGTCATCAGCGCGGCGATCGTCGTCCCGCTGCTGGTCATCTTCGCCCGGCTGGGCGCCGCGCATCCGAGCGCGGGAGGCGTGGCCGGTTTCGTGCAGGCGGCTTTCGGCCGCCGGGCCGCAGGCGGCGTCGAACTCCTGCTGGTCGGCACGTTCGGCTTCGGCATCCCGGCGATCGCCCTGACCGGCGGCCACTACCTGGCCGGACTCCTCGGCTTCCCCGGCCGCTACGCCTGGATCGGCGCGATCGCCCTGCTGCTGCTGGCCCTGGGCCTGAACATGCTGGGCGTCCGGCTGTCCGCCCGGGTGCAGACGGTGCTGGCGATCGTGCTGACCCTCGGACTGCTCGCCGCAGGACTCGTCGGCATGATCGGCCACGGCGCCCACCTGAGCCTGCCGCACGCGGGCCTGACCACCTTCGGCGCCGGCCTCTCCTCGGTCGGCATCGTCTTCTTCGCCTTCACCGGCTGGGAGATGCTCTCCTTCACCGCCGAGGAGTACCGCAACCCGCGCCGTGACTTCCCGCGCGCCGTCGCCGTCAGCTTCCTCGTGGTGACCGGCGTCTACCTGGTGCTGGCGCTCGGCGTGCAGACCCGGCTCACCCGCTCCGACCCGTCGCTGACCGGAGCTCCCGTGCAGGCGATGGTGGCCAAGGTGCTGGGCGGCTCGACCGGCTACGCGGTGGCCGCCCTCGGGGTCCTGATCATCATGGCGAACCTGGTCGGGGCGATGATGGGCGCCTCCCGGCTGGTGATGTCCAGCGCCCGGGAGGGTCTGCTGCCCGCGCCGCTCAGCCGGATATCCGCGCCCTCCGGAATCCCGCGCCGGGCCGTCGTCGCCTGCTTCCTCACCTTCTCAGTGGTGGCGGTCGTCAGCGGCACAGGACTCGTCTCGCTCGGCGGGCTGCTCGCCATCGCCGGCAAGAACTTCTACCTGATCTACCTGCTGAGCGTGGTCGCCTACGTGCGGCTCTTCCCGCGCCGCGTCGAGCGCGTCTTCGGGATCGTCGTGCTGCTCGTCCTGCTCGGGGTCACCGCCACCTTCGGCGTCTGGCAACTCGTCTACGCGGTCGTGCTGTTCGCGGCCGGGACGTCACTGGTGCACTGGCGCGCCGGGCGCCGGGCCGGCACGCCGCTCGAAGGGGCCGCGGTCGCCGGGACCGCAGTTGCCGGAACCGGGGAGAGCACCGGCCCGGACGCCGGCTGACCCTACGGAAGGCCGCGCGGTCGGCGCCGCCTGGGCCGGAAAACCGCCCGGTCGGCGCCGTCCTGCCACGTGCCGCCCTGCCGTCGCCTTCCGGCCTCAGGGCCGCCTGTGCCACACCAGGGCGGCGGAGACCGGGTGGTGGCGGAACCGCTCCCACTTCGGCTTCACCGCCAGCCAGCGCTCGTCCACCACGCCCTCGCGCATCTCCACCAGCGTCCAGCCCGCTCCCAGCCCCGCCGTGACATGGTCACCGAGCAGATGGACGTGGGTGGAGATGGCGATCGACTCCCCGGAGCCGTCGGTGAAGTGGGTCGGCATGCCGGTGCTCATGATGAAGTGCGGGTGGAAGGCCACCACCACGCAATGCGCGCCCGCCGCGCCCAGCCGCCACGCCTCGTCGTAGAAGGGCCGCAGATCCGGCAGGTGTTCGTCGATCAGCGAGGCGATCACCAGGTCGTAGGCGCCGGCGTCCAGTCCGGTCTGCCGTACGTCCCCCTCCACCAGTCGGTCGTGCACGCCCCGGGAGCGGGCCACCGCCAGCATCTGCGGGGTGAGGTCCACGCCGTCGATCGCGGTGACCCCGTTGCGCCGCAGCCAGGCACCGGTGCGGCCGGTGCCGCACCCCAGATCGGCGGCGCGCCGCACCGCCGGCCAGCGCGGTTCCGCGAGTCGGTCGAGCAGCGCGATGTCCATCGCGTCCTCGACGGTCTGTTCGTAGGTCTCGACCCACTGCCCGTAGCCGGTGGCGACGTCCACCGTCCGGTAGCCGCGCCGGTCGAAGTCGGAGAAGAGCGCCATCCGCCGAGTATCGGTGATCCGCCGGAGGGGGGCGAGGCGTTTTCCCCCGGTGGCGCATACGGCGCCGGGCCCCCGGCGGGCGTCGTGGTGAACGCCCGCCGGGGGCCCGGCGGTTGGGAAGCCGTGCGGCCGGGTCAGGAAGCCGGGAAGCTGAACCAGTGCAGACTCGCGTAGGGCTGCCCGGCCACCCCGGAGCTGAACTCCAGGTAGACCGTGTGCGTCCCGGTGGTACGGGTGATGTTGGCCGGCACCGTGCGCCAGCTGTCCCAGCCCCCGGTGTTGCCGACGGCGAACGAACCGATGGGCGCGTTGGCCGGATTGTCGAGCACCACGTTGATCAGCCCGCTCACCCCGCCCGCCGCGCCGGAGGCGATTCTGGCCTGGAACTGACTGGAGCCGCCGGAACCGAAGTTGACGTTGTCGTACCGCAACTGGGCGCCGTTGGAGAGCTGGGAGACCTGGTTGCCGTCCGTCCCGGAGGGCGCGCTGTCGGCGGTGGCGGCGACCGTGGCGGCCCCCAACTGGGCGCTGGAGTAGCAGTCCGCGGGGAAGTTGCCGGTGGCGACGGCGGGGCAGGTGGAGCTGCCCCCGGTACCGCCGCCGGTGGTCCCGGTGCTGGTGCCAGCCGAGGTGCCGCCGGTGCCGCTCGCGGTGCCGCTGGTCTGATACGCCGCGAACCAGTCGACGCTCATCGACGCGCCCGAACTGGTGGCCGCCGAGGGCGAGGTGCAGCCGCACACCTTGTTCGGGTAGGACCCGCCGATGGCCAGGTCGAAGATGGCGAAGAAGCCGTGGTCGACGGCTGCTTGCCAGGTAGCGGTCGACACCTGGTTCTCGTTGACCGTGTAGGTCAGGTTGCCGTCGAGGTAGAAGCGCATCTGCTCGGCGGCGGTGTTGGTGCGGTCGATGATCGCCGAGTAGGTGTGGAACCCGGTCTGGCAGCCGGAGCACGCCTGGAGGCCGCTGCTGATCCCGTCGGGGTCATGGCACTCGCCGGCCCAGGCCCCGCAGTGGAACGTGGTGGAGTGCTGGCTGAGGGCGTTGACATCCTCCATGATGTCGAACTCCCCGATGCTGGGCCAGTTGGTGGCGCTCACCGGCCGGGCCGCGGCGCCCAGCGCCCAGAAGGCGGGCCAGTAGCCGAGACCGCTGGCCGGGTTGGGCTGCTGGATGGAGGCGCTGAGCTCCAACTGGCCGCCGGCCGGCGGAGTGAAGTCGGTGCGCTGGGTCTCCACCCGGCCCGAAGTCCAGTTGCCCGCGCCGTCCTTGATGGCCTTGATGACCATGTGGCCGGCGCCGTCGAGGAAGACGTTGCTGGTGGAGTTGGTGGCCGTCTCCACCTCGCCGGTACCCCAGGCGCCGGCGCCGCCGGGGTAGCTGGTGCCCAGGTCGTAGAGCCAGTTGCCGGTGTTGAGGCCGGAGCCCGCGGAGCCGTCGAAGTTGTCACTGAAGACGGTGGTCCAGCCCGGTGGGGCGGTGGGCGCGGAGTCGGCGGACGCGGTCCCGGCCGAGGCGCTCAGGCCGAGCAGCCCGGCGATCGGCAGCACGACGGCGCCGAGCAGGGCGATCCGGCGCCACCGGCGCCGGGCGGCGGTTGGCTGGTCGTGGGTGGATCTACGCATGAGTCGGAACCCTTCTGCAGCGGAGGGGTGTCCGGCGCCGCCGACCCGGGCGGTACGGGTGATCCGGGAGGGCCGACGGATGCCGGGTGCTCTGTACCGGTGGCGAGGCTGAGGCGGGGGCGCCCGAGCGATGATTTTGAGAGCGCTCTCAGGCGTTGCTCAGGAGGGTGCCGCGCCAACAGGCATCCGTCAAGACTTGGAACCGGAATGCCCTCGCTCGCCTGCCGGCGGGGCGGGGCGGTTGACGGCGCTCGGTACGACGGGGGGCGGGGGCGGTTGACGGCGTGTGGGGGAGCGCGACGGCCCCCGCCGGTCATCGCCGGGGGCGGAGGCCCGGTGGGTCAGGCTGAGGCTCGGCGGATCAGTTGGGTGCCGGTGATCACCGAGGCGGGCGGTGGGGCGGGGCTCGGCAGGTCGGGGCGCTCGTCGAGGATCCGCAGCAGGAGGCGGGCCATCAGGCGGCCCATCTCCTCGACGTTCTGGCGCACCGTGGTCAGTTGCGGATCCGTCCACTGGGCGACCTGCACCATGTCGTCGAAGCCGACCACCGCGACGTCCTCCGGCACCCGCCGGCCGCGCTGCCGCAGCACCCGTAGCGCCCCGGAGGCCATCAGGTCCGACGCGGCGAAGACGCCGTCGAGTTCGGGACAGCGGTCCAACAGCTCCGCCATCGCGCGCTCGCCCCCCTCGGGGGTGAAGTCGCCCTCGACGATCAGCCGGGGATCGGCGTCCAGCAGCACGTCACGGAAGCCGTCCAGTCGGTCGACCGAGGCGGTCTGGTCCAGCGGCCCGCAGATGTGCGCGACGCGGCTGCGCCCCAGCCCGACCAGATGCCGGGTCGCCTCCCGCGCACCGCCCCGGTTGTCGCAGTCGACGTACAGCACGCTGCGGTCGCCGCTCGCCTCCGTCCAGCCCGGCCGGCCGCCGAAGACGGTCGGCATGCCCAGGTTGCGGGTGATGGTGGGCAGCGGGTCGTCGGCGTGCAGCGAGAAGATCAACGCGCCGTCGACGTGGCCGCCGGACAGATAGCGGCCCACCCGGTCGAAGTCGGCCGCGTCCTCGACGAGCAGCAGCACCAGTTGGGAGTCGTGGGCCGACAACTCCTTGCTGATACCGCGCAGTTGCTGGGCGAAGAACGGGTCGGCGAAGACCCTTGCCTCCGGCTCGGCGATCACCACCGCGACCGCGTCGTGCCGCCGGGTGACCAGCGAGCGGGCGGCCTGGTTGGGCACGTACCCGAGTTCCTCGACCGCGGTGCGCACCCGCTCCACGAGCTCCGCGCGCACCCCCGCGCCGCCGTTGACCACGCGGGAGGCGGTGGCCCTGGAGACCCCGGCACGCTCGGCGACGGCTTCCAGCGTGGGGCGGCGGGCGGCGGTCTGCTCGGGCAACGGTGCTCCTTCGCGCGGACGGTCTCGCTGATCATGGCGGATTCCTGGCGCCTGGCACGGTACCTCGCGTCGCTGTCGCCGTGACGGCCGTCGCCGGTTCGGTGGGAGTGCCCGACTCGGGAGAGCGCTCTCACAGAGTCTACCGGCCATTCAGGCCAAAGGTGTATCCGCCACTGAGCGGGGCCGGTCGGCCGGCTGGTGCCGGAGGGAGGTCTGTTCACCAGGTGGTGGTCGAACGGCCGGTTTCCAGCCCGTTGGCTTTATCTCTTGACCGTTCCGCTGGCGTCGGGCACGGTGTTCGCACCGGATCGTGAGAGCGCTCTCATGAGATGTCTCCCACCGGTCGGGCCGGGGTGAACGGACCGGTCGGCGGGCCTGCCGTCAGGGGTGGGCCCGCCGGCCCCGCACGCTCGGCTCCCCGTCGGCGAGTTGGCGGCGGGCGATGATCAGGGCGGTGTCCACGTCCCGGGTCCCGGTGGTCACGCACAGCGTGTAGGCGGCGTCGTTCATCAGCCGCCGGGTCTGCGGGTCGCGGTCGTCGGCGTGCCGCGCCCGCAGCGTCTCGTAGGTCTCGACGAGTTCGGCCAGCAACGTGGGATGAGGTGTCAGCAAGGGCCGGTCCTTCCAGCGTGGTGCGCGAAGGGGGAGGCGAGTCCATGATCCCCCACGGGGTCCGCCCGCCGATGGCGGTGCCGCCACCGGCCGATTGACGCGGGATGAACGTTTCGCCCCGGCCCCGCCGACCGTCCGGCCCGACGCCCCGCCAACCCCCCGTCGTGCGGGCCCGCGTGGCGGCCGGGTCGTGGGCGGGCGGGAAGTAAGCTGCGCCGCGACCACGTCGCGGCCCTCGCCGGAGTGCGCCGCGCCCCGTTCGTCCGAAAGACCGCCGTGACACTTCCAGAAGACCTGCTCACGCTGCTGCGGCAGCCCAGCATCTGCTACCTCGCCACCTCCATGCCGGACGGCTCCCCGCAGCTGACCCAGACCTGGGTGGACACCGACGGCGAGCACGTGATCATCAACAGCGTGCTCACCCATGTGAAGACCCGGAACATCCAGCGGGACCCGCGGGTGGCGGTCACCGTCTCCCACCCGGACAACCCCGCGCGCTACTTCCAGGTGCGCGGCCGGGTGGTCGACGTCACGACCGAGGGCGCGGTCGACCACATCGAGTCGCTCGCCCACAAGTACCTGGGTGGGCCCTACCCCTGGTACGGCGGCCGCGACCAGGTGCGGGTCATCTTCGTGATCGAACCGGAGCGGATCAGCGGCATCGCCTGACACCGGATCAAGCGCCCCGCCCGGCCCTGCCGTTCGCGGTACGGCGGCGTGGGCGCGCCCCGGGATCTGTCAGGTTGTTGCAACGGGGCGGAGTGGCCCGCCGAAGCGGTCCGCGGCACCTTCCGCCGGCCCGCCGGGCGCGCGCAGACTACGACAGACACCCGTAGACCCGCCGGGCGTGGCACCGGCCGGCGGCGCCTCCCGGGCACCGCAAGCGTTCCTTTAGCACGGCGCACCACCGTACGTCGCCGGACTCGTCATGCGCGGAGCGTGGTGGGCGGGCGGCGATGAGGAGTTGTCGGCCGTCGTCCCGGTCCGACCCCAACGAAGGGATCAGCATGATCACCAAGGATGACTTCATCCGGATCGTCCGTGACGACCTCGCCCTGCCGCTGAACGGTGCCGACCTGGAGACCGACCTGGATTCCGACCGGGTCGTCAGCTGGGACTCGCTGCACATGCTGCGACTGGTCACCGCGGTCGAGAAGGAGACCGGCAAGCGCGTCCCGGTCGGACGGCTGCTGGAGGACAAGAGCCTGCGGGCGATCTACGGCAAGATCTCCGAGGCCTGAGCCCCGTACGGGATGAGGGATCACCATGACCACTGACCAGGTTCTCGACGGTGCGGCCGGCGGCGCGGGCGAGGGCGCCGGATATCCGCTGATCCATGAGGCGGTGGCCCGCCAGGCGCGGCTGCGCCCCGACGCCACCGCGGTCGTCTTCCGGGAGGAGCCGATCAGCTACCGCACCCTGGACGCGGCGGCGGACCACTGGGCCGCACAGCTGTCCGCCCAGGGCGTCGGCCCGGGAACCGTGATCCCGGTCCATCTGCCGCGCAGCGCCACGATGTTCACCTGCCTGCTCGCCATCCTCAAGTGCGGCGCCGCCTACGCGGCCTTCGACAACCGCTGGCCCGCCGAGCGGGTCGCCGCGCTGCTGGAGCAGCTGCGCCCGCCGGTGTTCGTCTGCGACCGGCTCCCCGAGGGCAGCGAGCAACCGGTCTGGCAGCCCGGGGAGTCGCTGGAGACCGCGGCCGGACTGGGCGGTGAGGGTCCTTCTGTGGAGCTGCGGCCGTCCGCCGCGGCCTGCGTGTTCTTCACCTCCGGCACCACCGGTGCCCCCAAGGGCGTGGTCTCCCCGCACGAGGCGACCACCCGGCTGTTCGGCGAGGGCGGGCTGCCCGGCTTCCGGCGCGGCAGCGTGTCGGCGCAGTCCGTGCCGTGCGCCTGGGACGCCTTCAACCTCGAACTGTGGGGCATGCTGACCACCGGGGGGACGACCGTCGTCGTGGAGGACGACTACCTGCTGCCCGGCGCGCTGCGGGACGTCGTGAAGTCCGCCGGGGTGGACACCGCCTTCCTGACCGCGTCGCTGTTCAACCTCTTCGTGGACATGGACGTCGACTGCTTCGAGGGCATGCGCCAGGTCTACGCGGGCGGCGAGCGGCTGTCCCCCGCCCACATCCGCCGCTTCCTGGAACGCCACCCGGACATCGGCCTGTACAACGGGTACGGCCCGGTGGAGAGCTGCGTGTTCGCCACCGTCCACCCGATCGGCCCGCAGGACTGCGACATCCCCGGCGGCATCCCGATCGGCAGCCCGGTGGCCGGCACCCAGGTCCACGTCCTCGGCGACGAGGGGATGTGCGGGCCGGGCGTCGAGGGGGAGATCCGCCTCGCCGGAGCGGGCCTGGCGGTGGAGTACCTGGGCCAGCCGGAGCTGACGGCGGAGAAGTTCGCCGACATCATGGTCGACGGCGTCCCGGTACGCGCCTACCGCACCGGTGACCTGGGATTCCGGGACGAGGCCGGGGTCGTCCACTACCGCGGTCGGGCCGACCGTCAGGTGAAGGTCCGCGGCTACCGCATCGAGCCCGGCGAGATAGAGAACGCCGCCATGGGGATCGAGGGCGTGCGGCGCTGCACGGTGGTGCCGGTGCCAGGACAGGACACCGTCTGGGCCCGGCTGGCCCTCTTCTACACCGCCACGTTGCCCGAGGGCACCGATCCGGCTCAGACCGACGACCCGCTGGAGGTCGGCCGCCAGCTGACGGGGAACCTGCCGGCCTATCTGGTCCCGGACACCATCCGCGTGGTGGAGCGCTTCCCGGTGGGACCCAACGGGAAGATCGACAACCAGGCACTGCTGGACTCGCTGCCCTCCTGACGGCGAACAGCGCGTCGCCCGGCGTTCGGTGAACGCCGGGCGACGCGCTGTCCGGGACCGCTGCGAGCGGCCTAGGCCGTGTCTTGCGGATCTTGGCGGGCTCGCGACGCCCGGCACGGCGCCTCGCGGCGTTGCCGAAGCATCCCGATAACACCGACTATCGGGATGCTTCGGCGCCTCGCGATACACCGCACCGGACGCCGCTCCCTGATCCACCCTGATCCACAAGACACGGCCTAGTCCCACTGCGGGGTGTCGAGGACCTCAAGGACCGCGACGGTCCACATGAAGCCGATGCCGGCGCCCGCGGTGACGATCAGGTCGCCGGGCTGGGGCCGGCCGGTCTCGAACAGCCGGTTGAGGCCGATGATCTGGTCGCCGCCGCCCATGTGGGCGTGGTCCAGGCCCCAGTCGTAGACCGTGCTGTCGGGGTCGAGGCCGAGCGCGCCGTGGAAGCCCCACTCCACGATGGTCTTGGACATGTTGGCGTGCACGAACCACCGGGTGCCGGCCAGATCGGTGTCGGCGTCCTTGAGCGCGGTCTGGAGCACCTGGCCGAAGTTCTCGTTGATCCGGGCGATGGCCTCGTCGTAGCCGCCCTCGTTGCGGGTCAGCCAGTCGCGCTTTCGGCCGGCCAGGTCGATGGCGGCCCCGTCCTGGAAGGGCGTCTCGGTCCACGCGTCGGAACCGCGGTACAGCGGCTCCAAGGAGGAGTCGGCGCGGCTGGCGGTGGAGCGGACCTTGGCGAAGCCGCCCCGGGTGGACAGCACCATCGCGCCCGCGCCGTCGCCGTACACCACCTGGTCGTCGGCCTTCCAGCGGTCCCAGTAGGGCATCTTGAAGGAGTCACCGGTGGTGACCAGCGCGGCGGTCGGCTCCGGCCGGGCGGATATCCAGGACGCGGCGACCTCCATGGCGGCCAGACCGCTGTTGGAGCCCTGCCGCACCTCGAAGGCCGCGCCGTCGCCGCCGACCGTCTCGTTCTGCACGTAGTGCGCAGGGGTCCACACGTCCTGGCCCTGGTGTCCGACGCTGGCGTGCACCACCAGGCCGAAGTCCCCGCCGGTGAGCCCGGAGCGCTCCACCGCGAGGCGGCCGGCCGCGGCTCCCATCACCGGGCCGGTCTCGCCGTCGGCCGCCACCCGCACCGCGCGGTAGCCGTTCGCCTCGCACTCGCCTGCGCCGTAGACCCCGTCGGCGACGGCCTGTTCCGCGGTATAGACCTGCTCCGGCAGGTAGGCGCCGAGACCGGCGACGTAGAGACTCTCCCAGCGCATGGAGCACTCCAGTTTTCGTTGAGGTCGAATTGCCGCCGAGCCTGTCGCGCGTCCCTAAAGGGCCACTTGGACGCGCGGGCACCCCCGCCGACAGCCATCTTCACTGGGGAAGTACCCGCAACGGCACGCCGAAGACCTCCTGTACGCCGTCGGCCAGTTCGGGTGAGACGGCCGGGGTGCGGCAGGCCGCGTCACGCAGTCCTGACAGCCAACGCGGCCGCCGGCGCTGCTCGTCGACCAACTCGCCCCAGTGCTCGGCGGGACAGACCATGCGGGTCACCCCGGCCTCCCCGAACAGGTCGAGGCAGGCGCCAGCGTCCCACTCGTCCACGAACACCCCGGTGCCCGCCGCCAGGATCGGCTGCCACAGGGCGGGCATCAGCCCGGAGTGCCGGGTCAGCGGATAGGAGGTGCCGTACACCTCACCGGGGGTGATCCACCGCTGGGAGGCGTCCCGGCCGGCGGCGTGCGGGACGAAGGACAGCGCGTCCGCGTGCAGGCCGCTGTGCCGGTAGCTGGTCGTGGTGAGCGTCTCGTGGCCGAACTCCGGGACGATCAGGCACGGTCCGTCGGTGTCGTACGGCAGCGGGCACAACGGCTGCTCGCCGGTGCGCCAGACGCCCGCCCGGTCCCGGCACAGCCGGTCGAAGTCCAGCGCCCCGGTGGCCGCCGCGTCGCCCACCACCACCCGGTGCCGCAGCGCGGGCAGCCGGTCCGAGACCGACAGCAGCAACTCGGCGTTCCTGGCCCCGAGGTGGTTGTCCAGCACCACGCACATGCTCGCCCCGGTCGCGGCCAGTACCCGCTCCAACTCCCGTTCCCCGGCGGCCTGGCGCACCGGAACGGCCACCGCGCCCATCCGCAGGCAGGCCAGCAGCAGCGTCACGCTGCCGCCGCAGTTGGGGATCTGCATGGCCACCGTCTCGCCCCGCCGTACGCCGCACAGCGCCAGCGCCTCCGCGATCCGCTCGACGTGTTCCAGCAGTTGCCCGTAGGTGGTCCGAACGGTGCGCTCCCTGCCGAACCCGCGGGTCAGCAGGGCGGGGTGGTTGGGCAGGGCCGAGGCGACCCGGTGGAGCGCGGTGAGAATCGTCTCCCGCTCGCCCAGCGGCAGCGGCCGGTGGTCGCCTGCGGCCGCGAGGGTCCGGTCAGCCATGGTCTCAGCTCCTGTGCGCGGCTCGGTGGCGGAAGAGGCGCCGGCGGTACGGCTGTTCGTCATACCGCGGCCTGCTGGACCAGCCGGGCGACGTGCACCCGCGAGGGGCACTGGAGTCTCTGCATCACCTGACGGAGGTGGTTGATGACCGTCCATTCCGACAGCCCCAGGTTCCTGGCGATCTGACGATTCGTCAGTCCGTTGGCGACCAGTTTGGCGATCTGGGCCTGGCGTGGGGTCAGGACGTGCAGCACGTCGTCGCCCCGGTCGGGAGTTGACGCGCGTAGCGCGGCCGGCGGGGCGGACAGCGCGTCGTTGAGCGCGGCCAACGGCGAGGTGCTGTCCATCTGTCGCCGCAACAAGGTCAGCGTGCTCTCACCCAGTGCGAGCCGCAGCCGCTCCAGCAGCTTGGCCAGCGCGGGGGCGTCCTGCGGGGCGGGCAGCAGGTGCCGGGCCCGGATCGACCCGGCGGCCAGCAGCAGCCGGGCGGCCCGGTGCTGCTGGCCGTCGCTCACGTGGGGCAGCACCCGGGCGGCCGTCTCCAGGGCGCCGGCCACCTGCCGGGGCCCACCGGTCTCGCACAGCAGCCCCATGGCCTCGCGCACCGCCTCGTACGCCTCGGCCGGCCGGTCCGCCGAAGCCCGCACCCGGGCCAGCTCGGTCAGGGTGATCGCCCGGGACCGCGAGTCCCCGGTGGGGCGCAGGTCCTCAAGGGCCCGCAGCAGGTGGGCCTCCGCGCCGTCCGGGTCCCGCTGCGCCTCGACGGACGCCAGGGTCCGGCGGGCGGCCGCCGCACCGCGCGGATCGTCCAGCCGGTCGAGTTCCCGCACCGCGCGGGCGGCCCGCTCGGCCGCGCCGGCCGGCGCTCCGGTGCGGTGGCCGACGCCGGCCAGCGCGCCCGCCACCCGTGCGGCACCGGCCCGGTCGGCCAGCCGGTGGTACTCCTCGGCGGCGCGGGCCAGCAGCTCGCCGGCCGCCTCGTGGTCGCCGGTCGCCGCCGACCAGGACGCGGCGGTCTCCAGGGCCCGCGCCGACAGGAGGCGGTCGCCCTCGCCGGCCCGCAGGTCCTCCGCCAGTCGCCCGACGGAAACCAGCAGCCGCTCGGTCATCTCCGGCAGGCAGCCGAGGTCGTCCAGCGCCACGTCCAGCGCGACCAGGATCGCCACCGCCGCCGAGTGGTCCCCCTTCGCCTGCGCGTGGCGGATCGCCGCCCGGTAGTCGTCCAGCCGCCGGTGCACGGCGGTGAGACACCGGACCTGCTCGGGGCCGCGCAGCCTCTCCCCGGCGGTGGCGGCCAGCCCGCCGAAGTACTCGGCGTGCCGGTCGCGGGCCTGGGCCAGCAGCGCCGGCTCGGGCGGCTCGCGGTGGAGGTAGTAGTTGCGGACCATGTTCAGCATCCGGAACGCCACGTCGCCGCCGGAGCGCTCGGTGCGCTGGAGCAGGCTCATGTGGACCAGGGTCTCCAGGTGCGGCATCATCCCCGGCCAGCTCAGACCCGTCAGGTGCTGGGCGGTGGCCAGGTCGAACCGCCCTTCGCAGACGGCCAGTTGCTGGAGCACCCGGCGGCTGTCCTGGCACAGCGCCGGGTCCGCCCAGGACAACGAGTCCTCGACGGTGCGGTGCCGGGCGGGCAGGTCGAGCAGCCGGCTGCTGGCCGGCCACTCGCCGTCGCGGAGCCGGGCCAGCAGGGTCCGCGGGCCGAGCATCCCGACGGCGCCGGCGCTCAACTCGATGGCGAGCGGAATCCCGTCGAGCTCGGCGCAGATGCCGGTGACGACGGGCACGTCCTCCTCCAGCAGCGTGTAGTCGGGCCGTTGGGCCCTGGCGCGCTGCACGAACAGGCGTACCGCGGGCGACTCCTGGTCGAACGGTGAGGAGGAGTCCGCGACCGGGACGGGTAAAGGCCGTACCGGGAAGAGCCGTTCGTTGTAAATGTCCAGCGACACCCGGCTGGTGACCAGCACCCGCAGTCCCGGGCAGCGGGCCGAGAGCCGGGCGATGTCCAGCGAGACGTCGGCGGCGACCAGGTCGCAGTTGTCCAGGACGAGCAGCAGTTCGCGGTCGCCGATCCGGTCGGCGAGCCGGTCGGGGAGTGGCGCGTCGTCCCGCGGTGCGAGCGGGTCCAGGCCGGCGGCGACGGCCCGCCAGGCGGCGGCCGCGTCCTGCCGGGTGCTCAGGTCGACCCGCACGATGTCGGCGCCGAACAGGGCGGGTTGGGCGACGGCGCGGGCGAGCCGGCTCTTGCCGACCCCGGCGGGTCCGGTCAGGGTGAGTATCCGGACCGAGGGATCGAAAAGCAGTCCGGTGAGGGCCGCCAGCTCCGCCTCACGTCCTATCGGGCGGGTATCGGTGGATCGCTTCGCGATTTTCTTCCCCGATGCGCTTCCGGGTGCTTCACCGAGTGGATCGGTTTGGCCGGACGACGGTTCCGCAGGCGACCACATGCAAAAGTTCCCCGCCTTGAGCTTGGCACTTCCGGTCCGGTGCGCCAGAGAGATGGGTCCTTGAGCTCAACTCGGGTCAGGGTAGCCCAGGTGATGCCCCGTTGGGGAGTCGCCCCGGGGACATCACCGTGAACGCCCGCTTTACTCACGGCCCGTGGCGGGAGTGAAATGGCCGAATCACTCGACGAACGGCGCAAGGGGCATCTTCCGGCCAACTGGCCGGATGTGGCCCATCGGTCGACTCCGCTTCCGGGTGCGGTTCTCGTGACAGGGGCTGCCAGATCCGGCCGCTTCCCGACGAACGGTGGTCCATGGCAACGATTTCCGTAGCGGGGCCCATTGGCCGGGGTGCCGCTGACAGCAGCAGTGAAAGTGTCAGTTGACAGCAGCAGGAGAAGTGTCACCGGGAATAAAGGGAAGGTGAATGTCTCGTTACCTCTCGGCGGTCGGCCCTGTCTTTTCGCGGCTGCTTTCCGGGAGAAAAGAACGGTCGTCAGGAGAACTCCTACCGGTGGATGAATACTTTTCGCGCCGGGCCCGCGGGCGTATCGAGGCCGGGATCCGGTGTGCGAGGGTGATGGCGCGGTCCGGCACGCGGACCGCCCCACCTGTAGGTCACATGGCAATTTGTTGTCAGTGTCCCGGCAGCGCCGCCCGGACTCTGCCAGCGACTTGTCATGGCAGACCGAGAACGGCGTTTCTAGCCTGGGACCCCCGGTGGCCCCGGACGGCGAGCCCCCACCCCGTTCCTCGGCGCAAGAGCGTGTGAGTTGACCGGTTCGACGACATCGCAGGCCACCCGGGTCTGCGTGACCGTAGCTAAGGAGTGGTTCCGGTGCCTCTGCTGTCCCCAGCACAAGCTCCGGCGGCGGTCGGTGCGGCCCTGCCCGTCGGGGCGCGGGCTCCCCGATTCGTCCCCTCGACCCGGCACCTGGTGCAACGCCCCTCCACCCGCGAGGAGTTCCTGCTCGGCAGCACCGCACAGGGCGAGTGCGGCTTCGTCCTGTTCGACGAACTCCCGGTCACCGAACCGCTGATGGCCATCGGCCACGACCAGGTCGACGGAGTGCACTTCGTCACCCGGGCGATGGACGAGGTGGCCCGCTTCGCGGCGCTGCGCCATCTGCGGATCCCGAAGGACCGCTGCGTACCGCGGATCGCCCACGCGACGGTGGAGATCACCGACGTCGAACCCTGGCGGCTCGCCAGGGGACGCGGCGAGGCCGTAGTGGACCTCGGCTTCCGTCCGCTGGGTGCCGCGGGGGCACCCGGCGCGCTGGAGTGCGTGGCCGGCGTCAGCATCGACGGGGTGCCGTGCGCGACCGCCCGGGCCCGCCTCGACCTGCCCGGCACCGCCCCGGCCGCCGCGGGCCGGCCGCGACCGCTCGCCGAGGACCTCGGGCGGGTGAAGGCCTGCCGGGTCGGACGCACCGACAGCCGGGACGTGGTGGTGCACGGCCGGCTGGTCACCGACGAGGACCGGCTGCTGATGGACGTCGTACCGCACCCGGACAACCCGGTCTTCGACCCCGGCCGCTGCGACCGGGCCCGCGCCGCGCTGCTCGTCGAGGCGTCCCGGCAGGCCGCCACCCTGACCGCCGGTGAGCTGCGCGGGCTGTCCGCCCCGCACTGCCTGCTCACCCGCTGGTCCGCCGAGTTCACCCGCGCGGTGGACGCGAGCCGGCCGCTGCGCTGCACGGCGGTGCCGGGCGACCTCTACCGCGACAGCCGGGACCGCCCGGTGGTCCCGGTCCGCATCGACTTCACCCAGGACGAGCGCCGGGTGGGCACCGTCGCCGTCCTGGTGCTCCAGGACTGCTGAGGACCGATGAGATTCAACGTTCTGGGGCGGCTGCGGGTCGAGCCGCAGACCCCGTCGGCGGCCAAGATGTGCACCGTGCTGGGCACGCTGCTGGTCGGCGCCAACGAGGTGGTCTCCAGCGACGGGCTCATCGACGAGCTGTGGGGCGACGACCCGCCGCGCACCGCGACCACCACCTTGCACGTCTACATCTCGCACCTGCGCAAAATGCTGGCAGACGGCGACCCGGCGGGCCGCCGGGACATCATCGAGACCAGCCTGTCCGGCTACCTGATCCGGGCCTCGGCGCGGGAGTTGGACCTGCACCGCTTCGAGGACCTGTGCGCCGAGGGCCACAACGCCTACGCGCGGCGCGACTTCGGCGCCGCCGGGCCGGCCTTACAGGACGCCCTCGCCCTGTGGACCGGCCCGCTGCTGGCCGGCGTGCCCCGGGGCAGACGGCTGCAAGCCGCGGCCGACCGCCTGGAGTTGCTGCGTCTTGACGCCGGCGAGGAGCGGATCGCCGCCGAGCTGTGGCTGGGCCGCCACCGCCAACTCGTGGGCGAACTGACGGTACTCGCCCGTGAACACCCGCTGCGCGAGACGCTGCACGCACATCTGATCGTCGCCCTCTACCGCTCCCACCGGCAGTCCGAGGCACTGGCCGCCTACGACACCATCCGACGCGCGCTCGCCGACGAACTGGGCACCGATCCGGGCGCCGGCCTGCGGGAGTTGCACCGGCGGCTGCTGCGCTCCGAGCCCGTGCGGCACTTCGAGCAGTGCCTGGGCGGCCGGGAGACCGCCGAGCTGGCCGGCGCCGCGCCGGCCCCGGTGGTCCGGCTGCCCAGGGCGGTTCACCGACTGACAGGCCGTCAGGAAGAGCTGGCGCGGGCCGAGTCGCTGCTGCGCGGATCGCCGGACAGCCCCGCGGTGCGCGCCCTCGACATCGTCGGGACGGCCGGCGTCGGCAAGAGCGCCTTCGCCCTGGAGCTGGCCCACCGCACCGCCGAACTCTTCCCCGACGGCCGGGTCTTCGTGAGCATGCGCGGAGCCGAGGGCCGGCCGCTGGACGCCCGCGGGGCGATGCTGCGCACCCTGCGGCTGCTGCGGCCCACCACCGACACCCCGCAGCCCGCCGCCGACACGGACGCCGACGAGTTGGGCGACCTGCTGCATGTGGCGCTGTCCGGCCGGCGGATGCTGCTCGTGCTGGACGACGCCGGCTCCGACGCCCAGGTACGGCCCATCGTCTCGGCCGCCTCCTCGGCCACCGTACTGATCACCTGCCGCACCCCCGCCGGCCGGCACGGCGGCCGGCCCTTCCCGCTGGAGGCGCTCGGTCCGGCCGACTCCGTCGCCCTGCTGGCGGCGACGGCCGGGCGGGAGCTCGGTGACGACCCGGCGGCCGGCGAGGACATCGCCCGGCTGTGCGGCCGGCTGCCGCTCACCCTCAAGGCCGCCGGAGCCGTGCTCGCCGTCCGGCCGCACTGGCCGGCGCGCAAGCTCGCCGACCGGCTGGCCGACGAGCGCTCCCGGCTCGACGTGCTGCGGCTCGGCGACCCCGAGGTGCGCACCCGGCTGCTGGCCGGACTGCTCGACCTGGACGCCGACGCGCGCCGGGCGTTCGCTCTGCTGACCCTCGCCCCCGGCCAGGACTTCGCCTCCTGGAGCGCGGCGGCGCTGCTCGGCACGGAGCACGGCGCGGCCGAGCGCGTCGTCGAACAACTGGTGCAGGCCCGGCTGTTGCGGCCCCGAGCGGTGGCCGGTGCTCCGGTGCGCTACGGATACGACGAGCCGTTCCGCGCACTCGCGGGCGAACTGCTCGCCGAGGAGAGCCCGGAGCAGGTCCGCGCGGCGACCCGGCGGCTGTGCGCCGGCTACCTCGCGCTGGCCCGGCAGGCCCAGGCCAGGATGACGCCCGGCCGCTGTCCGGGAGCGGACGGCGGTGAGGACGGGACACCGCGTGCGGAGTGCGACCCGGACTGGCTGGGGACCGAACACCCGGTGGGGGACACGCCGTTGCGCTGGTTCCGGCAGGAGGGCGCCGCGTTGGCCGACACCGTCCGGCGGGCGCACGCCGAGCGGTGGTGGCGGATGACCTGGGCACTGGCCGAGGCCGCCATGGGGTACTTCGAGGTCAGCGGCGGCTGGGAGTCGTGGGAGTCCACCGCGGAACTCGCGCTGGACGCCGCCCGTCGCTCGGCGAGCGGCGCCGCGGAGGCCCGCGTCCTGTGCGGACAGGGTGATCTGGCCTGGCAGCGGCGGCAGTTCGAGCTGTCCGCCGCCCGCTACCGGCTGGCCAGGCGCCGGGCCAGGGAAGCCGCCGACCACCGCACCGAGGCACGGGCCCTGATCGGGCTGGCCGACACCGAGTGGAGCCGCGGCCGGCTGGACCAGGCCCGCAGGTTCTACGGCAAGGCG
Source organism: uncultured Actinomycetota bacterium (assembly GCA_963737305.1). Lineage (GTDB taxonomy): Bacteria > Actinomycetota > Actinomycetes > Streptomycetales > Streptomycetaceae > Streptantibioticus_C. The sequence goes on along the minus strand of CAVTRX010000002.1, from coordinate 1,950,444 downwards.
TCGCTGCTGAGCCGGACCGGGGGCGACCTGCACACACTGAGCGACGCGCTGCGCGGAATCGCGCTGACCGCACTGCGCGAGGGCGAACCGCGGGCCGCGCTGCGCAGCTTCGGCGAATGCGCCGCGGCGTCCCGGCGCGCCGGAGACCGGCGGTGGAGCGAGTACGCCCGGCGGGCCCAGGAGGAGATCCACCGCGCCCTGGCAGCCGGGGATCCGTTCGGGGAAGGGCCGTTGGAGGTCCGCCCGGGGGTGTGGGCCATGCACCGCCCGCCCGTCGCCCACCCGTAGAGAGGACTTCCCCGGCCGCGAACGGCCCGGGGCACATCAGGTGGCAGCGAACGTCACGTCCGGAGACGGACCGAAGGCAAGGGGGAGCGGTGACGGTACTGACGACCGACCGGCCGGCGCCGGACCCGGTGCCCGCCGCACCCGGCGGCACCGGCCCGGTAAGAGGCGCCGTGGACCCGGGCGGGAGTGCCCGCCCGGGTCGGTGGTGCGGCGCGCGGCTGGTGCCCGCGGCCCTCGGCGGCTCGCTCACCGGCGTCGACGCCCTGGCCCGCGGTCTTCGGCCGGTCTTCCGGCGGGACACGGAGGCCGGCATGGCGCTCGGGGCGGTCCCGTTCAGCGCGGCGGTCCCGGTGTGGACCGCCGGCTCCGCCACCCAACAGGCCCGGCTGGCCGAGCGGTTGCTGGGCGGCGGCGGCATCTCGCTGAGCCACGAGGCGCGTTCCGTGCGCGAGGCGTTCGCCGCGCACGGCCCACGGGTACGCCGTGGCCCGGGCGGCCTGGTCCTCGACGGTGAGACCGACGCCTTCCAGGGCCCGCCCGGCTGGGACATGGTGCTGCTGCACGCCACCGTGGAGCCCGGGGCAGCCACCCGCGGCGGTCCGGCGCTGGTGCTGGCCGACCTGTCGGGCCTGCCCCGAAGCCGGGTCGCCGTACTGCCCGGCAGACGGCTGTCCTTCACCGGCTGCCCGCTGCCGGACGACGCCGTCGTGGGCGAACCCGGCGAAGGCCCACGGCACTTCCTGCGGGCGCTGCAGATCTCCGGCGTCGCCACCTCCTCGATGTCGCTCGCCGCCGCCGACGCCTGCCTGCGCGTCGCGGCCGGCCGGCTGCGCCAAGGCCCGCGAACCGGCGGGTCGTTGAGCGCCCGCGCGGCGGCCGGCATCGTCTCGGGAGCCTTCCTCGACCTGCTGGCCTGCGACTGCCTGGCGCTGGCCGGCACTCGCGCGGTGGGCATCGTGCCGGAGGAGACCAGCCTGCTGTCCGCGGCGGTGCGCAGCGTCGTCCCGGTACTGCTCGGCGGCATGGTCCAGGACCTGGCCGCCCTGCTCGGACCGCAGTCGCTCAGCCTGCGCGGCGCCGAACCGCTCTTCGCCCGGCATGCCCGCCACTTGGACGGCCTGGCCGCCGGCGCCTTCATCGCCCGCGCCGCCGTGCTGCCGCAACTGCCGTACCTGGCCCGGCACGCGTGGTCCGGCGGGCGGCCCGCCCCCGGCTCGCTGTTCGACCCGGCCGGGCAGTCGCCGGCCTTCGAGCCGGGCCGCCCGACGCTGCTGAGCCGCTCCGACGGAGTGAGCGCGGTACTGGCCCAGGACGGCCCCTCGCACCACGCGGGTGGGGAACCCGCCGAACTCACCCGGCTGGTGGCCCTGCTGCGCGGCGAACTCGCCGAGATCACCCGGCACTTCGCCGGCATCCCGCACTCCGGCCACTCGCTGGTCGCCGATCCGCGCAGCCTGGCGATGGCCGACCGCTATCTGCTCGTGCTGACCGCCGCCGCCTGCCTCGGCTGCTTCCGGCAGGCGCGCGATCGCGGCGGGTTCCTCGCCGGGCCCGCCTGGATCACCGGCGTGCTGACCCGCATCGCCCGCCGGCTGGGCCTCGCGGTCCCGGCCCTGGGCGCGGCGGACGCCCGGCTGGTCCGGGACGAGGTCGCCCACCGCCTGGAGAGCGCGGCCGGCTTCGACCTGCACGACACCCCGCTGGAGGACTGAGTGCGTCCCGGCCCCGCCCCGCTTCCGCGCTCCCGGCGGATCACCGGGACCGACGACCCCTGGCACCTGGTCCGCGAGGACCTGGCCGCCACCGGCACCGCGCTGGTGCACTCCCGGTCCTGCGACTGGCCGTCGCTGTACGCCGACGAGGCCGCGATGCGGGCCCTGCTCGGCCACGAGACGGACCGGTGGACGCGGATGCCGCAGCCCGCGACCCGCAGGCTGTTCGGGCTGTCCCGGGTGCTGCTCAAGCACGCGCTGGGGGCGGTGATCGGCGCCCCAGCGGACGCGGTCGAACTGGCCAAGCGGCCGGTCGGCGGCCCCTACGCGCGCGGCTGCGACCGGATCGAGGTGAGCCTGAGCCACACCGACGGCCTGGTCATGGCGGGCCTGACCACCCTGGGGGCGATCGGCGTCGACGTGGAGCGCGCCGACCGGGTGCTGCTGCGCGACGGCATGCAGGACCAGATCTGCACCCCGGCGGAACTCACCGCGCTGCACCGGCTTCCGCCGTCGTGGCGCAACGACGCCCTGGTACGGCTGTGGACGCTGAAGGAGGCGTACGGCAAGGCCGTCGGCCAGGGACTGCGGTTCTCCTTCCGGGAGTTCGGCTTCACCCCCTCGCCCGGCACGCCGCTGCTCGCCGGACCCGACGGCGAACCGGTGGAGGCCGGCGCCTGGAGCTTCGGCAGCGGGCTGATCGAGGACGGCCACCGGGCGTCGGCCGCCGTACTGGACAGCGGCCGGGCCCGGGGGCTCGACCGTGGCCCGGTGGAACTCGTCGACCACGAGGTCGCACTCCTGCTGTCGGCACTGCTGGAGCCGTCCTGCGTCGAGCAGGCCGCGGCGTCCTCGCTGCCCGTACTCGGCGGCTGAACCGGCCTATCCGGACGCGGGAGTCGTGGCAGCCGCCCGCCCAAGTCGTCCTTAAGGCCCGCCCGTCACTCTCCTGGAGCGCCGTGGACCGGTGCCGGGGCACCGCGAGCACACCACGCGCGGGCCTCGCGCGGCGGACGGCGACGTATCGCGGGCGGGCCGCGGGCCAGTGAGCCGGCACGCCGCCTCGCGCCCCTGCACGACGACCATCCCCCCACCGCGGCCCCACGCCGCGGTCTTCTGGAGGACACCGTGACCACATGGTCAGGACCAGCCGTCACCATCGGCGAATGGAGCGCCCGTCACCGCAAGACCGCCGTCTTCGGCTGGTTGCTCTTCGTCGTACTCGCCACCGCACTCGGCAGCATGGCCGGTACGGTCAAGACCACTGACGCGCAGAACGGCGTGGGCGAGTCGGGGCGCGCCGCCCGGATGCTGGAGGACGCCGGGATCCACCAGCCGGCCGCCGAATCGGTGTTCATCCAGGCCACCGGGTTCACCGCCGACGACCCGCGGTTCCGCTCCGCGGTCACCGACGCCGTCAGCGCTGTCAGCGGCACCGGACGGGTCGCCGGGGTGCGCAGCCCGTACGAGACCGGTGCGATCTCCAAGGACCGGCGATCCGCGCTGGTCGCCTTCACGATGACCGGCGACCCGGACACCGCCGCCGACCGGGTGCAGCCGGTGCTGGACGCCGTGAACAGGACGCAGAAGGCCCACCCGGCGCTGCGCGTCGAGGAGTTCGGCACCGCGGGCGCCACCAAGAACTACGGCGACGTCTTCAACGGGGACTTCGCACGCGCCGAGTACTCCGCCGTGCCGCTGGCGCTGGGCATCCTGCTGGTGGTCTTCGGCGCGCTGGTCGCGGCCCTGCTGCCGGTGCTGCTGGCCGTCACGGCGTTCGTGGGCGCGTTCGGACTGCTCGGAGCGGCCAGCCACCTGCTGCCCACCGACGACAACGCCGCCTCGGTGATGCTGCTGGTCGGCCTCGCCGTCGGCGTCGACTACTGCCTGTTCTACCTGCGCCGGGAGCGCGAGGAGCGGGCCGCGGGACGCGACGCGGGGACCGCGCTGCGGATCGCCGCCGCCACCTCGGGCCACTCGGTGCTGGTCTCCGGCATCACCGTGGTCGTCGCGCTGGCCGGGATGTTCCTCACCGGCATCGCCACCTTCCGGGCGATGGGCCTGGCCGCCATCCTCGTGGTGGTCGTCGCGGTGCTCGGCTCGCTGACCGTGCTGCCCGCCCTGCTGTCGATGCTGGGCGACCGGGTGGGCAAGGGCCGCATCCCGCTGATCGGCCGGCGCCGCGAGCGGTCCGCCGAGGGCAGCCGGCTGTGGCGCGCGGTGCTCACCCCGGTGCTCAAGCGGCCGGTCATCGCCACCGTCGGCGCCACCGTCGTGCTGCTCGCGCTGGCCGCGCCGCTCACCGGCATGCGCACCGCACAGCTGACCTCCGCCCAGGAACTGCCTCGGGACAACGCGGTCGTGCTCACCGGCCAGCGCGTCCAGCAGGCCTTCCCCGGCAACGCGGAACCCGCCCACGTGGTGGTCGCGGCCAAGGGCGTCGACGGGCCCGCGATGAGCGCCGCGATCACCGACTTCCGGCGCCGGGCACTGGCCACCGGACAGGTCCACGAGCCGGTGACGGTGGCCCTGCACCCGCGGCAGGACATCGCCGTCATCGACGTGCCGCTCGCCGGCACCGGCACCGACAAGGTGAGCGAGCGGGCCCTGGCCGCGCTGCGCACGGTCGTGCCGCGAACCCTCGGCGCGGTGCCCGGCGCACAGGCCGCGGTGACCGGCGCGACGGCCATGTCGGTCGACTTCAGCCACCAGTTGAGCGACAGCGCGCTGCCGGTGTTCGGCTTCGTCCTGGTGCTGTGCTTCGTGCTGATGCTGATCTCGTTCCGCTCCCCGGCCATCGCGCTGACCGCGGTGGTGCTCAACCTGCTGTCGGTCGGCGCCGCCTACGGCGTGCTGACCCTGGTCTTCCAGCACGGGGTGGGCGCCGCACTGCTGGGGACGTACGCGGTCGGCTCCATCGAGTCGTGGATGCCGCTGTTCCTGTTCGTGATCCTTTTCGGGCTGAGCATGGACTACCACGTCTTCGTGGTCTCCCGGATCAAGGAGGGCCACGACAATGGCCTGAGCACCCGGGACGCCATCGCCCGGGGGATCGGCAGCACCGCGGGCGTGGTCACCAGCGCCGCGGTCATCATGGTCGGCGTCTTCGCGATCTTCGGCACCCTGTCGGTGATGTCCATGAAGCAGATCGGCGTGGGCCTCGCGGTGGCCGTGCTGCTGGACGCCACCGTCATCCGGGGTGTGCTGCTGCCCGCCGTGATGGCCCTGCTCGGCGACCGCAACTGGGCCACACCGCGCCTGCTGCGCGGCCAGGGCGCCGCCCGCCCGGCCACCGCGCCCGGCCCTGACCCGGCGACCGCCACCGACGACCCGGACCAGAACCGGGAACCCGCCCGCCTCTGACCGGCCGCACCCCCTTCGGACCGCCCGCACCGGCGGGCGGTCCGTCCCGCCACGCCGCCCCGGAGCACTGGAGTACCCCATGACCATCCCGACCGAGACCGACGTCCTGATCGTCGGCGGCGGCCCCGCCGGCGCGCTGCTCGGCTGCCTGCTGGCCAGGCGCGGCATCAGCGTGCTGGTCGCCGAGAAGCAGACCCGTCTCGATCGCGACTTCCGCGGCGAGACCCTGGCCGCCCCCTCGGTCGTGACACTGCGCAAGCTCGGCTTCGGGCCGGCGCTGGAGCGGCACGGCTACCTGGAGACGACGGCGGTCTCCATGCGGATGGAGGGACGGGAGGTCTTCACCGTCGACTACGGCCGCTTCGCCATCGGCACGCTGCCCATCGACATCCCGCAGCCCGCCCTGATCGGCATCTTCGTCGAAGCCGCGGACGAACTGCCCGGCTTCACCTACGCCTACGGCACCCAGTGCACCGGGCTGCTCGAAGAAGGCGGCGCGGTGCGCGGCGCCGTCCTCAAGCGCAAGGACGGCGAACGGGTGGAGGTGCGGGCCCGGTTGGTGGTCGGCGCCGACGGCCGCTTCTCCAAGGTCCGCAAGGAGGCCGGCCTCGCCGCCCGGCTCCAGCCCATGGAACGCGACTTCCTGTCCTTCAAGCTGCCCAAGCCGCCCGGCTGGGGCGACAGCGCGGAACTCGTCGTCGACCACGACAAGCACCTGGTCGTGCTGCCGACCTACCCGGACCTCCTGCGGATCGGCCACAACCTGCCCAAGCGCGGCCTCGGCGAACTGCGCAAGGAGGGCTTCGACGCCTTCCGCGACGGCATCGCGGCCATCGACCCCCGGCTGGCCCCGCTGCTGGCGGAACACCTGCGCTCCTGGGACGACACCGGCTTCCTGGAGATCTTCACCGCCGAGGTCGACCAGTGGGCCCGCGACGGACTGATCCTCATCGGCGACGCCTCCCACACCTGCACCCCGATCCTGGGCCAGGGCGTCAACCTCGCCATCCAGGACACCGTGTGCGTCGCCCCGGTCATCGCCGGCGCGCTGGCCGCGGCACCCGGGGACGAGGCCGTGCCGGCCGGCGTGTTCGACGCCTTCGTCGCCGCCCGCCGCAAGCACAAGACCCAGGTGACCCGCTTCCAGCGGATGCAGGAGAAGGCCCTGGCGCAAAGCGCGCCGCTGAAGGTGGCCCTGCGCCGGCTGCGCTTCAAGACCCTGGACTGGCTGCCGGCCAAGTACGCCGTCTTCGGCCGGGTCATCAACGCCCCGCACCCGATCGACCCGGCCGACCTGCGGATCCCGCAGACCCAGGCGGCCGAATGAGACCGCGCCCGCCCGGCACCGCGACCGCCTTCGACCGCTACCTAAGGAACTCGACGCTGTGAGACTCATCGGCCTCAGCGAAGTACTGCCGGGTGCCCCGGTCACCAACCGGGACATGGCGATGCGCTTCGGCCTGCACGAGAAGTGGCTCGACCGGATGACCGGCAACCGCAGCCGCCACTTCTGCGACCCCGACGGCCCGGACGACGTGCCCAAGACCACCGGCGAGCTGGCCACCGAGGCGGGCCGGCGGGCCATCGCGGCCGCCGGCGCCGACCCCGCCACGATCGACTTCGTCATCCTGGCCACCGGCTCGCCCGACCACCTGATGCCCGCGACCGTCAACCTGGTCGCCGACCGCCTCGGCCTGAACGACCTGCCGACCTTCCAGCTCACCTCCGGCTGCGCCGGCGCGCTCACCGCGCTGTACACCGCGCGGGCGCTGCTGGCCGGCGGGCTGCGCCGCGGGCTGGTGATCGGCGCCGACTCGGTGGTCAAGCTGTGGCCCGCCGACCTGCGCACCCAGGCGGTCGACCCCGCGGAGCTGGCCGGCTTCGCGCTGTTCGGCGACGGGGCCGGCGCCTGCCTGGTGGACGCCGACGACGACGGCCCCGGCCTGGTCGTGGACCACGTCCTGCTGCGCACCGTGGGCAAGGGCCGCGCCCCCGCCCAGGTGGTGCGCTGGTACGGCGCCGACGGCGCGCCGCTGGTCGAGGGACCGAACGGCACCCGGGTGCGGGAGGCGATGGGCGCCGAGGACTACCGGGCCATCGCCGAGCACGTACCAGGGCTGGCCCGCACGGCCCTTGAGGAGCTGCTGACGGTCACCGGCTGGCGGCTCGGCGAGGTCGAGCACGTACTGACCCCGCAGCTCAACGGCGTGATGTCGGAGAAGATCCGCGAGCGGATGGGGGTCAGCCCCGAGCAGGCGGTCAGCTGTGTCGCCGACACCGGCAACAACGGCAACGCGCTGCCGCTGATCCAACTGCACCGCGCGATGCGGCGGATCGACTCCGGTGTCGGGAGCGGCGGCCGGATCGTGGCGACCGCCATCGAGTCCTCGAAGTGGATCATCTCGGGACTGGCCCTGCGCCACCAGCGTGAGGAGGCCCGCGATGTCGCCTGACACCGGCGCCGCACTCCGACCCACCGACCGCCCCGGGGCGACTCCCGGCCCCGGGGCTCCCCTCAAGCGGCTGCGGGCGCTCAAGCGCGCGGGGCTCGCCGGGCAGGCCCGCGCGACACGCGCCCTGCTGGGACAGATCCAGGACGTACTCGACCTGGAGGCCGCCGGATCCGTCCTCGGCGGCCGGGCGCAGCGCGAACAGCTCGCCGAGGGCGGGGAGTTCGCCGCACAGCGGATCGCCCTGCTGGGCAGCTCGACCATGGACGCGCTGCCCCACCTGCTCACCGCCGCGCTGATCCGTGACGGGGTGCTGCCCGACATCCGGCTCGCCGGGTTCAACCAGTGGCGTTTCCAGATCATGGCCGGGGCCCCGGAACTGCGCGACCTGCGACCGCGGATCGTCGCCTGCCTGCTGGACGATGCGGCCGTCTTCGAGGGCGTGGCCGACCCGCTGGACATCGCCGAGGTCGAGGCACGCTGCGCCGCGTTCCCCGCCGAACTCGACCAGTGGGCGCGGGCCGCCCGCGACACCCTCGGCGGGCTCACCGTGCTGTGCACCCTGCCGCTGGGCCCGCTGCGCCGCGACCGGATCGTCGACTACCGCAACAAGGCCCGCCTGGACGCCGCCTGGCAGCGGATGAACGCGGCGATCCTCGACCTCGCGGGCAGTAGGCCGGCCACCGTGGTCCTCTCCCACGACGCCGTCGCCCAGCACGCGGGCGTCACCTTCGGCAGCCCGCGCATGCGGCACGTCGCGGCGCACGTGTACGCCCCGGAGTTCCTGCTGGCCTACGCCGAGGAGCTGGCCAGGGTCGCCCGCGCGGACCTGGGCCGGGCCGCCAAGTGCCTGGTGCTCGACCTGGACAACACCCTGTGGGGCGGCGTGGTCGGCGACGACGGCGTCGGCGCGCTGCGGCTGGGCGGCGCCTATCCCGGCTCCGCGCACCTGGAGTTGCAGGAGCTGGCCCGCGACCTGATGAAGCAGGGCGTCATGCTCGCCGTGGCCTCCAAGAACAACGACGACATCGCCCGCGAGGCGGTCTCCACCCACCCCGAGATGCTGCTGGACGCCTCCTGCTTCGTGGGCTTCCGCGCCGACTGGAACCCCAAGCCGGACAACGTCCGCGACCTGGCCGCCGAACTCAACATCGGCGCTGAGGCGATGGTCTTCGCCGACGACAACCCGGTCGAGCGCGGCCTGATGCGCGAGCTGCTGCCGCAGGTGACCACCGTGGAACTGCCCGCCGACCCGGCCGGGTACGCCGAAACACTGGCCGCCCGCGGCGACTTCAACCTGCTGAGGCTGACCGACGAGGACCGCGACCGCACCCGGATGTACCAGGCGCGGGCCCAGCGCGCGCGGTTGGAGAGCACCGCGGGCAGTCTGGAGGACTACCTCGACGAGCTCGGCTCCCGGCTGACCGTGGAGCGCGCCGGACCGCTGAACACCGCGCGGATCGTCCAACTCTTCGGCAAGACCAACCAGTTCAACCTCACCGGGATCCGCTACAGCGAGGACGAGGTCGCCCGGCGCGCCGCCGAGGGCACCGGGGCGTTCCACGCCGCCCGGCTCACCGACCGGTTCGGCGACAACGGACTCGTCGCCGCCCTCGCGCTCGCCGAACAGCCGGACAGCGCCTGGTCGATCGAGAACTTCGTCCTCAGCTGCCGGGTCTTCTCCCGCAACGTCGAGGACGCCCTGGTCGGCCTGATCCTGCGCTCGGCACGCGAGCAGGCAGCCCCCGCGGTGACCGCCCGCTACGTGGAGTCGGCCAAGAACACGATGTTCGCCGACTTCTACGCCCGGCTGGGCTTCCTCGCCACCCCCGCGGCCGACGGTTCGCGCTCCGCGTCCTACCGCCACGACCTGACCGCGATCCCCGAACCGCCCCGATGGATCGGGGTCACCGACGACCAGGGAGTCTTCCATGTCCGCTGACCGCATCGTCGCCGACGTCGTGGCCCAACTCCTCGACCTGGACGGCGACGACCTGGCCCTGGACACCGTCCTGGCCACCGTCGAGGGCTGGGACTCCGTCAACCAGATGCGCGTCCTGGTCTACCTGGAGCGCGAGGTGGGCGGCTCGCTGGACTACGACCGGTTCATGACGGCCGTCACCCTGGCCGACCTGGCGGCCGTCACCGCCGACGCCGCCGGGAGCGCGGTATGACCGCGGCCACCGCCCGGCCGTTCCCCGCCGCCCGGCGCGGCACCTGGACCTTCCTGCACGCCGGGGCCCGCGAGACCTGCCACGTCCACCTGATGACGGATGTGGACGCCACCGCGATGCGCCGGGCGCGGACCGACTCCGGCGGAAAGCTCAGCTACGTCAGCCTGGTCGTCAAGGCCGCCGCCGACGTGGTGGCCGGCTACCCCGAGGCGCGCTCGGTGCTCCAGGGCGGCCCGTTGCGGCCGCGGCTGGCCGAACTCGACGACGTGGACGTCAAGGTGCTCTTCGACAAGACCGTCCAGGGCCAGCGCTGCGTGGTCTCCGGCACCGTCCGCTCCGCCCAGACGCGTTCCGTGCTCGAAGTGCAGGACGCCGTCGACGCCTACAAGGACGCCGAGGTCGACGAGCACGGCCCCTACCGCCAGGCGCTGCGCCTGCAACGGCTGCCGCTGGCGGTGGCCCGGCTGCTGTTCAGGGCCGCGATGCGCGACCCGGTGCGCCGCTCCGCGCTCCAGGGCACCTTCTCGGTCACCTCCGTCGGCCACGAACCGGTCCGCGCCATCTTCCCGATGATCTACGGAACCCTCGGCTTCGGCATGGGCCGGATCGCGCAGACCCCGGTGGTCCGCGACGGACAGCTGGCCGTCGCCCCGCAGTTCACCCTCTCGCTCGCCTTCGACCACCGCGTCGTGGACGGCGCCCTCGCCTCCGAGGTGCTCGCCCGGGTCCGCGGCCGGCTGGAGGAGTGGGACGCATGACGCCCGCCGGACCCGAGCCCGCCCGACCCCTTTCCCGCCGACCGCACCGACGACACGAGGTAGACATGGACGCGGAAGAAGTGACCCACGACCCGGCCGATCTCATCGCCGTCGTCGGCATGGCGGGCCGCTTCCCAGGAGCCCCCGACACCGGCAGCCTGTGGAAGCTGCTGATGGACGGCGGCGACGCCATCGGCCCGGTACCGCCGTCCCGTTGGGACGCCACCGCGCAACTCGACCCGGAGAAGCAGGTCCAGGCGGTCGGCGGGTTCATCGAGGACGTCGACCGGTTCGACCCGATGTTCTTCGGCATCTCACCGCGCGAGGTCGAGGACATCGACCCCCAGCAGCGGCTCGTGATGGAGACCGGCTGGCGGGCGCTGGAGGACGCGGGGGTGCGGGCCGCCGACCTGAAGGGCTCGCGCACCGGCGTGTACGTCGGCGCGCAGTGGCACGACTACGAACTGGTCCGCAAGGACAGCGGCGCCGGTGCCACCGAGCGCAGCGCCGTCGGACAGGCCATCGACGTCATCGCCGCCCGGGTCTCGTACTTCATGGAACTGACCGGGCCGAGCCTGACGGTGGCCACCGGCTGCTCGTCCTCGATGGTGGCGCTGCACCTGGCGACCCAGGCGCTCCGGCAGGGCGAGATCGACGGCGCCCTGGTCGGCGGGGTCAACCTGATCCTGTCGCCTGACGTGTCGATCGGCCTCACCCACTTCGGCGGCCTGTCGCCCAACGGGCGCTGCGCGGCGTTCAGCGCGGCGGCCGACGGCTTCGTCCGCGGCGAGGGGGTCGCCGCCCTCTACCTGAAGACCCTGGACCGCGTCCGGCGCGACGGCGACCGGATCCACGCCGTCGTGGTGCGCACCGTGGTGAACAACGACGGCGGCGGCGAGAGCCTGGTGACCCCGCGCACCGGCGCCCAGGAGGACCTGCTGGAGCTGGCCTACGCCGGCTCGGGCGTGCCGCTGGACAAGCTCGCCTACGTCGAGGCGCACGGCACCGGCACCCGGCGCGGCGACCCGGTCGAGGCGACCGCCATCGGCCGGGTCATCGGCCAGGGCCGCGGCGCCGCGGCCGGCCCACTCGGCGTCGGCTCGGTGAAGTCCAACATCGGCCACCTGGAGCCCGCCTCCGGCATGGCCGGGCTGTTCAAGGCGGTGCTTTCGCTGGAGAACGGCGTCGTGCCGCCGAGCCTGCACGCCGACGAGCTCAACCCGGACATCCCCTTCGACGAGCTCAACCTGCGCGTCGTGAGGGAACCGCTGGCCCTGCCCGAGGGCGACGACGTCTACCTGGGCGTCAACTCCTTCGGCTGGGGAGGCACCAACGCGCACGCCGTGCTGATGCGGGCGCCCGCCGACACCGCCCGCACCCCGCGCCCCCGGGACGCCGACGGCGACACCGACGGCGCCGGCCCGGTGCTGCTGCCGCTGTCCGGCCACAACGACGACGCCCTGCGCCGCCGGGCCGAAGGCGTGCGCGACCTGCTCGCCGACGGCCGGACCGCGCCGCGCGAGCTGGCCGGCACCCTGGCCTGGCGGCGCGACTCCTTCGCCGCCCGCGCCGCGTTCGTGGGTGAGGGCGCCGCACCGCTGGCCGAGGCGCTGGCCGCCTTCACCGCGGACCCGGCGGCCGAGATACCCGGCGTGGTCACCGGCCGGGCCCGCGCCCGGGGGAAGACCGCCTTCGTCTTCCCCGGCCAGGGTTCGCAGTGGGCCGGGATGGGCGCCCGGCTGTACGCGCACGACCCGGTGTTCACCGCCGTCATCCACCGCTGCGCCAAGGCGCTGGAACCCTACGTCGACTGGGACCTGTCCGCGGTCGTCTCCGGCCGGGCCGGAGACGGCTGGCTGGCCAGGAACGACATGGTCCAGCCCACCTTGTGGGCGGTCTCGGTGGGCATCGCGCGACTGTGGCGCGAGGCCGGGATCGAACCGGACGTCGTGGTCGGCCACAGCCAGGGCGAGATCACCGCCGCCACGGTCGCCGGCATCCTGAGCTACGAGGACGCCGCCCTGATCATGGCCCGGCGCAGCATGCTGGCCGCCCGCACCACCGGCCGCGGCCGGATGCTCGCCGTCGAACTTGACGTGGCCGCCGCACGGCAGGCACTCGCCGGGTTCGAGGAACTGGTCTCGCTCGCCGTCAACAACGGGCCGACCTCCTGCGTGCTGTCCGGCGACACCGACGCGGTGGAGGCGCTCAAGGAGATCCTGGAGGCGGAGGACGTCTTCTGCCGCATGGTCAACGTCGACTACGCCTCGCACAGCCCGCAGATGGACGAACTGCGCGAGGAACTGTTCGCCGCCCTGGGGACCATCGAGCCGGTACGCGGCACCGTCCCGCTGATGTCGACGGTCCGCGTCGGGGAACTGGCCGGCCCCGAACTGGACGCCGCCTACTGGGTGGACAACCTGCGCGAGCCGGTGCTGTTCGCCGACGCCATGAGCGCCGTCTTCGACGACGGCGTCACCCACGTGGTGGAGATCAGCCCGCACCCGGTGCTCGCCCCCGCCATCGAGCGGCTGGCCGCGCTGCGCGACGACCCGCCCTCCGTACTGACCTCGCTGCGCCGCGACACCGCGAGCCCGCTCGACATCACCGCCGCCTTCGCCCGCGGCTACGTCAGCGGCCTCGAACCGTTCGGCGGGCTGCCGCGCGACGCCGCCGCCCCGGTGCCCGGCTACCCCTGGCAGCGCACCGCGTACTGGCTGGACACCAGCAGGCGGCGCGAGGTGCCGCGCGACGGCTTCGAGTTCGCACTGACGCCCGCCGCCGCAGAACAGGACACCTGGCAGGGCACCCTGCGCCTCGCGGTGGACGGCCAGCCGTGGCTGGCGGACCACAAGGTCGACGAGGCGGTCGTGCTGCCCGGCGCCGCGATGCTGGCCTTCGCGCTGGGCGCCGCCCGCTCCCGGCACGAGACGCTGCCCGCCACCTTGTCCGACGTCCGCTTCGCCGCCGACCTCACCCTCGGCGAGGAACCCGCCGTGCTGAGCGCCCTGTGGCGCGACGACATCACCGAAGGCGGCAGCTTCACCCTGCTGTCGCTGCCCGAAGGCGCCGCCGAATGGACCCGGCACGCCACCGCCCGCGTCTCCCGGCGGCCGGAACCACACCAGCCCGCCGCCTTCCCGGCCGAGCTCGCGGCGGGCGAACCGACCGGCGCCGAGGCGTTCTACGCCGCCTGCGCCGCCCGCGGCCTGCACTACGGCCCGGCCTTCCAGGGGGTACGCGAGCTGTGGCGTGCCGGGGACTCCGCCCTGGCCCGGGTGCGCCTGAGCGACCGCTGCCGGGCCGGCGCCCGCCCGCACACCCTGCACCCCGCCCTGTGGGACGGCGCCCTCCAGGTCTGCCTCGCGCTGTGCGAGGGGGGGCAGACCGTGGTGCCCACCGAGGTGCGCCGCGTGCACGTGCTGCGCGATCCCGACGAGCCGGTCCTTGAGGTGTGGTCCTCCGCGGTACGCCGGGAAACCCACCTGTTCGACCTGTACTTCTTCGACGCCGACCACCGACCGCTGCTGACCATGGAGGGCCTGCGGCTGGACGCGCTGGCGAGCACCGGCGCGACCTCGCACGACAGCGAACGCGAGCACCGGCTGGTCTTCCGCGAGGAACCGCGCCCTGAGCCGGCCACCGAGCCGGGGCCGTGGTTCGTCTGCGGGGCGCCCGCCGCCGCCCGCGAGATCGCCGACGCGCTGCGGGCCGCCGGAGCCCAGGCCGTCCTCGCCCCCGCCGGTCAACCCGCCGACGGCCAGGGCCCGCTGCCGCCGGCCTCGGCCGGTGAGCTCGCCGGGGTGGTGTACGCCGCGCCGGACGCGCGGGCCGGCCTCGCCGCGCAGCGCGCCGCCCTGACCGCGCTGCCCGCCCTGGTACGGGCCTGCGTGGAGCGGGCCGCGCCGCCGCGGCTCGCCCTGGTGACCACCGCCGCCCAGGCGGTGGACGCCGCTGACCTGCCCGACCCCGGCGCCGCGCTGTTCTGGGGCTTCGGCCGGGTACTGCGCCGCGAGCACCCCGAACTGCGACCCGTGGTCATCGACACCGCCGCCGGCGACCCGGCCGCCCACCTCGCCGCCGAACTGCTCACCGGAGACGACGAGGACCAGGTCGCGCTGCGCGCCGAGCGCCGCCTGGTCGCCCGCCTGGTACGCGGCGCGCCCGACGAGGAGGCGCCCACCGCCCCCTGGCGGACCACCGGCGACTCCTTCCGGCTGCGCTCGGCGCGGCCGGGCTTCTGGGACGCGCTGGCCTACCGTCCGCTCGGCAGGCGGCGGCCAGGACCCGGCGAGATCGAGATCGAGGTCAGCGCCGCCGCGCTCAACTTCATCGACGTCATGAAGGCCATGGGCACCTACCCCGATCCCTCGGGCGAGGCGTCGCTGCTCGGCGGTGAGTGCGCCGGGCGCGTCAGCGCGGTGGGCGAGGGAGTGACCCGCCTCAAGGCCGGGGACCGGGTGGTCGCCTGCGCGATGGGGTCGATCGCCTCGCACGTCACCGTGCGCGCCGACCACGTCCAGCCCGTCCCGGACGCGCTGGACGACGCCGAGGCCGCCGCGCTGCCGCTGGTCATGGGCACCGCCTGGTACGGCCTGGTCGAACTGGGCCGCCTCGCGTCGGGGGAGACCGTGCTGGTCCACTCGGCGACCGGCGGCCTCGGCCTCGCCGCCGTCCGGATCGCCACCGCCTGCGGCGCCCGGGTCATCGCCACCGCGGGCAGCGAGGACAAGCGCGCCTACCTGCGGGGACTCGGCATCGAGCACGTCTTCGACTCCCGTGACCTGTCCTGGGCCGACGGGGTGCGCGAGGCCACCGGCGGCCGGGGCGTGGACATCGTCCTCAACTCCCTGACGGGCGCCGCCATCCCGCTGGGACTCGACGCGCTCGCCGAGGACGGCCGGTTCGTCGAGGTCGGCAAGAAGGACATCTACGCCGCCAGGAACGTGAGCCTGTCCGCGTTCCGTAAAGGCATCAGCTTCGCCGCGGTGGACCTGGCGGGGCTGATGATCCGACGCCCCGAGCGGTTCACCGACGTCTTCGACGCGGTCTGGCGGCAGGTCGCCGACGGCCGGATCGAACCGCTGCCGGTGCTCCCGTACTCCTTCGCCGACGCGGCCGAGGCGCTGCGCGAGATGTCGCACGGCAACCACATCGGCAAGTTCGTGCTCACCGACCCCGGCACGGTGACCTCGGTGGTGCCCGAGGCGCTGCCGGAGGGCCGGCTGCGGGCCGACGCCACCTACCTCGTCACCGGCGGCCTCGGCGCGCTGGGCCTGTCGCTCGCCGAGTTCCTGGCCGACCGCGGCGCGGGCGCCCTCGCGCTGCTGGGCCGCTCGGCCCCCAACCCGCAGGCCGCCGCCCGCATCGAGGCCATCCGTGAGCGTGGCGTGCGGGTTCAGACCTACGCCTGCGACGTGTCCGACCGGACCGTGCTGACCGGCGCGTTGGACCGGCTGCGCGCCGAACTGCCCCCGCTCCACGGCGTGGTGCACGCCGCGGGCCTGCTGGACGACGCCACGGTGCTCAACGCGCGGCCCGAGCAGATCGAACGCGTACTGGCCCCCAAGGTGGACGGCGCCCGCAATCTGGACGCGGCCACCGCGGGCGACCCGCTGGACTTCTTCGTGCTGTTCTCCTCGGCCGCCGCCCTGGTCGGCAACGCCGGGCAGGCCGCCTACGCCGCCGGAAACGCCTTCATGGACACCCTCGCCCAGGCGCGCAGGTGGCGCGGACTGCCCGCCCTGAGCGTGCAGTGGGGACCGTTCGCCGCCATCGGCCTGGCCGCCGAGGACGACGGACGCGGCGCCCGGCTGGGCGAGCGGGGCATGGACAGCTTCCCGGCGCGGGAGGCATGGGCGGCGCTGGAGCGCTTCCTCGGCCGCGACCAGCAGGTCGTCGGATACGTACCCCTCGACCTGCGGCAGTGGTTCGACGCCTACCCCGACACCGCGGCGCAGAAGACCTGGCAGGTGCTGCGGCAGGCCGTGCGGGAAGGCGGCTCTTCGGCGGCCGGGGGCGGGGAGTTCCGCTCGCTGTTCGCCTCGGCCGACGAGACGGCACGTCAGGAACTGGTCGAGGGCCGGGTGCGGGAGATCGCCGGGCGGGTCATGCGGCTCGCCCCCGAGGCGATCGACCGCGAGGCGCCGTTCAAGTCGCTCGGCCTCGACTCGCTGATGAGCCTCGAACTGCGCAACCGCCTGGAATCCGTCTTCGGCCTGCGCCTGTCGCCGACCTTGCTGTGGACCTACGGAAGCACCCGTGCCCTGTCCGGGGTGCTGTGCGAACGGCTGCTCGACCCGGCCGCCGCGGCCTCCTGACCCGCCCGGTTCGCCGCCGACACCAGACGACAAGGACTGCCTGACCATGACATCGAGCGCCGTGACCCCGCTGACCCGGGCGTTGGAGACCATCAGGAACCTCAAGGCCCGGCTGGAGGAGAGCGCGGGCGACCAGCCGATCGCGGTGATCGGCGCCGGCCTGCGCTTCCCCGGCGGTATCCACGATCTCGACTCGTACTGGGAAGCGCTGGAAGCCGGCCGCGACCTGGTGGGCACCCGGCCGCCGGGCCGACTGGCGCCCTTCGCCGAGGAGTGGGCCGCCCTGCCGGGACAGGGCGGCCACCTGGAGGAGATCCTCGACTTCGACGCCGACTTCTTCGGGATCTCCCCGCGGGAGGCGGGCGCCATCGACCCGCAGCACCGGCTGCTGCTCGAAGTCGCCTGGGAGGCCCTGGAACACGCGGCGCTGCCGCCCGACCGGCTGCGGGACGCGCGGGTCGGCACCTACGTGGGCATCACCGGCCGCCACGACTACTGGGACTGGCTGCCCGGTGACGTCAGCGCCCACTGGTCCACCGGCAACGGCCACAGCTTCGCGGCCGGCCGGGTCGCCTACACCATGGGCTTCACCGGACCCGCGATGGCCATCGACGCGGCCTGCTCCTCCTCGCTGATCGCCATCCACCAGGCCGGTCAGGCGCTGCGCCGCGGCGAGTGCGACGTGGCGCTCGCCGGCGGTGTCAACCTCGTGGTCTCGCCCGGCTCCACCCGGATCATCGAACGCACCGGAGCCCTGTCGCCGGACGGCCGCTGCAAGTCCTTCGACGCGCGGGCCAACGGCTTCACCCGGGGCGAGGGCTGCGGGGTCGTGGTGCTCAAACGACTGGACGCCGCACTGCGCGACGGTGACCGGGTGCTCGCCGTCGTACGCGGCTCCGCGGTCAACCAGGACGGCCGCTCCAGCGGCTTCACCGCGCCCAACGTGCTCTCCCAGATCGCCCTGATCGAGGCCGCGCTGGCCGACGCCTCGCTCACCCCGGCCGACATCGGCCTGATCGAGGCGCACGGCACCGGCACCGCGCTGGGCGACCCCATCGAGATGGAGGCGATCCTCACCGCCCTCGGCCGCCGCAACGACGGCGCCCCGCTGCACGTCGGCTCGGTCAAGGCCAACATGGGCCACCTGGAGGCCGCCGCCGGGATCGCCGGCGTCCTCAAGGCGATCCTGTGCGTCCGGCACGGCGCGGTGCCGCCGCTGGTGCACTTCCACACCCTCAACCCGCGCATCGACCTGACCGGCAGCGGCGTCACCCTCAGCGCGGAACGCCGTACCTGGCCGGCGGAGGGCACCGGCCGGCACGCGGGCGTCAGCGCCTTCGGAATGAGCGGCACCAACGCGCACGTCATCGTGGGCCCGCTCGAAGAACCGCTCCCCGAGCCCGCCGGGCAGCCGCCCGGCGACGCGGTCACCGGCTTCGAACTGTCCGCCAGGACCCCGCAGGCGCTGCGCGCGCTCGCCCGGCGGTTCGGCGAACGACTCGCGGTCACCGCGGACCACGACTACCCCGCCTTCGCCTACACCGTCACCGCGGGCCGGGCCCGGCTCAGCATCCGGGCCCGCGTCGAGGCCGCCGACCGGCCCGCCGCGGCCGCCGCGCTGGAGGCCGTCGCGGCCGGTGAGAGCTGCGAGGCCGTCACCATCGTCGACTCCGCGCCCGCCGCCGAGCCCGAAGCCGTCACCCTGCCCCGGCGGATCCTGGACCTGCCGCACTACCCGTGGGAGCGAACCCGCCACGCCCCGCCGACCGGCCCGGCCGAGCCGGCACCCGCCGAACGGGAGGCGGAGGCGCGGGAGTCCGGCGTGCCGGCCGGGTTCCACGGACTGGAGTGGGAGCCCGTCGAGCCGCCCGCCGGCGCCGACCTCGGCACCCTCGTACTGGCCGGTGACGACGGCCCGTTGCTCACCCTGCTCGCCCGCGCGGCGGACGCCGCAGGCCTGCCGGCCGCCGTACTCGGACCGGTCGACGACGGCCTGCCCGCCGGGACGCTGCCGGACAGCGCGGAAGCCTGGTCGGCGTACTGGGCCGGGCACTCCGCGACCGAGCGGGTCCACCTGGTGCTGGCCATGAAGGCCACCCCGCTTCCCGAGACGCTCACCGGGCCGGCCGACCCGGCCGCCCGGGGCGCCGGGCTGTGCGCCGCCGTCACCTCGGCGGTGCTCGGCCTGGAGCGCGCCGCGGTCCCGGGCGACGCCTTCGTCGTCACCGCGGGCGCCCGCCAGGTCACCGGTGACGACACCCTCGTCGCCGGTGACCACGGTCTGCTGCACGGGCTGGCGCCGGTGCTCGGCCTGGAGGCCGGCCGGGTCTGGGGCGGTGTCGCCGACCTGCCCGCAGAACCCGGCGGGCCGGACGCGGCGGCGCTGCTGCGGCTGGTGACCGGCGGCACCGGCGAGGACCTGGCCGCGATCCGCGACGGCCGGGTGCTGGGCGCCCGGCTGACCGAACTGCCCCACGACGCGACGGTCCCGCTGCCGGTGCGCGCCGACGCCACCTACCTGGTCACCGGCGGCCTCGGCGCGGTGGGCCGGGCGGTGGCCGCCGACTTCGCCCGGCGCGGCGCCCGCCACCTGCTGCTCATCGGCCGCACCCCGCACGATCGGCTGGGCACGGCCGCCACCGAACTGCTCGACACCCTGCGCCACGACGGCGTCGAGGTGAGGTACCGCGCCGCGGACTGCGACGACCCCGCAGAACTGGCCGCCTGCTGGCAATTCGACGACCTCCCCCCGATCCGCGGGATCGTGCACGCCGCCGGCTCACTGCCGCGCCGGCCGCTCGCCGAGGCGGACGCGGCGGACTTCGAGGCAGCGCTGCGCGGGAAGTTCACCGGCGCGTGGTGGCTGCACCTGGTCTTCCGGGACCAGCCGCTCGACTTCCTTGTCACGACCTCGTCGGTCTCCGCGCTGTGGGGCACCGAGGGCTACGGCGCCTACGCCGCGGCCAACGGCGGTCTCGACGCGGTCGCCGCGCTGCGCGCCGCCGCCGGACTGCCCGCCGTGAGCATCGCGTTCGGCCCCTGGGCGGCCGAGGACGGCATGGTGGACGACGCCGGACGCGACGGCCTGGCCCGCGCCGGTGTCGCCTCGCTGACCCCGCGCACCGGCGCCGCCTGCTTCGTGGCCCCCCGGTCCGGCACGGCACCGCTGATCGTCGCCGCCGCCATGGACTGGCCGCGCTTCACCGAGGTCATGGGGGTACGCAGACGACGTCCGCTGTTCGCCGCGCAGTCCCAGGGGGCGGCAACCGACAGCCCGGCGCCGGACGCACCGGGCGGCGAGGCTGCCGCCCCGTGGGCCGCGCGGGCGCTGCTCGCCCGGCCGCAGGCGGCCCGGCCCGACCTGGCCCGTGACCAGGTGCGGTCCCTGATCGCCACGGTCCTCGGCCACGCCGACCCGGACTCGGTCCGCGACGACGTCGGCTTCTTCGACCTGGGCTTGGACTCCGTCATGGCCATCGACCTGGAACGTGACGCGTCCGAGGCCTTCGGCGTGGAGGTGCGGGTCTCCGACATCTTCGACCACCCGACCGTCACCGAACTGGCCGACCACGTACTCGACCTGGTCCAGGAGACCCCGCCCGCGCCGCCCGGCCCGGCGAGCGCCGCCGCACCCACCACCACATCGCTGCCCGCGTCGCTGACCCCCACCGCGGCGCCGGACGCCGCACCGGAGCGGCAGCCGATCTCCGACCGGGAGCCGATCGCCGTCGTCGGGATGGCGGGTCGTTTCCCCGGCGCCGACTCCGTCGAGGAGCTGTGGGACCTGCTGCGCGAGGGCCGGGACGGGGTCGGCCCGGTACCGCAGGACAGGTGGGACGGCGCCGCGCTGACCGACAGCGATCCGCTGCGCCCCGGCACGATCACCACCGACCAGGGCGGATTCCTGCGCGACCCGGCCCGGTTCGACGCCGCGTTCTTCGACATCCCGGCCCGGGAGGCGGAGAGCCTGGACCCGCAGCACCGGCTGGTGCTCGAAGCAGCCTGGCACGCGCTGGAGGACAGCGGCATCGACCCGCGGAGCCTGAAGGGCAGCCGCACCGGCGTCTACCTGGGCATCTCCAACTCCGACTACGCCCGGCTGCTCGAACAGGGCGGTCCGGCCGGGCTGGACGCCTACTTCAGTACCGGCACCGCGCTCAACGCCGCCGCCGGGCGGGTCGCCTACCTGCTGGGCCTCAACGGCCCGGCGATGGCGATCGACACCGCCTGCTCCTCCTCCCTGGTCGCCCTCCACCTGGCGATGCGCTCGCTGCGGCTGGGGGAGACCGACAGCGCGCTGACCGGCGGGGTGAACGTCATCGCCGCGCCCTCGGCCTCGATCGCCGTCAGCCGGGCGCACATGCTCTCGCCCGCAGGGCGCTGCAAGGTCTTCTCCGCCGAGGCCGACGGTTTCGTGCGCGCCGAGGGCTGCGGAGTGCTGGTCCTCAAGCGGCTCGCCGACGCGCGGCGCGACGGCGACCGGATCCTGGCGGTCCTGCACGGCAGCGCGATCAACCAGGACGGCGCCTCGTCGGGACTGACCGCGCCCAACGGCCGGGCCCAGGAGGCGGTGATCGGCGCCGCGCTCGCCGACGCCGGGATCACCGGCGCCGAGATCTCCTACCTGGAGGCCCACGGCACCGGCACCTCGCTCGGCGACCCGGTGGAACTGCGCGCCGCCTGGTCCGCGCTCGGCCCCGGCCGGCTCCCCGGCGAACCACTGCTGGTCGGCTCGGTCAAGAGCAACATCGGCCACAGCGAGTCCGCCTCGGGCATGGCGAGCGTCATCAAGACGATCCTCGCCCTGCGCCACGAGCGGCTGCCCGCCAACCTGCACTGCGACACACTCAACCCCCACGTGCCCTGGCGGGAGATGAACCTGCGGGTCGTCGACTCGCTCGTCCCCTGGCGTACCGGCGACCGCCCCCGGTACGCGGGGGTGTCCGGCTTCGGCTTCTCCGGCACCAACGCCCACCTCGTCATCGGCGAGGCGCCGCCGGCCGGACCGCCCGCGACCGCCCCGGCCGAAGGCCCGTACCTGCTGCCGCTGTCCGCCCCCGACGAAGCCGGACTCGACCGGCTGCGCGCCCGGTGGACCGGCCGGCTCGCGGACACCGCGCCGCAGGACCTGCCCGCCCTGGTCACCACCGCGGGCGCGGGCCGCGCCCACCTGCCGGTGCGCCGCGCGGTCACCGGCCGGACCGGGGAGGAACTGCTGGCCGCGCTGGAGCGGGCGGACGAGCCCGGCACGGCCACCCGGCAGCCGCGGGTCGCCTTCCTCTTCTCCGGCCAGGGCAGCCAGTACTTCGGCATGGGCCGCGAGCTGTACGCCACAGAACCGGTCTTCCGGGACGTCATCGACGCCTGCGACCGCATCGTCGCCCCGCAACTGGGCGTATCGCTGCGGCAGTTGATGTTCGACGGCCAGGACAAGGAACTGGTCAACCAGACCCGGTACACCCAACCCGCGCTCGTCACACTGGAGTTGGCACTGGCCGCGCTGTGGGAGTCCTGGGGGGTGACCGCCGCCGCCGTCATCGGGCACAGCGTCGGCGAGATCGCCGCCGCGATCCACGCCGGGGTCATGGACCTGGACGCCGGCCTCACCCTGATCACCGCCCGGGCCCGGCTGATGCAGGAGACCGCCCCCGGCGCGATGCTCGCCGTCACCGCGACCGAGGAACAGGTCGCCGAGTGGCTGGTGGGCACCGCGTTGGACATCGCCGCCGTCAACGGCCCCGAGGCCGTGGTGGTGGCCGGTGACCGGGTGGACGTCGAGGCGTTCGCCGTCGCGTTGAAGGAGCGGCGGGTCAACGCCCGCGCGCTGGTCGTCTCGCACGCCTTCCACTCCCGGCTGATGGACCCGATGGTCGACGACCTGGAGACCGCCCTCGGCCCGCTCGCCTTCGGCGCCCCCCGCGTCCCCATCGTCGCCAACGTCACCGGCCGCTTCGCCGCGCCGGACGAGTACGACGCGCGGTACTGGGCCCGGCACGTGCGGATGCCGGTGCGCTTCCACGAGGGCGCCGCCCGGTTGACCGACATCGACATCTGCCTGGAGATCGGCCCGGAGCGCACCCTGGGACGCCTGGTCACCGCGGCCGGGCTCGCCCCGGCCGGCGGCACCGTCCCCTCGCTGCGGCGCGGCGGCAACGACCGGGCCGTCCTGCTCGCCGCCGCCAAGGCACTCTACGAGCGCGGCGCGAGCCTGCGCTGGGAGGCGGTCCACCGCCACCTCGGCGCGTCCCGCGGGCCCGCGCCGCGCTACCCGTTCGCCGCGACCACCTACTGGACCAAGGCGGCGGCCGCACCGGGCGGCCCGCCCACCACCGTCCCCGGCATCGCCGCCGGCACCCCGCACTGGGGAGCCGAACTGCGTTCCCCTGCGCTGACCGGCCGGGTCTTCGCCTTCCCGCGCCACTCCGGCTTCCCCGCCTATCTCACCGACCACCGGCTGTACGGCACCGTGGTCACCCCGGCCGCCTCGCACCTGGGCACCATGCTGTCGGCGCTCGCCGCGCGGGGCCGCCCGTTCGCCGTCGAGGACCTGATCTGCCCGCGCGCCCTGGTCATCAAGGACGGTGAGGTCTTCGACACCCAGATCGTGGTGGCCGAGGAGGGCGGCGCGCCGCGACTGACCGTCAGCAGCCTCGTCGATCCGGACACCGGAGTCTGGGAGCGGCACCTGTCCGCCCGGGTCGCCGCCCCCGATCCGCACCACCCGGCCCTCCCCGACCGGGAGGAGTTCATGGCGGAGGCCGACCGGTACATCAGCGGCGAGGACTTCTACCGCTACTTCCGGGAGCTGGGCTACACCCTCGGCCTGTCGTTCCGCTGGATCGCCGAGGTGTGGATCACCGGCACCGAGGCACTCGTCCGCTACGAGCGGCCCGAACTGCCGGACGACGTCGAGGACTACGAGATCTATCCCGGCCTGATCGACTCCTGCTTCCAGAGCATCGCCGGATTCCTGGTCGACGACATCGCCGACGAGGCGCCCTCGCTCGCCATCCCGTTCGCGGCGGCCAAGCTCTCCTTCCCCGGCCGCCCCGATCAGGACGGCGAACTGTGGGGCCACGTCACCGTCACCAAGGCCGACGCGCTGGCCCGCGGGCGGCTGCGGGTGGAGACCGCCGACCTGCAAATGTTCACCGGCAGCGGCGCGAGCGTCATGGTCGCCGACGCCTTCCGGGTACGGCACGCGCCCAAGTCGGTCCTGGAGCGCAGCCTGCGCGGCGGCCTGCCGCACGCCTACGAGCCGTCCCTGGCCGACGTCCCGCCGTACACCGGCGGCGCGTTCACCGCCCGGCGGATCGTGCTGCTCGGCGGCGCGGACGGCCACGGCCAGGCGATCGGCGAGGCGTTGCGGGCACTCGGCCACGAGGTGACCGCCGCCCGGGAGCCCGCCAGGATCACGCCTGCGACCGGACTGGTCCTGGACGCCCGCCATCTGACGGCCTCCGAAGGCGACGCGCAGGAAGCGCTGCGCACGGTCCTCAGCCTCGGCTCGGCGCTGCGCGAGGTGCCCCGCCAGGTGCCCTACGCGGTGCTCGGCGACGGCAGCGCGCCGGCGGCACCGGCGCGCGAAGCAATGTGGGGCCTGCTGACGGCGCTTGAGGCCGAGGACGCGGAGCGCCGGCTGCTGCGCGTCACCCTCGACGAGGGCTGGGAGCCCGCCCTGCTGGCCGGCGCGCTGTCCCAGGCGCTGGAGGAGGGCATCCCCGAACCGCGGCTCACCCTCGCCGCCGGCACCGTGCGGGCGGCGCGGCTCGTCCCGGTGACCACCGCCCCCGAGCCGCCGTCCTGGCAGGGCAGCGTCCTGATCACCGGCGGACTCGGCGCGCTGGGACTGTCCGCCGCGCGGATCCTGGCCGGCCAGGGCGTGGGCGCGATCACCCTGATGGCCAGGTCGGCGCCGGACGAGGCCGCCCAGCGACTCGTCGGGGAACTCACCGCGGACGGCGTCAAGGTGACCGTGGTCTCCGGCGACGTCACCGAACCCGCCGACTGCGTGCGCGCAGTGCGGGCGGCGAACGCCACCGCCCCGCTGCGGGGCGTCCTGCACCTCGCGGGCAGCACGGCGGACGGCGCGTTCGAGCATCTGACCCCCGAGTCCTACCGTTCGGTCTTCGCGGCCAAGGTGTCCGGCGCGTGGAACCTGGCCGCCGCCACCGAGGGCGAGGCGATCGACACCTTCGTGCTGTTCTCCTCGGTCGCCGGCCTGCTGGGCTCGGCCGGGCAGGCCAACTACGCGGCGGCCAACGGCTGTCTCGACGGCCTGGCCCACCGGCTGCGGGCCGCCGGCGTCCCCGCGACGAGCGTCAACTGGGGTCCCTGGGTGCCGGCCGGAAAGGGCGGCCTGGCCCAGGACGCCGCCGTGGGACGGGCGGCGACCCGGCTGGGGGTGCGCGCGCTGACCGACGAGGAGGCGGCGCCGCTGCTGGCCCTCGCGGTCGGCGCGACCCACCGGCAGGTGGCCGCCGTCGCGCTCGACGCGGCGGCCTACGCCGAACGGCTCGGCGACCACCCCAGGGCCGCGCTGGTTCGCGCGCTCGCCCCGGCGGCGGACCGGCGACCGGCGGACGAGGAGCCGCGGACCCGGCCCACAGGCTGGCTGCGGGCCACGCTGGACGCCACGGCGGACGCCGACCGGGAGGACGAACTGCGCGACGCGCTGGCGGAGTTGGTCGGCGAGATCCTCGGCGAGCCGGTCGGCACCGACGACTCGCTCGGCTTCGCCGACATGGGACTCGACTCGATCATGGTCATCGACCTGCGCACCCGGCTGGCCCACGCGCTCGACGCCGACCTGCCCGCCACCGTCGCCATCGACCACCCCAGCGTGCCCGCGATGGTCCGCTTCCTGACCGGGTCGCTGTACGGAACGGACGACGGGCGGCCCGCACCGCCCGCCGCCGGCCGCGAAGAGCCGGCCGAACTCGAGGACCTGTCCTTCGAGGAACTCATCCAAGCGGTACGCGACGACCTGGAGGCGTGAGCACATGGAACCCGGCGATGTACGGGCGTTGATGCGCGAACAGCTCAAGCTCTCCCGTGAGCTGAAGGCACGGGTGCGCGAGCTGGAAGGGGCCCGCAGCACCCCGCTGGCCGTGGTCGGCACCGCGCTGCGGCTGCCCGGCGGGCTGGACACCCCCGAGCGGTACTGGGACTTCCTGCTCGGCGAGCGGGAGGCGCTGAGCGAGATCCCCGAGGACCGGCCGGGACTGCGATCGGTCCACGAGGCCGGGCCCGGCCGGCCGGGCACCTCCTACGTCGACCGCGGCGGCTTCCTCCGGGATGTCGCCGGGTTCGACCCGGACTTCTTCGGCATCTCCCGGCGCGAGGCCGACGCCCTCGATCCGCAGCAGCGCCTGCTGCTGGAAGTGGCCTGGGAGGCGATGGAGCGGGCCGGTATCGCCGTCCGCCGCCAGGAACGGTTGGCCGCCGGGGTGTTCGTCGGCATCATGACCGCCGACTACACCGACCGGCTGGCCGGCCACGAGGACAGAAGCGGCATCGACCCCTACTACGGCACCGGCGGCGGCCACGCCATGGCGGCCGGCCGGATCGGCTACGCCCTGGGGCTGTCCGGCCCCGCGATCAGCGTGGACACCGCCTGCTCCTCTTCCCTGGTCGCCCTGCACCTGGCGGCCAGGAGCCTGCGCGGCGAGGAGTGCCGCTACGCGCTGGTCGGCGGCGCGAACATCTTCTTCTCGCCCGACCTGATGGTCTCGCTCTGCCAGAGCAAGGCCCTGGCCCCCGACGGTCGCTCCAAGGCGTTCCTGGACTCCGCCGACGGCTACGGCCGCGGCGAGGGCGTCGGGATGCTCGTGCTCATGCGGCTCGCCGACGCGGAACGCGAGGGCCGGCCGATCCACGCCGTGCTGCGCGGCAGCGCTGTCAACCACGACGGCGCCTCCTCCGGCCTGACCGTGCCCTGCGGCCCCGCGCAGCAGGAGGTGCTGCGCGCCGCCCTCGCCGACGCCGACGTATCCGCCGGGGACGTCGGCTACGTCGAGGCGCACGGCACGGGCACCGCGCTCGGCGACCCGATCGAGGCCGGGGCGCTGGACGCCGTGCTGGGCAGCGGCGCGCCGGACCGCGGCGCACCGGTCGCCATCGGCAGCGTCAAGGCCCGGATCGGCCACCTGGAGAGCGCGGCCGGCATCGCCGCCCTGATCAAGGTCGTCCTGATGCTGCGCCACCACCGCATCCCGGCGAGCGCCACCGAGGCCGAAGGACCGCTCAACCACCTCATCCCCTGGGACCGCCTGGGCCTCACCGTCCCGCGCACCGCCCAGGACTGGCCGGCCGCCTTCCCACGGCACATCGCGGGGGTCAGCGCCTTCGGCATGAGCGGCACCAACGCCCACGCCCTGCTGGAGTCCTACCGTCCGCGGCCCGAGCCCTCGCACCCCGGCGAAGGCCCCGAACTGCTGACGCTCTCCGCCCGGCACCCCGACAGCCTCAAGGCGCTGGCCGTCGCCACCGCCGGGTACCTCACCGGGACCGGCGATCCGGACCGGCTGGCGTCGGTCTGCGCGACGCTGCGCGACGGCCGTACCGCCTTCGAGCACCGGATCGCGGTCACCGGCCGGACCCCGGCCCAGCTCGCCGAACGGCTGACGGCCGCCGCCCAGGCGTACCGCGACCGCGAGGAGATCCCCGGCGCCCAGCGGGCACGGCTGCGCTTCGGGGCGGCGGCGCCCGGCGCGCTGGAGAAGGGCCTGGCCGCGCTCCGCGCCGCCTGCCCCGGGCTCGCCGACGACGGACCGGGCGGCACGGGAGAGCCGCGCGTCGCGCTCGCGTCGCTGCTCAAGAGTTTCGGCCTGCGGGTCACCGAGGACGCCGCTCCCGGCTCCCGGCTCGCCGAACTGGTCTGCGGCCACGCGGTGTTCCCGCTGCTCACCGACGATCCCGACGCGGCGCCAGGACTGCTGGCGGACCTGCTCGGCGCGGTGTTCCGGGCCGGCGCGGACCTGCGGTTCGACCCGCTGCGCGCCCCCGGCACCCGGTACGCGGACGACCTGCCCACCTACGCGTTCCGCCGCCGGCGCTGCTGGATCGACGAGCCGCTCCCGCGTTCGGGGGCCGTGGCGCCGGAGCCCGCCGAGGCCGGCCGGTCCGGCCAACAGGGCCCCGGCCACGCGGAGATCAGCGGCTTCCTGCTGGCTGAGCTGGCGAAGGTGATGCACTCGGACGAGGAACTCGACCTGAACCGCACTTTCCTGGACGTCGGCGGCGACTCCTTCACCGCCATGCAGTTCACCATCGCCATCGAGGAGCGCTACCGGATCGAGATCCCGCTCGACGAGCTGGTGATCGACCTGCCGCTGACCCGTCTGCTGGAGGGGCTGACCCGGTACATCGCCCAGACCTCGGCCGGCACCGTGGAAGCGGAGCCCGGCGCGTGAACCCCTTCGTGCGCCCGCGCCCGGTGGCGGACCCCGCGCTGCGCCTCGTCGGCTTCCATCACGCGGGCGGCTCGGGGACCGTCTACCACCCGATGATCCGGGCGTTCCCCATCGACTGGGAACTCCTGCTGCTCGACCTGCCGGGGCGCGGCAAACGCCATGCCGAGCAGCCGCTGGAGACCCTGCCCGAGGTGGTCGGGCAAGCGGTGGCGGACCTGGAGCCCTGGCTGGACGGCAGGCCGCTGGCGCTGTTCGGCCACAGCCTCGGCGCGCTCGTCGCGCTGGAGACCGGCCGGGCGCTGCAGGGCGCGGGGCACCCGCCGGCGTGGGTCGGGGTCTCCGGGCGGATGCCGCCGCAGCACCGCTCGGCCGCCTCGCTGTCCCAACTCGACGACACCCGCCTGCTGGCCGAGATGACCTCGATGGGAGGGCTGCCGGAACGCGTCAAGGAGGTGCCGCAGTTCGTCGAGCGCTTCCTGCGGATCGCCCGCAGCGACCTGCGCGCCGCCGAGTCCTACCGCCCCTCGCCCGACCGGGTCCCGCTGTCCTGCCCGCTCACCGTCTTCTGCGGCACCGACGACGCCTGGGCCGGCCCGGCCGTGATGTCCGGCTGGTCCCGGGAGACCCGCCACGAACCGCGGCGGCGGGTCTTCCCCGGCGGCCACTTCTACTTCCTCGGCCCGGCCCTCGACGGCTTCGTCCGCACCCTGACCGCCGAGATCACCACCGCCCTGACCACGACGGCGGAGCCCGCCAGGTCAGCGGTGGGCGGCGGACTGGGCGATGAAGGATCGCTCGGGGTGGACGGCGCGCTGCTCGTAGAGGGCGTCGATCCGCTCAGGTGACAGCCCCAACTCCGTCAGGATCGCCGTCCCGTCGGCGCCCGGCTGCGGCGCCGGCCAGACGTCGTCGCGGTGCAGGTCGCCGCCGTGCGGGCGGGGCGTCGCCTGCTCCAGCCACCCCAGACGCGGGTGGTGCCAGCGGGTGAGCTGGCGGGTGCGGAACAGCCAGCGGCGCACCTCCGCGTCGCGCGGGCCCGCCTCCCGCACCGCCGCATACCCGGCCGCCTTCAGCAGCGCCAGGGCCTCCCGCCCGGTGGCGGCGGTCACCGCCTCGGTGAGCGAAGCGGGCGGCTCGGCGGGCGTCCCGGCGTCCGCCGGCGCGGCCCACACCCCGCCGTCGGCACACGGCAGATGACGGAACGCCGGGGCCCCACCACCCTGCGGCGCGTGCTGGATCCAGGTGGCGCTCCTGGCCAGACTGGCCCGCACCCAGGAGCCGACGCCGGTCCGCCCGCGGTGCCGCAGGGCCAGCAGCACCCCGAACGCGCCCAGCAGCCCGGTGGCGTAGTCGTTGACCGGATACGGCACCTGCCGGGGCACGCCGTCGCGCTCGCGCATGACCTGCATCCCGGTGGCGGCCTGGGCGTTGTGCTCCCAGCCCGGACGGTGCTGCCAGGTGCCGTCGAAGTCGAAGGCGTTCAGCGACGCGTAGACCAGGTCGGGGCGGTGCGCGGTGACCGTCTCCATGCCGAAGCCGAGTTCGTCGATCTTGCCGGCCCGGAAGTTCTGCACCACCACGTCCGCGCCCGCCACCAGAGCGCGGGCCACCGCCGCGCCCTCGCTCCTGCGCAGGTCGATCACGATGCTGCGCTTGCCGCGGTTGACGTCCAGCCAGGGGAACGGGCTGACGTGGCGCACCGGGTCGTCGACCTTGACCACGTCCGCGCCCAGCTCCGCCAGGATCCGGCCGCAGGTGGGACCGGCCAGCACGATGCAGAAGTCGATCACCCGCACGCCCGCCAGGGGGAGCGCGGACGGCGGGACCGGCTCGGTGGCGCTCGCGCGGGCGGCGCCCTCGTCGAGGTGCCCAGGGCCGACCGGGTGCGGGATCACCCGCACCGCCGGTCCGGCCGTCGCGGGGCCCTGGTCGGCGCCGGTCAGGATCCGCGCGTCATGGGGATGGGCTTCGGCCGCCCACTCGGCGGGGGTGCGCACCATCGTGCACACCCCGCCCGCCGCGTTGATCTCCCGTTCCCACTCCAGGGCGGGCCGCTGGAGGAAGACCGCGGCGAACCGCTCCCGCCACTCGCTCACCGCGGCCCGGTCCGGCAGCTGGTGCAGGGCGGGCACCGCCTCCTCGATCCACTCCTCGTGCCCCATCACCCGGCACAGGATCCGCACGAAGTTCTCGTAGAGGCCGTGCGGTTGCAGGTAGCGGCCGTCCTGGCAGCGGTAGAGGTCGACGTTGGGCAGGTGCGGCAGCGGCCCGATGTCCACCAGCCGGTGGTCGTCGGCGTCGACCAGGTCCCGGCACAGCACGGTGAGCGCCGCGGACGCCAGCGGCACGGTGATGTCCGTGCCCCGGCCGTCCCGGTCCCGTCGCAGCAGCCCCGCGGTGATGTGGACGGCCGCCGTCAGCGCGCCGTAGTAGGCGGCCACCGGCAGCGGGTCGGGTCGCACCGGCGTGCCCGACATGCGGTGCAGTCCCAGCACCGCGGCGACCGCCCGGCCGTCCAGCCCGTTCCACTCGAAGGGCGCGTCCGGCGCCAGGCCGACCAGCGAGCAGCGGACCACCTCGGGCCGCCGCTCGCGCAGCCGCCCGAGCGCGGCCCACGCCTGCTCCGGCAGGTCCGGGTCGTGCTCGCTCACCACCACGTCCGCGGCGTCCAGCAGCACGGAGCCGGCCGCCTCCTGCGGCGGGACGGACACCACCCGGGCGCCCTGCTCGGTCAGCAGCAGCCCGAGGAGGTCCCCGGCCGCCGAAGCGCCGACCCGCGCCACCAGCACGCCGTCCAGCGCGTGTCCGTCAGGTCCGGTCACCGTTCGCTCCATCCCGCTCGCCCCGCCGTCCCTCATGGTCCCTGTCGTCCTCATCGCCCGCGCCACCTGGGGTCCCGCTTCTCCCGGAACGCCGCCACGCCCTCGCGCGCGTCATCGGAGCGCTCCGCCACCCGGGCCAGTTCGGCCGCATGCGCCAGGTTCTCGCCGAGCGGTGTCCCGAGCGCCTCACGGGCCGCCCTTCTGATCCCCGCCACCGCCAGCGGCGCGCACCGGGCGATCGCGAGGGCGCATTCGCGCGCTGCCGCCAGGAGTTCCGGCCCGGCCACGATCTCCTCGACCAGCCCCCAGCGGGCCGCCGTCGCGGCGCTCATCGGCTCCCCGGTCAGCAGGTGCCGCATCGCCACGCTGCCCGGCATCATCCGCGGCAGCAGACAAGGACCGCTCACCGGGACCAGCCCGAGCCGGGCCTGCGTCCAGCCGATCGTGGCCCCCGGCGAGGCGAACCGCACGTCGCAGCCCAGCGCCAGACTCGCACCGCCGGCCACGCACACCCCGTTGAGCGCGGCCACCGACGGCTTGGCCAACCGGTCGAACAACGCGAAGAAGTCCGGGACCTCGGCGTCCGCCGCGTCGCGCGCCGGCGCCTCCTTGACGTCGTGCCCGACGCAGAACGCCCGTCCCGTGCCGGTGATCAGATACACCCGCACC
Organism: uncultured Actinomycetota bacterium; assembly: GCA_963737305.1. Taxonomy (GTDB): domain Bacteria; phylum Actinomycetota; class Actinomycetes; order Streptomycetales; family Streptomycetaceae; genus Streptantibioticus_C. The sequence continues at coordinate 1,918,474 of CAVTRX010000002.1, read as the reverse complement.
GCCTCGTCGGACTCCCACCCGGCGAGCAGTGCGGTCAGTTCCCTGCGGGTCCGGCGGCTGAGCGCGTTGAGCCGGTCGGGCCGGTCCAGGGTGACGGTCGCGACGCCGTCCCTGACGGTGTGGGTGAACGCCGCGCCCGGCTCAGGACCGCCCGTCACGCCGCCTCCTGGGACAGCGCCTGGTAGCGGCCGCCGTGGACCACCCCGCGGACGGTGACCCGGCGGCGTGCCGCCCGGGTGGCGCCGTCGACGTCGGCCAGTCGCCAGTCGCCGTCCTCGATCCGCACGACGGTGAGTTCGGCCGGCCCGCCCACCGCGATCCGCCCGAGGTCGGGCCGCCCGATCATCCGCGCGGGGCCGGACGTCACCATCGGCAGCAGCCGCTCGAAGTCCAGGCCGAAGGACATCAACTCGGTGCACAGCAGGGCCAGGCCGTGGGCGGGGTCCAGCGCCGTGCGCCGGGTGATGTCGGTGGCCAGGCTGTCGGGCAGGAAGTCCTGTTCGACCGCCGCCCGCAGCACCCTGAAGGACAGGTGGTTGCCGCCGCGCGCGGCGTCGAAGAGCACCCCGCGCCGCCGCGCCTCGACCACCGCCGGGAGGATCGCGCCCTGCGCGGTGGTGATCCCGTTCTTGCGGCCGGTCAGCATGTGGGTGACCACGTCACCGGGGTTGAGATACGGCAGGATCTCCGCCAGCGTCTCGCCGGTGTCCCCGATGTGCACCATCACCGGCACGGCCGCCGCGTCGGCCGCGGCGCGCATCAGCTTCAGGACCGGCTCGCAGTAACCGCCCACCACGTAGGAGCTCAGCCTGGTCTTGATGCCCACCACCAGGTCCCGGTTGCCGGCCGCGGTCTCGACCGCCGCGTCCACGTCCGCGTGCTGGATCGCCAGGAGCTCACCGACCCGGGCGTCGGCGATGCCGATCGTGGACAGGTTGAGCCAGGACAGGATCCGCATCCGGTGGTCGGCGGTCATCCGCCGGAACGCCCCGAAGGTGTGCGCCCCCGCGCTCCCCGCGTCGACCGCCGTGGTGGTCCCGCGCCCCAGGCACGCCTCGTCGCCCGGCACGGATCCGCCGACCCCGTCGAAGACGTGCGCGTGGACGTCGACGAACCCCGGCGTGACGATCGCGCCCGTCAGGTCGACCTCGGTGGCCGCGCCGCGGATGCCGGGCGCGATCTCGCTGATCACCCCGTCGCGTACCGCCACGTCGTACCGCCCCGAGCAGCGCCCCGCCGGATCCAGCACGGTGGCGCCGGTGAGCACCAGGTCGTGCGGGCCGGTCACGCGACGAAGTCCATCGACTCGGCGGCGCCGTGCTCCCGGCCGTCCGCCGGCCGCCCGGCGGCGCCGCGCTCCGACAGGCGCCCGTTGACCAGTCGGCAGCCCTCCGGGTCCAGCCGCACCCAGACCTCCTCGCCGGCGACCCGCGACTTGACCGGTACCAGCGCGTTCAGCAGCGTCCCCTCGATCCGGATGCCGTACATGACGTGTTCGCCCAGGTAGGAGGAGCGCTCCACCCTGCCGCGCCAGGTGTTGACGCCCTCCAGCGGCCGGTCGGCCACCTCGACGTCGCTCGGCCGCACTAGCACCGACGCGTCGGGGCCGTCCGGCCCGCCGTCGGTCAACCGCGCCGAGGCCCCGCAGACCACAGGACCCACCGGGGTGAGCGCCGTCCTGGGCAGCCCGGCCGACTCCGGCAGGCCGAGCACCGGCAGGATGTCGGCCGGGCCGATGAAGTCGGCCACGAACGCCGTCTCCGGCCGGGCGTAGATCTCCTCCGGGCGCCCGACCTGGACGATTCCCCCGTGCGACATGACGACCACCCGGTCGGCCATGGTCAGCGCCTCCTCGCGGTCGTGGGTGACGTAGACCGCGGTGAAGTTCAGCCGCTTCTGCAACGCCCGCAACTCGCTCCGCATCCGCTCGCGCAGCTTCGCGTCGAGGTTGCTCAGCGGCTCGTCGAACAGCAGCACCGACGGCTCGTAGACCAGGGTCCGCGCCAGCGCGACGCGCTGCTGCTGGCCGCCGCTGAGCTCGGCGGGGTGGCGGTCGGCCAGCCGCGTGCAGTCGGCGACCTCCAAGATGGCGTCGACCCGCTGCCTGATCTGCTCCCGCGAGTAGGCGCCGCGCCCCACGCCGTGCCGCAGCGGGAACTCGATGTTCTGCCGGACGGTCATGTGCGGCCACACCGCGTACGACTGGAACATCATGCCCAGCCCCCGCTTCTCCGGCGGGACGAACGTGCCGTCCTGGCCGGAGTACACCACCTGGCCGGCGATCGTGATGGTGCCGCCGGTCGGCTGCTCCAGGCCCGCGATCGACCGCAGGGTGGTGGTCTTGCCGCAGCCGCTGGGCCCCAGCAGGCAGACGAACTCCCCCTCCGCGAGCTCCAGATCGATCCCGTCGACGGCGGTGACCCGCTCCCCGCGGGAGGTGAAGTCCTTGCGCAGACCGGTGACGCTGACGATCCCCATCCGTCCTTCTCCCTGGCTACCTCGTTGTGCCCGCTGCCGTGCCGCCGTCATGCCGTCCTCACACCCGACCGGGCGCCCACCCGCACCACCAGGGCGGTCAGCGCCGCCGACAGAGCGACGATCAGCACGCTGAACGCCGACAGCCTGGGGACGTCGCCGTAACCCCACAGGTCCAGCACCACCGTGGAGACCACCGGGGTGCGCGGGCTCGCCACCAGGGCGGACGCCGAGGCCTCCCGGGACATCAGGATGAACAGGAACAGCCAGCCACTGGCCAGCGCGGGCGCGATCACCGGCAGGGTGATCCGCCGGAAGGTCCGCGTCCACGGCGAGCCGCACACATAGGCGGCCTCGTCCAGATCCCCGCTGACCTGGTGGAACGCCGAACTCGCGGTACGCACCCCCTGCGGGAGGTGGTGGGCGACGTAGGCGATGATCAGCAGCGCGTTCGTCCCGTAGAGCGCGAACGGCGGACCCAGGTAGATCATGATCAGCCCGGCGCCCAGCACGGTGGCGGGCAGCGCGGCCGGCACCGTCGAGAGGTAGTCGAGCAACCTGGCGGCCCGGCTGCGGACATGCACGACGGTCCGGGCCACCAGCACCGCGACCAGCATCCCGATGGTCGCGCCGATCAGGCTCAGATAGCCGCTGTTGCGGATCGACGCCCAGGCCAGTCCGTTGCCGCTGTCGAACAGCGCCGCGAAGTTGGCCGTGGTGAACTGCGACGGCCTGATCGACCCCTGGTAGACGCGTTGCAGCGAGGCGCTCACCAGCGCCAGCATCGGCAGCACCGTGGTCACCACCACGTAGCAGGCGACCAGCGTGAACGCCGCCCAGCGCCACCTGCGCAGCGGAAGCCGGGTGCCGCGCACCCCCTTGCCCGACATGGTCACGAACCGGGAGCCGACCCGCAGCATCCGGCGCTGCGACCACAGCACGACCAAGGTGGCCACCACCATCACGGTGCTCAGCACCGCCGCCGACTTCAGGTCCCGCGGGTACTCGTTGAGGTCGTTGTAGATGATCGTCGTCAGCACCTGCACCTTGGCCGGACCACCGATGATCTCCGGCACCACGAACATCGCCATCGAGGAGACGAACGCCAGCAGCGCCCCCGCCAGGATCGCCGGGGTCAGCATCGGCAGGGTGATCCGCCACAGGATCGTGCGCAGCCGGGTCCCCGCGGTCCGCGCGGCCTCCTCGTAGGAGGCGTCGTACTGCCGGAAGCTGGAGGCGACCACCAGGAAGACGTACGGCGTGGTGTAGATGCCGACCACCCAGGTGATGCCCCACACGTTGTAGAGGTTGATCTGGCCCAGGTGCGCCGCCGCCAGCCCCACGTTGATCAGCCCGCTCTTGGGCCCCAGCAGCAGCACCCAGGCCACCGCGCCCACGATCGGCGGGAAGACCAGCGGGAAGTTCGCGGTCGTCGACAGCAGCCGGGCGAACGGGATGTCGGTGCGCTCCAGGCACCACGCCAGCCCGATCCCGGTCACCAGCGCGAACAGCACGGAACCGAACACCACGATCGCGGTGTTGCCCAGCGCCGTGACGATGCCGGGGCGGGTGAGGGTGTCGAGATAGACCCGGCCCGAGAAGTGGCCGGCGGCGTCGGTGAGGCTGTTGCGCAGGATCGCGACGCCCGGCGCCAGCACCGCGAAGCCGACGAAGACCAGCACACCCACGACGATCAGCGCCGGCACGAGGTGGGAGCCCAGGCCGCCGGCGAACCGGCGCCGTGGGCCGGCGGAGCTCATGACGCCAGGCCGAAGGTGCTCCGGAACCCCGGCACGTCGTCGTTCATGGTCTTCGGGTCCATGAACGTCAGCCCCGGCGGGTTGGTCAGCGAACCGGGCACCGAGATCGCCGAGTTGCCGGACTTCCCACCCAGGTAGGAGCGCTGGCCCTCGGCGCTCATGATGAAGTCCAGGTAGAGGCGGGCCGCGTTGGGATGCGGCGCGTAGGAGGAGACGTACACATACGGCGTCCACGCCGGACTCGACGCGGTCGGCACCGCCGCCAGCGGCGCGCCCTTCATCGCGGTGATCGAGGTGATGTTGGTGTACGACAGCCCGATCGGGTACTGGCCGGCGGCCACGTTGGAGGCCACCTGGTTGCCGGAGACCTCGAAGTGCGGGTTCTGCGCGTCGAGCTTCTTGACGAACCCGGCGCCGTACTTCTGCTTGAGGAACTCGTAGGCGTAGCCGAGGTCACCGGTGCGCGGCTCGAAGGCGTCGATCTTGCCCTTCCACTTGGGGTCGAGCAGGTCCTTCCAGTCCTTCGGCGCGTCCGCCGCGCTGACCAGGTGGGTGTTGCGCACGATGGTCACCACGGAGACCTGGAAGGCGGCCACCCCGCCCTTGAAGTACCGGGCCGGCCAGCCCTTGGCGGACGGCAGCGACACGTCGGTGGCCACGTCCCCGGCCGAGCGGGCCTTGCTCAGATAGACCCCGTCGCCGTAGTTCACCACGTCGGCGACCGGTGAGCCCGACGCCTTGTCGTTCTCCAGTCGGGATATCAGGTCGGCCGGGGTGATGGCGCGATAGGTGTTGACCTTGATCCCGTACTTCCTGGTGAACGCGGCGTTCAGCTGGTCGAGCACCTGCTGGCTGACGGTGAAGTACGTCTGGACCGAACCCTCCTTCTTCGCCGCCGCCACCACGTCGGACCAACCGCCCTTGGCAGGAGCGCTCTTGGTGTTCGCCGCGCCGCCGCACGCGGTCGCGGCGAGCGCCAGCGCGAGCACACCGGCTCCCAGCGCCACCCGCGCCCGGGACCACAGCCGGCCGGATGAGTGAACCGAACTTTTCATGTCCTTCTCCTGACTGGGGAACCTGGGACCGGCGAGGACCCCCGGCCGGGGCCGCGGCGTGCGGCCGCGGCGCCCGGCCGGCCGGATCAAAGTGCCGTGCTCTTGGTGGTCAGGCCGATGCCCTCCAGGCATTCGGCGATCTCCCGCCTGGTGTGCTCGTCGACCCCGACCGCGGGCGGGCGCACCCGCGAGGAGGTGAGCTGGCCCAACCGCACCAGCGCCTCCTTGGTGGCCGCCGCCTCGCTGGTCGGGCCGCTCGGCTCCTGGTTCTCGAAGACCGTCCCCAGGATCGGCATGCAGACCTTCCGGAAGGTCTGCCGGGCCCGCTCGGCCTCACCGGCGGCCGCGGCGTCCACCACCTCGGCCCACACCGACGGCTCGATGACACCCACGCCGATCAGCGCGCCGTGCGCCCCGTGCAGCAGCATGCCCAGCAGCGCGGGCGCGTCGGTGGCGGCCAGCACCGAGACCTTGTCGTGCAGCGCGTCCCAGACCTCCGCGTAACGGGTCACGGTGAACGACGCCGACTTGACCGCCACCACGTGCTCCAGCTCCGCCAGCTCCCGCAGCACCGGGATCGGGTACGAGCAGCCGGTGAAGTCCGGGTACTGGTGGACGATCATCGGCAGTCCGACCGCGTCGTTGAGCGCCCGGAAGAAGTGCAGCACCGAGGGGGCGTGCTTGGACAACCGCCGGTAGGGGCGGACGTCCACCGGCGGCAGCACGAGCAGTCCGTCCGCGCCCGCCTCCCGCGCCTGCCGGCCCAGGTCGACCAACTCGTGGGCGGTGCGCGCCTCGACACCGGCGAACACCAGCTTGCCGCTCGGCCGCAGCGCCACCGCGTGCCGGACGATCTCCGCCCGCTCCTCGGGCGTCAGCGCCAGCACCTCGCCGATGTGACCGTTGACGACCACGCCCCGCACGCCGTCCGCGGCGAAGGTCTCGGCGAGGTGCTTGTCCAGCCCCGCGTAGTCGACGCCGAGGTCGGCGTCGAACGGAGTCACGGTCGCCGGATAGAGGCCGCGTAGCTGCATTTCCTTCACTGACTGCTCCCTAGTGCGATCGACATCCCGGTAGGTGTTCACCCACGGTCTGGTCAGTCCGTCCCGGAAGGCGGGTGCGGCCGCCATCGCACGACGGTGAAGTCCGGTTCCGTGCCGGTCCGGTGGAAGTCCGCGCGCAACGGCATGCCGATCCGCAGATCGGCCGGGTCGGTCCCGACGACGTTGCCCAGCAGCCGGACCCCGGACAGCCCGGCCGGCTCGACCATCCCCACCACGTACGGCACCTCGGCGAAGCCCGGCGCGGTCGGATGGGTGACCACGGTCCAGGTGTGCAACGTGCCCGACGGCTCCCGCTCGACCCAGCGCACCGGCTCGGTGCGGCAGTGCCGGCACAGCGCCCGCGGCGGCCAGCGGACCACGCCGCAGCCCGCGCACTCGGGCAGCGACAGCACACCCGCGCCGGCCGCCTGCCAGTACGGCGCGTAGTCCGGGTCGGTCAGATCGGGCACCGGCATCGGGCGACTCCCGCGGTCAGCCATGATCCCTCGCGAGCACCGCGATCGAGCCGTCACCGAGGTTGCCCCAGCCGGTGACCGCGATGTGCCGGGCGTCCGCCACCTGGCGGTCGCCGGCCTCGCCGCGCAACTGCCGGGTCGCCTCCACGACATGGTTCAGCCCCGCCATGTGTCCCTCCGAGAGCAGTCCGCCATGGGTGTTGACCGGCAGCCGGCCGCCGAGCCGGATGCCGCCGCCGGCGATCAGGTCGCCGATGGTCCGCGGCGTGGCGAACCCGGCCGCCTCCAACTGGTGGATCACCTCGAAGGTGAAGCAGTCGTAGACCATCGCCGCCGACATGTCCGCCGGGCCCAGCCCGGTGTCCGCCCACACCCGCCGCGCCGCCCGGCCGAGGCCCACATCCAGCAGGTCGGGCCGGCTGACCAGGTCGTCGGGGCAGTCCGCGTGCCCCTCGCTCACCGACAGGATCCGCACCCGCGCGGCGCGCCCGCCGGGCCGCGGATCGGCCGACACCAGGACCGCGCACGCGCCGTCGCTCTCCAGACAGCAGTCGAAGAGCGTGTACGGGTCCGCGATCATCCGCCCCTGCGCGTACTCCCGCGCGGTCAGCTGACGGCCGTACATCTGCGCGTCCGGATTGAGGTTGGCGTGGAACCGGGCAGCAAGCGCTACCTCGGCGAGCAACTCGCGGTCGAGTCCGTACTCGTGCGTGTAGCGGCGGCACAGCATCGCGTAGCGCTGGGCCGCGGTGTTCATGCCGACGGTCGCCTCCAGTTGGGCGCGGACACGTGCCCCGGGCACAGCTGAGGGGCGCTGGGTCTTGCGCAACCCCGACCGCCCCTTGATGGCCCGCAGCAGCAGCACGTTGTCCGCCGCCCCGCCGCGCACCGCGAGCGAGGCCAGCCCCAGACCGGAGACGGCACTCGCCCCGCCGAGCGCCACCTCGGCGCGGAACCGCACGTCCGGCAGGCCGAACAGCGAGATGACCGCCTCCGCCTCAAGGTGGCCGGGGTAGGAGACGATGCCGTCGATGTCGGGCGGCTCCAGCCCGGCGTCCGCGAGGGCGGCCAGCACCGCTCGGCCGGCCAGCGCCTCCACGCTGCCCTCCAGCCTGGCCGCGTACGGCGTGCTGCCCACCCCGACGACGTACGCCGCGTCGGCGCTCATGACGCCAGGATCCTGGCGTCGACCACGAAGGCGCCCCGCTCGTTGACGAAGACCGGGTTGAGGTCCACCTCGTGCACGGTGCCCTGCCGGCCCACCGCCCACCGGCCGACCCTCTCCAGCAGGTCCAGCAGCGCGTCGCGGTCGGCGGCCGGCGCACCGCGGTAACCGGCCAGCAGGGTGCCCAGCACCCGGTGGCCGGCGAGCATCTCGTCCAAGTGGCCGCGGGTGGTGGGCAGAGGCGTGCTCACCACGTCGGCGTGCAACTCCGCCCGGGTGCCGCCCAGTCCGACCACCAGCATCAGCCCGAAGGCCGCGTCCCGTTTGAGCCCCACCAGCACCTCGGTGCCGCGCACCATGTGCTGCACCACCGCCCGGGGCCGCTCGAAGCCGCCCGCCGCGGCGATGCCGGCCAGCGTGTCCACCGCGGCGCCGACCGCCGCGGCGTCCCGCAGGTCCAGCAGCACCCCGCCCGCGTCGGACTTGTGGTTGGCCGACGGGGAGTCGATCTTGACCACCACCGGGTAGCCGACCGACTCGGCCGCCTCCACCGCCTCCCGCGGATCCAGCGAACCGGTGACCACCGTGCCGCCGCAGGAGACCCCGGCCGCCGACAACTCCCCGATGGCCTCCGCGGCGGTACGCCACCGCGGCTCGGGCTCGTCCTCGGCGGGCCCGGCCGGCGCCGCCTCCAGCAGCCGCAGCAACTGCGCGCCGTCCGCCGGACGGTCGCCGAAGGTGCGGAAACGTGCCCCCGCCTCGGCCGCGAAGGCCGCCCGCGCCGGGTCCCCGAAGGCCGGCAGCCCGGCGCGGTCCAGGGCGTCCCGCACCCCGCCGCTCATCCCCACCCAGCCGACGTAGACCTCCTGGGGCACGTGCGGGCGGGCGTCCACCAGCGACCCGGCGACCGACTCGCCCAGCACCCCGCCCGCGCCGGTCGCCACGAAGAAGGCGTCGACGCTCTCGTCCTTGGCCAGCTCGACCAGGATCCGGCCGAGCCGGCCGGTGTCGCCGAACGCCCCGGTGATGTCCACCGGGTTGTGCACCCCGCGCTGGCCGCAGATCTCCTCGACCGCGGCGGCCACCTCCGGCCGCAGGTCCGGCAGGGTCCAGCCCAGTTCGCTGAGCCGGTCGGCGGTGTAGGTGCCGGCGCCGCCCGAGGTGGTGAGCACCACGGCCCGCCGCCCGTGCGGGGTGCCGAGACGCTTCACCGACTGCTGGGACAACGCGAGGGTGGTGTCGAAGAACTGCTCGTAGGTCGCCGCCTCCAGCATTCCGCTCTCCTGGGCGACGGCCTCGTAGACCTGCTTGGTGCCCGCGATCCGGCCGGTGTGCGACTGCACGGCCCGCATGCCGCTTTCCGAGAGGCCGACCTTGAGCAGCACCACGGCCTTGCCGGCCGCCCGCGCCCGCAGCAGCGCCCGGCGGAACCGGGTGCCGTCGGTCACCCCCTCGACGAACAGCAGGATCACCTCGGTGTCCGCGTCGTCGACCAACTCGTCGAGCAACTCCTCGGTGGAGATCGCCACTTCGTTGCCGGTGCTGATCAACCAGCTGTAGCCGAGGGTGCGTTCCTGGAACTCCTGGAGCAGATAGGCGATCACCGCGCCGCTCTGGCCGAGCGCGGCAACGTTGCCTGGACGAAGCCCGCCGCCGTGCGCCCCGCTGGAGAAGGTGGCGCTCAGCGCCCCGTGCCCGTGCAGCACGCCCATCGAGTTGGGGCCGATGATCCGCATCCCGCTGCGCGCCGCGACGTCGGCCACCGCCTGGTCGAACGCGCGGCGGTCGGACTCCTCGCCCTGGTGGGAACTGATCACCACGCTGGTCGGCACCCCCAGCGCCGCCGCCTCGCGCAGCACCGGCACGACCGCCTTGACCGGTGTGGTGACCACCACCAGGTCGGGGACCTCGGGCAGGTCGGCGAGGGAGGCGAAGGCCAGGTGGCCGTAGACCTCGGTGCCGGCCAGCCGCGGGTTGACCGGGTAGATGGCCGCCTTGGGCCGCAGTCTCACCAGGTTGGACATCAACCGGCTGCCGTAGTAGCTGCCGCCCTCGCCGTTCGAGGCACCGACGACCGCCACACCGGCCGGTGGCCGCAGCCCGCGCCGGGACCCGGCCGCACCGGCGGCGGGGGTGCCTCCGGTGGGTTCGGCGGCGTCCGGCACAGAGGCGTCATGCGTAGTGGGCACGCGGTGCTCCCATCACAGGAAATCAACGGCCGCGCACGTCGCGGCAGGTTCGCGGGGCGGCTGGAGGGGCGAGATATCGTTATCTCGGTGAGGGGGACAGTAGCAACGCCCCCCGGGGCCGTCAACAGTCGCCGGAGACCCGGGCGTAACGCCGCCGAAATCCCCGCCGCGGCCCGCGCGGTGCGCCCGGCCGCACCGACCGCCGTTCCCGAACACCGGATCCGGCCAGGTGAACGCCGGTGTGGCGGGCGGCAATCGCCCGACCGTCGACCCCGTCAGGACCCGGCCGTGAACCGGCTGGGACCGGTCCGCCGCCGGCCTCCTCCGCAGGCCGCGCCCACCCGGGAAGCGGGGGTTCTCCGGGGTTTGCCACGACTGTCAGACAACGGTGTCCCACGTGCTAATTTGTTCGGCGTGACGAGTGGTGGCAGCAAGAAGCGGCCCGGCCGGAGCGCGCCGACCCTGGCGGACGTCGCCGGCCGAGCGGGAGTGTCGGTGAGCACCGCGGCCCGGGTGCTGCGGGATCCGCAGACCAACGTCGACCCGGAGTTGGCGGCCCGGGTGCGGGTGGCCGCCGACGAACTCGAGTACGTGCCCAACGTCCTGGCCAGAACGCTGCGCGGCGGCGGGCCGACCATGGTGGGCCTGATCGTCGGCGACATGCTCGACCCGTACTACGGGTCCATCGCCGAGACGGTCACCGAGGCCGCCGAGTCCGAGCACTCCATGGTGGCGATCGTCTCCAACATGCAGCGCTCTCCCGTGCTCGAACTCAAGCACTGCCAGCAGTTGTGGGGGCACCGGGTCTCCGGGCTCATCCTGGCCGGCGGCGGCTTCGACCAGTGGACCCACTTCGGGGAGTTCGCCAAGACGGTCAACCACATCCGACGCTCCGGGGTCGCCGTGGTGTCGCTGGCCCCGCGCGGCGTCGACCTGCCGACCTTCTGCGTCGACAACGTACGGGTCGGCGCGCTGATGGCCGAGACCCTGGTCGGCCTCGGCCACCGCAGGGTCGGCATCCTGGTCGGCCCGCCGCGCAGCGAGGTCACCCAGCAGCGGTTGCGCGGCGCCGCCGAGGTGGTCGCCGACGCGGGCGGCGAGTCGGTGGTGAAGCACGCCGACTACACCTCGGAGGCGGGGGCCCGCATCGTCCGCGAGGTGCTGGAGGAACGCCCGGACCTCACCGGATTCGTCGTCGGCACCGACATGATGGCCATCGGGGTGATCGCCGGGCTGAAGGCCGCGGGCCGCCGGGTCCCCGAGGACGTCTCGGTGGTCAGCGCGGGCAACACCCACATGTCCACCTGGGCCACGCCGTCGCTGACCACGGTCGACACCCACATCCCCGACTGCGGCCGGGCGGCGCTGTCCTACATAGCGGCCCAGGTGGGACGCACCAAGCAGCCCGCCGTCCGGGCGCTCGAACCTCGCCTGGTCACCGGCGGCTCGGTGGCTCCGCCGCCCACCCCAGCCTGACCTGGCCGTTCCTGAACCGACGTCGGCCTGGTCGCTGCCCCGGCCGCCGGACGAAGTCGCTCCCGTTACGGGGCTTGACCGGATATGACGACCGGGTTACGGTGACTGCCGTTCGGAGATAACGATATCTCACCTCGGATGGCTACCTCACCGGCGAACCCGGCCCGATCCGAAGGCCGTTCGCGTGGCGTCCCCGCGGGATCCCGCGCTCCAGCCCGTCCGTTCCCCCCGCCCACCGTGCCGCGTTCCGGCCGGTCGGCGGCGTATGACGTGCGACCGGCCGCCCCGGCCATTCCCCAAGCGAGCCTCGTCCAGGAGGAAGCATGCGCGTGACGGTGACCCGTCTGCGAAGACTGCTCATCGCCGGTCTGGTGACGGGACTGGTCGGCACGAGCGCCGGATGCGCGCGGTTCGGCGGCGACCCGAACGCCTACCAGCTCGGCGCGATCCTCCCGCTGTCCGGCCAGAACCAGCTGTTCGGCACCGAGTTCCGGCAGGCCATCGACCTGGGCGTGCGCTACGCCAACGCCACCATGCACCTGCGCAAGCCGATCAGCGTCCGCTACCAGGACGGCCAGGGACTGCCCGCGCCCTCGACCGTCGCGATGAGCAAACTGGTCGACGTCGACGGGTCCATCGGCGTCTTCACCGGCTTCAGCACCCCGACCGAGGCGACCGCCTCGATGGCCAACGACCGGGCGGTGGTGGAGTTCAACGGCGGCGCCAACAGCCCCGCCCTGTCCCGCCTGGGCAAGTACGTGCTCAGCGACCTGCCGCTGGCCGACCAGCAGATACCGGCCGCGATCTCCTACGCCGTGGGGAAGCTGCACCTGCGCCGCTGGGCGGTGGTGTACTCCAACGAGACCCTCGGCCAGAGCCTGCACACCGCCATCGACGCGCAACTGCCCCGCTCCGGCGGCAAGGTCGTCGGATCCGTCTCGGTCAGCGGCACCGCCAGCGACTTCTCCGCGCAGGTCGCCCAACTGCGCACCATGCGACCCGACCTGATCTTCCTCGCCACCACCAGCGGCACCCAGATCCCCACCATGGACAAGCAGATCCGGCTGGCGGGCATCAAGGCACAGCTGATGAGCTACGGCGGCACCGACATCCCGACCGTGCTGGCCTCACCCGACGCCGAGGGACAGCTGTTCGCCACCCAGCACGTCGACCTCGCCCAGCGCAACGCCGAGACCCGCTACCTGGTCACCGAGTTCAAGCGCCGCTACCCCGGCACCGTGATGACCACCGGCCAGGTCAACTACTTCAACGCCGTCCTGATCATGGCCACCGCCATCAAGAAGCTGGAGGAGTCCGGCTCCAAGGTCGACGGCGCGGCGCTGCTGCGCCGGATCCTCCAGGGACACCGCTACGACCTGGCCGGCGGCTCCGTCGTCTTCAACCCGGACGGCACCACGAGCACCCCGATCGACATCGCCCGGCTCGTGCACACCAAGGAGACCATCCTGACCACGGTCCAGCCCCGGCCGGCCCGTTGACCAGCGACGCGCGGATGCGCACAGGCAGGAGGCAGCAGTGCTGACCGTTCAGATGCTCGCCGTCGGCATCGCGATCGGTGCGCTCTACTCGCTCAACGCGGTGGGGTTCGCACTGATCTTCGGGACGACGCGGGTCTTCCACATCGCGCACGGCGCGACCTACCTGGTCGCCGCCTACCTGTACGTGTGGGCGGTGCGCTACTCGGTACCGGTCGGCGTCCTCGTCGCCGCCGCGGGCGCGGTGCTGTTCGGATACCTGACGAACCTCGTCGTCTACCGGCCGATCCGGCGGAGCCGCAACTCCTTCTTCACCCTGTTCGTCGCCTCGTTCGGCATCCTGATCGTGGTGCAGAACGCCATCTCGATCATCGCCGGCTCCGACGTGCGCCTGCTGTCCGGCGGCATCGTCCGCCCGGTCTCCTTCGGCGGCGTCCAGGTACCCCGCTCCGAACTGCTCGGGCTGGCCGTGGCGGTGCTCGCGCTGCTGGCACTGCGGGCGTTCCTGAACCGCACGCCGACCGGCATCGGGATCAGGGCGATGGCCGACGACGCGGAACTGGTGGGCCTGGTCGGGCTGGACGGCCGCCGGTACGCCAACACCACCTTCCTGCTCGGCTCGCTGCTCGTCGTCCCGGCGGCGATCCTGACGACCTACGTGCAGGGGGTGACCCCCAGCAGCGGGCTGTCGGTCGCCACGGTGGCGCTGGTCTCGGCGATCGCCGGCGGAGTCGGCAGCCTGCCCGGCGCGGCCGTCGGCGCCCTGGTCCTCGGCGTCGCCGAGTCCCTGGCCACCTTGAAGTTCTCCGCCGAGTGGCAGGACGCCGTCGCCTACGCGGTGCTGCTCCTGCTGCTGGTCTTCCGGCCCTCCGGGCTGCTGAGCCGGATGCGTGCCGCGTGACGCGCGGCCCGTCGCCCGACCCCCGTGCCAGACGCGTCAGCGAGGAGACACCGTGACGGCGTACGTGCTCAACCTGCTGGTGATGGCGACCATCGCCGCCATCGGCGCCAGCTCACTGAACCTGCTGGTGGGCTACACCGGAGTCTTCTCCAGCGCCCAGGCCACCTTCTACGGCGTCGGCGGCTACACGGCGGCGATCGTCTCACTGCACCTGACCCCCTCCCTGCTGGTGGCCCTGCCGCTCACCGTCGTGGTCTCGGTCGCCGCCTCGGTCCTGCTGGCGCTGCCGGCCTCCCGGGTGACGGGGGAGTACTTCGTGGTCGCCTCGCTGGCGTTCGCCGTCGTCGCCTACACGGTCTTCTCCGACTGGACCCAGGTCACCGGCGGCGCGGCGGGCCTGTTCGCCGTCCCGCGCGCGACGCTGTTCGGGACCAGGCTGAAGTCGGAGGCCGACTACCTGGCGCTCGCCCTGTGCTGCCTGGCCCTGGTGCTCCTCACGCTGTACGTCGTCGTCAAACGGCTGCCGCTGGGCCGGGCGCTGTCCGCGCTGCGCGACGACCCGGTGGCCGCCCGCGCGCTGGGTGTCAACCCGTTCCGCATGCGGCTGGTCGCGGTGGCGATCTCCGCCGCGCTGTCCGGGATCGGCGGCATGGTGTACGCGGGCTACGTGGGATTCATCAACGCCGACAGCTTCTCGGTGGACGCCTCGATCCTGTTCTTCGCCATGGTCATCCTGGGCGGGGTGGGCACCTTGTCCGGCCCGGTGATCGGCGCGGTCTTCGTGACCGTGCTGCCGGCCCTGCTGGAGAACCTCGACATCTCACCGGCCGTCCAAGGCCCGCTGGAGCAACTGCTCTACGGCGTGGCGATCATCGTCTTGATGGTGGTGCGGCCCGCCGGACTGGTCAGCCTGTTCGCCGTCGCGCGCCGGGCGGTCGGCCGCTCCGGCGCCGCACCGGCCGCGGTCGACCCGCTCCCCGCGGGCCTCGCCGACGTGGAAGGAAGCCGGCCGTGACCCGAACCGACACACCGCTGCTGGAGATCGAGGGCCTGCGCAAGGCGTTCGGCGGCAACGTCGTGATCCCCGGCCTGGACCTCACGCTGCCCGCGCACGAGGCCACCGCGCTCATCGGCCCCAACGGCGCCGGCAAGACCACCATCTTCAACCTCGTCACCGGCTACCTGCGCCCCGACGACGGGCACATCCGCTACCGCGGCGAGCCGATCGGCGGCCACTCCCCGGAGACCGTCTTCGGCCGCGGCATAGCGCGCACCTTCCAGGAACTGCGGCTGTTCGAGGGGATGACCGTCCTCGACAACGTCCTGGTCGGCCGCGAACGCCGGCCCGGCTCCTGGCGCCGGACCAAGGAGAACACCGACGTCGCCCGCGAGAGCCTGGCCAAGTTCGGGCTGGACGGCAAGCGCGCGGCCCTCGCCCGCGACCTGTCCTACGCCGAGCAGAAGTTCCTGAGCCTCGCCCGGGTGCTGGGCACCGGCGCCGAACTGCTGCTGCTGGACGAGCCCACCTCAGGACTGGACGGCCGCTCGCTCGATCTGGTGATGGAGATGATCCCGCGGTTCGGCGCCGAGGGACGCACGGTACTGATCATCGAGCACAACCTGGACGTGGTGCGGGCCATCGCCGACCGGGTGGTCTTCCTGGAGAGCGGCCGGGCGATCGCCTCCGGTCGCTGCGAGGAACTGTTCGCCCGGCCCGACCTGGCCGACATCTACTTCGGGGACCTCACCAAGTGACCACTCAACGGGCCCACGACGAACGGCGGGTGAGCGCATGCTCTCGGTAGCGCATCTGACGGCCGGCTACGACCGGCTCGTCGCCGTACGGGACGTCTCCTTCACCGCGGAGAAGGGCCAGATCACCGCGATCTTCGGCCACAACGGCGCGGGCAAGACCACGGTGCTCAAGTCGATCGCCGGCGCACTGCCCAGAGCCCGCGGCGAGGTACGGATCGACGGCGCCGAGGTGCGCCTTCGCTCCACCGGCGGCGGGCCGCGCCCGTTCGCGATGGTCCCGCAGGGCGCCGGCGTCTTCCCCCGGCTGACCGTCGAGGAGAACGTCCGGCTCGGACTGGTGGCCGGCGGCCGGGTCGGCAAGGCGCGGGCCGCCGAGCGGATCGCCAAGGCCCAGGAGTACCTGCCGCAACTGGTGCCGCGCTGGCAGTCCCGGGCGGGCGACCTGTCCGGCGGTCAGCGGCAGATGGTCTCCATCGCCCGCGCCCTGGTCACCGGCACCTCCACCCTGCTGCTGGACGAGCCGTCGGTCGGTCTGGCCCCCAAGCTGGTCGAGGACATGATGGACGTCTTCGCCGGACTGCGGGACGCCGGGATGACCGTCGTGCTGGTGGAGCAGAACGTCAAGCAGGCGCTGCGGGTCGCCGACCGCGCGGTGGTGATGCGCTCCGGTTCGGTGATCCTGTCCGGCACCGCGGGGGAACTGAGTTCCCGGGAGAACCTGTGGGACCTGTTCTAGGGCCGGGCGGCGCGCCGCCCTTCCGGGACCTGCCGGTGCTCGCCGACGGACTGCGCTGCTCCTGGGGCGTGTTCGGGGACGACGACGAACTCGGCACGGTCAACCGCATCACCGACGCCGCCGTGGTGGCCGCCATGGGCGAGGTGCTCACCGGCGAGCGGATCAACGTCACCCTGCCGCTGGACCTGCCCGACCCGCCGTTCTACGGACGCGGCGGCTACCGGCACACCATTTCGGCGATGGCCCCCTCGGTCCAGGACGACGTGCTCGACGGGTTCCATCCGCAGGGCTCGACGCAGTGGGACGGGCTGCGGCACCGCGGTCATCCCCAGGCCGGCTACTACGGGGGCGTCCCCGCCGACCAGGTGGCCGGTGCCGGGACCCGGTTGGGCATCGGCCACTGGGCCGCCACCGGCCTGACCGGCCGCGGGGTGCTCGCCGACGTGGCCGGCCACCTCGAACGCGAGGGCGTCGGCCATGATCCGTCGCGGCACCACGAGATCACCCCGGAGCTGCTGCGCGAGACGCTCGCCGCCCAGGGCACGGCCGTCCGCGCGGGGGACGTCCTGCTGGTGCGCACCGGCTTCATCGGCGCCTACCTGCGGGCCTCCCGGGCCCGGCGGACCGCGATCAGGGACAGCGGTGCCTTCACCGGGCTCAGTGCCGCGGAGGAGATGGCCGAGTACCTGTGGGACGGCGGGTTCGCCGCGGTCGCCGTCGACAACCCGGCGGTGGAGGCGGCCCCGCGCGACCCGGCCGGTGTCTCCCTGCACGCCCGGCTGATTCCCGCCCTCGGCTTCGCCCTGGGTGAGTTCTTCACCTTCGAACGCCTCGCCACCGCCGCCCGCGCCGACGGCCGCTACTCCTGCCTGTTCGTCTCCGTCCCCCTCAACCTGCCCGGCGGCGTCGGCTCCCCGGCGAACGCCCTGGCCATCAGATGATCAGGCCCGCACCCAGTACGGGCGGTTCTGGGCGGCGACCGGCGGGGACTGGTAGACCCAGGCGCCGACCGGGGAGTGGCCCTGGAGCAGGCCGATGAAGTCCTTGACCTTGTCGTAGGACGCGCCGGTGCCCGGGGTCAGCGTCACCTTGCCGGTCGTCCCCTTCAGGTCGTACCACTGGTACGGCGAGAAGACGTTGAGCGGGGCGGCCAGTGCCTTGGCGACGTCGGCCGCCTCCTCCTGCTGGATGCGGCTGCCGTACTCGGTGAGCGGCGCGGTGCTGACCGGCCGCGGCGTCAGGCCGCGCAGATCGGCGGTGAAGGAGAAGTAGGTGTTCTCCGGGGTGAACGAGGTGACCGGCCCGGCCGCGCCGTCCCACTTGCCGCAGCTGACGCTCCACTTGTCGATCGCGCTCGGGTCGGCGGTGGTGGTGTTGGGCACCGGCAGTGTGACGGCGAAGGCGGTCTTGAACTTCGGCTCGTTGAAGTGCGCCTTGCCCGCGCTGATCGCCAGATCGTTGTCACAGGGGACGTGCATCCGGCAGAAGCCCAGCTTCCGCGTGGAGTCGGCGGCCGTGGCGTACTCCTCGTAGGTCAGCACCGGGGTCAGGGCCGCCTCCTCGGTGGGGAAGGCGATCACATTGAGCTCGATCTCCTGGACGGCCAGGGCGGCGCTGGCGAACTGCGCGAAGTACAGCTGGTAGTTGATCGACAGGCACGCCTGGCCGTCGAAGACCGCCGCGGACAACTGCTCCTTGGTGGGGGCGGTGCTCAGCAGGGTGCGCACCGCCGCCGGCGGGACGAGGTAGTCGATACCGATGTTGGTGAACGTGCCGTAGTAGAACGGGAGGGTGAAGCCCGCCGGCATCGGCGGCAGGCTCCCGGACGGGACGGTGTCGCTCATGACAGCTGCTCCTGGGGGCAGGGGGTCAGCGCGTCGGCGGCCAGCGGGGAGAGGTCGACGGGCTCGCCCGAGTCCAGTCCTGCCGCCTCGACGGTGGCCGCGACGTGGTCACGCACCGCGTCGAAATGTTGCTGCTTCAGCTCGAAGGTGGCGCTGGCGTGGATCCCCTTCTTGGCCTGCTGCGGATCCGGGTGCGGGTTGCGGTACAGCCGCTCGGAGAGGTCCCGCAGCGCCAGCATCGCCGGGATCGTCCCCGCCACCGCCGCCGGCTTGCCGTTGAAGGCCAGGTGCAGATAGCTGAGCATGGTGGCGTAGTGCTGGTTGAACGTCTCGGCCTGCTTGCGCACCTCGGAGTCCGCGGGGTAGTCCGCGATCTTCGTCGCCCCGTCGATCTTGTAGGTGTCGTCCCAGGTCACGTTCAGCAGCGGTCCGCTGGGCGGGGTGCGGGGCAGGTCGTAGCGGCTGTAGCGGCGGCCGAGGTAGATCTCGTTGAACCGGAAGTAGTGGGCGGGCTGCCGCACTTCGCCGAAGATCTGGTCGTCGCTGTCCCACAGGCTGGTGTCGAGGCCCTCGCCCTGTTCGCTGATCACCCGCAGCGCCAGCAGCGCGCTCTTGAGGTCGGTGATGGCGAACGCCTCGCCGCCCGAGTTGTAGAAGTCGGCCGGGCCGACCTGGAAGGCGGGATCGCCGGTGAAGACCTTGGTCTCGTCACCGCCGGCCTGTTCGACCAGATCGAGCAGCCCCTGGCGGACGGCCGCGTAGAACTGCCCGATGGAGGTCCAGCCGCTCTCCTGGGTCGGCGGGACGAAGAACTGCGGCCGCTCGATCAGCAGGAAGGTCTGTAGGGCCGCCGGTGAGAAGTGCTGGAGCCCGATGAGCGGCAGCGAACCGCTGCTGAACGGCAGCTTGGCCGGGTAGTGGGCGAGGAACTTCGGGTGCGCGAGCTCCGGCTTGCCGCCCACCGCGTTCAGCAGGTTGGCGGCCAGCGTCATGTGGAGCATTTCCTCCAGCAGCACGCTGCGGATGGCGAAGTGGGCGTCCCGGTTGGTGCCGGGGCGGATCGTGTACATCCCCGTCATGTAGACCGGGATGGTCAGGTGCTCCACCTCCAGCGCCGCCTGGAGGTACTCCCGGAGCTGGGCGATGGTCTTCGGCGGCTGGAACTCGCCCTCCGACAACCTGGTGGCCGTGATCATGACGTCGTCACCCGCTCCTCCTCGGCCTCGGTGACCTCGACCCGCACGGTCACCGGCTGATGCAGGGCGGCCAGGTCGCGGTGGATCTGCTCGGCGCTGCGCAGCGCGAGCGCGGACATGGTGAGCGTCGGGTTGCTGGTGCCCAGGGACGGCATGCTCCCGCAGCCCGCCGCGTAGAGATTGGGATGGTCGTGGGTGCGCTGCCAGGGGTCGACCACCGAGGTCTTGGGATCGGTGCCCATGATGTGGGTGCCGGCGCCGTGGCCCGCGCCCTGGAAGACCAGGTCGACCTCCGCCCCGCCGGGTGTCTTGTGGGTGAAGTGGCCCAGCGGGTAGACGCCGTCGTGCGCCCCGTAGTCGGTGAAGTCCGCGGCGCCCAGCAGGGCGAAGATCTTCTTGGCGGCCTCCCGGGCCGCGTACACCCCGTCGCGGGTGTGCCCGTCGAGGTCGTAGGCGATGATCGGAACCGGGTTGCCCATGGCGTCCCGGTGGCGTGCCGGGTCGATGGTGACCCGGTTGGCGGGGTCGGCGCTCTGCTCCACGGCGAACTGCAACTGCATCTGCCGGCCGATCTCGTCGCCGAGCCTGGCCCGCAGCGCCGGCCCGAACTGCCCGTCGGCCAGGACGTCGCCGTCCTTGCCCCCGCCGATCTGGAGCATGGCGGCCACATTGCTGATCGGTGCCCCGGTGGACCAGCCCCAGCCCCAGTTGTTGATCTCGATGTGGAACGGCGCCCGCTTGCCGCGCCCCTCGCCGAAGCGGAAGGACCCGAGCCCCGAGGTCTGCCCGGGCCCGCGGAACGGGCCGACCGGGTCGGCGGACCTGGCCCAGGCCAGCGGCATGGGGTGGTCCATCAGGTTGCGGCCCAACTGGCCGCTGCCGTCGGCCATGCCGGAGGCGAGCAGCAGCCGTGCGTTCTCGACGGCGTGGGCGGCGAGGATCACCACGTCCGCCTCCACCGAGTACGGCTCGCTGACCGGGGTGGCCGGGTCGCCGTAGGCCCGGAACTCGACGCCCCGCACGTAGCCCTGGCGTCCCGGCAGCACCCGGGTGACCACGCAACGGGTGGCCAGCGCCACGCTGTCGGCGGTCCTGGCCTGTACCCGCAGTGGTGAGGACTTGGCCTGGGCCGGGCAGATCGGGACGCAACTGGCGTTGCCCACGCAGCGCTCACCGTAGTTGGGCATGCCGACCGCGCCCTGCGGACGGTAGCCCGCGCCGTGGTCGTACTTCGGGTCGG
The DNA here is from genome assembly GCA_963737305.1 of uncultured Actinomycetota bacterium. Lineage (GTDB taxonomy): Bacteria > Actinomycetota > Actinomycetes > Streptomycetales > Streptomycetaceae > Streptantibioticus_C. Next base: position 1,897,667 of record CAVTRX010000002.1, on the reverse strand, counting down.
GGGTGCTGTTGCGCGCCTGCGGTGTGCCGGTGACCCGCAGGGTGACGGTCTGGGCCGCCACCTCGTCGACCACCGTGTTGCCGTCCAGCTTCTTGTGGAAGTAGGCGTCCTGGAAGCTGGGCGGGATCTGGTGCATCGGGTAGACGTACTCCGGGTCGGAGACCACACCCAGCGTGCGCTGCTCGTCCGCGTTCCCCGCGACCCCGAGCGCCCGCTCCGCCCGCACCAGGTGCGGCTCCAACTCCTTGGCGGTCAGCGGCCAGTCCCGGCCGTAGCCGAACTTCGTCCGGGTGGCGAAGTCCTCCGGGTGCATCCGGGGGGTGGTGCCCATCCAGTGCATCCCCGAGCCGCCGAGCGCCCGCACGTAGTCCGTGCGGTACGGCAGGGCGCCGGTCTGCACGAAGTAGCCGCTCGCGGTGTACCCCTTCGTGCCGCCCGGCGCCAGGTCGAGGACGTCGGGGGAGGGGGCCGCCGCGTTGTACCGGTAGGCGGAGTTGGGCACCTTGGCCACGGCCGAGGTGAAGGTGGCCACCGAGTCCTCGAAGCCCTCCCAGGTCTCGGTACCGCCGTTGCCGGCCTCCAGGACCAGCACCCGCCAGCCCTGTCCGCCCAGGTGCTCGGCGATGAGACTGCCGGACCAGCCGCTGCCGACGATCACGGCGTCGTAGCGCCGCCGGGCGGCGTCCGCTCCGGTCACGGTGACGGTCATCGGTCACTCACCTGCTTGTGCTCGGGAGGCGCGGCGGCCCGCGGGACCTCGGACGGCGGGACGGAGGGCGAGGGCCGGAAGCCGGGCAGCAGATGCGGCTCGACCCCGCCGGGGCCGGCCGGCGTGGGGGGAGCGGGCGCCGGATCGGGGGAGCCGGGGGCGTTCGCGGCCTTCAGGGCGGCGCGGATCTGGGCCTCGGTCGCCACCACGGGTGGTTTCATCGACCAGGTGCCGAACCCCGGTGGCTTGGACCCGTTCGCATGGCCGTTGAACGCCCGCCAGACCAGGCCCTCGGGGTAGGAGTCGGCCGAGGCCATGACCTCCGTGTTGGCGGTCTCCCGGCGCAACAGGGCGTGGGCCTCCGGCGCGATCCGCGGCCAGGAGCCCGTGTACCACAGATAGGTCACCGCACGGGCGACCTCCCGGTGCACCGGCGGCAGCTGCTCCGGTGGGGTGCCCTTGTCGTGGGCCTCCCGCCAGGCGCTGAGGAACGCCCCGAACCGGTCGGCCCCCACCTGTTTGCGGGCGGTGGCGAGATAGAGCCCGGCCATGCCCGTGGCGTACAGGTCGAAGGCGGTGAACCCGGTGAGGGGCACACACAGCGCGACGAACTTCTCGGTGTCCTGATCGGCGGTCAGTTCAGGCATGTCGATGCCTCCCGGCGGGTGCGGGGAACGTTGTGGCGTGGCGTCAGACGAGCCGCGCCGGGACGTCTGCCTCCCACCCAGATCACGCTATACGTGTGCGCAACTACGCAGAGCGACGAGTTCGCGCGGTGGTGGGCCGCCGGGACAAGGGGGTAAACGGTTCTCCGGAGGGTGCGCGGCCTGGGGAGGGGTTGGAAAAAGCCATCAGATCGGGTGATTTGGCCGCCAGTGCCGGACGGCGGGCGGTGTGGGGGCTCCGGATAGGCTGACCCGCGCCGGACTCCGACCGGGTCTGAAGGGACGGCCGAGGATGAAGCGGTTGCTGGTGGTGCAGAACATCGCGAGCGGCGGGCCCGAACGGCTGGGCCGGTGGCTGGCGGAGGACGGCCTGGACCTCGACGTGGTGACCGCCTACGACGGCTCACCGCTGCCCGAATCCCTGGCGCACCAGGGCCTGGTGGTCCTCGGCGGCGGATTCCTGCCCGACGACCACGAGCGTGCCCCCTGGCTGCGCGCGGCGGGCGACCTGGTGGGCCAGGCGCTGCGCGGCGGGGTCCCGGTGCTCGGGATCTGCCTCGGCGGCCAGTTGCTCGCCCAGGTCGCCGGTGGCCGGGTCGAGGGCCGGCACGGCGAACCGGAGTGCGGCAGCACCGCGTTGACGCTGCTGCCCGGGGCGGACGGCGATCCGCTCTTCCACCGGCTGCCCGGCCGGGTGACCGCGATCGAGCACCACGTCGACGCGGTCACCGAACTGCCGCCCGGCGCCGCGTGGCTGGCCCGCAGCGAGAGCTGCCCGTACCAGGCGTTCCGGGTCGGTGACCGAGCCTGGGGACTGCAGTTCCATCCGGAGGTCACGGCGGACCGGATCCGCACCTGGGACCCCGAGCGGTTGGCAGCGCAGGGTTTCGACCGCGAGTCGCTGTACCGTGCGGCGGTCGCCGACGCACCGGCCGCGACCGCCGTCTGGCGCGAACTCGCCCGCCGGTTCGCCACGCTCGTCCACGAGACCGCCCCGGTCTGACCCGCCGTCCGCCGGTGCCGCCGGTTTCGCGGGTGGACCGGTCGGAAAGGATTGGTCCGGGTTGTCCAGTCGGACCGACGGGTCGTCGAAGCCCCGCTGATCAGGTGGTTCGTCCTTTTGTAGGGGCCGACCTGACCTCGACCGGCGGGCCGTTCAGGAGATACGCGACATCCTCACCGCGACCGGTGCCCGGGCCACCGTCGAGCAGCTCGTCCACGACCGCTGCGAGCAGGCCCTCACCGGACTGGCCGACGCCCCCTTCCATCCCACCGCCCGCGCGGTGCTCGGCGCGCTGGCCCTCACCATGACCCGGCGGGCCTCCTGACCACACCCGGCCCGCCGTGGGAGCCGGTCACGGACCGTCGGCGCCGGCGGCGGTGTCGGACCCGGCCCAGAACCGGCCGTCAGGAAAGCTGTAGGTCTCCAGGGACTCCAGGTGCATCTGCGCGGAGAAGCCCGGGACGGTCGGGGCGACGTACCGGCCGTCGCAGATCCGCGCCGGGGCCAGGAAGTGCTCGTGCAGATGGTCGGCGAACTCCACCGACCGCTCCTCGGTGCTGCCGGAGACGGCCACGAAGTCGAACATCGACAGATGCTGCACCAGTTCGCACAGTCCCACCCCGCCGGCGTGCGGGCAGACCGGGACCCCGAACTCGGCGGCCAGCAGCAGGATCGCCAGGTTCTCGTTCACCCCGCCGACCCGGGTGGCGTCCAGTTGCAGCACGTCGATGGCCTTGGCCTGGAGCAACTGCTTGAAGACCACGCGGTTTTGGACGTGCTCGCCGGTGGCCACCTTGACCGGGGCGACCCCGGCGCGGATCGCCGCGTGGCCGAGGATGTCGTCGGGGCTGGTCGGCTCCTCGATCCAGTACGGGTCGAACTCGGCGAGCGCGTTGGTCCAGGTGATCGCCTCGGCCACCCCCCAGCGCTGGTTGGCGTCCACCGCCAGCCGCACCTCGGGGCCGATCACCTGGCGCGCGGTGCGCATCCGGCGGATGTCGTCGGCCAGGTCCGCGCCGACCTTCAGCTTGATCTGCTTGAAGCCGCGGGCCAGCGCCTCCTTGGCGAGCCGGATCAGCTTCTCGTCGGGGTAGCCGAGCCAGCCGGGCGAGGTGGTGTAGGCGGGGTAGCCGTGTTCGAGCAGGGCCGCCGCGCGGGCCTGCCGGCCCTCGCTGCGCGACCGCAGCAACTCCAGCGCGCGGTCGGGGGTGAGCGCGTCGGTGATGTAGCGGAAGTCGATCTGCAAGACCAGCCACTCGGGTTCGGCGTCGGCAAGCAGCCGCCACAGCGGTTTGCCCGCGTACTTGGCGGCCAGGTCCCACACGGCGTTGACCACCGCGCCGATGGCCATGTGCGCCACGCCCTTCTCCGGGCCGAGCCAGCGCAACTGGCTGTCACCGGTCAGGTCCCGGCTCAACGAACCGGGGTCGGCGCACAGTTCGGCCACCGAGCGGCCGATCACGTACGGGCGCAGCGCGTCGATCGCGGCGACCTGCACGTCGTTGCCGCGCCCGATGGTGAAGACGAACCCGTGTCCCTCGGGCCCGCCGTCCTCGTCGGTACGCAGCACGACGTAGGCGGCGGAGTAGTCGGGGTCGGGGTTCATGGCGTCGGAGCCGTCGAGTTGCTGCGAGGTGGGGAAGCGGACGTCATAGGTGTCGACGGCGGTTATCCGTGCCGTGGATGCGGACACAGGGCGTCTCCTTTCGCTGCGCCGCGTCGCGGGTGCGCTGCGCAGGGCTGCTGCGGTGCTGCTTGACGGGCGCGATCAGATCGTACGAGGAGACGCCCTCATCGGAGACGGTCATGCGCGGTGAACCGACAGGATTCGCCAAGTCCTTCGGGCCGCGGTACAAGTCACCTCACAGCAGCGGTCCGGTCACCGGCAGCACGACCTCACAGGGCACGGCGCGCGGGTGCGCCGGGTCGAGGGCGTTGAGCACGTCGGTCAGCGCGATCGGGTCGTAGGCGATCTCCAGGTGGTCGGCGAGGTCGCCCGAGCACTGGTCCTGGACGGTGATGCCGGTGACGTTGGGCGCGGGGGCCAGGAAGGAGGAGGTGTAGGGCGTGATCACCTCGTCCCACCTGGTCGCGATCACCGTGTAGTGGACGCCGGGAGCGGTCTCGCCGTCGGAGTTCAGCGCGGTCAGGAACGCCGATCCGCGCTGCTGCTGGACGCAGGCGGCGCAGGCGGCGACCAGGAAGCTGTCGGCCGGCCGCAGGAGGCGCAACCGCGCGGCGAGTTCGGTCAGGCCGCCCAGGGTGGTCCCGTGGTTGCTGGGGGACAGGCCGACCAGCTTGTCCACCTTGGCCGCGCCGCCCAGCCGGTTGATGTAGTAGCGCGGCATCATCCCGCCCTGGGAGTGCCCCACGACGTCCACCTTGCGCGCGCCGCTCGCCGTCAGTACCCGGTCGACGAAGGACTTCAGCTTCGCCGCCCCGGCCTCGATGGGGCCGACCCCCTGGATCGGCGCGCCGGCCGAGACGCCGCCGTAGTTGAACGCGTAGACGCAGTAGCCGTTGTCAGCCAGCAGCGGGGCGGCGCCACGCCAGTTGTCGTTCATGTTCGCGAACGTGCCGTGCACCAGGACGACCGGGTTCGGGTGCGCGGCGCTCGGCTTGCACGACCAGTCGTCGGCTCCGGGCGGCGGCACCGTCGGGGTGAGGAAGCCGCGCAGGAATCCGGTGCCGAAGTGGCGGTCGACCGGGTATGCGGCCGCCTCGGCGGGGCGCGCCCCCACCACCATCACGAGCACGGCGGTGGCAGCCGCGGTCAGCGTCCTCAGAATGTCGTGTCTCATGCCTGCGGTGCCATCCCTTGTTCCGGAAGCGGGTGGTGGAAGCGGGTCGTGGAGGCTGCGGCCCGGACGAGGCCGGACGCCGTCCGCCGGTTCGGTGAACCGGCGGACGGCGTCCGGATGAGGCCGCCTCGACTACGGGGCGACGGTGAAGCTGTAGTCCGTCTCGGACTGGCGGATGCCGCCGATGAGCGACTGCGAGGCGCAGTTGACGCCGGCCTTGACCAGGTTCAGGTGGAACGTGCCGTGGATCTGCTCGCCCAGGTACAGGCCGCTGGTGACCGTGCCGTCGATGGTGGCGGTGTTGAGCAGCTGCCCGGAGATGCGCAGGTCCAGGACCGAGGTGAGCGTCTTGCCCTCGGCGGTCTTCCACTCCAGGGTGGCGGTGCCGCTGAACTTGTTCTCGGTGCCGCCGTAGAAGCAGGACAGCGGCGTGTCGAAGCCGGCCTTCAGCGTGGCGGACACGATCTGCTCACCGGTCGGGGTGGTGCCGGCGCAGCTGGTGGACGCGCCGGTGACCTGCACGTTGGTGTTCCGCGGCAGGGGCAGCGGCACGACGCCCGGCGTGAACGCCACGTTGCCCTGCGAGGCGCAGGAGACCATGCTGGTCGGCTGCGGAGCCGCACCGACGGTGGGCTGGGCGACCGCGACGGGGGCCGAGCAGAACAGGGCCGCGCCGGCGAACACGGCCGCGGTGTGGGCGCTACGGATGCGCATGAACTCTCCTTGTGCATGTGAGGGTGCGCCCATGCGCACCTGCCAAGACGCATGCCCCCAGCGGATCGGACGGTAGCGCGACGTCACTCGGACGGCCGTTCGACGCCACTCGGACGGTCTCCTTCCGGGGAATGAGATACGACGAGGTGGCGGCGGTGGCCGGACGGCCCGCGGGTCCGCCGCCACGGGCTTGTGGACAAACCCTTTCCAGCGGGGTGCGCGGCTGTTAAATTGCTGGGAGCGCTCCCATATCTGAGGACGCGAGACCGGCGGCTTTCTGCCGACCTGGTTGTGCCCAGTGCTCCGTGTGCTGCCGTACTGATGTGAGCGCTCCCATGTGAGCGGAGAGACCCGCGATCGACGCACAGGTCCAGCACCTCTGACGGATTCATGAAGGAGTGTCATATGTCCTCCCTGTCCCGAAGAAAGTTCGTCACGGGGGTGGCCGGCGCGTTGGCCGTGGCCGCCGCCGGTTCGCAGATGGCCCAGGCCGCGCCGAAGGGCGACGGCACCGCCGCGGCGGTCGACCCGTACACCCAGAAGTTCCTCGACCAGTACAACAAGATCAAGAGCTCGGCCAACGGGTACTTCAGTCCGCAGGGCATCCCCTACCACTCGGTGGAGACCCTGATGGTCGAGGCGCCCGACCACGGGCACGAGACCACCTCGGAGGCGTTCAGCTACTGGATCTGGCTGGAAGCCACCTATGGCCGGGTGACCGGTGACTGGGCGCCGTTCAACAACGCCTGGGCGACGGCGGAGAAGTCCATCATCCCCTCGCACGCCGACCAGCCCAGCAACGACTCCTACAACCCGGCGAGCCCGGCCACCTACGCGCCGGAGTGGCCGAGCCCCAGCAGCTACCCCAGCCCGCTGGACTCCTCCGTCGGGGTCGGCCAGGACCCGATCGCGAGCGAACTCAAGGCCGCCTACGGCACGTCCGACATCTACGCCATGCACTGGCTTATGGACGTGGACAACACCTACGGCTACGGCAACACCCCGGGCAAGGGCACCGAGGACGGTCCCACCGCGGCCGGGCCCTCGTTCATCAACAGCTACCAGCGCGGCTCCCAGGAGTCGGTGTGGGAGACCATCCCGCAGCCGTGCACCGACCTGTTCAAGTACGGCGGCACCAACGGCTATCTGGACCTGTTCGTCAAGGACCAGAGCTACGCCAAGCAGTGGAAGTACACCAACGCGCCCGACGCGGACGCCCGCGCCATCCAGGCCGCGTACTGGGCGTACAAGTGGGCGCAGGACCAGGGCAACGCGGCGCAGATCTCCGACTCGGTGGCCAAGGCCGCCAAGATGGGCGACTACCTGCGCTACTCGATGTTCGACAAGTACTTCAAGCGCATCGGCAACTGCACCAGCCCCACCAGCTGTCCCGCCGGGACCGGGCGCGGCTCCCAGCACTACATGCTGGGCTGGTACTACGCGTGGGGCGGCGCCGAGCCGGGCGGCGGCTGGGCCTGGCGGATCGGCGACGGCGCGACCCACCACGGCTACCAGAACCTGCTGGCCGCCTGGGCGCTGTCCACCGTGCCCGCGCTCACCCCGAAGGCGGCGACCGCGCAGAGCGACTGGACGATGAGCCTGGGACGGCAACTGGAGTTCATCCAGTGGCTGCAATCCGCCGAGGGGGCGATCGCCGGCGGTGCGACCAACAGCTGGGACGGGCAGTACGGGGTGCCGCCGTCCGGCACCTCCACCTTCTACGGCATGGCCTACGACTGGGAGCCGGTCTACCACGACCCGCCGAGCAACAACTGGTTCGGCATGCAGGCCTGGGGGATGGAGCGGGTCGCCGAGTACTACTACGTGACCGGTGACGCCAAGGCCAAGACCGTGCTGGACAAGTGGGTCGGCTGGGTGTCCCCGCTGGTCACCGTCGGCTCCGGCGGCTCGTTCCGCATCCCCTCCACCCTCAACTGGACCGGCCAGCCCGACACCTGGAACCCGTCGAGTCCGGGGAAGAACACCGGCCTGCACGTGTCGGTCGTCGACTACAGCAGCGACATCGGGGTGGGCGCGGCGCTGGTCAAGGCCCTGCTGTACTACGCCTCCCGGGCGCAGAACAGCGCCGCCCAGACACTGGGCAAGAACCTGCTGGACGCGATGTCGGCGAACACCGACACCAAGGGCATCACGACACCGGAGACCCGCACCGACTACAGCCGGTTCGACGACCCGGTCTACGTGCCGAGCGGCTGGTCGGGCAAGATGCCCAACGGCGACCCGATCAACTCCTCGTCCACCTTCCTGTCCATCCGCTCGTGGTACAAGGACGACCCGGACTGGCCGAAGGTGCAGGCCTACCTCAACGGCGGCGCCGCGCCCACCCTGACGTACCACCGCTTCTGGGCCCAGGCCGACATCGCGATGGCCTTCGCGGTCTACGGGGAGTTGTTCGGCGGCGGCGGGAGCGGCACTCCCGACACCGAGGCGCCGACCGCGCCCTCGGCCCTGAAGGTGACCGGGACCACCGCCACCAGCGCGACGCTGACCTGGACGGCGTCCACCGACAACGTGGGCGTCGCCGGCTATCTGATCCTGCGCGGCGGCACCCAGGTCGGCACGTCGCTGACCCCGACCTACTCCGACAGCGGGCTGGCGGCGGCCACTTCCTACACCTACACCGTCAAGGCGCGGGACGCGGCCGGCAACACCTCCACGGCCTCCAACTCCGTCACCGCCACCACTTCCACCGCGAGCGGTGGCGGCGGCTCGGCGAGCGCCGCCTACCACGTCGACAACGACTGGGGCAGCGGGTTCACCGCCACGGTCACCGTCACCAACAACGGCACCGCCGCGACCTCCTCGTGGCAGGTGACCTGGCACTGGGCGGGCAACCAGCAGATCACCAACTCCTGGAACGCCACCGTGACCACGTCCGGCACCGCGGTCACCGCCCAGAGCGCCGGCTTCAACGGCACGATCGCGCCGGGAGCCAGCGTGACCTTCGGGTTCCAGGCCACCTACACCGGAGGCAACTCGGCGCCGACCCTCACCTGCACCGCGGTATGACGACGCGTCACGGGCGGCGGCCGACCGGCCCCCGCCCGTGACGCGGCACCACCACCCGGCGAGCCGGCCCGGCCCCCGACTCGTTTCGGCCACTCCTTGACTTTCCTTCCACCGTGGTTGCAGTTTTACCGGTCATCGGTCACCGGCGGACCACCATCGGTGACCGGCTATCACTGAGGAGTGGCCATGTCCCATCAGGAAACCTCCACCCCGCCGGCCGGTCCGGCCGACGAACCCAGGTCAGGTCCGCTGGCCAGATTCGCCACCCGCAGCGCCGCCTGGTCGGAGCGCTGGTTCCCCGGCACCCTGGTCTTCGCGCTGCTGACGGTGGTCGCCGTGGCGATCGCCGCGCTGTGCATCGGTTCGACCCCCGCCACCGTCTCGAAGGTCTTCGGTGACGGTTTCTGGGATCTGATCCCGTTCACCCTGCAGATGGCGATGGTCGCGATCGGCGGCTACGTGGTCGCCACCTCCCGGCCGGTCGGCCGGGTGATCGGCCGGCTCGCCGCGGTACCGAGCACCGGACGCGGCGCGATCGCCATGGTGGCCGCGGTCAGTTTGATATCGGCGTTGTTCAACTGGGGCTTCAGCCTGATATTCAGCGCGTTACTGGTGCGGCGGCTCGCCGAGCGGGGCGACCTGCGGGTCGACTACCGTGCCGCGTCCGCCGCCGCCTACCTCGGCCTGGGCGGCAGTTGGGCGCTGGGCCTGAGTTCCTCGGCGGCGCAGCTGGAGGCCAACGCGGCCTCGCTGCCACCCACCTTGCTGCCGGTCACCGGGGTGATCCCGTTCCGGGAGACCATCTTCACCTGGCAGTCCCTGGTGCTGGCCGCGGTCATCGTGGTGGTCTGCGTGGTCGTCGCCTATCTGTCCGCGCCCCGCGGCTCCGCCGTGCGCACCGCGGCCGACCTCGGCATCGACCCGCACGACCCGGTCGAGGCCGACGAGCCGCGCACCCGGCCGGGCGAATGGCTGGAGTACAGCCCGCTGCTGACCGTGCTGGTCGTGGTGCTGGTCGGCGGCTGGGCGGTGCAGGAGTTCGCCGCCAACGACCCGATCGTCGCGGTCTCCGGCCTCAACACCTACAACCTGCTCTTCCTGGCGCTGGGCATGCTGCTGCACTGGCGGCCCCGCCGGTTCCTCGGGGCGGTCACCAAGGCCGTCCCGGCGACCTCCGGGGTGCTCATCCAGTTCCCCTTCTACGCGGGCGTCGCGGCCATCATGACCAAGGCGGCCGACGGCGCGGGACACACCCTGTCGCACTACCTGGCCTCGGCGTTCACCGGTGTCGGCCCGAGCGGGGTCTTCCCGCTGCTGATCGGCGGCTACTCGGTGATCCTCGGTTTCCTGGTGCCCTCCGGCGGCGGCAAGTGGATCGTGGAGGCGCCCTACGTGATGCAGGCCGCGAACACCATGCACGTCAACCTCGGCTGGACCGTGCAGATCTACAACGCGGCCGAGGCGCTGCCCAACCTGATCAACCCGTTCTGGATGCTGCCGCTGCTCGGTGTGCTCGCCCTCAAGGCGCGCGACATCGTCGGCTACACCTTCCTCTACCTGGTCATCCTGCTGCCGGTGGTGCTCGGCCTGCTGACCGTGTTCTCGCTGACCCTCTCCTACCACCCACCGGTCCATCCCTGACGGCAAGTTCTTACAGAAACTTCCCGCAAGACGTCTTGACGTGACATCGGGCGCGGTGGACGCTCGCTGATGCGGAATCCGGCCCGGCGGGGCCGGATTCCGCGACGGCCCGGCGCATGGGCCGCACCCTTCCCCCCACCAGGGAGTTGACACATGCTCGGGAACAGAACACCCAGACTCTCGGCCCGCTCGATCGCGATCGGCTGCGCCGCCGTCTCGCTCGCCGCCGCAGGCCTGGCCGCGGTACCCGGCGCCGCGTCCGCCGCGGCACAGGTGCGACCGGTCGCGAGCGCGCCGCACGCCGCGGCGCACGACGTCAGCGCCAACCTCTTCGAATGGAACTGGCCCTCGGTCGCCACGGAGTGCACCGACGTCCTGGGCCCGGCCGGCTACGGCAGCGTCGAGGTGGCGCCGCCGCAGGACTCGGTATCCATCGCCGGGCACCCGTGGTGGGAGGTCTACCAGCCGACCGACTACAACCTCACCAGCCGGATGGGCGACGCGGACCAGTTCCGCTCGATGGTCGCCGCCTGCCACAGCGCCGGCGTCAAGGTGATCGCCGACGCGGTGATCAACCACATGACCGGGCAGGGCGCGGCCAGTTACGGCGGGGCCTCCTTCACCAAGTACGACTACCCGGGGATCTACCAGACGCAGGACTTCCACCACTACCCGAACGACTGCGGGAACTCCGACGGGACCATCCACGACGGGGACTGGACGACCAGCACCCAGAACGTGTGGAACTGCGAACTGGTCGGCCTCTCCGACCTCAACACCGGCTCCTCCTACGTGCAGGGCGAACTCGCCGGATACCTCAACAGCCTCACCGCGATCGGCGTCGACGGCTTCCGGGTCGACGCCGCCAAGCAGATCGCCCCCGCCGACCTGGCCGCCGTCAAGTCCCGGCTCACCGGGTCGCCGCTGCTGTACCAGGAGGTCATCTACGGCGGGAACGACGTGGTCAAGCCGGACCAGTACGCGGGCATCGGCGACCTGCTGGACTTCCAGTCCGGCATCTACCTCAAGCAGAAGTTCGGCTCGGGGAACATCTCCGACCTCCAGACGTTCGGGTCGAGTTGGGGAGGGATGAACCCCAGCGACGAGGCGATGACGTTCGTCAACAACCACGACACCGAGCGCAACGGCAGCACCCTGAGCTACAAGGACGGCGCCACCTACACGCTGGCCAACGTCTTCATGCTGGCCTGGGACTACGGCACGCCGCAGGTCTACTCCGGCTTCACTTTCGCCAACAGTGACGACTCGCCGCCCGCGGACTCCTCCGGCCGGGTCACCGGCACGGTGTGCGGCAGCGGATGGACCTGCTTCGACCGGGACCAGGCGATGACCGGCATGGTCGGCTGGCGCAACGCCGTCGGCACCGCCGCGGTCGGCAACTGGTGGAGCGACGGCAGCAACCGGATCGCCTTCAGCCGCGGCTCGGCCGGCTTCGTGGCGATCAACAAGGAGAGCGGCGACTTCAGCCAGACCTTCGCCACCGGGCTGCCCGCGGGCACCTACTGCGACGTGATCCACGGCACCGTCTCCGGGAGCACCTGCCAGGGCGGCACCGTCACCGTGGACTCGGCCGGCAACGCCACCGTCGCCGTGCCGGCCATGAGCGCGGTCGCCATCGACGCGAACTCCCGGGTGACCGGGTGACCAGCGCCGATGACTCCATGAGCAGCGGGACCGGCCCGCCGGCCCGCAAAGACACCGGGCACTGACACCACCCACCGCGGCCCCGGGGACGGCCTTCGCCTCCCCGGGGTCGCGGCTCGCGGAAAGGGGTTCACGCGTGAGGCGAACCGGATCGACCGGTACGGCGGACACCGGCGGCGGGGCGGGGTGAGTTCGGTAGAGTCTCGCTCCATGGCTCCCAGGCTCGCCGACATCGCCGCGCAGGCAGGGGTCAGCGAAGCCACGGTCAGCCGGGTCCTCAACGGCAAGAACGGTGTGTCGGCCGGCACCCGGGAGGCGGTGCTGGCCGCGCTCGACCTGCTCGGGTACGAGCGTCCCACCCGGCTGCGGCAGCGCAGCGCGGGACTGGTCGGCCTGATCACCCCGGAGCTGGAGAACCCGATCTTCCCGGCGTTCGCCCAGGTGATCGCCCAGGGGCTGACCCGGCAGGGCTACACCCCGGTCCTCGCCACCCAGACGCCCGGCGGATCCACCGAGGACGAGCTGACCGAACTGCTGGTGGACCGCGGTGTGACCGGAATCATCTTCGTCTCCGGGCTGCACGCCGACTCCACCGCCGACATGCAGCGGTACGCCAGGCTGATCGGCCGCGGCGTGCCGTTCGTCCTGGTCAACGGCTGGACCCAGAAGGTCGCGGCCCCCTTCATCTCGGCGGACGACCGGGCCGCGATGCGGCTGGCGGTGACGCACCTGGTCGAGCTGGGCCACGAGAGGATCGGCCTGGCGCTGGGCCCGCACCGGTTCGTCCCCGTGCTGCGCAAGATCGAGGGGTTCCGCGCGATCGTCGGCGAGCTGCTGGGCACCGAGCCGCCGGAGATCGACCGGTGGATCGCGCACTCGCTCTTCAGCGTGGAGGGCGGCCAGGCCGCCGCGGCCCAACTGCTGGAACGCGGCTGCACCGCGCTGGTCTGCGCCAGCGACACCATGGCACTCGGCGCGATCCGGGCGGTGCGGGCCCGCGGGTTGCAGGTGCCGCAGGACGTCTCGGTGGTCGGCTTCGACGACTCACCGCTGATCGCCTTCACCGATCCGCCGCTGACCACCATCCGGCAGCCGGTCCAGGCCATGGGGCAGGCGGCGGTGCGTACCCTGCTGGAGGCGATCGAGGGCACCCCGGCCGCGCACAGCGAGTTCGTCTTCATGACGGAACTGGTGGTCCGCGGCTCCACGGCCGCTGCCCGCCATGGCCGGTAGCGGACGGTGAAGCCGGGGCCCTGGCGGGATCGGGGCGGTCTCGGGATATCTTGATGTCAAGCAATGTTGCAGACGTGGAGCGGAGCACCTGGTGACTGACTCGACCATCATCTATACGCACACCGACGAGGCCCCGGCCCTGGCGACGTACTCGTTCCTGCCGGTGATCGAGGCGTACGCCTCGACGGCCGGGGTCGCCGTGGAGAGCCGTGACATCTCGCTGGCGGGCCGGATCATCGCCGGCTTCCCCGAGCACCTCCAAGCGAGCCAGCGGATCGACGACGCCCTGGCCGAGCTCGGCGAGCTGGCCAAGACCCCCGGGGCGAACATCATCAAGCTGCCGAACATCTCGGCCTCGATCCCGCAGCTGAAGGCCGCGGTCGCCGAGCTCCAGCAGCAGGGCTACGCGCTGCCCGACTACCCGGACGACCCGAAGACCGACGAGGAGCGGGACGATCCGCGCCCGCTACGACAAGGTCAAGGGCAGCGCCGTCAACCCGGTGCTGCGCGAGGGCAACTCCGACCGCCGCGCGCCCGCGTCGGTGAAGAACTACGCCAAGGCGCACCCGCACCGATGGGCGCCTGGACCGCCGACTCGAAGACCAACGTCGCGCACATGGACGCCGACGACTTCCGCTCCACCGAGAAGTCCGCGGTCATCGCCGCCGCCGGCGTCCCTGCGCATCGAGCTGGCCGGCGACGACGGCAGCACCACGGTGCTGCGCGAGTCGGTGCCGGTGCTCGCCGGCGAGGTCGTGGACGCGTCCGTGATGCGGGTCGCGGCGCTGCGCGAGTTCCTCACCGCGCAGGTCGCCCGGGCCAAGGCCGAGGGCGTGCTGTTCTCGGTGCACCTGAAGGCCACCATGATGAAGGTCTCCGACCCGATCATCTTCGGCCACGTGGTGCGCGCCTTCTTCCCGAAGACGTTCGCCGCGCACGGCGCGGCGCTCGCCGCGGCCGGCCTGAGCCCGAACGACGGCCTCGGCGGCATCCTCAAGGGCCTGGAGGCGCTGCCCGACGGCGCGGCGATCAAGGCGTCCTTCGAGGCCGAGCTCGCCGAGGGCCCCGCGCTGGCCATGGTCGACTCCGACCGCGGCATCACCAACCTGCACGTGCCGAGCGACGTCATCGTCGACGCCTCCATGCCGGCCATGATCCGCACCTCCGGCCACATGTGGGGCCCGGACGGCCAGGAGGCCGACACCCTCGCCGTCATCCCGGACAGCAGCTACGCCGGCATCTACCAGGTCGTCATCGACGACTGCCGCGCGCAACGGCGCCTTCGACCCGGCGACCATGGGCTCGGTGCCCAACGTCGGCCTGATGGCGCAGGCGGCCGAGGAGTACGGCAGCCACGACAAGACCTTCGAGATCCCCACCACCGGCACGGTGCGGGTGGTCGACGGCAGCGGCCAGGTCGTCCTGGAGCAGCGTGGTCGGCGCCGGCGACATCTTCCGCATGTGCCAGACCAAGGACGTGCCGATCCGGGACTGGGTCAAGCTGGCCGTCACCCGCGCCCGCGCCACCGGCGACCCGGCGGTGTTCTGGCTCGACGAGGGCCGCGCGCACGACGCCAACCTGATCGCGAAGGTCGAGGCGTACCTGCCCGAGCACGACACCGAGGGCCTGCGGATCGAGATCATGACGCCGGTCGAGGCGATCGCGTTCTCGCTGGAGCGCATCCGCCGCGGCGAGAACACCATCTCGGTCACCGGCAACGTGCTGCGCGACTACCTGACCGACCTGTTCCCGATCCTCGAGCTGGGCACCAGCGCCAAGATGCTCTCGGTCGTCCCGCTGATCAACGGCGGCGGCCTGTTCGAGACCGGCGCCGGCGGCTCCGCGCCCAAGCACGTCCAGCAGCTGGTCAAGGAGAACTACCTGCGCTGGGACAGCCTGGGCGAGTTCCTCGCGCTCGCGGTCAGCTTCGAGCACCTGGCGCAGACCACCGGCAACGCCCGCGCCCAGGTCCTGGCCGACACCCTGGACCGCGCCACCGGCACGCTTCCTCAACGAGGACAAGTCGCCGAGCCGCCGGCTCGGCGGCATCGACAACCGCGGCAGCCACTTCTACCTGGCGCTGTACTGGGCCCAGGAGCTGGCCGCGCAGACCGACGACGCGCAGCTGGCCGAGGCGTTCGCGGCGCTGGCCAAGACGCTGACCGAGCAGGAGGGCACCATCGTCGACGAGCTGATCGCGGTGCAGGGCTCGCCGGCCGACATCGGCGGCTACTACCAGCCCGACCCCGCCAAGGCCGCCGCCGTCATGCGCCCGTCGGCGACCTTCAACGAGGCCATCGCGACCCTCGGCTGACGGCGCCGGCGGCCCGCCGGACCCGGCCGCACCCCTTCCGCCCCGGTTGGCATTCCGCCAGCCGGGGCGGTTCCATCTTCGATGGCCATTTTCCGCTATTCGCCCCGGACGCACCACGATTCAATGCCGTTCACAAGACCGAAAACGAGCCAGGCTGAATATTGCCGGGCCCGGCCGGTGAAGTGGTACAGAAAGCCGGGCCGAGCGGATCGCGGGTGCTGGAATCGCCGTTGACAGCCGGACATCGCCCCTTGTTATGGTCGCAAGCTCTCGCAGCCTTGCGAAGTCACAGGGAAACCAGGGGGGGAAATGGGCCGCGCGACACCTCATGAGCCGGTATCAGGCGGAGGATCCGAGGACTCGGTGGCCGAACTGTGCCAGTGGCTTTTCGCCTCGATGCGCAGGAGTGAGCAACGCGTCACCGGGGAGCGGTACGTACGGGGGCTGATGTGCGCCAACGGCCGCAAGACCATGCGCAACCTCGCCGAGCACTTCGGCGGCGGCCCCGAGCAGCAAAGGATGCAGCACTTCATCAGCTCCTCGTCGTGGGACTGGATGGACGTGCGCCGCGCGCTCGCCGAGCGGCTGCACCCGTTGCTGCGGCCCAGAGCGTGGGTGGTGCGGCAGATGGTCGTGCCCAAGGCGGGCAAGCACTCGGTCGGCGTCGAGCGGGCCTTTGTCCCCGGCCTCGGCCAGACCCTCAACCGGCAGAAGTCGTACGGCGCGTGGTACGCCTGCCCGGGCATGAGCGCCCCGGTCAACTGGAACCTGCACCTGTCGGAGACCTGGATGGCCGACGACTCCCGCCGGGCCCAGGCCGGCATCCCCCAGCACCTGCGGGAGACCTTCACCGGGGAGTCGGCCTGCCGGTCGGTGCTGGAGATGGCCCGGGCGACGGGACCCGCCGTCCCGCGCACCCCCGCGGTGATCAGCGTCGGCCAACTCGACCACGGGCGGTGCGTGCGCAGCTTCGCGGCGGCCGGAGTGCCCCTGCTGGTACGGATATCGGGCAGGCTGGGGCTCCAGATGCGGGACCGCTCGCTGTCCGGCCACACGTCCGGCCCGCTGACCGCGCGGCAGATCGCGGAGTCGGTCGGCACCCTGCGCCGCCCCGTCCAGTGGTCCGACCCGGCCGGCGAGGGCGTGCCGGCGCACAGCTGCGCGGTGGCCGTACCGGTCTCCCTGCCCGACGCGCCGGACGCCGGCCCGCTGCTGCTGCTCGCCGAGTGGGAGCACCCCGGGCCCAGCCCGGACCGGATCTGGCTCACCGATCTGGCCGACCGCCCGGTGAGCGAACTGCTGCGGCTGACCAAGCTCGTACTGCGCGTCGACCACGACTTCGCCGGGATATCCAAGGCGGTGGGGATCCAGGACTTCGAGGGCCGGTCCTTCAGCGGCTGGCACCGGCACGCCACCCTGGCGTCCGTCGCGCACGCCATCTCGGTGCTGGAGGAGTCCGGCCCGGCCCGCCCCCGGCCGCTGCCCTACGACCCGCACCCGCTGTGGGAGGCCTGGCCGCTGCGGCCCCGCGACCAGTCGCCGCCCGGCAACTGACGAAGTACCGCCGACCTGACGAAGTGACCCGGCGCTCCTTCCCCTGTCCTGCGCTGAACCACACCATGAACGGGGCCGGAAACCATATCCAGCCCAACGGTGACGTTCATCCAGCGAGGGAGTACTCGGTGAACAGCCTCGGGGCCGGGACCGGATATCCGCTATTAGACGGCCTTCCGAATTCCAATGACATTGAATTCCTCCGGTCGTTACCGGCCCGGCAGCAGCCGGAATGGGAAGGCCTTGAACAACTGGACCGGGTCCGCGAGGAACTGACCCGTATGCCGGCCCTCATCGAATGGGAAGAGACCCTGGCGCTGCGGGATCTGCTCGCCGAGGTCGCCGCCGGCCGTATGCACGTCCTCCAGGCCGGAGACTGCGCGGAGGACCCGGCGGAGTGCACCGTCGGCCAGGTGTCGCGCAAGGCCTCCGTGCTGGACGTCCTGGCCGGACTGATGGCGCTCAACTCCGGCAAGCCCGTCCTGCGGGTCGGCCGGATCGCGGGCCAGTTCGGCAAGCCCAGATCCAACCCCACCGAGCTGGTCGACGGAGTCGAACTCCCGGTTTTCAGGGGGCATTTCGTCAACGACCCGACACCCGACGAGAAGCTGCGCCGGGCCGACCCCGCCCGGCTGCTCACCGGCTACGCCGCCGCCCGCACCGCGGCCGAGGCGCTGCGCGACCGGCAGTTCGCCGGCGCGCCCGCCACCCACGCACCGGTCTGGACGAGCCACGAGGCCCTGCTGCTGGACTACGAACTGCCGATGCTGCGCCGCGAGGCGGGCGGCCGTACCGTGCTCGCCTCCACCCACTGGCCGTGGATCGGCGACCGCACCCGGCAGGTGGACGGCGCGCACGTGGTGATGCTGGCCATGGTCGCCAACCCGGTCGCCTGCAAGGTGGGCCCGACCATGGCGGTCGACGAACTGCTCGCGCTGTGCGCCCAGTTGGACCCCGAGCGGGAGCCGGGCCGGCTCACCCTCATCTCACGGATGGGCGCAGGCAACGTGGAGCGGGCGCTCCCCCCGCTCGTCGAGGCGGTCCGCGCGGCCGGTCACCCGGTGGCCTGGCTGTGCGACCCCATGCACGGCAACACCGTCACCGCGCCCAACGGGATGAAGACCCGGCTGCTGGACGTCCTGGTCGGCGAGGTGCGCGACTTCCAGGAGGCGGTCGCCGCGGCGGGCGGGGTGGCCGGCGGCCTGCACCTGGAGACCACCCCGGACAACGTCACGGAGTGCGCCACCGACCAGGCCAGGCTGGCCGAGGTCGGCGACAGGTACACCAGCCTGTGCGACCCGCGGCTCAACCCGGAGCAGGCCATCACGGTCGCCTCCGCCTGGTGCGCGTAGACACACCCCGATCCGCACATCCACGGCCCGCGCGGTGACGACACCCCGGCGCGGCCACCACTCGGTCCGGCGCGACGAACTCGGCACGACCACGACCGTCTCGTGGCGGACACCAGCAAGCGACGCGGTCACAGAGACGTGGAGGGCACCATGGGATCAAACGAAATGTCAGGCAGGATCGCCCTGGTCACCGGCGCGGCCGGCGGCATCGGGGACGCGGTGGTCAGGGAGCTGACCGGCCTGGGAGTCACCGTGGCCGCGGTGGACCACGACGCGGAGGCGCTGCACACCTCGGCCAAGCTGCTGAACGAGGGCGGCAGACCGGTGCACGCCTTCCCCTGCGACGTCTCCAGCGCCGCCGAGGTCGACGCGGTGGTCGACCGGGTCGAACGCGAACTCGGCCCGATCGACTACCTGGTGAACGCCGCCGGGATACTGCGGCTGGCCCCCGCGCTGTCGCTGTCCGACGACGACTGGGCCAGCACCTTCGCCGTCAACGCCCAGGGCGTCTTCTTCGTCTCCCGCGCGGTGGCCTCCCGGATGACCGAGCGCCGCCGGGGCTCCCTGGTGAGCGTCGCCTCCAACTCCGCGGCCACCCCCCGCACCGGGATGGCCGCCTACGCGGCGTCCAAGGCGGCGGTCGAGATGTTCACCAAGTGCCTCGGCCTGGAGCTCGCCGCCTTCGGGATCCGCTGCAACGTGGTGGCCCCCGGCTCGACCGAGACGCAGATGCTGCGCAAGCTGTGGAAGGACGGGGACGGCGCGGAGTCCTCGATCACCGGGACCGCGTCGGAGTTCCGGGTCGGGATCCCGCTGGGCAAGATCGCCCAGCCGTTCGACGTGGCCCAGGCCGTCGCCTTCCTGCTCTCGGACCGGGCGAGCCACATCACCCTGCACAGCCTCACCGTCGACGGCGGCGCGGGACTGGGCGTCTGAGCGCCCGGCGGCCGGCGCCCCGCGCGGCGCCGGCCGCCGCGAAGCACCCACTGGAGAAGCACCGGAAAGGAAGCACAACCTATGCCCGGAATACCGGACATCGAGCCGTACCGCATGCCGGAGGCGGACGAGCTGCCGCACAACACCGCGGGCTGGACCGTCGATCCGAGCCGCGCGGTGCTGCTGGTGCACGACATGCAGCGATTCTTCCTGCGGCCCTTCCCCGAAGGCATCCAGCCGGTCACCGAACTGGTGCGCAACGCCGCCCGGTTGCGCGACCACGCGGCCCGCAACGGCATGCCGGTGGCCTACACCGCCCAGCCGGGCGGCATGACCGAGCAACAGCGCGGTCTGCTCAAGGACTTCTGGGGACCGGGGATGGACCCCTCGCCGCAGGACCGGGCGGTCGTCGACGAGCTCGCCCCGGCCGCCAGCGACTGGGTGTTCACCAAGTGGCGCTACAGCGCCTTCCACCACACCGAACTGCTGGAGCACATGCGCGAGGCCGGCCGCGACCAGCTCATCATCTGCGGGGTGTACGCGCACGTCGGCGTGCTGATGACGGCCAACGAGGCGTTCGCCCACGACATCCAGCCGTTCCTGCCCGCCGACGCGGTCGCCGACTTCAACCACGAGTACCACCAGATGGCGCTGAACTACGCCGCCGAGCGCTGCGCGGTCGTGACCACCACCGAGCAGCTCCTCAAGGAGATGCCGTGACCGAGTTGCTGGACCGGGTCCTCGCCGCCGACCCGCCGCCCTTCGCGCTGCTGCACCGGCCGGAGAGCGGCCGGCCCGGCACTCTGGACGTCGTCGTCGGCGAGATCACCTCCGTCGCCACCCTCGCCGACGTGCCCCTGCCGCAGCCGCCGCCCGCCGGGACGGCCGCCGACGGCCCCCGCCACGAGGTGCTGGTGCTCGTCCCCTACCGGCAGATCGCCGAGCGCGGGTTCGCCTGCGCCGACGACGAGACGCCGCTGACGGTGATGCGGGTCGACGAGCAGGCGACGCTGCCGCTCGGCGAGGCGCTGGCCCGCATCGCCGACCTGCCGACCGTGCTGACGAACGGCGGCTTCGACATCGACGACGAGAGTTACGCGCGACATCGTGCGCCGGGTCGTCGACGAGGAGATCGGCAGCGGCGAGGGCGCCAACTTCGTCATCCACCGCTCCTTCACCGCCGACATCACCGGCTACTCGCCCGCCCACGCGCTGGCCTTCTTCCGGCGGCTGACCGCCGCGGAGTCCGGCGCCTACTGGACGTTCATCGTCCACACCGGCGAGCGCACCCTGGTCGGCGCCACCCCGGAGCGCCACATCAGCGTCTTCGACGGCACCGCCGTGATGAACCCGATCAGCGGCACCTACCGCTACCCGGCGTCCGGCCCGACGCTGCCGGGGGTGATCGACTTCCTGGCCGACCGCAAGGAGACCGACGAGCTGTACATGGTGGTCGACGAGGAACTCAAGATGATGGCCCGGGTCTGCGACTCCGGCGGCCGGGTGGTCGGCCCGTACCTGAAGGAGATGGCCCGGCTCGCGCACACCGAGTACCTCATCGAGGGCCGCACCGACCCGCGACCCGCGCGAGATCCTGCGCGAGACGCTGTTCGCCCCGACCGTCACCGGCAGCCCGCTGGAGAGCGCCTGCCGGGTCATCAGCCGCCACGAACCGAACGGCCGCGGCTACTACAGCGGCGTCGCCGCGCTGATCGGCCGCGACGAGCACGGGCAGCGCACGCTCGACTCCGCGATCCTGATCCGCACCGCCGACATCGACCGGACCGGGCACGTGCGGATCGGGGTCGGCGCCACGCTGGTACGCCACTCCGACCCCGCCTCCGAGGTCGCCGAGACCCGGGCCAAGGCGGCCGGACTGCTCGCCGCGCTGGACGGCGGCGGCCGCACCGGCTTCGCCTCGCACCCCGAGGTACGCCACGCCCTCGCCCGCCGCAACGACGGGATCTCGCGCTTCTGGCTGAAGGACGCGGCTGCGTCCGGCCACCGCCGCACACGACGAACTGGCCGGCAAGCGGGTGCTGGTGGTGGACGCCGAGGACACCTTCACCTCGATGATCGCCCACCAACTCGGCTCCCTCGGGCTGACGGTGACGGTACGCCGGTTCGACGAGCCGTACCGCACCGAGGACCACGACCTGATCGTCATGGGCCCGGGCCCCGGCGATCCGCTCGACGTCGGGCACCCCAAGATCGCCCACCTGCGCACCGACGATCAGAGCGCTGCTGGACGAGGAGCGCCCCTTCCTCGCCGTCTGCCTCAGCCACCAGGTGCTCTGCACCCTGCTGGGCCTGGACATCGTGCGCCGCGAGACGCCCAACCAGGGCACGCAGAAGGAGATCGACCTGTTCGGGCGCCGGGCCCGGGTCGGCTTCTACAACACCTTCGCCGCCCGCTGCGGCACCGACCGCTACGGCCCGGCGTGGAGGTCAGCCGGGACCGGGCGACCGGCGAGGTGCACGCCCTGCGCGGCCCGCACTTCGCCTCCATGCAGTTCCACGCCGAATCCGTGCTCACCGAGGACGGGGTGCGCATCCTGCGCGAGGCCCTCACCGGGGTGCTCGACGGTCGCACGCTGATCAACCTGTGAGCCCCGTCGGGCGCCGCCGGTGCCCGACGGGACCGCACAGGACACCGAAGAAGGGAACAGGCACATGTACGCCACCGTCGTCTGGTGGGACCTGAAGGGCTCCGGCCGGACCATCGAGTCGATGCGCGACTTCCTGCGCGAGGAGGCCGTCGACCGCTTCGCCCTCCTGCCGGGACTGCGGCTGAAGTTCTGGATCTCCGACCCGGTCACGGAGCGCTGGGGGGCGGTGCTGCTGTGGGAGACCGAGCAGGCCGCCGCCGACGCGGCGGCGCTGCCCAACCGGGCGATGGAACTCATCGGCCGGCCGCCGGTCCAGCGTTCGCTGTGGGACGTCGAGGCCACCGTCGAGGGCGTCTACGAACTCGCCGCGCTGGCCGGCCGGGGCCACGCCCTCAACGCCTGAACCACCGCCCGCCGCACGCACAGCCACCCGACAGCCAACCGAGGTAGACCATGACGACGATACTCATCGCAGGGGGCGGCATCGGCGGCCTCGCCACCGCCATCGGCATCGCCGACCAGGGACACCAGGCGGTCGTCCTGGAGCGCCGGGACGACTTCACGGAACTCGGCGCCGGCATCCAGATCGGCCCCAACGGGTTCCACGCCCTCGACCGGCTCGGGGTGGGCGACGCGGTACGGGAGCGGGCCGTCTACATCGACGAGCTGCGCTTCATCGACGGCACCACCGGCGAGCGGGTGCAGTCCATGCCGCTCGGCCCGGACTACCGGGAGCGCTTCGGCAATCCGTACGCCGTCGTGCACCGCGCCGACCTGTACGAGCCGCTGCTGACCGCCTGCCGCCGCTCGCCGCGGGTGGAACTGCGCGGCGGCGCGGCGGTGGCCGGCTACCGGCAGGACGAGGAGGGGGTCACCGCCCGGCTGGAGAGTGGTGCGGAGGTGCGCGGCGCCGCGCTGATCGGCGCCGACGGCATCCGCTCCGCGGTCCGCGCGCAGTTGGTGGGCGACGGCGAGCCGCGGGTCTCCGGCCACACCATCTACCGGTCGGTGATCCCGATGGACCAGGTGCCGAACGACCTGCGCTGGAACGCGGTCACCTTGTGGGCGGGGCCCGGCTGGCACTTCGTCCACTATCCGATCGGCGGGGGAAAGTACCTCAACCTCGCCGCCACCATCGACGACGGCGCGCGGCAGGCGGTGGTCGGCCGCCCGGCGGAGCGCGACACCGTGCTGCGCAGGTTCGCCGCCCTGAGCGACACCGCGCGCCGGATGCTGGACCTGGGCCGCGACTGGCGCGAGTGGGTGCTGTGCGACCGCGACCCGGTCGACGACTGGACGGACGGGCGGGTCGTGCTGATGGGCGACGCCGCGCACCCCATGCTCCAGTACGCCGCCCAGGGCGCGTGCATGGCGCTGGAGGACGCCGTGGTGCTGGGCGACCTGCTGGACTGCACGGCGGGTGCCTTCGCCGAGCGGTTCACCAAGTACAACGCCGAGCGGCGCGACCGTACCGCGCGCACCACCGTCCTCGCCCGCGAGATGGGCCGGCAGCTCTACCACCCGGCCGGTCCTGACGCCCTCGCGCGCAACACCATGCTGTCGTCGCTGTCCGTCGACGACCTGTACGACAAGGTGTCCTGGCTGCACGCCGGCGACGAGGAGTGAGCGCGCCGCGACGTCACGGCCCGGCAGCTTCCCGAATTGGAGAACGATGAGTCAGTTGAACAGACGGAGTGTCATCGCCGGCGCGGCGGTGGCCGCGGGCGCCGCGGTGGCGACCACAGGACCGCTCGCCGCCCCGGCCACGGCCGCCGCGCCGCGGCCTGGCACCCCGCACGAGGCCGGCGCCCAGGCCTCGGTGGTCCTGCCGGACGATGCGCGCTACGGCGACCTGGTCGTCGGCAACAACACCCGCTGGGTCGCCGCCCCCGAGGCGATCTGGATGGTCACCAGCACCGCACAGGTGGTGCAGGCGGTCCAGCAGGCGGTGGACACCGGCAAGCGCCTGTCGGTGCGCTCCGGCGGCCACTGCTACGCGGACTTCGTCTTCAACCCCGACGTGCGGGTGATCATCGACACCTCGCTGCTGAACACCGTCTCCTACGACGCCACCCGCAAGGCGTTCGAGGTGGAGGCGGGCTGCACCCTGCTGAACGTCTACAGCTCACTGCTCAAGGGCTGGGGCGTCACCATCCCCGGCGGCATGTGCTACTCGGTGGGCGCCGGCGGGCACTTCAGCGGCGGCGGCTACGGGATGCTGTCCCGCAAGCACGGCCTGAGCGTCGACCACCTGTACGCGGTCGAGGTGGTCGTGGTGGACGCGGCGGGCCAGGCGTCCGCCGTGGTGGCCACCCGGGAGCCGGACGACCCGCACCGCGACCTGTGGTGGGCGCACACCGGCGGTGGCGGCGGCAACTTCGGCGTGGTCACCCGGTACTGGTTCCGCAGCCCGGACGCCACCGGCGACGACCCCGCCGACCAGTTGGTGCGCCCGCCCAAGGAGGTGCTGCTCAGCGGGGTCTCGCTGCCGTGGAGCGAACTGGACCAGGACTCCTTCACCTCCCTGGTGCGCGCCTTCGGGGCCTGGCACGAGCAGAACACCTCGCCGGACTCGCCGTACGCCTCGCTGTGCAGCTTCCTGATGATGAACCACCAGTCGAACCAGAGCATCGGGATCCTCACCCAGATCGACGCCTCGGTGCCGGACGCCGAGCAGTTGCTGGAGGACTTCCTGACGCAGATCACCGCGGGCCTGCCGGCCGACGTCCGGCGCCCGATGACCCGGCCGTCCGGTGAACTGGGCCCGATGCCCGAGCTGTTCACCCCGCAGCGGCTGCCGTGGCTGACCGCGGCGAAGCTGGCCGGCACCAGCAACCCCACGCTCAGCAGCCCCGTGCTGCGCGGCAGCCACAAGTCGGCGTACCTGCGCCGCAATCTCACCGACGCGCAGATCGGCTCGATCCACCGGCACCTGACGCGCACCGACCACGACAACCCGGCCTCGATGGTCGTGCTGCTCTCGTTCGGCGGGAAGATCAACACCGTGGCCTCGGGGGACACCGCGTCCGCCCAGCGCGACTCGCTGTTCAAGGGGCTGTTCCAGAGCTTCTGGGGCAGCGCGGACGACGACGCCGACAACATCGGCTGGACCCGGGACGTCTACAGCGAGGTCTTCTCCTCCAGCGGCGGCTACCCGGTCCCCGGCGCGGCCAACGACGGCTGCTACATCAACTACCCGGACGTCGACATCGTCGACCCGCGGCAGAACACCACAGGAGTGCCCTGGCACACCCTCTACTACAAGGACAACTACCCCCGCCTCCAGCAGGTGAAGGCCGCCTACGACCCGCGGGACGTCTTCCACCACTCGCAGTCGATCGCGCTGCCCGCGAACGGCTGACCGCGCCGCGGGCCGCACCGGCACCTCCCCTTCCGCCCGGTGCGGCCCGCTGGACCGCTCACAGCAGGTCGTCCAGGGTGATGGGCAGCGAGCGGATCCGCCGGCCGGTGGCGTGGTGGACGGCGTTGGCCACCGCGGCGGCGACGCCCACCAGGCCGATCTCCCCGATGCCCTTGGTCCCGACGGGGTTGGCGGGGTCGGGCCCGCCCACGAACAGCACGTCCATCGGCGGGATGTCCGCGTTGACCGGCACCAGGTAGTCGCCGAACGTCGCGTTGGCGATCCGGCCGGTGTCCGCGTCGGTGACGGTGTCCTCGAACAACGCCATACCGATGCCGCCCACGGTGCCGCCGACGATCTGGCTGCGGCCGGTCTTGCCGTTCAGGATGCGGCCGCCGTCGATCGCGGAGACCACCCGGGCCACCCGCACCAGGCCCAGGTCCGCGTCCACCCGCACCTCGACGAACTTGGCGCCGAAGGCGCCCGCCGGGGCCATCGCGAGCTGCTCCGGGGAGGACGGCGTGCTGGATCCGTCCGCCGTGAGCTCCGCCAGCCCGTGGCGGATCAGGATCTCCCCGTAACTCTCGCCCCTGGCCGGGTCGGTGATCAGCCGCAGCCGCCCGTCGGCCGCCTCGACGGCGTCCGGGGCGGCGCCGTACAGGGGCGAGTCGCGATCCTCGACGGCGAGCCGGGTGAAGTGCCGGACCAGCCGCAGGCAGGCGTCGCGGACGGCGGGGCCGAGCGCGCCGGTCAGTCCCGACCCGCCGGCCTGCGGGGCGATCGGCAGGTCGGAGTCCCCGAGGTCGAAGCGGACCCGGTCCGGCCCGAGGCCCAGGTACTGCGCGGACAACTGCGTCATCACGGTGTACGTGCCGGTGCCGATGTCGGTCGCCGCGCTGCTCACCCGGGCGCCGCCGTCCCGTCCGACGGTGGCCCGCGCCGCGCAGTCCACCGTGTACCAGGGGTAGCTGGCCCCGGCCATCCCGTAGCCGACGAGCCAGTCGCCGTCCCGCATGGAACCCGGCCGCGGATCACGGTCGGACCAGCCGAACCGGCGCGCGCCGGCCTCGTACGCCTCGCGCAGCGCGTTGCTCGACCACGGCAGGCCGAGCGCCGGATGGACGTCGGTGAAGTTGCGCAGCCGCAGGTCGAGCGGGTCCATCCGCAGGGCGTAGGCGAGTTCGTCGAGCGCCGACTCCAGCGCGAAGTTGCCCTGGGCCTGCGCGGGGGCGCGCATGGAGCAGGGGGCCGGGATGTTCAGCCGGGCCTGGCTGTCGTGGGTGGCGACGTTCG
The DNA here is from genome assembly GCA_963737305.1 of uncultured Actinomycetota bacterium. Lineage (GTDB taxonomy): Bacteria > Actinomycetota > Actinomycetes > Streptomycetales > Streptomycetaceae > Streptantibioticus_C. The sequence goes on along the minus strand of CAVTRX010000002.1, from coordinate 1,870,786 downwards.
GGCACCGGTAGGCGAAGGAGGACCCGGCGGAGAGCGGCTCGAAGTCCTCGTCCTCCATCGCCGCCGAGGACAGGCCCCGGTGGTCGATCGCCGTCAGCTCACCGTCGCTCGTCGCCCCCAGCGCGACCCGCTGGACACTGTCGGGGCGGTGCCCGACCGAGTTGAACATCTGCGGCCGGGTCAGCACCAGCTTGACCGGCCGGCCGGTCGACCGGGCGGCCAGGACCGTGAGCAGGACGTGCGGCCACACCCGCAGACCGGCGCCGAACGCCCCGCCCACATACGGCGCCAGCACCCGCACCGAGCTCTCCGGGATGCCGAAGACCGCCGCCAGCGTGGCGCGGACCATGGCCGGCCACTGGGTGGTGTCGTGGACGGTGAGCCGGTCGCGGTCCCACTCGGCGAGCGTCGCGAACAGCCCGAGAGGACTGTTGGTGTGGTCAGGCGTGGTGTACCCGGCCTCGATCCGCACGTCCGCCGACGCCAGCGCCGCGGCGGCGTCACCACGCTCGGAGTCCATCCCCCAGGGGTCCTCGACCCGAGTGGCCCGTGGGTCCAGCACGTCGGTCAGGGCGTCGGCCGGCTCGTACCCGACGGACACCGACCGGGCCGCGGCGGCGGCCTGCTCGGGGGTCTCGGCGACGACGAAGGCGACGTGCTGCCCGTAGTGCAGCACCCGGTCGTCCTGCAACGGCGCGGGCGGGGACACCCCGAGCGCGTTGTCCGGCACGCGGGGCAGCCGCGGCGCGTTGTGGTGGGTGAGCACGGCGACCACACCGGGCGCGGCCTCGGCGGCGCGGGTGTCGACGTGGGTGATCCGCCCGGCCGGCACCGTGCTTTGCACCAGGGCGCCGTACGCCTGGCCGGGCAGGTCGAAGTCCGACGGATAGGGCGCCGCGCCCGCGGTTTTGCGGGGGCCGTCGACCCGGTCGAGGTCCGCCCCGACCAGCGGCCTGCTGTCGACCGTGCTCATGGCCTCGCCCCCGACACCGTCCGCAACTCCCGCACCAGGGTGCGCTGGGCCAGCTCCACCTTGAAGGCGGTGCCCGGCACCGTCCAGGCGCCTTCCACGGCCGCCCGCGCCGCCCGGCGGAACGCGGAGTCGGTGGCCGGGCCGTCCAGCAGCGCCCGCTCCGCCGCCCGGGCCCGCCACGGCGTCGATCCGACGCCGCCCAGCCCGATACGGGCCTGCCTGACCATGCCGTCCTCGACCACCAGCGCCACCGCCGCCGAGGTGAGCGCGAACTCGTACGACATCCGGTCGCGGACCTTGAGGTAGCCGGAGCGCGCGGCGCGGGGCAGCAGCGGGATCTCCACCCCGGTGATCAGCTCGCCGTGCGCGAGGCGGTTCTCCTCCTCTGGGCTGTCGGAGGCCTTCACGTAGAACTCCGTGAGGGGCACCTGCCGTCGCCGGGAGGCGCCCTGGATGTGCACGACGGCGTCGAGCGCGACCAGCGGGACCGCCAGGTCCGAGGCGTGCAGGGCGATGCAGCGCTCGCTCACGCCGAGGACGGCGTGCATGCGCGCCGTGCCCTCGACGGCGGCGCAGCCAGAGCCCGGTGACCGCTTGTTGCACCGCGGCACGTCGGGGTCGCGGAAGTACCGGCAGCGGGTGCGTTGCAGCAGGTTCCCGCCGATCGTCGCCATGTTCCGCAGCTGCGTCGACGCGCCCGCCAGCAGCGCCTCGCGGACCAGCGGCAACCGGTCCGCGAGCGTCGGGTCCGCGGCCAGCTCCTCCATCGTGGTCAGGGCGCCGACGTGCAGCGACTCACCGCGCACCTGGACGCCGCGCAGCGGGAGCCGGGTGATGTCGACCAGCAGCCGCGGGCCCAGGACCCCGTCCTTCATGAGGTCCAGCTGGGTGGTGCCGCCGGCCAGGTACGCCCCCGCCGGATCGCCGGCCACCAACTCCACGGCCTCGCGGGCCCCGCTCGCGCGGACGTACTCAAAGGTTCGCATGGCCACCACCGTTGCCCGCCGCCTCGCGGATCGCGTCCACCACGTGCGGGTAGGCGCCGCACCGGCAGAGGTTGCCGCTCATGTACTCGCGGATCTCCTCGTCGGAGCCGGTCCGCCCCTCGGCCAGCAGGGCCACCGCGGACATGATCTGTCCCGGGGTGCAGAAACCGCACTGGAAGCCGTCGTGCCGCACGAACGCGGACTGCAGCGGATGCGGCCCGTCGGGGCCCGAGACGCCCTCGATCGTGGTGACCGAGCGGCACTCGGCCTGCGCGGCGAGGGTCAGGCACGACAGCACCCGCCGGCCGTCCACGTGGACGGTGCAGGCACCGCAGGCGCCCTGGTCACACCCCTTCTTCGTGCCGACCAGGCCCAGGTGGTCACGCAGGGCGTCCAGCAGCGTGACACGGGGGTCGAGCTTCACCGCACGGGATCGCCCGTTCACCGTCAGCGTCACGGTCCGTTCGACGGCCGCTGGGTCCGCCGGGTTCCTCGTTGTCGCCGGATCCGCCATCACGTCCTCCCGGAACGTTTCGGGACGAAGCGGTCCGTTTCAGGTTAGTCCCGGGAGGGGCGGACGTGCAGCGCGGGCGGGCCGAGGGGAGTCGGCCCGCCCGCGCTGGTCGTGGTCCGTCGTGGTCGGCGATGCCCGGGTCAGCTGCCCAGGACCTGGAACTCCCAGAGGGAGTAGCCGTATTGGGTGGCCCGGGCGGTGCCGTACACCCGCACGTAGCGGCCGGACGCGGAGAGCGGGACGGTCTGGACGCCGCCGGTGGAGGTGGTGGTGGAGTAGGCGGTGGTCCAGTTCGCGCCGTCCGCCGAGGTCTGGATCTGGTAGGCGGTGGCGTAGGCGGGCTCCCAGTCGAGCACCGCCTGGCTGATGGTGTGGCTCGCGCCGAGGTCGACCTGGAGCCACTGCGGGTCGGAGAAGCCGCTCGACCAGCGGGTGCCCTGGTCGCCGTCGACCGCCGCCGTCGCCGGGAAGGCCGTGCTCTCCTCGGAGGAGGCGGTCACCGTCCTGCCCTGCGACAGCAGCGTGCCGCCCCCGGTGCCGCCGCCGGAGGACGGCGAGCCGTAGAGCGCCAACTCGTAGAGCGAGTCGCCCCATTGCGAGGCCCGGCCCGTCGCGTTCACCCGGACGTAGCGTCCGGAACCGCTCAGCGCGGTGTCCTGGATGTCGGCCGGGCTGTTGTTGTCGGTGTAGACGGTCGTCCAGGTCGTGCCGTTGGCGGAGGTCTGGAGCTGGTAGGCGGAGGCGGCGGCCGCCTCCCAGGTCAGCGTGGCGTGCGTCAGGTCGTAGGACTGGCCCAGGTCGACCTGGAGCCACTGCGGGTCACTGAACGCGCTCGACCAGCGGGTGGTGATGTCGCCGTCGGTGGCGTTGGACGCCGGGAACTGGGCGCTCTCCACCGAGGAGGCCGTGGTGGGCTTGCCCCGGGCGATATCGGCACCGAGACCGGAACTGCCGGCCGGCGGCTTGTTGTAGACGGCGACGTAGTCGACGTTCAGTTGGCCGCCGGAGACGGTGGCGGCGTTGGGGCCGCCACCGAACGCCGCGGGGAACCCGCCGCCCATCGCCAGGTCGAAGATGACGAAGAAGCTGTGGTCGACCGCGTTGGCCCAGGTGGTCGCGTCCACCTGGTTCGACCTGACGGTGAAGTAGTTGGCACCGTCGAGGTACCAGCGGATCTGCTCGGGCGAGGTCGAGCGGTCGACCTCCACCGCGTAGGTGTGGTAGCCGGTCTGGCAGCCGCCGCACGCGTGCTCACCGCTGCCGATGCCGGTCGACTCACCGCACGGGCCGCCCGGGCTGACGCCGCAGTGCAGTGTGCCGAAGACCGAGCTGCGGCCGTTGATGTCCTCCATCATGTCGACCTCGCCTGAGCCGGGCCACGGCACGCCGACCCGCAGCGGCGAGCCCAGCATCCAGAACGCCGGCCAGTACCCGGCGCCGTTCGCCGTGCTGACGTTCGGCTGCTGGATGGAGGCCTGCATCCGCACCACACCGCCGGGCTGCGCGCCGAAGCCGTCGGCCTGCGTCTCGACCCGGCCCGAGGTCCAGCCGGAGTTCGGGTCGCTGCCCGAGTGCAGCGCCCGCAGCACCAGGTGACCGCTGCCGTCCTGGAAGACGTTGGCGGTGCTGTTGGTCATCGTCTCGATCTCGCCGGTGCCGAAACCGCTGCCCGCGCCGGTGTCGTAGCGCCAGGTCCCGGTGCCCAGGCCGGAGCCCGCGGCGCCGCCGAAGTCGTCGCTCCAGGTGGTGGAGAAGCCGGTCGGCGGGGCGGGGACGGCGGCCGGGGCGGTGGTGGCTGGGTGCGCCGCCGGGGCGGGGGCGGCGGCCGGCCGGGCGGCGGCGGAGGGCGAACCGGCCAGGGTGACGGCGGTGACGACGGTGAGGGCCAGCAGACCGACGGTGAGCCGTCCGTCGGGTCTGCGCCGGAAGAACTGCACGCGCTTGCCTCTGATCGACATGCGTACTCCTTGGGGGAGGGGCAGGGCGAACCGCGTCCGGCCGGGAAGCGGCGGCGGGGCGGGGGCGTTGAGAGAGCGCTCTCTCAGGAAATATTCTCCCCGTCCGCGGCACTGTCAAGAGAGGTGTTCCGGCGGGGCCATTATCGCTGACGCATCGTCAGGAAGCGTCCGCGCCCGCCCGGTTCATCGCTTGGCCGGTCCCGCGCAGCAGCAGCGCCGCCAGCAGGCCGCCGGCCAGGACCGCGGCGGCGCCCAGCAGTTGCCCGGTACGCAGCCCGTCTGATCGCCATGCGCAACGGCCGGGTGGCGGCGGCCGTCCGGTCCGCCGGGTCGTGTGCCGCGGCGAGCGCGGCCGGAAGTGACCCGGCGCCTGCGGCGACCGTCGGCAGCGCGGCGGCGAATCGGGCGGTCAGCACGGCGCCCAGCACGGCCACCCCGAGGCTGCCGCCGATCTCGGTCGTGGTGCTCGCGAGCCCGGCACCGGCCCCGGCCCGGTCCGGCGGAACCGCGCTCATGAAGGCCCGTACCAGCGCGGGGTTGGCGAGCGCGCACCCCGAGCCCATCACGCCGAGCCCGGCCCTGCCAGGTCATCGAAGGCCCGCAGACCGGCACCCCCTTGGTAATCCCCGCCGCCCCGCGCCGTCGGCCGTAACGTAAACGAACACCCCGGCGTGGCCCGGGGCCAGTCGGCACGCCCTCGGGACCGGTCGGACGGTTGCCGGGGTCTGTCCCGCCGCGGAGTGAGGGGCGCACATGGAGTTGGGCAAACAGGACATGGATCCCTCACGCCGAAGCGTGATCGGCGTCGGCGCCGGCCTCTTCTCCGTGGCGCTGACCATTCCCGGATGGCAGGACGTGGTCGGTCGGTCGGAAGCCGTGCTGACCGGGCGAGCGCAGCGGATCGGCATGCCCGAGGTGGAATCGGTGGTCGCCATGACGAACCGGATCTCGGATCTCGACGACCGGTTCGGCGGGCGATACGCGCGACCGATGGCCGCGGCCTTCATGGTGAACATCGTCGCTCCCTATCTCAAGGCGGAAGCGTCGAGCGAGGTCCGCAACGCGATGGTCTCCGCCGCGTCCTTCCTGTGCTACCTCACCGGCTGGATGGCTGTCGACGAGGGATACCACGGCATCGCGCAGCGTTACTACGTAAGGGGCCTGGAGTTGGCGGGGGCCAGCGGCGATCACCTGACCTACTGCCACATCCTGCGTGGGATGTCAGTGCAGTCCGCGGACCTGGGGCACGGTCCGACGGCAGTGCGGCTGGCCGACGCGGCGAGCGAGGCGTCCCCGAGCGCGGGGCCCAGGATGCTTGCCTTCATGGCGGGGCAGCAGGCGCACTCCTATGCCGTCGCGGGAGAGCGTTCCCACGCTCTTCGGAGCATTCGGCAGACCGAATCCGCCATGAGCAAGGCGGAAAGCCAAGCGGAGACATTCGGTGGCTACAGCCTGGCCACGCTGGAGTATCACACCGCGCAGGTCAGGTACGCGCTGGGGGACGTGTCGGGGAGCGTGGATTCTCTTCAGTCGCACTTCCGTGTGCGTGATCCCGGAAACGAATCCCACCGCAGCGGGATGCGGTTCACCTCGATGTTGGCCGAACGCCAGTTGGCGATCGGCCACTTGGACGCGGCATGTGCCACGTGGGGCAGGGTGCTGGACGGTTATCCGTCGATGCGGTCCGGCCGGGTGGACAAACACGTCACGGAGATGTTCCGCCTGATCCGGCCGCACCTGAACAACGGGCCCGCACGCAGCCTCCATGAGCGAGCGATGACCGTCGCCCCCGCCCTCGCCGCCTGACCCGGACTCCTCGCGGGAAAAGCCTTGGTCGGGGCCGGAGTGCCCGTGGTAGACCGAAGGGTCTGCCACCACCGCTTCCGGAGAACCCCATGCGCCGTCTCGCCGTCTTTCTCGCCTCGTCCAACGGGCACGACCCGGCGCACGCCGCGTTGGCCGCCGACGTCGGCACCGAGCTGGCCCGGCAGGGCATCGGTCTCGTCTACGGCGGTGGCCGCCGGGGCCTGATGGGCGTGGTGGCGGACAGCGCGCTGAAGGCGGGTGGCGAGGTCATCGGTGTCATGCCGCGCAGCATGGTCGAACGGGAGTGGGCGCACGAAGGGGTGACGGAGCTGCTCATGTGCGACTCGATGCACGAGCGCAAGGCGCTGATGGCCGAGCGTGCCGACGCCTTCGTCGCCCTGCCCGGCGGTCTCGGCACCCTGGAGGAGATATTCGAGGTGTGGTCCTGGCGCCAGCTCGGATTCCACGCCAAGCCCATCGGCTTCCTCGACGCCGGAGGCTTCTGGACGCCGCTGCTCGGCGCCCTGCGCGGCATCGCCGACTCCGGCTTCCTCCCCGCGTCCACTCTGGACGACCTCGCCGTCGCCCCCGATCTGCCCGGTCTGCTGGAGGCGCTGCGGGAGCGGCTCCGCAGCATCCCGCAGCCCGCGCACGGGGAGAACCTGCGCTAGCCGATCAGGTCGGGGCGCTTGGGGGGAGGCGGCCGTGGGCCGTTACCGTTTCGGCGTCTCGGGCGAAGCTGAGGTCCGGGAGCAGGTGCCGTAGCCAGTCCAGGACGAATTCGTTCCCGCCCAGCACGTCGCAGCGCACCTCCGTGCAACCGAGCGCTCTCAGGGCGTCGAGCGTCTCGCGCACCAACCGGCCGCCGATTCCGCGGTACCGGTAGTCGTCGGCGACGACGATGCCCACTTCTGCGGTCCCTTCGTCGGCGACGGCCGCCATCACGTGGCCGACCACGGCATCCCCGTGCAGCGCCAGGCGCACCAGACGGCTGGGCGTGGTGGTCGTCATCTCCCGGATCAGCTCGGGGCTCACCTCATGGAAGACGCCGAAGAAGCGCTGGTAGCGGCTGGCCGGGGACAGCCCGGCCAGGAATCCACCGACCGCCTCGCCGTCCCGGTCGCAAGCCTGCCGCACCACGATCCGCGTCTCCGGCGGGAAGCGGCGGCGCGCTACCCGCATGTCATCGGTAGTGCTATCCTGCGTTCTCATGAAAGATGGTAGCAGTGCCGCAAGTCTCGCCAAATCCCTGCGTAGCGAGGTCGAGCGCTACGCACCTGGTGAGAAGCTGCCGTCCAGCCGGGCTCTCATGGAGCGCTTCGGGGTGAGCCCGGCCACCGTCTCGCGCGCCCTGGCCCAACTCGCCGCGGCGGGCCTGGTGGTCACCCGGCCCGGCGCCGGCGCCTACCGTGCGGACCGCGGCGCCGGTACCGACAAGGTCATCGACACCTCCTGGCAGCAGATCGCGCTCACCGCCGAAGGACAGCAGCACGGCGAGCCCGTCACCCGGATCGTCGACCCGTCCGGCATTCTCGCCGCCCTGGAGGTCCCGCTCCCGGGGGTGATCGCTTTCAACGGCGGCTATCTGCACCCCTCGATGCAGCCGGAACAGGCCCTCGGCGTCGCGTTCGCCCGGGCCGCCCGGCGTCCCGGCGCCTGGGAGCGGCCCCCGTTCGAGGGGCTGACCGAACTGCGCGCCTGGTTCGCCCGCGACGTGGGCGGACCGAGCGGCGGCATCACCCCCGCCCACGTGCTCGTCACCGCGGGCGGTCAGGCGGCGCTCACCACCGCCCTGCGCGCGCTCGCCCCGCCGGGGTCCGCGATCCTGGTGGAGTCCCCGACCTATCCAGGAGTGCTGGCCGCCGCCCGGGCCGGCGGCCTGCGCCCCACACCGGTGCCCATGGACGACGACGGTGTGCGGCCCGACCTGCTGGAAGAGGCCTTCGCCGCCACCGGTGCCCGGGTCTTCTACTGCCAGCCGCTGTTCCACAACCCGACCGGCACGGTGCTCTCCGCCGAGCGTCGCCGCCGGATCGCCGAGATCGCCCACGCGGCGGGGGCCTTCATCATCGAGGACGACTTCGCCCGCCGCCTCGGCCACGGCGGGCAGCTTCCGCCGCCGCTGGTGACCGACGACGCGTACGGTGCCGTCGTGCACGTCAGTTCGCTGACCAAGCCCACTTCGCCCAGTCTGCGGGTCGGCGCGATCATCGCCCGCGGCCCGGTGATGGAGCGGCTGCGCGCCATCCAGGTCGTCGACAGCTTCTTCGTGCCCCGCCCGCTCCAGGAGGCCACCCTGGAACTGGTCGGCAGTCCGGCCTGGCCGCGTCACCTGCGCTCCATCGCGACCGGCCTGCGGGAGCGCCGCCACGCCGTGCTCACCGCGCTCCACCGCCACCTGCCCGAACTCGCCGCCGCCGTCCGGGTGCCCGTCGGCGGCTACCACCTGTGGGTCCGTCTCCCCGACGGCACCGACGAGACCGCGCTGACCGCGGCCTGCCTCCGCGTCGGCGTGGCGGTCTCCCCTGGCCGGCCCTTCTTCGCCGCCGAGGCCCCGGCCCCGTACATCCGCCTCAGCTTCGCCGACACCGCGGGCGCCGACGAGATCGCCCAAGGCGTCCAGCGCATCGCGGCGGTCTGCGCGGACACCGGCGTCATGGTGTGATGAGGCCGAGCCGTCAGCCCGTGACCAGCGGCTCTTCCGCGCAGCCGGCCAGTTCCTCCAACGCCGCGAGCCGACCCGTGTCGACAGCCGCGCGAAGCGGGTCAGGGCGTCGCTCGGTACGGCCGATCCTCGTGCTGCCGAGCGGCGGGCGGATCTGCAGGGTCGCGGGGTGCGAAGCCAGCAGTTCCTCTTCCTCCGCTCTGACGGACTCGCGACGCAGCCATGGTTCGAGGGCGCCCGGAGCGTGCCGGGCGAACCACCGCGACAACACCAGGCGTTCGCCGCGCGACGGAGCCGAGACGGTCTCGTCGGTACGCCGGGTGCGCAGTGTGACGATGTGGGTGGCCTGCTGGGCGAGTGCCGTCCGCACGGGGAGCGCCTCGCTCACCCCTGCGTCGACGAACGGCCGTCCGTCGATCTCGATCGGCCTGCCCGCGAGCAGCGGCATCGCGCTCGACGCGCGGAGCGCCGCCTGAAGGCTGGGCCGGTCGTGGATCCGCTCGTGCAGATCGGTGGCCTGGCCGGTGAGGGCGTCCGTGGCGACCGGGTGGAACTCGACGGTGCTCTCCAGTATCTCCTGGAACCCCATCGGCATGATCTCGGTGTACACGGTGTGGACGAGGAAGCGGGTGTCCACGACCGGACCCCCGCGCAGTGCGCGCCTCGGGTTGATGGTCGTCCGCATGATGATCGGATCCCACCACGCGTGCATGGTGCTCTCGGCACGACCGCACAGCAGCCAGGCGCCGTTCAACGCTCCGGCGGAACTGCCGTAGACGGCGTCGAACAGCGGCAGCAGTCCCAGTTGCTCGATGCCGACCGTCATGCCGCTCGAGTAGGCGCCGCGCGAGCTGCCGCCTTCGATCAGGAGGACCAGCCGCGCGTCGTCACCGCGGTGTCCGGGGGTGCTTCCCTGCCGCCTGCGGTCGCGCAGCAGCTCAAGGACGGTGTCGGTCACTGCTGCCTGCCTTCCAGCGGACGGACGGTGAGGATCTGCTGGGCGTGCCCGACCGGGCCGGCGGTGTCGTGGATGACGCTGCTGGTGAGGCCGTGCCCGGCCGGGCCGAAGCTGACGCTGGTGTCCAGGCCGGTCCAGTCGCCTTCCGGCTGACGGTGGAGATGGACGGTCATGTCCATGTTGGGGTACATCCACCGGGTGTGTGGCTGACGTACGGCGATGCCGTTGGCGACGTCCACTCGGGCGACGAACGAGGCGAGGGTGCTGACCGGTTCGCCGGCGACGAGTTCGACATGGCTGGTGACCCAGGCGGCGACGCGGCCCGGCTGGGCCGGTTCCCGTCGGCGCACGTCGATGGAACGGGCGTAGCCGCAGTCCCACAGGTCGCTCATCGGCCAGGGAGTGAAGGACTCGGGAGGGGCGAGTCCCACGAACGGCGTGCCGGCGACGGCGGCGGTGTCGCCGGCCGTCAGAAGCCAGGCGCGGGCCCGGACCACCGGGCGGTCCGCCATGGTGACGACGGCCTCCAGGAGTTCGACGGTCCGGCCGGGCCGGATGGTCTCCACCGTGATCTCGCACTCGTCGAGCGCGAGGAAGCCGAGGATGTCGTAGCTGATCCGGGCCATGACCAGGCCGTCGGCGGGGCGGGCGGCACGATGCCGGTCGATCGTGTGGACGATGAGGCCGGCCAGCGGACCGAAGTGCTGTTCGTCCGAGTGCCAGGCGCCGCCCGCGTAGGCCGTGGGCTTGTAGCGATGTTCGCCCGTGCGCTGGTAGCAGCTGTCAGGGAAAGGCGTGAACGGGGTCAATGAGATCTCTCCTCATGCGACATGTCCGGCGTCCGCCAGGCCGTGCCTACTCGGCGGTAACTCCGCATCGGTAGTGTCGACCAGAGAATTGATACTGTCAAATATGGAATAAAGCGGTACCGCTACCGAACATCGCGGATAGCGATACGTGCCGGGGGAAGCGCCTGCGGCGCGGTCGACAGGGCTTTCACCTGGTGCGTTGGGTGACGGCGATGCAGGCGACGACCAGGACCGCCGCCAGCGGAACCGCGGGAGGCAGCCGCTCGCCGAGCACCGCTACCGCCCAGACGAGGGTCAACAGCGGCTGGGCGAGCTGGAGTTGGCTGGCGCGGGGGACTCCGATGAGGGCCATGCCCCGGTACCAGACGACGAAGCCGCCGAACTGGGAGACGAGGGCGACGTAGCCGAGGCCGGTGAGGCCGTGCGCGTCGAACCGGACCGGCTCGGCGCGGAGCGCGAGGACGGTGGTCAGCAGGGTGAGGGGGAGGGCGACGACCACCGCCCAGGCGATGACCTGCCAGCCCGGCATGTGGCGGGCGAGCCGGCCGCCCTCGCCGTAGCCGGCCGCGCAGACCGCCACGGCGAGCAGCAGGTAGCAGTCGGCGGTACCGATACGGCCGGAACTCTGCTGGAGGGTGAAGACGAGGACGACCGCCGCACCGGCGAGCGCGGCCCACCAGAACGCGGCGGGCATTCGCACCCGGGTGCGCAGCGCGGCGTACGCGGCGGTGGCCAGCGGCAGCAGGCCGATCACCACCGCGGAGTGCGCGGTGGAGGAGGACGTCAGCGCGAGGGTGGTGAGCAGCGGGAAGCCCAGCACGCAGCCGACGACGACCACGAGGAGCCCGGGCCAGTCGGCGCGCCGCGGCGGCGGCACGCGCCGGACCACCAGGCACACCGCCGCGACGAGCGCCGCGAGCACCCCCCGCGCCCCGGTGACCGTCCACGGGCCGAAGCCCTCCAGCGCCCAGGTGGTCGCGGGGAAGGTGAAGGAGAAGCACAGCACGCCCGCCCCGGCGAGGGCCGTACCGCCGATCGCTATCGAGCGGACTGGGATAGCGCTATCATGTTCTGTCATATGAAAGTGTAGCAATATGAAGAGGGCGCGCCGTGGGCCATACCAGTTCCAGTGAACTAGCCGCCATCCTGCGCCGCGACCTCAACCGCTACACGCCGAACGAGAAGCTGCCCCCGAGTCGGGAGCTGGTGGCCCGCTACCAGGTGAGCCCGGTGACCGTCAGCCGCGCGATCGCCGCGCTCGTCGCGGAGGGACTGGTCGTCTCCCGGCCCGGCGCGGGCGTCTACCGCACGGAACCACGCCGGCCGGACGCACCGCGCGGCGACACCTCCTGGCAGGAGGTGACCCTCAGTGCGGAGGCCGACGCCGCCGTGCCCCGCGCGGTCGACGCCCGCGGCGTGCTGGCCACCCTCAGCCGGCCGGCGCCCGGGGTGATCGACCTCAACAGCGGCTACCCGCACCCCACACTCCAACTGGAACGCGCGCTCGCCGCCGCCCTCGCCCGGGCCGGCCGCCGCCCGGAGGCCTGGGCCCAGCCGGCCCTGGAGGGACTCACCGAACTGCGCGCGTGGTTCGCCCGCGACATCGCGGACCACCTGACCGCCTCCGACGTGCTGATCGCCGCCGGCGGGCAGAGCGCGTTGACCACCGCGATGCGCTCGCTCGCCGCGCCCGGCATGCCGGTGCTCGTCGAATCCCCCACCTACCCGGGGATGCTGGCGATCGCGCGGGCCGCGGGGCTGCGACCGGTACCCGTGCCGGTGGACGACGACGGGGTGCGCACCGACCTGCTCGCCGACGCGTTCGCCGCCAGCGGCGCGCGGCTGTTCGTCTGCCAGCCGGTGTTCCAGAACCCGACCGGAGCGATCCTGGCACCCCGGCGCCGGCGCGAGGTGCTGGAGATCGCCCGCGCGGCCGGCGCGTTCGTCATCGAGGACGACTTCGCCCGCCGGCTCGCGCACGCCGACTCCCCTGTCCTTCCGCCGCCGTTGGCCGCCGACGACCACGACGGCGTGGTCGTCCACATCCGCTCGTTGACCAAGCCGACCTCGCCCAATCTGCGGGTCGCCGCGCTCGTGGCCCGCGGCCCGGCGCTCGCCCGGCTGCGCGCGGTGCAGGCGGTCGAGAGCTTCTTCGTGCCACGGCCGCTTCAGGAAGCGGCACTCGAACTGGTCGCCGCGCCGACCTGGGCGCACCACCTGCGCACCCTGGCCGGCACCCTCCAGCACCGACGGGCCACGCTCGTCACGGCGTTGCGGCGCTCGCTCCCCGAACTCCTGCCGGAACTCCTGCCGTCGGGCGGCTACCACCTGTGGCTGCGGCTCCCGGACGGCCGCGTCCCCGAGGCGGTCGCCACCGCGGCCCTGCACGCCGGGGTCGCCGTCACCCCCGGCACCCCGTACTTCACCGCCGAGGCCCCCACCCCCCACCTCCGTCTCAGCTACGCCCCCGCCCCCACGGCGGCGCAGCTGGAGGAGGGGGTGACCCGGCTGGCCACGGTGGTGTGAGGCACCACCGGTCGGTGTCAGCTCGCGGGGTCGGCGTACAGGACGCCGCGGCCGTTGCTGCCGAGGTAGACGCGGCCGTAGACGCGGGGATCGCCGGTGATCGCCTGGCCGATGTTGCCGTACTGGTGCCGGTCGTCGTTGATCCGCACCCAGGTGACGGCCGCGTCGTCGGACCTGAACACCCCGCGGACACCGCCGACCTGGGCCACCGCGTACAGCGCCGGATAACCGCGGCCGGGCGCGGCCTTGCCGAAGCCGATGGTGTCGGCCTGGTCGACGGTGGCGATCCTGGTGAAGCTCGCCCCGGAGTCCGTGGAGTGCCACAGGCCGTACGTGGCGTCCGCGCCGCCGGCCAGCCACACGTCGCCCGCGTGGCCCGGTACCGCGCGGAACGCCGCGCTGCCCGAGGCGGGCAGTCCGCTCGCCGCGGTCGCGGTGAAGCTCGCCCCGCCGTTGGTGCTCACATAGAACCGGCCGGCGGCGAAGCCGTAGAACCTCCTGGCGTCGACCCGGTCGGAGCGCACCAGCGCGCCGCTCGGTATCCCGGTCGAGGCGGTCCACGAGCTGCCGAAGGTCGTCGAGTAGCCGACCGCGCCACCAGCCGGGGCCCACACCACCGCGCTGCCGTCGGCCGCGACCGCGATGCTTCCGCCGCCGGTGGTGCCGCCCGGCTCCGTGTTGGCCTGCCACCAGTTGCTGCCGCCGTCGGTGGAGATGGCGGCCCGGTTGACGTTCGGGGACGCGCTCTTGTCGATGTTCCCGGCCCTGACGACGACGTTGGGGGACAGCTCGGCGAAGTCCAGGCCGGTGGTGGAGGTGAGGTTCGGCTGGGTGAACATCATCGAGGGGACGACGTCCAGGCTGCCGTGCCGGAAGCCCCCGATGTCCCCGAGCGCGGACAGCAGCGGGGCGCCGGAGGGCGGGCTGGCCAGGTCCAGCACCGCGGTCTCCTCAAGACCCGCCACCATCGGCTTGATGGTGATCCGGCCGCCGGTGTCCCATGCGGTGAGGTCGGTGGTGCCGTACAGGGTGGCTCCGGTGCCGTAGAACATCCGGTCCGAGTCGAAGGGATCGATCTCCATCGCCTCGGTCATCCAGCCCAGCTTCGGGCTCGGCACCGGCGGGGCCGGCTGCACGCCGAAGGTCAGCCACGGCACCGAGGTGATGTCCTGGGTGTACCGCAGGCTGCGGTCGGGGTAGCTGGTGAAGTCCCAGATCCGCGTCCAGGTGGCGCCGGAGTCGGTGCTGCGGAAGATGATGATGTCGGGCCACCAGGAGACCTGGGTGGCGACCATGAGGGTGCCCGGCTGCTGCCGGTCGATGGTCAGGGCGGAGTATCCGAAGTAGTCGTCCGAGCTGTCGGAGGCGATCGGGCTGATCCGGGTCCAGGTACCGGCCTGGGTGTCGTACCTCCACACGTCGCCCTTGCCGCCGTCGTACGGGCCGCCGGTGTCGCTGGTGGCGATGTAGAGGAAGTGGCCGACCGGGTCGAGCACGCCCTTGTGGGCGATGTGCCCGGTCGGCGTGCCCGGCACGGCCTTCCAGGTGGCACCGCCGTCGGTGCTGCGGTAGACGGTGTCGGTCAGGTCCGCGACGCCGACGTAGATCGTCTGCGTGCGGTGGCCCGCGCTGCCGGTCGACGGGTCGAACGTCACCCACACGACCCCCTGGATGTCGCTCTGGTAGCCGCTGGCATCGGACGGATCGGCCACGTAGGTACCGGGGTTGGGGAAGGAGGTGACCTTCGACCAGGTCACCCCGGCGTCGGTGCTGCGCCACAGCCCGTTCCCGCTGGGCGCGCCCAGGTACAGGACGTTGTTGTCGCCGGGGTCGACGGCCAGCCGCTCGCCCATGCCGCGGCCGGGCATGTTGCCGCCCAGTTTGAACGGCAGCGGGGTCACCGACCAGGTCTCCCCCTGGTCCAAGGAGCGCAGGACGGCGCCCTTGTTGGGGTCCCAGCTGCTGGTGTACATGCCGACGGCGGCGTACACCCGGTCGGGGTCCACCGGGTCGGAGGCCAGGCTGACCACCCCGTTGTGGCCCCAGTCGGCGAAGCCCACCCAGTCCAGCAGCGGCCTCCAGGCGCCGGTGGCCTGCTCCCAGCGGTAGGCGCCGCCGATGTCGGTACGGGCGTAGACCAGGCCGGCCCGGCTCTGGTTGAAGACCACCCCGTCGACGAACCCCCCGCCGCCGATCGCCACGTTCTTCCAGGTGTACGGCTGGGTGGTGAGCGGCGCGGTCCTGGCGGTGCCGGCCGCCCGCGCGAGGGCGGGGGCGCCGGCCACCGTGGCCAGCGCGGCGCCGACCGCGGCGACGAACCGTCTGCGTGGCACGAGTGCGGACATCGCTTCTGTCTCCTTGTCTCCTGTGACGGTTCACGGGGTGCGTCCCGGCTGCCCGATCGCGGCCAAGACACGGCCTAGGTCGTGCCGAAGAGGGGCGCCTTGACCGAGGAGAGGTAGGAGTCCTTGACGGTGTCGACGGTCGTCCAGTCGTTGCCCAGGATGCCGCCGGTATCACCGGAGTTGGGGTTGAGGCACCAGAACGTCCACTGGAAGCTGTCCGCGCCGTACTGCGAGGTCGGGCGCAGATAGCCGACGAGGGTCCGCAGCCAGGTCTGGTCGGTGGCCGACTGGAGTGTCGTGCCGAACTCGCCGACCCACACCGGGGCGATGTTGTTCTTGAACAGGTATCCCCAGTTCTTGTCCCAGATGCCGGGCATGTTGTTCGGGAAGGACGGATCGGTGAACCAGGGCTGCGAGGAGACACTGGTCGCGTAGTCGTGCGCGGAGTAGACGACCCGGTTCGCGACGTTCAGTTCGACCGGGAAGGCCCCGGCGCCCTGGAGGTTGCCGCCCCACCAGTAGGAGCTGCCGTTGTAGGTCTGGATGCCCTCGACGAAGACCAGCAGGGCGGGGTTGACCGACAGGACGGCGTCGCCGCCGCGTTCCGCCGCGAGCCGCCAGTCGACGCTTGAGTCGCCGCAGCCCCAGCAGGCCGGGTCGTGCGGCTCGTTGTGCAGGTCGATGCCGATGACCGCGGGGTTGCCGGCGTACCGGGCGGCCAGCGCCTTGAGGTCGGCGATCCAGGTCGACTCCGGGACGCTCGCGGTGTACCACAGCGCCGACTGGCCGCCGGCGTCCGGCCGGTGCCGGTCCAGGATGACCTTCAGGCCGATCTGCCCGGCGTATCCGATGATCTTGTCCATGACCTGGAGCGAGTTCAGGCCCTGGAGGTCGGTGTTCTTGCCGCCGGAGAAGTCGATGCTGTTCGGTACGGTCCCCGACTTGAGGATGTCGTCGGAGTAGGGCAGCCGCAGGGTGTTGTAGCCGAGTGAGGCGACCTGGTCCAGCATGCTCCGGTAGTCCCGGGTCCACAGTCCGTGCACCACGTAGTTGGACGTCTCGAAGCCGAACCAGTTGATGCCCGCGATGCGCACCGGCCGGTTGGCGGAGTCGAGGATCTGCCGGCCGCTGGTGTGCCAGTAGCCCGCCCCGGGGGCGGTCGCCCGGGGAGCGCCGGCCGCCGCCCGCGCGGCGCCGGCCCCCGGGAGGAGCGCGAGCAGGGCGGCCAGGACCATGCCCGCCACGGCGGTCGCCAGAAGGCGCCGCCCGGGGCTGTTCGCTGCTTGCATGACAATCGTCCCCTCTCACCTTGCGTGTCCACGAGCCGAATCGGGGTGGTGGTGCGGTGAGGTGCGCCGGCGCCGATGCCGTGTCGTGCCGCGGATCGGCGGCGGGGGTGCGGGAGCGGTCGATGTCATGAATGGGAGCGCTCCCATTTCAGACGGTAACAGACCGTCAATCCTTTGGGAAGACCAGTGGTTTCAGGTTGGGAGCGCGGCCGATCCAGACCCGGTGGCCCCGCCTCCGTGCGGAGGCGGGGCCGGGGTGTCACTCCACGACGAGGGTGCGCTGCTGGACGCCCCAGTCGTTCGCCTCGCCGCCGGGCAGCCAGACGTCGACGATGTCGTCCTTGATCCAGCTGCCGATGTCCGCCGCGTAGCAGTGGCCGTATCCGGGGACGTAGAAGCGGGTGCCCCAGGGGATGTTGCGGGCGTCCACCGCGCAGAAGCCGGGACCGGCGTTGTAGCCGAGGGCGGTTCTGCCGGTGTCGTTGTAGGAGGTGACCTTGTAGGTGAAGGTCGTGCCGGCCGGGATCGACCAGGCCGCGAGCCGGTTGTCGGTGCCGACCCGGTAGGAGGAGGAGATCCGGCCGGTGGCGCTCTCCGAACCGGTGGAGTCGGCCATGGCGTAGACCTGGTAGTTGGCGTTCGCGCACGGCGCGGAGTCGGTGACGAGGAAGGAGGCCTGCCCCCAGTCGTCGATCCACTGGAGGGCCTGGCCGTTGCGGAAGGCCCGGTAGGCCACCGCGCCGGGCACCCGGTCGAAGGTGAACGTCACGGTGCCGTCCGCGTTCAGGCCGCCGGAGACCCCGCCGGGAGCGGGCAGCCGGCCGCTGACGTCGACGGCGCCGATCTCCGGACTGGGCCCGGAGCCGGGGGAGAGCGGCCGGTCGGGGATGGTCCCGTTGTAGAAGTGCTGGCAGGCCGGCAGCGCGGCCGGCCCGGGTGTGGCGGACGCGCTGGGCTGGAGAGCGAGGGTGGCGGCGAACGCGGTCGCGGTCACCACGGCGGCGACGGATCCGGTCCTTCGGGAAACTCCCATGGGGCGGTCACCTCTTGTGCCGATCCGGACGGAGAAGGGCGGGTGCGCTGGGGCGGACGATCCTGCCGTCCGCCCGATCGTGCGGGCCGGCGCCGACGGGGCGTCAGGGGGCCCACGCCGCGAGCGTATTGGCCTAGACCAAGTCCGGTCAATGTGTCTGGACCTACTGCCCTTCAGGGTCGGATCGGCGGCAAGATCAGCCGCCCACCAGCGGCACCAGCTTCAGGAAGGAGACCTCGGTGCCGAGCGCCAGCTCCACCTCCTCGTCCAGCTCGGTGACCTGCCGGTCGCCCACCAGCACGAGGAAGCCGTTGCCGGCGAAGGCCGTCACCGCGAGCGCGAACTGGGCCTCGGGATCTATCCGCCGGCCGGGCCGCACCCGGTACCCGTTGAGGGAGGTCTCGGAGTCCGTCGGGCGGACCAGCCCGCGAAAGACACCCCCGGTGCGCGCGTTGTACTCGGCGACCTCCTGGAAGACCCGCCGGCGGATCAACTCGCGCACGCTGAGCCGCTCTTCCGCGACCGCGAGCTCCCACGCCTCGCCCCGCGCCCCCGATGTCGTCTCGTCGACGAACGTGATCGTTGCCATGCGCCGCACGCTACGCCGGGGGTCCGACAACCGGCGGTCCCGCGGCCCGAAGCGGGCTCCGCGGGCAGGGGAGGCTTGCCAGGACGGCCCCGGCGCAAGAACGATGGGGTCAGCCGGGTGCTTGCCGCACCAGGCGCGGGGTGCCGTACCCCGGCGCGCCACCGCGCGCCGACCGCTCCCGCGGCCGGACAGAAGAGGAGTCGCCGTGGCTTTCGCCACCTCCAGCACCATCGCGCTGCGTGTCAACGGTGAGACGCACCGGCTCGATGTGGACCATCGCACCACGCTGCTCGACGCCCTGCGCGAACGCGTCGGCCTGACCGGCACGAAGAAGGGCTGCGACCACGGGCAGTGCGGTGCCTGCACGGTGCTGATCGACGGCCGCCGGGCGCTGTCGTGCCTGCGGCTGGCCGTCGCCGCCGAGGAGTGCGAGATCACCACGGTGGAGGGCATCGCCGACGGGGAGCGGCTGCACCCCGTGCAGCAGGCGTTCCTCGATCTCGACGGCTACCAGTGCGGCTACTGCACGCCCGGCCAGATCTGCTCGGCTGTCGCCGTCCTGGAGGAGCACGCGGCGGGCTGGCCGAGCGCGGCCACCGCGGACGTGCGACCGCAGGCCGGGCCGCCCGCGCTGGACGCCGAGGAGATCCGCGAGCGGATGAGCGGCAACCTGTGCCGGTGCGGCGCGTACCCGGCGATCGCCCGGGCGGTCGCGGACGCGGCAGCGGTGCGCGGTGCCGAACTGGGCGCCGCGCAAGGGGCCGGTGCGGGGACCGACGGCATGGAGGGGACGGCGTGAAGGAGTTCGGATACCGCCGGGCGACCGGGGTGCGCGAAGCGGTCGACCTGCTGGCCGGCGACCCCGGTGCCCGGTTCCTGGGCGGCGGCACCAACCTCGTCGACCTGATGAAGGCCGGCGTGGAGACCCCGACCCGGCTGGTCGACGTCCGCGGCCTGCCGCTGGACCGGATCGAGCCCGAGCCGGACGGCGGCCTGCGCATCGGCGCGACCGTCACCAACAGTGACCTGGCCGCCCACCCCGAGGTCAGAGGCCGCTACCCCGCACTGGCCGAAGCGGTGCTCGCGGGCGCCTCGGGCCAACTGCGCAACATGGCCACCGTCGGCGGCAACCTGCTCCAGCGCACCCGGTGCGGCTACTTCACCGACCCGGACTCCCCGTGCAACAAGCGCGTCCCCGGCAGCGGTTGCCCGGCGGTCGAGGGTGAGCACCACAACCACGCCGTCCTGGACTGGTCAGAGCACTGCGTCGCCACCCACCCCTCCGACATGGGCGTGGCACTCGCCGCCTTCGACGCCGTCGTGGCCTACGAGACCGCCGAAGGCCCCGGCACGCTGCCGCTGACCGGGTTCTACCCGTCGGTCGGCGACACCCCGCACCGCGAGAGCGCCCTGCCACCCGGCGCGCTGATCACCGCCGTCCTCCTGCCGCCCGCCCCGGTGGCGGCCCTCTCCCGCTACCGCAAGGTCCGCGAACGCGCCTCGTACGCCTTCGCCAACGCCTCGATCGCGGCGGCGCTGGAGATCGACGACGGCGTCGTGCGGCAGGCGCGCATCGCCTTCGGAGCGGTCGCCGCACGGCCGTGGCGCGCGTGGACCGCCGAGCGGGCGCTGACCGGCGGGCCGGCCACCCCGCAGGCGTTCGCCGCCGCGGCCGACGCCGAACTGGCCGCCGCCCGCCCCCTGCCGGACAACGCGTACAAGCTGCCGCTCATCCGTAACCTGACGGTGGCCGTGCTGACCGAACTGACCGAGGAGGCCGACCGATGACCGACAGGACCACCACCGTCGCCCCTCCCGTCCGGCCGCCCGCCACCGGCGCGGTCGGCGTCGCCCACACCCGGGTGGAAGGCCGCGACAAGGTCACCGGCACCGCCCGCTACGCCGCCGACGTGCCGGTCGAAGGGCTCGCCCACGGCTGGCTGGTGCTGTCCACCGTGGCCCGCGGGCGGATCCGCGCGATCGACACGGAACCGGTCCTGGCCATGCCCGGCGTGCTCACCGTGCTGCACCACGGCAACGCGCCGCGGCTGCGCCCCGACGTCGGACTGCTCGGTCCGGACGCCGGCCTGCAACTGCTCCAGGACGACCGCGTACCGCACGCCGGCCGCCCGGTGGCGCTGGTGGTGGCGGAGACCCTGGAGCAGGCCAGGGCGGGTGCCCGGGCGCTGGAGGTCAGCTACGACGAGGAACCGCACGACGTCGTCTTCTCCGCGGACCACCCCGCGCGGTACGCCCCGAACCGGCCCCAGGTGGACCGCGGCGACGTCGAGGCGGGCCTGGCGGCCTCCGCCGCCGTGGTGGACCGCAGCTACACCACACCGCAGGAGCACCACGGCGCGATGGAACCCCACGCGGCGACGGCGCGGTGGGTCGACGGCCGGCTGGAGGTGGTCGACTCCAACCAGGGCGCCTTCTACGTGGCCCAGCTGGTGGCGCAGTTGTTCGGTCTGGAGCAGTCCCGGGTGCGGGTGCGCGCAGAACACGTCGGCGGCGCCTTCGGCTCCAAGGCCATGGGCCCGCAGCTCATCCTGGCGGTGATGGCCGCCACCACGCTGGAGCGGCCGGTGCGGGTGGTCCTCACCCGCCGCCAGACGTTCCTGACCACCGGCTGCCGGCCCGCCACCGAGCAGCGGATCCGACTCGGTGCCGACGCCGACGGACGGCTGCGGGCGATCGACCACGACGCCGCGGCCTACACCTCCGGCATCAGGGAGTACGTGGAGGGCAGCACCGAGGTCAGCCATCTGATGTACGCCACCGACGCGCTGCGCACCCGGCTCGGCGTGGTGCCGCTCGACGTGCCGACCCCCACCTGGATGCGCGCCCCCGGCGCGGCCCCGGGGTCCTTCGCGCTGGAGTCGGCGATGGACGAACTCGCCGAGCGGCTCGGCATCGACCCGGTCCGGCTGCGGCTGCGCAACGAACCCACCGTCGGGCCGGCGTCCGGGCTGCCGTTCAGCAGCCGCAACCTGGTGGCCTGCCTTGAGGAGGGCGCGCGGCGCTTCGGCTGGGCCGGCCGCGACCCGCGGCCCGGCGTCCGCCGCGAGGGCCGCTGGCTGCTGGGCACCGGCATGGCCACCGCGGTCTACGGCGCGGGCATCCTGCCGTCCTCGGCGGCGATCACCGCCGAGGCGGACGGCGCCTTCACGGTCTCCATCGCGGCGGCCGACGTCGGCACCGGGGCCCGTACCGCGCTCACCCTGGTCGCCGCCGACGCGCTCGGGGTGGACCCGGAGGCGGTGCGGATGCGGATCGCCGACAGCGACATGGGCCACGCGTGGCTGGCCGGCGGTTCCATGGGCACCGCCTCCTGGTCGCTGGCGATCACCGAGGCGGCGGCCGCCCTGAAGAAGGAACTGGCCCAGGCCGAGGACGTCCCGGCCGAGGGGATCACCGCCCAGGTCACCACCGCCGACCTGATCCAGGCGCTGTCGAAGCGCGAACGCCAGTCCCACGGCGCGCACTTCGCCGAGGTCGCGGTGGACCCGGGCACCGGAGAGGTACGGGTGCGCCGCATGCTCGGCGTCTTCGCCGCGGGCCGCATCATCAACCCGCTCACCGCACGCAGCCAGTTGATCGGCGGGATGACCATGGGGCTGTCGATGGCGCTGCACGAGGAGGGGGTACGGGACGAGGCCTCCGGCACCCAGGTCAACCCCGACTTCGCGGGGTACCACGTCTCCTCGCACGCGGACGTCCACGACATCGAGGTCGACTGGGTACCGGACGCGGATCCCGGCGACCCCGCCGTCATCAAGGGCATCGGCGAGGTCGGCGTGGTCGGGGTGGCCGCCGCCGTGGCCAACGCGGTCTGGCACGCCACCGGTGTCCGCCACCGCCATCTGCCCATCCGCCTCGACCGGGTCCTGACGGGCGGGCAGCCGAGCTAGGCCGTGTCTTGTGGATCTTGGCGGGCTCGCGACGCCCGGTACGGCCCGTCGCGGCGTTGCCCAAACGTTCCGATAACACCGACTATCGGGACGCTCCGGCGCCTTGCGACGCACCGCACCGGACGCCGCTCCCTGATCCACCCTGATCCACAAGACACGGCCTAGCGACAGCCGGTGGGGAGCGGCCTCAGCCCACGACGTTGCCGAGCAGCCGCTCCAACTCGGCGGCTGCGGCGTGCAACTGGCGTACCACGACGCCGCGTTGCCGGCGGTTCATCCGGCTGGTGGGCGCGGAGGCGTTGAGGGCGGCGATGGCGATGTCCCGGCGGTCGCGCACCACGGTCGCCACGGAGATGATCTCCTCGGAGTCCCGGAAGTTGGTGGCGTACCCCTGCTCTCTGACCTGGGCGAGTTCGGCGTCGAGTGCGGCGCGCTCCTGCTCGGTGAGTCCGTCCGCGCTGCTCGGCGCGGCCACCGTGGGGAAGAGCTCGTCGAGCTGGCTCGCGGTCAGTTCGGCGAGCATCGCCTTGCCGGTGGCCGTGCGGTGCGCGGGCATGAGCTGGCCGGTGCGGTCGGCGACCCGCAGCTCCCGGCCGCTTTCCGCGCCGAGCAGGTAGCGGATCCGGCCGCCCTCCAACTGGGCCAGGTGCACGGTCTCGTTCACCTTCGAGGCGAGATCGGCCAGGATGGGCCGGGCCAGTACCCGGATGTCGAGGTTGCGCACCGCGGCCAGCCCGATCTCCAGCAGCGCCGGCCCCGCGACGTACACCCGCAGCTCGTCCTCCCGGCGCACGAAGTCGTGGTGCGAGAGCATGGCGAGCAGCCGGTGCGCGGTGGAGTCGGCGACCCCGAGCGACTGGGCGACCTGGGAGAGCCGCAACCTCTTGTGGTCGCGGAACATCAGCAGCAGCCGCAGCGCGTTGTCCACCGAAGAAATGGGATACGAGGGCCGCGATCCGGCCGCATCCGCCGTGTTCCCCTCAGCCATCG
This sequence comes from uncultured Actinomycetota bacterium, assembly GCA_963737305.1. Taxonomy (GTDB): domain Bacteria; phylum Actinomycetota; class Actinomycetes; order Streptomycetales; family Streptomycetaceae; genus Streptantibioticus_C. The sequence goes on along the minus strand of CAVTRX010000002.1, from coordinate 1,847,434 downwards.
GGCGATCATAGCCTGCCTGGTCACACCCCCGGCCGGGACGCTCGGCCGACCGGGGGAGGGGCGTCGTGCCGCGGGCTCAGACGAAGACCGACAGGTTCTTGGCCATCAGGACCGACTGGTCGAGCAGCAGCCTGCGGCGGACCACCTGCCACCGCCCGCCGGACCTGCGCAGCCGGTCGCGCCTGCGGCCGACCAGGAAGTCGGTCTCGTCGGCGACCCGGTTGCGGTAGACCAGGAAGCGGCAGCTGACGTCCACCTCGGGCAGCGTGGCGGACTCCAGCCGGACGTTGCTCACCAGGTGCGAGACCCGGGAGACCGGTTCCTCCGCCCAGTGCTTGCCGGTCGCCAGCTGGGCCACCCGCAGTTCCACGGTGGACCGGTCCTCGTCGAACCAGCAGATCTCGTCGCCCTCGGCGGTGTTCTCCCGGGTGGCGACCTCGTCGTGGCGCACGTTCATCCGCAACGGGACCGAGTACCGGTAGTCCTCGGCGAGCAGCTCCAGCCACTCCTCGTAGCGCCGCTCGTCGAGCAGGTCGGCCTCCCGGTAGAGGAAGTCCGCGACCTCGGACTCCAGCAGCAGGCGTTCCACGGCCTTCTCGTCAATGGCCATCTGTCGTCTCTCCCTCCGTCGTCCGTGTCGCCTTCAGCCGTCGGTCCTGGTGGCCCGGTCCTCGGTCCCGGCGAGCTCGGTGAGCCGCGGCCAGGGGAGGTTGTCCACGAACTCGGCCCAACGGCGGTAGAAGGCACGGGCGTTCACCTCGCCGGCGATGGCGTGGTGGGAGTGCACCGCGCGGTCGAGATCGCTGGGCACCTCCTCGCCGAGCCCCTGCTGGTAGTTGTACGGGTACCGTCTGGCGACCACACCGCGGCTGGAGTCGGTGGCGTAGTCCCAGTTCTCCATGTCGTCCTGCTCGGTCATGCCGGCCGGACCGGCGTAGCGCATGTAGTAGCGGCGCAGCCAGTCGCGGACGAAGTCCGGCGCGTCCTTGTCCACCAGGAACCAGCGCCACACCTCGGTCTCGGTGGCGCTGATCGGGTGGGCCACCAGGACCGAGCGCGGGAACCCGGCCGCGAACGACATGTTGGGGAACATGGTCGCCGGACCCCGGCCGCCGAGCTGCCGGCCCTGTGCGCGCAGCTTCTCCTTGCGCGTCTCCCAGGCCCGCACGAAGTACTCGTTGAGGTCCTCCTCCTGGAACTCGGGGTAGGCGATCTCGTAGCCGAGGTTGTCGGACGCGCCGTGCCCGAGCCGGAAGGACGTCTTCATCCGGCCCTGGGAGAAGCCCCCCTCGTTCTGCCGTTCGCCGTGCCGGCGCTTGCCGCGCCCGCCGGGTCCGATGCCCACCGCCTCCACCGAGGCGTGGGTCGAGGCGCCGTGGTAGGTGTCGCCCAGGAAGTTCTCCGAGACGAACTTCCAGTTGGACCTGATCCGCCACTTCAGCACCCCGCGGAAGACCTCGGTGCCGGCCTCGGTGCCGTCGAAGGCGTCCGCGAGGTTGTCCAGCCACCAGTGGAAGTCACCGGCGTAGGTGTCGAAGTCGGGTGCGTCGGGGTCCCAGTTGGCGAAGACCAGGCCCTTGTAGTCACGCACCTGCGGGCAACGCACCAGCCCCCACTGCTCCTTGCGCAGCTTGCCGCTGTAGGCGGCCTTCAGCTGCGGAACGCCGTGTAGGTCACCGGGGGTGGACACCAGCGAGCCGTCGATCGAGTACGACCAGGCGTGGTACGGGCAGGTGAACTGCATGGTGTTGCCCTCGTCGTAGCGGCACACCCGCATCCCGCGGTGGCGGCAGGAGTTGAGCAGGACGTGCAGTTCCCCCGCGTCGTCCCGGGTCAGCAGCACCGGGTCGGAACCCATCCAGGAGGAGAAGAAGTCCCCCGGCCGGGGCACCTGGCTGGCGTGGCCCACGAACAGCCACGCGCGCGGGAAGAGGTGCTCCAACTCCTTGCGGTGGATCTCCTCGCTCATGAAGATCTCGCGGCTGATCTCACCGTGTTCGGTGTCGACGAGGTCGCGGACCCGGTCGATCCCGGCCTGCGGGGTGGTCGTGCTCATCGTCTGGTTGCCCTTCTTGTGCCGATGAGAGGGTTCCTGGAAGGGGGCCGCCGGATCGCGCCGGTCACCCCGGCAGCGCCGCGGGGGCGCCGACGGTGGTGACGCCGCCGGCCAGTTCGGCCAGCCGGGACCGGACCTCGGCGACCTCGGTCCCCTTCGGCCAGGCCTGCCGGGCCACGACGGAGGCACGTGGCCAGCCGAAGGAGACCGCGGCGGTCAAGCGCCCGTGCCGCGAGTACAGCGCGACGTCGCGCTCGCCCGCGGGGATCGCGCAGCGCAGGATCTCCACGGTGTCGCCGGGAGAGGTCCGGCCGACCATCTGGATCTTGACGCCGTACTGGTCGGACCAGAAGTACGGGGTGGTGGCGTGGTGGCCGCGGTCCGCGGGCCTCGTCAGGTTGCGGGCGACGAGCCCCGCCTGCTCGACGGCGTTGGTCCAGTGCTCGACCCGGCGGTGGGTGGCGGTGCGCCGGTCGTACCACCGGGCGATGTCGCCGATCGCGTACACCTGGTCGAGACCGGGCACCGCGCAGTACTCGTCGGTGACGATCCCGTCGTCCACCGGTGTCCCCGAGCCGGCCAGCCACCGGGTGTCCGGCGCGCAGCCGATGCCCGCCACCACGGTGCCGGCCTCCAGCAGCCGGCCGTCCTCCAGCGTGACCACCGCGCCGCCGCCGGCCCGCGCGGTGACGCCGCGGACGGCCACCCCGGTGAGGGCCCGCACGCCGTGCGCCTCGTGAAGAGCCGTCAGGAGCGCGCCGACCCGGGGGCCGAGCACCCGGGAGAACGGTGCCGGGGCGGCCTCGACGACGGTGACCTGGCAGCCCAGCGCTGCGGCGGACGCGGCGACCTCGGCGCCGACGAACCCGCCGCCGACCACGACCACCGGCTCACCGGTGGCCAGCCGGGCGGCCAACTCGGTGCCGTCGCGCAGTTCGCGAACCGTGCGCACCGACTCCGGGGCCTCGGACGGCAGCGTGCGGGGGCGTACCCCGGTGGCGATGACCAGCGCGTCGTAGCCGATCCGGTCACCGTCGGACAGCCGGATCTCCCGGCGCCCGGGGTCGAGCGCGACGGCCGCCGCGCCCTGGCGGAGGGTGAACTCCTCCCCGGGGCCCGTGCCGCGCAACAACGAGATGTCGGCGGCGACGCGGGCGCCGGTGAGGATCTCCTTGGACAGCGGCGGCTTGTCGTACGGGACCGCGCTCTCCTCGCCGACCACCAGCACCTCGCCGGTGAAGCCCTCGGTCCGCAGGGCCTGCGCGGTGCGGATGCCGCCCACCGAGGTTCCGACGACGACGACCCGGTCAACTGCCATCGTCGACCAGCCGGATCGCGTCGGCGGGACAGTTGCGTACCGCGGTCGCGGCGGCTGCCGTCTCGTCGGCGGTCACGGTGTCGCGCAGCACGATCACCAGACCGTCGTCATCGAGGTCGAAGTGCCCCTCGTCGGCCGTGACGCAGTTTCCGTAGCCCTGGCACAGGCCCACGTCCACCTGGATTCGCATCGGACTCTCTCCTGCGGCTTCCGGGTTTAATGGTTTAGTATTTGAACCGTAGGAGCGCCCGGAGCGGGATGTCAAGAGCGGGACCGTCCGGGGCCCCGGCGCGCGGCCGTTCGTGGCCGGGCGGGTGGCATACGCTGTGACGCCAACGCGAGGAGGGGAGGGCCTGTGGCCTCCAAGTCGGTCGGGCCGGTCTCCCCGGAGGGCGTCTTCCGTCCGGTGCCCTCGGTGGGCCGGACGTCAGCCATGATCGTCGACCAGCTCAGGGCGCTGATCAGGACCGGCGAACTCCCCATCGGGGCGCGGCTGCCGGCGGAGCGCGACCTGTGCGACCGGATGGGCGTCAGCCGGCTGACCCTGCGTGAGGCGCTGCGGGCCCTGGAGGTCAACGGGTTGATCGAGGTCCGCGCGGGTGCCCGCGGCGGGGCCTTCGTCACCGCGCCCACCGCGGGCGAGGCGGGTCAGGGCATCACCGACCTGCTCAGCACCTCGGGGCTGTCCGCCGCGGACGTCACCGAGGCCCGGATCGCGTTCGAGCTCGGCATCATCCCGCTGATCGGCGAGCGGGCCACCGAATCGGACATCGCCGAGCTGCGGCGGCTGTGCGACGAGGCCGAGGAGGCGCGGGAGCGCGGCAGTTACACCGTCGCCATGTCGCTCGACTTCCACCTGAGGGCCGCCGCCGCCGCGCACAACCCGGCCGTTGGGATGATCATGGAATCGTTCCGCGAGGCGATCCTGATGTCGATGCGGGAGGCCCGCCACGAGGGCGTGCAGGGCGTGGCGGAACACCGCGCCTTCGTCGACGCGATCGAGCGGCGCGATCCGCTGCTGGCCCGTCAGGTCCTCGCCGACCACCTTCAGCGCACCGCCGACGCGGTCGCTCCCTGAGCCACACCGGCCGCCCGGCGGCCGGACCTTCCCGACCGCCCGCGCCGTCGTGGCGCCCGCACCCGGAAACCAAAACCGGGCGTCCACCTTCTTGACGACCGGTTGACCAGATGGCACCGTGACCGCTCGGAAGAAGGAACTTCTTCACAGCAGAAGAACTTGCGTGCCCAGGCGGCGACTCCGCTCCGCGTCGCACGTCGAGCGAATCACGTTCCCCCATGTCAGCAGCCTTTGCGTGCCCTGAGCACCGGCGCTGCCCGATCCGCCCACCCCGCGCCGCGGTTGAGGCGTGCCGCAGAAAGGAAGTCCGCTGTGCAGTCATCAGCCGGCCATCGGGATCCCGGTCACCAGGATGTCCCGGACCGGCCCGTGACCCGGTCGCGGCCGGTCATCGGCGTGGTCGGGGCGGGTCCCATGGGCACCGCCCTGATCCGCGGGCTGCTGGCCGACGGCTGGACCGTGCACTGCCACGACATCCGCCCGGAGGCGATGGAGCGAGCCGCGGCGGCGGGCGCGGGCACCGCGGCGAGCCCGCGCGAACTCGCCGCCCGCTGCGAGGTGGTCATCTCCTTCCTGCCCGGTCCGCCGCAGGTGCGCGATGTCGCTCTCGACCCGGACGACGGGGTGCTCGCCGGGCTGCGGCCGGGCGGGCTGATGCTCGACATGTCGACCTGTGGGCCCGACACCGCGCGGTCGCTCGGCGCCGAGTTCGAGAAGGCCGGCCGCCGCTTCGTGGACTGCCCGGTGAGCCGCAAGGCTCCCGACATGACCGTGCTGGTCGGCGGCGAGCCCGGAGTGCTCGGCGCCGCGGAACCGGCGCTGCGTGCGGTGTCCAGGACCGTCATCCACTGCGGGCGGCTGGGCGCCGGATACGCCACCAAACTGCTCAACCAGCATGTGAAGTACGCCTGGTACCTCGCGTCCGCGGAAGCGCTCGTGGTGGCCAGGGAGTTCGGCCTCGATCCGGGCCTCGCGGCCTCGGCGGTCGAGCAGTGCAGCGGCGGCGAGTCGGGCCTGAGCACCGCCGCGAAGTACTTCAGGAAGGACGCCGCGGGCATCCTCACCCACGCCCCGGCCACCACGATCGCCAAGGACGCCGCCCTCGCCAAGGAGATGGCCGAAGCGGTCGGCGTCCGCAGCCGCACCATCGAGGAGGTGGCCGACTTCTTCGGCCGCGTCGTCGAGACCCGCTACCGGGACCTGCCCTACCCGGACAGCTGCGCCCTGCTGGAGAAGGACATCGCCGGCGCCCGGCCCCTGCCGGACGGCGACTCCTAGACATCTGCGGGCCGTTGGGTCCAGCAGCAGAAAAGTGCCCAACCCACGGGAAACGAGGCCCGTATGACCACTGTCCAGATCACCGGAGAAGCACCCGACGGTGAGTTCGCCAAGCCACCCGCCAAACGATGGTGGCTCTTCTCCCCGGCCGTCGTCGTCATCTGGATCGTCGGCATGCTCGACAAGACCGGTGTCGGCGTCATCGTCGCGGACGACCGCTTCCTGTCCGACATGCACCTTCAGGGCCGACACGGCCTCATCGGGTTCCTCACCACGATCACGCTGGTCTTCTACGGCGCGTCCATGCCGGTGTGGGGCATGCTCATCGACCGCTACGGCCCACGCCGCTGCGCCATCGTCGGCATGTGCTTCTGGGGCCTGACCACACTGGCCGCCGGGCTCTCGGTGGACGTGCCCATGCTGCTGGTGGCCCGGGCCGCGCTGGGTGTGGCGGAAGGTTTCCTCTGGCCGATGTCGAACGCCCTGACCGCGCGGTGGTTCCCGCACTCCGAGCGCAGCCGGGCGAAGTCGGTGTGGATCGGCGGCATCAACCTCGGCTTCGCGATATCCGGGTTCGTCATCACCGGAGCCATCGGGGTGAGCTCCTGGCGCGGCGCCTTCTTCCTGCTCACCGCGCTCGCGCTGCTGGTCTGCGTGCCGGTCGCCTGGTTCCTGCTGCGTGACGACCCCACCCAGGAGCCGCGGCTGAGCGAGGCGGAACGCGCGTTCATCCGGGCCGGGGGCGGCGGGGCCGACGCGGCCGCCGACGTCCCCGCCGGCGCCCTGGTCAAGGAAGGCAGCGACAGCGAGCTGCGGCTGTGGCCGTTCTGGGTGTGCGCCGGGGTCTGGATCACCAACAACATCGGGGTCTACGGCCTGGCCAGCTGGTTTCCCACCTACCTCAAGGACGAACAGCACCTCGGCCACAACACCGCCAGCGCCTACATCGCCCTCGCCTTCGTGCTGTGCATCGTGGCCGGACCGCTGGTCGGCCTCGGCATGGACCGCACCCGCCGCAAGGCCATCTGGACCTTCGGCGGCTTCGTCACCGCCGCCGTGTGCCTGCTGGTGGCCAGCACGGTGACGGTGCTCAGCGTCCAACTCGTCGCCGTCATCGTGGCCATCATCGGCATCGAGGGCTTCACCACGCTGGCCGCCCAGGGCGTGCTGCACAACATCGCCCCGGCGCACCGCATGGGACGGGCCGCCGGGTTGATGATCGGCATCGGCAACTTCGTCGGCGCCTTCGGGGCCACCGTGATGGGCTTCCTGGTCGACTCCGGCGGGTTCGACGCCGCCTTCGCCTTCCTCATCGCGGTCTTCGTGGTCGGCGCCGCCGCCTGCCTGACGCTGCACCGCGCGAAGTACTGACACCTGCGGGCCGGCGGCCCGTCGTCCCCTGGGGTCCGCCTCGCCGAGGCGGACCCCAGCCGCACCACTGCCGAAAACCGTTCGTATTCGCTCCGTAACACCGCTGATGTCGAATGCCGACGGACCCGCGTTCTGCTTCGACGCGGGTCCCGGTGGGCGAACGGCGGCGCGTGGCAGGGACGGTGCGGCGGTGACGGTGACTCGACTCCCGGCGGACATCGAGGTGTTCGCCCGGTACCTGCGGGAGCTGACGGCGCGACTCGACCCGGGCGACGGCTGGTTCGGGGTCTTCCGGCACCGCGACCCCGACAGCATGCGCGCCTGCCTCGACGGACGGCAGGTCCCGCCCTGGGACGTCGTGGAGGCGCTGCTCGACGACCACGCGCGCGGGCGCGGCGAAGCCGCCACGGCGGGCGAGACCGCCCTGGCGGCCCGGCTGCACGCGGCCTCGGTGGCCGCCCACGACCGGCTCCCCGGCGGACAGGCGGCCCTGCTGGAACGTCTTGAGCCGATGCTCCGCGAGCGCTCCTACGTGGCCGGGCGGGCCGCGGAACTGGCCGCACTGCTGCACGCCGCCCCGGAGGGCTCCGCCGAGGCGGAACGACTCGCCCACGAACTGGCCTGGGCCCGCGACGACCATGCCCGAGCCTCCGCCCGCTGCGTCGAACTGCGCTCCAGGCTCGCCGCGGTGACCGGTTCCGTCTCCCGTCCGGCCGCCCCCGACGGCTGGTTCCGCGCCGAGCCCACTGAGCCCGCCGAACCCGATGAGCCCGAGCCCAACGAGCCCGAGCCCGGAGCCGCCCCCGCCACCGACCGGCCGGTCCAGCCCCGGTTCCGACTGCGGGGCGCCCGCTTCGGCCGGCTCGACGCCGACGCTGGCGAGGCGGTCACCGAACCCGTGACGCACCTGCCGCCGACCGCCGCCGGCGCGCCGAGCGGTGCCCGCTTCAGCGGGGCGCCCTCGGCCGCCGGCCCGCGGACCGCCGAGCCGGCGGCGTCCGTGCCGCGGCCGTCGGCGGCTCCGCGTGGCGCCCGCTTCGGCAGCGGACCGGTGACCACCGTGCCGGTGACACCGGTGCATTCGCCGCGGGATGTCGCCGCGGTGGCCGAGACGGTCGCCGCGTTGGGGAGGCTGCGGGCCGACGGCCGCTCCGGCGAGGCGCACATGGTGCTCTGCGAGGCGGCCTACCGTCCGGCCGGGCAACTCCTGTTGTTCGCCGACGAGTTGCCCCGCGCTGGTCTCGACGCCGACTGGGCCGGGCTGCTGTGGGAGGTCGCCGCGCTGCCACCCGGGCGGCTCGTCGCGGCCGTCGGGACGCTCGCCGCGGCGGGCCGGGCGGACGACTGCGCGCGGCTGATGGGGCAGGGCGTCTCCCGTCCTGCCGGGGAGATCGCCGCAACCGTCCTCGGGCTCGGCGACGCCGGCTGGACGGTCGAGGCGCGGGTCCTGCTGGGTGCCTTCGTGCGGACCCGTACGCCCGAGGACGCCGCGCTGGTGGCCCTCCCCGATCCGCCGCGCCTCGTCCCGTGGTTGCTCGACGCGGCCCGAGCGGTCTCGCCGGCCCGGGAGCGCGACGTCGTGCGGGCGCTGCGCGCGGCGGGGGCCATCTAGGCCGTGTCTTGTGGATCTTGGCGGGCTCGCGACGCCCGGCACGGCGCCTCGCGGCGTTCCCGAAACATCCCGATAACACCGACTATCGGGACGCTCCGGCGCCTTGCGAGCCACCGCACCGGACGCCGCTCCCTGATCCACCCTGATCCACAAGACACGGCCTAGGCGGGGTTGGCCCGCAGGAAGCCGTCGATGACGCTCGCGCACAGGGCGTCGTCGAGCGGTTCCGAGGTGATCAGGCGGCGGTAGACCAGCGGGCCAAGCAACTGGGCGACCGCCACGTCGATGTCCACGGCCGGGAGCGAGCCGTCCTCGACCGCCTCGCGGAGGATGGCGCGCAGCGGTGCCTGCCGTTCCTCGACGAAGTTGGCGGTCGCCTGCGCGACGTCCGGCTCCCTGCGGGCCGCGTCCAGCAGCACGGGCATCGCGTGCACCCAGGGCTCGGCCGCCAACTGCCGTACCAGTTCGCCGAGATAGGAGCCAAGGCGTTCGGCGAGGCTCCCTCCCCGGGTCGCCGGGTCGGGTGCGGGGGGCGGCAGGAGGTGTTGCAGACCCGCCAGGACCAGGGCCTGCCGGGTCGGCCAGTGCCGGTAGACCGTCGCCCGGGCGCTGCCGGACCGCGCGATCACCGCGTCCACCGTGACCCCCTGCACCCCGTGCTCGACGAGCAGGGCGGCGACCGCGTCGAGCACCCGTGCCCTGCTGCGTTCCACCCGCGGATCGACCGGTCTTGTTGATGGCGGCATAACGAGACGCTAGCATCTCGTAACGAGACGTAGTTGTCTCGTTACCGGCTCGGGGTGGGCGGCTTCGACCTGCCGTCCCACGGGTCGGCAGCACCCTGACGAGTGCGAGGAGAGGACGACGCATGACCGAGCGACGTACGGCAACGAGCCCCGACCCCCTGGAGGGCATCGGCGCGACCAGCCTGATGGTGGCGTTGGCCCGGGCGGACGAACACGGACGCGCGGACCGGCTCTTCGAGGACCCCTACGCGGAGTTGTTCCTGCGCGCCGCCGACGCCGGCCGACCGGGGGAGACGCCGCTGCGGGACCAGGCGAGCGGCTTCATGCGGGCGTTCGGCGACCAGCCCGCGGTGCGTACCGCGTTCCTCGACGAGCACCTGCTGCGGGCGGCCGGCGGGGGTTGCCGGCAGGTGGTGCTGCTGGCCGCGGGCATGGACACCAGGGCGTTCCGGCTCGACTGGCCGGACGGGACCCGGGTCTTCGACGTGGACTTCGCCGAAGTGCTGCACTTCAAGCTGCACGCGCTGGCGGCGGCCGAGGCCGAGCCCCGATGCGACCACCGCCCGGTCGCGGTGGACCTGCGCGAGGACTGGGGCGCCGCGCTGACGGCCCAGGGGTTCTCGGCCGACCTGCCGACCGTGTGGCTGGCCGAGGGCATCCTCTACGCCCTGCCGGCCGACGCCGCCGACCTGCTGCTGGAGCGGATCACCGCGCTCTCCGCCCCGGGCAGCCTGTTCGCCGCCGACTACTTCGAACGCTCACCGGCGCTCTTCGCGGCCACCGCCACCGTCGACCCCGACATGGTCCGGTTGTGGGAGAGCGGTCCGGCCGGCACCCTCGCCTCCTGGCTGACCCGCTTCGGCTGGAAGCCCGACGTCAGGGACCTGGCCGAGGTGGTCGCCGACCGCGACCGGCCGATCCCCGCCCTCTTCGACCCGCAGCGCCCGGACACCGGCGGCAGCTGGCTGCTCACCGCCGACCGCTAGAGCCCCAGGGCCACCCGGTGCGCTCGGGGTCAGAAGGGGCCGTCGAGCGCACCGAGGCGATCGGTCAGCCGGAGGTTCTCCGAGTAGTCGACCGGGCAGGCGATCACGGTCACCCCGTCCCCGTCCAGCGCCTCCCGCAGCGCGGGCAGCAGCTGGTCGGGGGAGTCGATCGCCCGGCCGCGCGCCCCGAAACTCTCGGCGTAGGCGACCAGGTCGGGATTGCCGAACCGGGTGTTGCTGTGCCGGCCGAGGTCCAGCTCCATCTTCCAGGTGATCAGCCCGTACTCGTCGTCCACCAGCACCAGGGCGACCAGCGGGACGCGTTCGCGTACCGCGGTCTCCAGCTCCTGCGAGTTCATCAGGAAGGCGCCGTCGCCCATCACGGCCAGCACCCGCCGGTCGGGGCGGGCGAGCTTGGCCGCGATCGCCCCCGGCAGCGCGAAGCCCATGGTGGACAGGCCGTTGGAGATCAGGCAGGTGTTGGGTTCGTACGCCGGGTACAGGCGGGCCATCCACATCTTCCCGGCGCCGGTGTCGGCCAGCACGATGTCCCCGCGGCCGAGCACCTCGCGCACGTCGGCCACCACGCGCTGCGGCAGCAGCGGAAAGGCGTCGCTGTCCCGGCCGTGGTCCAGCTCCCCGGCCAGCAGCGAGCGGATGCGCGGGCCGGTCTCCTGGTCGGGGAAGCGCCGCCGCACCGCGTCGGCGAGCGCGTCGAGCGACTGCGTCAGGTCGGCCGCGATGCCGACCGACACCGGGTAGTGCTCGTCGACCTCGGCGGGGAACCTGTGCAGGTGCAGGATGTCCTTGGTGCCGTCCGGATTGATCTTCACCGGGTCGAACTCCTGGAGTTCGTACCCGACGCAGATCACCACGTCGGCCGTGTCGAACCCGAGATTGGTGTAGTCGTGGCGCATGAACCCGACCGCGCCGAGCGCGTTGGGGTGGTCGTCGGGGAAGACCCCCTTGCCGTGGAAGGTGGTCGCCACCGGCACGTTGAGCCGTTCGGCGAACCGGATCAGGGCCGCCGAGGCCCCGGTCCTGGCCGCGCCGTGGCCGGCCAGCACGATCGGGCGGGAGGCCCGGGCCAGCACCCTCGCGGCACGCTCGATCTGGCTGGGTGACGGCGCGTCGGGCCGCACCGTGTTGATCGGCAGCGGCTCGCGGGGCCGGGTCGGGTGGGCGGCCTCGATGTCCTCGGGCACCGCGAGGAAGACGGCGCCCGGGCGCTCGGTCTGGGCGGTCTTGAAGGCCTTGCGGACCATCTCCGGCACGGCGTCCGGGACGTGGATGCGATCCGCCCACCGGGTGACCGGCGCGAACATCGACACCAGGTCGATCACCTGGTGGGACTCCTTGTGCAGCCGGTTCAGCGAGCCCTGCGCGGCCAGCGCCACCAGCGGGGTGCTGTTGGTCATCGCGTCGGCGGTGCCGAGCAGCAGGTTGATCGCCCCCGGGCCGAGCGTCGCCGAGCACACACCGGCCCTGCCGGTCAGCCGCCCGTACATCTCCGCCATGAAGGAGGCGGCCTGCTCATGGCGGACCAGTACGTACCGGATGCCGGAGCCGGCCAGCGCGTCGACGAAGCGGATGTTCTCCTCGCCGGGGATCCCGAAGACGTGGGTGACGCCTTCCGACTCCAGGCAGCGCACCAGCAGGTGCGCCACGTCCTCCGTCGCCGGGGAACCGGCGTCCTGCTCGTCCGGATCTTCGCGAGAGGCCATGGGGCGAGCGTAGGGCGACCGAGGGGGCCAGGCCAGAGGCGGCCCCCGGACGGGTGAGCCGTTCAGCCCCCTGCGGGTCACCATGCGCGGCCCGGCACCCGGGCGGCGGCCCGGCACCGCGCCGTCCGCCCCCCGCGGGACGGACGGCGCGTCACACGTGGCCGGGGCTTCAGGCCGCCGCGGCGTGGATGGTGAACTTCTGCGCCGCGGAGCCGTTGCAGTCCCAGATCTGCAGACGGGTTCCGTTGGCCGTCGCGCCGCTCGGCGAGTCGAGGCAGCGGCCGGACTGCGGGTTGAGGACCGAGCCGTCGGACTGCTGCACCCACTTCTGGCCGCCGACGCCGTTGCAGTCCCACAGTTCGACCTGCGCGCCGTTGGCCGTACCGTTGCCGACGATGTCGAGGCAGCGGCCGATCGTGGACATCGACTGGTCGGTGTGGCGCGTCCAGTACTGGTCCTCGGCGTAGGACTGGCAGTTCCACAGCTGGACGGCCGCGCCGTTCACGCCGGTGTCGTCCGCCGCGACGTCCACGCACTGGCCGCCCGGACCGGTGATCGTCCCCTGGGGGCCGTTCGGCACGTTGGTCTCGCCCGAGTAGCCGACCGAGACGATGTTCGCCTGGACCGCGTTCTCGGCCGCGTCGGTCGGGAAGCCGGCGACCATCACGCCCTCGAAGAACGTGCCCTTGTTCCAGTTGCTGTTGTCGCCGCCGGTGCCCAGGATGATGCCGCCCTCCTGGTGCATCGGCATGTAGCCGCCACGGGTCGGCAGCGAGCCGTTCCACCAGGTCGACAGCCCGCCGGACTGCGAGTTGCCGCCCTTGAGCGCGTACCTGCTCTGGCCGTCGTTCTTCAGGACGGCCGTGACGTACGTGCTGTTGTTGCCGGCGTTGGCGGTGTTGGAACCGTTGTCGCCCTGGAACATGCCGTTCTCCATGTCGGCCTCGACCCACGGGCCCGAGCCGCTGCACGGCGGGAAGTAGCAGGTGGTCGCGATGCTCACGGCGTCCATGTGACCGTTGCCGGTGTCGGCCGGCGTGCTCTCCGCGTTGCCGTAGTCGAAGCAGCAGTCGGAGCCGACGTGGGTGCCGCTGGCCACCATGTAGGCGCCCTCGGCCTGGCCGTTCACCGCGGCCCCGGACGCCGCGCCGGAGGAGCGGTAGCCGACCCCCGGCGATACCCAGATGCCGTAGACCTTGTGGCCGCCTGCCGTGACCGCGATCTCGCTCGCGTCCGCCCCGCGGTCGGCGCCCATGCCGGAGGTGCCGGCCGGGCCCGGGGTGAGGTCGTTGTGCCGCGAGGTCTGGTCGTAGATCCTGTTGATGCGGCAGGTGGTGTTCGCGCAGAAGGTGTCCTGCTGGGCGGCGTTCGCGTAACCGCCCGCGGCCAGCAGGCCGATGTTGGTGCTGGCCCCGTCCGATGCGCGGGTGACCTGGTACAGGGGGCCGTTGTACGCGGAGAACAGCGCCCTGGTGGTGCTGTGCGCCGCCACGCAGTTCGTGCCCGCGGCCGCGTAGATGTCACAGGGCAGCGAGCCGGCCGCCGCGGAGGGACCCGCCCCGTTGGCGAGCAGGCCGGCGGCGAGCAGGCCGATGACACTGACGGACAGTAACCACTTTCTCAGATGCCGGAACCACGACAGAGCAGGCATTGCGATACCTCTTCTCTACCGGAGGACACAGGAGTGGCCGGGTCGCGCGGCACACCGAAGGACTGGCGGTCCGGTCGAAGACCCGATCCCGAGAAAAGTGAACGGCATCACACTCAAAACCACAATAGCGATCATTGTTAAACGTAAATTTTTGACAACTCCGCCCAGTCGGTGGCGCGTCGGGCCGTCTGGTGCCCGTGGTGGACGGGCTCGGCGTTGTGGAGAACATGTCGTGACAACGTGTGCGTAATGTGCGCCCCTTGTGCATCCGCACGCCCCCTCGCCCGTGGTTGGCAGAAGGGGGCGGCCACGAAAAGGTGAGGGAAGTCGCGAGACGGCGACCGTCCTCGGTCCCGCCGGGTGGGGAGCCCGGCGGCCGGCCGAGCGGCCAGGGCGAGACGAGGGGGGACCCGATGGCGTGGGAAGAACTCACCGAGCGGTTGAACGTGCTTGGGGCCAAGGTCGAGCACCAGGACCCGCTGTGGCGGGTGGAAGGGACGAACAAGGAGTCACTGCGGGCCCATCCGGCCTTCCTGGACACGCTGCGGATCGCCGGCAAGCTGGAAGGACTGCTCACCGCGACGGGGCGCGACCTGGGCATCCTGGTCGGGCAACTGCGCGTCACCCTGGACCGCCACCTGGAGGACATGGCCGGGGTGCGGGCCGCGTTGGGGCTGGTGACGCCGGGGCTGTTCACGGGGTTCGGCGAGCAGGTCGCCCTGCTGGCGCACCACCGCGCCATCTCGGGCCAGGGCTCGGTGCTGTCCGACGGCGCGGTGCTCACCGACGCCGCGGCGTTCGCCAACCGCCACCAGGCGGCCACCGTCCAGGACTTCATCCAGTTGCACGCGGTGTACATCGCGGCGGTGCAGAGCTTCAAGGCCGCGTACGACCGGATCAACCACCCGGGGCGGGTCGACCGGCTCTACGCGCTCGCGCAGACCGCGGTGGCCGGGACCCAGGCGGGGCCGGTCCGGCTGGGCGCGGCCCAGGACTGGCAGAACCCGCGGCCCGCCTTCATCGAGGCCGCCAAGGTGAACGCGGAGCGGCTGAACTTCAGCACGCCCAACGCCCTGATCGGACACGCGCTCAAGCACATCATCCTGGGAGTGCCGCAACTGCCCAACGACCAGGGCGGGATGACCGACCTGGTGGCCGCCTACCTCGCCGAGGCCCGGCGCAAGATCACCGGCACCGACGTCGAGAAGGTCACCAGCGCGCTGGGCCAGGTGGGCAACGCCCGCACCTACTACTACGGCACGGTGCACGTCGAGGTGGCCATGGTCGCCGTCAACGAGTCAGGCGACGCGTGGATCAGCACCTACTACGCCCCGACCCGCACCTGACGTTCCACCCCCGGCGGACGCCAACCCGTCCGCCGGGCCCCGCGGACCCCCGCGTCTGAGTATCCGAGCGGATGCCCACCCCGACCGCTGTCCCGTAGCTTTCCACCCTGCTGACGGGACAGAGAGGGATCACTTGACTGAGACGGGTGTGGGGTGGGGTCGGCGTGGTGGGGTGCGCGGGGTCGGTTCAGTGGTGGGGGTCCTCCTGATGACGGTGGGGTGTTCGAGCGTGAATCCTGGGGGCCTCGCCTACCAGCCGACCGTACTGTCCGTTCAGGCTGCCTTGGCCAAGGCCAGGAGGCATTCGAGCGAGATCCACTCGACCATGGGGTTCAAGGGCGGAACGACCACACCAGAGGGCCCGTTGGTCCTCCCCGGCCCGCAGGGCGTCGGCGACAGCTTCTCCGTGGAGCACAACTGGGCCGTCCACCACCTGGACGACCGGACGCTGGGCGAAGGGTTCCACCGTCTGCGGGCGCGGTTGCCGGAGATGGGGTGGAAGATCGCGTTCTACGGAACCGTGCACGACGCCGCCCACACCCCCACGCTCGACATCGAGAACTCGGCCGATCACTTCACGGTGCGTATCCAGTGGTGGCACGCCTCCGCCTCGGGCGGCCCGGAGCTGATCGTCCAGCTCGACTCGCCCGTCCACTACAAGCCCAAGGGCGAGTAAGACGCCCGAGGTGGGCTACGTGGGGGTGTGGTCCCGGGGGGCGGGGTGCGCGGTCGGGGTGGCGGTCTCTGGGCGCGGCCGGGGCGTCGGGGGGAGGAGGCGGTCGACCAGCAGCACCGTGCAGGCCGCCACGGTCAGCAGGCCGCCCAGGAGGAAGGCGCCGCGTACTCCGGCGAGCGGCAGGACGAGTCCACCGAGCGCGGCGCCCCCCGCGATACCGGCGTTGTAGGCACCGGAGTTGGCCGCCAGCGCCACATCGGTCCGGCCCGGCGCGCACCGCAGCATCTCGTTCTGGGTGGCCATGAACACCGGCCCCAGCGCACCGCCCACCAGCGCCAGGAATACCACCGCCGCCACCGGATCGGCGCCGGCGGCGTACAGGCCGAGCAAGCCCACCGCCTGCGTGGCCACGGCGGCGGCCAGCACGGCGCGCGGAAAGCGGTCCAGCAGCACCCCGGTGACGCTCACCCCGACCAGACACGCGACACCGAAAGCCACCAGCAGGACGCTGATCCTGCTCTGCGAGAACCCGCTCACGTCGCCCAGGAACTTCACCACGTAGGTGTACCCCGCGAACGCCCCGGTCGCCGACAGGGTCCCGGCCGCCAGCACGGTGGCGAACCGGCGGACGTCGGGGCCGGTCCCGTAGGCGGCGTGCCCTTCCTCCGGGCGCGAGGTCGGCAGCGCGACGGCGATCGTCACCAGGCACACGACGCCCAGCCCCGCCACCACCGCGACCGGCACCGGCCAGTCGCTGTGCTGGCCCAGCCAGTTCCCGGCCGGAACGCCCAGCACGAGGGCGAGCGACCCGGCGACGGACAGCGCCCCGACGACCCGGCCGCGGACCCCCGGCGGGAACAGGCCCACCGCGACCGGCCCCATCACGGCCCAGAACAGCGCCTGGGCGAGCGCCGTCAGCAGCCGCGCCGCGAGCAACAGCCAGTATGAGGTGGCCAGCGCCGCGACCAGGCTGGAGACGATGAGCGCGGCCAGCAGCGCGGTGAGCACGTGGCGCCGGGGCATGGCCCGCGTGAGGTGGGCCAGCGGCAGCGACGTCAGGGCGACCGTCACCCCGTAACCGGTGACCAGGTAGCCGACCGCCGACAGGGACACCCGCAGGCCCGCGGAGATGAGTTCCAGCAGGCCGATCGGCAGGTTCTCCGCGGTGTTGAAGGTGAAGGCGGCCAGCATCAGGGCCCCGAGCACCGCGGCCCTGCGCCATGGAGCCGGTTGTGTGATGACCATACGGTCCTGTCCTGTCCTCGCCCGTCACGCCCGCGGCGTCCGCCCCCCACGGCCGAAGCCGTGCCAAGGCACTCATGATCGTGCCTGAGCCTCGCGGTCCGGTACGGGTTTTCTGCGGCGGGCCGTCCGGGTGAGCCCTCGCCCGCCCCGCGGTCCGGGTGAGCCCTCTCCCCTGGAAACGGCGACGGCCGGGCCGCGTGCCACCGGAGGTCCGGTGACATGCGGCCCGGCCGTCGGGCACGTGCCGGGTGCGTGGCGGGGCCCTGTCCACGAGGACCCGCGAACAGGGCTCCGCCTTACGCCAGTTCGATCAGACCGCGATCAGGAGTTGGCGTTGAGCACGGGGTAGTAGCCGGACGAGTGCCCGGTGGCGGTGGGGTGGTACGACTCGAACGACGGCGAGATGACGATCGAGTGCAGCCAGGCGTCGCCGGAGCAGAGCTCGTGGCCGTTGAAGGTCGACCGCACGTCGCCGAAGGTGAAGCCGTGCGCGGCGGCACGGGCGGCGATGGCGCTGTCGAGCACGTCCGCACCCTCGTTGATCTTGGTGTGGTCAGCGGCGCTCAGACCCACGCAGAAGGTGTTGAGGGTGTACATGTGCGGGTAGCCCAGCACGACGACCTTGGCGTTCGGCGCCTTGGCGTGGATCGCGTTGTAGGTCGCGTCCAGCCGGGCCGGGAGGGTGTTGCGGGCGTAGTTCTCGGCGTTGTTGACCGCGGTGGCGCAGTCGGCGTCCGAGTCGATGACGCAGGTCTCGATGATGCTCGCGAAACCGGCGTCGTTGCCGCCGATGGTGATGGAGACCAGGCCGGTCGAGGAGTTCAGCGGGCCGAGCTGGTTGTTGATGACGTCGGTCGTGACCGCACCGGAGCAGGCGGTGTCGGCGAACGAGGACGGCGCGTGCGCGTTCTTCCACAGGTACGGGTACGCGCTGAGGCTGCGGTGGCAGTCGCCGCTCGAACTGTCGTAGTTACCGGCGCCGTTGCCGGCCGAGTACGAGTCGCCGAGCGCGACGTAGGCCGGGCCGGCAGCCTGAGCCGGGCCGGCGAACGCCAGGCCGAACACCGCTGCGAAGAGCATCGTCGCAAGAGCTGCGAGCGACTTGGTCCGTCTCACGGAACCTCCCTGGAAGAAAAACTGGCTAGCACTTGGTAGCAGTCATCACCCCCTAAGCGGAAGTGTCCATGTCAAAAAATCTTTGCGCGTAGACCCAGGTTTCACCAGCCGTAAGGCGGTAGTTGGGGAAGGAAGTTACTCGCGTGTACCCCGAGCGTGCCTGACGGGTGATCAGTTCGCGCCTGTGGAACGCCGGAACGCGGTGTCGGAGGCATCGAGGGTTCGCTATTTTCATGTCGTATGCCCGGCACGGTGCATACAGGGGGGAATGGCGGGGGGTGTCGGCCGTCGGGCCGGCCGCTCCGCCTGCGCGGAAATCGGCCGAGTGTCGGCCGGGCGCGCGGAACAGAAGGGGGTTTATCTGTCATGTTCGGAACATTGAACGCGGCGGGACGTCGCAGACGCCGGACGGCGTGGGCGGTCCGCGTCGCGGTCACCGCTCTGCTGCTCGCCGTCGCCACTCCGGCCGGCACCGCCGTGGCGGCGACCGGTACCACGGCGACCACCACCACGGCGACCAGTGGCATCGATCACCCGGCCACGTCCACATCGCGCCAACCGGCCGCCGCTGCCAACTCCCGCGGTGGCGCCACCGCGCGGCACACCGCCCGCCCGGACACCGCCGGCCCGCGGACCGTGCGGCCTCCGGCCGGGAAGGCGGCTGACAAGCCGGCCCGCCCGACCGCCGCACACGTCAAGGAGCTGCGCGCCAAGGCCTCGGCGCTCGCCGCCCGGACGGCCGACGACACCGCCGCCACCGACTGCGGCGGACCGCTCGACTTCGGCACCGTGTACTCCTGCGCCTCGATCACCGACGGCGGCAGCGACACGTACACGCTCACCACGACCTCCGACGACGACCTGCTGACGGTCCAGCTGACGGAGAGCGACCAGATCTCCGTCACCGGCGAACTCACCGCCCCCGACGGCAGCGTGGCCCAGTGCATGATCACCGGCTGGACCGGTGCCGCGAGTTGCGCCACGGGCGCCGCCGGCACCTACACCCTCCGCGTCGACAACGAGTTCGGCACCGGCGGCTACACCCTCGCCGTCTCCTCGCTGCGCGCGGCGAACTGCCCGAGCCTCGGGGCCGCCCAGACCGCCTTCGGGGCCGCCGCGCTCACCGGCTCGATCGACGCGGGCGGCGCCTCCGCCTGCTTCGACATCGCCGCCGACGGCGCCACCAGCGGCGACCTGGTGCGGATGAGCGGCCTGTCCTACGAACTCCAGGCCACGGTGTACGACGCCACCTCCACGGTGGTCTGCGACGTCGGCCAGTACGGCGAGACCTGCACTCTGTCGGGCACCGGCCCGTACCGCGTGGTCCTGCGGGACACCTACGCGCAGGCCATCTCCTACCGCGTGGGCGTCACCCGGATCTCGCACCCCAGCGGCTGCGCCACGCTGCCGCCCGCGCCCTTCGGCGACCCCGGTGACGCGGTCATGTCCGGGACCCTGCCCGTGGGCGGCGTGCAGTGCCGCACGATCACACTGCCCGACGGACCCGCCATGGTCTCCGAGGAGGGCGGCGACTCGACCTCCGGCAGCACGACGTGGACCCTGTACACCGCCGCAGGACAGCAGGCGTGCACCGGGCGGGACGACTCCACCTGCGGCGGTCTCCCGGGGGCGGACACCTACACCCTGGTCACCGAGAACACCGACCTGTTCGACGCGGCCGACTACAGCCTCGCCGTCGTGCCGCTGGCCTCGACCGACGGCTGCGCGAGCAGCACCGGCACCTCCTACGACCTGCCGCTGCTGCACGCCACGCTGGGCTCGCCCGTGCAGACCGACTGCCGGCCGTTCACCGGCTCGGCAGGCGACCGGATCGACGTCGCCGCCGAAACCGACGTGTACGGCGGCCTGCTCACCAGTGTCGTCGACCCGTCCGGCACCCCGAGTTGCACCCGCGACAGCGACGGCTCCCAGGACGGCTGCGTCCTGACCGGAACCGGCCCCTACCGGGTGATCGTCCACTCCACCTACGACTTCACCGGCACCTACGCGATGCGCATCGGCCGCCTGTCGGACCCGGCCGGCTGCGGGGCGCTCGCCCCGCAGGCGTACGGGACCGTGCCGCAGCCCTCCACCGATCCGTGCTGGCTCGTCGACGTACCCGAAGCCGGCACCTACGACGTCGCGGCGGGCGGCGTCTACAACCTGGACGGCACCCACGCCTGCCCCGACTGGGAGACGCGCTGCGTCCTGCCGGCCGCCGGCACCTACGCCCTCGTCTTCCGCCCGACCATCCTCGACGGCTCCCCGTCGACCCCGTCCTTCATCTCCCTCACCGAGACCCGCGGTTGTGTCCCCGCGACGGACACCGGGTTCGCCGACGGGCCGCTGACCGGCAGCCTCACCGGGACCGGTGAGACCGACTGCCGGACCCTGCCGACCCCGTCCGGCACCGGCATGTACGTGCTCGACCCGCGGGCCGACGGACGGCTCGACCCGCTGGTCCAGATCCTCGACGCCACCGGCGCCCAGGCCTGCGACGCGCAGGACTACACGTTCCAGACGTGCGCCCTGACCGGCCAGGCTCCGTTCCGCCTCCTGATGACCGGGTCCGGCGGTGCCACCGGCGACTACGCCCTCACGATCAACCGCACGGATTCCGCCGCGGGTTGCACCGACTTCCCGCAGTCCCCGTTCGGCGGCGGCCACGGCGCCACCGTGACGCTCACCGACGACCAGCCGTTCCGCTGCCTGGCGGTCGGGGCCGGCGAGCACTCCGCATCGGAACTGTTCGACTTCACCGACAGCACCAACACACCGACCGCCAACACCTACCTGGCCGACGCGAGCGGCAAGCAGGTGTGCCTCTCCTCGGGCAGCGTGTCCTCGCTGATGTACTGCGCGCTGACCCCGGGGGCCGCGTACACCGTGGTGCTGCTCGGCAACCCGGGCGCGGACACCTACCAGTTGGTGCACCGGGACATCGGCGCGACGGCCGACTGCTCCGCCCCCGCCTCCACCACGATCGGCGGCCACCCCACCCGCGGCACCCTCACCTCGGCGCTGGACACCACCTGCGTCCGGGTCCCGGCGGGAGCCGACGACCGGATGTGGCTGTCCACGGCCGGTACCGGTGACGACACCGTGCTGTTCGTCACCGACGCCCAGGGCAAGGCGGTGTGCCGGGCGTCCGGCCACCCCTGCAAGGTCAGCGGCTCCGCCGGCTACCAGGCGGTGATCATCGCCGACAACTACGCCGGCACGCCCATCGCCTACCGGCTGGACTCCTGGCAGCTCATCACCGGCGGGGCCTTCCCCTCGCAGTGCACGGCCCTGACCTCCGGCCCGGCCGGCGTCGGCCCGTTCGTCGGGACGCTCGACGCGAACCATCCGTCGGCCTGCGCGACCGTCCCGGTGCGGGCGTTCGAGAGCCTCACGGTGAACGGCCTGGCGGCCACGCCCTCTTTCCCCGGTGCGGAGGTCCACCTGCTGGCCGCCGACGGGACCGACATGTGCGTCAACTACGGTTCCGGCACGAGCTGCACCATCCCGTACAACTACACCGCGCCGACCGCTCTCGCACTGGTGGCGCTGCCCCCGGACACCGCGAACAGCTCCTTCACGGCCTGGGCGGTGTGCACCTCGTCCTGCGCGGTCTCGGACGGCGCGCCGACGGTCACCGCCCTCACCCCCGGTGACGCCCCGGCCGGCGCCACGGCGTCCGTCACGCTGACCGGCACCGGACTCCAGTCCGGTGACACGGTCTGGCTCACCCGGGACGGTGCCGTGCCGGTGGCCGGCAAGGTCACCGGCGTGACCGGCACGACGTCGCTGACGGCGACGTTCGGTCTGACCGGCGTGGCGACCGGCACGTGGGACGTCCGCGTGGCGGCACCCACCGGTGCCGCGGCCCGACTGGCCGGCGGGTTCACCGTCGACGCGGCGCAACCGGCCGCCCGGCACGCGGTGCCGGCGGTCTGATCACCGAAGGGGTCTGCCCGGTCCGCTTCCCGCGGACCGGGCAGACCCTTTCGCATGTCATCGCGAACAAGGGCGCGAAAAAAAGAAAGGCAGGGAGTACGACCTCTCCCTGCATTTACAAGATATAGCGCACCGGGGGCTTGCGGCAAGGCCCCCGTCGTGCCGCAGAATCGTCGATCGAGGCCAGGACCTGCGGAAACGGTGCCGGGCGCGGGTTTTGCGCGCGCCCCCGCACCGCGGGGATTTGGCGGCCGGGGGATTCCATCTCGCTGAATGGGTTTTCATGATTGACGTGATCGTGGTCGGCGGCGGACCGACCGGCTTGATGCTGGCCGGCGAGTTGCGGCTGCAGGGTGTGGACGTGCTCGTGCTGGAGAAGGAGACGGAGCCGACCCTGCAGTCCCGCGCGCTGGGTCTGCACGTGCGCAGCATCGAGGTGATGGACCAGCGTGGTCTGCTGGACCGGTTCCTCGCGGTCGGCAAGCAGGTCGTGTCCGGCGGGTTCTTCGCCGGTCTGGCCAAGTCCTGGCCGGACCGGCTGGACACCGCGCACTCCTACGTCCTCGGCATCCCGCAGACGGTCACCGAGCGGCTGCTGGCCGAGCACGCGACCGAGCTGGGTGCCGAGTTCCGGCGCGGTGGCGAACTGGTCGGGTTGAGCCAGGACGAGGACGGGGTGACCGCCGAGTTGGCGGACGGCTCGCGGTTGCGTTCGCGTTACCTGGTGGGGTGTGACGGTGGCCGCAGCACGGTGCGCAGGCTGCTGGGTGTCGCCTTCCCCGGGGAGCCCGCCACGGTCGAGACGCTGCTGGGCGAGATGGAGGTGGCGGTGCCGGCGGAGACGCTGGCCTCCGTGGTGGCCGAAGTCCGCAAGACCCACGTGCGGTTCGGCGTCATTCCCCTCGGGGGAGGGGTGCTGCACCGCGTCATCGTGCCCGCCGACGGTGTGGCGGAGGACCGCACCGCCCCGCCGACGCTGGAGGAGTTCAAGCGGCAGCTGCGGGCGTTCGCGGGCACCGACTTCGGTGCGCACTCGCCGCGTTGGCTGTCCCGGTTCGGGGACGCGACGCGGCTGGCGGAGCGTTACCGGGTGGACCGGGTGCTGCTGGCCGGTGACGCGGCGCACATCCATCCGCCGACCGGTGGCCAGGGGCTCAACCTCGGTGTGCAGGACGCGTTCAACCTGGGCTGGAAGCTGGCAGCCGAGGTCGCCGGCTGGGCGCCGGAGGGGTTGCTGGACACCTACCACGCCGAACGGCATCCGGTGGCCGCCGACGTGCTGGACAACACCCGCGCGCAGATGCTGCTGCTCTCTCCCGAACCGGGTCCCCGGGCAGTGCGCCGGCTGCTGACGGAACTGATGGAGTTCGAGGAGGTGAACCACCATGTGATCGAGAAGATCACCGCGATCGGGGTCCGGTACGACCTCGGTGTGGACCATGAGCTGGTCGGGCGGCGGTTGCGGGACGTGGCGTTGAAGCGCGGGCGGTTGTACGGGTTGCTGCACGGTGGTCGAGGGTTGCTGCTGGACCGGACGGGCGGGTTGTCGGTGGCGGGTTGGGCGGACCGGGTCGACCATGTCGTCGACGCGAGCGACGAACTCGACGTGCCCGGCGTGCTGTTGCGGCCCGACGGCCATGTGGCGTGGGTCGGTGACGACCAGCAGGACCTGCTCGGCCACCTGCCGAGGTGGTTCGGACCGCCCGTCAACTGACGCCTGAGCACCGGCGGTTGATCGTTCGTACACATGTGCCCGTGTTGGTATGAGGCGTCCCGGCATATAGTCACATGGTGTCCGCCACCCTGTAGGGCGGTCGCCGGCGGTTCACGGTTCGGTTCGCGTCGAGGGAGACCGCTCATGGCCAGCGAGTTTCAGGAACGCAAGCTCAAGAACATGTTCGCCGCGCTCGACGCGGACAGTGACGGCTACCTGCGCGAGAAGGACTTCAGGGCGCTCGTCGCCCGGTGGAGCCGGCTGCCGGGAGTGGACCCCGGGACGGAACTGCGCGCCCGGGTCGAGGCGCTGCTGATGGGCTGGTGGGCGGCGCTGCTGGAAGCCGGCGACGCCAACGGGGACGGCTCGGTCGACCTGGGCGAGGTGCTCCTGCTCGTCGACCGGTTGCCCGCCATGGTCGCCGACGTCACCTCGACCGCCGACACCCTCTTCGACGCGGTGGACGCCGACGGCGACGGCCGCATCTCCCCTGAGGAGCACCGCAGGCTCGTCGAGACCTGGAACGGCCAGCCGGTGGACATGACGGGCATCTTCGCGCTGCTCGACCTGAACGGCGACGGCCACCTCAGCCGCACGGAGTTCGCGATGCTGTGGCGCCAGTTCTGGATCAGCGACGACCCGAAGGAACCGGGCAACTGGCTCTGCGGCCGGTTCCCGACCGGCTGACCCTCCCCCGCGGTCAGGACGGGCGATGGTGCGGTGCCCAGCCGCCCATCGCCGTCCTGGCAAGATGGCGGCATGGAACGTGTGCTTGGAATCGGTGGACACTTCATGCGGGCGGCCGACCCGGCGGCCCTGAACGCGTGGTACCGCGACTGCCTGGGCCTGGACGCGGACGAGCACGGCCTGTGGCGTCAGGAAGCCGGGCCGACGGTCTTCGCGACGTTCGAGTCGGGGACCGACTACTTCGGATCGCCCGCTCAGCAGACCATGCTCAACTTCCGGGTCCGCGACCTCGACGCGATGCTCGCGCAACTGCGCGCCAAGGGAGCGAACGTGGCCGAGGAGACCCAGGAGATGGCGGGCGTCGGCCGATTCGGCTGGGTCACCGATCCGGAAGGCAACCGGATCGAACTGTGGCAGCCCGCCTGACCATCTCCTCTCGCGGGGGTGCGGTCAGCCGCGTCGGAAGAACTCCACCTCCGCGAGTGCGACATGGCGACCGTGCGTCAGCGGGGTGACCGACCGCAGCACCAGCCGCACGCTCACCACATCGCTGTACCCGGTCGGGATGGGCTGCGAGCCCGGCCGGTCGTCGAGGGAGAGCGTCTCGGAGCGCACCGCGCCGTCCGCCGAGGTCACCGTCATGTCCATCCGCAGCGCCCGGGCCTCCCGGGTGTACTGCTCGGGCTCCGTGGACGCGCCGTTGGTGATGATGACGTCCACCAGCCGGAACGGCGTGCCGAAGGTGTACGTCACCGAGGCGCCCGCCCCCGGCGCGCCCCAGTAGCGGTTGTCCAGGTCATCGGTGGTGGCCGACGCCGGGTGCGACGGCAGTTGGGCGCTCGCCGTCACCTTCGCCGGGGTGACCTTCTTGGCGCCGTCGAGCTTGTCCCGGGTGTCCTCGAACAACGCGCGCCCGGCGGGCAGCAGCAGGAAGGCGCCCGCGCACAGGGCCACGACCACGGCGAGGATCACCAGCAGCCGCACGAGCCGCCCGGAGCCCGCCCGCACCCGGCGGCGGAACGGCCAGACGGTCCGCCACCACGGCAGCGGGGCGACGGCCTCCGGCGGGTCCAGCGGGCTCGCGCAGCGGCGGCAGAAACGGCGGCCCGGCGGGTTGGGCGTACCGCACGCCGGGCACGGCGGCCCGGTGACCGTCTCCGGAGCCGCCACCTGGCGCACGACCGGGCGCGGTGCGACCGGCTTGGCGGGTTGCACGGGCAGCACCGCCTCCGGCTGCTGGGCGGGGGCCGGCTCCTGGACGGCCGGAGTACCTGAGCCGGGCGGGGAAGGCGCCGATGACGGATCGGCGACGGGCGGGGCTCCGGTGCGGCCGGTGGCCGGTCCTCCACCGGGCCCTGGCACGCCGCCGGCAGGACGGGCCTCACCCTCTTCGGCCGGGCCGGTCGTACGGCGGCCGTCCTCGCCACCGGCGGCCGTGGCCGAACCACCCGCCGTCGGGGCGGCCGGGGCACCGGCGCCGTCGGACCAGCCGAGGTAGGAACCGCAGTTGCCGCAGAAGTCGTCGGCGGGGTTGTTGGGCGCGCCGCACGTGGGACAGGTACGCACGGGGGTCACCTTCCTTCGTCGGCGGGCGGGCCGGGCAGGACCTCCACCCGGCAGGACACGTGCACCGGGCACAGTTCCCGTACGACATCGCGGACCCGGTCCTCGTCGACCTCGGGGTCGCGGTCGGGCCACACCCGCACCACCACCCCGCCGGACGGCTCCGGCGGCGGCTCGGCGCCCGCCGTGCGGGACCACACCGCCCCGCCGTCGCCGGTGACGTCGGCGTTCACCCCGAGCGTGAGCCGCAGCCGCTCGACCAGGCCGCGCCGGGTGCCGCGCAGGCGGTGCAGTTCCACCGCGCGCACCACCGCCTCGCGGCGCAACTCGGCCGGCCACCGCGGGTCGTCCGCGGCGCCCACCCAGGACGCCAGGCAGGTCACGAAGTCGAGCGGCGCCACCCGCGGGTCGAGGTAGGCGGGCAGGTTGTCGAGGGTGGAGAAGACCGGGGCGAGCACGGTGTCCAGCCCGGCGGTGAACCGCTGGGCGAAGTCGTCGTCGGCGTACAGCGCGGGCAGCAGTCCGCCGATCGGATGCCGGCTCGGCAGGCCGGGTACGGCAGCGCGGCTCATGCTCCCGCCTCCGCCGCCACGGCCTGGACGACCACCTGGTGCTGGTAGGAGAAGACCAGCGCGTCCGGTGCCACCTCGACACGGTCGACCGGCGCGCCGCGCCGCCCGGTGATCGGGTCGGCGGGGAACAGCCGGATCTCCTCCACCAGCGCGTTGCCGGTGGCGCGTTGCAGCACCCCGAACACCTCCCCGTACTGCACCGGCCGCCCGAACGGCCATCCAGTGCCGTCCGGCCCGCCGCGCAGCGGGTTCAGATGCCGGAACAGCGCGTCCTGTGCCGCGTCCCGCACCCGGTCGACCTCACCGGGCGGCGCCGCGAGCCGGGCGACCACGGTCACCCCCTGGTAGGCGGGCGGCTCGACCACCAACCGCGTCCCGATCAGCCGCCGTTCGTCCAGGCTCGCGGTGATCGCCTGGAGTACCTGCTCGGACGGGATCAGCTGCTCGAAGCGGAGCAGGTCGCCCTCGTCGGCCACCGCGTCCGGTACCACGAGCACCCGCACGACGCCCGCTCCCTGCGCGGCGGGCAGGCAGCGCACCCGGCGCACCGAGGGGGCCGCCTGCCGGCTGATGATCTCGTAGTCCTCGGCGGTGACCGCCCGTTCCTGCATCCGCAGCGCGTCAGGGGCCCGCAGCCTGGCGTTGGCCAGGGTCTCCCCCTCCACCCCGCCGCGCGCCGCCTCCCGGTTGGTGACCCGCGCGACGTACGGGACGGAACTGCGCAGCACCGAGATCGCGCCGCGGGCGACGTTGCCGGCCGGGCCGCCGCCGGTGCGGTAGCGGGACACCCGGATCCGGGCGCCCTTGCCGGGCACCGCGCCGCACAGCCGCAGGGTCCCGTCCGGTTCGCGCAACGCGGGCGGGAAGGAGAACTCGCCGGTGGTGGCGTCCACCCGCACGTGCCGGTCGGCGGGGCCAGACCGGCCGAAGTGCTCCACCACCTCCCAGCGCTGCCACCCCTCGGCCGAGGAGACCTCCACCACCGGCGGCTCACCGTCGAGCAGGACGGGCACCCGCGAGCCGAGCCGGAACGTCTGGCCCGCGACCCCCTCCGAGACGCCGATCGGCACATCGCTGACGGTCTCGGCGTGCTCCACGAGGGCGGTGCCGCCGATCGTGAAGACGCTCGCCTCCCGGACCGTCGGGGACTCCGAGTAGAACGGCTGGCCCTCCGCCGCCTCGGTGACCCGGCAGCGCAGCCAGCCCGCCCGGGTGCCGCCGATCACGGACGCCGAGTGCTCGGCCGGCACGTAGAGGATCACCTCGCCGGGCCGGTTGAGGCCGCCCGTGGTGTCCGTGCCGGTCTCGCAGCGGTGCCAGCGGGCGCCGTCCAGCGCCTCCCACACCAGCGGCGGCTGGCGCGGGTCCACACCGACGCCCTCCACCCGGCTGTCCAGGCGCACCGCGACCACGCAGCGCGGCACCGCCGCGGGCAGCCCGAACATCAGCGCGTCGCCTGGTTCGGGCGTGGCCTGGAAGCACGGGACGTCCCGGCCCTCGGCCAGCGCGCCGGTCCGATCGGTCCGCTCACCACCTCGCGGCGCGGTCACCAGCCGGACCAACTCGCTGGGCACGACGCGCAGTTCGTCGGTGGTCGCGAAGACCACCGGTTCCTGCGACTCGCCGTCCGCGGTGGTCACCTCGGTGCCGGCCGGCAGGGTCACCGTGTCGGGCTGCGGCGCCGACAGCCAGAAGTCGACCTCGGCACGGGCCGCCGCCGGCGGGAAGAGCCGAATGCCCAACAGGTCGAGGAACGCGGTGTAGTTCTTGTCCGGCACCCGGTTCAGCCGGTACAGCAACTGGTCCACCAGGTAGGCGAACGTCTCGATCAGGGTGACCCCCGGGTCGGAGACGTTGTGGTCGGTCCACTCCGGGGCGCGCTGCTGCACATAGCGCTTCGCCTCGTCGACGAGCTGCTGGAAGCGCCGGTCGTCCAGGTTGGGTGAGGGCAGGGCCATCAGTCCGCCACCGCTTCCTCGGCCCCCTCCTCGGAGGGGATCGTGTAGAAGGGAAACACCAGGTTGCGCCGGTCGTTGGTGGAGCGCACCGTGTAGCGCACGTCGATGTAGAGCGTCCCGTCGTCCACCGCGTCGAAGGCCACCACCACGTCCTCCACCGCGATCCGCGGCTCCCACCGCTCCAGCGCCTCGCGCACCTGCCGGCCGATCCGCCCCGCCGTGGCCCCGTCGCCGGGCGCGAAGACGTAGTCGTGGATGCCGCAGCCGAACTCCGGGCGCATCGGGCGCTCGCCGGGCGCGGTTCCCAGCACCAGCCGGATCGCCTCCTCGATCTCCCGCTCGCGCTCCACCATGGCGATCCCGCCGGTCGGCCCGACCCGAAGCGGGAACGCCCAGCCGCGCCCGATGAACCGCTCGCTCACAGCGCGCCCCCGATCAGCACGTTCACGGCGCCCAAGGTCACGGTCGCCGTGCACGCCGTGGTGTCCCGCGCCCGCGCGGCCGGCAGCCCGCCGATCAGCACGACGCCGGTCGTGAGCGCCGCCGGGTTCGGCAGGATCACGTTGGCCGGGCCGAGTTCGGGGTGCTGCGGGCACACGTGCAGGCTGCCCACGACCGCGGCGGGCCGCCCGCCGATCAGCACCCGCACGACCGTGGCGGCGGCCGAGGGCGGCGGGGCGGTGATCGCCCCCTCGTGACTGGTGAGGTCGCCGATCCGGGCTGCGGCGGGCATGGCGGGCTCCTGGAAGAGGGTCACGGCCCTCACGGGCCTCGGGGCGGACGGCGGTCGGTGGGCCGCGGGGCGAACGAGCTTGCTGCGGCGATCAGTTGATGCGTGCGACAGGCTTCAGTTGATGCGTACGAGATCCGCCTTCAACACCCCCAGCAGGCCGCCGTCGACGGTGACGTCCGCCGTCCCGGTCACGCTCACCGACCGGCCTCCGACGCTGACCCGCGTGGTGCCGTCGATCTCCACCGTGCCCCCCTTCACCTGGACAGAGCCGGTCCCGGCGTCCAGCGTGATCCCGGTGCCGTCCAGCAGCACCGAGGACAGCGCGCGCCGCCCGCCGGCCGCGTACACCGTCAGCTCGATCCGGTCCTGGCGGCCGTCCAGCAGCACCTCCAGCCGCTCGTCGGCGCTGCGCAGCCGCACACCGGACGGGCCCGGCGCCGGCGCGTCGAGCAGTTCCACCCGGTGGCCGGAACGCGACACCACCGAGCGGCGGTTGACCTTCCCGCTGGTCGCGTCCACCAGCGGCACGTCGTGCCGGGACGGCTGGTCCACGCCGTTGTAGAGGCCGCCGATGACGTACGGGCTGTCCAGCAGGCCCTGTTCGAAGCCCACCAGCACCTCGTCGTTGACCTCCGGGCTCACCACGCCCCCGCCGCCCTTGCCACCCCACTGCACGGACCGCACCCAGTCCGTCACGTAACTGTCGTCCAGCCAGGGGAAGGTGAGCCGGACCCCGCCCTGCTGCGCACCGCCGGGCTCCCGTACGTCGGTCACCACGCCGATCGCCAGCCCCGGCATGCGCGGGCCACGGCCGGGCGCGTTCGAGCCGGTCACCAGGCCCGCCAGCGACCGGTCCGGGCTGGCGCTGACCCACACCGTGGTCCGGTAGCCGTCGTGCGGCTCCAGGGTGTGCCGCGCCGCCGTCGCCGTGTACCGGCCGGAGAACGCCTTCCCCACGTTGCCCAGCGCGACCGGCTTGCCCGCGCGCAGCCGGGGATTGCCCTCGGCCACCGCCTCCAACTCACCGAACGCCGCGCTGACCTGGGCGGCGATCGCGCCCGCCGCCGCCGTCGTCTCGGCCTGGGTGCGGTACGGGGTGTCGGTCACCGTCAGCTTCGCCGAGGCCCCGAACCGGGCGGCCGACGCGGGCGCGAGACCGGGCAGCACCGTCTCACTGGTCACCGACTGCTGCCGGGCCACCGGCGAGGTCTTGGTGGTGACGTCCCAGCCGCGCACCTCCACGGAAGCCGCGCCGTCCGCGCCCGACAGCGCGGCCCGCAGGGCCAGCAGGTTCCGGCCGTACTCCAGCACCATCGGGCTCTGGGTGGCCGGAGTCGACGGCGCGGGCGCGCCCGACGCCTGCTCGGGCCTGGTGAACTGCAACAACCCCGCGTCATCGACCCGCACCACCGCGCCGCTCTCGCCCGCCAGATACTGCAGGAAGTCCCAGTCGGAGACGTTGGCCTGCGACAACTGCCGGTAGGTGACCTGCGCCGCCTCCACCGTCCCGCAGGCCAGCCCCGCCCCGGCGGCGACCTTGCGGACGATCGCGGCGGCCGTCATGTTCCGGTACGCCACCACCTTCCGGCCGCGCTGGAGCCGGTGCGCGCGGGAGTACGCCCGCACCACCGTGAACGACCCGGTGCCGTCCCGGTCGATCTCCACCGCGGTCACCTCGCCGTTGAACAGCCGCTCGCGCGCCTGCCCGGCCACCGTGACCACGGACACCCGCAGCGGTGTGCCCAGGGTGACGCCCGTCGAGGTGAGGAACTCGTTGTCGGGATCGCGGTAGGTGAGCACCGCCGTGTCCGGCAGGCCCACGTTCTCGTCCACCACGCAACTCACCAGTTGTGCGGCCCAGATCGGCGGCAGCTCGCCGGGCGCCTCCACGACCGGATCCGCCGCGAACGACCGGCCGCCGCGCGCCTCGGGTGTGGTCACCGCTCCTCCTCACCGCCCGCGTCCCCCAGCGCCGGCACCACCAGTTCGGTGCCGGGGGCCAGGGCCATCGGGTCGTCGATCCCGTTCGCCTCCGCGATCACCCGCCAGACCGTCGGGTCGCCGTACTCCCGCCAGGCCAGCAGCGCCAGGCTGTCCCCGGCCACCACGGTGTGCGTACTGAGCGCCGTGCGCGCGCCGGAGGTGGGGTTCTGGCCCGGCGGGTCGACGCTCGCCTCCTCGACCGACAGCGCGCACGTCGCCCGCAACGGGGTGCCGTCCACGTCGAAGAGCGTGTACGTCACCGACAGGCTGGAGAGAACCCCGTCGAACGCGGTCGTCCGCGCGGTGCCCCACTCGAACCGCACCCACGGGCTGGCCGGCTTCTTGCGCGCCAAGCTCGCCGGGGTCGGCACGCACGCCTTCATCAGCTTCTCCACCGCCTGCTCGACCGAGTTGTCGTGGGTCGAGGTCGCGTCGAGGAAGACCTCAAGGCTCAACTCCCGCGGCCCGCTGCCCACGAACTCCGGCAGCGCCGACTGCCCGGCCATCCGCGACGGGGTGCGCCGCCACTCGGTGCTCTTGCGCAGTTGGAGCGTGGTCGGGTTGAACTGGAGGTCCAGCCGCGCGATCGTCCCGCCGGGCTTGGCCCCGACCGCCGAGGGGGGTTCCTTCAGCGTCAACTGGGCCCGTG
This sequence comes from uncultured Actinomycetota bacterium, assembly GCA_963737305.1. Lineage (GTDB taxonomy): Bacteria > Actinomycetota > Actinomycetes > Streptomycetales > Streptomycetaceae > Streptantibioticus_C. Next base: position 1,815,433 of record CAVTRX010000002.1, on the reverse strand, counting down.
CCCGGCTGGTGCGGACCGCAGGGGACATACCCGGGGACTCCTTCCGTGCGGATCACGGATCGCGGATCGTGGCGGGACTTCGCGGGGGGCGGACGTGCCTGTCGAACGGGCCTCAGGAGGGACGCAGCCCCTCGTGGGCGATCTCCAGCGTCTCCACCGCCGGTTGGGAGGAGGAGGGATCGAAGGACGGACCCTGCCAGCGCACCGGCACGATGCCGAGCACCTGCCAGCTGATGATCCGGGTCAGGTCCGGCTTCAGCGCCACGATCTCGCCGTCCTTGGGCTCCACCCGGCGCAGCGTCTCGTCGAGCCAGCGACCGATCTTCGCCGTGTCGGCGGTGACCGGCCGGGTGAGCGTGATGTTCGACCAGGTGATGCGGCCGGGCAACTGCCAGGTGAAGTCGTTGTTGCCGCCCTCGGCGTAACTCTCCATCTCCACCTCCGCGCCCATGCCGGAGCAGGTGTGGAAGGCGCCCAGGTCGTTGCCGCCGATCGCGAGCCGGAAGAACACGCTCGTCGCGAAGATGTTGTCCGTCATCCGTTGGCCATCCGTTTCGTGTCCTCAGCGGCGTCCGTCGTAGGGGCGGCCGGCACGTTCCCGTCCGCGTCGCAGGTCGGCACGGAGCAGCCGGGACATCGGCTCCAGCAGCCGGCGCGCCAGATCGTCCAGGTCGATCCCGGGTTCCTTCGGTGCCGCCGCGCCCTGCGACTCCGGCTTCCCGCGGGCGGCGGGCGGTGGTGCGGAGGCGGACCGCTGCCGCTCGCGCACCGGCACCCCGGCTGGTACGCCGCCGGCCCCGGCGACGGCCCGCTGGACGGCCGGCGCCGCGGGACCGCCGGTGCGTCGCGGCACCGCAGGGCCCACGCCGGGCACCGGCGGTGCCGTGGCCGCACGGGTGGCGCGGACCACCGGGACGGCGGTAGACGCGGGCGGCACCGGCGGGCGGCCGCTGAGCGGGGGTGCGGCGGGATCGGACACCGGCAGCACGTGCGGGCGCGCGGCGGCGCCGCCGGTGACCGTACGTCCGCCGGGCGGGTCAGGGCGGACGACGGGAACGGGCCGGGACGGCAGCGGGTCGGGGTGGCCGGCGACGGCCGCGGGCGGCCGGTGCGGGCTCGACGGGGGCTGACCGGTTCGGGCCCGCTGGACCGGGGGCGTCGGCGGCTGCCCGGGTGCTTGCGGCGCTCCCGGCCTGGCAGGTGGGTTCGCCGCGGGGGCGCGTTGGACGGCGGGTGTGGGTGCGCGTTGTACGGCGGGTGCGGGTGTTGCGCCTGGTGCTCGGCGTGCTGTCGATACGGGTACCGGTCCCGGCGCTTGTGGCGGTTCGCGGTGCCAGGATGCGGCGACGACGGGGCGCCGGGCGGCCTGCGAGGATGGCGCGACCCCCTCGGGGGCACGGGTGTGGACGCCGAGCGGGCGCGCGGCGAGCAGCGCGAGGGTGCGGGGTGCAGGGGATGCGGTTCGGCCGTCCGGTCGTCCTACGGTGAACGGCTGACCGCCGATGACGGAGGGCGTGCGGGTGACGGCGGGGCCGGGATTCGTGTGGGTGCCGGGCGCCGCCGCGGTGCTGGGTGTCGTGGTGAATGGGGCGATGGAGCGGGCGACGACGACAGGAACTGACGCTCCGTCACTTACGCGCGCCGGTACGCTGGTTCGTCGCTTGCTCGGTGTCGTGGGGCCGGCGAGCGGGACGGCTGCTGGGGGTCCCTGATGCACGGGGGCGGTCCCGGCCGCGGGCGCCGCCTGCGAGCCGACGCGTGTCACCAGCGCGGGGGCGGGGTCCTTCGGGGCGGCCGGAGCGGAACTCCCCTCGGACAGAGGGCGATCGGCACCCGTGCCGGGTCGGCCGCTGCCCGCCGCACCCAGCAGCGGTACGGAGACGGTGGGCGTTCCGGGGGTGTGCGGGGAGCGTTGGACCCCCGGGGCTGCCGGCCGGCGACCGGAGGCGGCCCCGCCGGGCAGGTCGGCGGTCGGCGGCATCGCGGGCAGCGGCGCCCCCAGGCCGGCACGGGCGGGCGCCCCGGACCGGCCCGGCCGGCCGGAGGGCGCGGGCCGGTGAGGGGCGGTCGGCCGGTCAGGGGACTTCGACGGGGCTGGTGTGGAGGCCCCGGCCGGGGGCGAGGACGCGGGTGACGGTGCCGGCCCGGACAGCGCGGCCGGCCCCAGGGCAGGGGTGTCCGACTGACGTTGCACGACCGGCAGCCCCGGCCCGGATGCGGCGTGGGTATCGGCCCCTCCGCCGGTCGCCCGCGTTGCCTCGGGAAGCAACGGCCGCGCGGTGGCGGGTAGTTCGCCCAGCGGTGCGCCCAACGTCGCCCGACCACCAGCCCGTTGTACGGGCGGTGCGGGCGGCGCGGACTCAGCGGCCGGGGTGGCCGGGGACGCGGTCGCTGTCGCCTCGGGCCGCAGCGCGGTGATCCGGCGCACCGGACCTGTCGTCGTCCGCCGGGCGACGGTCAGCGGGGGGCCCAGCGGCGCGGGGCGCACCGGAGCGGCACCCCGACTCGGGGAGTCGGCGGGCGTCGACACCCGGGACGCGCCGCCCGAGGCGTGCGGCACCACGGCGATCCGTCGCACGGGCGGAACGTCCGCCCCGGTGGCCGCGCCCGCGAACCGCCGGACGGCCGACTCCGGTGCGGCGACGGGTGTGAGAGGGGCGTCGGCCACGGTTCCGCGCTCGGACGGGGTGACCGCCGGGCGTCGCGGCGGCTGAGCGGTCTCGGTCCGTTCCGTACGCGGGCCAGCCGGACCGGAGGAGGGCCCCGGGGTGGCCGTGCTCCCCGAACGCGCCCGAAAAACCGGCGTGTTGCCGCCGGGACCCGATCCCGGTGCCGCCGCGCGCCCGGATCGCGGTGTCGCCGCGCGTCCGCCCTCGGCAGGGTCCGGAGTCTCCGGCGCGGCATCCGTGCGCGCCACCCTCAGCAGCAACGGGCCGCCGTCGGAGCGGGTGGCGAGCGGTGCGGCGGGCCGGGTGACGCCGTGGACCAGGCCGACCGGCGCGGAGGGCAGCAGCGCGTGGCCGAGGCCGGTGCCGAGGGTCGGGTTCTGCCAGGAGGCGAGGCCCGAGCGGAAGGCGAGGCCGTCGCTCACGCCCAGCGGGGCGCGGGCCACGGTCAGCGGCGGTGGCGGTGTGCGGCGCCACCCGCCGTCCCAGTCGCCGGGTACCGAGGCGGCGGCGGGCGCGCCCGAGGACGCCGCCGCGGACCCGTCCGCGGCGCCCGAGCCGGTACCGGGCGGCCCGGCAGCCGGTTCCCTGCCGCCGGCGCCGGCCGTCCCCTTGGTCCGGCGGCGCCGGCCGTCCCGCCATGCCATGCGGTCAACCACCTTCGTTCACACGGGTGTTGATGCGGGCGATCTCGGTCACCCACCCGGTGCGCTCGGCGTGGGTGAGGTCGAGGATCTCCTCGCGCTGCCAGTGGAAGTGGTAGGCGATGTACGCGATCTCCTCCCGGAGCCGGGGGAGCGCGTACGTCACGATTCCCCCAGGCGCCCACCCGAGAGGTCGACCTCGAAGGCCCCCTCGCAGTGCGGGCAGGTCACCGCGGCGCGGGTGTGGCCCTCGCTGTTGACCCGGCGGTAGAAGTCCTGGAGGAAGGCGACGTCGGTGGCGTACATCCGCTCCACGATCCCCGCGTGCACGTCGGTGACGGTGCCCAGCCGGGTGATGACCTGGCTCAGCAGCACCACGCTCAGATAGGCAGGGTTCTCCTTGACCCGCAGGTCGATCTGCGGCCGCAGTTCGTCGCGGGCGGTCGCCAGCCGCATCGACCCGTACCGGTGCACCGTGCCGGCCTCGTCCACGTATCCGCGCGGCAGTTCGAACTCGAACTCGGTGCGCAGCCCGTCCGCCGCCGGTGGGCGGGCGGTCGGGGCCTGCGGCTGCTCGGGGGCGGGGGCGGGCGCCGTCGCCTCCAGGATCTCCTCCAGGTTGCCCGCCGTCACCGTACGGCGCCTCATTCGACGACAATCTCCTCGAAGACGATCGTGACGGACTCGGTGGCCGGAGAGGACTCGCCGGCCTTGAGCGAAGGCCCCTCCCACTTGGAGGCCCAGCCCTGCATCAGCTGGATGCGCCGGACGGTGTCCCCCTTGGAGTCCTTGATCTCGATGGTCAGGTTCTGCCGGGCGGAGTCGACGGCACCCTTGTTCAGGGTCTCCTTGATCCACTTGGTGAACTCGCTGCTCTTGTCGAGTCCGCGGGTGATCGTCACCTCGCCGGCCTGCCGGGCGCCGGGCTGTTTGCGGATGATCTGCTTGCCCTCCGCACTGACCTGCCGGACCTCGACGACCTCCTCCTCGACGGTCAGCCCGCTGATCTCCTGGATCGACTCCACCATGTAGCCGCCGAGCTGCACGCCGAAGACGTGGGTGGAAAGAGCGTCGCCCTCTGCCATGGGTGTGTGTCACCTTTTCCTAGCCGGACCCCGCGGGTCACTCGTCGATGAGGCTGGTGCTGTCGGAGAACTGGGCGAGCCGGAAGACCACGAACTCGGCCGGCTTCACCGGCGAGACACCGATCTCGCAGACGACCCGGCCCTGGTCGATGGACTCCTGCGGATTGTTGTCGCGGTCGCACCTGACGTAGAACGCCTCCTCGGCCGTGCGGCCGAACAGGGCGCCCCTGCGCCATTCCTCGGTGAGGAACGCGGTGACGTTGCGGCGGATGCTGGACCACAGCCGGTCGTCGTTGGGTTCGAAGACCACCCACTGGGTGCCCAGCAGGATGGACTCCTCCAGGTAGTTGAAGACGCGGCGCACGTTGAGGTAACGCCAGGCCGGGTCGGAGGAGAGGGTGCGGGCGCCCCACACGCGGATGCCGCGCCCGGGGAAGGCGCGCACGCAGTTCACGCCGATCGGGTTGAGCAGGTCCTGTTCGCCCTTGGTGAGCCGGATCTCCAGGTCCACCGCGCCCCTGACCACCTCGTTGGCGGGCGCCTTGTGCACACCGCGTTCGGCGTCGGAGCGCGCCCACACGCCGGCGATGTGACCGCTCGGCGGGACGGTGGTGTTGCGGCCGGCCGCCGGGTCGAAGACCCGCACCCACGGGTAGTAGAGGGTGGCGTACCGCGAGTCGTACCCCGCCTCGTCGTTGCGCCAGGTCCGCACCTGCTGGGCGGTCAGTCCTGGCGGGGTGTCCAGCACCGCCACCCGGTCGCCCATCTGCTCGCAGTGCGAGATCACCGCGAGCTGGACGGTGCGCACGCCCTCGGCGTCGATGTCGCCGCGCTGGTGGGCGGCCATCAGGTCGGGGACCGCGACCATGGTGATCTCGTCGATGGCCTCAAGACCGGCGAACCCGGTCCGGGCGGCGGAGTCGCCGACGTACTCGGCCGGGTCGGTACGGGACACCTCGCCGCCGCCGGGCCCCGCGGGTGCGGCCGCCGCGTCGGGCAGCGGCACCGTCTGGTTGGCGGGCCGGCTGTGGGCGGCGTCGCGCTGCTCGGTGACCTCGACCAGCTTGGAGGCGCGGGCCTGGGTGACCACGTAGCCCTTGACGTTCTTGCGGGTGGAGACGTCGTAGGTCTCCACCACCTCCTCGCCCCGGCGCACCAGCAGTTTGAAGCGGTCCTCGGGCGGGTTCTCGCCGTCCGCGTCGGCGATCTCCACCGACACCCCCGAGGCACCGGGCAGGGCCCTGACCAGGAACCCGCCGAGCGCCACCGGTTCTGCCGCCCGGCCCTCGCCGGCCGCCGGCGCGGAGGAGCCGCCGGCCGCCCCGCCGACGCGCACCACGTAGGCCGCGCCGCCGCCGTTGGAGAAGTAGCCGTAGACGGCGTGCGCGAGGTAGGTGCCCTCGGTGAAACCGCCGAACCGCTGGGTGTACTGGTCCCAGTTGGTCACCAGGGTCGGTTCGTGGAACGGACCGGTCTGCGCGTAGCCGACGAACGCGGCGACGGCGGTGCCGACCCCCTCGATCGGGCGGGCCCCGGACTGCACCTCCTCCACGTACACGCCTGGGGTGAGGTACGTCGGCATGCTCGCTCCTTCGTGTTCCTTCGGGGGCACCTGCGTCGATGGCGAGTCTCCGGGGCCGGTCCGGCGCGGCGACAGGGGCGAGGGGACCTGGCCGGGGGCAAGCACGCTGCCTTCACGGACGCCCGCCGCGGGCCGCCCGCGTCCCGTCACGTGGGACGTTGCCCTGGTTCGCGCCCAGATGTGACGGATATGCGTTCCGCCGCGACCAGCCGGGGCAGTCCGGCGCGGCGCCGTGAGGCAGTCCGCCTTCCCTTTCAGGCAGCGGGGCCGGCCGGGTGCGGCCGTTCAGCCCTGCGTCAGCACCTCCCGGGTCCACCGCCCGAACTCGCCCTCCAGCAGCAGCCGTCCGAGCTTGCGGTACTCCTGGGCCACCGCCGTCATCAACTGCCGCATGGTGAGCGGCACCCCGGACTCCGCCGCGAGGTAGGCGGCGGTCACGGCGCAGGCCCTGATCGAGCCGCCGGCCAGCTCGAAGCGGTCGGCGCAGAAGCTGAGATCCAGGTCGGCGGCGCGCGGCAGCACGTCCCCCAGACACCGCTCCCACAGGGCGAGCCGCTGGGCGGCGTCGGGCAGCGGGAACTCGGCGACCACGTCCAGCCGGCGGGTGAACGCCTGGTCGAGGTTGGCGCGCAGGTTGGTGGTCAGCACGGCGATTCCGTCGAACGACTCCATGCGCTGGAGCAGGTACGCCGACTCGATGTTGGCGTGCCGGTCGTGCGCGTCCTTGACCTCCGAGCGCCTCCCGAAGATCGCGTCGGCCTCGTCGAACAGCAGCACCGCGTTGACCGCCGACGCCTCGGTGAAGATCCGCTCCAGGTTCTTCTCCGTCTCGCCGACGTACTTGTCGACGACCGTGGACAGGTCGACCACGTACAGGTCCATCCCGAGGTCGGCCGCGACCACCTCGGCGGACATCGTCTTGCCGGTGCCCGACTCGCCCGCGAACAGGGCGATCACCCCGCGCCCCCGGCCGCCGCCCGGCCGCATCCGCCACTGTCCCAGCACCCGCTCGCGGTGCCGGGCGCGCAGCGCGAGCTCACGCAGCCCGCGGTGGGTCGCCGGGGGCAGCACCAGGTCGTCCCAGCCGACGCCCGGCTCCACCCGGCGGGCCAGCCGGGCGAGCCCCGCGCCGTTCTGCGCCCGTACCGCGGACCGCAGGTCGTCGGGGGAGACCGGGCGGTCGGCCAGCGCCGCGGCGCGCACCGCTGCGCCGGCCGCCCGGTGCAACTGCCCGCCGTCGAGGCGGTGCGCGGCGACCGCCCCGGCGAGCGCGTCGGCGTCCGCTGGCGGGATGCCGCCGGCGCCCGCCGTCTCCAGGGCGTGCCGCCAGCGTGCCGCCTGCCGGGCGGGGGAGGGCGGGGTCACCCGCAGGACGACCGGGGTGTCGGCCGCCCACCCCGGATCCCAGCCGTCGGTGCCGTGGGTGAACAGCGCCGTGCCGCGCAGCGCCGCGCACAACTCACTGGTCCCGCGCTCCCGTCGGGCGGGTTCGGGGGACAGCGCCTCCAACGGGCCCAGGACGACGCCTGCCCCCGTCAGCCTGGCCTCCAGCGCCGCCACCCGGGCGAGCGCGGGCAGGTCGGCGCCGCTGCGGGCGAGTGCCGCCGCGTCGAGGACCAGCGGCCGCAACCCGGCCGCGCGCAGGGCCGCGACGGCCAGGCCAGGGGCGTCGCCACCGCGGTCGAGAAGGTGCACCAGGCCCGTGCCCGAGCGGGCGGCCGAGGCGGCCCGGCGGACGTCCGCCGCCTCGGCCGTCGGGTCCTCCCCGACCTCGCCGATCAGCCCGGCGAGCCGGGCGTCCGGCTCCGCGCCGCCCAGCAGATGCGCGGTGACCCGGTCCGGGACCGCCAGCACCCGCGACAGCGGCGGCCGGTCCGGCTCGGTGACCTCCACCAGACCGCCCGCGACCAGCGGCGCTCCGGGCGACAGGCGGAACCGGGCGGCCGACGCCGCCGCGAGCCCGCACAACTCCAGGGCCAGCCCCACCGTGGGCCGACGCCGGGTCAGGTCGTCGTTGAGATAGCCGTACAGCCGCTCGAAGCGGGGGTCCAGATCAGGCGCCAGGACGATGAGCAGCAGATCGGTGTCCAGCGGCGACAGCCCGAAGCGACCGGCGAGCGTGCCGAGCACCGACCCGGGCGCGAGTGGCGGCGGCTCGTACCCCGGCACGCCGAGACCGCCCGGGCCGTCCAGGATCCGCTCCACCGCCTCCGGCGTCAGATACTGGCCGCGGTACGGGTCGTCGGGGTCGGGATCGACCGCGCGGCGGGTCCGCACCGCGTACCGCACCCGCTCCTCGACGAGCCGCAGCCGCGACCACAGCGCGTCCTGGGCGGCGGGGGTCGGGCCCGCGGACACCACGCAGGCGGTCTCCGTCACGGCTGGCGGCCTCCCCTGCGGCGGCGGGCCGGGGTGGGCCGGCGCTCACGCGGCGCGGCGAACCCCTCCTGGCCAGGGTCGGCCACCTCCTCATAGCGCAGCCGGCGGCCCGGCACCGCTTCCGCGTCCGGCTGCCGTCCGGCCGAGCGCACCACGAGCCCCTCGGTCACCGGCGCGGCGGCGGCGCCGCTCACCCCGGCGAGCGGGGCGCGCACCCGGATCCCCAGCGACGCCTTCAACTCACCGCCGAGCGCCGACCACACATCGGCGGCGGCCGGCGCGTCCAGCCGCGCCCCGGAGGCGTCCAGACCCACGGTCAGGCCGAGTTCGGCGAGCGAGCCGGTGAGCAGCTCCTGCGGTAGCGCGTCGACGGCCACCAGCGCGGCCAGCACCTGCGAGAGCAGCCGGTGCTCGTCCCTGGGACGGCTCGCCCACGCCGTGACCAGGTACGTCAGCTGGAACCAGCGGGCCGGGGCGCGCCGCGCCACCACGTACCCGTCCTCGTCGTACACCTCCGCGGTGCCGCTGCCGCGCCGGGCGGTGTCCTCCTGGATGTCGTACAGGAACACGCAGACCGTGGGGGCGTTGCGGCACGCCGCCCACTCGCGGGTGGGCGCGTCGAAGACGATCTCCACGCCGGACGCCTCCAGCCCGGTCCCGGCGAGCAGGCCGCCCAGCGCCTCGTCGACCTCGTGGATCACCGGCGGGTCACCTCGTCGGGCGGCTGCACGCTCCCGTCGACCACCAGGAAGTCCGTCGTGACCGGGGAGAAGCCGGCGCCCCGCGCGGTGATGGTGCGCGGCCCGGTCTGGTCCTTGGTGAGGATGAGCAGTTGGCCGATGAACGTGCCGTCCGGGTTCGGCACGGTCGGTGCGGCGGCCGCGGTGATCCCCGGTTTCCAGGTGAACCGCACCGGGACCCCCGGCGGGAAGTCCTTGCCGCGCACCGAGGTGACGAAGCCGGGCTTGCCGATGTCCGGCACCGCGACGATCCGCGGCTGGAGGATCCGCAAGCTCGCGTGTGCCGTGTTGTCGCTCGGGTCGGCGTCCGTCCCTGTGGTGGTCAGGACGCCGGAGACCCGGCCGGTCAGCGCGTGGTCGGGGGCGAGCACCACCCGCACCACGGTGGCGGCACCCGGCGACAGGTCCGGCAGCGCGCACACCCACGAGGCGTCGCAGCCGGACGGCAGCCCGCCGTTGGGGATCCCGTGCGGCACCTCGACGCGCAGCCGCAGACCGGTCGCCAGCGCGTTGCGGCCGTTGCGGACCGTGTACGTCACGACGACCCGGCCGCCGACGTAGCCGGGGTTCGGCTGGGCGGTGACCCGCACGCCGGGTCCGGCGGACGGCGGGGGCGATTCGGGCGGGCCGACCGGGGGCGGGGTGGTCTCGTACACCGGCACCACGGTCTGTGCGGTGTTGTCCCCCGGCATCGGGTCGACGACGCTGCCGGCCACCGACCACTGCACCGGCCGGTCGCCGACGACCTGCCCGGTCAGTGTCACCGTCACCGGCACGGTCGTGCCGGGCGGCACCACCCCCAGGTCGCACTGGAGGGAGACGGCGTCGCACGTGCCGTCCGGGCGGGTGATCCCGGTGACCGTCACGCCGTCCGGCGGCACGATGGTCAGCCGGGTGCCGGGCGAGGCGGCCGGGCCGTTGTTGACGACGTCGACGCGGATCGGTGTGGCCGTGCCGACCTTCACCGGGGCCACCGTGCCCGGGGCGCGCACCGCGAGGTCGACCGACTGCTGGACCGCCGGCTCCTTCTGCCGCCCCGGCAACTCGGCGGTCAGCGGCGTCAGGGTCCCGCTCGCGACGTCCACCACGCTCAGCTTCTCCGGCGCGTTGACCGCCACGTCGCTGCGGGAGCTGATGACCAGTGCGGTGCCGTCCGCCGTCCAGGCCGCGTCGCGCGGCTGGTGCGGTCCGGTCAGCGAACTGTCGGGCAGCTCCCGGTGACAGGCGTCGGCGGTGCCCCGGGCGGCCTCGGGCAGCAGGACCCGGCAGTCGTCGCCTGACACGGCGGTCAGCACGATGCCGTTGCGCTCGTCGACCGCGTTGCCGCCGTTCTTCCGGTTGAACGCGATGGTGCGCCCGTCCGGCGAGAACGCCGGGCTGTCGTCGATGACCGCGCAGTCGCCGGGACAGATCCGCGCGCTGAGGTCCACCTGCTGGTCGAGGGCGTCCACCGGCACGGTCCAGATGTGCTTGTTGCCGCCGGACCCGCCGATCACCTCGCTGCGGGTGAAGGCCAGTGTGCTGCCGTCCGCTGACCAGGTGGGCTGGGCGTCCCTGCCCGTCTGCTGCCCGGCAGGCGGCACGATCTCGTGCAGGATCTCACCGGTCGAGGCGTTCGCGACCAGGATGCGGCCGGGCCCCGCGGCGGAACCGACACCGCCCGGTGAGGTCCGGGTGAAGGCGAGGTACCGGCCGTCCGGGGAGAAGGCGGGGTCGGTGTCCCAGTCGGCCGGACCCCGGCCGGCCAGCGGCATCGGCTTCGGGTCGGAGCCGTCCGCCGCCACCGTCCAGATCCGTTCGATCCGCCCGTTCTGGCCGTCCTCGAACCGGGTGACGACGATGCGGCGGCCGTCCGGCATGTAGCTCTGCCGCTCGGTCCACGGGTCGTAGCCGGCCGCCGGGTTGAAGAGCGGGTCCGCCGACGGGTCGGTGTTGCTGTCGGCCGCCGGGTCCTCGCGAAGGACCGTCAGCCCGAGGTCGCGCGGGTCCGCGCCGTCCATTCGGACGTCCTGGAGGGTCGCGATATGCGGGCCGGCCGCCGTGATGCGCTCCACCACCGCGTGGCCGCCGTCCAGCGGACCGGCCCAGGTCACCGAGGAGACGTCCCGGTCCTCGCTGAGCACCAGTTGCGGGGTGTCCGCCGAGTGCGCCCCCACCCGGAAGACGTGGTTCCAGTCGCCCTGGCAGTCGCAGGTGTGGTCCGGGGTGAGGAACAACACGCCGTCCCCGTCGGGCAGCCAGGCTGCCCCGTGGGTCCGCCACTGTGCCTGCGCGCCCGCCAGCAGCGGCTGGTCCCCGGCCGCCCCGCCGGTCACCCGCAGCCGCGGGCCGGTCGTCGCGTCGGTGGTCAGGGTGTACGCGATGAGGTCCCGGTGCGCCGGGTCGTCCACCGGATTCCACACCGGCTCCGACGCCGCGCCGCCGAGCGCGCCGGTGACCCGGCTGACCGCTCCGCCCGCCAGCGGTCGTTCGTAGACCTGCTCGCCGAGCAGCGGATCGCCGTCCCAGGAGTACGCCAGGAGAGAGCCGTCCGCCGAGACGGTCGGGCACTCCTCGTCCGACGGTGTGTCGGTCAGCCGGGTCTCTCCCGTGCCGTCGGTGCGCACCAGCCACAGATCGCGCTGGGTCCCGCCGTTCGGGCCGCCCGGCTCCGCCGAGTCGAACACCACGGCCTTGCCGTCCGGGGTCAGCCGGGGGTGCGCCGCGTCCCGGCCGCTGGTCAGCTTCCGCACCGACCCGTCGGGGGCCCGCAGATAGACCTGCGGACGGCTCTCGTCACGCCGGCTCGCGAAGACCAGGGTGTCCCCGAGGGCCGAGGGCTGCACGTCGAAGTGGGCCGGCCCCGCGCCGAACAGCGGCTCGCTGGACTCGGTGGTGGCGACCCTGCCGAGGCTGCGGTGCCCGGTGCCGGCGTAGACGATCCGGGTGGCCGAGGCGTCGGCCGCCTCGGGCCGGGAGGCGCCGCTGCCGGAACCGGAAGCCGCCGTCACCGTGAACAGCGGGATCAGCAGCAGCAGCGACACGGTGAATCTCCCCAGCCGGCGGTGCCCGCCGGGGCCAGCCGTGCCGTCCACGTCCACCTCGCAGTCGCCGAGCGGTTCCCGAGCACCTGGTGTGCCCCGCCACCCTGCGGCCCGCGCGCGGGCGCACGGCAGGGCGGCGGGGCCGTGCCTGGGGGAAGGACGGCCTGTGCTTTCGGGCAGCGACCGGGGCCGCGGCGGCCGTTAGGGGACGCGGCGGCCGTCCGGGGATGCGGCGGCCGTTCGGGGCCGTGGCGGCTGTCCAGGGATGCGGCAGCCGCCCGGGACCGCGTTCGGCCGAGTGACCGGTCAGATCAGCCCGTTGCGCAGCGCGTAGCCCACCGCGTGGGCCCGGTTGCGCAGTTGGAGCCGGGTGGTGATCTCGTGCAGCACGTTCTTGACGGTCCGCTCCGAGTACGAGGTCTGCTGCGCGATCTCCGCGGTGTCCAGCCCCTCCGACACCAGGCGCAGCATGTCGGCCTCGCGCGCGGTCAGCGTCGACAGGGACAGCCCGCGCGGATCGAGCGTCGAGCGCTGGAGGTTGCCGACCTGGGTCAGCAACGTGCCCAGCAGGTCACCGGGGAGCACCCCCTCGCCGTTGGCCATCGCGAGCACCAGGTGCAGCAGCCGGTCCTGGTCCGCCTCGGCGCGCCGCAGCACCGCGGTGACCCCGCACTCGACCACCCGTTGCAGCGACGTCGCGTCGAACGTACCGACCACCAGGCCGGTCCGGGTGGCGGCGTTGCGCCGGATCCGTTGCAGCAGGGCGATCACCTGGTCGTCCACGGCGTCGACGACCACCAGCGAGGTCCGCGCCCGGTCCGCCTCGGACTCGGTGACCAGGTCCACCTCGGGGCGCTGGCGCAGTTGGTGGACGACACCGATGTGCAGCACCAGGTCCTGGGCGTAGACGGCCACACTCACCCGCTCCGGCCGGTCGCTGGGGGCGGGGGAGGAGACTCGCGGCCTGGGGACGATCATGAGCGGGTTGTCTTTCGGGGATCCGGACATGATGGGTTCCACCTCGTGACGAAGGTCGGGCAGAAGCAGGGTGGTCGCGGCGGGGGCGTGCGTGGGCCGGGGGGCGTGCGGCAGGTGGGGGGAGGGGCGTGCGGTCGCGGCGGGTGCGGGTGCGGGTGCGGGTGCGGGTGCGGGTGCTTGTGCGGGTGCGGGCGGGCGCGGCGGGCGAGGGCGGACGCGGCGGGGGCGGGCGGCGGCCGGTTGCCTCAACCGGCGTACCGATCGGCGGGGTCGGCCTTGACCGCACGGGGCACGCCGACTGCCCCGGTGTTGCCCTCGCATCTCTCCTCGCGCCCCGGCCGCGGTCCTAGCATCGCGACGTGACGCCATCTGCAGCCTCTTCCGGCCCCGGAGCCCCCGGCCTCGACATCCCCGCCGTGACGGTGACGCCGGGCGGCACCGCCTCGACGACCCTGACCGTCCGCAACGACAGCGACATCGTCGAGGCGTACAGCCTTGAGGTCGTCGGCGACTGCGCGCCCTGGAGCACGGTGGAGCCGGAGCGCGTCTCGCTCTACCCCGGCACCTCCGAGACGGTGACCATCCGTCTGGACCCGCCGCGCTCCTTCGAGGTCCGGGCCGGTGACGTACCCCTGGGGGTACGGGTGCTGCCCGCCGAGCACCCCGAGTCGGTCACGGTGCCCGAGACCACCGTGCACGTCGAGGAGTTCTACGAGCTGCGCGCCGAACTGCTCCCGCGCCGCCGGCGCGGCTGGCTGCGGGGCCGCTACCGGGCCGCCGTGCGCAACGAGGGCAACGCCCCCGCCCAGGTGTCCTTCACCCCAGAACAGGCCGGAGACGAACTGAGGTTCGGCTTCACGCCCGCCGAACTGAAGCTGGTGCCCGGGGAGTCGGCCGAGACCCGGCTGCGGGTGCGCACCGGCAAGCCGATCTGGTTCGGCAAGCCGGTGGTCCGGCCGTTCACCGTGCGCGCCGCCGACGCCGCGGTGCCGGAGGACGCCGACCGGGCCGCGGTCGGCGTACGGCCCCCGCTGGAGGGGGAGTTCGTCCAGATCCCGATCTTCCCGAAGTGGCTGCTCGCGGTGCTCGCCGCCCTGATCGCGCTGGTGCTGGCCTGGTTCGCCCTGGTGCGTCCGGCGGTGCGCAGCACGGCCAAGCAGGCCGCGGACGCGGTCGTCCACCCCAGCCCCGCGTCCGCCGGCGGGCAGACCGGAGCGGCCCCCGGTGCCGGTACGGCGGGCAACCCCCCACAGGGCGGCGGCCAGAGCACCACCGCGCCGTCGGGTACCGGGTCCGGCGGCGGCCGGCAGAGCTCGGCCACCATCGACGTGCAGACGTCCGGGGGGAAGAGCAAGACGGGCACCTACGTGGTACCCGCGGGCAAGGTCTTCGGTGTCACGGACATCGTCGTCGCCAACTTCCAGGGCGACGAAGGGGTGATGACCATCTCCTTCGGCGACCGGAAGATCACCACCATCGCCCTGGAGACCTTCCGCAATCAGGACTACCACTGGGTCACCCCCATCCAGATCCCCGAGAACGCGGCCGTCACCGTGAACGTCACCTGCGCGAAGCCGGGCACCCCGGCCACCGGCCGCCAGGCACAGCAGTGCCATGAGGTCCTGAACGTGAGCGGTCTGCTCGGCGACACGCAGTAGTGACACGACTCCTGCGGAGTAATCGTTCGCCTGGCGGCGGGCGAGAGGAAGGGGACTCTTCCACTCCGTCCGAAAACCGACAGGATGGTCCGTGCGAACTGGTGTTTTGTCGGGCCCGCGGAGGTCCGCGCACACCGGCCCGTACGGTCACCCCGCCGGTCGGGCACCGGGCGGGGCCCGAAGAGGAATGGCCGGTTCCTGTAGCAACCCCCGGGCGGTGACCGGTCGGACCATGTGGTCCGGCCCGCCGTCACAGACGTGTCACAGAGGATTTTCGGGCAGAACCCCCGGCCCGTCGTGATGCGTGACTACAGGTCAGACCGACCAACAGGTCACGGCGCCGCGCCGTGACCCGATCACCTCGGGGGAGCACAATGCGTTTCGTACGGACCACGGTCGCTGTGATGGCGACGGCGGCGGGCGTCCTGGCCCTGGGCGCCTGCGACGGGAACTCCGGAACCTCGGACGCGGCTTCCACGCCGCCGCCGGTGTCCGCCTCGCCCAGTGGCACCACCACCCCGGCCTCCGGCGGCAGCACCGCGCCGGCGTCCGACGGCGGGGCCAAGGCCACCTCGGGCACCGCCGGCGGGACGGGCACCACCGGAGGGACGGGCACCACCGCGTCCGGCCGTTGCCACGCGGACGACATCGGCTACTCCTGGGCCACCGGTGGGGACGCCCTCCCGGACCCGAACTCGAAGGAGCAGCAGAGCGCCTTCGTCGTGCTGAAGAACACCAGCCACCACAGCTGTGTCATGCGCGGCTTCCCGGGGGTCGACCTGGTCAACAGCGGCAAGCAGTGGTCGCTCACCCGCAGTTCGCAGCCGCCCACCACCATCCCGCTCGACCCCGGTGACTCCACCCAGTTCACGGTGACCTATCTGCCGTGGAACGCGGAGGGCAACGCCGCGAGCAACAACTTCGCGCCCACCACGCTGGTGATCACGCTGCCCAACGAGACCAAGTCCTACGACCTCCCGTGGCGCTGGGGCCACGTCCTCCTCCAGGACGGCGCGACCCACCCCGGCACGTACATCAGCCCGGTAGGCAACTGACCCCGTCTGTCAGCGGCGCCTCGACAACTGCGTCGCCAGGCCACGGCGGTTGGAGACCGGGGCGCACACCCCGACGGCGTGGTGGCTGTCGCGGTAGCGGGTGACGGGCCGCCCCGGCACGGGGGTGTCGTGGCGGAGCGCGAACCAGGGGAAGCCGACCGCGCTGCACTCCACGAGGGCGTCCCGCTCACCGACGAAGCCGAAGGCCGCCGGCTCCACCGGTTCCGTGGTCCGAGCGGGGACGGAGAGCACGGCCACGTCGATGCCCTCGTCGCTCCACACCATGCGTCCGGGCCGGGTGGTCTCACCGGGGCGGTCCGCGTCCAGGCGGACCTGTATCGCTGAGGCGCCGGCGATCACATGACGGGCGGTCAGGACGAGCCCGGGGGCGACCAGATAGCCGGAACCACGCGAGGCCCGGCCCGAGCCGGTGACCAGGATCTCCGCGGCGCGATGAGCCCGCATTCCCGACTGCTTCACCGGGTCAGCGCTCCCCGGCCACCTCGTCGCCCGAGATGTAGGGCGGACTCGCGGAATCGGCGAGACGGGGCTGGAGAGTCAGGGTGATCCGGTGGGTGCGCGCGTCGCCGACGCCCGCCTTCGCACCGGACTCCACGACCCAGAACCGCACCTTGGCGTCAGCCTCCGCCGTCCGGTTCACCACGACGCTCGCCTCGATCTCCACCGGGCCGAGTTCGAATCGGAGCTCCTCGTGCTGCGCCTGCGCCGTGGCACGGCTCAGTTCGGTGCGTAAGTCCTGGATGAGATCCGCCAGTTCGATCACGACATCCCCTAGCTTCTCCGCACGCGCGAATGCCCGCGCCAACAAGGGAAGTCAGGGTACAAGCGCGGGTCGCCGGCGAGCACATCCACGGCGCCGAGGCCCCCGGCGTCCGGGTGCCGCTCCGCGCAACAACCGCACCACGGACAAGCAATCCCGTCCGACTTCTTGACGGTTGGCCTGGACCACCTGAAAACTGCCATACGGATACACAAATCCCTTGATCCGTAGAGGGAGAGCGTTCTCTGAAGAGCATTCAGAGGCTGTGACGCGAAAGTACTGACGAATTGTAAGGAAAGCGCGCGATCCATCCCCACTTTCCGCGACAACGCGGCGTTCACTTCGTGAACTCGGGTGAAAGGACCCCCCCTTCATGCGTACATCCCTCACCGGGACCGGAAACGGTCCAGGAACGCGGTCCAGACGGCGTGCCGTCGCCCTGCTCAGCACCCCCGCCCTGCTGCTGGCAGGACTGCTGGGCCTGTCCGGGACGGCCGGGACCGCCTCCGCGGCCCCCTCCGGCCACGCCCAGAGCGTCAGCCCGGCGACCGGGCCCCGAGCGACCTGCCCGACGCAGTCCGACACCCCCAACTTCGGTTCGAACGTGCACATCTTCGACCCGTCGATGGGCAACTCGGCCATCCAGTCGCAGCTGGACGCCCAGTTCAACCAGATGAAGGACACCCAGAGCGCCCAGTTCAGCGAGAACCGGGTGGCCGACCTGTTCAAGCCCGGCACCTACGGCGTCGAGGACAACGTCGGCTTCTACACCTCGGTGGCCGGCCTCGGACAGAACCCGGACGACGTCACGATCAACGGTGACGTCACCGTCGACGCCTTCAACGCCTCCGACGCGGGCAACGCCACGCAGAACTTCTGGCGTTCGGCCGAGAACCTCGCCATCAACCCCTCCAGCGGCACCGACCGCTGGGCGGTGGCCCAGGCGGCGCCCTTCCGCCGGATCGACGTCCACGGCAACCTGGCGCTCTACCCGGCCAGCTTCGGCTACGCCAGCGGCGGCTACATCGCCGACACCAAGGTCACCGGCCAGGCGTCCTCGATCTCGCAGCAGCAGTGGTACACCCGGGACAGCAACCTGGGCAGCTGGGCGGGCGGCGTGTGGAACATGGTCTTCTCCGGCGTGAACGGCGCCCCGGCCAACACCTTCCCGAGCCCGCCGGAGACCACCCTGGGCACCACCCCGGTCTCCCGCGACGTCCCGTACCTGTACATCGACAGCTCCGGCAAGTACCACGTGTTCCTGCCGAGCCTGCGCACCAACGCCTCCGGCCCGAGCTGGGCGAGCGGCAGCACCCCCGGCAGCTCGCTGCCGATGAGCCAGTTCTACGTGGTCAAGGCCGGTGACACCGCGTCCACCATCAACAACGCGCTGTCCGAGGGCTGCAACCTGTTCGTCACCCCGGGCGTCTACCACCTCAACCAGACGCTCAACATCACCAACCCCAACACGGTGGTCCTGGGCGTCGGTTACCCGACGTTCGTCCCGGACAACGGCGTCAACGCGATGCAGGTCGCCGACGTGGACGGGGTGCGGATCAAGGGCGTGCTGTTCGACGCCGGCACCACCAACTCCGCGGCGCTGCTGACCGTCGGGCCGTCCGGCTCCTCGGCGAGCCACGCGTCCAACCCGACCACGATCCAGGACGTCTTCTTCCGGATCGGCGGCGAGAAGGCGGGCAAGGCGACCCAAAGCCTGGTGGTCAACAGCAGCAACACGATCATCGACCACATCTGGGCCTGGCGGGCCGACCACGGCAACTCCGGCACGGTCGGCTGGAACACCAACACCGCCGACACAGGCCTGACCGTCAACGGCAACAACGTGCTGGCCGACGGCCTGTTCGTCGAGCACTACCAGAAGTACGAGGTGGTGTGGAACGGCCAGGGCGGCAAGACGATCTTCTTCCAGAACGAGAACCCGTACGACCCGCCCAACCAGGGTTCCTGGATGAACCCGTCGGGGGTCAACGGCTACGCGGCCTACAAGGTCGCTTCCAACGTCACCAGCCATGAGGCGTGGGGACTGGGCAGTTACTGCTACTTCAACGTCAACCCGGCCGTGAACAACTACCACGCGTTCGAAGTGCCGAACAATTCGGGCGTGAGGTTCCACGACGTGCTGACCGTCTCGCTGGGCGGCGTGGGCACCATCACCCACGTCATCAACGACACCGGAGCGGTCACCGCCTCCAACACCACCCCCAGTAACGTGGTCTCCTTCCCGTAAGCCCCTGTAACACCACCCGCTGACACCCGTGGGCCCCGCCGTTGACCCGGCGGGGCCCACGGCCGTACGGGCCCCCGAGCTCGAGCCGGCCGGCGCTCGCGACCAGGATGCACCGGCGGCCCCTGCACGATTCGAACACCGCTTGTCTCTCTGCCGAGAACGGTCGACGCCGTCGGCAGGTTCGCTCCGTGCCACCGTCGCGGCCCCACGCCAGCGATGAAGTGCACGTAGTCCCGGTGTGTCGCTCTCGGGGCGCCGCCCCTTCCTGCCGAGAGCCCGTGGTCACACCTCGGAACAGCGGTTCCCTGCCACCGAAAGGGCGTTCGGCGGGTTCGAAATAACCCGCAATCGCCTTCTCGACACGACGGACCGTCCTTGCTTTCCTCCCGATAGGAAACGGGAAACACCGCCCGAAGTCTTGTCGGCTCCCGGGCGCCCGGCGCAGTCTTGCGGCGGGCACTCGAAGCTTCCGGAAGGGAACGCGGAGGTTCGCATGCCTGAGCACTCGAAAAGTTTCGGTCCAGAACTACGGAGAGTTCGGCTTGGGGCAGGAATCAGTCTGACTCGCTTCGCCGGTCTGGTGCACTACAGCAAGGGCTATCTGAGCAAGGTCGAGAACGGCCAGAAGCAGCCGACAGTGCAGTTGGCCAGGCTGTGCGACGCCGTCCTGAAGACGAATGAACTGTCGGAACTGCTGCTTCGCGAGAAGCAGACGCATATTCCCATTCCCGGCCAGGAAAGTGAGGCGTGGCTGATGCGGTTGGGCGGAGACGGGTCAGGCGAATTCTCGCTGGGCGACCCGGTGCCGACATCGTCGGGGGCTGAACCGGTCATGGCGTTCAGCCCTCCCGGAAGCCGTGAGGCAGCAGGTGCGGAGCAGCACACCGTCGAAGCCGCTCACGCGCTGTTCGCCCAGTACCGGCGGCTGGGCCAAGCGACGTCACCCGCCTTTGTTCTGCCAGGACTCGTGGCCCAGGCCCACGGTCTGGAGCAGATGGCGGCCCGGTCGGGCGGACGGACACGGGAGGCACTGCTGACCGTGGCGGCGAGATTCGCCGAGTACACCGGGTGGATGGCACAGGAGGCCGGGGACGATCGGGCCGCGCTGTGGTGGACGGATAGGGCGGCCCAACTTGCCGCGGCGGGCGGGGACCAGGCGTTCGCCACCTACTCGCTGGTGCGGCGAGGACTTGTCAGTCTCCTGCGCGGGGACATCGCTCAGGGAATCGAACTCGCCGGGCATGCCCTGGAGAGCAGGACGTCGGCCCGGATCCGGGGGCTGGCTGCCCAGCACCAAGCCCAGGGCCATGCCCTCGCAGGCGACCACCGGCGGTCCATGCGCAGCCTCGACCTCGCGCGGACGCTGCTGGACGAGGACGACGAGGCCGTCGGCGCCTCTGTGGTGGGCGCCTCCCACCTGCCTGATGTGGTCTCCATGTTCACCGGCTGGTGTCTCTTCCACTTGGGACGCCCCATGGACGCGGCCGATGTCTACGCCCGAGAGACCGCCTGCATTCCAGAGCACGCGATCCGCAGCAGGACGCGTTACGGAATTCAACGGGCGTTGGCTCTCGCGGCGGCAGGGGAGATCGATCACGCATGTGACGTCATGGACCCGCTCCTCGGTCAAATCGCCATGGTTCATTCGGCAACCATCCTCGCGGACCTGCGCCGGATGCGCCGCGTTCTCATTCGCCATCCCCGAAACGTGGCGGCGACCGCTCTCGCGGCCCAGATCGCTGCCGCGCTCAGCACCCCATAGACCCTGTAGGACTCTCGGAGGAATCACATGTCCGGTATTTTCATCAACTACCGTACTGGCGACGGGAAGGAAACGGCCCACAGGATTTACGAGGAGTTCTCCGAACGCTATGGCGAGAAGTCCGTCTTCTTCGCGAAACACTCGATCGAACTGGGAGATGACTTCCCCCATGCCCTGATGTCGGCAGTGCGGGACAGTGATGTCGTCCTCGCTGTCATCGGGAAGCAATGGGTGGAAGCGGAACACCCTGATTCCCCTGGACGCCCGGCACTGGGTCGTGAGGGTGACTGGGTGCGACGTGAACTGGAGGAGGCGTTCGAGACGGGGGTACCGGTGGTGCCCGTGTTCGTCGGCCGCAGCACCGAGCAGCTGGATGGCGCGGACCTGCCGCCCTCCATCGCGCAGTTGGCGAAATGTCAGTG
Source organism: uncultured Actinomycetota bacterium (assembly GCA_963737305.1). Classification (GTDB taxonomy): domain Bacteria; phylum Actinomycetota; class Actinomycetes; order Streptomycetales; family Streptomycetaceae; genus Streptantibioticus_C. The sequence continues at coordinate 1,794,410 of CAVTRX010000002.1, read as the reverse complement.
TGCCCGGGTCTATTCGAGCACCTCCGCCCGGCACGACATCCAGGAGCTGGGCGACCGGCTCAGCCGTCAGTTTCCCGCTCTGGCGGAGACGGACCGCACAGCCCCGGTGGCGGATGCCGCCGACGGTGGACTCGAAGCCGGGCCTACCGGCTCCGTCCACAACGAGGGACAGAGTGGCGGAATCGGCCACGCCGGGGGAAACGTCACCTACTTCCACGGATCCACGGGACCGGTCCACACGGGCAGCGGCACCCAGGTGAACGGCGACCAGGTCAACGGCGACCAGGTCAACGGCACTCAGGTGAACGGCGACCATTTCGGCGGAGCGCAGGTGAATGGTGACGGGACGAACATGATCGCCGGCGGCGGCAACCACGTCGCCCAGAACTTCGGGCCCGCGCGACGGCGCCGGTCGGGTGACCGATGACCGGCACGACGACCCACTTCGCCCTCTCTGCCGGACACGTGCACTCCGGCAGCGGCGACCAGTACAACATCTACACGGAGGCGGCGGCCCGACGGTTGGGCACCCGTGGCAAGGGACACCGGGCGGTTGCCGAGGAGCAACTCGACCACTTGCGCGATCGGTATATCGCCCCGCCGGCCTACCTGACGGCTGACGACTTCCTGCGCCGCAACAACACGATCGCACTGCGCGGACGTGATGGAGACGGACGGACCTCCACGGCACTCATGCTCCTGTACGGGCTGGCCGGGCACGGAACCGGGATCCACGAGGTCGACAGCCGCGCGGACGAGGACGGAGAGGCACTCGACCCAGATGTCGTGGGCGAGCAGGACCGGCTCCTGCTCGACCTCTCGGGCAGCGACGAGGCTCATTTCATCCAGGTTCAAGAGCAGCTCTCGGAGTTCCGTGCCGTGGTACGGACGCGGGGCGCACGGTTGGTCATCGTGCTGCCCTCCGGGCTCGATGACCTGCTCCAGGCGGAATTGCGTCCGGTGACGGTGGAGGTTGGCCGACCGAAGTGGGAGACGGTTCTGGAGCGTCATCTCTCACTCTTCGGGATCCAGACGGCGCAGGGTCCCGCCGAAGTGGGCGCGTTCCTGTCGACAGCCTCTATGGCGGCATTGGCCCGGTTCGCCGACCTGGTGCGGCGTCAGCGGGACCGGCGCCCGCACGAGGGGACCGCTGCCTGGCAGGCAGCCGCCAGGGCCGAGATGGCCGACCATGGGGACGCGGCGGCAAGGGCGGTGGCGGGGACCAGCGACGGCAGACAACGGGCCCTGCTCTTGACGCTGGGGGTCTTCTACGACGCCCCGCACGAGACCCTCTTCCTGGCGAGAGAGCATCTTCTACGTGAGCTAGGACATCCACGCGACGAACGTCCCCGACTCGAACACCCGGACCTGAGAGCGGAGTTGTCCGTCATCCGGGATTCGGACACGGCCACGCGCGACACGTTCGGCACTGAGGCATTCCACAAGGCCGTAAGGGATCACTTCTGGACCTGTTCGCCCGACCTCCGGTCGGCTCTGCAACGCTGGGTCGAGGTTTGCATTCATGAACTCGGGCTGCATGCCGGGCTGCGGGCGGCGGTGGTGGAGCGCTTCGGGGCGACCGCCCTGCGCTCGGCACAGCCTGATCATCTTCTCTGGCTGGCCAGGGATCTGACCAGTCGCGGCAGCCACGCACGTTTCATCCCGGACGCCGCGCAAGCTCTGGCAATGGGGCTCCGTGACGAGGCAAACAGTCGATTGTTCCGCGACCAGATCCTGGAGTGGGCCCGAGAGTCCGGCCACAACCAGGCATTCCGAAACGTCCTTGTTCTGGTCTGCCGCCAGGTGATGGCGGTCCGCCACTCGGACCAGGCGCTGGTACGGCTGCATCATCTCGCGCTGCACGAGCCGCGGGACACGCGGCGGCTCGCCCTGGAGGCGCTGACCGACCTGGCCGCCGGAGACAGACGGTTGTGCCGGCTGCTGCTGGCCCGGTGCGATCCGGAACGGAGGCCGGGGAACGCCGAGATCTTCGCCACGTTCGCATCCACCGTGGCACGCCGACCGCACCTGCACGCCGACCCGGTCGTCCGCGACCGGCTCACCAATCGCTGGCGGGAGACATTGAGCCGCCCGTCTGAGACGTGGACCCCGGGCGTCGAGTCCTGGTTCGACATCGCCTTGGACTCCGCCGTTCACCGGGAACGCCTGCTGGTGATCATCGCGGAGGCCGTGTCGGCGAATCCGACGGTCGCCGGGTGTGTGTATTCGGCCGTTCGCCGGTGGGCGCGGGCCGGGACTGGCCGCGAGGCCGTGCTGAATGCCTTCCGCCGCACACTGGACACGGCCCAGGGGGTCGACATCACCGCGCCGATGCGCGAGAACGCGAGGTCCGTGCCGTGAACTCCGGGCACAAGATCATGACTGTGTTCCTCACTGTCCTTTGCGCACTCCTCCTCACCCTGGTGGGCTTGTGCGCCGACTGGCCGCTCTGGGCGTGGCCGACGGCCGGGTGCGTGCTCATCGGATGCGCGTTCCTGGGGGCACACCTGTCCGCACCGCGTGAAGCGATGATCCCGCAGGAGAACCTGGTGGAGCCGGAGGTACCCACCGCTCAGAAACAGGAACAGCGGATCACCAACGTCGCCCTGCAGAGTGCGATCAAGGACTACGACTTCCTGCTCTCGGCCCGGGTCCGGTGGGCGGTGTTGGGCGAGTACGACGAGGACCCGCCGTTCGACCCCGCGGCTTTGGCCGTCCGTGCCGTCCTGCTGCGTGCCCAGGAGATCGCGTCGCGTTTCGAGCCGCACCGCAGTACGTACGCCCAGCACCAACTGAACGGTGCCCTGGGCAGCTTGGAGCCTGATCCTTCGGGACGCGTACTGGCCATGGCGGGGTCCGTGGGTCTCACCCTGGCGGACGTCGACGAGGAACGGTTGAGCCGGCTGTCCAACGTACGCAAGGACGAGGCCGTCTGGGAGCACCAGCGTGACTACGAACGCAACAAGCGGTCCTACCTCAGCGATGACGCTCTCAAGGACCCGGGTAGCGCTGTGGTGTGGTGGCTCGCCAAGAATGACGACCGGGTCGAGCACGTCGTCGAACGCATCCCCTTGCTGGCCGAGTTGTCTGCGGCGGCGAACAACACCGATGTGCCGGACCGCTTCCGGGGCCGGGAGGACTTCGCGGAGCTGAAGAGCGATGCCGACGATGTACGGGCCGCGGAGGAGTACGGGCCATCCGACGCCGACAAGGTGGCGGAGGCGCTGCGCAAATTTCTGGGTCTGGACGCTGACACGACCGACCTCGATCTTGTGGGCGCGCGAGTGAGCGACGTATTGAGAGCCGGCGGGTGGGAGGAACAGGCTGCCGACTTCCTCGCAGCGTTCGTTCCGCCGTCGGCGGAGGAGCACACGGTAGAGGGCAAGAACCCACGAGAGGAGCCGGAGGAGGATCCTGCCGACGGGTAACCCTGAACACCGTGAGTGGAGGCCGTCCAGCGCTCGCGGTGCGTGCGGGCACCGCACTCTGGCGTGCGCCAAAGCGACGGGCACCGCTGACGGCGGCGGAGGGGGGACCCTCCGCCGCCGGTTCGTCAGTGTTCGTCAGGGTTCGTCGCGGGGGGCGTCCGGGTCCACGCCGAGGAAGCCGCCGGACTGCCTGGCCCACAGCGCGGCGTACAGGCCGCCGCGGGCGAGGAGCGCGTGGTGGGTGCCCTCCTCGGCGATGCGGCCGGCGTCCAGCACGACGATCCGGTCCATCCGCGCGATGGTGGAGAGCCGGTGCGCGACGGCGATGACCGTACGGCCCTCCATCACACGGTCGAGGGCCTCGTGGACGACCGCCTCCACCTCGGAGTCCAACGCGGAGGTGGCCTCGTCCAGTACGAGGATCGGCGCGTCCTTGTGCAGGGCGCGGGCGAGCGCCACCCGCTGCCGTTGACCGCCGGAGAGCCGCACCCCCCGTTCCCCGACGTGCGCGTCCAAGCCGGTACGGCCCGCACGGTCGCGGAGCAGGGCGATGAAGTCGTCAGCCGCCGCCTCGCGAGCCGCCGCCAGGAGGGCGGCGTCCTCAGTGGCCCGCCCGCCGCCGGCGATGTTGTCGCGGACGGAGCGGTGCAGCAGCGACGCGTCCTGGGAGACCAGGGCGATCTGCCGGCGCAGGCTGTGCTGGGTGACCGTGGTGATGTCCTGGCCGTCGACCTCGATCGTGCCGGCCTCCGGGTCGAAGAACCGCAACAGCAGGTTGACCAGCGTCGACTTGCCGGCACCCGACCGTCCGACCAGGCCGACCCGCTCCCCGGGCGCGACGTCGAGCGAGAGCCGGTCGAGGCCGGCCACCGCGGTGCCGTAGCGGTGGCTGACCCCGGTGAAGCGGATCCGGCCACCGGAGACGACGAGCGCGCCGGCGCCCGGCCGGTCGGCCACCGCCAGGGGTTGGGCGACGGTACGCAGCGCCTGCCGGAGCGCGCCCGCCGAGCCGAAGAGCGCCGACGCCCCGTCGAGCAGCCACTCGGCCATCGAGGTGATCCGGAAGCTCAGGGCCAGCGCCGCCGCGATCATCCCGAGCGGAGCCGCACCGCCCTGCCACAAGGCGATGCCGTAGCCGACCAGGCCGACCATCAGCACCCCGCCGAGGGCCGACATGCCGACGTTCATCGTCACCTCGACGCGCTGCACGGCCAGATGCGCCTCGCGTGCCTCGGCGAACACCCGCCGGTCCTCCCGGTGCTCCTGCTCGGGGTCGGCGAACAGCGCGAGGGTGTCGGCGTTGGCGTAACTGTCGACCAGCAGGCCGGTCAGCGCCGACTCCGCGGCCTGCAGCCGGTGCGAGGCGCGGCGGTAGCGCGGCACGGCGTACGCCGACAGCCCTCCGTACAGGGCCGCCCAGACGGTGATCGGCAGCACCAGGAGCGGGTTGATCGAGGACATCAGCCAGATCGAGCCGGCGATGTACGCGGTGACGAAGACGATGGTGTGGATGACGTTGTAGGCCGCGGTGGCGGCGGCCGCCCCGCCGTCGCGGACCTGGGTGGCGATCCGGCCCGCGAGGTCGTCACGGAACCATCCGACGGACTGCCGCGAGACGTGGCGATGCGCCCGCCAGCGTGCGAGCGCCTGCGCGTTGGGCCGGAAGGCGATGTCGTCCACCGCCTCGTTGAGCAGGCTGACGAGCGGGCGGACGACGAGCATCAGGGCGGCCACGGTGAGCAGTTCGACGCCGTGCTCCCGCCGGAGCGTGGCGGGCGAACTCGTGGTGAGCAGGTCGACCAGCCGGCCGGCGTAGTCGATCAGCCACAGTTCGATGCCGGCGCTCAGGACCGTGAGGACGACGGCGGCGGCCATCACGGCGCGCAGCGGCCGCAGTTCACGCAGGAGGAAGGAGCGGACGCCGGCCGGCGGCGTTCGAAGGTCGTGCGGACGAAAGGGATCGATCGCGTTCGAGAGGAGACGAAACACGCATGCCCTCCGGGCAGGTGATGAGATCGATGGAGGAAGGGCCGAACGCGTGGCCCACCATCGGCACCGGCGTTCAGCGCGGGAGGGTGCCTGATGTCCTCATGGGTCGATCTCCTTCGTCTCGCGTGACTGGCCGGGAGCCTACTCGCCGCCGGTGCCGCCCGCACCGGAATAAACCGGGCGGCGCATTCGGGGGATCGTCCCGGCTCGGCCGGGGGAGTCGCCCGCGGCGGCGGGCTTCGGGGCGGAGGATCCAGGGCGAACCGGGCAACACCCCGGACGCGGGGATTCCGCACCCGTACGACGACGGAGGACGCGATGACGAGCAAGGACGGTTTGACCATCTGCCTGTGGTTCGACGGGCAGGCGGAGCAGGCGGTGGACTACTACCTGTCGGTGTTCCGGGACTCCTCGCGCGGCCGGGTGACCCGGTGGGCCGACGGCGGTCCCGGCGAGCCGGGCAGCGTGCTGACGGTGGAGTTCACCGCCGACGGCCAGCGGTTCGTGGCGCTCAACGGCGGCCCGCAGTTCACCTTCGACGAGGCGATCTCGTTCCAGATCGACTGCGCCGACCAGGCCGAGGTGGACTACTACTGGGAGCGGCTGACCGAGGACGGCGGCCAGAAGTCGCAGTGCGGCTGGGTCAAGGACCGCTTCGGGGTGTCGTGGCAGGTCGTGCCGGCCATGCTGCCGGAACTGCTGAGCGGCGGCGACCCGGCGGGTGCGGCGCGCGCCACCCGCGCGCTGATGGGGATGGGCAAGCTCGACATCGCGGAGTTGCGGCGCGTGTACGCGGGAGAGTAGCGACCCCCGCCCACCGCAAGCGCCGAGGCGGCGCCGGACCCCGGAAGGTCCGGCGCCGCCTCGGCGCGTTGGGACGGCGGTGTCACGCGGTCCCGTGGTGACGTGAGCAGGAGCGACCGTCAGGTGTTGTTGGCCAGGGCCAGCAGACGGGCGTGGTCGCCGTTGAAGCGGTCGCGGTCCACCGCGCCCGAGATGCCGCTGACCGAGCCGGAGTCGGTGTACTGCCAGACCGTCGCGACCGAGAAGCCGCTCGGGAGGGTGGGGTTGGCCGCGCTGGTCCAGCTGGCCGCCCACAGCGGGCTCTTGGCCGCCATGCCGCCCCAACCGCCGGTGCAGGAGCTCCACCAGCCGGCGCTGGTGTAGATGACGACGTCGCGGCCGGTCTTCGCCTTGTACGTGTTGTAGAAGTCGAGGATCCACGACTGCATCGCGCTGGCCGACTTGCTGTAGCAGCCGCCTTCGAGGTCCAGCATGCCCGGCAGGGTCAGGTTGTCCTTCGACCAGCCGCCGCCGTTGTTGGCGAAGTAGGTCGCCTGCGCCGCACCGGTGGACAGGTCAGGCCGCGCGAAGTGGTAGGCGCCGCGGATCACGTTGTTGTTGTACGCGTGGGTGTAGTTGGCGCTGAACTGGGCGTCCTTGGTCCCGGTGCCCTCGGTGGCCTTGATCCACGCGAACTGGATGCCCGCCGACTTCACCGACGCCCAGTTGATCGTGCCCTGGTAGTGCGAGACGTCGATCCCGGGCGGAGGGCTGGAGGCGAAGTTCGGGCTCACCACGTCCTGGGAGGTCAGGTCGACCTTTCTCGCCTCCGGCTTGAAGGCTTGGCCGTCCTGGATGTAGCCGATGCCCGCGTAACCCTCACCCAGCGGGATGGGGTCGCCCGCCGGCGCCGGGTGGGCGGAGGCCGTACCCGCCGTCAGGGCCGTGCTCAGGGCGATGCCGGCGCCGAGGGCCACGGCGATCAGCTTCCGCTGCACGGACTTGGTGTTGCGAATTCGGGAGAACAAGGTTTCCTCCTGGTGCTTCGTGGTGGTGGTAGGGGACGGGGGTGAGGTGTGCTCCGTGGTCCGGCCGTTCTACCCGCGTAGCTCTGCGGGCGACGAGCGACCGTCACGGCGGTTTCGGGGTAACGGGCTGCCGATGGAGGTACGGGAGTCTTCCCGCGGCCCTATCGGCGGATCATGGGGTGTTGCCGGGGTCGCTGGTGTCGGCGCGCCGGTCCGGTGGACGTCCGGGACCGGGAGGAGCGACACGAACCGCGAACCACCGTGCCGTCGTACGCATCGGGCCGGCAGCTCATGCCCACATGACCCGCGCCGAGCGGAGGGGCGTCGCGCACGACTGCGGCAGCGCGGCTGCCGCGGCGGTCGGCACGACGGGGTGGACCGCGCCAAGAGCGGCTGTCGCGGTTCGCCTCGTGGATCTGTCCCTCGGTGTGACTCTGTGAGAGAGCAACGCTTCCTCCTGAGCGCGTCAGCCGTGCGTAGAGGGCATGTGTGCGTTGAGCGGTGCTGTGCGCATGCGTGCGGACGGTGCGAGGAGCGAGTGCGTTCTTGTTGTGAACGCGTCACGAGTTAGTCATGAATGCCCTTGAGGGTAAAGGGGTTTCACGAATCTCCAGTGGTCGAGCCCACTGGGGGAACGGCGGATCTGCGGTGATGGCCCGGAGTCGGCGAGAACTTTCATTACGTGAAAGTCGCTCCCACGGGACGGCGGACCGCACGGGGAGACAGCACGACGGTGGCCCACCCGCTTACGGGTGGGCCACCGTCGTGGTCGGTCAGTTGTCGGCGAGCGCCGCGAGCGAGGTGGTGGAGCCGTGGTACGTGTCGGGCAGGGCGCCCACCCCGCCCGGCACCGTGGTGTAGGCGCCGGTCTGGGTGAAGGCGTAGGTGCTCCAGCCGAGCGAGTCGGCGACGGCCTGGGGTTGGCCGTTCCAGCTCGGCGCGACCAGTTTCAGGCTGTGCAGCGGTGTCGTGTTCAGGCCGCAACTACCGGTCATGTCGGCGTTCGTGTAGACCATCGGCGCCGCGCCCGTCTTGCTCGTCACCGTGGACACGAAGTCCGCGACCCGGGCGTTGAGGGTGCTCGACGCGCTGTCGGCGATCCAGCAGAACGGCAGCGCCAGCCGCTCGGCGTCGCAGTTGGTCTCCCGCTGACTCGGGGGCAGATCGCCTGAGCAGTAGTTCGGTTCCAGGTCGACCATGATCGGCAGGGTCTGCTTGTCCGACACCCGGTATCCGGCGTCGGACAGTACGCCGGCCAGGTAGTCGGCCTGGGAGGCGCCGTTGTCGCGCGGGTCGAAGAAGTGGTACGCCTGCATGATCATCTTGCCCTTGGCGCCGGCGACCCGCTCAGCGAACTTGCTGTCGGTGAGGTAATCACCCTGGCTCGCCTTGAAATCGGCGAATCCGTACTGCTGGGCCGCGCTCGCGAAGTCGACGGTGCCGGGGTTCAACCCGGACATGTCGAATCCGCTGGTGTTCACCGGATGGCTGGCCCCGGGCGGTGCCGTGGCGCAGCGTGGCAGGTCGGGGTCCCAGCTGTCGTATCCGGTGTAGAGGTAGGCGTCGGTGGCGTAGCCGCCGTATGCGGGGAGGTGGTCCCAGATGGTGGTGCCGTTGACGCTGGGGCCGGTGGTCTGGCAGTCGATGGTGACCGTCTGGTCGGGCACGAGGGTGGCGACGATGGTGGCGGTGGTGGAGACGGAGGCACGAACGTAGAGATCGTCACCGTCGGTGTTCCACACGTACGCGCTGACCGAGGCGGACGCCACGGCGGGCAGGGCCAGGGTGAGAGCGATGGCGGCCACCGCCGCGAACAGGATGCGCTTCACCGCGATCACGCCGGGTGGGCGTAGCCGTAGACGAGACCGACGTCGGAACGGGCCACCGTCGGATCGAAGGCGCCCGGCGCCACGACCCGACTGACGCCGTTCAGCCAGTAGTTGCCCTCGATCGTGTTGATCGTGCCGTTGCTGTTCACGGACTTGACGATCCCGACGTGCACGCTCGGCACGTAACTGCCGCTCGGCGCCTGCGGCCCGTCACCGAAGAACACCGCGTCGCCGGGCTTCATCCCGGAGGTGCCGTAGTGCGCCTGGCCGCGGTTGAGACTCCAGTAGAACAGGTCGCCGCTGTAGATGTCCTCGGGCGCCGGAACGCCGTTCTGCCGCCAGACCCACGAGACGAACAGCGAGCACCAGTTGGTGTCGGAGCTGACGCCGGCGGCGTTGGTGTACGTGGTGGGGCCGTTGCCGACCTGGTTCTGCGCGGTCGCGACGACCGCGGCACCGGTGCCGCTCGGCGGTGTACTGCCGCCGCAGCGTGGCAGGTCGGGGTCCCAGCTGTCGTATCCGGTGTAGAGGTAGGCGTCGGTGGCGTAGCCGCCGTATGCGGGGAGGTGGTCCCAGATGGTGGTGCCGTTGACGCTGGGGCCGGTGGTCTGGCAGTCGATGGTGACCGTCTGGTCGGGTGCCAGGGTGGCGACGATGGTGGCGGTGGTGGAGACGGAGGCACGAACGTAGAGATCGTCACCGTCGGTGTTCCACACGTACGCGCTGACCGACGCCGACGCGGCGACGGCCGGCACGACGACGATGCCCGCGGCGACGGACGTGACGACCACCGCTTGGACGGTGGTGCGGCGGAAACGTCTCCAGAGGGTGGCGAAGGAAGGCAACACGGCGATCCCTTTCTGTGGGAGTACCGAAGCTTGGGGGAGTGCCGAAGCTTGTGGGGAGTGCCGAAGCTTGGGGAGTGCCGAAGACGCACCTTGCTACCACGAAGATCTGACTACCCGCCATACTCGCCGCGGGGTCAACGCGGTTGCCTGTCGGCGTGGGTGGGGCGGCCTGATTGCCTGCCGGCGCGGGCGGGTTCCGGCGCACCGGTGAGGTGGCTTGAGGCCGACGGTCGTTCACGGCGGACGGTGGCGGGTGTGCGACGTCGGCGTGGCCGGCCGGTGAGGTGGCTTGCGGCCGGCCGGTGAGGTGGGGTCGCCAGGATCCGCGAGACTGGGCCTAACCCAACTCCAACTCCCCGACGCGCTGATCCCCACTCAACTCCCCGGTCAGCCGGAACCCGAGCCCCAGGTAGAACCGCTCGGGGCCGTCTTCGCCGGGGTGCCAGGTGGTGGTCAGACGGGTGCCGCCGCGACGGCGGATCTCAGCGGCCACGGCGTCGACCGCGAAGCGGCCGTAGCCGCGGCCCTGTTCGCCGGCCGCGATGTTGAGCCGCCACAGTCCCGAGCGGATGTCGGTGCCCGTGCCGTCCTCCACGAAGTCGACGTCGAAGAAGGCCATGAGGAAGCCGACGGGCCGGTCGCCGTCGAGGATGAGGCGGGGCCAGGCTATGTCGGGGTGCACGTACGCCTCGGCGAGGGACTTCACGACCGGCGCGACCAGGTGCTCCTGGTCGGGGCGAACCTTCAGGCCGATCGCGACATCGAGGTTGGCGGCGGTGACCGTTTCCAGGCGCGGGGTAGTTGTCATGGGAGAACCGTAGGCCGGAGGACCAAGTGGTTTCCCGGGCACCGCGTACCTTCCGCCAGACCACGACAACGCCCGATCTCCTTGTCATGGGCCCGTGGTAGAGACGCCATCATGACTACCCAAACGGCTGGCCTTGCCGAACTGTGGCGGCGATTCGAGGACTTACTGGCCGAGCATGCCCCCGGAGACCACGCGTCCTTGTTACCGGGAGCTTCGGAAGAGGACATCAACCGTCTGGAAGCCGCTCTCGGTTTCCCTCTCCATGGGAGTGTGCGGACAACTCTCGGACTGCACAATGGCGTCACCGCGCGCAGAGCCAGTGCCGAGGCCGGGGCCTTTCTGCTGGGCTACGCCCTGTTGGATGTCGACGGCGTGCTGGAGGCGCATCGCGGCCTCGTATCGATAGTGGAGGACGCCGCCGAGGAGGATGCGGAGGACCTGGTCGTCGGTTCGATCGCCGACAGGCGATGGGTTCCCCTCGCCCAGAACCTGTCCGGCGATCTGCTGTTCGTGGACCACCGCGACGACCACCTGGGGGAGATCGGCGAGATGTCGTTCGGCGACCCCGAATACGGACTGCGGTGGCCGACCATGGCCCTGATGCTGGCCGACCTGTGCGCCGCAGTGAACACCCGGACCCCGGTGACCGCCATCCCTCGCGTCGCCTTCGTGCACGAGCAGCGAATGCTGGAATGGCGCGTCAGTTTGGTGTAGCGGCAGGACTCCCCCCGACGATAGAGGGCGGCCGGACGACCGTTGGGGGGCAGCAGGGCCTCGGATATCGCCACTCGATACGGGCTGAAACACCAACTGCGCAGCATCAAGACCGTTCGCAACAGCGAGGAGCGCATGTGACTGACCGTCAGGAATTGGCGACCAGTGACGCGGACCGGGCTGACGCCCGCGTCCTCTGGGACTTCCACCAGATGGGCCACGAGCTGCGGCCATGCTCTGCCGCGATCACGCTCGGCAGCCTCGATCTGGGTGTGGCCACCACCACCGCCCACCTCTACCACGCCGGCATGTTCCCGGTCGTGGCCTTCACCGGCGACACCAGTGCCGCTACCAGGGAACGGTTTCCGCGAGGGGAGGCCGTCCACTACCGCGAGCACGCGCTGTCCCTCGGAGTACCGGACGAGGCGATCCTGCTGGAGCCGAAGGCCACCAACACCGGCCAGAACATCGGCTTCTCCCGCGGGGTGCTGGAGCACGCGGGGATCGCGGTGACCACGGTGCTGCTGATCTCCATGCCCTACATGCAGCGCCGTGCCTACGCCACATGCCGCAAGCTGTGGCCCGAGGTGGAGCCGGTCTGCGTCTCCCAGTCGTTGTCATTCGACGAGTACGCCAGAACCCACGATGACGAAAAACAGTTCATCGACATGCTGATGGGCGACATGGAACGGGTGATGGAGTACCCCAAGCGCGGTTTTGCCATCGAGCAGCACATCCCGGAAAGAGTCCGCGATGCCTTCGACCGACTCCGCGCCCGCGGCTACGACAGCTGGCTCCTGCCCGCTTGACCGTGCTGCGCTCTTGAGCGCGACGCCGACACGGCCGGTGCGCTTACGCGCGATCCATCAACCCAATCTCCTGCCTCGCCTTTCCACTCTGGCGAAGCTCTACACGGCTGATATCTGGGTGGTCCTCGATGACGTCCAATTCGTCCGCCGCGACTACCAGCACCGTGCCCGCCTCGCCGCGCTCGACGACCCGCAACAGCGGCAGTGGCTGTCGGTCGAAACCCATCTGCCGCAGAGCCGCGCCACGTTGATCCGCGATGCGCGACTTGCCGACCGAGAGCGCGCCGCCCGCCGCCTCGGCCAACTCCCCGCACAGCATTAGAGCGGCACGTCAACGTCCGCCCCTTCCGCCCGCCCATCTCTGCGGAGGGCCTGTGGACCGGAGCGGCGAAGATCACTGCCCTGTGGGCACTCGCCGCGTACGGACCTTCCTGCGTGAAGGCCACGTTCGACGAACTGCGCACGGCTGCCGGGAGCTGGGCCTGGCCCTGATCTGCGGCCATGAAACGCGAAAGGTGCCAGCCGAGAGATCGGCCAGCACCGTCAGGTGATCCTGCGTGTCCGAGGGGGGACACGACCACTACGCCCATGCTCTGAATCGGCGGACGACGCTGGTGGTGCGGTAAGGGGCTCGGCCCAGACAGGCCCTCCCGCCCGGGCCCAGTACGTTCATCGTTCGATCTCTCCATCACATCAGACACGCTGAGCGAGTCGATGCCGCGGCCGATGCGGCTATCCAGGGATCTGAACGTGGGCCGCACACCCGGGAAGCGGTCCCTGCCCGGAAGGGGCACCCGCCAGGAGCGCGACGACCGTCACGCCGATCGCGGGTTCACATGACACGTTCGGCATACGGGGGCTCCTCGTCGACGGCGACACGGCGCCGGCGTTGGCGTGCCGCCGGAGACGCAATCGAGCCGCTGCCGGGTTCCCTCACGACGCTCCACCGGGGCCGAGAACCGGGTCCGTGGCTGGGCGCGCCGTTCCCCCGGCTGTGGCGGCCACCCGAACGGACCCGGCGCGGGCGACCCGGCGCACACCGTGACCTCGCGCGCCGACGAGGAGTTCCAGTCCACGCTGGCGATGGCGGATGGCCGACAGGTGCGGTTCCGGTTGGTCGCCAACCAGGGCCTGCGTCGACCGTGACTACCGCCCCTCCATCATCTTGACTGAGGCAGACTTCTTCTGCTTGCTGATGGTCGGGCCGCTGCTGTTGCCGGTCTGCCCATCTGTGTGGGGAACGCCCCTTCGTGCTGTGGGCCAGAGCACTACAGCGCAGCTGCGAGGGCCACTCGCACGGGTCGAGGTAGCAGGCTTCCGCACCTGGCCGAGCGGACCAGCTGTGCGAAGTTGCGCCAGATCTTTAATCTGATCCCTTCCGGACTAAGTCCATGAACTTGAGCGAGGACGCGTTCAACGTCATCCACCTTGCCCGGCCGACTTCGGCCAGTAGACCTGTCGCCGAACGGATGATCGGTCTCAGGGAGAACCCGGTCGAGCGGCAGGCTCGCCACGAGCTCAAACTTCCGCAGCATCGAAGCGTTGACCGAGAAGTAGCAGCCAAGCTCGACCGCCCGCTCGGTCTGCGCTTGGTTGCCAAGCCACCAGTGAAGCACCGCACCATGGATCGGTCGGGCCGTCAGGCACTCCAATGTGGCATCGACGGCGGCGAAGCTGTGGATACTCGTGAGTCGGGGATTCTGTTGCAGCGCAGTCAAAACCATGTCCAAGGTCGTCCGCTGCCTGTCAAGGGGCACGCGGGACTTGCCATCCAGGCCAACCTCACTGACGTACGGTGTTCGGCCGATCAACTCGGCAAATCGAGCTGTGCCGAAGGCCTTCTGCACGCCGACGAGGCTGGGGTGGCAGCCCACACCCCAGATCGTCCACGGGTCAGATCGTTTGAGCACACGCTCGGCTTCATCGAGCGAACGGGTCGCGGCAAAGATGAGAGAACCAAGCTTTAGCAGATCGCCAGGCGAGATGTCCGGCTCGATGTGGGCGTGCATGTCGATCGGCGGCAGGCGTCTCATAGGTAGAGGCTCCGTAGCTCCTTGATCCCACGCTGACAAAGGTCAAACGCATCGCGCAATGGGTAGTCGTCCGGAAGGCTCAGCGTGGCGACGTCTCGCGTCCTCACGCCCCGGCGGATGAAGTTGCGAACCGGCTGCTCGACCGACTTGCTGTCAAGCCACTTCTGCACGGCAGGATCGCTACTCGGCGCGAGGTAGTCGCTGAAGTCGGAGACCCCGGAAGCGGTGAAGGATGCCCGCCGCAGCACGCACCCGAAACAGACGCCACAGTGACGGTCGGCTGAAATGCCGTGGGCTCGCTGGCCAGTCAAGGCGCACGAGTGGGTGGCACTCAGAAACGAGGAGGCTTCGTCTGCGCCGACTAGGTCCACGACCCGCCTGTACATCTCTCCCTTGGTGATATGAACGAAGGGGTTCTCGATGACCGCGTGGGCACCGACTTTGGTAAGCACAGCCGCCAGGTCCTGTAGGAACTTTGGATGCGTGGTGCGCGTCGACAGGCTGCCGAGGCGTTCCGGGCCCAGCGGCGGATTGATCGAGGCGAAGCCGTTCTCGGGTATCCACAACGGCACTTGGTGGATGGAGGCCACCGCCAGGCCGAGAGCCAGGAAGAGCAGCGAACGCGATCGGGTTGTTGACTCGGACGGATACGACGTGCCATCGATGCGCTCACTGCGGCGTCCCAGGTGTACCACCATGTGTTCCTGGTTTGGGCCGGGGATGAGTCGTTCGAGTTCGGCCGCGATATGTCGCTGGATGGGTGCCAACATCGTGTTGTTGTAGTGCGACAGCAGGACGTGATGCTGGTCCGCGGCAAGCAACGAGCGGGAGTACAGCCCGCCGATCGCCGAGTCGGCACCGCCGCTGAGTAGGACAACCCGCTGGGGCGTGACGCCGATTTCGTCGGGGGCCTGGGCCTCGGCCGGTTCTGGCTGCTGCGTGAACGAAAAACTCCAGCGGTCGCCGCTGAGGAACCCGAGCACACCCGCAAGTTCATCCGCCACCCCGTTCCAGGCTGCCGCGTCGGAAGCCGGGATCTCAAGATCGAGCGGGCGCCGATTCCAGTTCGCCCCACGGCCTGCGCGCAACACCGAGCGGTCAGCAGCAAAGGCGGTCAGCGCAACCCGAACCACGTCAGCGTTTAGGGGCGGAACCGGGCCTAGAGCGGCCAGGCTGGGGCTGAAGCCTCTGTTGAAGGTCGACCGCTGGTCCGGCAGCCAGTAGAAGGATGAAGCTGCCTCGTCTGCCGGAATATCGTTGGTTGCGCTCAGGCGCAACGTGAAGCGGGACATCAGCTGCCACCTCCGACGATGCCACGGATGGTCTCTAGGCCCGCCTCGACAGCGCGGCTGACTTCATCCTCGGTCGCGCCGTTGACCGACAGATTGGCCTGAGAGGCAATCGCTTCCGCAGCGTCACGGATATCGCTCTCGGCAACGTCGGCCAGGTCGTGGTGGTTGACGAGATCACCCGACTCAACCAACAAGGTCTCGGCGATGATGACGGCGATGGTCTGACGGACCATCTCTTCTGGAGTCAGCCGGTAGCCATCCCGTTCCTGCTCCATCACCCACTCTGCCACCTCGGCGGCCACGAATCGCTGTTCGTGGTCTTCGATGCTGCTGTCCGGCGTGCTGCAGGCCATGTCAACGATGCGGCGCACCACTTCGATGTCATCCCCGAGGCCGCGCAGCTCGTTGTAGTCCAAGCCCAGACGTTGCAGGGTCGTCGCGTCACCCGTGCTGTACGCGTGAGCCGCTGCCGCCGCGCGGCCGGCAGTACGAGCTGAGCCAGCGGCCGTACGTTGCGGACCACCGCCGCTACGCGATCCACTCCCACCGCCGGAGGCTCCTCCGCCTCCGCCACCACCCTGGCCACCCCCACCCCCACCGCTCGCCATGCGGGGGCGGATCAGGTTGATGACGCGCCCGAGTGCGGCCGGATCGAGCGGCGGTCGCTGCCCGTCGGGACCCGACCTGTCCGAACCGGACAGGCCATCCAGGTGATCGCTGATGCGATCACGAACCGTTTTGCCGTCCTTGCCACCACTGCCGGAGTAGGCGCCGCTGGTACCCATCAGGCCGTCCCTCGGTTGCCCAGCGCGCTGTCGACTGCCCGCTTGACCTGGCCGTCCGGCAGCTTGCCCTTCCAGGTGGCGAGCACACGGCGAATCGGCGCGGAATCGTCCGCCTTGAACTGCATCGGTGTCGCGATGGTGATCTCGCTGGGCGGCAGCATCAGGAGGGCATCCCGAGCCGAGGCCGCCACGCTGGGACGGCGACGGGCGATGCGCAGGATGGCGTTGACCCCACCCTTCTGCTTGGTCGGCTGGTCGCGCATCGTTCGCCCGATGTGGCGCAGCAGGTCTGTGGCATCGCCGTCACCCAGCTCATCCAATTCGGCATCGGTGACCGACGCCTGTTCGCGCCGGGATTCCGAGAGCAGGTTGGCGGCGATGTCACGAAGTCGCTCTGGCAGGCTGTCGTCGATCAGTGTGACGCCGGCGAAGGTGGCAGCCAGCGTCAGGTAGGGCGACAGGTCGAGCCCACGGAGCGGCGGTGCCAGCTTGGCCCACCGCACCATGGCCTGAGAGAACTGACCCGAGGCGGCTGGCGTGGCCGCCCGGGTACGGCGGGTAGTCGTGCTGCGCCGTGGTTGTGTGCCTGATTCGGCCACACCATCAGGCTCATCCTGCCGCTGGGCGTCGGTCTGCGCGGGCCGCCCGGCTTCCTCCTCCAGCCGTTCCAGGTGGTCACGCATCTCGCCCTTGGCAAACCAGTCCAGCAGCAGCTTGAACTCGGGCTTCATCAGCGCTTCGAGGGTCATGAGCTTGGCGACCACCGCAGAGTCCAGACTGATGCCCCGGCGCGAGGCCACGGATTGACGGACGTGCAGGTCGTTGAGGAATCGCTTGATGTAGCGCGGGTTGCCATGCAGCTTCTCGTAGAGCAGCGGCGTCAGACGGACGGCGAAAGCCAACTGGTCATCCATCGCCAGCCCGTCGATCTCCCCGATGTCGTCGACGCTGCCGCCGTCTCGTCGAATCTGAGCGCAGCGTTCGATCAATGTGGCGAGCTGGTCGGGCTTGGCGGTTGCCTGCAACTGGAGAAGCAGCAGATATGCCTGGGTGTCGAAGTGGCTCAGAGCCGGAAGCGGGATGGTGGTCTGCACGATCTTGTGAAGGTAGAGCGTGGCCGGGTCCTGCCGTTCGTCGTCGCTCTCGTCGGGCCACCCGGTGGCCTTGAATCGGGTACGGATGGCATCCGCCACTCGATCCTCGTCGGCAGCGATCACGAACGACATCTTCGGCACAGCCAAGAAGAGGCGCATCGCTTCCAGGCTCTCCACGACCGTCTCCGGCAGGCAACGGTCAAGATCGTCCACCAGGACGGCGACGGCCCGGATGTGCTTGAGATCGTCGGAGGCGATCAGCTCCGCGAACTCGTCTCGGAACTCCTCCAGGCCACGCACCGACTCCTCGTCGCCCTCCTTGGGCTTCACCAGCTCGACGAGCTTGTCGAAGTCGGGGATCTGCAAGGTCAGTGACGACTTAGCGGCCAGCTTGATCGCCTTGGCCCAGTCAATGCGCTTGCCGAGCCGGACCAGAAGATTCTTGGCCTTGTCAGTCTTGGTCTCCGAACGGTCGATCTCAGCGGCAAGGGCGCCCAAGACCTCCGCGATAAGGCTCTCCTTGGCGCCCGTCGAGGGGTCGTACCGCCATGGGTCGGTCTGGATAACCAGCACGTTCCGCTCGTCCGCCCTCCGGCGGTCGAGCTCTTGGGCAACCAGGCCGAGCACGGTCGTCTTGCCGCTGCCCCAGCTCCCGGACAGCCCGAGGGCCACCGGATCGAGCGCCTCATCGAGCAGCGCATCGGCGAGCGTCTGAGCGACAGCATCGAACGACAGCAGATCAAGACCGGACGGATCGTCCGACCATAGGCCGGATGGCTGGGTGACAGTCATCGCCGTCTCCCCATCCACGGCATCGGATGATTTCTCTTCGAATGAAGAGTTAAACGGATCGTATGAAGCCCGTCATGGTCCGCATCGTCCCGTGCTTCGTGACACCGACTTGGCGCTGCGGCATCCGCAACATTGGCAACGAACGGCAGGTGGCAGGCTAGAAGTCGCCAGGGCATAGGCTGACACCAGCCTCCAGCCATCGGCGGGGTCAAAGATCCCACGTGACATCTCCGGCCGCTGTGGCGTGCTCCACCCTCACGATCGGAGCAGGGCCGTGCACGCCGAAGCTGTAAGTCTCCAATGCGCCGTCGCCCGTTGCTCGGCGGGGCAGACAACCGTCGGCAATCCCGTTCGTTCCGGCCATCGGACATGTCGACCGAGCAGACGCTGCCGCTCAAGCCATTCGCGGTTTCGAAGTCGTTCGAGTCCCAAGAGTCACCCACGAGCCCCCCAAATTCTTCGCAGAATCATCACACACTGATGCGGTTGTCCGCACGCCTTCGCACTCTCTCGGCCACGTCCGACGATCGAGAACCACACGACGGATTCGGCTCTAGTCAGAAGCGCTGGGCCTTCGCAGCCGTGGCACTGACTAGCGCCACGGCCTGAGCGCCACTGCCGCGAGCCCGAGGACGAGCGCCGCCTCTAGAGTCAACCGCGCTCCGCTGTGGTTCGCGACGACACCACGGGCAAGTGCGCCGAGGCTGGCGCCACCGAGGCCGAAGAGACGGAAGGCTGCGACGACGCGGGACGGGAGGTGATCGGGCAGGTCGAGAATCGACGACATGGACTTGTTGATCGTCTTGGCGATGGGGAAGAGGCGGCGACCCATCCCCGCGACGGCGATGACGTTCTGCTGGGGCGAGGCCCAGCCGGACAATCTGCTTTGTGGACGTGGATGAGCATGGTGCCGTAGTCGTGAGGCATGCCAGCCTGCCCGGCTGCGCGCCAGCCGCATCACACCGACCAGCGCGGGTCCAGCGGTCCGAGCGCGATCTTCAAACGCGTACCCGGACGGCACTTCCGTCGCGTCCAGCGTGCCGAGGCCCGCCGGCGTGATCCGGCTGTTCGACGCGACACGGTCCAACAGATGCTCCACCCTCGCCCGCAGCTCCGCTAACTGGGGCGAGGTGTCCAGCGCGTCCATCCGACCGCTGTCGCCGAGCTGCCAGACAACCGGCCCGGACCGCCAACTGCTCGGGCCGCCCCGTAGCCCGATCCACGGGCAGCCGGGCCCCCGTCAGGCCGATGATCGGCGTGCCGGTCGTTGCCGACGCGTCCCAGCCCGTCGCCGCCAACTCATCCAGGCGCTGTAGCGCCTTCGCCAGCACCGGCTGGCCCCAGTGCTCCCCGGCCTCCGGGATCGTGTTCGTCGCATGCATTACCGGGATGAAGTCGATCATCAGATCCAGGCGGTTCAGCACCGTGCCGTCCGACCAGATCCGGTACGTCGCCTTCCCCGCCGGCAGCCGGTCCAGCGTGTCGGCCCGCCACAGGTCCTCCACCGCCCACTCGGCGTCGGTGAGCAAACAGGTCACCGAGGACTCGCGCCCCGGCTCCCAGGGATACGTCCCACCGCCGCGTCGTCTCCTTCGATGGAGTCGAGCTCGAAGGTCACCCGCCGCACCCGCGCCGCCAGCCCCCGATCCGGCTCCTCGGGCAACTCCCACGCTAGGTGGACCCGGCTGGGGAAGTCCTCGTCCTGGTCCTCGTCCCACTACGGCAAATAGAACCCGGGGTCGTACACCTGCAACCGCGGGCGCTCCTTCATCGGATCCCAGGCCAACACGTACACGCTGTCGCCGAGCAGCACCGCACTGGCGTTCGCCCCGGGGACGCGAACAACACTCACAAGCGCATCCGGCTCTACCGTCCGCAGACGAACGGCAAAGTCGAACCTTCAACCGCACCTTGGTCGACGAATGGGCCTACCTGCGGCCCTACACCAGCAACGACCAGCGGACCGCCGCCGTCGCCGACTTCCTGTACGCCTACAACTACCATCGCTGCCACACCTCACTCGGAGGCCGACCCCCCATCACCCGCGTCAACAACCCTGCGGTTGATACACCTAGACGAGACCGCCTGCCCGCGACTGGTTCCTTCGCCCTGTTCCGGGGAGTTGGGCGGCTACGTGCCGAAGGCTGCGCCGCCAGCGCTAGCGAGCACGTCACCGTATTGAGTCCGCCTCCTGTTTGTCCGCACTGGCCAGACCGTTCTTCCGGGACGCCAGCCAATCTCGCCCTCCACTACCTTGCGGTGGCGTCCGACGACGCCGACCTATGACGGCGTGGGCGCGTAGAAGCACACGAACGGGTGATCCTGCGGGGCCAACCCGGGGCCTGTAACTGTGGCGCGAGCATCCAGCCGGAACGTGGCGCTACGATCACTCTCAGTGATTTTGGTGTAGATCAAGACCAGGTTAACTATAAGGGCTACCTTTCGCGGGGTAGTTCCCGCGCTCAATCACTCAAGTCCTCCGCCGTGAGCGCAGCGTAAAGGAGGGAAGCATGTCGGATCTCTGGCCAAGGAAGCCGCGAGAGTGGCAACTGGCGGCATTTGAACAATACATCGGTTGCCTGTCGCCGAACTTCCTAGCGGCGGTTTGTCCTGGCGGCGGCAAGACAGTGTGGGCACTCGCGGTAGCCAAGTACCTTCTCCAGCAGGGGTTGATCAAGCGTATCGTCATCGTCTCGCCGACCGAGGCGTTGACCCGGCAGTGGTGTGATAAGGCTGCCGAGTTCGGAATTTCACTGAACCCTGACGCTAATGCTCGCAATCCCTTTGCTCAACCTCGGCAATTTATCGGAGTATCAATCACCTATCAGATGCTTGCAGGTCGAGGGGCTGCCGCAGCTTTCTGTACCGCGCTGCAACTACATCAGACCCTCGTCATCTTGGACGAGGCCCATCACGCCGGCGAGCGAAAGGTGTGGGGCGACTCAGTCCGATCCGCCTTCGAGATCGCGAGCTATCGGCTACTGCTCTCCGGCACCCCTAAACGATCCGACACGGCGAAGATCCCTTTTGCTCACTACGATAGGTCTGTAGACGGCGCCACCGAAATCATCCGCCGAGATTTCAACTACGGCACGGGCCGCGGGGTTCGGGACCACGTTATCCGGCGCTCCGATGTCCGTTTCTACGACGCTGATGTGAAGGAGTTGCCCTTCGGGGAGACCGTGGCGAGCAGCCGCAACTTGTCGGAGGCGATCCGCCGTGATGACGCCTCGCAGCTGCTCAAAGCGGTCATGACGCCCGAGACCGGCTGGTTCACCGAACTGTTGGGGCACGTGCACACGGAACTGACCGGCATCCGCCGTACGGTGCCTAACGCGGGATGTCTAATTCTTGCCGACGATCAGGACAAGGCGCGGGCGTACGCCGATATCATCAAGGAGCAGACAGGGCAGACTGCAGCCCTGGTCATCAGCGACAAACCTGACGCCAAGAAAGTGCTGGACGAGTTCGCCGAGAACGGCGAACCGTACGTGATCGCCGTGCGCATGGTTTCCGAGGGTGTCGATTTGCCTCGGCTGCGAGTCCTGGTATATCTAACCCGCACTAAGACCGAGCTATTTTTCGCACAAGCCACCGCCCGTGTGGTCCGTATCCCGGATCCAAAGGATACCAATCCGGCCGTCATCTTCATGCCGGCACTGCCCGTCCTGCGGGAATTGGCCCAAGGACTCGAAGCAGACATCGCCCACGAGATCGAACTGCTGGAACAGGAGGTGTCCCCAGACGAAGGCTCAGCAGACTCCAGGCGCAATGTGGGCGCAATCAAGATTCCCATGCAGGACGATGGCGACAACTTCTTCCCGACAGATCTACCCTTCCATGGCGATGGTGAGCAGTCGCCGGGGCACGACCTGGAGCAGCTGTCCCTGCTGGGGCCGTCGTACTCGGTGGAGAACGTAGCCCTGCACGGCACGCTGCTCGGCTCCGACCT
The DNA here is from genome assembly GCA_963737305.1 of uncultured Actinomycetota bacterium. Taxonomy (GTDB): domain Bacteria; phylum Actinomycetota; class Actinomycetes; order Streptomycetales; family Streptomycetaceae; genus Streptantibioticus_C. Next base: position 1,772,226 of record CAVTRX010000002.1, on the reverse strand, counting down.
CCACGCCGTCGCGATCCACCAGGCAGCGCAGCAGTTCATCTACAGCCACGGCTACTCCCAGACGGAAGTCAGCCTGATCCGCAAGCTCATGGCCGACGGGTTGCTGACCGGCTCCCCGGACGGCACGCCCGTTCCTGAACCGACCGCCCCCTCCGTACAGCCTCCAGCGCCCGTGGCCGACTACCGCATTCGCGATCACCTACGCCTTGAGCTGGAAACGGCGGCGCGGCGAATCGCGCGATGCTATTTCAACAGTCGATATGCCGCAGTCCGCGGAGAGATCAACAAGAAGACCGGGTCCTTCGCCGATCTGGGAAGTAATGACCAGCTCAAAGCCGGAATTTTCTACGCGAAGGAATGGGAGCGGCGTTTGCAGAAAGATGGGCCGCGATGATTGTTCCTGAGGCCGAACCGACAGCTGACGACCTTCGCGCGCGGACGTCTATCATCGACGCCTTGAGCTCAAGTCTGGACCGCGTGGCCCAGGGGCTGTCTAGCGTCCCGGGACTCTTGCACCAGGTGCTAGCAGGAGAGAAGTGGCGGCACTTTGTCACACTACGGGACGAAGAAGTCCGGCACGAGAATTTCATGGACTTCATCCGTACACCACCGCTCAAAGGGCTAGGTGCAACGGAGGACCTGATCCGCCGCATCGTTGCCAATGACTTGGCGACGCTTGAACTGCTCGACCAGGCGCTCCAGCCTGCGAGGGGATGTCCCGCCAGAGGGATCGCGCTCACGGTTTCACCATGTCTGCGGGACGAGCCGACGGCAGAGACTTCATCCAAGTTCAACAAACAACCCCCCGTTCAAACCAGAACAACCCGCGACGCTGGACTACGTAAGCTTCGACAACATGCTCCCGAGTACGTGCTGCGGGTGGAGTCTGGGGAGATGAGCGTAAACGGCGCGCTCATCCAGGCTGGGCTGCGCCAGCGAACCATTTCAGTCCCCGTATCAACTCCTGATGCCATTGCCCGTGCGCTGCGCAAGAACCTGAGCAAGGCTGACCTAGCCCAACTGGTGGAGATCCTCGCTTCTGGCACGTAGATGGTCACGTCAATCGTCAAGCCCTGACCCTGGGTCTGCTGACGAGGATCATCGTAAGGACTCTTCCGGCCAGCCGAACACGAGGGGAGACGTGGCTTTTACCCGACGGATCCGAACGGCGGGTTGGTCGTGGGTTGCGTGTGCTCTCCGATGACCGTCAGCTTGCATGGGCCCCGAGACGCTTGAGAAAGTCGGTCACGAACTTCTCCACATCCTGTCTCTGCGTCGTGTCGCGAACGTCGATACGGTCGACGTAGCGAACACCAGCGTGCTGAAGTAGTCGATCCCTGCTCCTGTCATCAGAAGCCCGCCCCTTATGGTGCGGCCCGTCGATCTCAACGACACCGGCGTGTCCACGGTAGGTAATCAGAAGGTCTGGCTCGAAGGTACGGCCCCGGACCCGTATGGCACCCAGCGGCATAATGCCGATGGTGTCGTTATCGGGCAGGGCGGCCTGCTGCTCCTTGAACACCCGATATACCCCGTGCTCCCACGTGTTGGTGAAGTGCATGCCGTCTTCTGTCGGGTGCTGGGGCTCCAACCGAACACGTCGCGCCTGGTTGGTCGGCTTCGGCCCCGTCTCGGCCCGCAGTTGCTTCCGCCAGTCCGGACCGACACGGGGAAGGACTGGGCGAGCAACGATCTCGTCCACCTCCCCCTGATCGGCCATGGCGTGATTCAGGGCCTTTGTGACCTTAGCCAGCGCGTCTTCCGTGAACCGGGCCAAGAGGTGGGGTTCAACTTTCAAAACGACCTTGTACCCGACGTAGTCGAAGTCGGTGTTCCACAGGATCGTTTCCAGCTCACCGACCTCGGCCAGCAGTCCTGCGGTCTCGGCGTCGCCCAGCTGGTACAGCAGGATGGCGCCGATCGCATGGAGCTGTTTGCTATCCAACTCATCACCCATGGAACGATTGTGTCAGGTGGCTCCGACAAGAGCGGCCCACCAGGGCCTGCTTGTGCAGTCGGAAGAAACCGGGCGGCGAAGACTGCCCGAGTCAGTGCGGCATCTACGGTCGGCGTAGCCCTCGTGACCCAAATTGGCGTGAGACTGAGGATCACTCCGGCGCAGCCTGGAAAGCAGCACCAAGCGCGCGGCGAACGTCGTCGTCCCGGGCCGGTGCACTATGCCAACTCTAGGGAGGGGCGGAGACGAACAACTGGAAGTCGTCAGGGGCGATAGACGCGGGGGCGTGATGGTGCTCCTGCGGTTCATCGGACGTAGCGGGCGTGGCCGTGGGCACCTTCGATGACGTGTGGCACGACGGACGCAGGGCTTCCTCGGTGCCGGAGGTGACACCCTCCTTGTGGTCGGATGGCGGAGGAAGGACGAACGTGGCCCAGCAGACCTTCGCGCAGTCCGTAAGACGGTCCCGTGCCGGTCAGCGAGCACAGCGACCAACTGCAGGGCGGCAGCGGTCCAGCGGGCCACCTCCAGCAAGTCGTCGACCGTGGGCCGGTCCTGCCGCCTGGCGAACCCTTGCTCCCAGTTCTCGGTACACAACATGCGGCACGCTTGATTGAACGCCTCGGCCACCGTTCCCGGCAGTTCCTTCCCCTGTTCTCGGGCCGTCAGCAGCGGGATCAGAGTGACGGGTTGCTGGCTTAGCGGTTCCAGGCTCCGGCCCGTGACCTGTGTGGCGAAGGCTGCGGCGTCCAGCCCGTGCTGCCCGGCCGCGTCCAGTACGTCCTGAGGGGTCAGCGGGGCGAGCGTCAGCAACGCCACCTGGCCGGGATCCGGCCACAGCGCCAGCAGGCCGTCCTCCAACTGGCCGGACCAGCGGGTGGAACGGAAAGTGATCCGCAGCCGCAACCGCCGCCGCATCTCCGGGTCCATCCGCCGCAACTGGCGCGACAGGGTCTTGTCCAGTCCCGCGATGGCGTCCATTCCCTCGTCGAGTCCGTCGAGCAGCAGGTGACGGACCGAGTCACCCCCAGCGTCGAGGAGTTCAGCGAGGTCGTCCCCAGCGGATGTCGCGTCGGAGACCTGCTGGCCCAGGTGGAGCAGGGACGTCGCGGCTCCGTCCCGTTCCAGCAGGTGGTGCTCCTGTTCGAGGGCGACGGACTTGCCGGCTCCCCGTTCGCCAAGCACCACCACGACCGGAACGTCCCGCAGTTCGTCGAGCGTCACCGTGTCCGACAGGTTTGATGCGTCCCACGGCTGGGGGCCACCACCGGCGTTTGCCCCGTCGAGGGCACCGGACCGGCCTTCCCGCTCGGGCATTGGACGCAGTTGGCGTCGCCATGAGTACCGCACCGGACCATTCTTGCCCAGGGCGGACACCGCCCGCCGCACCGGAAGACGTGGTGCGTGGTGGCGCGGCCCGTCATGCCGACACGTCCAGGATTGTCAGGAGCGCGTCATGGGTAGACCTTGATGCTGCGACTCCGTCATTGGCTGTGTTGACCGCGTTCTCGTGGAGGCTTCCATGAGCGACCTCAAGGCGGACACCCAACGCTTACGGGACTGTTCGCGCGCCTTGCAACGGATCTACGACGGGTTCACCAACCGAGCCGACCCCGCACAGGACTACACACTCGCCGAACTCGGCTCGCCGCTGGTCAGCGGCGCGTTCGACGACTTCGGCAGCAACTGGAAGGTGCACCGCAAGGACTTGGCCGAGCAACTGAAGACGCTCGGCACCATCACGCAGGACGCCGCCGACACCTACGACGGCGTGGACCACGCCCTGGCCGAAGCGCTGCGCAGGGCGGACGCGGTCGGCGAGCGTGGCGGGAAGGGAGCATGAGGCGCCCGCCGGTTCACGAGTGGGCCGTGCTCGGGGAGAACGAAGACCCGGTTCCCGGGGATCCGGACGCTGTCGCCATCCTGGGCCAGTCCCTGCGCGACACCGCGGAGGACATCCGGCGCGAAGCGCGCGAGGTGCATGCACTGGCGTCCGTCGAGTCCTGGAGATCGAAGGCGGCAGACCGATTTCGGGACGCGGCGGCCGAGGCCGTCGGCACCCTGCGCAAGGCATACCACCGCTACGACGTGGCATCCCGGGCCATGGGCACCCAGGTCAGGGAGACCAGCAATGCCGACTGGGCGAGCGCCCTCGAACAGGCACAGCAGATGGCGGCCAAGGCGTTACGTGAAGCCCAGGCGGCCGACGCCGAGCACCATGCCGTACGGGGAAAGCTCGATCGGCTCCCGCACGACGACCCGGCCGCAGCCGGTCTTCATCACGCCCAGGCAGCCGCCGGCCAGGCCCTGACCAAGGCCAAAACCGCGTTACAGGCCGCCAAGGAGTTACACGATCATGCGGCCCAGCACGCCGCGTCCCGGATCCACCGGGCCATCACGCACGACGGACTGCACGACGGCACTTGGGACAAACTCGGCAACGACGTGGACACCGTCCTGTCGGACGGCGCCGATCTACTCAAAGAGGTCGGCGAGACCACGATCAACGATTTCGCCACCCTCGGCGTCGCCATCTACCACGACCTGCCGGGTCTGGCGTCGCTCCTCTTCGGCCTCGCCGAAATGGGCGTCGGCGCAGGCGGGGAGGCCCTCGGCTTCCTGCTGGACTCCACCGGCGCAGGAACCATCCTCGGCGTACCCATCAACATTGCCTGCGCCGGCCTCCTCACGACCGGCACCGCCCTCACTCTGGCCGGCGGCGCCAGCATCGCCTACAGCGTCAGCGACCCGAACAATCGCGTCAACCTGTTCTCCGACGACAGAGGCGGCGGAGACGGAACCGCGTCGGAGCCGGACTACACACACCCCTCGAACGAACCTGATCCGGACGCCACACCGCGCGGGGCCCGGACCAAGCCGAGGGGTAACGGCGAGAAGAAGCGCGGCGAGCGGCGCGAAAACGAGGCGGCCGACACGCTGGCCAAAGCCGGCTACGACGTCGAACAGAACCCGGACGTGCCAGGTCCCAAGCACCCCGACTACCGCGTCGAAGGCCGGATCTTCGACTGCTACGCCCCGAAGACGGGGAACCTCGACACCGTTTACGACAAAATAGATGAAAAGGTATCAGAACGTCAGGCCGATCGCATTGTGCTGAATCTGGCCGATTCCCAATTCGACCCAGGCGAGTTAAGCCAGATGCTGCAGCGCAAGCAGATCCGTGGATTGAAGGAGGTCATCGTGATCGACTCCGACGGCAATGTGATCCATTTCTACCCATAGGCGGACCGAGGGAGCGCTCTCATGGCCATTTCCTACAGCCTCGTCATGGCAACCCCTGCGTCACCGACGGAGGTCACGCGTGAACTGATCGACGTTGCCCGGAGAGCAGGCTTGTTCGACACATCCATTACGGTCGAACAGGTGCTTGAAGATGGCGTTGGCACCTCACGCGGGACATGGATACACGTTATCCAAGCCGAGCCGAAACCCTGGGATTCGGTGATCAGGGACTTTGGGTTCACGCCAACCGTCCGAGTCGTTTTTGGTTTTAAAAAGACCGAGCCAGACGAGCAGGATGATGACATGATCCGCCTCGTCTCGGGGCTATTGGACCGTTTCCCTGACGATGACGTCATCCTTCATTTCCAGTTCGAGGAAGTCTGGCTGCTCCGACGTGGAAACGAACTCAGCGTCAGCGAAGACGACGAGTTGTGGCCGCCCCACCGCCTCGCCATGCTGAACGGGTCATACGACCGGGTCACCCACAGCTTCTCCATGGAGTGACATTATGATTACTCACTTCTACGCAAAGAAGGCGCAAGGCGCAGAGCGGCTGAGCCTCTGGGCAGCAGACGATAAAGTCGCACAAGTCTTCAAATGCCACTCAGACGCCGTCGCAGCCCTCTTGGAGATACCTTCTGGAATAAGTGAGGCAGCGGAGAGCGGATACGAGATAGACCTCCCGGCCTTCGACTCGCTCCTTACCGAGGCTGTTGCCCACTACGAGGCAACAGATCAGGGAATTCTCCGCTCCCTCACCGTCGGCTTCATCGCTACCGCCCTTGTCCTCCTCGACCGCGCCACCCAACGCATGCCCATCGCCCAGCAACAGGCACTCTGGGCCGGTCTTCGGGATCAACTCGCAGCCCTCATGCCATATTGATCCATCAGGACAGGCTTGCCTCGCTGATCACTCCCCGGTGGAATGTCGTCGACCGTAGGTGCCGGGTCGCCTACTGCTTCCGCAGCTCTCGCACCATGGTGGCGTACAGCGGCAAGTCCGGGAACGGCTTCTGATCTCCGATGTGTTCGTATCCCCAGCTCTCGTAGAGGCGCTTCACGCCGACGTGGGTGGGGTCCACCAACAGGGTGGACCCGCTCCTCCCGGCGTTCCGACAACAGGGCAGAGAGATCACGAGAGGGGTGTGGCCGATCGCCGTGCCTCTTCCAACCGGCTTGCTCGGCGAAGGTCTTCCGGGGTATCCACGGCCATGCCGTCGTCGGCGACGAGCACCGTGCGGACCTGGTGGCCGTGCTCGATGAAACGCAGCATTTCGATGCCTTCGGCTCGCTCCAGGGGCCCTTGCGGTAGAGAGCGGAACGTTCGCAGGGCTTCCGGGGTGAAGCCGTAGAGGCCGAGTTGCCGGAGGTACGTCGGATGGGCGTCGCGGGGATACGGGATGGGCTGCCGGGAGAACAGCAGGGCGTTACCGGACGTGGCGGCGACTGCCTTGACGACGTTGTGGTCGATGACGGCTGCCGGCGATTTCAACTCCGTGCAGGCGTTGACGACCAGCATGTCCGAGGGCGATTCGGCCAGGGAGAAAGACACCGCGTCGATGGCGTCGGGGTTGATGAACGGCTCGTCGCCCTGGACATTGATGATGGCGTCGGCATCCAGGTGGCGAGCGCACTCGGCTACTCGGTCCGTTCCGGTGGCGTGTTCACTGGTCATCAGGCAGCGGATGCCGAGGTCGTCGCAGGCCGCGCGGATGCGGTCGTCGTCGGTGGCCACGACGGCCTCGGTGATCCTTTCGGCTTCGAGACAGCGCTGGTGCACGTGCCACAACAAGGGGTGTCCGCCGAGGAGCGCGAGGGGCTTCCCCGGAAATCTGGAGGAACCCCAGCGGCAGGGGATCACCGCGACGTGGTTCGGTCCGGAGGTGTTTCGCATCGTTGTGGGCATGGTGCTGCTCCGATCGATCAGGCGGCCGGAAAGCTGATGGTGGTGCGGTTCGCATGAACACGCGGACGGCGCCGTTCAGGCGGCCTGCCGAGTCGTGCTTCTGACGAGGTGCTGCAACTGCGCGGCCATGCCGGACGTCAGATCCACCTTGGGCTTCCAGCCGAGGTGGGTGAGGGCCCGGGAGCCGTCGGCCCGGGTCAGCGGGACGTCTCCGTTGCGGGTGGTGAAGTACTCGACCGGGACGGTGCGTCCGGTCAGCTGTTCGGCGAGCTGGATCACCTCGGTGAGCGAGGCGTTCGTCCCACCGCCGACGTTGACCACGCCAATGTCGTTCGACGCGGTGGCCGCGGCCAGCGTGGCGGCCACGGCGTCGTCGATGTAGGTGAAGTCGCGCCTTTGGCGTCCGTCGCCGTAGACGCGGAGTGTGGTTCCGGTCAGAGCCGCCGACAGCGCGCGGTGGATGAACATGTCCGCCCGTTGCCGTGGCCCGTAGACGGTGAAGTAACGAAGTGCCGCGACGCTGGTGCGACAGTCCGGGCGGCCTGCGTGTGCCAGGCAGAGTTGCTCCTCGGCGAGCTTGGTGACCGCGTACGGTGACGCCGGGTACGGGTGATCCGTTTCCAGGCTTGCCTGGGAGGTCGTGGGGCCGTAGACGCTGGAGGAGGACGCGACCACGACGCGCGGGACGCCGAGCCGGGTCGCGGCGTCCATGACGCGCTGGGCGGCGAGGATGTTGCACTGCACGTAGGCGCCGAACTGGGTTCCCCAGGAGGGGCGTACGCCCGGCATGCCCGCGAGGTGGAAGACCACGTCCGCGTCGAGCAGCACGGGTTCCAGCGCGCAGTTCAGCAGGTCGGCCGTCACCGCGATGAAGCCGGGCTGCCCGATGAGCGGTGCCAGGTTCGCGGCGGCGGACTGGTCGCTGGTCTCATGGCGGCGGTCGACTCCGATGACGGTGGTGCCTTCCCGCAGCAGGGCGTGCGCGAGGTGGGAACCGATGAACCCCGCCGAGCCGGTGACCACGGCTCGCCGGATGTGCGGTCCCCGCGGTACGGGCTGGGTCGTTCCGGTCATGGCGTTCTCCAGATCAGTGACTGAGGTCAGGCCAGGCGCCGCAGGAGCGCTCGGCCGTGCGTGAACAGTTCGGCGTCCCCGTTCTCGTGGCCGCGGACGAGCGCGGTGACGGCTTCGAGAGCGCAGAAGAGGTGCAGGAGGTCCTGCTCGGAGGCGGACAACGGCCGGCCGTAGCCGGCGAAGAAGGCGCTACGCAGCGCCGGATGTCCCGTCCAGTGCCGGTGTTCGAGCCGTGCGAAGTCGCGGACGCGGGCATCCGTACGGGTGTGCTCGAAGTCGACGACGAACAACTCGTCCCGATGGACGCGCCAGTTGCGGGGCTGATAGTCGAGGTGGCAGATGGCGCCTTCCATCGCGGTGGTGGACAGGCGCAGCGCGTAGGCGCGCAACCGACGGCGGTCGTCCGGGGAGAGGATGCCGGCGTGGTCGGCCCGCGCGATCCACTCGCGCATGCGCCTGGCGAGGCGGGGGCCGATCGGGCTCGTTCGGTTCTCCGGGGAGCTGTCGTGCAGGCGGCGCAGGGCCGCTCCGGCTCGACGGTGGACGAGTGCCGCGTCCTCGGGCGAGACGCTGAGGCCGTCGCAGTCACGGCCGGGGAGATGGGAAAGCAGCAGCGTCCGGCTTTCGGCGTCGTGGGCCACGAGCGTGGCGGTGATGTCGCGCATCTGTCGAAGGTGCGTGGTGTAGGCGCGCACCTCCTGGGCGAAACGGCTGGCGTCCTGGTGCTGCTTGACGACGTAGCGGTGACCGCGCGGGTCGACGACCTTCAGCAACCGGGCAGGAAGACCGGGCTCGTCGGTGACGTCAATCTCTCCCAGCACCCTTCGGGCCAGTCGCAGCCGGGGATCGTCACAAGCCGTCATTCCCGGTACCCCCGCCTCTGGAGGCTGTGCAGATGCGCGGTGTCGTTGTGGCGGTCGAGGAGCCAGCGGCGCTGACCGAGCCGGTTGACGTGGTACTGCCACCGGGTGATCGAGCCGTGGTCGACCGTGAATCCGGCTTGAAGCCCCGGCCGGAGCGCCAGGAGCAGGGTGTGCAGCGCGAGGACCGTCTCGCCGTGCGCGGCGAACACCAGGCGCCCTCCCTCGTGTTCCTTGATGAGGTCCCGCAGGAAGCCGCCGGCCCGCTGCAAGTAGCCGGTCCAGGTGTCCGAGCCACGAGCCCAAGGCTGATCGGGGTGAGCGTGCGGGCCACCGTCAGCGGCGGTCTTCACCTCGTGCCACGGCCTGCCGTCGGCATCGCCGTGGACAGGGCCGTCCAGCCCCGCTGCCACACAGGGCGTCAGGCGGAGCGCCGCCGACAGGATGTCGCCGGTCTCGACGAGCCGCAGCCGCGGCCCGGTATAGAGGGCGGTGAAGGGCGTTGCCGCGTGCTCGACCGCCAAGCGATCGGCGGCGGCCTGGACCTGCGCGCGGCCGAGGTCCGTCAGCCCGGTACAGGTCCGGGGGCCGCCGACCACGCCTTCGACGTTGCACCGCGCTTGACCGTGCCGTACGAGGACGAATTCTGTGGTGATCATCCGCTGCCCCCGCATCTCGCGTCCGTGAACTGAGGGTCCGAGGCCCTGTGCTGGTAGCCGCCCCGGCCGACGTATGGTGCGGTGAGGATGTCGTGCAGGCGCATGCAGGCGGTGAGATGCCCCATGTCCATGCGGCCGAGGGTTTCGTGGTGCCCTGCGGCGGTTCGGTTGTACTGGTCGAGGGCCTCGCGCACGGTTCGAGCGGGAAGGGGGCCGTAGGTCATCGTCAGCGTGACGATCAGCTTCGCGAGGTCGTAGCCGAAGGGGGCGAGGGTGAGGTCGTCGACGTCGATCGTGACGATGCTGTCCGCCGTGATGAGGAAGTTGCGCGGGTTGGCGTCCTTGTAGAAGGCGACCGGTCCGCTCGCCGTCCGCGCCAGGAGCGCCTGGGCGGCGTCGAGGTCGGCGGCCGTCGGGAGGAATCCGGCCGCGTGCCGTGCTGCCAGGGCTCTCCGCCGGGATGAGCGGTAGTCCGCGAGCTCCAGGCCCTGACCCGGCACGTGGGCAGCGTCGAGGCGGGCGCGGTGCAGAGTGTTCAGCCACGTGGCTCCGTGTACGTCGCCCAGGTGGGCAGCGAGTCGGAGCAGGTCCGACGGCTCAACGTGCCGCCCCTCGACGAATTCGAAGACGAGGCTGTTGAACCCGATCGCCAGGAGGGCCGGAAGGCGCAGAGGGGTGGCGTGCTGTGTCAGCCAGGCGTAGTTGCGCACGGCCTTCTGACAGCGTTCGGCACTGGAGTAGCTCTTGGTGTACGAGGCCGGCGTCATCGGCGTTCCCCTCGGGTGCGGGCGACGACGTAGGTGACGATCGAGCTGGCGTTCACCGGGGTGTCGGGACGGCCGCGCCGGAGCGCCTGAGCGATGGCCTCCGGATCACCGCACAGGTCCGGCGGAAACTGGTACTTGGGGTTGGTCGCCAGGTAGAGGGCCACGTGAGCCAGGTCCGTGAACCGGAAACGGTGCTCCTCGTGCTCGACGTGCAGCACGTCGAGGGTGCCGGCCGTCAGGGCGGTGATGTTGCCGCTGTGTGCCGCCGCGTAGAGGCTCTCCCGGCGGGGCGCGTCCGGGTCGAGCCCGGCGGAAGCCACGATGTGGTCCAGCTGGCAGTAGCTGTCCGCGCTCTTCGTCACCAGAACCACGACGCCTCGCCGAGCGAGAACACGTGCGAATTCCGCGACCACATCTGCAGGTCGGGGCGAGTGGTACAAGCAGAAGGCCGCGGTGACCAGGTCGTACCTTCCGGCTCTCAGCGGGAGGTGGTGGAAGTCGGCCTGGACGAAGTCGGTGATGGTGCCGGGTGTGACGCCTACGCGCTGCCGGGCCGCCGCGATCATGGCCCGGGAGGCGTCGACGGCGACCAGCCGGCGCGGGGCGAGCCGCTCGGCGAGGACGCGGCTGCTCGTTCCCCGGCCGCAGCCGATGTCCGCCACCATGGGCAGCGGAGCGTCCCCGGCCGAGTGCTCGACGGCCAGGCGCGCGATGGTCAGGGGCACCGGACGGCCGAAGACCTTCGCGCGCCCCAGCGCCGACGTGCGGGCGGCCAGACGGTCGGCGCTGCCGTACAGCGGTTCGAGGGACGGAGCCAGGAAGGGATTGTCGGAGCGGTTCACTGGCTTGGCCTCCCCCAGCGGGAGGCGTCGGTAAGGGAAGCAGTCAGCCCGTGCGGTCGGCCGTGACCTCGCGCAGCCATCGGTGCGTCTGCCGGCGACTGCTGAGCAGCACGACGTCGGCGTGCCCGGAGGCGAATTCCTCGATCTTCGCCAGCACGCGGGGTCGCATCTTGCGCCGGTACGTGGCCACGTACTTGATGACGCCCCAGGTGATCCGGTTGTGGACGCCGTTGCCCTGGTGGCCGGCGCCGTGCCGGAGCTGCCGCGAAATGATCCCCCACAGGGCGGCGGGGGTGGACACGTCCATGAGGACGACGGTGTCGCAGGCTTCGAGCCGGATCGGCAGGGTGGAGTTGTAGTTCCCGTCGATCACCCATCGTGCCTCGGCCACGAGGGTGCGCTGGGCGGCGGCGAACTTCTCCATCGGCAGCGCGTTCCACTCGTCGTCGAAGTAGACCGCGTCCAGGTGCGTCACTGGGGCATCCAGCGCGGCTCCGAGCTGACGGGCCAGGTGGGACTTGCCGCTGCCGCCGCAGCCGACGATGGTGACTTTCCGCATTGCGCTCCACTGTAGAGGGGATGGACGGGCTGGGCAGGAAGGATCTCACCGCGCTGCTCCCTCCGTACGGTCAACGGCCCGGGCCATCAGCGACTCAAGCGCCTCGACCTGGTGGCTGAGCCGGAAGAGGCCGAGCCGCTGGAGGCACGCGGCGATGAGGCCGGCGTGCTCGGCGCTCCCGGTGATCGCCCGCAGCTCGGCGATCCGACGGGCCACGTCGTCGCCGTCGAAGACGATCAGCGAGGGAGGGACGAACGCTTCGACGCCGTGGATGCTCGCCGGGGCCAGCGGCAGGCAGCCGGCTAGGACCGCTTCGAAGATCCGCTGCGTCATCTGCCCGGCTGCGGCGTAACGCTCAGGCAGCAGCAGGAGCGTTGCCAGGGACCGTTCGTAGAGCCGGTGCACCTCGGTGAAGGGGACACGCTCCAGGAACGTGACGTGCGGCCACGCCGACGTACGGGGCCACTTGCCGACGACCTGGTGGGGAACGTGCCGGGCCGCCGGCGCGAAGAACGTGTCGAAGGCGCTGTCCCGGTCGTACTGGTTGCCCGCGTAGCCGAGGCTGATCGGCCGTGGCTGCGCGGCCAGCCGCACCGGGTCGGCGGCGTCGAGTAACGCGTCGTCGACCGGGAACAGGAGGCGGTGGGCACCGGTGCTGGGGGTGAGGGCGGCTTCACACACGTGGACCCCGAGGGTGTGGCGCCAGGGGTCTTCCGGGCTCAACTGGCGGTCCTTGTTCCAGATGACGGTCGGTGTGCCGCCCGGTCGGGCGTAGTGCCGGAGCAGATCGGCCTGGCGGTGCAGGTCGCAGGCGTGCCCCAGGCTGCCGCACGGGGTGGTGTTGCGCCCTTCGATGGGCCACCGCCATTCGAGGAACAGCACGTCGATGTCCGGGAAGCCGTGGGCGTCGAAGGAATACGCGTCGTCGAGGTGGTCGCCGGCCTCGACACGGTCGCGGTCGGTCTGCAGGAAGACGATGTCGTGGCCGCGGGCGAGCAGGGCGTCGACCAGGGGGCGGCGGTGGCTGCGACCGCCGTCGGGTGTGTCGGTGATCCCCGAGCCGAGGAAGCCCCAGAAGCTGTATCCGATCCTCACTTGGTGATCCACCGCCCTTCGAGCAGCAGGGCGTCGAGGCCGGAGCCGGCGAGGCAGGTGAGTGCCATGTCAGGGGTGCCGCACATCGGCCGGCCCTTGACGTTGAGCGAGGTGTTGATCAGCACCGGGACCCCCGTCCGGCGGCCGAACTCCTCCAGCACCCGGTGGACGAAGGGGTTCTGAGCGCGGCTGACCGTCTGGAGCCGTGCGGTCCCATTGGCGTGCACGATCGCCGGCACACGCTGCCGCGCCGCGTCGGTGACGCCGGATGCCATCGACATGAACGGTGCCCGCTGGCCGAGGGTGAAGAAGTCACCTGCTCGCTCTGCGGTGACCATCGGCGCGAAGGGCCGGAACGGCTCGCGGAACTTCACCGTGGCGTTCAGCCGCTCCACCACGCCCGCTTGGAGCGGCGAGGCGAGGATCGAGCGGTTGCCGAGGGCCCGCGGACCGGCCTCGGCACGCCCCTGGAACAGGCCGACGATGGCTCCCTCGGCGAGCTGGTCCGCCAGGAAGCCGGCGGAGTTTCCGGCGAACTGTCGTTCGCGCAGCGTCGGCCAGCGGCTGAGGTCGAGAGCAGCGGACGGGAAGGCGGGGCCGAGGTAGCACTCCCCTGTGACCCCCGTAAGGGGCCCCACAGCGCCCCGGTCCACATGAGCGGCGATCGCGGCACCCAGGGCCGTCCCGGCATCGCCGGGAGCCGGCGGAACGAACACCTCGTCGAAGAGCCCCGCGTCGATGATCCGACCGACGCTGACACAGTTGGTCGCCACACCGCCGCCCAAGCACAGCCGGCGCGAGCCCGTCAGTTCCCGGGCTCGACGGGCCAGGTGCAGCATGACCTCGTCAGTACGCTCCTGGAGCGCCGCCGCGAGGTCCTGGTGAACGGCTTCGACCGGCTCCTCGGCAGCGCGCGGCCGGCACGTCAGCTCGGTGAACCGGGACGAGACCCGGGCGCGGCCCGAACTGAGCACGCGCAGGGGAAACACCGTGGGGTCGAGGGCGAAACCCGTGCCGGTGATACGGATCGCCTGCTCGAATCGGCTGCGGAACCGCGCGGGGTCACCCAGGGCGGCGAGGGCCATGACCGTGCCCTCCTCGTCGCCGCGCCGCCAGCCCAGGTGTTCGGTGACCGCTCCGTAGGCGTAACCGAGCGAGGCGGGATCCCGCAGCGCTTGGAGCATGTCCACGCTCGGCCTGCCGGTGGAGGGCAGACGGCCTCGGCCGATAGTGGTGGTCTGCCGCTCGCCGAGGCTGTCGACGACCAGGACGGCCGCCTCGTCCCAACCCGACGCCCCGAACGCCGTAAGTTGGTGGGCCCGGTGATGGAGCACCGGGTGGACATCAGCCCGGGGGAACCGGCGGCCGAGAGACCGCACCCGTCGCAGCGTCCGCACCCCGACCTTGGTGAATCCCGCGGACCGCGGGCAGGCGCGCGCCCGGGTCTCGGCGGACAGCACCCACCGGGGCGTTTCCGCGACGGCGGCGAAATAGCCGGAGGCCCGGAAGTTGTACGCCACGACCTCGATGTCGGAGGGCGCGGCACCGGCCTCGCGCATCAGCCACTCGACGGCGAGCGCGGGATAGGCTTTCGTGTGCTTGACGCCGGAGAGGCGCTCCTCCTCCACGAAGCCGACGAGCCTGCCGTCCACCAGCAGCGCGGCGGCGGAGTCATGGGTGAAGGCGCACAGGCCCAGCACCACAGACGGAGGTCTCCTCACGGCCGCGTCACCTCGCCACAACGGCGGGCAGAACCAGCGATGCGTCGTGCGGGGGAAGGGACAGCTTGGCGTACCAGGCAGCCATGGACGTGTGGAGCGGACCAGTGATGCTCTCGGCGATACGCCGGGCCTCGTCCCGCTGCCCCTGCTTCCACTGGCGGTAGCTCTGCAGGGTGGCGGCCATGGCGTCCCACCCGGCGTGGCCGGTCGGCTCGCCGGCCTGGACGTGGGCAAGGCGGTTGTCGAACCCGTCCCAGTCAGTCGTCAGTTCGGGCATCTCCGGCAGTGAGGTGACGGACGTGACCGATTCCGCGGCCTCCATGTCGCGCTCGTAGATGTGGAGTGAACCGACATGGTGCCGATAGTCGCCCAGTTCGGCTCCGAGCCATCCCGCCATGAGTTCGTGGAGCGTGGTGTAGAAGAACAGGTCGTACGGCAGACCGATCCAGACATCCTGGCCGCGCATCGAGGTGGCCATGTCAAGGCGACCGTTGCGCAGGTTGAACTGGAAGCCGAGGGTGCACGGCACGTCCCGGTGGCCCGCGGCATCCCGTGCGGGGTCGTAGAACTGGATCAGGGCACGCCGGGAGTCCGGGTCCGCCGTGAGGATCTCGACGACGCGCCGCATCTGGTCCACGGAGCCGCCCCAGCGGCGCAGCCGCGGTCCGTACGCACCGCGCAGGACCCCGTCGTCGGCGTACTGGGCCAGATGTCCGTTGAAGTCGTAGATCCAGGGATCGTCCGAGCCGGACAGGATCCACACCGTCTCCGCCGCGGCGAATGCCGCGTTCGGGATGCGGGCGGGAGGAGCGAGGAGTAGACGAGCACGCGGCTTCGTCAGCCGGATACCGACGTCCAGCACCTCGCGGGTTGCCATTCCCCGGGGGCTCACCCGCTGGCCGTTGCGAGCGACACCGAGGGCTCCGGCGAAGACTTCGGCGACGCTGACCGCTGTCAACGTGATCATCGGTTCATACCTTTCTGTGGGGTCGCGGTCGCCTCCGAGAGCACTCCGGAGACGATGTCGGCGACGGCTACGGCGCTGCGGCCGGCCTCATGGCAGATAGCTCGTTTGGCCGCGGCCGGCACGCTGACCGAACTGGGCGCCTCAGCGATACGCCGCAGGGCCGTGGCGACCTCCGGGCCGGTGGAGCACCGCTGTGCGGCTCGCTGATCGGCAAGACCCAGAGTGCGCGTCGCGGGCAGCACCAGTTCCAGTACGGGCACGTCCAACAGGACGGCCTCGATGCCGCAGGTGGAGGAGGCGGAGATCAAGGCGTCCGCGCCGGCCAGACAACCGCGCGCCCCGATGCCCGAATCCGCCAGAGCAACAGGGAGACCGTCGGCGGCCTCCAGCAACGGGCCGAACGCGTCAATCCCTTGGGTGGGGTGCGGGGCGATCACGAGCCCCCACTCACTTCCCGCCTGCCGCACCCCCTCCGCGACGACGTCGAACTGACTCCGCAGTCTCTGCTCACGGAAGGGTTGGCAAGCCCACACCAGGGTCTTCGGCGGAACCTCGCCCGCCTGCTCCGACAGGACCTTCCCCAGGTAGCTGCGCTGGCCCGCCCGGTCGACATCGGCCAGAACGTCGAAGCGCGGCTGACCAACCACGTAGACCCGGGCGTCGGCTCGCCGAGTCCACGAGCACGCGGTGATCACATCGCGCGTTCCCATGACAGCGATGTGCCGGCAGTGCTGCGCCCGCCAGGCGATCTGTCCCTCGACCCAGGCCCCGTGCTGAACGTAGACGGTGTCGGCACCAGCACGCTCGGCCGCGCCGACCGCGAGGACACCGGGCGGGCTCGTGTCGTTGCCGCACAGGAGGACCGAAGACCGCAGACGGGAAAGAACGCGGTCGAACCACTTCTCGATCCCGACCGCCGCCGCCCATGACGGTTGTGTGGTGTCCGCGCTGCGCAGCAGGACCCGCATGGCGACTTCGGCCAGCCTGCTGACGGAGATCGTGTGTCGGCCGACCTGGGCGGTGCGGTCGCCGCCCACTCCACGGAGGGCGTGGGTGGGTGGTCCGCCGTCGGCGGCGAGGATCTCCTGCGGTATCCGCAGGACGGTGATCGCGGATTGCGGCGGTGCGGGAACGGCGTGGCTCGCGTCGCTCGCGAGGTCCAGCACCGTGCTCGCGATCCCTCGCCGGGCGAGTTCGGTCAGAACCGGCAGGATCGTTTCGACATGGCGGGAGGACCAGGACACTGCGCAGACGGGGGTCGGGACCATCGGTGGCAAGGACTGGTCGGCCTCTCCGTGGACAGGGAGGTCCGACTCGTCGCACGCTCCTACCTCCGAGCGGCCGAGGAGGTAGGCGGCGCCTACGTCGGAGAGGTGATAGGTCACGTATCCGACCGAAGGCTCGTAGCGTGCGACGACCACCTCTTCGTTCGCCACCCGGCGGACCGGGGCTTTCGTCGTCAGCCGTTTGACCACGCGGGCCAGCAGCCGGCGCACTGGGACGTGATGGGTGTGCAGCCAGCCGGCACCGCCCGGTGTCCTCATCAAGTCGCCGTACTCCTCGTCGAGGGCGAGCATCAGCTCGTCGACCTGCTCCGCCGTGCTCACACCGTCGCTCCGGGAGCGGGAGCAGCATCCAGCAGCCGGACCAGCTCGGCCGGCTCGTGGACGATGGCGGGCTTCGGCTCGGTCGGCTCGCCGTAACCCCAGCCCGCATGCACGTAGTGGATGCGGGCGCGTCGGGCCGCCTCCTGGTCGACGGCCATGTCACCCACGTAGAGCGCGTCCGCCGGATCGGTTCCCGTCTCGACGAGTGCCGCCAGCAACGTGTCGGGCGCCGGCTTCCCCCGCTCGCGCGTCGGTGTGCGGACAACCGCGAAAGGGCAGCCGAAACGCCCCAACAAGGGCACGGCCCGCTCCAGCGGCTTCGAGGTCACCACACCGATCCGGTGACCGTCGGCGACGATGTCGCGCAAGGCGGCCTCGATACCCGGGAACGGCCGCGCGAGATGGGCGTCGCGGACCGACACACTGTCGTAGGTGCGGGCCACGTCCTCGGGCTGCCGAATGTCGAGAGACGCCATGATGTCGGAGAACGGGCGGCCCAAGTGCCGGGCGTACGACCCGAACGCGACGTCGACCCCGTGCTCCGCGCGCACCGCCTGCCAGGCGGACCGCATCACCGGAAGGGTGTCGACAAGGACCCCGTCCAGGTCGAACAAGACGAGCGCCGAGCCGGGCGCGAGCAGGGGTGCCGGGGCGTTCCGGTCCGGCCGTCGGGCATGCATCGTCACCACTGACCTCCTGTGTGCTGGCAGGGGCAGATGAATGACCTGATGGTGGTTCAGATGCAAGGGACCGCGTCACCGCATCCCGGGACGGTGTCAGGACGTCCCGGGACGTTTTCAGCCGCGTTCAAACTGCTGAAGTAGATTGAGCAGCGCCTTGGTATCCGACAGGTCGGGCAGAACGGTGGAGGCGCCGGCGGCCGACAGCTCCGCTGCGGAGTGGACTCCCGTGGCCACGGCGATGACATGGGCGCCGGTCGTCAGGGCCGCCTCGACGTCGCGGGGCGTGTCCCCGACAAGTACGACGGGGCTACCGCCGGGCAGGCCGCGTTCGCACCGCGCCCGCCGACGCGCGACATCGACGAGATCCGACCGCTGGAGTGCGTCAGCGCCGTACGCACCCACCGGAAGGTCCAGCAGCTCGTCCAAGCCGAATGCGCCCAACTTCACCCGGGCGTTCTCGGCGATGTTGCCCGTCAGCACGGACGACACCCAATCTCCCTGAGCCGCAGTTGCCTTGAGGGCACCGGGAACACCGGGGAGAGAGCGCCCCCGGCGGCGGAGTTCGCCGAACCGTTCCCCGCCGGCCCGGACCAGAGCTTCGTTCACCACCGCCCACTGCGGCTCGGGCAGTAGGTGTCGGCGAAACATCTCCCTCATGATCAGCCGGTCGGTGCGCCCTTCCGTCACCGCTGCCGAGGACGGGGACTCTCCGGCCAGGTATGTGAACGCCGCCGCATAGATCTCCTTGCTCACTCCGGCGTTCTCGATGAGCGTATGGTCGATGTCCCACAGGACGAGCAACGGCATACGCCCAGCGTAAGCGGCTCGCTCCCCTGTGCCGTCGGGCTATGCGTCGCACAACGTCCTTGCACGGGCACGCCGTTCACGGCTTGTATGTGAGCGTGAACGAGCGACTGCAATCCGTACTCGCCCAGCGCGGTGTAGCACCCGAGACGCTGGCCGAGGCGTGCGAGGTCGACCCGAAGACGGTGGGCCGCTGGCTGGGCGGGAGAGTGCCGCATGCTCGCCACCGGTTCAGGGCCGCACAACTCCTGCGCGTCGAAGAGATATTCCTCTGGCCGCCCCCACAGCCGGGCACAGGTCGGCCCGGAGCCGTGCCGGGAGCCGAACTGGTCGGCACTTACCAGGATCGGGCCAGCGTCCCGCGCGAGACCTGGCTCTCACTGCTCCAAGAAGCCCAGCACCGGATTGACGTCCTGGTCTTCTCGGGCACCTTCTTCGCCCAGTCCAACCCCCACGTCGCCCGCATGCTCGCGACGCGGGCCGACGACGGCGTGGAGGTCCGCCTCTGCTTCGGGAACCCCACCCGGTCCGCTGTGGCCCGACGCGGAGAGGAGGAAGGGATCGGAGACACCCTGGCCGCCAAGATTCGGGCCTCGCTCACGTACTACCGCACACTGCCCGAGAGACCCGGATGCGCCGTGCGGCTACACGACACCACGCTCTACGCCTCCTTGTTCCGCTACGACGACACCATGCTGGTCAACCCCCACATCTGGGGCCAGCCGGCCAGCGCGAACCCCGTCCTGCATCTCCAACGTAGCGATGCCGGCACCTGGTTCGACAGCTACGCTCAAAGCTTCGAAGCTGTCTGGGCCACCGCTCGGCCCTGGGCGCCGGACGAGGAGGGGACCGCTAAACATGGGCAGGACTGAGTACTACAACGACCCCGATGCCCCGAAGGCCAACACCCTGATCCCGGCCAGCAACCTGCTCGTCGCCGACGACACGGGCGCCATCCTGCTCCAGCGCCGTCGCGACACCGGCCAGTGGGCGCTGCCTGGCGGAGCCCAGGACATCGGGGAGACGGCCGCTCAGTGCGCGGTGCGTGAGTGCCTGGAGGAGACCGGAATCGTCGCCGAGATCACCGGCTTCCTCGGCGTCTACACCAACCCGAAGCACATCGTCGCTTACAGCGATGGCGAGATCCGCCAGCAGTACGAGAACACCTACATCGGGCGCCCCGTCGGCGGAGAGCCCACCATCAACGACGAGGCCGACGGCGTCCGCTACGTGCAGCCCGCCGACCTCGACCAGTACGACATCCACCCCAGCATGCGCCAGCAGATCGCCGACTACCTCGCCGGCACCTATCCCTATCTGGGCTGAACCGCCAGAGCCCCCTCGACCCGGGCAACGGAGGCCAAGATCTCCGGTCGCGCGCGACGGATGAACCGTCCGACGATGCTGTCCTCGCCGTAGCGGCTGACGATCTCCGCGATCCGATCCTCGGCGGTCGTCCGCTCGCCGTCGGGCGTCGTCGTCATGTCGCAGTAGATGAGGGTGTCGACCAGGCGCTGGTCATCGAGGAGTGGGAACTCCGCTTCCAGGGTTTCGCGGAGTCCGCGCTCCTCGGCTTCGAGCAGGGCAAGGGTGTGATTCGCCACAAGGCTCGTCAGGCGCTCATCGGCATGGTGGACATCGCGAAGGAAACGAGCGCCGTCCACCGGGTGAAAACCGGTGGCGGCAAGCCGCGGAGCGTAGCCGACGTCGTGCAGTACAGCGGCGGCGTGCAGAAGGTCGGCGTCGGGCACGGCACCGGCGATCTCCGCAGCCCGCCGGGCGACACCTTGGGAGTGCGCCCAACGGCGCGGGAGGGGGACGGCCAACTCCACTTCGGCTACCCGAGTCCACTGATCCTTGGCGGTTGGCATGCGATCCTGCCGATCCCGAGAGCTGGGGTTGTACGCGCTGGCATCAAGATACGACGGTACGCCAGTCAGGAAGGACGCGACCTCGTCGCCGACATCGTGCGGCCGCGCGACTGCCGCTCCCCGTATCGGCTCCGAGGGCGTTCTGCACGCCATATGTTGCCGCGCAAGCCCTGACGGCCCGCGGCCGAACTGGCTCCGGGACTACTGCAACGCCGACGGGCACCCGACCGGGCGAAACTGCTCGCGCCTGCGTCCGCACCCCGCGCCACCGCACGGTGGAACCGCTCCTCAGCCTCGCGATCGACTGGCCAGGAACGGAGCCACAACCGGCCGCGAATTCAGCGAGCGTGCCCGGAGCGTGCTGGCGGCCTGACCCCTTCAAAGACCGAACCCGAAGGACACCCGCGAGCGGGTCGTCCTCGACGTCAGAGGATGTGCCACCGCAGCTCTGTGTCCCCGTGCCGCAGGCCGGCGATCCGCTTCCGGACCTCGTTGATGGTTCCCGGAGTCTGCCGCGCTTTGCGAGCATTTGTGGTGATCATGCGGAGTTCCCGGATGTCCCGGAGAACGTGATATCCGGGAGCGGAGCGGATGTCGAAACCGTACGTCGCGGCGAAGTCGTCGTAATGCGCCGGGGCGTAGCCGAAGCGGCGGCAGTGGACCTCGATGGTGACGAGGTCCCAGTCCGGGGCGCCCCAGGCGATGGTGTCCCAGTCGCACAGGACGGTCCGGTCGCCGTCCCGCAGGGCGTTGCGGTGCTGGGGATCACCCTGAACCACGCAGTCGGAAAAGGCGAACTGGACTTGCTTGAGGGCGTCTTCGAGCTGATCGACACGTTCGGTGAGGAACCGCATGTCGTCGGGGAGCAGGGTGATGGCGGCTAGGGAGTATCGGATGGCGCCGGTGTTGTTCAGCTCGCGCGGGCGTACGGGCGGGTCGGTGAGCGCGTGCAGGGTGTGCAGCGGGCCGGCGAGGTCCTGGGCGGTGATCGGCTCGGTGGCGTCCTGCGGCAGGTAGGTCCAGAACGTGGCGGCGTGCTGTCCGTCGACGAGCACGGGCTGCTGCGCGCAGTGCAGGGGGACGGTGGGAAAGCCCCGCCCCATCAGCCACCGCACGAGGGCGACAGTCCGTTCGACGCTCGCGATGGGTGAGCCCTTGGGGGCGATCTTGACGACGACGGGGTCATGGCGCAGCCGGAAGACGGCGTTGGTGTGGCCGCGCAGAAGTTCGGCGCCGGTGGCGTCGAGTCCCGCCTGCACGCAGGCGCGGTCGAGGACGTCGTGGAGTTCGGACTCGGCGAAGCCGCCGTGGAGGGGCGCCGGTGCGGTCATGGGGCAAGGCTGACCGACTGGGGCGCCGGTTGTCACGTCATGAGGGTGGAAGGGCAAGGACTTCGCCGAGTTCACGTGCTGCTCTCGCTGATCGCATGGCGGGTGGGAGGACGTCGATGATGTGCTGGGCGCGGGCGCCGAGGATGGGGGTGCGTTGTTCCTCGGGCAGCCGTAGGTAGGTGGCGGTGGCGAGCTGGCAGGCCTCGGTGAGGCTGTGGTCCTGCGGTACGACGGACAGCCCGAGACCGTCTCCGTGCCTGGAGCAGACGAAGCGGCCCGGGTAGTCGCTGAGTGCGACACCAAACTCGCCCGCTACCGCGCGGCCCTGGAAGCCGGAACCGATCCTAAGCTCGTCGCCCAGTGGACTGCCGAGGTCCAAGCCCGTCGAGCGGAAGCCCTTGCTTGTACCCACGAGGCCAGCCAGCGACGGCTGACAAAGGACGAGATCCGCGCCATGATCAAGCCACTCGGCCGCCTCCGCGACGTGCTCGCGGAGGCGCAGGGCACACCGGAGAAGGCCGAGGTCTACCGGAACCTCAGTCTGCGGCTCACCTACGAGCCCGGAAAACAGCTCGTGCGGCCATGAAACGCGAAAGGTGCCAGCCGAGAGATCGGCCAGCACCGTCAGGTGATCCTGCGTGTCCGAGGGGGGACTTGAACCCCCACGCCCGATAAAGGGCACTAGCACCTCAAGCTAGCGCGTCTGCCATTCCGCCACCCGGACCGGGTTGCCGCCGGGTCGACTGTGGCCTGGGCGACGCGGTAAACCATAGCAAAGATCTGGACGTCCCCGATCACCGTCGACCCCTCCCGCCCGACCCCCGCCGCCCCCGCAGACCCTTCCCGCCGACCCTCCGCCCGACCCCCCGCCAACCCTCCCCGCCGGCCCCCCGACGCCCCCGCCGACCCTCCCGAAACCGCCCCCCGACCGCCCCCCACCCAACCCCCTCCGACACTCCCTCCGACACGCCCTTGGGGGAGAAGGGGCAGGCAGGGGAGGATGGCGGGGAGGGGACACCGGTCGCGTGGTGGCCGGTGGTCGTGAGTGGGCGGTACCGACGAGGAGGCAGCGTGAGCGAGTCGAACCCGGCACGGACGGTCAGCGGTGAGGACGAGGTCGTCGACCTGTGCCGTGAGCTGATCCGGATCGACACCAGCAACTACGGCGACCACTCCGGCCCGGGCGAGCGCGCCGCGGCCGAGTACGTCGCGGAGAAGCTGGCCGAGGTGGGTCTTGAGCCGCAGATCTTCGAGTCGCACAAGGGGCGTGCCTCCACCGTGGCCCGGATCGCCGGTGAGGACCCCTCCCGGCCGGCCCTGCTGATCCACGGGCACACCGACGTCGTGCCAGCCAACGCCGAGGACTGGACCCACCACCCCTTCTCCGGCGAGGTGGCCGACGGCTGCGTCTGGGGCCGGGGCGCGGTCGACATGAAGGACATGGACGCCATGACGCTGGCCGTCGTGCGCGACCGGCTGCGCAGCGGCCGCAAGCCGCCGCGCGACATCGTGCTGGCCTTCCTGGCCGACGAGGAGGCGGGCGGCGTCTACGGCGCCAAGCACCTCGTACGCAACCACCCCGACCTCTTCGAGGGCGTCACCGAGGGCATCGGCGAGGTCGGCGGCTTCTCCTTCACGGTCAACGAGCAACTGCGGCTGTACCTGGTGGAGACCGCCGAGAAGGGCATGCACTGGATGCGGCTGACCGTGGACGGCACCGCCGGGCACGGGTCGATGGTCAACAAGGACAACGCCATCACCGAGCTGTGCGAGGCGGTCGGACGGCTGGGCCGGCACAAGTTCCCGGTGCGGGTCACCAAGAGCGTGCGGGCGTTCCTGGACGAGCTGTCGGACGCCTTTGGCACCCCGCTCGACCCGGAGGACATGGACGCCACGCTGGCGAAGCTCGGCGGGATCGCCAAGCTGATCGGGGCGACCTTCAGCAACACCGTGGCGCCGACCATGCTGGACTCCGGCTACAAGGTCAACGTGATCCCCGGCCAGGCCCACGCCTACGTCGACGGCCGTTTCCTGCCGGGCTACGAGGAGGAGTTCCTGGCCGACGTCGACCGGGTGCTCGGGCCCCGGGTCAGGCGCGAGGACGTGCACTCCGACAAGGCCCTGGAGACCAGCTTCGACGGCGCCCTGGTGGACGCCATGCAGTCCGCGCTGCGCGCCGAGGACCCGATCGCCCGCGCCGTGCCCTACTGCCTTTCCGGCGGTACGGACGCCAAGTCCTTCGACGACCTGGGCATCCGGTGCTTCGGGTTCGCCCCGCTGCGGCTGCCTCCGGAGCTGGATTTCGCCGGGATGTTCCATGGCGTGGACGAGCGGGTGCCGGTTGACGGACTGAAGTTCGGGGTGCGGGTACTCGACCGTTTCCTGGATCAATGCTGAACGATTGATGGCGGTTCGCCTACGGCGAGCTCACCGGAACTCATCGGAAGTCTCCGGAAACCACCGCAAAAAGCCCGAAGTTCGGAGTGCGGTGCGTCAATCATTCGATCGTTCGTACGGGCATAGCCGAAACGGGTGAATGAAAACCGCAGCTCGTTCCCCTGCTCTGCCGACCTCGTTAGGTCAGTGCGGTCCGCGGCTGGGACCGCACTTGCCAACGAGGAGGAACAATGATCAAGAAGGTCGCCGCTGTCGCGGCTGCCACCGGCGGTCTGGTGCTCGCGGGTGCCGGCTTGGCCGTGGCCGACGCCGGCGCCCAGGGTGCGGCGGTCGGATCCCCCGGCGTCATCTCCGGCAACGCGATCGAGATCCCGCTCCACGTGCCGCTGAACCTCTGCGGAAACACGGTCAGCGCGATCGGGCTGGTCAACCCCGACTTCGGGAACCACTGCACCAACAGGTGACGTCGCGTCGGGCCCTGTGACGGCCCGACCCCACGCGGCCCTGGAGCGCCCGCGGCGCGCCGGGGCTGTCGTGATCTCAAGGGGAAATGCTGGGAAAATCCCACACTCGGATTTTCCGTTTCCCCGCTTCCTCGTTGCGGGCGGTCGCCCGCGACCACCCAGGTACATCAGAAGGCAGGGAACACAATGAGGCAGGTCGCGAAGAAAGGCCTGATCACCGCAGTGGCGACGGGCGGTGTGCTCGCCGTCACCGGCGGCTACGCGTATGCGGACGCAGGGGCCGCCGGGACCGCCGCCGGATCCCCCGGGGTCCTGTCGGGCAACACCGTGCAGGTGCCGGTGCACATCCCGATCAACCTCTGCGGCAACACCATCGACGCCGTCGGCCTGCTGAACCCGTCGTTCGGCAACCACTGCGGCAACGAGTCCCAAGGCGGCACCGGCGCGACCGGCACCGGGGGAGCGGCGGCACACGGCGCCAGCTCGCACTCGGGAGGCGTCCTGGCCGGGAACACCGCGCAGGTGCCGGTGCACGTCCCGGTCAACCTGTGCGGCAACTCGGTCGACGTGATCGGCGCCGTCAACCCGGCGTTCGACAACCACTGCGCCAACCACTCCCACGGCGGCACCGGCGTGACCGGCGGCTCGGGTGCGGTCGGCACGAGCACCGACTCGCCGGGCGTCGGCTCGGGCAACCTGATCCAGCTCCCGGTGGAAGCGCCGATCAACGCCTGCGGCAACACGCTCGACGTCGTCGGCCTGCTGAACCCGTCGTTCGGCAACTCGTGCGAGAACGTCTCCACCCCGAACGCGCCGGTGACGGTCCGGCACGCCAACCCGCCGACCAAGGCGCGGCACGCCCGTCCGCCGATGGTCGCCGAGCCGCCCGCCCTCGCGCACACCGGTGCCGAGCAGCTGGGTGTGATGTCCGCCGCGAGCGCAGGTCTGCTGCTCGGCGGCTTCGTGCTCTACCGCCGGGGCCGCAAGGTCCGGGTCTGAACCGGTCGGCTCAGGCCCCCGCGGGGACCTGAGCCGACCACCGCGTACGGCGGGAAAACGTGAGGGCGGCCGCACCCCCAGGGGTGCGGCCGCCCTCACGGCTGACCTGGCACTTTCGCTACGGACGGCTCACCAGGTGGCGCGTACCTGGCGGATGATCCGGCGGCGCAGCCGCACCTTGCGGCTGCCGTCCGGGTACAGGCGCAGCCGGTCGAGTTCCCAGTGACCGTACTCCGCGTGGTCGGTCAACATGCGCCGGGTGGCGTTGCGGGAGACGCCCCGGGGCACGTACACGTCTTGAAATTCGTATTCCGGCATCGCATCTATTGTGCGTGCAACCGCCTGGTCCGGATAGCGTCTGCACCATGTCTGATGTCGCGCAGCCCACCGTTGCCGAGGTACGTGCCGCCGCCGAGGCGGTCAAAACAGCCATTGACCGCCATCTGGCCGCGATCGAGAACCGTACGGGCGACGACGATCCCGCGGTCTACGCCGCGTTCGACGCCCTGGCCACCACGGCCGAGGCGTACGACGAGCTGCTGTACGACGCCTACGACGAGGTCACGCCCTTCGAGGTCCCGGCCCCCGACTCACTGCCCGAATACGCCGGTCCCCAGGACCCGGGCGCGATCAGCGTGCTGATCCGCCGCGACTACACCGTGGCCGACCGGCGGCGGCTGATCGCCCAGGCCGGGCGGGTCGCCGAGGCCCTCGACCAGGATGAGGAGACGGGCGTCGGCGCCGCGGTGAGCGCGCTGTTCGGGGAGTACGAGCCCGATGAGATCGCCTCCCGCCACAAGGAGTTCGGCCTGGAGGAGGGCGACTCCACCATCTGGGTGACGGCGGGCGACACCGCGGAACCGGGGGAGTGGCTCTCCGCCCCCTTCGACCAGGCCGACCCGGAGCTGGTCATCTGCCGCTTCGACGTCAGCGCGGTCTTCGACGACGACCCGGAGGTCGCCGACGTCTGAGGTCGGCGACCTCTCCGCGTCAGTCCGTGCCGGACGCCGGGTCCCGTCACCGGGGCCCGGCGGTCCCGGTGGTCAGGATCCGGCGGTCTGCTCCGCCAGGATCGTCCGCAGCCTGGTCGTGCGGTCCTTGGCGGGCCGTTCGGCGACCGCCCGGGGGAGTTCCTCGGCGGCGCCCTGGACGACGGACAGATGGCGTCGTGCGCGGCTGAAGGCGGTGTAGACCCACTGCCGGGTGAGCGGTGAGGTCGCGGGCGCGTCCCCGGGCAGCACCGCGACCACGGCCGGCCACAGCGTCCCCACCGCCTGGTGCGCGGTGACCGCCCAGCCGTGCCGCAGCGCCGCCGTCACGCGGTCGGGCGGTACGACCACCGGCGTCCCCTCGCAGTCCAGCCGCAGCCCGTCAGGGCCGCCGGAGACCACCGTGCCGGGGACAGCACGTCCCGGCCCGGGGACGTGGACCACGCGGTCGCCCGGGTCGAAGCCGGCGAACCGGCCGGGACCGGGGTTGAGGCGGGCCTTGAGCGCCGCGTTCAGCGCCCGGGTGCCGCACGCGCCGCCGTGCGCCAGGGTGACCACCTGCGTCTGCTCGGCGGGCACCCCGAGCGCCCGGGGGATCGAGTCGGCGACGAGTTGCACCGTGCGGTGCACGGCCTCCCCGGTGTCCCGCACCGGTACGACCACGACGTCCTTGCCCGAGTCACCGCCGGGGGAGCCGGCCGGCTCCAACTCCCCGACCGCGACGCCGGAGACGAACTCGCCGATCGGTCCCGGGTCCGGGGTGCGGGAGACCACCTGCGGGCACACCTTGGCCGCCAGCAGGTCGGCGAAGGCCCGGCCGGGACCCGCCGACCACAGCACCGCCGGGTCGCCTGACAGGACCAGCCGGGCGCCGTCCGGCACCGCCTCGACCAGCGTGGCGGCCCGCTCCACGTCCAGTTGCGGTGCGTCCAGCACCACCAGCAGGTCGAGGTCGAGCGCGCCGTCCTCGTCCCGGCCCGGCCCCTCGGCACCTGACAGCAGCCCGTCCACGGTGAGCGCGGCCGGACCGGCGTCCGCCCCGAGCAGGTCGGCCAGCCGCCGCCGGCCGTCCTCGGTGTGTGTGGCGGCGAAGGCCCGAAGTCCCGCCGCCCGCACGGCCGTCACCAGTGCCGCCGGCTCCGCGCGGGCCGCCTCGCCACCGCTGTGGACGACCAGCCCGCTGCCCGCCACCGCCCGGATCAGCGCGGCGGCGGACGGGGACGGGGCGGCCGACTCCGCGGCCTGCCAGTCCACCGCGGTGTACGCGTCCGTGCCGTCCGCTTCCGGATCGCCGTCCTCGTCGGGCGCGGGCTGCCCGGACTCCACGGACTCGAAGGTGCTGAGCAGCCGGACCAGGCCGTCCGCCAGGCTCTCCTCGGCCAGCGCGTAGCGGTCGAGGGCGAGCAGGATGTCCGCCTCGGGCTCCTCGTCCTCCGCCGCGGAGGATCCGCCGCCCGGCTCCCGCTCGTCGCGGAAGACCATCACCAGGCCGTCCTCCACCGCCCGGCGCAGGGCCTCCTCCGCCTCCGGCACCGACTGCCTGGCCAGCGCGCCCGCCAGCACCGACCACTCCAGCGCGGTGTGTCCGGCCTCCGCCGCGCGCGCCAGCAGCCAGCCCACCACGGCCCGGCCGCGCCGCTCGTCGTCGGGACGGCACGCCTCGCCGAGCAGGGCGCGGGCGAACCCGTCGGCCTGGTCCGGCCGGACGCCCGCCAGCGACAGCACCGACCACGGGTCCTGCGCCAGCAGTTCACCCGCCCGCTCGCCCAGCGTCCCGACGGCCGCCTCGGCCAGCGCCTCGGGCGCCCCGCCCCGCGCCAGCATCGCCCTGGCCGCCTCGACCGGCTTGTCGGGCAGCGGGACGGCGGCCGGGACCTCGGCCGCCGCAGCGGGCCGGGCGGGGGCCTGCGGGGCGTCTTGCGCGGTGGATCCCGCGCCGGATCCCGCCGGGTCCTGGTCCTGGTCCTGGGCCGCCTCCGGCCGTCGCGCGGCCTCCTGACGGGGCGGCGGCGGGGCGGGTGGGCCCTCCCGGCGCTCGATCGCGCGGACCGCCTGCGCCAGCCGGGCCAGCTCCGCGGGCTGCGCCCCGGTGCCCCCGGCGGCTCCTTCGGACTTGCCTGCTTCCCCGTCGGTCACTGTGCTACCTCGTTCACTTCTTCGCCTGACCACCGGTCGTACCGCCGGCGGTCCTCGACCGGTCCGCCGCGCCCGCCGGTCCGCGTCACAGCGTGCTCCAGTCATGGTCCGGATACCGGTGCACCGGTGCCGACACGTCGTCGAGCGCGTGGTTGATCTCCACCGGAAGCGTAAGGGCCTCCACCGACAATGCCTGGCCGAGCTGGTGCGCGTCGCGCGCGCCGAGGATCGGCGCGGTCACCCCGGGCCGGTCGCGCACCCAGGCCAGCGCGACGTGCAGCGGGGTGACGGCCAGTCCCTCGGCGGCGGTGGCGACGGCGTCCACGATGAACCCCGCGGTCTCGTCCAGGTAGGGCGCGACGAACGGCGCGAGGTGGTCGGAGGCACCGCGTGAGTTCTGCGGTATGCCGTAGCGGTACTTGGCGGTGAGCACACCGCGCCCCAGCGGTGAGGAGGGCAGCAGGCCGACGCCCAGATCGAGGGCGGCGGGCAGCACCTCGCGCTCGATGCCGCGCTGCAGCAGGGAGTACTCCATCTGCGTACTGGCCAACGGGGTGCGGCCGGCGCCCGCCAGCTGCCAGGTGGCCGCCTTGGCGAGCTGCCAGCCGGAGAAGTTGGAGACCCCCGCGTACCGGGCGCGCCCGGAGGAGACCGCGATGTCCAGCGCCTGGAGCGTCTCCTCCAGCGGGGTGCCGGGATCGAAGGCGTGCACCTGCCACAGGTCCACGTGGTCGGTGCCCAGCCGCTCCAGCGACGCGTCGAGCGCGGAGAGCAGATGACGGCGTGAGGTGTCGAATCTGCGGTCCGGGTCGGGGACGCTGCCCGCCTTCGTGGCGATCACCAGGTCACCGCGGGGGATCAGGTTCTCCAGCAGCCGGCCCAGCAGGTACTCCGCCGCGCCGTCCGCGTACACGTCGGCCGTGTCGATCAGTGTGCCGCCGGCTTCCCAGAAGGTCTTGAGCTGGTCCGCCGCGGCCCGTTCACCGGTGTCCCGGCCCCAGGTCAGTGTGCCGAGTCCCAACCTGGACACCCGCAATCCCGTGCGGCCGAGATGCCTTTGCTCCATGGTCGGTGACATTACTGGCCAAGAGGCAGTGGTGTAGCCGTGTGGCACACCTGACAGGAGCGTAGGGCGGTGGTCCGCGCTACAGTCCCCGGAGACGACGACGTTACCGATGAGTAGGGAGACCGTGATGCGGCTCGGGATCAACCTCGGCTACTGGGGCGCCGGGATGGACGCGGACAATCTCGCGGTGGCCCAGGAGGCGGACCGGCTCGGCTACTCGGTCTGCTGGGCCGCGGAGGCCTACGGATCGGACGCGCCGACCGTGCTGTCCTGGGTCGCCGCGCAGACCGAACGGATCGACATCGGCTCGGCGATCTTCCAGATCCCGGCCCGTACCCCGGCGATGACGGCGATGACCGCCGCCACCCTGGACTCCCTGTCCGGCGGCCGGTTCCGGCTCGGGCTCGGGGTGTCCGGGCCGCAGGTGTCCGAGGGCTGGTACGGCGTGAAGTTCGACAAGCCGCTGTCGCGCACCCGCGAGTACGTCGAGATCGTGCGCAAGGCGATGTCCCGGGAGCGGCTGTCCCACGAGGGCGAGCACTGGACGCTGCCGCTGCCCGGCGGTCCCGGCAAGCCGCTGAAGCTGACCGTGCACCCGGAGCGGGAGTACATCCCGCTGTACATCGCCGCCATCGGGCCCAAGAACCTTGAGCAGACCGGCGAGATCGCCGACGGCGCCCTGCTGATCTTCCCGGCTGCCGAGCACCTGGAGGACACCGCGCTCAACTCGATCCGCGCCGGGCGCGAGAAGGTCGGCAAGACCCTGGAGGGCTTCGACGTCTGCCCGACGCTGCCGATCGCGGTCGGCGACGACGCCTCGGCGCTGGCCGACATCTTCCGGCCGTACACCGCGCTGTACGTCGGCGGCATGGGCAGCCGCAAGCAGAACTTCTACAACCGGCTCGCCCAGCGCATGGGGTACGAGAAGGAGGCCGCCGAGATCCAGGACAAGTACCTGGCGGGGGACAAGAACGGCGCCGCGGCGGCCGTGCCCCGGCAGCTGATCGACTCGACCTGCCTGCTCGGCGGGGTCGAGCGGATCGCCGACCGCATGGCGGCGTACGCGGCCGCCGGGGTCACCACGCTGACGCTCTCGCCCGCCGGGTTCACCCTGGACGAGCGCCTGACCGCGCTGCGGGCGGGCGTCGAGGCGCTGGAGCGTGCCGGCCTGGCGTGACGCCGGTGGAGGGGCGGGCCGGCGCTCAGCCGGCCAGTCGCCCCAGCAGGCGGCCGAAGGCGATCAGCCGGGCTATCTGGCCGGGCCCGCCGTCCTCCAGCGACTTGCTGAACCGGAACGCCTCCGGCCGCAGCCGGGCCGAGGCCACCGGGGACTCCGGATCGGTCTGCACCGCGCTCAGCTCGTGCGGGGTGGCGGTGGCCAGCACCAGGTAGACCCCGCGGTCGACCCGGCCGCCGCCCTCGTCCCGGCCCACCAGGGTGCGCATGCCCACATGCCCGATCGAGGCCAGCGGGAGCACCTGGATCGAGGAGTCGAGCACCGTGCCGCCGGGGGCGGCCTCGTCGGCCAGCTCCTCGCTGTGCCACAGGATCAGCCGCCGGCCGTCGCAGACCGCGGCCTCCTGCCACACCGAGGCGCCGGCCTCCGTCAGGTCGACCACCCGCTCCAGGGTGAAGCCGCGCACCCGGTGACGGCCCAGCACCCCGGCCACCGCCTCCAACGCCACCTCGGCGTGCAGGAAGTAGGCGTGGGCCGCGTCGTCCAGGCGTGAGTACGGGGACCAGTCGGAGCCGGCCGGCCCCAACTGCCCCGTCGCCGGACGACTCCTGGCGGCCTTGCTGAACATGTCCACCTGCTTCGCGATCCCGTCCCTGGCGCCCTCTTGCCTCCTTTGAACCTTACCCAGCCGCACCGACAGGCACGGGAATCACTTGGGATGAGGAATGGCAGGTGGCGGCCATCGGGAGCGAGTCGCCGGTGTCGTGACGTTTCTGCGGCCGTGGTGGGGGCTCGGGGGTCTTCCCCGCCACGGCCGTCATTCAGCCCAACGCCGCACACAGCGAAGGGTTACGCCCGGGGCGGCAACTTCCGGACAACTCCCGCGACGCCCCGCAACTCGGGCGGCATCGCACAACTCCCGCACCGCGTCCCCCGCGTGACACGGCCTCAGAGCCAGCCGCGGCGTTTGAAGAACCGGTACACCACGAAGCAGACCACCAGCATCCCGCCGGCCACCACCTCGTAGCCGTAGCGGGTGTGCAGTTCGGGCATGTAGTCGAAGTTCATGCCGTACACCCCGGCGATCAGCGTCGGTACGGCGGCGATCGCCGCCCACGCCGAGATCTTGCGCATGTCGTCGTTCTGCCGGACCCCGACCTGGGTCAGATGCGCGCCCAGCATGTCGGTGAGCAGCCGGTCGAGGCCCTCCACCTGCTCGTTGACCCGGGTCAGGTGGTCGCTGACGTCCCGGAAGAAGGGCTGGCTCTCCCGGCCGACGTAGGGCATCCCGCCGACCGCCAGTCGCATCATCGGGTCGGTCAGCGGGGCGGTGGCCCGGCGGAACTCCAGCACCTGCCGCTTGAAGCCGTAGATGCGGCCCGCGGTGTTCTTGCTGTCGGAGCCGCCCGGCGCGAAGATCTCCTCCTCCAACTGCTCAAGATCCACCTGGAGTTCGCCGGCCACGTCGACGTAGTGGTCGACCGCCGCGTCGCTGACCGCGTACATCACCGCGCAGGGGCCGTGCGCCAGCACGTCCGGCTCGTCCTCCAGGCGCTTGCGCACCTCCTTGAGCGGCTGGCCCTCGCCGTGCCGCACGGTGACCACGAAGGAGTCGCCGAGGAAGACCATCAGCTCCTCGGCCGAGACACTGGCCGCGTCGTCGTCGTAGGTGACCGGCTTGAGCACCAGGAACAGGGAGTCGTCGTAGATCTCCAGTTTGGGCCGCTGGTGGGCGGTCAGGGCGTCCTCGACGGCCAGCGGGTGCAGCCCGAACTCGCCGGCGACCAGATCGAACTCCTCCGGGGTCGGCTCGTACAGCCCGATCCACAGGAAGGAGTCACCGGAGCGGCGGGCCTGGTCCAGTGCGTCGGAGAAGTCGGCGGGGCCCTCGGTGCGATGCCCGCCCTTGTAGATGGCGCAATCCACGATCACCCGCCCATTGTTCCGCGCGGGGTGCGCGGCTGACCAGGCAGGGCGGCCCACTCGTCGCGGCCGGGTCCCGCGGCGCCCGTCTCCCGCGACGTGTCGCCGGGCCCTTCGGGCCGGCCGCCCGGCGCCGTACGCTCGTGACCATGCCCATCGTGATGCTGATCCGGCACGGCCGGTCCACCGCAAACGCCGACGGAGTGCTGGCCGGCTGGAGCCCCGGCGTGAGCCTGGACGAGCAGGGTGCCGCCCAGGCGGCCGCCCTCGCCGAGCGGCTGGCCGGCCTGCCGATCGCCGCGGTCGTCAGCAGCCCGCTGCAACGCTGCCGGGAGACGCTCGCCCCGCTGCTGGCCGCCAGGCCCGAGCTGCCGCTGCACACCGACGACCGGCTCGGCGAGTGCCACTACGGCGACTGGACCGGCCGCAAGCTGGCCGAACTCTCCGACGAGCCGCTGTGGAAGACCGTCCAGCAGTATCCGTCCGCCGCCGTCTTCCCCGGTGAGGAGGGCGAATCGGTGCGCGCCATGCAGGCCCGGGCCGTGGACGCGCTTCACGACTGGAATACCCGCGTGGCGAAGGAGCACGGGGCGGACGCGCTGTACGTGGTGTGCTCGCACGGCGACATCATCAAGTCACTCGCCGCGGACGCCCTCGGACTCCACCTCGACCTCTTCCAGCGGCTGTCGGTCGACCCCTGTTCTGTGACCGTCATCCGCTTCAGCGCGCTCCGCCCCTTCCTGGTCCGACTGGGCGACACCGGGGAGTTCAGCGGTCTGATGCCCCGCCCGGCCGCGCCCGGAACGGACGACGCGGTGGTCGGCGGAGCCACGGGCGCACCGTGATCGGCTTCCGCAGTAGGGTGGTGCGCGGATACCGTGCGGCCCCGAGGGACGACGGTATGTGAGCCAGACAAGTGACCGAACAGTCGAGCAAACGGAGCGGACGTGCCCCGTCAGGTGTTCTTCTACGAGCAGCCGGACCGGTTCGTGGCCGGGACGGTCGGGCAGCCGGGCCAGCGCAGTTTCTTCCTTCAGGCGACCGCGGCCGGCCGTACCACCAGCGTGGCGCTGGAGAAGACCCAGGTGGAAGCGCTCGCCGAGCGGATCGACGAGTTGCTCGACGAGGTCGTACGACGTAGCGGCGGCAACGCCTCGGTGCCCGCCGTCGCCCCCTCCGAGCTGACCGACACGG
The DNA here is from genome assembly GCA_963737305.1 of uncultured Actinomycetota bacterium. GTDB lineage: Bacteria > Actinomycetota > Actinomycetes > Streptomycetales > Streptomycetaceae > Streptantibioticus_C. The sequence continues at coordinate 1,737,935 of CAVTRX010000002.1, read as the reverse complement.
CTCCGCTGGACGCTCCGGTCGAGGAGGAGTTCCGGGTCGGCACCATGGCACTGGCCTGGGACACCACCGCCGAACGGATGATTCTCGAAGCGCAGGCGCTCGTCGAGCTGGACACCGAGGCCGAGTTGTCCTCCGAGGACCTGGAGGCGGCCGAGGAGATGCTGCTCCAGGACGAGGAGAACGGTCCGCCGATGCTGCGGGTCCGGCTCACCGGCGCCCAGGCCAGGTCCTTCGCCAAGCGTGCCCTGGAGGTGGTCTCCGCGGGCCGTCCGCCCTGCCCGCTGTGCAGCCTGCCCCTCGACCCGGAAGGACACGTATGCCCGCGCCAGAACGGGTACCGACGGGCGGGCTGACGCCCGGGGACGCTCCCGGCGCGGCCGGCTGCGTGGTGGACCACCGGGACGCCCCGGCCGGCCTCGACCTGCTCACCCGGGGTGAGCTGACCGTGCGCGGCAGGCTGCGTGAGGCCTCCAACGCGGTGCTGTACTGCGAGATCGCCCACGAGGGCCGCGAAGCGGTGTGCGTCTACAAGCCGGTCGCCGGGGAGCGCCCGCTGTGGGACTTCCCCGACGGGAACCTCGCCTCCCGCGAGGTCGCCGCCTACCTGGTCTCCGAGGCGACCGGCTGGGGGCTGGTGCCGCCGACGGTGCTGCGCGACGGACCCTACGGCCAGGGCATGTGCCAGCTGTGGATCGAGGCCGACACCGACGTGCCGCTGCTGGCCCTGGTGGAGGACGGTGAACCGGACGCAGGCTGGAAGGCCGTCGTCGAGGCCGAGGTCGGCGAGGGGCGTACCGCGCTGCTGGTGCACGCCGACGACGAGCGGCTGCGGCGGCTCGCGGTGCTGGACGCGGTGATCAACAACGCCGACCGCAAGGGCGGCCATCTGCTGCCGACCGCCGACGGCCGGCTGTACGGGATCGACCACGGCGTCTGCTTCCACACCGACGACAAACTGCGCACCCTGCTGTGGGGCTGGGCCGGCGAGCCGCTCACCGAGGAGGCCCGCGAGGTGCTCCGGCGGCTCGGCGAGGCGTTCGCCGGTGAGCTGGGCGAGCGGCTGGCCCCACTGCTGACCGGCGCGGAGATCGCGGCGCTGCGCGAGAGGGTCGGGGCGCTGCTGGCCGCCGGGAGCCATCCGCTGCCCAGCGGCAGCTGGCCGGCGATCCCGTGGCCGCCGGTGTGACCTCGGACGGCCCGGCGCGGGCCCTCTGAGCTGGGCGGCACGCCCGGCCGCACGGCACAAGAGCTGCGATCCGGCCATCCGTACCGATCCTGGGTCGTAACCGGAAAGGTCGTCCGGTTAGGCTCAGGGCATGCATGCCTGGCCCGCTTCGGAGGTTCCCGCCCTGCCCGGCAGGGGACACGAACTCCGCCTCCACGACACCGCCACCGGTGGTCCGGTCACCCTGGACCCCGGCTCGGTCGCCCGTATCTACGTATGCGGCATCACGCCGTACGACGCCACCCACATGGGGCACGCGGCCACCTACACCGCGTTCGACCTCGTGCAGCGTGTGTGGCTCGACACCAAGCGGCAGGTCCACTACGTACAGAACGTCACCGACGTCGACGATCCGCTGCTGGAGCGGGCCGTGGCGACCGGGATGGACTGGACCGAGCTGGCGGAGCGCGAAACGGCGCTGTTCCGCGAGGACATGACCGCGCTGCGGCTGCTGCCGCCGCGGCACTACATCGGCGCGGTCGAGGCGATACCCCGGATCATCCCGTTGGTGGAACGCCTGCGGGAGGCCGGTGCCGCCTACGACCTCGAAGGCGACGTGTACTTCTCCATCGAGGCCGACGAGCACTTCGGCCGGGTCTCGGGACTGGACGCCGCGGCCATGCGGCTGCTGTCCGCGGAACGCGGTGGCGACCCCGACCGCCCGGGCAAGAAGAACCCGCTGGACCCGATGTTGTGGATGGCCGCCCGGGAGGGCGAACCGAGCTGGGACGGCGGCTCGTTGGGGCACGGCCGCCCCGGCTGGCACATCGAGTGCGTGGCCATCGCGCTGGAGCACCTCGGCATGGGCTTCGACGTGCAGGGCGGCGGGTCCGACCTGGCCTTCCCGCACCACGAGATGGGCGCCTCGCACGCCCAGGCGCTGACCGGCGAGTTCCCGTTCGCCAAGGCGTTCGTGCACGCCGGGATGGTCGCGCTGGACGGCGAGAAGATGTCGAAGTCCAAGGGCAACCTGGTCTTCGTCTCCACGCTGCGCCGGAGCGGCACCGACCCGGCCGCCATCCGGCTCGCCCTGCTCTCCCGGCACTACCGCTCGGACTGGGAGTGGACCGACGCGGTGCTGGCCGAGGCGGTCGACCGCCTCGGGCGCTGGCGGGCGGCGGTCTCCCGGCCGGACGGCCCCGGCGCCGAGGCGGTCGTCGAGGCGATTCGCGCGGCGCTCGCCGACGATCTGGACGCCCCCCGGGCGCTCGCGGCCGTCGACGAGTGGGCGGCGGCGCAGAGCGACGGCGGCGGCACGGACACCGGCGCGCCGGGACTGGTCTCCCGGGCGGTGGACGCGCTGCTGGGGGTCGCCCTGTAGTCCGGCGCCCCCGACATGACGGGGAGTAACGATTCATCGAGGTGCCCAGGGCCGTGCGGTCCTGGGCACCTCGCACGTCGGCCGGCGCGCGGGTCAGTCCTTCCCGCTGCCGCTTCCCGAGGAGTCGTCGGCGTTGCCGTCCCGCGTGCCGTCCTCCCCGTCCTGCCCGTCGTCCGCCGACTCCGCGGCGGGCGTGGAGTCGGCCGCCGGCCCCTCCTCGGACCCGCCGTCACCGTCGCCGTCGTCGTCCTTGCCGTCCCGGTCACGCGGCGGCGCACCGCGCAGCGACGGGCCGAGCGCGCGGCCCTCACCGCCTTCGGTGGCGTGCGGGGAGCCGGGCTGGCCGTCCCGGCGCCGCAGATAGCGCTCGAACTCGCGGGCGATCGCCTCGCCGGACGCCTCGGGGAGCTCGGCGGTGTCCCGCGCCTCCTCCAACGTCTGCACGTACTCGGCGACTTCGCTGTCCTCGGCGGCCAGTTGGTCCACCCCGAGCTGCCAGGCCCGGGCGTCCTCGGGCAGCTCGCCGGTCGGGATCCGCAGGTCGATCAGGTCTTCCAGCCGGTTGAGCAGCGCCAGCGTCGCCTTGGGATTCGGCGGCTGGGAGACGTAGTGCGGCACCGAGGCCCACAGGCTGACCGTGGGGATGCCCGCGTGGGTGCACGCCTCCTGGAGGATGCCCACGATGCCCGTCGGCCCCTCGTACCGCGACTCGTCCAGGTTCATGGTGCGGGCGAGATCGGGGTCGGAGGTGACGGCGGTGACCGGCACCGGCCGGGTGTGCGGGGTGTCCCCGAGCAGCGCGCCCAGGATCACCACCATCTCGACGCCCAGTTCGTGGGCGAACCCCATGATCTCGTTGCAGAAGGAGCGCCAGCGCATGCTCGGCTCGATGCCCCGGACCAGGACCAGGTCGCGCGGCGCCGGGCCCTCCACCCGCACCACGGACAATCGCGTGGTGGGCCAGGTGATCTTCCGGGTCCCGCCGTCCAGCCACACCGTCGGCCGGTTGACCTGGAAGTCGTAGTAGTCCTCGGCGTCCAGCGCCGCGAAGACCTCGCCCTTCCACTCCCGGTCCAGATGAGCGACCGCCGAGGACGCCGCGTCACCGGCGTCGTTCCAGCCTTCGAACGCGGCCACCATGACCGGGTCGATCAGCTCGGGTACCCCCTCGAGCTCGATCACCCAGCGCCTCCTTCCGTCCTCAGCGGCTCGGTGTGCCCGCTGCGGCAGCTGTTTCCCCTACCCGATTTCGTGCGCCACCAGCCTACGGCTTCCGCCCGGGGTGTCCGCAGACCCGGGCGGCCGGCCCCGGGAGCCGGACCTCACGACGTAGCGGTCCGGCATGCACCGGCCGTACGCCGACCGGTCCCGGGGCGGGAGCCATGGCCGGGACCGCTCAGCTGTCGTCCTCCTCGATCCAGCCCATGGTGCGCTCGACCGCCTTCTGCCAGCTCTTGTACTGGCGGTCGCGGTCGGCCGCCTCCATCCGCGGGGTCCACTCGGCGGCCCGGCGCCAGTTGGCGCGCAGCTCGTCGGTGTCCTGCCAGAAGCCGACCGCCAGGCCCGCCGCGTACGCGGCGCCCAGGCAGGTGGTCTCGGCGACCATCGGCCGCACCACGGGGGTGTCCAGCACGTCGGCGAGCGTCTGCATGAGCAGGTTGTTGCTGGTCATGCCGCCGTCCACCTTCAAGGTGGTCATCTCGACGCCGGAGTCCTTGGTCATGGCGTCGGCGATCTCCCGGGTCTGCCAGGCGGTCGCCTCCAGCACCGCGCGGGCGATGTGCGCCTTGGTGACGTACCGGGTGAGGCCGGTGATCACCCCTCGGGCGTCGGAGCGCCAGTGCGGCGCGAACAGACCCGAGAAGGCCGGCACGAAGTAGGCGCCGCCGTTGTCCTCCACGGTGAGCGCCAGCGTCTCGATCTCCGGCGCGGACTGGATCAGGCCCATCTGGTCGCGCATCCACTGCACCAGAGCGCCGGTGATCGCGATGGAGCCCTCCAGCGCGTAGACCGGGTCCTTGTCGCCGATGCGGTAGCCGACGGTGGTGATCAGGCCGTTGTGGCTGCTGATCGGCTTGTTCGCCGTGTTCATCAGCAGGAACGTGCCCGTGCCGTAGGTGGACTTCGCCTCGCCCTCGGCGAAACAGGTCTGGCCGAACAGCGCCGCCTGCTGGTCACCGAGGGCCGAGGCGACCGGGATGCCCTTGAGCGAACCGCCCGCGGCGTGGCCGTAGACCTCGGCCGAGGAGCGGATCTCCGGCAGCACCGCGGCCGGGATCTCCATGGCGGACAGGATGCTCTCGTCCCACTGGAGGGTCGCCAGGTTCATCAGCAGGGTCCGGGAGGCGTTGGTGACGTCGGTGACGTGCACGCCCCCGTCGGTGCCGCCGGTGAGGTTCCAGATCACCCAGCTGTCCATGGTGCCGAACAGGATGTCGCCACGCTCGGCGCGCTCCCGCAGCCCCTTGACGTTGTCCAGCAGCCAGCGGATCTTCGGGCCGGCGAAGTACGACGCCAGCGGCAGACCGGTCTCCCGGCGCCAGCGGTCCTGGCCGCCGGTGCGCCCGAACTCCCGGCACAGCACGTCCGTCCTGGTGTCCTGCCAAACGATGGCGTTGTGCACCGGCTCGCCGGTGGTGCGGTCCCACAGCAGGGTGGTCTCGCGCTGGTTGGTGATGCCGATGGCCAGCACGTCGGCCGAGGTGATGCCGGCCTTGGTGACCGCGCCGTCGACGACCTGCTGGACGTTGGTCCAGATCTCGGCGGCGTCGTGTTCGACCCAACCCGGCTTGGGAAGGATCTGTTCGTGTTCCTTCTGGTCGACCGCGACGATCCGGCCGTCCTTGTCGAAGACGATGCACCGTGAGGACGTGGTGCCCTGGTCGATGGCGGCGATGAACGGGCCCTGCCCGTGGGAGTTGGTTGCTTGCGAGTCGTTCACGGGATGCTCCTGATCTGAGGGGACGGATGACAGCTTCCGGCGCGGAACGCGCCTTCAGCGGGCAAAACGGCTCAGGTGAACGCGAGTTGGTATATCCCACCCGCCAGGGCGCCGCCGAGCAGAGGACCGACGACGGGAATCCAGGCGTACCCCCAGTCGGAAGCGCCCTTGTTGGGCAACGGAAGCAGGGCGTGCACGATGCGCGGGCCCAGGTCGCGTGCCGGGTTGATGGCGTACCCGGTGGGACCGCCCAGCGACATGCCGATGCCGACCACGAGCAGGGCCACCAGCAGGATGCCCAGACCGCCCGCGGCCAGCCCCTTGGTCATGTCCTGGGTGAGGATGAACAGCACCAGCACGGTGGTGGCGATGATCTCGGTGAGCAGGTTCTGCACCGGGTTGCGGATCTCCGGGCCGGTGGAGAAGACGCCCAGCACCGGACCGCCGGGGGCGGGGTCGGCGCCCTGGGAGACCGGCCCCGAGGGGTCCGCGCCGTTGCCCTCGGCGACGGCGCCGTCGGTCAGGTGGGCCTTGAACTGCCCCATGTAGACCACCCACACCAGGAACGCGCCGATGATCGCGCCCACCATCTGGCCGCCGATGTAGACCGGCACGTGGCTCCAGTCCCCGGTCTTGATCGCCACCCCGATGGTGACGGCCGGATTGAGCTGCCCGCCGGAATAGCCGTTCGCTATGTACGCACCCGCCAGTACACCGAATCCCCAGCCGAAGGTGACGACCGCCCAACCGGCGTCCTTGGATTTCGACTTCTTGAGATTGACTCCGGCGACGACACCGCAGCCGAGCAGAATCAGCGTGGCGGTGCCGAGGATCTCGCCGATGAATATGTGGCCATTGGACATTGCGACTCCCTTGTCTCCATCCGAGATGGAGGATCCGGATATCGTCCGTTGTTCGACAATGTCGACCGTCGGACGGCAGTTTTGTCCTCCCTTCTCGGCCCGTCAAGGGTCTGCGGCCCCGCTGTCCGAAAAGCTCTAGTTCATCCTAGAAGCGTCCGCCGCCCAGGTCGCGCGATACCGCCCGGGCGCAGTCACGGACGGCCGCCACGAGCCCGTCCCGTACCGCCCCGTCCGCACAGATGCGTTCCACCGCCCCGGTGATCCCTATCGCGCCGACCGGCATCCTGCGGCGGTCGTGGATGGGGGCCGCCACCGAGGCGACGCCCTCCCAGGTCTCCTCCAGGTCCGAGGCCCAGCCGCGCGATCTGACGATCTCCAGCACGTCCTCGAACTCCCGCCGCGCGGTGACCGTCCGCGGCGTGTACCGCTTGCGCTCCGCCCCCAGGGCCTGGCCGCGCGCCACCGGGTCGAAGGCGGCCAGCACCTTGCCGAGCGCCGAGCTGTGCAGCGGCTGCATCGCGCCGATCTCCAGCGCCTGCCGGCTGTCGTCGGGGCGGAAGACGTGGTGCACGATCAGCACCCCGCGCTGGTGCGGCACGCCCAGGTAGACGCTCTCCCCGCTGGAGCGGGCCAGGTCGTCGGTCCACACCAGGGCCCTGGCCCGCAGGTCGTGGACGTCCAGATAGCTGTTGCCCAGCCGCAGCAGCTCCGCGCCCAGCTGGTACCTGCCGCTCGCCGGGTCCTGCTCGACGAAGCCCTCCTGTTGGAGGGTGCGCAGGATCCCGTGGGCGGTCGCTTTCGCCAGGCCCGTGGTGGATGCGATATCGGTCAGGCCCAGCCGGCGCTCCCCGCCGGCCAGCAGTCGCAGAATCGCGGCGGCCCGTTCCACCGACTGGATGCTTCCCGCCATCGGACGACCTCCGTCTGCCTCCGCCGAAGCCGGCTTCTGTTCGGCTGTATATCAGCAATGATCAGTACAACTGGGTACCGGCGTGGTCGACAATGCTGAACGGCAGCGGACCATACCGACCATCCATCGTAGGTAAAGAATTCCCGCGGCGCCCCGGTGCCGCACTCGGCGGCCGAACCTCGCCGGTGCCCCGGACGGTGGAGTGCGACCGATGCTTTCCAGCCGACCGACGGAGGCTCAAAGACCCGCTCGATGACACCGCGTCGTACCAACACTCGGAATCTGCTGCGGCCGATGGCCCCGGGGCGGTTACCCTGGCTTGGTGCGTGTCCGGCAAAACCGGGCACGCATAGCCGACAGCCGTCGCACTCCAGGGAGTAATTCCATGGCCTTGCCGTCCCAGCAGACCGCTCAGCAGAGCCGCGCGACCGCCCTTCGAAGGGCGCTGGCCACCCGAGTGGTGGTGGCAGACGGTGCGATGGGGACCATGCTGCAGGCCCAGGATCCCTCGCTGGACGACTTCCAGGGCCTGGAGGGCTGCAACGAGGTCCTCAACGTCACCCGCCCCGACATCGTGCGCTCCGTGCACGAGGAGTACTACGCGGCGGGCGTCGACTGCGTGGAGACCAACACCTTCGGCGCGAACCTGGCCGCCCTGGGCGAGTACGAGATCGCCGACCGGGTCTACGAGCTGGCCGAGGCGGGCGCCCGGATCGCCCGCGAGGTCGCCGACGGCTTCGCCACCCCCGACCGGCCGCGCTGGGTGCTCGGCTCGGTCGGCCCCGGCACCAAGCTGCCGACCCTGGGCCACGCGCCCTACACCGCGCTGCGCGACGCCTACGAGACCGAGGTGGCCGGCCTGATCGCCGGCGGCGTCGACGCGGTCCTGGTGGAGACCACCCAGGACCTGCTGCAGACCAAGGCGTCGCTGATCGGCGCCCGGCGCGCGCTGCGGGCCGCCGGGATCGACCTGCCGCTGCTGTGCCAGGTGACCGTCGAGACCACCGGCACGATGCTGCTGGGCTCCGAGATCGGCGCCGCGCTCACCGCGCTGGAGCCGCTCGGCATCGACATGATCGGCCTGAACTGCGCGACCGGCCCCGCCGAGATGAGCGAGCACCTGCGCTACCTCGCCCGGCACGCCAGGACCGCGGTGTCGGCCATGCCCAACGCCGGACTGCCGGTGCTCGGCAAGGACGGCGCCCACTACCCGCTCGGCCCGACCGAACTCGCCGACGCCCAGGAGCTGTTCGTCCGCGAGTACGGCCTGTCGCTGGTCGGCGGCTGTTGCGGCACCACCCCCGAGCACCTGCGCCAGGTCGTCGAGCGGGTCCGCGGCAAGGAGCTCACCCCGCGCACCGCGCGCCCCGAGCCGGGCGCCGCCTCCCTCTACCAGACGGTGCCGTTCCGCCAGGACACCTCCTACCTGGCGATCGGCGAGCGGACCAACGCCAACGGCAGCAAGAAGTTCCGCGAGGCGATGCTGGACGGCCGCTGGGACGACTGCGTGGAGATGGCCCGCGAGCAGATCCGCGAGGGCGCCCACCTGCTCGACCTGTGCGTGGACTACGTCGGCCGGGACGGCGTGGCCGACATGCGGGAGGTGGCCGGCCGGCTGGCCACCGCCTCCACGCTGCCGATCGTGCTGGACTCCACCGAGCCGGAAGTCGTCCAGGCCGGGCTCGAACTGCTGGGCGGCCGGGCGGTCATCAACTCGGTCAACTACGAGGACGGCGACGGCCCCGAGTCGCGCTTCCAGAAGGTCACCCGGCTCGCCGTCGAGCACGGCGCCGCGCTCATCGCCCTGACCATCGACGAGGAGGGGCAGGCGCGCACCCCCGAGCACAAGGTGGCCGTCGCCGAGCGGCTGATCGCCGACCTGACCGGGAACTGGGGGGTCCAGGAGAGCGACATCATCGTCGACTGCCTGACCTTCACCATCGCCACCGGACAGGAGGAGTCCCGCAAGGACGCGGTCGCCACCATCGAGGCGATCCGCGAGCTCAAGCGGCTGCACCCCGACGTGCAGACCACCCTCGGGCTGTCCAACGTCTCCTTCGGACTCAACCCGCCCGCCCGGGTGGTGCTCAACTCGGTCTTCCTCAACGAGTGCGTACAGGCGGGTCTGGACTCCGCCATCGTGCACGCCGCCAAGATCCTGCCCATCGCGCGCATCCCCGAGGAGCAGCGCGAGGTCGCCCTCGACCTGGTCTACGACCGCCGCCGCGAGGGCTACGACCCGCTGCAGCGCTACCTGGAGCTGTTCGAAGGCGTGGACACCAAGTCGGTCAAGGCCGGCCGGGCCGAGGAACTGGCCGCGCTGCCGCTGGACGAGCGGTTGCAGCGCCGCATCATCGACGGCGAGCGCAAGGGCCTGGAGGCGGACCTGGACGAGGCGCTGGTCAGCAGGCCGGCGCTGGAGATCGTCAACGACACCCTGCTGTCCGGCATGAAGGTGGTCGGCGAGCTGTTCGGCTCCGGCCAGATGCAGCTGCCGTTCGTGCTGCAGTCGGCCGAGGTGATGAAGACCGCGGTCGCCCACCTGGAGCCGCACATGGAGAAGTCCGACGACGAGGGCAAGGGCACCATCGTGCTGGCCACCGTGCGCGGCGACGTGCACGACATCGGCAAGAACCTGGTCGACATCATCCTGTCCAACAACGGCTACACCGTGGTCAACCTCGGCATCAAGCAGCCCGTCTCGGCGATCCTGGACGCCGCCCAGGAGCACCGCGCCGACGTGATCGGCATGTCGGGGCTGCTGGTGAAGTCGACCGTGATCATGAAGGAGAACCTCCAGGAGCTCAACCAGCGCGGTCTGTCCGCCGACTTCCCCGTCATCCTCGGCGGCGCGGCGCTCACCCGGGCCTATGTGGAGCAGGACCTGCACGAGATCTACGAGGGCGAGGTCCGCTACGCCCGCGACGCGTTCGAGGGACTGCGGCTGATGGACGCCCTCATCGCCGTCAAGCGCGGCGTGCCGGGCGCCACCCTGCCCGAACTCAAGGTCCGCCGGGTCCCCAAGCGGCCGCAGGGGGAGCAGGAGCAGGAGGAGAACCTCGGCCAGATCCGCTCCGACGTCGCCACCGACAACCCGGTACCGGAACCGCCGTTCTGGGGCAGCCGGGTGATCAAGGGCATCCCGCTCAAGGACTACTCCTCCTGGCTGGACGAGGGCGCCCTGTTCAAGGGCCAGTGGGGGCTGAAGGAGGCCCGCTCGGGCGGGCCCACCTACCAGGAGCTGGTGGAGAACGAGGGGCGGCCCCGGCTGCGCGGGCTGCTGGACAAGCTCCAGACCTCGGGCCTGCTGGAGGCCGCCGTCGTCCAGGGCTACTTCCCCTGCGTCTCCAAGGGCGACGACCTGATCCTGCTGCACGAGGACGGCAGCGAGCGGGTACGTTTCACCTTCCCGCGTCAGCGCCGCGGCCGCCGGCTGTGCCTGGCCGACTTCTTCCGCCCGCAGGAGTCCGGCGAGACCGACGTGGTCGGCCTCCAGGTGGTCACCGTCGGCAACCGGATCTCCGAGGCCGCCAACGAGCTGTTCGCCAGCGACAGTTACCGCGACTACCTGGAGCTGCACGGGCTGTCCGTGCAACTCGCCGAGGCGCTGGCGGAGTACTGGCACGCCCGGGTCCGTGCGGAGCTGGGCTTCGGCGGGGAGGACCCGTCCGAGGTCGAGGACATGTTCGCCCTCAAGTACCGCGGGGCGCGCTTCTCGCTGGGCTACGGGGCCTGCCCCGACCTGGAGGACCGGGCCAAGATCGCCGAGCTGCTCCAGCCGGAGCGGATCGGGGTGCGGCTGTCGGAGGAGTTCCAGCTCCACCCCGAGCAGTCCACCGACGCGATCATCATCCACCACCCCGAGGCGAAGTACTTCAACGCCAGGTGACCTGCGGGAAAGCCGTCCACCGCGCAAATGATCGAAGGGCGTCGTAGACTGGACGGTCCGGTGGAGGCCGGCCGCTCATCGCGCGCTACGCGGTGGACGGCCGGCCTCTTCGTCCCCCGCACGGAGGTGCACCCGGATGACCAGTAGCATTCCCGCCGTTGCGACGTCCCGGTCCGGAGGGTCCGCCCTCAAGGCGGTCCTGCTCGACATGGACGGCACCCTGGTGGACACCGAGGGGTTCTGGTGGGCGGCGGAGAGCGATGTCTTCGCGGAGTTGGGCCACGTCCTGGACGACGAGCACCGCGGGATCGTGATCGGTGGCCCGATGACGCGCAGCGTGGGCCATCTGATCTCGGTGACCGGCGTGAGCCTCGGTCTGGCCGAGCTGTCCGCGCTGATCAACGCCCGCTTCGTGGAACTCATCAGCCGCGGCGTGCCGTTGATGCCGGGGGCGCACCGGCTGCTGGCCGAACTGGCCGCCCACCGGATCCCGACCGCGCTGGTCTCCGCCTCGCACCGGCACATCATCGACACCGTGCTGCGCTCGCTCGGCCCGGACCACTTCGCGCTGTCGGTGGCCGGCGACGAGGTGGCCCGTACCAAGCCGCACCCCGAGCCGTATCTGACCGCCGCCGCGGGGCTGGGCGTCGACCCGTCGGACTGCGTCGTGGTGGAGGACACCCTGACCGGGGTCTCCTCCGGTGAGGCGGCGGGCTGCCGGGTGGTCGCGGTGCCGTCCCTGGTGCCGATCGGGCCGGCCCCCGGGCGCACTGTGGTCGACTCCCTTGAACAGGTTGACCTGACATTTCTGCGCGCGCTGATGTCTGCCACGAGCTGATCCCGAGTTACCGGCCGATCGCCCTGAATTCCGATGGAAACTCTCGGCTTATGCGCGCTCATTTTCAGTGACGAATGCGCGGCGGAATTGTCATGCTGTGCCCATGATGCGTCGGCGTGATTCTTGTCACTTTCCGTCCTGTCGACATGCTTCGGTTCTTGTGCTCGACACCCCTGCTCCGGGGCTGATTCAGTGCCCTTGTGTCCCGTTTGGTCACGTCAGGAGAAGAACGCTCTGCTGTCCGGATATCGGAGTGGGATGCTCCGTAATCTGGGCGTGATTTTGCCTCAACAGCCCTGTGTTCTGGCGAAGTCCGGGGTTCCCACTAGGGTCCTTGCTGGTCAATGTCGAATCGACCGATCGGCGTTAGGGCGAAGCATTTCCGGGGGGAACCCGCAGCGACCTGGACGAGCGCCGATGGGATCCGAGTAGTGAAGATGTGGGGGGCGGGCGGCGCCGGCGTAGCGCCTCCGCGGAGCGACCGGCCAACGCCGACTAGGGAGACCAACGAGGATGAATCGCAAGCTACTGGTGCTGCCGGCCGTCGTGGGCCTGATCGCGCCCGCTCTCGCCGCGTGCGGTGGATCGAGCGGCGGCAGCGGGGGCAGCGGCGACACCATCGTCGTGGGTACGACGGACAAGATCGAGGCGACCAAGGACGAGCCGGCGCCGCTCGACCCGGCGGCGGCGTACGACATCGGTGAATGGAACGTGCTGGGCAACACGTTCCAGACGCTGGTGAGTTACCCGCGCAGCGGCACCCAGCCGGTGCCCGACGCGGCGAAGAAGTGCTGGTTCACCGACAAGGTGGGGGAGACCTTTCGGTGCGATCTCCAGGACGGCCTGGAGTTCTCCAACGGGGACCCGCTCACCGCCCGTGACGTGAAGTTCTCGATCGAGCGGCAGTTGGGTATCCACGACCCCAACGGGCCGTCCGGTCTGATGGACAACGTCGACAATGTCGAGGCCGTGGGCGATTCGACGATCATCTTCCGGCTCAAGACACCGGACGCCACGTTCCCCTTCAAGCTGGCGACTCCGGCGGCCGCGATTGTCGACAGCAAGATCTATCCGCAGGGGAAGACCTACGCCGGCTATCACATGGTCGGCTCCGGGCCGTACAGCCTGACCTCGTGGAAGCCCGGGGTGCAGGCGCTGTTCACCAGGAACCCGCATTACAAGGGTGCCTTCACCCTCAGCAACGACAAGATCGAGCTGCGTTTCTTCAAGAGCTCCGACGCGATGGTCAGCGCGCTGCAGGCCGGCACCGTCGACCTGGTGAACCGCACCATGACCCCCGCCCAGATCGCCAAGTTCCAGGACAGCACCTCGGAGAAGATCAACCTGGTCGAGGCGCCCGGCTCTGAGATCCGCTACCTGGTCTTCAACATGACCGACCCCACGGTCAAGAACCTGGCGGTCCGCAAGGCCGTCGCCCAGGTCGTCGACCGGCAGGCGCTGGTCCGCGACGTGTACGCGCGCACCTCCCAGGCGCTGTACTCGATGGTGCCGCAGGGGATCGTCGGCCACACCAACGCGTTCTTCAACTCCTACGGGGACCCGGACATCGCCGCGGCCCGTGCCACTTTGCAGAAAGGGAACATCAGCACCCCGGTCTCGCTGCACATGACCTACACCACCGACCACTACGGTGAGTCGACGGGTGCGGAGTTCAGCAAGCTGAAGGAGCAGCTGGAGTCCAGCGGGCTGTTCAAGGTGACCCTCACGGCCGTGCCGTGGACCTCCTTCCGGCCGGACGCGGTCAAGGGCGACTACTCGCTGTACGGGATGGGCTGGTTCCCCGACTTCCCGGACCCGGACAACTACCTGGCGCCGTTCTTCGGCAAGGACAACTTCCTGGGCAACTCCTACGACAGCCCGGTCATCGACAACCAGATCGTCCCGGCCGAGCGGCACATGACCAACCGCGGCGCGACGAGCTCGGACTTCGAGGCCGCCCAGAAGCAGATCGCCGCCAACGTGCCGTTCCTGCCGCTGTGGCAGGGCAAGCAGTACCTCGCCGCCAAGGCACAGATCACCGGCACCGAATGGGCGCTGAACGCCTCGTCCCAGTTGCAGTTCTGGGAGCTGGGTCGCGGTGTGAAGAGCTGATCGTCCGAACGTGGCGGGGCGGGCCGGTCCGATCGTGGACCGGCCCGCCCCGCCCCGCCGTGTCATGACGCCCCGGGACGCACCAGCCCGCTCTCGTACGCGTACACCGCGGCCTGTACCCGGTCCCGTAGGCCCAGCTTGGTCAGCACATGGCCCACGTGGGTCTTGACGGTGGTCTCGCTGACGAACAGCTCCGCGGCGATCTCCGCGTTCGACAGACCGCGGGCGACCAGCTTGAGGACCTCCACCTCGCGCTCGGTCAGGGTGTGCAGCGCCTGCGGCACCGGCTCCTCACCGGACGGCAGCCGGCCCGCGTACTTGTCCAGCAGCCGCCGGGTGATGCTGGGCGCCAGCATCGCCTCGCCCGCCGCCACCACCCGGATGGCCTGCACCAGCTCGGCCGCCGGGGCGTCCTTGAGCAGGAAGCCGCTGGCCCCGGCCCGCAGCGCCTCGATCACGTACTCGTCGAGGTCGAAGGTGGTCAGCACCAGCACCTTGGCCGGTCCGTCCCGGCCAGGACCGGTGATCTGCCGGGTCGCCTCGACACCGTCCATCCGGGGCATCCGGATGTCCATCAGCACCACGTCCGGCTGCAACGCGCGGACCTGCTCCATCGCCTGGAGGCCGTCCCCCGCCTCGCCGACCACGGCCAGATCCTGTTCCGCCTCCAGAATCATCCGGAAACCGGTGCGCAGCAGCGGTTGGTCGTCGACCAGCAGGACGCGGATTGCCACGGGATCTCCTCAAAGGAACGTCGGACCGACCCTGAACGTCGGACCGACCATTCTTGCCTAACCGGCCTGGTCCACCGGCAACGGTTCGTCCCCGGAATCCCGCGTCGCCGGCACCTCGGCGGTCGCGGCGGGCGCCAGCGGATAGGCCGGCGGAGTGCCGCCGAAGGCCGGGCACACCGCCTGGTGGTCGCACCAGTCGCACAGCCGGCCGGGCCGGGGGCGCCAGTCACCGGTGGCGGTGGCCTGCCGGATCGCCTCCCACAGCGCCAGCAGCTTGCGCTCCACCGCCTCCAGCTCGTGCTCGCCCGGGTCGTAGGTGAGCACGTCCCCGCTGCCGAGGTAGACCAGTTGCAGCCGGCGCGGCACCACACCGCGCAGCCGCCACAGCACCAGGGCGTAGAACTTCATCTGGAAGAGTGCCTCCGCCGCGTACTCCGGACGGGGGGCCTTGCCGGTCTTGTAGTCCACCACCCGCAGATCGCCGGTGGGGGCGACATCCAGCCGATCCACGTACCCGCGCAGCACCAGGCCGGAATCCAGCGCCGTCTCCACGTACAGCTCCCGCTCGGCGGGCTCCAGACGGGTCGGGTCCTCCAGCGAGAACCACCGCTCCACCAGGGCCTCGGCGCTCGCCAGCCACTCCGCCAGCCGCTGCCCGGCCGCCTGCTCGTCCGCGCCGGCGAACAGCTCGGCCAGCTCCGGCCGGGCGGTCAGCAGCCGGTCCCACTCCCCGGCCACCATCGCCTTCGCCCGGACGGGCGTACGCTCGACCGCGGGGGCGTCGAACAGCCGCTCAAGCACCGCGTGCACCACCG
This sequence comes from uncultured Actinomycetota bacterium, assembly GCA_963737305.1. Taxonomy (GTDB): domain Bacteria; phylum Actinomycetota; class Actinomycetes; order Streptomycetales; family Streptomycetaceae; genus Streptantibioticus_C. The sequence continues at coordinate 1,722,287 of CAVTRX010000002.1, read as the reverse complement.
TCCCCCGGGTGGCGGCCTCACTCGGCTTCTCCGGAAGCTTGTCGATCACCCGGAACCGGTACAGCAAGGGGCACCGCATGAAGTCCCCGGCCCGGGACGGCGACAACGACGACGGGGGCCGGGGGACGGCGAGTTCGGTCCTGGGACTCATGGCACACGACCCTACGGGCTGCCGCCGACATCACCGCGCCGCCCCGTCGTTACCATCGACGCAGAAGCCCCCGCACTGCATGATCGAGTCCGGAGGGCCCATCGAACGAGGGGAACCTGTGAGGGACGCACGCGCGGCAGCCCGGCCGCGGCCGGCGGAGGAGGCGCGGTTCCGCCGCGGGGAAGCGAATGGACACGCATGGTGAGCGGAAGCGGGGGAGCGGGCACGCCGGGCCGGGACGACGATCCGAAGCCCAAGGGCGGCAAGGGGGGACGGCCGCGGCAGACCGGCGGCGGGATCCTGATGGGCCGCCCGTTCGGAGTACCCGTCTACGTCGCCCCCAGCTGGTTCCTGGTCGCCGCTCTCATCACCTGGGTCTTCGGCGGCCAGCTCGACCGGGTGCTGCCCGAGCTCGGCGCCGCCCGCTACCTCGTCTCGCTCTTCTTCGCGGTCGCCTTCTACGCCTCCGTGCTGGTCCACGAGCTCGCCCACACCGTCGCCGCGCTGCGCTTCAAGCTGCCGGTGCGCCGCATCCAGCTCCAGTTCTTCGGCGGGGTCTCGGAGATCGAGAAGGAGTCCGACAGCCCCGGCCGGGAGTTCGTGCTGGCCTTCGTCGGCCCGCTGCTCTCCCTTGTGCTGGCCGGGCTCTTCTACCTCGGCATGAAGTTCGTCGCCCCGGGGACGGTCCCCGGGGTGCTGCTGGCCGGGCTGATGATCAGCAACCTGATCGTCGCCGCCTTCAACCTGCTGCCCGGTCTGCCGCTGGACGGCGGCCGGATGCTGCGCGCGGTGGTGTGGAAGGTCACCGGCAGGGCGATGACCGGCACGGTCGCCGCCGCCTGGACCGGCCGGGCCCTGGCGGTGGCGGTCCTGGTCGGGCTGCCGCTGCTGTCGTACGCGGGCGGGGTGAACAACACCACAGGATCGGGCGCCGACTCGCTCACCGACGCCCTGCTCGCCGCGATCCTGGCCGCCATCATCTGGACCGGCGCGGGCAACAGCCTGCGGATGGCCAGGCTCCGCGAGCGGCTGCCGGACCTGCGGGCCCGCTCGCTGACCCGGCGGGCGGTGCCGGTCGACCCCGACACCCCGCTGTCGGAGGCGCTGCGCCGGGCCAACGAGGCGGGCGCCCGGGCCCTGGTGGTGGTCGACGCCCAGGGGGACGCCATCGGGCTGGTGCGGGAGGCCTCCATCGTCGGCATCCCCGAGCACCGGCGGCCCTGGGTCGCCGTCAGCGGCCTCAGCCAGGACCTCAGGCCCGGAATGCGGGTCTCGGCCGAACTGACCGGTGAGGAACTGCTGGACACCCTGCGCGAGACCCCCGCGACCGAATACCTGGTGGTCGAGCCCACCGGGGAGATCTACGGGGTGCTGGCCACCGCGGACGTGGAGCGGGCTTTCGTCCAGGCCATGGCAAAACCGGCCGCCTGACCTCCGATACGCTGGTCACATGTCCGAACCGACCGGTGCCGCCCGCCGTCGCGGGCCCTTCCAGGTCGGGGACCAGGTCCAGCTCACCGACCCCAAGGGACGCCACCACACCTTCACGCTCGAAGCCGGGAAGAACTTCCACACCCACAAGGGGTCCTTCCCGCACGACGAGCTGATCGGCGCTCCCGAGGGCACTGTTGTGCGTACCACGGGGAACATCGCGTATCTCGCGCTGCGTCCCCTGCTCCCCGACTACGTCCTGTCCATGCCCCGCGGTGCCGCCGTGGTCTACCCCAAGGACGCGGGGCAGATCCTTTCGATGGCCGACATCTTCCCCGGGGCCCGAGTGGTCGAGGCGGGTGTCGGCTCGGGCTCGCTCAGCTGCTTCCTGCTACGCGCCATCGGCGACCAGGGCATGCTGCACAGCTACGAGCGGCGCGCAGACTTCGCCCAGATCGCCACCGACAACGTCCGCCGCTACTTCGGCGAGGACCACCCCGCCTGGCAGCTGACCGTCGGCGACCTCCAGGACAACCTGGCGGACGCCGACATCGACCGGGTCATCCTCGACATGCTGGCGCCCTGGGAGTGCCTGGAGCCCGTCTCCAAGGCCCTGGTGCCCGGCGGCATGCTCTGCGCCTACGTGGCCACCACCACGCAGCTGGCCCGCACCATGGAGGCCATCCGCGAGCACGGCACGTTCAACGAGCCGACCGCGTGGGAGACCATGGTGCGCACCTGGCACGTCGAGGGCCTCGCCGTGCGGCCCGACCACCGCATGATCGGCCACACCGGCTTCCTGCTCACCGCCCGCCGCCTCGCCGACGGGGTCGAGCCCCCGCTGCGCCGCCGGCGCCCCTCCAAGGGCTCCTACGGCGAGGACTACGCCGGCTGGGGGGCCAAGGAGTCCACCGAAGGCTGACACCACCGCCAACTCACCGGCGCCGCCACCGGTTTCCCCGCGAGGGAGCCGCCGGCGGCGCCGTCGGTTTCCGGCCTTCCTCACCGACCGCGGCGGGGGACCCGGTGGAGGGCGGGAATGTGACGTGTGGCACGATGCTGGCCATCCCCTCCAGCCCCTCGAACCACACTCCTCGGATCCAGATCGTCGGCCCAATCCACAGGAGAACAGGCGCGTGCAGCCCTCCGCAGGCCCGGACCTTCCTCACACGGGCGCCCAGACGGTGCACTGGCTGGCGACCGGCGTGGCGCTGGCCGCCGTCGTGATGGCGGTGGCGCTGGCCCAGCCGCCCGGTGCCTCGGCCACCACCGCCGACCGGCCGGCCGGCGACGCCCCCAGCCCCACCGCGGTGCGCTACCCGCTGCACTGCGCGGGCGCCCCGGTCGACGTGGTCTCCAGGGCCGCCGCCGACCTCGACGCGGACGGCCGGGCGGACACCGTCGCCGTGGTGCGCTGCCACACCGAGACCGGCACCCCGCCCAGCGGTGTCTTCGTGCTGGCCCCCGGCGCCGGCCCGGCGATGCGGCCGCGGATCGTGGCGACCCTGGTCGACCCCGCGCAGCGGCTCAGCCTGACCGGCTTCACGGTCGAGGGACGCACGGTTTCGGCCACGTTGCTGGGCTACTCGTCCGACTCGGTGCCGCGCTGCTGCCCGGACCTGTCGCGCGAGTTCAGCTGGGTGTGGAAGGACGGCCGCTACCTGGCGGTTCCCGGCCCGCACGCGGGGAGTGTCTGAGCGGTCACCCCGCGCCGGGCGGCCTACTGCGCGGCGGGCCCGTAGACCTCCGTGCGGTCCGACACCCTGCGTACGTGGATGCACTCGCCGGGGCACTCCTTGGCGGAGTCCACCACGTCGCCCAGCAGCGGCAGCGGCACCGGGACGGTGGCGCCGGGGTCGGCCAGCAACTCGTCGCCGTCCCCCTTGACGTAGGCTAGGCCGTCGATGTCCAGCTCGAAGATCTCGGGCGCGTACTGCGCACAGATCCCGTCGCCGGTGCACAGGTCCTGGTCGATCCAGACCTCAAGCGCCTCGCCGGCTGCGTCGCTCACGAATACCTCGCTGATCGTCGTTCGGACCGCCCCGTCCAGGACCCGGGTGGCCTGCGGTGGCGCCGGTCGGGCCCTGGGAATAACAGTTCCTGGCGGGTGTTGACCAAACTGACGATACAACCGGTCGCTTTCCGATGCGGTTGCGTGGGTATCCCCTCAGCGGGGGGACGCGCGCAAGGGTGAAGATCGGACACACCCCGACCGGGTTTGTGATCTAGGGGTTTCAACCCGTACCGGCCCAGGTAGGGTCTGAAAGCGTCCAGCTCCCCCTGGAGGAGGTGAGGACCGTGGCAGCCCACGACGACGACATCAACCGTGGCAACCGGCCCGCACGGGGTTCGGAGGACCCCGCGAGCCAGGTGGCTTTTCTTGAGCAGGAGATCGCCGTCCTGCGACGTAAGCTCGCCGACTCTCCGCGACACACGAGGATTCTCGAGGAGCGGATCGTCGAGTTGCAGAGCAACCTGGCAGGCGTGTCCGGCCAGAACGAACGGCTCGCCAACACACTGCGTGAGGCCCGCGACCAGATCGTGGCCCTCAAGGAAGAAGTGGACCGGCTCGCCCAGCCGCCCGCCGGCTTCGGCGTGTTCCTACAGGCCAACGACGACGAAACGTGCGACATCTTCACCGGCGGTCGCAAGCTGCGGGTGAACGTGAGTCCGTCCGTCGAGGCGGACGAACTGCGGCGTGGCCAGGAGGTCATGCTCAACGAGGCGCTCAACGTGGTCGAGGCCATGAAGTTCGAGCGCGTAGGCGACATCGTCACCCTCAAGGAGATCCTTGAGGACGGAGAACGAGCGCTGGTCATAGGGCACACCGACGAGGAGCGGGTGGTCCGGCTCGCCGAGCCCCTGCTCGACGTCACCATCCGGGCCGGCGACGCGCTCCTGCTGGAGCCGCGCTCGGGCTACGTCTACGAGGTCGTACCCAAGAGCGAGGTCGAGGAGCTCGTCCTCGAAGAGGTCCCGGACATCGACTACACCAAGATCGGCGGCCTGGGCAACCAGATCGAGCTGATCCGCGACGCGGTCGAACTGCCCTACCTCTACCCCGACCTGTTCAAGGAGCACGAACTGCGGCCGCCCAAGGGCGTGCTGCTGTACGGCCCGCCCGGCTGCGGCAAGACGCTCATCGCCAAGGCGGTGGCCAACTCGCTGGCCAAGAAGGTCGCGGAGGTCACCGGACAGCCCGCGGGCAAGAGCTACTTCCTCAACATCAAGGGTCCGGAGCTGCTCAACAAGTACGTCGGTGAGACCGAGCGGCACATCCGCCTGGTCTTCCAGCGGGCCAGGGAGAAGGCGAGCGAGGGCACGCCCGTCATCGTCTTCTTCGACGAGATGGAGTCGCTGTTCCGCACCCGTGGCTCGGGCGTCAGCTCGGACGTGGAGAACACCATCGTCCCCCAGCTGCTGGCCGAGATCGACGGTGTGGAGGGCCTGGAGAACGTCATCGTCATCGGCGCCTCCAACCGAGAGGACATGATCGACCCGGCGATCCTGCGCCCGGGCCGTCTCGATGTGAAGATCAAGATCGAGCGTCCGGACGCCGAGGCCGCCAAGGACATCTTCACCAAGTACCTCACCGCGACCCTGCCGCTGCACGCGGACGACAAGTCCGAGCACGGCGGCTCTCCCGCGGCCACGGTCAGCGCCATGATCCAGTCCGTGGTGGAGCGGATGTACGCCGAGTCCGAGGAGAACCGCTTCCTGGAGGTCACCTACGCCAACGGTGACAAGGAGGTCCTGTACTTCAAGGACTTCAACTCCGGCGCCATGATCCAGAACATCGTGGACCGGGCGAAGAAGATGGCGATCAAGGACTTCCTCGACCACGACCAGAAGGGTCTTCGCGTCTCCCATCTGCTCTCCGCCTGTGTGGACGAGTTCAAGGAGAACGAGGACCTGCCCAACACCACCAACCCCGACGACTGGGCCCGTATCTCCGGCAAGAAGGGCGAGCGGATCGTCTTCATCCGCACCCTGGTGACCGGCAAGCAGGGTGCCGACACCGGTCGCTCCATCGACACCGTGGCCAACACGGGGCAGTACCTGTAATCCCCTCCTCCGGCTGCGGGTACCTCGGCCCGGTACCCGCGGCCGGAGACGTTTCTCCGGGTCTGCGCAGGATGCCGAGGGATGAGTGCGATGATCTGCCGACCACCGCTTTCGCGCTCTACGCTCGTCGGTACCGCGCCACGCGCAAGGAGGGCCGTATGACCGTACGGCGAGTCATGGGAATCGAGACGGAGTACGGGATCTCCGTCCCCGGTCATCCCAACGCCAATGCCATGCTCACCTCGTCCCAGATCGTCAACGCCTACGCTGCGGCGATGCACCGCGCGCGGCGGGCCCGCTGGGACTTCGAGGAGGAGAACCCGCTGCGGGACGCCCGCGGCTTCGACCTGGCCCGCGAGACGGCTGACTCCAGCCAGCTCACGGACGAGGACATCGGCCTGGCCAACGTGATCCTCACCAATGGCGCCCGGCTGTACGTCGACCACGCCCATCCGGAGTACAGCGCGCCCGAGGTCACCAACCCGCGCGACGCCGTGCTGTGGGACAAGGCCGGCGAGCGGATCATGGCGGAGGCGGCCGAGCGGGCCGCCCAGGTGCCCGGCGCGCAGCCCATCCACCTGTACAAGAACAACACCGACAACAAGGGCGCCTCCTACGGCACCCATGAGAACTACCTGATGAAGCGGGAGACGGCGTTCTCCGACATCGTCCGCCACCTGACCCCGTTCTTCGTCTCCCGCCAGGTGGTCACCGGTGCCGGGCGGGTCGGCATCGGGCAGGACGGCAGCGAGCACGGCTTCCAGATCAGCCAGCGGGCCGACTACTTCGAGGTCGAGGTGGGGCTGGAGACCACCCTCAAGCGCCCGATCATCAACACCCGCGACGAGCCGCACGCCGACGCGGAGAAGTACCGCCGGCTGCACGTGATCATCGGCGACGCCAACCTGTCGGAGATCTCCACCTACCTCAAGCTCGGCACCACCGCGCTCGTGCTGTCGATGATCGAGGACGGCTTCATCGCCGTGGACCTCGCCGTCGACCAGCCGGTGCGCACCTTGCACCAGGTCTCCCACGACCCGACCCTTCGCCAGCTCGTCACGCTGCGTAACGGGCGGACCCTCACCGCGGTCCAGCTCCAGATGGAGTACTTCGAGCTGGCCAGGAAGTACGTCGAGGACCGCTACGGCACCGACGCCGACGAGCAGACCAAGGACGTGCTGGCCCGCTGGGAGGACGTGCTGGGCCGGCTGGAGACCGATCCGATGAGCCTGTCGGGCGAGCTGGACTGGCTGGCCAAGCGGGAGCTGCTGGAGGGCTACCGCAGGCGGGACGGCATCGACTGGGACGCCGCACGGCTGCACCTGGTCGACCTGCAGTACGCGGACGTGCGGCCCGACAAGGGGCTGTACAACCGCCTGGCGGCCCGCGGCCGGATGAAGCGCCTGCTGGACGAGGAGGACGTCTCCAGGGCCCGTATCAAGCCCCCGGAGGACACCCGCGCCTACTTCCGGGGCCGCTGCCTGGAGCAGTACGCCGACGACGTCGCCGCCGCCTCCTGGGACTCGGTGATCTTCGATCTGCCAGGACACGACTCACTTCAGCGGGTGCCGACCCTGGAGCCGCTGCGCGGAACGCGTAACCACGTCAAGGAGCTGCTGGACCGCTGCCGGACGGCGGAGGAACTGGTACGCATCCTGTCGGGAGGCTGAAACCCGCCGTATGCGGGAATCATCCGGGTGGTTCCCGGACGTTGAAGGGGTGAGCGGTTCCCCCGGGAGATCCCGGGGGATCGCCGGAGAACAGGGCCGATGACAGACCCGCCTTGTAGGGTCTGATCTTGTAGGACATGCAACCGAGCGGGAATGCAACCGAGCGGGGTGAGGGGCACATGGCTACCAAGGACACCGGCGGGCAGCAGCGGTCGACGCGTTCCACCGAGGAGACCGAGGAGACCGCGCCGGAGGCGCAGGCCTCCGAGGACCTCAAGGAACGCCAGGAGAAGCTCTCGGACGACGTCGACTCCGTCCTGGACGAGATCGACGACGTCCTTGAGGAGAACGCCGAGGACTTCGTGCGCAGTTTCGTCCAGAAGGGTGGCGAGTAGCACCCGCCACGCTCCGTCCCGTGCCCGGCGCTCAGGCCCCGGGCACGCGACGGATGACTCGCGTCACCGCGGGTAAGGTCCGTGCAGTGATCGAAGTCCGGCCGTTCCCGGGGTGGGAGACGGCCAAGCTGCCATCGTGGAAGGAAACGTGTGGAAGCCAACACTCGTAGCACCGGGCGTCTGCCGGCAGCCTTCCTGACGCCCGGCTCGTCCTCGTTCCTGGACTTCCTGGGCTCGCACGCTCCCGAACTGCTGCCGGGGCACCGCACCCTGCCGGCCGTACAGGGCGCCGTGGAGCTGCCCCACGGCACGACCATCGTCGCCGCCATCTTCCCCGGCGGCGTCGTGCTGGCCGGCGACCGGCGGGCGACGATGGGCAACGTCATCGCCCAGAAGGACATCGAGAAGGTCTTCCCGGCCGACGAGTACTCGGCGGTCGGCATCGCCGGCACCGCCGGTCTGGCCGTCGAGATGGTCAAGCTCTTCCAACTGGAACTGGAGCACTACGAGAAGATCGAGGGCGCGGTGCTCTCCCTGGAGGGCAAGGCGAACCGACTGTCCACCATGATCCGCGGCAATCTCGGCATGGCCCTTCAGGGACTGGCCGTGGTGCCGCTGTTCGCCGGGTACGACACCGACCGGGCCAAGGGCCGGATCTTCTCCTACGACGTGACCGGCGGGCGTTCCGAGGAGCGCGGCTTCGCGGCCATCGGATCCGGTTCCGTGTACGCCCGCGGCTCGCTGAAGAAGCTCTACCGCAAGGATCTGACGGAACAGCAAACGGTGACCGCCGTCGTCCAGGCGCTGTACGACGCGGCCGACGACGACTCGGCGACCGGCGGCCCCGACATGGCCCGCCAGATCTTCCCGATCGTCACCGTCATCAGCGACGAGGGCTTCCGCAAGCTGACGGAGGCCGAGGCATCCGAGGTCGCCCGTGCCGTGCACGAGCGGCGCCTCGACGAACCCGACGGCCCCCGGGCCGAGGTTCTCTAGGGCCGGTCGGCGCACATGACCGGGATGCACTCACCACCGACAGAAAGGGACGGATAGCCGGTGTCGACGCCGTTCTATGTCTCACCCCAGCAGGCCATGGCGGACCGCGCCGAATACGCCCGCAAGGGCATCGCACGCGGCCGCAGTGTCGTCGTACTCCAGTACGCCGACGGCATCGTGTTCGTCGCCGAGAACCCGTCCCGCGCGCTGCACAAGGTCAGCGAGATCTACGACCGCATCGCCTTCGCCGCCGTCGGCAAGTACAACGAGTTCGAGAACCTGCGCATCGGCGGCGTCCGGTACGCGGACCTGCGCGGATTCACCTACGACCGCGACGACGTCACCGCGCGCGGGCTGGCCAACGTCTACGCGCAGACGCTGGGCACCATCTTCTCCAGCGTGGGGGAGAAGCCCTACGAGGTCGAGCTGATCGTCGCCGAGGTCGGCTCGGTGCCCGAGGACGACCAGATCTACCGGCTGCCGCACGACGGTTCCATCGTCGACGAGCACGGCGCGGTGGCGGTGGGCGGGAACTCCGACCAGATCGGTACCTATCTCGACCAGCGCCACCGGGACGACTTCACCCTCGCCGAGGCGCTCAAGCTCGCGATGGAGTCCCTCAGCCGGGACAACAACGGCGGCGAGCGCCAGCTGACCGCCGAGCAGCTGGAGGTCGCGGTGCTGGACCGCGCCCGGCCCCAGCAGCGCAAGTTCCGCCGCATCCTGGGCAGCCAGCTCACCCGGCTGCTGGAGACCGACGGCTCGGAGAGCGCCTCTGAGGACGAGGAGTCCGAGGAGCCAGGGGAGTCGTCGGACGAGAAGTAGGCCGGGCGGTCCACCGGCACCGGAAGGGTCCGGCCCCCGCAGGGGCCGGACCCTTCACGCACGTCAGGAAGCCGGCCGGTCCGCCGGGGGCGGGCCCGTGGAGCCGCGTACCACCAGCTCCACCGGCAGGTCCGCCAGGCGCCCGGGGCGGCCGGACAAGGCGGCGAGCAGCGCCCGCATGCCCTGGGCGCCTGCCTCCTCGGCGGGCAGCCGGACGGTGGTCAGCTCCGGGTCGACCGCGGTCGCCAGCGACAGGTCGTCGAAGCCGGTGACGGAGACGTCCTCCGGCACCCGCAGCCCCAGCCGGCGAGCCGCCTTGCAGGCACCCGCGGCCAGGATGTCGTCGTCGCAGACCAGCGCGGTCGGCCGGGGGCCTGGCGCGGTCAGCGCCGCTCGCGCGGCCCGCTGCCCCTCCTCGACGCTGAGCCCGGCCGTGCGGCGGTCGGCGGCGCCGCCGGGCAGCTCACGCAAGCCCAGATCGAAAGCCTGACGGCGGGTCCGGAAGGTCCAGGAGTCGACCGCCGCCGCGACGTGCGCGATCCGGCGGTGACCCAGCGCCACCAGATGGCCCGTCACCTGCCGCATGCCGTCGGCGAGGTCGAGGTTGACGGTGGCCGCGGCGCCCGCCGCGTCGGGCTCGCTGTCCAGCATCACCAGTGGCAACCCGGCCGCCCCGGACACCGGGGGACCGCTGATCGCGCCCAGCGCGCCGACGGCCATCGAGGAGGCGATCACCCCGTCCAGCGCCGCCCGCGCCGAGGGGAAGGGGTCCCGGGCCGGGCCCACGCCCTCGGGGGACGGATACAGCAGCACTCCGAAGCCGTGCTCGGCGGCGACCCGCTCGACACCGGTGTACACCCGGGCGAAGTACTCGTTGGTGAGCGCCGGCACCACCAGCAGCGCGGACCTGGTCAGCCCGAGCCGCAGATTGCGGGCGGCCAGATTCGGCCGGTAGCCCAGCTCCCTGGCGGCCTCCCGGACCGCCGACGCGGTCCGCTCGGAGACCCGGCCGCGCCATTTGTCCCCCAGCACCAGGGAGACGGTCGCCTGCGAGACGCCCGCGGCACGCGCGACGTCCCGGGAAGTCGGGCGGGTGGTGCCGGTCAAACGCTCCACGTCCTCTCGCGGACCTCGCGGTCTGGACCCGCGGCGGGTGTCCATGCTACGTATTGCCCATCGACGTTATACGTAACACGCCGGACGGCGGGGCAGCCGGCCGGAGAAACGGGGGAGGGCATGGCGAGGGGCTATGCGGAACTGCTGCGCGCCCGGTACGCGATAAGACTGCTCACCGCCACCCTGGTGGGCCGGCTGCCGAACGCCACGGCCACGCTGGCCGTCCTGCTGTTCACCCGGGCACACGGCGGCGACTACCCGCTGGCCGGCACGCTGTCGGCCGTCTACGGCTTCGGCACCGCGATCGGCCAGCCGGCGCTGGGCAGGCTGGTCGACAAGCGCGGACAGCCCAAGGTGATGCTCGGCGGATCGCTGGTCTCCGGCGCCGCGATGGCCGTCTTCGCGCTGACCGGCCCGCGGCCGGTGTGGCTCGCCTGCGTGCTGATGGCGGTCGCCGGGCTCGCCACGCCCCCGCTGGAGGGCGGGCTGCGCGCACTGTGGCCGAGCGTGCTGGGCCAGGACGGCGACACACGCGGCGAGGCCGAGACCACCGCACGGCTGCACGCCGCCTACGCGATGGACGCCGCCGCCCAGGAGGTGCTGTTCTCGGTCGGACCGCTGCTGTTCACCCTGATGATCGCCGCCTCCTCGACCGCCACCGCGATCCTGGGCCTGTCGGTGATCGGGGTGGCCGGCACCCTGGTGGTCGTCACCGCCCGGCCCTCCCGGCGCTGGCGGGCCCCACGGCGCGAGGCGCACTGGCTCGGCCCCCTGCGCTCCGGCGGGATCCTGGTGCTGCTCGGCACCTTCTTCTTCGTCGGCGTGGCGCTCGGCGCGATAGCGGTGGCCGCGGTGGCGTACGCCGACACACACGGCGGCGGCATGGTCTCCAGCTACCTGCTGTCCGCGCTCGGCTTCGGCGCGCTGGTCGGCGGAGTGGCCTACGGCGCCCTGCGCTGGAGCGGCGCGCCGGAGCGGCGGCTGCGGGCGCTGACGGTGTGCCTGGCGGTCGCCTACCTGCCGCTGGCCGCGGTGCCAGGGGTGGCCGCCATGACCGCCCTGGCCGCGCTCGCCGGGGTCTTCCTGGCCCCCGTGCTGGCCTGCGCGTTCGTCGTGGTGGACCGGCATGCCCCGGCGGGCACCGTCACCGAGGCGTTCTCCTGGATCGTCACCGCCTGCGGCGTGGGCGCGGCGGCCGGTACCGCGCTCGCCGGGCCGGTGGCGCAGTACGGCGGCGTAGCCGCCGGATTCGTGGTGGCGGGCGGTGGCGGGCTGGTCGCGCTGGCGGTCCTGCTGGCGGGCGGGCGGTTCCTCGCGCCTTCAAACCTGTCGGGGCCGAGGGAAAATGATCCAACCGGGGCGGCCGAACCCGGTTTCAGCGGTACGCATCGGGCGTAATGTTCAGTCATGGACCGCCGCATTTTCGGGCTGGAGAACGAGTACGGCGTCACATGTACGTTCCGGGGACAGCGGCGTCTGTCGCCGGACGAGGTGGCGCGGTACCTCTTCCGCCGTGTCGTGTCATGGGGTCGCAGCAGCAACGTCTTTCTGAAGAACGGCGCCCGTCTCTATCTGGACGTGGGCTCTCACCCGGAGTACGCCACTCCCGAGTGTGACAACGTGACCGAGCTGGTCACCCACGACAAGGCCGGCGAGCGCATTCTGGAAGGCCTGCTGGTCGACGCCGAGCGCAGGCTCCACGAGGAGGGGATCGCGGGCGACGTCTACCTGTTCAAGAACAACACCGATTCAGCCGGAAACTCCTACGGCTGCCATGAGAACTATCTGGTCGCCCGGCACGGGGAATTCTCCCGGCTGGCCGACATCCTCATTCCGTTCCTCGTCACCCGGCAATTGATCTGCGGGGCCGGCAAGGTGCTGCAGACCCCGCGTGGCGCGGTCTACTGCGTGAGCCAGCGCGCCGAGCACATCTGGGAGGGCGTCAGCTCCGCGACGACCCGCTCACGGCCCATCATCAACACCCGTGACGAGCCGCACGCCGACGCCGAGCGCTACCGCAGGCTGCACGTCATCGTGGGCGACTCCAACATGTCCGAGACGACCATGCTGCTCAAGGTCGGCGCCACCGACCTGGTGCTGCGCATGATCGAGGCGGGCACCGTGATGCGCGACCTCACCCTGGAGAACCCGATCCGGGCGATCCGCGAGGTGAGCCACGACATCACCGGCCGCCGCAAGGTGCGGCTGGCCAGCGGCCGGGAGGCCTCCGCCCTGGACATCCAGGAGGAGTACTACTCCAAGGCGGTCGACTTCTGCGAGCGCCGCGGCATCAACACCGGGGTCACCGCCCAGGTGCTCGAACTGTGGGGCCGCGCCCTGGAGTCGATCGGCTCCGGCGATCTGGCCAAGATCGGCACCGAGATCGACTGGGTGATGAAGTACCAGCTCATCGAGCGGTACCGCAACCGCGACAACATCACCATGTCGCACCCGCGGATCGCGCAGATAGACCTCGCCTACCACGACATCCACCGTCGGCGCGGTCTGTACTACCTGCTGGAGCGCAAGGGCCAGGCCAAGCGGATCTGCAACGACCTGAAGATCTTCGAGGCCAAGTCGGTCCCGCCGCAGACCACCAGGGCCCGGCTGCGCGGCGACTTCATCCGCCGCGCGCAGGAGCAGCGCCGGGACTTCACCGTCGACTGGGTGCACCTCAAGCTCAACGACCAGGCCCAGCGCACCGTGCTGTGCAAGGACCCGTTCCGCTCGGTGGACGACCGGGTGGAGAAGCTCATCGCGGGGATGTGACCGGGAATGTGACCGGTCGGTAGCCGGACCGGGGCCAACCTGGAGCGGGGCCGCGTACGTTTGTCGTACACGGCCCCGCACACGTCGTAGAGTGGCGCGACGCCAGAGATGATCCCGATTCCGAACCGAGGAAACCCGTGCGCCGACGCTCCGCTCTCCTCGCCGTGCCCGCGCTTCTGCTCACCGCCGCGGGCTGCGGCAGCGACAAGAAGTCCAGCCCGGCATCGTCCACCACCCCCTCCGGCGCGCCCAGCGGTTCCGCCGCGCCGGTGAAGGTCGTCGACGGCCCGGTCCCCGCCATCACCGGCGGTGCGAAGTTCGGCCAGAAGCCCGTCCTGGCCAAGAGCAGCGGGAAGCCCACCTCCGACCTCGCGGTCAAGACGGTGATCGCCGGCACCGGCCCGGTCATCGCCAAGGGCGACTACATCCAGGCCGATTACCTCGGTGAGATCTGGGACACCGGCAAGGTCTTCGACAACTCCTACGACCGGCACATGCCCTTCGTGACCCAGATCGGCGCCGGCGCGGTCATCCCCGGCTGGGACACCGCGCTGGTCGGCAAGAAGGTGGGCAGCCGGATCGAGATGTCGGTCCCGCCGTCCCAGGGCTACGGCTCGGCCGGCCAGCCCCAGGCGGGCATCAAGGGCACCGACACGCTGGTCTTCGTGGTCGACGTGGTGGGCGGCTTCAACGGCCACAGCTCGGCGCAGGGCAAGAAGGTCCCGCAGACCGACGCGAGCCTGCCCAAGGTCGGCACCAACACCGACGGCAAGGACGTCTCCATCACGGTGCCCAAGGGCAAGGCCCCCACCAAGCTGGTCTCCCAGTACGTCATCGAGGGCGACGGCCCGGAGGTGAAGGCCAGCAACTCCCTGCTGCTCCAGTACAAGGGTGTGCTGTGGGACGGCGGCAAGGAGTTCGACGCCAGCTACACCAGGGGTCAGCTCGCCAACTTCCAGCTCGCGCAGCTGATCGAGGGCTGGAAGCAGGGACTGGTCGGCAAGAAGGTGGGCAGCCGCGTCATGCTGGTGGTGCCCGGAGCGCTCGGCTACGGCAAGACCGGCCAGCCGCCGACCATCCCGCCCAACGCCACCCTGGTCTTCTCCCTCGACATCCTCGCGGCGAGTTGACGGTCGCGGAGCACGGCTCTGCAAGACTGTCGGCGTTGCACATCTCGCATCAAGGAGCACTGACGTGAGCATCGAAAAGCCCGAGATCGACTTCCCGGGTGGCGAGCCGCCGGCCGACCTGGAGATCAAGGACATCTGGGAGGGCGACGGCGCCGAGGCCAAGGCCGGCCACAACGTGCAGGTCCACTACGTGGGCGTCGCGTTCAGCACCGGTGAGGAGTTCGACGCCAGCTGGAACCGCGGCCAGGCGTTCACCTTCCCGCTGGGCGGCGGCCGGGTCATCAAGGGCTGGGACCAGGGCGTGCAGGGCATGAAGGTCGGCGGGCGCCGCCAGCTGACCATCCCGGCGCACCTCGCCTACGGCAACCAGAGCCCGACCCCGCTGATCAAGCCGGGCGAGACGCTGATCTTCGTCGTGGACCTGCTCGCCGTCTGAGCCGTCACCCTGGTCCGCACCGGCCCCCGCCCTCGTGGCGGGGGCCTTCGGCTTTTGCGTCAGGAGTGCGGGACGGTAGGTTCGACGGCGTAACAGCTGAACAGAAGGGTGCCTCGATGGCCATCGCCAAGGCCGAGCGGCTGATGAACCTTGCGCTGTGCCTGATGAACACCCGTCGCCCGCTCAGCAAGCGCGAACTGCGCTCCTCGATCGAGGCGTACCGGGAGATCACCTCCGAGGACGCCTTCAACCGGATGTTCGAGCGCGACAAGGACGATCTGCGCGAACTCGGCCTGGTCATCGAGACGGTGGACGCCTCGACGGCGAGACCGGCTATGTCGCCCGCCGGGACCGCAACCGCCTCCCCGAGATCGCCCTGGACGCCGAGGAGGCCGCCGCCCTGAGCCTGGCCGCCAAGGTCTGGCAGCAGGCCCGGCTGGCCGGTGCCGCCAGCGGCGCGCTGCAGAAGCTCCGGGCCGCCGGGGTGCCCTTCGAGGACGGCGGGTACGCCGCCGACGGGCACAGCGTGATCGAGCCGCGCATCCCCGCCCACGAGCCGGCCTTCGAGCCGCTGATGCTGGCCGCCCGCGACCGCCGCCCGGTCTCCTTCGACTACCGCAAGGCCAACGCCGTGCGCCCCGAGCAGCGCGAGGTCGAGCCATGGGCCCTGGAGTGCTGGCGCGGGCACTGGTACCTGGCCGGCTGGGACCGGGACCGCTCGGCCCGCCGGGTCTTCCGGCTGAGCCGGATCAGCGGCCGGATCCGCTCGCGCGGCGGCCGGTTCACCGCCGAGGTGCCCGACCACGTCGACGTCCGGCGAGACCGTGGAGAGCTGGGCCGGTGAGGGGGCGACCTCCACGGCCCGCATCCGGCTGCGCCGGGGCGCCGGCTACCCGCTGCGCGCCAGGGCGATCGAGACGGTGCCGGTGGACGCCGAATGGGACGAGCTGGAGATCCCGTACGGACACGGGCTGGACGCCTGGCTGGTGGAGTTCGGGCCCGACGTGGTCGTGGTCGCCCCGGACGAGCTGCGGGCCGATGTGATGGACCGGCTGCGTGCCGTGGCCAACGGCTGACGGGGAAAGGAACCGGCCATGGTGAACGCGATCGACCAGACCCGGCGGATGCTCTCGCTGGTGACCTATCTGCGGGAGCGGCCCGGCGCCCGGGTCAGCGAGGTGGCCCGCGCCTTCGGGGTGACCGAGGCCGAGCTGATCGGCGACCTGAACGTGCTGCCGATGTGCGGCACCAGCTTCCGCGGCGGCGACCTGCTGGACATCGACACCGACGGCGAGCGGATCTGGTGGCACAACCCCAGCACCGCCGACGACGTGGCCCAGCCGCTGCGGCTGGCCGCGGACGAGGCCACCGCCCTGCTGGTGGCCGCCCGCGCGGTCGCCACCCTGCCCGGGCTGCGCGACAGCGACCGGCAGGCGCTGCTGCGGGCCTGCGCCAAGCTGGAGACCGCCGCCGGGGAGGCGGCCGGGGCCAGCTCACGGCTGTCGGTGACCTTCGAGTCCGAGGGCAGCGTCTTCGCCGACGTGGACCGGGCGATCGCCGAGCGGCGTCGGCTGTGGATCCGCTACTACTCGCCGGCCCGCGACGAGCTGACCGAGCGCGAGGTGGACCCGATCCGGCTGTTCGCCGTCGGCCACACCTACTTCGAGGCGTGGTGCCGGCTCTCGGAGGACCGCCGGATGTTCCGGCTGGACCGGGTCGCCGAGATCAAGCTGCTGGACGAGCCCGCCGACCCGCCCAGGATCGAGCCGCGCGACCTGTCGGCCGGTCTGGTGCAGCCGGCCGGCGACGACCCCGAGGTGGTCGTGGAGGTCGGCGCCGGCGGGCGCTGGGTCGCCGAGTACTACCCGCACGACAGCGCCGAGGAACTGCCCGACGGCGGACTGCGCATCACCCTGCGCACCCCCGATCCCGGATCGCTGCGCCGCCTCGCGCTGCGGCTGGGCCGGGACGGGCGGATCGTGGCGCCCGCCGACCTGGCGGCCAGCGCCCGGCAGGCGGCGGTACGTGCCCTCGCGGCCTACGGCGAGGACCAGGGGTGACCGCCATGGCGACGTCCACCGTGAACGGCGTGGTCTTCAGAGCGTCGTGCCCGGACTGCCGGGCCAGCTTCGAGCTGTCCTGCTCCGAGCTGCTGCTGGCCATCGGCCGCAGCCGGAAGACCACCTCCTACTCCTTCACCTGCCCCGACTGCGGCGCGGCGGTCCGCAAGCCGGCCGGTGAGCGCATCGTGGAGCTGCTGACCGCCGCCAAGGTGCGCACCATGCGGCTGCACCCCGGCCCTGGCACCTCTCTCGGCACTGTGGCGGAGGCCGCCGCGGGGTGGGGCGGGCACCCGGCGGACAGCCGCTAGGCTCGCGGGCATGCTCTGGCTCTTCCTCTGTACCGCCCTCGCGTTCTGCGGCATCGCCGTCCTCGGCGTCCTGGGCATCCGGGTCTATCTGGAGACCGCCCGGCTGGCCCGGCAGATCGACGCCTCGTCGCAGGCGCTGGGCAGCGCCGCGGAGCGCTTCCAGCGCACCGCCGAGCCGCTGGCCGTGCGCGCCGGTGAGCTGGCCCGCCGCTGACCCGTGCGCGGCGGCGACCACCCGCCAGGGGCACGGGCCCTGGGGGTAGGCTGGCGCGGCGGTCCGCACGGCGGGCCGGGTGGTCCCACCGGAGGCAATCTGGTGGTCCACGGGGGATTGCCGTAGCTTCACCACTGCGCGTTACGATCGCTCCCACCCGGCACAGCACCGCACCGCATCAGGCATTCGGTTCACCCAAGCCGACGACGACGGCTGCCGCACGAGACGAGGACGTGGGTTGCTCTCCTCCGCCAGCAAGACCAAGGACCCCGAGGGGCGCATGCCGCTCGCGGACCACCTGCGCGAGCTGCGCAACCGCCTGGTGAAGTCACTGCTCGCGGTCGGCGTGGTCTGCGGCATCTCCTTCGTCTACTACCAGAAGATCTTCCACTTCCTCGTCTACCCGCTCCACAAGGTCATCGGCGGCTGCGTCCTGGACCCCGGCCACACCCCCCCGCCCAACGAGCACTGCGTCGTGCTGAACATGAACGGCCTGCTCAGCCCGTTCTCCACGGTGCTGAAGGTCGGCCTGATGGCCGGTGTCGTCATCGCCGCCCCCATCTGGCTCTACCAGCTGTGGGCGTTCCTCGCCCCCGGCCTGCACAAGAACGAGAAGCGCTACGCGCTCAGCTTCGTCGGCGCCGGTGTCCCGCTCTTCCTGGGCGGCGCGGCCCTGGCGTACGTGATCCTGCCGACCACGGCCAAGGTGCTCATCGACCTGACGCCGAGCCAGGTGACCAACCTGGTGCCGGTCGACGGCTATCTGGACCTGCTGACCCGCATGATCGTGGTCTTCGGGCTGTCCTTCGAGATGCCCCTGCTGCTGGTGCTGCTGAACTTCGCCGGCATACTCAGCGGCCGGCGGATACTCGGCTGGTGGCGCTGGATGATCATGGGCATCACGGTCTTCGCGGCCCTCGCCACGCCCAGCACCGACCCGCTGACGATGCTGGCGCTCGCCGCCCCCATCACCGCGCTGTTCTTCCTCGCGATAGGCGTCGCCCTCCTCAACGACCGTCGCAAGGCGCGCCGCTCCGACGACGACCTCAGCCCGGACGAGGCGTCCGACCTCGATCTGACGCCCGAGGAGCTGCCCGCCGTGGAGCCGGTCTCCACCCCCCGGGCGCTGCCCGGTGACTCCGACGCCGACCCCTTCGACGACGCGACCTGAGCAGACGGCGCCCCCGGCCGCTCGCGCGCCGGGGGGCGCCGCCCGCCGGTATGACCGCCGGGGAAGCTCCGGGTAAAAGATCACGCGGGCTGTCAGAGGTGGCCGGTAGTCTCGTAGGCACGATGACCGACGAGATCTCACCAGCCGAGCGCTACGCCGCGGCCCGGCGTCGCGCGGCCGAGCAGGCCACCGCCCTCGGGACCTTCCGCGAGATGTACGACTTCGCGCTGGACCCGTTCCAGATCGAGGCCTGCCGGGCGCTGGAGACCGGCAAGGGGGTGCTGGTCGCCGCGCCGACCGGCTCCGGCAAGACCATCGTGGGCGAGTTCGCGGTCCACCTCGCCCTCGGCGAGGGCCGCAAGTGCTTCTACACCACGCCCATCAAGGCGCTGTCCAACCAGAAGTACGCCGACCTGGTGCGCCGTTACGGCGCGGAGCAAGGTCGGCCTGCTCACCGGTGACAACAGCGTCAACTCCGAGGCACCGGTGGTCGTCATGACCACCGAGGTGCTGCGCAACATGCTCTACGCGGGCTCGCGCACCCTGGACGGGCCTCGGCTACGTGGTGATGGACGAGGTGCACTACCTCTCCGACCGGTTCCGCGGCGCGGTGTGGGAGGAGGTCATCATCCACCTGCCGGAGTCGGTGACCCTGGTCTCGCTGTCCGCGACGGTCTCCAACGCCGAGGAGTTCGGCGACTGGCTGGACACCGTCCGCGGCGACACCGCGGTGATCGTCTCCGAGCACCGGCCGGTCCCGCTGTGGCAGCACGTGCTGGCCGGCCGCCGGATGTACGACCTGTTCGAGGAGCGGGACGACAACTGCACCCGCCGGCAAGCTGCGAGGTCAACCCCGACCTCGTCCGGCTGGCCCGCACGGAGAACCAGTCCGCACCTTCAACCCGCGCGACCGGCGCCGCCGCGGCTACGAGGCGGACCGCGAGCGTGAGCGCCGCCAGCGCACCCGCATCTGGACCCCCGGCCGCCCCGAGGTCATCGAACGCCTCGACGCCGAGGGCCTGCTGCCCGCCATCACCTTCATCTTCAGCCGCGCCGGCTGCGAGGCCGCGGTCCAGCAGTGCCTGCTACGCCGGGCTGCGGCTCAACGACGACGAGGGCCGCGCCACGGTCCGCGCCGTCGTGGAGGAGCGCACCGCCGCGATCCCGGCGCAGGACCTGCACGTCCTGGGCTACTACGAGTGGCTGGAAGGCCTGGAGCGCGGCATCGCCGCCCACCACGCGGGCATGCTGCCGACCTTCAAGGAGGTCGTCGAGGAGCTGTTCGTACGCGGCCTGGTCAAGGCGGTCTTCGCCACCGAGACGCTGGCGCTGGGCATCAACATGCCGGCCCGCTCGGTGGTGCTGGAGAAGCTCGTCAAGTGGAACGGCGAGACCCACGCCGACATCACCCCCGGCGAGTACACCCAGCTGACCGGCCGGGCCGGGCGGCGCGGCATCGATGTCGAGGGCCACGCGGTCGTGCTGTGGCAGCGCGGCCTCGACCCGGTCGGCCTCGCCGGTCTGGCCGGGACCCGCACCTATCCGCTGCGCTCCTCCTTCAAGCCGTCCTACAACATGGCCGTCAACCTGGTCGGCCAGTTCGGCAGGCACCGCTCGCGCGAGCTGCTGGAGACCTCCTTCGCGCAGTTCCAGGCGGACCAGTCGGTCGTCGGCATCTCCCGGCAGGTGCAGCGCAACGAGGAGGGTCTCGACCGGCTACCAGCGCGGCATGACCTGCCACCTCGGCGACTTCGAGGAGTACGCGCGGCTGCGCCGGGACCTGAAGGACCGCGAGACCGACCTGTCCCGGCAGGGCGCCGCGCAGCGCCGGGCGGCCGCCGCCGAGGCGCTGGAGAAGCTCAAGCCGGGCGACATCATCCATGTGCCGGCCGGCAAGTTCGCCGGGCTCGCGCTGGTCCTCGACCCCGGGGTGCCCGCCGGGCGCGCCAGGGCCGCGTCACCACCGCCCGGGCCAGCAGGAGTACCACGACGGACCGCGCCCGCTGGTGCTGACCGCCGAGCGGCAGGTCAAGCGGCTCGCCCCGCATCGACTTCCCCGTGCCCGGTCGAGCCGCTGGAGCGGATGCGGATCCCCAAGACCTTCAACGCCGCGCAGCCCGCAGTCCCGGCGCGACCTGGCCTCCGCGATGCGCACCAAGGCGGGCAGCGCCGGGATCCACGCCCCCCGGCGGCACAAGCAGCGCTCGGCGGCGGCCGACGACACCGAGATCGCCCGGCTGCGCACCGCGATCCGCGCCCACCCGTGCCACGGCTGCGACGAGCGCGAGGACCACGCCCGCTGGGCCGAGCGCTACCACCGGCTGCGCCGCGACACCCAGGCAGCTGGAGCGGCGGATCGAGGGCCGCACCAACACCATCGCCCGCACCTTCGACCGGATCTGCGGGCTGCTGACCGAACTCGGCTACCTGGAGGGCGACAAGGTCACCCAGGACGGCCGCCGACTCGCCCGGCTCTACGGCGAGCTGGACCTGCTGGCCAGCGAGTGCCTGCGCGACGGGGTCTGGGAGGGCCTGGGCCCCGCCGAGCTCGCCGCGTGCGTGTCGGCGCTGGTCTACGAGGCGCGTCAGGCCGACGACGCGGTGCCGCCCAAGCTGCCGAACGGTCTCGCCGCCCGCAAGGCGCATGGGCGACATGGTCCGGATCTGGGGCAAGCTGGACGACACTGGAGGAGCAGCACAAGATCAACCAGGCGGAAGGGGTCGGCCAGCGCGAGCCCGACCTCGGCTTCGCCTGGCCCGCCTACCGCTGGGCGTCCGGTCACGAGCTGGACGCGGTGCTGCGGGAGGCGGACATGCCGGCCGGCGACTTCGTGCGCTGGACCAAGCAGCTGATCGACCTGCTCGGCCAGATCAGCGAGGCGGCCCCGGAGAACAGCACAGTGCGCCGTACCGCCCGCAAGGCGGTCGACGGGCTGCTGCGGGGGGTTGTCGCGTACTCCTCGCTGGGGTGAGGAAGGGCTGGTGACGGCAGGTCAGGAGGCCGGCGGTGCGCCGCCCTCCTGCTCCTGCTCGACCTGGCGGTTCCACTCCCGCTTGGTGGACTGCCAGTCGTCCTCGTCGGAACCGGTGCGCCAGTAGCCCGAGATGGACAGCCGGTCGCGCTCCAGGCCGCGTTCCGCCCGCAGATGACGGCGCAGTTCCTTCACGAAGTGCGCCTCGCCGTGGACGAAGACGTGCGGGGTGCCGGGCGGGAAGTCGAGGGCGCGTACCGCCTCGGTCAGCGCCGCGCCGACCGGCCGGCCGCCGCGGTGCAGCCAGTGCACGGCCGCACCGGCGGGCGCGTCCAGCTTCTGCTCCTCCTCGGGGCCGGCGACCTCGATGAACGCCTCGGCCCTCGCGCCGGGCCCGATCCGCTCCAGCGCGGCGGAGATGGCCGGCAGCGCGCTCTCGTCCCCGGCCAGCAGGTGCCAGTCGGCGGCCGGGTCCGGGGCGTATCCGCCGCCGGGGCCGAGGAAGAGCACCTCGGTGCCGGGCCGGGCGGCCGCCGCCCACGGCCCGGCGAGCCCCTGGTCGCCGTGGTGCACGAAGTCCACCGTCAGCTCGCGGGCGTCCGGGTCCCAGCGGCGCACGGTGTAGGTGCGCACCCGGGGCCACAGCTCGCGGGGGAACTCCTCGCGGATCCGGCCGATGTCGAACGGCTCCGGGTACGCCACCCCGTCGAGCGGGAAGAGCAGCTTGATGTAGTGGTCGGTGCACTCGCCCGCGGTGAAGCCGGGCAGCTCACCGCCGAGCACCACCCGGATCATGTGCGGGGTCAACCGCTCGGTGCGCAGTACGCGCGCCCGGTTGACGTGCTGCTTGCGCCTCGGCTCCTGCGGCATGCGGGCTCCCGGTGATCGTCCGGCCTCAAAGGTAAGTTAGGTAAGCCTAACCTCTATTTCCGGCCTTCAGGCCGGCAACGTCGCCAGTACCCGGTCCAGCGATCCGCCAAGCCCCCACCGCCGGGCCAGCGCGTCGAGCCCGGCCGGGTCGCGCGGCCCGGCCGGCAACGCCGTCGCCACCTGGGGCAGCGGCACGTCGTCGGCCACTCGCACCACCTTCGGGGCGACCGCCAGGTAGTCGCGGGCCTCGGCCAGCCGCTTGCGCTGGGTGAGCGTCAGCGCGGAGCTCGGCTGCTGGGCCGCGGCCAGGATCCCGGCCAGGTCGCCGTAGGCCGCGAGCCACTTGGCCGCCGTCTTCTCCCCGACGCCCGCCACCCCGGGCAGCCCGTCGCTCGGGTCGCCGCGCAGCAGGGCCAGATCCGCGTAGCCGCGGCCGTCGACGCCGTACTTCTCCCGCAGTGCCGCCTCGTCGGTGATGTTGAGCGTGCCGACGCCCTTGACCGGATAGAGCACCCGCACCCCGCGGGCGTCGTCCACCAACTGGTAGAGGTCGCGGTCGCCGGTGACGATGTCGACCGGGCCGGTGGCCCGCGCGGTGAAGGTGCCGATGACGTCGTCCGCCTCGTAGTCCGCGACGCCGACCCGGGCGATGCCGATGGCGTCCAGCACCGCCTCGATCACCGGGACCTGCGGGGAGAGGGTGTCCGGCACCTCCTCGATGTCGGAGCCGGCCGGCACCTCCTCGGCGACCCGGTGGGCCTTGTACGACGGGATCAGGTCCACCCGCCACTGCGGGCGCCAGTCGGCGTCCATGCAGGCCACCAGGTCGTCGGGGTGGTGGTCGGCCACCAGCCGGGCGATGAAGTCCAGCAGCCCGCGCACCGCGTTCACCGGGGTCCCGTCCGGTGCCTTCACCGACTCGGGCACTCCGAAGTAGGCGCGGAAGTACAGGCTGGCGGTGTCGAGGAGCATCAGGCGTCGGGTCACCCCCACGATGATGCCGTAACCGCGGCTCAGGTGACCGCCGTCACGCGATGTGACGCGGCACTGTACGCGGCGGGGGCGCGCCGCCCGGTGTTGTGACATGGCACACGACATCGTTTGCCATGCCGGACCCAGGGAAGCCGCACCGCCGGAACGGGCCCGCACCATCGGGTCGCAGTCTTTCCGACCCGAGAGGTGCATGTGTCCAGCCTGCAAGCCGACCACTTGTTCAAAGTCTTCGGAAGACGACCCGTGGACGCCGTGCGGCAGCTTTCCGAGGGGGCCGACCGGGCCGCCCTGCGCGAGAGCGGGACCACCGCTGCGGTGATCGACGCGTCCTTCACCGTGCGAGCCGGCGAGATCTTCGTGGTGATGGGACTGTCCGGATCGGGCAAGTCCACCCTGCTGCGGATGCTCAACGGCCTGCTGGAGCCCACCGCCGGGCGGGTGCTCTTCGACGGCCAGGACCTGACCGCGCTCGGTTCCAGGGAACTGCGCGCGATCCGCTGCCCGGCGCATCAGCATGGTCTTCCAGCACTTCGCGCTCTTCCCGCACCGCAGCGTGCTGGAGAACGCCGCCTACGGACTGGAGGTCCAGGGCGTCGAGCGCGAGGAGCGGCTGCGACGGGCCGCCGAGGCGCTGGAACTGGTCGGTCTGTCGGGCTGGGAGAAGTCCTGGCCGGACGAGCTGTCCGGCGGCATGCAGCAGCGCGTCGGCCTGGCGCGGGCGCTGGCCACCGACGCGGACCTGCTGCTGATGGACGAGTCCTTCAGCGCGCTCGACCCGCTGATCCGCCGTGACATGCAGGACCAGCTGCTGGAGTTGCAGCAGCGGCTGCGCAAGACCATCGTCTTCATCACCCATGACCTCAACGAGGCCATGCGGCTGGGCGACCGCATCGCGGTGATGCGCGACGGCCGCATCGTGCAGATCGGCACCGCCGAGGAGATCCTGGTCGACCCGGCCAACGACTACGTGGCCTCCTTCGTCCAGGACGTGGACCGCTCGCGGGTGCTCACCGCCGAGTCGATCATGGAGGAGCCGCGGGTCATGCTCGACCCCGGCGCCACCGCGGGCTCGGCCGTCCAGACCCTGCGCAGCCGGCACGCCAGTGGCGGGTTCGTGGTGGAGCGCGGCCGCAAGCTGGTCGGCTCCCTCACCGAGGACGCGCTCGCCGCCGCGAACGGCGAGAACGTCACCGTGGGCGACCTGATGGACGGGGAGCCGGCCACCGTCGGCGCGAGTACCCCGCTCGCCGCCCTGTTCACCCCGTCCGCCGCCAGCGGGCTGCCGCTGGCGGTCACCGACGAGGACCGGCGGCTGGTGGGCGTCATCCCGCGGATCGCGTTGCTGGCCGCGCTCGGCGACGAACCCAAGACCGTGGTGAGCCTTGAGCGGCACCGCGAGGCCCGGCGGACGGAGTCCCCGGACCGGGCGGTGGCGGACGGACGAGGGGAGGCCGCCGGTGCCTAGGATCCGACTCGGCGACTGGATCGACGGCGCGGTGACGTTCCTGCGCGACCACCTCGCCTGGCTCTTCGACATCGTCACCTCCGTCGTGTCCGGTATGTACGACGGCGTCAACGCGGTGCTCTCCGCCCCGCAGCCGCTGTTGATGGCGGGTCTGCTCGCCGTGCTGGCGCTGTGGCTGCGCGGACTGACCGCGGCCGTCCTCACCTTCGCCGGCCTGGCACTGATCGACTCGGTGCGGCAGTGGGACCCGGCGATGCAGACGCTCTCGCTGGTGCTGGTGGCCACCGTGGTCACCGTGGTGCTCGCGGTGCCGCTGGGCATCTGGGCCGCCCGCAACCGCACCGTCTCCACCCTGCTGCGCCCGGTGCTGGACTTCATGCAGACGATGCCCGCCTTCGTCTACCTGATCCCGGGCATCTTCTTCTTCGGCGTCGGAACCGTCCCCGGTGTCATCGCCACCATCGTCTTCGCCATGCCGCCGGGTGTGCGGATGACCGAACTCGGCATCCGCCAGGTGGACGGCGAACTCGTCGAGGCGGCCGACGCGTTCGGCACCAGTCCGCGCAACACCCTGCTGCGGGTGCAGCTGCCGCTGGCGCTGCCCACCGTCATGGCCGGCATCAACCAGATCATCATGCTGGCGCTGTCGATGGTCGTCATCTCCGGCATGGTCGGCGGCGGCGGACTCGGCGCCTCGGTCTTCACCGCGATCAGCCAGGTCAACATCGGCCTCGGCTTCGAGGGCGGTATTTCCGTCGTCATCCTGGCCATGTACCTCGACCGCATGACCGCGGCCCTCGGCGGCCGGGTCTCACCGCTCGGCCGTCGTGCGCTGGCCAAGGCCGAATCCGCGCACGGCACGAGGATCCGCGACTACCGGCCGGCCACCTCGGTCGCGCTGGTCGGCTTCGTGGTCCTCGCGCTCGTCGCGGGCGGCGTGAACGTCTTCTCCGGCGGGGGCGGCGGTGGACCCAAGGTGGCCGGGCCGGCGAACGTCGGCAAGGGCCGGACCATCAACCTGGGGTACATCTCCTGGGACGAGGGCATCGCCTCCACCTATCTGTGGAAGGACGTCCTGGAGAAGCGCGGCTTCAAGGTCGACACCAAGACCTACGACGTCGGCGCGCTGTACGCGGGCATGGCCGGCGGCAGCATCGACTTCGAGACCGACTCCTGGCTGCCGGTCACCCACGCCCAGTACTGGAAGCAGTACGGCAAGCAGCTGTCCGACCTGGGCACCTGGTACGGGCCCACCTCGGAGGAGATCGCGGTGCCCTCCTACGTCAAGGGCGTCCACTCGCTGTCCGACCTGACCGGGAAGGCGTCGCAGTTCGGCGGCCGGATCGTCGGCATCGAGCCGGGCGCGGGCGAGATGAACCTGCTCAAGACCAAGGTGCTGCCCGGCTACGGACTGGACAAGGACTACCAGCTCACCACCGGCAGCACCCCGAGCATGCTCGCGGAGCTGGAGCGTGACTACGGGCAGCACAAGCCGGTGGCGGTCACGCTGTGGTCCCCGCACTGGGCGTACAGCAAGTACCACCTCATCAAGCTCACCGACCCCAAGCACGCCTTCGGCACCGGCGACCACATCCACGCCCTGGGCACCAAGGGGTTCCCGGGCAAGTTCCCCGAGGTCGCCCGCTGGATCAAGCGGTTCCACATGAGTGAGGGAGAGCTGACCGGCCTTGAGGAGTCGATCCAGAAGGCCGGCCAGGGCAACGAGCAGAAGGGGGTCAGCGACTGGCTGAGGGGGCACCCCGGCCTGGTCGACCAGCTCGCCCCGGTGAGCGGCGGCAGTTGACCCGCGGCGACCGCGCGCCCGGAGGGTGACGCGGCGCGGTCCCGGCTCACTAAACTGGCCCCGGGCGGGCGGACCTCCTCCCGCCCGGGGCCGGCTGCTGCCGCGGCCGGGCCGGAAGGAGCGCCGATGCGCGTCGTCTCGCTCGTACCCTCGCTCACCGAGGCGGTGGCCGTCAGCGCCCCCGGGCTGCTGGTCGGCGCGACCGACTGGTGCAGCCACCCCGCGGACCTGGACGTCACCCGGATCGGTGGCACCAAGAACCCCGACACCGGCCGTATCGCCGCCCTCGCCCCCGATCTGGTGATCGCCAACGAGGAGGAGAACCGGGCAGCCGACCTGACCGCGCTACGGGACGCCGGAGTGCGGGTGCTGGTCACCGAAGTCCGCACCCTGCACCAGGCGTTCGGCGAACTGCACCGGGTCCTGGTGGACGGCTGCGGACTGCCCAGACCCCGCTGGCTGGACGACGCGGAGGCGGCCTGGCGGGCCGTGCGGGCACCGGCCGCCGGGCTGGACGCCGTGGTCCCGATCTGGCGGCGGCCGTGGATGGTACTGGGCCGCGACACCTTCGCCGGCGATCTGCTCGCCCGGCTCGGTGTCCGAAATCTTCACGGCACTCACCCGGAGCGCTATCCGCGCATCCCGATCGCCCAACTCAACGATTGCGGCGCGAAGTTGGTGGTGCTGCCCGACGAGCCGTACCGCTTCACCGCCGACGACGGGCCCGAGGCGTTCCCCGGGCTGCCCGCCGCCCTGGTCAGCGGACGCCATCTGACCTGGTACGGGCCCTCCCTGGTGGCGGCGCCCGGGGTGCTGGCGGCCGCGCTCGCCGCCGCGGCACCGGCGGTGGGGACCCTGTGACCGCGCGCGGCGGTGCGCGAGGAGCGGTCCGGAATGATCACTACCAGAAATGGGGATGGAACAAAAATTCGGGAAGTCATCTGCACCGGAACCGGCCACGCCCGGTACGGTGTGCACTCGCCGTACGAGTGGGGCTGTTGCACTCTAGAGTGGCGATGGACCGGCAGGTCAGCACGCAGCACCGGGGCGAGGATGTGTGGGCGGTTTCTTGACCATGAGGCACCATGAGTCGGACATCCCGGACGGCCCTGACGGGCCGAACACGGGAGTCACCGTGGCACGTCCCGAAGGCCACCGCCTGGTGCCGGTGGCCAGCGCGCTGCTGGACGGCGCGGGCCGGATCCTGCACTGGAGCGAGGACGCGCGGACCCTGCTGGGCTACTCCGCCCCGGAGGCCGTGGGCAGCCTCGCCTCGGAGATCCTGTCCACCGAGGAGCGCCGCCCCGAGGCGGTGGACCTGTTCGACTCCATTGTGAGCGGTCGCGGCTGGGCCGGCACCTTCCCGGTCAGACACCGCGACGGCCACACCGTCGACCTGGACTTCCGCGCCTATCCGATCGCCACACCGGACGGCAACTCCTACGTGCTGGCCATCGCCTCCGAGGTGCAGGCGCTGCGGCAGGTCGAGGCGGACCTCGCCGCGCTGGACGGCTTCTTCCAGCAGTCCCCGATCGGCCTGGCCGTCTACGACACCGACCTGCGCTTCGTACGGATCAACTCCGCGCTCGCCAAGATGAACGGCCTCACCCCCGAGGAGCACATCGGCCGACGGCTGTCCGTCGTCCTGCCGGGCATCAACACCGCCGAGATCGAGGGGGTGATGCGGCAGGTCCTGGAGACCGGCGAACCGGTACTGGACGCCCGCTCGCACGGCCGCACCCCCGGCGACCCCGAACACGACCGCGCCTGGTCCGCCTCCTACTTCCGGCTGGAGGCGCCCTCCGGCCAACTGCTGGGCGTCAGCTCCTCCATCATCGACGTCACCGAGCGTTTCCGCGCCGAGGAGCAGGCCGCCCGCGCCCAGGAGCGGCTCTCCCTGCTGGCCGAGGCGGGCGCCATGATCGGCACCACGCTGGACCTGCGCGACACCGCCCGTGAGCTGGCGAACGCGATGGTGCCGCAGGTCGCCGACGTGTGCGGGGTGCACATACTGGAGCGCCTGGTCAGCGGCCTGGACCCGGAGCCCGTCGACACCGGCGGCCCGCTGCTGGTGCGCCGCCTGGCGGTGGCCGCCGAGCAGTCCGGCGTCAACCCCGACGACCTGCCGACCGAGGCGGTCTACCGGCTGCCGCCGGACTCCGCGTACGCCCAGGCGATGTCCACCCGGCAGACCGTCACCGTGTACGACTGCGACCTGCCCTCCTCGCTGTCCGGCCCGAACGTCAAGAAGACCGCCTCCAGCCTGCACCGGCGGGGTGGACCGCTGCGGGTGACCCCGCTGGTGGCCCGGTCCACCGTGCTCGGCGTCGTGGTCTACGCGCGCTACGAGGGCCGTGAGCCGTTCGACGACCAGGATCTGACCCTCGGCGAGGAACTGGCCTCCCGCGCCGCGATCAGCATCGACAACGCCCGGCTCTACCTGCGCGAGCACGCCACCCTGGTGGCCCGGCAGGCGGCGCTGCGCGAGGCCAACGAGGCACGAGAGCAACTCGCCCTGATCAACGAGGCGGGCACCCGGATCGGCAGCACCCTGGACCTGCAACGCACCGCGCAGGAACTGGTGGAGGTGGTGATCCCGCGGTTCGCCGACTTCGTCACCGTCGACCTGCTGGACTCGGTGCTGCGCGGCGACGAGCCGTACATGCCGCGCGACGACCAGCCGGTGGTGCTGCGCGCGGTCGCCGTCGGCGAGGAGAACGGGGACGGGCTGACCACCGCCGCGGACACCGTCGGTGAGATATCGCGTTTCGACGCGGCGAAGGTCTACGCGCAGTCCCTGCGCACCGGGCGGTCCGTGCTGGTGCCCGAGGTCAACGAGGACTCGCTGGCGCGCATCGTCACCTCGCCCGACCGGGTCGGGCCCGGCATCGACGCCGGCATCCACTCCTACCTCATGGTGCCGGTGCTGGCCCGCGGCTCGGTGCTCGGCGGCGCCGAGTTCATCCGTACCCGCAACCCGGAGGCCTTCACCGCCGCCGACGTGGCGCTCGCCGAGGAACTGGTGGCGCGCGCCGCGATCAGCATCGACAACGCCCGGCTCTACCGGCGGGAGCGGGAGACCGCGCTCACCTTGCAGCGCAGCCTGCTGCCCCAGGAGATCCACCGCACCCTCGGCCTGGAGATCGCCTACCGCTACCTGCCCAGCAGCGTGGCGAGCGAGGTGGGCGGCGACTGGTTCGACGTGGTGCCGCTGTCCTGCGGCCGGGTGGCGCTGGTGGTCGGTGACGTGATGGGCCACGGGATGCGGGCCGCGGCGACCATGGGTCAGCTGCGCACGGTGGCCCGGACGCTGGCGACCCTGGAGATGCAGCCCGACCAGGTGCTGACCCGGCTGGACGAGACCGCGTCCGGCATCGGTGACGGGCAGTTCGCCACCTGCGTGTGCGCCGTCTACGACCCGGTCGACCGCAGCTGCGTCATCGCCTGCGCGGGCCATCTGCCGCCGGTCGTGGTGGCCCCGGACGGCACCGCCCGCCCGGTGGACACCCCGCCGGGGGTGCCGTTGGGCGTGGGCGGGGTGGAGTTCGAGAGCGTGGAGATCACCCTCCCGGAGGGCGGCCTGCTGGCCCTGTACACAGACGGGCTGATCGAGCGGCGCGACCAGGACATCGACGAGGGTCTGCACAAGCTGTGCGAGACGCTGGCCGGCGGCGGCCGCAGCCTGGAGCAGACCTGCGACGACGTCATCTCGACCCTGGTGACCGACGGCGCCGAGGACGACATCGCGGTCATCATGGCCCAGGTCCTGCCGATGCCGGAGGGCCGGATCGCCACCCTCCCGCTCAACGAGGACATCACCCTCGCCGCGCAGGCCCGCCGCTTCACCCGGGCGACCCTCGCTTCCTGGGGCCTGATGCCGCTGGCCGACGTGACCGAACTGCTGGTCAGCGAGCTGGTCACCAACGCGCTGCGGCACGCGGGCCCGCCCAGACAGCTGCGGCTGTTCAGGGACCGCAGCCTCACCGTCGAGGTCGCCGACGCGGCCCACCAGATGCCGCTGCTGCGCCCGATCGACGAGGGCGACGAGAGCGGTCGCGGGATGCGCCTGGTCAACGAGCTGGCCCACCGCTGGGGGAGCCGTACCACCCGGCACGGCAAGGTGGTCTGGTTCGAACTCGAACTGCCGCTGGGCATGAGCTCGTAGACCCCGCCCCTGCCGGCCGGCCCGCGCCGGACGCACCCTAGGGTGCCGCGGCTTCGACGAGGGCGCGGACCAGGGACAGGTCGCCGCCCATCTCCGGGTGCCACTGCACCCCCAGCGCGAAGCCCGGCCGGTCGTACTCCACCGCCTCGATGGTGCCGTCCTCCGTGTGGGCGGTGGCGGTCAGCCCGTCACCCAGCCGGTCGACTGCCTGGTGGTGGTGGGTCGCCACCTGCGTGGGGCCGGGCATCAGCCGCTCGGTGAGGGTGCCGGGGACCGCCTTGACGGTGTGCGGCGAGAAGACCCCGACCTGGGGGTTGTGGCCGTCGTGGCCGACCACCTCCGGCAGGTGCTGGACCAGCGTGCCGCCCGCGTGGACGTTCATCAGCTGCATGCCGCGGCAGACCCCCAGCACCGGGGTGCCGCGCTCCAGGGCCGCCGCCAGCAGGGCCAGCTCCCACTCGTCCCGCTCCGGGCACGGCCGTCCGGCGGCGGCGTGCGCGGGCCGGCCGTACAGCGCGGGGTCCAGGTCCTCGCCGCCCGCCAGCACCAGGGCGTCGATCCGCGCCACCAGGTGCGCGGCGGCCCGCGGCGCCGGATCCGGCGGCAGCATGACGGCCAGCCCGCCGGCCGAGGCCACGTACCGCGGATAGGCGGCGGGCAGCAGCGCGGCCCGCGTCGACCACGCGGCACCCCAGCGTGCCTCGGTGAAGTATGTCGTGACACCGATCAGCGGCGGCGTGCTCACCCCAGGCCCTCCTCGGTCGTCCTCGGTCCGGTGACCGTCCGTCCCCGCACCCTACGCGGGCGGACCCCCCGCCCATCGAATGGTTTCACGGAAAACCTTTGTTCGGCACGGGCGTTCGGCATCCCATCACGCCAGAAATCCGCGCAGCAGCGAGGCGGTCCCCGCGCAGTGCTCGCGCATCACCTCGCGGGCGCCGTCCGTGTCGCCCTCGACGATCGCGTCGACCAGCGCGGCGTGCTGCGCCTGCGAGTGCTCCAGGTTGCGCACCAGCAGCGGGATGCGGTCCAGCAGATCGTTGACCGAGGCCCGCACCCCGGCGTACGCGGCGGCCAGCGACGGCGATCCGGCCAGCTCGGCCAGCGTCAGGTGCAGCCGGGTGTCCAGCCGCCGGTAGTCGCCCAGCGGGGCGTCGTCGGTCGCCGTCAGATCCGCCCGCAGCCGCTCCAGCCGCTCACCCGCCAGCTCCCGCGCCGCGCACAGCTCCGCGGCGCCGACCTCCAGCACCTCGCGGAAGGACAGCAGGTCATCGAGGTCGATCTCGGCGATCCGGCGGCGCAGCCCGGCCGGTCCCTCCGCGCCGGGACCGGCCGCCCCGGCGACGCCCGCGGTCAGCTCGCCCGCCCGGTAGCGGACGAAGGTGCCGCCGTAGCGGCCCCGGCGGCTCTCCACCAGGCCCTGGTCCTGGAGCACCTTCAGCACCTCGCGCAGGGTGACCCGGCTGATCCGCAGCCGCTCGGCGAGCTCCCGTTCCGACGGCAGCCGCTGCCCGTAGGGGACCAGGCCGAGCCGGAGCACCTGGAGTATCTGCTCCAGCGCCTCCTCGAACCCGCTGCCGGCCCGCACCGGACGCAGCACGAGGGAGAACCGGTCGCCGGATCCGGTCCCCGGATCGGTCATGATCGCCTCCCGTGCCCTCTTCACAATCAAAGGTCTTCCGCCATACCTTAGACCGACCGGCCGGTCCGATGACCACCGGTCACCGACAGGAGGCTCACCCGTGGCAGACCGCACGCCGCCGCTGTCCACCGACGAGCTACGGCGGCTCGTGGACACCGGCGAGATCGACACCGTCGTCCTGGCCTTCACCGACATGCAGGGCAGACTCCAGGGCAAGCGGTTCGCCGCTCGCTTCTTCCTGGACGAGGTCGCCGCCCACGGCACCGAGGGCTGCAACTACCTGCTCGCGGTCGACGCCGACATGAACACCGTCGACGGCTACGCCATGTCCTCGTGGGACCGCGGCTACGGCGACTTCGCGATGCACGCCGACCCCGCCACGCTGCGCCGGATCCCCTGGAACGAGGGCACCGCGCTGGTCGTCGCCGACCTGGCCTGGAACGACGGCACCCCGGTCGTCGCCTCCCCCCGGCAGATCCTGCGCCGCCAGCTGGAGCGCCTCGCGGACCGCGGCTGGAGCGCCTGGGTCGGCACCGAGCTGGAGTTCATGCTCTTCGACGACAGCTTCGAGGACGCCTGGGACCGCGGATACCGCGACCTGACGCCCGGCCAACCAGTACAACGTCGACTACTCGGTGCTCGGCACCGGACGCGTCGAGCCGCTGCTGCGCCGGATCCGCAACGAGATGACCGCCGCCGGGATGACCGTGGAGTCCGCCAAGGGCGAGTGCAACCTCGGCCAGCACGAGATCGTCTTCCGCTACGACGAGGCCCTCACCACCTGCGACCAGCACGTCATCTACAAGACCGGGGCCAAGGAGATCGCCGCCCAGCAGGGCCGCTCGCTGACCTTCATGGCCAAGTACGACGAGCGCGAGGGCAACTCCTGCCACATCCACCTGTCGCTGCGCGACGAAAGCGGTGACGCGGTGTTCGCCGACCCGTCGCAGGATCTGGGGATGTCGGCGACCATGCGGCACTTCCTGGCCGGTCAGCTCGCCGCGCTGCCCGAGCTGACCCTGCTGTACGCGCCCAACATCAACTCCTACAAGCGCTACCGGCCCGGTTCCTTCGCGCCGACCGCGGTCGCCTGGGGCCCCGACAACCGCACCTGCGCGCTGCGGGTCGTCGGCCACGGCCCCGCGCTGCGCTTCGAGAACCGCGTCCCCGGCGGCGACGTCAACCCCTACCTCGCCGTCGCGGGCATGATCGCCGCCGGACTGCACGGCGTCGAACAGCGGCTGGAGCTGCCCGCCCCCTGCACCGCCAACGCCTACGCGGGCGACGCCCCGCACGTCCCCGCCACCCTGCGCGACGCGGCCGAACGCTGGCGGTCCAGCGCCCTCGCCCGCGACGCCTTCGGCGCCGAGGTGGTCGACCACTACCTGAACATGGCGCGCGTCGAGCAGGACGCCTACGACAGCGCCGTCACCGACTGGGAGCGCTACCGCTCCTTCGAGCGCATGTGAGGCCCGCCATGCCCGACCAGCACCCCCACGAGCACCGGATCGTCAACCCCGCCACCGAGGAGGTCATCGCCACCGTCCCGGCCAGCACGCCCGATCAGGTCGCGGCGGCCGTCGCCCGCGCCGCGCGGGCCCAGACCGGCTGGGCGGCCACCGCCCCCGCCGACCGGGCCCGCCTGCTGCGCGCCTTCGCCGCCGAGGTGGACCGCCACCGCGAGGAACTCGCCGCACTGGAGGTGCGCGAGGCCGGCCATCCGATCGGCAACGCCCGCTGGGAGGCGGGCAACTTCCGCGACCTGCTGGAGTGGTCCGCGGGCGGCGCCGAGCGGCTCAACGGCGCCCAGATCCCCGCCCCCGGCGGCCTGGACGTCACCTTCCACGAACCGCTGGGCGTGGTCGGCGTCATCGCGCCGTGGAACTTCCCGATGCCCATCGCCGGCTGGTCGGCCGCCCCGGCGCTGGCGGCCGGCAACGCCGTCGTGCTCAAACCCGCCGAGACCACCCCGCTGACCGCGCTGCGGCTCGCCGCACTGGCCCTGGAGGCGGGACTGCCGGAGCACCTCTTCCAGGTCCTGCCCGGCGCCGGAGCTGTGGCCGGCGCCGCCCTGGTGGAACACCCGGACGTCGCCAAGATCGTCTTCACCGGGTCGACAGCCGTCGGCAAGCGCGTCATGGCCGGCTGCGCCGCCCACGTCAAGCGCGTCACCCTCGAACTCGGCGGCAAGAACCCCAACATCGTCTTCGCCGACAGCGACCTGGAAGCCGCCACGGCCGCCGCGCCGATGTCCTTCCTCGACAACACCGGCCAGGACTGCTGCGCCCGCACCCGCATCCTGGTCCAGCGCTCCGTCCACGACCGCTTCCTCGAACTGCTCGAACCCGCCGTGCTCGCCGTCACCGCCGGCGACCCGCTCGACCCGGCCACCGCGATGGGCCCGCTGATCTCGGCCGCCCACCGCGAACGCGTGCGCTCCTACGTGCCGCAGGACGCCCCGGCCGCCATCCGCGGCGAGGCACCGGCCGGCAAGGGCTACTGGTACCCGGCCACCGTGCTGACCGGGATCGACCCGGCCGCCCCCGCCGCCACCGAGGAGGTCTTCGGACCCGTCGCCGTGGTGCTGCCCTTCGACGACGAGGCCGACGCGGTACGGCTGGCCAACGCCACCCCGTACGGGCTGGCCGGCTCGCTGTGGACCCGGGACGTCGGCCGGGCGATCCGCGTCTCGCGGGCGGTGCGGGCCGGCAACCTGTCCGTCAACTCCCACAGCAGCGTGCGCTACTGGACCCCCTTCGGCGGCTTCAAGCAGTCAGGCCTCGGCAGGGAACTCGGCCCCGACGCCCTGACCGCCTTCACCGAGACCAAGAACGTCTTCATCGGCACCGAGGAGAACTGAGTGACCACCGCGAACGACTCCACCCCCGTCTGCCGCCGGCTGCCCGGCCGTACCGCCGTCGTCACCGGAGCGGGCAGCGGCATCGGCCTGGCCACCGTCCGCAGGCTCGCCTCCGAGGGCGCCCACGTGGTCTGCGCCGACATCGACGAGACGTCAGGCAAGGCCGCGGCAGAAGAGGTCGGCGGACTGTTCGTCCGGGTCGACGTCACCGACGCCGAGCAGGTCGAGGCGCTGTTCAAGGCCGCCCACGACACCTACGGCTCGGTCGACATCGCCTTCAACAACGCCGGGATCTCCCCGCCCGACGACGACTCGATCCTCACCACAGGACTCGACGCCTGGCACCGGGTCCAGGAGGTCAACCTGACCTCGGTCTACCTGTGCTGCAAGGCGGCCCTGCCGTACATGCGCCGCCAGGGCAGGGGCTCCATCATCAACACCGCCTCCTTCGTCGCCGTGATGGGCGCCGCCACCTCGCAGATCTCCTACACCGCCTCCAAGGGCGGCGTCCTGGCGATGTCCCGCGAACTGGGCGTGCAGTTCGCCCGCGAGGGCATCCGGGTCAACGCCCTGTGCCCGGGGCCGGTCGACACCCCGCTGCTGCGGGAGCTGTTCGCCAAGGACCCCGAGCGGGCCGCCCGGCGCCTGGTGCACATCCCGGTCGGCAGGTTCGCCCAGGCCACCGAGATCGCCGCCGCCGTCGCCTTCCTGGCCAGCGACGACTCCTCGTTCATCACCGGATCGGAGTTCCTGGTCGACGGCGGCATCGCCGGCGCCTACGTCACCCCGGTGTAGCCCGCCGGGCCCCGCTCACAGGAACGTCCGGCCCTCACCCCGGTAGGTGGGCACCTCGCCCACCACCCGATCTCCCTCGACGAGGTGCAACCGCGCGAACCGCTCGCACAGTTCACCCGCCTTCGCGTGCCGGAACCACACCCGGTCGCCGATCAGCAGACCGTCGGCGGCCGGGCCCAGCAGCGGCGTCTGCACCTCACCGGCCCCCTCCTGGGGGTCGAAGCGCCAGCCCCTCGGGCAGATACGGCACCGGCAGCCGGTCCGCCCCCGGCGCACCGGACGCCGGATAGCCGCCGCCCAGCACCGTCACCACACCCGCCCCCGGGCGGCGCACCACCGGCTGCGCGAACAACGCGGCGGGCCGGCCCCGGAAGGAGGTGTAGGTGTCGAACAACCGCGGCACGAACAGCCCGGAGCCCGCCGCTATCTCGGTCACCGCGTCCTCGGCCGCGGTGTGCTGGACGCTCCCGGTGCCGCCGCCGTTGACGAACTCCAGCCCCGGCGCGACCGCCCGTACCGCCGCCACCACCTCGGCCCGGCGCGCCGCCAGCTCCCGGCGGGCCACCGTCTGCATCAGCCGGATCGCCCGCGACCGCGCCGGACGGCCAGGCACCGCGTCGCCGACCCCGGCCACATGACCCTCGTAGGCCATCAGACCCACCAGCTCGAAACCCGGCCGCGCATCCACCGCACGCGCCAGCGCGGCGAGCCCCTCGGCGTCCCGTACCGGGGAGCGCAGCGCGCCGATCCGGATCCGGCCGCCCAACGACCGCAGGGCGGTGTCGAGTTCGAGGCAGACCCGTACCCGCTCGCTGCCGCCGCGCGCCGCGTCGATCAGGTCGAGCTGGGCCACGTCGTCCACCGTCACGGCCACCGCGGCGGCCAGTCGCGGATCCGCCGTCAGCTCCGCGAGCCCGGCCCGGTCCGCGGTCGGATACGCCAGCAGCACGTCGTCGAAGCCGCCGCGGGCCAGCCACAACGACTCGGCGAGCGTGAACGACATGACGCCGCGAAAGCCCTCGCGCCCCAACACCCGCTCCAGCAGCGCCCGGCAGCGCACCGACTTGCTCGCCACCCGCACCGGCTTGCCGCGCGCCCGGCGCACCAGGTCGTCGGCGTTGGCGTCGAAGGCGGCCAGATCGACGATCGCCAACGGCGCGTCAAGATGCGCGGTGGCCCGGTCGTAGCGGGCCCGGTCGGCGGCGAGGTCAGCCATACCGGCAGCTTCCCCCCGACCCGGCCACCGACAAGACCCCGCCCGACGGTGTTCACAGGCACGGCCCGTAAAGTGGTCCCTGCCGCGTCCGGCCGGGACGGCCCACGACCGCCGACGGCGGGACGGGAGCCCCGGGGGCTCAGTACTGTTGTCTTCCCGGAATCCCCCCGTGACCCCGCCGTGGGACGGGGAGCGCGGCACCTCAGTAGAGTGACGGCCGCAGCCGGGTCCCGTGCGGACCGGGAACGACGACCGTGTGGCGCGCGAGCGCCGGCCAGGAGGGGGCAGCGGGTGGGCACCGGAGTCGACAACGGGGCACCGCCGCCCTCCCCTCCGCCGCCGCGACCTGCCGCCCTGCCCTGGGTACCGCCGGCGCCCACCCGCGAGCCGTGGTCCGCGAACCCCGAGCCGGCCCCCGGCCACCGTGACCGACGCGCCTCCCGGACGGCCTTCACCACCGGGCTGTGCCTGGTCCTGGGCATCGGACTGCTCGGCGGCGCCGCCGTCGGGCACTGGGTCGGCGGTGGCACAGCCTCCGCGCAGACCAGCGGCGACAGCCCGGCCCGCGACTACGCGGCGGCCCGCGGCCTGTGGCACGGCCTGCCGGTCGACGACCTGTTCCCGCGCACCGTGAAGGGCGCGGGCGCAGGACCCGGCGACGCCGACCGCACCTGGATCCGGGTCGGGGTCGCACCCGACAGCGGATGTGACGGCGCGTTCGATCCCGCGCTGGCCAAGGCACTCGCCCCGGCGGGCTGCCTGCGGCTGCTGCGGGCCACCTACACCGACGCGACCTCGACCGACGTCACCACCGTCGGCCTGCTGATCACCACCGGCGACCCGGCCGCCATGACCGCCCTCGGACGGCGGCTGCACCAGGGACACCTGGCCGCGAGCCCCGCCGCCATGCCGCGCCCGGTGGCCTTCCCCGGCACCCCCGCCGCCGGCTTCGGACCCGCGCAGCGCGGCAGTTGGACGGTCATCGTCTCCGGCACGCTGCCGCTGGTCAGCTACGCCGTGAGCGGGTTCGCCGACGGCCGCCCGATCACCACCCCGCAGCCCGCCTCGGCGGCCACCGTGCGCGGCGCGGCCACCGTGCCCGCACAGGCCGGCCTCGGCTTCGACGCCCGCGGCCTCGCCACCGCCATCGCCGACCGGTTCGTCACCGACGTGCGCACCGCCCTGCACCCCTCGCCGCACCCGGGAGACTCCTCATGAGCCGCGCCGCCCGCCGGCCGGCCGGCCTGACCACGCTGGCGGCGGCGCTGCTGGCCGCCATGGCGACGGCCCTGCTGCCCGGCGCCCCGGCCGCCTACGCCGACTCGATCCGCAGCCAGCAGTGGCCGCTGACCGCCCTGCACGCCCATCAGGCCTGGGATATCACCAAAGGCAAGGGAATCACCGTCGCCGTCCTGGACACCGGGGTCGACGCCAACCACCCCGACCTGACCGGACAGGTGCTCTCCGGCACCGACCTGATCGGCTTCGGCGCCACCCCGGGCGATTCCAGCTGGGCCCGGCACGGCACCGCGATGGCGGGCATCATCGCCGGACACGGCCACGGACCCGGCGACAGCGAAGGCGTCATGGGCATCGCGCCCGAGGCCAAGATCCTCCCGGTGCGGGTGATCCTGGAGGACACCGACCCCAAGCGCAAGCAGGCCAGGGCCAGCCGCGGCGGCGCCCTCGCCCAGGGCATCCGCTGGGCCGCCGACCACGGCGCCGACGTCATCAACCTCTCCCTCGGCGACGACAGCAAGACCGCCCACCCGGACGCCGACGAGGACGAGGCCATCCAGTACGCGCTGGGCAAGGGCATCGTGGTCGTCGCCTCGGCGGGCAACAGCGGCCAGCACGGCGACCCGGCCTCCTACCCCGCCGCCTACCCGGGCGTCATCGCCGTGGCCGCCCTCGACGACGACGGCCACCGCGCCGCCTTCTCCACCCGCCGCTGGTACGCCGACGTCGGCGCACCCGGGGTCAACGTGGTCATCGCCGACCCCGACCACCACTACTACGAGGGCTGGGGCACCTCGGCGGCCTCCGCCTACGTCTCCGGTGTGGTGGCGCTGGTGCGCTCCGACTACCCGCGGCTGAGCCCGGTGCAGATCAAGGCGCTGCTGGAGGAGACCGCCCGCGACCGGCCGACGCACGGCCGTGACGACGCGGTCGGCAGCGGCCTGGTCGACCCGGTCGCCGCGCTCGCCGCTGCCGCCAAGCTGCACCCCCGGCCGCAGACGCCGGCGGCGGCCGCCTACGCCAAGCAGTACTTCGGCTCTGGACCCACGCCGGGCGAGCTCGGCGGTGACCCGGGATCAGGCCTCGGCCTCGCCGGGATCAGCGCGATCGCCGGCGTGGTGCTGCTGGCGGCGGGCGGCGTGCTGTGGCTGCGGAAGGAACGCGAGCGCGCGGCGCGACGGGACTGACACCGCGTCGCGAGCCCCCGGATTCCGGTACGCGGCACACGCACCGGAACCCGGGCCTTCGCGCACGGTCCATCCTGGGCGGCGATTCTGCGGGTCGGCTGAGACCGGGATGAAGGGTCGGTGAGAAAGGGCGGCCGGGCACGCCGATACCCTCCTCGGGTGGCTCCCAAGAACATTCCGGCCCCCGGTTTCTCCGACGACGACGGCACCGCCGACCCCCGGCTGGCCGCGGCCCTCACCGCGTACGCGGCCGACCGCGCCGCCGAGGAGCAGGTGATCGCGGCCCTGCCGGACGCCCGGCTGCTGGTGCCGGTCGTGGCGGTGCTGGGCGAGGCGGAGACCGGGCCTGACGGGCTGCGCCGGGACAAGAGCAGCGACATGGCGGTGCCCACCATCCAGGCGCCGGACGGCCGGCGCGCGCTGCCCGCCTTCACCTCGGTGGCCAACCTCGCCCGCTGGCGCGCCGACGCCCGGCCGGTCGCCGTGCCGCTGCACCAGGCGTTGCGGGCGCTCGCCCACGAGGGGGCCGGCACCCTGCTGATCGACATGGCAGGTCCGGTGACCTACGAGCTGACCGGCCCCGCGCTGCACGCGCTGGCCGCCGGCCGGGGCCGGCTCGATCCGCTGACCGACCCGGAGGTCGCCGAGGCGGTGCGCGCGGTGGTGGCGGCCCGTACCGAGGTGCTGCGCGCCCAGCTGACCCCCGCCGCCGGATCGGGTGGCGCGGCGCCGGCCGACGGGACGTTGTGCCTGGTGCTGGCCCCCGGCGCCGAGGTGGGCGAGGTGGCCCGGCGGGTGGCGACCGAGCTGGCCGCCGACGGGACACTGCGGGCCAGGCTGGTGCACGGCCTGGATCTGGCCGTCCTGCCGCCCGAGGTCGAGGTGCCGGGCGAGCCGCTGTTCACCCGCTGACCCGGGCGGGGCCCGGGAAGCGCCCGGGGCCGGTGGGCGGGCTGCCATGTCCAAGATGTGAAGTATGTCTCTTTGGTCGAGAATGCCAGATGGTGGGGCAATCGTCGCGAGGAGTACTCCATGGACAGGCGAACCGTCATCTGTGAGTTCGTCGGCACCCTGCTCTACGTCTTCTTCGCCGTCGGCTCGCTGGTGCTCGCCGCCCAGTACGTCGGCGCCGTGGGCATCGCGCTCGCGTTCGGCTTCGTGCTGATCGGGCTCGCGTACACCTTCGGCGCCGTCTCCGGATGCCACGTCAACCCGGCGGTCACGCTCGGGGTGTTGTGCGCCCGGCGGATCGACATCCGTACCGCAGTCGGGTACTGGGTCGCGCAGCTCGTCGGCGCGATCGCGGGGGCGGCGCTGCTGTTCCTGCTGGCCAAACAGGTCCCCGGACTGCGCACCAGCGGCAACTTCGGCACCAACGGCTACGACAACCGCTCGGCGGTCGGGCTCAACACCGGCGGCGCGTTCCTGGCCGAGGTGGCGATGACCTTCCTGCTGGTCTTCGTGGTGCTCGCGGTCACCCGCAAGGTGGCGGTGAACGGCTTCGGCGCCCTGGCGATCGGCCTGACCCTCGCCGTCGTGCACCTGATCGGCATCCCGCTCACCGGCACCTCGGTGAACCCGGCGCGCAGCTTCGGCCCGGCGATCTTCGCGGGCGGCGCGGCGCTGTCACAGCTGTGGCTGTTCCTCGTGGCGCCCATGATCGGCGGACTCCTCGCGGCGCTGGCCCACCAGCTCACCCACCCGCCCGGCACCCGGGAGAGCGCGGCGCGGGACGCGGCGGGCCACGACCCCGACGACGGCCTCACCGGCGACGTGCCGGCCCACGACGGCCCGGCCCGCGGACCGGCGGGCGGCGAACCGGCGGGTGGGACCTTTGGCGGTGGTCAGCCGTAGACCGGGCCGGTGAACTTCTCGCCCGGCCCCTGGCCGGGCTCGTCCGGGACCACCGACTCCTCGCGGAAGGCCAGTTGCAGCGACTTGAGACCGTCGCGCAGCGGCGCCGCGTGGTAGGAGCCGATCTCCGGCGCCCCGGCGGTGACCAGTCCGGCCAGCGCGGTGATGAGCTTGCGGGCCTCGTCGAGGTCCTTGTGCCCGGAGCCGTCCTGCGCCAGGCCCAGGTTCACCGCCGCCGCGCTCATCAGATGGACCGCGACCGTGGTGATCACCTCGACGGCGGGCACGTCGGCGATGTCCCGGGTCATGGTGTCGAAGTCCTGGCCGGCCTGGCTCTCCCGGCCGTCGCGGTCGTCGCGGTCGTCGCGCGGGGTGGTGTCACTCATGGCTCACACGATAGGCCGTCCGGCGGAGGCGGCCCGCACCGAACCCGGCGGCCCCGGCGCGCCGATTACGGAACGCGCCTGGTCGCTGCTATGATTGCTGCGACCGGCTGGACACTCATGTGCCCGGCCCGCAAGTGGAGCTCCAACTCCCACCTGGCCGACCCTCGGGTCAGCAGGTCCCGGTCAGATGGTCCCCGTCGAACGATGTGGCGACCATCCGATGCGCCCCGCGGAATAACGCGGCGGTGCTCCCGGTTGTGTGGAGCCCCGCCTGTGTCCCGTTCGGGGCGTTTTTTGGCGTCCAGGTTACGGGGTCGTAGGAAACAAGACTCAGGCGCGGCTGTCCGCCAGGCGGCCGCGTGGTGCAAACCGAGGAGGCCCCATCAGCGCCGAGCCCCGCATCAACGACCGGATTCGCGTCCCCGAGGTGCGACTTGTCGGTCCCAGCGGCGAGCAGGTCGGCATCGTGCCGCTTGCCAAGGCCCTGGAGCTCGCACAGGAGTACGACCTCGACCTGGTCGAGGTCGCGGCGACCGCACGGCCGCCGGTGTGCAAGCTCATGGACTACGGGAAGTTCAAGTACGAGTCGGCCATGAAGGCCCGTGAGGCGCGCAAGAACCAGGCGCACACGGTCATCAAGGAGATGAAGCTCCGGCCGAAGATCGACCCGCACGACTACGACACCAAAAAGGGTCACGTCGTCCGGTTCCTCAAGCAGGGTGACAAGGTCAAGATCACGATCATGTTCCGCGGACGCGAGCAGTCCCGCCCCGAGCTGGGCTTCCGGCTGCTGCAGCGGCTCGCCGAGGACGTCCAGGAGCTGGGCTTCGTCGAGTCCAACCCCAAGCAGGACGGCCGCAACATGATCATGGTCCTCGGTCCGCACAAGAAGAAGACCGAGGCGATGGCCGAGGCCCGCGAGGCGCAGGCCGCCCGCAAGGCCGGTCGCCAGCCTCAGCACGACGACCCGGCCCAGGAGCAGGAGCTGGAGCAGCAGGACGCTCCCGGCGACGTCGGCTGAGGTAGGACCACCACAAGAGCCCGGGGCGCGGTTCC
Organism: uncultured Actinomycetota bacterium; assembly: GCA_963737305.1. GTDB lineage: Bacteria > Actinomycetota > Actinomycetes > Streptomycetales > Streptomycetaceae > Streptantibioticus_C. Next base: position 1,679,043 of record CAVTRX010000002.1, on the reverse strand, counting down.
GGGTCACAAGTACTGAAGCTCCCCGTCCGCGGTTCACGGCGGGCGGGAGGCCAGCGACGAGGAGACTACGGCGCCATGCCGAAGAACAAGACGCACAGCGGTGCGAGCAAGCGCTTCAAGCTCACCGGCTCCGGCAAGGTGCTGCGCGAGCGGGCCGGCAAGCGCCACCTGCTCGAGCACAAGCCGTCGACGCAAGACCCGTCGCCTGACCGGCACCGTCGAGGTGGCCCCGGCCGACGCCAAGAAGATCAAGAAGCTTCTCGGCAAGTGACGGCCGCGCCCGTGTCTCCCACCGGAGGCCGAGGGCGCGCCGCCGAGACCGGGACCATTCGCTTTCGGGCCGTGTGAGATCCCACCGCGGTCCCCTACAAGGAGTTACCAAGTGGCACGCGTCAAGCGGGCAGTCAACGCCCACAAGAAGCGCCGGGCAATCCTCGAGCAGGCCAGCGGCTACCGCGGCCAGCGCTCGCGCCTGTACCGCAAGGCGAAGGAGCAGGTCACCCACTCCCTCGTCTACAACTACAACGACCGCAAGAAGCGCAAGGGCGACTTCCGTCAGCTGTGGATCCAGCGGATCAACGCCGCGGCCCGCGCCAACGGCATGACCTACAACCGCTTCATCCAGGGTCTGAAGGCCGCCAGCGTCGAGGTCGACCGCAAGATCCTCGCCGAGCTCGCCGTCAACGACGCCACCGCCTTCGCCGCGCTGGTCGAGGTGGCCCAGAAGGCGCTGCCCGACGACGTCAACGCGCCCAAGGCCGCTTGAGCCGTCGCTGTTCCCCGGACCCGCAGGCCCGCCTGCGGGTCCGTGTGCTGTCGCCGATCCGCGGCACCCGCCAGGGCCTGTCCGTCGAAGATCCGCGAAGACCCGCCCCAGGCCCTTCGGAAGTGAGCGTTTCGCATGGCGAGCCCTGAGCTGACCTCCCTGCGCTCCCCCCGGGTCACCGCCGCCCGCCGGCTGGCCAAGCGCGGCTTCCGCGGCAAGGAGCGCAGGTTCATCGCCGAGGGACCGCAGGCCGTGCGCGAGGCCGTCGACCACCTCGTCGGAGGTCTACGCTGTACGCCACCCGAGGCGGCCGACCGGCACGCCGACATCGTCGCCGCCGCACGCCGGGCCGGGGTGCCGGTGCTGACCGCCACGGAACGAGGTGGTCGCCGAGGTCTGCGACACGGTCACCCCGCAGGGCATCGTCGGGATCTGCCGCTTCCTCGACACCCCCTTCGAGGACGTGCTGCGCGCCCGCCCCCGGCTGGTCGCCGTGCTCGCCGCACGTGCGCGACCCCGGCAACGCCGGCACGGTGCTGCGCTGCGCCGACGCCGCGGGCGCCGACGCGGTCGTGCTGACCGACGCCTCGGTGGACGTCTACAACCCCAAGGCGGTGCGCGCCTCGGCGGGCAGCCTCTTCCACCTGCCGGTCGCGGTCGGCGTCCCCGTCGAGGAGGCGGTCGCCGGACTGCGCGGCGCCGGGGTGCGGCTGCTGGCCGCCGACGGCGCGGGGGAGCGGCGACCTGGACGCCGAACTGGACGAGGGCACCATGGGCGGCCCGACCGCGTGGATCTTCGGCAACGAGGCGTGGGGCCTGCCCGAGGCGACCCGCGCGCTCGCCGACGCCGTGGTGCGGGTCCCCATCCACGGCCGCGCCGAGAGCCTCAACCTCGCCACCGCCGCCGCGGTGTGCCTCTACGCCTCCGCCCGCGCCCAGCGCGCCCCCGGAGGCTGCCGGGCGGCCGTCCGCTGACCCCGGGCGAATGCCATCAACTGCCCCATACACCTTTCCGGGCGTCCCGCGCCAGCCACCGTGACCCATCAGCCGTGCCCTAGTAGGGTGGCGAGCTTCGGGGAAAGGGGGACCGGGGTTTTGAACACCAAGAGTTCGCCGGGTGCGACGGCCGGGCAACGGGCCGCGGTGTGCCCGCAGTCCGGCGCGGGCACGGCGTCGGCGGACCCGCAGGACCTGGGTCTGAACCCCGACGACCTGCCGGACGGACTCGTGGTCGCGGACGAGACCGGCCGCGTCGTGTGCTTCAACGCCGCCGCCGCCCGCATCACCGCCCTGCGCCCCGCCGACGTGCTCGGTCTGCCCATCGACCGCGCGCTGCCGCTGGAGGACCTGGAGGGCCGCCGCTGGTGGACGCTGACCGACCCGTACGGCGGCCTCGCCATCCGGCGCGGCCAGCCCGAGCGCAACCTGCTGCTGCCCGGCGGCCGTGAGGTGCTGGTCTCCGCGCGCTACGTACGCGAGCACCCGCGAGGACCGGTGCGCAGGCTCGTCGTCGCCATCCGCGGCACCGAGTCGCGGCGCCGTACCGAGCGCAGCCACGCCGAGCTGATCGCCACCGTCGCCCACGAACTGCGCTCCCCGCTCACCTCGGTCAAGGGCTTCACCGCCACCCTGCTGGCCAAGTGGGAGCGGTTCACCGACGACCAGAAGAAGCTCATGCTGGAGACCGTCGACGCCGACGCGAACCGGGTCACCCGGCTGATCGCCGAACTGCTCGACATCTCCCGGATCGACTCCGGCCGGCTGGAGGTGCGCCGCCAGCCGGTGGACGTCGGCGCCGCGGTACGGCACCGGGTGGACGCGCACATCGCGGCGGGTGCCGCGGCCGACCGGTTCCGGATCCTGGCCCGCCCGGACGCTGCCCGTGCTGTGGGCGGACCCCGACAAGCTCGAGCAGGTGCTCGGCAACCTGCTGGAAAACGCGGTGCGGCACGGCGCAGGAACCGTCACCATCGAGCTGGCGCCGGCGATCCTGCCGGGCACCCACGGCGAGCCCGACGCGGAAGGGACGGCCGTCACCGTGAGCGACGAAGGTCCCGGCATCCCCGAGGAGTCGATGGGCCGCGTCTTCACCCGCTTCTGGCGGGGCAACCGAGCGCGGCGGCACCGGCCTTGGGCTGTACATCGTCAAGGGCATCATCGAGGCCCACGGCGGCACGATCACCGTCGGCCGGGCGCCCGGCGGCGGCGCCCGGTTCCGATTCGTCCTGCCCGTCGGGACGCCGGCCTTCCTCGGCTGAGCACCCGACGGGCCGCCCCCGGCCGTCCACCGGGCGCTCCCATGGCGTCCATCAGCTGATCGGCGCGTCAGGCACCCGCCCGCGGTGACCACTAGACTCGGCCCGAGGAAAAGCCGCGCGCCAGCGAACCGGAAGTACGGGAAGAGATGTCGGCACCCAATAAGTCGTACGACCCTGTCGAGGTCGAGGCACTGAAACCGGAAGAGATCGAGCGGATGCGCGAGACGGCGCTCGCCGCCTTCGCGGCGGCCGCCGACCTCGACGCGCTGCGTGAGGTGAAGGTCGCCCACGCCGGTGACCGCTCGCCGCTGGCGCTGGCCAACCGGGAGATCGGCGCCCTGCCGCCGCACGCCAAGGCGGACGCCGGCAAGCGCGTCGGCCAGGCCCGCGGCGCGGTCAACCGGGCCCTGGCCACCCGCCAGGAGGAGCTGGAGGCCGAGCGCGACGCCCGGGTGCTGGTCGAGGAGGCGGTGGACGTCACGCTGCCCTACGACCGCCGCCCGGCCGGCGCCCGCCACCCGCTGACCACGCTTCGCCGAGCGCATCGCCGACGTCTTCACGGCGCATGGGCTACGAGGTCGCCGAGGGCCCCGAGGTCGAGGCGGAGTGGTTCAACTTCGACGCGCTCAACTTCCCGCCCGACCACCCGGCGCGCGAGATGCAGGACACCTTCTTCGTCCAGGGCGGCGACCCGAAGGCGGCGTCCGGCCTGGTGCTGCGCACCCACACCTCGCCCGTGCAGATCCGCTCGATGATCGACCAGGAGCCGCCGCTCTACGTGATCTGCCCGGGCCGCGTCTACCGCACCGACGAGCTGGACGCCACCCACACCCCGGTCTTCACCCAGGTCGAACTGCTGGCCGTGGACGAGGGCCTGACCATGGCGGACCTCAAGGGCACCCTGGACCACATGGTGAGCGCGCTGTTCGGCGAGGGCATGCGCACCCGGCTGCGCCCCAACTACTTCCCGTTCACCGAGCCGTCCGCCGAGATGGACATGGTCTGCTACGTGTGCCGTGGCGAGTCGGTGGGCAACCCCGACCGCCCCTGCCGCACCTGCTCCTCCGAGGGCTGGATCGAGCTGGGCGGCTGCGGCATGGTCAACCCGCGGGTGCTGACCGCCTGCGGGGTGGACCCCGACAAGTACAGCGGTTTCGCCTTCGGCTTCGGCATCGAGCGGATGCTGATGTTCCGCCACAACATCGAGGACATGCGAGACATCGTCGAGGGTGACGTGCGCTTCACCCTTCCGTTCGGGATGGAGATCTGATGCGGGTCCCGCTTTCGTGGCTGCGGGAGTACGTCGACCTGCCGGCCGGTGAGACCGGCCGCGACGTGCAGGAGCGGCTGGTCGCCGTCGGCCTGGAGGTCGAGACGGTCGAGCAGCTCGGCGCCGGGCTCAAGGGCCCGCTGGTCGTCGGCGAGGTGCTGGCGATCGAGGAGCTGACCGGCTTCAAGAAGCCCATCCGCTTCTGCCAGGTCGACGTCGGCACCGCCAACGGCACCGGAGAGCCGCAGGACATCGTCTGCGGCGCCAGCAACTTCGCGGTCGGCGACAAGGTCGTGGTGATCCTGCCCGGCGGCGTGCTGCCCGGCGACTTCCACGATCTCCGCCCGCAAGACCTACGGCAAGACCTCCGCACGGCATGATCTGCTCGGCCAGCGAGCTCGGCATGGGCGACGACCACGGCGGCATCATCGTGCTCCCGCCCGGGCACCAGGTCGGCACCGACGCGATCGAGCTGCTGGAACTGGTCGACGAGGTGCTGGACATCGCGGTCACCCCCGACCGCGGCTACTGCCTGTCGATGCGCGGCATCGCCCGGGAGACCGCCATCGCCTACGGGCTGCCGCTGCGCGACCCGGCGCTGATCGACGTGCCGGCCGCCAACGCCCACGGCCACCCGGTGGAGATCGCCGACCCGGCCGGCTGCGACCGGTTCACCACCCGCACCGTGACCAGCCTGGACCCGGCGGCGCTCTCCCCGATCTGGCTCCAGCGCCGGCTCCAGAAGGTCCGGCATGCGGCCGATCTCGCTGGCCGTCGACATCACCAACTACGTGATGCTGGAGCTCGGCCAGCCGCTGCACGGCTACGACCGCAAGCGGCTCGACGGGCCGATCGGCGTGCGCCGCGCGCTGGCCGGCGAGAAGCTCACCACCCTGGACGGCACCGAGCGGACGCTGGACGCCGAGGACCTGGTGATCACCGACAACACCGGCCCGATCGGGCTGGCCGGCGTGATGGGCGGCGCCACCACCGAGATCGACGACACCGGTGCCACCACCACCGAGATCGTCATCGAGGCCGCGCACTTCGCGCCGGTCTCCATCGCCCGCACCGCCCGCCGGCACAAGCTGGCCTCCGAGGCGTCCAAGCGCTTCGAGCGCGGCAGCGACCCGCAGGCCACCGCAGCCGCCGCGCAGCGCACCGTCGACCTGCTGGTACTCCTGGCGGGCGGCACCGCGCAGGCCGGGGTCACCGACATCGTCACCCCGACCGCGCCGACCGTGGTCTCCATCCCGGCCGACCACCCCGACCGCGTCGCCGGCACGGTCTACGGGCGCGAGACCGTGGTGCGGCGGCTCCAGCAGGTCGGCTGCGAGGTCACCGGCACCGACCGGCTGGCCGTCACCGCGCCCAGCTGGCGCCCCGACCTCACCGACCCGAACGACCTGGCAGAAGAGGTCATCCGGCTGGAGGGCTACGCCAACCTGCCCTCCACCCTGCCGCAACTGCCCTCCGGCGCCGGGCTGACCGAGTCCCAGCTGCTGCGCCGCCGGATCGGCCGCGCGCTGGCCGGGGCGGGCTACGTCGAGGTGCTCGACTACCCGTTCATCGGCGACGCCGTCGCTCGACCAGCTCGGCATCGAGCCGGACGACCCGCGCCGCCGCACCGTGCGGCTGGTCAACCCGCTGTCCGACGAGGAGCCCGCGCTGCGCACCACGCTGCTGCCGGGCCTGCTCGGCGCGCTGCGGCGCAACGACGGCCGCGGTTCGCACGACCTGGCGCTCTTCGAGACCGGCCTGGTCTTCCAGCCCACCGGCAAGGAGACCGAGCCGCCGAAGCTGCCGGTCGACCGGCGGCCCACCGGCGAGGAGATCGCCGCGCTGGACGCCGCGCTGCCGCACCAGCCGCAGCACGTCGCGGTGGTGCTCACCGGCGCCCGGGAGCCCTCCGGCTGGTGGGGCAAGGGCCACCAGGCCAACTGGGCGGACGCCGTCGAGGCGGCCCGCACGGTGGCCCGGCAGGCCGGGGTGGAGCTCACCGTCCGCCAGGGGCAGCTCGCCCCCTGGCACCCGGGCCGCTGCGCCGGGCTGCTGGCGGGCGGCGAACTCATCGGCCACGCCGGCGAGTTGCACCCCAGGGTGACCAAGGCGCTGGGTCTCGCGGAGCGCACCTGCGCGATGGAGCTGGACCTGGACCGGCTGGAGCAGGCCGGCGGCGGTCCACTCCAGGCGCCGCGGGTGTCCACCTTCCCGGTGGCCACCCAGGACGTCGCGCTGATCGTCGACACCTCGGTGGCGTCCGCCGACGTGGAGTCGGCCCTGCGCGACGGCGCCGGCGAACTGCTGGAATCGGTGCGGCTGTTCGACGTCTTCACCGGCGAGCAGATCGGCGAGGGCAAGAAGTCGCTGGCCTACGCGCTGCGGTTCCGCGCCGCCGACCGCACGCTCACCGCCGAGGAGGCGTCCGGCGCCCGCGCCGCCGCCGTCTCGGCCGCCGCCACCCGCACCGGCGCGGTGCTGCGCGGCCTAGGGTGAATCCGCGGATGGGGCGCGGGGCGGATGTCGCCTCGGCGCGCCCCATCCGCGCGCGGGGCGCACCACGCGAGAATGAGGGTGCGCCCCTGCCTTCGGTAGTTCGCCGGGGGCCGACACTACCTACTCCGATCGGGTGAATGACCACCGACAGTGGCAAACGGGACGCGCTGGGTCGCGAGAATCGTCCGCGACGCAAGAGGGTTCGCTTCTCTCCTGGCCCTCGCCAGGAGGGATCCCGGGAGCGATCCCGTCGCCGACCGTGGCCGCGGCCGCGAGGGGGAGCCGTCGGGATGAACCGGATCCACACCGTGCCGAGCGGGCGCAGCGGCGCCGCGCTGGTCGGCAAGACCCTGGTCCTCGTGCTGCCCGGTCTGTGGACCGCGGCCGTCGTGGCGCTGGCGTTCGTACTGCCGGGCCGGGTCCACGTGGTCCAGCTGCTCGCGGCCGCGCCGGCCATCGCCTGCGCGTGCAGCGGACAGCGGCGCTGCGTGGTGATCGGCGGGCTGTGCGCGCTGTTCGCCCTCTTCCCGCTGTCCGACGGCGGCCTCGCGGGCAACTTCGAGTCCGAGATGGGCCATGTCGCGGCCATCATGTCGGTCATCGGGGCCAGTTACCTCATAACGGGTAGACGGGTCCGGCTCACGCGTGAGCTGGAACTGGTCCGCGAGGTGGCCACCACCGCCCAACGGGTGCTGCTGCGCCCGCTGCCACCCAGGGTCGACGGGCTCGCGGTGGCCGGCGACTACCTGTCGGCCAGCCTCTGCGCGCAGGTCGGCGGCGACCTGTACGAGGTGCTGGCCACGCCGTACGGGGTGCGGGTGATCCTCGGCGACGTGCGCGGCCACGGCCTGTCCGCGATCGGCACGGTGGCCGCGCTGCTGGGCTGCTTCCGTGAGGTGGCCGACAACGAGCCGGAACTCGGCGGTGTGCTGCGGCGGCTGGACCGGGCGCTGGGCCGCCATCTGCGGGAGCGGGCGCGCAACGAGCATCCGTCGGTGACGCTGGGCGAGCCGGCCGCGCCGGTGGCGGAGGAGTTCGCGACCGTCCTGCTGATGGAGCTGAGCCTGGACGGCCGGCTCACGGTGCTCAACTGCGGTCATCCGTGGCCCTACCGGGTCGACTGCACCCGCGACGCGGTGCCCTGGATCGCCCCGCTGACCACGATGGAGCCCATGCCGCCGCTCGGAGTGCTCGACATCGGGCCCGATCTGCCCGGCGTCCACCACACCCTGTTGCTGCCTGGGCAGGCGCTGTTCCTGTACACCGACGGCGCCCCGGAGGCACGTGACCCGTCGGGGGCGTTCTTCCCGCTGCCGCTCGCGCTGGGCAGCGCCGCGCGCTCCGCGGTGGTCGACGGCGTGCTGGACCCCGGTCTCCTGGTCCGGGCCACGCGCACCGCGTTGCTCGAACACGTCGACGGCCACCTCTCGGACGACGTGGCGATGCTGGCGCTGTGCCAGGACATCGCCCGCCCGCCGATGCCGCGGAGCGCCTCGGCGAGCCGCCCCGCGGCGGGGGTTCCGCTGTGACGGCCGGCGGTCAGCCGGTGCCCGTCTCGACGAGCCGCAGCGGGGCGGTCTGCCAGGGCCAGCGGGCGTCGCGTCCGGCCTCCAGCAGCGGGATCATGCCGAACGCCTGGTCGGTGAGCCCGCCGAAGGTGTGCCGGCCGTGGTCCCCCGAGGGGGCGTGGCCCGCCGCGTAACCGGCCAGGTTCCAGGTGTACATCGGCACCTCGGCCGGGATCGCCTCGGTCACCTCCCGGCTGTCGCGGCCGGCCTGCTCGTCGGTGACGATCACCACCCGGTCGTGCCGGCGGAACTCGGCGCGCAGCGCGGCGGCCGTGTCGGTGCCGCCGCCCAGGAACCAGCCGCCCTCTTTCCACCGGCGCACGTCACCCAGCAGCGAGCCGCCCCGGGTGAGCGGGAACGCCTTGGTCCTGGCGCCCGGCTTGTCGTTCACGTAGTAGCGGGCGCTGGAGAACGACACCACGTCGGCCTGCCGGCACCGGCGGCCCAGCGCGAGCCCGAACAGCGCCGCCGCGTCCCAGCGCATCAGCGAACCGTCCCGGGAGAACCCGGCGTCCATCGAGCTGGAGGTGTCGACCAGCACCAGGGTGCGGCCGGGCAGCGCGGGGATGCCGGCGAGGGACGCGGTGAGCGCCTTCTCCAACGCGTGTCCCCAGCGCAGGGAGGGGGCCGCGTTGAACGCCGAGTAGAAGCGCATCGGCAACTGCCGGGAGCTCGCGACCTGCCGCGGGTCGGCGAGCCGCTCGGCCACCCGCTCGGCGACCTCGTCGCGGACACCGGCGTGGTCGAAGTTGCGCAGGTTGCGCAGCAGCGCCATGTAGCCCATCGAGGGGATCACCGCCTCCCAGGCCACCGCGTCCATCGGCCCCTGCAACCAGCCGGCCAGCGACTCCCACGTCATGCCCGCGTCCCGCAGCCCGGCCGCGAAGCCGCCGGGGCGGCGCAGCAGCGCGGCCCGCTCCCCGACCGGGATCCCGGCGAGCAGGGCGCGGTGGCGCAGGGTGGTCAGCGACTCGGGGATGTCCTCGCCGCGCTGGTGACGCCGGTCGAGCGCGTGCTTGAACAGGTCGCCCTGCCATGCCTTGTCCGGGTCGGGCGCGGCATGGACCAGGTTGAGTACGTCGCCGAACCGGTAGCCGGTGGCGTCGGTGTCGTACTTCAGCATCGAACGCTCGGTGTACAGCCGGCGTACCGCGTCGGCGGCACCGCGCTTGACCGGCTTGGGCAGGTTGCGCCCGTAGTGGCCGGTCCAGTACGCGAGCAGCTCACCCGGCTCGTCGGCCCGGCGCAGCACGGTGTCGACCGCCTGCCGCGAGTGGCCGGGCAGCCCGGCCTGAAGGCGTGCCCTGGTGAACTCCGCGGCGCCGACGATCGCGGCGGTGCGCAGGTTGGCGTCGCCGCGCAGCCAGCCCAGCAGGCCAAGGGTCCACTCCGGGTCCTCGACGGCGAGCCCCCGCACCAGCTGGGTGTAGCGGTCGTCGCGCCGGCCGCCGGTCTCGTAGAAGGTGTCCTGGCCCACGAAGTTGGCGACCGCCAGCAGGAAGAGTTCCGACCTGGCGTCCCGCCGGTACCCGGCGCCGCCTTGGTGTGTGGTGGTGCGCGCCCCGGTCGAGGTCACCGCGGAACGCGACGACGCCTTGGCCGTACGGGTGTTGAAGCGCACCATGAGAAGGCCCCCCGTTGTGAAGGGGGAGGCAACAGCGACGGGTGCCCGCGAACCGCGGGCACCCGCGCGGTGCCTCCCGAGAAGTCTGGAGTCCAGAGATCGAAGTCGGTGGAGGTGACAAGGTGCTCTGCCATTTGAGCTACACCGGCTCGAAAGCCGGTGCCGGGACTCGAACCCGGAACCGCCCCATTAAGAGTGGAAGTAACCCCCGCCTGCGCACCTGGACTTGGGCTCAATGTAGCCCAGCGCGCGGTACCGGCAAAAAGAATTACGCGCGACGCGTCAGTAGCGCATCCAAGTGCCCCCTCCGGCCGTCCCTACTTCTGGGTACGGCACGGGGCCGGCCGGATGACAGGGGGATCTCGGTGCGAAGAGTGCGCAGTGGCGGTGCGGTGGCGCGCGGGCGAATAGCGGTGTCGGTGGCGGTGCTGGCCGCTGTCGCCACCGGCTGTTCCAGCCTGGGGGGCGAGCCCGCGCAACGGGTCTCCTCGGCCCCCACCACCGCGCCGCCCGCGGCCTCGCACTCCACGGGTCCGCGCCCGCTGCCGCACGAGACCTCCGTCCCCGACCCCTCGCTCCCGCCGCCGCTGGTGAGCATGGACATCGCCCACGCCTCGGAGCAGCACGGCAAGGCGGTCAACATCACCATCGACGACGGGCCGGACCCGCGCTGGACCCCGAAGGTCCTCGCCGTCCTGGCGCACAACGGCGTCAAGGCCGTCTTCTGCATGATCGGCCCGCAGGCCGCCGCCCACCCGGACATCGTGCGGCAGGTGGTGGCGGCCGGGCATCGGCTGTGCGACCACACCGTCGCCCACAACACCGCGATGGACCACCGCTCGACCGCGTACCAGAAGCGGCAGATCATGGTGGCCGCCCACCAGATCCGGCAGGCGTCCGGTGGCGTCATGCCGATGTACTACCGGGCCCCCGGCGGCGCCTTCACCCCCTACAGCCGCCAGATCGCGGCGGCGGCGGGCATGCGGCCGCTGGGCTGGAACGTGGACGCCAAGGACTACGAGCGGCCGGGCGTGCCGGTCATCATGCACACCGTGCGGGACGAACTGCCCAACGGCCCGACGCTGTTGCTGCACGACGGCGGCGGTGACCGCAGCCAGACGGTGGCGACGCTGAAACTGCTGCTGCCCTGGCTGCGGCAGCACGGGTACACCTTCGGCTTCCCGGTGCGCTGACCCCGGGACCACCGGGGTCGGCGCACGGGTGGCCGGCGCTCAGGCGTAGTCGTAGAAGCCGTGTCCGGTCTTGCGGCCCAGCCGGCCCGCGGCGACCATCCGCTGGAGCAGCGGGGGAGCGGCGTACAGCGGTTCCTTGTACTCGTGGTAGAGCGAGTCGGCGATCGCCGCGACCGTGTCGAGGCCGATCAGGTCGGACAGCTTGAGCGGACCCATGGGGTGGGCGCAGCCCAGTTCCATCCCGTTGTCGATGTCCTCGCGGGTCGCGCTGCCCGACTCGAACATCCGGATCGAGGCCAGCAGATACGGAATCAGCAGCCCGTTGACCACGAAGCCGGAGCGGTCCTGGGCGCGGATGGCGTGCTTGCCGAGCACGTCGGTGACCAGCTTCTCGGCGCGCAGCAGCGTCTGTTCGCCGGTGGTCAGCGCCGGGACCAGTTCGACGAGCTGCTGCACCGGGGCCGGATTGAAGAAGTGGATGCCGATCACGTGGTCGGGGCGTCCGGTGGCGACGGCCAGCTTCACCAGCGGAATGGAGGAGGTGTTGGAGGCGAGGATCGCGTCCTGCCGGGTCACCACCTGGTCGAGCACCCGGAAGATCTCTGTCTTCACCTGCTCGTTCTCCACGACCGCCTCGATCACCAGGTCACGGTCGGCGAACTCGCCCAGATCCGTGGTGAAGGTCAGCCGGTCCAGCGCCGCGTCCCGCTCCTCCTCAGTGATCTTGCCGCGCTCGGCGGCCTTGCCCAGCGAGTTGGTCAGCCTCGTGCGGCCCAACTCCAGTGCCTCGCCGGTGGTTTCCGCGACCCGGACGTCGAGACCCGCCCTGGCGCACACCTCCGCGATGCCCGCGCCCATCTGCCCACAGCCCACCACTCCCACGAAGTGGATGTCGCCCGCCTTGGCGTCCTCACTCATCTGCCGCCTGCCCTCTCCCTCGGACGGCCCCGGGTCACGGGGTCTTCGGTAGCGGGCCGAGTCGTGTGGAATCGGGCCCGTCCGGGCGACCATACACCGGCGAACGGGGCGGTCCGATCCGGTTGTGAAGGGTGGCCAGAAGCAGGCTTTTCGCTGGTCCGGTCACCGTCCACACCACCTGCCAGCGGTCGGCGTCCAGCACCGTGAACCGGCCGCGGTAGTCGTCCTCGGCACACGGGTGCACCGCGCTGAACGCCCCGGTGCGCAGGTCCAGCGGATGGAAGGGCCGTCCGTCGGCGAAGCGCACCAGGGCGGTGCCGTCGGCAGCGGGGTCGAAGCGGTGCTCGCGGCGGGCCGGGCGGGTGGCGCCGTGCCAGGTGAAGGCGCCCTCCTCCAGATGGGACAGCGAGCCGTCGCCACCGGCCGGGACGAAGTCCGCCGTGCCCTCGAAGACGCCGCTCGCCCCGGTGGCCAGGTCCCGCACGGTACGGCTGACGTGCCAGCTGCCCGCCAGATAGCGCAGCACATCCGGCACCGGGACCCCGGGCGCGGGCGCACCGGCGGTCGGATCCGGCGGTGACGGCATCGGCCTCCCCCCTTCGCGCCGGCGGTCAGCGGGCCTCGTGCGGCCGGACCACCGAGTCGGGACCGGGCGACATCACGCACTCGTGCCCGTCCTCGAACCTCACCCGGTACGGGGGCTCCCCCTTGGGGCCCATCACCTCGACGATCTCGCCGACCCGGTCGTGCTGCCCCACGATCCTGCCGTGCATCAGGAGCGTGTCTCCCTCGTGCGCGTTCATGGCGGTGACCTCCTGCCGCGGAGACTTCCGGCGGGCTACCCAGCGGTACTCATGCAGTCTAGGCCGCATCCCACGAATCCCGCCTGCCCCGCGGGTGGGCGGCCGGTGCGCCCTTCGGTGGCCTGGGCCCGGGAGCACCCGTGCCGTACTCTGCGGTAACTCACTGCACACGAGGATGGACGCGATGCCGAACGACGCAGATGTGATCGTGATCGGTGCCGGACTCGCCGGGCTGGCCGCCACCGCAGAACTCGCCGACGCCGGCCGCAAGGTGATCCTGCTCGACCAGGAGCCCGAGACCTCCCTGGGCGGCCAGGCGTTCTGGTCCTTCGGCGGGCTGTTCCTGGTCGACTCGCCCGAGCAGCGCCGTATGCGGGTACGCGACAGCAAGGACCTGGCCTGGCAGGACTGGCAGGGCAGCGCGGGGTTCGACCGCCCCGAGGACCGCTGGCCGCGCCGCTGGGCCGAGGCGTACGTGGACTTCGCCGCCGGGGAGAAACGCCCCTGGCTGCACGCGCAGGGCGTGCGGTTCTTCCCCGTCGTCGGCTGGGCGGAACGCGGCGGCTACCACGCCTCCGGCCACGGCAACTCCGTACCCCGGTTCCACATCACCTGGGGGACCGGGCCAGGACTGCTCGAACCCTTCGTGCGCCGGGTCCTTGCCGCACAGGCCCGCGGCCTGGTCGACCTGCGCTTCCGGCACCGGGTCACCGGGCTCGGCCGCAGCGCCGGCGCGGTCGACACCGTCAGCGGCGAGGTGCTCCAGCCCAGCACCGTGCCCCGCGGCGTCGCCAGCTCGCGCGAGGTGTCCGGCGCCTTCGAACTGCGCGCCCAAGCGGTGATCGTCACCTCCGGCGGCATCGGCGGCAACCACGACCTGGTGCGCGAGAACTGGCCGCGCCGCCTCGGCACGCCGCCGCGGCACATGCTCTCCGGGGTGCCGGCCCACGTCGACGGCCTGATGCTCGGCATCACCGAGCGGGCCGGCGGCCGCATCATCAACCGCGACCGGATGTGGCACTACACCGAGGGCATCGAGAACTGGGACCCGATCTGGGACCGGCACGGCATCCGCATCCTGCCCGGGCCCTCGTCGCTCTGGCTCGACGCGCGCGGCAAACGACTGCCGGTGCCGCTCTTCCCCGGCTTCGACACCCTCGGAACGCTCGAACACATCATGACCACCGGCCACGACCACACCTGGTTCGTGCTCACCCAGAAGATCATCGAGAAGGAGTTCGCCCTCTCCGGCTCGGAGCAGAACCCCGACCTCACCGGCAAGAGCGTCCGCGACGTGCTCCGCCGCGCGCGGCCTGGCGCCCCCGGCCCGGTCGAGGCCTTCATGCGGCGCGGCGCCGACTTCGTGGTCGAGCAGGACCTGACCGCCCTGGTACGCGGCATGAACGCGCTCACCCCGCAGGCCCCCATCGACGAGGCCGCCCTCCGCGAGGAGATCACCGCACGCGACCGCGAGATCACCAACAGGTACACCAAGGACCTCCAGGTCACCGCCATCCGCGGGGCCCGCGGCTACCTCGGCGACAAGCTGATACGCGTCGCCACCCCGCACCGCCTGCTCGACCCCGCGGCCGGACCGCTGATCGCCGTGCGGCTGAACATCCTCACCCGCAAGACCCTCGGCGGCCTGGAGACCGACCTGTCCTCCCGGGTCCTGGCCGACGACGGCGAACCCCTGCCCGGCGTCTACGCGGCGGGCGAGGCGGCGGGCTTCGGAGGGGGCGGTGTGCACGGCTACCGCTCGCTGGAGGGGACCTTCCTCGGTGGCTGCCTGTTCTCCGGCCGCACCGCGGGCCGTGCGGCGGCGAAGGCGGTGGGCTGACGGGCCGGCGCACCCCTGCGGCGGGCTTCTCGACCACGGTGCGCCAACCACGTAACAGCACCGCGACAACCGTGGCGACGGGCCGTCAGCACCCGCCACGCTGACCGAATGCAGCACAAGAGACACAGGAATCTGACAGCCGCCGCACTCGTCGCCGGCGCGCTCCTCGGGCTGGCCGCCTGCAGTTCGGGCAGCAGCCGGCCGGTGGACGCCCCGGCGCCGACCGCCACGGTCACGCAGACCCCCGCCGCCCCCGACGCGGGGAACCTCGAAGCCAAGCGCCCGGCCGTCCTGGCCGCGCTGCGGGACGTCAACTCCAGGCTGGCGGGGAACGAGACCCAGGCGATGACCGACGCCATCAAGCAGTGCGCCGCGCTGGACAGCGGCGCGCCGAACCCGGACCACCTCGCCGCGCAGCGGTTCGCCCACGACGGGATCACCCTGACCGACGACGACGGCGCCCACATCGACATCGGGCTGCGCAACTCCCTCTGTCCCGACTGATCCCGGGCCGCCCAGGACCGTGGGGCGGGTGCCGCGTGAGCCCGCGGCACCCGCCCCACGGAGGCGGAGTCCGGCCGCTCAGACGGCCAGTCCGTTGATCCGGTACTGCATGACGCGGTAGTCCTGATCGTCGTACCACTGGCTGACCGCGATGTCGAAGTCGGCGAACGTCGAGCCGGGGAAGATGAATCCGCCGTACGGGCTCGCGACGGCGTTGCCGCCCTCGGCGCCCGGCACGGTCGGCACGATCACCGTCTGCTCGGGCGTGGCGAACAGGTTCGAGGTGGGCAGCGGGAAGACCTGCGCCCGCATCGACAGCACATCCATGTTCAGCCAGGTGAAGGCGTACTGACCGCCCATGGCACGGAAGCAGATCTCGCCCCACTTGCGCGAGGCGCTGATCGACGTCGGGTAGTTGCCCCAGGCCCACGCGCCGCCCGCGAAGCCCCACGGCTGGTACGCGGCGGGGTTGCCCAACTGGTCCTGCGGGACCCGGTGCAGCAGCAGGTCGGAGACGACGTTCCGGTTGAACGCGGTGGACAGCACATAGCAGTAGCCGTCGTCGGCGACCGCGTAACTCTTCTGCTGGAACTGGCCGTTGTACTGGTTGCCCGGGAACTGGCACAGGAACTGCCAGGTCTCGCCGTTGTCGTCGGACTTCCAGAAGTCGCTGTGGTCGGTCTGGTAGATCACCCCGCGCATCAGGTGCATGTACATCGTGTTCCCGACGGTGAACACGTCGGACGGGATGGCCGTGGTGCCGCCGGTGTGGCCCTCGGGGACCAGGCCGTTGGCGTGCGAACCGCCCACGCTCCCGTCGATCACGATCGAATTGAGGTCGCTGCTGCTGGAGCGCAGGCCGACCGGGGCGCGCCAGTCGGGCCCGCCGACCCCGCCGCCGTCGAAGGTGTCGCCGCAGACGAAGAGCATCGATCCGTTCGGGCACCGGGCCGGGATGCCCAGATCGGTCCAGGGCGCGGCGAACTGCCCGGTCTGGGCGGGGCCCGTCAGGTCACGGATCTTGCCGCCGGTGACGACCTTGGGGGCCGGCCGGGACCGGTCGGCGGCCACGGCCCGGCCGGCGCCGGCCGTCGCGGTGGCGGCGACGGCGGTCGCCAGTCCTGCCCTGAGCACCGACCGGCGAGTGGTGAGGGGTGCTTGGGCCGCGGATCTCGGCTGTGACGACTTGGGCACGGGAACTCCTCCGATGGGGGGAAGCGGTGGTCCGGCACGTGCTGTCGATTGCCGGGGCACCCTAGTCCAGACCGGGGGTCGCGAACCAGACGCCGATCCAAGCGGGGCGTCGCACGGGATAGCGGCGGCGAGCCCGGCGATAATCCCGTCATGAAGCTGGATGATCTGACGATCCCCGACAGCGCCGCCGCCGTCGCCGCCGCCGAGGTGGCGGCCGCCTACTGCTCGCCCGCGCTGCTCAACCACTCGGTCCGGGCCTATCTGTGGGCGGCCGCCTACGCGACGGCCCAGGACATCGCCTTCGACGCCGAACTCCTCTACGTGGCGTCGATGCTCCACGACATCGGCCTGGTGCGGGAGTTCGACAGCCACACGGTGCCCTTCGACGAGGCCGGCGGGCACGTGGGGTGGGTGTTCGCGGCCGGCGCGGGATGGCCGGCGGAACGCCGCGAGCGGGTCTCGCAGGTGATCGTCCGTCACATGTGGGAGCGGGTCGACGTCGCCATGGACCCCGAGGGCCATCTGCTGGAGCGCTCGACCGGGGTGGACATCTCCGGCCGGCACGTGGAGGACTTCACCCTGGAGTTCCGGGCCGAGGTACTGGAGCGCTACCCGCGCCTCGGTCTGGCCGGGGAGTTCCTGGCGTGCTTCCGCGACCAGGCGGAACGCAAGCCGGACAGTTCCCCCGCGCGGCTGATCGGCTCCGGCCTGTCGACCCGGATCACCGAGAACCCGCTGGACGACTGACGGGCGGACCCCGTGGTCAGGTGCCGAGCACCTGGTCGCGGGCGCGGACCGGGGTGGCCGAGACCTGGCGGGAGAGGGCGAAGCGCGGGCCGCGCCTCCTGGCCCGCGGTCGCCTCCCGCACCGCGGACGACGAAGGGCAAGGAGAAGACCTCTCCTGCCCTCTTCAACGTATAGCGCACCGGGGGCCTTGCGGCAAGGCCCCGGTCGTGCCGCAGAATGATCGACCTCAGGCCGGAACCTGCCGAAATCGCGGGTTCGCGCGATAAGCGCGTGTTCGCCGTGTTCGTTGTCATGCGAACGGCGCAGCGCGCGGAGCGGCCGGCCGGAATCCGATCTCGTGGTGAATGGGCGTTTCGATGATTGACGTGATCGTGGTCGGCGGCGGGCCGACCGGCTTGATGCTGGCCTGCGAACTGCGGCTGCACGATGTGCGGGTGGTGGTGCTGGAGAAGTCGACCGGGCCGAACGAGCAGTCACGCGGGCGCGGCCTGCACGCGCGCAGCGTCGAGCTGATGGACCAGCGCGGTCTGCTGGACCGGTTCCTCGCGGTCAGTGAGAAGTTCCGGATCGGTGGGTTCTTCGGGGGCGTCCACAAGCCGTGGCCGGAGAGCTTGGACACCGCTCACCCGTACGGCATCACCGTCCCGCAGGTGGTCACCGAGCGGCTGCTCGACGAGCGGGCGCTCGAACTCGGTGCCGAGTTCCGGCGCGGTTGCGAGTTGGTCGGGTTGAGCCAGGACGAGGAAGGGGTGACCGCCGAACTGGCGGACGGCTCGCGGCTGCGTTCGCGTTACCTGGTGGGGTGTGACGGTGGCCGCAGCACGGTGCGCGGGCTGCTGGGTGTCGCCTTCCCCGGCGAGCCCGCCACGGTCGAGACGCTGCTGGGCGACATGGAGGTGACCGAGGACGCGGCGGCGATCGCCGCCGTCGTCGAGGAGGTCCGCAAGACCCAACTGCGGTTCGGCGCCATCCCCGACATCGACGGGAACAAGGGCGTGTACCGCGTCGTCGTGCCCGCCGACGGGGTGGCGGAGGACCGGGCGACCGCGCCGACCCTGGAGGACTTCCAGCGCCAGCTGCGGGCGTTCGCGGGCACCGACTTCGGTGTGCACTCGCCGCGTTGGCTCTCCCGGTTCGGCAACGCGACGCGGCTGGCGGAGCGTTACCGAACCGGGCGGGTGCTGCTGGCCGGTGACGCGGCGCACATCCATCCGCCGACCGGTGGCCAGGGGCTCAACCTCGGTGTGCAGGACGCGTTCAATCTCGGCTGGAAGCTGGCCGCCGAGGTCGCCGGCTGGGCGCCGGAAGGCCTGCTGGACACCTACCACGCCGAACGGCACCAGGTGGCGGCCGACGTACTGGACAACACCCGCGCGCAGATCACGCTGATGGGTGACGAACCCGGGGCGGTCGCGCTGCGGGAGCTGTTCTCGAAGCTGATGGACTTCGAGGAGGTGAACCGCTACGTGACCGGGATGATCACCGCGGTCGGGGTCCGTTACGACTTCGGTGTGGACCATGAGCTGGTCGGGCGGCGGTTGCGGGATGTGGCGTTGAAGCGGGGGCGGTTGTACGGGTTGATGCACGGTGGTCGCGGGTTGCTGCTGGACCGGACGGGTGGGTTGTCGGTGGCGGGTTGGGCGGACCGGGTCGACCATGTCGTCGACGCGAGCGACGAACTCGACGTGCCCGGCGTGCTGTTGCGGCCGGACGGCCATGTGGCGTGGGCAGGTGACGACCAGCAGGACCTGCTCCGCCACCTGCCGCGGTGGTTCGGAGCGCCCGTCGCTGATCGACGGAGTGAACAACTGCCCTAGTCACGGGCCATTCTGATAATCTCTCAGGCCGTTGACTTCACTTCCGACAGCGCGAGCACGAGGCGCGAACGAGGCGGGTGACAGTGCCTGAGTCCATTGTGCGCCAGCACGTTCGGGCGCGGGCGGGTCGTGACGAGGTCTCCCTCGAAGCGCTCGCGGCGCGGGAGGAGTTACTCGCGGCGCTGCCGAAGTACCCGGATCCCGGACCGTCCTACGCGTCCACCTGCTACGTCTGGCCGACCGACGACTGCTCGGTCGGCTGCGCGCACTGCAACTTCGCCTCGCCGCGCTCGTCGCGGGCGCTCGACCGGTACCGCATCGCCGACGACGCCGACCGGGCGATGGAACTCGTCAACAAGATGGGGTTGTGGAAGGCGGTGCTCTCCGGCGGCGGTGAGCCGATGGAGGAGCCCGCCTTCTGCGAGCGGTTCATCGCCGACGTCGACTCGCCGCGGCTCGCGGAGATCGAGCTGATCACCAGCGCCGCGTTCGCCACCTCGCGGGCCGAGACCGAGCGGGTGCTCGAACGCCTCCACCTCGCCTGGCGTGACCGTGGCCCGGACAAGGCCCGCGCGGGCTTCACCGTGCGCCTCAGCGTGGACTGGTTCCACGCCAAGCGCATCGGGCTCGAACCCGTCGCACACGTGCTCCGCGCCCTGAGCGGCCCGGCGTACTCCGAGGTCGGCTGCTACATCCGCTCCGTGCTGCTGGAGAACGACACCACCATCACCGACCTGGCGAGCGAACTCGGCGCGGAACTCGGCGCCATCGAGGACTACTGCCAGGTGATGACGCTGCCCGGCGGCCGGGACGTCCTCGTCTACTACAAGAACCTGATCCTCGACGGCCGGATGACCACCCGGCGGCTGCGGACCCTGCCGGTCGGCGTGGCGGAGACCGCGAAGGCCCATGTGTTCGGCGAGCGCTTCCGGTCCGCCTCGGGCAAACACGTGCCGGCCCGGGTCTACAACGGTCCCGAGGTCGTGCAACTGGACGGCCTGGCGTGCGTCCTGGAGGCCTCCGGCGGTATCAAGATCCTCGAAGGCAACCACCCGCACCGCTTCCCGTCGTTGCGCGACACGACGTCGTGGGACGGCGCGCTGGAGTTCCTGTACCGGGACCCGATCACCGTGACACTGGTGCGCGAGGGGCCGGAGGGGCTGGTCGAGCTGGTCGCCGACCGCTACCCGCACGTGCGGGACACCTCGGTGGCCACCAACCAGCTCTACTACCTGTCCGACCGGATCCTCGACGACCCGGTCGTGGCGCTGCTGGCCACCGTGCGGGCGGTCGAGGAGCACGTTCGCTCCGCGGATCTGCCCCCGGAGGCGACCGATCCGGCCCGGCGCGCGCACGCGGTCTGGGAGCGGTTGCAGGCGCGGAGAGCGGCCGCCCGGTGATCGCGGTGCTCGTCCTGGGCCCACCCGCGTCCGGCAAGAGCACCGCGGTACACGCCCTGGTCGAAGGCTCCCGCGACGTCGCCCACTTCAAGGTCAGGGACCACTTCGCGCGGCTGCTCGCCGCCGGCGACCCGGTGGCCGTCGCGCATCGGGAGCAACTGCGCCGCCGGGACGTCCTCGCCGACGACGTGGTCCGGTACGCCTTCGCCGACTTCCTGGCCGCCCACCCGGCCGCGCGCGCGGCGCTGGTGGAGGGCTATCCGCGGTCGGCCGGCCAGCTCGCGGACATGAGGGACGCCCTGACGTCCCACGGCGGGCGGATGGCGGGCGCGGTGATCTTCGACGCGCCGGACGAGGTCCTGCGCGCTCGCCGGGCGAGCCGGCTCGCCTGTCCGCGGTGCGACCACAGTGGAGTGCGGGGAGCGGACGTCTGCTGTCCGCGGTGCGGGGTGGAGCTCGTCGGCAGGCCGGATGACGAACTCGCGCGTTTCGAGGCCCGGGTGGCGCACTTCCGGACGGAGGGCATGGAGGTCGCCCGCCTGCTGGCCGCGTCCGAGCGCGTCATGGTCGACGCCGACCTGGCGCCCGGTGACCTCGCGAGCCGCCTCCGTCGAGCCATCGAAGGGTTCGGCCAACCGGTGGGACGACGCTGAAGGAGCGCGCTCGATGACACACGATCCGACCACCACACAGGTGTTCTACGGCGCCCAGTCGGACGAGTGGACGGGGGTGCGTTCCCTGGCCGAACTCGGAGTGGAACTGATCGTCGACGTGCCTGGGCCGGCGGCCGGGAACCTGTTCCTCATCCCGGACGACCGCGCGGCGCGGATCGCCGGTGCCGACGCTCCGGCGACGGACACCGGCCGGCGGACCTACGGGGCGTCGGCCGCCGAGGTCGGCGGGATCGTTCGCGACCGGTACCCCGCGGTCACCGCGGTCGTCCCCACCGGTGCCGTGCGACACGGCGCGGCGTATCTCCCCGCCATCGCGGGGGACGACCTGGTCTTCTCGCGGTCGCACGGGTCACCGTCCTCGCGGCTGCCGTCCGAGCGGCACGCCATGCTGGAGGTCGACCTGCGCCGAAGCCGCCCCGACGACCTCACGTTCATCGAACGCGAGCTCAAGCTGGACCTCGACGCCGACCCGCGCCCCGCCGCGCGAGGGCTGAACTTCGGCGACGGGACGGATGTCTTCAGCGGCACCCCCGTCGGGTGCCGGCACTTCCAGCGGATCTACGACGTGGGTCCTTCCGGCCTGTTCGAGATGACGACCGACCCGAACGGCGGCCCGACGCTCCTCAAGCACAAGAAGGATCTCGGCACCCCAGGAGACCCGGTCTACCGACGGCTGGAGACGGTGGAGCCCGCCAGTCCCGAGCGCATCCGCGAGGTGATGGCCGAACTCGACCCCGCGGCGGATCCCTCGCGGGTCACCGTCACCCCGTACTTCCGGCGGGAGCGGGTGCGGACGAACGTCTACCTCGCCGACTCCAGGAGCGTCTACGTCGTCTATGCCGACCACTCGGTCTTCCTCGAAGGCGACTACGCCCCCTTCGACCAGATCGAGATCGAGTACGCCGGCATCGTGGACGACGAGAGGGCCACGCTCAGCTGGGGAGACACCCACTCCCCCCAACTGGACGCCGAGTTCGCCCTCATCCAGGGCATGGTCGCCGACGCCTACGCCGCCGAGGGCCTTCCCCTGACACCGAGCCGGCGCCGCAAGTACGACTGGGCCGTCACCGAGGTGTTCACAGCGCTGCCGTCTCCTCGGCGTGCGGCGCGGTCGCCGCAGGACGCGTGATCTCCTCGCCCGGCTCCTCGGTGGCTCCCGCGTCCCGCTGCCCGAACTGCGTCCGGTACAGCTCCGCGTAGCGCCCGCCCGCCGCCAGCAGGCACTCGTGGGTGCCGCGCTCCACGATCTGCCCGGCCTCGACCACCAGGATCAGGTCGGCGGCCCGCACGGTGGACAGCCGGTGCGCGATGACGATCGCGGTACGCCCCTGAAGCGCCTCGGCGAGCGCCTCCTGGACGCCGGCCTCCGAGGTGTTGTCGAGGTGGGCGGTGGCCTCGTCGAGGATCACCACGCGTTGCCCTGCCACCAGCAGCCGGGCGATGGTCAGGCGCTGGCGCTCGCCGCCGGACAGCCGGTAGCCGCGCTCGCCGACGACCGTGTCGAGGCCGTCGGGCAGGGAGCGCACGAGGTCGTCGAGGCGGGCGCGGCGCAGGGCCTCCCACAGGTCGTCCTCGGCCGCGTCGGTGCGGGCGAGGAGCAGGTTGGCGCGGACGGTGTCATGGAAGAGGTGGCCGTCCTGGGTGACCATCCCCAAGGTGGCGCGCAGACTCTCCGCGCTGAGGTCACGGACGTCGACGCCGCCGATGCGTACGGCACCCTCGTCGACGTCGTACAGCCGCGGCAGCAGTTGCGCGATGGTCGACTTGCCGGCCCCTGAGGAGCCGACCAGGGCGATCGTCTGTCCGGGTTCCGCACGGAAGGAGACGCCGTGCAGCACCTCGTCGCCGCCTCGGGTGTCCAGCGACGCCACCTCCTCCAGGGAGGCGAGGGAGACCTTGTCGGCGGACGGGTAGCCGAAGCGGACGTCGTCGAACTCGACGGAGACCGGCCCGTCGGGGACCGAGCGCGCGTCCGGTCCGATCTCGATGAGGGACTTCAGGTCGAGCACCTCGAAGACCCGCTCGAAGCTGACGAGCGCGCTCATCACCTCCACGCGCGCCCCGGCGAGCGCGGTGAGCGGGGCGTAGAGCCGGGTCAGCAGCATGGCCAGCGCCACCACGGAGCCCGGCTCCAGGGCGCCGCGCAGGGCGAACCAGCCGCCGAGTCCGTAGACGAGCGCCAGGGCCAGCGCGGCGACGAAGGTCAGGGAGGTGATGAACGTCGACTGCACGACGGCCGTGCGCACCCCGATGTCCCGCACCCGGTCGGCGCGGTCCGCGAACTGGGCCGACTCCTCCCGCGGCTGTCCGAACAGCTTGACCAAGGTGGCGCCGGGCGCGGAGAACCGCTCCGTCATCCGGGTGCTCATCGCGGCGTTGAGCTGGGCCGCCTCCCGCTGCATGCGGGCCATGCGGCTGCCCATGCGGCGGGCCGGGATCAGGAAGACCGGGAGCAGCGCCAGCGCGAGCAGGGTGACCTGCCAGGACAGGGTGAGCATCACGGCGAGGGTCAGCAGCAGCGTGACCAGATTGCTCACCAGTCCGGACAGGGTGTTGCTGAAGGCGCGCTGGGCACCGATGACGTCGTTGTTGAGACGGGAGACGAGTGCTCCGGTGCGGGTGCGGGTGAAGAACGCGACGGGCATCCGCTGTACATGGTCGAACACCGTCGTGCGCAGGTCGAAGATGAGCTGTTCCCCGAGCGCGGCCGACAGCCGCCTGCTCAGGATGCCCAGCGCCGCCTCCAGCACCGCGATGAGCGCGATGAGCAGGGCCAGGCGTACGACCTGCCCCGCGTCGCCGTGGGAGACGATCGCGTCGACGACCCGTCCGGACAGCACGGGCGTCGCGACGGCGAGGAGCGCGGTCACCACCCCGAGCACGACGAACAGCACGATGCGGAGGCGGTGTGGACGGGCGAAGGCGCCGATGCGGCGCAGCGTCGTTCGGTTGAAAGGACGGCGCTCACGCGGGGCGTTCCTGACACTGTGCAGCTGTGTCCAGGCGGTGGTCTCCATGGTCATGGGTCAGACCGTAGAACTTCAACCGCCCTTGAGCGCAATTCCCGCCCGCGAACCCCCGACCAATGGCGGGGTGCCGTCGGGCTGTGGGCTCAGGACCGGGCGAGGACGCAGAACGCGTGGCCCTCCGGGTCGGCCAGGCATGTCCAGGGGACGTCGCCCTGGCCGAGATCGAGGTCGGTGGCGCCCAGAGCCCGCAGCCGGGCCACCTCCGCTGCCTTGTCGTCACCGGGGCCGGGCAGCAGGTCGAGGTGGACGCGGTCCGGCATGCTCCGCGAGCCGGTGCGCAGGAACTCCAGGTAGGGGCCGGTCCCCCTGGCGGAGCGGAACACCGCCTCATCGTCGGTCACCTCGTGCGGGGTCCAGTCCGTCGCCGCGTCCCAGAACCGGGCCATGGCCCGCGGATCCGCGCAGTCGACCACCACCGCGGCGATCGGCCCGGTGTCCCGGTAGACCTCCCGGGGTTCCAGCACGCAGAACTCGTTGCCCTCCGGGTCGGCGAGCACCGTCCACGGCACGTCGCCCTGGCCCACGTCGGCGGGGGTCGCACCGAGAGCCCGCAGGCGCGCGACCAACTCCGCCTGATGGGCCGCGGAGGTGGTGGCGAGGTCGATGTGCACACGGTTCTTCGCCGCCGTCTTGGCTTCAGGGACGGTGACGACGTCGATGCCGAGGGTGTCCGGGTCCAGCCAGTCGAAGCCGGCGGGCTGGACGGCGGTCACGCCGGATCCCCCGCCGGCGACACCCCAGCCGAGCGCCTCCGCCCAGAACCGGCCGACCAGCGCGTCATCGACGGCCTTGATGTTCACCTGAACAGGTCGCAGTGTCATGCGCCCGATCCTATGGACCGCACCCCGCCGCGGTGAGCCGGGAGCGGGGACCGCATGGGTGCTACGAGCGCTCGTGCATGAGGGCGAGCAGACGTTCCATGACGTCCCCGTCGCTGACGCGCAGGCCATCGTGCTGGTACTCGGCTGTCACCCAGGGCTTCAGGCCGCGGATGACCTCGGCCGTACCCAGCGACAGATCGCGATCAAGGTACATGTCGTCGTGGTAGATGGCCGCGACCGACGGAACGGTGTTGCCGCGGAGGCGATCGACATCGTAGAGGGCGGGCCAGTCAGGGCGCTCGGCGATGAGATGCGCGGCCTGACGGAACGGCCGCAGCAGCGGGTCGGTGTCGAACATCCACGGGTAGATCATCTCCCCGGTGAACAGGACGGGTGCGTCCGAGTCGAGCGCGGCCGCGGCGTCGAAGGCGGGGAACTCACTCCGGATCCGGTGGGCGGACCAGCGGGTGGCTCCCGTGCCCTGGGCGTAGGTGGCCTCGTGCAGCAGGTGGTAGAGCGGTCCGCCGGCGATACCGGCCAGTTCGCGGTCGACCTGGAACAGGAACGCGTCCGACGGTTCGGTGCCACCGGTGAAGGGGTCTTCGAGAAGGTGGTGCAGCCGAAGGCTTCCGTCGGTGCCGCCGAGGATGTTGCCCAGGGACTGGAAGGCCGCGACGGTCAGAAGTCTGCCGCTCGGCAGGATCACCCGGTGGTCGCGCAGGTAGCGGACCATGTTCCGGACCTCGTCCACGTCGTCCGGGAACCGGTCGTAGTGCTCGGCGTTCTTGAGGGTGACCCTGGGATACAGGGCACGGTAGACCTGGTCCGCGGTCGCGCACACGCCGGGCAGTCCGCCGGTGATGAACACCTCGGCGAGACCGTGCGGAGCCAAGGACAGGTAGGTGGTCGCGCACAGGCCGCCGAAGCTCTGGCCCAGGACGCTCCACGGCCGGTCTCCTACGAGTGCCTGGCGGATCATCTCGGCATCCCGCACGATCGCGTCCGCGCGGAAATGCGACAGGTAGTGCGCCTGCGCGCCGGGGTTCCGGATCCGGTCCAAAAGACGGCGGTCGACAGGAGTGGAGCGTCCGGTGCCGCGCTGATCCAGCATGAGCACCCGGTAGTCCCGTAGGGCGCGGTGCAGCCAGCCTTCACCACCGGTCGGCCGAGGGGCCGCCGATCCGGGGCCGCCGCCCAGGAACAACAGCCACGGGAGATCGTGGCCGGCCTTCCCCGCGGCGCGTATCTCACGTGCGTACACCCGGATCCGCCGGCCATCGGGGCGGTGATGATCGAGGGGAACGGTGAAGGTGTGGTCGAGGTGCGTCGTGCGGAGTCCACGGGATGCCGTCATGGCGTCATCCTTGGGCCGCACGCCTCGACAGCCGAATGGTTTTCGAGGCGCCGCGAGCGCCGGGGCGCCGGCCAGGGGGCTCGGTCAGGGCGTGCCGGTGATCCATCCGGCCGTTGCATAAAGCTGCGGGCAAACGTATAGTCATGCCATCAATGAGGAGGGCTTTCGATGGCATTGCGGGCGGCCGTGGCCGGGGCCAGCGGGTACGCGGGGGGCGAACTGCTGAGGGTGCTCCTCGGGCACCCGGAGATCGAGATCGGCGCGGTGACCGGGAACGCCAGCGCGGGTGAGCGGCTCGGCGCCGTCCAGCCGCACCTGCTCCCACTCGCCGACCGGGTGCTGGAGCCCACCGGGCCGGCGGTGCTCGCCGGCCACGACGTGGTCTTCCTCGCGCTGCCGCACGGGCACTCCGCCGAGGTCGCGCGCGAACTCGGCGGCGACGTGCTGGTCGTCGACTGCGGCGCCGACTTCCGGCTGCGCGACCCCGCCGCCTGGCAGGCGTTCTACGGCTCCCCGCACGCCGGGCACCTGGCCCTACGGCCTCCCGGAGCTGCCCGGCGCCCGCGCCGCGCTCAAGGGCGCCGACCGGATCGCGGTCCCCGGCTGCTACCCGACCGCCGTCTCGCTCGCGCTCTTCCCGGCCTACGCCGCCGGTCTCGCCGAGCCGGAGGCCGTGGTCGTCGCCGCGTCCGGCACCTCCGGCGCCGGCAAGGCGGCCAAACCGCACCTGCTGGGCAGCGAGGTCATGGGCTCGATGAGCCCGTACGGCGTCGGCGGCGGGCACCGGCACACCCCGGAGATGATCGCAGAACCTCTCCGCCGTCGCCGGCGAGCCCGGTCACCGTCTCCTTCACCCCGACGCTCGCGCCGATGTCCCGCGGCATCCTCGCCACCTGCAGCGCGAAGGCACGGCCCGGGGTGACCGGACGACGCGTCTGCGCGCGACCTACGAGAAGGCCTTCGCCGACGAACCGTTCGTCCACCTGCTGCCCCCGGGCCGGTGGCCGCCACCGGCGCCGTCCAGGGATCCAACGCGGCGCAGGTCCAGGTCGCCTACGACCAGGCTGCCGGCCGGATCGTCGTGGTGAGCGCCATCGACAACCTCACCAAGGGCACCGCGGGCGGCGCGGTGCAGAGCATGAACATCGCCCTCGGACTCCCCGAGGAGCTCGGACTTTCCGACGATCGGAGTCGCGCCTTGAGCGTCACGGCAGCGAAGGGATTCACGGCGGCGGGCGTCGCCGCGGGAATCAAGGAGAGCGGCGAGCCCGACCTGGCCCTCGTCGTCAACGACGGCCCGCGCCTGGCCGCCGCCGGCGTCTTCACCTCCAACCGCGTCAAAGCCGCACCGGTGCTGTGGTCGCGAGCAGTCGTAAGCGGCGGCGACGGTGACCGCCGTCGTCCTCAACTCCGGCGGCGCCAACGCCTGTACCGGACCGCTGGGGCTTCCAGGACACCCACGCCACCGCGGAGAAGGCCGCCGAGGTCCTCGGGCACAGCGCCGGCGAGATCGCGGTCGCCTCCACCGGGCTGATCGGCATCCGGCTGCCGATGGACAAGCTGCTGCCCGGCGTCGAGAAGGCCGGCGGCCGAGCTGTCCGCGCACGGCGGCGAGAAGGCCGCCATCGCCATCAAGACCACCGACACCGTCCACAAGACCGCGGTCGCCGAGGGCGACGGCTGGACGGTCGGCGGCATGGCCAAGGGCGCCGGGCATGCTCGCCCCGGGCCTCGCCACCATGCTGGTCGTGCTCACCACCGACGCCGACCTGGACGCCGGGGCACTGGACAAGGCGCTGCGCGACGCCACCCGCACCACCTTCGACCGGATCGACTCCGACGGCTGCATGTCCACCAACGACACCGTGCTGCTGCTGGCCTCCGGCGCCTCCGGGACCACCCCGGACCACGACGAGTTCGCCGAGGCGGTCCGCGCGGTCTGCGACGACCTCGCGCCGGCAGCTGATCGGCGACGCCGAGGGCGCCTCCAAGGACATCCGGATCGAGGTGGTGGGCGCGGCCAGCGAGGACGACGCGGTCGAGGTGGGCCGCTCCATCGCCCGCAACAACCTGCTCAAGTGCGCCATCCACGGCGAGGACCCCAACTGGGGCCGGGTGCTGTCCGCGATCGGCACCACCTCGGCCGTCTTCGAACCCGACGCGACTCGACGTCGCCATCAACGGCGTGTGGGTGTGCCAGCGGCGGTTCGGTCGGCGAGGACCGCGACCTGGTCGACATGCGCTACCGCGAGGTGCGGATCACCGCCGACCTCGGCCGCGGGCGACGAGTCGGCCGTCATCTGGGCCAACGACCTGACCGCCGACTACGTCCACGAGAACAGCGCGTACTCCTCATGACCAACCGCGCGCACACCGCCCTGCCCAAGGCCCAGCACCCTCATCGAGGCGCTGCCCTGGCTGACCCGCCACCACGGCAGGACCGTCGTCATCAAGTTCGGCGGCAACGCCATGGTGGACGAGGAGCTGAAGGCCGCCTTCGCCCAGGACGTGGTCTTCCTGCGGCACGCCGGCCTCAAGCCGGTCGTGGTGCACGGCGGCGGCCCGCAGATCAACGCGCAGCTTCGACAGGCACGGCCTGGTCAGCGAGTTCAAGGCCGGGCTGCGGGTCACCACGCCCGAGGCGATGGACGTCGGTGCGCATGGTGCTCGCCGGGCAGGTGCAGCGCGAGCTGGTCGGCCTGCTCAACCAGCACGGCCCGCTCGCCGTCGGGCTGACCGGCGAGGACGCCCACACGATGACCGCCACCAAGCACTACGCCGCAGATCGACGGGCGAGACGCGTCGACATCGGCCGGGTCGGGCGAGATCACCGGCGATCGACGCGGGCGCCATCCGAGGCGCTGCTGGACGACGGCCGCATCCCGGTGGTCTCCTCGATCGCCCGCAGCCAGGACGACGGTCACGTCTACAACGTCAACGCCGACACCGCCGCCGCCGCGCTCGCGGTGGCACTGGGCGCCGAGACGCTGATGGTGCTCACCGACGTCGAGGGGCTGTACGCGGACTGGCCGGACAGCGACGAGGTGATCAGCCGGCTGACCGCCAGCGAGCTGGAGAAGCTGCTGCCCGACCTGTCCAGCGGCATGGTCCCCAAGATGGAGGGCTGCCTGAACGCGGTGCGCGGCGGGGTGACCACCGCCCGGGTGCTCGACGGTCGGGTGCAGCACGCCATCCTGCTGGAGATCTTCACCGACGAGGGCGTCGGCACGATGGTCGTGCCCGACGCGGCAGACGAGACCGACAAGTCGTCGGAAGGAGAGCGGGCATGACGAACGCCGATCTGACCCGGCGTTGGCAGGACGCCCTGATGGACAACTACGGCACGCCGCGGGTGCCGCTGGTGCGCGGCGAGGGCGTCCGGCTGTGGGACGCGGACGGCAGGGTCTACCTGGACTTCGTCGGCGGCATCGCGGTCAACGCGCTGGGCCACGCGCACCCCGCGGTGGTGGACGCGGTCTCCGGGCAGATCGCCCGGCTCGGCCACGTCTCCAACCTGTTCGTCGCCGAGCCGCCGGTGCGACTGGCCGAACGACTGCTGCAGCTGTTCGGGCGCGAGGGCCGGGTCTTCTTCTGCAACTCCGGCGCGGAGGCCGTCGAAGCCGCCTTCAAGATCGGCCGGCGCACCGGCCGTACCCACATCGTCGCCACCGTCGGCGGCTTCCACGGCCGCACCATGGGCGCCCTCGCGCTCACCGGCCAGCCCGGCAAGCAGGACCCCTTCCTGCCGCTCCCCGGCGACGTCACGCATGTGCCGTACGGGGACGCCGAGGCGCTGCGCGCGGCGGTCACCGAGCGAACGGCCGCGGTGTTCATCGAGCCGATCCAGGGCGAGAACGGCGTGGTGGTGCCGCCCGAGGGCTATCTGGCGGCGGCCCGCGAGATCACCCGGGCGACCGGCACGCTGCTGGTGCTGGACGAGATCCAGACCGGCATCGGGCGCACCGGCCACTGGTTCGCCCACCAGGCGCAGGGCGTCGAGCCGGATGTCGTCACGCTGGCGAAGGGGCTGGGCGGCGGTCTGCCGATCGGCGCCGCGGTCGCCTTCGGGCCGGCCGCGGATCTGCTCACCCCTGGCCAGCACGGCACGACCTTCGGCGGCAACCCGGTGGTGTGCGCGGCGGCGACTCGCCGTCCTCGACACCATCGAGGCGGACGGGCTGCTGGAGCACGTCAAGCGGACGGGGGAGCGGCTGCGTGACGGTATCGAGGCGATCGGACACCCGCTCGTCGATCAGGTACGCGGTGCCGGGCTGCTGATCGGTATCGTGCTCACCGAGCCGCTCGCACCGCAGGTGCAGCAGGCGGCTCAGGACGCCGGACTCCTGGTGAACGCCGTCGTACCGGGCACGGTGCGGCTCGCCCCGCCGCTGGTGCTCGGCGACGAGGAGGTGGAAGCCTTTCTCCAGGCGCTGCCGGGCGTCCTCGACACCGTCCACCGGCACCGACGATCCGGAGATTGACGACGATGACCGATGCCCACAGTGCGGGCCAGGCCGTTCCGCAGACCCGTGCCGCCCGGCACCGCCGGATCGTGGACATCCTGGGCAGGCAGCCCGTGCGGTCCCAGAGCCAGTTGGCCAGAACGCTGGCCGACGACGGGCTGAGCGTCACCCAGGCGACGCTCTCCCGGGACCTCGACGAGCTCGGCGCGGTCAAGATCCGCACCGCCGGGGGCGAGTTGATCTACGCGGTGCCGTCGGAGGGCGGGTTCCGTACTCCGATGGCACCGCTGGGCGGCTCGGTCAAGGAGGAGCGGATGGCGCCGGCTCGCCGCCGAACTGCTGATCTCCGCCGAGGCGTCGGCCAACCTCGTCGTGCTGCGCACCCCGCCGGGGGCCGCGCAGTTCCTGGCGTCCGCGATCGACCAGGCCGAGGTGCACGACATCCTCGGCACGATCGCCGGCGACGACACCGTGCTGCTCATCAGCCGTGACGCCACCGGCGGCCAGGCGGTCGCCGACCATCTGCTGAGGCTGGCCGAAAGGGACCACGGCACCGCCTGAGACCTCCTGCCCCGCGGGGTGCCCCGGGTGACCGGCTTTGATTTCCATACGGAGTCATGCATACTTATGCCAGACACCGCATGATGCCGGTGCCTCGCACCCACGCACAGTTAGGAGAAAGCCGTGACAGAGCGCGTCGTACTCGCCTATTCCGGCGGCCTGGACACCTCCGTCTGCATCGGCTGGATCGCCGAGGAGACCGGCGCCGAGGTCATCGCCGTCGCCGTCGACGTCGGCCAGGGTGGCGAGGACCTGGACATCATCCGCAAGCGGGCGCTGGCCTGTGGCGCGGTCGAGGCGGAGGTCGCCGACGCCAAGCAGGAGTTCGCCGACGAGTACTGCCTGCCGGCCATCAAGGCCAACGCGCTGTACATGGACCGCTACCCGCTGGTCTCCGCGCTGTCCCGGCCGACCATCGTCAAGCACCTGGTGGCCGCCGCCGAGAAGCACGGCGCGGACACCGTGGCGCACGGCTGCACCGGCAAGGGCAACGACCAGGTGCGGTTCGAGGCCGGCATCTCCTCGCTCGCCCCTGACCTGAAGTGCATCGCCCCGGTCCGCGACTACGCGATGACCCGGGACAAGGCGATCGCCTTCGCCGACAAGGCGGGCCTGCCGATCGCCACCACCAAGAAGTCCCCGTACTCCATCGACCAGAACGTCTTCGGGCGTGCGGTGGAGACCGGCTTCCTGGAGGACATCTGGAACGCGCCGATCGAGGACGTCTACGAGTACACCGAGAACCCGGCGACCCCGCGGGACGCCGACGAGGTGGTCATCACCTTCAAGCAGGGCGTCCCGGTCGCCGTCGACGGCAAGCCGGTCACCGTGCTGGAGGCCATCCAGCAGCTCAACGCCCGGGCCGGCGCCCAGGGCATCGGCCGGCTCGACATGGTCGAGGACCGGCTGGTCGGCATCAAGTCCCGGGAGGTCTACGAGGCCCCCGGCGCCATCGCCCTGATCACCGCCCACCAGGAGCTGGAGAGCGTCACCGTCGAGCGGGAACTCGCCCGCTACAAGCGGCAGGTCGAGCAGCGCTGGGGCGAGCTGGTCTACGACGGCCTGTGGTTCTCCCCGCTCAAGCGGGCGCTGGACGGCTTCATCAACGAGGCCAACGAGCACGTCTCCGGCGACATCCGGATGACCCTGCACGGCGGACGGGCGGTCGTCACCGGACGGCGGTCCGGCGAGTCGCTCTACGACTTCAACCTGGCCACCTACGACACCGGCGACACCTTCGACCAGTCGCTGTCCAAGGGCTTCATCGAGATCTTCGGCATGAGCAGCAAGATCGCGGCGAAGCGGGACCTGGCCAAGTGACCCAGGACGTACGGCTGTGGGGCGGCCGGTTCGCCGACGGACCGGCCGAGGCCCTGGCCAAGCTCACCGCCTCGGTGCACTTCGACTGGCGGCTCGCGCCCTACGACATCGCGGGCTCCCGGGCACACGCCCGGGTGCTGACGAAGGCCGGACTGCTGACCGGCGACGAACTGACCCGCATGCTGGCCGGGCTCGACGACCTGGAACGCGCGGTGGCGGCCGAGGAGTTCATCGGCACGGTCGCCGACGAGGACGTGCACACCGCGCTGGAGCGCGGGCTGCTGGAGCGGCTCGGGCCCGACCTCGGCGGCAAGCTGCGGGCCGGCCGGTCGCGCAACGACCAGGTCGCCACGCTGTTCCGGATGTACCTGCGCGACCACGCCCGGATCATCGGCGGGCTGATCGCCGACCTCCAGGAGGCGCTGGTCGGACTGGCCGAGGCGCACCCCGACGTCGCGATGCCGGGGCGCACCCATCTCCAGCACGCCCAGCCGGTGCTCTTCGCCCACCATGTGCTCGCCCACGTCCAGGCGCTGTCCAGGGACGCGGAGCGGCTGCGGCAGTGGGACACCCGCACCGCGGTCTCCCCGTACGGCTCCGGCGCGCTGGCCGGGTCGTCGCTGGGACTCGACCCCGAGGCGGTCGCGGCCGACCTGGGCTTCGAGCACGGCTCGGCGGCCAACTCGATCGACGGCACCGCGTCCCGGGACTTCGTGGCCGAGTTCGCCTTCGTCACCGCCATGATCGGGATCGACCTGTCGCGGATCGCGGAGGAGGTCATCATCTGGAACACGAAGGAGTTCTCCTTCGTGACGCTGCACGACGCCTTCTCCACCGGCTCCTCGATCATGCCGCAGAAGAAGAACCCGGACATCGCCGAGCTGGCCCGCGGCAAGTCGGGCCGGCTGATCGGCAACCTGACCGGACTGCTCGCCACGCTCAAGGCGCTCCCGCTGGCGTACAACCGCGACCTCCAGGAGGACAAGGAGCCGGTCTTCGACTCCTGCGACCAACTGGAGGTGCTGCTCCCGGCGTTCACCGGGATGATGGCGACCCTCACGGTCCATCGCGAGCGCATGGAGGAACTCGCCCCCGCGGGCTTCTCGCTGGCCACCGACATCGCCGAGTGGCTGGTCAAGCAGGGCGTGCCGTTCCGCGTCGCGCACGAGGTGGCCGGCGAGTTGCGTCAAGGTCTGCGAGGCCGAGGGCATCGAGCTGGCAGATCTGACGGACGATCAGTTCGCGGCGATCTCCGAGCACCTGACCCCCGAGGTACGCGACGTGCTGAACGTCCCCGGCGCGCTGGCCTCCCGGGACGGCCGCGGCGGCACCGCCCCCTCGGCGGTCGCGACGCAGCTGGCCGAGGTCAAGGAGAACCTGGCGACCCAGCGCGAATGGGCGGACGCCAAGCGCTGAGCAGGACGGCGGGGCCCGGTTCGGCAGTCATGACCATGACCTGCCGAACCGGGCCCCGCCGTGATGTCCGGGTGAACGGCGGCCCGCAGGACCGCCCGGGAAAGTCGCCCGCCGCTACTCCGTCCGTGCCGCCGGCCCCGCCGGCCGGGGCGCGAGGCCGGTCAGGCGGCCTGGGCGTGCCCGGTGGCCTGCGCCTTCGCCTTGGTGGCGTACACGTCCACGTACTCCTGGCCGGACAGCCGCATCACGTGGCTCATCACCTCGTCGGTGACCGCCCGCAGGACGTAGCGGTCGCGGTCCATGCCCTCGTACCGGGTGAAGCCGAGCGGCTCGCCGAACCGCACGGTGACCCCCTGCTGCACGCGCGGCAGACCGCTACCGCCGGGCTGCACGCGGTCGGTGCCGATCATCGCGAAGGGCACCACGGGCGCCCCGGTCATCAGGGCCAGCCGGGCGATTCCGGTGCGACCGCGGTACAGGCGGCCATCGGGGGAGCGGGTGCCCTCCGGGTAGATGCCGAAGACCCGGCCCTCCTCCAGGATGCGCTTGCCGGTCATCAGCGCCGCGACGCCGCCGCGGCCGCCGTCGCGGTCCACCGGGATCATGCCGACCGTGGTGAAGAACCAGGCCATGAACCGGCCCTTCACGCCGCGCCCGGTGACGTACTCGTCCTTGCCGATGAAGAAGACCTGCCGCTTCACCACCAGTGACAGGAACATCGAGTCGACGAAGGTCACGTGGTTGCCGGCCAGGATCACCGGACCGGTCCCCGGAATGCCCTCCGCGCCCTCCACCCGAGGGCGGAACAGGACCCGCATGAGGAGTCCGAGCAGCGCCTTGAGCAAGATACGGGACAACGGACCCTCCGTCGGTGATCGGTCGGCCTGACCGGGGTGCCGGCTGGTAACGGCGTGGAATTGCTCCTGGTGGGGACGATACTCGCGGCCACCGAGTAGTTCCACGCAAGGCTCACGCACATGATCCCCAGAGTTGACAGACGCGTCCGGAACCGCCTCACCGAACCCCTCGTGCGGGTGAATCGGGGCACCGTCGGAAACCAGCCGCCCGGCGTGCCGCGTTCTCGGGGCATGACGCCGCGATACGACCTGCTCGCCCCGCTGCTCGCCGCCGAGGCGGCGGCGGAGGCCGGGACGGCCGGAGTGGAGGCGGCCGACCTCGAACAGGCCGTCTGGCTGCGGTTGCTGGAGGGACCGGGCCCCGCGCAGGCCGGTGCGGCGGCCTGGCTGCGCGCCGCGGTCCGGGCCGAGGCCCGCGGCGCCCGCCGTCGCGCCCGGCGCGAGGTGCCGTACGACCCGGGTAGCGGGCCGGGCACGCCGTCGGCCGAAAAGCACGCACTCGACGCGGAGCACGACCGGGAGCTGCGGGCGGCGGTCGGCCGGCTGCCGGGCCGATGTCCGCAACTGCTATCGGTGCTGTTGTCCGCTTCCGATCCCACATACCGGGAAATCTCCCGGGAGTTGGGAATCTCACAGGGCAGCCTCGGACCGCTGCGCTCACGGTGCCTGGGCTGCCTGCGGATGGTGCTCCGATCCGAGGGTTGAACTCGGAGAACATTGGGGTAAAGAGCGGTAAACAGTCGGCGACAGGGCACGGTCTTGCGCCCGGAACCGGCCGGAGGCGGGCATAACGGCCGCGTCCGCCGAACCGGACCTCTGTGCGATCATCGGCGCGACGGAGGCGGGGTGCCCACGCCACCTCCACCACAGGGCAGACATCCCGGACGCGGACCACCCTCATCCTCGTGCGGCCGGGAGGAGACAAGGGGAGGCCAGCGCACATGGGCATGAGTGTGACGATCTCTACGGCGACCGACGACGACGCCGAGAACATTCTCAAGCTGCAGTACCTCTGCTACCAGCGCGAGGCCGAGCTGTACGGCGACTACTCCATCGAACCGCTCACCCAGACCCTCGACGCCCTGCGCGCCGAACTGGGCGAGGGCTGCGTCCTGGTGGCCAGGCTCGGCAGCGAGGTCGTCGGCTCGGTCCGCGGCACCGTCGACGACGACGGCACCGCGCGGATAGGGAAACTGATCGTCCACCCCCGCATGCAGCGGCACGGTCTGGGCGGCCGGCTGCTGAGCGCCATCGAGGACCGGCTGGCCGCCGAGCGGGAGGCCAAGCGGTTCCGGCTGTTCACCGGTCACCGCAGCGACGGCAACCTGCGGCTGTACCGCCGGCTCGGCTACGCGCAGACCGGCACCGAGCAGGTCACCCGCCGCTTCAGCCTGGTGACCCTGGAGAAGCCGGCCACCCACGACCCGACGACCTACGCCGCCAGCGCCTGACCCGCCGTACCGCCGGTCGCCGTCCGGTGCGGGGTCACTCCCCGACCGGCCGGGCGGCGGCCGCCCGGCGCAGCCACGCGATGCCGGTCACCGGCAGCACCAGCGGGATGAACAGGTAGTCGGCGCCGTAGTACGACCACACCGTCTGGTCGTGGAAGGCGGACGGCGTCACGATCGTCAGCGTTCCCACCACCAGCACGCCCGCCAACTCGGCGGCGCAGCACACCATCGCGACCCGCCGCGCCGACTCCCCGCCCCGCACCAGGGTGACCAGGATGAAGGCGTACACCACGGCGGAGACCGCGGACAGCACGTAGGACAGCGGCGCCCGGTCGTACTGGGCGATCAGCTGGTAGAGCGACCGCGACCCGGCGGCCACCGTGAACAGTCCGTACAGCGAGACGATCAGCCGCCCGGGACCCTCGCCGATCCCCCGACGGCCGGACCCGGCCGGTGTCTTCGTACCGGTGTCAGCCATGGCCGCCTCCCCAGATGTCGAACAACCTGATCTCCAGCACCGCGAGCACCACGGCACCGGCCGTCACGATCGCCGAGCCCCAACGGGTGCGCTCGGTCAGCGACATGAAGCCCGCCGCCGGAACGGCCAGCGCCGCGCCCGCCAGATAGGCCACGAAGATCACGTTGCCGTCGTCCGCGGAGCGCCCGCGGGCCAGCTCCACGACGCCGACCACCGTCTGCGCCAGCGCCAGCGCCGTCACCACGGCCATGCCGATGAAATGCCAGTCCTTGGTCGGCTGGTCGCGGGCGGTGGCGTAGCCGCACCAGGCGGCCAGCAGCAGGGCGGCGACCGACACGGCCACCGTCAGGGCGCCGATCACCGGATCATCGGCGCGGGACGCGCCGGGCAGCGGTGAGGGGCCGGAGCGGGTGGAACGGGCATGCGGTGACTCTAGTACGGCCCCGGAACCGGTCCGCGCCGCCCCCTGGACCGACCCGCGGCCGCCCCACAGCCGCCGGGCCGGGGGCCGCGTCGCGGGCTACGGCAGCCGGCGCAGCCAGTAGACGTCGGTCGTGTACGGCATCTCCAGCCGCTGCTCGCCGCTGGTGGCCCCCTGCCGCTCCAGCAGTTCCACCGCCTGCGCCCTGACCTGTTCCTGCTCGTCGGCACCCAGCACGACGATATGGCTGGAAGACATCATCCGCTCGACCACGTCGTCGACGGTGGTGGAGTGCGGATTGGGCCAGTGCCGCTCCTCGAGCTGCGACCAGCCGGCCCGCCCGGTGAACGCCTTCCGCCAGCCGTCGTCCAGCGGACTGGGCAGGTCACGCGGCGCACAGCGGAAGTAGATGTCCTGGAAGTCGCGCACCCAGGGCACCGTGGTGTCGTAGGTGTTCCACACCAGGCCCAGCGCGCCGCCGGGCCGCAGCAGCCGCTCCACCTCGGCCAGCGCCCGCCCCGCCGAGAACCAGTGCCACGACTGCGCCGCGACCACCGCGTCCGCGCAGCCGTCCGCCAGCCCGGTGTCCTCCGCGGTCCCCGCGGTCACCGCCACCCCCGGCAGCAGTTCCGCGAGCCGTTCGCGCATCTCGGCGACCGGCTCCACCGCGATCACCTCGGCGCCGGTCAGGGCCAGCAGACGGGTGAACTTGCCCGTGCCCGCCCCGAGGTCGACGACCGTTCGCCCGCCGTGCAGCGGAAGCGCGTCCGCCAACTCCGCGAGCGCGGCCATGGGGTACGAGGGCCTGGACCGCTCGTATCCGCCCGCCGACCGCTGGTAGCCGATTCCTGCTGCGTGGTGGACCGTCACGCGGGCAGACGGTAGCAGCACGCCATGACGAGGGAGGGAACGGGCGGGAACTGTCCCGCGCGTCAACGGCTTTCCAGGGCAGTACCTTTCACCACACGCCGGGCGCGTGCGGCTCGTCGGGCGGCGCGGGCCCTGCGCTGCGCGCCGGTGACCGGATGCTGCATGCTGTGCCTTTCACAAGGCTCTCTAGACGGGGCTCGGCGACTCGGCGAGGAGCAGCGTATGACTTCCATCTTCCCGGACATCTCGATCAGTACGGAGCGCCTCAGCCTGCGCCCCTACGACGAGGAGGACATCCCGGCGCTGGCGGAGATGATGAACGACGAGCCGGTCGTCGGCTGGCTGACCGCCCCACACCCCTACACCGAGGCGGACGCCCGGGACTGGGTGACCAGGATCGCCCCCGGCCAGCGCGGCTCCGGCCGCGGGATCGTCTTCGCGGTCGGCGAGTTCCTCACCCAGCGGCTGGTCGGCACCGTGCGCCTGCACAAGACCGACTGGGCGGTGCGCAGCACCGAGGTGAGCTATCTGACCGCGCCATGGGCCCGCGGCGAGGGCTACGCCTCGGAAGCGGTGGTGGCGATCGCCCAGTGGCTCTTCCACGACCAGAAGTTCGAACGCCTGGAGTTGCGCACGGCGGCCGACAACACCGCCGCCCAGCAGGTGGCCCAGAAGGTCGGCTGCGTCAGCGAGGGCGTGCTGCGCAACGCCGGCACCGCCCGGCAGCACACCGAGGGCGGCGGCTGGTCGCAGACCCGCACCGACCTGATCGTCTGGAGCCTGCTGCCGGAGGACATCGACGGCGTCGGCGACCGGTCCGGCGACGAGCCCTACCCCGACTGGCACTGACACACCCGCCGGCCGCGGGCTCGCGGCCACCGTTCGCCCGTGGCGCACCGCCCGCCGGGCCCGCCTGCCGGAAATCCGCCCGGGATACTGTGTCCTCCCAGGTCCCTCCCAGGTTTCCCTGCCGGGATGGGACGGCGGACACGCGGAGCGAAGGACGGCGATGGCCGACCGGGTCACGGTGATCGGCTGGGACGGCTCACCCCCGACGTCGGCGGCGCTCTCCGCGCTCGGCGCGGCCACCCTTGTGGCGGGCTCGCGGCACCATCTCGCCCTGCCCCATGTGCCCGAGCAGGCCGAGCGCATCCTGCTCGGCAGCATCGACCTGGCCGCCCGCCGGATCGCCGCGCACCGCGGCACCGCGGTCGTACTCGCCGACGGCGACCCGGGGTTCTTCGGCGTGGTGCGGGCGCTGCGCGCACCGGAGCACGGCCTGGAGATCGAGGTCGTGCCCGGCGTCTCCTCGATCGCGCAGGCGTTCGCCCGGGCCGGGATGCCCTGGGACGACGCGCGGATCGTCGTCGCGCACAGCCGCACCCTGCGCCGCGCGGTCAACGTGATGCCGCGCCAACGCCAAGGTCGCCGTGCTGACCGCGCCCGGCGCCGGCCCGGCCGAACTCGCGCTGCTGCTCGGCGGGGTGCACCGCACCTTCGTCATCTGCGAGGCGCTCGGCACCGAGCAGGAGGAGGTCAGCGTGCTGACCTCCGACAAGGTCGCCGACCACATCTGGCGTGATCCGAACGTCGTCATCGCCATCGGTGGCCCCGCCGCGGCCGGCAACAGCGGCTGGATCGCGGGCCAGGAACCCGGCTACCCGGGGCCGTTGCGCGGCTGGGCGCTGCCCGCCGAGGACTACGGCCGGCCGCCGGGCGACCCGGGCCCCTCCGCCCAACTGCGCGCCCTGCAACTGGCCCGGGTCGGCCCGCGCACCGGCGACCTGGTGTGGGACATCGGCGCGGGCGGCGGCGCGTTCGCGGTGGAGGCCGCCCGGCTCGGCGCCGCGGTCATCGCCGTCGACCGGGACGCCGACTCCTGCGCCCTGGCCACGGCCAACGCCCGCCGCTACGGCGTCCAGATCCAGGTCGTCCACGGCATCGCCCCCGAGGCGCTGGAGGACCTGCCGGAGCCGGACGTGGTGCGGGTCGGCCGGCGGCGGTGCCGAGGTGGTCGCCGCCTGCGCGGCCCGCAGGCCCGAGCGGATCGTCGTCGGCGCCACCACCCGCGACGAGGCCGAAGCGGTCAACCGGGCGCTGGTGGAAGGCGGCTACGCGGTGACCCGATCGCTGGCGCAGTCCGTCGAACTCGACGGCGACTGGGCCGAGCGGGAGCGGGCCACGGCGTTCCTGCTGACCGGGAGCCTGGCGGACGCCCCGGGCGTCCGGCGGGCCTGAACACCGACCCCCTTGTCTCGTACGCCTGTTCGCCTCCGGGTGGTCGGGCGGGCCGGTACCCGGAACACGATCGGGTGATCGCGCGGTAGGCTGGCGGACCGTTGTGCCGCCTCCCGGTGTTGACGCGTCGTCCGCCTGACGACGACGTGTTCTCGCTGGCGGCGGGGCGCGGCGCCGGTGTGGGACGTGGCGCAGTCCACAGTGCCCGGCGGACGAGTTGGGTGGCCACGGTGTGCGACGGGCCGGGAGAATGCACGTCCCGGAGTCGGTCGTGCCGCCTGTCACGCGTGCTCGTTCTTGCTTCGGTGGCCCAGGGCATGCCGTACGGGCAGGCACTGGTGCCGCAGCCGCCGGCGCGTCACGGGGCTGGAAGGAGCTATACCGATGGGCGAGGGGCACGCATGACTGACACCGGCCCGGTCCCCGGCGAGGGACTGCCGGAGAACGCAGGCGCAGAGGCGGTTCAGCAGCCGCACTCCGAGCTTCCCGGCGATCCCGTGGGGGCACCCGCTCCGGCCGCCTCCGGTCACCACTGGAGCACCGACGCCTTCCTGGCCCCGGCCGTCCCCGTCTTCGCCTACGAGCAGCAGGCCGCCGTGCCGCAGCAGGGCGCCGTCGGCGGGGAGACCGAGGAGGAGGACGACCTGCTGCTGATGCCAGGACCGCAGGGTTCCTGGGGCGATCCCCAGCCCTACGCGCAGCAGCCCGCCCCGCAACCCCCGTACAACGAGAACCTGATGGCACCGCAACCGCAGCACGTCCCGCAGCCCGGCGACTACCCGCCGGGCGTACTCGACGGCCCGCAGCTCGCCTCCGAGCCCATGCCGCAGTACCCGGAGCCCTACCTGACAGGACCGATCGAGGCCCAGCCGCTGCTCGTGGACCCGGTGGCTCCCGCGCTGCCCGTTCCGCCGTTGCCCCAGCAGCCCGAGGCGGTCCTGCCGGAGGCGGTCCCCGCCCCCCTGCCGCCGGCCGACCCCGCGGAGGCCGTTGCGTCGCAGGCCCCCGGCCTCGCCCCCGCGGCCGCCGAGGCCATGGCGGTGCGTGTCCCGTCGCCGACCGTGTCGCCGGAGGGCGGCCCGGCGAACGGTCAGGCCCCGCCGCAGCGCCGCCCGTTGAACCTCGGTCCGCCGGTCGCGCCGCACGCCGAGCCCCGCAACGACTCGTCCGGCGGTGTCTCGGTGCGGTCGCTCGCCGACCGCGGTCCC
The DNA here is from genome assembly GCA_963737305.1 of uncultured Actinomycetota bacterium. Taxonomy (GTDB): domain Bacteria; phylum Actinomycetota; class Actinomycetes; order Streptomycetales; family Streptomycetaceae; genus Streptantibioticus_C. Next base: position 1,637,483 of record CAVTRX010000002.1, on the reverse strand, counting down.
ACCCCGCCGCCCGCGCAGCCCGTCCCCGCCTCGCCGCCGCCCGCACCGCCCGAGCCGGAGCAGCAGCCGGAGCCGGTGGCCGAGGCTGCCCCCGAGACGGCGCCGGCCGTTGAGGCGCTGCCGGTCGCCGACCCGGATGCCGCGGCCGGTCCCGAGTACCTCGACACCCCGGCCCCGGAGGAGCTGCCCGCCGCGCAGACCCCGGTCGAGCAGCCGGCGTCGGCCGGACCCTGGGCCGCGCCGGACGGCACCGAAGCGCCCACCGCGCAGGCCCCCGCGCCCGAGGTCCTTGCGGCGCCCGAGGCCGTGGAGGCCGAAGCACAGCCCGTGCCGCTCGCCCCCGAGCCGCAGGTGGCCGCCGCCGTACCGGAGCAGGCGCCCGCCGACGCCCCGGAGGCGGCCGCTCAACAGCCCGCGCTGCCGGTGCCGCCGGTCATCGCCGAGACGCCGTTGCCGGTGCCGTCCGACGAGCCGGGCGGGTTGGCCGACCTCGACCGTGAGCCGGTGCCCGCCGAGGTGGTCGCCGCTGAGCCGGTCGCGCAGCAGCCGGAGCAACCGGAGGCGCTGCCCGAGCCCGCGGCGGAGCCCGTGCCCGAGCCGGCGGCGCAGGAAAGCGCGCCGCAGCCCGTCGCCGAGGAGGGCGCCGAGCCGCCCGCCGCCGTCGAGCCGCCCGCCGCCGAGCAGCCCGCCGCCGTCGAAGCGGCGGCCCCGGCCGAGCAGCCCGCCCCGGTCGAGCCGGTCGAGCCGGTCGCCGAGCCCGCGGCCGAGACCGCGTCGGCCGAGACCGCACCGGCAGAACAGCCCGAGCCGCCCGCGCAGGAGGCCGCCCCCGAGCCCGCCGCGGAGCCGGAGGACGCCCCCGCCGAGCAGCCCGTCGTCGAGGACCAGGCCGAAGCGGCGGAGGAACCCGCCGCGGAGCCGGAGCCCGAGCCGGTGGCGGAGCCCGCGGCGGATACCACAGAACCGGAACAGCCCGAGCAGCCGGAGCAGCCCGAGGCCGGGCCGCAGCCGGAGGGCGAGGGCGAGGCGGCCCAGGAGCCCGCTCTCGTCAGTGCCGCCTACGACCCCGCCGTACGCGACGCGGTGCACCGGGTCATCCGCGAGCGCCGCGACATCCGCAACGGCTTCCGGCCCGACCCGATCCCGCACGAGGTGCTGCTGCGGGTGCTGGAGGCGGCCCACACCGCGCCCAGCGTCGGCCACTCCCAGCCGTGGGACTTCGTCGTCATCCGGTCGGACAAGACCCGCGAGAAGATGCACGAGCTGGCGATGCGGCAGCGCGACGCGTACGCCAACTCGCTGCCCAAGGCCCGGGCCAAGCAGTTCCGCGAGCTGAAGATCGAGGCGATCCTCGACACCCCGGTCAACATCGTCGTCACCGCCGATCCCACCCGCGGCGGCCGGCACACCCTCGGCCGCCACACCCAGCCGCAGATGGCCCCCTACTCCTCCGCGCTCGCGGTGGAGAACCTCTGGCTGGCCGCCCGCGCCGAAGGACTCGGCGTCGGCTGGGTCAGCTTCTTCGACGAGCGCGAGATGGTCCGCGAACTCGGCCTGCCCGAGCACCTGGAGGTCGTCGCCTACCTGTGCGTCGGCTACGTGGACGAGTTCCCGCAGGAACCCGAGCTGGTCCAGGCGGGCTGGTCCAAGCGCCGCCCGCTGTCCTGGGTGGTCCACGAGGAGGAGTACGGCAACCGGGCGCTGCCCGGCGAGGACCCGCACGACCTGCTGGAGGAGACGCTGCGCGGCATCCGCCCGCTGGACGCCAAGGCGCTCGGCGAGGCGTGGGAGCGGCAGAAGCGGATGACCAAGCCGGCCGGCGCGCTCGGCATGCTGGAGATCATCTCCGCCCAGCTGTCCGGGCTGTCCCGGCAGTGCCCGCCGCCCATTCCCGAGCCCGCCGCCGTGGCGATCTTCGCCGGTGACCACGGCGTGCACGCCCAGGGCGTCACCGCCTGGCCGCAGGAGGTCACCGCCCAGATGGTGGCCAACTTCCTGGGCGGCGGCGCGGTCTGCAACGCCTTCGCCAACCAGGTCGGCGCCGAGGTCTGCGTGGTCGACGTGGGCGTCGCCGCCGAACTGCCCACCACGCCCGGCCTGCTGCCGCGCAAGGTGCGGCTGGGCACCGACGACTTCACCACCGGTCCCGCGATGAGCCGCGAGGAGGCGCTGCGCGCGGTCGAGGTCGGCATCGAGACCGCCCGCGACCTGGTGGCGGCCGGCAACAAGGTGCTGCTCACCGGTGAGATGGGCATCGCCAACACCACCGCGTCCGCCGCGCTGATCTCCGTCTACACCGGCGCCGACCCCGCCGAGGTCACCGGCCGCGGCACCGGCATCAACGACGAGATGCACGCCCGCAAGGTCGATGTGGTGCGCCGCGCCCTGGAGTTGCACCAGCCCCGACCCGACCGACCCGATCGGAGTACTCGCCGCGATCGGCGGTCTGGAGCACGCCGCGATCGTCGGCCTGCTGCTCGGCGGCGCCTCGCTGCGCACCCCGGTCATCCTGGACGGCGTCAGCGCGGGAGCGGCCGCCCTGGTCGCCAGGGCCATCGCCCCCGAGGCGCTGGCCGCCTGCATCGCCGGCCACCGCAGCGCGGAACCCGGGCACATGGCGGCGCTGACCAAGCTGGGCCTGCGCCCGCTGGTCGACCTCGACCTGCGGCTCGGCGAGGGCACCGGCGCGCTGCTGGCCCTGCCGCTGGTGCAGAGCGCGGCCCGGGTGATGCACGAGGTGGCCACCTTCGACGCCGCGGGAGTCACCGAGAAGGGCTGACGCCAGGACCCGGCGCGGCCCCTGACGGGGGTCGTGCCTGGTCAGGGTGGTCGGGCCACGGCCGGGGGGAGCGCCGGCGGCACCGCGGCGGGCCGTAAGGTTGGCCACGGCATCCCATGTCCTTCCCCCGCCACGGCGGCCGGGGGACCACCGCCTTCGCCCGAGGAGCCGTACCGCCATGGACCGTAACGACGCGCCCGCCTACCCGGTCGGACTGCGCCTGTCCGGACGGCGGGTCGTCGTGCTCGGCGGCGGCCAGGTCGCCCAGCGCCGGCTGCCCGCGCTGGTGGCCGCGGGCGCCGACATCCTGCTGGTCTCCACCTCGGCCACCCCGTCCGTCGAGGCCATGGCGGACGCGGGCGAACTGCGCTGGGAGCGCCGCGGGTACGCCGACGGCGACCTGGCCGGCGCCTGGTACGCGCTGGTCGCCACCGACGACCCCGCGGCCAACGCCGCCGCCTCCGCGGAGGCCGAGGAGCGCCGGGTGTGGTGCGTGCGCAGCGACGACGCCGGCGCGGCCACCGCCTGGACCCCGGCCACCGGGCGCAGCGAGGGCGTGACCGTCGCCGTGCTCACCGGGGACGACCCCAGAAGGTCGGCCGCGGTACGGGACGCGGTGGTCGAAGGGCTGCGGGACGGCACCCTCGCCGCGCCGCGGCACCGGGCGCGTACCGCGGGCGTCGCGCTGGTCGGCGGCGGTCCCGGCGACCCCGACCTGATCACGGTGCGCGGGCGGCGGCTGCTCGCGGAGGCCGACGTGGTCATCGCCGACCGGCTCGGCCCGCGCGACCTGCTCGACGAACTCCCGCCGCACGTCGAGGTGATCGACGCCGCGAAGATCCCGTACGGCCGCGCGATGGCCCAGGAGGCCATCAACAACGCGCTGATCGAGCACGCCAAGGCGGGCAAGGCGGTGGTCCGGCTCAAGGGCGGCGACCCGTACGTCTTCGGCCGCGGCATGGAGGAGGCGCGGTCGCTGGCCGAGGCGGGCATCCCCTGCACGGTCGTGCCCGGCATCACCAGCGCCATCAGTGTGCCGGGGGCGGCCGGGATCCCGGTCACCCACCGCGGGGTGGCCCACGAGTTCACCGTCGTCAGCGGCCATGTGGCCCCCGAGGATCCGCGCTCCCTGGTGGACTGGGCGGCGCTGGCCCGGCTGCGCGGCACCCTGGTGCTGCTCATGGCGGTGGAGAACGACCGGCGCCGATCGCCGCCGCGCTGATCGCCCACGGCCGGGCGGACGACACCCCGGTCGCCGTCGTCCAGGAGGGCACCACCGCCGCCCAGCGCCGGGTGGACGCGACGCTGGCCACCCTGGGGGAGACCGTGACCGCCGAGGGCGTCCGCCCGCCCGCCGTGATCGTCGTCGGCGACGTGGTCACCGTCTCCGCGGGGAGCGGCACCCGTGGCTGAGCCGATCACCATCGAGGACCCCGACGACCCGCGGCTGCACGACTACACCGGCCTGACCGACGTCGAGCTGCGGCGCCGCCGCGAGCCCGCCGAGGGCCTGTTCATCGCGGAGGGCGAGAAGGTCATCCGCCGCGCCCGCGACGCCGGTTACCCCATGCGCTCGATGCTGCTGTCGGACAAGTGGGTCGACGCAGCTGCGCGACGTCATCGACGGGATCGACGCGCCGGTCTACACGGTCGCCCCGGCCCTGGCGGAACAGGTCACCGGCTACCACGTGCACCGCGGCGCGCTCGCCTCCATGGGCCGCAAGCCGCTGCCGGGCGCGGCGAGCCTGCTGGCCACCGCGCGCCGGGTCGCGGTGATGGAGGCGGTCAACGACCACACCAACATCGGCGCCATCTTCCGCAGCGCCGCCGCCCTCGGCATGGACGCGGTCCTGCTCTCCCCGGACTGCGCCGACCCGCTCTACCGCCGCTCGGTGAAGGTCTCCATGGGCGCGGTCTTCGCGGTGCCCTACGCCCGGCTGGAGAGCTGGCCGGGCGATCTGCGGACGGTACGGGAGGCCGGGTTCCGGCTGCTGGCGCTGACCCCGGACGGCGCGGCCGGCTCGCTGGACGAGGTCGCCGCGCACCGGATGGAGCGCGTCGCCCTGATGCTCGGCGCGGAGGGTGACGGCCTCACCCCCCGCGCCCTGGCCGCCGCCGACCTGCCGGTCCGCATCCCGATGGCGCACGGCGTGGACTCGCTGAACGTGGGCGCGGCGGCGGCCGTCGCCTTCTACGCGGTGACCACCGGCCGCCCTCAGGCCTGAGCCGGCCCCGGCAGGTCCACCAGCCCCGCCAGCAGCGCGCGGTGCCGGCCGGGGCTGCCCAGGGCCAGCTGGTCGGCCTTGGCGCGCTTGAGGTACAGGTGCGCCGGGTGCTCCCAGGTCATGCCGATCCCGCCGTGCAGTTGCACGCACTCCTCGGCGGCGTGCACGGCCACGTCGGAGCAGAAGGACTGCGCCACGCAGACGGCGACCGGCGCGTCCGGTGAGCCGGTGGCGAGCGCGTCGGCGGCGGCGCGGGCCGCCGCGCGGGCCGAGACGACCTCCAGCCACAGGTCGGCCAGCCGGTGCTTGAGGGCCTGGAAGGAGCCCACCACCCGGCCGAACTGGCGTCGTTCGCCGAGATATCCCACCGTCTGCTCCAGGCACCAGGCGGCGACGCCGAGTTGCTCCGAGGCCAGCAGCCCCGCCCCGGCCAGCAGCGCGGCCTCAAGCGCCCCTGCGGCGGCGTCCGCCGCGGCCAGCGGGCGGGCGGCGGCGCCCTCCAGCGTCACGTCGGCGACCGGGCGCGTCAGGTCGAGCGAGGTCGCCGGCTCGATCCGCACCCCGGCCGCCCCGGCGGCCACCTCGTACAGCCCTGGGCCGTCCGTACCGACCGCGGGCACGATCAGCACGTCGGCGGTGACCGCGTCGGCGACGCTGGTCACCCGGCCGGTCAGCGTGCCGTCGGCCCCGGCCCGCACCGCGCCGGGGAAGGCGCCACCCGGGCCGGTGGTGAAGGGCACGGCCAGCGTGGCGACCGCCTCGCCCGACGCGATCCGCTCCAGCGGTCCCGGGTCATCGCAGCGCAGCAGCGCGGTGGTGGCCAGGACCGCGCTGCCGAGGAAGGGCACCGGCGCGACCGCGCCGCCCAACTCCTCCAGCACGACGGCCACCTCACGGGCCGAGGCGCCCTGACCGCCGGACTCCTCCGGCACCAGCAGCCCGGCGAGACCGGAGCCCACCGCGAGCGTGCGCCACAGGTCCGGGTCGTAGGGGGCGCCGCTCTCGCAGCGGGCGAGCACCGCGGACGGCGGGCAGCGGTCGGCCAGCACGTCGCGCACCGCGGCGCGCAGATCGTCCTCGACGTCGGAGTACAGCAGGTCCGCGGCGGCGGGGGAGGGGCTCATCGGGGCAGGTCCTTCCAGGCGACGTCCTTGTCGGTGCGGGGCTCGGAGGGCAGGCCCAGCACCCGTTCTGCGACGATGTTGCGCAGGATCTCCGAGGTGCCGCCCTCGATGGAGTTGCCCTTGGCGCGCAGATAGCGGTAGCCCGCGTCCCGTCCGTAGAAGTCCACGGTGGCCGGCCTGGTCATCGTCCAGTCCTGGTAGCGCAGCCCGTCCTCGCCGAGGATCTCCAGCTCCAGGCCGCTGACCTGCTGGTTGAGCCGGGCGAAGGACAGCTTCAGGCCGGAGCCCTCCGGGCCGGGCGCGCCGGCCACCAACTGCTGGCGGACCCGCTCCGCGGTGAGCCGGGCGACTTCGGACTCCACCCACAACCGCAGCAGCCGGTCGTGCAGTTCGGGGGTGCGCGCCTGCGGCCTGGCCCGCCAGGTGGCGGCGGCCTTGGCGATCATCCCGCCCTCGCGCGGTACCGCCCCACCGCCGATCGCCACCCGCTCGTTCATCAAGGTGGTCTGCGCGACCCGCCAGCCGTCCCCCTCGTCGCCGAGCCGGTGGGCGTCGGGGATGCGCACGTCGGTGAGGAAGACCTCGTTGAACTCCGCCTCGCCGGTGATCTGCCGCAGCGGCCTGACCTCGACGCCGGGGGCGGTCATGTCGCAGACGAAGTAGGTGATGCCGCGGTGCTTGGGCACGTCGGGGTCGGTGCGGGCGATGAGGATCGCCCAGCGGGCGTTGTGCGCGCCGGAGGTCCACACCTTCTGGCCGTTGAGCACCCAGTCGTCACCGTCGCGCACCGCACGGGTGCGCAGGCCGGCCAGGTCGGATCCGGCGCCCGGTTCGCTGAACAACTGGCACCACACCTCCTCGCCGGTCCACAGCGGCCGCAGGAAGCGGGCCTTGTGCTCCTCGGTGCCGAACCGCAGGATCGTCGGCGCCGCCATGCCCAGGCCGATGCCGATCCGCCGCGGCTCGTTGTCGGGCGCGCCGACCGCCGCCAACTCGGCGTCCACCACCCCCTGAAGGGCCCGTGGCGCGCCCAGGCCGCCGAGCCCCTCGGGGAAGTGCACCCAGGCGAGTCCGGCGTCGAAGCGGGCCTGGAGGAACTCCAGGCGGTCGGCCCCCGCCGGGTCGTGCGCGGCGAGGAAGTCCCGTACGCGGCCGCGCACCCCCTCCGCGTCGAGGCTGTCGTTGCCGGTGGCTTTCGTCATACGCCGTGTCCTCTCCGGCCGCCGCGCGCTCCGGGCGCGGGCCGGCCGTACCGTCGAGCCGTCCCGTCGGCCCGCCATGGCTAAGCAAGCGCTTGGAAACGTATCCGACCCGGCGGCGCCGACGCCAGTCCCCCGGTCGGGGTAGCGGTCACCGACCCCGGCCGGGCGCCGCGGTCACGGCGTGAGCGGCGCGGAGTCCGTGCCCCGCGCCCCCGGCGGACCGGACGGCCCGAGCCCGCGGGACGGGTGGCCCTGGCAGCCCTGTGCCGCCGCGATGCCCAACGCCACCAGCAGCGTCACCGTCACGAAGACGATCAGCCGCTGCCGCAGCAGCCTGCGATCAGGCCCTGGCCCCGGACCGCGCCGGCCGGCCGGGGTACGCGGCGCCGGGGCGCGGGGAGCGGGCGTGCGCGGCGCGGAGTGCGCCTGGACCCGCCCGCCCGCGGTGCGGGGGGAGGGGGTGCGCTGCGGGCCGGTGGACTGCGGTGTCCGGGCCGAGAACGCCTCCGTGGCGGACGGGCGCTGTTCGGTGCGCTGCTCGGCGTACTGCGTGGCGCGCCGGCCGGTGGGGCGCTCCGGGTGTGGTCCGGCGGTCTTCTGCGGCGCGCCGCCTTCGCGCCGGACCGGGTCGGCACCGCGCGCCTCGCGGGCCGCGATCTCCGCCAGCCGCTCGGCCAGCCGCCCGGTGCTCGGCCGGTCCTCCGGCTCCTTGGCCAGGCACGCGTAGACCAGCGGCGCCAGCGAGTCGGGCACCCCGCGCAGGTCGGGCTCCTCGTGGACCACCCGGTAGAGCATGACCTCGGAACTGCCCTGCCCGAACGGCGAGTCGGCCGCGGCGGCGTAGGCCAGCGTGGCGCCGAAGGCGAACACGTCGGTCGCCGGGGTGACGGTGGCCCCGCGCACCTGCTCGGGGGCGAGGAAGCCGGGCGAGCCGACCGCCGTGCCGACGTGGGTCAGGGTGCTCGCCCCGGTCGCCCAGGCGATGCCGAAGTCGATGATGCGCGGGCCCTTGGGGGACAGCAGGATGTTCGAGGGCTTCAGGTCCCGGTGGACCACCCCGGCGTCGTGCACCGCCACCAGGCCCTCGGCCAGCGCCGCGCCGATGGTGGCGACCTCGGCGGCGGGCAGCGGTCCGTCGGCGCCCACCTTGTCGTAGAGCGAGGGCCCCGGCACGTACTGGGTGGCGAACCAGGGCCGGTCGGTCTCCAGGTCGGCCGCCACCAGCCGCGCGGTGCAGCCGCCGCGGATCCGCCGGGCTGCCGAGACCTCGCGGGCGAACCGCTGCCGGAACTCCTGGTCCTCCGCCAGCTCCGGCCGGATCACCTTCAGCGCCACCCGCTGGCCGCGCTTGTCGGACCCCAGGTAGACCACGCCCATGCCGCCGGTGCCGAGCCTGCGGTGCAGCCGGAAGGAGCCGACGACACGCGGGTCCTCGCGCCGGAGCCGCATCATCGCCATGTTCTTCCCCTACCTCCGGTGGGGAGACGCCAATTGCTGCCCGCCCAGTCCGACTGACCTGGCACAGCTTACGTAACGACCGGCCGTCGCGCGGCGAGGCACCGCCCGCGACGGCCGTGTGATTGTCAGTGGCCGGTGAGATCCTGGACAGGTGGGGAGGTACCGCCACTCGCACCGGGGCGGAGCCTGCTCACGTCACCAACCACCGGTCCGGACAGGGGGATTGACGCCGTGAAGGGTGATCGAGTGGAAATAGTGGTGGACGCGGGGGACACGACCCGCACCTACGAAGTGGTGGCCACCCGGGCAGGGCGCCGGGTCGAGACCGCGGTGCGCCGCGGGGTGGTCGAGGTGAGTGAGGTCACCAGGAACGGCTCGGTGGTCCGCACCGCCCGCTTCATGGCCAACCGGGTGCTCGCGCTGGTCGAACAGCCGATACCCAGGGACGACGCCGAGGGCGCGGAGGACGCCCGGGCCTGAGGGTCTTCCTTCAGGGATCCATCAGGGTGCCTGCCGTCGGTTCTCCACCCAGGGGAGTACGCCGACCGCCCCGGGGTCATCCTCGGGGAGGCCGCCGAAGCTGTACGACGGCATGACGACCGGGCGGCACCCCGCACCTAGTGTTGGTGATCGAGCGGTGGACGAAGCAGTCGGCCCCCGGGGCCGAGAGCCCACCGCCCGAGGATCAGGACAACGGGAGAGCGGTCATGGCGGACACGGCGACGGTACGAACGGCCAAGCGAGTGCGTGGCCTGACCGCCGCCGTGCTGCCCGGCGGGAGCCGTGCCAACCGGCGGCATCCGCTGGTGGCCGCGGCCATGGCGGCGCCGCTCGCGGTGCTGCTGGCCGTGGCGTGCGGTGGCTGGCACGCCGTTGTCGTACAGGCGTCGTCCGTGGCTGGGTTGATGGGACGCTGAAACGCGTCCACGCCCCGGGAGAGCGGCCCGGGTCGGGGGACTCCGGCACCAGACCCCGTGGGGACGGGGGGCGAACGGACGGCACGCGGCCCGGACATCCATGGGGTGTCCGGGCCTCGCGGTGTGCGGCGGCGCACCGGCACGACGAAGGGCCGAAGCGTTCGCTTCGGCCCTTCGTGATGCGTGGACGATACTGGGATTGAACCAGTGACCTCTTCCGTGTCAGGGAAGCGCTCTCCCGCTGAGCTAATCGTCCGGGATGCGTCGACCCCCACGGGGGACCTGCGCTGGTGCGCGATACTGGGATTGAACCAGTGACCTCTTCCGTGTCAGGGAAGCGCTCTCCCGCTGAGCTAATCGCGCGGGACGGTCCTAGGGACCAGTGGACGATACTGGGATTGAACCAGTGACCTCTTCCGTGTCAGGGAAGCGCTCTCCCGCTGAGCTAATCGTCCGAGGTGGAGACGGGATTTGAACCCGTGTAGACGGCTTTGCAGGCCGTTGCCTCGCCTCTCGGCCACTCCACCAGCTCGGAGATCCGAAGACCCCCTTCGAGCGGACGACGGGATTCGAACCCGCGACCCTCACCTTGGCAAGGTGATGCTCTACCAACTGAGCCACGTCCGCATGTGCCGTGCTCCGGGGCGCTCGCGTGTCCCGGCGACGTGTTGAACTCTAGCGGAATTCCGCGTCAGCTCAAATTCCGTTTCCGCAGCGTGCCGGGCGGGTGAACACGGTGGATACGGGGAAGTCGCCGACGGCGGCGCCCGTATTGAGATGATGAGGGCGTTGATGGAAGCCGACCGTGGGGCCGAGGGACGCCAGGAGGACCACCATGAGGATCTGGGTCGACGATCAACTGCGGGAGGCCGGGGATGCCGTGGTGTCCGCGCTCGACCATGGACTGACCGTGGGGGACGGGGTGTTCGAGACCGTCAAGGCGGTCGACGGCCGGCCCTTCGCCATGGACCGGCACCTCGTGCGGCTGGCCCGCTCGGCCCGCGGACTCGGACTGCCCGAGCCGGACCAGGACCTGGTGCGCCGGGCGACCCAGGCGGTGCTCGCCGCCGACCCGGTGCCGCTCGGCCGGCTGCGCATCACCTACACCGGTGGCGTCTCCCCGCTCAGCTCGGAACGCGGCGCCTCCCGCCCGACGCTGGTGGTCGCGGTGGGTGGGGTGCCGCAGCGGCCGGACACCACCGCGGTCGTCACCGTGCCGTGGACGCGCAACGAGAAGGGCGCGCTGGCCGGCCTGAAGACCACCTCCTACGGCGAGAACGTGGTCGCCCTGGCCCGCGCCCATGAGCACGGCGCCTCCGAGGCGCTGTTCGGCAACACCCGCGGCAGGCTGTGCGAGGGCACCGGCACCAACGTCTTCGTCGTCCTCGACGGCGAGGCGCTCACCCCGCCGCTCGCCTCCGGGTGCCTGGACGGGATCACCCGGCGGCTGGTCATCGAGTGGACCGGCGCGCGGGAGGCCGACCTGTCGATGGAGGTGCTGGACGAGGCGGACGAGATCTTCCTGACCTCCTCGCTGCGGGACGTCCAGGCCGTCGACCGGGTCGACGAGCGCGAACTGCCGGGCGCCCCAGGACCGGTCACCGCCAAGGCGATGCGGGTGTTCGCCGAGCGGGCCGCCGCCCAGGAGAACCCGTGACCACCACGTTGCGCCCCGAGGGGCCGGAGGAGCGCGGCGAGGAGGGCAGCCGCTCGCGCGGCTTCACCGTGTGCGTCAACGGGCGCCCGGTCGGCCGGCTGCTGCTGAGCACCGACCCGCGCCTGGGCGCCCGGGTCGGCCGGGTGGTCTCGCTGACCATCGACGAGCCGGACCGGCGGCGCGGTCGCGGCGCGGTCGCCGCGCTCGCCGCCGAGGAGGTGCTGCGCGGCTGGGGCTGCCGGCGGGTGCAGGCCGGCGTGCCCGCAGAAGCGGCGTACGCCCTGCGGCTGGCCACGGCGCTCGGCTACACCGAGCGCAACCGCGGCATGACCAAGCGGCTGGCCGGCCCACCGCCCGCCCTGCCCGCCGGCGCCGTCCTGCGGCCGATGGACGAGGCCGACTACGCGGTCTGGCACCGGCGCACCCGCGAGGAGTACGTGCGGCGGCTGACCGAGGAGTGCGTGGCACCCGAGCGGGCCGAGGCCGCCGCCGACGCCGACTACGCGGTGGTGCTGCCGGACGGCGTGCGCACCGCGGGCACCGCGCTGCGGGTGCTCGCCCACGAGGGCGCCGACGTCGGGTGGTTGTGGGTCCGGCTGCGCGCGCCCGACGACGGTCCCCTCGTGCGGTCGTGGGTCTACCTGGTCGAGGTCGCCGAGGGACACCGCGGGCGGGGTCACGGCCGCGCGATGATGCTGGCCGCCGAGCACGAGTGCCTGGCCGCGGGCGTATCCGACCTGGGGCTGAACGTCTACGCGGGCAACGCGCCCGCGCTGCGGCTGTACGAGTCGCTGGGCTACCGGCCGGAGTCCTACGAACTGGTCAAGTCGCTGCTGTGATCACCCGGCGGTCCCGAGCAGGCGGTCGGCGATCTCCTCGATCCGCTCGCGCAGCCCCGCCATGCTCTGGCCGCCGTCCAGTCGCACGCCGTCGATGAGGTAGGTCGGGGTGCCGGTGACGCCGATCGCCTTGCCCTCGGCCTGATCGGCGTCGACGGTGAGGGTGTGCCGGCCGTCGACCAGGGCGGTGTCCAACTCCTCGGCGTCCAGGCCGAGTTCGCCGGCGATCTCGACCAGCAGCGATTCGCCGCGGTCGCCCAGTTCCGCGCTGCGGGCCAATACCGCCTCGGTGTAGGGCCAGCCGTGCCCCTGGGCGAACGCCTCCTCGGCGGCTTGGGCGGCGGCGTAGGCGTGCTGGTGCCGCTCCAGCGGGAAGTGCCGCAACTGGATGTCGAGGGCGTCCCCGTAGCGGGCGCGCAGCGCGCGCACGTCCTCCAGCGCCGCGTCGCAGTCGGGGCACTGCAGTTCGCACCAGAATTCGAGGACGGCGCTGGGCGCGGTGGCTTCGTTCATACGCACAGTCTCTCAACGCCGGACCGGGCCGCCGCACCACCGGTGCGGCACCTGGGGAGGAGCCCGCCCCCGAGATCTCCCTGAACCCGCGCGCGGGTCGTGGCCGCTTCGGCCGCGGCGATGCAGGATGGAAGGGGAGACGTTTCCACCAGGGGATTGGAGAGCGATGTCGGCGACCGGCGTGAAGGGTACGAGGAAGGGCCGGCCGTGCTGACCGCCGCCGTGTGCGTCGCACTGTCCGGCGCGGGTCTGGCCGTCAGCCTGCTGACCGCGTGGCGGCGCAGGTTCCGCCGGGCCACCCGGCTCGCGGCGCTGTCGCTGCTGCCGGTGGGGCTCTATCTGGCCGGGCTGATCACCCTGGGCGGGAAGATCGGCAAGGCGGTCGGTGTCTGGGGCGCCGACCTGGTGCTCAAGCCGACGGTGTGGGGCGGGTTCGCGGTGATCGCGCTGGCGGTGCTGCTCTACCTCGCCTCCCGGCTGGGCAGGAGCCGCGAGGGCGGCCAGGAGCGGACGGCGGGGGACGGCGACACCCTCGCCGCGGGGAGCGGCCGGCCGGCTGTCGCCCCGGCCCGCCAGGCGCCTGCCCCGGCCACCGGGGCCAAGCGTGGGAAGGGGAGCGACCCGGCGTCGGAGTTCGACGACGTCGAGGCCATCCTGCGCAAACACGGGATCTGACCTCGTCGGGGTGTACGAAGGACATCTCACGATGTGAGATGGAAGATCCGCATGCCAGAAAACCACCCGCGCGAGTGCGCGTGTTGGCCGCCCGCTGTCCCGGCGCTGCGCGATGATCGGGAGGGCTGCTGCCAACTGCGCTTCCTGGCAAGCGACTTGAGGTCAACTCAGGAACGTACGACTGTGCGAGCACGCCCCCTGCCCAGTGACGTATGACCTTGAGGCCACGCACCAAATGAACGACGAGTCCCGCGGGTGCCTGTTCGCGCTCTCCCAACCGCCACTGATGCTGTTCCTCGGGGTGATCGGCACCCTGTTGTTCTTCGGAGCCTGCATCGACCTGTTCGGGATGTGAGGTCAGCCGGTGGCCTCGCGCCGCCGCGCCCGGTAGGCGGCGACATGCAGGCGGTTGCCGCAGGTACGGCTGTCGCAGTAGCGGCGTGAGCGGTTGCGGGACAGGTCGACGAAGGCCCGTCGGCAGTCCGGGGCCGCGCAGCGCCGCAGCCGTTCCCGCTCGTCGGCGACGACCAGGAACGCCAACGCCATCCCGCCGTCCGCCGCCAGGTGATGGGCGAGCGAGGCGCCGGGGGCGAAGTAGTGCACATGCCAGTCGTAGCCGTCGTGGTCGGTCAGCCGGGGCGTGGTGCCCGCCCGGGCGACCATCGTGTTGATCAGGGCGATGACGTCGGTGGCCGCCGAGGCGGCGAAGACCTCGGCGAACCTGTCGCGCACCGCGCGCACCGCGGCCAGGTCGCTCTCGGTGAGCCGGCCCACGTCGCTGACATCGTTGCGCCGTACGAATTCGGCCAGTGCGCCGAGGTCCGCCAGCCCCTCGCGGCCCTCGGTGTCGGGCGCGGTGTTGAGCAGATCGACCACGATTTCGAGGGCGACCCGGGTGTCGTGGTTGATCAGCACGGCTTCGCTCCCTGGCCGGACGTCCGGTGGCGGGACAAGGTGGCGTGTGCCGCCGGTACGTCGCGTGACTCTAGCGCGCTACGCGCGATGACGTAGGAGCGTTGCGCTCACCCGGTGGGTCGGCCCCGGCATGCCGAAGGGCACCGCCGCCGCACGATCAGGTGCGGTGACGGTGCCCTTCGGTCTGCGCTGGTAGGCCCGCGCCGTCCCCCCGAGTCAGGACGGTCGCGGGCGGCTGGTGCGGCTCAGCTCTCCGCGAGGATGTGGGACAGCTCGGTGTCGAGGTCGAAGTGACGATGCTCGGTGCCTGGCGGCACGGCGGCGTCGGTCCGCTTCAGGAACGACTCCAGGGCCCGCGCCGGGGCCTCCAGCAGTGCCTCGCCCTCCGGGGAGCTCAGGGCGATGCAGACGACGCCCTGGCCATGGCTTCTGGACGGCCAGACGCGGACATCTCCGGTGCCGGTCGGGCGGTGCAGGCCCTCGGCGAGCAGATCGCGGGCGAACACCCACTCGACCGTCTCTTCGGCACCGGTGTGGAAGGTGGCGTGCACGGCGTAGGGATCGGCCGTGTCGTACCGCAGGCCCGCGGGTACGGGCAGTGAGGATTCGCTCGACACAACGAGGCGCAGGTGCAGCTCGCAGCTGACCGTGGTGTTCATAAGCGCCAGGGCCTTTCGCTCAGTGTGCGCTCGGGATTCGCACGTCGGCGAAATCGACATGCCACCTGCGAGGACGTTGTAAACCCCTCTGACTGGTTTGTGAAGCTTCCGGTACTTCGTTCGGACCACTGCCGGCCAGTGCTGGTGGGCCGGGACGGTGATGAAACCCGATCGGGTGGTTTGCCGAAATAAACTACGGAGAGTGAAGTTCGGTGGCTGGCTGGATCCGTACCCGGTGATCGTCGCGGAGCGCGGTCGGGCGCGCCGCCGCGTGACGACGTACGCCGATGGTCGAGGGCACCCGCTGACATGCGGTAATCTTTCCCACGCAGCGGGCGATTAGCTCAGTGGAAGAGCGCTTCGTTCACACCGAAGAGGTCACTGGTTCGAACCCAGTATCGCCCACCACCGCGCAAGGACCCCCGAGCCCCTCAGGGCCGGGGGTCCTTTCCGTTTCGGCGGTGTCACCGCGGGAGACCGGACAGGCATGGACTGGTGCCGGTACCGATTCAGCAGCGAGTGGCGGCTGGCCGCCCCGCCGGACGAGGTGTACGCCGTACTGGAGCGTGCCGAGGACTACCCGCGCTGGTGGCCGCAGGTGCGCGCGCTCGACCCGGCGGACGCGCGCTCTGGCACCGCGCGGTTCCGTTCCGTGCTCCCGTACGACCTGGTGGTCGCGGTCCACGAGGCGCGGCGCGATCCGGCGGCCGGTGTGCTGGAGATGGCGATGACCGGCGACCTGGAGGGCTGGGCCCGGTGGACCGTGACCCCCGGCCCTGCCGGGACGCTGGCCCGCTTCGAGCAGGAGGTGGTGGTGCGCCGGCCGTCGATGCGGCGGCTGTCGGTCGTGGGACGCCCGTTCTTCGTGGCCAACCACGCGCTGATGATGCGTGGCGGGCGCCGTGGCCTGCGCGCACTGCTCGCCGCCGGCCCCGGAAAGCCGTTTGAACGGTAAGTCCCGTGCCATGTATGGTTCACGTCGTCCGGGCGATTAGCTCAGTGGAAGAGCGCTTCGTTCACACCGAAGAGGTCACTGGTTCGAACCCAGTATCGCCCACCCCTGTCAGGCCGGTCAGCCCTCCGCTGGCCGGCCTGACGCGTTCGCGCCGGGCGCGACACTCAGGCGGCGGCGGGCAGTTCGGGCCGCAGCGGCCACGCCGGATCGCACACCTCGGCCGAGCCGTTGCGCGCGAACCACGACTGCAACCCGCGAGCCTGCGCCGCGTGCCACAGCGCCTGGCGGATGTGCAACTCGGCCGGTGACATCGTGCCCATCGGGCGCTCCGCGTACCGGCGGCCGATCGCCCGGGTGACCGCCAGCGCCGCCGTGGCGTCGGCCGCCGCGTCGTGCGCGTCGGTCAGCGGCACGTCGTAGTGCGCGCACAGGTCGGACAGCGTACGGCGGCCGGGCCGGTAGCGGTCGGCGTACTTGTCGAGCACCCGCGGGTCCAGCACGCACAGCGCGGTGCGCTCCAGGTAGCGCGACAGCCCGGCACCGCGATGACGCCGCAACTCCCGGTCCAGCAGCGTCAGATCGAAGGGGGCGTTCATCACCACCAGGGGTATGGAGCCCACCGGGACGCCGGCCAGCGCCCGGGCCATCTCCTCGACCGCGCGGGCCGGCGGCATCCCGTCCCGGCGCAGCACCTCGTCGGTCAGCCCGTGCACCGCGGTCGCCTCCGGCGGCACCGGTACCCCGGGATCGACCAACCAGCGCACCACCTCCGGCTCCTCGTCGGGGTGGCGTTGCACGGTCAGGGCGGCGGCGACGACCCGGTCGCGCTCCACGTCCACCCCAGTGGTCTCGGTGTCGAAGGCGGCGAGGGGTCCATCGAACCAACGGGGCATGACCGGCTCCCTCAGGTGCGTACGGCGGTCCGGGCACGGAAGGTGACGGGCGGTCAAACACCGGCCCTTGGACCGGTGTCGCTGCCTGCGCAACTGTCCGTCTGGCGGTCTCTTACCCGTGACAGCGCGTCAGCGAACCGCTTCGTTTGCGGATCATTCCCGGCGGAAAAGACACAGTTGACGGAACGTGGTGATCCCGGACATCCGCCAAGACGCGGGCCAGGACGGCGGATCCACGAACCGCAGCAGGAACACCGCACGTTGGAGCGAAACTCCACGGCCCGGAAGGCACGCAGGAGCCATGGCGCTCACTCAGCCCGACCCGGCCCCTGCCAAGGACGGCCCGTTCACCGAACGGACCGCACCGACACGTGGCCGGCTCGCCACCACCAGTTGCATGGAGACCCTGCAGGTCGGCTATCTGCACGCGGTCGCCGCCGCGGCGGGCTGCTCGCTCGCCCAGCCCTACCCCGACTACGGCATCGACTGGCATCTCAGCCACAGCGCGCCGGGACACCTGGTCGACGACGAGGTCACCATCAAGGTGCAGCTCAAGAGCACCTACCAGGTGGCGCCGCGGCCGACCGGGCCCTACTTCTCCTTCACGTTGGACAACGACCACCTCGTCAAGCTCGCCCGCTCCCCGGTGTCGGTGCACAAGATCCTCGTCGTGATGGTGGTGCCGCGCGGCCGGGACCAGTGGCTGCGGGCCGGCCACGACCGGATGGAACTGCGGCACTGCTGCTACTGGATCAACCTGGCCGGCCACCCGGTGACCGGCCGGCGCCGGACCACCGTACGGATCCCGACCTGCCGGATCTTCGACGACCGCGCGCTGTGCGAGATCATGACGCGGGTCGGGGCTGGAGGAAAGCCCTGATGGAACATGCCGCAGACCGGTCCGCCGGAGACTCCGGCCCGCCCGGTGACGACCGCGAACTGCCGGGACCCGAGCGCGTCGACGCCGGAGTGCTCACCGCCTTGCTGGTGCGGCACGGCTGGCGCCGCCGCGGCGGCGAGAGCGGCCGCTACACCCGCTGGACCCCGCCAGGCGACCCCGCCGGCCGGTCCGAGGACCGCCCCGGCACCAGCCTGCTGGTCCCCGAGACCGACGGCTACGGCGACTACGCGGAACTGCTCGGCGAGGCCATCACCGCCCTCGCCCGCTCCGGCGCCCCCTCGGCCCGGGAGGTGCTGCTGGCGCTCGCCGTACCCGGCGACGAGATCCGCTGGCGGCTCGACACACCCCGGCTGGCCGGCGCCGTGCGGTGGCCGGCCGCCGACCAACTGCACGGCGCCGCCCGGGAGATGCTCATGGCGGCGGCCCGGGCGACGGCCGGCCGCGCGGGCTACTTCGGCGAACGGCACACCCGGCACGCCACCGCCTGCCTGGGCCGCGTCCTGCTCGGGCCCACGACCAGCGGACACCGGGTGACCGCCTTCCTGCCCGCCCCCGACTGCCGGGCCGTGGCGGTGACCATGCTCCAGGCGCTGGAGGCGACCCGGGACGCGGTGGACTACCAGCGCGCCACCGGCCGCACCGGCGCCTTCGACGCGGCCGTGGCGTTCGGTGTCAGCCATGAACTGGTGGTCGCGCTGATCCACCTGGTGCGCGACAGCGAGGGCGCGGAGATCGCCCAGACCTGGTCGCCGGCCGCGGCCCCGCCGCACGGGGTGGCCGCCCGCCCGGAGGTGGTGGAGTTCACCCCGGGCGACCTGCCCGCGCTGCAACTGGCCGCCACCCGCTACCGGGCCGCGGAACCCTCCGTGCGGGTCACCGTGACCGGCACCGTGGTGCGGCTGCACAGCGCCCGCCCCGAGGCGGGCGGCACCATCAGGCTGCGGGTGCTGGTCGGCGCGGACGCCCGCACCCTGCGGGTGCGACTGGGGGAGGAGGACTACCGGGTCGCCGTCCACGCCCACCTCAGCGGTCTGCCGGTGCGGCTGACCGGCGACCTGGAGGCCCGCGACCGCTTCCGCCGGCTGACCGGCCCGACCGCGCTGGCGCCACTGCGGCTGGACGAGGCGGAACGCGACCGGCTGCTCAAGGCGCTGGAGGGACCCGCCGACCGCGCGGACTCCGCGGACCCCGGCGACCGGTCCGGATAGCGGTGGGCCGGGCCCCGGGCGCGCCGCCCGGGGCCCGGCGGGTTATCGCTTCGCGGGCCGGCCGGCCGGCTCGGTACGATTCAGCCGAGCAGCCTTCGCTGCGGACCGTCCGCTGGACATGAGTCAGGAGAGATCCCGTGTCAGACCTCCGTGTGATCATCAAACGCGATTCCGCCCCGCCGGAAGAGCGGCTGGTGACGACGGGGACCACCGCGGCGGACCTCTTCGACGGCGACCGTTCCGTGGTGGCCGCGCGGGTCGGCGGGCAACTGCGGGACCTGGCCCATCCGGTCGCCGACGGCGACGAGGTCGAAGCGGTCGCGATCACCAGCCAGGACGGGCTGGACATCCTGCGCCACTCGACCGCGCACGTGATGGCGCAGGCCGTACAGGAGCTCTTCCCCGACGCCAAGCTCGGCATCGGTCCGCCGATCAAGGACGGCTTCTACTACGACTTCGACGTCGAGCAGCCGTTCCACCCCGAGGACCTCGGGCGCGTCGAGAAGAAGATGCAGGAGATCGTCAAGCGCGGCCAGCGCTTCTCCCGCCGCGCCGGTCACCGACGACGCCGCCCGCGAGGAGCTGGCCGGCGAGCCGTACAAGCTGGAGCTGATCGGCCTCAAGGGCTCGGCCGCCGATGCCGCCGAGGGCGCGTCCGCTGAGGTGGGCGCCGGCGAGCTGACCATCTACGACAACCTCGACGCCAAGACCGGCGAGCTGTGCTGGAAGGACCTGTGCCGCGGTCCCCACCTGCCCACCACCCGGCTGCATCCCCGCCTTCAAGCTGATGCGCTCGGCCGCCGCCTACTGGCGGGGCAGCGAGAAGAACCAGCAGCTCCAGCGGATCTACGGCACCGCCTGGCCCACCAAGGACGAGCTGAAGGCGCACCTGGAGTTCCTCGCCGAGGCCGAGAAGCGCGACCACCGCAAGCTGGGCGCCGAGCTCGACCTGTTCTCCATCCCGGAGGAACTGGGCTCGGGGCTGGCGGTCTTCCATCCCAAGGGCGGCATCATCCGCAACGAGATGGAGCACTACTCGCGGCAGCGGCACGAGGAGTCGGGCTACGAGTTCGTCTACACCCCGCACCTGTCCAAGGCCGGGCTCTTCGAGACCTCCGGCCACCTGCCGCACTACGCCGACGGGATGTTCCCGCCGCATGGAGTTCGACGGGCCAGGACTACCGCCTCAAGGCGATGAACTGCCCGATGCACAACCTGATCTTCCGGGCCCGCGGCCGCTCCTACCGCGAACTGCCGCTGCGGCTCTTCGAGTTCGGCACCGTCTACCGCTACGAGAAGTCCGGCGTGGTGCACGGCCTCACCCGGGCCCGCGGCTTCACCCAGGACGACTCGCACATCTACTGCACCAAGGAGCAGATGCCGGACGAGCTGGACAGCCTGCTGACCTTCGTCCTGAACCTGCTGCGCGACTACGGCCTGACCGACTTCTACCTGGAGCTGTCCACCCGCGACGACTCCGGAGAAGTTCATCGGCGAGCCCGAGGAGTGGACCGAGGCCACCGAGACGCTGCGCGAGGCCGCCGAGAAGCAGGGCCTGGAACTGGTCATGGACCCGGGCGGCGCCGCCTACTACGGACCGAAGATCTCCGTGCAGGCGCGCGACGCGATCGGCCGCACCTGGCAGATGTCCACCATCCAGGTCGACTTCCAGCAGCCCAAGCGCTTCGAGCTGGAGTACACCGCGGCCGACGGCTCCCGCCAGCAGCCGGTGATGATCCACCGCGCGCTGTTCGGTTCCATCGAGCGGTTCTTCGCCGTGCTGCTGGAGCACTACGCGGGCGCCTTCCCGGCCTGGCTGGCCCCCGTGCAGGCGGTCGGCATCCCGATCGGCGACGCCCACGTGCCGTATCTGCGGGACGTTCGCGGAGCAGGCGAAGAAGCGCGGGCTGCGCTTCGAGGTCGACGCCTCGACGGACCGTATGCAGAAGAAGATCCGCAACGCCCAGCAGCGCCAAGGTGCCGTTCATGGTCATCGCCGGTGACGAGGACATCGCCGCCGGCGCGGTCAGCTTCCGCTACCGGGACGGCACGCAGAAGAACGGCGTCCCGGTCGAGGAGGCCCTCGCGGAGATCGCCGACGCCGTCGAGCGCCGCATCCAGGTCTGACCGCCCCGGCGCGAGCGCGCCACCCGGCGCAGGGCACCGGCCCCCGGAGTCTCACGACTCCGGGGGCCGGCCTTGTCCCGAAGCCAGCCGGAAGCGGTTGACCAGCCACGAGGAGAACGTGCCCATCACCGCCCCCAGCAGCCCCAGGCCGGTCAGCATCAGCCCCACACCGACCACCCGGCCGCGCAGGGTGACCGGGAAGACGTCGCCGTACCCCACGGCCGTCAGCGTCGAGGCGGCCCACCACACCGAGTCGCCGTAGGTGCGGATGTTCGCCCCCGGTGCCAGATGCTCCACGTTGTACACCGCCAGGCTCGCCGAGAAGCCCAGCAGCAGCGTCGTCACCCCGGTGTAGATGATCACCTGGCCTTCGAGCGACAGCCGGGCCCGGCCGAGCCGGGCCCGCGCCCTGGCGTAGTTCTGCACCACCCGCAACGGACGCAGCAGCGGCAACACCAGCACCACCAGGTCCAGCCACCGGGTGCGCACGAACCGCAGCCGGTGGGAGCTGAGGGACAGCCGCGCCAGGTACTCCACCGCGAACACCGCCCAGACGCCGACCAGCAGCAGTGCCCACGCGTCGCGCCAGGCCCGCGACAGCCCGGTCGCCAGCACCAGCACCGCGTAGGCGGTCAGGAACAGCAGCGAGGCGATCATCAGCGGAACCGAGCTGCGCCGCTCCCACTCGCGCACCCGGCGGTCGTCGTCCATCGCCCCAGCATCGCCCGGCCCCCGCGGTGCCCCGCCCGGCGACACGCCCGACCACCGTGAAGCCATATGCTGCACACCATGACGACTGAGCCGGAGCAGCAGCTCGGAGTGGGGACGCCGGACGCGTTCCAGCGCCTGTGGACCCCGCACCGCATGGCGTACATCCAGGGCGAGAACAAGCCCACCGGCCCCGATGCCGGGGACGGCTGCCCGTTCTGTTCCATTCCGGCCGCCGTCCGACGAGGACGGGCTGGTCATCGCCCGCGGCGAGCACGGTCTACGCGGTGCTCAACCTCTACCCGTACAACGGCGGCCACCTGATGGTGGTCCCCTACCGGCACGTCGCCGACTACACCGACCTGGACCCGGCCGAGACCGCTGAGCTGGCCGCGCTCACCAAGCAGGCGATGACGGCGCTGCGGTCCGCCTCCGGCGCGCACGGCTTCAACATCGGGATGAACCAGGGCTCGGTGGCGGGCGCGGGCATCGCCGCCCATCTGCACCAGCACGTGGTCCCGCGCTGGGGCGGCGACACCAACTTCATGCCGGTCGTCGGCCACACCAAGGTGCTGCCCCAACTGCTCGCCGACACCCGCAAGATGCTCGCCGACCACTGGCCCGCGTAGCGCGCGGCGCACGCGGGCCGGTGGTCGGGGCGGTCAGGCCTTGTAGGCGTCCGGGGTGCCGGGCTCGACGCTCTGGATCTGGCCGCTGAGGGCCTGCGAGCGGCCCTTGAAGCGCTCGGTGTTGACGCCGTTCTCCTCCAGCACCGAGATGGTCGCGGCGTGCACCGCCCGCAGCACCGGGGTGGCGGTGCGCAGCGCGTCGTCGGCCATGAAGCGGTGCTGCCAGGGCGCACCGGCCCAGGTGTGCCGCAGGCCGAACGGCTCGGGCAGCGACAGGCTGCCGCCCAGGTGGTCCAGGACCGGCGGGAACCAGGTCAGCGGGGCGCGGGCGGCCAGCCGCACCACCTCGGTGGTGTGCATCAGCGGCAGCTTGATGGTCCTGGTCTCCCAGAACTTCACGCTCTTGCTGACCGTCTTGCTCCGCCCGCTGGGCTTCGACATGAACAGGCCGTTGACCGGACCGAGCGCGTAACCGGAGACCTCCACGCGCAGCGTGTTGTGCAGCACCGTCACCGTGGTCAGCATGTTGATCACCAACTGGCCGTCCCACAGCACGAACTGGACGCCCAGGTAGTGCCGGTCACCGCTGCCGAACTGCTGCTCGTTGCAGATCCGCTGTATCTCGAAGTCCTTGACGGTGAAGCCCTCGATGTCCGGACCCTTGGGCCGGCTGACCGCGCCCGCGCCCTCGCCGATCGGGCGCACGATCCAGTGCCGTATGGTCGGCTTGGGGAAGCCGCCGGTGTGCAGCGGGCCGCGCTCCAGATTGCGCAGCTGGTCGTGGATGGCGCGCATGACGTCCCAGCTGCGGAACCGGTTGAAGTCCGGGCCCTCCTTCGGGCTCCAGATCCTCCGCCAGTTGCCAGCACGCCCCAGCGCGAGCCCATGCCGAGTATGCCCTTGGGCCCGGCGTAGAAGATGACGTTGCTGCTCTGCTCCTCGCCCAGCTCGATCAGCGACTTGCGCAGCCGCTCGGCCCTAGCGTCGGTGGGGTTGCGCGGCACCGCGTTGGGGATCTTCGCGCCGAGACCCGGCCCGGACAGCGAGGCGGTCCAGCGCTCCCGCAGGTCGACGGCGGTCTTCTCGCAGATCCGCTTGGCCAGGTACCAGCCGGCGATCGGCAGCAGCAGCACCACCCGCAGGTACAGCGCCCCGACACCGCTGAACGGCGGCTTCCAGACCAGCAGCACGGCGAGCCCGACCACCACGGCCAGCACCAGGCCGCCCAGCAGCCCGTCCCACTGGCCCTTCTTCTTCGTGACCGTCTTGCGCAGCTGGAAGGCGCCCAGCCACACCAGCACCCCCGGCAGGAACAGCAGCCCGAAGACGACCATCACCACGGTGAGCCGGGCGTCGCGCTGCTGCCGGATCCGGCTGGCGGCCAGGCAGTGCTCGACCACGGTCTGCGGGTCCATGCCGAAGGACTGCACGGTCTCCTTGCGCCCGCCGCCGAGCATCCGCACCTCGACGGCGCGCGCGAACGCCTCGCCGAGGTCGGGCTCGAACAGCGACATCCGGCCCTTCTTCACGCTCGCCCCGGAGTTGGCGTTCACCAGCCCGTCCAGCGATCCGTCCCGGTACGCCGCCGACGAGAGCGCCTGAGTCGCCGCGGTCTCGCCGTCCGAACCGGTCAGAGGTACCTGCGCGCCCGGACTGAAGTCGAACTCCACACCGAACCCAGAAATCGACACTGACGCCCCCAACTCCTTCGGCCTGGAAGTAAGCGTATCCGGACAGTGACCATCGCGTCAGTGGTGCGCGGACAACGACCGCCGTCCGCGCACCACTTGACCATGAACCATCACAACGGAGCTCAGGCCTCCTGCTGTTCCTCCCGCAGCTTCGCGGCCACCTGCGGCGGCATCGGCTCGTGCCGGGCGTAGGAGCGGCTGAACCGGCCGGTGCCGTGCGACAGCGACCGCAGATCCACCGCGTAGCGGCCGATCCCGGTCTCCGGCACGTGGGCGCGCACCAGGGTCCGCCCGGCCGCCGCCGGCTCGGTCCCCACCACCCGCCCCCGGCGTCCGGCCAGGTCGCTCATCACCGGGCCGACGAACTCGTCCGGGACCAGCACCCTGACCTCGAAGACCGGCTCCAGCAGATGGATACGGGCGTCGGCCGCCGCCTCCCGCAGCGCGAGGGCGCCCGCGGTCTGGAACGCGGCGTCGGAGGAGTCCACCGAGTGCGCCTTGCCGTCCACCAGGGTGACCCGGACGTCCACCATCGGATACCCGGCGGCGACCCCCTTGGCGGCCTGCGCCCGGACGCCCTTCTCCACCGAGGGGATGAACTGCCGGGGCACCGCGCCGCCGACCACCTTGTCGACGAACTCGACGCCGGAGCCGACCGGCAGCGGTTCCACCTCGATCTCGCAGATCGCGAACTGCCCGTGCCCGCCGGACTGCTTGACGTGCCGCCCGCGCCCTGCCGCCCGCTCGCCGAAGGTCTCGCGCAACGACACCCGGTAGGGCACCGCGTCGACCTGCACCCCGTAGCGCCCGCGCAGCCGTTCCAGCGCCACGTCGACGTGCGCCTCGCCCAGGCACCACAGCACCACCTGACGGGTGTCGGGGTTCTGCTCCAGACGCATCGTCGGATCCTCGGCCACCAGCCGCGACAGGCCCACGCGACAGCTTGTCCTCGTCCGCCTTGCTGTGCGCCTCGATGGCCACCGGCAGCAACGGGTCCGGCATCACCCACGGCTCCATCAGCAGCGGATCGTCCTTGGCGGACAGGGTGTCGCCGGTCTCCGCCCTGGCCAGCTTCGCCACGCACACCAGGTCACCGGCGACCGCCCGGGCCACCGGCCGCTGGGACTTGCCGAACGGCGACGACAGCGAGCCGATCCGCTCGTCCACGTCATGGTCCTCGTGGCCGCGGTCCTCCAGACCGTGCCCGGACACGTGCACGGTCTCGTCGGACCGCAGCGTGCCGGAGAAGACCCGCACCAGGCTCAGTCGGCCCACGTACGGGTCGGAGGAGGTCTTGACCACCTCGGCGGCCAGCGGCCCGTCGGCGTCGCACTCCAGAGGCGGCCGGGCGCCGCCGCGCGGTGTGGTGACCGTTGGCGGCACGCGCTCGGCCGGGGTCGGGAAGCCGCCGGTGACCAGCTCCAGCAGCTCCAGCGTGCCCAGCCCGTGCATCGCGCCGTCGGCCGGCGGAGCCGCCGCCAGCACCGGGTGGAAGGTGCCGCGGGCCACGGCCCGCTCCAGGTCCTCCACCAGCGTCTTGATGTCCAGGTCTTCACCGGCGAGATAGCGGTCCATCAGGGTCTCGTCCTCGCTCTCGGCGATGATCCCCTCGATGAGCCGGGCCCTGGCCGCCGCGATCAGCGGCAGGTGCTCGGGATCCGGGTCGCGCTCCACCCGCTCGCCCGAGGAGTAGTCGTGCACCCGCTGCGAGAGCAGACCGATCAGACCGGCCACCGGGGTGTGCCCGTCCGGCCCCGGCTCGCCGTGCAGCGGCAGGTACAGCGGCAGCACGGCGTCCGGGTCGTCGCCGCCGAAGGCCCGAGCGCAGATCGCGGTCATCTCCTCGAAGTCCGCCCGCGCGGCTTCCAGATGGGTGACCACCACCGCCCGCGGCATGCCGACCGCCGCGCACTCGTCCCAGACCATGCGGGTGGAGCCCTCCACCCCGTCGGCGGCCGACACGACGAACAGCGCCGCGTCCGCCGCCCGCAGCCCGGCCCGCAACTCCCCGACGAAGTCCGCGTACCCCGGGGTGTCCAGCAGGTTGATCTTCACGTTGCCCCAGCCCACCGGGACCAGGGACAACTGCACCGAGCGCTGCTGCCGGTGCTCGATCTCGTCGTAGTCGGAGACGGAGGCGCCGTCCTCGACCCGGCCGCAGCGGGTGAGTGCCCCGCAGGCCCGGGCCAGCGCCTCCACCAGTGTCGTCTTGCCCGAACCGCTGTGGCCGACCAGCACCACGTTGCGCAGCCCCTCGGGCCGGTCGGCCGCCGGTACGCCTCCGGCGGCTCCCGCGTGTGCCTCTCGTTTGTCGCCCATCGCTCGCCTCCCGGTCACTTCACGGTGACTGCCCCGGCCGGGGCGCAGGCCGCGTCGGTCGCGGGCGGGAGAGCCAAGGCCACGGGATCGGAGAGCGGCATCGGTAACGCCCGCGGTCCTTCGACCTTCCCACGCCCGTCACGGGCCGTCCATACGTCGTACCCGGACGGTCCGCCCCAAGGGCCCGGCTCGCCCGGCGGGCCCGCGGCGTCCGGCAAGATCGACGGGACGGAACCAGCCCATCGGAGCCTGGCGACCGGCGCGCGTCGCGCCTGGCTACGATGGGGCGGCTGGGGGCCACCGGGGCGCTCCGGCGTCACCGACCTGTCGGGAAGGCCATGCTGAACAAGTACGCGCGGGCTTTCTTCACGCGTGTCCTCACACCGTTCGCCGCCATGCTGCTACGCCGGAGAGTCAGCCCCGACGCGGTCACCCTCATCGGGACCGCGGGCGTGATGGCGGGGGCGCTGGCCTTCTATCCCAGGGGCGAGTTCTTCTGGGGCACCGTCGTCATCACCCTGTTCGTCTTCTCCGACCTGGTCGACGGCAACATGGCGCGCCAGCAGGGCCGCTCCAGCCGCTGGGGCGCCTTCCTGGACTCCACCCTCGACCGGGTCGCCGACGCGGCCGTCTTCGGCGGCCTGACCCTGTGGTACGCGGGCGGCGGCGACGACCTCGTGCTGTGCGCGGTGACCATCTTCTGCCTGGCCAGCGGCCAGGTCGTGTCGTACACCAAGGCGCGCGGCGAGGCCATCGGACTGCCGGTCAAGGTCAACGGCCTGGTCGAGCGGGCCGAGCGGCTGGTGGTCACCCTGGTGCTGTGCGGCTTCTCGGGACTGCACAAGTTCGGGGTGCCCTACATCGAGGTGCTGCTGCCCATCGCCTTGTGGGTGGTGGCCGTCGGCAGCCTGGTCACCCTCATCCAGCGCGTCGTCACGGTGCGTCGCGAGGCCGCCGAGGCCGAGGAAGCGGACCGGGCCACCGAGGGGAACCGGGCGTGAGGGAACGACTCACCGACACTCTGTACGCCGCGGGCTGGGCGGCGGTCAAACGCCTCCCGGAACCGGCCGCCGTCGCCTTGGGCCGCCGGGTCGCCGACACCGCCTGGCGCCGGCGCGGCAAGGGCGTGCTGCGGCTGGAGGCCAACCTCGCCCGGGTGGTGCCCGACGCGGACCCCGAGCGGCTGGCCAGGCTGTCCCGGGCCGGCATGCGCTCCTACCTGCGCTACTGGATGGAGTCCTTCCGGCTGCCGGCCTGGAGCAAGGACCGGATACGCAACGGGTTCGACCCCGCCGACCTGCACCACCTCACCGACGGACTCGCCTCAGGGCGCGGCGTCGTCCTCGCGCTGCCGCACATGGCCAACTGGGACCTGGCCGGCGCGTGGGTCACCACCAGGCTGGAGGTGCCGTTCGCCACCGTCGCCGAGCGGCTGAAGCCCGAGTCGCTCTACGACCGCTTCGTCGCCTACCGCGAGGGCCTGGGCATGGAGGTGCTGCCGCACACCGGCGGCTCCGCGTTCGGCGCGCTCGCCCGGCGGCTGCGGGCCGGCGGCCTGGTCTGCCTGGTCGCCGAGCGCGACCTGTCCTCCTCAGGCGTCGAGGTCACTTTCTTCGGCGAGCGGACCAGGATGCCCCCCGGGCCCGCCCTGCTCGCCCAGCAGACCGGCGCGCTGCTGCTGCCGGTCACCCTGTGGTACGACGACAGCCCGATCATGCGCGGGCGGGTGCACCCCGCCATCGAGGTGCCCGAGGGCGGCACCCGGCCGGAGCGGACCGCGATCATGACCCAGCGGCTCGCCGACGTCTTCGCCTCCGGCATCGCCCAGCACCCCGAGGACTGGCACATGCTCCAGCGGCTGTGGCTGTCCGACCTGGCTCCCGAAACGGAGAAACCTTGAGGATCGGGATCGTCTGCCCGTACTCCTGGGACGTCCCCGGTGGCGTCCAGTTCCACATCCGTGATCTGGCCGAGCACCTGATCGCCCTCGGCCACGAGGTCTCCGTGCTGGCCCCGGCCGACGACGACACCCCCCTGCCGCCCTACGCCGTCTCGGCCGGCCGCGCGGTCCCGGTCCCGTACAACGGCTCGGTGGCCCGGCTCAACTTCGGCTTCCTGTCCGCCGCGCGGGTACGCCGCTGGCTGCACGACGGCCGCTTCGACGTGATCCACATCCACGAGCCGGCCTCCCCCTCGCTCGGCCTGCTGTCCTGCTGGGCGGCGCAGGGCCCGATCGTGGCCACCTTCCACACCTCCAACCCGCGCTCGCGCGCCATGATCGCCGCCTACCCGATCCTCCAGCCCGCGCTGGAGAAGATCAGCGCCCGGATCGCGGTGAGCGAGTACGCCCGCCGCACCCTGGTCGAGCACCTGGGCGGCGACGCGGTGGTGATCCCCAACGGCGTCGACGTCGGCTTCTTCGCCAAGGCCGAGCCCAGGCCGCAGTGGCAGGGCACCGCGGACGGCGGCACGATCGGGTTCATCGGCCGCATCGACGAGCCGCGCAAGGGACTGCCGGTGCTGATCCGGGCGCTGCCCGCGATCCTGGCGCGGCGACCCGGCACCCGGCTGCTGGTGGCCGGCCGGGGCGACGCCGAGGAGGCGGTCGAGGGACTGCCGGCCGACCTGCGTGGCCAGGTGGAGTTCCTCGGCATGGTCAGCGACGAGGACAAGGCCGCCCTGCTGCGCAGCGTCGACCTGTACGTCGCCCCCAACACCGGCGGGGAGAGCTTCGGCATCATCCTGGTCGAGGCGATGTCGGCCGGTGCGCCGGTGCTCGCCAGCGACCTCGACGCCTTCCGCCAGGTGCTCGACCAGGGCACCGCGGGGGAGCTGTTCCCGGTCGGGGACGCCGACGCGCTCGCCGACCGGGCGCTGGCGCTGCTGGGCGACCCGGGCCGACTCGCCGCACTGCGCTCGACCGGCACCCGGCACGTGCGCCGCTTCGACTGGTCCGCGGTGGGCGCCGAGATCCTGTCGGTCTACGAGACGGTGACCGACGGCGCCTCCGCGGTCGCCACCGACGAACGCACCGGACTGCGCGCCAGGTTCGGGCTGGCCCGCGAGTGACGCGCGCCGTGCGAAGGCCGGCGCGACGGTAGCCTTGCCGCCCGTGACCTTCACTGTGATCTGGATCGTGGTCGCCCTCGTCCTGCTGGGTGTCTACCTGAGCTGGACGGCGGGGCGGCTCGACCGGCTGCACGCCAGGATCGACGCCGCGCGTGCCGCGCTCGACGCCCAACTGCTGCGCCGCGCCTCGGTGGCCCAGGAACTCGCCACCGCCGGCGTCCTGGACCCGGCCGCCTCCATCGTGCTCTACCAGACCGCGCACGCCGCCCGGCAGGCGCGGGACGAGCAGCGGGAGGTCGCCGAGAGCGAGCTGAGCCAGACACTGCGCGCCGTCTTCGCCGAGCCCGACACCGTCCAGGCGGTGCACGAGGCACCGGGCGGCCCCGAGGCGGTCGGCGAACTGACCGCGGCCGTGCGCAGGACCCCGATGGCCCGGCGGTTCCACAACGACGCGGTGCGCGCGGCCCGGGCGGTGCGCCGCCACCGGGTGGTGCGCTGGTTCCGGCTCGCCGGGCACGCTCCGTTCCCGCTGGCGTTCGAGATGGACGACGAGCCGCCGGCCGTCCTGACCACCGAGGGCTCGCCGCACTGAGACCCGGCGGCCGGCCGCCCGCGCCGGCCGGCAGCCGACCTTCTCGGAAGCGGTCCACCTGATGGCGATTGGCCCTTGCCGGGCGGCGGGGGATTCCGGTTGTGTCGGGTACGTCAGCGTGCGGCGGTCCGCTCGGCCCCGAAGGCCAGGGCCGGAGCCGATGGCCGCAGCCCTACGATGGGCCTGTCGCACTATTCCCCCGAGTGAGGTCAAACCGTGTCAGTCACGCCCTCCAGCACGTCCGACGTCACCTCCGGCGCAGCGCCCGAGGTCGGCACCGCACGCGTCAAGCGCGGCATGGCCGAGCAGCTCAAGGGCGGCGTGATCATGGACGTCGTCACGCCCGAGCAGGCGAAGATAGCCGAGGACGCCGGCGCCGTCGCGGTCATGGCGCTGGAGCGGGTGCCCGCCGACATCCGCAAGGACGGCGGCGTGGCCCGGATGTCCGACCCCGACATGATCGACGGCATCATCAGCGCCGTCTCGATCCCGGTCATGGCCAAGTCCCGCATCGGCCACTTCGTCGAGGCCCAGGTGCTCCAGGCCCTCGGCGTCGACTACATCGACGAGTCCGAGGTCCTCACCCCGGCCGACGAGGTCAACCACAGCGACAAGTTCGCCTTCACCACCCCCTTCGTCTGCGGCGCCACCAACCTGGGCGAGGCGCTGCGCCGGATCGCCGAGGGCGCCGCGATGATCCGCTCCAAGGGCGAGGCCGGCACCGGCAACGTCGTCGAGGCGGTCCGCCACCTGCGCCAGATCAAGGGCGACATCGGCCGGCTGCGCGCGCTGGACAACAACGAGCTGTACGCCGCCGCCAAGGAGCTGCGCGCCCCCTACGAGCTGGTCAAGGAGGTCGCCGCGCTCGGCAAGCTGCCCGTCGTGCTCTTCAGCGCCGGCGGCGTGGCCACCCCGGCGGACGCCGCCTTGATGATGCAGCTGGGCGCCGAGGGCGTCTTCGTCGGCTCCGGCATCTTCAAGTCCGGCGACCCGGCCCGCCGGGCCGCCGCGATCGTGAAGGCCACCACCTTCCACGACGACCCGAAGGTCATCGCGGACGTCTCCCGCGGCCTCGGCGAGGCCATGGTCGGCATCAACTGCGACACCCTCCCGGAGACCGAGCGCTACGCCAACCGCGGCTGGTAGTCCCCCCGATCTCCCCGATGGGCAGGCCGCCGGCCTGCCCATCGTCCGTGGTCCCCGGCCCGGGACGGCCCCGGACGCCCGAGACAGAGAGGCAACCCGTGTCCACCACCCCCACCGTCGGCGTGCTCGCCCTGCAAGGTGACGTACGGGAGCACCTCGCCGCGCTCGGCTCTGCCGGCGTCCGGACCGTCACGGTGCGCCGCCCCGAGGAACTGGCCGCGGTCGACGGCCTGGTCCTGCCGGGCGGCGAGTCCACCACGATGTCCAAGCTGGCCGTCGCCTTCGGCCTGCTGGAGCCGCTGCGCGAGCGGATCCGCGCGGGCCTGCCGGCCTACGGCTCCTGCGCGGGCATGATCATGCTCGCCGACAAGATCCTCGACGGCCGCGACGACCAGGAGACGATCGGCGGCATCGACATGACCGTGCGCCGCAACGCCTTCGGCCGGCAGAACGAGTCGTTCGAGGCCGCGGTGCGGGTCGCCGGCATCGAGGGCGACCCGGTCGAGGGCGTCTTCATCCGGGCCCCCTGGGTGGAGTCGGTGGGCGCCGGAGTCGAGGTGCTGGCCACCCTGCCCGGCGGCACTGTCGTCGCGGTACGCCAGGGCAACCTGCTGGCCACCTCCTTCCACCCCGAGCTGACCGGCGACCAACGCGTGCACCGGCTCTTCGCGGATCTGGTGAGAGGCGCCCGGGTGTGATCCCGGTAGGATCGGCAGTCGTTGGTTAGCAAGTCGGTGACGTGAAGGAGACAGGCGGATGTCCGGCCACTCTAAATGGGCTACGACCAAGCACAAGAAGGCCGTGATCGACGCCAAGCGCGGCAAGCTCTTCGCGAAGCTGATCAAGAACATCGAGGTCGCCGCCCGCACCGGCGGATCCGACCCCGACGGCAACCCGACCCTCTTCGACGCCATCCAGAAGGCCAAGAAGAGCTCGGTGCCGAACAAGAACATCGACAGCGCGGTCAAGCGCGGCGCGGGCCTGGAGGCCGGCGGCGCCGACTACCAGACGATCATGTACGAGGGCTACGGCCCCAACGGCGTCGCCGTGCTGATCGAGTGCCTCACCGACAACCGCAACCGCGCCGCCTCCGAGGTGCGGGTGGCCATGACCCGCAACGGCGGCTCCATGGCCGACCCCGGCTCGGTGTCCTACCTGTTCAACCGCAAGGGCGTCGTCATCGTCCCCAAGGGTGAGCTGTCCGAGGACGACGTGCTGGGCGCGGTGCTGGACGCCGGCGCCGAGGAGGTCAACGACCTCGGCGACACCTTCGAGGTGCTCAGCGAGGCCACCGACCTGGTGCCGGTGCGCAAGGCGCTCCAGGAGTCCGGGATCGACTACGACTCCGCCGACGCCAGACTTCGTCCCCACCATGCAGGTGGAGCTGGACGAGGAGGGCGCCCGCAAGATCTTCAAGCTGATCGACGCGCTGGAGGACAGCGACGACGTGCAGAACGTCTTCGCCAACTTCGACGTCTCCGACGAGGTCATGGAGAAGGTCGAGGCCTGACACCCGCTCAGCAGGCTGCCTACGGACGGGCCGAAGGGGACACGCCCCCGTCGGCCCGTCCGCGCGTTGTCGGTGGGTCCCGATAGCCTGCGGGAACGACTGGACGACGGCGGAAGGGGGGCCCGTGCGGGTACTCGGCGTGGACCCGGGACTGACCCGGTGCGGTATCGGTGTGGTGGAGGGTGTCGCCGGCCGTCCGCTGACCATGCGCGGCGTCGGCGTCGTACGGACCCCGGCGGACGCCGACACCGCGGACCGCCTGGTGCTCATCGAGCGCGGGGTGGAGGAGTGGCTGGACGA
The DNA here is from genome assembly GCA_963737305.1 of uncultured Actinomycetota bacterium. Lineage (GTDB taxonomy): Bacteria > Actinomycetota > Actinomycetes > Streptomycetales > Streptomycetaceae > Streptantibioticus_C. The sequence goes on along the minus strand of CAVTRX010000002.1, from coordinate 1,604,472 downwards.
GTACCGCCCCGAATTCGTCGCCGTCGAGCGGGTGTTCAGCCAGCACAACGTCCGTACCGTCATGGGCACCGCCCAGGCCAGCGCCGTCGCGATGCTGTGCGCCGCCCGCCGCGGACTGCCAGTCGCCCTGCACACCCCCAGCGAGGTCAAGGCCGCGGTCACCGGCTCCGGGCGGGCCGACAAGGCGCAGGTCGGCGCCATGGTCACCCGGCTGCTGCGGCTGGACGCGCCGCCCAAGCCCGCCGACGCGGCGGACGCCCTCGCCCTGGCGATCTGCCACATCTGGCGCGGCCCCGCGACCAACCGCCTCCAACAGGCCGTCCAGGCAGCCAAGGAGTACAGCAAGTGATCGCCTTCGTCAGCGGCCCGGTCGCGGCCCTCGCCCCGGACTCCGCCGTCGTCGAGGTCGGCGGCGTCGGGATGACCGTCCAGTGCTCGCCCGGCACCCTCGCCGGACTGCGGATCGGCGAGTCCGCCCGGCTGCACACCTCACTGGTCGTGCGGGAGGACTCCCTGACCCTCTACGGGTTCGCCGACGACGACGAGCGGCAGGTCTTCGAACTGCTGCAGACCGCCAGCGGGGTCGGGCCGCGGCTGGCCCAGGCGATGCTCGCCGTGCACAGCCCCGACGCCCTGCGGTCCGCCGTCGCGACCGGTGACGAGAAGGCGCTCACCGCCGTCCCCGGCATCGGCAAGAAGGGCGCCCAGCGCCTGCTGCTTGAGCTCAAGGACCGGCTCGGCGCCCCGCGCGGCATCGCCGCCCGCCCGGCCGCCGCCCCGGGCCCCGCCGGCTGGCACGAGCAGTTGCACGCCGCGCTCATCGGCCTGGGCTACCAGCCGCGCGAGGCCGAGGAGGCGGTCGCCGCGGTGACCCCGCAGGCCGAGGCTGCCGCCGAGCCCAACGTCGGGGCCCTGCTGCGCGCAGCGCTCCAGACCCTCAACCGCGCCCGCTGACCGTAAGGCACACCGAAGTGAACTGGGACGACGAGTCCGCACCGAGCACCGCCGACCGTCTGGTGGCGGGCGCCGCCGATGGCGAGGACCAAGCGGTCGAGGCCGCGCTGCGCCCCAAGGACCTCGGCGAGTTCGTCGGCCAGGAGCGGGTGCGCGAACAGCTCGACCTGGTGCTCAAGGCGGCCCGCAAGCGCGGCGCCACCGCCGACCACGTGCTGCTGTCCGGCGCGCCCGGGCTGGGCAAGACCACGCTGTCGATGATCATCGCCGCCGAGATGGGCGCCCCGATCCGCATCACCTCCGGGTCCGGCGATCCAGCACGCCGGGCGACCTCGCGGCGATCCTGTCCTCGCTCCAGGAGGGCGAGGTGCTCTTCCTCGACGAGATCCACCGGATGTCCCGGCCGGCCGAGGAGATGCTCTACATGGCGATGGAGGACTTCCGGGTCGACGTGATCGTCGGCAAGGGCCCCGGCGCCACCGCGATCCCGCTGGAGCTGCCGCCCTTCACCCTGGTCGGCGCCACCACCAGGGCCGGACTGCTGCCGCCGCCGCTGCGCGACCGGTTCGGCTTCACCGGCCACATGGAGTTCTACGCCCCCGCCGAGCTCGAACGGGTCATCCACCGCTCCGCCGGCCTGCTGGACGTGGACATCGACGCCGAAGGCGCCGCCGAGATCGCCGGCCGCTCCCGCGGCACCCCCCGGATCGCCAACCGCCTGCTGCGCAGGGTCCGCGACTTCGCGCAGGTCAAGGCGGACGGCCGGATCACCCGCGAGGTGGCGGCGCAGGCCCTGGAGGTCTACGAGGTGGACCCGCGCGGCCTCGACCGGCTGGACCGCGCGGTGCTGCACGCCCTGTTGCGGCTGTTCGGCGGGGGGCCGGTGGGGCTGTCGACACTGGCGGTCGCGGTGGGGGAGGAGCGGGAGACGGTGGAGGAGGTGGCGGAGCCGTTCCTGGTGCGCGAGGGGCTGCTGGCGCGCACTCCCCGTGGCCGGATCGCCACCCCGGCGGCCTGGTCCCACCTCGGTCTGGTACCACCTTCGGCCGGTGGTGCCGGGGCACAGCAAGGGCTGTTCGGTCAGTGACGGCGCGGAGACTCGTCGCCCGCGGAACCTGAGTGCAATGCTGGGCGTTGTTCCCAAGGCGCGGAGTCGCCTAGACTCCGCCGATGCCCTCCGTAACGGACGGGCGCCACAACCCCGCACATCCCATCCGTAGTCCAGGCCGCACCCCCCGGTGGCCACGCGAAGGAAACCTACCCGGCCGTGAACATCGCCACGCTCCTCCCCTTCATCCTCATCATCGGCGTCATGTTGCTGATGACCCGCTCGGCCAAGAACAAGCAGCGCCAGGCAAGCCAGATGCGCGAGCAGCTGCAGCCCGGCTCAGGCGTGCGGACCATCGGCGGCATGATCGCCCTCGTCAAGGAGGTCCGCGACACGACCATCCTGCTCGAGGTCGCTCCCGGCGTGCACTCCGTCTACGCCAAGAACGCCGTCGGCGCCGTGCTGAGTGAGGAGGAGTACGACCGTCTCGTCAACCACGACGAGCCGCTCTCCTTCGACGAGGCACCGGCCATCGACGCCGCCGACGAGCCCGCCGAGGAGAAGGTCGACCTCGGCAAGGCGCAGGCCGCCGACGGCGCGGACGCGCCTGCGCACGGCAGCTCCGCGGACGTGGACGACGAGACCGCGGCGGACGCGCAGGACGTCAAGGACGTCGAGAAGAAGTAGCGCACAGGTCCGGGCCATAGGCTCCGGACCTGTCGCGCATCGCGCGGTCCGTACGTCACGACGTCGCGTACGGCGTTTCGGTACGTCCTCACAACATTCGTGGCCGTCCCGCCGCGGCGAAGCAGGCGCTGCGGAACGGTGTGGACAGGGAGAATCGAGAAGGTGGCAGCAGCCAAAAAGGGACGCAGGTCCCCGGGCGCCGACGGGCGCCCGGGCCGCGCGCTGGCGATCATCCTCATCGCACTGGTCGCTTTGACCGGGGCGATGTTCATCTCCGGCGACAAAACCCCGCGTCTGGGCATCGACCTCGCAGGCGGCACCGAGATCACGTTGACGGCGCGCAACACGCCGGGCCAGGCCAACGCGATCAACAAGGCCAACATGAACACCGCGGTTGACATCATCAACAAGCGGGTCAACGGCCTTGGTGTCTCCGAAGCCGAGGTGCAGACCCAGGGTGACAAGAACATCATTGTCGACATCCCCCGGGGCACCAACACCGAGCAGGCGGCCAAGCAGGTGGGCACCACGGCCCAGCTGTACTTCCGCCCGGTGATCGCCGAAACCGCCGGGTCCCCGACACCGACCCAGACCCCGTCGCCGTCGGCAAGCTCCTCGGCCTCCCCCTCGGGGAAGCCGACCGCCTCCAGCTCGGCCAAGGCCACCAGCACCGGTTCCGCGAAGCCGACGGCCAGCTCCACCGCCCAGGGCCGGGCGGTCAGCGACGCGCTGAAGGCCGCCGCCTCCGGCAAGCCCACCGCCGCCGCGTCGCACCCCCCGACGGTCGCGCCCAGCGGGACCCCGGCCGCGCCGCCCACCTCCCCGGCGCAGTCCGTCAGCCCCGAGCTGCAGAAGCAGTTCGCCGCCCTGGACTGCTCCAAGACCAAGCAGCGAGCCGCCGCGGGGATGAACGCCAAGCCCACCGAGGCGACCATCGGCTGCAGCCAGGACGGTGCGGCCAAGTACCTGCTCGCCCCCGCCGCCGTGGCCGGCAAGGACGTCTCCAGCGCCAAGTCGGTCTACGACACCCAGTCCGGCGCGGGCTGGATCGTCACCCTCGGCTTCAACTCCAAGGGCAACAAGCAGTTCGCCACCGTCACCCGCCAGCTCGCCCAGCAGCAGTCGCCGAACAACCAGTTCGCCATCGTGCTGGACAACCAGGTGGTCTCCTCGCCGTCGGTCTCCTCCGCCATCACCGGCGGCCAGGCCCAGATCTCCGGCAGCTTCACCCAGCAGAGCTCCGCGGACCTGGCCAACGTGCTGTCCTACGGCGCGCTGCCGCTGACCTTCGCCACCTCCGACATCACCACCGTCTCCCCGCAGCTCGGCGGTGAGCAGCTGCACGGCGGCCTGGTCGCCGGCGCGGTGGGTCTGCTGCTGGTGGTGCTCTACCTGCTGGCGTACTACCGCGGCCTGAGCTTCGTCGCGGTCGTGCTCCCTGGTGGCCTCGGCCGCGCTGACGTACACGATCATGTCGCTGCTCGGCGGTGCCATCGGGTTCGCGCTGAACCTGCCGGCCGTCTGCGGTGCCATCGTGGCCATCGGTATCACCGCGGACTCCTTCATCGTCTACTTCGAGCGGATCCGCGACGAGCTGCGGCACGGCCGCAGCCTGGGCCCGGCCGTCCAGCGCGCCTGGCCGCGTGCCCGGCGCACCATCCTGGTCTCCGACTTCGTGTCGTTCCTGGCCGCCGCCGTGCTGTACATCTGCTCGGTCGGCAAGGTGCAGGGCTTCGCGTTCACCCTCGGTCTGACCACGGTGCTCGACGTGGTCGTGGTCTTCCTGTTCACCAAGCCGCTGATGACGATCCTGGCCCGCCGGCCGTTCTTCTCGAACGGCCACCGGTGGTCCGGGCTCGACCCCAAGAGCGTGGGCTTCGACGCCCCGCTGCGCCGGGTCCGCCGTCAGGCGAGCACCGAAACCAAGGAGGCCTGATGTCCCGGCTCGGCAATCTCGGCCACCGCCTGCACCGCGGCGAGGTCGCCTACGACTTCGTCGGCAAGCGCAAGCTCTGGTACGGCGTCTCGATCCTGATCACCCTGGTGGCCATCGCCGGCCTGGTGGTCAACGGCCTCAACAAGGGCATCGAGTTCTCCGGCGGCGCGGTCTTCACCACGCCCAAGACATCGGTGTCGGCGTCCGTGGCGCAGACCAAGGCGGAGTCGGTCGTCACCGGCCACCACGACGTCGTCGCCCAGAAGCTGGGCACCGGCGGTCTGCGCATCCAGATCAGCGGGATCGACAACACCTCGGCCGACAAGGTCAAGAACGACCTGGCGGGCGAACTCGGCGTCAGCGCCAACGACATCTCGCCGCAGGTGGTCGGCCCCAGCTGGGGCCAGGAGATCTCGCAGAAGGCCGAACTCGGTCTGGTCATCTTCATGGTCCTGGTGGTGATCTACCTCGCCATCGCCTTCGAGTGGCGGATGGCGGTCGCCGCGCTGGTCGCCCTGATCCACGACCTCACCATCACCATCGGCGTCTACGCGATCGTCGGCTTCGAGGTCACCCCGGGTACCGTGATCGGTCTGCTGACCATCCTCGGTTACTCGCTCTACGACACCGTCGTGGTCTTCGACGGCCTCAAGGAGACCACCAAGGGCATCACCGGCCAGACCCGCAGCACCTACAGCGAGCTGGCCAACCGCTGCCTTGAACCAGACCCTGGTCCGGTCGATCAACACCACGGTCGTCGCGCTGCTGCCGGTCGCCGCGCTGCTCTTCGTCGGTGGCGGACTGCTCGGCGCGGGCATGCTCAACGACATCGCGCTCGCGCTGTTCGTCGGCCTGGCCGCCGGTGCGTACTCCTCGATCTTCATCGCCACCCCGCTGGTCGCCTCCCTCAAGGAGGCCACCCCGGAGATGCGGGCGCTGACCAAGCGGGTCGCGTCCCGGCGCGGCGAAGGCCGAGAAGGAGGGCACCGACCCGGAGGACGACGCGCCGGGCGGCTCGACGGACAGCTGAGTCCGGTGACGTGCCGGCGCAGGCCGGGGCGGGCACGGGATCCGGTGGCGAACGCCGCCAGCCCGCCGCGCGCAACCGCGGTCGCGGCCGTCCGTCCGGCAAGCGCCGCTGAGTCCGGGGGAGGACGACCGATGACCACCGCGGACATCGCCCATCCCGAGCTGCGCGGACTGCTGCTGAGCCGGATCAGGGACGTCCCCGACTACCCGAAGCCCGGGGTGATGTTCAAGGACATCACCCCGCTGCTCGCCGACCCGGCCGCCTTCGGCGCCCTGGTCGACGCCCTCGCCGCGCTGTGCGTCGAGCTACGGCGCCGACAAGGTCGTCGGCCTGGAGGCCCGCGGCTTCATCCTGGCCGCCCCCGCGGCGGCCAGGCGGGCATCGGGCTTCGTGCCGGTCCGCAAGGCCGGCAAGCTCCCCGGGCCGACGCTGGGCCAGGCCTACGAGCTGGAGTACGGCACCGCCGAGATCGAGGTGCGCGCCGACGCCTTCACCCCGGGTGACCGGGTCCTCGTCATCGACGACGTGCTCGCCACCGGCGGCACCGCCGAGGCGTCCCTGGAACTCATCCGCCGGGCCGGCGGCGAGATCGCGGGCCTGGGCGTGCTGCTGGAGCTGGGCTTCCTCGGCGGCCGCCAGCGGCTGGCCCGCACCCTGGACGGAGCGCCGCTGGAGGCGCTGGTCGCCATCTGACGGCCCGCGGCACCGTGTGCACGACGGCGGGGCCGCCCCGGACGGAAACGTCCCGGGGCGGCCCCGCCGTCGTGCGTCGCGGCCGTGGACGGCTTCCGGGGGCACCGCGCAGGGGCGACCCGCGGGCACATCGATACCATGGGGGTCCGGCCCGTACCGGGGCCGGACCCGTTGGAGGAGTGCCGTTGCCAGACGAGGCCCAGCCGCTCACCGCCGAAGGCGGGGAAGAGACGTCGGCGCCGGAGTCGGCCGCCACCGCGCCGGTGCCCTCCGTCACGCCCGCGGACGGCAGCGGCGCACGCCCCGCGGCCGGACCCGACGGCGTGCGCCCCACGGCGCCCGGAGCGCCCCCAGCGGCCGCCCTGACCCCGGTCAGGTCCGGCAGCTCACCCAGCAGGGTCCGGGCCCGGCTCGCGCGGCTCGGGGTACAGCGGCAGAGCCCGTACAACCCGGTGCTGGAGCCGTTGCTGCGGATCGTGCGCAGCAACGACCCGAAGATCGACTCCTCAGGACTGCGGCAGATCGAGCGGGCCTACCAGGTCGCCGAGCGCTGGCACCGCGGCCAGAAGCGCAAGAGCGGCGACCCGTACATCACCCACCCGCTCGCCGTCACCACCATCCTCGCCGAGCTGGGCATGGACCCGGCGACCTTGATGGCCGGGCTGCTGCACGACACCGTCGAGGACACCGAGTACGGCCTGGACACCCTGCGCCGCGACTTCGGCGAGCAGGTCGCGCTGCTGGTCGACGGCGTCACCAAGCTGGACAAGGTCAAGTTCGGCGAGGCGGCGCAGGCCGAGACCGTCCGCAAGATGGTCGTCGCGATGGCCAAGGACCCGCGGGTGCTGGTTATCAAGCTCGCCGACCGGCTGCACAACATGCGCACCATGCGCTACCTCAAGCGGGACAAGCAGGAGAAGAAGGCCCGCGAGACGCTGGAGATCTACGCCCCGCTGGCCCACCGGCTGGGCATGAACACCATCAAGTGGGAGCTGGAGGACCTGGCCTTCGCCATCCTCTACCCCAAGATGTACGACGAGATCGTCCGGCTGGTCGCCGAGCGCGCCCCCAAGCGCGACGAGTACCTCGCCGTCGTCACCGACCAGGTCCAGCAGGACCTGCGCGCCGCCCGGATCAAGGCCACCGTCACCGGCCGACCCAAGCACTACTACAGCGTCTACCAGAAGATGATCGTGCGCGGCCGCGACTTCGCCGAGATCTACGACCTGGTGGGCATCCGGGTCCTGGTCGACACCGTCCGCGACTGCTACGCGGCGCTCGGCACCATCCACGCGCGGTGGAACCCGGTGCCCGGCCGGTTCAAGGACTACATCGCGATGCCCAAGTTCAACATGTACCAGTCGCTGCACACCACGGTCATCGGACCCAGCGGCAAGCCGGTCGAGCTGCAGATCCGCACCTTCGACATGCACCGCCGCGCCGAGTACGGCATCGCCGCGCACTGGAAGTACAAGCAGGAGGCGGTCGCCGGCGCCTCCAAGGTGCGCACCGACAGCCCCCGCTCCGACCAAGAAGGACGACGCCGTCAACGACATGGCGTGGCTGCGCCAGCTGCTCGACTGGCAGAAGGAGACCGAGGACCCGGGCGAGTTCCTGGAGTCGCTGCGCTTCGACCTGTCGCAGCAACGAGGTCTTCGTCTTCACCCCCAAGGGCGACGTCATCGCGCTGCCCGCCGGGGCCACCCCGGTCGACTTCGCCTACGCGGTGCACACCGAGGTCGGCCACCGCACCATCGGCGCCCGGGTCAACGGCCGCCTGGTGCCGCTGGAGTCCACCCTGGACAACGGCGACCTGGTGGAGGTCTTCACCTCCAAGGCGCGCCGGCGCCGCGCCGTCCCGGGACTGGCTCGGCTTCGTCAAGTCACCGCGCGCCCGCAACAAGATCCGCGCCTGGTTCTCCAAGGAGCGCCGCGAGGAGGCCATCGAGCAGGGCAAGGAAGCCATCGCCCGCGCGATGCGCAAGCAGAACCTGCCGATCCAGCGGGTGCTGACCGGCGACTCCCTGGTCACGCTGGCCCACGAGATGCGCTACCCCGACATCTCCGCGCTGTACGCGGCGATCGGCGAGGGCCACATCACCGCGCAGTCCGTGGTGCAGAAGCTGGTCGAGGCGCTCGGCGGCGAGGAGGGCGCGACCGAGGACATCGCCGAGGTCACCACCCCGTCCCGCGACCGCAGCCGGCGGCGCGCCAACGCCGACCCCGGGCGTCATCGTCAAGGGCGAGCGCGATGTGTGGGTCAAGCTGTCGCGCTGCTGCACGCCGGTGCCCGGCGACCCGATCATCGGCTTCGTCACCCGCGGCAACGGCGTCTCCGTGCACCGCGCGGACTGCGTCAACGTCGACGCCCTCTCCCAGCAGCCCGAGCGGATCATCGAGGTCGAGTGGGCGCCGACCCAGTCCTCGGTCTTCCTGGTCGCCATCCAGGTCGAGGCGCTGGACCGCTCCCGGCTGCTGTCGGACGTCACCCGGGTGCTGTCCGACCAGCACGTCAACATCCTGTCGGCGGCCGTGCAGACCTCGCGGGACCGGGTGGCCACCTCCCGGTTCACCTTCGAGATGGGCGACCCCAAGCACCTGGGCCACGTCCTGAAGGCGGTGCGCGGCGTCGAGGGCGTCTACGACGTCTACCGCGTCACCTCCGGCCGCCAGCGCTGATCGCGGCCCGTGAGACGGGCCGGCTCCGGCACGAGGGTCTCGTGCCGGAGCCGGATCGCTGCCTTCTGGGGTGGTGTCAGCCGCCGAACTCGTGCAGGCCCTTGAGCGCCTGGTCCAGCAGGGCCTGGCGGCCCTCCAGCTCTGCTGGCCAGCTTGTCGGCCTTGGCGGTGTTGCCCGCCGTCCTGGCCGCCTCGATCTGCGCCGTGAGCTTGTCGACGGCCGCCTGGAGCTGGCCGGTCAGCCCCTCGGCGCGGGCCCGCGCCTCCGGGTTGGTGCGGCGCCACTCGGCCTCCTCCGCGTCCCCGAGCGCCCGCTCGACGGCGTGCATCCGCGACCTCGATCCGCGGCCGGGCGTCCCGCGGCACGTGGCCGATGGCCTCCCAGCGCTCGTTGATCGCCCGGAACGCGGCACGGGCCGCCTTCAGGTCGGTCACCGGGAGCAGCTTCTCGGCCTCGATGGCCAGCTCCTCCTTGAGCGTCAGGTTCTCCCGCTGCTCCGAGTCACGCTCGGCGAACACCTCGGAACGGGCGGCGAAGAAGACGTCCTGCGCGCCGCGGAAGCGGTTCCACAGCTCGTCCTCGGCCTCCCGCTGGGCCCGGCCGGCCGCCTTCCAGTCGGTCATCAGCTCGCGGTAGCGGGCCGCGGTGGGCCCCCAGTCCGTGGAACCGGACAGCGCCTCCGCCTCGGTGGCCAGCTTCTCCTTGACCCGGCGCGACTCGTCGCGCTGCGCGTCGAGGGAGGCGAAGTGCGCCTTGCGGCGCTTGGAGAACACCGAGCGGGCGTGGCTGAAGCGGTGCCACAGCTCGTCGTCGGTCTTGCGGTCGAGCCGCGGCAGGCCCTTCCAGGTGTCCACCAGGGCGCGCAGCCGCTCGCCGGCCACCCGCCACTGCTCGCTGCCGGCCAGCTGCTCGGCCTCGGTGACCAGCTCCTCCTTGGCCGTCCTGGCCTCGTCGCTGGCCTTCGCCTTGGCGACCTTGCGCTGCTCACGGCGCTCGTCGACCTCGCCGACCAGCACGTCGAGCCGCTTGGCGAGGGCGGCCAGGTCGCCGACCGCGTGCGCCTCGGTGACCGCCGCCGCGCAGGTGCTCGATCGGCGGTCATGGCGTCCTTGGCCGACAGGTCGGTGGTCCGCACCCGGCGTTCGAGGAGGCCGATCTCGACGACGAGTCCCTCGTACTTGCGCTTGAAGTAGGCCAGCGCCTCGTCAGGCGAGCCCGCCTGCCACGAGCCGACCTCCCGCTCGCCGTCGGCCGTGCGCACGTACACGGTCCCCGTCTCGTCGACGCGTCCCCACGGGTCGCTGCTCACAGCGCCTCCTCCACGTGATGCCCGGCCGTCGTAGGGCGTGCGGGCATCGTCCACAGTTTCCTCCGGCCGGGCCTCGCCCTGGCCGGTCCGGCGTGCTGCTTTCTGCTGCGTTGGCTCCAGCCGGGGGCAGCCGCCGGTGCGGGCACCCTATACAACGCCAACATAGGCGACCAGCGCCCCGGCTGTCCCTGATCGGGCCTGGCGAAAATTGCGCCCCGCCCCGCTCAGGAGGAGGTGACGGTCGCCTTGTCGATCACCACGGTGGCGTTCGGCGCGGTGTTGCCGGTGGCGTCCGCCGGGGCGGCACCAGCGGCCGCGATCTTGTCCAGCACCTTCATGCCGGCCGGGCTGATCGTGCCGAACGGGGTGTAGGACGGGGGGAGCGGGCTGTCCTTGTAGACCAGGAAGAACTGGCTGCCGCCGGAGTGCGGGGCGCCGGTGTTGGCCATGGCGACGGTGCCCGGCGGGTAGACGACGGTGCCCTGGGCGTCCTTCTTGCCCAGCCCGGACAGGTTCTCGTCCGGAATCGTGTAGCCCGGGCCGCCCTGGCCGTTGCCCTTCGGGTCGCCGCACTGGAGCACGTAGATGCCCTGGTTGGTGAGCCGGTGGCACTTGGTGTGGTCGAGGAAGCCCTGGTCGACCAGGAACTTGAAGGAGTTCACCGTGTGCGGGGCCTTGCCGGCCTCCAGCTTGATGGAGATGTCACCGCAGGTGGTCCGCAGGTCCATCGTGTAGTCGGCGCTCTTGTCGATCGCCATCTTCGGCTCGGTCTTCCACTGCTTGGTGCCGGCCTTGCCCGCGGCCGGCTTGCCGCACGGGTCCGGTGCCTTGGAGGTGGCGGGGCTCTTCGCCGCCGCCGGTTCCGTCTTGCCGTCGCCGCCGAAGCCGGTGGACGCCCACGCGGCGCCGCCGCCCGCCAGTACGACGACCACCAGGACGGCGATCCAGGTGTTGCGCTTGCGGGCCCGGCCCTGCTGGACACGGCGCTGCTGCTGACGGTCGAACTTCTCGCGGGCGAGTTGGCGCCGCCGCTGATCCCTGCTGACCACTTCAGCCTCTCCCCGGGTGCTGTGTCGCGCGAATGCCGCCATTCGCTGTCGTTAGCCGGTGACAATACGGGTTCGCCTGGCCCAGGCGACCGCCGGTAGGCTCGTCGACTGCAGAAAGTTCCCACGGAATCACCCCCGACGACCGAAGGACGATCGTGCTCATTGCCGGGTTTCCCGCCGGAGCCTGGGGCACCAACTGCTATGTGGCAGCCCCCGCAGCAGGCGAGGAGTGCGTGATCATCGACCCCGGGCACGACGCGGCCCGCGGTGTCGAGGAGACCGTCGCCAAGCACCGGCTCAAGCCGGTGGCCGTCATCCTCACCCACGGCCACATCGACCACGTGGCCTCCGTCGTCCCGGTCTGCGGCGCCAACGGCGTGCCTGCCTGGATCCACCCCGCGGACCGCTACATGATGAGCGACCCGGAGAAGGCGCTGGGCCGCTCCATCGGGACGGCCCTCATGGAGGGGCTGACCGTGGGCGAGCCGGACGACGTCAAGGAGCTGTCCGACGGTGCCGTGCTGCCGCTCGCCGGTCTGGAGCTCACCGTCGCGCACGCGCCGGGCCATACCAAGGGGTCGGTGACCTTCCGGCTGCCCGAGACCGCCGACATCCCGTCGGTGTTCTTCTCGGGTGACCTGCTGTTCGCCGGCTCCATCGGACGCACCGACATGCCCGGTGGCTCCCACGCCGAGATCCTCGAATCGCTGGCCCGCGTGTGCCTGCCGCTCGACGACTCGACCGTGGTGCTGTCCGGGCACGGCCCCCAGACGACCATCGGCCGTGAGCGTGCCGCCAACCCCTTCCTGGGCGAGGTGGCCCGCGGCCTCGGGACCGGTACCCCGGCCCCGCGACGAGGATTGTGACGAGAGACCCCGTTGAGTACCTTCTCCGCCCCCAAGGGCACGTACGACCTGCTCCCGCCGGACTCCGCGGCCTTCCTGGCGGTGCGCGAGGCGATCGCCGCACCGCTGAGGCGGGCCGGCTACGGCTATGTGGAGACGCCGGGCTTCGAGCACGTGGAACTGTTCTCCCGCGGTGTCGGTGAGTCCACCGACATCGTGACCAAGGAGATGTACACCCTCACCACCAAGGGCGGCGCCAACCTCGCGCTGCGCCCCGAGGGCACCGCCTCCGTGCTGCGGGCGGCGCTCCAGGCCAACCTGCACCGCGGCGCGCTGCCGGTGAAGCTGTGGTACTCCGGCTCCTACTACCGCTACGAGCGGCCGCAGGCCGGCCGCTACCGGCACTTCTCGCAGGTCGGCGCGGAGGCGCTGGGCGCCGAGGACCCGGCGCTGGACGCCGAGCTGATCATCCTGGCGGCGGACGCCTACCGCGCGCTGGGGCTGCGCGAGGTCCGGCTGCTGCTGAACTCGCTCGGCGACAAGGAGTGCCGCCCCGCCTACCGCTCCGCCCTCCAGGACTTCCTGCGCCGCCTCGACCTGGACGAGGAGACCCGCAAGCGCATCGAGATCAACCCCCTGCGGGTGCTGGACGACAAGCGGGAGGCGGTGCAGCGCCAGCTGGTCGGCGCCCCGCTGATGGGCGACCACCTGTGCGACGCGTGCAAGGCGTACCACGAGCAGGTGCGCGACCTGCTGACGGCGGCGGGCGTGGCCTTCGAGGAGGACCCCAAGCTGGTGCGCGGCCTGGACTACTACACCCGCACCACCTTCGAGTTCGTCCACGACCGGCTCGGCTCGCAGTCCGCGGTCGGTGGCGGCGGGCGCTACGACGGCCTGTCGGAGATGCTCGGCGGCCCCGCGCTGCCGTCGGTCGGCTGGGCGCTGGGCGTGGACCGCATCGTGCTGGCGCTCAAGGCGGAGGGTGTCGAGACACCGGCAACCGAGCGCACCGAGGTGTTCGCGGTGCCGCTCGGCGACGAGGCGCGGCGCGCGCTGTTCACGGTGGTCACCGGGCTGCGCCGGCAGGGCGTGGCGACCGACTTCGCGTACGGCGGCAAGGGGCTCAAGGGCGCGATGAAGTCCGCCGACCGCTCCGGGGCCCGCTTCGCGATCATCGCCGGCGAGCGGGACCTGGCGGAGGGAACCGTGCAGCTGAAGGACCTGGAAAGCGGTGAGCAGAGCGCGGTGCCGCTGGCCTCGGTGGCCGACGAGGTCCGCCGGCGGCTGGCCTGAGGCCCCCGGCCGTCCGTCCCACCCGGACGGGCGGCCGGTCACCGGCGTCAACCGGGGCTCCGCCGGCTCACCCCCCGTCGAACCTGTGATCTTCCGCGTCAGGCGATCGTGCGTCAGGCTACTGGTGCACAATGAGCCTCCCGGCGCCTACCGTTTCGCGGCGGTGCCATGCAGGCTGGTAGACGGCGCACCCCGAGGACACGGCCACGGAAGGCGACATGACGACAACGGCGCTTGACGAGACGCGCAGCGATGAACAGCACGAGGAGAGCGAGTTCATCCCGGCGGGCCGCGCGTTCGGTGTGCTGCTGGTGGTCTGCGGGCTGCTGGGTCTGCTGGCCGCCTGGATGATCACGATCGACGAGTTCCACCTGTACGCGGACCCGAACTACGTCCCCGGGTGCAGCATCAACCCGATCATCTCCTGCGGCAACATCATGAAGAGCCACCAGGCGAAGGTCTTCGGCTTCCCGAACCCGATGATCGGCCTGGTCGCCTACCCGGTGCTGATCGCCGTCGGCATGGCGGTGCTGGCCAAGGCACACTTCCGCCGCTGGTTCTGGCTGGGCCTCGAAGCCGGCACCCTGCTCGGCGTGGTCTTCGTGACCTGGCTCCAGTACGAGTCGCTGTACTCGATCCACTCCCTGTGCCCCTGGTGCATGCTGGCCTGGGTCGCCACCATCGCCGCCTTCTGGTACACCACGGTCCACAACATCAAGCACCGGATCATCCCGGTCCCCGAGGCACCCCGCCAGGTGGTGCTGGAGTTCCACTGGGCGATCCCGATCCTGTGGTACGGCGTGATCATCCTGCTGATCCTCAACCGCTGGTGGACCACGTACTGGAGCACCCTGATCTGACCCGCGGTGCGGCGGTGACTGTCACCGGGGTCCTCTAGGCTCTTCACTCGTGGAACCCGACCTGTTCACCGCCGCTGCCGAGGAACGTCAGGAGAGGGAGCCGGGCGGAAGCCCGCTCGCCGTGCGGATGCGTCCGCGCACCCTCGACGACGTCGTCGGCCAGAGCCGCCTGCTGGGGCCGGGCTCCCCGCTGCGCCGGCTGGTCGGCGAGGGCAGCGGCGGTCCCGCCGGGCCCGCCTCGGTGATCCTGTGGGGCCCGCCCGGCACCGGCAAGACCACGCTGGCGTACGTGGTCAGCCACGCCACCAAGCGCCGCTTCGTGGAGCTGTCGGCGATCACCGCGGGCGTCAAGGAGGTCCGCGCGGTCATCGAGAGCGCCAGACGCGAGTCGGGTGCCTACGGCCGCGAGACGCTGCTGTTCCTCGACGAGATCCACCGGTTCAGCAAGGCCCAGCAGGACTCGCTGCTGCCCGCGGTCGAGAACCGCTGGGTCACGCTGATCGCGGCGACCACCGAGAACCCGTACTTCTCGATCATCTCCCCGCTGCTGTCCCGCTCGCTGCTGCTGACCCTGGAGTCGCTCACCGACGAGGACATCCGCGCGCTGGTGCGCCGGGCGCTGACCGATCCGCGCGGTCTGGACGGCCGGGTCACCCTGCCGCCGGACACCGAGGAGCATCTGCTGCGGATCGCCGGCGGCGACGCCAGGCGCGCGCTGACCGCGCTGGAGGCGGGCGCGGGCTCGGCCATGGCGCGCGGCGACGAGGAGATCACCCTGGAGACGCTGGAGGCGGCCGTCGACCGCGCCGCGGTGCGCTACGACCGGGACGGCGACCAGCACTACGACGTGGCCAGTGCGCTGATCAAGTCGATCCGGGGCTCCGACGTGGACGCCGCGCTGCACTACCTGGCCCGCATGATCGACGCCGGGGAGGACCCGCGCTTCATCGCCCGGCGGCTGATGATCTCCGCCAGCGAGGACATCGGCATGGCCGACCCGCAGGCGCTGCCCACCGCGGTGGCGGCGGCCCAGGCGGTCGCCCTGATCGGCTTCCCCGAGGCGGCCATCACGCTGTCCCACGCGGTGATCGCGCTGGCGCTGGCGCCCAAGTCCAATGCGGCCGTGCGGGCGATCGAGGCGGCCCTCACCGACGTGCGCAAGGGGCTGGCCGGGCCGGTCCCCGCGCATCTGCGCGACAGCCACTACAAGGGCGCCGCCAAACTCGGCCACGGCGCGGGCTACCAGTACCCGCACGACCTGCCGGGTGCCATCGCCGCCCAGCAGTACGCCCCGGACGCGGTGCACGGCAAGCACTACTACGAGCCCACCCGCTACGGCGCCGAGGCCCGCTACGCCGACATCCTCGACCGGGTCAGGGAGCGGCTGGCGGGGGAGTAGCCGGCCCGCCGCAGGAGTCGCGCGCGGCGTCGAAGAGCCCGCGCATCGCGCCGCGCAGCCCGGTGACCCCGTGGACCGGCGACGGGAACTCGAAGCGCGCGTCGAACGGCCCGTCGGCACCGGTGAACCGCACCCGCAGTCCGTGCCGGTCCAGCGCCACCGGCACCGGCGCCGCACCGCGCGGATTCGTCCAGCGCCCGGGGTGGCCGTCCAGCAGCCGGGCCAGCAGGGCGAGTCGGTCGCCGTGGGCGGCGGCGAGGTGCTGAAGCAGTTCCGTCTCGTGGCCGGCCAGCGGATCGGCCGCCGCGCGGGCGAACTCGTCGGGCTCCACCGACCCCGCGCCCCACAGGTCGTCCACGAACACCTCGCCGACCTCCAGCCGCAGCCGTCCGGTCCGCCCGCGGTCGCGGTCCGCGGTGAGCCAGCCCGCCACCTGCGCCCGGCCGCGGATCCGTTGGGCGACGGCGACCGGCGCCACGTCCGTGATCTCCAGCACAGCGACCAGTTCGTCGTCCACGGCGTGCAGCGCGGCGCGCGAGGCGGGGGATTCCGCCGGGAGCAGCAGCGACACCTCGCCGTCCGGGTCGACGGCCCGCTCCAGCGGCGCCATCAGGTACGGCTCGACGCCGTCGAGGCCCGGAATGACCAGAAGGGCCGAAGAGTTACCCTCGACGAGAGTTCGCGCACGCTCGGCCGCCGTCGGCAGCCTGGGCGGGTCTTCCACTTCGGGACGCGGCTGACCGTGCTCTCGCGGCGCCCGCGATCCGACCGCCACGGCGGTCCGGTCGCCGCCGTGCGGCACGGGGTTCCCAGGTCGAAACATGCGATCTCCTCCGCTAAGGTAAGCCTCACCTAACTTACATGGAGGTCTGGAGAACGTGAACCAGTCGCGTCCCAAGGTCAAGAAGTCCCGCGCGCTCGGCATCGCGCTGACCCCGAAGGCCGTCAAGTACTTCGAGGCCCGCCCCTATCCGCCGGGCGAGCACGGGCGTGGCCGCAAGCAGAACAGCGACTACAAGGTCCGGCTGCTGGAGAAGCAGCGGCTGCGGGCCCAGTACGACATCAGCGAGACGCAGATGCGCCGCGCCTACGACCGGGCCCGCAAGGTCGACAGCAAGACCGGCGACGCGCTGATCGTGGAGCTGGAGCGCCGGCTGGACGCCCTGGTGCTGCGGTCCGGCCTGGCCCGCACCATCTACCAGTCCCGGCAGATGGTGGTGCACGGCCACATCGAGGTCAACGGCCGCAAGGTGGACCGCCCCTCCTTCCGGGTGCGTCCCGACGACGTGGTCGCCGTCCGCGAGCGCTCCCGCGCCAAGACCCCCTTCCAGGTCGCCAAGGCGGGCGGCTGGGCCGGCGAGGGCGAGACCCCCCGGTACCTGGAGGTCAACCTCGACATCCTCGCCTTCCGGCTGGACCGCGAGCCCAACCGCCGCGAGATCCCGGTGATCTGCGACGAGCAGCTGGTCGTCGAGTACTACGCCCGCTGATCCGCGCGGACACCCCGCCGCCCCCGATGCCACCGCCCCGCCGCCGGTTCCCCCACCGGTCGGCGGGCGGACGGCTTTCCGGGCCGGACGAGGCCCGCACGGCACCCGCGCGGGCCGCCGACGCGCCCGCCGCACGGGCGCCCACTCGGTACGAGGACGCGCCCGGAGCGCGATAGGGTCGGTACCCTGCCGCCCGCGCGTTGTGGACCGCGTCAGGTGTGACCACCGGGCAGGTCCCGCGCCTGGGCCCGAAACCCCGTGGCGGCGCCTGTCGACGTGACTTCAAGGAGCCAGCAGTGTCCGGTGGAGAGGTGGCCGGCCTCATCGTGGCCGTCTTCTGGGCGATCCTCGTGTCGTTCCTGGCCGTGGTCCTGGTCCGGCTCGCGCAGACCCTCCGCAAGGCCACCCGGCTGGTCGCCGACGTCACCGAGCAGGCCGTGCCGCTGCTGAGCGAGGCGACCGCCGCGGTACGCGCCGCCCACACCCAGCTGGACCGGGTCGACACCATCACCTCCGACGTCCAGGAAGTCACCGCCAACGCCTCGGCGCTGTCCACCACCGTCGCCTCCACCTTCGGCGGCCCGCTGGTCAAGATCGCCGCCTTCGGCTACGGGGTGCGCCGCGCCATGGGCCGGCAGGCCCGCGGCGACGAGCCCGACCCGGCCGCCGAGCGCGGCAAGCGGCGCACCGCACGCCGTACCGTGATCGTCGGCCCGGCGATCCCCGCCGCCCGCCGTGGACTGCGCCGCACCCGAGGGAAGGGCTGAAAAGACGATGTTCCGCCGCCTGTTCTGGTTCGCCGCCGGCATCACGACCGGTGTGTGGGCGACCGTGAAGGTGGGCCGGGCGGCCCGCCGCCTCACCCCCGAGGGACTCGCCGCGACCGCCGCCGACCGGGCCCTGGAAATGGGCGGCCGGGCACGGCGGTTCGCCGACGACGTGCGCGCCGGCATGACCGAGCGCGAGGCCGAACTCGGCGAGGCACTGGGGCTCGACGCCGCACCGGAACAGCCGCGGACCGGACTTCCCGGCCCGCGCCAGCAGATCGCATCCCGGCGAAACCCGCACGAGAAGAAAGAGGGCCACTGATGGAGTCGGCAGAAATCCGCAGGCGCTGGCTGCGCTTCTTCGAGGAGCGCGGGCACACCGTCGTGCCGTCCGCCTCGCTCATCGCGGACGACCCGACACTGCTGCTGGTCCCCGCGGGCATGGTGCCGTTCAAGCCGTACTTCCTCGGCGAGGTCAAGCCGCCCTTCAATCGGGCCACCAGCGTGCAGAAGTGCGTGCGCACCCCCGACATCGAAGAGGTCGGCAAGACCACCCGGCACGGCACGTTCTTCCAGATGTGCGGCAACTTCTCCTTCGGCGACTACTTCAAGGAAGGCGCCATCCGCTTCGCCTGGGAGCTGCTGACCAGCTCGCAGGAGGACGGCGGCTACGGCCTGGACCCGGAGAAGCTGTGGATCACCGTCTACGAGCAGGACGAGGAGGCGGAGCGCATCTGGCGTGACGTCATCGGCCTGCCCGCGGAGCGCATCCAGCGGCTGGGGATGGACTCCAACTACTGGTCGATGGGCGTGCCCGGCCCCTGCGGCCCCTGCTCGGAGATCAACTACGACCGCGGCCCCGAGTTCGGCGCCGAGGGCGGCCCGGCCGTCAACGACGAGCGCTACGTGGAGATCTGGAACCTGGTCTTCATGCAGTACGAGCGCGGCGCGGGGACCGGCAAGAACGACTTCCCGATCCTCGGCGACCTGCCGGCCCGGAACATCGACACCGGCCTGGGCCTCGAACGCCTCGCGATGATCCTTCAGGGCGTCCACAACATGTACGAGATCGACACCTCGCGCATGATCATCGACAAGGCCACCGAGCTCACAGGCAAGGCCTACGGCGCCGACCACACCAGCGACGTCTCGCTGCGCGTGGTCGCCGACCACATCCGCACCGCCGTCATGCTCATCGGCGACGGCGTCACCCCCGGCAACGAGGGCCGCGGGTACGTGCTGCGCCGCATCATGCGCCGCGCCATCCGCAACATGCGCCTGCTGGGGGCCACCGACCTCACCGTCGGCGAGCTGGTCGACACTGTCATCAAGGCGATGAACCCGCAGTACCCGGAGCTCGCCGAGGACCGCAAGCGCATCGAGACGGTCGCGCTCGGCGAGGAGGCCGCGTTCCTCAAGACCCTCAAGACCGGCACCAACATCCTGGACACCGCGGTCGGCGACACCAAGGCGGCCGGGGCCTCGGTGCTCCCCGGCGACAAGGCGTTCCTGCTCCACGACACCTGGGGCTTCCCGATCGACCTCACCTTGGAGATGGCCTCCGAGCAGGGCCTGACCGTGGACGAGGAGGGCTTCCGCCGGCTGATGGCCGAGCAGCGCGAGCGCGCCAAGGCCGACGCCAGGGCCAAGAAGCAGGGCCACGCCGACCTGTCCGCCTACCGCGAGGTGGCCGACGCCTCCGGCTCGACCGTCTTCACCGGGTACACCGAGCAGGAGGCCGAGTCCACCGTGGTCGGCCTGCTGGTGGACGGGGTGCCCGCACCCGTCGCCTCCGAGGGCGACGAGGTGGAGGTGGTTCTCGACCGCACGCCGTTCTACGCCGAGGGTGGCGGCCAGCTCGCCGACACCGGGCGGATCCGCACCGACTCCGGCGCCGTCGTCGAGATCCGTGACGTGCAGCAGCCGGTGCCGGGCGTCAGCGTGCACAAGGGTGTCGTGCAGGTCGGCGAGATCACCGTGGGCGCCGCCGCGCAGGCGGTCATCGACATCACCCGCCGCCGGGCCATCGCCCGCGCGCACAGCGCCACCCACCTCACCCACCAGGCGCTGCGCGACGCGCTCGGCCCCACCGCCGCCCAGGCCGGGTCCGAGAACTCCCCGGGCCGCTTCCGCTTCGACTTCGGCTCGCCGGCCGCGGTGCCCGGCGGGGTGCTCGCCGACGTCGAGCAGAAGATCAACGAGGTGCTCTCCCGCGAACTCGACGTCACCGCCGAGGTGATGAGCATGGCGGACGCCAAGAAGCAGGGCGCCATCGCCGAGTTCGGCGAGAAGTACGGCGACCGGGTGCGCGTGGTGACCATCGGCGACTTCTCCAAGGAGCTGTGCGGCGGCACCCACGTGCGCAACACCGCGCAGCTCGGCCTGGTCAAGCTGCTCGGCGAGTCGTCCATCGGCTCCGGGGTGCGCCGGGTGGAGGCCCTGGTCGGGGTGGACGCCTACCGCTTCCTGGCCCGTGAGCACACCCTGGTCTCGCAGCTCACCGACCTGGTCAAGGGCCGCCCCGAGGAGCTGCCCGAGAAGATCTCCGGGGTGCTGGGCAAGCTGCGCGAGGCAGAGAAGGAGATCGAGCGGTTCCGGGCCGAGAAGGTCCTGCAGGCCGCCGCCGGGCTCGTCGAGGGCGCCGAGGACGTCAAGGGCGTCGCCCTGGTCACCGGCCGGGTCCCGGACGGCACCGGCGCCGACGACCTGCGCAAGCTGGTCCTCGACGTCCGCCAGCGGATCGGCGGCGGACGCCCCGCCGTGGTCGCCCTGTTCACGGTGGCCAACAACCGCCCGCTGACCGTCATCGCCACCAACGACGCCGCCCGTGACCGCGGCGTCAAGGCCGGCGAACTGGTCCGCACCGCCGCCAAGACCCTCGGTGGCGGCGGCGGTGGCAAGGACGACGTCGCCCAGGGCGGCGGCAGCAACCCCGACGCCATCGTCGAGGCCGTCGAGGCGGTCCGCCGGCTGGTCGGCGAGAAGGTCTGACGCGCCGCGTCCGCCGGGCCCGCGACATCCGGCCCGGCGGACGCGGACGACGGACGGGCCCGGGGCGGCCCGGCGGCCGGCTGGGCCGCGCGCTCCACCCCAGGCCCGCCACGATCCATCCCAGAGCCCGGAGGGACCACACAGCATGCGACGCGGCAGGCGGATCGCCGTCGATGTCGGGGACGCCCGGATCGGCGTCGCCTCCTGCGATCCCGACGGACTGCTGGCGACCCCGGTGGAGACCGTGCCGGGCAAGGACGCCCCGGCCGCCCGGCGCCGGATCAAGGCGATCGTCGAGGAGTACGAGCCGATCGAGGTCGTCATCGGCCTGCCCCGCTCCCTCAGCGGCGGTGAGGGCCCCGCGGCGGCCAAGGTGCGGGTCTTCGCCCAGGGTGTGGCGAAACTCATCGCGCCGGTCCCGGTGCGGCTGGTGGACGAGCGCATGTCGACCGTGACCGCGACCCGGGGACTGCGCGCCTCCGGCGTGAAGTCGAAGAAGGGCAGGTCGGTGGTCGACCAGGCGGCGGCCGTCGTGATCCTGCAGAGCGCCCTGGAGACCGAGCGGGTCTCCGGAAGGCCGCCCGGCGAGACAGTCGAAGTGGTCATCTGATCGCGGTACGGTAACGTTCCGGGCCGAAGAGGCGGACCCCCGCAGGCCGCGCAACACCGCCGGTCGCTCGCGCCTCGCGTACTCAGGAGACCCATGACCGACTACGGGCCGGGCCACGGACCACCGCCGTGGCATCCCGAGCCGTGGCATCCTGACGACCCCCTCTACGGCGATCAGGGGTACGACGGCGCGCAGCAGACGGGTGGTTGGGATCCGTACGCCGAGGGCGGCCAGCAGTACTCGACCGGCCAGTATCCGCAGGTCCAGCCGGAACAGCAGTACTCCACGCAGCAGTTCCCGCAACAGCAGCAGTACCCGCAGCAGCAGTACCCCCAGCACCAACAGCCGCAGCCCCAGCAGCCGCAGCAGCCCCAGCAGTGGGAGACCGGCCAGCTGCCCGCCCAGGACTACCAGGGCCAGACCTACGGCTGGCAGGTGCAGCCCGCCCCCTACGCAGAACCCGGCTACGACACCCAGGGCTACGGCAACGACGCGTACGGCAACGACCTGTACGGCGGGACCGACTACCCCGCCCAGAACGCCGATCCCTACGCCACCGGCCAGGGCGCCTACTACGACCAGAACGGCTACCCCCAGCAGGCGCCGCAGCAGGCGCCGCAGCAGGTGCCCCAGCAGCAGGTGCCCCAGCAGGTCCAGCAGCAGGCGCAGGCGCCCGCGCGGCCGGTGCCCCCGGCGCAGCGCCGGCCACCGGAAGCCGAACAGGCCGGCGAGTGGAACCCGTTCGACGACGACACCGACGGACCGGAGACCCACCCGTTCTTCACCCGCGGCTCGGACGCCGACGACTCCGACGAGGAGTACGAGCGGCGCAGGCCACGCGACGACGACGATGACGACGACTACGACGACCGCCCGGCAGGCAAGGAGAAGAAGCGCGGCGGCACCAAGCGCCGCAGCGGCTGCGCCTGCCTGACCGCGGTCGTGGTGCTCGGCGGTCTGGTCTCCGGCGGCGGCTACCTCGGCTATCACTACTACCAAAGCCACTTCGCCCCGCCGCCCGACTTCGCGGGCCAGGGCGGCGGCAGCGTCCAGGTGGAGATCCCCGACTCCTCGACGCTGGCGCAGATAGGCAACATCCTCAAGCAGGACGGCGTGGTCAGAAGCGTCGACGCCTTCACCAAGGCGGCGGGCGACAACCCCAAGGGCGCCAGCATCCAGGGCGGCTTCTACAACCTGCACAAGCAGATGTCGGCGGCCTCCGCCGTCACCATGATGCTCGACCCGACGGCGCAGAGCGCCCTGACCGTCCCCGAGGGCTGGCGGGCCACCCAGGTCTACACGGCGCTGGACAAACAGCTCGGTCTGAAGTCCGGCACCACCGCGGGCGTCGCCAAGAACAGCACCTTCGGCCTGCCCTCCTACGACTCCTCCGGCAACCTCGAAGGCTTCCTCTTCCCGTCGAAGTACGGCGCCGCCAAGGGCGGGAAGCCGGCCGACGTCCTCAAGGAGATGGTCAGGCGCGCGGACTCGGAGTACTCCGCGGACCAGCTCCAAAGCCGGGCGGCCAAGATCGGCAAGACGCCCTACCAGGTCATCGTGATCGCCAGCCTCATCCAGGCCGAGGCGCAGGAACCGCAGGACTTCGGCAAGGTCTCCCGGGTCATCTACAACCGCCTCGCGCAGAACATGGCGCTGGGCTTCGACTCGACGATCAACTACGCCAAGGGCCGCTCCACCTTGAACACCACGTCGGCGGACACCCAGTTCCCGTCCGCGTACAACACGTATCTCCACAAGGGACTGCCGCCGGGGCCGATCGACAACCCCGGACACCAGGCGATCGAGGCGGCGCTCAACCCGACGGTCGGCGACTGGCTGTACTTCGTCACCGTCAAACCGGGCGACACCCGCTTCACCGCGAGCGCGGCGGAACACCAGCGCAACGTCGAGGCCTTCAACAAGTACCAGCAGGAGCACGGCGGTTGACCACCCAGCCCAGCATCGTCAGGCGGGCGGCCGTACTCGGCTCGCCCATCGCGCACTCGCTCTCCCCGGTGCTGCACCGCGCCGCCTACCGCGCCCTCGGCCTCGACGGCTGGGATTACGGGCGGTATGAGGTCGACGAGGCGGCGCTGCCCGGTTTCCTGGACCGGATCGCCGGCGACGAGGTGCCCTGGGCCGGACTGTCGCTCACCATGCCGCTCAAGCGCGCGGTCCTGCCGCTGCTGGACACCGTCGGGGCCGCCGCCGCCTCGGTCCAGGCGGTCAACACCGTGGTGCTCGGCACCGACGGGCGGCGCGGCGGCGAGAACACCGACATCCCCGGCATGGTCGCCGCGCTGCGCGAACGCGGCGTCGAACGGGTGGAGTCCGCGGCCGTCCTGGGGGCGGGAGCCACCGCCTCCTCCGCGCTGGCGGCGCTCGCCCAGGTCTGCTCCGGTCCGGTCACCGTCCATGTGCGCGGGGCCGCCCGGGCCGCCGAGATGCGGGAATGGGGCGAGCGGCTGGGCGTCGAGGTGCGCACCGCGCCCTGGTCGGCCGCCGCCGAGGCGTTCGCCGCGCCGCTGGTGATCGCGACCACCCCGGCGGGCGCCACCGACGAGTTGGCCGCGGCCGTGCCGGCGGCCCCCGGCACCCTCTTCGACGTGCTGTACGAACCGTGGCCCACCGCGCTGGCCGCCGCCTGGTCGGCGCGCGGCGGCGCGGTGGTGGGCGGCCTGGACCTCCTGGTCCACCAGGCGGTGCTCCAGGTCGAGCTGATGACCGGGCGCTCGCCCGCCCCGCTGGCGGCGATGCGCGCCGCCGGGGAAGCCGCGCTCGCCGCCCGCTGAGGGTCTTCTCCGACCCGTCCGAACCCCGGACGGATGCCGGACCCGCCGGGCTCCCGTGGGAAGATCGGGGCGAGGACTTCCGACGGGGCGCTGAAGAAGGGAACAACCGTTGAGCAGGTTGCGCTGGCTGACGGCGGGGGAGTCGCACGGTCCGGCTCTGGTCGCCACTTTGGAGGGGCTGCCCGCGGGGGTGCCGGTCACCACGGATCTGGTGGCGGACGCGTTGGCCCGCCGCCGGCTGGGGTACGGCCGGGGCGCGCGGATGAAGTTCGAGCGCGATGAGGTCACCTTCATCGGCGGCGTACGGCACGGGCTCACGCTCGGCAGCCCGGTCGCGGTCATGGTCGGCAACACCGAGTGGCCCAAGTGGGAACAGGTGATGGCCGCCGACCCGGTCGACCCCGAGGTGCTCGCGCAACTGGCCCGCAACGCCCCGCTGACCCGCCCGCGGCCCGGTCACGCGGACCTGGCGGGCATGCAGAAGTACGGCTTCGACGAGGCCCGCCCGATCCTGGAGCGCGCCTCCGCCCGCGAGACGGCGGCCCGGGTGGCGCTGGGCGCGATCGCCCGCTCCTACCTGAAGGAGACCACCGGGATCGAGATCGTCTCCCACGTGGTGGAGCTGGGCGCCGCCAAGGCGCCGTACGGCGTGCTCCCGGTGCCCTCCGACGTCGAGCGGCTGGACGCCGACCCGGTGCGCTGCCTGGACGCGGCCGCCGCCGAGGCGATGGTCGGCGAGATCGACCAGGCGCACAAGGACGGCGACACCCTCGGCGGCGTGGTGGAGGTGCTGGCCTACGGGGTGCCGGTCGGCCTCGGCTCACACGTGCACTGGGACCGCCGGCTCGACTCCCGGCTGGCCGGCGCCCTGATGGGCATCCAGGCGATCAAGGGCGTCGAACTCGGCGACGGCTTCGACCTGGCCCGGGTGCCGGGGTCCAAGGCCCACGACGAGATCGTGCGGGACGAGAGCGGCGCCATCCGCCGCGCCTCAGGGCGCTCGGGCGGTACCGAGGGCGGCCTGACCACCGGCGAACCGCTGCGGGTGCGGGCCGCGATGAAGCCCATCGCCACCGTGCCGCGGGCGCTCGCCACCATCGACGTGGCCACCGGTGAGGCCACCCAGGCGCACCACCAGCGCTCCGACGTCTGCGCGGTCCCGGCGGCCGGCATCGTCGCCGAGGCGATGGTCGCCCTGGTGCTGGCGGACGCCGTCGCCGAGAAGTTCGGCGGCGACAACGTCACCGAGACCCACCGCAACGTGCGCGGCTACCTCGACACCATGGAGATCCGATGAGCGGTCCGCAGATCGTCCTCGTCGGCCCGCCCGGGGCGGGCAAGTCCACCGTCGGCCGGGAGCTGGCGCAGCGGCTGGACGCCGGCTACCGCGACACCGACGCCGACATCGTGGCGGCCCAGGGCCGGGAGATCTCCGACATCTTCGTGGACGACGGGGAGGCGGCCTTCCGCCTGCTGGAGCGGGCCGCCGTCGCCGCGGCGCTCACCGAGCACCCGGGGGTGCTCTCGCTGGGCGGCGGCGCGGTGATGGACGACGGCACCCGCGCGGCGCTCGCCGGGCTGCCGGTGGTCTTCCTGGACGTCGGTCTCGCCGACGCGGTGCGCCGGGTCGGCCTGGACGCGCCGCGCCCGCTGCTGGCGGTCAACCCGCGCGCCCAGTGGCGTGAGCTGATGGAGGCGCGCCGCCCGCTGTACACCGAGGTGGCCCGCGCCGTCGTCCTGACCGACGGGCGTACCCCGGGGGATGTCGCCGACGAGATCCTGGACGCACTGGAGTTGAAGAACGCATGACCGAGCAAGAGCCCACCCGGATCCGGATCGCCGGCACCGCGGGGACCGGCGCCTACGACGTGCTGGTCGGCCGGCAGCTCCTCGGCGAGCTGTCCGGGCTGATCGGTCCACAGGCCAAGCGGGTCGCGGTGCTGCACCCCGAGGCGCTGTCGGCCACCGGTGAGGCGGTCCGCGACGACCTGGCCGCGCAGGGCTACGAGGCGGTCGCGGTGCAGCTGCCGAACGCCGAGGAGGCCAAGTCCGCCGAGGTCGCCGCGTACTGCTGGACGGTGCTCGGACAGACCGGCTTCACCCGCACCGACGTGATCGTCGGCGTCGGCGGCGGGGCCACCACCGACCTGGCCGGGTTCGTCGCGGCCACCTGGCTGCGCGGGGTGCGCTGGATCGCGGTGCCCACCACCGTGCTGGGCATGGTGGACGCGGCGGTCGGCGGCAAGACCGGCATCAACACCGCCGAGGGCAAGAACCTGGTGGGCGCCTTCCACCCGCCCGCCGGGGTGCTGTGCGACCTGGCCTGCCTGGACTCGCTGCCGACCCACGACTACGTCAGCGGGCTCGCCGAGATCATCAAGGCGGGCTTCATCAGCGACCCGGTGATCCTCGACCTGATCGAGGCCGACCCGCAGGCCGCCCGCAGCCCCGAGGGCGCGCACACCGCGGAGCTGATCGAACGCTCGATCAGGGTCAAGGCGGACGTGGTCTCCCAGGACCTCAAGGAGTCCGGGCTGCGCGAGATCCTCAACTACGGCCACACCCTGGCGCACGCCATCGAGAAGAACGAGCGCTACACCTGGCGGCACGGCGCGGCCGTCTCGGTCGGCATGGTCTTCGCCGCCGAACTCGGCCGGCTGGCAGGCCGGCTGGACGACGCGACCGCCGACCGGCACCGCGCGGTGCTGGAGTCGGTCGGGCTGCCGCTGACCTACCGCGGTGACCAGTGGCCCAAGCTGCTGGAGACGATGCGGGTCGACAAGAAGTCCCGCGGCGACCGGTTGCGCTTCATCGTGCTGGACGGGCTGGCCAAGCCCGTCGTCCTGGAGGGTCCCGACCCGGCCGTGCTGGTCGCCGCCTACGGTGAGGTGGCCAAGTGAGCCGTACCGTGCTGGTGCTCAACGGTCCGAACCTGGGACGCCTGGGCAGCCGCGAGCCGGACGTCTACGGCTCCACGTCGTACGCCGGGCTGGTCGAGAGCTGCGCGGCGCTCGGCAAGGAACTCGGGTTCGACGTCGAGGTCCGGGAGACCAACGACGAGGGCGAGATGATCCGCTGGCTGCACGAGGCGGCGGACGGCTCGATCCCGGTCGTCGTCAACCCCGGGGCGTTCACCCACTACTCGTACGGAATGCGGGACGCCGCGGCGCAGCGCACCGCGCCGCTGATCGAGGTGCACATCTCCAACCCGTACACCCGGGAGGAGTTCCGCCACACCTCGGTCATCGCCGGGGTGGCCACCGGGACGGTCGCCGGCTTCGGCATCGGCTCCTACCGGTTGGCCCTGCGCGCCCTGGCCGAGGAACTGCCCGGGGAGTAGGGCTCCGGCCGGGCACACGGATCGCCCCACGGGCGTTCACACAACAGCGGTCGGGGAAGGTACGGTTCGGTGTCGACCGGTCTTCCCTGGCCGGTCGGGGTAGACCGAACCATCGGCACGGACGGAGTGGGCCGAGATGCAGCATGCCGGTGGGGTGCCGCTGCCACCGCCTCATGGGGACGGCCTCGCGCGCGGGCCGGCGGGCGGCTGGGTCCCCACGGCGTCGAACGGCCAGCCGGGCGGCCCGCTGCCGCCCGCGCCGCCGGGCTGGTCGGCCCCGCCGCCGACCGCCGCCCAGAACAACGTCACCGGCAGCTTCCCGATGCCGCCGTCCCTGCCGGCCCAGGCGCCGACCCCGTCCACCGCGCCACCCGGCGCCGGGCGCCCGCCGGTCGCGGTGCTGCTGATCGGCCCGGCCGGCGCGGGCAAGACCACCATCGCCCGCTACTGGGCCGACCACCGCGGCGTGCCGACCGCCCACATCAGCCTGGACGACGTCCGCGAATGGGTGCGCTCCGGCTTCGCCGACCCGCAGTCGGGCTGGAACGAGCACTCCGAGGCGCAGTACCGGCTGGCCCGCCGCACCTGCGGGTTCTCGGCGCGCAACTTCCTGGCCAACGGCATCTCCTGCATCATCGACGACGCGGTCTTCCCCGACTGGCCGGTGGTCGGTCTCGGCGGCTGGAAGCGGCACGTCGGTCCTGGGCTGCTGCCGGTCGTGCTGCTGCCCGGGCTGGAGATCGTGCTGGCCCGCAACGCCGAGCGCAGCGGCAACCGCCGGCTGTCGGACGAGGAGGTCGCCCGCATCCACGGGCGGATGGCCGGCTGGTACGGCTCGGGGCTGCCGATCATCGACAACTCCCAGCTGGACGTCGCGGCCGCGGCCGAGTCCCTGGACCAGGTCGTCGCCCGCAGCCTGGCCGGCTCCCCGGCCCGCTGAGCCGCCGGGGCCGGGCGCCGGGGCCGCTGACCCGTCCGGCGCTCCGGGGAGGTCGGCACGGGCCCGGCGACGTACGCTTCGCACATGTCCGAGGTGCACGCTTTGCGCCGCATGCGCCTGCGTGAGCGGTGCGCGGCGATCGGCTCCGCGGCGGCGCTGGTGTCGCGGCCGGCGAACATCCGCTACCTGGCCGGCTGGGCGCCGCCGGGTGCCGCCCTGCTGCTCGCGCCGGGCGAGGACGTGCTGGTGCACCCGCGGCCGGTCACCGGTGAGCCCAGCGAGGGACGCCCGCCGCGGGACGTGCGCCGGCTGATGCTGGACAGCGCCGACGGGGATCCCGCGGTGGCGGCGGCCGATCTGACGCCGGGGCTGGGCATCGACAGCCTGGCGGTCGAGGAGCACCATCTGACCGTCGCCCGGCACCGGGCCATCTCCTCGGTCACCCCGGGGATCAAGCTGTCCAACCTCGGTCAGGCCGTCGAGCAGTTGCGGCTGGTCAAGGACGAGGAGGAGATCAGCGCGCTGCGGATCGCCGCGGAGATCACCGACCAGGCGCTCGGCGAACTGCTGGAGTCCATCCTGGTCGGCCGCACCGAGCGGCACCTGGCGCTGGAGCTGGAGCGCCGCCTGGTGGACCACGGCGCGGACGGCCCGGCGTTCGCCAGCTACGTCGGCACCGGTCCCAACTCCGGCGCCGCCCGGCACATCCCCACCGACCGCCGCGTCGAGGAGGGCGACTTCCTCACCGTCTGCCTGGGCGCCCGCTACCGCGGCTACCGCTGCGAGGTCGGGCGGACCTTCGTCATCGGTACCGCGCCCTCCAGTTGGCAGGTCGAGCTGTACGACGTGGTCTTCGCCGCGCAGCGGGCCGCCCGTGAGGCGCTGGGACCCGGTGTGGCCTGCCGTGACGTGGACCGCGCCGCGCGCCAGGTGCTCGACCGGGCGGGGCTCGGGGAGGCGGCCGCGGCGTCGACCGGGCACGGGGTGGGACTCGAAATCGACGAGGACCCTCGGCTCACCCCGTCGGCCATGGGTAAACTGGACGCTTGTGTGCCGGTCACCGTCGAGCCGGGGGTCCACTTCCCTGGCCGGGGCGGGGTCCGGATCGACGACACACTCGTCGTACGCCCCTCGGCGGACGGCGGGCCCGAGCTACTCACCATCACGACCAAGGAACTGCTCGCGCTGTAAGCGGTAGTGTCAGCGCGTCCCTTCCGGTCCCCGATGCAGCACTTTTCAGGAGAATCCGCAACCGTGGCCACCACGAACGACCTCAAGAACGGCCTGGTGCTCAAGCTCGACGGGAACCAGCTGTGGTCCGTCGTCGAGTTCCAGCACGTCAAGCCCGGCAAGGGCCCGGCCTTCGTCCGTACGAAGCTCAAGAACGTGCTCTCCGGGAAGGTCGTCGACAAGACCTTCAACGCCGGTGTGAAGGTCGAGACGGCCAACGTCGACAAGCGCGGGATGCAGTTCTCGTACAAGGACGGCGAAAGCTTCGTGTTCATGGACATGGACACGTTCGACCAGATCTATGTCAGCCCGGAGGTGGCCGGCGACGCCGCGCACTTCCTCCTGGAGGGCTTCGAGGCCGTCGTCGCGATGTACGAGGGCTCCCCGCTGTACGTCGAGCTGCCGGCCGCGGTCGAGCTCACCATCGAGTACACCGAGCCGGGTGTGCAGGGTGACCGCTCCACCGGCGGCAGCAAGCCCGCCAAGCTGGAGACCGGCTACGAGATCGGCGTGCCGCTGTTCATCACCACCGGAGAGAAGATCAAGGTCGACACCCGTTCGGGTGAGTACCTCGGCCGGGTGAACAGCTAACCGTGGCTGCTCGCACCAAGGCCCGCGTGCGTGCCTTCCAGATCCTCTTCGAGGCGGACCAGCGCGGCGCCAGGCCCGGGACCGTCATGGCGGACTGGATACGGCTCGGCCGGACCGACGACCGGCAGCCGCCGGTGACCGAGTACACCATGCGACTGGTCGAGGGGTACGAGGCGAACGCGGCCCGCGTCGACGAGCTGATCGCCACCTACGCGGTCGACTGGACGATGGACCGGATGCCGGTGGTGGACCGCAACGTACTGCGGCTCGGCACCTACGAGCTGATCTGGGAGGACGACATCCCGGACGCGGTCGTGCTGGACGAGGCCGTGCAGCTGGTCAAGGAGTTCTCCACCGACGAGTCGCCCGCCTTCGTCAACGGCCTGCTGGCCCGTCTGAAGGAGCTCAAGCCGACCCTGCGGCGCTGATGCCCGCACAGCGGCGAACGGCCCCGGAGCACGCGCTCCGGGGCCGTTCTCGTGGCTGTTCCGATCCGGGCTGGTGTCCCGATCGGTGTGATTCGCCCCCAGAGGGGACGTTTCTGCGCTTGTGGGCGCAGGGGGCTCAGCCCTCTTCGTGCTGGACGGCGCGACGTGCGTCGGAGTCGAGCACGCCCCAGCTGATCAGCTGCTCGGTGAGCACCGAGGGGGACTGGTCGTAGATGACGGCGAGGGTGCGCAGGTCGTCCTGGCGGATCGACAGCACCTTGCCGTTGTAGTCGCCGCGCTGGCTCTGGATGGTCGCCGCGTAACGCTGGAGGGGGCCGGCCTTCTCGGACGGCACCTGCGACAGGCGCTCCAGGTCGAGCACCAGCTTCGGCGGCGGCTCGGCGGCACCGCCGGGGGCGCTGCCGGGCAGCAGCTCCTGGACGGGAACGCCGTAGAAGTCGGCAAGTTCGGCGAGACGCTGAACCGTCACCGCGCGGTCGCCACGCTCGTACGAGCCGACCACGACTGCCTTCCAACGGCCCTGGGACTTCTCCTCGACGCCGTGGAGGGAGAGACCCTGCTGCGTGCGGATGGCTCGGAGTTTGGCCCCGAGCTGTTTGGCGTAATCGCTGGACATAAGGCTCCCCGGATGGACACGTGGTAACTCACTGTGAGGTTACGCAGCGTAATTTGGCTTCGTCAAGCCGAACGGTCTGTACCACCCCCTGACCAGGCATGTTGTCCTGGCCTGATATCGTCGGGTCTCGTAACCCAGACGTCCTTTAATGCCCGTCCCGTGAGGCGGGGAAGGAGGTCCCCGACCTATGGTCGAAGACCGCTCGACACCGGCCCGGCCGGTTCTCGAAGCGCCCGACATCGCACGGGTGCTCACCCGGATGACCCACGAGATCGTCGAACGCGCCAAGGGCGCCGACGACGTGGTACTGCTCGGAATTCCCACCCGCGGGGTCTACCTCGCGCGCCGGCTGGCTGAAAAGCTCGCCCGGATCACCGGCCGCAAGGCCGCCGTCGGCTCGCTCGACATCACCATGTACCGCGACGATCTGCGACTGGGCCCGGCCCGCGCGCTCGCCCGCACCGAGATCCCCGACGAGGGCATCGACGGCCGGCTGGTCGTCCTCGTGGACGACGTGCTCTTCTCCGGCCGCACCATCCGCGCCGCCCTGGACGCGCTCAACGACATCGGCCGGCCGCGCGCGGTCCAACTGGCGGTCCTGGTCGACCGCGGCCACCGCGAACTGCCCATCCGCGCCGACTACGTGGGCAAGAACCTGCCCACCTCGCTGCGCGAGACCGTCAAGGTCCAACTGGCCGAGCACGACGGCCGGGACTGCGTTCTGCTGGGCACCGCGCCCGGCTCAGGGGACGAGTAGGGCCCACCGCCCGCACGACCGCGGTACCCGCCGCGGTCAACGCTGCCCTCCGCACCTTCGCACCCTCCGGAGTCACATCCGATGAAGCGTCACCTCATCTCGGCCGCGGACCTCACCCACGACGACGCGCTCCTGGTCCTCGACACCGCCGAGGAACTCGCCCGCGTCGCCGGCCGGTCCATCAAGAAACTGCCGACACTGCGCGGCAGGACCGTCGTCAACCTCTTCTTCGAGGATTCCACCCGGACCCGGATCTCCTTCGAGGCGGCCGCCAAGCGGCTGTCGGCGGACGTCATCAACTTCTCCGCCAAGGGATCCTCGGTCTCCAAGGGCGAATCCCTCAAGGACACCGCGCTCACCCTGGAGGCGATGGGCTCCGACGCCGTCGTCATCCGGCACCCCTCGTCCGGCGCCCCGCACCGGCTGGCCACCTCGGAGTGGATCGGCGGTTCGGTGGTCAACGCCGGCGACGGCACCCACGAACACCCCACCCAGGCGCTGCTGGACGCCTTCACCATGCGCCGCCACCTGGCCGGCGGCCCCGGCGGCGGGCCCACCCACCACCGCGCCCCCGGTGACGGCACCGGCCGCGACCTGGCCGGCCGCCGCGTCACCATCGTCGGCGACGTGCTGCACAGCCGGGTCGCCCGATCCAACGTCCTGCTGCTCAACACCCTGGGCGCCCAGGTCACCCTGGTCGCGCCGCCGACCCTGCTGCCCATCGGCGTGGAGAGCTGGCCGTGCGAGGTCGACTACGACCTCGACGCCGTGCTGGCCAAGTCCGACGCCGTGATGATGCTGCGGGTGCAGAGCGAGCGGATGAACGCCGCCTTCTTCCCCACCGAGCGCGAGTACGCCCGCCGCTACGGACTGGACGGCACCCGGATGGCGGCGCTGCCCGAGCACGCCATCGTCATGCACCCGGGCCCGATGAACCGCGGCATGGAGATCACCGCCGAGGTCGCCGACTCCGGCCGCTGCACCGCGGTCGAACAGGTCGCCAACGGAGTCAGCGTCCGGATGGCCGTGCTGTACCTGCTGCTGGGCGGCTCGGAACCCGCCGTCGCGAACCACCGCACCGAGGAGAGCAAGTGACCATGACCACCACCTTGATCCGCGGCGCGAAGGTACTCGGCGGCGAACCACGCGACGTCCTCATCGAGGGCACGACCCTCGCCGCGGTCGGCACCGGGATCGAGCCGCCGCCCGGCGCGGACGTCGTCGAGGCCGAGGGGCAGATCCTGCTGCCCGGCCTGGTCGACCTGCACACCCACCTGCGCGAGCCGGGCCGCGAGGACTCCGAGACCGTGCTCACCGGCACCCGCGCCGCGGCCCTCGGCGGTTTCACCGTCGTGCACGCCATGGCCAACACCTTCCCGGTCGCCGACACCGCCGGCGTCGTCGAGCAGGTCTGGCGGCTCGGCAGGGAGTCCGGCTACTGCGACGTCCAGCCGGTCGGCGCGGTCACCGTGGGCCTGGAGGGCAAGAAGCTGGCGGAACTCGGCGCCATGGCCGACTCGGCCGCCGGGGTACGGGTCTTCTCCGACGACGGCAAGTGCGTGGACGACGCGGTGATCATGCGCCGCGCGCTGGAGTACGTGAAGGCGTTCGACGGCGTCGTCGCCCAGCACGCCCAGGAACCCCGGCTGACCGAGGGCGCCCAGATGAACGAGGGTCTGGTCTCCGGCGAGTTGGGGCTGGTCGGCTGGCCCGCGGTGGCCGAGGAGTCGATCATCGCCCGCGACGTGCTGCTCGCCGCCCACGTCGGCTCCCGGGTACACGTCTGCCACCTGTCGACGGCCGGCTCGGTGGAACTCGTGCGCTGGGCGAAGTCCAAGGGCTGGAACGTCACCGCCGAGGTCACCCCGCACCACCTGCTGCTCACCGACGAACTGGTGCGCACCTACAACCCGGTCTTCAAGGTCAACCCGCCGCTGCGCACCGAGGCCGACGTGCTGGCGCTGCGCGAGGCACTGGCCGACGGCACCATCGACTGCGTCGCCACCGACCACGCCCCGCACCCCCACGAGGACAAGGACTGCGAGTGGGCCGCGGCGGCCATGGGCATGGTCGGCCTGGAGACCGCGCTGTCCGTGGTGCAGCACACCATGGTCGACACCGGCCTGCTGGACTGGGCGGGAGTGGCCGACCGGATGTCCTGGCGCCCGGCCGCCATCGGCCGGCTCGGCGGACACGGCCGGCCGGTCTCGGTGGGTGAGCCGGCCAATCTGACCCTGGTCGATCCGACATACCGTGGGGTGGTGAACCCCGCCGGCTTCGCCTCCCGCAGCCGCAACACCCCGTACGAGGGACTCCAGCTGCCGGGCCGGGTGACCGCCACCTTCCTGCGGGGCAAGGCGACGGTCAGGGACGGAAAGCTCGTATGAACACCCACGCACTTCCTCGCACCAGCCCACTCGTCACGCGGGCGGCGGCCAAGCACTCCGCGAAGGTCACCGACCTCGGCGACCGGCTGCTGTGGGTCCTGGCGCTGGTCGTCCTCATCGGCCTCGTCTACTGGCTGATGTGGCGGGCCTGGCGCCGCCGCGCCGCCCGCCAGGGCGACCTGCCCGAACTGCCGCCGATCCCCGAGCAGGCCACCGCCCCGCTCGCCGAACTGTCCGGCCGCTACCACGCCAGCACCACCGCGGGCGACTGGCTCGACCGGATCGCCGCCCGCGACCTGGGCACCCGCAGCCTCGCGGAGCTGACCCTCACCGAACAGGGCGTCGCGGTACACCGCCCGGCCGCCACCGACTTCTTCATCCCGACAGCGGCCCTGCGCGGCGCCCGGCTCGACAAGGGCATCGCCGGCAAGGTCGTCCCCGAGGGCGGGCTGCTGGTGATCACCTGGAGCCACGGTGACCGCCTGATCGACTCGGGCTTCCGCTCGGAACACCCCGCCGAGCACCCCTCCTGGGTAGCCGCCCTCAACAGCTTGAGCACCACGACGGAAGGGGCACGATGACCACCGCCACCAGGGGGACCCAGGTCCCCGCCGTACTCGTCCTGGAGGACGGCCGCACCTTCCGCGGCCGCGCCTACGGGACGGTCGGGGAGACCTTCGGCGAAGCGGTCTTCTCCACCGGGATGACCGGCTACCAGGAGACGCTGACCGACCCGTCCTACCACCGCCAGGTGGTCGTCATGACCGCCCCGCACATCGGCAACACCGGAGTCAACGACGAGGACCGGGAGTCCGGCCGCATCTGGGTGGCCGGCTACGTGGTCCGCGACCCGGCCAGGACACCGTCCAACTGGCGGGCCCGGCGCAGCCTCGACGAGGAACTGCTCGCCCAGGGCGTGGTCGGCATCAGCGGTGTCGACACCCGCGCGCTCACCCGCCACCTGCGCGAGCGCGGCGCGATGCGGGTCGGCATCTTCTCCGGCGACCCGCGCACCCTGGCCGACGAGGGCCGACTGCTGGAGCGCGTCCGCGACACACCCGTGATGACCGGCGCCGACCTGTCAGGCGAGGTCGCCACCGACCGGGCCTACGTCGTCCCGGCGATCGGCACCAAGCGGTACACCGTCGCCGCCGTCGACCTCGGCATCAAGGGCATGACGCCGCAGCGGATGGCCGAACGCGGCATCGAGGTGCACGTGCTGCCGGCCACCGCGACCGCCCAGGAGATCCAGGAGCTCGCCCCGGACGGCGTCTTCTTCTCCAACGGCCCCGGCGACCCGGCCGCCGCCGACCACGCGGTCTCCGTCATGCGCGAGGTGCTGTCCCGCGGCACCCCGCTGTTCGGGATCTGCTTCGGCAACCAGATCCTCGGCCGCGCCCTGGGCTTCGGCACCTACAAGCTCAAGTACGGCCACCGCGGCATCAACCAGCCGGTACGCGACCGCGTCACCGGCAAGGTGGAGATCACCGCCCACAACCACGGCTTCGCCGTGGACGCGCCGCTGGACGGCGAGACCGAGACGCCGTACGGCCGGGTCAGGGTCTCCCACGTCTGCCTCAACGACGACGTGGTCGAGGGGCTGGAATGCCTCGACGTGCCCGCCTTCAGCGTCCAGTACCACCCCGAGGCGGCGGCCGGCCCGCATGACGCCGCCTACCTGTTCGACCGTTTCGTCAATCTGATGGGAGGACGGCGTGCCTAAGCGTTCCGACATCCGGTCCGTCCTGGTCATCGGCTCCGGGCCGATCGTCATCGGCCAGGCGGCCGAGTTCGACTACTCGGGCACCCAGGCCTGCCGGGTACTGAAGTCCGAGGGCCTGCGGGTCATCCTGGTCAACTCCAACCCGGCGACGATCATGACCGACCCGGAGATCGCCGACGCCACCTACGTCGAGCCGATCACCGCGGAGTTCGTCGAGAAGATCATCGCCAAGGAGCGCCCCGACGCGCTGCTGCCCACCCTCGGCGGCCAGACCGCGCTCAACACCGCCATCGCGCTGCACGAGGACGGCACGCTGGAGCGCTACGGCGTGGAGCTGATCGGCGCCAACGTCGAGGCCATCCACAAGGGCGAGGACCGCAACCGGTTCAAGCAGGTCGTCGAGGCGGTCAACGCCCGGATCGGGCACGGGGAGTCCGCGCGCTCGGTGATCTGCCACTCGATGGCCGACGTGCTGGCCGGGGTGACCGAACTGGGCGGCTACCCGGTCGTGGTGCGCCCCTCGTTCACCATGGGCGGCGCCGGCTCCGGCTTCGCCCACGACGAGGAGGAACTGCGGCGGATCGCCGGCCAGGGCCTGGCCCTGTCGCCGACCACCGAGGTGCTCCTGGAGGAGTCGATCCTCGGCTGGAAGGAGTACGAACTGGAGCTGATGCGCGACAAGCACGACAACGTCGTGGTCGTCTGCTCCATCGAGAACTTCGACCCGATGGGCGTGCACACCGGCGACTCCATCACCGTCGCCCCGGCGATGACGCTGACCGACCGGGAGTACCAGGTCCTGCGGGACGTCGGCATCGCGGTGATCCGCGAGGTCGGGGTGGACACCGGCGGCTGCAACATCCAGTTCGCGGTCAACCCCGCCGACGGGCGGGTCATCGTCATCGAGATGAACCCGCGGGTATCGCGGTCCTCGGCACTGGCCTCCAAGGCCACCGGCTTCCCGATCGCCAAGATCGCCGCCCGGCTCGCGGTCGGCTACACGCTGGACGAGATCCCCAACGACATCACCGAGCGCACCCCCGCCTCCTTCGAGCCGACCCTGGACTACGTGGTCGTCAAGGTGCCGCGGTTCGCCTTCGAGAAGTTCCCGGCCGCCGACCCGGCGCTCACCACCACCATGAAGTCGGTCGGCGAGGCGATGGCGATCGGCCGCAACTTCACCGAGGCCCTCAACAAGGCGCTGCGCTCACTGGAGAAGAAGGGCTCGCAGTTCGACTTCGTCACAGCACCGGGGGACAAGGACGACCTGCTGCGGCGCTGCGCGGTTCCCACCGACGGCCGGATCAACACCGTCATGGCCGCGATCCGGGCCGGTGCCACCGCAGCCGAGGTCTTCGAGGCGACCGCCATCGACCCGTGGTTCGTCGACCAGCTCTTCCTGGTCAACGAGATCGCCGACGAGGTCCGCGGCGCCCCCAACCTCGACCCCGACCTGCTCACCGAGGCCAAGCGGCACGGCTTCTCCGACGCGCAGATCGCCGGGATCCGCGGGCTGCGCGAGGAGGTGGTGCGCGAGGTGCGCCACACCCTGGGCATCCGCCCGGTCTACAAGACGGTCGACACCTGCGCGGCCGAGTTCGCCGCCCGCACGCCGTACTTCTACTCCTCCTACGACGAGGAGTCCGAAGTCGCCCCCCGCACCAGGCCGGCCGTGCTGATCCTCGGCTCCGGCCCCAACCGGATCGGGCAGGGCATCGAGTTCGACTACTCGTGCGTGCACGCCTCGTTCGCCCTGTCGGACGCCGGCTACGAGACCGTCATGGTCAACTGCAACCCGGAGACCGTCTCCACCGACTACGACACCTCCGACCGGCTGTACTTCGAGCCGCTCACCCTGGAGGACGTGCTGGAGATCGTGCACGCCGAGACGCTCGCCGGCCCGATCGCCGGGGTGATCGTGCAACTCGGCGGCCAGACCCCGCTGGGACTCGCCCAGGCGCTCAAGGACAACGGCGTGCCCGTGGTCGGCACCTCGCCCGAGGCGATCCACCTCGCCGAGGACCGCGGCGCGTTCGGCCGGGTGCTGGAGGAGGCCGGCCTGCCCGCCCCCAAGCACGGCACCGCCATCTCCTTCCCGCAGGCCAAGCAGATCGCCGACGAGATCGGCTACCCGGTCCTGGTGCGCCCCTCCTACGTGCTGGGCGGCCGCGGCATGGAGATCGTCTACGACGAGACCCGGCTGGCCGCCTACATCGCGGAGTCCACCGAGATCGGCGCCGACCGGCCGGTGCTGGTCGACCGGTTCCTCGACGACGCCATCGAGATCGACGTCGACGCCCTCTACGACGGCACCGAGCTGTACCTGGGCGGCGTGATGGAGCACATCGAGGAGGCCGGGATCCACTCCGGGGACTCCGCGTGCGCCCTGCCGCCGATAACGCTGGGCGGCCACGACATCAAGCGGCTGCGGGTCTCGACCGAGGCGATCGCCAAGGGTGTCGGGGTACGCGGACTGATCAACATCCAGTTCGCGCTGGCCGGCGACGTCCTGTACGTCCTGGAGGCCAACCCGCGCGCCTCACGGACCGTGCCCTTCACGTCCAAGGCGACCGCG
Source organism: uncultured Actinomycetota bacterium (assembly GCA_963737305.1). Lineage (GTDB taxonomy): Bacteria > Actinomycetota > Actinomycetes > Streptomycetales > Streptomycetaceae > Streptantibioticus_C. The sequence continues at coordinate 1,565,431 of CAVTRX010000002.1, read as the reverse complement.
GTCCCGCTGGCCAAGGCGGCGGCCCGCATCTCGCTGGGCGCGACGGTGGCCGAACTGCGCGCCGAGGGACTGCTGCCCGCCGAGGGCGACGGCGGGACGCTGCCGCTGGACGCGCCGATCTCGGTGAAGGAGGCCGTGCTGCCCTGGACCCGCTTCCGGGACTCCTCCGGCCGCGGGGTCGACACCATCCTGGGCCCGGAGATGCGCTCCACCGGTGAGGTCATGGGCATCGACGCGGCCTTCGGCACCGCCTACGCCAAGTCCCAGGCCGCCGCCTACGGCGCGCTGCCGACCAAGGGCCGGGCGTTCGTCTCGGTGGCCAACCGGGACAAGCGCGCGATGGTCTTCCCGGCCCGCGCCCTGGTCGAGCACGGCTTCGAGCTGCTGGCCACCTCCGGGACCGCCGAGATCCTGCGGCGCAACGGGATCGAGGCGACCGTGGTGCGCAAGCACAGCGAGGGCCCGGGACCGGACGGCGAGGCCACCGTGGTCCAGCTGATCCACGACGGCCGGATCGACCTGATCGTCAACACCCCGTTCGGTACCGGCGGCCGGCTCGACGGCTACGACATCCGCACCGCCGCCGTCGCCCGCGGGGTGCCGTGCCTGACCACCGTGCAGGCGCTGGCCGCCGCGGTGCAGGGCATCGACGCGCTCAACCGGGGCCAGATCGGGGTGCGTTCCCTCCAGGAGCACGCCCGCCATCTGATCGCGGCCCGCGAGGGGTGACGCGGTGCGGGGGACGCCCACCCGCGGCGTCCCCCCGCACCGGCCCGCCGGCCGATCCGGATCCCTCGTAGAAAGCGCACCGCATGTACCACCTGATCTTCCGGCTGGTCTTCCGCCGGATGGACCCCGAGAAGGCCCACCGGCTGGGCTTCGGCTGGATCCGGCTCGCCGCCCGCGTGCCGGTACTGCGCGGCCTGGTGGCCGCCGTGCTGGCCCGGTCCGACGACCGGCTGGCGACCACCGCCTTCGGCCTGCGGCTGCCCGGCCCGTTCGGGCTCGCGGCCGGGTTCGACAAGAACGCCTCCGGCATCGACGGTCTGGCGATGCTCGGATTCGGCCACGTGGAGGTCGGCACGGTCACCGGGCAGCCGCAGCCGGGCAACCCCCGCAAGCGGCTCTTCCGGCTGGTCGCCGACCGCGCGCTGATCAACCGCATGGGTTTCAACAACGACGGCTCGGCCGCCGTGGCGGCCCGGCTGGCGGCCCGCCGACCGGTCTTCCCTGCCGTCGTCGGGGTCAACATCGGCAAGACCAAGGCCGTCCCCGAGCAGGAGGCGGTCGCCGACTACGTGACCTCCACCGAGCGGCTCGCCCCGCACGCCGACTACCTCGTCGTCAACGTCTCGTCCCCCAACACCCCCGGTCTGCGCGACCTCCAGGCGGCGAGCCGGCTGCGTCCGCTGCTGACCGCGGTACGCCAGGCCGCCGACCGGGCGGTCACCGACCGCCGGGTGCCGCTGCTGGTCAAGATCGCCCCCGACCTGGCCGACGAGGACCTCGACGCGGTCGCCGACCTCGCCGTCGAACTCGCCCTCGACGGGATCATCGCCACCAACACCACCATCGCCCGCGACGGCCTCGGCCTGACCTCGCGCCCCGACCAGGTGGCCGAGGCCGGCGGACTGTCCGGCGCGCCGCTGCGGGCCCGCTCGCTCCAGGTGCTGCGCCGGCTGTACGCGCGGGTCGGCGACCAGGTGACGCTGGTCGGGGTCGGCGGGGTGGACAGCGCCGACGACGTGTGGGAGCGCATCCTGGCCGGCGCCACCCTGGTGCAGGGCTACAGCGCCTTCGTCTACCGGGGGCCCGCGTGGTGCCGGGAGCTGAACCGGGGCCTTTCCGCCCTGCTGGCGGCCAGCCCGTACGCCACGCCCGCACAGGCGGTCGGCGCCGCCGTCCGCCGTTCCGAGGAGGACGCCCGATGACCGAACAACCCTTCGGCGCCCGGCTGCGCCGCGCCATGGACACCCGCGGGCCGCTGTGCGTGGGCATCGACCCGCACGCGGCCCTGCTGGCGGCCTGGGGGCTGGACGACGACCCGGAGGGCCTGCTGCGGTTCTCGCTGACCGTCGTCGAGGCGCTCGCGGACCGGGTGGCCGTCCTCAAGCCGCAGTCCGCCTTCTTCGAGCGGTTCGGCTCCCGGGGCGTCGCGGCGCTGGAGCGCACCGTCGCCGAGGCCCGCGAGGCGGGCGCCCTGGTGCTGATGGACGCCAAGCGCGGCGACATCGGCTCCACCATGGCCGCCTACGCCGCGACCTACCTGGACCCGGCGAGCCCGCTGTTCAGCGACGCCGTCACGGTCAGCCCGTACCTGGGCTACGGCTCGCTGCGCCCGGCCGTCGAGGCGGCCAGGGAGAGCGGCACCGGCATCTTCGCGCTGGCGCTCACCTCGAACCCGGAGGGCGCCGAGGTGCAGCGGGCCACGACCGCCGACGGAGCCACGGTGGCCGCCGGAGTGCTGGCCCGACTGCGCGAGGAGAACGCCGGCGAGCAGCCGATGGGCTCCTTCGGCGCGGTGGTGGGCGCCACCTTGGGCAGCACGATCGCCGACGCCGGGATCGACCTGGACACCGGGGGACCGCTGCTGGCCCCCGGCATCGGTGCGCAGGGCGCGACCCCGGCCGACCTTCCGGCCGTCTTCGGCGCCGCGCTGCGCAACGTCCTGCCGAGCACCAGTAGGGATGTTTTGCGCCACGGTCCCGCCCTGGCGGGTCTTCGGGAGGCGGCGGAACGTATCGCCGACGACGTGCGGGCGGTCGTGGAGGGTTGAGAGCCCGCCGGGGGCGGTCGGAAAACTGGCCGGAACTCGACCGGCCGCCGATCACTCTGGGCGTTATGCGGCCCTATGTCCGCTAGGATCGCCGCAGAATCGAGTCTGACCTGGACTTTTCATCTGTTCTCGCTGACGGGGGCCGGTTCGACCGCTAGTCTCCGACGAGAGAACGCAAGGAAGCGCGTTGCTCGTTGCCCCGTGAGAGCGGAGCAACTAGGTTCCACACCGGTCAAGTATCCGACAGTTCTACATCCGAGGTGACGTAGGCGTGGCTCTTCCGCCCCTTACCCCTGAACAGCGCGCTGCCGCGCTCGAGAAGGCCGCCGCGGCTCGCCGGGAGCGCGCCGAGGTCAAGAATCGTCTCAAGCATTCCGGGGCCTCCCTCCATGAGGTCATCAAGTCCGGACAGGAGAACGACGTCATCGGCAAGATGAAGGTCTCCGCTCTCCTGGAGAGTCTGCCGGGCGTCGGCAAGGTCCGCGCCAAGCAGATCATGGAGCGGCTCGGTATCTCCGAGAGCCGCCGCGTCCGTGGTCTCGGCTCGAACCAGATCGCCTCCCTGGAGCGTGAGTTCGGCGGCGGCGCCGCCTGACGGCTCCTCGCGCGTGACGGGAATTTTCCGCACGCGCGGGGAACCGGGATAATCAATGCATGGCTGCACATTCCAGGGGGACGTCCCCCGTACCCCCGGACGTATCTCCGCGGCTGACCGTGCTCTCCGGCCCCTCAGGGGTCGGCAAGAGCACGGTCGTCGCGTATCTGCGCAAGATCCACCCCGATGTCTGGCTCTCCGTCTCCGTCACCACCCGCAAGCCCCGACCGGGCGAGCGCGACGGCGTGCAGTACCACTTCGTCGACGACGACGAGTTCGACAAGCTGGTCGCCAACGGTGAACTGCTGGAGTGGGCGGAGTTCGCCGGCAACCGCTACGGCACCCCCCGCAAGGCCGTCCTGGAGCGGCTGGCGGACGGCGTGCCGGTGCTGCTGGAGATCGATCTGCAGGGGGCCCGGCTGGTCCGGCAGTCTATGCCGGAGGCCCAGCTGGTCTTCCTCGCGCCGCCCAGCTGGGACGAGCTGGTCCGCAGACTCACCGGCCGCGGCACCGAGTCGCCCGAGGTGATCGAGCGGCGGCTGGCGGCGGCCCGGGTGGAGCTGGCGGCCGAGTCGGAGTTCGACGTGACGCTTGTCAATACCTCCGTCGAGGACGTGGTGCGCGAGCTGCTAGCCTTGATGGCGAGTATCTGAAGGGGATCTGATCCCCGGATCCCCAGCAGAGAAAGGCAAAGCGTGTCCTCTTCCATCACCACGCCCGAGGGCATCATCAACCCGCCGATTGATGAGCTGCTCGAAGCCACCGACTCGAAGTACAGCCTGGTGATCTACGCCGCCAAGCGCGCCCGCCAGATCAACGCCTACTACTCGCAGCTCGGCGAGGGCCTGCTGGAGTACGTCGGCCCGCTGGTGGACACCCACGTCCACGAGAAGCCGCTGTCGATCGCGCTGCGCGAGATCAACGCGGGCCTGCTGACCTCCGAGGCCGTCGAGGCCGCCCAGTAAGGCAGCTCACACCGTCATTCACGGGCCCGGCGGCCACGGCAGCCGGGCCCGTGGTGTGTCATGGAACCGACGGTCCCGACCACGGGCCACCGAAGACACCGGGGAGCGGCGATGGACAGCCCACAGGTCGTCCTGGGGGTGGGCGGCGGCATCGCCGCCTACAAGGCGTGCGAACTGCTGCGGCGGCTGACCGAGTCCGGCCACCGGGTACGGGTGGTGCCGACCGCGTCCGCGCTGCACTTCGTCGGCGAGGCCACCTGGGCGGCGCTGTCCGGCGGCCCGGTCTCCACCGAGGTGTGGGACGACGTCCACGAGGTTCCGCACGTGCGGGTCGGGCGGCACGCCGACCTGGTGGTGGTCGCCCCGGCCACCGCCGACCTGCTGGCCAAGGCCGCCCACGGGCTCGCCGACGACCTGCTGACCAACACCCTGCTCACCGCCGGCTGCCCGGTGGTCTACGCCCCCGCGATGCACACCGAGATGTGGGAGCACCCGGCCACCCGGGAGAACGTCGCCACCCTGCGCCGGCGCGGCGCCGTGGTGATCGAGCCCGCCGTCGGCCGGCTGACCGGGGCCGACACCGGCAAGGGACGGCTACCGGACCCCGCGGAGATCTTCGATGCCTGCCGCCGGGTGCTGGCCCGCGGCGCCGACGGGCTGGCCGCCGACCTCGCCGGGCGGCACGTGGTGGTCAGCGCCGGCGGCACCCGCGAACCGCTCGACCCGGTCCGCTTCCTGGGCAACCGCTCCTCCGGCAAGCAGGGCTACGCCCTGGCCAAGGCGGCCGTGGCGCGCGGTGCCCGGGTCACCCTGGTGTCGGCCAACGCCGCGCTGCCCGACCCGGCGGGCGCCACGATCGTCCCGGTGGGCACCGCTGTCCAACTGCGCGAGGCGGTGCTGAAGGCGGCGGCCGACGCGGACGCGGTGGTGATGGCGGCGGCCGTGGCGGACTTCCGGCCCGCCCGGTACGTCACCGGCAAGATCAAGAAGAAGGACGGCGAGGAGCCCCCGGCGCTGGAACTGGTCCGCAACCCCGATGTGCTCGCCGAACTGTCCGCCTCCCGCCCGCATCCCGGACAGGTGGTGGTGGGCTTCGCCGCCGAGACGGACGACGTTCTGGCCAACGGACGAGCCAAACTCACTCGAAAGGGTTGCGATCTGCTGGTCGTCAACGAGGTGGGCGAACATCGGACGTTCGGCTCCGAGGAGAACGAGGCCGTGGTCCTCGACCGGGACGGCGGTGAGACCCCGGTGCCCTACGGGCCCAAGGAGGCGCTCGCCGACCGGGTGTGGGATCTGGTGGTGCGCCGCTGGTGAGGGGCGTGGGCCTGCCTCGCGCGGGGACGCTCACGGGCGCCGGCCGGACCCTGCGGCCGGTTTCCCGCGCAGCCTTCGGACGGGTGGCGTCCGGATGAATACGGCATGACGGAGCCGCCAACTCACGCGATTGCATCCTATCGCGACGGCCCGAGGCGTATCGTCGTAGTGTTCGAGAGGGTGACGCACGTCCTGCGGCGGTCCACAGGATCCAACCGCTGAGACGCCGTGTCGCCCTCTGGACACGACCGATAAACTGGCCGTGGTCCGATCGGGCGCAGCCCCGCATCGGGCAAACATGTCAGCCAGCAGCCGCTGCAACCCCAGGGAGCGATGTGTCTCGCCGCCTGTTCACCTCGGAATCTGTGACCGAGGGCCACCCTGACAAGATCGCTGACCAGATCAGCGACACGATCCTCGACGCGCTTTTGAAGGACGACCCCCACTCGCGGGTCGCCGTCGAGACGCTGATCACCACCGGTCTCGTCCATGTCGCCGGAGAAGTGACCACCAAGGCCTACGCCGATGTGGCGACCCTGGTGCGCAACGCCATCCTCGGCATCGGGTACGACAGCTCCAAGAAGGGCTTCGATGGCGCCTCCTGCGGCGTGTCGGTGTCCATCGGCTCCCAGTCACCCGACATCGCGCAGGGCGTGGACAGCGCCTACGAGAACCGCGTCGAGGGCGACGAGGACGAACTGGACCGGCAGGGCGCCGGCGACCAGGGCCTGATGTTCGGCTACGCGTGCGACGAGACGCCCGAGCTGATGCCGCTGCCGATCACGCTGGCGCACCGGCTCTCCAAGCGGCTCACCGACGTCCGCAAGAACGGCACCATCCCCTACCTGCGCCCGGACGGGAAGACCCAGGTCACCATCGAGTACGACGGTGACAAGGCGATCCGCCTGGACACCGTGGTGGTCTCCTCGCAGCACGCCTCGGACATCGACCTCGACTCGCTGCTGGCCCCCGACATCCGCGAGTTCGTGGTGGAGCCGGAGCTCCAGGCGCTGCTGGAGGCCGGCATCAAGCTGGAGACCGACGGCTACCGGCTGCTGGTCAACCCGACCGGCCGCTTCGAGATCGGCGGCCCGATGGGCGACGCCGGCCTGACCGGCCGCAAGATCATCATCGACACCTACGGCGGCATGGCCCGCCACGGTGGCGGCGCCTTCTCCGGCAAGGACCCGTCCAAGGTCGACCGCTCCGCCGCCTACGCGATGCGCTGGGTCGCCAAGAACGTGGTCGCCGCCGGCCTCGCCACCCGCTGCGAGGTCCAGGTCGCCTACGCCATCGGCAAGGCCGAGCCGGTCGGCCTGTTCGTGGAGACCTTCGGCACCGCCAAGGTCGAGGTGGACAAGATCGAGCAGGCGATCGCCGAGGTCTTCGACCTGCGTCCGGCCGCCATCATCCGCGACCTTCAGCTGCTGCGCCCGATCTACGCCGCGACCGCCGCCTACGGCCACTTCGGCCGTGAGCTCCCCGACTTCACCTGGGAGCGCACCGACCGGATGGACGCGCTGCGCGCCGCCGCCGGTCTGTAGGACCGCTCGCCCGATATCGCGGGTCCGGCCCGGACACACCCACTACGGTGTGTCCGGGCCGCCGCGTTCCCGTCGGCGCCCGGGGAGGGGGATCGGCGTGCTCATCGCCGAGGAGGACGTCTTCGACCAGGACGAACTGCGCGGGCTGTACGAGTCGGTCGGGTGGGTGGGCTACACCTCCGACATGGACAAGCTCTGCCGGGGACTGGCCAACTCGCACACCGTCGTCACCGCGCGGGACGAGTCCGGCACGCTGGTCGGGCTGGGCCGCACGGTCTCCGACGACGAGACCATCGTCTACGTCCAGGACCTGCTGATTCGGCCGGAACACCACCGGCAGGGCATCGGGCAGGACCTGCTGACCTGGCTGATGAGGCGTTACGCGCACTGCCGCTTCTTCCTGCTGGCGACCGACCCCGAGGGCACCCCCGAGGGCCTGCGCAACCACGCCTTCTACCGCAAGCTGGGCCTGGTCTCCTTCGCGGAGAAGCAACTGGCCGGCTTCGGACTGCCGGGAGAACAGGCCTCGACGCCACCCGACGGCGCCTGACGCTGCCCACGGTCCGCACTCGGTCCGCGCTGTCCGCGCGGTCTGCTAAGACTGGAGCTGTGAGCAGCGAGAACGACCGGCCGGAGGTGGGCCGGGACCCGGCGGACCAGGACGCGGGGCAGGGGGGCGTCGCGGGGGAGCAGCTCGCGCTGATCCGGGAGTCCGTGCGCCAGGCCAAGGAGCCGCGCGCCAAGCCGCGCACCTGGCGGGGCGCCCCACTCGCCGGTGAGCTGCCGGTCGCCAGGGTGCTGGTCGACAAGGGCCTGCTCCACCTCGACCAGTTCTTCGACTACGCCGTCCCCGAGGCGATGGACGAACAGGCCCTGCCCGGGGTCCGGGTCAGGGTGCGGTTCGGCGCCCGGGTGGTCAAGGGCCGCCGGGAGGGCGGTGAGCTGCACGACGGGTTCATCGTCGAGCGGCTGGCGGCCAGCGACTACCGGGGACCGCTCGCACCGGTGGCCCAGGTGCTGTCCCCGGAACCGGTGCTGACCCCCTCGCTGCTGCGGCTGTGCCGCGCGGTCGCCGACCGGTACGCCGGGGCGCTGGCCGACGTGGTCGCGCTGGCGGTGCCGCCGCGCCGGGCGAAGGCCGAGACCGGCTCACCGCCCGCCCCGCTGCCGCCGCCCGCCGCCCCCGGGCCCGGGAGCTGGGACCGCTACCCGGCCGGCCCCGGCTATCTGGACGCCCTGGCGCGGGGTGGCAGCCCTCGTGCCGTGTGGACCGCGCTGCCAGGACCGAGCTGGCCGGACGAGCTGGCCCGCGCGCTCGCCGCCACGCTCGCCTCCGGCCGTGGCGCGCTCGCCGTGCTGCCCGACGGACGCGCGGTGGCCCGGGCGGACGCCGCGCTGACGGAGCTGCTGGGCGAGGGCCGCCATGCCGTGCTGACCGCCGACAGCGGCCCCGAGGAGCGCTACCGCCGCTGGCTCGCCGTGCACCGCGGCACCGTGCGGGCGGTCATCGGCACCCGGGCCGCGATGTTCGCCCCGGTGGCGGACCTCGGGCTGGTGGCGATCTGGGACGACGGGGACTCCAGCCACGCCGAGCCGCACGCCCCCCAACCGCACGCCCGCGACGTGCTGCTGCTGCGCGCCGCCGAGGAACACACCGCCTTCCTGCTCGGCGGCCCCTCGGTGACCGTCGAGGGCGCCCAGCTCGTCGACACCCGCTGGGCCTCGCCGCTGACCGCCGACCGGGACCAGGTGCGGGCGGCGGCCCCGCTGATCCGCACCGTCGGCGACGCCGACCAGGCGCGGGACGCCGCCGCCCGCACCGCCCGGCTGCCCACGATGGCCTGGCAGGTCACCCGGGACGCGCTGGCCCGCGGCCCGGTGCTGGTACAGGTGCCCCGGCGCGGATACGTCCCCCGGCTGGCCTGCGAGCGGTGCCGGGAGCCCGCCCGGTGCACCGCGTGCGCCGGGCCGCTGGAGCTGGGCGAGGCACCACGCGCCGAGGGCGGCACGCTGCGCTGCGGCTGGTGCGGCCGACCCGAGGCCGACTGGAACTGCACGGCCTGCGGCGCGACCCGGCTGCGCGCCCAGGTGGTCGGCGCCCGGCGCACCGCGGACGAACTGGGCCGCGCCTTCCCCGCCGTCCCGGTGCGCACCTCGGGCAAGGACGCGGTGCTGACCCGGGTGGCGGAGCGGCCCGCCCTGGTCATCGCCACCCCCGGGGCGGAACCGGTCGCCGACGGCGGCTACGCGGCCGCCCTGCTGCTCGACGGCTGGGCGCTGCTGAACCGCCCCGACCTGCGGGCCGGCGAGGAGGCGCTGCGCCGCTGGCTGCTGGCCGCCTCACTGGTGCGGCCGGCCGCCGAGGGCGGCACCGTGGTCGTGGTGGCCGAGCCGACGCTGCGGCCGGTGCAGGCCCTGGTGCGCTGGGACCCGGCCGGCCACGCGGTGCGGGAACTCGCGGAACGCTCGGAGCTCGGCTTCCCGCCGGTCTCCCGGATGGCGGCGGTCACCGGCACCGCCGCCGCGGTGGCCGACCTGCTGCGCACGGTGGCGCTGCCGGACGGCACGGACGTGCTGGGGCCGGTGCCGCTGGCCCCGGTACCCGCGGGGCGCCCGCGCCGCACCGGCGATCCGCCGCCGGGCGAGCACTGGGACCGGGTGCTGCTGCGGGTCCGCCCCGGCAGCGGCGGCGCGCTGGCGGCGGCCCTGAAGACCGCCCAGATCGCCAGGATCGCCCGCAAGGAGTCCGACCCGGTGCGGGTGCGGATCGATCCGCCGGACATCGGCTGACCCGCCGGTCCGGCGACCGCGCGGGCGGCGGCCCCGGTGGTCAGCCGTTGCGCGGCCCCGGCAGCGCCCCGCCGGGGAACGCCTCGTCGCGCAGCGCGGCGGAAGCCTGTGGCGCGGCGCCCAGCGGCATCGAGCGGGCGGCGGGCACCGTGCGGGCGGCGGCCGGCGCGACGGCACGCGCCGGTTCGTCCTCCGGTCCTGGCGCCACCGCCCGGCGCGACCCGTAGCGGCGGTGCACCGCCTGCTTGGTCACGCCGAGCGCCGAGCCGACCGCGTCCCAGGAGAAGCCGAGCGACCGGTCGAAGTCGACGGCGGCGGTGACCAGGGTCTCGACGCTGTCCCGCAGTTCCTGCGCGAGCCGTACGGTGGGCGCGGGCGCCCGGCCGTAGACGACGAATCCGGCGGCGGGGCCGCTGCGCCGGGGACGGTAGACGTTGCCCAACTGAGCGGTGAGGGTGCGCAGTGCGTCCACCTGTCGGCGGACCCGCTCGATGTCCCGCACGAGAAGGTGCAGACTGGCCCGTGCCTGGGCGTCGTGGGTTGCGTGGTCGGCCATGAACAAGCCTCTCGGAACCGGCGATTTAGGTGACTGGATGAAGATGTGCGAAATATGGTCTGGTTGACGAGCGAGGAGACACGGACCGGCTGTTGCGCCCCGGTCTCCGGACAGGCTGTGGGATCAGGTCAAGCTCTCTTGACCAACGCGCCAGACGCCCATGTGGTCACGCCCGTGGGGCGTGTCGCGGAGCCCAGGAGGCGTGTGCCGGCGCGTACGCCCCCGTCCCCGGTGCGCGGTCGGCGCCCATAGACTGGAGGACCGCCGCCTCCGCCCGCCCCGCCGCGCCGTCGTCCGCCCGACACGTCCTGTCCCGTCCACGCCACTTCGCCAGGAGCCCGCCCTTGTCCGTCCTGCCGATCCGTCTGTTCGGTGACCCGGTGCTGCGTATGACGGCCCAGCCGGTCACCGTTTTCGACAAAGAGCTGCGCGTCCTGGTCAAGGACCTCACCGACACGATGGTCGACGCCCCGGGCGCCGGGCTCGCCGCGCCCCAACTGGGCATCTCGCTGCGGGTGTTCACCTACCACGTGAACGGCGAGATCGGTCACCTGGTCAATCCCGACCTCAGCCTGACCGACGAGGAGCAGGAGGGCCCGGAGGGCTGCCTGTCGCTGCCGGGACTGCGCTTCGACTGCAACCGCGCCTACGGCGTCGTCGCCAAGGGCTTCAACATGTACGGCGACCCGGTCACCGTCGAGGGCACGGAACTGCTCTCCCGCGCCATCCAGCACGAGACCGACCACCTCGACGGCATCATCTTCATCGACCGGCTCGACGCCGAGCAGCGCAAGGCCGCGATGAAGGCGATCCGGGAGGCCGAATGGGCGGGCGAGGCGGCGCCGCAGGTCCGCGTCTCCCCGCACGGCACCTTCGGCCGGGCGCTGTAACCCGAGCACTGTAACCCGGGCACCGCGGCGGGGAATCCGCGCCCCGCGGCCGCTGCGCGACGTCACCCGACCCATCACCGAAAGGCATCCCACCCACGATGAGGCTCGTCTTCGCCGGCACCCCCGAGGTCGCACTTCCCGCGCTGGACGCACTGCTGGCCTCCGGCCGGCACGAGGTGGCCGCGGTCGTCACCCGCCCCGACGCGCCCGCGGGGCGCGGCCGCAAGCTGGTGGCGAGCCCGGTCGCACAGCGGGCGCAGGAGGCCGGGATCGAGATCCTGCGGCCGGCCCGGCCACGGGACGAGGACTTCCTCGCCCGGCTGCGCGAGATCGCCCCCGACTGCTGCCCGGTGGTGGCCTACGGCGCGCTGCTGCCCAAGTCGGCCCTGGACGTCCCCGTGCACGGCTGGGTCAACCTGCACTTCTCGCTGCTGCCCGCCTGGCGCGGCGCAGCGCCCGTGCAGCACGCGGTGATCGCGGGCGACGAGGTCACCGGCGCGTCGACCTTCCTGATCGAGGAGGGACTGGACTCGGGGCCGGTCTACGGGGTGATCACCGAGAAGGTGGGGTCGGCGGACACCAGCGGGACGCTGCTGGACCGGCTGGCGGCCGGCGGCGCGGGGCTGCTGGCGGCGACCATGGATGGCATCGAGGACGGCACGCTGGTGGCCCGCCCGCAGCCCGCCGAGGGGATCTCGCTGGCGCCGAAGCTCAGCGTGCCGGACGCCGAGGTGGACTGGAGCGCCCCCGCGCTGCGGGTCGACCGGCTGATCCGCGGCTGCACCCCGGCACCGGGCGCGTGGACCCTGCGCGACGGCGAGCGCCTCAAGCTCGCGCCGGTCCTGCCGCGCCCCGACCACGCCGGCCCGCGGCCGGCCCCCGGCGAACTGGTGGTGACCAAGAACGCGGTGCACGTCGGCACCGGTTCGCACCCCGTCGAACTGACCGACGTCCAGCCGCAGGGCAAGAAGCCGATGCGCGCCGCCGACTGGGCCAGGGGAGCGCGGCTGACGTCCGGTGACCGGCTGGGGGAGTGACGCCGTAGGCTTGAACCCCCAGGCCGCCGCGTGGATCGCGGTGGTCCGCGTCACCGCCGTTATCCGAGCCCGGAGCACCTTCCTCGTGAACGACCATCCCCGTCGCCGCCCGCAGGGCCGGCCGCACGGCGCACCGCAGCACAAGCCCTACCGGCGTCCCGCGCCGGACCCGGTGCGCAAGCTCGCCTTCGACGCCCTGCGGGCGGTGGACGAACGGGACGCCTACGCCAACCTGGTGCTCCCCGCGCTGCTGCGCGAGGCGGAGAAGAGCGGGTCGTTCGACCGCAGGGACGCGGCGCTCGCCACCGAGCTGGTCTACGGGACGCTGCGCCGCCAGGGCACCTACGACGCGGTGATCGGCGCCTGCGTGGACCGGCCGCTGCGGGAGGTCGACCCGCCGGTGCTGGACGTGCTCAGCCTGGGTGCCCACCAGTTGCTTGGCACCCGCATCCCCTCGCACGCGGCGGTCTCGGCCACCGTGGAGCTGGCCCGCGGGGTGGTCGGCGACGGCCGCTCACGGTTCGTCAACGCGGTACTGCGCAAGATCGCCGCCGACGACCTGGACGGCTGGCTGGACCGGGTGGCACCGCCCTACGACGAGGACCCCGAGCAGCACCTGGCCGTCGTGCACTCCCATCCGCGGTGGGTCGTCAACGCCCTGTGGGACGCGCTGGGCGGCGGCCGTTCCGGCATCGAGGACCTGCTGCGGGCCGACAACGAGCGCCCCGAGGTCACCCTGGTCGCCCGCCCCGGCCGCTCCACGGTGGACGAACTGGCCGACGCGGTGGGCGAGGACGGCGTACGCGGCCGCTGGTCGCCGTACGCCCTGCGGATGGCCGACGGCGGTGACCCCGCGGCGCTGGAGGCGGTGCGCGAGGGGCGCGCCGGTGTGCAGGACGAGGGCAGCCAACTCGTCGCGCTGGCTTTGGCGGCGGCGCCGCTGGACGGCCCGGACCGCCGGTGGCTGGACGGTTGCGCGGGCCCCGGCGGGAAGGCGGCGCTGCTGGCCGCGCTGGGGGCGGAACGCGGCGCGATGCTGGTCGCCTCGGAGAAGCAACGGCACCGCGCCCGGCTGGTGGCCCGTTCACTGGCCGGCAACCCCGGGCCCTACCAGGTGATCACCGCCGACGGGACGCGGCCCGCCTGGCGGGACGGGGTGTTCGACCGGGTGCTTGTCGACGTGCCGTGCAGCGGTCTGGGCGCGCTGCGCCGCCGTCCGGAGGCCCGTTGGCGGCGCCGGCCGCAGGACGTGGCGGCGTTCGGGCCGTTGCAGAGGGAACTGCTGCGCTCCGCGCTGCGCGCGGTGCGGGTCGGCGGGGTCGTCGGTTACGCGACCTGCTCACCGCATCCGGCCGAGACCCGGGTCGTGGTGGACGACGTGCTCAGTGGCCGCTCCGGCGCCGCCCCGATGGCCGCCGAACTCATCGACGCGCGGCCCCTGCTGCCGGGTGTGCCGGGACTGGGCGAGGGGCCCGACATCCAGCTGTGGCCGCACCGGCACGGCACCGACGCGATGTACCTGGCCCTGCTGCGCCGCACCGGCTGACCGGCCGCCCGGCGCGCGGGGGCCCGCCGGGTCAGTGCGCGGCCACCGTCATCTCGAAGGAGTAGCGGGACGCGCGGTACAGGTGGGAGCCGTACTCCACGGGCTGCCCGCCGTTGTCGTACGCGGTGCGGGTCATGGTCAGCAAGGTGGCCCCGCGCGACTCGTCCAGCAGCCTGGCCTCCGCGGCGGTGGCGCGCCGGGCGCCGATGGTCTGCGCGGCGGTGCTCAGGTCGATGCCCGAGCGGCGCAGCAACTGGTACAGGCCCTGTTCCGCCAGCGCCTGATCGGTCAGTTCCAGCAGGCCGGCCGGCAGGTGGTTGCGCATGAGGGCGATGGGCTGGTCGTCGGCGTACCGCAGCCGCTGCACGGCCACCACCTCGGATCCGGCCGCCACCCGCAGGGCGGCGGCGACCTCCGCGTCGGCGGGGAGGGTGCGGATGGAGAGCACGTCGGTGCGCGGGTGGCGCTCGTCGCGTTCCAGGTCCTCGTAGAGGCTGGTGAGTTCGACCTGGCGGCGGATGCGGTTGGTGACCACCTGGGTGCCCACGCCGCGCTTGCGGGCGAGCAGTCCCTTGTCCACCAGATGCTGCATGGCCTGGCGCATCGTCGGCCGGGACAGCCCGAACTGGTCGGCCATGGCGATCTCGTTGCTCAGCCGGGTGCCCGGGGTGAGCACCCCGGTCTCGATCAACTCCTGAAGCTGCTGGGCGACTTGGAAGTACAGCGGCACAGGACTGCCCCGGTCGATCGTGATCAGCTTCGCGATGGACTCCACGCGACCCTCCTAGGGGCTGTCTTCAATCGCCGTTAGTATGCCTCATTTCAGGCTAAGCTCTGAACGTCCATATGTCATAACAAAGCTTGCCGCGCAGCCGATCAAAGAGTAGAAAGCAGATGGGCCGCTCACCGGTCCCCGAGCACGAAAGGCATCCGTATATGCGCATCGGACTCATCGGTACGGGTCGTATCGGCGCGTTCCACGCCGAGACCCTCGTCGGCCTGACGGCCGTGACCAGCGTCGTCGTCCACGACGCGAACGAACGCCAGGCCCGTGCCGTGGCGGACAAGCTCGACGCCGAGTTCGCCGCGGACCTCGACGGGCTGCTCGGATCCGGTCTGGACGGTGTGGTCATCGCCGCGCCCACCGCCGCCCACGCCGAGCTGATCCTGGCCGGCGTACGGGCCGGCCTGCCGGTCTTCTGCGAGAAGCCGGTGGCCGGCACCCTCGCCGAGACCGAGACGGTGCTCACCGAACTGGCCGGCTCCGACGTGCCGCTGCACATCGGCTTCCAGCGCCGCTTCGACGCCGGGTACCAGGCGGTGCGCGACGCGGTCGCCGACGGCAGGCTCGGCTGGCTGCACACGCTGCGCGCCTGCACCTCCGACCCGCTGCCGCCGCCCGCCGGCTACCTGCCCACCTCCGGCGGCATCTTCCGGGACTGCTCGGTCCACGACTACGACATCGTGCGCTGGGTGACCGGCCGCGAGGTCGTCGAGGTGTACGCCACCGGCGCCAACCGCGGCGAGGACTTCTTCGCCGCCGCCGACGACGTGGACACCGGCGTCACCCTGCTCACCCTCGACGACGGCACCCTGGCCACCTGCACCGCCACCCGCTACAACGGCGCCGGGTACGACGTACGGCTGGAGGTCTGCGGCTCGGCGGGCACGCTGGTGGCCGGACTGACCGACGAGACCCCGCTGGCCTCCGCGGAGGGCGCCCGCTGGCCCGCCGCCGAACCGCACCCCGGGTTCATGGCCCGCTTCCGCGACGCCTACGTCGCCGAACTGTCCGCCTTCACCGAGGTGGTGGCCGGTAAGCGGCCCAGCCCGTGCACCGGCGCCGACGCGCTGGCCGCGCTGGTCGTGGCGGAGGCGGCCGACCGCTCCCGCCGTGCCAACCGCCCGGTGCGCGTCGCGGAGGTGACCGCGTGATCCGCGTCGCCGGAGCGCCCATCTCCTGGGGCGTGTGCGAGGTACCAGGATGGGGCCACCAGATGCCCGCCGAGCGGGTGCTGGACGAGATGCGCCGGGCGGGGCTGTCGGCCACCGAGTTCGGCCCTGACGGCTTCCTGCCCGCCGACCCCGAGGCGCGCGCGAAGCTGCTGGCCGGCCACGGGCTCACCGCGGTGGGCGGCTTCGTCCCCGTCGTGCTGCACGAGTCCGGCCACGACCCGCTGCCCGACGTGGTCCGCGCGCTCGCCGGGTTCGGCACCGCCGGGACGCTGGTGCTGGCCGCCGCCACCGGAGTGGACGGCTACGACGCGCGCCCCGAGCTGACCGAGGACGGCTGGCGCACCCTGCTGGCCAACCTCGGCCGGATCGCCGGGCACGCGGCCGACGCCGGGATCACCACCGTGCTGCACCCGCACGTCGGCACCATGGTCGAGCGCACCGACGAGGTCGAGCGGGTGCTGGTCGGCAGCGACATCGGGCTGTGCCTGGACACCGGCCACCTGCTGGTCGGCGGCACCGACCCGGCGGAGGTGGCCCGTCGGGCGCCGGAACGCGTCGCCCACGTCCACCTCAAGGACGTCGACGCCGCCGCCGCCGAGCGGGTGCGGGCGGGGGAGACCACCTACACCGACGCCGTCCGGCAGGGGATGTACCGGCCGCTGGGACAGGGCGACGTGGACATCGCCGGCATCGTCAGCTCGCTGACCGCGGTCGGCTACCAGGGCTGGTACGTCATGGAGCAGGACACCGTGCTGGACGCCGAACCGGCGCCGGGCGAGGGGCCGCTGGCCGACGTCACGACGAGCCTGGAATACCTCAGCCGCGCCCTTTCCTGACCGGGCCGCCTCACGGCCGTCCGCGAGCGGTGCCCGGTCAGTGCCTGCCGGGCGCCGCCGCGGACGGCCGGTCCAGCCGGCTCGGCCACCACATCCGGTGGCCGAGGTCCAAGGTGATGGCGGTGACCAGCACCGAGCGGACCACCAGGGTGTCCAGCAGCACGCCGAGCGCCACCGCGAAGCCCATCTCGGCGAACGCCACGATCGGCAGGGTGCCCAGCGCCGCGAAGGTGCCCGCCAGCACCAGGCCCGCCGAGGTGATCACACCGCCGGTGGCGGCCAGCCCGGTCAGCGCCCCGGCCCGGGTACCGGCCAGCGCGGTCTCCTCCCTGACCCGGGTCATCAGGAAGATGTTGTAGTCGATGCCCAGGGCGACCAGGAAGACGAAGACGAACAGCGGGTACGCGGTGTCCTCCGCCTCGAAGTCGAAGACGTACCGGAAGGCCAGCGCGCTGATGCCCAGCGCCGCCGCGAACGACAGCACCACGGTCGCGATCAGCACCAGCGGCGCGACCACGGCCCGCAGCAGCAGCCCGAGGATCACCATGACCACCACCAGGATGACCGGGATCAGCAGCCTGTTGTCGTCCGCCGAGGCACGGTTGGCGTCCAGTTGTGCGGCCGTGCCGCCGCCGACGACCGCCCGCGCGCCGGGGACCGAGTGGACCGCGGTACGCGCCCGGTCCACCGTGGCGCGCGCGGCGTCGCTGTCGCCCGGCGCGGTCAGCGTGGCCTCCAGGTAGCTGCGCCCGTTCCGCGACGCGGGCACCCCGGGCGGCACCCGCACGCTGCTCGGCGCGATGCCGGGGACCGCGGCCAGCCGGCCGCGTACGGCGCCCGCCTGGGCGGTGTCGGTGATCACCTGGAGCGGCTGCCCTGAGCCCGCCGGGAAGTAGCGGTCGACGACCCGCTGGCCGACCACCGAGTCCGGCGTGCCGGTGAAGCCCTCGGCGTTGCTCAGTCCCACCGCGTTCAACGCGATCAGCCCGAACGACAAGGCGGCCAGGATCGCGGCGGTGGTCACCCACACGGCACGCGGCCGCCTGGCGATCCGGGCCCCCGTCCGCGACCACAGCCCGGTCCTGGTCGGCTCGGCCGAACCCAGCCGCGGCACGGTCGGCCAGAAGATCCACCGCCCGGTGATCAGCAGCAGCGCCGGGAAGAGGGTGATCATCGCCAGCAGTGCCACCGCCACCCCGATCGCGGCCACCGGGCCGAGACCGCTGGTGGAGTTCATCTCGGCCATCAGCAGGCACAGCATGCTGATCACGACCGTGGACGCGCTGGCGATCACCGCGGGGCCCGCCCGGTGCAGGGCGAGCGCCATCGCCTCGTGCCGGTCCTCGTGCCGCCGCAACTCCTCCCGGTAGCGGGCGGTCAGCAGCAGCGCGTAGTCGGTGCCCGCGCCGAAGACCAGCACGGTCAGGATGCCCGCGCTCTGCGCGTTGACCACCAGGTCGGCGTGCCGGGCCAGCACGTAGACCAGCGACTCGGCGGTCAGCAGCGCCCCGATGACGCACAGCACCGGGAAGACCAGCAGGATGAAGCTGCGGTAGGTCAGCAGCAGGATGACGACCACCACGGCCAGCGCGGAGAACAGCAGCGTGCCGTCGATCCCGGAGAAGGCGTCGTTGCTGTCGGCGGCCACCCCGCCGGGACCGGTGACGTTCGCCCGCAGCCCGGCGGGGCCGTCGGTGACGATCGGCCGGATCCGGTCCACGGCGTGGCCGATGGTGGTCCAGCCGTCGGCCCCGAAGGTGATGGGGACCAGCACCAGGGCGGCCACCGGCGCCGCCGCCTTGTCCGGCACCGGGCCCTGGACCTGGCTGCCCTTGATGCCGTCCGTCTCCAGCCCGCGCAGCCGGGCCACGTCGGCGGCGATCGCGGAGCGGTCGGCGGAGGTCAGCCCGCCGGGGCGGTGGTAGACCACGACCGCGGTGGCGTTCTGCGGCAGGAAGGCCTTCGACTCGTCGACGACCTTGGTGGACTCGGCGCTGGACGGCAGCCAGGAGGTGGCGTCGTTGCGTTCGGCGTCCATCAGCTTGCCCGCCGCCGGCGCCGCGACGGCCAGCACCACGATCCACAGCACGAGGACGACCCACTTGACGCGCCGCCCGCACACCAGCCGCGCGGCTGCTCCCGGTCCGGCCATGGTCGGTGACCTCCAGCGTCGCCAAATCCCCCGGCTCGGTGCACTCCGGACAGGATTTCACCGGTGATCGCGCGGCGCCCGTGCGATGCGGCGTTCGGGTGGCGCGCCGGCGGTGCGGCCACGCCATACTGGGCGCATGCGCGCGCAGATCAACCCGAGCATCCTGTCCGCCGACTTCGCCCGGCTCGCCGAGGAGGCCGATGCCGTCGAAGGCGCCGACTGGCTCCATGTCGACGTGATGGACAACCACTTCGTGCCCAACCTGACGCTGGGCCTGCCGGTGGTCGAGGCGCTGCGCAAGGCGACCGGGACCCCGCTGGACTGCCATCTGATGATGGAGGACCCGGACCGCTGGGCCCCCGGCTACATCGAGGCGGGCGCCGGCTCTGTCACCTTCCACGTCGAGGCGGCCGCCGCCCCGGTCCGGCTGGCCCGCGAGATCCGCGCCAAGGGGGCCCGCGCGGCCATGGCGCTGCGCCCCGCCACCCCGATCGAGCCGTACGAGGACCTGCTGCCCGAGCTGGACATGCTTCTGGTGATGACGGTCGAGCCGGGCTTCGGCGGGCAGGCCTTCCTCGACATCATGCTGCCCAAGATCCGCCGCACCAGGGAGCTGATCTCCCGGCACGGCCTGCAGTTGTGGCTCCAGGTGGACGGCGGGGTCTCGGCGGACACCATCGAGCGGTGCGCGGAGGCCGGCGCGGACGTCTTCGTCGCGGGCTCCGCGGTCTACGGCGCCGACGACCCGGCCGAGGCGGTGCGCCGGCTGCGGGAGCGGGCCGAGACGGCGATCGCGAAGGCGCCCTGGGCCTGCGGGCACTGATCACCGCCCCGGCGTGTCCGAGATGCCTGAACAGTCGTTGAACTGCGGTTGAAACCGACCGTGACGGGTGCGGAAACCGGTCGCGGGCGCGGTGACGGCCGACGGACTTCCCGTAGATTGAAGGTGTCGAGTCGCGAAGAGCCGGCATCGGGTCGGGACGGCGACGCCTGATCACCCGCAGCCCGGCGGCGCGACCTGGCGGCCCGGAATCTGCGAAGATGAGCGCGTACGCAATCAGATGAGCACTGGGGAGGGTGACGTGACCACTGGCCGCTCACCGGTCCGCATGGGCCCCGCCGAGATGGTGCAGGCGGCGGCGATGGCCCGCCGGTTCTACCTGGAGGGCAAGTCCAAGATCCAGATCGCCGAGGAGTTCGGGGTCAGCCGCTTCAAGGTGGCCCGGGTACTGGAATCGGCGCTCGAACGCGATCTGGTGCGGATCGAGATCAGAGTCCCCGCCGAACTCGACGCCGAACGCTCCGACGCGCTGCGCTCCCGCTACGGACTGCGCAACGCCGTGGTCGTGGAGTCACCCGCCGACCAGGACAGCGACGCCCCCGACCCGGAGAACCTCGGTGCCGTCGCCGCCGGACTGCTCGGTGAGCTGGTCACCGAAGGCGACGTCCTCGGCCTGGCCTGGGGCCGGTCCATCATCACCATGGCCAATGCCCTCGACCGCCTGCCGCCGTGCACCGTCGTGCAGCTGACCGGGGTCTACGACGCGGGCACCGCGGAGCGCGGCTCGGTGGAGGCCGTCCGGCTGGCCGCCGCGGTCTCCGGCGGCGAGGCCCACCCGCTGTACGCGCCGATGGTGCTGCCCGACGCGGCCACCGCCGCCGCGCTGCGCCAGCAGACCGGCATCGCGGCGGCCATGAGCTACTTCGACAAGGTCACCGTCGCCGTGGTCTCGATCGGCTCCTGGGAGCCGCGGGTCTCCACCGTCTACGACGCCCTGTCCGACGCCGAGCGCAAGCACTACGCCGACCTCGGGGTGGCCGCCGAGATGTCCTCGCACCTGTTCGCCGCCGACGGCCGCCGCGTCGGCCACGACCTGCGGGACCGCTGCATCACCGTCGACACCGACCGGCTGCGCCGGGTGCCCGAGGTCGTCGCCATCGCCGGCGGCATCCGCAAGGCGGGCGCGGTCGGCGCGGTGCTGCGCTCGGGCCTGGTCACCAGCCTGGTCACCGACACCGCAGCCGCCGACCACCTGCTCACCCGGCAGTCACCCGGCCCCCGTCCCGCACTGGACCGGGCGGACCCGGGCGAGGAGTAAGGGACGCCCCCGGACACCCCCGTGGTCACAGCCCCGGGGCACCCCACACCGGGAACCAGCGGCTGAGGTCGTCCTCCACCCGCAGGTCGTTGGTGACCATCGCCTTGACCTGGAGTTCCACCCCGTTGTCCCGCTTCTCACCGGTGCGCGGCGCGAAGGGGTAGAAGGTGCCGCGCTTGTAGAGGTAGACCAGCGCCAGCGGCTGCCCCTCCGCGTTGCGGAACGTCACCAGGGAGCACAGCAGCTGGGGGCCGAAACCGCCCTCCTGGAGAATGGTGTTGACCGCGTGCAGGTCGTTGACCAGCCCCGCCACGTCCTCGGGGTCGTGCCGGGAGCGCAGCCAGGTGTACCCGTAGGAGTCCTGGCTGAACTCCACCGGCACCCCGCCGGTGGAGACGTCGGCGTCCAGCAGCCCCTGCACCTCCTCGCGCGCCTGCGCGAAGGCGCCGCCCTCCACGGCGGCGAAGCACACCGACCCCTCACCGGTCGGCGAGTAACCCGCGGCGGCGGTCAGCGTCACCGCGGCGGACGGCACACCGAAGAGCTGGTCGAGGTCCGGTCGTACCGGCTTGCTGCGGCCGAGCAGGGTGTCGAGGAATCCCACGGACGGTAGCTCCTTGGCGTTGCGGTGGGGGCGGGGTCGCGCGGCCGGCGGCCGGGGTGGTCCCGGATCAGCCCTGGTTGAGCTCGGCGGAGATCCGGCCGAGCTGCTCCAGCCGCTGCTCCAGTGACGGGTGGGTGGACAGCAGGTTGGACAGGCCCTTGCGGGGGGCGATGGCCGGGGTGAAGAAGAAGGCGTTGAACGGCTGGGCCTTGCGCAGGTCCTCGGTGGGGATCCGGGCCATCGAGCCGGTCACCTTGGTCAGCGCGGAGGCCAGCGCCGAGGGCCGGCCGGTCAGCTGGGCGGCCGAGCGGTCGGCGGACAGCTCCCGGTAGCGCGAGAGCATCCGGGTCAGCAGGAAGCTGATCGCGTAGACCACGGCGCTGACCAGCGTGACGATCAGGGTGATCATCGCGGCGTTCTGGTCCCGGCCGCGGTCGCGGAAGCCGCCCCACAGCGCGATACGGGTGATCACACCGGCCAGCACCCCCAGGAAGGAGGCGATGGTCATCACCGCGACGTCCCTGTGGGCGACATGGGACAGCTCGTGGGCCAGCACCCCCTCCAGCTCCTCCGGCTCAAGCCGGCGCAGCAGACCGGTGGTCGCGCAGATCACGGCCTTGTCGGCGTTGCGCCCGGTGGCGAAGGCGTTGGGGATGTCGGACTGGGCGACCGCCACCTTGGGCTTGGGCATGTCGGCCAGCGCGCACAGCCGGTCGACCACGCCGTGCAGCTGCGGGTACTCCTCCGGCGTGACCTCCTTGGCGCCCATGCTGAAGGTGGCGATCTTGTCGCTGAACCAGAACTGCGCGATGAACAGCCCGCCGGCGATGATCACGATCAGCGGCCAGGAACTGCGCAGCAGCACCAGCAGCGCGCCGACGAAGACGACGTACAGCAGGCCGATGAGGAACATGGTGATGACCATGCGGGTGGAAAGCCCCCGGTCAGGAGCGAAGCGGGTGCGGTTCATGTCCCCTCCCGGGGTCCGAGGGTGCGGCCGGTCCTGACCGGTCCGGTGGACGCCTGATTCGATTGTCTCTCCGCCGGAGCCGAACGGGCACCGGTGGTGACCGGGCGGTTTCGCCGCGGGCGCCGCCTCAGATCATGCCCCAAGAACGCTCCCGGGATCCGGGAGGTTCCGCCGAGCCGGTTTTCCCGACCGGCATGCAAAAATGAAGTACGTGCGCTTCCTCAACGACTCCCGGCCCCCGTACGACCTGACGTACGACGACGTCTTCATGGTTCCCAGCCGTTCCGCCGTGGGTTCCCGGCAGGGCGTGGACCTGACCTCACCCGACGGATCCGGCACCACCATCCCGCTGGTGGTCGCCAACATGACCGCGATCGCCGGCCGCCGGATGGCGGAGACCGTCGCCCGGCGCGGCGGACTGGTGGTCATCCCGCAGGACATCCCGATCGAGTGTCGTCGCCGAGGTGATCTCCTGGGTCAAGGGGCGCCACCTTGTGCTGGACACCCCGATCATGCTGGCCCCGAACAACACCGTCGCCGACGCCATCTCGCTGCTGCCCAAGCGGGCGCACGGCGCCGGTGTGGTGGTGGAGGACGGCCGCCCGGTCGGCGTGGTCACCGAGTCCGACCTGTCCGGGCGTCGACCGCTTCACCCAGCTGAGCGAGGTGATGTCGCGCGACCTGCTCCTGCTGGACGCCGACATCGACCCGCGCGAGGCGTTCAACCGGCTGGAGGACGGCCACCGCAGGCTCGCCCCCGCGGTGGACGCCGACGGCCGGCTGGCCGGCATCCTCACCCGCAAGGCCGCGCTGCGCGCCACGCTGTACACCCCGGCCACCGACGCGGCCGGCCGGCTGCGGATCGCCGCCGCGGTCGGCATCAACGGCGACGTGGCGGGCAAGGCCAAGGCGCTGCTGGCGGCGGGCGCGGACGTCATCGTGGTGGACACCGCGCACGGCCACCAGGAGTCGATGCTCGCCGCGGTCGCGCGCGGTGCGCGCGCTGGACCCGGACGTCCCGTCGGTGGCCGGCAACGTGGTCGCCGCCGAGGGGGTGCGCGACCTGGTCGAGGCGGGCGCCGACATCGTCAAGGTCGGCGTGGGCCCGGGCGCGATGTGCACCACCCGGATGATGACCGGCGTCGGCCGCCCGCAGTTCTCCGCGGTGCTGGAGTGCGCCGCCGAGGCCCGCAGGCTCGGCAAGCACGTCTGGGCGGACGGCGGGGTGCGCCACCCGCGCGACGTTGCCATGGCGCTGGCCGCCGGCGCCTCGAACGTGATGATCGGCTCCTGGTTCGCCGGCACCCACGAATCCCCCGGCGACCTCCAGCACGACGCGAACGGCCGGCCCTACAAGGAGAGCTTCGGGATGGCCTCGGCCCGCGCGGTGCGCAACCGCACCAGCGAGGAGTCGCGCCTACGACCGGGCCCGCAAGGCGCTGTTCGAGGAGGGCATCTCCACCTCCCGGATGTACCTGGACCCGGCGCGGCCCGGGGTCGAGGACCTGATCGACTCGATCATCGCCGGGGTGCGCAGCTCCTTCACCTACGCGGGCGCGGACTCGCTGGCGGAGTTCCACGACCGGGCGGTCGTCGGCGTGCAGAGCGCGTCCGGCTACGCCGAGGGCAAGCCGCTGCACGCCAGCTGGTCGTAGCGGATGCCGTGGCACGGGACAGGACGGGGGAGGAAGCGGAAGGAGGGCGGCCGGCGGTGCCCATGAACGACCTCGACGAACGCATCGTGCACGCCCTGGCCAAGGACGCCCGCCGGTCCTACGCCGACATCGGTGCCGAGGTGGGCCTGTCCGCGCCCGCCGTCAAGCGCCGCGTCGACCGGCTGCTCGCCGCGGGCGCCGTCACCGGTTTCACGGTGCGGGTCGACCCGGCGGCCATGGGCTGGCAGACGGAGGCGTTCGTGGAGATCCACTGTCGGCACAACACCTCGCCGCAGGACATCCGGCGCGGTCTGGAGCGCTATCCGGAGGTGGTGGCCGCCTCGACGGTCACCGGTGACGCCGACGCCGTGGTGCAGATCTACGCGGCGGACGTCCGCCATTTCGAGCGGGTGCTGGAGCGCATCGCGGGCGAACCCTTCGTGGAGCGGACCAAGTCGGTGCTGGTGCTCTCCCCGCTGCTGCGCCGCTACAGCCCCGGCGCCCCGCTGTGAGACCCCGCCTTGCCGCGGGCCGCGCAACGAATCGCCGCCCGGGGCGCTGAAGACGCAACGGATCGGCCCCGGCCGCGCAACGACCTCGTCTTGTCGGCCCGCCCGGGCGGCCCGTACCGTCGAAGTGCCCCGGAAACGCAACTTCTGACGAGGTCCCATGACGCCGTTGCGCATCGCGCTGTACCAAGGCCCGCCCGGCCTGCCGCGCGACAATGCCGAGAGCCTGGACGCCCTCGACGCCGCCGCCCGCCGCGCGGCGCGGGCGGGCGCGGGGCTGCTGGCGGTGGCCGAGATGTACCTGACCGGGTACGCGCTCGGCGCCGCGGTGCCCGACCGGGCCGAGGCAGCCGACGGCCCGGGCGCCCGGCGGGTCGCGGCGATCGCCGCCCGGCACGGCGTGGCCATCGCCTACGGCTATCCGGAGCGCGACGGCGAGGGCGGCCCGGTCTTCAACTCCGCCCAGCTGATCGGCCCGGACGGTACCCGGCTGGCCAACTACCGCAAGACCCACCTGTTCGGCGACTTCGAGGCCCGGCACTTCACCCCCGGCGAGCAGCCGGTCGTCCAGGCCCGGCTCGGCGGCCTCACCGTCGGCCTGCTGATCTGCTATGACGTGGAGTTCCCCGAGCTGGTGCGGGCCCATGCGCTGGCCGGTACCGACCTGCTGGTGGTGCCCACCGCGCTGATGCGGCCGTACGAGTTCGTGCCCGAGACCCTGGTGCCGACCCGGGCGTACGAGAGCCAGCTGTACGTGGCCTACGCCAACCGCTGCGGCGCGGAGGGGGAGTTCGACTTCACCGGGCTCAGCTGCCTCGCCGCCCCCGACGGCCTGGTGCGGGCCCGCGCCGGGGCCGGCGAGGAGCTGGTACTCGGCGACGCGGACCCGGCGCTGCTGAGCGCCTCGCGTGCCGACCTGCCCTATCTGCGGGACCGCCGCCCCGCGCTGTACGGCTCGCTGTCCTGACGCGTCCCCCGTACCCCCGTACCACCGTGATCCAAGGAGAACCACCCCGATGACGTCCACCGTGCCCACCGCCGTCCACGACGAGCCGCAGGCGGAGGCGGCGAAGCCGGTCACCATGTTCGGCCCGGACTTCCCCTACGCCTACGACGACTTCCTGGCACATCCGGCCGGTCTCGGTTCGGTGCCCGAGGTCGAGCACGGCACCGAGGTCGCGGTGGTCGGCGGCGGGCTGTCCGGCATCGTGGCGGCGTACGAGCTGATGCGGATGGGACTGCGGCCGGTCGTCTACGAGGCGGACCGGATCGGCGGACGGCTGCGCACCGTGGGGTTCGACGGCGTGGACGGGCTGACCGCGGAGATGGGCGCGATGCGCTTCCCGCCGAGTTCCACCGCCTTCCGGCACTACGTCGACCTGGCGGGCCTGACGACCAGGCCGTTCCCCAATCCGCTGGCCCCCGGCACCCCCTCGACCGTCGTCGACCTCAAGGGCACCTCGCACTACGCGCGGACGCTGGACGACCTGCCGGACGTCTACCACCAGGTGATGGACGCCTGGAACGCCTGCCTGGAGGGCGGCGCGCGACTTCTCCGAGATGCACCGGGCGATCCGCGACCCGGGACGTGGCGGCGATCCGCCGGATCTGGGCGGAGCTGGTCCCGGCGCTGGACAACCAGACCTTCTACGGCTTCCTGTGCGACTCCCCGGAGTTCGCCAGCTTCCGGCACCGGGAGATCTTCGGCCAGGTCGGCTTCGGCACCGGCGGCTGGGACACCGACTTCCCCAACTCCATCCTGGAGATCCTGCGCGTGGTCTACACCGGCGCCGACGACGACCACCACGGCATCGTCGGCGGCAGCCAGCAACTGCCGCTGCGGCTGTGGCGAGCACGAGCCGTCCGAGCATCGCCCACTGGGCGCCGGGCACCTCGCTGGAGTCGCTGCACGGTGGCGCGCCGCGGCCCGCGGTGACCCGGCTGCACCGCACGGCGGGCAACCGCACCACCGTCACCGACTCCGACCGGCGACATCCGCTCCTACCAGGCGGTGGTCTTCACCGCGCAGAGCTGGATGCTGCTGTCGAAGATCGTCTGTGACGACTCGCTCTTCCCGATCGACCACTGGACGGCCATCGAGCGGACCCACTACATGGAGTCCTCCAAGCTGTTCGTCCCCGTCGACCGGCCGTTCTGGCTGGACCCGGACCCGGAGACCGGCCGGGACAGCATGAGCATGACGCTGACCGACCGGATGACCCGTGGCACCTACCTGCTGGACGACGGCCCCGACCGGCCCGCGGTGATCTGCCTGTCGTACACCTGGTGCGACGACAGCCTCAAGTGGCTGCCGCTGTCGGCGAACGAGCGGATGGAGGTGATGCTCAAGTCGCTCGGCGAGATCTATCCCAAGGTCGACATCAGGCGGCACATCATCGGCAACCCGGTCACCGTCTCCTGGGAGAGCGAGCCGTACTTCATGGGCGCGTTCAAGGCGAACCTGCCCGGCCACTACCGCTACCAGCGCCGGCTGTTCACCCACTTCATGCAGGAGCGGCTGCCAGCCGACCAGCGGGGGTTCTTCCTGGCCGGCGACGACATCTCCTGGACGGCAGGCTGGGCGGAAGGCGCCGTGCAGACCGCGCTCAACGCGGTGTGGGGCGTGATGCACCACCTGGGCGGCGCCACCCACCCGGCCAACCCCGGTCCTGGGGACGTCTACGACGCGATCGAGCCGGTGGCGCTGCCGGAGGACTGAGCAGCTGCGCCGCGTCGTCAGTCCCCGTCCCTGGACAGCGGGGTGAGCAGGCAGCGGCCGACCAGGCCCACCCCTGCGTCCAGCCGTTCGGCGAACTCCCCGTAGAGCGGGGGGATGCGGCGCAGTCCCCACAGCAGTCCGGCCGCCGACCACGCCGCGTCCCTGGCCCGGTCCAGGCTCCACGCGCCGAGCAGATGCGTCAGCGGGTCGGCCAGCTCCAGCAGGTCGGGGCCTGGCATCAACAGCTCCC
This sequence comes from uncultured Actinomycetota bacterium, assembly GCA_963737305.1. Lineage (GTDB taxonomy): Bacteria > Actinomycetota > Actinomycetes > Streptomycetales > Streptomycetaceae > Streptantibioticus_C. The sequence continues at coordinate 1,537,665 of CAVTRX010000002.1, read as the reverse complement.
GCACCTCCTCCTCGACGGCCGCCAGCACGTCGCCCACCCGCTCGAAGTCGGTCTCCACGGCGGCCGGTTCGACCCGCAGCAGATGACAGGTGTCCACCACGGCCAGCGCGAGGTCGTGGCCGACGTGGGCGTTCACCCCGGCCAGCGCGAACTGCAGCGGGCGCACCGCGCGATGCCGTCGGAACTGGAAGAGCGGGCGCCAGCACTCGGGCACCCGGCGGCCGTCCGCGTCCGCCTCGACCGCCATCAGATAGCGCCGGGCGAACGAGGCGCCCAACTCCGCGGTGCGGTACGGGTGCCGGAAGTAGCCGTCGGCCACCCGGCGGGAGAGCTCCTGCGTCACGGCCAGGTACACCCGGTTGAAGACGGCCACCCCGTCGTGGTCGGGCAGCCCCGCCGACACCGCCCGCATCCGCGTCAGCACCGCCTCCACCCGCAGGGACGCCGGCGCCAGTCGCTCACTGGAGGTCATCAGGCAAGCCTTTCAGCCTGCCGCCCCGCGCCACCGGCGGCTCGGCGCCGGTTCGCCCCAACGGACGACCCCGGGCGCCGGGCCAGATGTTGCGGGGCGGTTCCGGTGGGGTTGGGATGGACGGGGCCGCGCGCGGACGGTCCGGCGCTCACACCGAACAGGAAGGCGGCGGTCACCGTGCCGATGATCCCCTGGACCACCCCGAACCCCGCTCCGCCGGACGGTCGGGCGTTCGTCATGGCGTCCCGGTTCACCCTGCGCTCCCGGCTGGACGTGCCGAGGTTCCTCCTGAAGTCCCTGTCCGCCTGGCGCCAGGTCACCTCCGCGCCGGGCGCGTTCGGCGCCTCGCTTGAGGCCAGGCCGGTGCGCGGCGTCTTCCTCACCCTGTCGGCGTGGGAGAGCCGGGACGCCCTGTACGCCTTCGTGGAGGCCGAACCGCACCTGGGCATCATGAACGTGATGCGCCCCACCATGCGCTTGGCGACGTTCACCTTCTGGGAGGTGCCCACCGCGCGGCTGCCGGTCGACTGGGCGGACGCCCGGCGCCGGCTCGACCAGCAGGAGCGGGCGGACCTCGCCAGGAAGGCCGAGGCGCGGCCCTGACCGGGGCCGGCCGGCCGGGTCAGCGGATGGTGATGACGGGGTGACGGGCCGGGTCGATCCACCGCAGGATCCGGGTCAGCACGCCGGCCGGGACCGCCACGCAGCCCGTGGTGGCGCCCGCCCGCGGGCCGAGGTCGTGCAGGAAGATCCCGGCGCCGCGCCCCCGGACCGCGGGGTGGACGTTGAAGTCCACGACCAGGGCGTTGTGGTACTGGACCGGGTGGTCGACCAGGTGCTCGCTGCCGTTCGGGCCGGACTCGGTCAGGTGGAAGCCGCCCAGCGCCGCCGGGCGCATCCGGTTGTAGTAGGCCGAGGTGGGGTCCTCCACCCACCAGTCCTGAGCGGTGAGGCGGTGGTACGGCATCCGGGTGCCCGGGTCGGGGCCGACGCCGAAGGCCCGGGTCAGGGGGTAGGTGCCGGCCGGTGTGGTGCGGGTGCCCTGTCTGCGGGTGGCGCCCGGGGTCACCCCCCGGGCACCGACCCGGGCCGACGTCGTGCCGATCACCTTCCGCCACCGGCCGCCCTCGGACTCCCAGGCGGTCACGGTGGCGTGCGAACCGCGGGCCGTCACGGTGATCAGCTGGCCGGCCCGCCGCTCGGGGAGCGCGCCGGTCAGGGCGACCGCGGCCAGTACGACGCAGACGGCGGCCCGTACGGCCGCGGTGCGGGACATGGGTCAGGGCTTCCTTCGCCGGATCGGGGCTCTGCCGCCGGTCCCGTACCCGCTCCGCACCACCGGCCCCCCCGCACCGCCCCCCACCTCACCCGGACGGCCCAACGACCCGCTCTAGGCCGTGTCTTGCGGATCTTGGCGGGCTCGCGACGCCCGGTACGGCACCTCGCGGCGTTGCCGAAACATCCCGATAACACCGACTATCGGGACGCTCCGGCGCCTTGCGAGCCACCGCACCGGACGCCGCTCCCTGATCCACCCTGATCCACAAGACACGGCCTAGTCGGTTTCCGGGTCCGGGGTCCAGTGGAGGGTGACGTTGAGGTGGACCGCGGCGGATCCGCTGGTGATGACGGCGCCGAACTTGGCGTCCAGGGTGACGCCGAACTCCACCTCGATCTCGCTGGGTCTGCGCGGCAGGGCGTGGAAGGCGTCCATCATGTCGGAGGCGGCGCGGATGACCGGGCCCAGCGAGTTGCGCAGGGTCGCGCTCGCCCGGTCCAGGCCGAGCCCCGCGGGGGCCACGCCCGTCGCGTCGGGGGTGTCGACGACGACCACCCCTCCGGACGCCAGCGGGAATTCGGTACGCGTCGTCACCTGGTCTCCTCCAACTCTCGGGTGGGTTCCGGCCGGGGGCCGGCGCCGGTCAGCCGCAGACGGCGGACGGCGGTGGTTCGCCGGCGTACGCGGTGGACCTGACCTGGTCCAGCCGGCCGAGTATCGCCCGCAGCGCGCTCGGGTCCTGGACGTATCCGAGGACCGCGCGGTAGAAGGCGGTGGTCATGGTGTCGGGCATCAGGTCGGAGGCGTCGAAGCACAGCGTCGCGCTGTCCGACGTCAGCAGCCGGTAGACCCGGGCGGCCACCGGGTGCCCGCGGTACGCCCCGCTGAGCAGGTCGGCGCTGCGGTCCGCGGAGAACGCCTGGTCGGGTTGGATACCCGGCCAGATCCGCTGCGCCTGGGGGCCGGCCAGGAACGCCATCAGCAGTTCGGCCGGGGCCGAGTCGCGGAACATGCCGACCAGGTCGCCTGACACCTCGTAGGAGGGCCGCGACGACGTGGACGGCGCGTCAGGCGGGAAGGCGAAGAAGTCGTAGTCGGTGCCCTCCACCGGTGTGGGCTTCCCGCGGGGGAGGATGACGGCGCTGTGGTGGAGGTAGCAGCCGGGCGGGTCGCCGAAGAGCGGGTAGTCGCCCTCGCCGTAGGCGGTCAGCAGCGCGCTGAGCGGACCGCCGTGCACCTGGTCGGCGGCGGTCATCCGCCCCCAGGTCTTCCAGGCCGCCTCGACCTGCGGTGACGTCCAGCTCAGTCGGCCGCTCACCCACCGCTGGTAGACGGCAGGGCCCGACTGGTGCAGCAGGATGTCCTCGATCCAGTCGGTGCCCGGATAGCCGGTGCTGGGCGGATCGGACAGGGCCAGGCACCACGGTGTGCCGCGCTGCCGGGATATCCGCTGGTCGAGGGCGAGCAGCCCGGACAGGCTGCCGGGCGCCTGGTGGCCCAGCCGGTGCGGGTCGTACCAGACCAGGCTCTTGACGTTGGCCTTGACGACCACGGCGTACGGCGCGGGGGAGCCGACCCGCTCCAGGTCGTACCACAGGGGCGCGTAGTCGGAGCGCAGCTCGTCAAGGAGGGTCTTGCGCAGTGCGGCGTCGTGCAGCCGGTCGAGGCGGACCAGGTTGCCCTGCCGCGCGTAGACGCCCAGCATCCCCGGGTTCGGCATGACCGCCAGGTCCGGCGGTTCGCCCCGCTGGACGTCGGACTGGAGCACCTGGTCGGCGGCGCGGGTGGCGTTGACGTCCACGTGGACGCCCGGGTACTTCGCGCGGAAGGCGTCGAGCACCCGACCGAACGCCTGCTGCTCGTCGTCGTTGGTCCACGGCGTCAGCAGGGTGATCGTGCCGGTGTCGCGGGGGCCGCCCAGGCAGGAGGCGGTGGCGGCGAGCACGACGAGGGCCAGCAGGATCCGGCCCCACGGACGCCTTCCGGTAGCCCTCATCGCATCCCCGTCCGGTACTCGTCGATGCGCCGGCGCAGTCCGAACGCCGCGAGCGCGGTCGCGGCGAGCCCGAGGCCGGCGACCACGGTGACGCGCGCCGCGAAGGCGGTGTCCGCCCGGGCCGTCTGCCGGACGAACCGGTCCTGGTCGAACCGCAGGTCCTTCGAGGCGCCGCGGACGACCGAGGCGAGATCGGCCTTCGTGGGCGGCGGGTCGAGGTTTTCGTCAGTCCCGCAGTGGCCGGCGGCCGGGCAGCGCGACTCGATGTATCCGTGCAGGTCGGCCCGGCTCGTGTCGTACAGGGCCTTCGACTCCCGGTCCGCGAGAGCCGTCGTGGCGCGGAAAGGGCCGGTGAAGGCCGCGTCCAGATGGGTGCGGGCGGTCCACAGCGACAGGCCGCAGACCCCTCCCATCAGCACCACCGCGACCGCGGACGTGACCAGCCCCCAACTCAGCGACCGCCGGAACCTCCTGCTCACCACCGAGCGGGTGACCAGGAACAACGCCAGCAGGAGGAGCACCGGCAGCACCCACAGCAGGTCGGTTTCCCGGGCCAGCCACATCGAGGAGCGCTGGTCGCGCAGCGCCGAGCTCTCCTTGTCGTCGAGCGTGCCCAGTTCCGTGAGGGTCTGCTCCAGGATCCGCGAGGCGTCCCACAGGTCCGTGGTGGTGAGCGTCGCGTTGTCGTGGTCGGCGTACGTCTGGCCGATCTCCGCGTTGTAGGTGACGACCAGCGCCTCGACCAACCGCAGTCGGCTGGTGCCGCTGGTGCCCGCGACGTTGTCCGCCGCCAGTTGCGCGAGGCTCTGGTCGGCCGCCGAGATGTCGTTCTGGTACTGCCCGCCGGGGCTGCCGAGCAGCGAGCCGCCGGTGCCGACGCCCCGCACGGCGGCGTAGTGGGCGTCGGAGAGCGCCTCGCGGGTGGCCTGGACGTCGAGGACCGCCGGCGCGGCGCGGTCGCGGAGCGTGCCGACGGCCGCGTGTGCCTGGACGCAGAGCAGCAGGCACAGCGCCTCGGCCAGGACGCACCCGGTGAACAGCGCCACCCGCAGCCTGCGCAGGGTGCGCGCGGTGGTCGACGGTATGGCGGGCCGGTCGGCGTCCGGGGGCGCGCTCATGCGCCCGGCTCGGGCGGGTCGGAGGTGAACCGGTGGTCGCATTTCTCGCAGAACCGCGCGCCGGGGACGGCGATCCGCCGGCAGACGGGGCAGGTCGGTCCCGGCCCGTCGGGGGCGGGCGGCGGGGGTGGCGCGGGTTGCCGGGGAGCGGGCGGGGCGGGGAACGGGGTGCTGGTGGTGGCGCCCATCATCGCGTGGTAGACGTACTCCGGTCTCAGCCCCGGCAGCGGTTCGACCACCCCGCGCACCGGGTCGTCGATCCGCACGACCTTGCGCAGCCGGCGCAGCGCGTCCTGGTTGTTCAACTCGGTGGCCAGCGCCACCGAGCGCCCCCACACCTCGCGCGCCCCGGACAGGTCACCCGCCCGGAACCGGTTGCCGCCCTGCCAGCGCAGCGCTCGCAGTTCCCGCTCCTTCTCGTGGTGCCGCAGCAGCGTGTCGCCGACCGTGTGCTGGGAGGGGACGTCGACCCGGCGCACCTCGACGCGCACCGGCGCGGACCGGACGACCGCCTCGGCCGTCCCGACGGCGCCGGTCACCACCTCGACCACGGCCAGCAGGTCGACGGTGCCGGGGGCCGGGGTGTCGCGGTCCGCGCGGAGCGTCACCACGTACTCGCGGGCCTCCCGGCTCCACGGGCCCAGCAGGTAGTCGGTCGCGGTGGATCCGGGCACCTGCCTGTCGTGTGCTGTCAGGTCGGTCTGCGAGGGGTGCTGCTCCTCGACGGCGGCGACGGTCACCCCTCGGGTGCACCGCACGCGCAGCGCGGCCTGCGGCACCACCCGTCCGAGCGCCCGGCCCGTCATGGCGCGGAAGTCGGCTTGGAGGTCGGTGAGTTCGGGCACCGCGTCGGCGGTGCCGTGCAGCGCCCCGGCGATCCGGTTCAGCTCCTGCGGGTCGAAGTCGGCCCCAATGCCGCGCGCGTCGCAGGTGAACACCCCCTGGCAGTCGGCGAGTACGGTCTCCAGCGGGCGCCTGGCCAGTGCCTGGTGCTCGTTCTTCCCGTCGGTGAGCAGGATCGCGTGCCGAACCCGGTCGGGGTGCGGGGCGAGCAGTTCACGGGCCCGGTCCAGCCAGCTGCTGATGATGGTCCGCCCGCCGGATTCGGCGGCCAGGACGGCGAGTTTGGCCTCCGCGCGGGTACCGGTGTCGGCGTCGGCGGTGCCGCCGTCCCCGGGCGGGTAGATCATCGAGGCCACGTCGGTGCCGCCCACGACGGCGAAGCGGGTGCCGTCCGGCAGCGCGTCGATCGTGGCGCAGCACGCCTGCCGGGCGTTGTCGAGCTTGCTGGGCTGGTATCCCATGGAACTGGACAGGTCCAGCAGGACGACCTCGGCGAGCGCGGCGGTGCCGGACACGCCGGAGTCGTCCGGGCCGGCCGAGGTGACCTTGACGAAGGCGTGCACCTCGGGATCGGTCAGACGTTTTTCCGGATCACAGTCGACTGTCAGGTCGAAGCCCACCGCACTGTTCATCGAACGGTCCCCGTAGCCATAGGCATCCATTTGACGGTACATCAGACGGTCACACAATGCCGGGCGGCCGTCATCGCATTTTCCGGTGGTCAGCTCAGGGTGCGCGGGCGGACGGCGTTCGCCAGGTCGACGAGGATCGTGTACCGCCGCTCGTCCAACTCGCCCCTGGCCAGGGTCCGGTACTCCCGCTCCAGCAGGAGCCGGATCTCACGCTCGGTCCCCGGCCTCCCGGCATCGCCCGGCACGGCGCACGCGCGGGCCAGCCGGGCCTCGGCGATGGACAGCGCCAACCGCCCGGTCTCCGAGGCGTCCAGCCCGAGGGAGCGCACCCGCCGCTCGGCGTCGGCGAGGTCGTCCGGGCCCGGCAGCCCGGACGCTCCGTCGCCGAGCCGGCCGGCCAGCACCCGGACCGCGGCCGTCTGCGCGGCCGGGTAGTGGCGTGAGGTGTACGGGATCTCGTCGAGCGCCGAGACCGCGCCCACCCGGTCGCCCAGCCGGGCTCTGACCCTGGCCAGGCCGAAGGCCGCGCTCTCGCACCACACGTCGCTGCGCCACACCGCCAGATAGCGCTCGCCGACCGCGCCCGACTCCTCGTCGCGCTGGGCCCGGTACTCGGCGCACAGCGCCAGCGCCAGCCGGGGCGCGGACTCGCCGGGAATCGACTGGTAGCAGGCGGTGAAGGCCAACTCGGCGTCCTGCGACCGTCCGTCGACCAGCGCCAGCAGCCCGCCGTGCCAGTTCTTGCGCCAGTCCTGCCGCAGCTTCGGCCACACGGCGTTGAGCGCCGCACGGGCGTCCGCGACCTTGCCGAGCCGCAGCCGGACACGGAAGTGGGCCAACTCCACCTCGGGGGAGCGGTCCTGGTACTGGGCGAGCTGCCGGTCCGCCTCCTCCGGATCGGCGCTGACCTGCGTGGTGAGGAACTCCGCCGCCGGGTCCGAGCCGTCCGGCAGCGGTTCCGGCAGGCCCGCCGCAGCGGTCACCGGCGCCGGCGGCAGTGCGGTCAGCCACCGGCAGTCGCCGTCCCCGGCCGCCCGCTGCGCGCCCTCGGTCATCCACGACTCCGGCGACGGTACGGCCCCCAGCCCCTTGTCGATCAGCGAGGTGGCCCGGCCGAACAGCATCGAGGGAGCGGGCCCCGGCGCTCCCCGGCCGTCGGCCGCCAACTCCCGCAGGACACCGCTGAGCTGGCCGGCCATCTCGGCCGCCGACCCGAACCGCCCGGCCGGATCGGGGTGGGTGGCCCGGGCGATGAGGTGGCTCAGCGAGGTGGCCGACTCACCGCCCTGTGAGTACCAGTCGCGCAGGTCCTCCAGCGTCCTGCCCACGGTGTACAGATCGGTGGCCACGGTGGGGCCGGTGAGATGCAGCTCGGGGGCGGCGTACTCCTTGGTGAACGAGCCGGGGCCGGGGGCGCCGGCCCTGCGGACCGCCCCCAGGTCGATGACCTTCACTCCCGAGCCGGACACCATCAGGTTGCCCGGCTTCATGTCGCAGTACAGGTAGCCGTTCTCGTGCAGGTAGTGCATGACCCCCAGCACCCGCAGCACGTACGCCGCGATGTGCTCGGTGCGCAGCCCTGGCACCGCGGCGGTCAGCGGATGGCCCGGCACGTACTCCATCACGATGTAGCTGTCCGCCAGCCCGTCGCCGGAGTCGGGGGTGTGGGTCGCGAAGTCGTGGATCTCGACGATGTCCGGGTGGCCGAGGGTGGTCAGGAACCGCATCTCCTCCCTGGCCGCCTCCCGTGCCGCGCGGTCGGCGGCCCGGATCACCCCCTTGAGGGCCACCGGGCGCTTCCGGCCCCGCTGGTCGTCCAGATGCCGGTCGTACGCGAGGTAGACCCAGCCGGTACCGCCGTAGTTGAGGCAGCCGCGGACCTCGTAGCGCTCGGCGACCAGGTCCCCCTCGTGCAGCCGGGGCACGAAGGAGTACCGCGTGCCGTCGTGCGGGCAGCGTCCCTCCAGCAGACTGGGCTGGCCGTACACGCCGACGCCGACCGGCTTCTCGCAGGCGGAGCACTTCCGGTGCTCCTCGGGTATGCGCAGGTCGGACTGGACGGCGGTGGCGGCGTCCGGTCCCTCGATGTCGGGTGGGGTGACGAGGTCCAGCGCCCACCACGGATCGCCTGCCGTCGTCGCCCGGACCGTCGGCGGGGCGGCCCGCCCGGTCCGCGCGGCCGGCGTGTCCGGCGTGTTCGGCGCACGGGGGGCGGGCACCGGCTCTGGCGCCTGCTGCTCGGCCGGTTCGCCCTGGCCGAGCGGCGGCATCAGGCAGACCGGGCAGTAGCCCGTCGAGTCGAGTTCGCCACCGCAATCGGGTCGGTCACAACGGTTCACCGCGTCCCCCTGTCGCTCCCGCGCCGTACCGCCTCGCAGTAGGCGTCGACGTCCCGTTCCGCCAACCGTAAGTCGCACAGCCCGTGACGCAGCCGGTCCTCCGCCCGCCGGTAGGGCTCCGCCAGGTCTTCGAGCAACCGCTGGGCGGCGGCCCGGTTGCGGTACGCGGCCAGCCTCCCGCGCAGCCGGTCGCGCCGCTTCAGCAGCGCGTCGAGTTCGCCCCGCAGCCCCCGGGCCCGGGTCAGGGCGTCCTCGGCCAACCGCTCGCAGGCGGTCAGCTCGTCGGTGAACCACCCGCGGACCTCCCGGTGGGCGAGCGTCGCGTCGCCGGAGGTGTCGCGCAGGACGCCGATGCGGATGCCCAGCGCGGTGGCGCTCTCGATCCGCTGCTCCGGGGTGCCGAGGATCCGGGGGGCGACGTGGTCGTGGCGCTGCCTGGTCTCCTCCTCCTCGGCGGCCACCTCGGCGACCAGGTCGGCCAACCGCTCCAGCCGGGACGCCGACCCGCCGGAGGAGGGCCAGCCGGGGTGGTCGGCCGGTCGCGCGGCCGCCACCAGGTCGGCGCCGGCCGCGAACCGCAGATGGGCCGGTGGTCGGCCGCGGAAGCCGAGCAGCAGCCGCACCCCGATCCCCGGCGCGCGCAGGGCCATGGGTTCCAGCAGCCGGTAGGACAGGTCGAGGGGGTCGGCGGCGGTGTCGACCGCGTTGACCACGATCACCACCGGGGAGCCGAGCGCTTCGAGCCGGTCGGTCAGGTCGGGGTCGCCGCCGACCGGCAGGCTCAGGCTGCCGGCGATCAACTCCGAGATCCGCTCGGTGGTCTTGCCGGCGGCGTTCACGGCCGCGTCCACCCCGCCGACCGGGGGAAGGGTGCCGCTCGGTGCCTCGTCGACCGCCTGCTGCGGGGCGGCGAGGCGGTACTGCGGAACGGTCAGCCCCACCAGCCGGGCCACCAGCGCGACGGCCGCCCCGCCGCCGACCGCGCACACCCCGCCCGGCCCGGCGGAGTTCAGCCAGGGCACGAGCCGGCGGGTGAGCGCGAGGTGCACCGGGCTGTCCAGGGTGCGGGCGACCTGGGGGTCGGGCTGGTGGAACTGCGGATCGCTGGAGGGATGACTGGTCAGGCAGTGGTCGACCACGCTGCCGGCGTACCGCCTGATCGCCGAGACGGAGATCATCCAACTGCTCTCCGCCGCCGGGTCGTGGACGCTCACCACCATGCCGAGGATCTTGCCGTCCCCCGCGACGGCCGCCGCCCCGCTGAACCCCTGCCGTACCCGCTGCTCGGAGACCGCGTCGAGTTGGACCCGCTCACCGGAGAAGTCCCGGGTCACCATGGTGGCCCGCACCTCCTGCCCGGTGTCGACGTTCGCCGGGAAGCCGAAGATCCGCACCGTCTCGTCCACCAGCCAGGTGGAGCCCAGCCTGGCCCGTGGCGCGCCCGGCACCGGGGAGTCGAGTTCGAGCACCGCGACGTCGCCGCGGTGGTCAGGGGTCGCCGGCTTCCAGCATTCGTCCACCACGCGCGTTCCGTACACCAGGTCGCTGCGCCCCTTGACGCGCACGGACACCGCAGTTCCGCCGCGCCGGGCGCGCTCGACCACATGGGCGCAGGTCAGTACGTGCCGGTCGGTGAGAAGCATCCCGGCGCCGTGCACCCCGCCCGCCGCGTCCTCGACGCGCACCGGCCACGGATCCCTGGATCTGTCCATGCCATGCCACGTTACGCGGGTGGCCGGTCAGTCGGTCAGTGCCTGGCGTACCAGGCCGCGCAGTTGGGTGCGCAGCGGATGGGTGCCGGAGGGCAGCAGCTGGGTGAAGAACATGACGGTGATCTCCTCGGCGGGGTCGACCCAGAACAGGGTGCTGGCCGCGCCGCCCCAGCCGTACTCGCCCCTGGAGGCGGGCCCGCGCAGCGCGACCGGGTCGTCGACGATAGAGAATCCCAGGCCGAAGCCGGTGCCCTCGAACGGGGTCTCGCTGTAGAGCCGACGGCCGAACGACGCCAGATCGGCGCCGCCGGGAAGGTGGTTGGCGGTCATGTAGTCCACCGTGCGCGAACCGAGCAGCCGCACCCCGTCGTACGCTCCGCGGCCCAGCAGCATCCGGGTGAAGCGGTGGTAGTCCGCGGCCGGGCCGACCAGCCCGCCGCCGCCTGACAGGTGGTTCGGCGGCCGGGTCCCGACCCTGCCGAGCCCGGTGGCCGGGACCGCCTTGCCGTCGGGTCCCGGCACGTAGAGCGAGGCCAGCCGCTCCTGCGCGCCCTCCTCGATGTGGAAGCCGGACTCGGTCATGCCCAGCGGCTCGAAGATCCGGGTACGGAAGAACTGGTCGAGGCTCATCCCGGAGACCACCTCGACGACCCGTCCCAGTACGTCGGTGGCGAGCGAGTAGTTCCACTCCGCGCCGGGCTGGAAGAGCAGCGGTATGGCGGCCCACGCGTCGCAGGAGGCGGCCAGGTCGTAGCCCTTGGGCTGGCCCCAGTCGAACCCCCGGGCCCGGTAGACCGCGTCGACCGGGTGGGAGCGCATGAAGCCGTAGGTCATCCCGGCGGTGTGGGTGAGCAGATGCCAGACGGTGACCGGCTCCAGCATGGGCACGGTGACCTGTTTGACGTCGCTGCCGCCCTGGTAGACCCGCAGGTCGGCGAAGGAGGGGATGAAGTCGCTGACCGGATCGGTCAGTTGGAGCGCGCCCTCCTCCTGGAGCATCATCGCCGCCACCGAGGTGACCGGCTTGGTCATCGAGTACCAGCGCCACAAGGTGTCGGTGCCGACCGGCAGCCCCGCCTCCATGTCGCGCGAACCGTAGCCGGACAGGTGGACGATCCGGCCCTTGCGGCTGACCGACACCAGCCAGCCCGGCAGCCGGCCGTCGTCCACGTACCGCCGCAGATGCCGGTCGATCCGCTCAAGGCGCCGCGGGTCGAAGCCGAGTTCCCCGGCTTCCGCCTCCACACCGAAATCGCTCATGACCCCTCCATACCGTCCGGACGGTATCGTCATACCAGACGATCCGACGGCTGTCATGAGGGCAGCGCGAAGCACCGGCCACAGCCGGCTCACAGCGAGGCGAGCGGCGCGGACATCCGCGCGTCGGATTGCGAGCGCGATATGACCGTCCGGTGAAGTCGGTGGGCGTGATCCTCATCACCGGGATGACCGAGACACGTGCTCGGAGTGGCCGGAAAAGAGCCCCGTGGCGGATGCCGGAGGGGCTCGGTGGGACTATGACCAGCCGGTGTCCGTGGGGACCGTGGCGGGGGCTCCGGACCAACCGGAGTCCGCGAGGGTGACTGTGTGATGCTCGGTGGACCATCCAGAATCGGCGGCCCGCGTGTTCGCTCCCCCGAGCATTCCGCTGGCCAGGACGGTCGCCGATCCGCCGAGCAGCAGCGTCAGGGCGGCAGTCAGGACAACGGCGGTGCGCGACAACATCATCTGCTCCTTCTCCTCAACCAGCTGATGGTACGCGGTAGTTGAAAACGGAAGGGTGGTAGGAACAGGGCGTTGGTGTACACGGCCCTGCACTCCCCCCGAACGTACCTGTTTGGTACGCCGAGGCACGAGACTGCCATCCGGTCGACTCGCGACAGGCGATATGGCCGGATGGTATTCATGTCTTGCGGAAATACGACAGGAGGACGAATGGGTACATCCTCACCCGACAACACCATCACCCGGGGTGAGCTGGGGGACGACGCCCTGCGGGTGTACACCTACGGTGTCGGACGGGTGTCCTTCAGCCCTCCTGAGCTGTCCGCCGCCCTGCAAATCCCCGACGAGCGAGTCGCGCTCGCCCTGTCGGAGCTGGAGGAACTGAGACTCCTGCGGCGCAACCAACAGGATCAGGGCAGGTTACACGTCGTCCCGCCGCGGCTGGCCTCCCGTAAGCTGCTCTCCCCCATAGAGCTGGGGATACAGCAGCAGCACGAGGAGTTGGAGCGGCTACGGCTCACCTTCGAATCGCTGGTGCCGCACTACGAGGAGCGGATGGCGGAGAGCCGCGCCTCGTGGGGGCTGGAGCTCATCCCGGACCTGGACGACGTGCGGGTCACCATCGAGCGGCTCACCTCGCGCTGCCGTACCGAGATGCTGGCGGCCCAGCCGGGTGGCGCGCGGGACCCGGAGGCGCTGGAGAACGCGCTCGCCCGGGACACCGCGATGCTGGCCCGCGGCGTCACCATGCGCACCCTCTACCAGCACACCGCCCGCTACAGCCAGCCGACGATCGCCTACGTGGAGCGGATGGCCGAACTCGGCGCCGAGGTCAGGACGGTGAGCGACGGCTTCAGCCGGATGCTGATCTTCGACCGTGAGGTCGGGATGCTCAGCGTCCAGGGCAACTCCGGCGCTGGGCTGCTGGTGCACGAGCCCAACGTGGTGCTCTTCATGGTCGCCGCCTTCCAGCACGCCTGGCAGCGGGCCGACCCCTTCCCGCTGGTCTTCGACAGGACCTGGGCCAAGCAGGTCTCCGGCGAGATCGAGCAGAGCATCATCGAACTGCTGGGGGAGGGGCTGGAGGACAAGGCGATCGCCCGCCGGCTGGGGATGTCGGAGCGCACCTGCCAGCGCCACGTCTCGGAGATCATGCGGTCGCTGGGCGCCAAGAGCCGTTTCCAGGCGGGACTGCTGATCGGCCGCCGGGCGGTCAAGCAGGAGGCCGAGAGCAACTGACGCCCGCCCGGCGGGCGCCGCCGTCACCCGGCGCCCTGCGGTTGCGGTGCGGCCGGGTCGGTGGCGGCGGGCGTGGTGGCCCTGCGGGACTTCAGGGTGCTCAGGCCGGCCAGCGCGCTGCCGCCGGCCAGCGGCAGCCAGACCAGCGCGGGGCTGCCGAAGTGCAGCAGCCCGACCCCGATCGACGGGCCGAGGAAGGTGCCGACCCCCATGGCCGAGTTGCACAGCGCGCTGGCCCGGGTCAGCTCCCGGTCCGGCACCTGGGCGATCAGCCAGGGGTGGAAGGAGCAGGAGTAGGCGGCCTCGCCCAGGCCGAACAGCACCGCGTACAGCACCAGTCCGGTCAGCCGCAGACCGCCCGGGGCGAGGGAGAGCGCGCCGACCGCGCAGAAGCCGGCCACCCACAGCACCAGCCCGGCGCGCAGCCCGAACTCCTCGGACCGGCCGCGCAGCAGCCTGGTCGCCAGCCCCTGGAAGACGGCGATGACCACCACGTCGACGGTGAACATCACCGAGACGGAGCTGAGTCCGGTGTGCATCAGCCGGTCGGCGACCAGCGGCGCGGTGGCCTCGAACTGGCTGAAGCCGAACAGGTAGACGCCGAACTGGAAGAGCGCGGCGGCGGCCGAGATCTTCACCAGGCCCCAGGTGGCCAGCGACCCGCTGCCCTGCCCGCCGTCCGCCGCCGCGTCCTCGGGGCCGCTCTCACTCGCCCGGGTGACCTTGCGGGTGATGAGCAAGGTGACGGCGATCGGCAGGTAGCCCAGTGCGTTGACCCCGAACAGCCACGGGATCGCGGACCGAGAGAAGCCCGCGATGAACAGGCCGGCGACCATGGAGCCGGAGGCCAGTGTGCCGTTGAGTATCTGGTAGCGGCGGGCGAAGATCTGCCGGCGCCGCTCGGCCGGGACCAGCGCGCTGACGATCGGGATGATCGCCGTCATGAAGCAGCTCTGCCCGGTGCCGCTGCCGATCGCGGCGAGCGTCGCGAAGGCCACCGTGTGGGCGAACGGCAGGATCACGAAGCAGACCGCCAGCAGCCCGAGCCCAGCCACCCCCAGCGTCGTCCTGGACAGCCGGACCAGCCCGGTCGCCAGCAGGAGCGAGACGACCACGTTCGCGATGCCGGAGACGGCGTAGTACAGCGCCACCCCGCCGGTGCCGATCCCCGGCCGGGCGGCCAGGTAGATCCCGATGAACGGCAGGACCATGCCGTAGCAGAACGAGGACAGCCCGTGCAGGACGAGGATCGACCAGACCGTCCTGTGCTGTACGCCGTCGTGGCGGGCGGCGCTTGGCTCCATGTGGCAAACCTTCCGGATTGAGCGCGGTACCCGGTGGATCCCGGCGGTGCCGCCGGGATCCACCGGGGCCGTCAGGACGCGTTCTCGACCAGTGCCAGAACCCGCGCGGGACTGCCGGAGCCGCCCACGATCGGCAGCGGTGAGGCGATCACCAGGGCTCCCTGCGGCGGGAGTTGGGCCAGGTTCTGCAACTGGGTCAGACCGTACTTGTTGGCGCCGTGCATGAACCAGTGGCAGGGGAAGGGCTGGTCGAAGGAGTCGGCGCCACCCGCGTCGGTGCCCACCGTCTCCACGCCCAGGCCGAGTACCGGGGTCTGCTCCGCCAGCCAGCGGGCGCACTCCGGGGCGACCCCCGGGGTGTGCCTGTCGTTGAGGAAGCGCTCGGCGTCCTCCTTACGGGCGTCCCAGCCGGTCCGGTACAGCAGCCAGCCGTCCTCCGGCAGCGGCCCGTGCTCGCGCTGCCACTCCTCGACGTGGTGCCGCTCCAGCAGGAAGTCGGGGTTCTCGGCCGCCTGTTCGGAGAAGTCCAGCACCGCCGCGGGGCCCACCAGCCGGGCCGGCGGCACCTGCGAGACGTCGTCGAGGTCCTTGCCGGTCAGCCAGTGCACGGGCGCGTCGAAGTGCGTGCCGGTGTGCTCCGAGAGCCGGATGTTGTTCCAGTAGACGGTGGGGCCGGGCGCGTCGTAGTGGCTGATCTCCTCCCGGCCGAACGGCCACGGCTGGCCGCGGTCCGCGGGGAGGTTGATGATCGGGGTCTCCTCAGACAACGGTGCGGTCAGGTCGACGACCCGCACCGACCCGTCGCGCAGGCTCTCCCGCAGGGCCCGCAGAACCGACATGGCGTTCTCCTCGTGGATCGGGTGCCGCCGGCCGGCGGCGGACGGACGACGTGCTCAGGAGTCGAAGGACACCGTGGTGCCCCAGTGCCGGTAGGCGGGCATCCGGCCGCGTACCGCCTCGTCGTAGAGCGACTGCAACTTGCGGGTCATCGTGCCCGGGGTGCCGTCGCCGACCGGGATCCGGTCGATGCTGGTGATCGGCAGGATCTCGGAGAGCGTGCCGGACAGGAAGACCTCCTCGGCCGTGTACAGCTCGGTGCGGTCGATCTCCCGCCGCTCCAGCGGCAGGCCGAACGCCTCACCGGCCAGCTCCGCGACGGTGGCCACCGTGATGCCCTCCAGGACACCGCTGGTGCCGGGCGGGGTGACCAGCTTGCCCTTGTTGACCATCATCACGCAGGAGCCGGGCGCCTCGGAGACGTTGCCGCGCTGGTTGAGCAGCAGCGTGGTGTCGAAGCCGTTGCGGACCGCCTCGTGGTGGGCGAGCCGGCTGTTGTGGTAGTTCGCCCCGGCCTTGATCCGCGGCGGCATGCTGTCGTCGCTGATCCGGCGCCAGGAGGAGATCGAGGCGGCCACGCCGTTCTCGAACCCCCTGCCGCGCGGCGCCCGGGTGGAGGTGATGTGCACCCCGGTGTCGGTGGTGTGGCTGAGCGGGTCGAAGTTCGGGCCCATCCCGAAGTAGGCGACCACGCACAGGTGCACGTCCTCGGTGAAGCCGTTCGCCCGCACCAACTGAGCGCAGGCGGCCTGGAGTTCGTCGTCGGAGAACTGGGCCGGCATGTGCAGGGACTTCATCGAGCGGCGCAGTCGCGCCAGGTGCTCGTCCATCCGGAACAAGGTCAGCTCGTGCTCCGGCCCGCGCCAGTAACCGCGCAGCCCCTCGAAGACGTTGGCCCCCCAGAAGGCACCCTGGGAGCGGACGTGCACCACGCAGTCCTCCCAGGCGACGATCTCGCCGTTGTGCCAGGCGTAGGGCGGCGGTGTCATCTCGGGCATCAGGGACACTCCTTGTCGTTCGTGCTGGTGGAGGGGGTCAGGCGGAAGCGCTCACCGGCTGCGGGGCCACGGTGGGGTCGTCACCGGGCAGCACACCTGCGCAGCGCGCGACCGCGGCGGCGAAGGCGTCGGGGCCCGGTTCGCCGAGCACCGCGCCCAGATGACCGTCCGGCCGCACCACGAAGCAGGTACCGTCCTGCGCGCGGTAGGCGGCACGCAGCGCTCCCTCCGGATCGGCGACCACGGTGACGTCCTGCGGCAACGGGCCGACCGCCTCGCGACCGGCGCCCGGCACGACCAGGACCATACTGGTGGCGGTCGGCGTCACCTCCAGCGCTCCGCGCGCGAAGGCCACCGCCTCCTCCAGGGAGTCTCCGAAGCACAGCCCGGTGAAACCACCGCCGAACAGCCGGCGCAGCCGGTTCACCCCGACGGTGTCGATCCGCGCGTCCGGCGCGAAGCTGCCGATCAGCGGATGCCGCTCGGGCGAGTCGACGATGCGCGAGTCGTCGTAGACGTAAGGCTCCGCCATCCGCCCGGAGTTGACCCGGTCGCGGGCCGCCTTGAACGGGTGCGACAGCCGCAGCAGGATCGCCCGGGTGATGCGCCGCAGCCGGTTGGGCGGCACCATGAACCGGATGGTCGCCTCGGTGACCCGCAGGTTCTCCTTGGCCGCCGCGTACCGCTCGTCGTGGTAGGTGTCCAGCAGGTCCTCCTGCGCGGTGCCGTGCAGCACCATCGCCAGTTTCCAGGCCAGGTTGTCGGCGTCCTGGATACCGCTGTTCATGCCGCGCGACCCGTACGGCGGCAGGGAGTGCGCCGCGTCGCCGGCGAAGTAGAGCCGCCCCAGCCGGAACTTCTCCACCACCCGCTGGTGGAAGCGGTAGGTGGAGACCCAGTCGATCTCGTACGGCAGGTCGCCGATGACCGCCCGCACCCGCTCCTCGAACGCCCCCGAGGCACGCTCGGCGTCGATGTCGGTGTCCGGCGGCAACTGCCAGTCGATGCGCCAGATGTCGTCCGGCTGCGGGTGCATGACCAGCTGCCGGCCCGGGTTGAAGGACGGGTCGTAGTGGAAGTGCCGCTCCTTGGCCAGCGGCAGCTTCACCTTCAGGTCGGTGATCAGGAACCGGTCCTTGTGGGTGTAGCCGGTCCACGCCACGCCGGTCATCGCGCGGATCGGGCTGCGCACCCCGTCACAGGCGACCACGTGCGCGAAGCGGAACTCGCGCTCCCCCTCGGGCGTCGTCACCTGGAGGGTGACCGCCTCGTCGTCCTGCGAGATGCCGGTGATCTCGTGCGACCAGCGCACCTCGCACAGCGGGTCGGCCTCCACCCGCTCCAGCAGCAACTGCTCGATGCGGTACTGCGAGATGTTCACGAACGGCCCGTAGCCCAGCGCCCGCGGGTACGTCGCCGCGCGGATCTCCTTGTTGCGCACGTACGTCCTGGCCACCGTCCAGGTGATGCCCTCGGCGCCGATGGTCTCCGCGCAGCCGAACTTGTCCAGGACCTCCAGCACGTCACCTTGGATCAGGCACGCCTTGGAACCCTGCTTGCGCAACTGGGGATCGAGGTCGAAGACCACACTGCGGATCCCGAACGACGCCAGCCGGGCCGCGGTGACCAGGCCGACCGGGCCGGCCCCCACGATGCCGACCGGCGCGACCGGGTCCGCCCCGGCGGTCTGGTGGGTGCCCTCACTGCTCATTCCGCTTCTTCTCCTGCCGTTTCGTCGATGAGACGGAAGACCGGGATCTTCCGCACCTCACTGAGGTAGGGGGTGCCCTCGGTGTATCCGGTGCCGGACCGCTCGCCGAGCATCCGCACCGCCAGCCGGTAGTGGGTCTGCCGCCAGCGCCGCAGCGCGGCGGCGAAGCCCGTCATGGCGGCGGCCAGGCAAGCCCGCTCCGGCCCGCCGTAGCGCGCGTCCTCCAGCGCCGACCGGTAGGCGTCGTCCAGGGTCCGCTGACCGGCCCTGACCCGCTGGTGGATCGGCGGCGTCGACAGATAGGCCGCCGACTCCAGCCGTTCGGTGTCCGGCGCCCGGCACAGCGACTCCAGCAGCTTGTAGTTGCGCGACTGGATCGCGCTGGCGCCCTCGGTGAAGTCCCGGAAGGTCCGGAACGACTGCACCTGCATGGTCGCCAGCAGGGAGAACAGCGGAGCCGACTCGGCCAGCACGGCCCCGGCCGAGCCCAGGTGGGCCGCGGCGCCGACCGGATCCGCGCGGTCGGCCGCGGCGATGGTGGAGCGCAGCCGCAGCGCCACCGTGGAGAAGGTGGCCTCGAACGTCTGGAGCACCCGGATGAACAGGTACTCGTCGTGCGAGACATAGACCGGCAGCATGCTCAGCCGCAGCTTCAGCGCCTCGGCCTCGGTGGCCATCTCCTGGGCCAGCTCCACCAACTGCCGGGCCGACGCCACGGGTTCGGTCGCCGTCAGCGGACCGTCCAACCCCAGCCGGGCCAGCGCGGGCCGGGCCACCCGGACCGCCAGCCGGAACCGCTTGGTCACCAGCTCCGGCTCCGGGCGGGCCTCCGGCAGCAGCACCGTCCGCCCGTCCACCGCCGCCAGTTCGAAGCTGATGGCGTCCGCCAGCAGCAGCACCGCCATCCGGTCGCGCCGCTCCCGGGTGGGCAGGTCGGACTCCTGGCCGCTCTCCGGCCCGGGCATGTCCAGCACGCCCAACGCGGTGTAGCTGGGGTAGTCGTACAGCTCGTCGTACTTGTCGAGGGCGGTGTCCAGGAACCGCTTGAGCGTGGCGGAACCCTCGGACTCCCGCACTAACTCCCGTGCCTTGGCGAGGGACGTCAGCAAGTCGCAGGAGACGAAGTGCTTGCCCGTCCTGTGGAACTCCTCGACGACCGCGTCGTACGGGAAGTCGTCGAGTCGTGGATCGCCGAACCAGCAGGTCAGTTGTTGCACGGGAACACGGACCTCACCTTCGGGACTGTGGGGTGGGGGGAACGCGTCGCCACGGGAGTGGCTCGGCGGATGGAAGGGGGGTGCCGCGGGCCGGGTTGGGGGCGGTCCGGCCCGCGGCCGAATGGCCTACGCGTTGTCGCGATAGGCCTGGACTGCGGCGCACAGGGCCGTCACGTCGTCAGGGGAGTTGTAGTAGTGGAACGACACCCTCACGACCGGCCCGCGCGGGCTGACCGCGATGCCGCGGTCGGCCAGCCATCCGGCGAGCGCCGGAGGATCGGGGTCCAGCAGCGACAGATGGGCCCCGGGTCGGTCCGGGAGCCGCAGCCGTTCGCCGCCGGCGGTCAGCGACTCGGCGGCCTGCCGCCACAGCCGCGCGATGTGCGCCTCGACCTCGGCCATGTCGAGCCGGCCGATCAGGTCAAGCGCGGCGTTGGCCGCGTAGAGCGCGGGCACCGGCGGAGTGCCGGTCTCGAACCGCCGGGCGTCCCGGGGGAAGTCCAGCCGCCGCGGGTCGAACGCGAACGGCTCACGCCGGCCGAACCACCCGGTCAGCGACGGGTCGACGTCGCCCGCTTCGCTCTCGCGCACGTACAGGAAAGCCAGTCCCGGCAGCCCCAGCAGGTACTTGGAGGTACCGGCCACCAGGTAGTCGCAGCCCAGTTCCGTCACGTCGACCGGCAGCACACCGGCCGCCTGGTAGGCGTCGACGAAGGTGCGGGCGCCCACCTCGCGGGCGGCGCGCACCAGTTCGGCGACGGCCGGGCGCTCCGCGTACTGGTAGGTGCTGAGCGGCACCGACAGCAGCGCGGTCCGCCGGTCCAGCGCCGCCAGGTAGTCCTCGGTGCGCACGCTGCCGTCGCCGGAGCCGGTGAACGTCACCCGGGCGCCACGCGGGCGCTGGGCGAGCCAGACATGCGCCACCGAGGGGAACTCCTCGGCGGTGGTGACTATCCCGTCACGGTCGCCGTACTCCAGGGTGGACGCCACCTGGTAGGCACCGATCGAGGCGTTGGGCAGCAGGGCGATGCGCTCGGGCGCCGCGCCTATCAGCTCGGCGAACCGGCGCCGCGCCAGCTCGGTCTGCTCCTCGAAGTCGTGCCAGGGCGCGCCCTGCGCCGCCATGGCGTCCAGCATCCCGGTCAGCGCCGCCTCGACCGCCGTGGAGCGGGCTCCCAGGCTGCAGTTGGCCAGGTGCACCAGGTCGCCCAGCATGGGGAACTCGGCACGGAACTCCTCCGGCGAGACCGCGGTCCCGGTGGCGTCCGGTATGACGGCCGGCCCGGCGCTCATACCGGACTCGCAAGGGAGTCCGCGTCCGCGGGCTCGTTGTCCGCCATCGGCCCGGTACGGGTCAGTTCGGTGCGCACCTGCCACAGCTCGGGGAAGAACTTGTGGCTGATCAGCCGGGCCAGCACGTCCACCGGGGTGCCCTTGGTGCCGGTCACCGCGTGGCCGATCACCCGGGTGGCCATCTTGAAGTGCAGCACCCGCCAGGCCGAGATCCGCTCGTCCCAGTCGATCATCGCCTCGGCGAGCCGGTAGACCGGGGTGTCGGGCGAGGCACGGTAGACCTCGGCCAGGTCGATCCGGTCCTCGGCCAGCAGCCGGGAGAACGCCGTGCCGACCACCTCGCTGACGTTGCGGGCCGACTTCCACCCCGGCGACTCGAAGCCGGAGCCGTGGCCCAGGATCGTGCGGATGGTCTGGAAGTCCCACGGCGACAGGTGGCGCATCATCTCCAGCTGGTCCGTGCACAGCCGGACCCCCAGCGAGGCGCGCCCCAGCAGCCGGGCGGCGGTGTCCAGCGCGCGTTCCTCACGGATGAGCCGGCCGGCCTCCTCGACCTCGGAGCACGCCAGCTTCAGCCACAGCTCGGTCGACTGGTGCACGACCTGGAAGAGCAACTCGTCACGGTGGATGACCTCTTCCGGCGACCGCTGAAGGGACAGCAGCGTGTCCGTCCGCATGTAGCGGGTGTAGTCGTTGTCGCCCTCACCGGACAGGATCGGGACGGAGTAGTCGATGGCCAAGGCAGAAGCTCCACTCGAGGGTCGGCGGCGGACGGTCGTCAAGAGGCGGTGGGGCCGGTCAGAGCCGGTTGCGGCAGCGGTTCCGCGGAGACCCGGAAGTCCCGCGCGGTGGCCGCGACGGCCCGCTCCACCCGGGCGCCGGACTCCGCCCGGAACCGGAACCGGCCGCCGACGTGCTCGTAGTAGGCGTCCGCCGCCGGCAGCACCTCGCCCGGCGCGAGCACCACCTCGGCGTACGGCCCGTCCGGCCGGCCGGTCATCGAGGTGGCCCCGGTGATCCGGCAGGGCCGCCGCTCGGGCGCCGGGGCCAGCATCCAGCCGGCCACCTCCCCGCTGCCGGGGAACGCCGCGGCCGTCGGCGGCGGGGTGCGTGGCGGCCGTCCCAGCTGGAGCCGGAACGCCTCCTCCATCAGGTCGTAGCCGTGCACCTCGCGCCACAGGAAGGGGATCTCCGCGCCGCCGACCCGGGCGCCCGCCTCCAGGAAGGCGCACCCGGCGCGGCCGTCGGCGTCCCGGTGGACGAAGACCTCCAGGTGGAAGACGACCGGCCGGCCGCCGGCCAGCACGCCGACGAACCGCTCCGCCGCAGGACCCACCACGTGGTTGATCCCCGGGTCGTCCTCCTCGACCGAGCCGAGGAAGCTGCCGGTCCGGAACCCCAGGCAGGTGTTGAGATACCGCGAGGCCCGCCAGGCGATCAGCCGGGTGCCGTCGTGGACGCCGTCCACGTGGTAGATCGGATCGGGGTCGAAGACCTGGACCAGCATGGGTTCCCGGCCGAGGTCGAGCCGCGCGGCATCCTCCGGCCCGTCGACCCGCACCACGCCGGCGCTGGAACTGCTCAGCGTGGGCTTGACGATCAGCGGCCAGCCGTGCGCCGCGCCGAAGCGGACGACCGCCGCGGTATCAGGTGCCGCGGCGAACGCCGGAACCGGCAGCCCCGCGGCCCGTACCGTCCTGAGCATCAGGCTCTTGTCGCGGAACGGCACCACCTCCTCGGTGCGCGGTCCCGGGCAGCCCCACTCCTCGCGCAGCGCCGCGCCGACCAGCAGGTCGTCCTCCTTGAGCGCCACGATCCCGGCTGGGGCGCCGTGCCGGGCGGCGAGCCCGCGCACCTCGGCGCCGACCGCGGCCAGGTCGTCGGTGGCCTCCACCAGCACCACCTCGTGCGCGGTGGCCGGCACCGAGGCCAGCCCCACCTGGGTGCTCACATAGCTGACCCGCAGCGCGGCGTGGTCGATGTAGTCCTCGAAACGCGCGTAGTGCTCCTGCCATCGGTTGACGACGACGATGTGCGGCCGCGCCTGGTCGGTCGTCACCGTGATCTCTCCTCGTCCGGGGCGGTGAAGACGCACGCCGATCTCGTCCCCGGGTTGCCGAACGAGATCACCGAGCCGTCCTGCGGCTTGAGCGCCCGCACGAAGGCCCCGGCGTAGCCCGCCTCGCTGGCGAAGATGCCCCAGTTGAGGTTCCAGTCCTGGACCACACCGCTCACCGGGTCCAGCACCGGCTCCCCGGCCGGCACCACGAGTTCCTGTGCCACATAGTCTCGGCCCCTGGTCTGCTCCAGGGCCTTGCGCCACGCGGAGTCGGTGAGTTCCCGGCCGATCACCACGCCGTCCGCGCTGTAGCCCATGCCGGGCTTGAGGACCAGCGACTCGCGGTGCGCCTCGGCGTAGGCCAGCCCCGCCTCGAACCCGGCCGTCGCGGCGGCGTCGTGGCGTTCCTCGGCCGAGCCGATCGTCCAGGTGCGCGGCACCACCCGGTCCACGATGCGCCGCTCCTCGTCGTCCAGCACCTCGCGCACCCGCAGTTCGTGCAGCAGCCCCAGGCTCGCCTTGCTGGTGTACAGCGCGCTGTCCAGCGGCGTGAACACCGCGGTCCGCCCGTCGGCGTGCGACTTCATCACCATCTCGTACGCCTCGGTGGCGTCCGGGTCCTCGGCGATCTGGGCGCTGGAGAAGTAGCGCAGCACCACGTCGAGCGAGGTGCCGTTCAAGGTCAGCTTGCCCTCGCGCAGCCGCAGGTCCTGGATCTCGCCCAGCATCAGGTCGATGCCGTGGTCGCGGAT
Source organism: uncultured Actinomycetota bacterium (assembly GCA_963737305.1). GTDB lineage: Bacteria > Actinomycetota > Actinomycetes > Streptomycetales > Streptomycetaceae > Streptantibioticus_C. Next base: position 1,514,139 of record CAVTRX010000002.1, on the reverse strand, counting down.
CGCCTCCCGGATGGCGGTGAAGACGTGGTCGTGCTCGCGCAGCGCGCCCGGCCCCTCGATCAGCGCCACCACCGGATCGCCCGAGGTGACCGGGGCGGCCGCCCGGCGCAGCCCGGCCACCAGGTGCTCCATCGTGTCGGTGAACTCCAGGCCGTTGTCCCGCGCGAAGCCGCCGAACGCCTCGACGTCGAGGAAGGCCCGGTTGATCTGCGAGTGGTCCACCCCGCCCAGTTCGCTGCCGACGTTCAGCTCCAGCAGCCGGAACGAGCGGCCGTCGTGGTAGGCGTCTGCACGCGCGTAGACCTCCGGCGTGCCGGAGGCGCCGGTGCGCATCACGGCGGCCAGCCGCTCGTCGAGTCCGATCGCGGCGCAGTAGCGGTCCAGGTCGCCGTCGAAGACCCGCTCGGGCAGCGAGGTGAGGATGCGGAAGACCGCCCGCAGGTCCTCGCCGAAGGCGGTGATCTCCCGCTTGCCCACGATGACCGGCCGGGTCAGCATCAACGCCCGGTAGGACTCGTCGAACACCTCGGGCAGCACCGCTTGCCGGGTGAGGTGGCGCAGTTGGCTGCCCTCGGCCGCGCAGGCGGCCAGATAGCGCTGGACGACTTCGCTCACCACTGTGGATTCTCCTTCGGGCAGGGCGGTACCGGCGACATGGCGCCGGGACAGACGGGGGACCGCGCGCCGCCCGCCGAAGGCGGCCGCGCAGAGGGTCGGTCGAACCGAAGCGATCCGTGGTGACGAGCCCTCACCATTGCACCGGATCCGGCCAACCGGGCTGGTTGTACGGACCTCGGCTTCCTGCGTGGCGGGAATCGGAGGGGGGTCGGGACGCGTCGTCCCCGGCCGGCGGGTACCCGTCCGGCAGTCCAAGGCTGTTGCGCGTCCGGCGGCTGACCTGCTTTCATCCTGACCTGCCCCGGCCGCAAGGCCACGGCCCAGCAGCTTCCTGAACCGTCCGTGGTGACGCACCGGATCGTGAAGGAGAGCCATGTCCCGTCCGCTGACCACCGTCGTCAGCACCCGGTCGCGGCCCGGCCGCGCGGCCACAAACCGCGCCCGGTACCACGGCCACCCGCGCACGCGGCACACCGCGCACGTGAGCAATGCCCTCCCCACTGCAGAGAGGATCGTGCCGTGAGCGATTTCGCGTGCCGTCCCGAGTCCGCGCCGCATCTGGTGATCGTCGGCAGCGGAGGCCGCCCCTACCGCGAGTACTCCTTCGCGTCGCTGGCCCGGTGTTTCCGGCTCTCCGCGGTGTTGAGCGACGGACCGTCATGGCAGACCGACTACCTCGACGGCTTCACCGTCGCCGACATGGCGGACCCGGCCTCCATCGCCTCCGCCGTGCGCTCACTGGCCCCGGAGGGCACCGAGGCGGGCCTGCTGACCTGGGACGAGACCGTGGTGGAGGCGGTGTCGCTGGCCGCAGAGAAGCTCGGGCTGCCGCACATACCGGCGGCGGCGGTGACCGCCTGCCGTGACAAGTACGCCGCCCGGTCGCTGACGGCCGCGGCCGGACTGCCCGCGGTACGCCACCGGTTGGCCGCCACCGCGGACCAGGCGGTGGCCGCCGCCGAGGAGTTCGGGTTCCCGGTCGTGCTCAAGCCCCGCGCGCTGGCCGGCAGCATGGGTGTGACCCGCGCGGACGACGCCGAGGCGGTACGGGCCGCCTTCGCGCTGGCCGACTCCTCGGCGTACTCCACCCTGCCGACCGGACTCGGGGTGCTGGTCGAGGAGTTCCTGGACGGGCCGGAGATCAGCGTGGACTCCGTGGTGCTCGACGGCCGGGTGAACTGCGTGCACGTCGCGCACAAGCGGGTCGGCTACCCGCCGCACTTCGAGGAGGTCGGCCACCTGGTGGCCGGCGGCACCGAGGCGGAGGGCCTCGAAGGGGTGCACCAACTGGTGGTGGCGGCGCACCAGGCCCTCGGGGTGAGCGTCGGCGTGACTCACGCGGAGGTCAAGCTGACCTCCGCCGGGCCCCGGCTGGTGGAGCTGAACGCCCGGCTGGGCGGCGACCTGATCCCCTACGTGAGCCGGCTGGCCACCGGGGTGGACCTGGTGCGCGCGGCGGCCGACCTCGCGGTCGGCAGACGTCCCCGCCTGGAGCCCGACCGGCGGGTGGCGGCGGAGATCCGCTTCGTCTACCCGCCGCACGACGGCACCGTGCGGTCGCTCGACCTGACGGCCGCGGCGGCCGTCCCGGGCATCGACAGCGCGGTGGCGCTGACCGAGCCGGGCGCCACCTTGCTGCTGCCGCCCCGCCAGGCCATCCCGCGTCTCGCCGCGCTCGTCGCGGTCGGTGCCGACGAGGGGGAGACCCGGGAGATCCTGGACCGGGCGCAGAGCGAGGTCCGCTGCGAGATGGCCCGCTGACCTCAGGCCGGCCGGATCCGGCCGGGCGTGCGGCGCCGGCTCATCCGGCGTCGCGCAGCGGATCCCGCAGCGCGAGGTCGGCCCAGGTCAGACCGGTGGCCGGGGTCAGTTCCGCCAGCTCGAAGCGGATGGTGACCTCCAACTCCCTGGTCTCGCTGTGGATCACCTCGATGTCCAGGCCGGTGCGCTTGCAGATCTCCCGCAGCAGCGGCCAGTTGCCGATGCTGCTGAAGCCGAGCATCAGCCGGCCGTCGGGGGTGAGGTGCTTGGGCGCCTCGGACAGGTACCGCCGGTGCGCGGCGTAGCCGGGGTCGAAGAACGCGTGGTGCAGATCGGTCTGGTTGACGAACTCCTCGGGCGGCTCGGCGAAGCTGGAGTTCCAGAAGATCAGGTCGAAGCGGTCGGCGGCCGGCAGCGCGTCGAACAGGTCGCTGCGCATCACCCGGGTACGGTCCTGGACGCCGTGCCGGTGGATGTTGCGGCGGGTGTTCTCCACCGCCGCCTCGCTGATGTCCAGCGCCGTGACATGGCCGCAGCCGGACAGCGCGGCGTGCACCGCGGTGACCCCGGCGCCCGAGCCGACCTCCAGGAACGAGCCGTCCGGCGGATACGGCAGCCAGCCGGAGAACAGCCGGGTGACCGGGGTGTAGGCGGGTGAGAAGACCCCGTCCATCAACTCCCAGCTCCTGCCCAGGAGTTCGAATTCCCCCGGTCGTTCCTGGTCTTCCAGGTGCCGCTGGAAGAGCGCGTATCCCCGGCTGAATCCCGAACCACCCATGAGTCTCCTTCTACGTGATGTGGTTACACCCTGCATCCCGCGGGTCACGGATCCGAGAACCCCCAGGGGCCGGGTTTGCGTGCGGCAGGCATCGGACAGGCACGCAAATCGCTCACTCGGCCAGCGGTTTGGCCGGTTCCGGATGCCGGCTGACCACGGCGGCGGCCATCTGCGCCAGGGTCTGGAGCTGCTGTTCTGTCAGCAGGTCGATGAAGTGCCTGCGGACCGACTCCACGTGCAGCGGCGCGGCCTCCCGGATCGCCCGCAGTCCGTCGGCCGTCAGGACCACGACCGCGGCCCGCTTGTCCTCCGGGCAGTCCTCGCGGGTGACCAGTCCGCGCTGTTGCATCCGGGTGATGTGGTGGGAGAGCCGGCTGGTCGACCAGAGCATGCGGGTGGCCAGGTCCCTGATCCGCTGCCGGTGGTTGTGGCTCTCGGAGAGCACCGACAGCACGTCGTAGTCCGGTTCCGACATTCCGCTGTCCCGGGTGAGATCGCGGCTGATCCGCGCGCCGATCACCAGTGCCATCCGGCGGTAGCCACGCCAGGCCAGGTCCTCCTGCTCGGTCAGCCAGCGCACCTCGTCACCCATGTAGCGAGCCTAACTTTGATTGACACGTCATTTAACTTTCTTCTACCGTCCAGCACGGCATATCACCCGCACGGGGGTGGCCATGTCACCGACTGGCCCCCGCCGCCACCGCCGCGACCTCGGATCGAGCCGAGCGAGTGGCCTGGTCCCCGCAGAAAGAGAAACCGCCCATGCGCCGCCTGCACATCATCGTCGCAAGCAATCGTCCCGGGGGCGCCGGCCGGCCGGTGGCCGACTGGTTCACCGCGCACGCCGTGGCCCGCGAGGACCTCAAGGTCACCCTGGTCGACCTGGCCGAGGTCGGTCTGCCGTTCTTCGACGAGCCGGAGCACCCCTCCGAGGGCAAGTACGTCCACCAGCACACCAAGGACTGGAGCGCGCTGATCTCCGAGGCCGAGGCCGTGGTGCTGGTCATGCCGATGTACAACGGCGGCTTCGGCGGCGCGCTGAAGAACGCGATCGACTTCCTGTACAACGAGTGGGCGGACAAGCCGGTCGGCCTGGTCAGCTACAGCGCCGGCGCGACCGGTGGCGCGCCCGCCGCCGAGATGCTCAAGCCCGTGCTGACCCGGCTGTCGATGCCGATCGCCGAGGCCCAGGTGATCATCCCCGGCATCGACGACCGGCTGGACGCCAACCGGGTCTTCCTGCCGACCCCGGAACTGGACGAGGCCGCCGGCCGGGTCCTCGACGAGATCGGCCAACTCCTGCTCAAGGTCGACGAGTCGCGGGCCGAGCCCGTCGCCTGACCTCGCCCGGCGCGGATCCGCGAGACCCGCCCGCCTCCCGCCCGCCGGCCCCGGTGGGCGGGGAGCCGCGGCATCTTGACGTGCGCATGCCGTAGCGGCGACGCTCGTGGCCAACCCCCGTCGGGCGCGGGGCTTTGCCGGTGCCCGTCAGACCGAAGGAGCCGCCGCACATGTCAACGGCAAGGACACGGAAGGGCATCGGCGTGCTGGCCGCTCTGCTCGCCGCCTACGGGCTGACCGCGGCGGTGCCGCAGCAGGCGCACGCCGCGCCGCCCGGGACGAAGGACGTGACCGCCACCTTGTTCCAGTGGCGCTACGACTCGGTCGCCAAGGAGTGTGTCAACACCCTCGGCCCGGCGGGCTACGGCTACGTCGAGGTCTCCCCGGCGGCCGAGCAGATCCAGGGCTCCCAGTGGTGGACCTCGTACCAGCCGGTGAGCTACAAGATCGCCGGCCGGCTCGGCGACGCGACCTCGTACAAGAACATGGTCAGCGCCTGCCACGGCGCCGGGGTGAAGGTGATCGCGGACGCGGTCATCAACCACATGACGATGGGTTCGGGAACGGGCACCGGGGGCACCCAGTACACCAAGTACAACTACCCCGGCACCTACCAGGACCAGGACTTCCACGGCTGCCGCCAGCCGATCAGCGACTACGGCAACCGGGACAACGTCCAGACCTGCGAACTCAACGGGCTGGCCGACCTGAACACCGGCAGCGACTACGTGCGCTCCACGATCGCCGGCTACCTCAACAACCTCATCTCGATGGGCACCGACGGCTTCCGGATCGACGCGGCCAAGCACATCGCCGACAGCGACCTGGCCGCCATCAAGGGCAAGTTGACCAACCCGGGCGTCTTCTGGGCCCAGGAGGTCATCTACGGCGACGGCGAGGCCGTCCAGCCGACCGAGTACATCGGCACCGGCGACGTGGACGAGTTCCGCTACGGCCGGGACCTGCTGCGGATGTTCGAGGGCGGCGGGCAGTTGTCGTACCTGAACAACTTCGGCGAGGCATGGGGCTACCTGTCCAGCGCCAAGGCCGTCTCCTTCGTGGACAACTGGGACACCGAGCGCAACGGCTCCACGCTCAACTACAAGAGCGGCGCCGACTACACCCTCGCCAACGTCTTCATGCTGGCCTGGCCGTACGGCTCGCCCAACGTCTACTCCGGCTACGAGTTCTCCGACACCGACCAAGGACCGCCCAACGGCGGCACCGTCAACGCCTGCTACTCCGACGGCTGGAAGTGCCAGCACGCCTGGCCGCAGATCATCGACATGGTCGCCTTCCACAACGCGGTCGCCGGAACCGCGGTGACCAACTGGTGGACCGACGGCACCAACGCCATCGCCTTCGGCCGCGGCAGCAAGGGCTACGTGGCCATCAACCACGAGGGCGGCGCCATCACCGAGACGTTCCACACCTCAATGCCCGGCGGCACCTACTGCGACGTCCAGCACGGAGCGCCCAGGTCCGGCGGCGGATGCACCGGCACCACCTACACCGTCGCCTCCGACGGGACGTTCACCGCGACGATCGGCTCCGGTGACGCCGTGGCGCTCTACGTGGGCGCCCACGCGTAAATCCGGCGCGAAGGCCGGCGGGCGTATGGCAGTGTTCGGATCACCGGTGTCACGGCGGCAGCGCCGGGGCACCGGTGGACCCGGACCAGCCCGTACGGAGGGAACCCGTCTGTGACGACCGAACGCGTCGGACCGCCCCTGGTCGGCGGTGAGCGCGAGACGCTGCGCGGCTTCCTCGACTTCCACCGCGCCACGCTCGCCATGAAGTGCGACGGGCTGAGCGACGAGGACCTGCGCCGCCGGTCGATGCCGCCCTCCACCTTGTCGCTGCTCGGTCTGGTGCGGCACATGGCGGAGGTGGAGCGGACCTGGTTCCGCCAGGTGATCGACCACCAGGACGTACCCCTGGTGTGGTCGCCCGAGGGCGACCGCCAAGTGGCGTACGACGCCCGCGAGTCCACCCGCGCCGAGGCGTTCGAGGCCTGGCAGCGGGAGGTCGGGCACGCCCGCCGGATCGAGGCGGCGGCCGAGTCGCTGGAGGTGACCGGCTACAACGCCAAGATGGGCGGGACCGTGTCGCTGCGCCTGGTGATGCTGCACATGATCCACGAATACGCCCGGCACAACGGGCACGCCGACTTCCTGCGGGAGGGCGTCGACGGCGTCGTGGGGTTCTGAGGCCCGCCGTCAGCCCGGGTCGCCCGGGCCGCGGTAGCCGACCGGGAGCGGCTGTTCCGACCAGATGACCTTGCCGGTCGCGGTGTAGCGGGTGCCCCAGCGGGCGGCCACCTGGTCGACCAGGAACAGCCCGCGCCCGCCCTCGTCCGTGGTGGCCGCGTACCGCAGGTGCGGCGAGGTGCTGCCGCCGTCCGAGACCTCGCAGATCAACTGCCGGTCCAGCAGCAGCCGCACCGCGATCGGGCCGGTGGCGTAGCGGATGGCGTTGGTGACCAGTTCGCTCAGGATCAGCTCGGTCGTGAAACTCGTCTCCGTGAGGCCCCAGGCGGCGAGCCGGTCCTCGACCGCGGTGCGCACCTCGCCCACCGCGGCCGGGTCGCGCGGCACCTCCCGGCGCCAGACGCGGTCCGGCGCGAGCACCCGGGTGCGCGCCACCAGCAGCGCCACGTCGTCGCTGTGCCGGCCGGGCCGCATCTCGTCCAGCACCATCGCGCAGGTCCGCTCCGGATCGCCGTCCGCGCGGCGCAGGGCGGCGGCGAGCAGGTCCAGGCTCTCGTCGATGTCCCGGTCGCGGTCCTCCAGCAGGCCGTCGGTGTACAGCACCAGCTTGCTGCCCGGTTCCAGCTCCACCTCGATGGTCGTGAACGGCGGCCCGCCCACCCCCAGCGGCGGCCCGGCCGGCGGATCCAGGAACTCCACCCGGCCGTCGGGGTGCACCAGCGCGGGCGGCGGATGGCCGGCCCTGGCCATCACACAGCGCCGCTCCACCGGGTCGTAGATCGCGTACAGGCAGGTGGCCCCCACGATCGGACCGGCGAACTCGGCGGTCTCCTCGGTGCGGTCCACCCGTTCCGCCAGCTCGTCCAGGTGCGCGAGAAGCTCGTCGGGCGGCAGGTCGAGCGAGGAGAAGTTGTGCACGGCGGTGCGCAGCCGGCCCATCGTCGCGGCGGCGTGCAGCCCCTGCCCGACCACGTCGCCCACCACCAGCGCCACCCGCGCCCCCGGCAGCGGCAGGACGTCGAACCAGTCGCCGCCCACGCTCTCCTGCGCGGGCAGGTAGCGGTAGGCGATCTCCAGGGCGTTCTGCTCCGGCATCGTGCTGGGCAGCAGGCTGCGCTGGAGCGTCACCGCCATCGCGTGCTCCCTGGTGTAGCGGCGGGCGTTGTCGATGCAGACCGCGGCACGGGCCACCAACTCCTCGGCCAGCGCCAGGTCGTCCTCCTCGAACGGCTCGGGCTTGCGGGACCGCCAGAAGTTCGCCACCCCCAGCACCACACCCCGGGCGCACAGCGGCGCGGAGATGAGCGAGTGGATCCCGGACTCCACGACCCGCCGGGCCCGCTCGGGGTCCAGGCTCTGCCACCCCGGGGCGTGCCGCAGGTCCGGCTCGATGACCCCGCGGCCGATGGTCAGCCCGCGCGCCTGGGGACCGGCGACGACCAGCCCGATCAGCGCACCGGTGGGGAAGAGCGGCGGGTCGGGCCGGATGCCCACGGTGGCGGTGCGGCGCAGCTGCTTCTCGGCGCCGGTCGGCTCGCCGCCGAGAAGGATCGGCTCGGCCAGATCGACGGTGACGTAGTCGGCGAACCGCGGCACCGCCACCTCGCCCAGCTCCTCGGCGGTCCGGGTCACGTCCAGCGTGGTGCCGATGCCCATGCTCGCCTCGTAGAGCACCTTCAGCCGTCCGGTCGCCGCCTCCGCCCGGCCGGAGGCGGTCCGCAGCTCGGTGGCGTCCCGCAGTGTCGTCACGCTGCCGGGCGGGCCGCCGTACCGGTCGATGGGCCGCTGGTTGACGACCAGCACCCGGCTCCCCACCGGATGCACCTCGTCGGTGGCCTCGTGGCCGAGAGCCAGCAGGTCCGCGGCGGGCGGGGCCAGACCCAGTTCGCCGACCGGTCTGCCCTCGGCGTCCGGCGGCAGGTCGAGCAGCCGTTTCGCCTCGTCGTTGGCCAGCAGCAGCCGGCTGTCCCCGTCGATGATCAGGACGCCTTCCCGTACCGCGTGCAGGACCGCGTCGTGGTGCTCGTACATGCGGGTGATCTCGGCCGGGCCGAGGCCCGCGGTCTGGCGCAGCAGCCGTCTGCTCAGCAGCGCCGCGCCACCCGTGGTGACGGCCACCGCGGCGGCTGCGGCCCCCAGCAGGGCGGGCAGTTGCCGGTTCACCGTGCCGCTGATGCTCTTGACCGTGATCCCGCCGCCGACCGCGCCGATCACCGTGCCGTCCCGGTCCCTGACCGGGACGAACGCCCGCACCTGCGGGCCGAGGGTGCCCCTGGTCTTCTCCTGGGTGGTCCGGCCGGCCAGCAGCGGCGCCATCCGCTCGGTGGTCCGCTTGCCGATCAGGCCGGGCTCGGGCGCGGTGTAGCGGATCCCCCTGCGGTCGACCACGACCACGAAGTCGACCCCGGACCCCCGCACGGCGGCGTCGGCCTGCGGTTGCAGCACCGCGGTCGGGTCGCGGGAGCGCAGGGCCGCCGCGATCCCGGGGGAGTGCGCGAAGCCCTCGGCCACCGCGAGCGACCGGTTCTGCGCGTCCCGGGTGCCCTCGCGCTGCACGGTCAGCAGCAGGATGATCGCCGCCCCGACGGCCAGCAGCACCACGACCACCAGTTGCAGGACGAACATCTGGCCCACGACGCTGCGCACGCTCAGCAACGACAGCGGTCCCGCCGGCCGGCCGGGTGCCCGCCCGCCGCCGGAGCGCGCCGCCCGCGGTGACGGGCGGAAGCGGCGCGGGAGCAGTCCCATATATCCTTTTTAGTGGTAATCGGCGGGCGGGGCGGGGCGGCGGCGGATCCTGTGACTCAATCCACAGGGCTCCACCGGTGCGGGCCTGCCGGGCCGTGGCAGACTGACCTTGTACCAGTGACGTCAAGCGCACTCCGGGGTCGGTGAAAGTCCGAACCGGCGGTTACAGTCCGCGACCCGTCCGCTGCCAGCGGCCGGTTGACCAGGTGAGATTCCTGGACCGACGGTTAAAGTCCGGATGGGAGGCAGTGCGCGGCGGATTCCTACCGGTACGCCGCCGTCGGCGGTCGTGGCGCTCCCGCACGGGTGCGACCGGCCCTCCCGGCCCCGGCGTCCCCCGGTCACGCGTCCGTCTGTCCCGTTGACGCGGCCCCGGAGTCCTTGCCCGATGAGGCAGGAGGACCCGGTGGCCACCACCGAGGAAACGACCGACGCGATGCGCCGCGCCATAGCGCTCGCCGCGCGTGGCCTCGGGTCCACCAGCCCCAACCCCGTCGTGGGCTGCGTCGTGCTGGACGCGGACGGCCGGGTCGCGGGCGAGGGATGGCACCGGCGGGCCGGCGGCCCGCACGCCGAGATCCACGCCCTGCGCGAGGCCGGCGACCGGGCCCGCGGCGGCACCGCGGTCGTCACCCTCGAACCCTGCAACCACACCGGCCGCACCGGACCGTGCGCCCGCGCGCTGGCCCAGGCGGGCGTGGCCCGGGTGGTGTACGCGGTCGCCGACCCCAACCCCTCCGCCGCCGGCGGCGCCGAAGCCCTGCGCGGCGCCGGGGTGCCGGTCCAGGGCGGACTGCTGGCGGCGCCCGCGGCCATCGGCAACGAGGCGTGGCTGACCGCAGTCCACCGCGGCCGCCCCTTCGTGACCTGGAAGTACGCCGCCACCCTGGACGGCCGGATCGCCGCCGGTGACGGCAGCAGCCGCTGGATCACCTCCGCGGCCTCCCGCGCCGACGTCCACCGGCTGCGGGCCGAGGCGGACGCCGTGGTGGTCGGCTCCGGCACCCTGCGCGCCGACGACCCGCAACTGGCCGTCCGCGACCGGGGCACGGACGTCGTCCAGCCGCTGCGGGTCGTCGTGGACACCGCGGCCACCGTCTCCCCCGGGGCCCGGGTGCTGGACGCGGCCGCGCCCACCATGATCGCGGTCGCCGAGGACGCCGAAGCCGGCCACCTGGACGACCCGCGCGCCCGGATCGACCTGGTCCGGCTGCCGCGCGCCCGGGACGGCCGCGGCCTGCACATCCCCGCCCTGCTCGCCGAGCTGTACCGGCGCGACGTGCGCTCGGTGCTGCTGGAGGGCGGCCCGACCCTCGCCGGGTCCTTCGTCGCGGCGCGCGCCGTCGACAAGGTCATCGGCTATCTCGCCCCCGCCCTGCTCGGCGCCGGCCCCGCGGCGCTGGCCGACGCGGGGGTGGCGACCATCGCCCGGGCCATCCGGCTCGACCTGGCCGAAACCGTCCGCGTCGGCCCCGACCTGCGGGTCACCGCCTATCCGCGCCCCCTTGAGGAGAACTGAAGCCTTGTTCACCGGAATCGTCGAAGAACTGGGTGAGGTCACCGCCGTGGAAGACCTCGGCGACGCCAGCCGCTTCACCCTGCGCGGCCCGGTCGTCACCGAAGGAGCCGCGCACGGGGACTCCATCGCGGTCAACGGCGTCTGCCTCACCGTCGTCACCACCGCCGACGGCGCGTTCACCGCCGATGTCATGGCCGAGACCCTCAAGCGCTCCAGCCTCGGCGCGCTGCGGCCCGGCTCACCCGTCAACCTGGAACGCCCGATGGCGCTCGGCGGCCGGCTGGGCGGGCACCTGGTGCAGGGCCATGTGGACGGCACCGGCACCATCGTGGCCCGCACACCCGCGGAGAACTGGGAGATCGTCAAGATCGCGCTGCCACCCGGCCTGTCGCGCTACGTGGTGGAGAAGGGCTCGATCACGGTGGACGGCATCAGCCTCACCGTCGTCGACGCGGCGGCCGACCACTTCACCGTCAGCCTCATCCCCACCACCCTGCGGCTGACCACCCTCGGCCGCAAGCAGCCGGGCGACCCGGTCAACCTTGAGGTCGACGTGCTCGCCAAGTACGTCGAGCGGCTGCTCGGCGATGTTCCGGGGGTCGCCAAGTGAGCACCCTGGACTCCCTGAACGGCGACGCCTTCTCGGTCTTCGGCGAGCACGTCAAGTGGGCCGACATGATCGGCAACCTGCTGGGCCTGGCGGGCCTCGCGCTCGGCTGGCGGCGCTCGGTGGCCGCCTGGCCGGTGCAGCTGCTGTCCGGCGCGGTGCTGGTGATCGCCTACTGGTCGGCGCACCTGACCGGCGGTGTCGGCAAGCAGCTGCTGGTCGTGGCGGTCGCCGTCTGGGGCTGGGAGCGCTGGCGGCGCGGAGTGCGCGACAGCGGGGGGATCGAGGTGCGGTTCGCCACCTGGCGCGAGCGCGGCTGGCTGGTGGGCGGCACGGTGGTCGGCACCCTCGCGGTCGTCGGGCTGTTCACGGCCTTCCCCTCACTGTCGTGGAACCCCTGGCCGGACGCCTACATCTTCGTCGGCACGGTCGCCGCGATGGTCGCCATGGCCCGCGGCTGGGTGGAGTTCTGGTTCGCCTGGCTGGCCGTCGACGTGGTCGGCGTGCCGCTGGCCTGGACCGGCGACCTGAAGTTCTCCGGCACTCGTCTACGTCATCTACTTCGTCCTGGTGATCGCCGGGATGCGCGCGTGGTGGCTGAAGACCCGGGTCGAGCGCGCTCCCGTCCCGGAAAGGGCCTACTCGTGAACAGCGAACGAAGGTGGCAGGGCATGACCACACCGCGCGGCCGGCCCGACCGGCCCGGCCCCGACCCCGCCGACTCCCCGCTCGACCCCGTCGAGCGGGCGATCACGGACATCGCGGCCGGCCGCCCGGTCGTCGTGGTCGACGACCAGAACCGCGAGAACGAGGGCGACCTGGTCTTCGCGGCCCAACTGGCCACCCCGGAACTGGTGGCCTTCATGATGACCGAGTGCCGGGGGCTGATCTGCGCCCCGATGGAGGAGGACGAGCTCGCGAGGCTCGACCTGCCGCAGATGGTGGAGCACAACGCCGAGGCGATGCGCACCGCCTTCACCGTCACCGTGGACGCCGCCCCGGAACACGGCACCACCACCGGCATCTCCGCCGCCGACCGGGCGCTGACCCTGCGGATGCTCGCCGACCCGGCGAGCGCCCCGGACGACTTCGTGCGCCCCGGCCACGTCTTCCCGCTGCGGGCCAGGCCCGGCGGGGTGCTCACCCGCGACGGGCACACCGAGGCGGGCGTGGACCTCGCCCGGCTGGCGGGACTTCGCCCGGCCGCGGCGATCTGCGAGATCGCCAACGAGGACGGCACCATGGCCCGGCTGCCGGAGCTCGTGTCGTTCGCCCGCAAGCACGGCCTGGCGATCATCTCCATCGAGGACCTGATCGCCTACCGCCGCGGCAGCGAGCCGACCGTGCGCCGCGAGGCGGTCACCCGGCTGCCCACCGCCTACGGCGAGTTCCGCGCCTACGGCTACCGCGGCACCCTGGACGGCGTCGAGCACATCGCGCTGGTCGCCGGCGACCTCGGCGACGGGGACGACGTCCTGGTGCGGGTGCACTCCGAATGCCTGACCGGCGACGTCTTCCACTCGCTGCGGTGCGACTGCGGACCGCAGTTGCGGGCGTCCCTCGAACGGGTGGCCGGCGAGGGCCGCGGCGTGGTGGTCTACCTGCGCGGCCACGAGGGCCGCGGCATCGGACTGCTGCACAAGCTGCGCGCGTACGAACTCCAGGAGCGACGGCCGCGACACCCTCGACGCCAACCTCGAACTCGGCCTGCCCGCCGACTCCCGCGACTACGGCGCCGGCGCGCGGATCCTCGCCGACCTCGGGGTGCGCTCGCTGCGCCTGCTGACCAACAACCCCGACAAGGTCACCGCCCTCGCCCGGCACGGCCTGCGCGTCACCGCGCGCGAGCCGATGCCCGTTGCCCCCGGCGAGCACAACCTGCGCTACCTGCGCACCAAGCGGGACCGGATGGGCCACGACCTGCCCTGGCTGGACGGCGGCCCGACCGGCGTGTGCGGAAACCAGTGAACCCGACCCAGTACGCGACGACCGAGGAGAGACATTGAGCGGCAAGGGCGCCCCCGAGGTGACCGTGAAGGACTGCAGCGACCTGCGAGTGGCGGTGATCGCCGCCCAGTGGCACCAGCAGGTGATGGACGGGCTGGTCGACGGCGCGCTGCGGGCGCTGCGCGAACTGGGCATCGAGGAGCCGACACTGCTGCGGGTGCCGGGCAGCTTCGAACTGCCCGTCGTCGCCAAGGCGCTGGCCGGCCGCGGCTACGACGCGGTGGTCGCGCTCGGCGTGGTGATCCGCGGCGGCACCCCGCACTTCGAGTACGTCTGCCAGGGAGTGACCGCGGGACTCGCCCAGGTCGCGGCGGAGACCGGGGTGCCGATCGGCTTCGGCCTGCTGACCTGCGACACCGAGGAACAGGCCGTCGACCGCGCGGGGCTGCCCGGCTCCTCGGAGGACAAGGGCCACGAGGCGGTCACCGCTGCGGTGGCCACCGCAGCCGCACTGCGTTCACTGTCCGAGCCTTGGCGCTGAGCGCCGGACAGGGACGGCTAGGCTAGGACCACCATGGCGAACAAGACATTCGAGGAGCTCTTCACCGAGCTCCGGACCAAAGCGGCCTCCGGCGACCCCGCCACCTCCCGCACCGCCGAACTCGTCGGCAAGGGGGTGCACGCCATCGGCAAGAAGGTGGTCGAGGAGGCGGCCGAGGTGTGGATGGCGGCCGAGCACGAGGGCACCGACCGTACCGCCGAGGAGATCTCCCAGCTCCTGTACCACCTCCAGGTGATGATGGTCGCCCGCGGGATCTCCCTCGACGACGTATACGCTCACCTGTGAGACCGCGGTACGCCTGCCGTACCGCGCGCCCGACCCCGCACCGAATCGCAAAGGAACCAGAGCCCCATGCTGCGCATCGCCGTTCCCAACAAGGGTTCACTGTCCGAGCCTGCGTCGGCGATGCTGCATGAGGCCGGCTACCGCCAGCGCAAGGACCGCCGCGAACTGGTCCTGGTCGACGCGGAGAACGAGGTCGAGTTCTTCTTCCTGCGCCCGCGCGACATCGCCGTCTACGTCGGCTCCGGCCGGCTGGACATCGGCATCACCGGCCGCGACCTGCTGCTGGACTCCGGCGCGCAGGCCGAGGAGATCCTCCGGCTCGGCTTCGCCGCCTCCACCTTCCGGTACGCCGCCCGGGCCGCGACCGTCACCGACGTCAAGGAGTTCGGCGGCCTGACGATCGCCACCTCCTTCTCCGGCCTGGTGGAGAAGCACCTCGCCGACAACGGCGTGCAGGCCTCCGTCGTCCACCTCGACGGCGCCGTCGAGACCGCGATCCAACTCGGCGTCGCCGAGGTCATCGCGGATGTGGTGGAGACCGGCACCACCCTGCGCAACGCGGGCCTGGAGATCATCGGCGAACCCATCCTGGAGTCCGAGGCGATCGTCATCCGCCGGGTCGGCGCCGCAGGGGACGAGCCGAAGGTGCTCCAGTTCCTGCGCCGCATGCAGGGCGTCCTGGTCGCCCACCGCTACGTGATGATGGACTACGACATCCGGGCGGAGAAGGTCGACCAGGCGGTCGCCCTCACCCCCGGCCTGGAGTCGCCGACCATCTCCCCGCTGCATCACGAGGGCTGGGTCGCGGTGCGTTCCATGGTCCCCACCGGCGAGGCGCAGCGGATCATGGACGACCTGTACGACCTGGGTGCCCGGGCGATCCTGACCACCGGCATCCACGCCTGCCGGCTGTGATCGCCGACCTTCCGCCCGCCGGGCTGCCGGTGACCTTCCGTCCGGTGCGCACCCGGGTGGTGCTGCTGACGGTGGGCACCCTCCTGGTCGTCACCTTCGCGGTGGTGGCGCTCGCCATGCCGGAGCCCTGGACGGCGGTCGACCGGATCGTGATGATCGCCACAGGGCTGGTCGTCTTCGCGATCCTCGCCGTGCTCAGCCGCCCCAAGGTGGTGGCCGCCCAGGACGGGGTGACCGTGGTCAACCTGACGACCACCCGGCGACTGGCCTGGGCCGAGGTGCTGCACGTCAACCTGCGGGCCGGCGATCCGTGGGTCTATCTCGACCTCGCCGACGGCACCAGTCTGGCCGCGATGGGCATCCAGCCCGGCATCGCCAAGGAGCAGGCGCTGCGCGACGCGCGGCGGCTGCGGGAACTCGCCGAGGCCCATGGCACCGGCGATCCGGACGCCGGATAGCCACGGCCGGAGCACCGGACCTCCCCCTTCGGCGGTCCTTTCATTAGTCTGGAGTGGCGCGGCGCCTGGAGCGCCCGCCCCCGCCGACTTCCCGCCGTGCCCAGAGCGCGGCCCGCGGGGGATCATGACAACCCGAGGAGTGACACCTTTCCGGCGATGGACGAACCGTCCTGTAGTACCTGCGCCGTCTCCGCCCGATACGCCTCGCGCGTGGCGGTGGCGGCATGACCTCGCTCCTGCTGCTCGGCGCGGCCTTCCTGCTGATCCTGGCCAACGGCTTCTTCGTCGCCGCCGAATTCGGCCTGGTGACGGTGGAGCGCTCCGAGGCCGAACGGGCCGGCGCCGACGGTGACCGCAGGGCCCGCGGCGTCGTGGCCGCCCTGCGCGAGCTGTCCTTCCAACTGTCCGGCACCCAGCTCGGTATCACCATCACCTCGCTGGTCGTCGGCATGCTGGCGGAACCCGCCCTGTCCCATCTGCTGACCGGACCCCTCACCACCGCCGGCCTGCCGGAGCCCGCCGCGCCCGGCGTGGCGGTGGTGGCCGGCATGCTCGTCGCCTCCGCCGTGCAGATGGTGATCGGCGAACTGGTGCCGAAGAACTGGGCGGTCTCCCGGCCGCTCCAGGTCGCCCGGGTGGTGGCCGGTCCGCAGCGGGTGTTCAGCCGGGTCTTCCGGCCGGTCATCCGACTGCTCAACGGCGCCGCCAACCACCTGGTGCGCGCTCTCGGCGTCGAGCCCGCCGACGAGCTCGCCTCCGCCCGCACCCCCACGGAACTGGTCTCGCTCGCCCGGCACTCCGCGCGGGCCGGCGCCATCGAGCAGGACACCGCCGACCTGTTCGTGCGCACCCTCAACCTCGGCGAGCTGACCGCGCAGTCGGTGATGACCGCCCGGGTGAAGGTCAGCGCGCTTCAGGACACCACCACCGCGGCCGACGTGCTCAACCTCACCCGGGCCACCGGGCTGTCCCGTTTCCCGGTCTACCGGGAGCGGCTCGACGAGGTCGTCGGCATGGTCCACCTCAAGGACGCCCTCGCGGTCCCGGCTCACCTGCGTGACCGCACCCCGGTCGTCAGGATCGCGGTGGCGCCGCTGCTGGTCCCCGAGACGCTGCCGGTCCAGCCGCTGCTGGAACAACTGCGCAACGAGCAGCCGATCGCCGTCGTCGTCGACGAGTACGGCGGCACCGCGGGAGTGGTGACCTTGGAGGACATCGTCGAGGAACTGGTCGGCGAGGTGCGCGACGAGCACGACGACGCGGACGCCGACGTGCCCGAGCTGTCCCAGGCCCCGGCCCAGGACGGCAACCCGGCCTGGGACGCCGACGGCAGCTGCCGGGCCGACATCCTCACCCGCATCGGGCTCGACGCGCCGCCCGGCCCCTACGAGACTCTCGCCGGACTGGTCGCCGACCAGCTCGGCCGGATCCCGGTGCCCGGCGACACCGCGCAGCTGCCCGGCTGGCGGCTGAAGGTGCTGGAGGTCGGCCACCACAGGGCGGAGCGGGTTCGGCTTGTCCGTCTCCCGGCGGGGCAGGAGGAGGAACGATGAGCTTCCTCCAACTGCTTCTCGCCTTCGCGCTGGTGCTGGCCAATGGTTTCTTCGTGGGCGCGGAGTTCGCGATGGTCTCGGTGCGGCGCAGCCAGATCGAGCCGCTGGCCGCCGGGCAGCGACGGGCCCGTACCGTGCTGCACGGGCTGGAGAACCTGCCGAACATGATGGCCGCCGCCCAGTTCGGCGTCACCATCTGCTCGCTGACCCTCGGCGCCGTCGCGGAGCCGACCGTCGCCCGGCTGCTGGAACCGGTGTTCGCCGCGATAGGCATGCCGGAGGGGCTGGTCCATCCGGCGGGCTATGTGATCGCGCTGGCCGTGGTGGTCTTCCTGCACCTGGTCATCGGCGAGTTGGTGCCGAAGAACCTGGCGATGGCGGCGCCGGAGAAGGCCGCGCTGTGGCTGGGCCCTGGCCTGGTCGCCTTCGCCGGGGTGTTCCGCCCGGTCATCGTGGTGCTCGGGGCGTGCGCCCGGCTGGTGCTGCGACTGTTCCGCGTGGAGCCCAGGGACGAGATCGAGGCGGTCTACACCAGCGAGCAGCTCACCTACCTGGTGGAGGACTCCGGACAGGCCGGTTTCCTCGACCCGGGTGAGCAGGAACGTCTCGCGGACGCGCTGGAACTGGGCACCCGCCCGGTCACCGACGTGCTGCTGCGCCCGGCCGAACTGATCACCGTCAGCCCGTCGGTGACCCCTTCGGAACTGGAGCAGCTCACCGTGCGCACCGGCTACTCGCGCTTCCCTGTCGCCGGGCAGGACGGCGGGTTCCTGGGCTATCTGCACGTCAAGGACGTGCTGGAACTCCAGGAGAACGACGAGGGCGACCAGCCGGTGCCCTCCCGGCTGTGGCGTCGCATGACGACGCTGCGGGCCGAACTCCCGCTGGACGACGCGCTCACCGCGATGCGCCGGGCCGCCTCCCACCTGGCGGCGGTGGCCGACGCCGAGGGCCGGGTGCTCGGCCTGGTGGCCCTGGAGGACGTGCTGGAACTGCTGGTCGGCGAGGTGCGCGACCCGGCGCACCGGGAGATCGCCGGTCCGGTGGAGCAGCCGGTCGCCGCCCCGCGGGCCGGCAGCCAGCCGTCCGCCATGGCCGGCTGAGCCGCGAAGGCCCGCTCCGGGGCCGCCGTCACTCCGGCGGCAGCCCCGGACCCCGGCCGGCGAGCACCTCGCCGTACGCCTGCATCAGGTCGGGCAGCCGCAGGGTCGACAGGTCCTCACGGCCCGGGTTGCCCGGGTAGCCGGACAGCCGCAGGTCGCGGTAGGCGCAGCTCTTCTCGTACAGGGTGCGCAGGAAGCGGCCGTTGCCCAGCTCGTCTATCCACTGCTCGGACACGACGTGGCCGCTGATGCTGCGCAGCTCGTCCAGCGCCTCCTGGTCCCAGCGGTCGCCGCCCTCGGCGGCCAGCACCTCGCCGATCCGGGTGAGCTCGCCCGGCCGGTAGCTGGGGAAGTCGACCCGGGTGGCGAAGCGGGAGCTGAGCCCGGGGTTGGCGGCGAGCAGCCGGTCCATGCCCTCGGGGTAGCCGGCCAGGATCACCACCAGCCGGTCGCGGTTGTCCTCCGCCCGCTTCAGCAGCACCTGCAACGCCTCGTCGCCGTACGCGTCGCCCTTGCCGTAACCGGTGTTGGCCAGGCTGTAGGCCTCGTCGACGAAGAGCACGCCGCCGAGCGCGGAGTCGATCAGGTCGTTGGCCTTCACCGCGGTCTGGCCGAGGAACTCGCCCACCAGGTCGGCGCGCTGTGCCTCCACCAGGTGGTCGCCGCCCAGCAGGCCGAGCGCGTAGAAGACCCGGCCGAGTATCCGGGCGACGGTGGTCTTGCCGGTGCCCGAGGGGCCGGAGAAGACGAAGTGCCGCTTGGGCGGCTGCACCGGAAGGCCCTGCCCGGCGCGCAGCCGCGCCATCCGCAGCTGCGCGGACAACGCCTTGACCTGCCGCTTGACCGGATCGAGGCCGACCATGCGCTCCAGTTCGCCGAGTGCCTGGCCCAGCAGCACCGGGTCGGCCGTGCCCAGCGGGATCCTGGGCGCGACGGCGGCGGCCCGCAGCAGCGCCGCGGTCTCCCGGGCGATCGACCCGTCGACCTGGGTCTGCCCCGGCACCACGGTGGCCGCCGGATCCGCGTCGCGGGAGTCGCCGGGGTCCCAGCCCGGGCCCTGGCCGTCCTCCGCCAGGCCATCGGGGGTGGATCTGCCCAGCCCCGGCAGGGCGATCGCGGTGGGTCCTGGTACCTCGTCCAGCCCGTCCTCCGACTCGGTGATCGCGGCCAGCCGGGCGGCGGTGTCCATGAAGCCGGTGTCCACCCGGTGCACCGCGCGGTACAGCGGCAGCGCGGCGGCGGTGCGGCCGGTGCCCTCGTAGGCGCGGGCCAGCCAGTAGCGCAGCTCCTTGCGCTGCGGCTGCTCACTGCGGCAGCGCATCAAGGCGGTCGCCAGCATCGGCTCGGCCTGCCCGCACATCTCCAGCCGCACCCGGGCCATCCCGCCGAACAGCCCGGCCTCGATGCCCAGCACCGGATCGTCGATCAGCGGCTCGGTCTGCCGGACCAACCGCTCCCAGTCCTTGACGAGATAGGCCCGGCAGGCGTGCAGGAAGCGGACCTGCGGATCGTCCTGCGGCGGCGGGCAGTCCGCCAGCGCCCGGTCCAGATCGGCGACATGGCGTTCGTCCAGCCAGTGCGAGGTGTGCGCCAGCAGCAGGTCCCGGCCGGTCTCCAGCACCGGCTGCACCCACCAGCCCAGCCAGTACCAGGAGTTGAGCGGCCGTCGATGACGGCGGCGCTGTTCGCCGAAGCGGTCCCGGTGCTGGTACATCCGCAGCAGCGCGGTCGAGGTGTCGGCGCGCAGCGCGTGCAGCCCCAGCCACGCGTCGGCCATCCCCGGATCGAGCCGTACCGCCTCCCGGAACTCCTCCTGGGCCTGCGGGTACGCCGCCACCGTGTAGGCGTCCACCCCCCGCAGCCACGCGAGATCGGCGGGGGCGCCGGAGCGCTCAGATCCGAAATCCATCAGGTCCCCCACAGCCGTGCCCCTGGCCTGCTGCCGTTACCTCACCGAGGACACAACCGCCGTCCCCGGTACGGAAGTTGGCGCCGGAGCGTACCGCGCGACCCCACCCGGCCGCGCCCCCTTCGGCATGGTACCCGCGGAAGATCCGGTCGCGAGAGACCGCCCGCCTCCGATGGACGCACAGGAAGCGGACAGCCGGCGGACAGCGGACGGTCCGTACCTCCGGCTCCGCTCGCGGTCGTGACACAGGGTGATGAGTGGTTGAGGAGCGTATCCGGCGAATGGGGCACAACGCCTGGCCGGAAAAAGACGAAACCCCCGGTCACGGGGGAACAACCGGGGGCTTCGTGTTCGTGGACGGCTGCTGTTCGGCCGCGCATTGAGAACGTAAGTCCTGTACGCCCGCCAGGTCAAGCCGGGTCGGAGCATGGATCGCGGGCGAGTTCAGGCTCGACGCGCACCGACTGCGCATCATCACCCACCGTGACCGGATCGGGGTTCACAGCCGTCCCCCGGGCCCCGGCAGCACCTCGTACCCGTGCTCTCCCTGCCGCACCAGCGCATGGGCGTGGGCGCGACTCGGATCCGCCGCGAAGTGCTCCTCCTCCGCGCGGGTCCACTCCCGCCAGAAATCCGCCAGCCCCGGACCGTCCCGCAGCCGCCCGCGCTCCCAGGAGGCCGCACGCGGCAGCTCCATCCACAGCAGACCCGCCAGGTACGGGCGCAGCGCGGCCCGCCCGGCGCCCACCCCCTCGACCAGTACCACCGGCGCGCACGGCACCCGGACGGCCGGGCCGAAGCGGCGCGCCGTCCAGTCGTAGACCGGCAGCCGGCCGTCCTCCCCGTGCGCCAGCGGTTCCAGCACCGCCGCGCGCAGCCGCCCGGTCCAGCCGAACAACTCCTCGTGGCAGGCCACGTCGTCGAGATGGACGACCGGCGCTCCGCCGAGGGCGGCGGCCAGCCGTGCGGCGAAAGTGCTCTTGCCGGACCCCGCGTGCCCGTCCACCGCCACCAGCCGCACCGGCCCGCACGACGGCCGCAGCGCCCGCAGCCGGGCGGCGAGCCCGTCCCCACCGGTCAGGGAGTCGCCGAACGGGCCGTGCGGGAGGCCGGGGGAGTGCGCGGAGCGCGGGGCGTCAGAGGTGGGGTCCATCGCGATCAGGGTACGGGCGCTTCTCGCATGGCGGCCTCCGCCCGGCGTGCCGTCCGCTTGCGGCGGCTGTTGGCGGTGCGCCCGCCCGCAATCGGCGGCTCCGCGCTGCGGCGCCTGCCCGCGGCGGCGAAGTCGTGTGGTCCGGCCACCGCGGGCCGTCGGGCGTCTACGGTGACCGGTGTGACCGATACCCAGGACGCCTCCGCCATCGCCGACCTCCACCCCGCCGATCGCGTCGCCAAGGCCTGCCGGGCCGCCGCCGACGCGGGACTCGACGCGCTGCTCGTCTCGCCCGGGGCCGATCTGCTGTACCTGACCGGATACCGCGCGCACCCGCTGGAACGGCTGACCTGCCTGGTCTGCCCGGCCGTCGGCGATCCGCTGCTGGTGGTCCCGGCCCTGGAGAAGCCCGCCGCCGAGGCGTCGCCGGCCGGCGGGCTCGGCCTTGAGATCGTCGGCTGGGCCGAGACGGACGACCCCTACGCGCTGGTGGCCGGTCGGCTGCCGTCCGGGGTGCGGCGGATCGCGGTGGACAACCACATGTGGGCCGAGAAGGTGCTGGCGTTCCGCGCCGCGCTCCCGGACGCCGAGCAGAGCCTGGCCGGACAGGTGCTGCGGGAGCTGCGGATGCGCAAGAGCCCTGCGGAGGTCGAGGCGCTGCGCCGGGCCGGGGCGGCGATCGACCGGGTGCACCGCGGGATGGGCGAGTGGCTGCGGCCGGGCCGCACCGAGCGCGAGGTGGCCGCGGACATCGCCGGCGCGATCGTCGAGGCCGGGCACGCCACGTGCGACTTCGTGATCGTCGCCGCCGGTCCCAACGGCGCGAGCCCGCACCACGATGTCTCCGACCGGGTGATCAGGTCCGGCGACCCGGTCGTGGTCGACATCGGCGGCACCACCGCGGACGGCTACTGCTCCGACTCCACCCGTACCTACGCGGTGGGCGAGCCGCACGAGGACTTCCGCAAGCTCTACGACGTACTGCTGCGCGCGCAGTCGGCGCAGACGGCCGCGGTGCGGCCCGGGATCACCGCGCAGGAACTCGACGCGGTCGGCCGGGACATCATCGAGGACGCCGGGTACGGGGACCACTTCATCCACCGCACCGGGCACGGCATCGGCATGGAGACCCACGAGGAGCCGTACATCGTGGCAGGCAGCGAACTCGCGCTGGAGCCCGGCATGGCGTTCTCCATCGAACCGGGCATCTACCTGCCCGGCCGGTTCGGCGCCCGTATCGAGGACATCGCGGTGTGCACGGCGGACGGCGGTGAGCGGCTGAACACCACGGACCGCGATCTGATCATCCTTCCTGACTGACCGGCACTCCAGTGGTCTCTACCAATAAACTTCGCTGACCTGCCCTGGAATGCTGGCCTCACCAGGTGCGAGCGGCGATAGTTGCCACACCAACCATCGCGCCGACGACGGACCACCCACGAACCGCTCACGGAAACCCTGAGCAGACTGAGGAGATGGGGCTCCGCAATGACAAGACCCGCCCCCCGCCGCGCCGTTCTGGCCGCCGCACTCGCGACAGCGGCGACCGCCGCCGTCGTCGACCCGACGCTCGCGTCCGCCGCGCCGCGCCGGTCCACCCGCAAGGCGGCCGCCGCTCCCGCCCCGCAGGACGCACCCGTGGACTACCATTCCTGGACCTCGTACACCGACTGGCGCTGCGGCGCGGGCCGCGGCACCTCCGTGATGCCCGGCCGCCGCCCCGGGATCGTCGTCGGCGCCCCGGTCGGCACCACGGACTACGCCGACCCGCACGCCGGCACCACGGCCGAGTGGGAGTACGCGGTGTGGACCTCCCCGGTCCACACGCTGCCCAACCCCGCCACCGAACTGGTCGCCTCCTGGAACGCCCACACCCCCGAGGGCACCTGGGTCCAGGTGGAGCTCGGCGGTGTCTACAGCGACGGCACCTCGACGCCCTGGTACGTGATGGGCCGTTGGGCCGCGGGCGACAACGACATCAAGCGCACCTCCGTCGACGGCCAGGACGACGGGCGCAGCGGCATCTCCACCGACACCTTCGCCATCGACGACGCGTCGACCGGACTGCGGCTCGCCGCCTACCAGCTGCGGGTCACCCTCTACCGCAAGCCGGGCACCCAGCTCACCCCGGTGGTCTGGCGGGTCGGCGCGATGGCCTCCGACATCCCGGACCGCTTCACCGTCCCGGCCTCCGTGCCGGGCGAGGGCGCCGGTACCGAGCTGGCCGTCCCGCACTTCTCGCAGGACGTGCACTCCGGGCAGTACCCGCAGTACGACAACGGCGGCGAGGCGTGGTGCAGCCCGACCTCCTCCTCGATGGTCATCAAGTACTGGGGACGCGGCCCCACCGCGGCCGACCTGTCCTGGGTCGACCCCAGCTACACCGACCCCGAGGTGGACTACGCGGCCCGCTTCACCTACGACTACCAGTACGAGGGCTGCGGCAACTGGCCGTTCAACGCGGCCTACGCGGCGAGCTTCCGTGACATGGAGGGTGTCGTCACCCGCCTGCACTCGCTCAACGACATCGAGCACCTGATCAAGCACGGCATCCCGGTGATAACGTCCCAGTCCTTCCTCGCCTCGGAGCTGGACGGCGCCAACTACAGCACCTCGGGTCACCTGATGTGCATCGCCGGCTTCACCCCCGAGGGTGACGTCGTGGCGAACGACCCGGCCAGCTCGGACGACGACGCGGTGCGCAACGTCTACAAGCGGGCCCAGTTCGAGACGGTCTGGCTGCGGACCAAGCGCTACAACGCCACCGGCGGCATCTCCGGCGGCTCCGGCGGCGTGGTCTACGTCTACTTTCCGACGGACATCACCCCGGCCCAGCGGCACGCCCTCGCCGAGGTGGGCATCCGCTGACCCGTACCACCGCACCACCGCGGCCCCCCGCCCACACCGGCGGGGGGCCGCGGCGTCTCACGCGGGTCCGGCCGCGTTGACCGCGTCCAGGGTCAGCCGCCAGGGGAACTCCGACGGCTTGCCCTGGCCGGGTTCGTTGGGCACGAACGCGCCCTCGCCGTACAGGACGTTGACGCCGGCGGCGCGCAGGTCCGCCACCGACCGGTCGAACTGCGGGTGGCGTACGAAGGCGGCGTTGACGCACGGGGTGGTGACCAGCGGAATGCCCTTGCCGATCGCCTCGGCGGCGACACCCACCACGAAATGGCTGGTCAGCCCCAGTGCCCACAGGTTGATGGTGTTGAAGGTGGCCGGCGCGAGCAGGATCACGTCGGCGGGCGGCCACACGTCGGGCCGGCCGGGCTGTTTGTACTCGGAGCGCACCGGGTGACCGGTGAGCTCCGACAGTTCGCCGGTCACCCCGCTCAGCCACCGTGCCGCGGTCGGTGTCAACCCGAGGCACACATCCCACCCTTCGGCCTGCGCCGCTTCCACGACCTGGCCGATGTCCAGGACGGGCGGAGCCGCGGAGCCGAACAGGTACAGCACACGAGAGGTCATGGCGTCATCCCACCCGCCCCGGCGAGCCCACGCAACAGCCCCCGCCGCAGGTGAGCGAAGGTTGTGGAGGGTTCAACCTGACGAAGTTTCAGTACCGTTTCCTGTGGGGCCAGGAACGGAGTCCAAGGATGCCCAGGGTCGAAGACGAACACACCGGTACGCGCATCGCCGAACAGCGAAAGCTCGCGGGCCTCACCCAGCGCGGCCTCGCAGGACAGATCCCCTACTCCTACAGCCTGCTGCGGGCCGTCGAGACCGGTGACAGAGCCGCCGGGCCCGACCTGGTCGCCACCGTCGCCAAGGTGCTGCGCATCGACGTGTCCGTGCTGACCGGCCAGCCCTACATCACCGAACTCCAGCAGGACCGGCTCGCCGCCCTGGTCAGGCCGATCCGCGAGGCGCTGGACCTGTACGACCTGGGCGCCGACCCGCAGGCGGTGGCCCGGCCGGCCCGGGAGCTCACCGCGGCGGCGGCCGACCTGTGCCGTCTGGTGCGGGCCACCCGGCTGCACGAGGCCGCCCAGGCCCTGCCGGGCACGATCGCCGAGCTGACGACCGCCGCCTACCGGACCCCGTCCACGCAGTTGTGGGCCGCGCTGTCGTCCGCCTACCGCACGGCGCACGACATCACGGTGAAGCTCGGCTACTACGACCTGTCGACCGTCGCCCTGGACCGGATGGACTGGGCGGCGGCAAGGGCCTCCGACCCGCTGCTGGCCGCCGTACGCCAGTACATGCGCGCCCTGGTGTACTTCCGGGAGGGCGAGTACACCATCGGTCTGCGGCTGGTCGAGGCCGGCCAGCGCCTCGTCCCGCACGAGGACGGCACGGTCTCCGCCCTCGCGGTCGCCGGCCAACTGCATCTGGGCGCCGGCATCATCGCCGCCCGCGCCGGGCGCACCGGCACGGTGGCGACGCACCTGGAGCAGGCCGCGGAGTACGCCGCCCGCACCGGGGAGGCGGGCCACGTCCACTGGCTCAGCTTCGGCCCGACGAACGTCCAGGTCCACGACGTCTCCGCGCACATCGAGATGCGCGAGTACGACACCGCGCTGCGCAAGGCCGCGACCGTCAACCCGCCCAGCGACTGGGCGGTCAGCCGGTTCGCGCACTTCCACGTGGACCGGGCGCGCTGCGAGATGGAGACCGGCCGCGCCGAGTCCGCCCTGCGGTCGCTGGCCGCCGCCCGCCGGCTCGCCCCGCAGCAGACCCGCTACCACCCAGGGGCCCGCGAGACGATCAAGGGCTTGGTGCACACCGCCCGGCGCACCCCCGGCGGCCTGGACCACCTCGCCGCCTGGATCGGTCTCTGACTCTGCGTCAGTTGGGGGCCAACGGTGCCACAAAAGTGTGGCACTTGACGGCCTTGCGCCGCGTCACTCTGAGATCGGAACATCTCCGAGTGGCGAGGAAGACCGCCATGACCAAACCACCCGCCTGGCTACCGACCGGCCGTGACATCGAAGCCATCCGCGCCGGCGTCCACTGGGACGCCATCCGGGTCAGGACCCCGCTCGGCGACGCCGTACTCGAACACCTCGGCGACCGGACGGGCGCCGTCATCGAGGACACCTGGGGCCATGCCCTGTACTGGCTGGTCCCGGCCGGGACCTCCACCGACTGGAACGTCCCCGAGAGCCAGGCGCTCGGTGTCGCCTGCTGGGTGACCGTCCCGGGGCCGGCCTCGGACGGCGGCCTGCGCTGGCGGGTGCCGAAGACGGCGCGGGGGATGCTCACCGGTCCCCGGCTGCTGCGCGCCGCGCTGGAGGCCGCCGTCCGCCCCCGGGAGGCCGCTTCCTGACCGCGGGGCTCAGGCGACGCCGGAGGGGCGGAACTGGATGCTGATGCGGGGGCCGGCGGCCTTGGCGGTCTTGGGGACGGCGTGGTCCCAGGTGCGCTGGCAGGAGCCGCCCATGACGATGAGGTCGCCGTGGCCGAGCGGCCGCCGCACCGTCGAGCCGACGCCGTCCCGCGGGCGCAGCGCCAGCACCCTGGGCTGCCCCACGGAGACGATCGCCACCATGGTGTCCTGGGTGGCGCCGCGCCCGATCCGGTCGCCGTGCCAGGCGACGCTGTCGTGCCCGTCGCGGTAGTAGCACAGGCCCGCCGTGCGGAAGGGCTCGCCGAGCGGTCGTGCGTAGTGTTCGCTGAGCGCCGAGCGGGCGGCGGCCAGCACGGGGTGGGGGAGCGGGTCGTCCTCCCGGTAGTACGACAGCAGCCGGGGAACGTCCACCATCCGCTCGTACATCCGCCGCCGCTCCGCCTGCCAGGGCACGGTGTCCACCAGGGCCTCGAAGAGCAGATCGCCCCCGGTCAGCCAACCGGGCAGCACGTCGATCCACGCCCCGTGCGTCAGCGGCGTGCGCCGCACCCCCTCCAACGCCCCCACCCCCACCTCGTCCCCGCCCCCGAACAACGAGCCCTGCAAAACGACCATATCGCCAGCGTACGTCAGGTTAGAACGTATGAGCGAATAATCGGCAGTGGGGGCGAAGAATAAAGGGGTGCGCATGCTGGGCTCGCGGCGTTCGAGACCAGAGCGGGCCGGGCGGCCACGAACCACTGCCGGGTCTCCCGGCAGGCCCTGGTCAAAGCCCTGTCCGAGCTCTCGACGAAGGAGACATCCGCATGACGGTCCTTGACGCACTCGCCACATCCGACGCCCCGGTTGTGGTGGAGTTGCCAGGCCGTGTCTTGCGGATCTTGGCGGGCTCGCGACGCCCGGTACGGCACCTCGCGGCGTTGCCGAAACATCCCGATAACACCGACTATCGGGATACTCCGGCGCCTTGCGAGCCGCCGCACCGGACGCCGCTCCCTGATCCACCCTGATCCACAAGACACGGCCTAGCCGCGCACGATGCCCCGCAGTCGGCGTCCGCCGGAGCCGGCTGGGACAACAAGCCCACCTGGGACAACTGGACGAAGAACGCTCCAGCCACCTTCGACAACCGCCCGACCTGGGACAACTGGAACAAGAAGAAGTAGTCGCGCCCGTGACCGGCACACCTGCGCCCGGTGTGCCGGTGGTGCCGGCGAACGAATCATCGCGTTTGAAAGGCTGCTGATGGACACCCGCACGATCCGTCGCACGAGCGTCACACTCCCCGCTCTGAACGGGCCCGGCCTCCACCTGTCGGACGTCGCCTCGCTGGAGGACGGCCAGGGGCGGATGACGGAGTTCCACTACGCCGACGCCGATCTGCGTGACCTCGACCTTGCCGACACCCACCTGTCGGACGGACGGATCACCGGCCTCAAGGCCCAGCGCACCCGGCTGGAGAAACTCCGCGTCGTCTCCGTGGAATTCTCCGGCTGCGACCTGGCCTCCCTTCACTGGACGGAGAGCAGGATCTCCCGCGTGGTCTTCCGTGACTGCAAGTTGATGGGTGCCGCACTCGAAGACGTCACGCTCGACAACGTCCTGTTCGAGAAGTGCAGGCTCGACTACAGCACCCTCACCCGGATCCGAGCCGCCGGCCCCGTGATCTTCTCCGGGTGCTCGATGCGTGAGACGACCTTTGTCGCCTCCGACCTGGGTGCAGCCGCGGTCGACAGCTGTGACCTCCGGTTGACCGAGTTCGACGGCGGCAGCTATCGGGGCCTGGACCTTCGAGGCAATGACCTCTCCAAGCTCCGTGGCCTCTCCTCGCTCAAGCAGATCGTCATCGACCGGGCCCAGACGCTCCAACTGGCCGAGGCCCTCGCCACCGAACTGGACGTCACCTACGCCGATACCGAACCATGTGCAACCCTCCGGCGGTGCGGGGCGTCGAACGTGGGGGGTGGGAAGGACGGAGGGGCTGGATGAGACGTTCGTTGGCCGTGGGCCTGTTCGTGGGAGGGCTGCTGGCCGCCGGGACCGCACCGGCGCACAGCGCGGCCGCACCCACCTGGCATGAGATCTTCCTGGACACGTTCACCACCGCCACACCGCTGGGCGCGTTCACCGACTGCGACCACAACGTGGACACGCCGCAGGCCTACTGCGGCGGTCTGACCGGTTCGATGCGCGACAACTGGTGGGCGTACCCGGCCGGTTGGCCGGACACCGCCAAGCAGTGGGACTACCCGGTCGGCGGCACCTACGACCCGGCGACCACCGTGTGGGTGGCGCCCTCGCAGTGGGGCGACGGGCAAATGCACGTGCGCATGTGGCGCGGCGCGAGCGGCGACGTGCACAGCGCCGCGCTCGTGCCGAAGAAGGTGATGGGCCTCACCTACGGCAAGGTCGAGGTGCGGTTCCGGGTCAGCAGCGCGGCGCCCGGCTACAAGAGCGCCGACATGCTGTGGGGGGACCAGGACGCCTGCTCCAACTGCGAGGACGACTTCGGCGAGGGCAACTGGACCGGCCAGATCAACGGCTTCGCACACCACCAGGACATGGAGGAGGGCAACCAGGACGGGTTCAGCACCGGCATCCCGTGGACGACCTGGCACACCGGCGACATCGAGTGGACGCCGGACGCGGTCGAGTTCTGGCTGGACGGCAAGCTCGTCGGCCGGTCCACCGTCGGGGTGCCCGACCAGCCCATGGACTGGATCCTGCAGAACGAGTCCTCGCTCACCGGCGCGACCGCGGCGCCCGGCAGCTCCGCCCAGATGGACATCAGCTGGGTGCAGGCCTGGAACTGGAGCTGACCGCCGGACCGGCCCCTCGTAATCCGGTTGAGGGGCCGGCCCGCCTGAGGTAGCAATGCGCCGTGATACGTGGCGAGAAGATCGCGCTGAGAGCGCGCCTGGAATCCGATGTCCCACTGCTGCACGCGGAGTTGCACGCCGACGTGGCGACCCGGGCGCGTGCCGACAACCGGCCGTGGACGCCGGTCCCCCTCGCGCGCTCGCCGTACCGGGACACCCCTTCAGACGAGGCGGCCTGCTTCTCCGTGGTGGAGACCGGCCTCACGGAGGCGCCCGGCGGCGAACGGCTGGCCGGTGAGGCCGTGCTGTGGAACATCGACCCGCACAACCGGGCGGCCCACCTGGGGGTCTCGCTGATCCCGTCGGCCAGGGGCCGCGGGATCGGCACCGAGGTCGTGCGGATCCTGTGCGAGTACGGATTCGCCGTGCGCGGACTGCACCGCCTGCAGATCGAGACCCTCGCCGACAACGCCGCGATGATCGCCGCCGCGACCCGGGTGGGGTTCGCCGTCGAGGGCACGCTGCGCGAGTCCGCGTGGGTGTACGGCGGGTTCGCCGACGAGGTGATCATGGGACTGCGGGCCCGCGAGTGGCAGCCCGGCCGCTGACCGCCCGGCGGTGGGGGCGAAGCGGACATCTCCCCGCCACACCGCCCGCCGGTCACGGCTCGATCACGGCTGGAAAACAAGAATGCACGTAGTGATAAACCGGCCGAGCGGTCCGTGACGAATACCCCTCGATCGGGCATACTCCAACCGCCACAAGCCGCTGATCAGCCCCGACCGTGACCCGGCGGGGGATTATCGGTGCTGGGACTACCCATCCGACGGCGCGGCCCCACCCTTGGCCCGCCGACGAAGCGCCCGACAACGGAGGACGCCGCCATGCGACCCGACGGCCCGCAGCCGGTCGAACGTCACCTGCCCACCGAGGAGGCCCGCGACCTGCTGGCCCTCACCCGCGACCTCGTGGCACGGGAGATCCGCCCCCGGGCCGCCGATGAGGAGGACGCCGGTCACTTCCCGCGGGACGTCTTCGCCACCATCGGCGCGGCCGGACTGCTGGGACTGCCCTACCCGGGGGAGTACGGCGGCGCCGAGCAGCCCTACGAGGTCTACCTCCAGATGCTCGAAGAGCTCGCCTCGGTCCGGCTCACCATCGGGCTGGGCGTCAGCGTGCACACGCTCGCCTGCCACGCGGTCGCCGAGTTCGGCACCAAGCAGCAGCGCACGGAACACCTGCCGGCGATGCTCGGCGGCGAACTGCTGGGCGCGTACTGCCTCTCGGAACCGTCCGCCGGCTCCGACGCCGCCAGCCTGCGCACCCGGGCCGTCCGCGACGGTGACACCTGGACGCTGGAGGGCACCAAGGCGTGGATCACCCACGGCGGGGTGGCCGACTTCTACACCGTGCTGGCCCGCACCGGTCCCGAAGGGCCGCGCGGCGTCACCGCCTTCCTGGTCCCCGGCGACAGCGCCGGACTGAGCGCCTCGGCGCCGGAACGCAAGATGGGCATGAAGGGCTCACCGACCGCCCAGGTGCACTTCGACGGTGTGCGGGTGCCGGACGCGCGCCGGATCGGTGAGGAGGGACAGGGGTTCGGGATCGCGCTGGCCGCGCTGGACTCCGGACGGCTGGGGATCGCCGCGTGCGCCGTCGGGGTGGCCCAGGCGGCGCTGAACGAGGCACTGGCGTTCACCGCGGACCGCAGACAGTTCGGCCGGCCGCTGTCGGACTTCCAAGGCCTGCGGTTCATGCTCGCCGACATGGCCACCGGCATCGAGGCCGGCCGTGCCCTGTACCTGGCCGCGGCCCGGCTGCGGGACGCCGGGCAGCCGTTCGGCAAGCAGGCGGCGATGGCGAAGCTGCTGTGCACCGACACCGCGATGAAGGTCACCACGGACGCGGTCCAGCTCATGGGTGGATACGGCTACACGGCGGACTTCCCGGCCGAGCGCTACATGCGCGAGGCCAAGGTGCTGCAGATCGTCGAGGGCACCAACCAGATCCAGCGGATAGTGATCGCCCGTCACCTCGCGGGGCCGGAGTCCCACGAGTAGCCCGTTCGTAGTCCCACGAGTGGGCGGGGCGCCGCCGACTGACCGATGGGGGCCGTGTACCGCGGTGCGGGCGCGGCCCCTTGGCGATGTCCGGCAGGTGCTTCCCGGCGGTCAGCTCCGGCGGTCGGGTGATCCGGGCGTGCGCATCGGGCGCGAGCCGGGACCGCCGGCGTGCGAGAACGGCTGGGTACGCCAGTCGAGACCGGCGGGCAGCGTGAGCAGCACCGCCACGTCCTGCTCGGCGGCGGCCTCGGCGCCGTCGACCGGCTTCGCGTCCGCGACCGAGCGGCCGGAACCGGCGCACACCGTGAGGCCGAACGGGTTCCAGGGCGTCGGGCACAGCGCGTGCTCCGGCAGGATCTGCTCGTCCGCCAGCAGCGCGATGGGTCGCGCGCAGTCGGGGCAGTGCACCCGGAAGATCTCGAAGACCTCGTCGTCGAAGTCCGCCTGGTCCCCGGCGGCGTCGGACGGGTGGAAGTCGTCGATGTCGTCGAAGTCGCCGGTTCCGGCCGAGTATTCGGGAACGGTCGGTGAATTGGTGGTACCGGGTTCGTCGCCGACCCCGGACCGCGTGCGGACACTGCGGCTCTGCCGCTTCAATGCGCGCATGGTGGTTCTCCCCCTATGACGGGCACCCTTGTTGGGTGAACGGACCGGGCGACCTGGCCAACGGCCCGAGCTGAGCATTTCCCGCCGGAAGAGGCCGATAACCACCGTGTCCGGTTCGAGCAGGCGCATCTCCTGTGGCATTCATCACACGAGGGGGCGCACGGGGCGCACGGGTTGACCTCGGCAACCGCCCTCCGACGGTAAACCGCACGTCGCGAGGGTGAATGGCGAGACCCGGCCGGAATGGCCTGTTCCTCATGTTTGAAAAGAGCGCACCGACAAAGCGAGTGGAGTTCGCGGAATCACCGATCCGGGACCGCTCCGGGCAGGAACGGGAATCGGAATATCTGACCGTCGAGTCTTTTTTCCGCCATGCCCCGCGCTTTGCCGCCCGCTCCGCTCCGCCGCCGGTTGTACGATGCCGGTTCGACCGCCCCCCGGATCCCGGGCGAGGGGGTACGGCTACCCGGTTCTGTGACCTTGCCGGCCAAAACACGCGATAGGTTGTTGAGCCGTGGAGCAGTTGGACCGACAGATCGTCGAGTTGCTGATCGCCGACGGACGGATGAGCTACACCGACCTGGGCAAGGCCACCGGCCTGTCCACCTCGGCGGTGCACCAGCGGGTGCGGCGGCTGGAGCAGCGCGGGGTCATC
Source organism: uncultured Actinomycetota bacterium (assembly GCA_963737305.1). GTDB lineage: Bacteria > Actinomycetota > Actinomycetes > Streptomycetales > Streptomycetaceae > Streptantibioticus_C. Next base: position 1,481,239 of record CAVTRX010000002.1, on the reverse strand, counting down.
CGCGGCTATGCCGCGATCGTCGACCCCGAGGCGGTCGGTCTGTCGCTGACGGCGTTCATCTCGGTCGCCCCCTTCGACCCCAGCGCCCCCGACGACATCGCGGAGCGGCTCACCGAGGTCGACGAGATCGAGGCCTGCCACAGCGTCGCCGGCGAGGAGAACTACATCCTCAAGGTCCGCGTGGCCACCCCCGGGGACCTGGAACACCTGCTGGCCCGCATCCGCACCCTCGCCGGCGTCTCCACCCGGACCACCGTGGTGCTGTCCACCCCCTACGAAGCCCGGCCGATACATCTGTGATCACCCCGCCTCGGGACACTCCGCGGCGGACGCCAGACTGGTGCCATGACTGAGCGCACCCCCGGCACCGTGCTGCTGCGCGGCGGCACCGTGTACAGCCCCGCCGACCCCTTCGCCACCGCCATGGTCACCGAGGGCGGCAGCGTCGCCTGGATCGGCTCGGAGGGCGCGGCCGAGGGCTTCGCCGACGGTGTCGACGAGATCGTCGACCTGGGCGGCGCCCTGGTCACCCCGGCGTTCACCGACGCGCACGCGCACCTCACCTCGACCGGCCTCGCCCTCACCGGCCTCGACCTGTCGGGCGCCACCGGCCTCGCCGACGCGCTGGCCAGGATCACCGCCCACGCCGCCGGCCTCCCCGCGGACGAGGTGCTGCTCGGGCACGGCTGGGACGAGAGCCGCTGGCCGGAACGCCGCCCGCCCACCCGCGCCGAACTCGACACGGCCACCGGCTCGCGCGCCGCCTACCTCAGTCGTGCCGACGTCCACTCCGCGCTGGTGACCACCGCCCTGGTGCGCCGGGTGCCGGGGGTGGACGCCAAGGACGGCTTCCACCCCGACGGGCCGCTCACCCGCGACGCCCACCACGCGGTACGCCGCGTCGCGCACGACACCATCGGCCCGGCCCAGCGCCGCGCCGCCCAGCGCGCGGCCCTGCGGCACGCCGCCGCCCACGGCATCGGCTCGATCCACGAGTGCGCCGGACCGGAGATCTCCTCGGAGGATGACCTGACGGGCCTGCTGGCACTGGCCGCCGAGGAGCCGGGCGTTCGGGTCTTCGGCTACTGGGCGCAGGCCGTGGAGTCCGCGCAGGACCTGGACCGGGTCCGCGACCTCGGGGCGATCGGCGCGGCAGGCGACCTGTTCGTGGACGGCTCGATCGGCTCGCACACCGCCTGCCTGCACCAGCCGTACGCCGACGCCCCGCACGCCGGCGCCGCCTACCTGACCGCGCGGCAGATCGCCGACCACGTCGCCGCCTGCACGCAGGCCGGCCTCCAGGCGGGCTTCCACGCCATCGGGGACGCCGCGATCACCGCCGTGATCACCGGTGTGCGGGAAGCCGCCGAGCGGCTGGGGATCGACCGGGTGCGCGCCGCGCGGCACCGGATCGAACACGTCGAGATGATGGACGCGGCCTCCGTGGCGGGGATGGCGGAACTCGGGCTGGTCGCCTCCGTGCAGCCCGCCTTCGACGCCACCTGGGGTGGCACCGAGGGCATGTACGCCGCCCGGCTCGGCGCCGAGCGGGCCCGCACGCTCAACCCGTTCGCGGCCATGCTCAAGGCCGGGGTGCCGCTGGCCCTCGGCTCGGACAGCCCGGTCACCCCGATCGACCCGTGGGGCACCGTGCGCGCCGCCGCCTTCCACCGCACGCCGGAGCACCGGATCTCGGTGCGCGCCGCCTTCACCGCCCACACCCGGGGCGGCTGGCGGGCGGCCCGGCGCGACGACGCGGGCGTGCTGGTGCCCGGCGCGCCAGCCGACTACGTGGTCTGGGACGCCGGGGAACTCGTCGTCCAGGTGCCCGACGAGCGGGTCGCCAACTGGTCGACCGACCCGCGCTCCGGCACCCCGGGACTGCCCGACCTCACCCCCGGCGGCGACCTGCCGCGGGCGCTGCGCACGGTGGTCGCAGGACACCCGGTCCACGCGCGGCCGAACGAGTGACGCGGCCGTCGGCCGTACCGCCGAACGATGTTCCCTCGGCCTGTCGCACCCGGCGTGGCGGCCCCGCACTGACCTGCTGATTTGTCGAATTGCCGCAGGTCAAGCGGCTGTTGACAGGCGGCGGTCGCGGGCGAGTAGGTTCGGCCGAGTCCACCACAGGACGTCCGACCCGGGATCCTCCGTGTTTCCCTCGACCGCCGCTGGGCCATGGGGTGGCGCGCCGCACGGGCGCACCACCACTGGGAGCCAGGTCCAGCGCAGGCGGGACGGGGGAACACGACCCGACAGGGCCTCCTGATCCGCCCGAGGGCGGCTCAGGAGGGGGTGCCCCCGGGCGACGGGTGCGACCCGGGTGGGACCCGGACGTTCAGTAGACAACGGCTCTCGGTCGACTCGCAGCCAGCGGGTTCCAGGTCGGCCCGAAGGGCGTTCCGGGTCCCCATCCGCAGCACCGGCCGACCGACCTTTCGTCCCGTCGTGTCCGCTCCGCCCGCCTTCTTCGGCTCTTTCCGGAAAACATCGGCGAAACCCGCCGTCGGCAAGCCTTTGCGCACCCCCGCTCCGGCCTGGCACGGTGTCGTTGTACGGTCACGTCATCACCGGATGAACACGAAAGGCCGCGCCCTTGCCACCGCGACCCGACACCGCCACCGCCGAGACCCCGGGTGGCACGGGCGGCGCCCCCGCGACGGGCGACGAGCCGGGCGGCCCGCGACCGCCGCGCGGGGCCGGACGAGTGCGCCGGACCGCCCGCGCGCTGCGCCGTGACTGGCGGCGCAGTTGCCTCGCCGCGCTCAGCGGCGCGCTGCTGACCCTCGCCTTCCCCTCCTACGGCTACTGGCAGTTGTCGCTGGTGTCGGTCGCCGCACTGGCCCTGCTCACCAGGGGACGCCGGCCCGGCCAGGCGGCGTGGACCGGCTTCGCGTTCGCGCTGCCGTTCTTCGTCTGGCTGCTGCAGTGGCTGCACGTCGTCGGCTGGGACGCGGTCGTCGGGCTGTCGGTGATCGAGGCGTGCTTCTTCGTGCCGATGGGCGCCGGGCTCGCGCTGACCTCGCGGCTGCGCGGCTGGCCGGTGTGGGCCGCCTGCCTGTGGGTGGCGCAGGAGTGGGCGCGCGACCGGGTGCCGTTCGGCGGGTTCCCCTGGGGGCGGCTGGCGTTCGCCAACACCGGGTCGCCCTTCACCCCGCTCGCGGCGATCGGCGGGGCTCCGCTGGTGAGCTTCGCCGTCGCGCTGTGCGGGGGTCTGCTGGCCGCCGGGGCGCTCGCCCTGTGGCGGCTGCGCGCGGCGGCCGTTCGGCGGGGTCCGGCGCTCACCGCGGCCGGCGCGGTGGTGCTGGCCGCCGCGGTGCTGTGCGGCGGGTACGCGGTGCCGGTGCCGACAGCGGCCGACGGCACCTTGAAGGTCGCGGTCGTCCAGGGCAACGTGGCCCGCCCCGGCATGCACTTCCTGGGCCGGCCGATGCAGATCCTCGACAACCACGTCCAGGCCACCTTGAGCCTGGCCGCCGACATCAAGGCGGGCCGGGCGCCCAAGCCCGACCTGGTGATCTGGCCGGAGAACTCCTCCGACCTGGACCCGTTCACCTACCCGCAGGCCTACGCCAAGATCACCGAGGCGGTGCAGGCGGTCGGCGTGCCGGTGCTGGTGGGGGCGCTGGTCGACGGGCCCGACGCCGACCACGTGCAGAACGAGGGCATCCTGTGGGACCCGAAGACCGGGCCCGGCGCCTCGTACACCAAGCAGCACCCGGTGCCGTTCGGCGAGTACGTGCCGTTCCGCAAGGAGCTGACCAAGGTCATCTCCCGGCTCGGCGAGATCCCGCGAGACTTCTACCCCGGCGACCACACCGGCGTCATGACGACCGGGGGTACCAGGATCGGTGATGTGATCTGCTTCGAGGTGGCCTACGACGAGATCGTCCGCGACACCGTCAACGCCGGGGCCCGGGCCATCGTCGTGCAGACCAACAACGCCACCTACGGGCGCAGCGGCCAGCCCCAGCAGCAGCTCGCGATGTACCGGCTGCGGGCCGTCGAGCACGGCCGTGCCGTGGTCGCCGCCGCCACCAGCGGCATCAGCGCCCTGGTCGCCCCGGACGGCACCGTCAAGGCGCACAGCCGGGAGTTCACCCGGGCGGTGCTGAACGTGGACCTCCCGCTGCGGGACGGCACCACCGTCGCCGACCGGGTCGGCACGGTACCCGAGTGGACTCTCGCTATGGTGGGCCTGTTGTCCTGCGCCGCCGCGATCCGGGCGGGCCGGCGGGGACGTACGGAGAATAAGGGGAAGCAGTGAACGACGGCGGAAAGGCCACCCTCGGCGACGTCCGGGAGCGGCGGTTCGCTCCGCTCGGCAAGGTTCTGGTGATCATCCCGACCTACAACGAAGCCGAGAACATCAAGCCGATCGTGGCCCGGGTGCGGTCCGCCGTGCCGGGGGCGTACGTGCTGGTCGCGGACGACAACAGCCCGGACGGCACCGGCAAGCTGGCCGACGAACTCGCCGCCGCCGACGACCACGTCCAGGTGATGCACCGCAAGGGCAAGGAGGGGCTGGGCGCCGCCTACCTCGCCGGTTTCCGCTGGGGCATCGACCACGGCTACGACGTGCTGGTGGAGATGGACGCCGACGGCTCCCACCAGCCGGAGGAACTGCCCCGGCTGCTGACCGCGCTCAAGGGCGCCGACCTGGTGCTGGGCTCCCGGTGGATCCCCGGCGGCCGGGTGGTCAACTGGCCCAAGTCGCGTGAGTTCCTCTCCCGGGGCGGCAGCACCTACTCCCGGCTGATGCTCGGCGTCGGGCTGCGGGACGTCACCGGCGGCTACCGGGCGTTCCGCAAGGAGACCCTGGAAGGGCTCGGCATGGACGAGGTGGCCTCGGCCGGCTACTGCTTCCAGGTCGACCTGGCCTGGCGGGCGCACAAGGCCGGCTTCCGGGTGGTCGAGGTGCCGATCACCTTCGTCGAGCGGGAGCACGGCGACAGCAAGATGAGCGGCAACATCGTGACCGAGGCGCTGTGGCGGGTCACCACGTGGGGCGTGGGGGACCGGGTGACCCGGCTGCGCGGCGGACGCAGGCACAATTGAGGCATGACCTTCGGCACGTCTGACCGCACCCGCCCGGCGCGACCGCGGCCGCGCTCCCGGGCCCGCTTCCTGCTGCCGCTCGCCGTTCTGGGCTGGGTAGCGCTGGAGATCTGGTTGTTCACCCTGGTCGGCGGGATCATCGGCGGCGGATGGGTGCTGCTCGCGCTGCTGGCCGGGCTGGTCCTGGGCGGCCTGGCCGTACGACACGCCGGGCGGCGGGCGTGGAACAGCCTGACCGCCGCGATGCGCTCCGCGGCGGCGCAGGCCGATCCGGACGGGACCGGCGCCCCCGACTCGCCGGAGCGGGTCCCGCAGGCCGAGGGCGCGGGCACCGCGATGCTCGGCGGGCTGCTGCTGATGGTGCCGGGATTCGCCTCGGACGCCCTGGGGCTGCTGTGCCTCTTCCCGCCGACCAGGAAGCTGCTGGGCGCGGCGGGGGCACGGGTGGGCCGCCGGATCGGGCAGCGCGGTGACGCGCCGCCCGGATCGCTCGGCGACGCCTTGCGGCAGGCCCGCATGCGGCAGCCGGACGGCAAGGTGGTGCAGGGCGAGGTGGTGCGTGACGACGAGCGGCCCGGCCCGGGCGGCTCCGGCGGCGCGCCGAAGCCGCCGCTCACCCCCTGAGCGGCGGGCGGGAACGACGAACCGGCCGACAGCACACACCAAGGTGTGCTCCCGGCCGGTTCGCGTGGAGCCTGTGAAGCCTGTTACGTGCGCGGTCCACCGGGACCGGTCACGCGGTTTTGCGGTTGTCGCGCGGATGCACCGCGATGTTCATCCCGCCGGAGCGCAGAACCGCCAGCCGTTCGGCCAGCACCTCCTCCAGCTCCTCACGGGTACGCCGTTCCATCAGCATGTCCCAGTGCGTGCGCGCGGGCTTGGTCTTCTTTTCCTCGGGACCCGCTCCATCCACCAGCAAGGCCTGGGAACCGCAGGCACGGCACTCCCACTCCGGTGGAATCTCGGCCTCCATTGAGAACGGCATCTCGAATCGATGGCCGTTCTGGCATGCGTACTCCACCGTCTGGCGCGGGGCCAGATCGATGCCGCGGTCGGTCTCGTAGCTGGTGGCCCCGAGTCGCGTGCCGCGGAGAGCTCGCTCACTCATGAATCGTGCCTCCCGGGCTTGTCGCCCACAGGACAGGTGTCGCTGTCGTCGTCATCCGGTCAACGTCCGGTCGGCGGTGAAGATTCCCGATTTTGGACACCTGCGCCCGCCCATCAACCTCCGCCGCCCTCGCCGGAGGCGCATCGCGCCGCAGTACCGCCTCTTCGTGCCGCACTTGTTGTACCCGCCACCGACCGTTTTGTCACATCTGACGGCAGATATCACCCATCGTTTTCGTATCGCTATCGCGCAGTAACGGTCCCTCCGGCTGGTCAACGGCGTACACTACCCGCCCCAAGCCCGGGGGACTAAATCAGACCGGGGGCCGAACGGCCCACGGCGGCAGCCGCCCGACCCACCGGAACCCGTACGAGCAGTACAAATCCGGCCACGAAGAACACCACAAGTGAGATGATCGCGTCCCGGTAGCTGCCCGTGAGCTGGAAGGCGAGTCCGAACAACAACGGCCCCAGCCAACTCGTGCCCCGATCACTGACCTGATACACCGCGAAGTACTCGGCTTCCTTGCCGAGGGGTACCAGATGTGAGAAAAGCGACCGGGAAAGTGCCTGGCTGCCGCCCAGCACCATGCCGATCGCCGCCGCCAGGACGAAGAAGAAAACCGGCTTGCCCGGCGGCAGGAAGTACCCGGCGCCGATGGTGACCGTCCAGGCCACCAGCGAACCGAGCACCGTGCGCTTCGCCCCGTACCGCCGCGCCAGCCGCCCCAGCAGCAGGGCACCCGCCACCGCCAGCAACTGCACCAGAAGCACCGCGCCGATCAACGTGGTCTGGCCGAGCCCCAGTTCCTGGGACCCGTACAGCGACGCCTGCGAGATCACCGTCTGCACGCCGTCGTTGTAGACCAGGAACGCCAGCAGGAAGGCGAGCGTCAGCGGATACCTGCGCAACTCCTTGGCGGTCTCCACCAGTTGCCGCATGCTCCGGCCGACCGACGAGGCGGAGCCCGCGCCCTCGACCGGCCGCTCCCGCAGCCGGCGCAGCGGGACGAGCGTGAAGAGCGCCCACCACACACCCGCCGACGCCATGCACAGCCGTACCGAGGTGCCCTTGGAGATCCCGACGCTGTCGTGGCTCAGGAACAGCGCGAGGTTGACGATCAGCATCGCCGAGCCCGCCACGTACCCGCTGGCCCAGCCCCGTGAGGAGACCCGGTCGCGCTCGTGCGGCTCGGCGATCTGCGGCAGGAAGGCGTTGTAGACCACGACCGAGGAGCCGTAGCTGACGTTCGCCACGATCAGCAGCGCGCCGCCCAGCAGATAGCGGTCGCCGTCCAGGAAGTACATGGCGGTCACCGCGGCGGCGCCGAGGTAGGCGAACAGCCCCAGCACCGGCTTCTTGCGCCCGGTGCGGTCCGCCACCGCCCCCGCCAGCGGCATCACCAGCACCGACAGCAGCACCGAGGCGGAGACGGTGTACGCGAAGAACGAGCCGGCCCGCACCGGGATGCCCAGCGGGTGGACGTAGCCGTGGGCGTCCGCGGCGGCCTGGGTGATCTGGGTGAGGTAGGGGCCGAGGAAGACGGTCAGCACCGAGGTGGAGAAGACCGTGATCGCGAAGTCGTAGACGTACCAGCCGCGTTGCTCGCGTATCCGGTCCGCGGTCGCGGACGCCGCGGGCACCGGCGTGTCGCTGTCACCGCCGTCCGCCACCGAGGCCGTGCTCTTGCTTCCCTGGGTGCCCACGGCTGTCCCCTTGTCCGTACAGGTAGTCGCGGCATCTCCCGTCGGGCGGGAGAGGCGGCCGGTCAGCCCGGGTCGGGCCATGCCCCTCGCTCGGCCAGCACGGCACGCAGCGTCTCGATGTGGTCGGTCATGATGCCATCCACGCCGAGATCCAGCAGGGAAGCCATCCGCTGGCGATCGTTCACCGTCCACACGTGAACCTGCAACCCCCTGCGGTGGGCGGCCCGCACGAATCCGGCGTCCACGACCCGGATGCCGTGCCGCCGCTCCGGGACCTGGACGCACACCGCCTGCTCGACCCCGGCCCACGACGGTGAACGGCCGGTGTACCCGGCGAGGCCGAGCAGCCGCAGCGCGGTGATCCCCCTGACCCCCGGCGAGGTGGCCAGCCGCGCTCCGGCCAGCTCCCGCACCCGGGTGATCCGGTCCTGGGAGAAGGAGCCCACGCAGACCCGGTCCCACGCGTCGGCCGCCTCGATCGCGGCCACCAACGGGCGGATCGCGGCGCCCGACTTGACGTCGACGTTGAACCGGGCCAGCGGGAAGGCGGCCAGCAACTCCTCGAAGAGCGGCAGCGGTTCGCGGCCGGCCACCCGGGCGGCCCGCACCTGGCGCCACGACAGGTCGGCGATGGCGCCGCGGGTGTCGGTCACCCGGTCGAGCGTCGCGTCGTGGAAGGCGACCAGCACACCGTCCGAGGTGGCGTGCACATCGGTCTCCAGATAGCGGTACCCCAGCTCCACCGCCCGCCGGAACGCCGGCAGGGTGTTCTCCAGGCCGTCGGCGGCACCGCCGCGGTGGGCGAAGGCGAGCGGCCCTGGGTGGTCGAGGTACGGATGGCGCGCGGGGCCGTCGAGGCGGGCCGCGGCGCCCGGTGGGCGAGGGGTCACGAGGGCAGTATGACGCCCGGCGGCCGCGCCGCCGCGGGGGGCTCCGGCAGGGCCAGGACCCGCAGGAAGAGCTGGGCGAGCGGGCCTATCGACAGGGCGTACGCGACGGTGCCCACGCCCGCGGAGCCGCCCAGCAGCACCCCGGTCACCAGCACGGTGACCTCGATCGCGGTGCGCACCAGCCGGATCGAGCGGCCGGTGCGCCGGTGCAGCCCGGTCATCAGCCCGTCGCGCGGTCCTGGGCCGAAGCGCGCCGATATGTACAGTCCGGTCGCCACCCCGTTGAGCACGATCGCCACCGCGAGCAGTGGGATCCGCACGGCCATCGCCTGCGGTACCGGGACCAGGCGCAGGGCGGCGTCCATCGTCGTGCCGACCACCAGCACGTTGGAGACCGCGCCGAGGCCGGGACGCTGGCGCAGCGGCCACCACAGCGGCAGCACCAGGGCGCCGACGAGGACCGAGACGGTGCCGATGCTGATCCCGGTGTGCCGTGCGACACCCTGGTGGAAGACGTCCCACGGGTCGAGACCGAGCCGGGCGCGCACCATCAGGGCGCAGCTCGCGCCGTACAGCGTGAGCCCGGTGTACAGATGGGCCAGCCGGCGCACCGGCAGCGGCCGCCACCGGGCGGAGCGGGTCTTCGAAGTCGGCGGCAAGGCGAGCCCCCCTGGTGGAAGTGGCCTGACCCGTGCCACTGTGGAGCCGGGTAGCGGGCCAATTCCATGGCCAATCGCGGAGAGGTGGACTGGTAGAGATGGCTCAGTGGACCGCCACGGTCGGCGCCTCGCATCTGGCACGGCTGCTCGCCCCACGCGACGAGCGCGCGTCCGCCGCCGAGGCACGCCGCGTTCCGGCCTACCGCGGACTCGCCGAGCGGGTGCGCCTGCTGGTGCTGGAGGGCCGGGTTCCGGTGGCCGCACGGCTGCCGGCGGAACGCGAACTGGCCATCGCGCTCGGCGTCAGCCGCACCACGGTGGCCGCCGCCTACGAGACGCTGCGTGCCGAGGGATTCGTCAAGTCCCGCAGGGGCGCGGGCAGTTGGACGGCCGTGCCGGACGGGCGGCCGGTGCCGGCCGGCGGCCTGGAGCCGCTGCCGCCGGAGGCCGCCGAATCCGTCATCGACCTGGGCTGCGCCGCGCTGCCCGCCCCCGAGCCGTGGCTGACCCGGGCCATCGAGGGCGCGCTGACCGAGCTGCCCGCCTACGCCGCCACCCACGGCGACTACCCGGCCGGGCTGCCGACGCTGCGCGAGGCCATCGCCGACCACTTCACCGCCCGCGGTGTGCCGACCATGCCCGAGCAGATCATGGTGACCACCGGCGCGATGGGCGCGGTGCTGGCCGCCTCCCGGCTGCTGGCCGGGCCCGGTGAGCGGATCGCGGTGGAGGCGCCCAGCTACGCCAACGTGCTGCAGTTGTTCCGGGAGAGCGGCGCCCGGCTGGTGCCGGTGGCGATGGCCGACGGCCTCGCGGGCTGGGACCTGACCGCCTGGCGGCGGGTGCTGCGGGACGCGGCGCCGCGGATGGCCTACGTGATCCCCGACTTCCACAACCCCACCGGCGCCCTGGTCGGCGACGAGCAGCGCCGCCAACTGGTGGACGCCGCCCGCTCGGCCGGGGTGGTGCTGGTGGCCGACGAGACGATGGCGGAACTCGCCTTCCGGCCCGAGGACGGGGTACCGCGCCCGCTCACCTCCTTCGACCGGGGCGGCGGCACCGTGGTGACCGTCGGCTCCGCGAGCAAGCCGTTCTGGCCCGGCATGCGCATCGGCTGGGTGCGCGCCGCGCCGGAACTGGTCCGGCACATGGTGGCCGCCCGCGCCCACCTCGACCTCGGCTCACCGGTCGTCGAACAACTCGCGGTCAGCTGGCTGCTGCGCGGCGAGGGCTGGACGCGGGCCCTGACGCTCCGCCGCGAGCTGGCCAGGCAGAACCGCGACGCCCTCGTGGACGCGCTGCGGCGCCGGGTGCCGGACTGGCGGTTCGAGGTGCCGGAGGGCGGACTGACCATGTGGGTGCGCACCGGCGACCTGTCCGGCTCCCGGCTCGCGGTGGCGGGCGAGCAGTTCGGGGTGCGGGTTCCCTCCGGTACCCGTTTCGGGGTCGACGGCGCCTTCGAGGGCTACGTGCGGCTGCCGTTCACCGCTGGCGCGTCCGTCGCCGACGAGGCGGTCGCCCGGCTCGCCGCGGCGGCGGAGGCGGTGCGCTCCGGCCGGGCGGGCTCCGGCCTGCTGTCGGCCGGGTCGCTGGTGGCGTGAGCCGCCGGGAGGTCAGCCGCCCGCGGGGTCCGCGGCGGCCTTGACCAGGTCGACCGGGGCGGGAGCGGCGGCCGGCAGCAGCGCCAGCACCGCGGCCCGGTGGCCCTCGGCGGTCTCCTCGTCGTGCGGGTCGGGGGTGGCCGGCACCTGGAGCCGGTGCACCGGACCGTCGCCCAGCCTGGCGTAGCCCCGGCCGGCCGGGGTGTGCGCGGACGGCGTGGTGTGCGGCGGCTCCCCGAGCACCGCCTGCGCCTCGCGTGTCGCCGCCGGTCCGAGCAGCACCCGGGCGCGGGTGTGGGCCAGCACCGGGCCGGCCAGCGCGTCGACGGCGTCGAGTTGGTCGGCGACCGCGACCGTCACCCCCGCCACCCGGCCGTGCCGCAGCGAGGTCTCCAGCAGGCCCTGCGGGTCGGGGCGGCCCTCGGCGTGGGCCAACTGCGACAGCACGGTGGGCCGGTCGACGATCAGCCACAGCGGCCGCCTGGTGTCCTGCGGCGCGGCGCGCCCGGCCTGACGCGCCCGGTTGACGGCGATGAGCCGGCGTTCCGTCTCGTGCGCGACCCACTCCAGCACGGACGCGGCACCCGCCAGACCGCTCTCGACCGCCAGCACGCCCGGCTTCCCGGCCAGGAAGGCGTACTCACCGGCGCCCGCGCCGTCGACGACCAGCACGTCGCCGTGGTGCAGCGCCTGGAGCGCGACCGAGCGCAGCAGCGTGGTGGCGCCCGCGCCGGGGCGGCCGAGCGCCAGCAGGTGGGGCTCGGTGGAGCGCGGCCCGGTACGCCACACCACCGGCGGGGCGTTCCAGGTCCGTTCACCGTCGAGCACCGGGATGGTGCGCTGGACGTCGGTGTCGTCGGTGAAGCCCAGGATGGTCTCGCCCGGCGCGGTGACGAAGCGCTGCGCGGTGATCCCGGTGGCCAGCGGTGGCAGCGCGGTGAGGGTGAGGTGGTTGTCCTCCTCGTCCCAGTCGAACCGGTACTCCCGGCCGCGGCCGGCCTTGGCGTGCAGCAGCCGCTCGATGCGGGCCCGGGACTCCGCCTCGCCGTCGGTGAAGTAGGCGGGGTAGCGCAGCCGCAGCCGGGTCAGCCGTCCCTCGTCGAAGTCGTGCGCGGTGAAGGCGCGCTCCCAGCCGCCGTTGCGCGAGTAGAGCGGGTCGGGGTCGTCGGGGTCGGACAGATAGGGCACCAGGGCCTCGTACAGCGCCCTCAGCTTCGCCGTCCGCGCCTCGCCCGGGCCGGTGGGCGCGGGCCTGCGGTCTCGGCCCAGCCACGCGGCGGCCCCCATCACGCCGATCCCGGCGAACAGCGGACCGTGCGGCAGCAGCGCCACGACGACCACGCCGGCCACGGCGAGCAGCAGGGCCGGCCCCCGCCGGTCCTTGGGGGCCGTCAGCCACCACGCGTACAGCCAGCCGCACTGGCGGCGCAGTCCGCGGCCCAGCACGAAGAGCGGCTTGAGCATGTCGCCGGCGCCTTCGGCGGCGGTCCGTGCCAGGTCGCGCCCGCGGGCCAGCGACGGCCGGGGACGGTTGGTCAGGATGCGGGGGAGCGGACGCCGGGGCACGCGGGGCCCCCTAGAGCTTGATGCCGCTGAGCAGGCCGGCCAGGCTCGCTCCGCCGGCTCTGATGCTCGGTGCGAGGCCGCTGCCGGCCAGGTAGAAGCCGAACAGCGCGCAGACGAGGGCGTGCGAGACCTTCATCCCGTCCTTGCGGAAGAACAGGAAGGCGATGATGCCGAGCAGCACGACGCCGGAGATGGTCAGGATCATGGGGGCTCCTGTGCGGTGGGGGCGGTCACCATCAGTTCTTCCAGAATCACGAAAAGTAATAATCGTTTAAAGATGCCGATTGAGTGAATTCCTGGATTTTTCGCCCGAACGGCAGTGATCCGAGACCATGGTCGGCCCCGGTGTCACCCGCTCCCCGGCGGGGCGGGGCCGAGCCCCCTCTAGCGGAGCAAGGATCTCCCCCGGTGGGGTGAAGCCGGACTCCGCCAAGATCCACAGGACACCGCCTAGGGTGGTCGGACGTGGTGGCAGCGCCTGCGACCTGACAACTCACCCGGGAGCCAGTACAGATGACGCACCCCAACGCCGGGCACGCGCCGGACCCGCAGGACGAGCCCGCGCACGACCCCGAGGTCGTCCAGCTCGCCGGGAGGATCTTCGACCTCGCCCGGGACGGCGGCACCGACACCGTCGCCGCCTACGTGGACGCCGGCGTCCCGGCGAACCTGTCGAACGACCGGGGCGACACCCTGGTGATGCTCGCCGCCTACTACGGCCACGCCGAGACCGTCGCCGTGCTGCTGGCCCGGGGTGCGGATCCCGACCGGGTCAACGACCGCGGTCAGACGCCGCTGGCCGGCGCGGTCTTCAAGGGCGAGGACGAGGTGGTCCGGGTGCTGCTCGACGGCGGGGCGGATCCGCTGGCCGGTGCGCCGTCGGCGGTTGACACCGCGCGGCTTTTCGGCAAGGCCGAACTGGTCGCCCTCTTCGAAAGTCACTGAACGAGGCCGACACGCCGACGTCGGCGACGCTCCGTGCCGACCTGCATCCCACCATGGGATGACCAGTCAGGATTTCCGCCCATGTGACCGATTGAGTCAACACATGTATGGACAAGCGATGGCCAAAGGACCACGTGCTGTTCAACATGCAACAAGATTGCCTTCTCGGAGAGACACAACCGAGACACTGCGGGACTTGCATATCGCCCGTCGGCCAACGGTTCGTGTCCATTTCGGGAGCGCGATATCAATACCAATGACCTCACCGGTTCGTCCGCGGAGCCGTTTCCCACCGATCTTGAGACGGCCACCGTCGCCGAACTGAACGACCTGCTGGCCGCCGGGCGGATCACCAGCGTGTCGCTCACCCGGGCCTATCTGCGACGCATCGACGAACTCGACGTCCGTGGCCCGGCCCTCAACTCGGTGCGCTGCCTGAACCCGCACGCCCTGGCCGAGGCGGAGGCCGCCGACGCGCGGCGCGCCGAAGGCGGCACCGCGGGAGGGCTGCTGGGGATCCCGGTCCTGGTGAAGGACAACATCGACGCGGTGGGCATGCCGACCACGGCGGGCTCCGTGGCCCTCGCCGACGCCTACCCCACCCAGGACGCCCCGCTGGTGGCCCGGCTGCGCGAGGCGGGCGCGGTGATCCTGGGCAAGCTCAACCTCACCGAGTTCGCCAACTACCTGACCCTGGGCATGCCCAGCGGCTACAGCTCGCTGGCCGGCCAGGTGCTCAACCCGTACGACGTCAGCCTGACCCCGAGCGGTTCGAGCGCCGGGTCCGGCGTCGCGGCCGCCGTCGGACTGGCCGCGGTCACCATCGGCACCGAGACCTGCGGCTCCATCCTGAGCCCCGCGGTGGCCAACTCCGACGTCGGCGTCAAGCCGACCGTGGGCCTGATCAGCCGCACCGGCATCGTGCCGATCGCCGCCAGCCAGGACACCGCCGGCCCCATGGCGCGCACCGTGGCGGACGCCGCGGCCCTGCTCACCGTCGTCACCGGCACCGATCCGCAGGACGCGGCCACCGCAGGCAACCCGCTGACCGGGCACGACTTCAGCGCCGACCTGTCGGCCACCGCGCTGCGCGGCGCCAGGATCGGCGTGGTGGCCGGCGAGACCCCCGAGGAGGGCAGCGACGAGCGGGCCCTGTGGGACGCCGCCCTGACCGCCCTGATCGCGCGCGGAGCGACCCTCGTCGAGGTCACGGTCAGCGGGTCGAGCGAGCCCGTCCACGACTCCATGGTGCTCAGCTACGAGTTCAAACGGGACCTGAACGCGTACCTGTCGAGGGCGCCGGGGACCGCCGCCGTCAGATCGCTCGCCGACGTCATCGCGTACAACAGCGCAAACGCGCCGCGCGCGCTGAAGTTCGGGCAGACCCTCGCCCTGGCCTCGGAGATCTGGGACGTCACACCGGACAGCGAGGACACCGCGCGCTACCGCGCCGCCCGGGCAGAGGACCTCGCCACGAGCAAGGACCGTCTCGACGCGGTGCTGGGGGAGCACCGCCTGACGGCACTGCTGTTCGCCGAGGCCGGCAGCGCCGAACTCGGCGCCAAGTCCGGCTATCCGTCGGTCTGCGTACCCGCCGGCTATCTCGCCGCCGGACGGCGGCCGTTCGCCATCACCTTCCTCGGTCCGGCCTGGAGCGAGCCGACGCTGCTCGGCTACGCCTACGACTACGAACAGGCCACCCGGCTTCGCCGTCCGCCCTCATTGATCAATCCGACCCTCTTCGTCCGTACTGTCCGGTGACACGTCCGTCCCCCGCCGCCGCGTTCCCCCAACGCGCGGTCGCCGAACCCCCGGTGCACAAGGAGTCCCCCGCATGCGCATACGACGCCTGACAGCCGTACTCATGGCAGCCCCACTCACGCTCGCCGCCTGCTCCGGCAGCGGCAGCACCGGCCACGTGGCCGCTCCCTCCAAGGCCACCACCGACAACCGCCCGGTCAAGAACGGCGGGAAACTCACCGTCGCGCTCTCCGCGGACCCCGACGCCCTCGACCCGGCGACCTCGACCACCCTGGTGGGCCGCGAGGTCTTCGCCAGCATGTGCCAGAAGCTGTACGACATCGACTCCTCCTCCCACCTGGTCCCGCAACTGGCGACCGCGCTGCCGCAGATGTCGGCGGACGGCAAGACGGCGACGATCAAGCTGCGTACCGGGGTGAAGTTCAACGACGGCACGACGCTGGACGCCGCGGCCGTCAAGAAGACGCTGGACCGCGACCGCACCTGGAGCAAGTCCGCCCGCCAGTCCGACCTGGCCGCGGTCAGCAAGGTGACCGTCGTCGACCCGGCCACCGTGCGGCTCACCCTGTCGCGGGCCTTCACCCCGCTGACCGCCCAGCTCGCCGACCGGGCCGGGATGATCCTGTCGCCCGCGGCGCTGGGCAAGCTGGGCGACGACAACTTCGGCACCGCGCCGGTGTGCGCCGGTCCCTTCCAGTTCGCCTCCCGCACCTCCGGCAGCGAGATCGTGGTCAAGCGCTCGCCGTACTTCTACGACAAGTCCAAGGTGAAGCTGGACGAGATCGACTACAAGATCATCGTCGACCCCAACGTACGGGCCGCCAACCTCAAGTCCGGTGACGTGCAGGTCGCCGACAACCTGGCCACCACCTCCGTCGCCGGCCTGAAGTCGGACCCGGACACCAAGGTGGTCGCCGGCGGCGGCCTCGGCTACGGCAACGTCGAGATCAACATCGGCAACGCCAACGGCTCCACCGAGAAGGCCGGCCCCGTGGACACCGCGCTGGGCAAGTCCCCGCAGCTGCGGCAGGCCTTCGAACTGGCGCTGGACCGCAGCGCCATCAACAAGGCGGTCTTCAACGGGCTCAACCAGCCCGACTGCAGCCCGCTGCCGCTCGACAGCCAGTTCCGCACCAAGACCACCTGCTCGTCGCTGAACGTCGCGCAGGCCAAGTCGCTGGTCGCCAAGTCCGGGGTGAAGACCCCGATCCCGGTGAGCATGATGGTGCCAGACGACAGCACCGACGAACGGCTCGGCCAGGTCATCCAGAGCATGACCAAGGCCGCCGGCTTCGCCGTGACCATCAAGCCCATCGACTTCGCCACCGAACTGGCGCAGGCGGCCTCCGGCAAGTTCGACACCATGGTGGACGCCTGGTCCGGCCGCGTCGACCCGGACGGCAACCTCTCCAACCTGGTCACCTCGCGCGGCGCGGTGAACTACAGCGGCGTGTCCGACCCGGGCGTCGACAACCCGATCAAGCAGGCCGCGGCCATCACCGACGTCCAGCAGCGCAGCGCCCTGTACGCCAAGGCCGTCGCCCGGTTGCAGCAGTTGCGCGGGCTGATCTACCTCTACCACTCCGAGTACTACCTCGGCCTGAACAAGAACATCGCGGGGGTCGGCTACTACGCCGACGGCATCCCGCGGTTCATCACCGCCGGATACGCGACCGGCGCCAAGTAGGCGTCCGCCGTGGCCATGTTCGTACTCCGGCGGGCCGGAGCGGCGGTCATTGTCTTCTTCCTGGCGAGCGTCCTGGTCTTCTTCGGGATCAGGGCGCTGCCCGGCGACCCCGCGCGGGTGCTCGCCGGCCAGGAGGCGGGCCCCAGCGTGATCGCCGCCATCCGGCACCAGTACGGTCTCGACCAGCCGCTGCCCGTGCAGTACGCGGACTACCTCGGCCGGCTGATCCACGGTGACCTGGGCCGGTCCACGCAGGACGGCCTGCCGGTCGCCCACATCCTGCTCCAGCGGCTGCCGATCACCATCGAGCTGTCCGCGCTGGCCATGCTGGTGGCCATCGTGGTCGGCGTCACCACCGGGGTGATCGCCGCGGCCCGCCGGGGCAAGGTCGCCGACTACTTCGCCACCGGGTTCGGTCTGGTCGGCCTGTCGGTGCCGCACTTCTGGCTGAGCCTGCTGGCCATCCTGCTGTTCGCCGTCAAGCTGCACTGGCTTCCGGCGTCCGGCTTCGTGGCCCTGTCCGACGACCCGGTGGAGAACCTGCGCCGGATGCTCATGCCGGCCGTGGTGCTGGGCACCGGGTTCGCCGCGGTGCTGATGCGGCAGACCCGGGCCGCGATGCTCGGGTCGCTGGCCGCCGACTACACCAGGACCGCGCGGGCCAAGGGCATCGCCGAGGTCAAGGTGATCGGCGTGCACGCGCTGCGCAACAGCCTGACCACCGTGGTGACCATCCTCGGCCTGCAACTGGGCGAACTCATCAGCGGGGCGGTCGTCACCGAGTCGATCTTCGTGATCCCCGGCTTCGGGAAACTGACCGTCGACTCCGTACTCGACCGCAACTATCCGGTGATCCAGGCCGTCGTGCTGGTGACCGTCGCGGGGTACATCGTGGTGAACCTCTGTGTCGACGTGCTGTACGCGGTCTTCAATCCGCGCATCCGGGTGGCGGGAGGGGACCGATGACCGAACAGGCACCCATCCCCCTGGCCGACGGACCGGACGGGATCGGCGACGGCCGCAACCCGGCGGTCGGCGAGCGGTCGTCACCGGGCCGGGCCGACCGGTTGCGCCGCAGGTGGCGCCGGTTCCGGCGGCGGCCGATGGCGATGGCCGGGCTGGTGCTGGTGACGCTGTTCCTGCTGCTGGCCGTCGTC
This sequence comes from uncultured Actinomycetota bacterium, assembly GCA_963737305.1. GTDB lineage: Bacteria > Actinomycetota > Actinomycetes > Streptomycetales > Streptomycetaceae > Streptantibioticus_C. Next base: position 1,463,101 of record CAVTRX010000002.1, on the reverse strand, counting down.
GGACCGCTGATCACCGGCGACCCCACCGCGCAGGACTACGTCGCCACCCTGGCCCCGCCGTCCGGCTCCCACCTGCTGGGCACCGACGACCTGGGCCGCGACGCGCTCACCCGGATCTGCTACGGGGCACGCACCTCGCTGGAGGCCGGGCTGCTGTCCACCGCGCTGGCGATGGTCATCGGCATCCCCGTCGGGCTGGTCGCCGGCTTCTACCGCCGGGTGCTCGACCCGGTGATCATGCGGCTGGTCGACGTGGTGCTGGCCTTCCCCGCGCTGATCTTCGCGGTGGGACTGGCGGCCGTCCTGGGCCCGTCGCTGCGCAACGTCGTCCTGGCACTGGGCATCTCCCAGGTCCCCTCGGTGGTGCGCATCACCCGCGGCGAGGTGCTCGCCGCCCGGGAGACCGACTACGTGGCCGCCGCCGTGGTGGACGGCGTCACCGACGCGGGCATCCTGGCGCGCTACGTACTGCCGTCCGCCGCCGACGCGTTGATCGTGCAGGTCACGGTGGCCATCCCGGCGGCCGTCATCGGCGAGTCGACGCTGTCCTTCCTCGGCCTGGGCGTGCAGCCGCCGACGCCCTCGTGGGGCGTCATGCTCACCGACGCCCAGCAGTTCCTCGACCAGGCACCCTGGCTCGCCATCTGGCCCGGACTGATGATCGCGATCACCACTCTCGGCTTCAACCTGCTGGGCGACGGCCTGCGCGACGTCCTCGATCCACGGAGCGGCCGATGAGCCTCCTCGACATCAGCGACCTGACGGTGGACTTCGACACCGAGGACGGCACCGTGCACGCCGTCAAGGGGGTCTCGCTCACCCTGGAACGCGGGGAGATCCTCGCGCTGTGCGGCGAGTCGGGCTGCGGCAAGTCCGTCACCGCCCTGTCGGTGCCCCGGCTGCTGCCGGCCGGCACCCGGTTGTCAGGCTCGGTCCGCCTCGACGGGCGGGAGCTGACCACCTTGACCGAGCGGGAGATGCGGGAGGTGCGCGGCAAGCACGTCTCGATGGTCTTCCAGGAGCCGATGACCTCGCTCAACCCCTCCTTCACCGTCGGCTACCAGATCACCGAGGTGCTGCGCAGGCACGAGGGCATCTCCCGGGCCCAGGCCAGGACCCGGGCGATCGAACTGCTGGAACTGGTGGGCATGCCCGACCCGGTGCGCCGGATCAGGGAACACCCGCACCAACTGTCCGGCGGTATGCGGCAGCGCGTGATGATCGCGATCGCGGTGGCCTGCTCGCCGAAGGTGCTGATCGCGGATGAGCCGACCACCGCGCTGGACGTCACCATCCAGGCCGGCGTCCTCGACGTCTTCCGGGACCTGCGCGACCGGCTCGGCACCGCGATCGTCCTGATCACCCACGACCTGGGAGTCGTCGCCGACATCGCCGACCGCGCGGTGGTGATGTACGCGGGACGGGCGGTGGAACAGGCCCCGGTCGAGGAGTTGTTCGCCCGGCCCAGGCACCACTACACCGTCGGGCTGATGGGCGCGCTGCCCTCGGCCGCGGTGGCCGGGCCGCACGGGCGCCGGCTCGCCGAGATCCCCGGGATGGTGCCGCTGCCGTTCGCCGACCCGGACGAGTGCTCCTTCCGGCCGCGCTGTCCCGCGGCCCAGGAGGACTGCGCGGCCTCCCGGCCCGCCCTCACCCCGCAGGGCGACGACGGGCATCTCGCCGCCTGCTTCCACACCGCGTCAGTCGTCCGTACCCCAGGAGGCGCCCAGTGAGTGAACCGGTACTGGAGCTGACGGACCTGGTCAAGCACTACCCCGCCCGGGGGCGCGACCGGTTCGTGCACGCGGTCGACGGGGTGTCGCTGTCCATCGGGCCGGGCGAAGTGCTCGGTCTGGTGGGCGAGTCGGGCAGCGGGAAGTCCACCATCGGCAAGTGCGTGCTGCGGCTGGTGGAACCGACCGGCGGGAGCGTGGCGCTGGGCGGACGGGACATCACCCATCTGTCCCGCCGTGCCCTGCTGCCGCTGCGCCGCGAGGTGCACATGGTCTTCCAGGACCCCTTCTCCTCGCTCAACCCGCGGTTCACCATCGGCCAGATCGTCACAGAACCGCTGCTGCGCCATCGGGTCGCCAAGGGCCGCAAGGCCGACGAGCGGGCGGCCGTGATGCTGGAGAGGGTGGGGCTGCGCGCCGAGATGCGCGGCCGCTACCCGCACGAACTGTCCGGCGGCCAGCGGCAGCGGGTGGGGCTGGCCCGCGCGCTGGTCCTGGAGCCCAAGCTGGTGGTCGCCGACGAGCCGGTCTCCGCGCTGGACGTCTCGGTGCAGGCGTCGGTGCTCAACCTCATCAGCGACCTGCAACGGGACATGGGCTTCTCCTGCCTGTTCATCACCCACGACCTGTCGGTGGTGGAGTTCCTGGCCGACCGGATCGCGGTGATGTACCTGGGCCACATCGTGGAGACCGGCACCCGCGAGCAGATCTTCACCGATCCGCGGCACCCCTACACCCAGGCCCTGCTGTCCGCGGCGCCGGTGCCCGACCCGGTCGAACAGCGCCGCCGCCGCAGGGTGGTGCTCGGCGGCGACATCCCCAGCCCGGTGGACCCGCCACCCGGCTGCCGGTTCCACACCCGCTGCCCGGTGGCGATCGACATCTGCCGGCACCAGCCGCCGTCACTCATCGCCGCCCCCGCCGACCCCGGCTCCGGGCACCTGGCGGCCTGCCATGTGGCGAACGGCACGACCACTTAGCAGGAAAGCCATTCGGCGGTGCAGCAGGCAACAACGATTTCACACGCCGGAAAAAATCAGAGGTCTAAATGGGTCCAGTACTTCGGAAGCGACGGAACAGGTAAAGCCGCGACCCTCGGATCGGACCCAGCATGCGACTCATCGACAGCAGAGATTACTCGACCGTAACAAAGGAGCCCGCCGCCGGCCCGGTTTTTCGGTCCTCGATATCCCGCCGGGGAATTCTGGGATTCGGCGCCGGGCTGGCCGCGATTCCGGTGCTCGCCGCGTGCGGCACCACAACGGCCGACGGAGCGTCAGGAGGGAAGAAGCTCACCATGGGCCTGCCCTCCACGCCCGACACCCTCGACCCGGGCGCCACCGGCCTGGCCATGGTGCTGCTCATCACCTTCACCATGTTCGACCCGCTGGTGTGGTGGCTGCCCACCAGCGACGGCAAGGGCGCCTTCCACCCCGGACTGGCGACCCACTACACGGTCTCCTCGGACGCCGCCACCTACACCTTCCACCTGCGCGAGGGCGTGAAGTTCCACGACGGCACCGCCTTCGACGCCGCCGCGGTCAAGGCGACGTACGACCACGTCGTCGACCCGGCCACCAAGTCGCGCAGCGGCCTGGGCGCGCTCGGCCCGTACAAGGAGACGAGGATCCTGGACCCGATGACGGTCCAGATCGTCTTCTCCGAGCCCAACGCCTCCTTCCTGCACCAGCAGGCGGCGGGCAACTTCGGCATCGCCTCGCCGACCGCGCTCAAGAAGTACGGGCCCACCGGATTCGGCTCCCACCCGGTGGGCACCGGGCCGTTCATGTTCAAGGAGTACGCGACCGGGGACCACCTCACCGTGGTGCGCAACCCGCACTACACCTGGGGCCCGCCGGTGCTCGGCAAGGGCCCGGCCCCGCTGGAGGAGATCACCTTCCGGGTGGTCGCCGACGACAGCGGACGCTACAACGCGCTGCGCGCCGGGCAGTTGCAGATCGCCATGAACCTGCCCGCCAACGACATCTCCGCGGTGAGCAAGGCCGGCACCTTCACCCAGCTGACCGTGCCGTCCATCGGCACCCCGCTGGGTCTGCCGATCAACGTCACCAGGCCGCCGACGGACGACATCCGGGTACGCCAGGCCATCCTGTACGGCGTCGACCAGCGCAAGATGGTCAAGGACATCCAGTTCGACGTCAACAAGCCGGCCCACAACGTGCTGACCCCGATCACCCCCGGGTACAGCCAAACCGCGTCCGCCCGTTACTCCTACGACCCGGCCAGGGCCGAGGGCCTGCTGGAGGAGGCCGGCTGGGTCAAGGGACCCGGCGGGGTGCGCCGCAAGAACGGCCGGGAACTCTCCCTGGACATCCTGCTGTTCAGCGGCGCCGGCCTGGAACTGCCCACCCAGTTCGTGGTCTCCGAGCTGTCGAAGATCGGCTTCACCGCCCGCACCACCGTGCAGCCCTTCGCGACCGCCTCCGCCTCGTACAACAAGGGCGTGCAGAACCTCGCCTCCTTCGGCTACTACGGCGAGGACCCCTACCTGCTCAACATCTGGGTGAACTCCGACGCCATCAAGGCCGGCTTCAACTCCTCGCACTACAGCAACCCCAAGGTCGACTCCACCATCGCCAGGGCCAACGCCACCGCGGACGACACCACCCGCGACGCGCTGTACGAACAGGTCGGAAACCTGCTCATGGACGACGCGATGTTCCTGCCGTTGTGGGATGTCAACGGAGCATTCACGGCGAGCAACAAAGTAAAGGGCCTGAAACCCACGCTCAACGGCTACATCCTTTTCCACTCGGCGCGGCTGGGCTGATCCGTGGTCTTCGTGCTGAGGCGTCTCCTGGCATCGGTACCGGTGCTGCTGGGAATCAGCCTGATCGCCTTTCTCCTCATCCACCTCGTGCCCGGCGACCCGGCACAGGCCATGTTGTTCGGGTCCAATCCCACCCCCGCCCAGATAACCGGCCTCAGAGAACAGCTGGGACTCACCCACTCGCTGTGGCACCAGTACGTCGGATTCCTCGGCCAGCTGTTCCAGGGGAACCTGGGCACGTCCTACGTGACCCAGAGCAGCGTCGCGCACGAACTGCTGTCGCGGACGCCCAGCACCCTGGTGCTGGCCGGCAGCTCGATGGCGGTCGCCATGGTCATCGGGGTCCCGCTCGGCTTCCTCGCCGGGGTGCGGCCCGGCACGGCGACCGACAGGATCGCCCGCGCCGTCTCCTTCCTCGGGGTCGCCGTGCCGTATTTCTGGCTGGCCCTGGTCATGGTGCTGGTGCTCTCCATCGGCCTGCACCTGCTGCCGGCGATCGACGACGGGACCCCGCGGGCGCTGATCATCCCGGCGGTCTCGCTGGGCTGGGGGTACGCCGCGATCCTGACCCGGCTGATCCGCGCCCGGGTGATCGAGGAGTACCACAGCGACTACGTCAAGGCCGCCCGGGCCCGCGGGTGTTCGGAGTCCCGGGTCCTGCTGCGGCACGCCGCCCGCAACTCGGTGATCCCCGCGGTCACCACCGTCGGCCTGCAGTTCGGCAACATCCTCACCGGCGCCGCCGTCACCGAGGTCATCTTCGGCCGGTCGGGGCTCGGCAGCTTCCTGGCCGGCTCCATCACGGCCAAGAACATCCCGGTCGTCCAGGGCGCGGTGGTGGTGATCGGGATCGGCTACGTGCTGATCAACCTCGTCGTCGACATCGTCATCGGCCTGATCGATCCCCGGGCCCGACTGACCGCGGGGGTGTCATGACGGCCATCGTCCCCACCCCCTCCCAGGCGCCCGGCCGGACCGCCGCCCCCGGCGATCCTGAGCCGCCCGCGCCCGCCGGGCGGTCCACGGGCGGCCGGAGCCCGGCCGCCGTGCTGACCGCCCTCGTCCTGGTCGCCGCCGTCGTGGTGACCGTCGCCCCCGGGCTCCTCGCCCACATCGACCCGGTCGCCACCGGCGACGACGTACTGAAGGCGCCGAGCGCCGCCCACCTGTTCGGCACCGACCAACTCGGCCGCGACGTCTTCAGCCGGGTCGTGCACGGCGCCCGGCCGGTGCTGCTGTCCGGCCTGCTCGGCGTGGCACTGGCGCTCGTCGCCGGAGTCGCGCTGGGCGTGGCCGGGGGAGTGGCGCCCAAGTGGCCGGCCGGTTTGATCATGCGGCTGATCGACGTCCTGCTCGCGCTGCCGGTCCTGTTGCTGGCCCTGATCATCATGGCCTCGGTGGGCACAGGACCGCTCAGCATCGTCATCGCCATCGGGGTCGCGTTCACCCCCGGCTTCGCCCGGGTGGTCAACACCTCCGTACGCAAACTGCGTTCCGCCGAATACGTGCAGGCCTCCCGGGTCTTCGGCTCCACCGGGCTGCGCACCTCGGTGCGGCACCTGCTGCCCAACCTGGCGACCGAGGTCGTGGTGCTGGGCACCAGCGGCATCGGCTGGGCGGTGCTCACCGCGACCACGCTCAGCTTCCTGGGCATGGGGGTGCGGCTGCCGGCCCCCGACTGGGGCAGCGACCTGGCGGCCGGCGCCACCTATCTGTCCACCGCCTGGTGGCTGACCACCTTCCCCGGCGCCGCCATCACCGTGACCATCCTGCTGGCCAACTTCATCGGTGACCGGATGGCGGCCACCCTCGACCCGCGCGGCGGCGTGCGCGTCGCCCGCAGCCTGCGCGGCTTCGTGGCCTTCGGACGGCCCGGTGGCCGCCGCGATTCCCTGGAGCCCGAGCCCGCTCCGCCCGTCAGCACCCCGGCCGATCCCACCGGGGCGGCAGAACAGGAGCCGTCATGAGCCTGCTGGAGGTCACCGATCTGCGCACCGAGATCGGCACCGGGCCCGACGCGGTCCGCCCGGTGGACGGTGTCACCTTCCGGGTCGAGGCCGGGGAGACGGTCGGACTCGTCGGCGAGTCCGGCTCGGGCAAGACCATGACCGGGATGTCGGTCATGCGGCTGCTGCCGCCCGGTGGCCGGATCGTCGAGGGGTCCGTCCGCTTCGACGGGCGGGAACTGCGCGACCTGAGCGACCAGGAGATGCGCCGGATCCGCGGCAACGACATCGCCATGATCTTCCAGGACCCGATGACCTCGCTCAATCCCACCCGCACCGTCGGCAGCCAACTCCAGGAGGCCTACCGCATCCACCGCGGCGGATCGGCCGCCGCCGCCGGCCGGCGAGCCGAGGAGGTCCTCGGCCTGGTCGGCATGGGCCGGCCGCGCGAGCGGCTCGGCGACTACCCGCACCAGCTCTCCGGCGGCATGCGGCAACGGGCCATGATCGCCCTCGCCCTGGTCTGCGAACCGAAGCTGCTGATCGCCGACGAGCCCACCACCGCGCTGGACGTCTCCATCCAGGCCCAGATCCTCGAACTGCTCGACGACCTGAAGTCCCGGCTGTCGATGGGCGTGCTGCTGGTCACCCACGACCTGGGGGTCATCGCCGGACACACCGACCGGGTGGTGGTGATGTACGGGGGCCGGGTCGTGGAGGCCGCCGGCACCCCCGCGCTGTTCGCCGACCCGCGGCACCGCTACACCGGCGCGCTGCTGGAGTCGATGCCCACGCTCGACCTGGACGCGGGCAACTCGCTGCGCTCCATCCCGGGAATGCCGCCCAAGCCGACCGGGCTGCCCGCCATGTGCCGGTTCGCGCCCCGCTGCAGGTTCGCCGCCGACGACTGCCGCGGCACGGACCCCGTGCTGGTCGAGGCGGCCCCCGGCCACCTGCACGCCTGCCTGCACCCGCGCCCGCCGGGCGAGGCCGCCGTCGTGCCCGTCGTGGCCCGGCAGCGCGCCCTCACCCCGGCGTTCGGCCGGCGCGGTGACCCGTTGCTCGAACTGGTCGAGGTGCACAAGGAGTTCGCCGCGGGCGGCGGCGTACGGCTGAGGTCACGCGGCCGGGTCCACGCGGTCTCCGGGGTCTCGCTGAGCGTCCACGAGGGCGAGACCCTCGGCGTGGTGGGGGAGTCGGGCTGCGGGAAGTCGACCATCGGACGCATGATCGTCGGCCTGGAGCCGCCCACCAGGGGAACCGTCAGGTTCCAGGGCGAGGAGCTGTCCCGGCTGCGCGGCTCCGCGCTGCGCCGGCGGCGCAGGGACCTGCAACTGATGTTCCAGGACAGCTCGGCCGCCCTGGACCCGCGGATGCCGGTCGCCTCCCTCATCGAGGAACCGCTGGCCGCGCAGGGCATCGGCTCGCGCCGGGAACGCCGCGAGCGGGTGGCGGAGCTGGCCGCCGGGGTGGGACTGCCGCCGGAGGCGCTGCGGCGCTATCCGCACCAGTTCTCCGGCGGCCAGCGGCAGCGCATCGGGATGGCCAGGGCGCTGGCGCTCAACCCGAGGATCATCGTCGCCGACGAACCGGTCTCCGCGCTGGACGTCTCCATCCAGGCCCAGATCCTCAACCTCATGCGCTCGCTCCAGGACCGGCTCGGCCTCACCTACGTCATCGTCTCCCACGACCTGTCGCTGCTGAAGTACATGGCGGACCGGATCGCGGTGATGTACCTGGGCAAGCTGGTCGAGGTCGGCGGCAGCGCCGAGGTCTACCGCGCCCCGCTGCACCCGTACACGGCGGGCCTGATCCGTTCCATCCCGCTGCCCGACCCGGTCCGGGAGAAGGCCAAGCCGCCCGGCCGGATCGAGGGCGAGATCCCGTCCGCCGTCGATCCGCCCAGTGGCTGCCGGTTCCGCACCCGCTGCCCCCTGGCGCAGAATGTCTGCGCGGTCGAGGAACCCCCGCTGGTCATGTCGGCGGGCCGGCACCGGGTGGCGTGCCACTTCCCGCTGGAGGACGCCACCGGGCCGGCAGGACCGCCCGCCGTCCGTGCCGTCTGAGGCAGCCGAGCAGTTCCGACGAAGGAGAGCGCGCACCTTGCCAGAACACCAGCTGGACGCCGAGCGCCACACGGTGACCGACGTCTTCTCCAACGAGGCACCGCCGGTGCTGACCGTCGACCCGGGCGACACCCTGGTGGTGCACTCCCTCGACGCCTCCGGCCACCTGGAACGCCAGCGGACCCCCGGCGAGAAACGCCCGCTGATACTGAGCGCCCGGCGCGGGCACGCCCTCGTCGGGCCGATAGCCGTCCGGGGCGCGGAACCTGGGATGGCGCTGTCGGTGCGCCTGGAGGACCTGCGGCCCGACGAGTGGGGCTGGACGGTCGCCGCGGCGGCCGACACCCCGCTCAACCGGCGGCTGGGGCTGGCCGGCGCGGAGCCCTCCTGGCTGCTGTGGGAGCTCGACGCCGACCGGCTCACCGGCACCAACCAGTACGGCCACACCGTCGCGCTGGCGCCCTTCCTCGGCGTCATCGGGATGCCGCCGCCAGAGCCGGGGGAGCACTCCACGATCCCGCCCCGGGTGCAGGGCGGCGGCAACATCGACTGCCGTGAACTGGTCGCCGGATCCACCCTCTTCCTGCCGGTCACGGTGCCCGGCGCGCTGCTGTGCGTCGGCGACGGGCACGCGGCCCAGGGCGACGGGGAGGTCTCAGGCACCGCCATCGAGTGCGGCATGACCACCCGGTTCACCGTCGGCCTGGAGTCCGACCCGCCGGTGCCGACCGCGCACGCCGTCACCCCGTCGGGCCGGATCACCTTCGGGTTCAGCGAGGACCTCAACGAGGCGTCCGCCCAGGCGCTGGAGGCCATGCTGGGCTGGATGCGGACGCTGTTCGACCTGGACACCGCCGCCGCGCTGGCGCTGGCCAGCACCGCGGTGGACCTGCGGGTGACCCAGGTGGCCAACCAGGTCTGGGGCGTGCACGCCCACTTGGCGAACGGAGTCGTGCGATGAGCTGGGACACGGCCGACGGGGTCTTCCGGCTGGGCGACTTCGAGGCGGAGAAGGGCGGCCTCATCAAGGACGCCCGGCTGGCGTGGCAGACCCACGGCACGCTCAACGCCGCCCGGGACAACGTGATCGTCTACCCGTGCAGTTACTCAGCCGACCACGACGACCTCAGCTGGCTGATCGGCCCGGACGGGATCCTGGACCCCACCCGCTGGTTCGTGGTGATCCCCGACATGTTCTCCAACGGCCGCTCCTCCTCGGCCTCCGACACCGAGGACTACCCGCCGCTGGTCACCCTGCGCGACAACGTCCGCGCCCAGTACCGGCTGCTGGTCGAGCACTTCGGGGTGCGCCGGATCGCCGCCGTCTACGGCTTCTCCATGGGCGCCGGCCAGGCGTACCACTGGGCGGCGCTGTACCCGGACCGGGTCCGGCGGGCCATCGTGGTCTGCGGCAGCTCCCGTACCTCCACGCACAACAAGGTCTTCCTGTCCGGGCTGCTGCGCGTCCTGGAAGCGGCCCCCGAACACCTGGGCGGCGGACGCTTCGAGGAGGAGCCCGTCGCCGCGCTGCGGGCCTTCTCCCACGTCTACGCGGGATGGGGGCTCAGCCAGGACTTCTACCGCGCCAGGCTGCACGAGACCGCCCTGGGCGCACCGGACCTGGAGACCTTCCTGCGCACCGACTGGGAGGACAGCTTCGCCGCCCACCGCGCCGCCGACCTGTACGCGCAGGCGTCCACCTGGTACCACGCCGACATCAGCGACAACCCGCTCTACCGCGGCGACCTGCCCGCCGCGCTCAGCTCCATCACCGCCCGGGTGCTGCTGCTGCCGGGCGAGACCGACCTGTACTTCCGGGTCGCCGACAACGCCGCCGACCTGCCCTACCTCGCGGACGCCGAGATGCGCGTCATCCCCAGCATCTGGGGCCACCGGGCCGGCGCGCCCGCCCCCGGCCACCCGGACTTCGCCTTCGTGCGGACCGCGGTGCGCGAATGGCTGGACCAGTAGCCCGGGCGGTGCCTCGCACCACCCGAACACAACGCAAGGAGCCGCAGCTTGTTCACCACCCGTCCCACCCTGCAAGGCACCTTCGGCATGGTGTCCTCCACCCACTGGCTGGCGTCGCAGTCCGCCATGGCCGTGCTGGAGGACGGCGGCAACGCCTATGACGCGGCGGTGGCCGCGGCGTTCGTGCTGCATGTCGTGGAGCCGCACCTGAACGGGCCGGGCGGCGAGGTCCCGATGATCCTCGCCCCGGCCGGCCGTGAACCCGTCGTCCTGTGCGGCCAGGGCCCGGCCCCGGCCGGGGCCACCATCGACCACTACACCGGCCTCGGCCTGGAGATCGTGCCCGGCACCGGCCCGCTGGCCGCCACCGTGCCCGGCGCTTTCGACGCCTGGATGCTGCTGCTGCGCGACCACGGCACCAAGCCGCTCGCCGAGGTGCTCAAGTACGCCGTCGGCTACGCGGAGCACGGCCACCCGGCGGTGGAGCGCATCGGGATGACCGTGGAGTCGGTCCGCGAACTGTTCGAGACCGAGTGGACCTCCTCCGCCGAGGTCTACCTGCCCGGCGGCCAGGCCCCCGGCGCCGGCGCCCTGCTCACCAACCGCGCGCTGGCCGCGACCTGGCGGCGGGTCATCGCCGAGGCCGAGGCGGCCGGCAGCGGACGCGAGACGCAGATCGAGGCCGCCCGCCGCGTCTGGCGCGAGGGGTTCGTCGCCGAGGCGATCGCCGCCCAGGCGGCCCGGCCCACCATGGACACCTCCGGGGAGCGGCACACCGGGACGCTGAGCGGCGACGACCTGGCCGGCTGGTCGGCCTCCTACGAGCCGCCGGTCACCCACGACTGGAACGGCTGGACGGTCGCCAAGGCCGGACCCTGGAGCCAGGGCCCGGTCTTCCTCCAGCAACTCGCCCTGCTCCCCGCCGACCTGCCCGAGCACGGCAGCGCGGAGCACGTCCACACCCTGGTCGAGGGCACCAAGCTGGCCATGGCCGACCGCGAGGCCTGGTACGGCGACGCGGCCGACGTCCCGCTGGCGGCGCTGCTGGACGAGAAGTACAACGCCGACCGCCGCTCCCTCATCGGGGAGAGCGCCGACACCGGGCTGCGCCCGGGCAGCCCCGGCGGCCGCGAGCCCCGGCTGAGCCGGTACGCCCTCCAGGCGGCCGGCGGCACCCCGCCCACCGCCCCCGCGGCCGCGGGCGCCGGTGAGCCGACCGTCCAGCGCAACGGCGCGACCCGCGGTGACACCTGCCACCTGGACGTGGTGGACCGCTGGGGGAACATGATCGCGGCGACCCCGAGCGGTGGGTGGCTGCAGTCCAACCCGGTCGTGCCCGAGCTGGGCTTCCCGCTGGGCACCCGCCTTCAGATGACCTGGCTGGAGCCGGACCTGCCCAACTCGCTGACCCCCGGCCGCCGGCCGCGCACCACCTTGTCCCCCTCGCTCGCCCTGCGTGGCGGGACCCCGGTGATGGCCTTCGGCACGCCCGGCGGCGACCAGCAGGACCAGTGGAGCCTGCACTTCTTCCTCGCGGTCGCGGCGCGCGAGCAGGTGCGCGGCGGACTCGACCTGCAAGGCGCCATCGACGCCCCGAACTGGCACACCGACAGCTTCCCCGGTTCGTTCTACCCCCGCGGCATGGCGCCCGGCAGCCTCACCGTCGAACCGCGTCTCGGCGAGGAGGTGGTCGCCGAACTGCGCCGCCGGGGCCACGAGGTGACCCTCGCCGACCCGTGGGGCCTGGGCCGGATGTGCGCGGTGGCCCGCGACCCGGAGACCGGGGTGGTCTCGGCCGGTGCCAACCCGCGTGCCATGCAGGGGTACGCGGTCGGCCGCTGAGCCGCCGCACACCGTCGCGGCCGGACGCGGGTCACCCGCGTCCGGCCGCGACGGCGTTCAGCCGAAGACGACGGTGACCGGGGCGTGGTCCGACCAGCGCTCCTCGTGGGTGGCGGCGCGCTCCACCACGGCGGAGACGGCCCGGCCCGCGATGCCCGCGGTGGCCACCAGCAGGTCGATGCGCCAGCCGGAGTCGTTGTCGAAGGCCCGGCCGCGGTAGGACCACCACGAGTACGGCCCCGCGGTGTCCGGGTGCAGCGCGCGCACCACGTCGACGTAGCCGCACTCGTCGTACAGGTGGCCGAGCCAGGCGCGCTCCTCGGGCAGGAAGCCCGCGTTCTTGGCGTTCGCCTTCCAGTTCTTCAGGTCCGCCTCGCGGTGCGCGATGTTCCAGTCGCCGCACACCACCACCTCGCGCCCGGCGGCCTGCGCCCGGGAGCGCAGCTCGACGAGGTAGGCCTCGAACTCCTTCATGAACCGGTACTTCTCCTCCTGCCGCTCGGTGCCGGCCTCGCCGGAGGGCAGGTAGAGGCTGGCCACCGTCACGCCCGGCAGGTCCGCCTCGACGTAGCGGCCGGTGGTGTCGAACTCCGGTGACCCGAAGCCCACCCGCACCCGCTCCGGCTCGTCCCTGGTGTACAGCGAGACTCCGGCGCGCCCCTTGGCCGCGGCCGGGGCGTGGGTGACGTGCCAGCCGTCGGGCTCGCGCACCTCCTCGGGCAGCTGGCCGGGCTCGGCGCGCACCTCCTGGAGGCACACCACGTCGGCGGCGGTGTCCGCAAGCCACGGCACGAAGCCCTTCTTCGCCGCGGCCCGCAGGCCGTTCACGTTCACAGTCGTCACGGTGAGCACCCGGTGACCATACCGGGCGGAACCTCACGCCACGTACGATGCCCCGGTGGAGAATCTGGTGGAGATACGCGCGGTCCGCTACGACCACCCGGACGCGGTGCTGCTGACCGATCGCGTGCAGCAGGAGTACGTGGAGCGCTACGGGGACCCGGACGTCACGCCGCTGGCCCCGGCCGAGTTCGACCCGCCGGGCGGCGTCTTCCTGATCGGCTATCTCGACGGCGTACCGGTCGCCACCGGCGGCTGGCGCGCCATGGACACCTCCCCTGAGGGGCACAGCGACGGGGACGCGGAGATCAAGCGGATGTACGTCGTCCCCGAGGCGCGCGGCCGGGGGCTGGCCCGCCGGATCCTGGCCGAACTGGAGGCCGGGGCCACCGCCGCGGGCCGGCTGCGCATGGTGCTGGAGACCGGAACCAAGCAGCCGGAGGCCATCGCGCTGTACGTCTCCTGCGGCTACACGCCGGTCCGCAAGTTCGGCCTGTACCGGGACGAACCGCTGAGCCGCTGCTATGGCCGTGATCTCACCCACCGAACCGGCGCCGGGCAGACCTTGCAGGCGCAGGCGCCAGCCCGTTAGCGTCCGGTCGCACCATGACCTTCGCCATCGCGCCCATGTCGGCCGAGCACATACCGGAATCCGCCGCTCTCCTGGACCGCTGGTACGCCAGAACCCGCAGACGCCCCTTCGCCGCGGTGGGCACCAGCACCACCGCCTCCTCCTCGGCGTCCTACGACAGCCATGAGCGGATCGCCGAGCTGCTGGGCGGCCCTGGCGTGGAGGCGGTCGTGGCCCGCGGCACCCGCTCGCGGCTCGGCGGCTACCTCGCGGTCGCCCCGACGGACTCCCTCGGCGACGAGCGGCCCGACGACCACGGCGGGCCGCGCAGCGCGCTGATCGCGCACGGCGGCCACGCGCTGTACTCCGGATGGGAGCCCGAGGCGCTGCGTGAGCTGTACGCGGTGGTCTCCGAGCGGCTGGTGACCCGCGGGCGGCTGATCCACCACGTCGAACTGCCCGCCGACGACACCATCGCGATGGCCTGGTTCCGGCTGGGCTTCGGGCTGGAGCAGATCCGCGGGGTGATGCCGGTCAAGGGCAGCGGCCGCCAGCCGCGCGGGGTGGAGGGGCTGTCCATCCGCCGTGCCGGACCGGCCGACCTGGCGCCGATCGGGCGGATGGCCGCGGAGTCGACCGCCTACCGGCGGCAGGCGGCGATGTTCCAGCCGCAGTCGGAGGAAGTCCTCATCCAGCAGCGCACCCGCTACGCCGACGCGCTCGCCGATCCCCGGTGCGGCGCCTGGCTGGCGATGCGGCGCGGTGAGGAGGCCGGCATGATCATTGTCACTCCGGCGCGCACCGGCCCGTTCACCCCGGAGGAGACCGCTGAGCTGGCCGAGGCGTACGTGGAGCCCAACGCCCGGGGCGAGGGCGTCAGCCGGGTGCTGCTGGCCACCGCGCTGGCCTGGGCCTACGGCAGGGGCTACCGCCAGTTGTCGGCGAGCTGGCCGAGCGCCTCCCCGCTGGCGGCGGGCCACTGGCCCACGCTGGGCTTCACCCCGGTCACCTACCGGCTGTGCCGGGTGGTGGACCCGCGGATCGCCCCAGGCTCCCCGCAGTTTTGACCCGGGCCCGGCGGTGGCCGGATCGCATCGCCGGCCGGCCGTACGCCCGGCGGGGCTCCCGGCCGCCGGCAGGCGGTGCCCGGTGCCCGTCCCCGTCCTTTCACCGGCCGAATTCCGGCGGTCGCCGGGCATGAGCGGGCGATCCGCGGGCACGGATACTCTCCGCGACGGCGGGGAACGCCGTGTGCCCTGTGGGACGTGAGTGCGCCAAGGAGTCGGTTGAGTTCTCCAATACCGCCCGTACGCGGTGGTGACGCAGCTCATGGCGCGTACTCGGCCACCGCGAAGATGGTTCGAATCTCAATAACCAACTGGCCGGAAGGTATATCCCCGAAGTCGCGCGCACCGGCAACTCGTGTACAGCGCGCTATCATTCCCGCCGGTGAGAACACATGTTCCAGGAGGTATCCGTGCGCGGCACGTACAACGGCATGGCGGCCAACGAGCTTCATGACGCCGTCTGGCAGAAGAGCCGGCACAGCAACTCGCAAGGAACATGCGTGGAGTTGGCCAGTCTGCCGGACGGCGAGATCGCGGTGCGCAACTCCCGCTTTCCGGAAGGCCCGGCGCTGATATACACCCGGGCCGAGATCGCGGCACTGCTACGCGGAGTGAAGGAGGGTGAGTTCGATCACCTGATCAACGGCATGCCGTAAGTCAGTGGACCCGTCCGGGATTTCGATCGTCTTCGGAGACGGGTCCGGCCGGCTGGCGGTGGTCGGGCGCGGGGAAGAGTGCCCAGACCACCTTTCCGGCGCCGGCCAGCGGGTGCCAGCCCCACGCGTCGCTGCATGAGGCGACCAGGTGCAGGCCGCGCCCGGACTCCGCTATGAAGTCCGGCGTCCTGGCCAGCGGGCCCTGGTCGCTGGGGTCGCGCACCGAGCAGACCACGCGCGAGGTCCAGTGGGCCAGACTCAGCCGGACGGTCGGCGGCGGGGAGATCGGCACGGCGTCGGGGTACGGCCCCGTGCCCGTCCCGACGCCGTGCCGCAGCGCGTTGGTGACCAGCTCGGAGGCCACCAGAGCGACGTTGTCGAACAACTCCGACAGACCCCACCGGCCGAGCGTCTCGCGGGTGAAGCGCCGCGCCTGGCGGACCGACTCCAGGCGGGGTGGCAGTTCGCAGGCCGAGGAGGCGAGTCGCTGGGTGGGGAACACCACGTCTCCTGACGGCGCGAGCGCTCTTGCGCCCTCACTCCTCATGACCGGCACCTCGGCTGTCGGAAACGTTGGTGGATGCGTACACGCCCACATGGTCCCCAACGGTCACTCCGGATGCAAGGTCAGATGCACGTGCATCTGCAAACTTGGCATATGCGCGGGCGGATTCACGTGCATCAATCGGGCACAGGTGGCGGGAAGCGACCCACGAGGGCTCCGAAGATGAAAGACTTGATCCGTTCCGTTGAGGAGGGTCGGGTCCGATGTCGACAGAGCAGCTGGGCGGTGGATCGGTGAGCGCGTCGCCGGGAAGTGGATCGATGATGCGCCGCATACTCCTCGGCTCCCAACTGCGCAGGCTCCGTGAGTCGCGTGGCTTCTCCCGCGAGGACGCGGGTTACTCGATCCGCGCGTCGGAGTCGAAGATCAGCCGCATGGAGCTGGGGCGGGTGAGCTTCAAGGAGCGCGACGTCGCGGACCTGCTCACCCTCTACGGGGTCGAGGACGACGACCGGGAGGCCCTGCTGGGCCTGGTCAGGGAGGCCAACGTCGCCGGCTGGTGGCACGGCTACGGCGACCTGCTGCCCGGCTGGTTCCAGACCTACGTCGGTCTGGAGGAGGCCGCGACCCTCATACAGACCTTCGAGGTCCAGTTCGTGCACGGCCTCGCCCAGACCGAGGAGTACGCCGCCGCCGTCGTCTCGCAGGGTCAGCCCTCCGCCCCGCCGGATGAGATAGCCCGCCGGGTGGACCTGCGGATGGGCCGCCAGCGGATCCTGACCGGCGACAGCGCGCCGCGGTTCTACGCGGTCCACGACGAGGCGGCGCTGCGCAGACCGCTGGGCGGGCCCGAGGTGATGCGGGGCCAGCTGCGCCGGCTGCTGGAGCTGTCGGAGCGACCCAACGTGGTGCTCCAGGTCATGCCGTTCGGCCGGGGCGGCCATGCGGCCGAAGGCGGCGCGTTCACCATGCTCGGCTTCCCCGAGCCGGATCTGCCCGACGTGGTCTACCTGGAGCAGCTGACCAGCGCGCTCTACATCGACAAGCGCGAGGAAGTCGCCCAGTACTGCCGGGTGATGAACCGGCTGCGGACCGACGCGCTGTCGCCCGACCAGACCCGCGACCTGGTGCTGTCCATCCTGCGGGAGCTGTGACCCGCCCGAGGACTCCCTAGTGGTGGAAGCCCGGGTGTTCCGCCGCGGCGCCCACCTTGCGGCGCTCCAACTCGGCCAGCGCGGTGCGTAGATCGCCCAGCAGCAGTTCGGCCAGGTCCCGGCTGACCCCGTGCCGCACCACGACCCGTTGCACCACCACGTCCTGGCGGTCGGCGGGCAGCGGATAGGTCGGCACCTGCCAGCCGCGCATCCGCAGCCGCTCGGACAGGTCGTATAGCGTCCAGGCGCCCGGCGCCGGCGGCTCGGCCAGCGTCCAGCACACCACCGGCAGTGCGGACCGGCCGTCGTGCAGGATCCGGAAGCGCCCCAACCCGGCCACCGCGTCGGCGAGTTGGCCGGCCGTCTCGGAGCAGGCACGCTGCACGTCACGGAAGCCCGTCCGCCCCAGACGCAGCAAGTTGTAGTACTGGGCGACCACTTCACCGCCGGGGCGGCTGAAGTTCAGCGCGAAGGTCGGCATGTCACCGCCCAGGTAGTCCACGTGGAAGACCAGTTCGTCGGGCAGTTCGGCCGCGTCGCGCCAGACCGCCCACCCCACGCCCAGCGGTGACAGACCGAACTTGTGGCCCGAGGCGTTGATGCTCTTGACCCGCTCCAGCCGGAAGTCCCAGACCAGTTCCGGCTCCAGGAAGGGCGCGACGAAGCCGCCGCTGGCCGCGTCGATGTGCATCGGGATGTCGAGTCCCGTGGTGTGCTGGAGCCTGTCCAGGGTTCCGGCCACCTCGGCCACCGGCTCGTAGCCACCGGTGAAGGTCACCCCGAGCGTGGTGACGACGCCGATGGTGTTCTCGTCGCAGTATTCGGCCAATTGTTCGGGGCGCATGGTGGTGCTCTCGCCGGTAAGCGGAATCTGCCGGAGCTCCACGTCGAAGTAGCGCCCGAACTTCTCCCAGCACACCTGGACCGGGCCGCACACCAGGTTCGGCCGGTCGGCGGGCCGGCCGGCCGCCCGGCGCCGGGCCCGCCAGCGGCGTTGCAGCGCCAGGCCGCACAGCATCGCCGCCTCGCTCGACCCGGTGGTCGAGCAGCCCACCGTGGTGGTGCCGTCGGGCGCGTGCCACAGGTCGGCCAGGATGTGGACGCAGCGCGACTCCAGCTCCGCCGTCTGCGGGTACTCGTCCTTGTCGACGAGGTTCTTGTCGAGGGTCTCGGCCATGATCGTCCGGACCTCGGGCTCCGACCAGGTGGTGCAGAAGGTCGCCACGTTCTGGCGTGAATTGCCGTCCAGCGCCAGTTCGTCCTGGACCAGCCGGACCGCGGCGCGCGCGGGCATCGGCCCTTCCGGCATGCGGTAGCGGGGCAGCGGAGAGCCCGCCCCGGGCAGTGCGTACAGGTCGTCGGGGGCGTACTGCCGCTCTCGGTCGACTTCGTGCAGGGCCATGGGTCCTCCCGGCGGTTCCCCTCCATCGTGCGCCCGGGCGCCGCGGCCCGCCCCTCGTGGCCGGCCGGGCGCGGCCGGCGCGCGAGGTCTTGACAGGGTCACGTCGGCGCAGCACGCTGTCACGCAATCAAGTTAGGAAACTTTCCTAACGATAGCCGTCCCCGGCATCCCCCACCCGGTGAAGGAGCGTTGATGGCACGCAGAGGAACCCGATGGGCAGCGGGCACGGCCGCACTGGCGGTCGTGTCCCTCGGCCTGGTCGCGGGCACCGGCGCGAACGCGTCCGCGGCCACCGCACTACGGCCGTTCCCCCAGCACACCACGTACCTGACCGGCGTGACGCCCTCCGCGTCGCAGGCCTCGCGGGACGCCGCCGTCACCGGCCAGTACGACTCGTGGAAGCAGACCTACCTGGTCCACGGCTGCGCGTCGAACGAGTACTACGTCTCGACCAAGGGCGACGACGACGCCCCCAACGGCGGCCCGGTCTCCGAGGGCCAGGGCTACGGCATGAACATCGTGCCGCTGATGGCCGGTCACGACACCGACGCGCAGACCGAGTTCGACGGACTGTGGCAACTGGTCAAGGACCACGAGGACCCCGACGGCCTGATGCAGTGGCAACTCGACGGCAGGACCTGTGAGTACGCCGACTCCGGCACCCCCGACGCGGCCACCGACGGCGACCTGGACATCGGGTACGGGCTGATCCTGGCGGACAAGCAGTGGGGCGGCTACACCGCGGACGTCAGGACCTGGCTCGCCTCGGTCTACGCGCACGACGTCGCCTCCGACGGCCACCTCAAGTGCGAGGACGACGGCCCCGGCACCGACACCCGGCCCTCCGACATGATGCTCGACCACCTGCGGGCCTTCGCCGCCTACGACACCGCGCACGACTGGAACAAGGTGGTGACCAGGACCGAGGCGGTCATCGACGAGTTCACCGCCGGCTACTCCTCCTCCGCCGGACTGCTGTCGGACTTCGTGGTGAACGCCAACACCACCAGCCCCAAGCCCGCCCCGGCCGACTACCAGGAGGACCAGCCGGACAACATCGTCGGCTACAACTCCATCCGGGTGCCGTGGCACCTGGGGACCGACGCGCTGCTGTACGGGAACACCGCGGCCACCTCGCTCGCCGTCGCGAAGAAGGAGTCCTCCTGCCTGAAGACCCTCTCGGGCGGCAATCCGCAGAAGGTCTATCCGCACATCAAGCTCAACTGCACCGCCTACTCCACCGACGACCAGGCGGAGGAGGCCGGCGACTCGGCGGGCCCGGCCGCCATGGCCGCCGGCGACCAGGCGTGGACCGACAAGATCTGGAGTTATCTGAGCACCAATCCGTTCGGTGACGGTTACTTCGGGGAGAGCATCAAGACCTTGGTGACCATCGTGATGGCCGGCGACTACTGGAATCCGGTCGGCTGATCCGATTCCCGCCCGGATCCCGGCCTGTCGACCTTCTCCTCCCAGGCCAGGGTCCGGGCACATGCGCGGGGCAAGCTCATGTCTTGCTCAAAGAACAATGATCGTCAGTTGTCAGGGGCCTGTGCCGGAGTAGTGTCGTCGGCGATCGAAATGCGCCCCGCGAGGAGACCTTGACGTTATGTCTGATTTTCCGCCGACACGAATACGGATATCCGACGACGTAAAGGCCTCGATCTTCGGTGAATTCGATCGCCAGGAAGATCTGGAAGGCGTGGTACCCGATTCGGACCGGCGGGCCTATGCCGAGGCGGGCGCGAAACACCTGAGAAATCAGCTGCCCGCACCGGTGTTGGAGGCGCTGACCGCCTGGTGCCGGGAGCCCGCGCCGTGGCTGACGGTCACCAACCTGCCGCGTCCGCCCGGCCATGTCCCCACCCCCCAGGACGGGTTCGGCGACGAGTCCGTGCTGACGGTCGCCAACCTCGTCCAGTTCGGCATGGTGGAACTGCTCGGGCTGCTCCCGGTCGCCTACCGCTGGGAGAACGAGGGCCGCCTCATCCGCAACGTCGCCCCGCGCCCGGACTCCGGGGCGGCGCAGACCTCCTGGGGTTCCTCGGCGCCGCTGGACTGGCACACCGACGACTCCGTGCTCGACCACCACGAATCCGCCCCGGCGGCCTTCGCCGTACCGCACTTCCTGACCTTCTACGGCATGCGCAACGAGGAGCGGGTGCCCACCGAACTGCTCGCGCTCGACGTCGTGTTGCGGGCCCTGCCCGGCGCGGTGGTGGACGCCCTGCGGCAGCCGGAGTTCAACGTCACGGCCCCGGAGTCCTACCGGCCGTGCGAGGGAGGCGGCCCGATGCGGCGGGCCGGCGTCCCGCTGGTGTGGACGCTGCCCGGCGGCCAGGACGCGGTGCGCTACGGGCCCGGCCGGGTGCTCCCCGACACCCCGCGGGCCGCCGCGGCGCTGGAGGGCTTCGAGCGGCTGCTGGCGCGACTGCCGGGCGAGCCGGTGCTCATCGGCGCGGGCGACTTCCACCTCTTCGACAACCGCAGGGTCCTGCACCGCCGGGTGACCTTCCGCCCCGCGCCCCTCGGAGCCGCCCGCTGGCTGCGCCGCTGCTACGCCCGCAGCCGCTGAGGATCGGCCTGCGCGGCCTGCTCGTACAGGGCGCGCACGCGCGGGCCGAAGTAACTGCTGTAGGAGACGTCCGGGGTGTCACCGCCGTGCTGGTAGCCGCCGATCACCCCGGTCACCGCGCCGCTGCCGGCCGGTCCTTCCGGGTCGGACAGCCAGGGTCCGCCACTGGTGCCGCCGCTGAACCCCGGGCAGCCGACCCGTAGTTGGTCCGCCCCCTCGCCCTCGGCGGTCCCGTCGCACAGCACCGGGTCGTCGTCGTCGCGCGGATAGCCGATCAGCTGTACGGGACCGCCGGGCGGCCGGTCGAAGGCGATCGGGTTGCCGCCGACCACGTCCTCGATCTCGCGGCCCGCGAGCGGGGCGAGGACCAGGAACGCCACGTCGGCGCCCGGATCGGAGTCCAGCATCCACTCCGGGGCCGCCAGCGCCTCGGCCACGTGCCACAGCCCGGCTGGAGTGCCGTCCTGCCGCAGCCCCGGCGCGAACGCCAGGCCGGTGCGGTAGCCGGTGTCACCGTCGCCGTGCACGCAGTGCGCCGCGGTGATCACCAGATCGCGGTACGGGCTGTCGACCACGCTCCCGGTGCAGAAGTGCCGTGGCCGCCCGGTCAGCGAGAAGACCGCGCCGACCCGGAACTGCGGGGGGTAGGCGGGCGCCGGGGTGCTGCTCGGCGTGGCGGCGGCCCGCACGGCCGGGGCGGCCGGGGGAGCGGGCGCCGGGCGGGCCGTCGTAGCGGCCGCGCGCGGAGCCGGCCGCTCGCCTGCCACCGGCGCCGGAGCGGCGGACGACAGCACCACCACGACCACGCACGTCAGCGCCAGGGTGTCCGCCCTGCTCGATCGTCCCACCGCTGCCCTCCTGCCGGGCCGCACGGCACCGGGCGCCGCGCGCCGGTCCACTGAGATCGGGTCTGTAGGCAGATGATCGGATAGATCACACCGGCTGGGCGCTCTCGACACCCCCGCGTTCACCCGGACGGCGTACCCGGTAGGGCGAAGGCGCGTCGGGCAGGATGTCCCCCATGACAGCCCAGCGCCTCACCCCCGTCTCCTGGCCCCGGCTGACCGAGGCGCTGGCCGACCGGGTGGCCGCGATGGACACCGCCGACGGCGGGGTCTGGCCGCGGATCGCGGTGGACGGCGCCCCGGCCGCCCGCACCGCGGAACTCGCCGACGCGCTGGCCGAGGCGCTGCCGCCGAGGGGACGGCCGGTGCTGCGGGTGAGCGCCCACGGGTTCCTGCGGCCCGCGTCGCTGCGCTACGAGTACGGCAAGCAGGACGCGGACGCGTACTACGACCGGTGGCTGGATGCCGGGGCGCTGTGGCGGGAGGTCTTCGCCCCGCTGGCGGCGGACGGCGACGGCCGGGTCCTGCCCTCGCTGTGGGACCCGGTCACCGACCGCGCGACCCGGGCCGCCTACCGGCAACTACCGCCCGGCGGCGTGCTGTTGCTCGACGGCCCGCTGCTGCTCGGCCACGGCTTCCCGCTGGACCTCACCGTCCACCTGCGGCTCTCCCCGGCCGCACTCGCCCGCCGCACTCCGGTCGACGAGCACTGGACCCTGCCCGCCTTCGAGCGCTACGAGGACGAGATCGGCCCCGCCGGCACCGCCGATGTCATGGTGCGCTGCGACGACCCCGCACACCCGGCCTGGACCGGCTGACCGGCGGCCTGACGGACCCTCGCCGAGGAGCTCGGCCGGGCCGCCCGCGCTCCCCCGTACGGGCTATCCCTTCGCGCCCGGGAGACCGGCGGGGACCAGGGTGGGCGGGGAGGGCGACGGGTATTCAGTCGGATCCCGGGCAGGAGCGGCCCAGGGCGACCCGGGTACCACCCGGCACGCCCCGGTGGCCGGAACCTGCCGGCCGGGAGAAGGGCCGGACGGCCGCCGAACGCTCCGACAAAGATCGCGGGAGGTTCTCATGGTGAAGCTGGCAGAGACCGAAAGGACCGGGCACACCGACCGGTTCGGTTCGCACACCCCCTGGCGGTCCGTCACCCCCGTGCACCCCGACCCGGTGCCGCCCTCGCCCACACCGGTGCCCGGCCCCGGCGGTCCCGCGCCCGGACCGGTCCCTGGGCCGAACCCTCCCTTCCCCGAACCCGACCCGGTGCCCGCCCCGCCGGTGCCCTCGCCGACGCCGGGACCCGCGCCGGATCCGGTGCCGACCCCGCCGCCGCCGGGACCCGGCCCTGAACCGGCCCCCGAACCGGTGCCGGACCCCGGGCCGCTGCGGTAACGCGCGGTGACGGCTGACGCGGGGCACGGCCCCGGAACGGCGGCGGAGGTGGCCGTGGTGCTGCTGGCCGCCGCCTCCGGAGCCGTGGACGCGATGGCGTTCACCGCCCTCGGCCATGTCTTCGCGGGCGTGATGACCGGCAACCTCGCCCTGCTGGGCATCGCCGTCGGCAGCGATCACTTCGCCGACGTGGTGCCGCCGCTGATCGCGCTGGCCGGGTTCGTCCTCGGGACGGCGGCCGCCGCCCGCGCCTGCCGGGGCACCGCGGCGGCCGGTCCAGGCTGGCCGGCCCGCACCCTGCAGTGCCTGGCCTGCGAGGCCGTCCTGCTGACCGTGACCGCCGTGGTGTGGGCGAGCGCCGGCGCGCCACCGGTCGGCGCGCCGCGCGACGTGCTGCTGTGCGTGGCCGCCGTCGCCATGGGCGGGCAGTCCGGCGCGATGCTGGGCGCCGGTCCCGCGGCCCGCCCCTCCACGTACCTGACCGGCTCGCTCGCCACGTTCGTCACCCGCGGCGTCGGCCAGGTCCCCGGGGGCGACCGCCCCGGCACCGACCGCTGGGTCCCGGTGCGGCTGACCGCGCTCGCGGTGGGCGCCGGAGCCGCCGCGGCGGTGTTCCGGTCCGCCCCCGGATGGACGCCCTTCCTGCCGCCGGTGCTCGTGGTGGCCGCCGTACTGACCGCCGCCCGGATCGGCCGTCCGCGGCCCGTCCCGGTCGTGGCATCGGGCGAGCGCGTATAAACAGGTTGATACAAGGGCATACGATCCCTGGTCCGGCGGAAGTGAGCCGAACGAGGAGCCGCAGCAGGGCCCAGACCCGGGAGGCAACGCCATGGCCATCGCAACCGTCAACCCGGCGACGGGGGAGACCCTCAAGACCTTCGAGGCGTTCGGACCCGAGGAGATCGAGCAGCGGCTGGCCCGCGCGGCGCGGACCTTCCGGGACTACCGGCTCACCGACTTCGTCACCCGGGCCGACCTGATGCGGCAGGCCGCCGACCTGCTGGACGCGGAACGCGACGAGATCGCCAGGATCATGACCACCGAGATGGGCAAGACCCTGGTCGCCGCCCGCGCCGAGGCCGCCAAGTGCGCCAAGTCCATGCGGTGGTACGCCGCGCGGGCCCAGGGACTGCTGGCCGACCAGTACCCCTCGCCCGCCGACGTCGAGGACTCCGGCGGCGTCGCCGCGCATGTGCGCCACCGGCCGCTCGGCGTGATCCTCGCCGTCATGCCGTGGAACTTCCCGCTGTGGCAGGTCGTCAGGTTCGCCGCGCCCGCCCTGATGGCCGGCAACGTCGGCCTGCTCAAGCACGCCTCCAACGTTCCGCAGACCGCCCTGTACCTCGGCGACCTCTTCCACCGGGCCGGCTTCCCCGAGGGCTGCTTCCAGACCCTGCTGGTCGGCTCGGACGCGGTGGAGGGGATCCTGCGCGACCCCCGGGTCGCCGCCGCCACGCTCACCGGCAGCGAACCGGCCGGCCGCGCGGTCGCCGCGATCGCCGGGGACGAGGTGAAGAAGACCGTCCTGGAACTGGGCGGCAGCGACCCGTTCGTCGTGATGCCCTCGGCCGACATCGCGCGCGCCGCGAAGGTCGCGGTCACCGCCCGCGTCCAGAACAACGGGCAGTCCTGCATCGCCGCCAAGCGCTTCCTGGTGCACCGCGACGTCCACGAGGAGTTCGCGCGGCGCTTCACCGACGCCATGGCCGCGCTCACCGTCGGCGACCCGATGCTGGAGGGCACCGACGTCGGACCGCTCTCCAGCGAGCAGGGCCGCACCGACCTGGAGGCCCTCGTCGAGGACGCCACCTCCCGGGGCGCCACCGCGCTGTGCGGCGGGCGCAGGCCGCCCGGGCTGACCGCCGGCTGGTTCTACGAGCCGACCGTGCTGACCGGGATCGACCCCGGCATGCGCATCCACCACGAGGAGGCGTTCGGCCCGGTGGCCACCCTCTACGAGGTCGCCGACCTCGACGCCGCCGTGGAGCTCGCCAACGACACGCCCTTCGGCCTCAGCTCCAACGTGTGGACCGACGACGCCCTGGAACAGCGCCGCTTCGCCCGCGACCTACAGGCCGGCGGCGTCTACTTCAACGGCATGACCGCCTCCCACCCGGCGATGCCCTTCGGCGGCGTGAAGCGGTCCGGCTACGGCCGTGAGCTGTCCGGCCAGGGCATCCGCGAGTTCTGCAACGTCACCGCGGTCTGGTACGGCCGTTGAGCGCCGGGGAGGCGCCGGACGGCCGGTTCGAGCTGGTCATCGTCCTGGACTGCGCCGACCCGGTCGGGCTCGCGGACTTCTGGGCCGGCGCGCTGGGCTACCGGATCGCCGGGACGAGCCTGCCCTACACCGGCCTGAAGGACCCCCGGGGGCACCTGCCGACGCTGCTGCTCCAGCAGGTGCCCGAGCCCAAGCACGGCAAGAACCGCATGCATCTCGACCTGCGGGTCGGCGCGCTGGAACCGACGCTCAGCCGCCTGCTGTCCTACGGCGCCCGGCGGGTGCGAGGGCCCTTCGACGACCGCGGCTGGCTGACGACCGTGCTCGCGGACCCGGAGGGCAACGAGTTCTGCCTGATCGTGCCCCCGCCGGACCAGCGCGCGGGGGCCGGATGAGCCGACCGGGGTGCCGGACGGCGGGGGCTCGGCCGTTCAGGTGACCAGGCCCGGCACGATGTTCCACCGGGAGATCGCCGGGTGGCCGTGCTCACTGCCCAGGAAGCTGACCGAGGCGGTGTCCAGACGCAGCTTGGCGCCCGCCGAGGCGGGCAGCCCCAGCCGGCGCGCGGCCAGCACCCGCAGGAAGTGCCCGTGGGCCACCACGGCGACGTCGCCGTCCTCCCCGTCCGCCTCCCGCAGTCCGGCCTCCGCCACCTTCAGCACCCGGTCGGCCCGCGCACCGACCTGGGCCGCGTTCTCGCCCGGGTGCTCCGGCGGCCCGGCCGCCACACCGTCGGCCCACAGGTCCCAGTCCGGCCGGTCCTGGTGGATCTCCTGGGTGGTGACGCCCTCGTAGCCGCCGTAGTCCCACTCGCGCATGTCGTCGTCGACGAGCGGCCCGCCGAGCCCGGCCAGCCGGGCGGTGCCGAGTGCCCTGGCCATCGGGCTGCACATGGTCAGTGCGATCCGCCGGTCGGCCAGCAGCGGGACCAGCGCCCGCGCCTGCTCCTCGCCGTGCCCGGTCAACGGCAGATCCGTCCAGCTGGTGTGTTTCATCGCCCGGCTCCACTCGGTCTCGCCGTGCCGGATGAGGATCAACTCGCCCATGTCCGCTCCCGCGTCGTAGCGGCGGCCGGCGGCCGCGTGCCGGGGACATCGTCCCGCCGACCCCATTTTCCCCGATCACCAGGGTTCGTCCCGGCGAGCCGCCCCGGCCGGCGCGCGCGACCGCCCGCGGACGGAGGATGATCGTCGCACCAGCGGACACGGGAGGCCGACGGATGACAGCGACAGCGGGCGAGCGGGCGGACCACGACCAGGCGGAGTACGACGTCCTCGTGCTCGGCGGCGGCCCCACCGGGGAGAACCTCGCGGACCGGGCCCGGGCGGCCGGTCTGACCGTGGCGCTGGTGGAGAGCGAACTGGTCGGCGGCGAGTGCTCGTACTGGGCCTGCATGCCCAGCAAGGCGCTGCTGCGGCCGGCCATCGCGCTCGCGGAGGCGCGCCGGCTGCCGGGCGCCCGCGAGGCGGTCGCCGGACCGCTGGACGCCGCGGCGGTGCTGGCCAGGCGCGACGACTTCACCTCGCACTGGAAGGACGACGGCCAGGTCGACTGGCTCGCGTCCGCCCGGATCGACCTGGTGCGCGGCCACGCCCGGCTCGACGGCGTCCGCCGGGTCACCGTCTCGGACCCGGACGGCGGTCGGCGGGTGCTCACCGCACGCCACGCGGTGGCCGTCTGCACCGGCACCCGCGCGGCCCTGCCCGACCTGCCGGGGCTGGCGGACGCGCGGCCGTGGACCAGCCGTGAGGCCACCGCCGCCGGGCGGGTGCCGGGCCGGCTCGCGGTCGTCGGCGGCGGCGTGGTCGCCGTCGAGATGGCCACCGCCTGGCGGGCGCTGGGCAGCGAGGTCACCCTGCTGGTGCGCGGCACCGGCGTGCTGCCGCGCATGGAGCCGTTCGCCGGGGAACTCGTCGCCGACGGCCTCACCGAGGCCGGGGTCGACCGTCCGCACCGGGATCTCGGTCACCGCGGTGGACCGCCCGGACCCCTCGGGACCGGTGGCCCTGACGCTGGACGACGGCGGCGAACTCGTCGTGGACGAAGTGCTGTTCGCCACCGGCCGCGCCCCGCGCACCGAGGACCTGGGCCTGGAGACCGTCGGCCTGACCCCCGGCGACTGGCTCACCGTCGACGACACCTGCCGGGTGACCGAGGTGGCCGACGGCTGGCTCTACGCGGCGGGCGACGTCAACCACCGGGCGCTGCTGACCCATCAGGGCAAGTACCAGGCCAGGATCGCCGGCGCGGTCATCGGCGCCCGCGCCCTGGACCGGCCGGTCGACGACGCCGCCTGGGGCGCCCACGTGGCGACCGCCGACAACGCCGCCGTCCCGCAGGTGGTCTTCACCGACCCGGAGGTCGCCGCCGTCGGGCTCACCGCCGAGCAGGCGCGGCGGGCCGGCCGCACCGTGCGCGTCGTCGACCACGACCTCGCCCAGGTGGCGGGCTCCGCCCTGTACGCCGACGGCTACCGCGGCCGGGCGCGCATGGTGGTCGACACCGACAGCGGGCGGCTCGTCGGGGTGACCTTCGCAGGGCCCGGGGTCGGCGAACTCCTGCACTCGGCCACGGTCGCCGTCGTCGGCGAGGTGCCGATCGACCGGCTCTGGCACGCGGTGCCCTCCTACCCCACGATCAGCGAGGTGTGGCTGCGGCTGCTGGAGGCCTACCGGGACCGCTGACCGGCCCCGCCGGTCAGGAGTCGGCCAGCACCGTCTCGTACGGGACGACCAGGTGCGCCCCGGTGCCCTGCCGATCGGGCCGGGCCTGGTGCAGCCGCAGCCGCGCGGTGCGGTCGGCCAGGGTGAGCGTCATGAGCTGGTTGCCGAACCAGGGGCCGGCCAGCTTCCGCCAGCTGACCGGGGTCCGCGGCAGGCGGCCGTGCCGGGCCAGCAGCCGGCCGGCCAGCCTGCCCAGCCGGCTCCAGCCGACCCGGAAGCCCACCCGCATGAAGGCCGGCACGTCGTTGTGTATCGGGGAGCAAGTCAACTGCACCACGCGGGAGGTGCGTTCACGGTCCGCCGGCTCCGGCCAGCGCGCCTCGGCGCTGTAGCCGTGGTGCACGTCCCCCGACAGCACGCAGACCGTGGCCGGCGCCCGCCCGCCGTCACCACGCGGCCCGGTCACCTCGGCGAAGAGCGCGGCCAGCGCGTCGAAGGACCTGCGGAACGCCGCCCAGTGCTCCATGTCCGCGGCCCGGCGCAGCTTCTCGCCCCGCGCCGCCCACCGCCGGCCCCGCACCCCGGCGCACAACGCGGCGTCCCACGCCTCCGCCTGGTGGATGGCCGGCGGCAGCAGCCAGGGCAGCGAACTCCCCACGAGCAGGTGGTCGTAGTCCCGGTCGTCCAGCAACTGCGAACGCAGCCAGGCCAGTTCGCCCTCGTCGAGCATGGCCCGCCGGTCCTCCTCCAGCACCCTGGCCGAGCGCGAGTCGAGCATGACCAGCCGCACCCGCCCGAAGTCGCGGCGGTAGCTCCAGCGCACGCTCGCGCGGTCCCGGTCCGCCCCCTCGGCGAACCGCCGCACCGCCGCCGTGCCGTCGCCCTGTTCGCG
Organism: uncultured Actinomycetota bacterium; assembly: GCA_963737305.1. GTDB lineage: Bacteria > Actinomycetota > Actinomycetes > Streptomycetales > Streptomycetaceae > Streptantibioticus_C. The sequence continues at coordinate 1,433,966 of CAVTRX010000002.1, read as the reverse complement.
AACCGTCGCGAACAACTCGTCCCTGGCCAGTTCGGCGGGGGAGAGGTTGCCGAGGTGCTGGTAGACCCAGTACGACATCAGACCGCCGAGGACGCGGTCGGTCCACCAACCCGTCGACCGTATCTCCTCCAGCCAGGCCTGCGAGGTGTTCCAGTCGTCGACCACGTCGTGGTCGTCGAAGACCATGTAGGTCGGTACGCACGACAGCAGCCAGCGGATCTCCGGGTCGCTCCACGACTCGTGGTAGAGCCGGGTGTATTCCTCGTAGTCGGCGACCTGCGACCACGGCGGCTTCGACAGGTCACGGCGGCTCTCCAGCCATTCCCTGGTGGCCGGCGAGGTCTCGTCCGCGTAGACCTGGTCGCCGAGCAGTAGCAGCACGTCCGGGAGACTTGCGGTGTCGCCGTCGGCGGCGACCTGCCGGGCGAAGGTGTCCAGGACGTCCGGGCCTATCTCGTCGGTCCCCTCGGCGGGCGGGGCCGCCCACCGGCAGGAGCCGAAGGCCACCCGCAGCCCCTCGCTCGCCACCGAGCCCTCCGGCAGCGTTCTGATGGTGCTCGGCGGGAAGGCCGAATCGCGTGGCGGCCAGACCTGTTCCCCGTCCAGCTCCAGGCGGTACGGGGTCTCCTTGCCCGGCGTGAGCCCGGTGACGACCACCAGGACGTAGTGGTGCCCGGCCACGGACCAGCTGTCTGCGGAGGCGCGCACCCCGCCCTCGCAGATCACGGTGGTCACGCAGGGGCGGTCGACCTCCGCCCACACGGTCGCGCTGTTGTCGTCCACGTACCGCAACAGCGGTCCCAGGCAGAGATCGGTCATGCCCAACCCCTACCCGGCGCGCCGCCGATGATGACGGTGGCGGCCCAACTCGCGGGCGGGGACGGCCAGGCCGCCCCCGCCCGCGAGTCGTGGTTCAGTCCTCGCTTGCCGCGGTGGGGAGTTTGGATTGGATGAGGTCCATGACGGTGGAGTCGGTGAGGGTGGTGACGTCGCCGAGGGTGCGGTTTTCTGCGACGTCGCGCAGGAGGCGTCGCATGATTTTCCCGGAGCGGGTTTTGGGGAGTTCGGCGACGGTGAGGATGCGCTTGGGTTTGGCGATGGCCCCAAGCGTTTTGCCGACATGGTCGCGGAGTTCCGCGACGAGGGCGTCACCGTCGTCCTGTGCGGTGCCGCGCAGGATGACGAAGGCGACGATGGCCTGGCCGGTGGTGGCATCGGTGGCACCGACCACAGCGGATTCGGCGACCTTGGGGTGGGAGACGAGAGCCGATTCCACCTCGGTGGTGGAAATATTGTGGCCGGAGACGAGCATCACGTCATCGACGCGGCCCAACAGCCAAATATCGCCGTCATCATCCTTCTTGGCACCATCCCCCGCGAAGTAACGGCCGGGGAAACGCGACCAATACGTGTCGAGGTAGCGCTGGTCGTCACCCCAAATGGTGCGCAGCATCGACGGCCACGGCTCGGTCAACACCAGGTAGCCACCGGAACCATCCGGCACTTCCCGCGCCTCGTCATCCACCACAGTGGCGGCGATCCCCGGCAGGGCGGTTTGCGCGGAGCCCGGCTTGGTGGCCGTCACCCCCGGCAGCGGGCTGATCATCATCGCACCCGTCTCCGTCTGCCACCACGTGTCCACAATCGGGCACTGGTTGCGGCCGATGTGCTCCCGATACCACATCCACGCCTCAGGATTGATGGGCTCACCCACACTGCCCAACACCCGCAGGGACGACAAATCGAACCCCGCCGGAATGTCATCCCCCCACTTCATGAACGTACGAATCGCCGTAGGAGCCGTGTACAGCAGGGAAACCTTGTACTTTTGCACGATCTCCCAAAAACGGCCCTGATGCGGAGTATCAGGCGTCCCCTCATAAATCACCTGGGTGGCACCGTTCGACAACGGACCGTACACAATATAGGAGTGCCCGGTCACCCACCCGATATCCGCCGTGCACCAATACACATCCGCATCAGGCTTCAAATCGAACACCGCATGATGCGTGAAACTCGCCTGCGTCAGATAACCACCCGACGTGTGCAAAATGCCCTTCGGCTTACCCGTCGTCCCCGACGTGTACAGGATGAACAGCGGATGCTCCGCCTCCAACGCCGGCGCCACATGCACCGCCGACGCCGAATCCACCACATCGTGCCACCACACATCACGCCCCTCAGCCCAGCCCACCTCCTGCCCGGTACGCCGCACCACCAACACGTGACGCACCCGCTCGGCACCCGGCCGGGTCAATGCCTCATCGACAGCCGGCTTCAACGCGGCCGGCTTCCCCCGCCGGTACCCACCATCCGAGGTGATCACCACCCGGGCATCCGCATCATCGATCCGCGTAGCCAAAGCATCAGCGGAGAAACCACCGAAGACCACCGAATGCGGCGCGCCGATGCGGGCACAGGCCAGCATGGAGATGACCGCCTCGGGGATCATCGGCAGATAGATCGCCACCCGATCACCCTCAGCCACACCGAGTGCGGTGAGGGCGTTGGCGGCCTTGCACACCTCATCCTTCAACTCGGCATAGGTGATCGTGCGGGAATCACCCGGCTCACCCTCGAAAAACAGGGCGACCCGATCACCGAGCCCTGCTTCGACGTGCCGGTCGACACAGTTGTACGCCACGTTGAGCCGGCCGTCGGCGAACCACTTGGCGAACGGCGGGTTCGACCAGTCCAGCGTCTCGGTGGGCTCCGACACCCACGCCAGCCGCCGGGCCTGCTCAGCCCAGAAACCCAGCCGGTCCGCCTCCGCCCGCCCATACGCCTCAGCGGTCACATTGGCGGCTGCGGCCAGCTCCGCCGGAGGAGCGAAACGCCGCTCCTCCTTCAGCAGGTTCGACAAGGTTGTGTCGGACACGATCTCTCCTCAGTGCTCCGGAATACCGTCCGTCAGGACAGCGGCCAGGTCGGCAGTACCGAACGCTTCCACGTCGCGTTGGTGACGACCGCGAACGACGCGTACCAAGCCAGGAGCGCGGTGATCAGTCCGACCCAGCCACCGGTCTTGGCGATGCCGGCCGACTCGGAGAACTCGCCGATGGTCAGCAGGATGAAGGTCAGCGACAGCGCCGCGAAGACGCTGAGCACGGCACCGTTGAGCTTGAGGGCCGCGATCGTCATGTAGGTGGTGAAGATCGCCCAGATCAGCAGGTACAGGCCGGTCGCCTGGTGGGCGGTGGCGGCGGGCAGGCTCGGGGCGACGAACTTGGAGAACGCCGCGAAGGACAGCCAGAACGCGCCGTACGAGGTGAAGGCGGTGGAGCCGAAGGTGTTGGCTTTGCGGAACTCCCACATGCCGGCGAGGAGTTGGGCGAGTCCGCCGAGGAAGAGGGCCAGCGGCAGCACCACCGCGGACAGGCTCGCGTCGATCAGGTTGGCGTTGAAGCAGCTCAGGACGAAGGTCGTGCCCGCGAACGCGCTGAGCCCCAGGGGACCGGGGTCGGCGATCGAGGAGGTGTCCGGCAGTGCGGCCACTTCGGCGGGGCGGGGGCTTGCGGGGGAAGAGGCGGAAAGGTCGGCACCGGCCATGGCTGGCTCCTTGTTGTTCCTCGGCGATCTCAGCTCGCCCGCCACCGTAGGAAGGCGTTCCGCGCCATGCGAGAGGAGCCGCGACGGCCTGTCGCCGAACGGTCGTTCCGGTGCGGCGAGCGGTTCGGCCGCTCGGCGCGGAGTGATGAAACCGTGTCCGGAATTGACGTTGCCGTGTTGACGATGTGACGACTCGTCACACCCGTTCGCGCCGGTGAGCCCGCCAGGCCGTGTCTTGCGGATCTTGGTGGGCTCGCGGTGTCCGGTACGGCACCTCGCGGCGTTGCCGAAACGCCCCGATAACACCGACTATCGGGACGCTCCGGCGCCTTGCGAGCCACCGCACCGGACACCGCTCCCTGATCCACCCTGATCCACAAGACAGGCCTAGGTCTCGCTCGTCACGGCGGGGTTCGCCAGTCCCACCAGCAGTCGGTCAAGGACCGTACCGGCCTCCTGGCGGGCCCGTTCGTGGTCCTCGGCGCGGGCGATGTACAAACTCGCCTCGGAGATCAGCGAGGCCAGCATGCGGGTCAGCGGCGGCACCGGCAGGTCCTCGATCCGGCCCTCCCGGATCGCCTCGGTCAGCGCCTCGGCGAGCAGCCCGTAGCCGTGCTCCTCCACCAGCGCGTCCCAGGCGTTGTGACCCAGCACCGCGGGACCCTCGATCAGCACGATCCGCTGGAAGTCCGGATCGGTGCAGGCGTCCAGGAAGGACTGGAAACCGGTACGCAGCAGCTGCCAGGCGTCGCCGCTCTCCGCCTGCGCCCGCAGGGTCTCCTGCTCCACCAGCCGCTGGGCCATCTCCTGGGCGCACTCCGCCATCACCGCCCGGAACAGGTCCGCCTTGTCACGGAAATGGTGGTACAGGGCACCACGGGTGACCCGGGCGGCCCCGACGATGTCCTCGGTGCCGGTGGCGGCGTAGCCACGCTCCGCGAACAGCGCCCGGGCCGCTTCCACCAGGGCCCGGCGGGTGTCGGTGACGTGTTCTGCCCGGCGGCTGCCGCGCCCGCCGGGAAATCGGGGACCTTTCATACGTACATCCTGTTCCATACAGACTGTATGTTGGTAGTCAGGTCATGAGCGCAGGCTCGGGAAACGGAGACATCGATCATGGGACTCCCGCTCAACCTCACGGTCAAGATGGGCAGCTACCTGGTCAAGCAGAAGTTGCTCCGGCGGGAGAAGTTCCCCTTGATCGTCGAGGTCGAACCGCTTTTCGCCTGCAACCTCAAGTGCAACGGCTGCGGCAAGATCCAGCACCCGGCCGGGGTGCTCAAGAAGCGCATGCCGGTCGCCCAGGTGATCGGCGCGGTCGAGGAGTGCGGCGCGCCCATGGTGTCGCTGGCCGGCGGCGAACCGCTGATGCACCCGCAGATCGATCTGATGACGAAGGAGCTGCTCTCCCGCGGCAAGTTCGTGGTGCTGTGCACCAACGCGGTGCTGCTGCCCAAGCACCTGCACAAGTTCCGGCCGCACCGGAACTTCGCGTGGATGGTGCACATCGACGGGCTGCGTGAGCGGCACGACGAGTCGGTCAGCAAGGAAGGCGTCTTCGACGACGCCATCGAGGCGATCCGGCAGGCCAAGGCGGCCGGGTTCACCGTGTACACCAACTCCACCTTCTTCAACAACGACAGCCCGCAGGACGTCATCGAGGTGCTGAACTACCTCAACGACGACCTCAAGGTCGACCGCATGGAGATCTCGCCCGGCTACGCCTACGAGAAGGCGCCCGACCAGGACCGCTTCCTGGGCGTCGAGCAGACCAGGCAGCTGTTCAAGAAGGCCTTCTCCGAGGGGCGCCGCCGCAAGTGGCGGCTGAACCACTCCGAGCTCTACCTGGACTTCCTGGAGGGCCGCACCGACTTCGAGTGCACCCCCTGGGCGATCCCCTCGTACTCCCTGTTCGGCTGGCAGAAGCCCTGCTACCTGATGTCGGACGGCTACGCGGCGACGTACAAGGAGCTCCTGGAGACCACGGACTGGGACAAGTACGGGCGCGGCAAGGACCCGCGGTGCGACAACTGCATGGCGCACTGCGGATACGAGCCGACCGCGGTGCTGGCCACCATGGGTTCGCTCAAGGAGTCACTGCGGGCGATGACCGCTCACTGACCGGGGCCGTCCCAGGACACCCGGTAGGGCGCCACAAGGCGCGGTGGGGCCGCCGCCGCGCCGGATCGGCGCCCCACCGGGCCCGGCTCGGAACACCACTGCCCTGGGGGCCCGCGCCGTCCGGCGCGGGCCCCCAGGGCAGTGGTTCGCGGGGGTCTACTTCCTGTCGGACTTCGGCCGGGGGTCCTCGCGCTGCTCGTCCGGGGCGTCCGCGGCGTCCCGCCCGGTGTTCTCCCGGGCCTGCGCGTCCTTCGCAGCCTTCTCGCGCTGCGCCTTGGCCTTCTCCGCCATCTCCTTGGCCAGCCGCTTGAAGTCTTCGTTGGCGCCCATGTCCGCACCTCCTGTGGATCTCACGCTTCGCGCGCTCCCCAGGCTGGCACGTGGCGCCCCGCGGCGCACGTCGGACGTGCGGGAGCCGCCCCGCCGCCACCGCCGGCTGTCGAACGCGGGCGTGAGTCGCTGCCCGTCCGGGTGAACGGGGACGCCGTGCTGTGACCGGCCGGACGGCCGACCTGTTGATGGGGTATGACGATGACGACGGCAGAGCAGTGGGGGCCGGCCTCGCTCACCCGGCCAAGGTATGAAGAATCGGTTCCTCGTATCCAGGACGCACCGATCTACGAAGCTCTGGCGCGCGGCTGGGAGCGGGCCGGCCGCTCCGTTCCGGGCCAACACGACCGCGAGTGGGCCGAGTTGGCCGGTCAGTCACCCTGGCCGGAGGGCGGCCGACGGCGGGCGGTACCCGGCCGCCACAGCTCGATTCTTAAACATCCCGAGTAGTGATATCGCTCTATCGCGTGAATCCCAGCGGCGTGTCGGTCTGATAACCCAGGGTTCAGGACAAAATCTGTCCCGGAGGGGCGAAACGGGTCGTGGGACGCTCTCGCGCGGTGGGGACAGCGCGGAGAATGTCCGTGCCGCAGGGGAGCGTGTGAGGGGGCGGTCGGTGATGCCTGCGTTCGGACATCACGTACGGCGACGACGGGACGGATCGGGCCACCAGGGGGCGCCGCCGCGAAGGCGCGGCTTAGGGCTAGGCCGTGTCTTGCGGATCTTGGCGGGCTCGCGACGCCCGGCGAGATCCGCAAGGCGCGGCCTGAGCTTCCCGGCCGCGCTGCTCGGTTTTCTGTTCGTCCTCGGCAGCGGCGCTGTCGGCTCCCTGCCGGCCTGGTCGGCACCGGTGCCCACCGCCCCCGCAGCGCCCGCCGCCGGGCCGCGGGAGCCGGCCTCGCCACCCGGTCCCACCCCGTCCGGGACAGCGACCGTTGATATGACATCGATCAGCACGGTGCCGCCGTCGGCCACGGCGGCACCGGCCGGCCGGTCGGCCCCGCAGCCGGCGCCGGAGTCTGCGCCGTCCGGAACGCCCGGCGTCCGGCCGGACCACCACGGCCGGCATCACCCCGGGGGGACCGGCATCGTGGTGCGCTGCTCCTTCGGGACGCTGCGGATCCCGGTGCTGCTCGCCCTGGTGCCCGACATCTGCGAGATCGTGGTGGGCCGGGTGAGCTGCGCGCCGCTGCTGGTCATCCGCATCCTGGGCATCGAGATCGTCATCAGCGACCCCCTGGAACTGGCGCGGCTGCGGCGACTGGCCGGTATCACCCCCGGAAGGTGCCACCCGGGCCCGCCTCCTCCGCCACCGCCCTCGTCGTCGCCGAGCCCGACGGCCACCCCGGTGCCGACCCCCTCCGCACGGCCCACGCCGACGCCGACCCCGCCGCCCGCACCACGGCCCGTCGTGGTCCCCACCCGGCCGCCACCCCCCTCGGCGAGCCCCGCGCCCCCGCGGCCACCGAGCCCCCAGCCGATCCGGGCCCACCGGCTGCCCCATGCCGCCCCGCGGCCACCAGCCGGGCTGTCCACGGCCGGAACGCTCTTCCTCATCCTGCTGCCCGCGGTGGCCGCGGCCATCGCAGCCGGTGCCCGCGTGCTGTCACGTTCCCGGTGAACCGAGGAGAAACCCGTGTCCTCTCTGCCCGCCACACTCGGCATCGTCGTAGGCTGCGCGCTGCTCGCCGCGGTCTGCGTGCTCTTCAAACACCGCTTCTTCCCACCCAATCCCGAGGACGAGCCACGCGAGGACGTCGCGGAGTACATCTCGATGATGATCGGGGTGATCTACGCGCTGGTGCTCGGCCTGGCCCTGGTCGCCGTCTGGGACACCCGCTCCAGCGCCGAGTCCGACGTGCAGAACGAGGCCAGCGCGCTGCACCAGGTCTACCTGCTGTCCGACGCGCTGCCGCCCGCCGCGGAGAAGCAGGCCAGGGACACCGCGAACGCCTACGCCCACCACGTGACGACCGTCGAGTGGCAGCAGATGGCGCACCGCAGGCCGCTCGGCCCCGAGGGCTGGACGATGCTGAACAAGCTGCGTGACATATACCAGACCACCCAACCCGCCCAGGCCGCCGAGGAGAACGCCATGCAGGAGGCGCTCTCCCAGATCTCGACACTGGACGAGGCCCGGATGGGCCGGGAGTCGGACGCGCAGAGCGACCTGTCACCGGTGCTGTGGGCCGGGCTGTTCATCGGCGGCGCGCTGACCGTCGGCTTCATGTTCATGTTCGGAGTACAGCGGCGCGCCACCCATCTGATCATGGTGATGGGACTGAGCGGCTTCATCGCCTTCCTCATCCTGCTCATCTACCAGCTCGACACCCCCTTCCACGGGGTGCTCCAGGTCGGCACCACCGACTTCACCCGCTATTTCCCGGGGATGTGAGTCAGCTGTACTGCCGGTTGATGAGGGAGAACAGCCCGCCTTCGGGGTCGCGGAGCCCGGCGATGCGGCCGTAGGCGGAGTTCTCCGGCTCGCCGGTTATCTCCCCGCCGAGCTTGACGGCCTCCTCGACCGTCGCGTCCACGTCGTCGACGGAGAAGTACACATGCCAGCGGGGGCGGATCCGGGGATCGGCGGCCGCCTCCGTCCCGCCGCCGGACAACGCGGCGGTGGCCTCCCCGTCGACCCGCAGCACCACCCGGTCGTGCTCCCAGACGATCTCGTAGCGGTCCTGGCCGGCGTTGTCCCAGCCGAACACGCCGCCGTAGAAGATGGCGGAGGCGAAGGCGTCCCGGGTCCGCAACTGGATCCAGACGGGCGAACCGGCGGGCAGCCGGCGGTGGCCGGGGCGCCGCACGCCCTCCCACAGACCGAACGACGCCCCCGCCGGGTCGGCGGCCAGCGCCAGCCGGCCCGCGTCGAACTCCAGCGGACCCACCCCCACAGTGCCGCCCCGCTCCCGGATCGCGTCGGCGGTCTTGTCGGCGTTCTCGGTGCCGAAGTACGTGGTCCAGGAGACCGCGAGCTCCCACCGCCTGGCCACCTCGCCGATGCCCGCCACCTCGGAGTGACCGGAGAAGACCCGCAGATACGGGCCCAGGCGTTCCGGTCCCGGCTCGAACCGCCAGCCGAGCAGGGGGCCGTAGAAGCCGGTGGCGGCATCGAGGTCGCGGGCCATGAGGCTGACCCAGCACGGTGCGCCCGCCGTGAAGCCCTTGGACAGTCCGGTCACGTCGCACTCTCCCGCCCGTGGGAAGCGATTGCGCACAGGGCAATGCGTGCGGGGCGCGCACGCGTGCCCTGCCAACAGCTTATGCCCGGGTCCACGGTGCCGCTCGAAACGCCGTGGCCGGCGGCGGACCACCACAGGACCCGCCATCGGCCACGGCGCCCGGGTGCGGTTCAGGGGCGGGCGGCGGGCACCGCTTCGTGCGTCTTGAGCGGGTCGGTGACGGCGATCGGGGCGACGATCTCGTCGATCCGCGCCATGAGACCGGCCTCCAGGCGCACCCCGGCGGCCTTGACGTTCTCGCTGACCTGCTCGGGGCGCGAGGCGCCGATGATCGCGGCGGAGACGCCCCGGTTCTGCAGTACCCAGGCGATGGCCAACTGGGCGAGGGAGAGCCCGGCCTCGGTGGCCAGCGGGCGCAGCGCCTGCACCCGCTCCAGCACGTCGTCCCGCATGAAGCGGCTGATCATGTCCGCGCCGCCCTTGTCGTCGGCGGCGCGCGAGCCGCGCGGCGGTTCCCCGCCCGGCTGGTACTTGCCGGTCAGCACGCCCTGGGCGATCGGCGACCAGACGATCTGGCCGATGCCCAGCTCCTCGCAGGTGGGGACCACCTCGGACTCGATGACCCGCCACAGCATCGAGTACTGCGGCTGGCTGGAGACGAGCGGGATGCGCAGTTCACGCGCGAGGGCGTGGGCGCGCCTGATCTGGTCCGCGGTCCACTCGGACACCCCGATGTAGTGCGCCTTCCCGGAGTGGACGACGTCCGCGAAGGCCTCCATGGTCTCTTCGAGCGGGGTGAACCGGTCGAAGCGGTGTGCCTGGTACAGATCGACGTAGCCGGTCTGCAAGCGGCACAGGGAGTTGTCGATGGACTCCATGATGTGCTTGCGCGACAGGCCGCGGTCGTTGCGCCCCTCACCGGTCGGCCAGAAGACCTTGGTGAAGATCTCCAGCCCTTCCCTGCGTTCGCCCTTCAGCGCCCGGCCGAGCACCGATTCGGCCCGGGTCCCGGCGTAGACGTCGGCGGTGTCGAAGGTGGTGATTCCCTCGTCGAGGGCGGCCCGCACACAGGCGGTCGCCGCGTCCTCCTCCACCTGGGAGCCGTGGGTGAGCCAGTTTCCGTAGGCGATCTCACTGATGACCAGGCCGCTGCGGCCGAGGTGACGGTATTCCATGGAAGTTCAATCTAGAACGAGTGGCTCCCGTGACGCGAGTGACCCGCGAGTAGGCCACCTGGAGTTCAGCCCCCACGCGGATGGCCGGGGTAGGTGCCGAAGGACCAGCGGTTGCCCTCGATGTCCCGGGCGGCGAAGTCGCGGGAGCCGTAGTCGGTGTCGTGCGGCTCCGCCGTGATCTCGGCGCCGGCGGCCTTCGCCCGGGCGTACAGCGCGTCCGGCTCGTCGGTGACGACGTAGCCGCCGAACGTGCCGGGGGCCAGCGGGAAGGGGTCGTCCTCGTCCGGCGGGCGCGCGGAGCTGAGCATGATGCCGCCGCCGGGCGGCCAGGCGAGCTCGGCGTGGTGCACCCGGTCCCCCTCCCCGTAGACCACCGTCTCTTCAAAACCGAAGGCGTCGACCAGGAACCGGATCAGCGCTCGCGCGTCGCGGGCCCGCAGTCCGGGCCACACCTGCGGTGCGGGTGTCGTGTCGTTCATGTGACCGGCCTCCTCGCCACCAGTATCGGCCGCGGTCGCCGACCCCGCCTCCCGTGCGTTGACCAGCCGTCAACGTCTACCGCGGCGCCGATACGGATACCGTTGGGGGACCAGACGCCGTGGCGGCCACCAGCCGCTGACGGCCCGGAACCAGGAGGGCCAGCGCAGCCATGACCGACCGGATCGCCCACCCGGCGGACGCCGTCGCCGACCCGGCGGTGGTGGCCCGCCTCCGGCTGGCCGTCGCCCGGCTCAACCGGCAGATGGTCCGGGCCTCCAGCGGCCAGGACCTCACCTTCGCGCAGTTGTCCGCGCTGGCCAGGATCGAGCAGTTCGGCCCCCTGCGGCTGGGCGAGTTGGCCGTCCGGGAGAAGGTCGCCGCCTCCTCCATGACCCGCACCATCGCGCCGTTGACCGCGGCAGGGCTGATCGGCAAGGCCCCCGACCCGCAGGACGGCCGGTCCTTCCAGATCGAGATCACCGCGCACGGTGCCCAGGTGATCGGCGACATCCGCCGTGCCCGGTCGCAGGTGCTGGCCAGCCGGATCGACCGGCTCACCCACGAGCAGGCCGAAGCGCTGTACGCCGCGCTCCCGGTGCTGGAAGCGCTGGCCGACGAGCCCGAAGAGGACTGACGCGCCCGGTCGGCGGGTGCGGGCCGGTCGCCGATGCGGCGGGCCGCCGTGGTCTCAGCGCCGCGCCAGGCGGCGTTCCCCGCCGGCGCCGGGCCGGAAGACCAGGGCGTAGTGCCGGAAGATCGCCTCTTCGTCGGCGGCGGGCAGTTCGCCGTCGGTGTCGATCGACGGCGCGTCGCGCACCTGGGTCTTGGGGTAGCGGACCTGGAGGTAGGAGGGCCCCACCGTGGCCTGGTCCAGCGGGACGAAGACCAGACGGCGGCGAGTGGGCAGCCCGACCGTGACGGTGGCGAACGACGGCTGGTCGGTGCCGGTGTCCACGTACACCGACTCCAGTACGCCGATCTTGTGCCCCCCGACATCGATCACGTCGTGTCCGCGCCACTCCCGGATGTCTCCGGCCTCGAACATCGGCGGTCACCTCCTCACGGCTGGTGAAATCACCCTCTTCTCCGTTCTGGTACCCAGTTGCGGCGTCATCAGGCGCTTTGACGTCCGGTGACACCCGTACGGACTGACCTCCCGGACCGCGGCGGCGCCCCGGGATAGAGTGCGCCGCGTAATCGGCCCGTCGCTCAGCGTGTTCGGTCGGGTCGAGGCAGTCGAGAGCGGGAGTCGTCCATGTCCGGGTCCGATCTGGCGGTCGGTACGCAGGCGCCCGAAGCGCCCGCCGAGGAAAAGCGGAACAACTTCGGCACGGTGATGGTGAGTTGGCTCAGCACCACCGACCACAAGACGATCGGCTCGCTGTATCTGGTCACCTCGTTCGCGTTCTTCGTCCTCGGCGGCGTCATGGCGCTGATGATGCGGGCCGAACTGGCGCGCCCCGGGCTGCAGATCATGTCGAGTCAGCAGTTCAACCAGGCGTTCACCCTGCACGGCACGATCATGCTGCTGATGTTCGCGACGCCGCTGTTCGCCGGTTTCACCAACTGGATCATGCCGCTGCAGATCGGCGCGCCCGACGTGGCGTTCCCGCGGCTGAACGCCTTCGCCTACTGGCTCTACCTGTTCGGCTCGCTCATCGTCGTCGGCGCGCTGCTCACGCCGGACGGCGGCGCGGACTTCGGGTGGTTCGCGTACTCGCCGTTGACCGACATCGTCCACTCGCCCACCGTCGGGGGCGACATGTGGATCATGGGGCTGGCCTTCTCCGGGTTCGGCACGATCCTCGGTGCGGTCAACTTCATCACCACGATCGTCTGCATGCGCGCACCCGGCCTGACGATGTTCCGGATGCCGATCTTCGTGTGGAACGTGCTGCTGACCTCGGTGCTGGTGCTGATGGCCTTCCCGGTGCTGGCCGCCGCGCTGCTGACGCTGGAGGTCGACCGGAAGTTCGGTGCCCACGTCTTCGAGGCGTCGAACGGCGGGGCGCTCTTGTGGCAGCACCTGTTCTGGTTCTTCGGCCATCCGGAGGTCTACATCATCGCGTTGCCGTTCTTCGGCATCATCAGCGAGGTCATCCCGGTCTTCAGCCGCAAGCCGATCTTCGGGTACGTGGGTCTGGTCGGGGCGACGATCGCCATCGCCGGGCTGTCCGCGACCGTGTGGGCGCACCACATGTACGTCACCGGGGGAGTGCTGCTGCCGTTCTTCTCCTTCATGACCCTGCTGATCGCGGTCCCGACCGGGGTGAAGTTCTTCAACTGGATCGGCACGATGTGGCTGGGCTCGCTGTCGTTCGAGACGCCGATGCTGTGGGCGATGGGCTTCCTGGTGACCTTCCTGTTCGGGGGTCTGACCGGCGCGATCCTCGCCTCGCCGCCGATGGACTTCCACGTCTCCGACTCCTACTTCGTGGTGGCGCACTTCCACTACGTGGTGTTCGGCACCGTGGTGTTCGCGATGTTCTCCGGCTTCCACTTCTGGTGGCCGAAGATGACCGGCAGGATGCTGGACGAGCGGCTCGGCAAGATCACCTTCTGGACGCTGTTCGTCGGCTTCCACGGCACGTTCCTGGTGCAGCACTGGCTGGGCGCCGAGGGCATGCCCCGCCGGTACGCCGACTACCTGGCGGTGGACGGGTTCACCACGCTGAACACCATCTCCTCCATCAGCTCCTTCCTGCTGGGCCTGTCGATGCTGCCGTTCCTGTACAACGTGTGGAAGACCGCCAAGTACGGCGAGAAGGTCGCGGTCGACGACCCGTGGGGCTACGGCCGCTCGCTGGAGTGGGCGACCTCCTGCCCGCCGCCGCGGCACAACTTCCTCACCTTGCCGCGGATCCGCTCCGAATCCCCGGCCTTCGACCTGCACTATCCCGGCATCGCCGCGCTGGACCGGGCGACCAACGCGGGCAAGGACGAGCGGGCCGCCCTGCCGGGCGTGAGCGACGAGGGCTGACCGGGTGCCCGCCTTCGACGCCCACCCGGAGCGGCACGGCGAGGCGGCCGCGGGCATCAACGCGCTGGAGGGCCATCTGCTCTGGCAGGCGGAGGCCACGCGGGCACGCTCCCGCGCCCGTGCCTTCACCGCCCGGCTGCCGTGGCTGACGACCGCTCAGCGAGAGGAGGTCGAGCGGGTCTACGTGTGCGACCACCTCGACCACGCGACGGCCTCCCTGCGTGCCACGGCCCGGCGCTGCGAGGAACTGCGGGCGGAGTACCGCGGCGCCTACCGGGCCCTGTGCCGCCGGCTGACCGCGGGCGCCGCCCTGGGGCTGGCCGCGGTCACGGCGCTGGCGGCGCTGCTGCTCGCCGCACGGTAGCCGGAGTCGGCCGGGGCGGATGTGGCGGAAGGGACGGGCGGGACACACTTCGGACATCCGACCGGCACATGGGGGTCACCGCAGGAACACAGCGGGGCGAACCGCAGCGTAAGGCATGAAAGTGGCTGCGACCGGGTAGCTGATGGCCATGCCAGAGGGTTGCGACATCGAGCCGCTGGGCGGCCACGAATACCTGATCCGGGTCCGCACGGGCACGCGGACCGTCGAGTCACGCTTCCAGGCGACGGAGAGTGTGCTGGAGAACTTGCAGGTCAAACAGGCCGACGAACGGCGGCTGATCGAGGCGACGATGGATTTCCTGGCCTCCCGGCATTCCGCCACCGGACTGCCGCAACTGGTCGATCTCGACGACATCGCCGCGAGCTACGACGACTACCTGGACGAACTCCGACGGCGGATGCCCGCGGACTGAGGGTTTCGAGCACGGGACGTGCGGGCGGACGGCGTGTTCTCCGCCCCCGTCACGATCTGAACGACGAGGCGACCACACAGGCCAGCGGTGCCCACAGCAGCACGGCTATCGCGGTGAGGGTCAGGGCGGGGGAGCTGAGGGCGACCCCGACGGACAGCAGTGCCACCCAGGCGAGGATCAGCACGGTCCACACGATGTGGCGGGGCCGTATGCCCTCGCGCAGGCCGCGTCGCTCGGGCAGATGGCCTCTGAGTCGGTCGGAGCGCGGATCCGTGAACTGGCGGGCCCAGGTCGGATCGTCGGCGACCAGCGTCGCCTCGATCTCGCGCAGCAGCCGCCCCTCTTTCTCCGACAGGGCCATGGTTCTTCACCCGCTTCCGCCGTCCTACCCCTGTTGTGCCCGCGCCGGACCCGGGTCAAGCGCGGGCGAGGCAACCGGAAAACTCCGATCACCCGCCCTCGGGAACCCTGTGTGCCGGGGTGGACACCCGCGGTGCCGACGGATCGCCGAAGGGGGTATCAGGCGGCAAATGCCCCATCACGGGCACCGGCCCCCGTAGCATCCCGAAATGACGGCGACTGACCGGCCGTCACGGGTCCGGCGGCAGCCGGCGCGAGAGGCACCGAGGAGTACGTCCCCCCATGCGCGTCCGCCCCTACGTCGCCGCCGGAGCCCTGGCCCTTGGTCTGTCCGCCGTGCCGCTCACCACCCTGGCGTTCACCCACGCCTCCAGTACGCACGTCGCTGCCGTCGCCATCGGCCACCGCGGTGACGCGGCCGACGCCCCGGAGAACACCATGGCCGCCGTCGACAGGGCCCACCGGGCGGGCGTCGACTGGGTGGAGAACGACGTACAGCGCACCAGGGACGGCCAGTTGGTCGTCATGCACGACGCCACGCTGGACCGCACCACCGACGCCAGGGCGCGCTACCCGCACCGGGCGCCCTGGCGGATCGCGGACTTCACCCTCGCCGAGATCGAGCGGCTGGACGCCGGCAGCTGGTTCGGCGGCGGCTTCACGGGCCAGCGGGTGCCGACCCTCGACGGGTACCTGCGGCGGATCGAGCGCAACCACCAGAGCCTGCTGCTGGAGATCAAGAACCCCCGGCTCTACCCGGGCATCACCCGGCAGATCGCCGGGCGGCTGCGGGCCGTCGGCTGGCTCGACGCCGTCCATGTGCGGGACCGGCTGATGGTGCAGAGCTTCGACGCGGACGCGCTGCGCGACTTCCACCGGCTGTGCCCCGGCGTGACCACCGGGCTGCTGGGCAATCCGCCGGTCCGCGGGATCCACCGGTACACCGGGTACGTGGACACCATCAACCCCGACGCCTCCCGGCTGACGAAGGGCTATATCGCGGCCGTGCGGGCGGTCGGCGGCGACCACGGCAAGCGGCTGCGGGTCTACCCGTGGGTCGTCGACGACGGCGAACAGGCGCGGGCGCTCGCCCGGCTGGGCGCCAGCGGCATCATCACCAACCGGCCCGAGGCGCTGCGGGCGGCCCTGGCGGGCGGCGCGGCGGCGCGCCCGGCCGGCGGGCACCGACCGCCCGCACACTGAAAGGGGATCCCGCCCATGCCCGGCCAACCGGACCGCCAGACCGTCGAGTTCGAGGGGAGGCGGCTGGTCCTGACCCACCTGGGCAAGGTGCTCTTCCCCGCCACCGGGCTGACCAAGGCCGCCGCCCTCGACTACTACGCGCGGATCGCGCAGGTCATGGTCGGCTACGCCACCGGCCGCGCCGCCTCCTTCGTCCGCGCGCCGGAGGGCCCCGGCGGACAGCGCTGGTACGCCAAGAACCCGCCGCCCGGGCTGCCCGACTGGGTGACGGTGCGGGAGGTGGCCGGCAAGGAGGGGCCCGCGCCGTACGTCGTCGTCGACTCCGCGGGGGCGCTGCTGGCCGTGGCCAACCTGGGCGCCTGGGAGATCCACGTCCCGCAGTGGACGCTTGCCGACGGTCCCGAGGCCCACGACCGGCTGGTGCTCGACCTCGACCCGGGCAGGGGCGCCGACCTGGTCGCGTGCTGCCGGATCGCCGAGCGGCTGCGGGAGTTGCTGGCCGACGACGGCCTGACCGCGTGCCCGGTGGTGTCCGGGTCGAAGGGGCTGCACCTGTACGCCCGGGTGGTGCCGGCCACGCAGGACGCGGTGCGCGGTTACGCCAGGGCGCTGGCCGGGCGGCTGGAGGCGGAGGACCCGCGGCGGGCGACCGCCACGATGGCCAAGGCCGCCCGCACCGGGAAGGTGCTGATCGACTGGTCGCAGAACGCCACCGCCAAGACCACGGCGGCGCCCTACACGCTGCGCCTGATGGACGTCCCCTCGGTCGCCGCACCGGTCGGCTGGGACGAGGTCGAGGCCTGCCGGAGCCCCGGGGACCTGCGCTTCGGGCCGGAGGAGGTGCTGGACCGCCTCCAGCGGGACGGCGATCTGCTGGAGGCGCTGGGCCGGCCCGGCCGGCTGCCCTGAGCGCTCCTGTGCCGTCCCGGTGCCGTCCGGGGCCCGGGATCCCGCCCGTGGCCGACGGCGGCGCGTCAGGTATTCTAACGTTGTAATCGGTCGTTTGTGCTGGAAGGCAAGGTGCGGGTGTGACGGCAAGGCGGCCCAACGGCACCGCGCCACGGCTCAAGGACGTCGCCGAGGCCGCGGGAGTGTCGGTCAAGACGGTCTCCAACGTGGTCAACGGCTTCGAGCACGTCGCCGAGGAGACCAGGCAGCGCGTCCAGCGGGCCATCGACGCACTCGGCTACCAGCCCAACATGATGGCCCGCCGCCTGCGTTCTGGCCGCAGCGGTGTGCTCGCGCTGGCGTTCCCCGAGCTTCCCTCGCCGTACTTCGCCGAACTCGCGGTGGAGGTGATCGCGGCGGCCAGGCGGCACGGCTGCACGGTGCTGATGGACGACACCGCGGGCGACCCCGGCGCCGAACTGCGGATCGCCTCCGGTCTCGGCGACCCGCTGATCGACGGGGTCATCCTCAGCCCGCTCGGCCTCGACCAGGGCGAACTGGCCGCCAGGGAACGCCCGATACCCCTGGTGCTGCTCGGCGAGGCGGACTACGGACTGGTCTGCGACCACGTGCACATCGACAACATCGCCGCCGCCCGCGCCGCCACCCGCCACCTGATCGATCAGGGCTACCGCAGGATCGCCGCCGTCGGCTGGCAGGACCCCGCCCCCCGGGCCACCGCACAGCAGCGGCTGCTGGGCTACTCCCAGGCGCTGCGGGCCGCCGGTCTGCCGGTCGACCCGGCGCTCCACCCGCCCGTGCAGGCGTACTTCAGGCCGGACGGGGCGGGCGCGATGCGCCGGCTGCTGGCCCTGCCGGAACGTCCGGACGCGGTGTTCTGCTTCAACGACCTGATGGCGCTCGGCGCGCTGCGGGCCATCCACGAGGCGGGGCTGAGCGTCCCGCGGGACATCGCGCTGGTCGGGTTCGACGACACCGAGGAGGCCGAGTACGCGGTGCCCTCGCTGACCACCATCGCCCCCGACAAGGCGAAGATCGCCGAGGCCGCGGTGGAGGCCCTGCTGGACCGCATCGCCAACGGCGACGACGCGCCCCGGCGGCTGATCCAGCCCGGCTACCGGCTGGTGGTACGCGAGAGCAGCCGCCGGGCCTGACTCTCCGCCAGGGCGGGTCACTCCAGCCGTCTGGCCCGCCCCAGCAGCGTCTGCGACAGCACCACGACCGCCAGGAACCCGCCGTTGACCGCGTCGGTGAAGGCCGAGCCGTACTGCGAGAAGTAGTGGTCGATCAGGTTGTGGATGACCGCCAGCAGCAGCACGCCGCAGACCGTGCCGCCCACGGTGCCGTAGCCACCGGTCAGCAGCGTGCCGCCGATGACCACCGAGGCGATCGCGGTCAGTTCGTACCCCACGCCGATCGTGGTGACCCCGGAGCCCAGCCGCAGCCCGCCCAGCGCGCCCGCCCCGGCGGCGAGCGTGCCGGACAGCAGGTAGACGCGCACCTTCGCGCCGGCGACCGGCAGGCCCATCAGGACCGCGGCGTTCTCGTTGCCGCCGATCGCGGTCAGCGTCGCGCCGAAGCGGGTGCGGGTCAGCAGCAGCCAGCCCAGCGCGAACAGCACGGCGACGATGACCACCGGCGTCCAGGTGCCCTCGCCCAGCTTCCTGGCCGCGGCGTGCGCCGGGACCAGGTAGGTGGTGGACCCCTCGCCGGTGATCGCCTGCAACACCCCGCGCAGGCCCAGCAGTCCGGCCAGGCTGACGATGAACGGCGCCATCCTGGACCGCGCCACCAGCAGCCCCTGAAGGGTGCCCCACCCGGCGCCGACGGCCAGCGGCAGCAGGATCGCCGCCCAACTGCCGGCCCGCGAGCCGTCCGCCGCCAGCACCCCGCCCAGGGCGTACATCGAACCCACCGACAGATCGATGCCACCGGTGGTGATCACGAACGTCATGCCGAGCGCCAGCAGCCACACGAAGGCGTTGTTGCCCAGGATGGAGGTGATGTTCGACCAGGTGGGGAAGGTCGAGGAGGTGGCCGAGGCGATGACGACCACCAGCACCAGGACGGTCAGCGCGCCGCGTTGCTGGAGCAGCGCGGCCAGCCGTTCGGCCCGGGTGGCCGGCTCCTGACCGCCGGGACCGCGGGAGGCGGCCCGGCGTTCGGCGCGCGAGGTGGCGGAACTCATCGGGTACCACGCTCCCGGGAGACGTACACGGCGCAGCAGATGATGGCCGCCTCGATGATCTGGGTGTACGACGTGTGCACGTTGTGCTGGGTGAGCACGGCGCTGATCAGCTGCATGAACATCGCGCCCGCCACCGTGCCCAGCACCCGGACCCGGCCGCCGCTGAGCGGGGTACCGCCAACCACCACCGCGGTGATGGCGTCCAACTCCATGTTCAGGCCCTGGTGGGAGGGGTCGGCCTCGGCGCCGTGGCCGACCAGCAGCACCCCGGCCAGCGCGGCCAGCACCCCGGAGACCACGTAGACGGTGACCAGCACCCGGCGCACCGGCAGCCCCGCCAGCCGGCCTGCCTGGCGGTTGTCGCCGATGGCGACGAGCTGGCGGCCGAAGGTGGTGCGCCGCATGACCAGGGCGACCAGGGCCGCCACCACCGCAGCGACCCAGGCCATCAGCGGCACGCCCGCCGCGCTGTCACCGCCCAGGCCCAGCAGGCCCGTGTCGGTGACCGGCTTGGCGGTGTCGCCGTTGACCAACTCGGCCAGTCCGCGGACCCCGATCATCAGTGACAGGGTGGCGACGATCGGCTGCACCCGGGCGAAGGCGACCATCGCGCCGCCCACCGCCCCGGTCACCGCGCCCAGCAGCAGCGCCACCGCCATCGCCGCCGGCAGGCCGTAGCCGAGGTAGAGCGGCAGCACCGAGGCGGACAGCGCGATGGTGGCGCCGACCGACAGGTCGATCCCCTCGGTGCCGATGACCAGGGCCATGCCCAGCGCGACCAGCAGGGTGGGCGAGAGCTGGAAGAGCTGGACTCGCAGATTGCCCAGCGACAGGAAGGAGGTGTCCAGCGCGACGGCGACCGCGGCCAGCAGGACGAACGCCAGGTAGACGCCGTACGCCTGGAGCCAGGCCAGCAACCGCTCGCGGTCCGGCGCGCCGCTGGGCACGGTGGTGGACGTCATCGGTCGCTCCCCTCGCCGCCGGACGGCTCGTCCGGGTCCTGCGGTGCCGTGGCGAGGGCGGCCAGCAGGGCGTCCTCGGTCACCTCGTCGCCGTCGAGGTGGCCGACCACGGCGCCGTCCTTGAGGACCACCACCCGGTCCGAGCCCTCGATCAGCTCCTCCAGCTCGGAGGAGATCAGCAGGACGCCGAGCCCCTCCTTGGCGAGGCTGTCGATGAGCGCCTGCACCTCGGCCTTGGCGCCGACGTCGATACCGCGGGTCGGCTCGTCCAGCAGCAGCACCTTGGGGTCCATGCACAGCCAGCGCGCCAGCAGCACCTTCTGCTGGTTGCCGCCGGACAGTTCGCTGACCCGCTGCTCGGGGCCGGAGGCCTTGATGCGCAGCCGCTTCATGAAGTAGTCGACGACCTCGTTCTGCCGCGTGGTGGAGACGACCCCGGCGCGCGAGAGCCTGGGCAGGGCGGCGAGCACGATGTTCTCCCGCACCGACAGGCTGGGGATGATGCCCTCGCTCTTGCGGTCCTCGGCGAGCATCACCACGCCGGCGCGCATCGCGGCGGCCGGGCTGCGGTGGCGCAGGGGCCGGCCCGCCACCTCGACGGTGCCCGACTCGGTTGCCAGCGCCCCGACGACCGCCTTCGCGGTCTCGCTGCGCCCGGCTCCCAGCAGCCCGCCCAGGCCCACGACCTCACCGGGCCGGATGTCGACGGAGACTGAGTGCAGTCGATGACGTACCGTCAGATCCTTCGCGCTGAGCACCGGTCGGCCCTCTTCGTGCTCGTGGACCGCGGTGTCGAAGGCGGTCGCGCCCTCGCGTCGCACGGTCGCCATCTCGCGGCCGAGCATCAGCGAGATCAGCCGCAACCGGTCGAGTCCCGCCATCGGGCCGGTGTGCACCACGGCCCCGTCGCGCATCACGGTGACCCGGTCGCAGATCTCGTACAGCTCGTCCAACCGGTGGCTGACGTAGACCACCGCGACCCCGCGGGCGCGCAGGTCGCGGATGACCCGGAAGAGCGTCTCCACCTCGCGCGGTTCCAGCGAGGAGGTGGGCTCGTCCATGACCACCACGCGGGCGTCGATCCGCATCGCGCGGGCCAGGGCCACCATCTGCTGGGCGCCCAGCCCCAGGGTGTGCAGCGGCCGGGTGACGTCCGTGTCGACGTCGAGTCGCCGGAGCGTCTCCGCCGCCTGACGGTTCATCAGACCCTGGCGCACCATCCCGAACCGCCGTGGTTCGCGGCCGAGATGGAGGTTGCGGGCCACCGACATCAGCGGGACGAGGTTGACCTCCTGGTAGATCGTGGAGATCCCGGCCGCCTGCGCCTGGAGCGGGGTCGTGAAGGAGACCGGTTCGCCGCCCAGGCGCAGCACGCCGGAGTCCGGGCGGTACAACCCGGTCATCACCTTGATCAGGGTGGACTTGCCCGCCCCGTTCTCGCCGATGAGCGCGTGCACCTCGCCGGGCCTGAGACCAAAGCCGACGTCGCGCAGCGCGTGGACGCCCGCGAAGCTCTTGTTCGCCCCGACCACCTGGAGGACGAAGTCGCCGTCCTCGCCCGGGTCCTGAGGGGGGATCACCGTGCTGCCTCCTTGTGCGGACCGGCGCTTCAGCGTCGCGGTCGGTGTGACCGGCCGCGCGCCGCCCCCGGTGCGGTGCCGCACCGGGGGCGGGCCGGTCGCCGTACGGTCAGTACACGAGGCCCTGGGACAGTGCCTGCTTGGCGTTGGCGCCGGTGAAGTGCCCGTCCTTGATGATCACGTCGGCCGGTACGCCCTTGGCGCCGTAGAAGTCCCGCAGCGACTGGAAGGCCAGCGGCCCGAACCGCGGGTTGGTCTCGATGTCGGCCACCACCAGCCCGGAGGCGACGTCCTGGACCACCTGCTGGATGCCGTCGATGGAGACGATCTTGATGTCCTTGCCGGGCGTCTTGCCGGCCGACTTGATCGCCTGGATCGCGCCGAGCGCCATCTCGTCGTTCTCCGCGTAGACCGCGTTGATGTCCGGGTGGCTCTGGAGCAGCTGCTCCATCACCTTCTGCCCGTCGGTCTGGTCGAAGTTGGCGGTCTGCGAGGCGACGACCCGCATCTTCGGGTAGGCGGCCTTCACCCGGTCGTTGAAGCCCTTGGTGCGGTCGGTGGAGACGTTGTTGCCGGGTGTGCCGGACAGGATCGCCACGTGTCCCGCCTTGCCGGTGGCTCCGGCCAGGTCGTCGGCGGCGGTCTGCGCCTGGTGGTAGAAGTCGGATCCGATGAAGGCGATGAAGTCGGTGCACGCGGTGCCCTGGGCGGTGCGGTCGATGGTGAGCACCGGGATCTTCTTGGCCTTGGCCTCGCTCAGCGCGGGCCCGAGTCCGCTGGAGTCCTCCGGGGCCACGATCAGCGCCTTGGCGCCCTGCGCGATCATGTCCTGGATCTGCGAGTTCTGGGCGTTGACGTCGGCGTCGGCGTTGCGCTGGATGAGCTTGACGCCCAGCCGCTTGGCCTCGTCCTGGATGGTCTTGGTCTCGGTGGCCCGGAACGGGTTGCTGGTCGACTCCGACTGCGAGAAGCCGACGATCGTCTTGCCGTCGGTGATGTCCAGCTTGGGGACACCGCCCGCGTAGCCGCCCGAGGAGCAGGTGGGACCGGCCGAGCCGGTGGTGGTGACCTGCTGGGCCGCCGCGGAGTTGGTGGCGCCGGCCGACGGCGTGCCGTCGCTGCTCGCCTTCGTGCAGCCCGTCGCGGCGAGGCACAGTGCGGCGGCCATGACCGCCACGGGGATGGCTTTGCTCCGCGTCAAGGCGTTCATGCGCCGATCACGTCCTCACGATGCCGGTGGGTATTCCAACGATGGAACGGGGACATTCAGGCAGCATCCGAACGGGCGTGTCAAGACGCCGAGTTGACAGCTACCACATCCGTCCCGAAATGAAACGGAGACGTCCGCCGTGACGGCGAAACGGGCGCGAAAAGACCGCGAGGGCCGCTTCGCACGCCCTTGACGGTCGGCGGCGCCAGTGCCTCAATAGCGGATTACAACGTTGTTAACGGTAGGGCGTGTCTCCACATGACACGCAGTAGGTCGCCTCCGGTCGCCCCTGGGGGCGTAGGCACGTCCGCTCCCGCAGGCAGTGCACCCCGTTCCGAGCGCTGTCGGCCGCCCCCCGCCCGCCTCGCGTCCTCCGGAGCATTCCGTGACGATCTCCCGCCGTAGATTCGTATCCAGCGCCGCCCTCACCGCCGCGGGCCTCGTGGCCTCGGCCCGGCTCGGCGCCACCCCGGCCGCCGCCGCCACCGGTCCGCTGTACACCCCCAACGCCGCGCCCCTGGCACCCACCGCCTTCCTGCGGCTGCCGCCCGGCAGCGTGAAGGCGAACGGCTGGCTGGCCGGCCAACTCCAGGCGCAACTGGGCGGGTTGTCCGGCAGGTACCAGGACACCTCGCACTTCCTCAGCCTCACCGGCAGCGGCTGGACCGCCCCGGCGAACGCCGGCTGGGAGGAGGTGCCCTACTGGCTGCGCGGCTACGGCGACCTGGCCTATGTCACCGGTGACGCCACCGCCCTGAACAGCACGAAGCGCTGGATCGACGGCATCCTGGCCACCGCCCAGCCGGACGGGTTCTTCGGCCCGTCCTCCCTCCGCACCTCGCTCAACGGCGGCCCGGACTTCTGGCCGTACCTGCCGCTCATCCAGGCGCTGCGCTCGTACCAGGAGTACAGCGGCGACGCCCGGATCATCCCGGCCCTCACCGCGTTCTTCGGCTACATGAACTCCCGGCCGGGCTCGGTCTTCGCCTCCAGCTGGGTCTCCTACCGGCTCGCGGACGCGCTGGACAGCGTCTTCTGGCTGTACAACCGCACCGGCGACAGCTTCCTGCTCGACCTCGCCGACACCATGCACGCCCACGGCGCCAACTGGACCGGCTCCACCCTGCCCACCCCGCACAACGTCAACATCGCCCAGGGCTTCCGTGAACCGGCCCTGTACGCGCTGCGGTCGGGACAGTCCGCGCTGACCCAGTCGACCTACCACAACTACTCGTCGGTGATGGGCGGCTACGGGCAGTTCCCCGGGGGCGGGTTCGCCGGTGACGAGAACTTCCGGGCCGGGTACGGCGATCCGCGGCAGGGCTTCGAGACCTGCGGCATCGTCGAGTTCATGGCCAGCCACGAACTGCTGACCAGGCTGACCGGCGACCCGGTGTGGGCCGACCGCTGCGAGGAGTTGGCGTTCAACTCGCTGCCCGCCGCACTCGACCCGCAGGGCAAGGGCGTCCACTACATCACCAGCGCCAACTGCGTCGACATGACCGACACCGGCAAGACGCAGGGGCAGTTCGACAACGGCTTCGCCATGCAGGCGTACATGGCAGGCGTCGACCAGTACCGCTGCTGCCCGCACAACTACGGCATGGGCTGGCCGTACTTCACCGAGGAGTTGTGGCTGGCCAGCTCGGACGGCGGTCTGTGCGCGGCGATGTACGCGGCGAGCACCGTCACCGCGAAGGTCGCCGACGGCACATCGGTCACCTTCACCGAGACCACCGACTACCCCTTCAGCGACACGATCACCCTCACCCTGAGCACCCCGAAGGCGCTGGCCTTCCCGCTGCACCTGCGGATCCCCGGCTGGTGCTCCGCCCCGGTGCTCCAGGTCAACGGGCAGGCGTTCAGCGCCCCGGCAGGTCCCGCCTTCACGGTCGTCAACCGCACCTGGAACAACGGCGACAAGGTCACCCTGCGGCTGCCGCAGCGCACCACGGTGCGCACCTGGAGCGGCAACCACAACAGCGTCAGCGTGGACCACGGGCCGCTGACGTACTCGCTGCTGATCGGCGAGAACTACGTGCGCACCGGCGGCAGCGACGAGTTCCCGCAGACCGAGGTGCACGCCACCACCGCCTGGAACTACGGGCTGGCCCTCGACCCGGCGAACCCCGCCGGCTCCCTGACGCTGACCGCGGCCGGCGGCACCCTGCCCGCCAACCCGTTCACCACCGGCACCGTCCCGCTGAAGATCACCGCGCCGGCGCAGCGCGTCACCGCCTGGCAGGCCGACGGCGAACGGGTCGTCGGGACGCTTGAGGCGAGTCCGGCGCTGGCCACCGTGGCGAAGGAGACGGTCACCCTGGTCCCGATGGGCGCCGCCCGGCTGCGCGTCACCTCCTTCCCGACCGTCTCGGCCACCGGGCAGCCCTGGACGACCGACTGGATGCGCATCCGCAACGTCAACAGCGGCAAGGTGCTGGGTGTCGACCAGATGTCCACCGCCGACAGCGCCCGCGTCGTGCAGTTCGACGACAACGGCACCGCCGACCACCTGTGGCAGTTCGTCGACAACGGCGACGGCTGGGTCCGCATCCGCAACTCCAACAGCGGCAAGGTGCTCGGCGTCGACCAGATGTCCACCGCGAACAGCGCCCAGGTCGTGCAGTTCGCCGACAGCGGCACGGCGGACCACCTGTGGCAGTTCGTGGACAACGGCGACGGCAGCGTCCGGATCCGCAACCGCAACAGCGGCAAGGTGCTGGGCGTCGACCAGATGTCGACCGCGAACAGCGCGAACGTCGTGCAGTTCGACGACAGCGGCACCGCCGACCACCTGTGGCGGCTGATGTGACCGTCCGGCCCGCTGTCCGTCCGCTCCTGGCCCCCTCACACCGGAAGGACCCGTTCCGTGCCTTTCCCCGATGACCGCGACCGGCCCGCCACCGACGCCGTGCCGCCCTCCCGGCGTGACCTGCTGCGCTGGGGCGGCGTCGCGACGGCGGCCGCCGTCACCTCCACCTGGATGTACTCCGGTACCGCGCTGGCGCTCGCCCGCCGGACCGCGCCGGCCGCCGTCCCCGCGGCGAGCACCTTCAGCCCGTTGCGGCCGCCCGCCACGCCGCTGGCGGTGCGGTCGATGTACCTGACGACCTGGCTGCCCGGGGACAACCTGGCCGGGACCTGGCCGGCCTTCTGGAACGGCCGGACCACCGCGCTGTGCGGCATCGCCCGCATCGACGGCACCCCGTACCTGTTCGCCGGCAATCCCAACCTGCCCGGCGGACCCGCGCTGACCACCATGCAGCAGACCTCGCTGCGGATCACCGCGACCCAGTCGGTCTACACCCTGACCGGCGGCGGCGTGCGACTCACCGTCAGCTTCTTCTCGCCGGTCGACCCGGGCGACCTGCGACGCCAGTCGGTGCCGATGAGCTACGTCACCGTGCAGGCGGCCTCCGACGACGGCGGCAGCCACACGGTCGCGGTCTACCTCGACGCCTCGGCCGAGTGGGTGCACGGTGACAGCGCCACCCAGGTCACCTGGGGGCAGACGCAGACCGGCACGATGACCGCGCTCACCTGCCAGCCGGCCGCCCCCGGCGTCCTCCAGGAACACGGCGACCAGGCGTCCTGGGGCTCACTGGTGTTCGGCGCGGCGAGCGGCGCCGGGCTGACCTGGCAGGCTGGCCAGGACACCGTGGTGCGGGCCGCCTTCGCGAGCGGCGGCACGTTGGGCAACACCTCCGACTCCGGCCAGCCGCGGGCCATCGACGACCGCTGGCCGGTCCTGGCGCTGAGCCGGAACCTCGGCACCGTCAGCGGCGCCGGCCCGGCCGCCTTCCGCATCAGCCTGGGCCATGTGCGCACCCCCGCGGTCAGCTATCTGGGTACCGACCTCGACCCGTGGTGGACGCACTACTTCGCCTCCTGGACCGCGATGCTGGACTGGTTCGACGGCGACTACCCCGCGGCGCTGTCCGCGGCCGACTCACTGGACGCCAAGATCCATGACGACGCGTCCGCGGCGGCGGGCGGCGGCACCACCGGTGACCACTACGCGGCGGTCTGCGCGCTGGCGGTGCGGCAGGCGATCGGCGGCACGGAACTGGTCGACCGGGGCGGGACGGCCTGGGCGTTCCTGAAGGAGATCTCCTCCGACGGCAACGTCTCGACCATCGACGTGACCTACCCGGCGTTCCCTGCCTACCTCTACCTGGCGCCGTCGTATCTGCAACTGCTGCTGGCTCCCGTGCTGGACTACGCGGAACACGGCGGCTGGCCCAAGCAGTTCGCCGAGCACGACCTGGGGTCCGGCTACCCGAACGCCACCGGGCACAACGACGGCAACGAGGAGGACATGCCCGTCGAGGAGTCCGCCAACATGCTCATCATGACGGCCGCCGTCGTCCAGCGGCTCGCCGCCGCCCAGGCCTCCTCGTTCGCCACCGCCCACTACCCGATCCTGCGCCAGTGGGCCGAGTACCTGGTCGGCAACGCGCTGGACCCGGGGCTGCAGAACCAGACCGACGACTTCACCGGCTTCATCGCGCACAGCGTCAACCTGGCGCTCAAGGGCATCATCGGCATCGGCGCGATGAGCCTGATCGCCAAGGCGGCCGGCAACACCGCGGACGCCGCGCACTACCTGTCGGTCGCCCGCGGCTACATCAGCCAGTGGGTCAGCATGGGGCAGGACTCCTCCGGTCGGCACATGAAGCTCGCCTACGACCAGGACGGCACCTGGAGCCTGAAGTACAACGGCTTCCCCGACCGGCTGCTGGGCCTGAACCTGGTGCCCACCGGGATCGCCGAACAGGAGGCGAACTGGTACCAGTCGCAGTCCGGCACCTACGGCGTGCTGCTCGACCCGCGCAACGACTACACCAAGACCGACTGGGAGATGTGGACCGCGGCCTGGCTCGCCGACCACACCACCACCCGCGACACCCTGGTCAACGGGGTCTATGGATTCGCCCACACCACCGGTCAGCGGGTGCCGTTCTCCGACTGGTACGTGGTGGCCTCCGGCGCCCAGCGGGGCTTCGCCGACCGGCCGGTGATCGGCGGGGTGCTCGCGCTGCTGCTGCCCGCCGGTGCCCCGGCGGTGACCTGGCACAAGATCCAGAACAAGAACTCCGGCAAGGTCCTGGCCGTCTCCGGCCAGTCCCTCGCCGACAGCGCCGACGTCACCCAGTACACCGACAACGGCACCAACGACCACCTGTGGACGGTGGTGGACAACGGCGACGGCACGGTCAGGATCTACAACCGCAACAGTGGCAAACTGCTGGCCGTCGACAACCAGTCCACCGCCGACGGCGCCCTCGTGCAGCAGTACTACGACAACGGTACGCAGGACCACCTGTGGCGGTTGACCGACAACGGGGACGGCTACCTGAAGATCGTCAACGTCCACAGCGGCAAGCTGCTGGCCGTGGACGGCGCCTCGACCGCCGACAGCGCCCAGGTCACCCAGTACGCCGACAACGGCACCTCGGACCACCTGTGGCGGCTGGTCTGACGCCGTCCCGCCCGGCCCTCCGCCCTCGTCCCGGCGCTCAGCCGGCGGCGAGGGCGGACAGCGCCCCGGCGAGGGTGTCCACCGACTGGTAGGTGGCCCCCAGCAACGCCACGTGCTTCCACGCCAGCGTCCCGTCCGGGCCCACCAGGAAGACCGACCGGCGCAGCCCGAGGCCCGGCATCGCGATCCCGAACGCCCGCACGATCTCCCGGCCCGGATCGGCCAGCAGCGGCATGCGCAGGTCGTGCTTGCGGGCGAACGCCTCATGGCTGTCGACGTCCTGCGGGCTGATGCCCCACACCTCGGCGTCCAGCTCCGTGAACCGCTCCAGGCCGGAGGAGTAGGAGCACATCTGCTTGGTGCACACGCTCGTGTCGTCGCCCGGGTAGAAGGCGAGCACCAGCGGATGCCCGGCCGCCGACGACAAGGTGTAGTCCCTGCGCTCGAACGCCCCGTCGGTCAGGATGCCACCGGGAAGCGTGAAGTCCGGGATCTTGGAACCAAGTTCGGGTGCGCCTGCCATGACGTGTCCTCTCAACGGAGGTTGGGGGTGCCCGGCCGAAGGTATCCCGGTCAGGTTACCCTCCGGTTCACCATCAGCCGCCGCCGGGGGTGTTGGCTAGTCGCGTAGTACCGCCCAGGTGTCCGCGCCGACTTGGCCGTCCACGGTGAGGTGGCGGCTCTTCTGGAACGACTTGACGGCCGTGCGGGTGTCCGCGCCGAAGACCCCGTCCATCCCGTGCGAACCCAGGGAGTAGCCGCGGGCCCGCAGGATGCACTGCACCTCCTTGACCCGGCTGCCCGTGTCGCCGTACTGGGTCAGCGCGGAACCGGAGTAGTAGGTGCAGGACTTCCACGGCTCGGACTTCTTGGTCGGGGTGGCCTTGGGCGGGGCGGCGGTCACCGTCACCGGTGCCTGCCGCCCGGGCGGCGGCGCGGCGCCCCCGGAGCCGCCCGCCGGTGCCCCGGCCACCGGGACCGTGACGGTCGCGCCGGGGGTGGCCCGCGGCTTGGCGGTGTGCCCGGCCCCCGACCGGTGAAAGGTGGGAGACGCAGACGCCGACGCCGAGGCGCTCGGCCTGGTCGAGCTCGCCACCGCCACGTCGCCGCGCGCCCGGTCGTCCCCGTGGCCCATCGGGCCGTACAGCACGAACGCCGTCGCGGCGACGGCCACCACCGCCACGATCGAGCAGACCAGCACCAGGGGCCGCCGGCCGCTTTCCTTCTGCCGCGGGCTCTCCTTCGGGGCGGGCCGCCGCAGGATCGTCAGCTGGTCCATGGGGGAGAGCGCGGCGGTCGCCCCGCACCAGTCGGTGCGCGAGACGATGACCTCGTTGACCGGCTGCGGCCACTCCGGTGCGAAGGCGTGCTGCCGCGCGATGCCGGCGATCTCGTCCGGACTCGGCCGGTGATCCGGGTCCTTCTCCAGGCACCGGCTGACCAGCCGTGCCAAGTCCGGGTCGTAGCGGGCGACTTCGGCGAGCACCGACTCGCTCGGCGGCGAGTAGACCACCCGGTGGATCACGTCGGCGGTCGACCCCTGGCCGAAGGGCCCGGTGCCGGTGAGGGACAGCGCGAGCACCGAGCCCAGCGAGAAGACGTCGGAGGCCGGACCGGTCTCCCGTCCCGCCGCCTGCTCGGGGGACATGAACGCGGGCGTGCCGATCTGCTGCCCGGTGGAGGTGAGCGCGCTGGTGTCGGCGGTGTGGGCGACACCGAAGTCGATGACGCGCACCCCGTCGGTGCCCAGCAGCACATTGGACGGCTTGAGGTCGCGATGCACGATCCCGGCGGCGCCGATGGCCCCCAGGGCCTGCCCGATCTCGCTCGCCAGCCGCCACACCGCGGGCGGCGGCAGCGGCCCGAAGTGCTGCACCGCGTCGGACAGGCTCAGCCCCGGCACGTACGCGGTCGCCATCCACAGGCGTTCGTCGTCGTCGAACCCCGAGCCGAGCAGTCCCGCGGTGTACGCGCTGTGGACCCGGCGCACCGCCTCCACCTCGCGCTCGAAGCGGGCCCGGAACTTCGCGTCCTCGGCGTACTCGGGGCGGATCACCTTGATCGCGACCAGTGCCCTCGCCCGCTGCGGGCCGGTCTCGTCGGTGTTCCGTCCGAGATAGAGCCGCCCCATCCCGCCGCCGCCGAGTCTGGCCAGCAGCCGGTAGGGGCCGATCGACGGGGGATCGGTCTTGCGCAGCGGGGTCGCCCCGAGAGCTTCGAGGTCGGCCGTGGTCATCTCCCCTTGGCGGGGCGGGGTCGGTTCTGTCTCAGACATCGGTGTTTCCTCGTGGGCCGCCGCCGGCCCGTTCCATGGTGCGGCTCAGCCGTTTCCGCCGGCCTGCGAGATGTTCTTGAGCACGGAGTCGAACTTCTTCTGGAAGTCGTCCAGCGCCTGCTTGATCTTGTTGAGGTCGGCCTGCGCGGTGTGCCAGGCGGTGCGGAACTCGGCCGCGTGCTTGCCGTCCCAGTGGCTCTGGTCGCTCAACACACTGCCCGCTGAGGTCAGTTGGTGGATCGACGACTGAAGGCCACCGTCGATGATGCCGAGGAACTTGCGGCTCGCGGCGTGCGCGGCATCGTCGACCTTGACTGTCCCTGCCATGTCTTACTCCTTGTAGATCAATGCCTGTCGTCCGTAATGCTTCCAGCCGGGTACCGGGCTGTCCTTGACCACCGGCGCACAGTCGTTGACAACCAGCGCACCGCGGTCCGGCCGCCCGCCGCCCGGTCAGCGGGCCACCTGGATCCCGCTCGCCGTACCGTCGTTGACGAGATAGCCGCGCCCCGGCAGCGCCGCCATCCGGTCCTGCCGGGGCAGCACCGTGCCCAGCAGGTCACCGTCGAGATCGTGGTCGGGCGCCAGCAGCACCCCGCACCGGCTCTCGCGCACCTTGGCCGTCCAGTGGCCGTAGGACCTGCGCAGTGCCTCGGTGCGGCCGGCGGCGACCAGATGGCACCCCGGCCGCGAGGAGGCCAGCCACCGGTCGAGGACACCCAGGTCGTCCTCCACCGACTCCGCGTCGTCCACCAGCAGCAAGGTGGCACCCGCGCACGCCGACAGCGCCGCGTCCAGTTCCTGGTACGAGGTGACCGTGGCGACCGGCCCCATCAGGTCCCGCAGGGGCGAGCGGCGGGGTGCGAACACCACGACCGCGGGCGGCAGGTCCGCCGTCATCGCCAGCCGGGCGACCGCGCACAGCGCGGTGCTGCGTCCGGAGCGCTGCGGCCCGGCGATCAGCGCGTGCTCGTGCTCGTAGAGATGGAACCCGGCCGGTGCGAGGGTCTCGGAGTCCAGGCCGGCCGGCAGCCACCACGGCTCACCGGCCACCGCCGGGCGCACCCGCAGATCGCTCCAGGCCACCTCGGTCGGCAGCAGCCCCACCCCGGGGGCGCTGGTGACCGCGCCGGGCCACCGGGCGGCGGTCCGCGCGACCGCCGTCACCAGGTCGTCGCCCGGCCAGCCGATCTGCACCACCTGGCGGTTGGCCGCCACCAGCGCGCGCCCCGGCACGTACCCCGGCACCGACTGGCGCGGCACGTCGAAGTAGCCGTACTCGCCCGGATCCGCCAACTGCATCAGCAGCTTCTGCTGGGTCAGCGCGGCCCAGGCACCCGGTACCGCCCCGGAGCGGTCGGCCGTGACCGCGAAGCGAATGCCCACCGCGGGACCGTCGGCGTACACCCGGGCCAACTCGTCGATGAGGTTCATCCCCGCGACGTCCTTGTCGAAGTCCGACAGCAGCGCGCCGAGGTTGTCCAGCAGGACCAGCCAGTCGGGCCGCCGGGTCGCACCGGCGGACTTGCGGTCGTCCATCTCCCGCCGCAGCAGCCTGATCAGCCGCGTCTGCCGCTCGCGCTCCGCCGACCCGATGTAGGCGCCGGTGTGCGGCAGCCCGGCCAGCGGTGCCAGCGAGCCGGCGCCCATGTCCAGGACGAACAGGTGGTGGGTGTCGGGGGATCCGGCGGCGGCCAGGCCCAGCGCGAGGGCGGCCAGCGCGGTGGAGGTGCCCGAGCGCACCCCGCCGTAGATCAGCAGGTTGCCGGCCGCCGGGTCCCAGCCGACCGGGTACTGCCGTTGCTGGTCCGGGTCGTCGGCCAGCGCGTACGCGGGCAGCCCCTCGGCGGCGGTGTGCAACCCGCGCTCGGCCGGCGACGGCAGGTGGGCGGCGTGCACCACCGGCGGCAGCGGGTCGGGCCACGGCCGCCGCGGCGCGGCGAACCCGGCCTGCCCGGCGGCCCGGCCGGCCGCCTCGACCAGCCGTTGCAGGTCGGTGGCGGTCTCGGCGGCGGCCACCGGTGCCTGCGGCGCGGGCCCGGCCAGGACGAAGGGCGCCACGGTCACCGCAGTCGTCACCGCCGCGTCCGGGGTCACCCCGGTGGACAGCGCGGTCTGCACCGGCATGACCTCCCGCGCGCTGAGCCGGTAGTAGGCCCGGCCCCACTGCCTGCTGCCGATGCCGGCCGCCGCCGGGCTGTCGATCACGTCCTGCGAGTCGCCGGTGCTCTCCAGACGCAGCGCGATGCGCAGCTTGACGTTGTTCTTGATCGCGTCGCTGACCGAGCCGGCCGGGCGCTGGGTGGCCATGATCAGGTGCACCCCGAGGCTGCGGCCCCGCTGGGCGATGCTCACCAGCGAGTCCACGAAGTCCGGCAGCGCCTTGACCAGGGTGGCGAACTCGTCGATGACGACCGCCAGTCGCGGCATCGGTTCCAGGTCCGCCCGCTCGGTGTCCCGCAGCCGCTGGTAGTCGCGGACGTGACTGAGTCCGGAGTCGCGCAACAGCCGCTCGCGGTGCCGCAGTTCGGCCTCCAGACATCGCAGGGCGCGCTCGCTGAGCTGTTCGTCCAGATCGGTGGCGAGCCCTACGGTGTGCGGCAGCCGGGCGCACTCGTCCAGCGCGCCGCCGCCCTTGTAGTCGACCAGCACGAACGTCAGGTGCTCGGGGTCCGCGTCGACGGCCATGCTCACGATCAGCGTGCGCAGCAGCTCGCTCTTGCCGGAGCCGGTGGTCCCGGCGATCAGTGCGTGCGGCCCGTCGTCGTCGAGGTCGACGCTGAACAGATCGCGTTCGCCGACCCCGAGGACGGCCCGCACCCGCAGCGCGGCGACCCGCTCCCGCCAGCGCCGGCCGACCGCCTCCCCGGAGACCGACTCCAGGTCCAGCAGCGGCAGCAGCGAGAGCCGGTCGGGCAACCCGGCGCCCTCCACCCGCAGTTCGGGGTCCTCGAACCGGGCCAGTGCCCTGGCCACCCCGCGCGCCTCGGCCGTCGGCATGCCGTTCAGCAGCACGTTCTCCACGACCTCGCCGCCGGCCACGTCCCGCACCGTGCCGCCGCCCTCGGCCCTGGCGGTGACCACCGAGGTGCACAGCGCGGGCAGCCGGTTGGTCAGCACCACGGCACCGGCCGGGAGTCGGCCGTCGGCGATCAGGTCCCGCAACGGACAGGGCCGCCCCTCCAGCAGCGCTCCGCCGTCCACCACGACCAGCAGCGCGGGCCGGTCGCGATCCGGCCGGTCGCCGTGCGACCGGGGCGGCGCGGTGGCCAGCAGGGCGCGGGCCAGGGCTTCCGACTGCTCGTCGCCGACCGCGACCAGCCGGGCCGAGCCGGACCGCGCGTCCGCGCCGTGCGGCAGCCACTTGGTCCAGTCCCAGTCGGCCAGCCGGTCGGCGTCGGTGAACAACGCGACGGTCAGATCGGCGGGACCACTGCCCACCACCGTCTGGCACAGCAGGGACCGGGCGACGGCCAGACAGGCGCGCCGGTCCCCCTCGAACCCCACCGCCTCCCCGGCACCCAGCCCGACGACCACCGGGACCCGCGGCAGCACCGGCAGCGCCTCCAGCACCGCGGTGGCGTCCTCGGCGATCCCCGACGAGCCGACCTCCACCGGCGCCGCCCAGGGCAGGTCCGCCAGCCCCACCGCCACCCGCATGAAGTCCGGCGCGTCGCGGCGCCGCTCCCACAGGCGCAGCCCCGGCGCCGTCGCCCGGTGCACCACCTCGGCGCAGTCCGGGTGCGCGGCGCGCCGCGCCAGCACCTCGGTGGTGTGCCGCAGCCGCACCGCCTCGCCGAACTCCTCGATCCGCGCGGCGTGATCCCGCATGCCGCGGCGCAGACTGAACCTGCCGCGCAGCCGTTCCTCGGCGAAGTTGGCCACGAACATCAACGGGGTCAGCGCCGCGATGGCCGCGTACCGGTAGTCACCGGTCATCGCGACGATCCCGCCCGCCAGCAGCAGCGGGCCGAGCATGCTGGAGATGCTGAACGGCGGCTTGTCCGCCCGGCGCGGTGCCGCGGGCGCGGCGATCGGCGGCTGCTGCGGCGAACCACCGCTGCGCGGCGGCCGGTTGAACGGCAACGTGCCGCCCGGGCCGGCCTCGCGCACCGGGTTGACGCGCTGCGCGCGTTCCAGGTGGCCGGGCGGCACGACCCGCATCATCACCTCGTCCGCCACCGAGATCAGGTCGCCCGGGGTGACCGGCGTCGGCTGCGCGATCCGCACGCCGTTGACGTCCGTGCCGTTGCTGGACCCCAGATCGTCGACCGACACCTGCCCGTCGGGTGAGACGTCGAGTGCCGCGTGCCGCCGCGAGGCGCCGGTGGCCAGCACCCGCACGTCCGCCTCGGCCCCGCGGCCGAGCACGGTCCGCCCGGCGGGCAGCGGGACGCCGCGTCCGGCCTCCAGACCACCGACCATCCGCAGTACCGCCGACGGTTTTCCGGGGGTGATCGCGGTCGCGGTGCGGGTCACCCGCGACCCGTGCACCAGGCCCGACTCGCCCACCCCGGTCTGCGGGAGCGCGAGGCGGCCGTCGACCCGCAGGCTGTGCCCTGCCACCCCGAGAGCCGTGGCCAGGTCGGCCAGCGTCGCGTCGGGGCGTCCGATCCGCAGCTCCAACTCGTGCTCTGAGCCGCTCTCGTCATAGATGATCCGCACCGCGAAGACCCCTCATGGCCGGTGCGCCCCTGCGGGGCCGCCCGATCCGTGTCCGTTCCTTGTTCCGTGCCCCGCCGCCGTCGCGGGTGCCGCGTTCCGGCGGCCACCGCCCCGGGCCCGGACGCCTGCGGCGCCGCGGAGTGTCCCTCCGTGAGGGCGGTGGCCCACCGGGAGAATTCTCCCGCCGGTGAGTCCGGTGGTGATTGACCTGTGGCGCACGGTTGTTGACTTTCCGCGCACCATTGCCTGCCGGGTCATCAGCTCGCCGCGGATCGGGCCGTGCGCGTGCGGGCGTCCCGGTAGTCGCGCGGCGCCATTCCGTACGCGGCACGGAAGGTGCGGCTGAAGACCGAGGGTTCGGTGAACCCCCAGTACGCGGCGACGGAGTTGATCGGCAGGTGGGCCAGCGTGGCGTCGGCCAGGTCATGCCGGCACCGCTCAAGGCGCTGCCGGCGGATCAGCGCGGCGACCGTGGTGTCCTGGCCCTGGAAGAGCCGGTGCAGATAGCGCGTCGAGATGTGGTGCGCGGCGGCGACGGAGGTGGGGGTGAGCCCCGGATCGCCCAGGTTCTGCCGGATGAAGCCCTTGATCCTCAGCAGCAGGGCGTTCTGGGGTGACTCCGGCGAGACGCACACGTCGGCTTCAGGACTGAGGGCCAGCAACGCGGTCAGCAGGTCCATCAGCACCAGGTTGATGCTCTCGGCGGCGGAACGATCCACCGGAGCGAGGTGATTCCGTTCGACCGGCTTCCTGAGACCTTGCTTCATCTGTGACCCGGCACCATCCGTGAACCGCTGAACCGAAGGTTCCCTCCAGAGGTCATATCCTCTTCAGTACAGCCGAAGGGCGCGATGGTTTCAGCCAGGGCTGAACCGACGAAGCCCGGACACAACAGGCCCATGGGGGAAGGGTGCTACGAGTCCAACTCACGGCGGAGGACCTGCTGCGGGTCTCGTTCGCGGAGCGCCCCGCGCCGCTGGCCGAACTCGGGCAGGCGATTGGCATGCTGCAACGCCGTGACAACCTGCCGCACTTCGCCTCGTGGCGGCGGCGGGTGGTACACGGCATGCCCTCGCAGGCCCGGCCGTTGCTCCAGTTGGTGTCACCGCTGGGGGCCGGTCCGCTCTTCCTGGACCCCGACGCCCCCACGCTCGACGAGGGGCTGGACCGGGTGATGTCCACCCCGCGGGCCGTGGCCCGCTCTGAGCTGCGCCGGATGTGCGCGATCGACCGCCCCCTGACCCCCTGGGTCCGCCATCTGGCCGACCTGGACCGGGAGGCCTGGCGGATCCTGGAGCGGGCCCTGCGCACCGCCTACAGCAGCGTGGTCGAGCGGGAGTGGCCGCGCATCCAGTCGGGTTTCCAGGCGGAGACGGCCTGGCGCTCCCGGTTCCTGGCCCGGCACGGTCTGCTGCGGACGCTCGACGACCTCTCGCCGTCCATCCGTCTGCGGGGCCTGACGCTGGAGGCGGACTTCCCCCGCGAGCTGGACATCACCCTCAGCGGCAAGGGGATCGTCCTACAACCGTCGGTGTTCTGGACCGGCCATCCGCTGGTCGGCCTGCGCGGTGACGGAAGTCTGCTGCTGATCTATCCGGCGGTGACGCCGTTGCCGCTACTGGACGCCTCGTCACCCTCCGCACCGCTTACCGCTCTGCTTGGCGGTACCCGCGCACAGGCGCTGCGGGTGCTGGTCGGTGAGTGCACGACGACCGAGCTGGCCCGGGAGCTCGATGTCACCGCGGCCGCCGCGTCCATGCAGGCGAAGACCCTGCGGGAGGCCGGGCTGGTCGTCTCGCGGCGGGAGGGGAAGACCGTCCGGCACTGGTGCACGCCGCTCGGCCTCGACCTGCTGGCCGGCGTCGGCTCCCCGGTCTGATTCCCCGGTCCCGACCGGCCTGACCCGGTCCGCCCTGGTCCGATTCCCCGGTGCTCATTGGCCCGGCTTCGGACGCGGGAAGGGCGAGGTGCGTCCGAAGCCGTGCGCAATGGGGAGGGGTGCCCCGGTCAGGCGGTCAGCCTGTCAGGGCGCGGACCGAGCGCGGAGGCGCTCAGACCGTGGAGCGACGGCGGGCCGCCATGAAGCCGCCGGCCGCGAGGGCGATCAGCCCACCGCCGAGGGCCGTCTCGGTGGCGCTGCCACCGGTGATCGAGCCGCCCAGACCGGTGTGCGGGTCGCCGTGCGGGTGGTGGTCGCAGTTCTCGTGACCGTTGTCCCGGCCGTTGTCCCGACCGTTCTCGCGACCGTTGTCCCGGCCGTTGTCCCGGCCGTTGTCCTGGGAGTGGTGCCCGTCCGAGTCGTGACCGCAGTCCCAGGCGGCCATGGTCGTCAGGCCGGCGGGAGCGGTCGCGGCCTGGGCGGTGGGCATGCCCAGGAACAGGACCGTGGCCGCCACGGAGCTGGCGGCGAGAATCGAGCGCGTACGGCTCATGGTGATTACCTCCTGAACGGACGACGCGGCGGCGGGAACAGGTGAACCACGCGATGGGCGCCGGGTGCCGTCAGGAAGAACGTAAATTACATATAATCTGACGGATAGTCGGGTTTCATCCCGATGGATCAGTGAAGCCCGACTTCAACTCGAATGGTCGTGTGTCGGATCCGACGCCTCGCCGAGCCGCTGAGGCCGAGTCAGCACCGCCGCGCATCCCCACTCTCACGCATCGTCAGCCGACTGCCCACTCGGCCGTGCGCACCGGTGGAGGTGGGCCGGACGGGTCGGCTGAGTGCCCTTCAGCTGACGGTGCGTGGTGCCCCCCGGTGGCCGAGCAGGAGCACTTTAGGGCACATACCTGCCCGCTCTGAGCCATCGTCGATGGCCCGAGTGAATACGGTGCTCTCCTGGGAATCGATGGAGCACAGGCGCCATGTCGGGAGAAAGTGGCATGGGCATGTCACGGGGAGGGAATGTGAAGCACTCCATGCCCGATCGGATAACCGTCGATTTACGGGCCGGCGACCCCATATCGCAGGCCGGAGTGGCGAGCCATCTGCGGCCCCGCCCCGAGGTACGGCTCATCGACCGGGACGACCCCGAGGCGGCACACGTCGTGGTGGTGGTCGTGGACGTCGTCGACGACGCGGTGCTGGGCTCGCTACGCCAGATCCGGCGCACCGGCGCGCCCCGGGGAGTCCTGGTCGCCACCCAGATCGACGAGCAGCAGCTGGTGAGCGCGGCGGAGTGCGGCTTCGTCGGCGTGGTCCGGCGGGCGGAGGCCACCCCCGAGCGGCTGGTGCAGGTGATCGGCGCCGTGGCGAAGGGCGAGGGGCACGTGCCGCCCGACCTGCTGGGCAGCCTGCTGGAACAGGTCGGGCGACTGCAGGGCGAGGTGCTCGCGCCACGCGGGCTCAACTTCACCGGGCTCGCCGCCCGGGAGATCGAGGTGCTGCGGCTGGTCGCGGAGGGCTACGACACCGCCGACATCGCCCTGAAGCTCGCCTACTCCGACCGGACGATCAAGAACGTCCTGCACGCCGTCATGACCAGGCTCAACCTGCGCAACCGCTCCCACGCCGTGGCCTACGCGCTGCGGCAGGGCCTCATCTGACGTCCCCCAGACCGTCCCCCCGGGCCCGTCGGCGGAGCGCTTGTCGGCCGGGTGCTCACCAGTGAGAAGGGGCGACTGGGAACGGCGATCGTCGGTAACGGAGTGATCGTCCTGCTTGCCGCGCACCTCCTGATCGGCTGACTCGCCGGGGCCGCACTCGGTGCCGTTCACCGTTCGCCGTCGGGGTGGCACGATTGTCGCTGTTGTCCACTGCCGAGTTCCGCGATGATCCTTCGTCGTAGGGCGGTTCTGACAAGGCGGCGAGGCGAGGATGCGGGACGAAGCGATGAGCGGCACGCACATTGACGAGGACTCCAGGGCGCGGAACCTCATCGAGGCCGAGCGCAGGGCGCAGAGCCTGTTCGAGGAGGTGGCCAGGCGGGGGATCGTCGCGGCGGGCCGCATGGAGTCGGCGGTCAGCGACGAGGTCCGGGACCTGGCGGCCACCATGTTCGGCACCAGCCGGCACTGGCACAAGCGCGTCGTGCGCGCCGGGGAGAACACCCTCCAGCCCTATCGGGAGAACCCGCCGGACCGCGTGATCGCCGAGGACGACATCGTCTTCGTCGACCTCGGGCCGATCTTCTCCGAGTGGGAGGCCGACCTCGGGCGCACCTACGTGCTCGGCGACGACCCGGTGAAGCTGCGGCTGCGGGACGACCTGCCGAGGATCTGGCAGGCCGGCAAGGAGTACTTCGATAGCCATCCCGAGGTCACCGGCGCCGAGTTGTTCCAGCACGTCGTCGAGGTGTCCGAGGCGGCCGGCTGGCAGTTCGGCGGCCCGCACAGCGGTCATCTGGTCGGTGAGTTCCCGCACGAGCTGATCGACGGCGACCGCATCAACAGCTACATCGCGCCCGGCAACCCGGGCGTCATGCGCGGCCTCGACGTCGCGGGGCGCAAGTGCCACTGGATCCTGGAGATCCACCTGGTCGACAGGGAAAGGCGCTTCGGGGGGTTCTTCGAGCAGCTGCTCACGCTGAGCCGCTGAGCGACGGGCATCGGCGGGGGACCGGAGGGACAGGGGACGGCGGCGGCCTACAGCGTGGCCGCCTCGTCCAGCAGCGGATGGCCCCACGTGTCGGTCAGCGCGCTCTCCAGCGTCCCGCCGACCCGGTACACCCGGTCGTCGGCCATCGCCGGTGCGATGATCTGCATGCCGACCGGGAGGCCGTCCTCCGGTGCCAGGCCGCAGGGCAGCGACATGACCGCGTTGCCCGCCAGGCTGGACGGCAGCGTGCACAGATCGGCCAGGTACATCGCCACCGGATCGTCGACCCGCTCGCCGATCGGGAACGCGGTGGTCGGGGTGGTCGGGGAGACCAGCACGTCGACCTCGGCGAAGGCGGCGTCGAAGTCCCGGGAGATCAGGGTGCGGACCTTCTGCGCCGAGCCGTAGTAGGCGTCGTAGTAGCCGGACGACAGGGCGTAGGTGCCCAGCATGATGCGGCGTTTGACCTCCGGGCCGAAGCCCGCCTGCCGGGTCAGCGCGGTGACCTGCTCGGCGGAGCGCTCGCCGTCGTCGCCGACCCGCCGCCCGTAGCGCATGGCGTCGAAACGGGCCAGGTTGGAGGAGGCCTCGCTGGGGGCGATCAGGTAGTAGGCGGGCAGGGCGAGGTCGAAGGACGGACAGGAGACCTCGACGACCTCCGCGCCCAGTTCGCGCAGCGCCTCCACGGCCTCGTGGAAGCGCCGCATCACACCGGGCTGGTAGCCCTCGCCCGCGAGTTCGCGCAGCACACCGATCCGCATGCCGCGGATGTCGCGGGTCCTGGCCGCC
Organism: uncultured Actinomycetota bacterium; assembly: GCA_963737305.1. GTDB lineage: Bacteria > Actinomycetota > Actinomycetes > Streptomycetales > Streptomycetaceae > Streptantibioticus_C. The sequence goes on along the minus strand of CAVTRX010000002.1, from coordinate 1,393,186 downwards.
TCGACCACCGGCGGCACGGGCGCGTCGATCGAGGTGGAGTCCAGCGGGTCGTACCCGGCGATCACCTCGTGCAGCAGCGCGGTGTCCAGCACGGTGCGGGCGCACGGGCCGCCCTGGTCCAGGGAGGAGGAGAAGGCGACCAGGCCGTGGCGGGAGACCGAACCGTAGGTCGGCTTCATGCCCACCGTGCCGGTCAGTGCGGCGGGCAGCCGGATCGAGCCGCCGGTGTCGCTGCCGATCGCGAGCGGAGCCTGGAACGAGGCCAGCGCCGCCGCGGAGCCCCCGCCGGAGCCGCCGGGGATGCGGGTCAGGTCCCACGGGTTGCCGGTGGGACCGTAGGCGCTGTTCTCGGTGGAGGAGCCCATGGCGAACTCGTCCATGTTGGTCTTGCCGAGGATGACCACGCCGGCCTCCTTCAGCCGCCTGGTCAAGGTCGCGTCGTACGGCGGGATCCAGCCTTCGAGGATCTTCGAACCGCAGGTGGTCGGGGTGCCCTCGGTGGTGAAGACGTCCTTGAGCGCGAGCGGCACACCGGCCAGCGGGCCCAGCTCCTCGCCCCTGGCGCGCCGGTCGTCCACCGCGCCGGCGGCGGCGAGCGCGCCCTCGGCGTCGACGTGCAGGAAGGCCCGGACCTTCTTGTCCACGATGTCGATGCGGTCCAGGTGCGCCTGGGCCACCTCGACCGCGCGGACCTCGCCGGCGGCGATCGCCCGGGCGGTCCGCGCGGCGGTCCAGCGGCTGAGGTCGGAAGTGTCGGCGGTCATGGTGGGTCGGTCCTCCCCGGGAAGCTGCGGACCCGGCCCACCCTATTTGCCGCGTCGGCACCGGAATCCGCCGGTCAGGCGGTGGTCCGGGCCGGTTCGGGCGCCCACGTGACCATCCGTGGATGCTCCCCGGAGAAATTTCCCCCGAACGAGGGACACCCCGGCCGCCGTCACCACAAAGACCGGTGCCGGATCCACGCCGCCGCGTGGGTCCGGCACCGTCAGTGCGCGGTTCAGGCGGGAGTGCCGCCGGAGAAGTCGCTGTCGAAGCTCGACTCGATGACCGAGGCGACCCCGGTGTCGGTCAGGATGATGCCCAACTCACGGTTGTTGGTGAGCGAGTTGGTGGTGATGTTCATGGAGCCCGCTTCGACCTTCATCGACGACAGGCCGTAGTCGGCCACGATGGCCTTGGCGTGGATGTAGAAGCCGGTGCTGGAGGAGTAGCCGCTCACCGAGCCGCCGGCGTTCTTTATCTGGGTGACCTCGGAGGTGTAGTCGCCCGGGTCCTCCACCGCGACGCGGACCGTCACGCCCCGCTGGGCCGCGGCGGTGATGGCGTTGACCACGGTCGGGTCGCTGAACTCCTCCTCCTCGACGTCCAGGGTCTTGGTGGCGCCGTTGATGACGCCGACCAGCTTGGAGGTGGCGCTGGTGGGCGACCACAGCAGGTCGTCACCGTCGGAGGGGGTGACCGAGGTGTGCGGGTAGTCCGCGTTGAAGACGGTCTCTATGGCGGAGACGTCGTTGGCGTCGGTGTCGAAGATCCCGTAGTCCCGCGAGGTCGAGTAGTACTTCGACGTCAGGTTTCCGGTCAGGATCAGGGACTTGGTGCCGTCGACGGTGATCGTCTTCTGGTGGGTGTAGACGAACGCGGTGGAGGAGTAGACCACTCCGACCCCGGCGCTCTGGAGCGCGTTGAAGGCGCTGGTGTTGGTGTTCGTCTCCTTCTGGTCCAGGATGACGCGCACGTTCACGCCCGCCTGCTTCCTGGCTATCAGGTCGTTGACGGCGGTGGTGTCCTGGAGCTCGTACATCGTCATGTCGAGCGAACTGGTCGCTGAGTTGATGAAGTCGTAGATCGTCGGCTGGCTGGAGCCGAGGGTGAACGCGAAGCCGGTGTACGAGCCGGCCGCGTGGGCGGGCGCGGTGACGGCGATCATGGCCGATCCGGCCACCATGAGAAGTCCGGCGCGGCGAAGTGTCCTGCGTAGCATCTACTCGGCTCCAATGGGGGAGTGGGGGGTAGCCGGCGACCGGTCGGATGCCCTCCGGTCGGCAGCCTCCACAGCGCACCACGCGCGTAGAACGGAGGGAAGAGCCAGGTGGTGAATTGACAGGTTCAATTCATCACACGTTCAGCGCGCGGGGGCCGCGCCGGGCGGTGTTGTCGCGGAATGCCCCGATGATCCGGCTGTGTCGCCGGGGGTCGACCCACCTTTGGAAAAAACTTTCACCCGGGCTCTGTTCCGGGCGGGTTACTTGGCATTAAGTTCCAGCAGCAGTCGCACAGACCGAACTTGACACTCCCTCACCCCCATTGGGAGCACCCATGTCGATCTCTGATCACTCCGCGATGCCGCGGCGCAGATTCCTGACCACGGCCGCAGCGGCCGGCCTCGGGGCGGGCGCCGTGATCATCGGAGCCTCGCCCGCGCACGCCGCGGTGCCCGAGCCGAACATCTTCAGCACCACGGCCTGGAACGCGCGCCCGCCGTCCTCGGCGGTGACCCTGGCCGGGAACAACCCGAACAAGATCGTGGTGCACCACACGGCGTTCGCGAACACCGCGGACAGCGGGCAGTCCGGCTCGTTCGCCATCGCGCACGAGATCCAGGACCTGCACATGGACACCAACGGCTGGATCGACTCCGGCCAGCACTTCACCATCAGCCGAACCGGCTACATCATGGAGGGCCGCCACCGCAGCCTGGAGCGCCTCCAGGCCGGCAGCAACATGGTGGTCGGCGCCCACACCGTGAACCAGAACACCCAGAGCATCGGCATCGAGAACAACGGCACCTACACCTCGGTCGCCCCGCCGGCGCTGCTGTACGCGAGCCTGACGAGCCTGTGCTCGTACATCTGCTACCAGTACGGCATCGCGCCGACCCAGATCTTCGGGCACCGGGACTTCAACGACACCGAGTGCCCGGGCGACAAGCTCTACGCGATGCTGCCCCAGCTGCGCAAGGACGTCGCCGCCCGGATGTAGGCGCGTCCCCACGCCGGCCTCACGGCCCCGCCGCACGGCCGTCCCACCCGAGAGACCAGCCCTCCGGTGGGACGGCATCCCACGAGGCGGCCGGCTCCCGCGCCGGCCGCCCGAGGGCTACGAGGCGGTCCGCCAGACCTGGTTGGCGCCACCGGTGCACGACCAGATCTGCACCTGGGTGCCGGGACTGGTGGAAGAGCCGGTGTCGTCCAGGCACTTGCCGGACTGCGGGTTGAGCAGCGAGCCGTCGGACCGGTGCTGCCAGACCTGGGCGCCGGTGCCGTTGCAGGTGTACAGGTCCACGGGCGAGCCGTCGGCCGTTCCACCGCTCACCACGTCCAGGCACTTGCCGTCGGCCTGCACGGTGCCGTTCGACCGCTCGCTCCACTGCTGGCCGTTCGTGCCGTTGCAGGTGTAGACCTCGACCTTGGTGCCGTCGGTGTTGTCGTCGGCCGCCACGTCCAGGCACAGTCCGCCCAGACCGATCAGCGGCGTCGCGGTGCCGCCGCCCGGGGCCGGGACGACGGTCCACAGGAACGTCGTGGTGGCGAAGGCACCGGCCGCGTCCTTGGCCGTCACGTTCACCGTGCTGGTCCCCGCGGCCGTCGGGGTGCCGGTGATCAGCCCGCCGCCCGAGATCGAGGTGCCCGCGGGCAGCCCGGTCGCGGTGAACGCGGGCGTCTGGCCGCCGGTGCTGTCGTGCGCCAGGACCTGCAAGGACACCGCGGCGCCGGCCACGCCTTCCTGCGGGCCGGGCGCGGTGACGGTCACCGGGCGGCCGAGTTGGGCCGCGGTGACGCTCAGCGTGCCCGACAGCGGCAGGCTCGTCTCGGAGTCCCCGACCCCGACGCCGTAGTCCCCGGTGCTGGTGCTCCACGCACCGGTCGAGGAGTCGTAGTACTGGAGTTCCTGCTGGGTCAGCGGGAAGGTCACCGTCTGGCTGGCACCCGGCTGGAGGCTCACCCGGGTGAAGCCCTCCAGGCGCTTCGCCGGTTCACCGGAGGCCGCCGGGTCGGTGACGTAGAGCTGGGCGACGTCGGCGCCCGCGCGGCTGCCGGTGTTGGTGACGGTCGCGGTGACCGTGGCCGCACCACCGGCGGTGAGCGGGTTCACGTGCAGGCCGCTGTAGGAGAACGTGGTGTAGGACAGGCCGAACCCGAACGGGAAGAGCGGGGTCAGCTTGTTGGCGTCGTACCAGCGGTACCCCACGCCGAGCCCCTCGGAGTACTGCACGGTCCCGTTCGTTCCCGGCCACTGGGCCGTGGTGCTCGCCGGGACCTGGGACAGCGAGGCCGGGAAGGTCACCGGCAGGTGGCCCGAGGGGTTGGCGTCGCCGAACAGCACGGCGGCCACCGCGCTGCCGTCCTCCTGACCGGGGTACCACGCCTCCAGCACGCCCTTGACCGAGGAGAGCCACGGCATGGTCACCGCAGAGCCGGTGTTGAGCACCACGACGGTGTCGGGGTTCGCCGCGGCGACCGCCGAGATCAGCGAGTTGTCCGCGCTGGAGAGCGAGATGCCGCTCAGGTCGCCGCCCTCGGACTCGAAGTCGCTGACGAAGACCACCGCGACGTCGGAGGACGCGGCGAGCGAGGCGGCCGAACTCGCGGAGGAGCCGGCGTCGTAGCGGACGGTCGCCCCTGAGCCGGCCCGCGCCGTGATGCCCTGGAGCGGGGTGACGGTGCCGCTGGAGTTGACGCCCGCGCTGCCGCCGCCGACGGTCTGCGGTTTGGTGGAGGCGTCGGCACCGATCACCGCGATCGACTTGGCGGAAGAGCCCAGCGGCAGCAGGCCACCGCTGTTCTTGAGCAGGACCGTGCCCTCCTCGGCCAGTTGGGCCGCCGCGTTCTGGTGGGCGGTGGAGGTGGCGGTCTGCGCCGGGGAGCCGCTGGGCGCCTTGTCGAACAGCCCGAACGCGAACATCTCGGTGAGGACGTGAGTGGCCATCGAGTCGAGGGTGGCCCGGCTGACCGCTCCCGAGGAGACCGCGTTCTGCAGCGAGCCGCCGAAGAAGCCGTCGTTGCCGGGCATGTCCTGGTCCAGGCCGCCGTTGGATGACGGCGACGTGGAGTGGGTGGCGCCCCAGTCCGAGGTGACGAACCCGCCGAACCCGAACTGCTGGCGCAGCACGGTCTTGAGCAGGTACGGGTTCTCGCAGGCGTACGTCCCGTTGACGGTGCTGTAGGAGCACATCACCGAGGAGGCCGCGCCCTGCCGCACGGAGACGCCGAAGGCGGGCAGGTAGATCTCCTGCATAGTGCGGTCGCTGATGACAGCGTTGTCGGACGGCGTGTTGCGGTTGGTCTCCTGGTTGTACACGGCCAAGTGCTTGACCTGGGCCATCACCCCGGTCGACTGCACACCGCGAATGTTCGCCGCGCCGAGCATGCCGTTGAGGTACGGGTCCTCGCCGACGGACTCGAAGGCCCGGCCCCACCGCGGGTCGCGCACGATGTTGATGGTCGGACCGAGGTCGACCGTGGTCCCCTTGGCCGCCTGCTCGGCGCCGATCGTCTGGCCGTAGAGCTGTTCGGCCGAGGTGTCCCAGGTCGCCGCGACGTCGACGGGGGCGGGCAGTTGGGTGACCCCGGTCAACCCGTCACCGACTCCGGCGGGCCCGTCCTCCAGGTTCACCGCCGGCACGCACAGCGAACCGATGGCGGGTGTGAAGCCGACGTAGCTGGACCCACCGGACCCGGTGGCCAGCGAGACCTCCTGGGCGACGGTCATCTTCGACAGCAGTTGGCTGACGCGCTGCGCTATCGGGGCCGTCGAGCCGACCCAGGGACAGGCCGCGGTCGCGGGCCGGGGCGCGGGTGCCGCCTCGGCGGCGGCCGACAGGCCGACGGTTCCCAAGGCCGCGGTGGCCGTGACGAGAGCGAGCAGCCGTCTCGCTCGTGATCTTTCTGGCATGCGGGATCTGAGCACGATGCCTCCCGACATCCGCTGCACCTGAGCGCTTCCGGCGCGGTGCGCGCCGTGCGCGTGACGACCACGCGGTAGCTCGCGGACAAGCCGTCGTGTGCTGCTGGGGGGAGACGCCTGTCACGACGGTCCGCGTGAGAGCACTTGCTGTGCCAGTGCGTGCGTGGAGTGGCGAAGTGACGATTCGGCACGCGGCCGAAGCCGTCGTCGGGATAAAACACCTGACGCGCCGTCTGTGTCAATGCTTTGAACGATGGGCGGGTCTGGGCGGCGAAGACACGCCGTGGTGACCGGAATCCTCGGCGGCATATGGACAAGACTTGAACTCGGTGATCGGCTGACGTGTCACCGAAAAAGGTCTTCGCATGATGAACGGGGCATCAGGTGCCGGGTGTTGATCACGAGTTGGAAGAGGCGCTCGGTGCCGGCGGGGAGCGTGTGACGCGTGGGCGGGGGCGAGGGCTCATCCCGCACGGCTGAGGCCGTCGTACACCCGGCGGGCGGGGGCGGGGTCCCCACCCGGCGCGGCCCGCTCGACGGCGGTGGGTCCCGGCCGACCTTCGGTGGTCGGCCGGGTCCGGCGGGCGGGCGGGAACGTCGTCCGGTGGGTCAGGACGTGCGGGGCCGGCGCAGGAAGAGGCTGTGCAGGATCATGCTGAGCACCGGTTTCCCGTCGGCGCCCAGCATCTCGCAGCGCGGCTGGAGGATGCCGCGGTCGGGCTGGCTGACGGAGGGCCGGGTGCCGATCACGGTCAGCCGGGCGGTGAGGACGTCCCCGGGATACACCGGCTTGTGGTAGCGCAGCTCGTCGATGCCGGGCGAGCCGCAACCGGCGCTGTCAGCAAGCAGGTTGTCGACGTAACAGCGCATGAACAGCGAGGCCGTCAGCCACCCGCTGGCGATCAGCCCGCCGAACGACGAGAGTTCGGCGGCGGCCGGGTCGACGTGGAACGGCTGCGGGTCGTAGCGCTTCCCGAACTCGACGATCTCCTCGGCGGTGACCGTGACCGTCCCCAGCTCGTGGACATCGCCGGGCTTGAAGTCCTCTAAGTAAAGCAACGTCATACTCCTTGTCGGCGGGCGAAACGCTCAGGTGGGCGGGCGTGCGCCGGTCGCTCGTGGCGAAGGTTGATCGTCCCGGTATAGCGGGACGCGCGACGGGCGGCAACCACCCCGCGGTGATGCCGTGTCGGGTCGCGACCGGCGGTCAGCCGTTCTCGGACTCCGTCTTCGACAGGTGCTCGCGCGCGTCGCCGATCAGTTCGTGGTCGTCACCCAGCGCCGGTCCGCCCACGTCGAGCACGGTGCGCCACTGCTCCCGGGCCTCGTCCACCTGGCCAAGCCCGCGCAGCGCGTCGCCGAGCCTCAGCCGGGAGCGCAGGGAGTGGGCAGCGTCCGCGCCGAGGACCCTCAGCCGGACGTCGAGTGCGGTCCGCAACTCCGTCTCCGCCTCCGCGAACCGGCCCAGCCGGTTCAGCGTGTCGCCGAGGTAGTGGCGTGCGTTCGCGGTCAATGGGTCGTCCGGACCCAGAACCCGGGTCCGTCCCTCGGCCACCAGGCGATACTCGTGCTCGGCCTCCTCGTCGCGGCTCAGGTCACGCAGGAGGTTCGCCAGTCCCATCCGGGTCGCCAGGGTGGCCGGGGTCTCCGCACCCCGTGTCCGGATGTCCCCGGCCAGCGTCGTGCGGTACTCCTCCTCGGCTTCGGCGAACCGTTCCAGGCGTGCCAGTGTGGCGGCCCGCCAACGCCTCGTCAGCAGCGCGGGCCGAGCATCCGTTCCGAGCCTGCGGATCCGGTCCCCGAGCAGCCGGGTGAACTCCGTGAGCGCCTCGTCGTACCGCTTCGCCTCGCCGAGAGTGACAGCGAGCCTGTACCGGGTGTTGGCGGTTCCCGCGTCGTCATCGCCCAGGTGGCGCAGTTGGTCGGCCAGCAGTGAGCGGTACTCGGCCTCGGCTTCCTCGTAGCGCTCCTGGTCCGCGAGGATGTCCGCCCGCAGTGCGCGGGCCGTGAAGTAGTCGGTGTGCCGGGAGCCCCGCGAATCGGCCATCTCCTGAATCAGTGTCTCCGCCTCGGCCATCGCCTCCTCCCACCGGCGCAGCTTGCGAAGGCCGCCGACGAGATTGCGGCGGGCGGCCAGGGTCCGCCAGTGCAACGGGCCCAGGGCGGCTGAGACCGTGCCGGTCAGCTCGCGCCACACCTGCTCGGCCTCTTCGTGGAGCTCCCGGTCGTCCAGGTGACGTCCCAGCTGGGTCAGCACGTTCAGCAGAGCCTTGTCGTCGACCGGCAAGGAGGATCGTGCCTCCTCGGCGGTGTTCCGGATCTCGGCGGTGGCCTCCTCGTGGCGCCCGGCTCTCCTGAGGGCGATCGTCAGCCAGACCCGGCTGTTGAGGGTGTCGTAGTGCGTGGGGCCCGATTGGTCACGGAAGGCGCTCACCAATGCCCGAAGTTCGACAGCGGCCTCATCAAGCCGCGCCAATGACAAGAGGAGCCGCGCCCTTTGGTGGCGGACGGCCAGCAGGGCGATCGGGTCACGCCGGGCATGCCGCTCGTACACCTCGATCAGTGACGTGGCCTCGTTGACGGCGGCTTCGTCGCGACCGGCCGCCTCCAACAGATTGACCAGGTACTTGCGGGCGTTGAGGGCATAAGGGTCCTCCGCGCCGTGCACCCGCTCGGAGATCTCGACCACCTGCCGCAGATGGCCCTCCGCCTCGTCATGCTCGCCGAGTCGGTTGAGAGCGAGCGCCATATGACCACGCAGATTGCGCGACTCCAGGTCGTCTGCTCCGGCCACCTGCCCAAGCTGTTCACGCAGTTCGTCGCGGAGCCGGTCCGCGTACTCCCGCCATCCGGCGTCCAGCAGTTCACCGGTCAGCGAAGCCAGCGCGCGCACACCCCACCAACCCGACTCCTCGTCGCGTTCCTCCGCCCTGGCCAGGATCGACCTGGCCGGTGCGTGCACCGACTCCGGGACCTGTTCGTCGTCAACGATGCGCCGGACCAGCGCGATGAGCGGCGGCTGTACGCGCTCCGACGCGTAGGAGCGCGGCGGAAGGACGGTGGCGGGTTCGGCGGGACGCCGGTTGTCGGACGGGTCGTCATCGACGGCGGGGTCGCTGGCCGGGTCGAGCAGGCCGAGCCGTTGCAGGAGTTGCGGGGAGGCGGCGGCGAAGCGGCGGGCGTCGGCGGCGACCGCGGAGTCGCCCGCGTCGTCGGACAGCCGGGCCCGGAACTCCGGGCCGCCGCCCTGGCGGTGCAGCAGGAACTCGGTGACCTGGGCCGCGGTGTCCATGGCGTCGGGGGTGCGGACGCCGTCCAGCAGCAGGTCAGCGACACCGGGATGGAACTCGTACTCGGTCGCGTCGGAGGGCGGCGTGGACAGGCCCTGCGGATCGTGGCGCCTGCGCAGCAGACCGCCCAGGAAGACCTCGGCGAGCTGTGCCGGGTGGAAGTCGCTCGTCCGGTCCGCCCGGCCCGACTGGTGGACCAGCCGCATCACCGGAAGCGTCAGCGGGTGCACGGCGGCGAGCGCCGCCGCCAGCCGCTGGCTCTCCGGGGACGCGGCACCCTGGAATCGGCGAAGTCGCTCCGGCGGGGCGGGCACGGTGGCCGGCCCGTTCCCCGGCTCGCCCACCGGCCGTACCTCGTCGTCCAGCAGCATCACCGGCAGCGGCGCGCTCGCCTTCCCGGTGCCCAGCAGGCCTGCCCAGCACCCGAAGTGGTCTCCGGTCAGCTCCAGCACCGGCACCGGTGTTCCGGGCGCGTCCATGAGCCCGGGCGGCAGCAGCGGATGTCGCACCGACAGCGCCCGGCCGGGCGCGCCCTCGCGGTCGGCGGTGACCAGTAGCTGCTGGGTGGGCATCCCGCGCCGCGGCCACATCCGCGCGGGCAGCGGCTGGACCACCGCCACCGGTGAGTGCCGGGCCCAGCCGCGCAGCAGCCGTTGAACGGCGCCGCTACCCCACCCCGGCCCCACCCCGTCGGACAGCACGAGCATCACCGTGCGGCCCGAGGCGTCCGCCAGCTGCCGGGCGGTCCGGCGCGGGGCGGTGGGGGAGAAGGGCCGGGCGCTGAGCAGCGGTTGGTCGGCCGACGCGCTGTCCAGGCCGTAGGCGCGCACCCGCAGGAGGGATATCTCGTCGGCCACCTTGCCGGCCGCCTCGCGCGCGTGCGGGCCGAGGTCCGAGACCAGTTGCCGCGGGCCGTCCCCGGTCACCCGGTCGGCGGCGTCGGGGAAGAGCGCGCGTACCGCGTCCGCGACGTCCTCCCACCGGTCCTGGCGGCCGGGGACGAATCCACTGTCGGCGGAGTCCGCGGCCTGCGCGAAGGCGTGTAACTCGGCCAGTGGGTCGGCCTGGAGCACCGCCCACACCGCCGGCGGGTCGTCGTCGGGGCCGGCCGCACCGATGCCGCGGTCGGCGGTCCGCGCGGGTATCGAGGCACCGTCCATGCCGAGCCGGGCGCCGTGCGGCTCGGCCCAGAAGCAGCGGACCGTGCGGACATCCGGCCTGACCCGGGCGAAGCCCCTGGTGACCCGTTCGAAGGTCTTGTCGTACGACGGCTGACGAACGCCTATGCCATGCACGAAGACGACACTCGTCACCAATCCCCCGATCCCCCACCATGTCTGAGACATCGTCAGCTTACTCGCGGGCGGGCGGACGCCTCCAGTGGCCGCCGCGCCGACCTGGCCGCCGCGCGGCACCCCTGGAGATCGGAATTGGTCCAGACCCTTGACCCGGTCCCCGCGTGAGAGTTCAATCACGCCTTGAACAAAGGCTCATGGAAAGTCCCGTTCCCCGCTCGACCTCCGTTCGGCACAGCAGCCAGCAGCAAGGACGTCGTCCGGGCCCGCGTCGAGCCACTCGAGGCGGGGGCCGCTCCCGACACCCGTCACCGCGCCGCCGCGCATCCGGCACCGCGAGGACGGACCGGCGCCGGCCGACCGCACCGGCGCACCCCCTGAACGACCCCGTCGACATGCCCAAACGTTCCTTCAGGAGGCAGAAATGAGATGGTCCCGCCCCAGAAAGGCGCTGACCGCCGCCACGCTCCCGGTGGCGGCGATGGCCATGATGTTCGGCACCGCCGCCGGCTCGCAGGCCGCGGTGCAGCCGCACGCCTTCCCGGCCCACTACGCCGCGCCCTACCTGCAGATCTCCTCCGGAGACGCCGGTGACATGGCCGCGGACATGAACGCCACCGGCCTGAAGGACTACACCCTCGCGTTCCTGACTCCCAAGTCCGGCTGCACGCCGATGTGGGAGGACGGCGGCGCCTCGGTGGGCGCCTTCGCCGCGCAGATCAACTCCCTCAAGGCGGCGGGCGGCGACGTCATCGTCTCCTTCGGCGGCGCCGCGGGCGGTGAACTCGCGCAGACCTGTACCTCGGTCTCCTCGCTCACCGCCGCTTACGCCAACGTGGTGAACACCTACGGGATCACCCGGCTCGACTTCGACATCGAGGGCGGCGTGCTGGGCGACACCGCCTCCAACGCCCGCCGCAACCAGGCCCTCGCGGCCCTCCAGGCGCAGAACCCCTCGGTGCAGGTCGACTACACCCTCGCGGTGGCCCCCAACGGACTGCCCTCCCAGGAGATGGGCGTCCTCCAGGACGCGAAGAGCAAGGGCGTCAACGTCGCCGTCGTCAACCTCATGACGATGGACTTCGGCGACGGCCAGAACGCGCTCAACGACGCCGAGTCCGCCGCCCGCGCCGCCTCCGGACAGCTGTCTGGCCTCTACGGCATCTCCACCTCCGCCGCCTACGGCCGGATGGGCCTGACCCCGATCGCCGGGCAGAACGACGACAACGAGAACTTCACCCAGGCGAACGCCTCCACCCTGGAGAGCTTCGCCGCCGCCAACGGCGTGGCGGAGCTGTCGTTCTGGGAGGTCGACGGCTACGACAAGGGCACCGGCTACGCCTACTCCAGGATCTTCAACCAGATCACCGGCACCACCGGCGGCGGTGGCGGGGGCGGCAAGCAGATCACCGGGTACGGCGGCCTGTGCCTGGACGACGCCTCGGCCTCGACGGCCAACTTCAACCCGATCGACGTCTACACCTGCAACGGCACCAACGCCCAGCAGTGGACGGTCGGAGCGGGCAACACCCTCCAGGTGCTGGGCAAGTGCATGGACATCAACGCCGCCGGCACCGCGAACGGCACCAAGGTCGACCTGTACGACTGCAACGGCACCGGCGCCCAGGTCTGGGTCCCGCAGTCCGGCGGAGCGCTGCTGAACCCGGCCTCCGGCAAGTGCCTGGACGACACCGACCTGTCCACCACCCCCGGTACCCAGGTGCAGATCTGGACCTGCACCGGCGGCACCAACCAGCAGTGGAACATCGCCAGTTGATCGCTGCCTGATGCGGCCCGCCGGGCGGTGCGCCCGCCCGGCGGGCAACACCTCTTCGAGGTTTCAGCCTTTCTGATGAATACACAGCACTTCGCGGTCAGGGCCGCCACCGACTTGCCATAGTGAGGACGCCGAGCGGTAGTCGGCGACACCGGGTTGTCGCGGCCACGGGGGCTGACCGCGGCGGCGACGGTCCGGCGAGAGGCGAGGTACCCATGCGGGCGGAAGCGATCAACCGGGTCAAGCTGGTCTTCACCCTCTTCGACGTCGACGGCAACGGATATCTCGAAGCCGACGACTTCGAGCTCATGGCGGCACATGTCATGCGGGCCGCCGTCGATTCCGACGAAGCGGCCAGGAACGCCATGCTGGCGGCCTTCCGGAAGTACTGGACGACCCTGGTCAGCGAGTTGGACGCGAACAACGACGGCAAGGTCGACTTCGAGGAGTACACGGCGTGTGTCCTCGCCCCGGAGCGCTTCGACGAGGCGATCGGCGACTTCGCCGAGTCGCTCGCCGCGCTGGGCGACCCGGACGGCGACGGCCTCATCGAACGGCCGCTGTTCGTGGAGTTGATGACGGCCATCGGCTTCGACCTGCGCAACATCCACGCCCTCTTCGACGCGTTCGAACCCGACGACTCGGACCGGATCACGGTCGCGGTCTGGATCCAGGGCATCAAGGAGTACTACCGCCCGGACATGGCGGGAATCCCGGGCGACTACCTCGTCGGGGACCCGGCGGCCTGAGCGCGGCCCCATGCGGTGAAGACGGCCAGGGAGAGGTCGTGGAAGTCGGGTGAGGCCAGTTCGCGACAGGCGGCGTCGAAGTCGGCCTCCTCGGCGAGGCCGGCGGCCACCATCGCCGCTCGTGACTGCTCCAGGTTCATCCGCCACCACTGCGCCTCGTTGTCACCGCCGTTGAGGGGCTGGATGCGGGCGTCGAGCCCGATGTCGGTGAGCCCCACCCTCTCCAGCGGCACCGGCAGCGTGCGGGCCCAGGCGCAGTCGGTGCCCACCGACTGCTCGATGTGGGTGCGGAACGCCCGCAGGGCGGTCCGGTAGGCCTGGTGCGGGGAGTCCATGATGGGGAAGATCGCCGGTTCCTCGACCAGCAGCGTCCCGCCCGGCCGCAGCCAACCGGCGAGTCGGGCGACGGCCCTGTCCGGATCGGGCAGGTGGATCAGCAGGTACCGGGCGTGGATGAAGTCGAACGATCCGGGCGGGAAGTCCTCGGTGTACATGTCGTGCCGCAGCACCCGGACGCCGACCTCCGTCAGATCGTCCAGGAACCGGGTGTCGAGGTCGGTCGCCGTCACCCGGGCGCCCTGCCCGGCCAGCCAGCGGGCCACGGATCCCGCTCCGCCGCCGACCTCCAGCACCTCGTCCCCGGCCTTGAGCCCGAGGGCCGTGAAACGGGCGCGGGTGTGCCCGTCCAGCACGGACTCCAGGAGGCCGAGCCGTTGCCGCTCGGTGCCGATCTCGTGGCTGAACATCCCCTCCCCGTACCGGTCCTGTGTCCACTCCCAACGTTCGCCGGTCGTCTGCTGCGGGGGAGTCACACCTGTGCTCATGCGGGGTCCTTCGTATCCGGCGGGTGCGGGCGCAGTCACGATCGCAGTTTCGGACGCCGAACGCGCATGTCTCATGAGAAGTTGACTCAATATGGTGATTACATAAGCATTCTGGATGTTCCTGAGGGGTCAATGTGACGCCGTGTTCTCACGCGTGCGAATGGTGATAGCTACACATACAGGTGAAATTCGGGTCATGTCCGGTGTTCGGCGGTCACGATGGGAGGCGGGGAGACTCACACCGCCCGGCCCCGGTCGAGGCGGCTGACCGAGGGGGCACACGTGATGGGTCGTTCGTGGAAGGCGGCCGCGACAGCGGTCTGCGCGCTGGTTGCGCTCGGAGCCACCGGCACCGCCGCTCAGGCGGGCGGCGGGGACGGCTCGTTCAGTACGACCACCGTTACCGCCGCCACCCGGTCCACCCTGAGCGTCACCCTGGATGCGGACCCCGCGGGACGCCCTCGGACGCTGTCGCAGGGGGCCGCCAAAGCACCCGCAGTGCTGCGCTGCGACCGCAATCCGAGCTGGAGCGACGCGCGCGGCACCCTGCACGCCCGCTTCAACTGCCACCACTCCACCATCAACTGGGGATACCAGATCTCGCCCAAGGTCCGGGCCGTCATCACCGGCAAGGTCCACGAGACGGGAGTCTCCTGGTGGCGCAACGGCACGCGGCACCCGAAGAACGCTGGCCACGTGGTCGGCGCGGGCTACCTCTTCCACGGCACCCTGAAGCCGGTGACCCACGGCGATCATGTCCAGTTCCAGGACCACATGACCTTCCGGGTGAACATCGGCGGGCGGACCGGTACCGGATCGCTGACCTGGGCCGCCGACGTCAAGGCGAAGAAATGAGCCGGCCGGTGACCGAGTGGGGCCCCGAGGGGGTCCGGCAGTGGGCCGAGGCGGTGCTGCGCCAACTCGACGTCCCGGCGGGCGCCACGCTGCGCGTCGCCGTGGCGGACGGCGGCGACCATGACGCCGGTGGGCCGGAGGCGCCGGCCGAGGGCGGCTTCACCTCGGCCCTGCGGCTGACGGACGGCGAGGCGGAGACCCCGCCGGTGGCGGACGGCGGTGACGGGGTGGCGGTGACGCTGGAGTATCGGGACGGCACCTCGGTCACCGCGTTCGTGCCCTGGGACCTCGACCAGGCCCATGCGGTGACCGAGTTG
The DNA here is from genome assembly GCA_963737305.1 of uncultured Actinomycetota bacterium. GTDB lineage: Bacteria > Actinomycetota > Actinomycetes > Streptomycetales > Streptomycetaceae > Streptantibioticus_C. The sequence continues at coordinate 1,378,175 of CAVTRX010000002.1, read as the reverse complement.
GCCGACCGGCTCCAGGACAGCGTCCTGGAGAGCACCGGGGGCCTGCCCACCCCGCCCTGCCCGGTCCCCGGCCACCCCGGCCATCCGGCGGTGGCCGAGGTGGTGGACGGCACGGCCTGCTGGACCTGCCCGACGGGCGGCCCGCAGACCCGGCCGGTGCTGCGTCCCCGGCGGCGTTGAGCAGGTCGAGGACGCTCTGCTGGCAGCCGTAGGCGGTGGTGCCGTCCAGCTTGCTGCCGGAGGAGGCGGCCGGCCGCACGGAGGAGGGGGCGGCGGCCCGCGCGGAGACCGCCGCCGGGCAGGGAGGCGAGGATCAGACACGGTGTGACGGCCGGCGCCGTCCACGTCCACGGAGCGCAGACACAGGGGGTCGAACTCCCTTCGAGGGAGCGGGGAGCCGCCCGCCCCGCGGCTCCCCGGGAGGAGTGGCTAGAACGGTTGCGGAGCCGTCCACTGCTGGTTGACCTGGCCGTTGCAGTCCCACAGCTGAAGCTGCGTACCGTTCGCGGCGGAGGAGTCGGGGTCATCCAGGCAGCGCCCGGACGCCGGGTTGCGGTATCCGCCCTGGTACGGCTGCCAGACCTGGTTGGCGCCGCCGTTGCAGTCCCAGATCTCCGTCCTGGTGCCGTTGTCCGTGCCGTTGAGGGTGGCGTCCAGGCACTTGCCCAGCGCGCGCAGGGTGCCGTCGGGGAACGCCGACCACCACTGCGCGTTGCCGCCGTTGCAGTCCCACAGCTGGACCGCTGTTCCGTCGGTCGGGTCGGCGCCGTTCACGTCCAGGCACTTGCCGGCGATCCCGGAACCGACCCGGCCGCCCGCGGCGACCGGCTGGTGGATCCAGCCGCGGCTGTCGGCCGCCTGCACACCGCCGTTGAAGGCCGCCGCCATCTTCTGGTAGCCGCCGTCGTTGGGGTGCAGGGAGTCGGACAGGTCGGCGGCGGTCAGGCTGCTCATGTCGACGTAGCCGACGTGCTTGCCCGCGGCCTGCTTCGCCTGGACCATCCCGGGGATCTGCGCGTTGAACGCCGCCCGGTTGGCCTCCTCCACCGAGCTGGTGGAGACGATCAGCGAGGCGACCAGCACGGTCGCGTCCGGTGCGTCGGCCACGACCTGGTCGATCAGGGAGTCGAGCCGGGCGGAGGCGGTGGAGACCTGGTAGTTCTGGTTCAGGTCGTTGGTGCCGATCATCAGCGTGACGACGTTGGGCCGGTACTGCGCCAGCGAGCCGTCCGCGATGGAGGCGATCTGGTCGATCCGCCAGCCGGAGTGCCCCTCGTTGTCCGGGTCGGACATCGAGCCGGACCTGACGGTGCCGACGAAGTCCAGCGAGTGCCCCTCGGCGGAGAGGGTGTCCCACAGGGGCTTGCGGTAGCCGTTTCCTGTACTGCTGCCCACGCCGTAGGTGATCGAGTCGCCCAGTGGCATCAGCCGCAGGGTGGAGGCCGCCGCCGGGACGGCCACCTCGGCCGTCCGCCCGCCGGCGGCCGGATGCCCGGGGTCGGCGGCGACGGCCGGCAGCCCGCTGCCTAACGCCGCGCCTGACGCGGCCATCAGCACGGTCACGAGAGTCGCCAAGAGTCTGTTCATCACCAGTCCTCACCGTGTAGTTCGTCGGATGACAGACCCGGGCGGAAGACCGACGGCCTTCCGCCCGGGGGTTCACGATGCGGCGGGCAGCGTCCACCGCTGGTGGGCGCCGCCGTCGCAGTCCCGGATGTCCAGCTGCGTGCCGTCGGTGGCACTGGACCCCGGGTCGTCGAGACAGCGTCCTGAGGCCGGGTTGACCAGCGTGCCGTCCTTGGCCTCCCACTGCTGGTTCGCGGCGTTGTTGCACGCCCGCATCTCCACCGGCGTTCCGTCGGCGGTCCCGGCGGCGGTGCTGCCCAGGCACGTGCCGCCGGTCCGCAGTGTTCCGTCGGTGTACGTCCACCGCTGGGCGCCTGTGGTGTCGCAGTCCCGGATGACGGCGGGCGTACCGGGAACGGACACCCCGGTGGCGGAGCCGAGGCACTTGCCGCTGACGCCCGAGGTGATCGGGCCGGCCGGCGGCTGCGCGGTGCCGCCGCCCGGGATGATCGACAGGTTGTCGAACTCGTCGGTCTGGTAGCCGACCACACCGATGCCGACCTGGCCGGACCGGAAGGAGCCGTCGCTGACCGAGCCGAGCGTCCTGCCGTCGAGCGCCGCGGTGATCTCGGTGCCCTGGAAGGCCAGCGCCAGCCGGTGCCGACTGCCGGTGCCCGGCGCCGCCACCGTGCCGCGGATCAGGGTGGTCGCGCTGCCGCTGGAGTAGTTCTTGACGATCGACCACGCCCCCGAGTCGGAGACCCGGAACTTGTACACGCTCTGGCGCGACTGGGGGCGCGCCTGCGTCTCCGCGCGTCCCAGCAACTCCGCGGTCCCGGCCTGCCGGAGGTCGACGTCCGCGCTGACGGTGTAGTTGGACCAGGTCGGGTCACCGATCAAGGCGAAGGCGTCCGAGTCGCCCTGCCACTCGATCGGCTTGACCGGCGCGACCTGCCGTACGCACTGCCCCTGCCGTCCGTCGGCGCACGGCCGGGCCTCGAAGGAGCCCTGCATGTCGGACAGGTACCTGGCCTCGGTGCCGGTGGCGACGCCGTCGAAGGAGTCGGAGTAGGGCAGGGCCAGCGGATGGGCGGCCGGGGCGGTCGCGCCTCCCTTGCCCTGGCCGGTCGTGGTGGTGACCGTGTAGACGTGGCCGGGCCGCATGGTCAGCGAGTACGAGCCGCCCACCGGGGTGATGTCCTGGCTGTGGACGAGCGAGGTGGCGGTGGCGGGGGAGTCGACGTCGGTGGACCACACGTGGACGGCGCCGGTCGACAGCCCGCCCTTGACGGTGAGGTTCGCGGTCTGCGCCGAGGTCGCGGTGGTGGTCTCCAGCACCGTGGAGTAGTCGGTTCCGTTCGGCGACTTGAGCGTCACATAGCTGCCGTCGGCCCCCGCGCCGCCGAGGTGGCCTGAGGCCTGGTCGACGAACGTCCAGCCGGGCTGGGCGAACTGGGTGACCTGCGCCGTCGCCCAAGTGCTCGCGCCCACCGTGTAGTGGCCCGACCAGGGCGAATTGGCCGTCATCAGGCCGACCGTGGCGAAGGGCAGGTTCGGGTAGAGCGCGGCCACCAGCGGCCAGTTGAAGTAGCTGGTCATCCCGGCGTCGACGTATCCCCGGGTGATGGCCCGGATCAGCGCGGGCGCGCCGGTGTCCATGTCCTGCGAGCCGTTCTCGCTGTCCCACAGCGGCTTGCCGTTCCCGCGTGCCGCCGCGGTGCTCGAACAGCTGTCGGCGTTGCCGCCGTCGCCGCCCTCGCACGAGTAGTGGGTGCCGATGATGGAGACCGCGTTGTCGAACGCGGGGTCGCCTGCCATGTCGTCCGCGACGCCCCAGCCGCTGTCGTCGGCGACGATCCTCACCCTCGAGTAGCCGGCGTGGTCCAGGGCCGAGCGCAGCCGGACGTACCAGTCGACGTCGTGTCCGCGTTCGTTCCAGCCGCCGAGGTAGTCGATGTCCAGGCCGTGCCGCTTGGCGCAGCCCAGCCACGAGACGAGGTAGTCGATCGTGTCGGTGGACCAGAATCCGCCGTTGATCCACCCGGGCGCCGCCCACGCGAGGCCGTACAGGCCGATGCCGGGGTTGCGGGCCTTGGCCTGCTCGGCGAGCTGGAACTCGTAGCCGGCGGAGCAGTTGATCCGGCCCCTGGTGTGCTCGATCGAGGGTTCCGAGCCGTCGGTGGAGTTGGCGTCCCCGCCGATCTCCAGCTTCAGCAGTTGCAGGCTCGCGCCGTAGCCGGGCTTGAACAGGTAGTCCAGGATCCGGCTCCGCTGGGCCGCCGGATAGTCGGTCAGCAGACGGGAGTTGCCGCCGCCACCGCTGATGGCGCCGATGCCGTCGAACGTCCGGCCGCCCTGGGTGCCGTCCACCGTGATCGAGGTGGTGGTGGCGGCACGGGCCGGCGCGCCGCCCGCCGCCACCACGGCGGCGAGCAGCGCGAGCACCCACAGCGGGGTGAGTCTGCGGAGGTACGGCACGGGTGGCGCTCCTTCAGCTGAAGTGCGGGTGCGGTGTTCGCGGAGCGGCCTGGGGCTTGTCTTGGCCGCCTGGGCGCGGGGACGGCACGACAACGTTGTCGGTGTGACGGATGGTGCGACCGGGACGGATCTCATTGTCTTCGCGCGGGGAGCTGCGGAACCTGCCGGACACGCGGGGGAACACCCTGACGGCACACGGAAAGCGCTTACCGAAGGTAGCCAGCGGGCACGGACGACGTCAACGCCGCGGACAGGGGTCGGCCGAATGGCCGGTCATGCGGGCGGCGTCGCGAGGAACCGGCGCAGTGACGTCTTCAGGCCGCCGACGAACGCGTCCCGGACCGGCTCCGGCACCAGGTCCAGGGACAGGAACGGGTTGAGGTCCTCCAACTCGACCAGGAGCAGGCCGCCGTCCCGGGTGCGGCAGGCGTCGACACGCTGTATGCCGTGGTCGAGGGTGTTCCAGTCGATGAAGCGCCGGGCGAAGTGGAGGTCGTCCCCGGTGGGTTCGTAGGGCTCCAGGACCCAGCGCCGGTCGGGGTCGGGGGCGTGCAGGGCGTACTGGAAGGCGTCGTCGAGGTAGTAGAAGGACACCTCGTAGCGGAAGTCGACCCTTGGCTGGACCAGCACGTCGTCGTGGACGAGTCCGGCGAGCCGGTCCCGGGGGACGAACTCCAGGCCGATGGAGTCGGCGCCGGTCTTCGGCTTGACCGCGTACCACTCGGCGCTGGGCAGCCGGCCGAGGTCCCGGAGCCGGTCGACGGTGGGGATGACCGGGTATCCGGCCGTGGTGAGATCCAGCAGGTACTGCTTGCCGGCCATGTCGCCCCGGCCGGACAGCGGGTTGTAGACCCGGGTGCCGCGCAGCAGGGCCTGGTCGCGGAAGTCGCGGTAGCTGTCCCGGTAGTGCAGTACGGGACCGCTGTTGCGCACCACGACGGCGTCGAAGGCGTCCATCAGCGCGACCGCGTCCCGTGGGTGGCACAGGGCGACGTCGAACTCCTCCCGGAGCCTGCCGGACAGGAACACGTCCTCGTCCCCGTACCGCCGCCCGCTGGCCCGGTAGCCGAGGTCGGTGACGAACAGGACGCTGGGCCGGACGGACACGCCGTGCCTCCCGGAGGGTCGGTTGGCCACACGGTACGCGCACCGAACCCGGTGGCCGGGCGCCGGGGATGGCAGGGAGTGGACATGTCTGGAAGCTGTCAGGATGGCCGCGCGGGACATGTCCGGAACAACGTCGACCTGTTCCGGACACGCTGACAGGCTTGCTTCCGGTCTCAGACGGAACGCCGACGACACACACGTCCTGGCGGCACTCGGCAGACCTGGGGGAATGCCGCTGTCCCGCCCGCATCCTCCCACCGGCGCGCGGGACGCGACGCCCGCGTCCCGCGTGCGAAGGGGGAACTCCGGCAACTCCTGCCCTTCGGCGGGCTCCACTCGCGGCGCGGACGGAACGTGCTGCCCGACGGCGGCCGAAACAGTTCTACGAGGAGCACCCAGTGGACCCGCAGGAAGAAAGCGCCGCCATGGCGGCGGAACCCGACGTGGAATCCAAGGTTCTACAGATCTGGAGCGGCACGCTGCACGTCACGGACCTCGGCCCGGACGACAACTTCTTCGAACTGGGCGGCGACTCGCTGCTCGCCACCCAGATCTGCGCGCGTGTCAGCAGGGAACTGGGCGTGGCGCTGTCGGTACGTGACGTCTTCCGCGCGCCCTGCGTCGCCGAGTTGGTCCAGGTCATCGACAAGGAGCGGGGTACTCCGCGGCGAAGCGACCCGCCGCCCGCCGCGCCCGGCGCCGCCCCGGGGCCGGCGGGCGGGGAGCGGACGTACCCGCTGTCGGCGAACCAGCGCCAGATGTGGTTCCTGGAGCAGATGGCCGGACACCGCTCCGCCTACCACGTGCACCGCACGATCCGGGTCGACGGCGCCTTCGACCCCTCCTGCTTCGAGCGGGCCGCCCAGGCGGTGGCCGGCCGGCACGCGGGGCTGCGGACCACCTTCGAGGAGGTGGACGGCCAGGTGCGCCAGGTGGTGCACGAGCGGGTCACCGTGCCGGTGGAATCGATCGACCTGGCCGAGGTGCCCGCGGACGCGCGTGACCGGCGGTTCGCGGAGATCCTGGAGGCCGAACTGGTCCGGCCGCTGGACCTGGCACGGCCGCCGCTCATGCGGTGGACCGTCGTGCGGGTGTCCGCCACCGAGCACCGGATCATCCTGCTGATGCACCACATCGTCGTGGACGGCTGGTCCCTCGCGCTGATCGTGCGGGACATCGAGACCGCCTACAACGCGCTGCTGGACGGGCGGTCGCCGCGGTGGCCCGAACCGGCCACCCAGTACCCGGACTTCGCGGCCCGGCAGAACCTCACCCTTGAGACCGGCGGCCTGGACGAGCAGCGCGACTACTGGCACCGGCAACTCGACGGGATCGGCGGGGTGCTCGCCCTGCCCACCGACCGGGCCCGGCCGGCCGTGCAGAGCTTCTCCGGCCGGATGATCCGGATCGAACTCGGCGGCGAACTGACCGAAGCCATCCGCGCCCTGGGGCGCGCCGAGCGGACGACGGCCTTCGCGATCGCGTACACCGCCTTCGCGCTGCTGATGCACCGGTACTCGGGCGACGACGACATCTGTGTGGGGACGGCCTTCGCCAACCGGGGCAGCCAGCGGCTGGAATCGCTGGTCGGCATGTTGATGAACACGGTCGCGCTGCGCTCCAGGCTCGCCGGACAGGACACCTTCCGCGACCTGCTGGCGCGCGGTACCGAGACCCTGCTGGACGCCGCCGCGCACCAGGAGTACCCCTTCCCGGCCCTGGTCGGCGAACTGCTGACCGACCGGGATCCCTCCCGCAGCCCCCTGGTCCAGGTGATGTTCAGCGCCCACGACTACGTGGAGAACAGCCCCAGGTTCGGTGCGGCGGTCGGCACCATCCAGGAGCAGGCCAACGGGTCGGCCAAGATGGACCTCAACGTCATCATGGTGCCCAGGGCCAAGAGCCAGCTCGGGTCGGACGACGTGCCGGACGACCGGATCGTCATGCTCTGGGAGTACAACCGGGACCTGTTCGGCGAGCGGACCGTGCGCCGGATGGCGGAGGCGTACCGCGTGCTGCTCGCCGACGCGCTGCGCCGCCCCGGCGCCCCGGCGAACCGGCTGCGGCTGGTGACCGACCAGGACCGCGAACACCTCGTCAGCGGCCCCAACAGCGCCGTGCGGCAGGCGGTCGGCAGCGGAACGCCTCTGGTCGCCGACCTCGTCGCCGGACACGCGGCCCGCACCCCCGGGGCGATCGCCGTACGGGAGGAGGAGCGCGCCCTCACCTACGGGCAACTCGAGTCCCGCGCCGACCGGCTGGCGGACGCGCTCACGGCCCTCGGAGCCGGGCCCGACCGGGTGGTGGGGATCCGGCTGCCGCGCGGGATCGACCTGGTGGTCGCCGAACTCGCGGTGTTCAAGACCGGCGCGGCCATCCAGCCGATGGATCCCGCGCACCCCGCGGAGCGCGTCGCCTACATGCTGGCCGAGTCGCGGGTCACCGCCCTGGTCACCGCGGCGGACGACACCGCCGGGGCCCCCGCACACGTCCCGGTGGTGTCCGTGGACGACCCGGGGCTGTCAGGACCCGCTGACGCCGGCGCCCCGGCGCGGGCGGCCGGGCCCGCCGAGGGACACCATCTCGCCTACGTCGTCTACACCTCCGGCTCCACCGGCCGTCCCAAGGGGGTGATGGTGGAGCACTACCAGTTCGCCAACCTCGCGGCGTGGCACAGGTCCCGGTTCGGTCTGACGCAGGGGAGCCGGACGACGCTGGTCGCCTCGCCGGGTTTCGACTTCTCGCTGTGGGAGGTCTGGCCGACCCTCACCGCGGGCGGCCAGGTGCACATCCCCGGCACCGGCACGCTGCTGTCGGCCGAGGAACTGCAACGCTGGCTGCTGGAGCGGGAGATCGAGGTCTCCCTGCTGCCGACGGCCCTGGGCATCCGGCTGCTCGACCTGCCGTGGCCCGCGCGGACCCCGCTGCGCAAGCTGTGCCTGGGCGGCGAGCAACTGACCCGGCGGCCCGCTCCGACGCTGCCGTTCGAGCTGGTCAACGCCTACGGGCCGACCGAGATCACCGCCATCGCCACCACCGGGGACGTGGCCCCCGCCTCGCCGGACGACGACGGCCCACCGTCCATCGGCGGCCCCGTCGACGGCGCCGCGCTCTACGTCCTGGACCCGGAGATGGAGCCGGTGCCCTGCGGGGTGACCGGTGAGCTGTACATCGGTGGGGTCGGCGTGGGCCGGGGCTATGTCGCCCGGCCCGACCTGACCGCCGAGCGCTTCGTGCCCGACCCGTTCGGCCGGGTCCCCGGCGGCCGGCTGTACCGCACAGGCGACCTGGTCAGGATGCGCCAGGACGGGACCATCGACTTCGTCGGCCGGGCCGACTCGCAGGTCAAACTGCGGGGCTACCGCGTCGAGTTGGGCGAGATCGGCTCGGTGCTGCGCGGCCACCCCGCGGTCGGCGACGTCCATGTGATGGTCCGTACGGCACCGGGCACCGGGGAGCAGCGGCTGGCGGCCTACGTCGTCCCGGCCGCGGGGGAGCGGCCCGACCCGGAGCACCTGCGGCGCTTCCTCGAACGGTCGCTGCCCGCCTACATGATCCCCGGCTCCTTCACCGCGCTGGACCGCCTGCCGCTGACCCGCAACGGCAAGGTCGACTGGCGCGCGCTGCCCGACCCGGCGGAGCGGGCCCCGCGGACCGGACCGGCCGCGCCCAGCGAGGGGACCGAGGCACGCATCGCCGCCGTCTGGTGCGAGGTGCTCGGTCTGCGACAGGTCGGCCGGGACGACAACTTCTTCGACTGCGGCGGCCATTCGCTGCTGCTGGCCGACGTCCGCACCCGCCTGCGCACCCTGTTCGGCCGGGACATCCCCATCGTCAAGCTGTTCGAGTTCGTCACCATCCGGGCGCTCGCCGCCCATCTGGAGGGCCCGCCGACCCCCGCCGCGCGGGACGAGCGGGCACCCGCCGGCGGCTCACGGCGCAGGACCGCGGCCCGTGCCGTGACCGCCCGCGCCCAGCAGACGCGCAGGCCGTCCCGCCCCTGAGCCGGCCACGCCCGCCGGGCGGCATCCCCGTACGCGTGCACGAGCACCGAGGAGACCCATGAGTTCATACGACCCCGCCGCCGACCAGGACCCCGCCGACATCGACTCGCGGGTCGCGGTCGTCGGCATGGCCGCCCGATACCCCCAGGCGCCGAACGTGGAGCGGTACTGGGAGAACCTGTGCGCGGGCGTGGAATCAGTGAGCGTCATCGAGGAGGGGACGGGCGAGGGCGGGACGGTCACCGCGTACGGCGTCCTGGAGGGCGCCGACGAGTTCGACAACGAGTTCTTCGGCTACTCACCCCGCGAGGCCCTGATCATCGACCCGCAGCACCGGGTGCTGCTGGAGTGCGCCTACCACGCGCTGGAGGACGCGGGCTGCGATCCGCAGCGCACCGAGGACGTGATCGGCATCTACGCCGGCGGCAGCACCACGCCCTACCCGTCGGTGCTCCTCCAGCAGTTGGACCAGCTGCCCTCGGTCGACGAGTGGCAGATCAGGGTGGCCACGGGGCCCGACTTCCTGGCCACCCGGGTGGCCTACAAGCTGCGGCTGACCGGCCCGGCGGTGACCGTGCAGACCGCCTGCTCGACCTCGCTGGTCGCCGTGCACACCGCCGCGCAGGCGCTGCTCGCGGGGGAGTGCGACGTGGCACTGGCCGGCGGCGTCTCCGTCCGGCTCCCCCTGCCGCGCAACACCTACCGGGAGGGCGGGGTGTTCTCGCCCGACGGCCACCTGCGGGCGTTCGACGCCGAGGGCCGCGGCATCGTCGGCGGCTCCGGCGCCGGTGTGGTGGTGCTCAAGCCGCTGGGGAACGCCATCGACGACGGTGACCACATCCACGCGGTGCTGCTGGGCTCGGCGGTGAACAACGACGGCGCGGCCAAGATCGGCTTCACCGCGCCGAGCGTCGAGGGCCAGGCACAGGCGGTCCGGGCGGCCCAGCAGGTCGCCGGAGTGCCGGCGCGCTCCATCACCTACATCGAGACGCACGGCACCGGGACCCCGCTGGGCGACCCGATCGAGGTCGCGGCGCTGGCCGGTGTCTACCCGCCGCCGGACGGTACGCAGGACCGGTGCTGGCTGGGTTCTGCGAAGACGAACATCGGCCACACCGACGCCGCCGCCGGGGCCGCCGGATTCATCAAGGCCGCGCTGGCCGTCGAACACGGCGTGATCCCGCCCTCGTTGAACTTCACCACCCCCAACCCGCAGATCGACTTCGAGAGCACCCCGTTCCGGGTCAACACGATCCTGCGGCCGTGGCAGCCCACCGGACACCCTCGCCGGGCCGGGGTGAGCGCGCTGGGCGTCGGCGGCACCAACGCCCACGTGGTCATCGAGGAGCCCCCGTCGCGCACCCCGGTGCCGCGCGAGCCCGGCCGGCAGTTGCTCCCGCTGTCCGCGCGGAGCACGGCCGCGCTGGAGGAGATGACCGGGCTGCTCGGGGAACACCTCGCCCGGCAGTCGGAGGAGGACCTCGCGGACACCGCCTGGACCCTTCAGACCGGACGTCCCGCCCACCGCCACCGCGCCTTCCTGGTCGGCGAGGACGCCGCCGACAGCGCCCGCGTGCTGTCCGCGGGCCGGCACCGCAGGCTGGTGACGGGCGAGGTGCCCCAGGAGACCCCCGACGTCGTCTTCACCTTCCCCGGCCAGGGCGGCCAGCACGTCGGGATGACCCGCGAGCTGTACGCGACCGACCCCGGCTTCCGGGCGGATGTCGACGAGTGCGCCGCCTGGGCGCTGCCGCTGCTGGGCCGGGACCTGCGCGAGGTGCTGTACCCCAAGGACGAGGAGCAGCGGATCGCCGCCGAGCGTGCCCTGTCCTCCATCGACGTCGGACAGCCGGCCGTCTTCGTGGTGGAGTACGCGCTGGCCCGGCTGTGGCAGCGCTGGGGAGTGCGCCCGAGCGCGGTCGCCGGGCACAGCCTCGGCGCCTACGCGGCGGCCTGCGTGGCCGGGGTGTTCTCCCTCGAGGACGCGGTCGCCCTCGCGGTGCGCCGCGGCCGGCTGCTCCAGGGGCTGCCGGCCGGGTCGATGGCGGCGGTCGGCCTTCCCGAGTCCGAGGTGCTGCCGCTGCTGCCCGAGGGGCTGGACATCGGCGCCGTCAACAGCCCCGACCAGGTCGTGGTGTCCGGCCCCAGCGAGCTGGTCGAGCGGTTCGTGCGGGACTTCCCGCGGCCGGACGTCGAGGTCAAACCGCTGAAGATCGCCACCGCCGGGCACTCGGCGCTGGTCGAGCCCGTCCTGGAGGAGTTCGAGAGCTTCCTGGCCGGCATCACCTTCCGGCGGCCGACCATCCCGGTCGTGTCGGACACCACCGGGCAGTGGGCGGACCCGGAGCAGATCACCACCCCCGCCTACTGGCGCGCCCACATGCGGCAGGCGGTGCGCTTCAGCGACGTGCTCACCGTCCTGGGCGGCACGCAGGATCGGGTGCTGCTGGAGGTGGGCCCTGGACTGACTCTCACCTCGCTGGCCCGCCGGCATCCGGCGACCGGGGAGAGCCACCTGATGCTCCAGAGCCTGCCGCACCCGGCCGACCCGACCCCGGAGACCAGCATCCTGCTGACCGCGGCCGGCCGGCTGTGGACGGCCGGGATCGAGCTGGACTGGGCCGAACTGCACGGCGGACGACCGCGGTTCCGCACGAAGCTGCCGGCCTACCCCTTCCAGCGGCGCAGCTTCCTGGTCCGGCCGCCCGCCAGGCCCGCGTGGCCGGGCACGCCCTCGGAGGCGGTGGACCCGCCGGCGCAGGCCGGACCGCCGTCGGTTCGGCGGGAGGCGCCGCCGGTGCCGGTCGACGACGCGGACGCCGAGGACGTCGTCTCGGCTGCCTTCCGCGAGGTGCTGGGCGTCACCGACGTCGACCCGCACACCAGCTTCTTCGACCTGGGCGGGGACTCGGTCATCGCGGCGGCCCTCGTGGCGTGGATCCGGCGGTCCGGCCTGCGGCTCACCGTGCTGGACGTCTTCGCCGCACCGAGCCCCGCCGAACTGGCCGACAGGCTTCGCGAGGCCGGCCGAACCCGGCCCGCGAGCGTGTGAGGCCAACGGTACCGACCCGACCACCCGAGGAAGACACGATGTTCGAGAACGACAGCCGGCGGGTGTACGAGGTGGTCCGCAACCACCAGGGACAGCACTCCATCTGGCCGCACGACCGTGAACTCCCGCCCGGCTGGACCACGATCGGGCTGCGGGGCACCAAGGAGACGTGCCTGTCCGGGATCACCAGGGTCTGGACCGACTGCCGGCCGGCCGGTCCGCCGGCCGAGCGCCCTGTCGCCACCGCTGTCACCACCATGGACGACCACCGCGCGGCGGCACCGGCGGCGGCCGGAGCGGCCCCGGAGGCGGCGGTCATGGCCGGTGGCAGGAACAAGTGGCTGGCCGGGCGCCCGCTGCCGGGAGCCGCGGCCCGCCTGTACTGCTTCGCGCACAGCGGCGGTTCGGTCGGCGAGTACCTGCGGTGGCAGGCCGGGCTGCCCGGGGTCGAACTGCGCGGGGTGCAACTGCCGGGCCGCGGGGAGCGCTATGCGGAACCGGTGATCAGCGACCTGTCCGCCCTGGTGCGCGAACTGGTCGACCAGGTCGACTTCCAGCCGCCGTTCGTCTTCTTCGGGCACAGCTGCGGGGCGTTGATCGCCTTCGAGGTGGCCAGGGAACTGCGCCGCCGGGGCCGCCCGATGCCGGACTCGCTGCTGCTGTCCGCCTTCCAGGCGGCACACCTGGAGCGCACCGGCGATCCGCTGCACGCACTGCCGGACGAGGAACTGCTGGCCGCCATCGACAGCCGGTACGGCGGTCTGCCCGAGCAGTTCTGGCAGGAGCCGGAGATCGTCGAACTGGCCCTGCCCGCCTACCGGGCGGACTTCGCGTTGTTCGAGACCTACCGGCACCGGCCGGACGAGCCGCTGGACCTACCGATCCGGGTCATCGGCGGCAGCCGGGACCGGGTCGCCCGCGACGCGCTGGCCGCCTGGCACGTCCACACCACCGGCGACTTCCATCTGCACATCCTGGCGGGCGACCACTTCTACTTCCGGTCGGACCGGGCGCCACTGCTCGATCTGATCTCGCGGTCGACGGGGTTCGCCACGGCCGCCGTCCCCGTCTCCGTTCCCGAACCCGATCGAGGAGTCAAGTGACTACGGACACCACCAGTTCGGCCGACCGCGCGCCGCGGGGGTTCCTGGCCGAGGTACGCGGCGGAAGCTTCCGGTTCGACGCTTTCGACGACTTCCCGCCGGCCCCGGCGGACGGCGGTGAGCGGTTGGCCGAGGTGCTGTCGCGGCTGGCCGGGATACTCCACGATCCCGCCCTCGCCCGGGAGATCGACGCCAAGGGCGAGCTGCCGGAGTCGCTGATCGGCGAACTGCGGTCGGCGGGCTTCCTCGCCATGCGGCTCGGCCCGGAGTTCTCCGGCCTGGACCTGTCGCCCTACGAGGGCTTCCGGGTCGTGGAGTCGGCGGCCGGCTTCTCCGCGACGGTGGGGATGTTCCTCGCCATCCACAACGCGCTGGGGGTCGGGTCCTTCCTGCCCTCCATGCCGCAGCGGCCGTTGCGGGACTTCCTGGCCGGCCGGCTGGCGGACGGCGCGGTGACCGGCATGGCCAGCACCGAGAAGGGCGGGGCGGCCAACCACCGCCGCTCCACGGTGGCGGTGCCCACGCCGGACGGCACCGGCTATCTGATCACCGGCGAGAAGCTGTTCATCAGCAACGGGGCCATCGCCGGTGTGCTGAGCACGACGGCCACCGTGCTGGAGGGGCCGGAAGAGGGCGCGGACGGCGCGGTCGGCATCTTCTTCTTCGACACCTCCGACCCCGGGTTCGAGGTGGTGCACCGGCAGCGGTTCATGGGGCTGTCCGGATCGCCCAACGCCGTGGTGCGGTTCACCCGGATGTTCGTGCCCCGCGAGCACCTGCTGGCCGATCCGACCGGACCGTGGCGCAGCACCTCGCCGTATGTCGACATCACCACGCTGGCCAGGTCCTACATCACCGCGGCCGTCGCGCTCGGGGTCGCCAAGCAGTGTCTGCGCTGGTGCGCGCAGTTCGTGGAGCGGCGGCAGATGGACGGGCGGTCGCTCGCCGACTACGACGCCGTCCAGCGGCTGGTGGCCAACGCAGCCGCCGAGGTCTTCGCGATGGACAGCCTGGTGCGCTTCGCGCTGCTGTCGGGCGGTCCCGGCGAGCGGCGCGCGGAACTGGACGCCATGAAGAACCTCCTGACGATGGGAAGTTGGCGGATAGCCGACGAGACGCTCTCGCTGTTCGCCGGCGAGGGCTACGAGACGGCGCAGAGCAAGCTGGACCGGGGCGCCCCGCCCACCCCCGTCGAGCAGGCGGTCCGCGACCTGCGGGGGCTGCGGGTGGCCGGCGGCGTCGACTTCAACATCGACCGGCAGTTGGGAGCGGCCATGCTCCGCGGCTTCCTGGCGCGCGACACCACCCGGCTGACGGCGCACCGGATGGGCACCGCAGGGGCGGGGCTGACGGAGCGCAACCGGGAGCACCTGGACGCGGCGGCCGAGGCGACGGCCCGACTGGCGGAGCGCTGCCGTGCGCTGACCCGCCGGTTCCCCGACGAGGAGGAACTGTTCGCCCGTCAGCAGATCCTCATCTCGGCGAACCGGATCGGCGACGAGATCCTGGCCGCCTCGGTGAGCCTGGCCCGGGCGGCCGGGATGCGAAAGGCGGGGCAACCGCAGGCGCAGGGCCTGGCGGACGTGTACTGCACGATGGCCGAGAGCCGGATCGAGGGCTATCGGCGCTCCCTTGAGGCCGCCGCGGACATGGCACGGGAGCCGGACTACGCGCGGGTGAGCGAGGACTGGCTGCGCGGTGACTGCGGCTGGCTCGTCGACGGTTCGGCGGACGGCGGCACGACGCGCTGACGGGACGGTTCGGTTGACGCCACCGCGGCCCGCGGTGGCGTCAACCGACGGGCTCTGCGACCGGTTTGAGGGTGACGCCGGGTGCCTCGGCCGCCGTGCCCAGGCTCGGGTCGTTCACGATGTTGCCCAAAACGGCGTCCAGCAGGCCGGGGAAGCGCTCGTCGAGGTCCTGCCGCCGCAGCGAGAGGTAGTTGAACCGGCCGCTGCGGCGGGTGTGGGTGATGCCCGCGTCCCGCAGCACCCGGAAGTGGTGACTCAGCGACGCCTTGCTCAACTGCGTCTCGAACTCGCTGCAATGCCGCTCCCGGCCGTCCAGCGCGCGGGCGACCTCCAGCCGGGTCGGGTCGCTGAGCGCGTGCAGCACCGCGGTGAGGGTCAGGCTGCCGGCCAGTGGTTCGTTCAGCGGACGCATGGGCTCAACATAGCGATTGACACACAATTAGCCAACCATCTAACTTTCTAACTATGAGCTCTGAGCTTCCTCACAAGCTTCCGCTGACACTGCTGGCCGCCGGTGCCTTCGCCGTGGGCACCGACACGTTCGTCATCAGTGGCGTACTACCGGACATCAGCGGCAGCCTGCACGTCTCGGCGGCGGTAACCGGCCAGTTGGTCACGGCGTTCGCGCTGACCTACGCGCTGAGCGCCCCGGTCATGGCCGCGCTGACCGCCCGGATCCCGCGCAAGACGCTGCTGGCGGCGTCGATGGTGCTGTTCGTGCTCTCCAACGTCCTGGGAGCGGTGGCACCCGACTACCCGGTGATGATCGTCGCCAGGATCGTGGCCGGCGTCGCGGCCGGGCTCTACATCCCCACCGCGATCGTCATCGCCTCCAGCATGGCGGCGGCGGAAGTACGCGGACGCTCGATCGCCCTGGTCGCCGGCGGGATGACCGTCGCCACCGCGCTGGGCGTGCCGATCGGGACCCTGGTCGGTGCGGTCGGCAACTGGCGGCTCACCCTGCTGCTGGTGGCCGCGGTCGCCCTGCTGGCCCTGATCGGTGTGCTGATGTGGCTGCCCGCGGTTCCCCAGCCCCCGATGGTCCCGCTCCGGCGGCGTCTCCAGGTCGGCTTCCGGCCGGTGCTGTTACAGGCCTTCGGCGCCAACGTCCTCGCGTGCGCCGGGATCTTCGCGATGTTCACCTACATCGCTCCGCTCACCCAGGCCACGACCACCTGGGGCGGCTCCGGGGTCAGCGCGGTGCTGCTGGCGTGGGGCGTCGCGGCGGTGGGCGGCAGCGCGGTGGGCGGACGGCTCAGCGACCGGTTCAACGGCAACGTCTCCTTCACCGTCTCCGTGGTGTCGCTGATCGTCTCCCTCGCCGGACTCGGCGCCGTCGTCTCCTTCGGCAGCCGGTACTCCGTCTTCAACGGGATCGCCCTGGTGGTGCTGGTCGTCATCGCCAGCGTGGCCTGCTGGTCGCTGCCGCCCGCCCAGAACCACCGGGTGGCCGGACTCGCGCCGGAGGCCCCGGCCGTGGCGCTGTCGCTGAACAGCTCCTCCTCCTACCTCGGCTTCTCCGTCGGCGGAGCCCTCGGGGGAGCGACGGTGAGCGGGTTGTCCATCCACGCCCTGTCGTGGGTCGGCGCCGGCATCGAGGTGGTCGCCCTGGCGGCGGTCGGGCTGGGCACGCTGGTGGTGACCTCCGGCCGCCGGGCGAGCGCGGTGACCGAGCCGGCCTGAGCCGTCCGACCGGGGGAGCGGCGGTCCGGCGGGAGTTGTCCGAGCACACGGCAGAGGGGAAGCGGTCATGTTCCGTCCCATCGGTGACGTGCCGGCGCTGGTGCGCCCGATCCGGCCGGCCGGCGACGCGGTCGACAAATGGCTGGGCTTCTTCCTGTACCGGCTGGCGATGGGCGTCCTGGTCCAGGGCCGCGCGCCGCAGGAGGTGATCGACTCCGACCTGCGGCGGCCCGCGTTCACCGACCCGGCCGACCCCGCGACGCTCCACTTCGACCCCTCGGCGCCGCTCGGTTGGGACGACGTCGAGTGGGAGACCGACCCGGAACGCACCACGGTCACCCTGCGCACCCGGGACGGCGTGCAACGGCACGCGACGCTGCGCGGCCGGCACGGCATCGTGGTCAGCGCTCCGGAGAGCGGCCACCGGTCGGCCGGACCGCACATCCCCGCCCCGCGCTTTCCGCTACCGCCGGTCTCCGCGCCGGCCGGCGCCTCGACCCGGTCCGACCGACCCTGGCCGATCGGCGACGCGCCGGACCGCTCAGGCCTGAGCGACGCGGCCGCCCGGCGGATCGGGGCACTGGTCGAGGAGGTCACCGCCGACGGATGCGGCCGGGCGGTGGCCGTCGCCCACCGGGGCGCTCTGGTCGCCGAGAGCTATGCGGACGGCTTCGGCCGGGAGAGCGTGCACAACGGCTGGTCGGCGACGAAGAGCCTGGTGGGCGCCATGATGGGCCGACTCGTGCACGAGGGCGCGCTCCGGCTCGACCAACCCGCCCCGGTCGCCGAGTGGTCGGCGCCCGGCGACCCACGGGCCGCCATCACCATCCGCCACCTGCTGCGCATGAGCAGCGGTCTCGACTGCCCGGTGGGCATGTCCCCGTGGGCGGAGGGCGACCGGCACTTCTCCGTCTACGGCGGGCTTCCCGACGTCTACCGCCACCTGACCGGGCTGCCGCCCCTGACGGAGCCGGACCAGCGGTGCGCCTACCAGAACAGCGATCCGCTGATCAGCGCGAAGATCGTCGCCGACACCGCGGAACGGCTGGGAGTCCCCCGCCACGACGCGCCGTGGCGGCTGCTGTTCGACCCGTTGGGGATCGACAGCGCCGTGCTGGGGTCCGACGCGGCCGGGAACCACATCCTGTCCGGACTGTGCATGGCCACCGCGCTGGACTGGGCGAGATTCGGCCAGCTCTACCTCGACGACGGCGTATGGCGGGGGCGTCGGCTGCTGCCCCGCGGTTGGCTGGAGTACGCGCTCACCCCCGCCCCGGCCGACGACGAACCGGTCTACGGCAGCGCCCTGGGCTGGCTGGGGTCGGAGCTCTACGGCGGCCCGGCCTCCGGTGTTCCCGCCCACACATGGCTGGCCGCCGGGCACTACGGGCAGCGCGTCTTCGTCATCCCCTCGCACGGACTGGTGATCGTCCGGCTCGGGATCGCGGACAACGAACCGCTCCTCGCCGAGACGATCGCCGGCATCTGCCGGGCCGTGGGACCGGCCTGACGCTCGCTGCGCCGTGATCCCGGCGAAGGATTCATAGACCAATCACCCCATTGCGGGATCATCACCGCACTGATGGGCGGCCCGGAACCGGCTGCCCATCACGTTCTTTCACCTCGCTTTCACAATTGCCTTCCGTGGGTTCCCGACGACGCCCGGAGTGGTAGATCGTCCATATAGTCACTACCGGGGATGCACCCTGTGTGGCAGAATTTTCGCGGTCGACGGGGATTCGCTCTTGCTGCCGGGAATCGCCGTGGGCGCGAAGAGCGAAATAGGGGGATATTCGTATGCTTCGGAGCACCTGATCCGCCCGTGTGCGCGCCGGGAGCGCAGGAACCTTTCTGTGTGCGAATCGGCGGCCGGCCGTGACCGGAGGTGCGCGGTGACCGGAACTCTCGCGCGAAACAATCGCTCCGGCTGAAGTCTGCCCCGGGCCGGGCGGGTGCCACCATTTTTCCGTTTAATGGGTCGAGGGGGAAGCATGAGCATGGAAAAACGGATAATTGAAAACTACAAGAGCCTTCTCTTAGGTTGGGCGGGCGAATCATCTGAGAACAGCGCATCGAATTCGATTCCCGAGGACGAACTCGACGAGCTGGTAAGACTCGGGCTCGCCCGCCTTGAATCCGGTGGCGCCAGGAAACCGAAGGCCGTCTCGCCGGAGATCGCCTCCATATCGGTCGGGCTCGCCGTGAGCGAGCAGGTGCGCTCGGCCTACGAGGGCGCGCTCACCTTCCAGCGGGAACTGGCGGACCTGCACCACCCGTACGAGGAGCTGGCCGGGCGCAGCGACACCGAGACGATCGAGGCCCAGCTGCTGCATTCGAGCGCGGCGAACCGCGAGACCGTCATCAACGCCATCATGTCGGCCAAGGGCGACATCCAGTTGACACTCTCTCCCGATGTGGTGAAGGAAGAGAACTGCCTGGTGGAGACGGTCCAGGTGCTCAACGCCCTCGCCGTGCGGGGCGTTCGCTTCGCGCTCACCTGCGATTCCGGCCTGCTGCGCTACCCCGAGTTCAGCAAGGCCCTCGACTCGATCAGCCCGGCGAAGGGAAAGGTGTCGATCCACCCTTCCGTGCACTCCGAGATCTGGTGCATCGACCGCTCGATCTCGGTGGTGAGCCACCCCAGGACAAAGGGCTCGTCGAGCAGTGACTACGTCACCTACGTCGCCCGGTCCGCCGAACTGTCCGCCGCGCTGCACGAAGTGTGCTCGATGATGCACCGGCAGGGCGTGCCCTACGCCACCCAGCGGACGGCCGCGATATCCCAGATCAATCCGACCCAGCGCCGCATCATTTCCCTGCTGTGCTGCGGGTACCGCGACGAGGAGATAGCGGAACGCCTCAATGTGAGCGTCCGCACGGTACGCCGCTACGTTTCCCAACTGCTCGACGAACTCGGCGCGCGAACCCGGTTCCAGGCCGCCCTGATAGCGAACGAGCGGGGAATGGTGAAGCGGGCCACGAAGGTGCACGAGCACGACGAAGACCGACGGCTGCCCAAGGTCTGCTGAGAACCGCGCCGGGCAGCGGGACGGCTGCCCGGCGGTCTCTCAGGCCTCCTCCGGGGCCTCCAGCAAGTCACGGACCTCGTCGGCGGCGATTTCCCGGAGCTCATGTGCCAGGAGCAGCCAGCGCGTGATGCCGATCGACTCCAGGAACCCCAGGTCGTGGCTCGCGACCAGCAGCGCGCCCCGGTAGGAGCCGAGCGCGTCCGTCAGCTGCCGCACACCGGCCAGGTCGAGGCTGTTCGTCGGCTCGTCCAGCATCAGCAACTGCGGGGCGGGCGCGGAAAGCATCGTCGCGGCGAGGGCGGCGCGGAAGCGCTCCCCACCGGACAGGGTGCCCACCGCCGCCTCGGCGCGCGCCCCCTGGAACAGGAACCGCGCGAGCTGGGCGCGGATGTGGTTGTCGGTGACCCCGGGAGCCGTCCGGGCCACGTTCGCCGCGACGCTCAGCCGGTCGTCCAGCCCGTCCAGCCGCTGCGGAAGGAACTTCAGCGGCACGAACGTCCTCGCCTCGCCGGACAGCGGGGCCAACTCCCCGGCGATGGTGCGAAGCAGCGTGGTCTTGCCCGCCCCGTTGCGCCCGACCAGTGCGACGCGCTCGGGCCCGTGCACCAGCAGCCCGCCCTCGCGCAGCCGGCCGAAGCCGGGCCGCAGCTCACGCAGACTCAGCACGGCACGCCCCGCCGGCACGGCGGTGTGCGGCAGACTCACCCGGATCTCCGTCTCGTCGCGGATCGCCCCCGCGGCCTCCTCGCGCCGCTCGCGCGCCTCGTTCAGCCGGTCCTCGTGCACGCCGCGCAGCCGGTCCCCCGACTCCTGCGCGGACCGCTTGCGTTCACCGGCGACGATCCGCGGCGCCCGCCGCTGCGCGTCCAGCTTCTTGCTCTGCCGCTGGCGGCGGGCCACCTTGATCCGGGTCTCCTCCAACTCCCGCTGCTGCCGCCGTACGTCCGCCTCTGCGGCCCGCAGTGTCCGCCCGGCGGCCTCCTGCTGGGCGGCCAGCGTCTCCTGGTAGGCCGACCAGCCGCCCCCGTACCAGCTCACCGACCCCGAGCGCAGCTCGGCGATGCGGTCCATCCCCTCCAGCAGCTCCCGGTCATGGCTGACCACCACCAGCACGCCGGAACGCCAGGAGGCGACGGCGTTCTGGAGCCGGCGGCGGGCGAAGACGTCGAGGTTGTTGGTCGGCTCGTCGAGCAGCAGGACGTCGGGACGCTCCAGCAGCAGCGCGGCCAGCCGCAGCAGCACGGTCTCCCCGCCGGACATCTCGCCCACCGTGCGGTCCAGCCCGAGTCCCTCAAGACCGAGCGTGCCCAGCGTCGCGTGGGCCCGCTCCTCCACGTCCCAGTCGTCGCCGACCGTCTCGAAGTGCTCCTCGGACACCTCCCCGGCCTCGATGGCCCGCAGCGCGGCACGCCGCTCGGCGATGCCCAGCGCCTCGTCGACGCGCAACTCCGTGTCCAGGGTGATGTTCTGCGGAAGGTAGGCGAGGCTGCCGCCGGCGGTGACCGCACCCCGGGTGGGGCGCAGCAGGCCGGCGAACAGCCGCAGCAGCGTGGACTTGCCGCTGCCGTTGGCCCCGACCAGACCGGTGCGGCCCCGCCCGATGCTCAAGGAGAGATCGTCCAGGACGCTCGTGCCGTCCGGCCAGCGGAAGGACAGGGCGGAGCAGGTCAGGAAGGTGCCGGGGGCGATGGGGTCGGCCATGGTGACTCTCGCAGTCGCTCGCGTGGTGAACAGGGGCTTCGTCTGCGAGCACCACGCGGCGACCGAACCGGGAAAGGGGAGAGTCCGCCCTGCTCAAGGTGAGGGACGACTCGTGCGCCGAGGTCGCATCCACGCGGAGTCACGGGTGCCGGGAGAGCCGGCCACGGCGTGACAAGGCGTACGGCTGGTGCCGTACCGCGCGATGATCGCGAACCTCAGATGCGCAACGTCCACCTCTGTCGCCGACAACAGGACCCGGCGAGCGTACCCCGGCGGCCGGTACCGCTGTCGACCGGATTTCCGCCCGCGAGCCGTCCGCCGGCGGCGGTGACCGGCGGCGGGAGCGTCGGGCGCCCCCTCCGCCCGGCGGGCGGCGGGGGATACTGGCGGGCATGCGTATCGACTTTGATCCCGCCGAGATGGACCGCACCTCCTTCTACCGGCTGCTGACCGCGACCGTCGTACCGAGGCCGATCGCTTGGGTGTCCTCGATGGGTGCGGATGGGACGGCCAACCTGGCGCCGCACTCGTTCTTCACCGTGGCGTGCGTCAGTCCGCCGGTGGTGCAGTTCACCTCGGTGCGGCGAAAGGATTCGCTGCGCAACGTGGAGGAGACCCGGGAGTTCGTGGTCAACCTCGCGCCGGAGGAGTTGTTCGAGCAGGTCAACGCGACGGCGACGAACTTCCCGCGGGGCATGAGCGAGTTCGAGGCGGTCGGCATCGCGGCGGAGCCGAGCCTGCGGGTGAAGCCGCCGCGGGTGGCGGCCTCGCCGGTGGCGCTGGAGTGCGTGCTGCACAGCACCGTGCTGCTGGGGGACTCGACGGTGGTCTTCGGGCGCGTGGTGCACGCCGCGATCTCGGAGTCGGTCCTGTCGGACGGCCACCCGGAGATCGACCGGATGCGCCCGTTGAGCCGACTGGGCAAGGACGAGTGGGGGACGGTCGGCGAGCTGAAGGAGATCGCCCGCATCCCCTACGCCGACTGGCAGGCGTAGGACACGCCTCAGGGCCCGCCTGGCCGCTCCTGCCGCCGCTGTCCGTCCTGCCGCCGCCCCCGGTGGCGGCGGACCGCGGCCGGGACGGCGGCCAGCGCGGGGAGCACGATGACCGCGGCGGCGATCAGGAAGACGGGGGAGCCGGGCGCCTCGGCCCGGCTGCCGGCGACCACGTACGCCGCGGTGTTGGGCACGCTGCCCACCGCCGTGGCCAGCAGGAACGGCAGCCAGCGCATCCGGGAGACCGCGGCACCGTAGTTCGCCGCCGCGAACGGCACCCCGGGGAACAGCCGCAGCGCCAGCATGCTGCGCAGCCCGTGCTCGCTCAACTGCCGGTCCGCCGAGGTCAGCAGGCGCCCGCGCAGCAGTGGCCGCAGCGCGTCCCGGCCCAGCAGCCGGCCGAGCCCGAAGGCGATCGCCGCGCCCAGGACGGTACCGGCCAGTGCGGCGACCGTGCCGCCCTGCGCGCCCAGCAGCGCGCCGGCGGCGACGTTCAGCAGTGGGCGGGGCACGAACGCCACCGCGCACACCCCGTACAGCGGTGCGAACAGCAGCAGCTGCGAAGGTCCGGCTCCGGACAGCAACCGTTGCGGATGCCAGGTCAGGACCGCGACGGCGCACATCGCGAGCAGACCGGCCAGCAGCGCCAGCCGCCACCAGCGCGCCGGTGACAGGGCGACGACGGGGGAGGACATCCCCCGCAGTCTAGGGGGTGCCCCACGGGCACACCGCCGACCGGCGGTCGTGACCCGGTGACCCCGGTCGAGCCGGGAGAATGGTGAGGTGGAACCAGAACACGACGACGAGCGGACGCCGGTCACCCGCCGGGTGGACTTCGGTACGGCGAAGCTGCTGCCGGACGTCGACCGGCGCGACAGCTGGCTGCTGACGGTGGACGGCGCTCCGCAGTCGTACGTGGATCTCGCCGATCCGCAGTACCTGGAGTTCGAGTACACCCGCCGGCTCGCCTTCGCTGTGGACGCCGCGGCGCCGGCGGGCCGGCCGCTGGACGTGCTGCACCTGGGCGGCGGCGGCCTCAGCCTGCCGCGCTACGTCGCATCCACCCGGCCGGGGTCGCGCCAGGAGGTCGTCGAGGCGGACCGGGCGCTGGCCGGGCTGGTCGCCGAGCATCTGCCGCTCCCGCCGGACGCCGATGTCACCGTGCGCATCGCCGACGCCCGGCAGTGGCTCGCCGGGCTGCCGCCGGCGTCGGTGGACGTCCTGGTCGCGGACGTCTTCGGCGGCGCGCGGGTGCCGGCCCACCTGACCTCCGTGGAGTACCTGGCGCTCGCCGCGCGGGTGGTACGCGACGGCGGGCTCTACCTGGCCAACCTCGCCGACGGCGCGCCGTTCGACTTCCTGCGGCCGCAGATCGCCACCGTCGCCTCGGTCTTCGACCACGTCTGCCTGCTCGCCGAACCCGGGGTGCTGCGCGGCCGCCGGTTCGGCAACACCGTCGTCGTCGCCGGCCGGCGCGACCTGCCGTTGTCCGTCCTGGCCAGGCGCGCGGCCGGCGACGTCTTCCCGGCCCGCGTCGAACACGGCCCGGGGCTGCGCGCCCTGGTCCGTGACGCCTCCGTGGTGCGGGACGCGGACGCGGTGCCGTCCCCCGAGCCGCCGTCGGGGGCGTTCGGCGTGGGCTGAGCCGTCAGGGACGCGTGCCGGAGGGGTCCTCCAGCCTCGCGGCCTCCGCCTTGGCCAGCTCCGTCTCGGCCGCCACGTCGATGGACCGGGCCAGCCACCAGTACAGCAGGGCCGACACCGGCAGTCCGATGAACAGCGAGATGTCGGCACCGTCCAGCGCCTTGGCGACCCAGCCGGTGAACAGGGTGCCGACCGAGAAGAACGGGATCATCACGACGAAGCCCACCAGGTAGGCGGTGATGCCCCGCCAGCCCCAACGCCCGTAGATGCCCCGGGGGTTGAAGATCTCGGCGATGGCGTAGTGGCCGCGGCGCACCACGTAGTAGTCCATCAGGTTCACCGCGGTCCACGGGATGAACAGGTAGAGCACCAACAGCAGGAAGTTGTTGAAGTTCTCCAGGAAGTCGGAGGTGGCGGCCAGCGCGCCGACCAGCGAGAGGGCCGCGGTGATCGCGAGGGTCACCAGGCGCGCGCCGACCGTGGGCCGGATCTTGCGGAAGGAGTCCACCGCGCCGATCAGGGTCAGCGAACCGCCGTACATGTTCAGCGCGGTCACCGAGACCAGACCGAGGGCGGCGAAGACCAGCACGATCGCGCCGAAGCCGTCGAAGACCTTGTCACCGGCCGCGTTGATCGAGGCGATGGTGTCGAAGTCCTTGCCGGCCCACGCGGCCAGCAGACAGCCGAGGATCATCAGCCAGGCACCGCCGAACGCCGAGCCGAAGTACGTCCAGTAGAAGGTCTTGCGGACGGTGACGTTCGGCGGCAGGTAGCGGGAGTAGTCGGAGACGTAGATCGCCCAGCTGATCTGGTAGCCGGCCACCACGCCGAACTGCGCCAGGAACGGCGTCCACTTGAAGCCGCCCAGGTCGAACGAGCCCGCCGGGTAGTGCAGGGTGACCAGGACGCCGATGGTGAACAGGCCGAAGACGACCAGGAAGGCGTAGGTCAGGAACTGCTCGGCGCGGTGGATGATGTCGTAGCCCACCAGCGCGACCACCAGCGCCAGCAGCGTGATGCCGACGACCCACCACTTCACCCCGCCGTGCGCCGTCTTGCTCATCGCCTGGCCGGCCAGGATGGTGTTGAAGACGTTGAACCCGGCGTACTGCACGTACGCGAACAGCCAGACCAGCAGCGCGCCGACGTAGCCGAACTGCGGCCGGGACTGGATCATCTGCGGCAGGCCGAGCTGCGGGCCCTGCGCCGAGTGGAACGCCATGAAGAAGGTGCCCAGCACCGTCCCGGCGACGATCGCGATCAGCGACCAGATGAGGTTGCCACCGGTCGTGATGCTGATCAGACCTACCGCGAGAGTGGCGATCTGGGC
Organism: uncultured Actinomycetota bacterium; assembly: GCA_963737305.1. Lineage (GTDB taxonomy): Bacteria > Actinomycetota > Actinomycetes > Streptomycetales > Streptomycetaceae > Streptantibioticus_C. The sequence goes on along the minus strand of CAVTRX010000002.1, from coordinate 1,352,732 downwards.
GTTCGACATGAACCACAGTGGCCCCAGATGCCACAGTTTGCCGTGTCGTTCCTGCAACGGAACGTAGTCGATGGAACGGGTCTCCACACCCGACACCCGTGGCTGCGATGTTGACACGCCGCCTCCTAAGGAAGGAATCAGCAGTTCAGAGCCACATTCATCCCCGTGGAGGCGGCGCGGGTCAAGGGAGCGCGAGGTTACAAAGAGGAGTCGGAGCTCCCGGGCGGTCTCAGGGGATCTGCCGGATGCTCTGCTCGATCGTCTCGATGGTCTTGGCCGGCAGCGCGCCGGTCACCCCGGTCGAGGCCCACAGCACCCACTGGGTGAGCACGTTGTCGGTGCCCTGCCAGTCGATCACATACGCGGTGCCGTCGGTGGTGCACTTGCCGGTCTTCGGCACGCCGGCCTCGTGCGCCGTCGAGATGTAGCCCTTGATGCCGTGCGCGTTGCTGAACGGCTTGGCCTTGGTGTAGGTGAGCTTGCCCTTCGCCTTCTTCTTCAGGTCGTTGAAGCCGTAGTACGCCACGCTCGCGGCGGCGTTCTCCGCCGAGCTCTGCAGGCTCTTGGCGCTCTTGTCGCCCTTGGACCCGGTGGCGGCGAGGCTGGAGTCGGCGCCGCACCAGCCGACCTTGTACTGGGAGGCCCCGCCGACGGTGACCGCCGGGTTGCCCTTCTCGTCCTCGAAGCCGATGAACTCCGAGGGGTTCTCCACCGACCACCCGGGCGGTACGTCGAAGGCCACGTGGCGGTCGCCGCGGGCCACCACCTGCCAACCGGGTACCACCGGCTGGACGCTGTTGCTGCCGCCGCGCGGACCCTGGTCGCCGGAGGAGGGGCCCGACGTTCCGCCGGTCGTCGGGGTCGCCGAGGCGGAGGCGCTCGCGGAGGGGGAAGGGGAACCCGACGTGACAGGACCCGCCTTGACGGGCTTGTCCCCACCGCTCTTGGCCGCCACCGTGGTCACGCCTGCCGCGATCACCACGACCGCGACGGCGACGGCTATGACCGCGGTTCTGCGGCTGTCCTGCCACGACTCCTTGGGCGGCCCGGCCGGCGAGCCGGCTGCTGCCCACTGCTGCGCGGGTTGCCCGAAGCCGGGCTGGGGCTGCTGCGACTGCTGGGGGTAGCCGTAGCCGGGCGGGTATCCGGGCTGGCCGGCCGGCGGTTGCACCGCCGGGGGCTGCGCGGCCTGAGGCTGCGCGGGCTGAGGCTGGCCGACGGGGGGTTGGCCGGCGGGGGGCGGTGGCCCGAAGCCCGGTCCGCCGGGGGGTTGTCGGTCGTCGGACTGCCCGCCACCGGGGGGCGGGGGCGGCGGTCCCTGCGGGTTCCACTGCGGGTTCTGCTGCCCACCGGGCTGCTGTTCTCCAGGCCACATGAGCGCAAACCTAACGGCTCGGCCACCCGCGGTGCCAAGCGCGGTCCCGGTGGACCCGGCGAAGGGGGATGGCCAGTGCGGCTACCCATGGGTAACATCGGCGCCATGACTGCTGAGCAGATGTCCATCGGCGAGATGCTCGCCGCCACGGTGCCGATGGCCCGCACCCTGAACCTGGAGTACGCACAGGTCACGGCGGAACGTGCCGTCGTGCGCCTGCCCGACCAGCCGGAGTTCCACAACCACGTCGGCGGTCCGCACGCGGGAGCGATGTTCACCCTCGCCGAGTCCGCGAGCGGTGCCATCGTCCTGGCCGCCTTCGGCGACCAGCTCTCGCGCGCGGTGCCGCTGGCGGTGCGTGCCGAGATCGCCTACAAGAAGCTGGCCATGGGCCAGGTCACCGCGACGGCGGTGCTGGGACGGCCGGTCGCGGAGGTCGTCGCGGAACTCGACGCGGGCCGGCGCCCGGAGTTCCCGGTCACCGTCACCATCCAGCGTGCGGACGAGGCGATCACCGGCGAGATGACCGTTGTCTGGACGCTGCGCCCGAACAGCTGAGTAGGCCGGCGCGCGGGGCGGGCGGGTGCGGCATCGCCCCCGCCCGGCGATCCGTTCGCACCGGTTCGAGCTGATTCGCCCGATGCGGGTGAGGCCATAAGTCGCCATGTCCGGCGCCCGCGACCCGCGGTCGTTCACCGGGAATTCATCAGGCGACGACCAATTCTCCGCACCGGGTCGCGGGCCGCCGGAAGCCCGGCGTGCGAGCCGCCCGCCGCGGCCCGGCCACGGTCCGGCCGAACGGGCCTTCGAACTGTCGCCCGAAATCCCCGCCGTGCGTCGCGACAGCCCGCACGCTTCGCTTCGAAAGCCCCGCGGTGCCGCCCCGGGGCACGTCCGCATGCCCGCCGGGCGGTCGATCGTGCCAGGTCACGGGCCTGGCGTGGCCGCCGACGGGCTTCCGTGGGCTTTCGCGGAAATCACGGACCGCGCCGGGACGAGGACGGGGCGGCGGCCACCCGGCGCGGCCGGTCCCTTTGCCGCGAATTCGGGGCCGTGAATTCCGGGAAATTCGGCGCACGGTATTCTCCCGGGTATTCGAGGGCTCCCCGAGGCTTTCCTGACGGAATTCAGATCGCCGGTGTTCCGCGTTGCCGTGGCAACGTTGTCGATTGCCGGACGCGGTCCCGCCCGGGCGGCCGGAAACGTTCGGCGGGTGGCCGGACCGAGCTGTCCGACGGACTGTCATGACCCCTGTGCCCGACCGGGTGTTGGGCGGCCCGCGGTGCTGTGACCGGCCCACAAGCCCCGACCGACCGGTCGGTTGTGCCCTCTGGCCAGGCCGGGTGGGTGCGTGCGAGGGGCGATCGGTCCGCATCGTCCCCGCCGGGTGGCGCTTACCGCGGTGCGGCCGGTCACAGGTTCCCGCATTGCGCAACGGTTCACATTCGGACAACGAGTAGGTAGGATCCCGACCGCCTGTTCAGTCCCAGGGGGAGGGAAGGGATCGCGTCGCGCCGTGCGTTCATATGCGGAAAACCGCACGGTTTCCCACTTAACAGTCGTCGACGGCGATCCCGGCGGCGAGTCAGTTGATGAGGAAAAACCTTGTCAATTCTCACAATCCAAGAGCCCGCGGAACGAAGTTGCAGCCCACGACAGGTCTCGCTGCGAACCGGAGAAACAGGCACGTTCGGCGTATGCGGCTGTGACGCCTGTGCCTTGGATCTTCGATTATCAGTCGCGCCCACGGTGAATTTCATGGGCGAGATCGGAGTCGGTCCCGACCGGTGGCGAATCGCGAATCTCTCCGACGCCGATTCGATGATCGTCTCCCATGTCGACGACTCCGCCGACCCGGTCGTCGTCTGGCCCGGTGAGTGGCTGCCGTTCAGCCACGACATGGCGATCGTGCGGTCCTGCGGGAAGTCCGACGCCGCGTCGGTGACGGTCTTCTTCACCCCGAGCCCGGCGGTGCGCGCCGACGCCCGGGGGTGCCCGGCCATCAGGCGGCGCAACGACCCGTCGCTGGACACCGGCGCCCGCTACTTCGCCGTGCTGGCCGCACTGTGCGAACCGGCGCTGGCCGGCGGCCCGGCCGCCCGGGTGCCGACCTCCTCCGACATCGCCGCGCGTCTCGACCTGAGCCCGCGGGCGGTCGACTCGCACATCGACTACCTGGTCGCCAAGTTCGGCATCCCGGTGCCGGTCACCCGTAGCACCGGGTGGAAGCGCCGGGCGCTGATAGCGCATGTGCGGGCCCGGGAGAGCATCGCCCGGATCCTGCGCCCGGTGGACGCCTACCCGGCGGTCGCTCACAACGGGATCAACCGGAAGGGGCGGCGATGCCGCACACTGATCTGATCCACCAGGCGGTCCGCGCCAGGGCGGCCGAGCGCCCCGACGCGGTGGCGCTCGCGCACCCGCAGGGCACCATGACCTACGGCGAACTCGACCGCCGCTCGGATGAGTTGGCGGCGGTCCTGGCGGCCGCGGGGGTGGCTCCCGGCACCGTCGTGCCGGTGCTGCTGCCACCCTCCACCGTCTTGGTGACCGTGGTGCTCGCGGTGCTCAAGTGCGGCGCGGCCTACGCGGCGCTGGACGCCGGCTGGCCCGCGGAGCGGCTGCGCCGGATCGCCGGGACACTGGCCGGGCAGATCGCGGTCACCGGCCACGACACAGGGGAGGTCTTCGCCGGCCGGCGGGTGCTGATCGACGAGGACGGCTCGGCCACCCTGGAGGTCACCGCCCCGCCACCGGCGATCGTGGACGAGGACGGCACCGCGGCCATGGTGTTCTTCACCTCCGGCAGCACCGGTGAACCCAAGGCGGTGCTCTCCCCGCACCGCGCGACCGCCCGGCTGTTCACCGGCCCCACCTTCGCCCGCTACGACGAGACCACGGTGGTGGCCCAGATCGCCGCCGTGCCCTGGGACGGCTTCGCCCTGGAGGTGTGGGGACCGCTGATGACCGGCGGGGTCTGCGCGCTGGTCACCGAACGCCCGCTCACCCCGGCCGGGTTGCGCGAGACCATCGCCCGGCACGGCGTCAACACCGTCTTCCTCACCAGTTCGCTCTTCCACCTGATCGTCGAGGAGGACATGGGCGCCTTCGCCGGGCTGCGGACACTGATGGTCGGCGGGGAGAAGCTGTCGGCCTCGCACGCGGGCCGACTGCTGGCCGCCTGGCCGCAGTTGCGGCTGATCAACGGCTACGGCCCGGTGGAGAGCGCGGTCTTCGTCCTCACCCATGACGTGCGGCCGGCCGACATCGGGGCCGAGATCCCGCTCGGCCTGCCGGTACCGCGCACCCGTGTGCTGCTGATGGGCCAGGGCGAACGGTCCGCCGAGCAGTGCGCGATGGGGGAGATCGGCGAGGTGTGCGTCGCCGGGGACGGACTGGCCGTCGGCTACCTCGGCGACCCCGGGCTGACCGCGCGGAAGTTCACCACCGTCACCATCGACGGCCGACCCGTCCGCCTCTACCGCACCGGTGACCTCGGCCGGCTCGGACCGGACGGCGTCATGCACTTCCACGGCAGGCTGGACCGGCAGGTCAAGGTGCGTGGGCACCGGCTGGAGCCGGCCGGCATCGAGCGGGTGGCCGAAGGCGTACCCGGGGTGCGCCGCAGCGTGGTGGCCGCCCGGCGGGACGACAACGGGAACGCCGTCGAACTGCTGCTGTTCTACCTGCCCGGCGACGACGGCCCGGCGGAGGCCGAACTGGCCGCCGCCCTGCGGACCGCGCTGCCCGCGTACTCGATGCCGGACCGGGTGATCGCCGTCGAGCGGATCCCGCTGTCCGCCAACGGCAAGGCCGACACCGCGGCCCTGCTGGCGCCCTACGCGCAGGACCCGGCGGAGCCGGCACCCGTGGCCGTCGGGGCGGGCGAAGGTACCGAGGACGTCGTGGCCGCCGAGATCGGCGCGCTGCTCGGAGTCACCGGGATCGACCGTACGGCCTCGGTGTTCGCGCTGGGCGGCTCGTCGCTGACCGCCGTTCGGCTGTGCGCCCGGCTGAGCTCCCGCTTCGGCCGCGGCATCCCGGTCTCCCAGCTGATGCGGACACCGAGCGCCGCCGGGCTGGCCGGGTGGCTGGACGCGCGCGGCACCGCCCGCGGCGCGACCGTCGAACCGGTCGCGGATCCACCCGGCGGCGCGCCGCTCACCGCGATGCAGCACTCCTTCGTGCTACAGCACCTGCGGTCCGGCAACGACCTGACGAACCACTGCCTGTTGAGCTGGACGATCACCGGGGAACTCGACCGCGACCGGCTCGCCGCGGCCGTCCAGGACGTGCACCGCCGCCACGGCTACCTGCGGGCCCGCTACGAGGCCGACGACGAGGTCCTGGCCGTCGCTTCGGACGCCCCCGCGCGGTTCACGCCGCTGACCGCGGACGACCCGGTGGACGCGGAGCGCCTGCTGGACGAGCACCTGCTGGAGCCGTTCGACCTGGCGGAGGGCCTGGTGTGGCGGTCGGTGCTGGTGGGCCACGCGCCGGGGGAGTGGCTGTTCGGGGTGGCCGTGCACCACGCCGCCTTCGACGGCTGGTCACAGCACCTGCTGGCCCGCGAGATCTCACTCGCCTACGCCGCCCGCACCGACGCAGGACACCCCGAGCCGCCCGGCGGTCAGGTGCCGACTCCGGCGGCCACCCACCGCCTGCTCGCCGAACTCGACGAGTCGGCCGACCTCGCCGCCCAACGGGCCTACTGGGCCTCGACGCTGGCCGGCATCCCGGCCATGACCTGGCCGCAGGCGGCGAGCGGTCCCCACGAGCAGGGGCCGCGCCGCGTGGAGTACCCGCTCGACCCGCGCATGCTGGCCCGGGTGACCGAGGCCGCCAGGCGGCGGGGCGTCGGCCTGCTCACCCTGCTGCTCGACGCGGTCTCACAGGCGGTCGCCGCCCGGTTGGGCCAGGAGGACTTCGGGGTGGGCGTACCGGTGAGCAGGCGCAGCACCGAGGCGTTGCAGCGGCCGATCGGCTGCCTGATCGACACCATGTGCGTGCGGCTGCGCAGGACCGCGGACCCGCTGGCCGCCGCCTCGGGCACCGCCGAGGCGGTCAACGCGGCGCTGGCCAACGCGGACCTGTCGTTCGCCGAGGTGGTGCGGGCGGCCCGCCCGCCGCGCGGCCGGCGCCACCCGCTCTACCAGGTGATCGCCGCCGTCCAGGACTCTCCCGTACCGCTGCTGGAACTGGCGGGCTGCGACACCCGGATCCGCGAACAGGACGGCGTGCCCTGGCCGCAGGCCGAACTGCTGGTGGAACTGTTCGCGCTGCCCGGGGAACCGGCGCGGCTGCGGGTGGGCCGGGATCCGTCGGTGGTCGACTTCCCGACGCTGGCCCGGCTGGCGAGTGACATTCACGACGCCCTGCCCATGGCGGCGGAGATCATGGGTTAAGGGCCTGAAGTAATAGCACAACTCCCGGGTGAGAGCAATGGGGGAGGTTCCCGGGCCGCCCGGAGTCCGCCCGCTCCGGCGGCGGCCCATTATGCAGAGGCGCGTCAACGGGGTTGCCGAAGCCTGCGTTCTCGCCGAAGTCCGCGTTCGAAGTCTGCGTTCGATGCGACCGGAATCCATCGGCGGATTCCACCCGAAGGGAAAACCGTGTCCATCCAGCCGCCGACAGCTCCGGCCGACGCAGCAATTACGGCTCCCGTATCTTCAGCCCAGCGGGGTTTGTGGCTCATCAACGAGCTCTACCCGGACAGTTCGCTTTACAACATCTTCCTTTCCGTCCGGTTGCTCGGCCCGGTGGATCTCGGCGCGCTGCGGACCGCGTTGCGGGACGTCGTCGCCCGCCATGAGGCATTGCGCACCACATTCCCCGCGAAAAACGGCGCGCCGGGTCATGAGGTGGCCGAAGACCTCGACATTCCGCTGCCGGTGACCGACCTCGCCGACCTGCCCGCCGCGGACCGCGGTGAGCACGCGCTGCGGCGTGCCGCTTCCTGGTCGGAGCAGCCGTTCGACCTGGCCGCCGGGCCGCTGGTGCGCGCCCAGGTGATCCGGCTCGGCGAGCGGGAGCACCTGCTGAGCCTCGCCCTGCACCACATCGTCTGCGACGGACAGTCGATCACCGTGCTCTTCGAAGAACTCGCGGAGCTGTACGCGGTCCACAGCGGCGCCGCGCAGCACGCCGAACTCCCCGAGCTGACCGCCCAGTTCAGCGACTACGCCGCCTGGCAGCACGCCCAGTCGGCGAGTGTCGACCAGATCCCCTGGTGGCGTTCGTACCTGGCCGGAGCGCCCGACGTGCTGACGGTGCCGGCCGACCGGCCGCGTCCCACGGTGCGCGGCACCGCAGGCGCCACCCGCGTCTTCGACCTGCCCGCCCCGCTGATGACCGAGGTCGTCGCGCTGGCCCGGCGCAAGCGGATGAGCCCGTTCATGGTGCTGCTCGGGGCGTACGCCGCGCTGCTGGGCCGGCTCAGCACGGCGACCGACCTGCTGGTCGGCATGCCGGTGACCGACCGCCCGCTGCCGGAGTTCGAGCCGCTGATCGGGCTGTTCGTGGACACCCTGCCGGTGCGCGTCGGCCTGCCGGCCGGCCAGACCTTCGAGAAACTGCTCGAAGGGGTGCGCCGCTCGGTGCTGGACATGCTCTCCCATCAGGGCGTCTCCTTCGACCAGTTGGTCGACCGGCTGCGGCCCGACCGCAGCCCGGCGCACACCCCGCTGGTCCAGGTGGCGTTCAGCGCCGACTTGTCGCCGATGGCGAGCCCGCGGTTCGCCGGGCTGGACACCGAGTTGGTGATGCCGGAGCCCACGACGGCCAAGTTCGACCTCGACATGACGATCAACGGAGCGCCGGACGGGCGGGACGGCTGCGTCGGCGTCCTCACCTACAGCACCGAGTTGTTCGACCCCGCGTCGATCGACCGCCTCGTCGAGCAGTTCGTCCGCTTCCTGGCCGCGGGCGTGGCCGCACCGCAGAGCCCGTTGCACGCGCTGCCGTTGATGGACGAGCGGGAACGCCAGGCGATCCTGGGCCCGTGGAGCGAGGTGGCGCCCGCCCAGGCCGCGGACGAACTCGTGCACGAGGTCTTCGCCCGGCAGGCCGCGGCCACGCCGGACGCTCCCGCGGTCAGCGCCGGCGGACTCCAGGTCAGCTACGCCGAGTTGGACCGCCGATCCGACCTGGTCGCCGAGCACCTGCGCGCGGCGGGGGTCGGCCCCGACAAGCTCGTCGGCGTACTCCAGGAACGCGGAGTGGCGCTGACGGCCACGCTGCTGGGCATCCTCAAGGCGGGCGCCGGCTATCTGCCCCTCAACTCCACCCATCCGCCCGCCTATCTGGCGCGGCTGCTGAAGGCGGCCGACGCCCGGCACGCGGTGGCCGACGCCGCGATGGCGCACCGGCTGGCCGAGGCGGACGTGACGGTACTGACATCGCGGGAGCTGGCGGCCGAACCGGAGACAAGACCCCAGGCACCCGCGGTCCGCGTCCACCCGGACAACCTCGCCTACGTGCTGTTCACCTCGGGGTCCACCGGTGAGCCCAAGGGGGTGGCGATCACCCACCGCTCGGTGTCCAACGTGGTGGCCACCATGCGGGGGATGTACCACCTGACCGCCGCCGACCGGGTCCTGCAGTTCGCCAACATCGGTTTCGACATCGCGGTGGAGGAGATGTTCCCCACCTGGTCGGCCGGTGCCTGCGTGGTGCTGAGCCCAGAACCGCCGCCCAGCCCCGAGGACATGACCGAGCTGATGACCCGGGAGCGGGTCACCTTCTCCATCCTGACCTCCAGCTACTGGCGGCAGTGGATCACCGCCGCCCACGCCGCGGGCGTGCACCCGGCCCCCTCGATGCGGCTGGTGTCCATCGGCGCCGAGCCGGTCGACGCGCAGGCCCTGCGGGTCTGGCAGCAGGACACCGGACTGCCGGTCTTCAACGCCTACGGGCTCACCGAGACCACCGTCAACGCGACCCTCACCCTGCTGGACGACCCGTTCACCGGTGAACGGGTGCCCATCGGCCGACCGATCATCGGCGTGCAGACCTACGTGCTGGACGCGGAGCTCAATCCGGTCCCGGTCGGGGTGGCCGGCCAGCTCTACGTCGGCGGCGACTGCCTGGCCCGCGGCTACCTGGGCCGGGCGGACCTGACCGCGGACCGCTTCGTGCCGCACCCGTTCTCCCGGCGGCCCGGCGACCGGCTGCACCGCACGGGGGACCGCGCCCGATGGCTGCCGGACGGCACCCTGGAGGTGCTCGGCCGGCTCGACAACCAGCTCAAGGTGCGCGGCTACCGCATCGAACCGGGCCACATCGAGGCCGCGCTGTGCGCCCACCCGGCCATCGGCGCCGCCGCCGTCGTGGTCCGCCCGGGACCCGGTGGCCAGGATCGGCTGATCGGCTACGTGGTCGCCTCCGAGGGCACCGAGGTCCCCGCTGACCTGCGCGATCACCTCGCCGGACGGCTGCCCGCCTACATGGTGCCGGCCGCCCTGGTGGCCGTCGCGGAGATCCCGCTGAACGCCAACGGCAAGGCCGATCCGCGGCTGCTGCCCGACCCGGTCGACAGCGTCGCCGACACGGTGCCCGCCCGCACCGACCTGGAACGCGCGCTGGCCGGCATCTGGCAGGAGGCGCTGGGCCTGCCCGTGGTGGGCGTACACGACAACTTCTTCGAGCGCGGCGGCACATCGCTGACGCTGGCCCGGGTGCTGGCCCGGCTCAATGAGGAACTCGGCCGCCGGCTGCCCCTGGTCGCACTCTACGAGTTCCCCACCATCGCGTCGCTGGCCCGGCACCTGTCGGCGGACCGGCCGGACGACCAGGCGGCCCCCGCCACGGCCGGCCGGGACCGCGCCGAGCAGTTGCGGGCAGGCCGCTCCCGGCAGGCCGGCCGACGGCGCGGCCGCGCCTGATCACGGCGACGGGCCGAAGACAAGAAGGGACAGCGCGATGTTCGACGACGACCGGCAGTACGCCGTGGTGCGCAACGAGGAGCTCCAGTACTCGCTGTGGCCGGCCGACCGGGAGCCGCCCGCGGGTTGGGAGGCGGCCGGTCCGGTCGCCTCCCGGCGGGACTGTTTGGAATACATCAGCGGCGAGTGGACCGACCTGCGTCCGAAGAGCCTGCGCGAACACATGGAAGGCTGACGATGTCGGATAGCTTGTGGCGGCTGTCGAGGTTCCGCAACCTGTGGCTGGCCCAGACGGTCAGCCTGCTGGGCACCCAGGTGACCCTGCTCGCCTTTCCCTTCGTGGCCCTGCTGCTGCACGGCTCCGCGCTGGACGTCAGCCTGCTGTCGGCCTGCGAGTTCGTGCCGATCCTGCTGTTCGGGCTGCCCGCCGGGGCCTGGGTCGAGCGGCTGCCGCTGCGCGCGGTGATGCTCTGGGCGGACGGGGTGCGGGCGGTGGCGCTCGCCGTGGTGCCGATCACCTACGCGGCCGACGTGCTGACGCTCCCGATGCTGTTCGCCGTGGCGTTCGTCATCGGTCTCGGCACACTCTTCTTCGACGTGGCCCAGATGTCCTACCTGCCCCGGGCGGTCACAGAGGCACAACTGGCCGACGGCAACGCCAAGTTGGAGGGCTCGCGTTCGTTCGCCCAACTCGGCGGACCGACCGCGGGCGGTTTCCTGGTCGCGCTGATGACCCCGCCCACCGCGGTGCTGCTGGACGCGGTCAGCTATGTCGGCTCGTTCGTGCTGACGCTGTTCGTCCCCGAGCGCGGCCGTACCGAGCCCACCGAGGAGGAGAACAAGGGACTGCTCGCCGAGATCGGCGAGGGCGTCCGGTTCGTCGTCGGCCACCCGCTGCTGCGTCCGCTGGCCCTGTGCGACGCCACCGCCAACCTCGCCTTCGCCGCCGTCCTGGCCCTCCAGGTCTTCTACGGCGCCAAGGTGCTGCACCTGAGCGCCGGGACCATCGGTGTGGTGCTCGCGGTCGGCAACGCGGGCGGCATGATCGGCGCGCTGCTGTGCGGTCCGCTGGCCCGCAAGGTGGCCTCCGGCGTCCAACTGCTCGGCGCGATCGTGGTGTGCACCATCGGCGCCGCGCTGGTGCCGCTCGCCCACGGCGCGGTGGGCTTCGGCGTCGCGCTGTTCGTGGTCTACGTCGGCGTGGTGGTCTACAACGTCAACTCGGTGACACTGCGTCAGGTCGTCACGCCCGAGCGGCTGATGGGCCGCATGAACGCCACCTTGCGGTTCATCGAGTGGGGCACGCTGCCGCTGGGCTCGGCGATCGGCGGTCTGCTGGTCGCGCCGATGGGGATGCGCGGCGTGCTGTGGCTGGCCGCGGGCGTGTGCGCGCTGTCCATCCTGCCGCCGCTGTTCTCGCCGGTGCGGTCGATGAAGGCCGAGTCGGAGGAGGACACCCCGCAGGCGAGTGGGGCCGAGACCTCTGTCGAGGTTCCCGAGGGGGCGGTATGACGCCCCGCCCAGTCCTGTCGACGAGACCGTTCCGGATCTCCGCAACAAGGATGGTGCTCCAGTGACCGAGTCGTTGCCGGATGTCGCGCAGGTGGCCGTCATCGGCCTGGCGGGGAGGTTCCCGGGAGGAGGCGGGCCGGCCGAGTTCTGGGCCGGGCTCGCCGAGGGCCGTGAGTCCCTGACCCGGTTCGACCCCGACCCGGCCACCGGCCACCGGGCGGTGCACGGCATCGTGCCGGACGCCGACGGGTTCGACACCGACTTCTTCGGTTACGCGCGTAGCGAGGCGCTGCTGCTCGACCCCCAGCAGCGGGTCTTCCTCGAATGCGCGTGGGAGGCGCTGGAGGACGCCGGGTACGACCCGCAGGGCTTCGACGGCGCGATCGGGGTGTACGCCGGATGCGGCGACACCGGGCACCTGGAGACGCTGCGGGCGCACCGGGACCGCTTCCCCGAGGTCTCGGAGCTGCAACTGCGGCTCGCCACCAGCGCGGACTTCCTCACCAGCCGGATCGCCTACAAGCTGGGGCTCACCGGCCCGGCGGTCACCGTGCAGACCGCCTGCTCGACGTCGCTGGTCGCCGTGCACACCGCGACCCAGGCACTGCTGTCCGGCGAGTGCGACATGGCGCTCGCCGGCGGCATCACCCTGCACGTGCCCTTCCCGCACGAGGATCCCGGCGAGGACGGCATCGTCGCGGGCGACGGGCACTGCCGCGCCTTCGACGCCGCCGCGTCCGGCACCATCGCCAGCGACGGCGCCGGGATCGTGGCGCTCAAACGGCTGGAGGACGCGCAGGAGGACGGCGATCACATCTACGCCGTCATCCGGGGCTCCGCGGTCACCAACGACGGCTCGGCCAAGGTCGGTTTCGCGGCGCCCGGCGTGGAGGGACAGGCGGCGGCCGTGCGCGCCGCGCATCTGGTGGCCGACGTGGACCCGGCCACCATCGGCTACGTCGAGGCGCACGGCACCGGCACCCCGGTCGGCGACCCCATCGAGGTGCGCGCGCTGACCAAGGCGTTCGCGGCCGGCACCGATCGGACCCAGTTCGCCCTGCTGGGCACGGTCAAGACCAACATCGGCCACACCGACGTCGCGGCCGGGGTGATCGGGCTGATCAAGGTCGTGCTGGCGCTGCGCAACGAACTCCTCCCGGCCACCTTGCACTTCACCACCCCCAACCCCGGAATGGACCTGCCCGGCAGCCCGTTCCGGGTGAACGCGGAACCCCAGCCGTGGCCGGCCGGCGGCGCACCGCGAAGAGCCGGGGTCAACTCCCTCGGACTGGGCGGCACCAACGCGCACGTCGTCGTGGAGGAGGCGCCGCCGGTCCCCGACGAGGAAGGCGAGCCCGCCTGGGAGTACCAGGTACTCCCGGTGTCCGCCCGTACCCCGAGCGCGCTCGCCGCGACCGCCCGCGGCGTCGCCGAACACCTCGGCGCCGCCCAGGAGTTGACGCTCGCGGACACCGCCTGGACCCTCCAGACCGGCCGTCACCCGTTCGCCCACCGGGCCTTCGTGGTGGCCGGCGACCCGCAGGACGCGCGGCGGGCGCTGTCCGGAGCGGAACCCGGCCGGCTGGTGACCGCCGCCCTCCCCGCGCCGGCCGAACCGCGTGGGACGGTGTTCCTCTTCCCCGGCCAGGGCGGACAGCACGTCGGCATGGCCGAGGAGCTCTACCGGCTGCACCCCGCCTTCCGCGCGGACTTCGACGCCTGCGCCGAACTCGCCGCGCCCCGCCTGGGGTTGGACCTGCGTACCGTGCTCTTCCCCGACCAGGGCGACGCGCGGGCGGTGGAGGGCGCGCGGGAGCGGCTGGCCACCATGGCCGTGGGCCAGCCCGCGGTCTTCTCCGTGGAGTACGCGCTCGCCCGGCTCTGGCAGTCCTGGGGGGTGCGGCCCACCGCGGTGGTCGGGCACAGCCTCGGCGCCTACGCGGCCGCTGCCATCGCCGGGGTGCTCTCACTGCCGGACGCCATGACGCTGGTGCTGGAGCGCGGCGAACTGCTGGGCAGCGTGCCGTCCGGCGCGATGCTGGCGCTGCCGGTCCCGGTGGAGCGGCTGGAGCCCTCACTGGGCCCGCGGTTGTCCGTCGCCGCGGTCAACGCGCCCGGCCAGTGCGTGGTGGCCGGCCCGCTCGACGCGGTGCGCGACCTCCAGGAGCGGATGGCCGCCGAGGGGGTCGACGGGCGGTTGCTGCACATCAGCACCGCCGCCCACTCCCACCTGGTCGAACCGATGCTCGACACCTTCGAGAAGCAGGTTGCCCAGGTAGAGCTGCGGGCGCCGCGGATCGAGTGGATCTCGGACCGCACCGGCCGGCCGGTCACCGCGCGGGAGGCGACGGACCCGGCGTTCTGGGCCGAACACCTGCGGCACACGGTGAACTTCTCCGCGGCGATGGAGACCGTGCTGGGCGCCGGGGACGCGGCACTGGTGGAGGTCGGCCCGGGCCGGACGCTGTGCGGCCTGGCCCGCCAGCAGCCGGCGTACACCGCCGACCGCCCGGTGGTGGCCAGCATGCCGCACCCCGCCGACGAGGTGGCCGGCCCCGCCGTGCTGCTGGACGCCGTGGGCCGCCTGTGGCAGGCGGGCGTTCCGGTCGACTGGAGCGGCGTGCACAGCGGCGAGCGGCGCAGACGGGTGCCGCTGCCGACCTACCCGTTCGAACGCCGGCGGCTGCGGATCGACCTGCCGGAGGACTCCGCGGCCGGGGAGACCACAGGCGGGCAGCAGGAACAGGGCGCCGTCGCCGAGGAGTGGGCGAGTGCCACCGAGGCGGTCGTGGCGGCCGCGTTCCGCTCGATCCTGGGCGTGCCGCGGGTCGACGGCCACAGCAACTTCTTCGAGCTGGGGGGCGATTCGATGCTGGCCTCGCGGGTGGCGGCCGTCGTGCGGCGCGAACTGGAGGTGAAGATCGGCGTGCGGTCGGTCTTCAAGGCCCCGACCGTCGTCGGTCTCGCCCGGCTCCTCGACGAGCAGCCGGCGGGGCAGCGATGACCGGCGGCCCGCCGTGGATGCTGTGCCGGCAGCAGCGGCCCGACGCGGCCGAGCGGCTGTACTGCTTCCCGCACAGCGGCGGATCCTCCGGGGAGTTCCTGTTCTGGTCGGACGACCTGCCCGGCTTCGAGATCTGGGGCGCCCAACCGCCGGGCCGCGGCAGCCGGTTGGCCGAGGACCCCTTCACCTCGATGACCGACCTGGTCCAAGCCCTCGCCGACGAGGCCGAGTTCACCGGACCGTACGCCCTGTTCGGGCACAGCCTCGGCGCCGCGGTGGCCTACGAGTTGACCCTGGCACTGCGTGAGCGCGGCCGTGAACTGCCCCGGCGGCTCTACCTGTCCGCGCACGAGGCGCCGCACCTGCATGTGCCGGACCCCGCGCTGGCCGAGCTGGACGACGCCACGCTGATGGCGGAGGTCGAACTGCGCTACGCGCCGGTGCCCGAGGAACTGCGCGACGACCCGGACTGGTGGGAACTCGTGCTGGACGCGCTCCGTGCCGACATGCGGATCGTCGCCGGCTACCGGCCCACCAAGGCGGCCCCGCTGCCCTGCCCGATCATCGCGATGGGCGGCACCACGGACCCGGTGGTCCGGGCGGCGGACCTCGCCGCGTGGAGCGCGTACACCACCGACCTGTTCGAGCTGCGGATGTTCGAAGGCGACCACTTCTACTTCAGGGAGCAGCACCATGACGTCCACCGCCTCCTCGCCGCCGACCTCGCGCGGTCTGCTCGATGAGCTCTTCCTCGGCCGGGTGCGCTGGGACCTGCTGAGGCCCTTCCCCGAGCAGGACGAGGAGGACCGGCTGATCGGCGACGCGGCCGTCACCTCGGCGCGCTACCTGCTGCGCGACCACCTCGACCCCGCCGAACTCGACCGCACCGGCGAACTGCCGGACTCCCTGGTCGAGGTGCTGCGCAAGAACGGCTACTTCGGCCTGATGATCGAGCCCGGTATGGGCGGCCTCGGCCTGTCGCCGATGAACGCGCTGCGGGTGATGCAGGTCGTCGCGAGCTGGAGCCCGGCGATCTCCTGGATGCTGGCCATCACCAACGGACTGGGCGCGGGCGCCTATCTGCCGCTGCTGGCCGACGGATCGCTGCGCGACCTGGTGACCGACAACATCCGCTCCGCGTCCCTGGGCGGCAGCGCGGACAGCGAGGTCAGCGGCGCGGCGAACCGGGGCCGCGCGACGACCGCCGTACCCGTGGAGGGCGGCGCCGCCTACCTGATCTCCGGTGAGAAGCTCTTCATCGGCAACGGCGTGAACGCCGAACTCCTCGACGTCTCGGCCACGGTCGTGCACGACGGGGTCGAGCAGATCAGGGTCTTCTTCGTGGAGACCGACGCACCGGGCGTCGAGGTGGTCAGCCGGCAGGAGTTCATGGGCCTGCGCGGGGCACCGATCGGGGTGGTGCGCTTCGAGAACGTGCGGGTGCCGGCCGAGCAGTTGCTGCCCGCCTCCGCCGACGAGTGGCGCGACGAGCCCGAACTCGTCCGGCTCGCCCTGCTCGGCAGGATGCTCATCATCGCCTCGCCCTCGCTGGCCATCGCGAAACTGTGCCTGTCCTGGTCGAAGGACTTCGTCAACCGCCGCACCATGGACGACCGTCCGCTGGCGGACTACGACGAGATCCAGCGGATCGTCGCGCAGACCGCCGCCGACGTCTTCGCCATCGAGAGCGTCGTCGAGTGGAGCATGCTCAGCGGCGACCTGGCCGAACTGACGCCGGAACTCACCGTGGCCAAGAACCTCACCTCGGTCGCCTGCTGCCGGGTGGTGGACCGGACCTTGTCGCTGATGGCCGGCGAGGGGTTGGAGACCGCCCGCAGCAAGGCCCTGCGCGGCGGCCCGCCGCTGCCGCTGGAGCGGTTCGCCCGGGACGCCCGCGGTCTGCGCATCGCCGGCGGGGTGGACTTCCTGCTCGACTACTGGACGGCGCTCGCCGCCCTGGACACCGGGTACGGGCAGCCGGACGAGCCGGCGGCGGCCGCCGAGCTGCCGCCGGTGGACGACGCGGCGCTGTCCCCCCGCTGCCGGGAGCACCTGGCGCATGTGCGCTCCCAGTCCGGGGAACTGGCCGCGCTGTGCCGTCGGCTGACCGCCAAGTACGGCAAGGAAGAACTGGCCGAGCAGGAACACCAGTTGGTGATCGCCGGCCAGATCGGCGGCACGCTGATGGGCATGGCCGTGGTACTCGCCCGGGCCGCCCACCTGGCCGAGCGGGGCACCACGGTGGCGCTGGAGATGGCCGACATCTCCTGCACCGATGCCACCCGGCAACTCGCCGGCCTGTGGCCGCAGTTGGCGGGCGACGACCCGGAGCCCGACTACGCGGCCATGAGCGAGCGGGTGCTGCGCGGCGACAGCGTCGACTTCCTGTACGACGGCGTGATCACCGATGTCCCGCCGTCCGGCGTCATCACCGAAAGGCGGCGCGCCCGATGACCGAGGAGGATCCCGCCGCTGCGCTGGCCGCCGGCCTGGCGGACGAGAGATGCCTGCACCATCTTGTCGAGGCCCGGGCGACCGAGCACCCCGACCGCGTCGCCGTGGTGTGCGGCGAACAGCGCCTCACCTACGCCGAGTTGAACGGGCGCGCCAACCGGCTCGCCCGCCACCTGGCCGGCTTTGGCCTCGGGCGCCCGACGGTCGGCCTGCTGCTGCACCGCTCTGTGGAGTTCGTGGTGGCCGCCCTCGCGGTGCTCAAGGCGGGCGGCAACTACGTACCGCTGGACGCGGACTACCCCGCCGAACGGCTGCGCCTGATGCTGGACGCCGCCCGGTGCCCGGTGGTGGTCTCCACGACCGGGCTGCTGGCCGGACTGCCGCAGGACGCCGGGGTGCGCACCGTCGCGGTGGACGGTCAGGCGAGAGACCTGGCCGAACTGCCGGACGACGACCTGGGGTTGGCCGTCCACCCGGACGACCTGGCGTACACCATGTTCACCTCGGGCTCCACCGGTGTGCCCAAGGGCGTGATGGTCACCCACCGCGGGGTGGTGCGCCTGGTGCGCCCGCCCGGTGTGGTGCGGCTGGACGGGGACGACGTGGTGCTGCACGCCTCGTCGACCTCGTTCGACGCGACGACGTTCGACGTGTGGGGGGCGCTGGCCGGCGGCGCCCGGCTGGTGATCGCCCCCGCGGGCCGGATCTCCACCGTCGACATCGCCGCGCTGATGACCCGCCACCGGGTCACCGCGGTCCTGCTGCCCACCGGACTGTTCCATCTGATGGTCGACGAGCGGCTGGCCGACCTGGAGGGGCTGCGCCGGCTGGTGGTCGGCGGCGACGTGCTGTCCGCCAAGCACGCCCGGCGCTTCGCACAGGCCGTGCCGCACTGCGAACTGGTCAACGCCTACGGGCCGACCGAGGTCACCGTGGCCACCACGACCCACCGGGTGTCCGCCGACCACGAGGACGACGCGGTGCCGATCGGCCGGGCGATGCCGGGCACCTACGTACGGCTGCTCGACGAGGACCTGCGACCCGTTCCTGCGGGGGAGCCGGGGCAGTTGTTCGCCGGCGGCGCCGGGCTGGCCCGCGGCTACCTCGGCGACCCGGCGCTGACCGCCGAGCGCTTCGTCCCTGACCCCTGGCTGGCGGGGGCGCGCCTCTACGCCACCGGTGACCTGGCCCGGCTGCGGCCGGACGGCACGCTGGAGTTCCTGGGCCGGATGGACGACCAGTTCAAGAAGCGCGGCTTCCGGGTCGAGCCGGGTGAGGTGGAGGCGGCGCTGCGCACCGACCCGGCGGTGCGCGACGCGGTCGTGCTCGCCGACGGCGCCACCGCGGACACCCGGCGGCTGGTGGCGGTCGTGCTGCCCGCGGCAGGTCCCGCGGGCCGCGACCTGCTCGACGGGGTGCGCTCCCGGCTGCGCGGCACCCTGCCGGAGTACCTGGTGCCCGACCTGTGGGCGGCGGTGGACGGCTTCCCGCTCACCGCCAACGGCAAGGTCGACCGCAAGGCGCTGCTGACGCTGGCCACCACCGGCGCCGTCCGGCACGAGGAGGAGGGGGAGACGGAGCCCGCTGCGGAGGCGAGCGGCGTGGAGGAGACCACGCTGGCCCAGATCTGGCAGGAGATCCTCAAGGTCGAACGGGTGGGCCGCGAGGACGACTTCTTCGACCTGGGCGGCCACTCACTGCTGGCCAACAAGGTGGTCTCCCAGGTACGCCGCAGGCTCGGTGTCCCGCTCCCGCTGGACGCGGTCTTCGACCACCCCACGATCGCCGGGCTCGCCGCCGTCATCCGGGCGGAGCGCGTCGCCGCGGGCACGCCGTGAGCAGCCCGGGCCGGTGCGGCGTGCGTGCGGGTTGTCTGCCGTAATCGTGTGCGATCCCCGTGCGCGCGTGGGAAGTTCGGTGAAGATGGCGAGGCCCCGCGCCGGGTCGGCGCGGGGCTCGCGGCCACCTTCGCCCGCTCGTCCGGTCACCCGGCGCGGTCGCGGCGGGTGACCGTGGGGGCACGGTGGAAACGGTCGGGGACGCCCCGCCGGCGGTCGGCGGGACGTGGTCTAGCGAGTCGGCTGGGCCGAGCCCTGGGTGGTCGTCGCACCGCCGGCCGCATGCGCCGTGGCGTGGTCGTTCTGGTGTGCGTCGGCGTGGTGCTTGCCGCCCTTGCAGTGGTGATGGGGGTGGTGCTGCGGGTGATGGCAGGCGCTGGCCACTCCGGCGCCACCGAGGGTGATCATGGCGGCGGCGACGACGGCGGCGGCGACGCGCGGCAGGGTTCGGGACACAGGGGCCTCCAAGCGGGTGATGCGACCCGGCACCTGATGGCGCCGGGGTGCGGTGGGCACGCCACTGACTGTCACCTCTGACGGCCGACCATATGCACGAAAATATGAATATTCATGCCGATGGCTGCGATTCGTTCCACCGGGCGAGGCCTGCCCATGGCCACGCCCTCACTCCTCTAGGCTTGGAGAATCGAAGATCAGCGGTCCGCCGGCGATGACCCGCGGACCCGCTTCTGGCCGAACGAGGGGACGACGTCACGGTGACGACGGGCGAGAGCGGCGACCTGACCGGCAAAGTGCTGGGCGGCCGTTACCGGGTGATCGGACAGCTCGGGAAGGGCGGCATGGGCGTTGTCTGCCGTGCCATGGACGAAGTGCTGGGCCGTGAGGTCGCCGTCAAGATCCTCCGGGCCTACTCGGACGCCTCGGCCCCTGAACTGGCCGATCTGCGGACCCGGATGCAGCGCGAGGCGCGGGCCGCCGCCCGTATCAGGAACTCCGGCGTCATCACCGTGCACGACGTCACCGACGAGGGTGGCCGCCCGGTCATCGTGATGGAACTGGTCGACGGCCCGTCACTTGACGACGTCCTGGGCGAACAGGGCGCGCTCGACCCCCTCAAGGCGGCGGCGATCGGCGCCAAGGTGGCCGACGCGCTGGACGCGGCGCACAACGTCGGCGTGCTGCACCGGGACGTCAAGCCGGGCAACGTCCTGCTGGACCGCAACGGCCGGGTGGTGCTCACCGACTTCGGCATCGCCAGCATCGAGGCGCCCGGCGACGGCGCGAACACCAAACTGACCCGCAGCGGCGAGCTGGTGGGCTCACTGGACTACCTGCCGCCCGAGCGGGCCCAGGGCCAGGAGCCAGGACCGGCCTCCGACGTCTGGTCGCTCGGCATGACGCTGTACGCGGCCGTCGAGGAATCCTCGCCCTTCCGCCGCGAGTCGGTCTGGCTCACCCTCAACGCGATCGTCACCGAAGAACTCCCCGAGCCCAGTCGGGCCGGTCAACTTGGGCCCGTGCTGCGGCAGTTGATGCACAAGGACCCCGCGCGGCGCCCGTCGGCCGCCGAGGCGAGGGACCTGCTGGAGGCGGTGGCCTCCGGCGCCCGCCAGCAGCCGCTGACCCCGGCCGCCCCGCCGCCGGCCGCCGCCCCGCCGGCCGCCCCGCCCGCGCCGACCGGCGGCGCCGACGTTCCCTACGTGCGGCCGGTGACGCCCCCGGCCGATGCCCAGCCCGCCGAGGGCTTCGGCCCCTCGCCCACCACACCGCTGCCGGCCCAGCCCAGGCAGTCCTACGCCCCCGCGCCCCTGGTGAGCCGTCAGGCGGAGCCGACCGCGCCCACCCCCACCGCACGCCCGGGGAACCGCAACCGCCTGGTGCTCATCGCGGTCGCCGCCGCGGTCGTGCTCATCGGCGGTGGTGTGGCGTACACGCTCAGCGGTTCGAACAGCGGCGGTTCGGCCGACCAGGCCGGTACCGGCCCCTCGGTGGACCTCCCGGTGCTGGGCGGCGGCAGCGCCTCCGGCCACCCGAGCGGCACGGCCAGGGCCAGCGCGAAGCCGACGACCTCGGCCACGGCATCCGGCGGCGCCGGCAAGACCGCCCCCGCCGCCCCGCCCACCGGCGCCTCCGGCGGCGACAAGGGAGCACCGGTCAAGCCGCACCCCAAGCCGACCGCCACGCACCCCGCGCCGCCGCCCCCGCCGCCCGAGACACCGGTGTGCGACTCCATCGGCGGCGGCAAGTACAACTGCCACACCTGGAAGGAGGCCGACTCCTACACAGGAGGCGGCTCCCGGGCCGGAGTGCTGCACGCGGGCACCAACTACTTCTTCTGCCAGTCGAACCTCGGCCGCAGGGAGACCTACGGCTCCTACACCAACGTCTGGTGGGCGAAGACCGACGACGACAGCGGCAACGCGGGCGTCTGGGTCAGCGACGTCTACATCAAGGGCGGCGACAACGACCGGCCGGTGCCGGGCCTGCCCACCTGCTGACCACCCGTCACCCCCGGTCCCGCCCCGGGGCGGTCAGCGTCGCAACGGCGGCGGCCACCACGAAACCGGCCGCCGCCAGCAGCGCGGAGACATGCAGACCGGGCAGGAACCGAACCGCCGACAGACTGCCGAAGAGCGCGACCCCCAGCGCGCTGCCCAACTGGCGGCCGGCGTTGAGCGATGCCGCCGCCGCGCCCCCGCGCTCGCCAGGAGCCGACTCCATCACCGCCGTCGTCGCGGCGGGCATGGCGAAGGACGTGCCCAGCCCGGCCAGCGCCATCGGCACCACCAGCCAGACATACCCGGTGTGCGGTCCGGCGGCCGTCCAGCCCGCCAGGCCCACCGCGCCGGTCAGCAGACCCACGGCCATCGGCAGTCGCGGCCCGCATCGTGCGGTCAGCCGGCCCGAGACGAACGACGAGGCCGCCATCACCACGAACATCGGCAGCAGCGCCAGCCCCGCCGCCAACGGCCCGTAGCCGCGCTGCCGCTGGAAGTACAGCGTGGCCAGGAACAGCAGCCCGTAGAAGCCGAGGTTCAGCAGCAGACCCACCAGAACGCCGCCGGACAGGGCGCGCCACCGTGCCCTGGCGGGACGCGGTCGCCTTGGCCACCGCGCGGACGCCGCCACCGCGCAGAGCGAGCCCGCGCCCGCGGCGGCGAAGCAGCCGGTCACCAGCGGATCGCCCCAGCCGCGCGTGCCGCCCTCGTTGAGACCCGCGGTCAGCGCGGCCAGCGCGACGACCCCGGCGAGCTGGGCGGCGATGTTGATACGGGAGCCCGGCCGGGGCGCGGGAGCCGGCACCCTGGCCCTGGTCAGCGCCATCGCCAGCAGGCCGAACGGCAGGTTCACCAGGAACACCGCCCGCCAGCCGGTACCCCACACCGCGAGCCCGCCGACCAGTGGTCCGGCCGCCGCCCCCAGCCCGGACACCGCGGCCCACACTCCGAAGGCCCGGGCCCGCTCGGTCGGCCGCGGATAGGCCGCCCGCAGCAGCGCCAGCGACGCCGGCACCATCAGCGCGGCGCCGGCGCCCTGCGCCAGCCGCGCCACGACCAGCATCGCCGTCCCGCCCGCCGCCCCACAGGCCGCCGACGCCGCGGTGAAGAAGAGCAGACCCGCCAGGAACGTCCGGCGGTGCCCGAAACGGTCGCCCAGCGCGCCGCACAGCGGCATCAGACAGGCGAAGACCAGCGTGTAGCCGTCGACCACCCACTGGAGCGCCGCGGGACCCGCCCCCAGCCCGGTGCCGATGGCCGGAACGGCCACGGTGACCACCGTGACGTCGAGGATGACCATGAAGAAGCCGAGGGAGACCGCGACCAGCGGGAGCCACGCGGCGGCGGGAGCGTCCGGTCCGGCACCTCGGGACGGACCGCGGGGGGTGGTGAGTCGGTCGGTGGTGGTCATGCCCACCACCGTGGCATCCGTACGCTTCGACGCCCCTCGAACCGTCGCCGTCCCCGCCGCCCCGCCGGTGGGCGGCGACGCTTCGCCCGGTGGCGAAGCGTCCACGGCCTACCGTGGAGCCATGAACACCGACACCATGGCGACCGCGGAACGCGAGGCCGACGTGGCCAAGGTGGCCGCCGTGTTCGGCGACGCCTCCCGGGTGCGGGTGCTGCTGGCACTCGGCGACGGACGGCGACTGCCCGCCGGCGTGCTGGCCGCCGAGGCCGGGGTGAGCCCGTCGACCGCGAGCGCCCACCTGGCCAGGCTGCTGGACGCCGGGCTGGTCGTCGTGGAGAGCCACGGCCGGCACCGCTACTACCGGCTGGGCGGCCCCGAGGTCTCCGACGTACTGGAGGCACTGGCCCGGGTGGCACCGCCCAAGACCGTCAGCTCGCTGCGCGAGGGGACCCGCGCCGCGCGACTGCGCCGCTGCCGGACCTGCTACGACCACCTGGCCGGGCGGCTCGGCGTCGCGCTGATGGACGCGCTGATCGATCGCGGGGTGCTCACCGGCGGTGACGGCCGCTACCACGAGCGGACGGCCGACCACGACCGGCCGTCCGCCCCGGGCCGCGACATCACCTACCGGCTCACCGCATCCGGCGGCGAACTGCTGACCGGCTTCGGCGTGGACCCGGCCGACCTGCCGCGCCGCAGGCCCGCGATCCGCTACTGCGTCGACTGGAGCGAACAACGCCACCACCTGTCCGGCGCGCTCGGCGCCGCGCTGACCGACCGGCTCTTCGCCCTGGAGTGGATCCACCGGATGCCGACCCGCCGGATCGTCCGGGTCACCGACGAGGGCCGCGCCGGGCTGGTGCGCACCTTCGGGATCCGGCCGGACTGGGACACGCCCGGCTGAGCCCGGGCGGGCGCGATCCCGCCGGGCACCGGCTCGGACGTTTCCCTTGGGCACCGCCGGACGCTTAGGCTGCCGAGGACCGGCAGTACGGGGTGTGCCCAGGGGAGGCAGCGGCTTTGCAGGTAACGGACTGGCTGGAGCACATTCCGCACATCGTCGTGTACCTGGTGGTCGCGCTGGTGATCGGGGTGGAGAGCCTCGGCATCCCGCTGCCCGGCGAGATCGTGCTGGTCAGCGCCGCGCTACTGGCCTCACAGGGCACCGTCGACCCGGTGACCGTGGGGATCTGCGGGGTCCTGGGCGCGGTGATCGGCGACTCCATCGGCTACACGATCGGCAACCGCTACGGCGAGACGCTTTTCACCCGGCTGGGGGCCAGGTTCCCCAAGCACTTCAAGCCGGAACACCTGGACCGGGCGAAGGGCTCGTTCCGCCGGTGGGGGATGTGGGCGGTCTTCTTCGGCCGCTTCATCGCCTTCCTGCGGATCTTCGCCGGACCGCTGGCGGGCGTGCTGCGGATGCCGTACTGGAAGTTCCTCATCGCCAACCTGCTCGGCGGCATCGCCTGGGCGGGCGGCACCACGGCCGCCGTCTACTACGTGGGCGTCGTCGCTGAGTCGTGGCTGAAGAACGTCTCCTACGTGGGGCTGGCCGCCGTGGTGGTCCTGGCCGCGGTCGCCTTCTGGGTGGTGCGCCGCCGCCGAGCCAAGGCCCGCGCCGAGCGGGGTGATCAGGAGCCGGCCACTCCGGAACCGGTGTCCACCACCGGGGACTGACCGCGCCCGTCGCCGACGTCCCTGCGGTGCGCCTTCGCCAGCGACACATAGTGCTCGGCGTTGATCCGCAGCATCTCCTGCTCCTCCGGGGTGAGCGGGCGCTTCACCTTCGCCGGGACGCCGGCCACCAGCGATCCCGGCGGCACCTGGAGCCCCTGCGGCACCAGCGCCGCCGCGGCGACCATCGAACCGGTGCCGATCCGGGCCCCGTTGAGCACGGTGGCGCCCATCCCGACCAGCACGTCGTCCTCGATCACACACCCGTGCAGCACCGCGTTGTGGCCGACGGTCACCCGCTCCCCTATGACCGCGGGGAAGCCGGGGTCGGCGTGCACCGTGCAGTTGTCCTGGATGTTGCTGCCGGCGCCGATGCTGACGCGATCGCCGTCGCCGCGCAGCACCGCGTGGTACCACAGGCTCGACCCCGCGGCCATGCGCACCGCGCCGACCACCACGGAGGTCGGCGCGGTGAACGCCTCGGGGTCCACCTCGGGTTCGTGTCCCGCGACAGCGGCGACCAGTGCCTCGTGCGTCATGCCGCCACCGTAGCCCGTCGGCCGCGGGCCGGTCAGCGCAGGTCGATCTCGTGGCCGGGACCGCGCTCGTCGTCCGGGCGGGGGCCGAAGTAGCGCCGCTCGGCCCCGGTGATGGCCACGTCGTTGATGCTCGCCTCACGCCGCCGCATGAGTCCGTTCCCGTCGAACTCCCACAGCTCGTTGCCGTAGGAGCGGAACCACTCCCCGGTGACGTCGTGCCACTCGTACTGGAACCTGACCGCGATCCGGTCGTCGCCGAACGACCACAGGCTTTTGCGCAGCACGTAGTCCAGCTCACGGGCCCACTTGGCGGTCAGGAAGTCGACGATCTCGGCACGGCCGGTGAGGAAGGTGTCGCGATTGCGCCAGACGGAGTCCTCGGTGTAGGCGAGGCTGACCCGCTCGGGGTCGCGGGTGTTCCAGGCGTCCTCAGCCGCCTGGACCTTCTGGATCGCGGTCTCCTGGGTGAAGGGCGGGAACGGCGGACGGGACGCGGTCATCTTCTCTCCCGGTCGGTTCGATGAACATACCGGCGCAAGGGTAGCCGTGGCCGCCGGACGTGGTCTCGGACACGCTCCGGCCGTCGGCCCGCGGTGGGCGGGTACCGTGGCCGCGTGGCCCAGAACGGAAACGTGTTCTCATCCTTGACCGGCTGGCGGCGGCGCGCCGCGTCCCGCCTGGTGCACCGTGCCGACCGCTGGGTCCGTGAGGCCGCCACCGTCTCCGCCGAGCGACCGGGACGCTACGAGTTCGGCAGGATCGGCGCCGGGACCCGGCTGGCCTATCCGCAGGGCACGATCTTCGGTGAGCGGTGGATCGAACTGGGCGACTGCTGCATCATCGCCGAGCAGGTCACCTTGACGGTGGGCATGATGCCGGGCCAGGAGTTCGGCCCCGAGCCGCTGCTGCGGCTCGGCGACGGCGTCGTGCTCGGCCGCGGCAGCCACGTCATCGCCTCCCAGCCGGTGGTCGTCGGGGACAACGTCTACTGCGGCCCCAACGTCTACATCACCAGCGACAACCACTCCTACGACAACCCCGAGGAACCCATAGGCCGTCAGTGGCCGCGCAGCGCCCCGGTCGAGATAGGGGCCAACAGCTGGCTCGGGGTCGGCGCGATCGTCCTGCCGGGTACCCGCATCGGGCGCAACGTCGCGGTCGCCGCGGGGTCCGTGGTGCGCGGCGAGGTGCCCGACCGCGTGCTGGTGGCCGGCTCCCCCGCCAGGATCGTGCGCCGCTGGGATCCGCGCGACGGCTGGCAGCCGCCGCTGCGCACCCCCGCGCCGGTGCCGTTGCCGGACGGCTTCACGGCCAGGGAGGCGGTCGGCGGGGCGTCGGTCGACGCGCGGGTCGGTGCGGACCGGGAGGGGGCCGGCGGGACGCAGGTTGACGCGCAGGTCGGCGTGGACGCCGTACCACCGGCGCGGTAGCCGTCCGCGGCCCGGCTACCCCCGCCGGAGCAGCCCGGCGCACACCCGCGGTGCGATGCCCCCACCGGCGGTCCCGACACATGCTGGGGCCGCAATGTTGATCGGGACATCGAGGAGTCGTTGTGATCGTGGTGACCGGGGCGACCGGACAGGTGGGCGGCGAACTCGTGCGCCTGCTCTTCGCGGCGGACGCGAGGCTGAGGGTGGTGACCCGAAGGCCCGGCGATCTCCGCCTGCCGCCGGGCATCGAGGTGGTGTACGGCGACTGCGAGGAACCGGCCACCATCGAGGCCGCCTTCGCCGGCGCCGACAGCGCGTTCCTGATGTCCGCGCAGGTGATGGGCAGCCGTACCGCGCCCACCCACGACATCGTGCTCGCCGACGCCGCCGCGCGGGCCGGACTGCGACGGGTGGTGAAGCTGTCGGTGCTGTCCGGCGGGCAGGGCCGGCCGGGCGCGGCGGAGGACATGATCGGCCGCTGGGCCAGGCTGGCGGAGTCGGCGGTCACCGGCTGCGGGGTGGAGTGGACGCTGCTGCGGCCCGGACGGTTCATGTCGAACGCCCTGCACTGGGCGCCGATGATCCGCCGCGGCGACGAGATCACGATCCCGTTCGCGACCCGGCCGACCGCCTCGATCGACCCCGCCGACGTGGCCGCCGTCGCGGCGGCCGCGCTGACCGGGGCCGGCCACGGCGGTCGGGCCTATGAACTCTCCGGTCCCCAAGCCCTCACCCCCGCGGCCGAGTTGGACATACTCGGCGAGGTGCTGGGCCGTCCGCTGCGGGCCGTCGACCCAGGGGAGCAGGCGGCCAGGGCCGGGCTCGCGGCGGGCGGCATGCCCCCGGAGGCGGTCGAGGCGGTGATGGCGCGGTCGCTCCGCACCGACGACGGTACGCAGGTGCTGCCGACCGTCGCCGAGATCACCGGCCGGAAACCGGGCACCTTCGCCGACTGGGCGGCGGCGCACGCGGATTCGTTCCGCTGAGCGCCGGACCACGAGCCGGTGCCCCCCGGCCCCCGGCCCCCGGCGCCCGGGGCCCGGTCGGGTCGCCGGTGACCTGCTAGCGTGCGGAAGATGCGCGCACCCATCGGAAACTTCGACGAGGCCCTCGTCGCCGCCGACCACCTCGACCTCCTCGCACCACCGGTCGCCGCCGCGTTGCGCGCATGGCAGGGTCCGGTCCCCGTCGGGCAGGTCCTCTACGTCGACACCGACCCCGACAACGCCGACACCGCGGTCTTCGGCGAGGTCTACGGCGTCCCCGCCGAGCAGTCAGCCAACTGCGTGGTGGTGGCCGGCAAGCGCGGCCAGGAGGTGACCCTCGCCGGCTGCGTCGTCCTGGCCCACACCCGTGCCGACGTCAACGGCCTGGTCCGCCGCCACATTGGCGCCCGCAAGGCGTCGTTCGCGGCCATGGACACCGCGGTGGGCGAGACGGGCATGGAGTACGGCGGCATCTCGCCGATCGGACTGCCGGACAGCTGGCCGCTGTTGATCGACTCGACGGCCGCCGACACCGCTTACGTCGTCATCGGCAGCGGCCGACGGCGCGGCAAGCTCCTCGTCCCCGGCCAGTTCCTGGCCGCCCTCCCGAACGCGGTCGTCCTGGAGAGCCTCGGCAGCTGAAGGCCCGCGCAGTGGCTCCCCGCGGGCGGCGCTGATGGCGACGGGCGCGGATGCCGCCCGCCGCGCAGGGCGCCGGTTGCCCTCGCCCGGCCGGGAGCTGCCCCCGCATTGCCCCGTCGGTCCTTCCGGCAGTCCCGACCGACCGGGTACAGCAGAGGCGGGCAAGGCACGGAGGAACGCGACGAGCGGGGGAGATCGGCATGCGCGCACAGCACCCGCGGCACCGGGAGGCCGACGAGCGGCGTGCGTCCGGGCGGCCGTCAGGGCCCGGGTCGGCGGTGCCGGGCCTGCTCGCGATGCAGCGCACGGCGGGCAACGCGGCGGTCGTCCGCGCGATTCGGGCGGAGCAGGCCGCGGTGCAGCGGATGCCCGCGGACACCCGGCCGATCATCAACGCGGGCGCCGCCAACGAGTGGGAGGCGCACAACACCCCTGGCCGGACCGACGGTCTCGTCCTGAGCGGCCACGGCTCCTGGAACGACGCCACCCCCGACTTCAAGGTCCCGGCAGGCACCAAGGTGCACCTGTACTGCCAGCACGGCAACACCGTCCTGGACGCCAACGGCGCCCGGGTGGAGACCGGCGCCGAAATCGCCCCGAGCAGCACCCGCGACGGCCGGAACACCATCCCCGACTACACCCTGCACGAGCCGTCGGAGCTGAACATCCACGGCAGCCCGGTGGCCGTGACCGTCGTGGCAGGCGGCTACTCGGTGCGGCTGGACCCCACCCAGCCCGCCGCGATCCTGGTGAACGACCTGAGAGACCCACAGCTCCTCGGCCGGACCATCACCTTCACCCACGACGTCCAACTGTCCGCGCTGCTGCGGCCCAACATGGGTGACGTCCACTTCGCGGCCTGCCGGCACTACGACATCCCGGCGATGCGGGACCGGACGCGGAACCAGTCGTAGGCGGCCGCGGGGTCAGCGCGGCGGCGGTAGGTGCAGGGACAGGGCGGTGGAGTGTTCGGTGAAGCCGAAGGAGCGGTACATCCGCTCGGCGTCCGGCGTGGCGTGCAGGTCGATCCGGGACGCCCCCTGCTCGGCGAACCAGCCCAGCAACGCCTCGGTCGTCGCCCGCGCGTAGCCCCGGCCGCGGTACGCCGGGTCGGTGCACACGTTGAAGACGAAGCCGAAGCGGCCGGCCGGACTGGCGGGCGAGGGCAGTCGCTCCTCGACGGTGCCGACCGCGCAGGCGGCGAGCGGGACGGGGCCGTCGGCCGGGCCGGTCACCCCCGGCGCGGGGTCCGCCTCGACCACGAACGCGCCGAGCAACGTGCCGCTCGCCCCGGTCAGTTGGGAGCGCACCATCTCGCGGGCGGTCTCCTCCCAACTCCCCGGCTGGTCATGGCCGCTCATCGCCTGGAACATCAGCCGACGCAGCCGCACCAACTCCACGGCATCGCCCACCCGAGCTGCTCGTACGTTGATCATGCCAAAGCGTAACCACAGGTGACGGCGGACCCACCCCGGACCTGGGGCTTGTGGCTGGAAAGACGTGGCTGAAAAGCGCGTCAACTGATCGTTTATCGGCGTGCGCCAGTGTTGCTCCTGCTCGTCGGAGGGTCCGAGCGGGCTAGGGGGAACACACACGATGCGTACCAAGATCGCGGCCGTTGCCGCAACCGCTCTCCTTGTCGGTGGGATGCTCGCCACCGCGTCCACGGCGTCGGCATCCGACCCCGGCGGCGGCGGTAGTTGGGACCACACCTGGACCACCACGGACGCCGCCCACGGGGGCACGATCTACGTCCAGGAGCACGGCGACATCCTCATGGTCTGCGACACGGCAGCCGACGGAAACGCGGCCAGGGCCCAGGTCGCCTACGACAACGTCGCCCTCGGCAAGGAGATCTACTTCACGATCACCGCCTCGGGCGGCAACGGATCCTGCTCCGAGACCAAGGCATCGGACGGTGCTCCCTACGACCTCCCGGAGAACCAGGAAATCGGGGTCACCGTCTACATCGGTCCGGACTTCGGGCACGAGAACGCTGAGGGCTTCATGAACGACAACTGACCCTCAGCCGAACACCGAAGACAAGGGGGCGCCTTCCACGGAGGGCGCCCCTTCGCCATGCGCCAGTGGTGACCGTAGGTGACCGCGTCAGCCGAGGCGGGGTATTTCGATGGCGGGGCAGCGGTCCATGACCATGTCGACGCCCGCCTCACGGGTGCGGGCGTATGCCTTCTCGTCCACCACGCCGAGTTGGAACCAGACCGCCTTCGCGCCGATCGCCACCGCCTCGTCGGCCACCGCGCCCGCCCAGGCGGAGTGGACGAAGACGTCCACCACGTCGACCGGGAAGGGGATGTCCGCCAGCGTGGCGTATCCGCGTTCGCCGTGCACGGTCTCGGCCTTGGGGTGCACCGGCACGATCCGCTTGCCGTAGTGCTGGAGCACCTCGGCCACGCCGTACGCCGCCCGACTGGTGTTGTTGGACAGCCCGACCACGGCCCAGGTGTCGCCCGTCGAGGTCAGAATCCTGCGGATGGTCTCTGCGTCTGCGTACATGCCCACTCAACGAACCGGCTCGCACACCCATTCCCGTCCTCCCGTCACCCGATGTGATGATGCGGGTGCCCTACCCTGGCCCGATGCAGGAGCAGTACCGCACCGTCGTCCGCGAGGCGGCGCACGAGACCGAGGTCAACCGATCGCGTTTCGTGTGCGCGCTCGCTCCCGCCGCGAGCGAGCAGGAGGCCCAGGACTTCATCCGCAAGGTGCGCGCGGAGCATCCGTCCGCCTCGCACCACTGCTTCGCGTACGTGATCGGCGCTGACGCCGCCGTGCAGCGGGCGAGCGACGACGGCGAGCCCTCCGGCACCGCGGGCGCCCCCATGCTCCAGATGCTGCTGCGCCGCGACCTGCGCTACGTGGTGGCCGTCGTCACCCGCTACTTCGGCGGCGTCAAACTCGGCGCCGGCGGGCTGATCCGCGCCTACGGCGGCGCGGTCGGCGAGGCGCTGGACGCGGTGGGCACCGAGACCCGGCACCGCCACCGGCTGGTCACCGTCACCGTCGACCACGCGCGGGCCGGAAAGCTGGAGAACGACCTGCGCGCCACCGGCCGCGGCGTGCGCGAGGTCCGCTACGGACAGGCGGTCACCATCGAGGTCTCGCTGCCGGAGTCCGACGTCGCGGCTTTTCGCGGCTGGCTGGCCGACGCCACCTCGGGATCGGCCACGCTGGCCCTCGGCGACGAGGCGTACGACACGCGGTGATCGCGGTGATCGATCTTGGCCGAACCGAACTGCTCGTAAATGCTTGTTCTGCCCTGTTGACGCGCGATTTCGCGCATCCTACCGTCATCTCGCCCGAACCATGTCGGGCCGCAGGGCGCACTCCTGACCGCCCGTGAAGTTCGAGCGCGCGCTGCCGTCTCCTGATCGACCGTCCGGAACAAGGAGTTCGACATGCGAGAAGCGAAAGCACGACGTTCAGGCGCCAGACGGGTCGTGGCCGCTCTGGCGGCCGGGTTCGTCACGATAGCGCTGGCGGTGACGGCCAACGCCGGGCCCGCGGCAGCCACCCCGGCCGTCCAGCACGTGGCGGTCCCGGCGTACTTCTATCCGGGCGGCAGCCCGGGGGCGGGATTCTGGACCCAGCTCGACCAGGGCTCGTCCGCGGTGGGAATCGCCATCGCCAATCCGAACAGCGGCCCCGGCGCCGGGTTCGACCAGGGATACGCCAACGCCATCCAGGCCGCGGCGAGCAGCGGCCACAAGGTCATCGGCTACGTCGACACCGGCTACTTCGGGACCACCGGGCGCACCACCCGCGGCGGCCAGACGAGCGCCTCGGCGTGGACCGCGCAGGTCGAGTCGGACGTCTCCAGCTGGTACTCCTGGTACGGCTCCTACGGGCTCGCCGGGATCTTCTTCGACGACGCGCTGGGCGACTGCGGCTCCGGCAACGCGCACGTCAACCTGTACTCGGCGGTCAACACCTACACCAAGCAGAACCACAGCGGCGCGCTCACCGTCGACAACCCCGGCTCCGCGGCCGAGCAGTGCTACTCCTCGGCGGCCGACATCCTGGTGATGTTCGAGGGCAGCTACGCCAGTTACACCGGCTGGACCCCGCCGGCCTGGGAGTTGGCCGGCAATCCCAACCAGTTCTGGCACCTGGTGTACGCCACGCCGAACCAGACCGACATGGAGAACGCGATGTCGCTGAGCCGGCAGCGCAACGCCGGCTACGTCTACGTCACCCCCGACGACCTGCCCAACCCCTGGGACACGTTGCCGACCGGCAGCTACTGGACCGACGAACTGTCCCGAACCGGCGCGTAGCAGGTCAAGGTGCCGGCCCGCGGACGGGCGCGCGGGCCGGCACCACTAGGCCGTGTCTTGTGGACACGACCTACGCGATGACGACCTCGACGCCCGCCTGGCGGATCTTCTCGATGGCCTCGGGCGGCGCGTCGCGGTCGGTGACGAGGTAGTGGACCGCGCTGAGCGGGCAGATCCTGGCGAACGCCCGGGCGGTGAGCTTGCTGCTGTCGGCGACGACCACGACCTTCCGTGCCTGTTTGGCCATGAGCTGGTTGATGCGGGCCTCCTCCTCGTCGAGGGCCTTGGCACCCAGCTCGGCGTCGAAGGCGTCGACCCCGAGGATCGCGTAGTCCAGGTCGATCTGGGCCAGGGTGTCGTAGGCGAGCGGCCCGGTGAGCTCGAAGGACTGCAGCCTGGCGACGCCCCCGGTCATCACCAGCTTGACGTGCCGGCGGACGGTGAGCTCGTTGGCGATGTTGATGGCGTTGGTGACGATCGTGATCCGGCCGGCGTCCCGCCCGTCACCGGCGAAGTGGCGCTCTGCCAGGGCGCGCGCCGCCTCCGTGGTGGTGGTGCCGCCGTTGATGCCGACGATGTCCCCGGCCGTCACCAGCGCGGCGGCGGCCCGCCCTATGTCCGTCTTCTCCGAGGTGCGGCTGGCGCGTCGGTAGCGGATCGGCAGGTCGTAGTTGACGGTGGTCGCCACCGCGCCGCCCCGGGTGCGGGTGACGAGTTGCTGCTCGTGCAGGTGGTTCAGGTCGCGACGGACGGTCGAGGGCGAGACCTCGAACTGCTTGGCGAGGCGCTCGACATCGACGTGTCCCTGGGTCGCCATCGCGTCCAGTAAGGCGTTCAAACGGGCATAGCGATTCACCGGACCCCCCTTCAAGTGCGTTGCCGAACCGTAGCACGATTGCTCGTAACTGCTCGCACAATGCCTTGAGTGCTCACTTGCGAGCGCCTACGCTGCCGGAAACCGGACGGGAGGTTTCCGGCCGGCCCAGCGGGACCCCCGCTAAATGCGATTTCCAACTCGAAGGTTCGAAAGAAAGCCAGGAGGTTGCGAGGTGCGTAGAACAGGGTCGGTCGCGGCGTTGGCGTCCTTGGTGCTGATCGCGTCGTTGAGCGCGTGCGGGAGCGGTACGAAGTCCGACAGCGGCGGCAAGGTGGCGTTGACCTACGGGGTCTGGGACAAGAACCAGGTCCCGGCGATGAACCAGATCATCAAGGCCTTCGAGGCGAAGAACCCGAACATCACGGTGTCGGTGCAGCTCACCCCGTATCCGGACTACTTCACCAAGCTCCAGGCCGCCAGCACCGGCGGACAGGCCCCCGACGTGTTCTGGATGAACGGGCCGAACTTCCAGCTGTACGCGTCCAACGGCGTGATCAAGCCGCTGACGGACCTCAAGACGGACACCTCGGTCTACCCCTCCGCCCTGGTGAAGCTCTACCAGTACAAGGGCGTGCAGTACGGACTGCCGAAGGACTTCGACACCGTCGGGCTCTGGTACAACAAGAAGCTCTTCGACGCCGCCCATGTCGACTACCCGAAGGCGTCCTGGACCTGGGCCGACTTCCGGACGGCCGCCGCCAAGCTCACCGACCCCGCGAAGGGCGTCTACGGCGTCGGCGCCCTGCTGGAGGGCCAGGAGAACTTCTACGACACCATATTCCAGGCCGGCGGCCAGGTGATCTCGCCCGACGGGAAGCACTCCGGCTACGCGGAGCCCGCCTCCATAGCGGGGCTGAAGTTCTGGACCGACCTGGTGAGCAACAAGCAGTCGCCCAGCCTCCAGCAGATGACGGACACCGTGCCGCTGAACATGTTCGAGTCCGGCAAGATCGCGATGTTCTGGGGCGGTTCCTGGGACGCGGCCGAGTTCGCGAACAACGCCAACACCAAGGCGTCCGCGAACGTCACCGCCCTGCCCTCCGGCGTGAAGAAGGCCACCGTCATCCACGGCCTGGCCAACGTGGTCTTCGGCCACGGCAAGCACCTGGCCGAGGCGGAGAAGTTCGAGCGCTTCCTCGGCTCGCGGCAGGCGGCGCTCATCGAGGCCAACACCGGCACCGTCATCCCGGCGTACAACGGCACCCAGACCGCGTGGGTCAAGGCCCACCCGCAGTTCGACCTCCAGTCCTTCCTCGACCAGCTGCCCGACGCCGTGCCGCTGCCGGTCTCCGGCAACACCGCCGTCTGGAACACCCTGGAGCTCAACCTGCTGGCCAAGGCGTGGAACGGCAGCCGGCCGGTGGCCGACGTCGCCAAGGACCTGGCCAAGCAGATGGACTCGGCCCTGGCGAAGGAGAGTCACTGACGATGGCCAGCCGCCGGTACCAGGACGTGCCATGGGCGGTCTTCTTCCTCGCCCCGACCGCGGTCGGCCTCGGCGCCTTCTACATCTGGCCGGTCGCGCAGACCCTGTACTTCAGCTTCACCACCTGGGGTCCGTTCGGCGGGCACACCTGGAGCGGACTGGCCAACTATCGGCAGGTCCTGCACGATCCGCAACTGCGCTCGGCGTTCGTCAACACGATCTGGTACAGCCTGCTCGGGCTGCTGGGCGTGCCGGTGTCGCTGGTGCTGGCCGCCGTGCTGGGCAGGCGCGGCCGCAGGGGAGTGGGGGTCTACCGGACGCTGATGTTCCTGCCGGTGGTCACCATGCCGGCCGCCGTCGCCATCGTGTGGCGGTGGATCTACAACGGCGACTCCGGCATCCTCAACTTCCTGCTGCGCCAGATCGGCGTCCACGGCACCTACTGGATCAGCAACCCGCACACCGCGCTGGCCGCGGTGGCGGCCGTCGGGATCTGGTCGACGGTCGGCTACAACATGGTCATCCTGATGGCCGGACTCCAGGCCGTCCCGCGGCACTTCTACGAGGCCGCCGAGGTGGACGGCGCGGGCCCGGTACGCCAGTTCTTCTCCATCACGCTGCCGATGCTGAGCCCCAGCCTGTTCTTCGTGACGGTGCTGTCGGTCATCGGCTCGCTCCAGACGTTCGACCTGGTCTACGTGATGATCGGCAAGACCAATCCGGCGCTGCCGCAGACCAGAACGGTGGTCTACCTCTTCTACGAGCAGGCGTTCGTCGACAACGACCGCGGCTACGCGGCCGCTATGGCGTTCCTGCTGCTGCTGGTCATCGTCGCCGTCACGGCCGTGCAGTTCCGGTTGCAGAAGAGGTGGGTCCACTATGAGTAGCATCGGCGGCGCCCGGCCGACGCCGACCGCGCCCCGGCCCCGGCGACCGCGCCCGGCCGCCGGATCGGTGGCGGCGCACACCTTCCTCATCGCGGCGGTCATCGCACTGGCCGGGCCGTTCCTGTGGGAAGCGCTGACGTCGTTCAAGTCGCTCACCGAGTCCACCCAGACCCCGCCCACCCTGCTGCCGCACAGCTGGCACCCGGGGAACTACCGTGCCGTCTTCGACGGGATCCCGCTGGGCACCATGCTGTTCAACAGTGTGCTGAACGCACTGGCCCGCACGCTCGGGCAGTTGCTGTTCTGCTCGATGGCCGCCTACGCCTTCGCCAGGATGGAGTTCCCCGGCAAGAAGGTGATCTTCGGGATCTTCCTGTCGGTGCTGCTGGTCCCCACCCAACTGCTGGTGATCCCGCAGTACCAGATCATGCAGGACTTCGGCCTGCTCAACACCTTGCCGGCGTTGTTCCTGCCCGGCATGTTCAGCGCCTTCGGCACCTTCCTGCTGCGGCAGTTCTTCCTCGCGCTGCCCGCAGAACTGGAGGAGGCGGCCCGGCTGGACGGCGCGAGCAGGCTACGGATCTACTGGAGCGTCATGCTGCCGCTGGCCCGTCCCGGGCTGATCGCGCTCGGCATCCTGACGATGATCTGGTCGTGGAACGACCTGCTGTGGCCGCTGATCGTCAACACCGACTCCACGAAGATGACGCTCAGTTCGGGGCTCGCCTCGCTGCAGGGCCAGTACCAGACCGACTATCCCGTGCTCATGGCCGGCTCACTGCTGGCCACCGTCCCGGTGATCGTCGTGTTCGTCGTGCTCCAGCGGCACGTCATCGAGGGCATAGCCCTGACCGGATCGAAAGGCTGAGAGACGTTGGGTGAACTGCGGATCGGCGTGGTCGGGATCGGCCAGCGCGCCTTCATGGCCACCTTGGCCAACCGGCCCGGCACCGCGCGGGTCGTCTCCTGCGCGGACCCGGCCCCGCGCGGCCGGGCGGACGCGCGTGAGCTGTTCGGCCCCGACATCACCGTCCACGAGGCCTACCAGGACATGCTCGACGACGACCTCGACGCGGTCTTCGTCCTGACCCCCGACCACCTGCACATCCAGCCCGCGCTGTTCTTCCTCGCCGCCGGGGTCGCCGCGTTCGTGGAGAAACCGCTCGCCGTCACCGTCGAGGACTGCGACCGACTGCTGGAGCGCGCCCGGCAGACCGGCACCCGGCTGTACGTCGGGCACAACCTGCGCCATCTGCCGGCGCTGCGCAGGATGCGGCAGATGATCGACGAGGGGATGATCGGCTCGGTCCGCTCGGTGTGGTGCCGGCACTTCGTCGGGCACGGCGGTGACTACTACTTCAAGGACTGGCACGCCGAGCGGGCCAAGACCACCGGTCTGCTGCTCCAGAAGGGCGCCCACGACCTGGACGCCATCCACTGGCTGGCCGGCGGCTACTCGCGCAGCGTCGTGGCCATGGGCGACCTGGCCGTCTACGGCGGCAACCCGCGCCGGGCGGCCGTCCCGGCGGACCAGGCGGCCCCGGCCGAGGAGTCCCTGCGGATGCCGGACTGGTTCGATCCGGACGTCTGGCCGCCCGCGCGCCTGACCGGCCTGAACCCCGTCATCGACGTCGAGGACATCAGCATGATGCTCACCCGGCTCGACAACGGCGTCCTGACCAGCTACCAGCAGTGCCACTTCACCCCCGACTACTGGCGCAACTACACCGTCATCGGGGACGAGGGGCGGCTGGAGAACTTCGGGGACGGCGTCTCGGGCGAGGCGGCGTCGATCAGGGTCTGGAACCGGCGGCGCTCCGGCTACCGGCCCGAGGCGGACCTCATGGAACCGGTCGCCGAGGCGGGCAGCGATCTGCACGGCGGAGCCGACCAGGCCCTGGTCACCGAGTTCCTGCGGTTCGCCGCCGCCGGCGGACCCACCGACACCTCACCGGTGGCCGCCCGCGAGGCGGTCGCCGCGGGCGTCGCCGCGACCACCTCGCTGCGGTCCGGCAGCGCCCCGGTGCCGGTGCCGGAACTGCCGCCCGACCTGGTCGGGTACTTCGCCGCGCACCAACCGGACGCGTCGAACCGCGACGGCGTCCGCCCGGCCTGACCCTGACGCCGCCGGACCGGCATCCCGCCGTCCCGGCACGGCGCAACGAAGCTGTCCCCAAGGAGCACGCATGTCTTTCAGTGGCGAGGAAATCACCCGCCAACCCGGCGCCTGGCGCAAGGCGGCAGCCGCCGGCACCGCGCCGGACAGCGGGCTGCCCGCCACCGGTGAGCGGGTGGCCGTGGTCGGCTGCGGCACGTCATGGTTCATGGCCGAGGCCTACGCCGGGCTGCGCGAGGCGGGCGGGCTCGGCCTGACCGACGTGTTCGCGGCCTCGGAGTTCCCCAGGGACCGGTGCTACGACCGGCTGGTGGTGATCTCGCGGTCGGGCACCACCACCGAGGTGCTGGAACTGCTGGAGTACCAGCGCGGCCGGTCCGCCACCGTGGCGTTGACCGCCGACCTGACCACCCCGATCGTGGGCGCCGCCGACCACATCGTCGACCTCGGGTTCGCCAACGAACGCTCCATCGTCCAGACGCTGTTCGCCACCTCCGCCCTGACCGCGCTGCGCGCCTCGCTCGGGCAGGACGTCGAACCGCTGGCCGCCGCGGCCGAGTCGGTCCTGGACACGCCGCTGTCCGACGAGTGGATCGCGGCCGAGCAGATCACCTTCCTGGGCCGCGGCTGGGCCCATGGCATCGCCCGCGAGGCCGGGCTGAAGATGCGCGAGGCCGCCCAGGCCTGGACCGAGGCGTACCCGAGCATGGAGTACCGGCACGGGCCGATCAGCATCGCCGCCCCGGGGCGGCTGGTCTGGCACTTCGGCCCCGACAGCGAAGGACTGCGGGACGACGTGGCACCCACCGGGGCCGTCTTCGTCGACCACCCCGAGGACCCGCAGGTCGATCTGGTCCGGGTACAGCGGCTGGCCGGCGCCGTCGCCGCCCGCAAGGGACTCGACCCGGACCGCCCGCGCGCCCTCACCCGTTCCGTCGTGCTGGGCGCCAAGGGACGGCACCCCGGCCCGACGGGCTCCTGACCGAGCAGGGGGAGCACCGGCCGGGGCCGCGGCGCGGCAGTGGGGTGCCGAACGGGCCGAAGGTCAGGGACGGCCGCCGTCGCCGTCGACGACCTCGTCCATCGTGCCGTCCTGGTCGACGTCGCTCATGGTGACGTCGGCCTTGCCGTCCCCGTCGGTGTCCCACTGGAACAGGTCGGGCTTGCCGTCACCGTCGGTGTCGAAGGCCCGCAGGTCGGCCTTGCCGTCGCCGTTCGTGTCCACGGTGCGGACCTCGTCCTGTCCCTCGCCCCGGGTCTGCACTGATTCGCTCATCGTTGCCAACTCCTGTTCGCTGTACGGCTGCGCGGTCACGCTATCGGAGACCCCGCAGCGCCTCGTGGGCGCCGGTCCCGCCCGCCCCCGGCTCGGTGTCGGGCAGCAGCGTGAGCAGTGAGACGCCCAGGACGACCCCGAGCAGCCCGCAGACGATGATCTCGGTGGTCGGGCTGGTGCCCTCGGGCAGCAGGGTGAAGACCAGCAGCAGGACCAGGAGTCGCTGCCGGACACCGGCCATCGCACGCCACGCGGTGACGGCCAGCGGAACCGTGCCCCACAGCACGTACCACGGCTGGATCACCGGCGACAGCACCACCAGGGTCAACAGCGCCGCGCCCAGCGCGAACTCGGCGCCCACCCAGGGCGTTCGGCGAATCCAGTACCCGCACGCGGCCAGCGCCGTCACCAGGCCGACCGACCGGGTGACCGTCACCGGGTCGGTGTCGCCCCAGGACCACCAACCGCCCGCGGACGACTGCGAGGCCAGCCACCTCAGCAGCCGACCGACGTCGGTGCTGGCCGACCACACCGTGTCGACCGAGGCCGGGGTGCGCAGCGCGAGCACCCACCCGTAGCCGAGCCCGGTCCCGGCGCTGACCGCCACGACGACCGCCGCGGCGACGGCCGTCCCGGCCAGCAGCCCGCGCACTCCCGGCCACACCCGGCCGCGGCCACCGCGCGCGAGCGGGGCGAGGAAGCACAGGGCCAGCCCGGCGGGCACCTTGACCAGCATCGCCAGTGTCACCGCGACCACCCCCCACAGCGGCCGGCCCCCGCGGGCCAGCGCGAGCCCCGCCAGCATCAGGGCGAGCATCAGCGCGTCGTTGTGCGCCCCGGCCACCAGGTGGACCAGGACCAGCGGATTGAGCACCCCGGCCCACAGCGCGCCGCCCGCGCCCGACCCCGCCGCCCGCGCGAGGGACCGCACCCCCCACACGATCACCGCGACCGACGCCAGTGCCACCGCCCGCATGCCCAGCACCGCCGGCACCACGTCCGCGCCGGTCAACCTCACGACGCCGTCCGCCAGTTGTATGAACACCGGTCCATAGGGCGCGGGCACGTGCTGCCACATCGCGGGGATGTCGCCGACCAGCGGACCGCCCAGATCGGCGGGTCCGAAGTGGTAGACGTTCAACCCGTGCGCCGTCATGGCCCCTTGGGCGACGTAGCTGTAGACGTCACTGCTGAACAGCGGTGGACCCAGGGCCAGCGGCACCGCCCACCAGCACAGGACCCGCGCCATGCGCC
Source organism: uncultured Actinomycetota bacterium (assembly GCA_963737305.1). Classification (GTDB taxonomy): domain Bacteria; phylum Actinomycetota; class Actinomycetes; order Streptomycetales; family Streptomycetaceae; genus Streptantibioticus_C. Next base: position 1,312,389 of record CAVTRX010000002.1, on the reverse strand, counting down.
CCGCGTCGTCCGCGTACCGCGACCCCGGCGCGGCCACCAGCCGTCCCAGCCGCCACCAGGCGGCCACCAGCAGGACGAGACCGGTGTAGGCGAGCGCCCCGGCGGCCACCGTCACGCCCCCGCCGTGCTGCCGCCACCAGCCGAGCGGATCGCCGGCCGGCAGTGAGCCGACGACCCAGCCACCGGCGCCCAGCAGCAACGCACCACCGGTGCCGAGCAGGCGGCAGCGGGTGAACGGATCGAATGGGGGCACTCCGGCAGCCTAGGAGCCGTCATCTCACCGATCGGGGCGTCCGAGTGGCGGGCACGGAAGCGTTCCGCAGTGTTCACCACGGGTATCGCGATGGCCTCGGGGAATTCGCCCGCCATTCCTGGCGCGAGCCGCCGCCCGGCCGCGCGTCCGGTTGGGAGAGTGACAGTGGTGGCGGATAGCGTGCTGTCCGCTGCCGACGGCACCCGGACCGGCGGAGGCGGATGCCGGACCAGTGCTGCCCGGGAGCGTGGAGGAGCCGGAAGACATGCGGGTCGGAGTGGCTGAGTGAGGATCCTGCACACCTCCGACTGGCATCTGGGGCGCTCGTTCCACCGGGTGAACCTGCTGGCCGCCCAAGCCGCCTTCCTGGACCACCTGGTGGCCACGGTGCGCGCCGAAGCGGTGGACGTGGTGGTCGTCGCGGGTGACGTCTACGACCGGGCGGTGCCGCCGCTGCCGGCCGTCGAACTCTTCGACGACGCGCTGCACCGGCTGTCCGGACTCGGGGTGCCCACGGTGATGATCTCCGGCAACCACGACTCCGCGCGCCGGCTCGGCGTCGGGGCACGGCTGATGGAAGGCGCCGGGATCCACCTGCGGACCGCACCCGAGAGCTGCGCGACCCCCGTGGTGCTGGCCGACCGGCACGGCGACGTGGCGGTCTACGGGCTGCCCTACCTCGAACCCGCCCTGGTCCGCGAGGAGTTGTCGGCGGTGCGCGCCGACCACAGCGCCGTGCTGGGGGCGGCGATGGACCGGGTGCGTGCCGACCTGGCGGAACGCCCGGCCGGCACCCGCTCGGTGGTGCTCGCGCACGCCTTCGTCACCGGCGGCGCGCCGTGCGACAGCGAACGCGACATCACGGCCGGCGGGGTCGCGGCGGTGCCCGCCGAGGTGTTCGACGGGGTCGACTACGTGGCCCTCGGCCATCTGCACGGCAGCCAGACGATCAGCGAGCGGGTGCGCTACTCCGGTTCCCCGCTGGCCTATTCGTTCTCCGAGGCGGCACACCGCAAGAGCATGTGGCTGGTGGACTTGGGGCCGGCCGGCGAGGTGGCGGCCGAGCGGGCCGACTGCCCGGTGCCGCGCCGACTCGCCCGGATACGCGGGACGTTGGAGGAACTGCTGGCCGATCCGGCGCTCGACGCGCACGAGGACGCGTGGGTCGAGGCGACGCTGACCGACCCCTACCGGCCGCCGGAACCGATGGCCCGGCTCGGCAAGCGCTTCCCCCACCTGCTCGCCCTCGCCTTCGAACCGGCCGGCCGCACCGACGACGCGCCGGCCGGCTACGCCGAGCGGCTGCGGGACCGCACCGACCAGCAGATCGCCGAGGACTTCGTGGCCCACGTCCGCGGCGACGCTCCCGACCCGGACGAGCGGGCCGTGCTGCGGGCCGCGCTCGACGCGGTTCGGGTCCGCCAGGGCGCCGAGGAGGCGGTCTGATGCGGCTGCACAGCATGACCGTCACCGCCTTCGGACCGTACCCGGGCAGTTCGCGCATCGACTTCGACGAACTGTCCGGCGCGGGGCTCTTCCTGCTGCACGGCGCCACCGGCGCGGGCAAGACCTCCGTCCTGGACGCCGTCTGCTACGCGCTGTACGGCGGTGTCCCCGGCGCACGGCAGGGGACCCGGCTGCGCAGCGACCACGCAGGACCGGACACCCCCACCGAGGTGGTCCTCGAACTCACCGTGGGCGGACGGCGGTTGGAGCTCACCCGGCGCCCCGAGCAGCCCCGGCCGAAGCGGCGGGGGAGCGGCACGACCATGGAGAAGGCGGTCAGCCTGCTGCGCGAGCAGGTACCGGGCGGCGCCGAGTGGAAGGCGCTGAGCCGCTCCCACCAGGAGATCGGTGAGGAGATCGGCCAACTGCTCGGCATGAGCCGGGAGCAGTTCTGCCAGGTGGTACTGCTGCCGCAGGGCGACTTCGCGCGGTTCCTGCGGTCCGACGCGGCCGAGCGCTCCGAGCTGCTCGGCAAGCTCTTCGACACCGGCCGATTCGAAGCCGTCGAACAGTGGCTGGCCGAACGCCGCCGCGCCGCCGAGGCCCGGGTGCGCGCCCAGGACGAAGGGCTCATCGCGCTGGCCCACCGGATGCGCCAGGCCGCAGGACCGGCAGGAGCGGACCTGCCCCTGCCGGAACTGACGGCCGGCGAACCGGAGTTGGCGCAGCGGATCCTGGAGTGGGCGGCGCTCGCCCGTAGTGCGGCCCGCGAACACCGCGACATCGCGGCCCTCGCCCTGAACGCCGCCGAGACCGCCCACTACACCGCCGGCCTCTGCCTTGAGGAGAGCCGTGAGACCGCCGCCCTCCAGCAGCGGCACGCCCTCGCGCTGACCCGGCAGGAGGAACTGGACGCCGGGCAGCAGGAGTTCGAGCGGGCCGTTCGGCGCCTCGACCGCGCCCAGGCCGCCGATCAGGTGGTTCCCGCGCTGCGGGCCCGCGCCGCCGCCGAACGAGACAACGCCGCCGCACTCCGGCGCCGCCACGCCACCGCCGCCCGACTGCCCGCCGACCTTGCCGACGCGGACGCCGCCGCGCTGGCCGAGCGGGAACGCCGCGCCCGGCAGGACCTCGGCAGGCTGGACGCCGCCCGCCGGGCCGAGCAGCGGGCCGCGGCGATAGTCACCGAGCGCGCCGGACTCGACCGGGAGACCGCCGCCGACGAGGACCTGGTACGCGACACCGACAGCTGGCTGGCCGCCTGGGAGGAGACCTCGCAGAGCCTGCGGCGCCGGCTGGACGCGGCCCAGGAGGCGGCGACCGGCGCCGAACACCTGGCCGGCCGACTGGAGTCCGCCCGGCGGCGGGCGGACGCCGCCCGCCGCCGTGACACGCTGATCGCGGACGAGCAGGCCCTGGCGGAACGCCTGTCGCACGAACGCGACCTGGCGGCCGACGCCCGGGACCACTGGCTGGAGGTCAAGGAGCGGCGGCTGCGTGGCATCGCCGCGGAACTCGCCGCCGCGCTGCTGCCCGGCGCCGACTGCCCGGTGTGCGGCAGCGCGGAGCATCCGCGGCCCGCCCTGCCCGCCTCGGGACATGTCGACCGGGCCGCCGAGGACGCGGCGCACGCCGACCACCGGCGTGCCGAGGAGCTCCGGGCCCGCACCGACACCGAGCTGCACACCGTACGGGAACGCCTGGCCGCCGCCGGCGCCGAAGCCTGCTCGGGCGACGAGGAGGCGACGGCCGTCCGGCTGGGCGAACGAGTGGCGGAACTGGAGCGGGAGCACGCCGGAGTCCGCCGGATCGCCGCCGACGCGCACCCCGCCCGCGAGGAGCTCCAGCGCGCCGAACGCGAGCACGCCAGGCGGCTCGACGTCCAGCGCGAGGCGCACCGGCGGCTGGCCGCCAGGCTGTCGCGGCGTGAGAGCCTGGACGCCGAACTCGCCTCCCTCCGCGAGGAGTTGGACGCGGCACGGGGCGCCGCGCAGGGCGGCGTGGCCGAGCACGCGGCCCGACTGGAACGGCTGGCCCGGATCCTCGCCGACGCCGCCGACGCCGCCCGTGACCTCGACGCCACCGCCCAGCGGCTCGGGGAAGCGGACGCCCTGCTCGCCGACGCCTGCCGGCAGGCCGGGTTCGACGCTCCGGAACCGGCCGCCCACGCGGTGCTGGACGACGCCGAGCGCCGCCGGATCCGCCAGCAGGTGGAGACCCACCGCACCCGCCGCGCCTCCGTCACCGCGGAACTCGCCGACCCGCACGTGGTGCGGGCCGCGCGGGAGCCGGCCGCCGACCCCGAGGCGCACCGCGCGGTGCTGGACGCGGCCACCGGCACGCTGCGCGCCGCCTCCACCGTCGACACCGCCGCCGCCGAGCGCTGCGCCCAACTCGACCGGCTCTCCCGCGAGTCCACCGCGCAGACCAGGTCGCTGGCGCCGCTGCGCGAGGAGCACGCCAGGCTGCGCCGCCTCGCCCAGCTGACGGCCGGCACCTCCGCGGAGAACGAACTGCGGATGCGCCTGGAGTCCTACGTCCTGGCGGCCCGTCTCGAACAGGTCGCCGCGGCGGCGAGCGTCCGGCTGCGCAGGATGTCCTCCGGCCGCTACACCCTGGTGCACACCGACGCCAAGACCGCCGGGCGGTCCAGGTCGGGCCTGGGGCTGCGGGTGGTGGACGCCTGGACCGGCACCGAGCGGGACACCTCGACGCTCTCCGGCGGCGAGACGTTCTCCGCCTCGCTCGCGCTCGCCCTCGGGCTCGCCGACGTGGTGACCGACGAAGCCGGCGCCGTGCGGCTGGACACCCTCTTCATCGACGAGGGCTTCGGCAGCCTCGACGAGCAGACCCTGGACGAGGTGCTGGACGTCCTGGACTCGCTGCGCGAGCGCGACCGTACCGTCGGCATCGTCAGCCACGTCGCCGACCTGCGGCACCGCATCCCCGTGCAACTGGAGGTCGTCAAGGGCCGCGAGGGGTCGTTCGTACGGCACCGGACGGGCGCGGCGCACGCGAGCGGCGGGCACCAATAAACGGGCCGGGCCAGGCCGTCAGACGGACAGCGACGGCTGGTTCAGCTCGTACGCCCACATGCCCTCGCGGTCCGCGACCCGGGTGAACCCGGCGCGCGCCAGCACGGCCTGGGACGGCGCGTTGGCCGGCTCGGTGGAGGCCAGGACGGTACGGACCTCGGGCTGCGCGAGCGCCCACGCCGACAGCAGGCGCACCGCGTCCGTCGCCCAGCCGGCGCCCCGCGCCGAAGCCGACAGGTCGTAGCCGACCTCGACCGCCTCGTCCACCGGCGGTCCGTGGAACCCGATGCCGCCGAGCGCTGTGCCGTCCTCGGCCCGCACGATGGTGAACACCCCCCAACCGGGCACGTACAGCCCGGCGGTGAACGTCTTCACCACCATCGTGGCGGCCACCTTGGTGCCCTCGCAGGGCGCACCGTCGATCCATCGCAGATCCGTCGACTGGCCGTCGGCGATCCGTGCCGCCTCGGGGGGCAGCTGCTCGCGCAGCTCCACCCGTCCGTCGCGCAGCACCACCCGGCCACCGTCGTACGAAACCACCATGAAGCACAGTCCTTCCTCTGGGCCCCCGGCGGGCGCGCAGGCACTGTATCCCGCGGCCGGTCCGGCTCGTACTCGTACGGGCCGGGCCGCCGCGCGGGCACCGCGGTCGGTCACAACCGCGACAGCTCGTCCACCAGGTCGTCCAGTCCGAGGGAGCCCTGGGACAGCGCGGCCATGTGCCAGGCCTTGAGGTCGAAGTCGTCGCCGTGGGCCCGGCGGGCCGCCTCGCGGCCGGCCAGCCAGGCGCGCTCGCCCAGCTTGTAGCCGATGGCCTGGCCGGGCAGGCCCAGGTAGCGGACGAGTTCACTGTCCAGGAAGTCGGCCGGGCGGCCGCTGTGCAGTCCGAAGAACTCCCGGGCCAGCTCCGGCGTCCAGCTCTCGCCGGTGTCGCGGAAGCCGGAGTCGCGCGGGATCGGCAGTTCCAGGTGCATGCCGATGTCGATGATCACCCGCACCGCGCGCATCATCTGCGCGTCGAGGTAGCCGATCCTGGTGGCGGGCTCGGTGAGGTAGCCCAACTCGTCCATCAGGCGCTCCGCGTACAGCGCCCAGCCCTCGATGTTGGCGCTCACCTTGCCGAGCGTCGCCTGGTAGCGGGACAACTGGCCCGCCACGTACACCCACTGCGCGATCTGCAGGTGGTGGCCGGGGACTCCCTCGTGGTACCAGGTGCTGACCAGGTCGTAGGTGGGGAAGCGCTCGCGGCCCTGGACCGGCAGCCAGGTGCGGCCCGGGCGGGCGAAGTCCAGCGACGGCCCGGTGTAGTACGGCGCCGCGGCGCTGCCGGCCGGGGCGATCATCGCCTCGACCGCCCGGACCGGCTCCGCCAGGTCGAAGTGGGTGCCGTCGAGCTCCTCGATGGCCTTGTCCATCAGCCCCTGGAGCCACTCGCGGACCGGCTCGACGCCCTCGACCGCGTCCCCGGACTCCTCCAGGTGGGCCAGCGCCTCCAGGGGAGTGGCACCGGGCAGCACCTTCTGCGCCTCGGCCCGCATCTCGGCGTCCAGCCGGTGGAACTCCTCCCAGCCCCAGGCGTACGCCTCGTCCAGGTCGAGGTCACTGCCGGACCACTGGCGCACCCGCAGCGCGTACCGCTCCCGGCCCACGGGGTCGGGCGTGCCCTGTGCGGCGGGCGCGTAGCTGTCGCGCAGCCAGTCGCGGAGCCGGGCCACCGCACCGGTCGCCACGGCGGCGGCCTCCTCCAGCTCGGAGCGCCGCTCGTCCGGTCCGTCGGCCACGAACTGCGCGAACCAGCTGAGATCGCCGGCCAGCCATTCGTCCAACTGCCCGATCACCGTGGTGACCTGCAACGGTCCGGCGAACAACCCCCGCTCCACGCCGAGCGCCAGCGACTCCTGGTAACCGGCCAGCGCCTGCGCCGAGTTGTGCATCCGCCCCGCGATGGCCGCCCAGTCCGCGTCGGTGGCGGTCGGCATCATGGTGAAGCAGTTGCGCACCGAGTGCACGGGTGAGAAGAGGTTGCTGATCTGCCGCAGCCCCTCACCCGCCTCGTGCGAGGCGAGCTCGGCGGTCAGCCGCTCACGCAGCAGCCGTCCGCAGCGGCGCTCGTCGTCATCGCGCAGCGCGGGGGAGTCGGGACTGGCCGCCTCGGCGGCGTCCAGCTCGGCGAGGGTGCGGCGGATCAGGTCGGCGCCCGCCTCCTGACCGGCGGGGGAGTAGTCGGGCAACCGGTCGTCGCCGGGCTTCAGGCCGAGCTGGAGTGCCACGAGCGGGTCGAGTTCGACCAGCGCGTCGACGTAGGCGTCGGCGATGGCGCGCGGCAGGCGGCCGTCCGCGGGGTAAGGAGTATCGGATACGTTGGGCATGAAGCCATCCTGGTACGGCCGCCGCCGTCGCGTCGATCACTTTGGCCAGGCCGGGCGCTCGACTTCTTCGGCGTTGCCGGTCTTCCGGCGGCGGACCGCGGCAGTACGGCGCTCAGCCCTCCCGGACGGCCGTCCGGGGTGCCGTGGCGCGCGGGCCGGCGGCGTCGTCCCCGAGGACCGCGGTGATCACCATGGTGCCCTCCTCGACCTGGTGGTCCAACGGCAGCCGCAGGCCGCGCATCGCGGCGACCATGGCGGTGTTCGCGGTCGTGGTGACCGCGTAGACCGAGGTGCGATCCGCCTCCCCGGCCAGCGCGACCAGGTGCCGCAGCAGGCGGGTGCCGATGCCGCGGTGCTGCCAGTCGTCCTGGACCAGCAGCGCCACCTCGCTCTCGTCGCCGTCCCACAGCAGGTGTCCGAGGGCGACCAGCCGCCCCGAAGTGGTCTCCACCGCCAGGGTGCGTCCGTGCCGGGGGCTGAGCAGGTGGTCGAGGTAGCGGTCCGCGTCGGCGACCTGGCCGTGGTAGCGGGCCCGCAGCGTCCCCGCCGAGCAGCGGTCGTGCAGGGCCCGCGCCGCCGCCAGGTCACCGGGACCCGCCTGCCGGACGGTGATCTCGTCGCCGTCCGGCAGGGTCAGCACCTCACGGCGGCGCGGCGGCCGGGCTCCGAGCCGGCCGTCCAGTTCGACCAGGGCCCGCGCCCTGGCGAACTCGGTGGGAGTGAACGGCGGGTGGGGCCGCTCGATGACCAGCGTGCCGCCCGAGGGGTCGCGCAGCCGCAGCGCGTTCCCGGTCAGCTCACCGTCGACCGGCGGCTCCTGGCAGCGGCCGGCGGGCAGCGAGCGGATCGTGCAGCGGCCCAGCAACTGGCGCAGCGCGAGCGGGAGTCCGGCGGGGTCAGCGGCGGTCCCCGCGGCCAGGGCGAGGACCCGCGTCGGGGTGTCCACCAGGTCGTGGGCGTCGGCCCGCTCCAACCAGACGTCGCGGCCCCCGGCGGTGCCCACGGCCCGGCCGATCGTGCCCGCCTCGGTCGACCCGGGGGCGCGCAGCAGGAACTCGTCGACGGTCCCCTCGGACAGCGGATGGGTCTGGAGGGTGAGGATGTCCACGTCGAGGCCGGCCAGCGCCGCGCACAACCGGGCCAGGCTGCCGGGCGTGTCGCGTACGGTGGCCCGCAACCGCCACAGCGTGGTGCCGCCCAGGGCGTGCCGGACCGCCGCGGGACCACCCTCACCGGCGGGTCGCGCGGTGCCGGTCCCGGGAGGGTGACCGTGCTCCCGTGACGGCCATGGGCGCCGCCCGGCGAGGAGATGCGCCAGGGCCCGGCGCAGGGCGTGGGCGCAGCGGGTGGCCGGGCCGGTCGTGGTGGTCCGGGATATCGGGGTCGGTGTCTCACACATGCCACCCAGTCTCGCGATCGCGTGTTGCGTGATCGCGAACGCTTCGTGGCCGATGCGTAAACCCGTACGGATGTGGGCCGTTTGTTCCCGTTCCGTACCGTCCAGCCGGTTCTCGCGGGCGTCAGCGGGCGGCGGAGGCCCGGCCGGCCAGCCGGCGCAGCACCCGGCCGCAGGTGTGGGCGTAACCCCGTTGTGCCACGCGGGTCAGCGGTCCGGCGGCCCGGGTGTACCAGGCGGCCGGCCGGCTGAAGGCGGTGACGGTGAGCCAGACGGAACCGTCCGGATCCCACTCGACGACGAACGACTCCTCACCGCGTTCGGGGTGGCCGGGCAGCGTCCCGTAGGCGAAGCCGGCCCTGCGCTCCTCGCGCACCGTCCACACCACCTCGCACGGGGCGAGGATCCGCCACCGCCCGAGGCCGATCCCCACCACGACCCGCACACCCGGCGCGGCCTCGTCGGCGGCGGTGTCCATCCGTACCCCCATGGCGCGGTGCATCCGCCAGCCGAGCACCGCGGAGGCGGCCTCGGCGAAGCCCGCCGCGCCCGCGCCGACCCGGACCCGCACCCGCAGCAGGTGGTAGCCGGGCGGCGGCAACTCGCCCGGCCGCCGGGTGGCGCCGACCTCCGGGTAGCTGAACGCGGCCATCGATCAGCTGCTCCCGTCGAGCAGCACCCGGGCGACCAGCCCCGGATCGTCGCTCATCGGCACGTGACCGCAGCCGGGCAGCCGCACCAGGCGGGCGTGCGGGATCGCCCGCTTGGCCCGTGCTCCCTGGCGCCGCAGCAGGATCCGGTCCCGGCTGCCCCACCCGATGGTGACCGGTATCCGTTCGCCCACCGTCCCGGAGAACAGCTTCAGCCCGGCGGCCATCGTCGGCTCGAAGCCGGTCGCCTCCCGCAGCGACCTGGTCTCCGCCACCACCGCGGCGGCCTCCCGGCGGCCGGGCCGCGCGTAGATGGTGCCGGTCAGCACCGCCCGCCCGGCGGTGCCGCGCGCGAGCCGCCCGACGGCGGACGGCGGCAGCAGCAGCGCGCCACGCCGCATGGCGCTCAGCACGGAGAAGGCGTAGAGCCCCTCGGCCTCGGTCCAGAACCCGGCCGGCGACAACGCGGTGACGGTTCGCGCCTGCCCGGCCTGGCCGAGCCGCAACGCGAGCAGGCCGCCGAGTGAGTTGCCCGCCACATGCGGGAGTTCCACGCCCAACTCGCCGAAGACCGCGAGAAGGATCTCCACGGTGTTCTCCAACGTGTAGTCCAGGGACTCCGGTTGGGCCGGCGACTCGCCGAAGCCCGGCAGGTCGACGGCGATCACCTCACGCTGCCCGGCCAGCGCCCCGGCGACCGGGTCCCACGCGTGCAGATGGTGGCCGATGCCGTGCAGCAGCACCAGCGGCTCGCCGGCGCCGTGCCGCCGGTAGGCGACGGTGACGCGCGGCAGTCCGGCGGGGGTGACATGGACGAAGGAGGTCTCCGTGGAGCTCGTCATACCCAGATGCTACTTAGGGGTAACCGGATCGCGGCACCCCCGGCCACATCACATGTGCCGTTCCTGGACAGCGGATGGGTGGTCCGCTGGGATGGACACATGGCAGATCCACTTGCGACCGACGTGTTCGAGGAGCACCGCTCCGTGCTCAACGCGGTCGCCTACCGCATGCTGGGCAGATTCGCCGACGCCGAGGACGTGGTCCAGGACGCCTGGCTGCGCTGGGCCGGCACCGACCGCGACACCGTCCGCGAACCGCGCGCCTACCTGGTGCGGATCACCACCCGGCTGGCCATCGACCGGCTGCGGCAGGTCAGTTCCCGCAAGGAGTCCTACGTCGGGCCGTGGCTGCCCGAGCCGATCGCCACCGACCTGGAGCACACCGTCCCGGACGCGGCGGAACGCGTCGTGATGGCCGAGTCGGTCTCCCTGGCCATGCTGGTGGTCCTGGAGTCACTCTCCCCTCTGGAGCGCGCGGTGTTCGTCCTGCGCGAGGCGTTCGGCCACTCCTACGCCGAGATCGCCGCCGCGCTGGACCGCACGGAACCCGCGGTGCGCCAACTGGCCGGCCGCGCGCGGCGGCACGTCGAGGAGGGCCGTCCCCGGTTCGACGCGGGCGCCACCGAGACCGCCGCGATCACCGAACGCTTCCTGGCCGCCGCGGCCGGCGGCGACCTGGAGGCGCTGCTCGCGATGCTCGCCCCGGACGTGCGGCTGGTGGCCGACGGCGGAGGCAAGCAGAAGGCGCCGCTGCGCGTCATCGAGGGCCCGGACAAGGTCGGCCGCTTCCTGCACGCCATCGCCAACACCCCGCTGCCGGACCCGCTGTTCACCATCCGGGAGATCAACGGCACCCCCTCGCTGTTCATCACCGTCGAGGGGCGCCCGAACGCCGTCCTCACCCTGGGCGTCACAGCGGGCCGCGTCACCCGCGTCTACATCATGACCAACCCGGACAAGCTCGCCGGGCTCGCCTGACCTCACCGATCGGGCATCGGCGGGTCGCGACCCGCCGATGCCCGATCGGTCACAGCCCGCCGGCGACCCGCAACACCGCCCCCGTGGTGTACGACGCCTGCGGCGACAGCAGCCACGCCACCGCGTTCGCGATCTCCTCGGGCTGCCCCGGGCGCCGCATCGGGATGCGGTCCGGGTCGCGCCAGGGGCGCTCGGGATCGCCCATCGCGGCGTGGATGTCGGTCACCACCATGCCGGGCTGCACCGAGTTGACCCGCACCCCGTCCGCGGCGAGTTCCTTGCCGAGGCCGACGGTGAGCGCGTCGACGGCCGCCTTGCTCGCCGCGTAGTGCACGTACTCACCGGGGCTGCCGAGCGTCGCGCCGCCGGAGGAGATGTTGACGATCGCGCCGCCCCGGCCGCCGTGCCGGGTGGACATCTCCCGCGCGGCACGCCGGGCGCACAGCAGCGCGCCCATCACGTTGACGTCCACCACCCGCCGGATGGCCTCCACCGGCGTGTCGGTGAAGCGTCCCAACGGCCCGGTGATCCCGGCGTTGTTGACCAGCGCGGTGACCGGGCCGAGCCGGTCAGCCGCGGTGTCGAAGAGGGCGTCCACCTGCTCCTCGACGCTGGTGTCCAGCTGGACGGTGACGCACTCGGCGCCCGCCGCCCGCGCCTGCTCGGCGACCTGCTCGGCAGCCTCGGCGGCCCGCTCGTACCCGATGACCAGGCCGTGTCCCGGCTCGGCGAGCCGCAGCGCGACCGCCGCCCCGATCCCGCGGCTGCCGCCGGTGATCACCGTGACCTGACTCAGCACAACGCCCCCACTTGTCTGTTGCCGCCCCGGTCGATCCGGACGCGCGAACACCGTATGAACACCGGGTGTGCCACCCGCGCCCGGAGTGTACGGAATCGAGGATTGGTCTTGACCAAGGATGAGGGTCGGCCTATCGTCCCGTAGTAGTGAAACAACCCTTAATAAATAAGGGTGGATAAAGGCCCGGTACGCGCCGACCGTGGAGGACAGGGTGGGGACCACGCAGCTTGAGGCGGCACAGGAGCCGAAGTACTGGCACCTGAGGACGGTGCTGGGGGAAGCCCTCGACTCCGAGTTCGCCGTGGGTGAAGTACTTCCGAACGAACGCGAGCTGGCGGCCCGGTTCGGGGTCGCCCGCGCCACGCTCCGCCAGGCGCTGGAACAGCTGGAGCTGGAAGGCCGCCTCCAGCGCCGCCGCGGTGTGGGCACCACCGTCGCGCCGCCGCGCATCGGCATCTCCGTCGGCCCCTCCGAGGGCAGTTGGCCCGGCCAGGGCAACGACTCGTGGCGCACCGTCGGCTGCGTCGAGGCTCCGGCGCCCGCCGCGGTCGCCCGGCTGCTCGGCATGGAGGGCGACGACACCCCGGTGCACACCGTCCGCCGGGTGCGTGTCTCGCACGGCCAGCCGATGGCCACCGAACTGCTCTACGTCCCGCGCTCCTCGGTGCCGGGGCTGCCCGAGATGCTGACGCCCACCGCGCACCCGCGGGCCGTGCTGCGCGAACTGCACCGGCTGGCGCTCGAGGGCGAGGACCGCACCGTCGAACTCGGCTCCGCCCGCACGGAGGACGCCAAGCAGCTGGAACGGCTGCCCGGCGCGCCCGTCCTGGTCGTCACCACCCGCTACGCGGCCGAGGCCAGGATCGCCGCGATCGCCGTCGCCACCTACCGGGCCGACACCTGCCGGCTCACCTTCGGCGACAGCGGTGCCGTGGAGATAACGCACCACGACGACGAGGACTCCCGCCAGGCCTCCTGACGCCCGACACCACGCGCCGGTCCGCCCTCCGCGGGCCGGCGCGGTGCCGTTTCCGGCCGCGGACCGGCACCCGCGGCGCGGTTCACAGCCGGTTGGACGCGGTCTGCCCGACCGCGAACAACTGCTCCTCCACATGGTCGAGCGCGAGCCGCAGCGCGCCGGTGGCGACCGCCTCGTCGCCCAGCACGGACAGTTTGACGTTCGGCGGACGCAGGCAGTAGCGGGCCAGCTCGTCCCGCAACGGCGCCACCACGTCGTCCAGACCGGTCGCCCAGCCGCCCAGCACCACGAGTTCCGGGTCGAGCGCCAGCACCAGCGCCGCCACGTCGTGCACCAGCCGTTGCAGGAAGCGCTGCACCGCCGCCCGCGCCCCCACGTCGCCCCCGCGGGCCAGCGAGAACACCCGGGTCACCGCGGGCTCGTCGAGCGGGTCCAGCGGCCGGTCGGTCGTCGACAGCAGCCGCTCCGGCGTCACCTCACGGCCCAGCAGGTGCAGCGCGCCGATCTCGCCGGCCGCGCCGCCGAACCCGCGGTGCAGCCGTCCCCCGATCAGCGACCCGGCACCGGGACTCAGGCCCGCCATGACGAAAACGATGTCGTCGCTGCCCTGGGCCGCGCCCGCCCAGTGCTCGGCCAGCGCCGCCGCGTTGGCGTCGTTCTCCACCAGCACCGGGCACTTGAACGACCGCTGCAACCGCTCCCCGAGCGGCAGTCCGGTCCAGCCCGGCATGGCGGTCCCCAGCCGCACCCTGCCGTCCGACTCCACGATGCCGGGGCTGCCCACCCCCACCGCCCGCAGCGTGCTGCGCGACACCGAGGCGCTGCGCAGCAACTCCGCGACGACGGCCCGTACCTTCTCCAGCCGCTCCACCGCGTCCATCAGCTCGCCCGCCGGGTGGCTGTGCGAGCCCAGCACCCGGCCGCTGAGGTCGGCCAGGACCACCCGCACCTGGTGCACGCCGATCTCGATGCCCAGCAGATGACCCGACTCGGCGTGGAACCGGAACCGCCGGGCCGGCCTGCCCTGCTTGCGGGTGTCCGACGGATCGGCCGGCGCCTCCACCACCAGACCCGACTCCATCAGGCCCTCGATGACACCCTCGACGGTGGGCCGCGACAGGCCGATGGCCTGGGTCAGTTCGGTGAACGTGAGCGGGTGCGACTCGCGCAGGGCGTGCAGGACCACGGCCGAGTTGATCCTGCGGAGCAGCGAGGGATCCCCGCCGGTGAGCCGCACCAACGTGACGCCTCCCTGCCTGGACGCGCGATTCTCCCGGCGCGCTTGTGGGCGGATGGTACCGGGCTGATGGCGGCGCTGCGAGTGTCGCGGAGCGGGCCGGTTCCGGCGGGGACACCGATCCGGCCGGGCGCCGTCAGCCGCTCTCCTCCTCCGCCGCAGCCCGCAGACGCCCGAATTCCTCCGCCATGGTGGCCGGTGTCCAGTGCGCGTTCAGCCCGCTCGGGTTCGGCAGCGCCCACACCCGGGTGGTGCCGATGGTGCGCTCCTGCCGCCCGATGCGGGCCTTGGGCTCCCCGAAAGCCGTGCGGTACGCGGTCACCCCGGCGACCGCCAGCCAGCGCGGCCGGTGCCGCAGCACCGTGGCCGTCAGCAGCCGTCCGCCCTCGCGCAACTCCTCGTCGGTCAGCTCGGCCGCCTTCGCCGACGCCCGCGCGACGACGTTGGTGATGCCCAGGCCGTAGTCGAGCAGCAGCCCCTGCTCGGCCGGCGCCAGCCGCCGCGGGGTGAAACCGGAGGCGTGCACAGTTATCTGCACCATCTCTGCTCGTTGGTATCGGTGACACCTGCCGAGATCAACGAGGAGATCGAAGTGGATCTACGACATGAACTGATGGAGGGGCGGGCGGAACTTCCCCGCGTCGGGGCGGTGCTTCCGGCACGCGGCATCCATCCTCCGTACATCGTCGTCAATGGGTACGACGACGAGATCGAGCCGGTCACCGCGTATCTGCGTGACCTGGCGTTGAACGACAGCAGTCCGCTGACGGTCCGCAGCTATGGGTACGGGCTGCTGCGTTGGTTCCGGCTGCTGTGGCTGCTAGGCGTGGCCTGGGAGAAGGCGACCGAAGCGGAGACTGCGGTGCTGACCGGGTGGCTGCGGTCGGCGGTGAACCCTCAGCGTCAGCGGAAGTTGGCCGGAGCCGCTGCCCCGGGCTCGGTGAACCTTCGCACCGGCAAGCCCGACCTGCGGGCCGGGTACGCGCCGCGGACGATCAACCATGCCCTGTCGGTGGTGAGCGGGTTCTACGAGTTCCACGCTCATCAGGGCAATGGCCCGGTCACCAACCCCGTCCCCGTCTCGCCGCAGCGGCGTTATGCCCTGGCTCACCGCAGTCCGCTGGAGCCCAAGCCGGTGCTCGGTCGGGCTCGGCTGCGGCAGAAGGTCGCTGACCGGCCGCCTCGGTCGATCCCTGACCGGCTGTGGGATGAGCTGTTCGAGCGCATGGGCTGCGAACGCGATCGGGCCCTGCTGGAGTTCTACGTCTCCAGCGGAGCCAGAGCCGAGGAACTACTCGGCGTCGGTATCGGAGACCTCGACTGGGCAGGTCAGAGGGTCTATGTGACCTCCAAGGGCACTCGCGAACGCCAGCCCGTCCCGGCCTCGCCGCAGGCGTTCGTACGCCTGGCCCGCTACCTCGATGAGATCGGTACTCCGCCAGCGGACGAGCCGCTGTGGCGAACCCGCCGCGGGGCTGACCGGCCGATGTCCTACTGGGCGATGCGGCGCATCCTCCAGCGCGCGAACGAGGCCCTGGGCACCAACTGGACCCTGCATGACCTGCGGCACACCGCAGCCAGCCGCATGGCTAACGGCGGCAAGCTGACCCTGCCGGAAGTGCAGGCCGTCCTGCGCCACGCCAACATCCAGACCACCAGCCGCTACCTGGCGGTGCGTATCGAGGAGATCTTCGACAAGCTTACCGAGCACTACAACACCCCCCGAATTGAGCGAAGTTATCCCACCGGCTATGACGCCAACGACATCGCGGCGGTGTTCGGTGGCTGAGACACAGCTCCGTCCCACCGGCCAAAGCCGCCGGCATGGCCCGGTTGCCGAGGGCCTCCAGTTCGCGAGCCGCTTCGTCGGCGGCCCGATCACGCCGGGGCCCGCCGTCGCATCCACCCCGCCTCGGCCGCACGGAGAGTTCTCCAGCACCTCCGTCTCACCCCTGTCGCAGCTGGCTGGCTCCTCAGCGATCTGGCCGGACACGCCCCGCGCAACCCGCCTGAACTGGAAGAACTCCACCCGCGCGCTGCTTGAACACCTCCTCACCTTCCCAGGGGAGACGTGGCAGGCGCGATGGGACGCAAGCCCGCTTGGCAAGGGGCAGATCACCGCCGATGTGGTGGGATCGCGCCGGACCATGGGCATCAGCGTCCTCCCCGGAATCCGGGCTCTGTACTGCCTTCGCGTCATCCAGCCGACACCGCTGGCCTTTCGGCGCAACCCGCTGCGCAACTACGGGGCGATGTTCATCGCCGCCCAGGAGGACCCGCTCCTGGACAAGTACGCGGAGGAGGTACGTGCCCACCAGTTTCGTCAGGTCCACCGTCGCGACGCGATCAACGAGTTGTGCATGCTGCTGACCGTCCAGGGCGTTGCCCTCAGCGACATCACCCCTGCCGCGTTGCTGCACTTTACCCACGAGAATCGGAAGGTGCGCTGCATTCTGCAACCGGGCAGCCAGGCGTCCAACCGGCTGATCGGCCGTGGCGTCTGGAACGTCCTACACGCGATGGGGCACTTTCCGCCGTCCACGCCCGAGTCGATCCGGGCCGCCCTGCTCCGCGGGCAGCGCAGCATCGAAGAACTCGTCGACCAGTACGAGATCTCCAACCAACCCGTGCGCGGCCTGCTCATCGAATATTTCACCCGTCGCAAAGCCGACACCGACTACGCCACCCTCAAGGACCTCATCTGCAAGCTCACCCGCCACTTCTGGAAGAACATCGAGACGATCAACCCGGACCAGGTTGACCTGCGGATCTCGCCCGAGGACTACACAACCTGGCGCCAGATGATCACAGTCAAGGACGACGGCAAGTCCCGTGTCGGCCAGGACAGCATCGTCATTGCGCTGCGCAGCTTCTACTACGACCTGCACACGTGGGCCGCCGAGGAACCCGAACGCTGGGCGGCATGGGTTGCTCCCTGCCCGGTCCCGCCCGCCGAACTGCGTGGCCTGGGCGCGCGGCGCCGGCGCATCAACGAACGCTCTGCCGACCGAACCCGGCAGCGCCAGCCGCTGCTGCCGTTCCTGGTGAGCCACGTCGAAACCCGCTATGACCGCGCCCGTCTGCTGTTGGAGCGGGCTGACAAGGTCGCCGAAGGCGAGGTATTCACCCACGAGGGCATCGATTATCGGCGCATCCGCACCGAGGCCGACCGCAAACTCCTCCGCCACGGAGACGCGGTTCCCACCCGCGTCCAGGAAATCGCCAGTAGCCGGATCATCCATATCGGCACCGATGAGGAAGCTGTCTTCTGGGAGTGGGTCACTGTCGAGACCCTGCGTCACTCAGGCGTTCGCATCGAGGAGCTCTGCGAGCTGACTCACCTGAGCATTCGCCAATACCAGCGGGCGAACGGCGAGGTCATCGCGCTGCTGGTCATCGCTCCCTCGAAGACCGACCGCGAACGGGTCATCCCGATGTCTGCCGAGCTCTTCCACGTCATCGCCTCAGTCGTCCGACGCCACACGCGCAGTGGCCGCACGATTCCGCTGGTCAGCCGGTTCGACTACCACGACAAGGTGTGGAGTGCCCCGATGCCGTTTCTTTTCCAACGGCAGAACGGCACCACCCCGATGGTCTTCAGTACCGCCACCTTCGGGGTCATGCTCGGCAGGCTCTGCGAACAGGTCGCCGAGACGCACCACGCGTTCCGCGGGCTGAAGTTCACCCCGCAGGACTTCCGCAGGATCTTCGCCACGGAACTCGTCAACAGCGGCCTGCCGATCCACATCGGCGCCGCCTTGTTGGGCCACCTGAACATCCAGACCACCCGTGGTTACGTCGCGGTCTTTGACGAGGACGTCATCCGCCACTATCAGGAACACCTACAGCACCGCCGGCAGATCCGACCCGACGGAGAGTACCGCGACGCGACGAACGATGAGTGGTCAGAGTTCGAAGGGCACTTCGACCGCCGCAAGGTCGAACTCGGCTCCTGTGGACGTCCCTACGGCACCCCCTGCCAGCACGAACACGCGTGTATCCGATGCCCAATGCTCCAGATCAATCCAAAACTGCTCGCGCGGCTGGGGGAACTGGAGCAGGATCTCATCATGCGTCGTAAGTGTGCTGAGGATGAGGGTTGGCTGGGCGAGCTAGAGGGGATCGACTTGACGCTGACCTTGTTGCGGGCAAAGAAGGACGAGACTGAGCGTTTGTGCCGGCGGCCCGTCGACCTTGGTCTCCCGACTCCTCGCAGGGACGACATGCCGGGGCGGTGATCTTCCGCGCCGATCCACTTTACTAATTTGGGAGATCGATTGCCGCTCGTCAACTGGACACTCGAAGCCGAAGAGGTGCTGGGCCTTCCACTGGATGACCTGGCACTTCGCGTGCTGAAGGACGCACGTGACAACGGCGAGTGGAATTGGAAGAACTGGATCCTTGCAGCCAAGAGCGGCTATGCAGGTCGCCGGGATGTTGTAGCCGCCTTCTCTGAGGCGTGGTCGTGGTTGCTGAACCGGGGGCTTGTCGTCTGGGACCCTGCTCAGTCCAGCGAGGCCTCATTCGTGATCAGCCGGCAGGGGCACGAAGCCCTTGAGAGGGGCCTGCCCTGGATCCGAGCAGTGCAGCGACTGGACATACAGCTGGTCCCAGTGCTCGAAGGAACGGCGCGTCCTCAGTTTCTGCGTGGAGATTTCGAGGCAGCGGCACTCCTGGCGATGAAGGAAGTGGAGGTTCGAGTGAGGGCCCTTGCTGGCCTCCCAACCGATCTTGTCGGCACAGCCCTCATGCAACAGGCGTTCCGTCCTCTCCGGAACGGCGAACCAGGACCACTAGCCGATCCGGAGGCTGAAGGAGGGGAGGCAGTGGCGCTCATGGAGCTGTTCAAGGGGGCTATCGGGAGCTTCAAGAATCCCGCCAGTCATCGACGCGTCGACTACACCGACTCGACGGAGGCCGCCGAGGTCATCCTGCTTGCAGACCTGCTGATGCGCCTCCTCGACAAGATCGAGGTCGCCAAACTGGCGTCGTCAGACGGCTGATTGGGCAGCCCGCGTCGGATATTCTGTCCTTCGCCTAGGTCGTTGCGACTCGTTGGAGGGTGCACGACAGGTAGTCGAGGAGCGAACCATGGGGACGGCGGCAGGCTGGCTTTCGGCGCTCTCAGTGGACGGTTATGCCATCCTCGATGGAGTCAACCCGAACGAAGTCGCCTCTGATTTGGGGCGGGCGGGCAACGGTGAGCTGCTTGTGCCGCAGCAGACTGGTAGCGCCCGTCCCTGGTCACTCTCCGGTGTATATGGACTGGGCGCATTCCCGTGGCATACCGACGCTGCGATCTCGGTAAAGCCTCCACGATGGTTGCTGCTTACCGCACGCGAACTCTCTGTCCCGACCTGGACGGAGATCTTGCGGCCAGGTGAAGAGGTTGTGTCGGCGCTGAGGCGAACGGTGTTGCGATGCACGGACGGCAAAAGACGTACTCGGTACTTGCCCGCAGCGGTGCCAGACGGAGATGGCCGGTATCGGATCAGGTGGGATCCACGGATCTGCGTGCCTGTTTCCGGGTTGTCGGTGGAGGCGGTCGAGTCTGCAAAGCCCACTGACAGGGTGACTTGGCAGATGGGGCGTGTATTGATTCTTGATAACGCAGTTGTTTTGCACCGGCGGCCCGCTGTCCTTGCAGGCTCCCAACGGTCAATTGAGCGCATATATGTATGGAGTGGCTAATGTGGTCTTATGACGCGCTTCTCGGGAAGGCGGGAGTATATTTCAAGCGGGCGGAGGAGTACCCTAAGGCCGATGGGGAGGTATTTGCGCTTTGGCTTCTCCTCGGACTTGAATTCCTGTTGCGCGCACCGCTTGCAAATGTTCATCCGACTCTGCTGGCCGATCCAGATGGAATGGCTATCCTCCATGCGGCAGGTTTTCCTCCCAAGCCCGCACAAGCGGGGGCTAAGCCGCCTAAGGATCCGAAATCGATCGCAACGCACACGGTGATTTCACGACTCGGCGTGGTGATCGAAGACTTCACGAAGGAGCGTCAAGAGGAAGCGACCTTCCTCGTCAACCTCCGCAACCGGGAGCTACACACCGGAGATGCGGCGTTGTCCCTCGACTCGGCGGTGTGGTTGCCGCGTTTCACTCGGGTTACGCAAGTCGTGTGTCAGCACTTGGTGCTTGATCCCGCCGACTTGCTTGGCGCGGAGATCGTTCAGCTCGGTCAGCAGTTGGTAGACGATGAAGACAAGCGTCTTGCGCACGAAGTTGAGAAGCGTATCGAAGCCTGTGTAGAGGCCCTAAGTGCCTTGGATGCTGAAGTGATCGCTGCTCGTCGAGCGGCAGCCCGGCCTGGTGAGAAAGGGCTTCGGGAACACGTCGTACAATGTCCGGCCTGTAAGGCGAATGCGTGGCCATCCTTGGAGGCGGTCCGCCGAACGAATGAGCGTATTGAATCTTACGGAATCTACGCTGACGTCATATCGGTTGCAATAGGGCTTTCATGCAGCGTGTGTGGTCTCGAATTGACTGGGACGGCTGAGATCAATAGCGCTGGTCTTCCTCAGCAGTACACACATGAAGAAGAGGAGACGTTCGAGCAGCGATTCCTCGACACGTATGAACCAGACTACGGAAACGACTGAGCGGGGGCATTCCCACCCTGAGCGTCCATCTGCGGTGAAGCTGAGCCCTGGCAGCGCGAGTTGCGCAACGCTCGTCTCGACGCGATCTGTCACTCTTCAGGGTGAAGTGCAGAGAAGCAACGCGGGCCAGAAACGGTTGCCGGGGCGCGCGAAGTGGTGCCCGGTCGCGGCCGTCAGCAGCCCTGGATTGATTCCGCAGAACAGCACGCGAAGGCCGTCCCCGATCACATCGGGGACCGTCCGCTCACCTGCCGCCGCCCGTTCCTCCGGGGTCAAAGGATCGCGCCCGGCCGGTACCCGGCGGCCCGCGGGTGACGCGCCACGACCTCCTCCACCGTCGTCACGACCGCGGCGACCTGGTCGGCGGCCGCACCGGTGAACGACAGCCGGTCGGCCATCAGCGCGTCGAGCCCCGCCCGGTCCAGCGGAATCCGCTCGTCGTCCGCGAGCCGGTCCAGCAACTCGTTGCGCTCGACGCCCTTCTCCCGCATCGCCAGCGCGGACGCCACCGCGTGCTCCTTGATCGCCTCGTGCGCCACCTCGCGGCCCACCCCGGCGCGCACCGCCGCCATCAGCACCTTGGTGGTCGCCAGGAACGGCAGGTAGCGGTCGAGCTCCCGGGCGATCACCGCGGGGAACGCGCCGAACTCGTCCAGCACCGTCATGAACGTCTCCAGCAGCCCGTCGAACGCGAAGAACGCGTCCGGTAGCGCCACCCGGCGCACCACGGAACACGACACGTCGCCCTCGTTCCACTGGTCACCGGCCAGCTCCCCGGTCATCGAGGCGTAGCCGCGCAGGATCACCGCCAGCCCGTTGACCCGCTCGCAGGACCGGGTGTTCATCTTGTGCGGCATCGCGGACGAGCCGACCTGCCCGGGCTTGAACCCCTCGGTGACCAACTCGTGCCCGGCCATCAGCCGGATCGTCCTGGCGACCGACGAGGGAGCCGCGGCGAGCTGCACCAGGGCGCTGACGGCGTCGTAGTCCAGCGAGCGCGGGTAGACCTGACCGACGGAGGTGAACGCGCGGGCGAATCCCAGGTGGCCGGCGATCCGCCGCTCCAGCTCGGCGAGCTTTTCGGTGTCCCCGCCCAGCAGGTCCAGCATGTCCTGCGAGGTGCCCACCGGCCCCTTCACGCCCCGCAGCGGATAACGCTCGATGAGGTTCTCGACCCGCTCGAACGCCACCAGCAACTCGTCGGCGGCGGTCGCGAAACGCTTGCCCAGCGTGGTGGACTGCGCGGCCACGTTGTGCGACCGCCCGGCCATCACCAGTTCGGCGTGCTCCGCGGCCAGCCGGCCCAGCCGGGCCAGCACCGCCACCGTGCGGTCGCGCGCCAGCTCCAGAGACAGCCGGATCTGCAACTGCTCGACGTTCTCCGTCAGGTCGCGCGAGGTCATGCCCTTGTGCACCTGCTCGTGGCCGGCGAGGTCGTTGAACTCCTCGATCCGGGCCTTCACATCGTGCCGGGTGACCTTCTCCCGCTCGGCGATGGACGCCAGGTCCACCTGCTCCAGCACCCGCTCGTAGTCCGCCAGGGCCTGTTCCGGCACCTCGATGCCCAGATCCTTCTGCGCCCGCAGGACGGCGAGCCACAGTCGGCGTTCGAGCACCACCTTCTGCTCTGGGGACCAGATGGTGGCCAGTTCCGCCGATGCGTAGCGGCCGGCCAGGACGTTCGGAATGCGGGGCTTGGAGGTCACGTGACCGAAGTCTACCGGCGCCCGGCTCGACGTCCGCCCAGGCCAGGGGGGCACACCCCGCGCCAAGAGCCCGCCCTACGGTTCCAGCGGCAGCAGGACCGGCCGCTTGGGCGGCCGGCCGTCGCCGGACGAGCGCCCGGTCAGCCGCCTGCCTATCCACGGCACCAGATGCTCCCGGGTGAAGCGCAGATCCGCGGACCGCCGGGCCGTCCACGCCGGGGGACTGTACGGCGGCAGTGGCTGCGCCCAGTCGCTCGCCGCCGGCAGTCCCAGCGCCTGCCAGACGGCCTCCGCCACCCGCAGGTGCCCTTCGGCGTTCAGATGCAGCCGGTCGTCCGCCCACATCCGCGAGTCACCCAGCACCTCGGCCCCGAACAGGTCGACCACCACCGCGCCGTGCCGCTCCGCCAGCTCCTCGACGTGGTCGAACAGCCGGACCATCCGTGGCATGAACCGGGTCGCGACCGGGCCCCGCCGCGCCGGGCTGCGCATCAGCACCAGCCGCCGGCAGTTCGGCGCCAGCCGCACCACCGCCTCCTCCAACCGCGCGCAGACAATGTCCACGTCGCACTTGGGCCGCAGTACGTCGTTGAGCCCGCCGACGAGCGTCACCAGGTCCGCGCCCATGGCGGCGGCCGGTCCGACCTGCTCGTCCACGATCTGGCCGATGAGCTTCCCGCGTATCGCGAGATTGGCGTACCGGAATCCGGCCGTCTCGGCGGCGAGCCGCCCGGCGAGCAGGTCGGCCCACCCGCGGTAGCCGCCGTCCGGCAGGAGGTCGGACATCCCCTCGGTGAACGAGTCGCCCACCGCGGTGAAACTGGTGAAAGATATGTCGGTCTGCATGGCGCCGGCGATCCTATCCGTCCCGGACCGGGGGCCCGGCACCGGAACCGATCGGCACGGCCGGGTCGTCGAACATCTTGGACAGGGGAGGTCGTCGCGATGGCGAAGCGGAGAATCGAGCACGCCGCGGAGAAGAAGCAGATCCTGACGCTGGACCAGGTCGCCGCGTTCGTCCAGGACGCCATGCGGTCCGGGGCGAACGGCAGCGAACCGATCGAGGCGACGGTGTCCATCGGCGGCAAGCTCCAGAAGCTCGCCATCAGCTTCGAGGCCGGATCCGTCCGGGACACCACCCCCACCGACAAACCCGCGTACTGAGGCGCCCGGACCCGCGGCCGGCGCCCACCCCGGCCGATCACCGGTCCGCCGAGGACCGTCCCACCAGCTCCCGCAGGACGTCCTCCATCGTGACCAGGCCGATCGCGCGGCCGGTGTCGTCCACGACCTCCGCCAGATGGCCGCGGCCCGCGCGCATCGCGGTGAGCGCGTCGTCGAGGGCCGCGCGGGCGGTCAGCCGGGTGATCGGCCGCAGGTCCGCCGGGGTGAAGGCGACGTTGCCAGGGCCGGCGTTCAGGGCGTCCTTGACGTGCAGGTAGCCCAGGATCCGCTCCTGCGGGCCTGTCACAGGGAAGCGCGAGTAGCCGGACTCCGCCGCGAGGCGTTCCAGCCCCTCCGGGGTGATCCCCAGGCGGGCGTGGACCACACGTTCGACCGGCAGCGCGACCTCGCCGACCGGCCGCCGGCTCAGCTCCAGCGCCTCACGGACCCGGGTGGTCGCCCGCGCGTCGAGCAGCCCGGCCCGCCCGGCGTCGGAGACCATGCGGGCCAGTTCCGCGTCGGAGAAGGCGGAGGCGACCGCGTCCCGCGGCTCGACGCGCAGGAGCCGCAGACCGCCGCTCGCCAGCGCGTTGACCCCCAGGACGAGCGGGCGCAGCGCCCGGGTGAGGGCGACCAGCGGCGGGCCCAGGGCCAGGGCGGTGCGGGCCGGCTCGGCCAGGGCGACGTTCTTCGGCACCATCTCGCCGATGAGCATGTGCAGATAGGTGGCGACGGACAGCGCCAGCACGAAGGCGACCGGATGGACGGCCCCGCCGGGCACCCCGGTGGCGGAGAACAGCGGCTCCAGCAGATGCGCGATGGCGGGCTCCGCGACCGCGCCCAGGACCAGCGTGCACACGGTGATGCCCAGCTGCGCCGTCGCCATGAGCGCGGAGACGTGCTCCAGCGCCCACAGCACGGTACGGGCCCGCCGGTCACCGCTCTCGGCGAGCGGGTCGATCTGACTGCGCCGCACCGCGACCAGCGAGAACTCCCCGCCCACGAAGAACGCGTTGGCCACCAGGGTCAGCACGGCGACGAACAACCGCAGTGCCGTCATCGGGCCGGCCCAGGGGAGCCGTCCGCGTCGTCCCCGGCGCCCGGCACGGGCGAGACCAGGCGCAGCCACGCCGCGCGGTGACCGGCCGCCCGGGTCACCTCCAGCCGCCAGCCCGCCACCTCGACCACGTCACCCTGCTGCGGGATGCGCCCGAGCCGTTCGGCCACCACCCCGGCCAGCGTCTCGTAGGGGCCGGCGGGCACCCGCAGCCCGATGTGCGCCAACTGGTCGGTGCGGGTGGCGCCGTCCGCGTCGTACAGCCGCCGGCCCCCGCGGTCGTCGCCCGCGTAGGCCAGGTCGGGGAACTCCTGCGGGTCGTGCTCGTCGCGTACCTCGCCGACGACCTCCTCCAGGATGTCCTCCAGGGTCGCGACGCCCGCGGTCCCGCCGTACTCGTCGATGACCACCGCCATGTTCCGGTCGCCGGAGATCCGGTCGAGCAGCCGGTCCACGGTCAGCGACTCCGGGACAAGCAGCGGTTCACGCATCAGCTCGGTGACGGGATGGCCGCCGCGCCGCTCCGGCGGGACGGCCAGCACGTCCTTGATGTGCACGACACCGATGACCTCGTCCAGGCTGTCGCGGTAGACCGGGAAGCGGGACAGCCCGGTCGAGCGGGTCGCGTCGGCGACGTCCCGCGCGGTGGCGTCGGCGGGCAGGGCGGTCACCTGGACGCGCGGCGTCATGACGTTCTGCGCGGTCAGGTCGACGAGGCTGAGCGTGCGCACGAACAGGTCGGCGGTGTCCGGCTCCAGCGCGCCCTCCTTCGCGGAGTGCCGGGCGAGAGCCTGCAACTCCCGGCGGCCGCGGACCGTGGACAACTCCTCGGTCGGCTCCAGGCCGAACCGCCGCACGATGCGGTTGGCCGTGTTGTTGAGATGCCCGATGAACGGCCGGAACGCGGCACTGAAGACGCGCTGCGGGGTGGCCACCGACCGCGCGACGGCCAGCGGCCTGGAGATCGCCCAGTTCTTCGGGACCAGCTCTCCGACGACCATCAGGACGACGCTGGACAGCACGGTGCCCAGCACCAGGGCGGTCCCGGCGGCGGCGGAACCCAGCCCCGCCGCCCGCAGCGGACCGGCCAGCAGCTCGGCGACGGACGGCTCCGCGAGCATGCCGATGACCAGCCCGGTGACGGTGATCCCCAGTTGGGCGCCGGAGAGCTGGAAGGTCAGGCCGCGCACCGCCTTGAGCGCGCTGTCGGCCCCGCGCTCACCGTTCTCGACCGCCCGGTCGAGGTCGGCGCGCTCCACCGTGGTGAGCGAGAACTCGGCGGCCACGAAGACACCGCAGGCCAGCGCCAGCACCAGAGCGAGGATCAGCAGGAGCACTTCGGTCATGGGGACACCTCCGTCCCATGATCGTCCAGGGACGGAGGGGCCGCGCGTCGTCCCGGCGGAACCGGGGGCCCTGCGGGGCCTTCGGGCGTGCCTACGGTTTCGGCGCGCTCGCGGCTTCGGGTGCGTCTACGGCTCGGTGCGCCGCAGCTCGGCGATGACCAGGGCCATCGCCTCCATGGAGGGCTCCAGCACCGAGAAGTAGGTGAAGCCGAAGCGTTCGCGGTGCGCCCTGACCTGGTCGGCGATCTCGGAGACGGTTCCGAACAGCAGGGTGGGGACCTCGCAGAGTTGTTCGACGGTCAGCTGCGGCACGTACCCCCTGATCTCCTCGGCGGTGGCGGTCCGGTCATCGGTCACCAGCACCCGTTGCACCAGGATGTTGAGTTCCGGCTGCGGGCTGCGGTCCCGGGCGGCGTCACGGTAGGCGGCGACCCGTTCGTCCAGCCGGTCGGCGTCCAGCAGCGTGATCTTGCCGTCCGGCTGTCCCGGAGCCTGCTCCGCGCCGCTGAAGGCGGTGATGTCGGCGTGGCGTGCCGCCATCCGCAGTACGCGGTTCCCGTTGCCGCCCAGCAGCAGCGGCGGGCGGGGGTTCTGCTCGGGGCGCGGGGTGTGCGTCGGATCGCCGAGCAGCCGGACCAGCTCGGTGACGGTGCGCTCCAGGTTCGCCACCCGGCTGCCGGGTGTGCCGAACGGCAGCCCGGCGTCGTCGAACTCGGACCGCACGTAGCCGGTGCCGAGGCCGATCTCCAGCCGGCCGCCGGTGAGCAGATCGGTGGTGGCCACCTCACGGGCCAGCAGGGTGGGGTTCCAGAACCCGGCGTTGAGCACGAACGTGCCGACCCGGGGGCGGGTCGTCACCTGGGCGGCGGCGACCAGGGAGGGGAAGGGCGCGGGCCAGTTCAGATGGTCGGGCACCAGCAGTACGTCGTATCCCAGCGACTCCGCCCGCCGGCACTTGTCCGCCCACTCCTGCCCGGAAGCCGCTTCCAGGAAGTTGATCCCGAACCTGAACCTATCAGCCATACGGGTCTTCCTGCCCAAGCCCGATGTGCGGAAAACGCCCGCTGACCTGCAAAAACGATTCCGGCCAGATCGCGATGTCTCCCGTGCGGGAGCTCAGGAGGCACCGGGCGCCGGGCCTTCGGGACCTCCCTGATCCTGGTCACGTCATGCCCCCGGAACAGGTGGCGGCCCTGGCAGGGTTTCCTGGGGTTGCCATGGGGCGCCGTCATTGGCGGTGCCGCTTCGCGATGGCGTTGGTCTGCCCGGTCTTGAGCCGCAGCAGGCTGTACGGCTCCACGTCCGATACCTCCGCCCCCACGCCAGGCCGCCGCCCACGAACGCGATGAGAGCTTGCTGGGCACTGGACGAGGGGGATTTGCCTGTCTCGTCGTCCCGTTCGGCATCGCCAAACCCGCCACCGCCGCCACAGGTGTGCCCACCATGGCACCGAACATTCGGCATCGGCGGCGGGCATAAAGAGGCCCCGGCCGGTATTTCTCACTGCGGTCCGCCCGGGCCGTCCGTCCACGCCGCCCCGGCTGGTAACAGGGGCAGGCCCGGGTCTGCGGGCCGCAGACCCGGCCCGCCGACCTGCTGCGCTTGCCGGTGCTAGCACATGAGCGCTAGCGTTGGTGTATGGCGAAGACACAGTTGAATGTGCGCGTCGACGAGGAGACCGCGGAAGCCGCCAGAACCAAGGCCTCCCAGCGCGGGATAAGCGTCAACCGCTACATCGAGGAACTGGTCCGGGAGGACCACGGCGAGAGCGGCCGGACGTTCGTCGAGGCTGCGGCCGATTTCATGAAGCAGTACGAGTCGATCTTCGCCGAGGAGTTCGGCAGGGATCGCGAGGGTCGCCGCCCCAACGCCTTCCCCGATGATCCCGCACCCGAGAGCACCCCGCGCGGCTCGCGTGGGACGGGCGCCGGCCAGGGGTCCGATGTCTTCGGTGGTTCCGCCACGGAGGGACCCGGTAGCGCGGCGTGACACTGCGTATCGACCTTGCCTGGCTTTTGATGGTCGCAGAGAAGAACACACCCGGGGATCCCCAGGTGACCGACTGGGGCGCGCTCGTCGCCGCCGTCGCCCGCCACGAGGCCGAGATATTCGGCGCCGAGGTGTACACCGACCCGCAGGCGCGGGCCGCGTCACTGATGCAGTTGCTGGTCCACGTACCGGCGCTGGAGCGCTCGAACGTGCTGTTCGCCTCCGCCGTGGCCTACGCCTACCTGGTCGCCGCGGGCCTGAAGGTGGTCACCTCGCCCGAGCAGGTACGCGACCTGGCCCACCTGGTCAACGACGGCGTCGCCGACCTCGACCGCATCGCCGACGAACTGCGCGGCTGGACCGGCGGCCACGAGGGCCCGAACCCCTGACCCCGAAGGCCGCGCGGGCCGTGCGAGACCGCGGGCGACCCTTCCGGCCGCCCCGGCCACCCCCGGCCCCCGGCCGCCCCGGCTCCCAGCCACCCCCAACCGCCGGCGGCTACCGCGCTCAGAACACCCGGATGGCCCGTGGCGCACCCTGCGGGGCCGGCGGGGTCCGCGTGAACGTCCCGGTGAACGCCGCCACGTCCCACGTTCCGCCCAGGGCCGGCGCCAGCCACTCGCCCGCGCGGCGGCGGAAGATCTCCGGCGTCAGCGCGGCGGCCCCCTGCGGCACCGCCCCGAGCAGCGGCGCGCCGGCCACGTCCGGCAGGTCGGCGAGGTTGCAGCGGGCGGCCAGATCGGGCTGCCCTGGCCAACTGCCCACCACCACGCCCAGGCAGCCGAGCCCCCGGCTCCGCACTTCACGGGTGGTCAGTTCCGTCGCGTTGAGCGTGCCGAGTCCGGCGGGCGCGACCACCAGCACCGGCGCCCCCAGCAACTGCGCGGCGTCGGCCAGCGTGGAGCCGTTCTCGTCGAACCGCACCAGCAGCCCGCCGGCGCCCTCGATCAGCACGAGTTCGTGCTCGATGGCGAGTTCGCGGGCCGCCAGCGCGATCCGCTCGGGCGTCACGGTCGGCAGGCCGGCCCGCCTGGCGGCGGTGCCCGGGGCCAACGGCTCGGGGTAGCGGGCGAGTTCGGCCCCCGTCACCGGCCCGGCGAGCCGCACGACCTCGGCGATGTCGCCCGGCTCGCCGTCGGCCACGCCGGTCTGGGCGGGCTTGAGGACGGCCACGTCCCGCCCGCCGCACCGCGCGACGGCGGCGAGCGCGGCGGTCACCACCGTCTTGCCGATCTCGGTTCCCGTCCCGGTCACGATGATCACCGGCATGTCTCAGCCCTCCCGCGCCGCGGCCAGAACGGCGGCGCAGATCCGTGCGATGTCCTCGTCGCCGGTGACGTACGGCGGCATGGTGTAGATCAGATCGCGGAACGGCCGCAGCCAGACCCCGGCCCGTACAGCGGCGCCGGTTGCGGCGGCCATGTCCACTTCGTGGTCCAACTGCACGACCCCGATCGCGCCCAGCACCCGGACGTCCGCGACGCCGGCGAGGTCCCTGGCCGGCTCCAGTCCCTCGCGCAGCCGCGCCTCGATCCGCCCGACCTGCCCTGCCCAGTCCTGGGACAGCAGCAGGTCGAGTGAGGCACAGGCCACCGCGGCGGCCAGCGGGTTGCCCATGAACGTCGGGCCGTGCGCCAGCATCGGGACCTCGCCCGCGCTGATGCCCGCCGCGACCCGGGTCGTGCACAACGCGGCGGCCATCGTCAGATAACCGCCGGTCAGCGCCTTGCCGACGCACATCACATCCGGTGCGATCCCGGCGTGGTCGGCGGCGAACAGCGCGCCGGTGCGGCCGAACCCGGTCGCGATCTCGTCCAGCACCAGCAGCACGCCGTACTCGTCGCACGCCTCGCGGAGCACCCGCAGATAGCCGGGGGAGTGGAATCGCATGCCCCCCGCGCCCTGCACCACGGGCTCGACGATGACGGCGGCCAACTCGTCCGCGTGCCGGGCGATCAGCCCGCGCAGATGGTCCGCGTACCCGGGGTCGGGCGCGTCGTCGAAACCGCCGGGCGGCGCGTCGGCGAAGACCTGCTCGGGCAGTACACCTGACCACAGGTGGTGCATGCCGCCGTCCGGGTCGCAGACCGACATCGGCTGCCAGGTGTCACCGTGGTAGCCGCCGCGCCAGGTCAGCAGTCGGCGCTTGCCCGGCCTCCCGCGCGAACGCCAGTACTGGAGGCACATCTTGACCGCGACCTCGACCGACACCGAACCGGAGTCGGCGAGGAAGACATGGCGCAACGGCTCCGGGGTGATCTCGACCAGCCGGGCGGCGAGCCGTACGGCGGGCTCGTTCGTCAGCCCACCGAACATCACATGGCTCATCCGGTCCAGCTGCCCGCGCACCGCGTCGTTGAGCACCGGGTGGTTGTAGCCGTGGATGGCCGACCACCACGAGGCCATCCCGTCCACCAGTTCCGACCGGCCGCCGTGCGGATCGGCGATCCGCAACCGCACGCCACTCGCCGACTCGACCAGCAGCGGCTCGCTGCGGCCCGGCATCGGGCCGTAGGGATGCCATACGTGCTCCCGGTCGAGGTCGAGCAGCGCGCGGACCGGCGACGGATCGGACTCAGGCATTGGGCGGCAGGTCCGTTCCCGCGCCACGGCGGCGTACCGAGACCAGGTCGGTGCGGGCGGCCGGCGCCGCCGGCACCGCGCCGGCGGCGGCTCCGGCCGCCACCGGCTCCTTGGCCGCGCGGTCGTGCGAACTGTCCGCGCGGTCGTGCGACCCGCAGACCCCTCCACCGGCGTGCGACCCGCAGGCGCCCGCGCCGTCGTGCGACCCGCAGGCCCCGCCGTCGTGCGATCCGCAGGACTCCGGGCGCCGGTGCTCCGGCAGGGTCGTGGTCTGCGACCCCTCCACCTCGAAACCGGCGTCCGTGATCATGTCCAGGTCGGCCTTGCCCGCCTGGCCCTCGCTGGTCAGGTAGTCGCCCAGGAAGATCGAGTTGACCAGGTGCAGCGCGAGCGGCTGGAGCGTGCGCAGGTGGATCTCCCGGCCGCCGGCCAGCCGTACCTCCACGTCGGGGCAGACGAACCGCACCATGGCGAGGATGCGCAGGCAGCGCTGCGGGGTCAGCGTTCCACTCGCCGCCCAGCGGGGTGCCCTCGAACGGGATGAGGAAGTTGACCGGCACCGAGTCGGGGTCCATGTCCGCGCAGCGCGAAGACCACGTCCACCAGGTCGGCGTCGGACTCGCCCATGCCCGCGATCAGCCCGGAGCAGGCGGACAGACCGGCGGCCTGTGCCTGCCGCACCGTGTCCACCCGGTCGGCGAACGTCGTGGGTGGTGCAGATGTCGCCGTAGGTGGCTTCCGAGGTGTTGAGGTTGTGGTTGTAGGCGTCCGCGCCCGCGCTCCGCAGCCGTTCGCGCCTGCCCGTCGGAGAGCAGGCCGAGGCAGGCGCAGACCTCGACGCCCTCGTTCTGCGTCCTTGATCGCCTCGATGGTCTGCGACACGCGGTCGACGTCGCGGTCGGTCGGGCCGCGGCCGCTGGCCACCAGGCAGACCCGCTTGGCGCCGCCCGCGACCCCCGCGCCCGCCGCGGCGGCGGCCTCGTCGGGCTTGAGCCAGGTGTACTTGAGGATCTCGGCCTTGGAGCCGAGCCGCTGCGAGCAGTAGGAGCAGTCCTCGGGGCACAGCCCCGACTTGAGGTTGACCAGGTAGTTCAGCTTCACCCGCCGTCCGAACCACTGCCGTCGGACCTTGCCGGCCGCCGCCACCACGTCGAGCAGATCGTCGTCCGAGGTGGCCAGCACGGCCAGCGCTTCGTCCCGAGTCGGCAGTTCGCGCCGCAGGCCCTTGTCCACGAGTGTGTTCAGCAGCTCCATGGCGCTGATCTTCGCGCACCGCACGCGCACCGGCCAATGGCGAACCACACAACGGCCGTCCTCGATCTGTGTGTATGGTCACATGCCGGTTCGCGGCCGGGGCCGGTTAGATTTCGGACATGACCCGCCACGAAGCGCCGCGCGACCACCGCGCCGGGCCGTTCGACTGGATCGACGCCCTGGCCGAGACCCGCCGGCGTTCCGGTCTGGTGCGCGCCCTGCGGCCCCGGACGGCCGACGCGGTGTCGCTCGATCTGGCGAGCAACGACTACCTGGGCCTGGCCCGGCACCCCGAGGTCACCCGGGCGGCGGCCGACGCCGCCCTGCGCTGGGGAGCAGGCTCGACCGGCTCCCGCCTGGTCACCGGGAGCACGCGACTGCACGCCGACCTGGAGAGCGAACTCGCCGAGTTCTGCGGTTTCGAGGCCGCCCTCGTGCTGGCCAGCGGCTACGCGGCGAACCTCGCCGCGGTCACCTCGCTCTCGGTGCCCGGCGGGCTGATCGTCTCGGACGCCGGCAACCACGCCTCGCTGATCGACGGCTGCCGGCTGTCGCGCGCGCGGACCGACGTCGTCGCGCACTGCGACCCCGACGCGGTACGCAAGGCGCTCGACGGCCACGACGGCCCGGCGATCGCGGTGACCGACTCCGTCTTCTCGGTGGACGGCGACGCCGCGCCACTGCCGCGGCTCGCCGAGGTCTGCCGGGAGGCGGGCGCCGCGATGTTGATCGACGACGCGCACGGGTTCGGCGTGCTGGGCGACGGCGGCCGGGGAGCGGTGGCCGCGGCGGGGCTGGCCGGGGACCCCGACGTGGTCTGCACCGTCACGCTGTCGAAGTCGCTCGGCAGCCAGGGCGGCGCGGTGCTCGGCCCTGCCAGGGTGATCGAGCACCTGGTCAACTCGGCCCGCACCTTCATCTTCGACACCGGTCTCGCGCCCGCCGCGGTCGGCGGCGCGCTGGCGGCGCTGCGGCTGCTGCGCCGCGAACCGGAGCGGGCGGCCAGGGCGGCACGGGTCGCCAGGACGCTGTACGCCGGGGCTGACGGCCGCCGGACTCGAAGCGCTGCGGCCCGACGCCTGTGTGCTCTCGCTCCGCGCGCCCGGGCCCGAGGCGGCGACCCGCTGGGCTGCGGACTGCCGGCAGGCGGGGCTGGTGGCCGGCTGCTTCCGGCCGCCTTCGGTGCCGGACGGGATCTCGCGGCTGCGGCTCACCGCGACGGCCGAC
The DNA here is from genome assembly GCA_963737305.1 of uncultured Actinomycetota bacterium. GTDB lineage: Bacteria > Actinomycetota > Actinomycetes > Streptomycetales > Streptomycetaceae > Streptantibioticus_C. Next base: position 1,279,474 of record CAVTRX010000002.1, on the reverse strand, counting down.
ATGACGGACCGGCAGATCGCCCAGGCCATCGAGGTGATCGTCCGCACCGCGCCTGCCCGTTGAGCCGGTCGCTCCGGTGCCCGCGCTGGGCGCCGGGGGTCAGGCCGCGCGGTCGATCTCGGCGATGAACGCCAGCGACTCGCCGTACCCGAGGGCGTCCGCGCACAGCAGGTCGAAGGCGGTGCTGTAGGTACGGACGTCCTCCTCCCCCTCCAGGTAGAGGCTGTTCGTCAGGTGGTCGAGGACCACGACGTCCAGGTCGGCGATGCGCGGGAAGGACAGGATGACGAACGGGCCGGTCAGCCCGGTGTGGCCGCCGTGCGAGAAGGGCAGCACCTGGAGCCGGACGTGCGGCAGGCCCGCCATCTCCACCAGGTGTCTGCGCTGCTCCGCCAGCACCCGCCGCCCGCCGATCTCACGCCGTAGCACCGCCTCGTCCAGCACCACCGACAACTCCAGCGGGGTCTCCTGGCGCAGCACGCTCTGTCTGGTGAGCCGCACCCGGGCGAGCGCGTCCGCGTCCTCGGAAGTGAGCCGGGGCAGTACGGTGCGGGTCACCGCCCGTGCGTAGGCGGGGGTCTGGAGTAGCCCGGGCACCACGCTGGTCTGTAGGGCGCGCGCCCGGCTGGCGCCGGTCTCCAGGCTGATGAAGTCCTGGTAGGCGCGCGGCAGCAGGTCCTGGTACTCCAGCCACCAGCCCTTGCCGGTGCCCTCGTCACCGGCCAACGTGGTCAGCAGCAGCCGTAGTTCGGGGTCGGTCACCCCGTAGGCGTCGAGCAGCAGGATGACGTCGGCGGGCCTGGCCGCGCTGCGGCCGGTCTCGATCCGGCTCACCTTCGACTGGTGCCAGCTCACCCCGCGCGCCGCCTGGTCGCTGGTGAGCCCGGCCAGCAGGCGCTGACGGCGCAGTTCCGCGCCGAGTTTGCGCCTGCGCACGACGGGCCCTTGTCGCATGGTGGGTGCTACCTCCGGCTGCCTCAAGCCTCCGTCGGTGAGGCCGCGGTGGGCCAGTATGCCGGTCAAATACAGTCTTTCGTCGTAGAGTTCACTGCTTTGAGGGACAGATATATGCATTGTCTGGCGAGCCACCGGGATACACGGCAACATGGATGGACTCTGGTGGGAGCAGTCGACCACGGCTGTTGCCGCTGACATATCCCAGCCGGTCATGCCGGGGGAATGCCGACCACCGGAGTACCGGAGCCGGCGGAAAAGGGACAGCGTCGCCATGGCAGACCACCAGGAAGCAACCTTCACCCTGCCGAGTGATGCCGCCTCGGTGCGAATCGCCCGTTCCTACGTGGCGGAGACGCTCGGATCCTGGGGACTGCCCGACGACGCGCCCGTCGCCGACAGCATCGCGCTGATCATCTCCGAGCTCGCCACCAACGCCGTGCGGCACACCTGCGGTCTGTCGCCGTCCTTCACCGTCGACCTGCGCCTTGAGCGGGCCGGGGAGCTGCGGATCGGAGTCACCGACAGCCATCCGGGACGTCCCAGGCGGCTCCCGGCGGGCGCCCACCGCGACAGCGGACGCGGCATGCTGATCATCGGCTGCCTGACGGCCGAGTGCGGGGGCGACTTCACCGTGACCTCGACGGCGGACGGCGGCAAGACCGTCTGGATCACCCTGCCGTGGGCCGTCCCCGTCCCCGTCCCCGTTCCCGTCACAGCGCCGACTCAGGCGCTCGGCGTCCTCGGCCCGACCGCCGGTGCCGCCGGGGCCGCCGAAGCGGTGAGATCCCCCGATTCCCCCGGATGCTGAATCGATCCGGCATGATCACCCGCGGTGGGGCGGCCGCTCGCCGGGCCGCTCAGGCCAGCCCGCGCTCCACCGCGCTGCGCTCCACACAGAACTCGTTCCCCTCCGGGTCCGACATCACCACCCACCCCAGGCCGTCCACGGTCCGCCGGTCGTCGATCACCACGGCGCCGAGGCCGACCAGCCGCTCCACCTCTTCGTCCCGCGTGCCGGACGGCGGCTGGATGTCCAGGTGCACACGGTTCTTGACCGACCTGCCCTCGGGCACCCTGATGAACAGCAGCCCGGGCACCTCGGGACGGCCGTCCGCCTCTATGACCACCTCGTCGTCCGCGGCGCCGGCGTCCTGCAGGGAGTAGCCGGTCAGCGCGGACCAGAACCGCGCCAGCGTGTAGGGGTCGTGGGCGTCGAAGGTGATGTGGCGCACGGGATTGAGATACGTCATGCCGAAACCGTAGCCCCGGCCACTGACAACGCCCCCGTACACCGCCGCACGGCACCCTTGCCGCGGCGGGCTCCGGGCCACGGCACCCTCGCCCCGCCGGGCCCCCAGGCCACGGCCCCTCGCGCCCCGCCAGACCGCGCCCCGCCAGACCGCGCCACGCCCGGATCGCGGGCGTGGCTCGGCCGGCGGGTCAGCGCACTCGTCCGTACCAGACGCTGTGGGTCCAGATCCTCTCCAGCCTGACCCGGGCGCCGGTGTGCGGCGCGTGCCAGATCTTGTTCTTCCCCGCGTAGACCCCCACGTGGTAGACGTAGCGGCCGTTGTGGAAGAAGACCAGGTCGCCGGGTCTGCGGGAGGACACCCGCAGGTGGCGGGTGCCCGCGTACTGGGCGGCGGCCGTGCGTGGCAGTTTGCGTCCCGCCTTCCGGAAGACGTAGAGCGTCAGCCCCGAGCAGTCGAAGCGGTAGGGGCCGGTGGCTCCGTACTGGTAGGGCGCCCCCCGTTTGGCGGCGGCGAGGTGCAGCGCCTTGGCGGCCACCGTCACCGCCGCGGCCTGCGCGTTCGGCGTCATACCGGGCACCAGGAGACTTCCGGCCAGGGCTGCCGAGGTGAGCAGCGCCGTCGTACCCGTCCTGGTCAGCAACGGCCGGAGGACCGGCGTCGAGGTGGATATGGGCGCGTGCATGCGCACTCCTTCGTCGTCCGCCTACGAAGGAGTACCTGTCGGGTTCGGGCAGGCGAAGATGCCCGGCCGCGGGTGCGGCTTCACCCCGAGGGGCCTTCCTTACTGCGTCGGTTGACCCCGTACTGCCCGGGTCCTCCGCTCCTGCCGGCTGTCGGCGTCGACCCGATCTCCGGACGCGGCAGGATTCGGCGTCCGCCCGGAGCGCCCCACCCCGTCGGTGGGGGCTTGTCGTCCCAGGGATACTCGCGCACCCACCCGGTGAATCTCGAACGCAAAACGCCGACCGCGAGACGGCTGTTGTGACAAAACGGCCGGTCACAGGGGGTTCCATGGTTGATCGACTTCACCCGTCAGGTGGCACGCCACCGGGGTGAGCCGGGCCTGCCGGGACCCGCGCGCCCGCGCCCTGGCAGCGCCGTCAGCCGTCCTCCGCGCCGTCCACTCCGGCTCTGGGCGTCCGTCCCACCCGGGGGATGGCGGGCAGCCGGGTCCGCCGCTCGCCGTCCAGCACCCGCAGGGCCCGCACCAGAGTCGCCCCGTGCAGCTCGCTCTCACCGCGTTCGTGCATCAACTCCAGGGCCTCGCGCAGTGCCACCGCCCGAACGGCCAGCGCCTGTGCGGCGCGCAGGGCGGAGTAGGTGTCGACGCAGCGCGCCGGGTTGATCCGCCCCAGCAGGTCGACCACGTCCAGGTAGCGGTCGATGACCTCTCCCTCGGCGCCGGTGAGGGCGGGCATCGGCGGCGGGTCGGGGATCACCCGGCCTCACCGCCCGCCGCTCGCGGGCCCGCCGGCGGCCTCGCCGTTCCACAGGCTCGCCTTGCGGCCGCGGGTGAGGTGGTCGACGATGCCGTACTCCTTCGCCTGCTCGCCGTCGAGGACGAGGGCGCGCTCGATGTCCGCGCGTACCGACTCGGCCGTCCGGCCGGTGTGCCGGGCCAGCAGCGTCTCCAACTCTTCGCGCTGCCGCTGGAGTTCGGCCGAGTGGATCTCCAGGTCGGAGGGTTGGCCGTGCACCGGCTCGGTGTACGCGGGCTGCTCGACGAATATCCGCGCTCCGGGCAGGGCGAGGCGTTTGCCGGGTGTGCCGGCCGCCAGCAGCACCGCGGCGGCGGAACCCGCCTGGCCCAGGCAGACGGTCTGGATGTCGCAGCCGATGAACCGCATGGTGTCGTACAGCGCCGACATCGCGGTGAACGAGCCGCCCGGTGAGTTGATGTAGAGCTGGATGTCCTGGCCCGGCGCCGCGTGTTCGAGGTGCAGCAGTTGGGCCATCACGTCGTTCGCCGAGGTGTCGTCGATCGGGGCGCCGAGGAAGACCACCCGCTCGGCGAGCAGCTTGGAGTAGGGATCCATCGTCCGCAGCCCTTGAGAGGTGCGTTCGGTGAACTCCGGAAGGACGTAACGACCGGTCGGGGCGTGGCCACCGCTCGGCTCGTGCATCGTGCATCGCCTCCGGTAAAAATGTACAGGACGTACGTTCCATTATCATGGGCAGCATGGCCCATGAAGTCCCCGTGACACAAGCCCGCGCCGAGCTGGCAGAGCTGATCAACCGCGTCGTCTACGGCGGTGAACGGGTCGTCGTCACCCGGCACGGCAAGCCGCTCGTCGCCCTGGTCTCCGCCGCTGACCTGCGGCGACTCGAAGAGAGCGAGAAGACGGCCGACGAGCAGGTGATCAGTACGGTCTCCGTTGTCGCCGGTGGTTCGTCCGCCGCGGGCGAACGCCACCGCTTCGGGATAGCCGCTCACGTCCCGGAGCCCACCGCGCACCGCGACCTCCCGCCCGCCGGTCGCTGAACCCACCGACCTCCGCCGCGCCACGGTCGGCTGACGGCACGTCGGACCACATCCGCCCCGGGAGCTTCGATCCCCGGGGCGGCCTAACGCTGTAGGCCGATCGAGCCGCCTCCGGTCGCCGGGGGACAAACCCCCGTTGAAGCTGGCCGCATGACGAACAGACAGCTACCCACCCGGCAGCGGACTTTCCGGGCTCTCGCGCGGCGTCGCTCGGCGCTGCTCGGGGCCACCGCGGTGGTCCTGGTCGCGAGCACCGTCGCCGCCGCGCCCGCCCGCGCTCCGCGCCCGGCCGACGACGGCGCCCGGGCGTACGGGGTGCGGGTCGCCGCCGCGCGGGCCGCCGCCGAGGGGATCAACTGGAATCCCTGCCCGAAGAGTTGGGGGCTGGGGGCGCCCATCGAGTGCGGTTGGGTGGACGTGCCGGCCGACTACGCCGACCCGTTCGGGACAGGCGTGCGGATCGCGGTGGACCGGGTGCGCAGCACCGGCACCAAGGCCCAGCGGCAAGGTGCCCTGCTGTACAACCCGGGCGGTCCCGGCGGTTCCGGTCTGGCCTTCCCGCGCCGCGTCACCACCCGCAACCCGCTGTGGACGGCCACCGCCAAGGCGTACGACTTCGTGGGCTTCGACCCGCGCGGGGTCGGGCACTCCGCCGCCATCTCCTGCGAGGATCCACGGGAGTTCGCCAAGTCGCCCAAGCCGGACCCGGTTCCGGCCGACGAGGCGGCCAAAGCGCTGCGGCGTGAGGTGGCCAGGCAGTACGCGGACGGCTGCCGGCAGCGAAGCGGCGGCCTCCTGCCGTTCCTGAACACCCCTGACTCCGCACGGGACATGGACGTCATCCGGGCCGCTCTCGGCGAGCGGCGGCTCAACTACCTCGGGGCCTCCTACGGGACCTACCTCGGCGCGGTCTACGCCGACCTGTTCCCCACACACGTGCGCAGGATGATCGTCGACAGTGTGGTGAACCCGGCCCGCGACCAGATCTGGTACCGCAACAACCTCGACCAGGACGTGGCCTTCCAGGGCCGGTGGGCGGACTTCACCGCCTGGGTCGCCCGGTACGACGCGGTCTACCGGCTCGGCGCCACCCCGGCCGAGGTCGCCCGGCAGTGGGAGCGGCTGCGGGCCACCGCGGGGCGCCACCCGCTCGGCGGAGTGGTCGGCCCGGCGGAACTGCTGCACTTCTTCCAGAACGCCCCCTACTACGACCAGTACTGGACGATCGTCGCGGACGCCTGGAGCGCGTACGCCGCCGGTGACAGTGCGCCGCTGATCGCCGCCGCGAGCCTGGACCCCAGGGACGTCGCGGGTGCCACCACCGAGGAGAACGGCAACGCCGTCTACACCGCGGTGGAGTGCGCCGACGCCAAGTGGCCGCGAAGCTGGCGGACCTGGGATCGGGACAGCACCTGGCTGAACGCCGCGTACCCGTTCCTGACCTGGGCCAACGCATGGATGAACCTGCCGTGCGCCACCTGGGGCACGCCGCGGCTCACCCCGCGCGACGTGCGCTCCAGGCCCGGTCTGCCGGATGTGCTCATCGTGCAGAGCACCCGGGACGCGGCGACCCCGTACGCGGGCGCGCTCGAACTGCACCGGCGGCTGCGGGGTTCCGAACTGGTCACCGAGCGGGACGCGGGCTCGCACGGGGTCACCGGGCTGGTCAACCGCTGTGTCAACGACCGGGTGACGGCGTATCTGGTCGAGGGGGTGCTCGACGGCCACGACGTGGTCTGCGCGCCGCACGCGGAACCCCGGCCCGCCGCGGCGGCGCCGTCCGCCGCACACGAGCCGGCCGGCACCGCGCCGGCCAGGACTCGTGCCCCGAGCCGGAACGTGGTGCCCGACCTGCCCGCCACCGGCTGACGGCACGTCACGTCACGGGGTCGGCCCACCCGCCGGGTGGGCCGACCCCGCCGATCAGCTCGCCGGGGGAAACGCGGCGGCGAACGCCGCCCGGTTGGGGGAGTCGGTGCGGCGGTCGAGGACGGCGAAGACCACCTGGGCGAACCGGCCGTCGAACCGCCCCCCGCCGGTGAGATGGCCGGCGAAGGCCGCCGCCACCTGCGCCGGGTCGTTGAGGAACACCCCGCAGCCCCAGGCGCCCAGCACCAGCCGCCGGTAGTCGTGGCGCGCCGCCACCTCCAGTACCCGCTCGGCCCGTTGGCGCAGCGCCTGCGGTATCCGGCCGGTCTCCTCGGGGAGTTGCCGCGCGATGACCCCCGCGTTGGGCGCGGGGGAGGTCAGGAAACCCACCTGGTAGGGCAGTTGGAGCAGCCCGCCGCGGTCGTCGCGGAAGACCGGGACGCCGGGGGAGTGGATGACCCGGTCGGTGTAGAAGGGGCTGCGGTCCGCCCGGTGGGCCTCGTAGTACTCCGGCACCCCGCGCAGGCAGGTGTAGAGCGCCGAGACCCGGCACAGCGCTTCCTCCTGCGCCTGGGCGCCGTTGAGGTAGCCGCCGCCGACGTTGCGCGCGGAGGCGAAGTTGAGCACCGCGACCGGGTCGTCGCCGTCCGCCGCCGTGAGTCGGCGTGCTGCCTCCATGCTGCTCTCGGCGGTGACCTCGAAGCGGGTGGCGTGGACCGCGCCGGGCGGGCCGTCCGGCACCGGCACCGGTTCCGGGCCGTAGAGCCGGGTGCCGCGGGCGGCCCGGTCGATCGCGTCGGCGAGCGGGATGTGCCGTCCGTCGGGCGAGAGGTATCCGCCCGCGGTGACGATATCCTCGGTCTCCTTGGCGATCCCGCGCAGACGTGCGCTCATCGCAGTGCTCCCCGTGTCCGGAACGTGGTACGGCTCATCCGGCCGGCCGTGATCAGCGTAGGTGGCGAGTCCGGGCGGCTGCCACCGTATTGCGGACGGGCGTATTGCCTCGCTGGCATATCGCGATATAGCGTGAGTCCCTGCGTGGCGCCCGTGCCACCGCCCGTCCCGGGCACCGCCCCACGTGTACGCCCGCACGCCGCTCAGGAGGATGCCCAGATGCCCGCAGCCCCCGCAGGACCCCCGTCGGAGCGCGGCCGTCCGGGCAAGACGCCCGGCGCCGCCCCCGACCTGCGCGCCTCGGACGAGGAGCGCGACCGGGTCGCGGGCCTCCTCGCCGAGGCGCTGGCCACCGGCCGCCTCACCTCCGAGGAGCACTCGGAACGGCTGGAGGCGGTCTACGCCGCCCGCACCCGCGGTGAACTGGCGCCCATCACACGGGACCTGCCGGAACCCGACGACGGCACACCGCTCGCCCCGCACCTGGACATCGCGCCGGTGCACGCGGTGTTCAGCAAGATCCGGCGCGGCGGCCAGTGGCCGGTCCCGCCGGCGACGGTGGTGCGCTCGACGTTCGGCGCCGCCGTCATCGACCTGCGGCAGGCGGTCTTCACTCGCCGCGAGGTCGTCATCGAGGCCAACTCCTTCTTCGGCAAGATCGAGATCCTGGTCCCGGACAACGCCATGGTCTACGACACCGGGACGGCCCTGTTCGGCAAGCGCTCCCTGCCGGGCGGCGGAGGCAAGAAGCCCAAGAGCGAGGACGGTCCCGTGGTGCGGATCACCGGCCGGTCGGTCTTCGGCCACGTGCGGGTGATGCGCGGCGGGTTCAAGTGGCCGTGGCGCGACTGGCGTTGATCGCTCAGCGCGTTCCCCGGGCCGCCAGCCAGGCGTCCTCCGCCGCGTAGTCGAACAGGTCGCCGTAGACCTCCGCCATCATCGGGAACGCCGTCCGCCAGTCGGCGTTCCCCAGTTCGGCGGCCGTCCACTCCACGGTGGCCGGCAGCGACCCGAAGTACGAGGTGACCGGCTCGTACCCCAACCGGGCCCGCGCCTCGGACATGTCGAGGACGATCGGATGGCGTCCCGACCACGGCGTCGAGCCCACGCCCGAGGCCGGCGGCGGGCCCTCGGCCAGCACGGTCTCGCAGGTGTGGCCCAGGGCCGCGTCCACCGCCTCGCCGATCTCGGCCACCGTCGGCGCCTGCGCGTCACCGGCGTTGAGCACCCGCGAACCCGGCCGCCGGGCCGCCAGCCGCACCAGTTCCGCGATGTTCTCGGTGGCGACCGGCTGGAAGCGGGACCTGCCGCCGTACGCCAGCACCCGCACCGCGCGCCTGTCGATCGCCCGCTTGACGAAGTACAGCTCACGCGGCTTGCGGTTGAACCGGCCGTGGATCGCCGACGCCCTCAGCAGCGTCACCGGGAGCCGGCCACCGGCCGCCAGCAACTCCCGCTCCAGCGCGGCCTTGCGGGTCGAGTAGGTCGCAGGACCCGGCTCGACCGTCCCGCACGTCTCCGGGATCGGCACCGGGTAGCGGGGGAGGCCGTCCGGCTCCGCCTGAGTGTCGAAGCCCCGGCCGCGGTCGTCCACGTAGACCGCGGCGCTGGAGATCACCACCGCGGAGCCGACCGATCCGGCCAGCGCGGTCAACTGCGCGGCGTGCTCGGACCCGTAGGCCACGCAGTCCAGCAGCACGTCACAGCCGTCGCCGACGGCCGCGGCCAGCGCGCCCGGCTCGTCGCGGTCCAGGGCCAGCGTCTCGACCTCGGCCGGCCACCCCTCGTCCCGGCCGCCGTGCCGGGAGGCCGCCCGAACCCGCCAGCCGTCCCGCGCCAGGGCCCGTACCGCGGGCCGTCCGATCTGTCCCGTCGCACCGATCACCAACGCCGTTCCCGTCATGCCCGGGACGCTACGCGGACCCGTGGCCGCCCGGCCATGGCTGTTCGCCGTGCGCGGATCCGCTGTGGGCGCAGCGGGAGTTCAGCAGGGCGGGCGCAGCCTGCGGCGCGGTCCGCCGGCGGCGGCCTCCGCCTCGGCCTTGACCTCACCGGCGTAGCGGTCGACGTACTCCTGGCCGGACAGCCCCATGATCTCGTACATGATCTCGTCCGCCACCGAGCGCAGCGCGAACCGCTCGCCCTCCATCCCGGCGAACCGCGAGAAGTCCAGCGGCTCGCCGAACCGGATCGTCACCCGGCGGATCTTCGGCCACACCCGGCCCGGCGGCTGGATCTCGAACGTGCCCACCATCGCGCACGGCACGACCGGCGCGCCCGCGGTGATCGCCATCACCGCCACCCCGGTGCGCCCCTTGTACAGCCGTCCGTCGTGCGAGCGGGTGCCCTCCGGGTAGACGCCCATCAGCTCCCCGCGCCGCAGCACCTTCAGCGCCTCCCGTACCGCCGACTGCGCCGCCTTGCCGCCGGTGCGGTCCACCGGGATCTGCCCGGCGCTGCGGAAGAACGCCGCGATCAGCGCCCCTTTGATCCCCGGCCCGGTGAAGTACTCCTGCTTGGCGAGGAAGGTGATCCGGCGCGGCAGGATCGCCGGCATCAGGAAATGGTCGGAGAAGGACAGGTGGTTGCCCGCGACGATCGCGGCGCCCTCCTCCGGAACGTTCTCCAGCCCCTCGATCCGGGGCCGGAAGGCCAGACGCAGCAAGGGACCGAGGATCGCGTACTTGAGGATGTAGTAGAACATCCCGAGCTCCCTTCCAGGTCCTTCCATGCTGACCCATCAGCGGCCGTTCACGGTGACACGTAGGGCTTCTTGCCGTTGTGTCGTCGCCGGACCGCCCCAAGCGCGGTCCTCCACGTTTTCCTCACGAGGGCCCGGCGGACGGCGGGTGGAGGCGGTCGCGCGGGGCCGGCCACGGGCGTATGGGGGGTCCTCAGCAGACTCTCAGACTGTGCCCCTACGGTTTGTCCCATGGACACGATCAACACCGACACGTCAACCGACCCCAAGGAAGAGCCCCAGGAGGAGGGCACCCGGGAAACCGCCGCCGAGGGGGCCGAGAACACCCGCGACAAGGACACCGAGGCCACCGGGACCGGCGAGGCAGCCGAAGACGCCGGGGACGACGCGGAGTCCGACGAGAACGACCTCGACGTCGTCGCCGTCCGGGAGACCGCCACGTCCGGTGTGCTGTCCGGTGCCGCCGCGATCGTCGCCCTGGGGCTGGCGCTCGCCTCGCTGACCGGCACCTGGCTCGGCACTTTGATCTCGTCCCGTGAGCAGCTGATCGGTCAGATCAAGGCCCAGTCCGGTTCGGCCGCCGACCAGATCAAGGTGGCCTTCGGGACGCCGCTGCACACCACCGCGCTGTTCAACGGCGTCTTCGCGCTGGTGGCCCTGCTGGTCGCCGCCGGGGTGCTGGTCGGGCAGCAGGTCACCCTGCGGCCGCCGGCCGCCGCGTGGGTCAGGGCCGTCGCCTGGGGCGCACTGGTGCTCGCGGTGATCGGACTGCTGATCGCCGGGGCCATGTGGTTCGACGTCTTCACCAGCCTGCCGACCATTCCGGCGCAGAGCCCCGCGGGACCCACCGGCTGACCGGCGGGCCGCCCGATCGAGGACCCGAGGGCGCCTGGTGGGTGAACCCCAGGCGCCCTTTCGGGGGACTCGGCGGCTGCGTCACCCGGTGTGGACGCCGGGGACGGGATGACATGCGGTACGCGATCGCACGCCTTGCCCGGCGCGCGGTTCGCGTACCGCTTCTCGTTGTCTCCGCCCCCAGCCACCTTCATCCACCGGAGGCTCCCCATGACCGCTGCCCGCCGTGCCGCGACGGCCGCCGCAACCCTCGCCGCGCTCGCCGGCGCGGCCGTCCCGGCGATCGCCGCCGACGGCCCCACCCGGCTGACGCTCTCCGTCTCCACGCCCGACCACACCTTCAACCGGGCGGCCACCTTGGCCTGCGACCCGGCCGGCGGCTATCACCCCAACGCCGTCGAGGCCTGCGACGCGCTGACCGCGGCCGACGGCGGCTTCGAACACCCGGCGGCGCAGACCCGGTACTGCTCGATGATCTACGCGCCGGTCACCGCGACGGCCAGCGGTACCTGGCACGGGCGCACGGTGTACTGGTCGCGGCAGTACCCCAACGCCTGCGTCCTCGAACAGCGCACCGGTGCCGTCTTCCGGTTCTGAGCCCCGGTCACCCGGCCGCGCGGACGACCGCCGGCCGGCTCACCGGCGCCCGCCGACCGCGGACGCCACCGTCACCAGGGCGAGCACCGACCAGCCGAACCACAGCCACCCCTCGCTGCCCAGCGCCACCGTGTAGACGGTGACCAGGACGAGCGCCACCATCGTGCACACCGCCAGCGTTCTCGCCGATCCCGCCATGGCCGACTCACCTCCGCCCCCATCGTGGCCCCGTAGCGGCCCGTACCGCTACGGGGAGCACGGCGGAACCGTCAGCGACTGTGCGCCCGCAGCGACGCCAGATAGGCGTTGTACGCCGCCAGCTCCTTGTCCCCGTCCCGGTCGGCGGCCCGGTCCTCGCGCCGCGACGTGCGCTGTTCGGCGAAGTACCACTGGAAGACCAGGGCGATCAGCACCAGCACCGACGGGATCTCGCTGAACGCCCACGCGATGCCGCCCGCCGCGTGCTGGTCGTCGAGCGCGTCGATGCCGAGCGAGGCCGCCGGGTGGGCGAAGGACGCCACCATCGGCTGGCCGGCCATCATCAGCGCGATGCCGAAGAACGCGTGGAACGGCATCCCCATGAACAGCTCCAGGATCCGCATCACGTACCCCGGCCGTTGCGGTCCCGGGTCCACGCCCATGATCGGCCAGAAGAACAGCAGCCCGACCAGCAGGAAGTGCACCATCATCGCGATGTGTCCGGCCCGGCTGCCCATCAGGAAGTCGAACAACGAGGTGAAGTAGAGCGCGTACAGGCTCGCGATGAACAGCGGGATGGTGAACGCGGGATGGGTGACCATCCGCAGATAGCGGCTGTGCAGCAGCGCGACCAGCAGCTCACGCGGGCCCTTGCGGCCGCGGCCCGCCGTCGGCAGCGCCCGCAGCGTCAGGGTGACCGGCGCGCCGAGCAGCAGCAGGATCGGGGAGAGCATGCTGATGATCATGTGCTGCACCATGTGCACGCTGAACATGACCATGCCGTAGTCGTTGAGCCGGGTGCACATCGTGACGCCGATGGTCAGCACTCCGAAGAGGAAACCCACGCACCGGCCCACCGGCCAGCGGTCACCACGGGCCCGCAGCCGCAGCACGCCCCAGCCGTACAGCGCGAGCGCCAGCAGGCAGCCGACCAGGAAGAACGGGTCCCCGCCGAACTCCAGACCGCGCCCGATAGTGAACGGTGGCATCTGCACCGGCATGTCCATGCCGGGCATACCGTCCCCGCCGTGACCCATCAACACACTCCCGTCGCACCCGCTCGGAACGCACACCGGGATTGTGGCGATTCCCACCGGTGCGCCCGCACCAGAGTAGAACCGCCCCCCTCCGGCGCGGCGGGCGGGGGCGGTGTGCTGCGGGGGGAACAGGTGGTCAGGACCTCACAGCACGCACTCGGCCTCGACATAGCGGTCGGCGGGCACCGTCTTGAGGCGGTCCACCGCCTCCGCCAGCGGCACCAGGACGATGTCCGTGCCCCGCAGCGCGGTCATCATCCCGAAGTCGCCGTTGTGCGCCGCCTCCACCGCGTGCCAGCCGAACCGGGTGGCCAGCACCCTGTCGTACGCGGTCGGGGTGCCACCGCGCTGGACGTGGCCCAGGATGACCGGACGGGCCTCCTTGCCCAGCCTCTGCTCCAGCTCCACCGACAGCTGCCGGGCCACTCCGGCGAACCGCTCGTGGCCGTAGACGTCCGTGCCGCCGGTGTCGAACTTCATCGACCCCTCGCGCGGCTTGGCGCCCTCGGAGACCACGACGATCGCGAACTTCTTGCCGGCCGCGAACCGCTTGCCGACCAGTTCGGTCAGCTCCCCGATGTCGAACGGCCGCTCCGGCACCACGATCGCGTGGGCACCGGCCGCCATCCCCGAGTGCAGCGCGATCCAGCCGGTGTGGCGTCCCATCACCTCGACGATCATCACCCGCTGGTGTGACTCGGCGGTGGTCTTGAGCCGGTCGAGCGCCTCGGTCGCCACCATCACCGCGGTGTCGAAGCCGAAGGTGACGTCCGTGGAGTGGATGTCGTTGTCGATGGTCTTGGGCACGCCGACGATGGGCAGCCCGGCGTCCGACAGCAGCCGGGCGGCCTTCAGTGTGCCCTCGCCGCCGATCGGGATGATCGCGTCGAGCCCGAGGTCGGCCACATGGCCGCGGGCCTGCTCCACACCGCCGCGCAGATGCTCCGGGCGCACCCGGGACGACCCGAGGATGGTGCCGCCGCGGGCCAGGATGCCGCCCACCGCGTCCAGGTCCAAAGTTGCGGTAGTCGCACTCCAGCAGACCCTTCCAGCCGTCGTGGAAGCCGATGACCTCGTCGCCGTGGTCCGCCACGGCACGGTGCACGACGGACCGGATGACGGCGTTCAGTCCGGGGCAGTCCCCGCCACTGGTCAGTACACCAATACGCATTGCTCTCTTACTCCTGCACGCTGCGACTCCTGCCGACCGGACGCCGTCGTCCGGATGGACTCCGCCAGCCTAACGGCACCCGGGAGCGGTGGTCCGTCGCTTCGGCCGCACCGACCTGACACAACCGGCCCCGGAGCGCCTGGTGGCTCAGGGCTTGGCGGCGGCCTGGGTCGCGTAGGAGATCCGCTCGGCGCGCAGTGCTTCGTACCACTGTTCGTCGACCGGCGGCAGAGCGTGCACATCGAGCGCCAACTTGAGCAGCATGTCCGCGATGAGCGGATTGCGCGCCATGACCGGTCCATGCATGTACGTACCGAAAACGGTGTCGCACCACGCGCCTTCGGTGCCGTCGCCGGTCCCGTTGCCGTTGCCGAACCGCACCCGGGCGAGCGGGCGCGCGCTGGGGCCGATGATCGTGATTGCCCTGGTGGTTCTCGAACCCGGTCAGCGGCGGCAGGTTGAGCCGCTCGTCCATGTCGGCCAGTACGTCCCCGACGTGCCGGGCACCGTCGTTGCGCACGCTGCGCACGTCGAGGATGCCGAGCCCGGGCTCAGGGCGGCCGAGGTCGTTGATGAACTCGCTGCCGAGGATCTGGTACCCGGCGCAGACCGAGAAGACGATCGCGCCGTTGGCCACCGCGCGGTTCAGACCGCCGTCACGCCGCAGCCGCTCGGCCGCGAGTCGCTGCGGACGGTCCTCGCCGCCGCCGATCAGATAGATGTCCCCGGAGGTGGGCACCGGCTGGTCGGAGCGCACGTCGATGCGGGTGACCGGGATCCGGCGCTGCCGCGCGCGGCGTTCCACCACGAGGGCGTTGCCCTGGTCGCCGTACGTGCTCAACAGGTCCGGGTAGACCCACACCAGGCGCAGGCTGGTATCGCTCATGCTCGCAATCCTTGTTGTGTGTGGCCGGGGTCGGCTCAGTTGCCGATACGGCGGCGGAGGTCCTGGAACGCCGTGTAGTTGGCGATGACTTCGACCCGGCCGGGGGAGCGGCCTGGAGCGCCTCGTCCACGTCGCCGCAGACCCGGAACTCCAGACCGGCCACCTCCAGCCGGACCGCCAGGTCCAGCTTGCGGTCGCCGATCACGAAGATCGGATGCCCGGCGAGCCGGGTGTAGTCCACGTCCCACAGCCAGGAGGTGTCGGTGCCGTCGGCGCCACGGGCGTTGACCGACAGCAGCACCGGGGCAGGCGGGCCGTCGATCAGCGAGAAGGTCTCCAGCCAGCCCGCCGGGTTCTTCGCCAGCAGCAGCCGCAGATCCCGGCCGAGGTAGTTCACCACGTCGTAGCGCCCGGCCACCGCCTGCACGGAGTACATCCGCTCCAGGGCGACCTGCGGCGGCACGCCGAACACCGCAGCCGACGGCCGCGGACATCGCCGCGTTGGCCTTGTTGGCCCGGCCGGGCAGTTGGAGGTGGATCGGCCAGGCGACGCCGTCCGGGGACAGCACGTAGTCGCCGTGCAGCGCCCAGGTCGGCGGCGGGCGGCGGAATCCGCAGTCCCCGCAGAACCAGTCGTCACCCGGGCGTTGCAGCACGCCGCCGCAGGACGGGCAGGACCAGGCGTCGTCCTTCCACTCCTGACCCGCGGCCACCCACACCACCGTCGGGCAGGAGGAGGCCGCCCAGGCCACCAGCGGGTCGTCGGCGTTGGCGATCACCACGGCCTCGGTGCCCGACAGGCCCTCGCGCCACTTCTCGGCGAGCATCCGGGTCTCGGCGGCCCGGTCCAACTGGTCCCTGGACAGGTTCAGCAGGGCGATGGCCTTCGGCGTGACGTCGCGGGCGACCCCGGCCAGATACTTCTCGTCCACCTCGATCACGCCGTAGCGGGCGTCGGAACCGCCGGCCAGCGCGGAGGTGATGCCGGCCGGCATGTTGGCGCCCAGCGCGTTGGAGACCACCGGGCCACTGGCCCGCAGCGCCTCGGCGATCAGCCGGGTCGTGGTGGTCTTGCCGTTGGTCGCCGAGACCAGGACGACGTCGAGGTGTCCCGGCGAGCCTGGCCAGCAGGTCGGGGTCGAGTTTCAGCGCGACCCGGCCACCGATCACCGATCCGCTGCCCTTGCCCGCCGCGCGTGACACCGCCGCCGCGGCCTTGCCCGCCGTCACGGCCAGCTTCGCCCGCGGCGACAGCGGCTCCGTGTTGCCTGCCATCGTCTTTCGATCCTCCTCGCGTCCGGCCACCGCGCCCCCGTGCGCGTGTCCGCCACCGCCTGGCAGGGGTGACGCCGCGCGTCCGCCGGTGCTGCGCCGCGGCCGGGTTGCCCCCGTGCGCCGCGGCCGGTCCGCCATGGCGGGAGGCTTCGGTCAGCGGTCAGCCTATCGAGTCCACGCGCCCCCAAGCACCGCGCCACCAGCGGTGGTGCCGGGCGCCCCCTTGAGGTGGCCGGCACCCTCTAGCCTTTCGCGCATGCGACATGGCGGCATTCCCGGCAGTTCCGGAACGGTCCATTCCCTACGGTGGTTCGGGGATGCGGTACTTCATACCCCCGCACAGCCGGTCACCGCCTTCGACGGACGGCTGGCCCGGCTGGTGGAGGACCTGTACGCGACCATGTACGCGGCCGGGGGCGTGGGCCTGGCCGCGCCTCAGATCGGCGTGGATTCAAGGGTGTTCGTCTACGACTGCCCCGACGACGACAACCTCCGCCACCTGGGACATCTCGTCAATCCCCGGTTGGTCGCGGCCGACGGCGTCACGGTCGCCGGGCCCGAGGGCTGTCTGTCGCTGCCCGGTGCCGAGGCCTCCACCCCTCGTTTCGACCGTGCCGTCGTGGAGGGGTTCGACCTGCGGGGCGAGGAGTTGACAGTCGAGGGCACCGGCTTCTTCGCCCGCTGCCTCCAGCACGAGTACGACCATCTGGACGGCACGGTGTTCACCGACCGGCTGGGTGAGGTGCGCAGACGGCGCGCGCTGCGGGCCGGACGGCGGGCGGCGGACCGGCGCCGCTGACCGGCCGCCCTTCGAGACGCCGCCGGGGTCCCGTCATGCGGGGCCGTTGCCGTGCGGGCCCTTTGCGGTCCCGTCGTGCGGGTCTCTTACAGTCCGGGTCCGCCGGGCAGGTCCTCCGCCACGGCCAGCCTGCCCCACAGCATGTCGGCGAGGTCGCCCACCAACTGCTCCCGTGTGCAGGGCTGGTCGCCCAGCCACCAGTCGCCGGCCGCGTACATCATGCCGACGATGCCGTGGCCCCAGACGCGGGCCAGCAGGGCGCTCTGCGGGCCGAGGTCGAGCCGTTCTGCGATGAGCTGGGCGAGTTCCTCACCGAGCCGTCTCAGCAGCGGGGCGGAATGGCGCACCGCGTCGAAGCCCCGCTCTCCCTCGCTGGCCTCCCGCTCGGTCGGGTGCATCAGGAAGCGGTAGACCTGCGGGCGGGCCTCGATCGCCGACAGATAGGCGTCCAGGGTGGCCTCGACCCGGTCCCGGCGGCTGCCGGGGGAGTCCAGTGCGGTGCGCAGGGTCTCCAGCAGCGCGTCGGTGTGCCGCTTGGCGAGTGCCCGGTACAAGCCGCTCTTGTCGCCGAAGTGCCGGTAGAGGATCGGCTTGGTGATGCCGGCCTCGGCGGCGATGGCGTTCATCGACGCCTCGGGGCCGTCGCGCAGCACGACCCGGTCGGCGGCTTCGAGCAGCTCGCGGCGGCGGCGCTCGGCCGCCTGTTGCTGATCAAGTCGCTGGCTGGTCCGCACCCGAACCTCCCCGCCCGTCGTCTTAGCCGGCAGAGCCGGATATTTCCCCGCTCCTGGCAACGTAACACCTGGCAGACGGTCCGCCGGGTGCGTGTCGTCGGAGTTGACAGCGTGTACCAGACGGTAACAGACTCCTGTTACCGCAAGTAACATCTTCGGCGGCGATCGTCGGGGCGAGGGGACGACCATGGGTGACTTCACGCTGGAACTCAACGACGACCAGAAGGGCGTCCGCGACTGGATCCACGGCTTCGCCGCCGACGTCATGCGTCCGGCCGCCGCCGAGTGGGACGAGCGCGAGGAGACCCCGTGGCCGGTCATCCAGGAGGCCGCCAAGATCGGACTGTACTCGCTGGACTTCTACTCCCAGGCGTTCTTCGACCCGACCGGCCTCGGCATCCCGGTCGCCATGGAGGAACTGTTCTGGGGTGACGCGGGCATCGGGCTGTCGATCGTCGGCACCACCCTCGCCGCGGTCGGCGTGCTCGCCAACGGCACCGAGGAGCAGATAGGCACCTGGGTGCCGCAGATGTTCGGCACGCCCGACGACGTCAAGGTCGCCGCCTTCTGCTCCTCCGAGCCGGACGCGGGCTCCGACGTCTCCGCGATGCGCACCCGGGCCGTCTACGACGAGGCCAAGGACGAGTGGGTGCTCAACGGCACCAAGACCTGGGCGACCAACGGCGGCATCGCCGAGGTCCACGTGGTGGT
Organism: uncultured Actinomycetota bacterium; assembly: GCA_963737305.1. Lineage (GTDB taxonomy): Bacteria > Actinomycetota > Actinomycetes > Streptomycetales > Streptomycetaceae > Streptantibioticus_C. The sequence continues at coordinate 1,261,055 of CAVTRX010000002.1, read as the reverse complement.
CGCCGTCGTCGACCCGGAACTCGGCGCCCGCGGTCAGGCCTCCTTCGTCATCCCGCCGGGGACCAGGGGGCTGTCGCAGGGGCAGAAGTTCAAGAAGCACGGGATCCGCGCCTCGCACACCGCGGAGGTGGTGCTGGAGGACGTGCGCGTCCCCGGCTCCTGCCTGCTCGGCGGCAAGGACAAGCTGGACGAGCGGCTGGCCCGCGCCATGGAGAAGAAGAAGTCCGGCGAGCGGGTGAAGAACGCCGCGATGGCCACGTTCGAGGCGTCCCGCCCGGCGGTCGGCGCGCAGGCGGTCGGCATCGCGCGCGCGGCGTACGAGGTGGCGCTGGACTACGCCAAGACCCGGGTGCAGTTCGGCCGCCCCATCATCGACAACCAGGGCGTCGCGTTCACGCTGGCCGACATGCGCACCCGGATCGACGCCGCCCGGCTGCTGGTCTGGCGGGCGTCCTGGATGGCCTCGGCCGGCCGCCCCTTCACCGCGGCGGAGGGCTCGATGTCCAAGCTCTACGCCGGCGAGACCGCCAAGTGGGTCACCGCCTCCGCGATGCAGATCCTCGGCGGCAACGGCTTCACCCGGGAGTACCCGGTGGAACGGATGCACCGCGACGCGGCGATCTACACCATCTTCGAGGGCACCAGCGAGATCCAGCGCCTGGTCATAGCCCGCACGATCTCCGGCGTCCCCATCCGCTGACCGGCCCCCTCCGGGGGGTGCGGACCCGGCAAGGCGAGGGTGAGGCGGCGGCTCAGGCGTTGCCGGTCCAGACGGTCCGGTCGGTGAAGCCGCCGCGGTCGTCGTGTTTGGCCTGGCGGATCTTCTCCAGCTGTGCCGGGCCGACGCCCAGATCTGCGGCGAGCGCGCGGACGACCTCCAGGACGTCCGCGAGTTCCTCAGCGGCCTCGGCGTCTTCCGCCGTCAGGAACTCGGAGACCTCCTCGCCGAGCTTCTCCCGCAGCCGTCTGCGGTACTCCAGGAGATCCGCGGTGTACGTCATCGGCTCTGCGCCGGCGTCGCGGATGATCTGGGGAATCCTGTCTCGGACCAACTTGCCGTAGCTGTGCACCGGTCGTACTCCCGTGCTCTCGCCGCAGCCGGGGCCGCGGGCGACTGCCCTCGTATGCCGCCGCAGCCTAGGCGAACGTGGGTACCGGTCGGCCGATGTGGGGATAACCACCGGACGGCGGGCTTGGGTTCTGCTTGAATGTGGGCATGGCCAGGCTGGATGAGACCGCGACGGGTCGTAGTGACCTTGAGCCGTTCTGGCCGTCCCGGCAGGCGCATCACTTCGACCGTCTGTGTTGCCGCGCGACATTCGCGCGGCCCCGCGCCCGCCGCTGACCCAAGGCCCGTCCCGGGACCGCGGCACCGGCGCTCGGCACCGCGCACGACGTCCACCGACGCCCCTTCGCGCGAAAGAGCCGAGACACCATGTCGAACACCCAGCGTTCCTCGAACCGTCTGATCGCCCCCCGCCAGCGGCTGCGCGCCGTCCGTTCCGACGAGGTGGTGCCCGCGCCGGACTTCCTGCCGCCGGGCGCCACCTGGATACCCGCCCCGGGCCATGCGCTGCCCGCCGTCGAGGGGCAGCCGCCGATGGTCGGCTACCTCGTCCTGCTGCCGGCGGACCAGGTGCCCGGCGCCCTGCCGGCGGAGCCGCCCGCACCGCAGGACGACGCCGTCCGGATAGACCCCGACCGCCGCACCGCGAGCGTCGACGGACGGCCGCTGGACCTCACCTATCTGGAGTTCGAGCTGCTGGCCCACCTGGTGGCGCACCCCCACCGGGTGCACACCCGCGACCAGTTGGTGATGACCGTGTGGGGCTACGGCCACGTCGGCGACGGCCGGACCGTGGACGTGCACATCGCTCGGCTGCGCCGCAAGCTCGGCGCCGAACACCGGGGCAGCATCGTCACCGTGCGCCGGGTCGGCTACAAGTACGCCCCCGTCACGCCGGAGTGACGCCCGCGCGACGGTCAGGAAACTGATCCGCACGGAACAGGAATGGAAGGGTCCGCAGCGGGCAGGCGCCGGTGGGGTGCTCCGGGGCGGTCCCGTGGCCATGACGGCGTTGAGGACGTTATGGTCGGGGGCCGCCCCGGCGATGCCGCCGGGGCGCTATGGCGTACGGGCGGCCGCCACCGGCCCGTACCGAAGCGAGGGACACGCACGATCATGACCGCCACACAGGATGTCGACACCGACGCGGATCTTCCCGACGACGACACCGCCGCCCCGGGCGTACCGCCGGTCGCGGAGGTTCCGCCGCCGCGGGCGCAGCGGGTCGACGTGCGGCGGCGGCTGATGGCGCTGCGCCGCTGGTGACCCGGCACCTGTGAGGTCCGCCGGCGTTCGCCGCCGGCGTGCGGCCGGAGACCCGTAGCCTTGCGTTCGCGTTCATCCGCGACGTGGAAGGCGAGGGACACCACAGATGCCCGCAGACAGTCCGCTGGAGGGGGCCGGCCGGAGCCCGTTCGGCCCGCACAATCTCCCGTACGGGGTCTTCACCACCCGCGACGCCCCCGGTGAGCGGCGCGTCGGCGTCCGGATCCACGACCAGGTGCTCGACGCGGGCGCCGCGGCCCGCGCGTTCGGCGCGGACGACCTGGCCGCGCTGCTGGGGCAGCCCACGCTCAACCCGTTGATGGCGGCCGGCCGGCCGGTGTGGGAGCGGACCCGGGCCGAGCTGACCCGGTGGCTGACCGACGAGGCGCACCGCGACGCGGTGCGGCCGTTGCTGCGTCCGCTCGACGAGGTCGCCCTGTGCCTGCCGTTCGAGGTGGCCGACTACGTCGACTTCTACGCCAGCGAGCACCACGCGAGCACGGTGGGCCGCATCTTCCGCCCGACCGGCGAGGCGCTGACGCCCAACTGGAAGCATCTGCCGATCGGTTACCACGGCCGGGCCGGATCGGTGGTGGTGTCGGGCACCGACGTCGTACGCCCTGCCGGACAGCGCAAGGCGGCTGACGACCCGTCGCCGCGGTTCGGCCCCTCGACCCGGCTGGACTTCGAGGCGGAGGTCGCCTTCGTGGTCGGCGGGCCCTCGCGGCCGGGGAGCGCGGTGCCGATGGAGGCGTTCGAGGACCACGTGTTCGGGGTCTGCCTGCTCAACGACTGGTCGGCGCGCGACATCCAGGCCTGGGAGTACGTGCCGCTCGGGCCGTTCCTGGGCAAGTCGTTCGCCACCTCCGTCTCGCCGTGGGTCGTCCCGCTGGAGGCGCTGGGCGCCGCGCGGGTCGCACCCCCCGCGCGCGACGTGCCCCTGCTGCCCTACCTCGACGACAGCGATCGGCCCGGCTGGGGCCTGGATCTGCGGCTGGAGGTGTCGGTCAACGGCCACATCATCAGCCGGCCGCCGTTCGCCACGATGTACTGGACCGCGGCCCAGCAGTTGGCCCATCTGACCGTCAACGGCGCGGGCTTGCGTACCGGGGACCTCTTCGCGTCCGGCACCGTCAGCGGTCCGGCGGCCGACGAGCGGGGCTGCCTGCTGGAGCTGACCTGGAACGGCCGCGATCCGCTGGCCCTGCCGGACGGGACCGAGTTGGGGTTCCTGCGGGACGGCGACGAGGTGGTCATCAGCGGTTGGGCGCCCGGTCCTGACGGCACCCGGGTGGGTTTCGGCGAGGTGACCGGCCGGGTCGCCGAGGCGGCGTCGTAGCCCGGAGAGCCCCCGAGCACAATGAGCCCATGGGCGATGCGGAGCGGGCCGGCGGCCGGGACGGCGACATGGGCGGCTCACCGCCCCGGGCTGACGGCGGGGAAGATGACACGGGCGGCGGACCGCCCCATCCGCCCGGCGGCACGCCCCCGCCCGCGGAGGGCGACGCGGAGTCGATCCGGCAGCTGAGCGGTCAACTGCACGCCCGGCTCGACCGGATGGAGCGGATGCTGGCGGACACCGGCCCGGCACCGGTGCACGGCGGTCGCCGGCCGCCGGCCTGGATACGCGCCACCGAGGGGGAGCAGCGCTGGGCGGTCACGACGGTGGTCGTCGTGGCGCTGGTCGTGCAGTGGGCGCTGCCGGAGCGGCTGTCGTTCCGACCACACTGGCTGCTGCCGTCGCTGGAGGCCGTCCTGCTGCTGGGGTTGGTGGCCGCCAATCCGGTCCGGGTCGAGACGCGGTCGCGGATACTGCGGATCGCGAGCCTGACGCTGACGGCGCTGATCAGCGTGGCCAACGCGTGGTCGGCGGTGGCGCTGGTGCGCGGACTGGTGCGGGGCAGCGAGGGGGCGGACGCCGGGCCGCTGCTGATGACCGGTGGCGGGATCTGGCTCACCAACGTCATCGTCTTCGCGCTGTGGTACTGGGAGTGGGACCGCGGCGGCCCCGCCGTGCGGGCGGCGGGCAAGCGGCCGTACCCGGACTTCCTCTTCCCGCAGATGCAGGAACCTGGCATGGCTCCGCCGCACTGGGAACCGGGGTTCCTGGACTACCTGTACCTGGCCTTCACCAACGGCACCGCGTTCAGCCCGACGGACGTGATGCCGATGTCGCGCTGGGCGAAGATGCTGATGCTCGCCCAGTCGGTGGTCTCACTGGTGACCGTGGTCCTGGTGATCGCCCGGGCGGTCAACATCCTCAAGTGACGCCGGTGGCCCGGCCCACCGCTGAAGGGTGGACCGGGCAGCCGGTGTCGCTGTCTCGCAGGCCGCTACCGCGGGAGCGGTCAGTAGCGGATGGCGCCGGACTTCGCCGGGGTGTGGTTGGCGGTGCCGAAGCCGGGCGTCATGGAGAAGGTGCCGCCGGACAGCGGGCCGGGGCCGTAGCCGCCGCTCTCCAGGTCGGTGACGGGGAAGTTCCCCAGCGGCTGGCCGTTGGCGGTCACGTTGGAGAACGTGAGGCTGCCGAACGAGGGGTAGCTGTTGGTCGGCGACTCGATGACCGCCTCGGCGCTGACGTTGCTGGCGCCCAGGCTCTTGGAGACGTGCTCCGTCCAGCCCTTGGAGTTGTCGGAGATCGTCAGGGTGTAGCTGCCGCCGCCGTTGGAGACCACCGAGGCGGAGATGCTGTCGCCCTCGGACACCGGGTCGCTGAAGTACACCGGGGCTGCCGGGTACATCTCGTACCAGGCGGAGAGGACCGGACCGCCACTGGAGCAGTCGGTCTGCACGCCGGTCTGCTCGACGGTCGACGAGCCGAAGCCGTCGATGCCGACCCAGGGGGCGAACAGGTCGTTCGTGGAGTTGCAGCTGACGTTCGGCTCGGTCCACGAGCCGCTGACACTGCTGAAGCTGCCCTGGGCGACGTAGCCGCCCCAGTTACTCTCCTGGAAGTGCTTGGCCTGCGGGCCGAAGCCCACCGAGGCCGCGACGGAGGTGCCGGCGCTCGCCGGGACGAGCGCGGCAGCGAGCAGCAGACCCGCCGCAGCAGCCTTACCCTTGGCGAACGTCCCTCTGGCGCCAGAATTCATGCCCATGTGCCGTACTCCTGTGGGGGGAGGAGGAAAGGGGGGCGGCCGATCGGACCGGGTTCATCGTGGTCGCGGAATTCGGCGGTACTCAAGAGGGCCGGGCGATCCGGAATCCGCCATGGCGAGAACATGACATCATGTGCAGAGTGACGAACGCGGCCGAAGGACGGTCATGGTGATTCCAGGCGGAGCCCGCGCGGCCCAAACAGGACTGCTCGAAGGATTGGGCATACCCGAGGCCGAACAGAGCGCGTATTTGCGTGTTCTGGCCAATCCCGAATTGAGCGCGGCGGAACTCGCCGCGGAACTCGGCGCGCCGTTGGCGCTCGCCGAGCGATTGCTGGCGGCGCTCACCGCCCACGGCTTGGTGAACCGGCACGACGCGGTGCCCGCGCGCTGGTCCGCCGCCGCGCCGGACGTCGCCGTCGAGGCGTTGCTGCTGCGCCGTGAGGAGGAGTTGCTGCGCACCCGGGGCCGGGTCGGCGAGCTGATGCGGGCCTACCGAAGTGGCCAGCGCCCGCACGCCGCCGACCTGGTGGAGGTGGTCACCGGCCAGGCGGCGATCGCCGAGCGGTGGCGGCAGATGCAGGACGGCGCCCGGCAGCAGGTGCTGCTGTTCGACAAACCACCGCACATCGCCCCCACCGACACCGCGCTGGAGCGCTCGTTGCTGGAGCGCGGGGTGCGGGTCCGCGCCGTCTACGAGGCGGGCTCGGTGAGCGCTCCCGGGCGGCTGGCCGAGATCCGGGTGGTGGTCGCGGCGGGGGAGGAGGCGCGGATGCTGCCGGAACTGCCCTGCAAGCTGGCGGTGGTGGACGACCGCTGGGCGATGCTGCCGATCGCCACCGGAGCCGAACTCCAAGGAGCGGTCCTGGTCCGCGCCTCGTCCCTGCTCGACGCGCTCACCGGGATGTTCGAGGCGTACTGGCATCGCGCGGTACGCGTTCCGCACGCGGAGGCCGGTACTCCGGCGCCGGACCGCCGCTCCGAACTGCTGACGCTGCTGTCGGCCGGATTCACCGACGACAGCATCGCGCGGCAGTTGGGGGTATCGCCGCGCACCGTGCAGCGCTGGGTGCGGGAGTTGATGGACGCCCTCGGGGCGCGGACCCGTTTCCAGGCGGGTATCCAGGCGGCTCGGGCGGGGTGGTTGTGAGTCCGGTGATCCTTTGTACGGCAGGCCGCGAAGGGTGCGGTGGCGGGCCGTCCGGCAGGCCGGGTCAACGAGGCCCGGGGCGGCCGGTGTTGGCATCCGCGCTGGTCCGTACCTGTGCGAACTCGGTTGTTACGAGCGAGTAACAGAGACGGACGCGAGGAGGATTGGGGGGCTTTCGCCCTTGTGGCGGGGTGTGGGGCTCGGCTAGCTTCCTGGGCAACCAGACACCACTCGGCGGGGTGGCAGACATTTGTGCATGTCATGCGCATGTCCACTTTGTCTGTCATGCCTCACGTGCGGCACCCCCACTCCTGTCGTGCCCCATCACGACAGGGAGCCGCGCATGGCCGGGTGGTCGATCCCGGGACAGCGTACGCCCCGGACCCGAAGGGGCCCGGGCAGCGCTGTTCCCCATCCCCCCAGGGAGAGGGCCGTTCCTTGCACATAACAACTCCCGACGTGCCGAAGCACCGCCGCCGTCGCGGCGCCGTGCGGACCGTCGTCGCCACCTTGTCCGCGGGCATGGTGGTCGCCGGGACCTACGCCATCGTCGCCCCGGCCGGCGCAGCCACCCCTGAGGCCTCCGGGCCGCAGGTCAAGCGGCTGTGCTCGGCGCCCGCCACGCCCGGAATGATGGCGTGCCAGGCGCTTCAGCGCACCGACATCACCGCCAAGCGCGTGATGTCGGCCGACGCCACCCCCAGTGGCTTCGGTCCTGCGGACCTGACCAGCGCCTACAACCTGCCCGCGGGCGGTGGCGAGGGCCAGACCATCGCCATCGTGGACGCCCAGGACGACCCCAACGCGGAGTCGGACATGGCGGCCTACCGTTCGCAGTACGGTCTGCCCGCCTGCACCAGCGACAGCGGGTGCTTCAGCAAGGTGGACCAGAACGGTGGCACCAGCTACCCGACGGCGGACGCCGGCTGGGCCGGGGAGATCTCCCTCGACCTGGACATGGTCTCGGCGGTCGCCCCCAAGGCGCACGTCATCCTCGTCGAGGCCAGCTCGGCGAACATGGACGACCTGGGCGCCTCGGTCAACGAGGCGGTGACCCTCGGGGCCAAGTTCGTCTCCAACAGCTACGGCGGTTCCGAGGACTCCTCGGACACCTCGGCGGACAGCCAGTACTTCGACCACCCCGGTGTCGCCATCACGGCGTCCTCGGGCGACGAGGGCTACGGCCCGGAGTACCCGGCCGCCTCGCCGAACGTCACCTCGGTCGGTGGCACCGCGCTGACGAAGGACTCCAGCTCCCGTGGCTGGTCGGAGTCGGTGTGGAACACCAGCAGCTCGGAGGGCACCGGTTCCGGCTGCTCGACCGTGGAGCCGAAGCCGTCCTGGCAGAAGGACGCCGACTGCGCCAAGCGGACCATCGCTGACGTCTCGGCGGTCGCCGACCCGGCCACCGGTGTGGCGGTCTACGACACCTACCAGTCCGGCGGCTGGGACGTCTACGGCGGCACCAGCGCCTCGTCGCCCATCATCGCCAGTGTCTACGCGCTGGCGGGCGCCCCGTCCGGCAGCAGCAACCCGGCGTCGTTCCCGTACGCCCACACCGGGTCGCTGAACGACGTCACCTCGGGCTCGAACGGATCCTGCAGCGGCAGCTACCTGTGCACCGCGGGCTCCGGCTACGACGGCCCGACCGGCCTCGGCACCCCGAACGGCACCGGCGCCTTCACCGGCTGACGTGCCCTCAAATAGCGGCCTCATATCACACCCCATGTGATACGGCCCTCTCACACGCGCGGCCCCGACCACAATCCCTGGTCGGGGCCGCGTGGCATTTCGGTGAGCGGTCGTCAGGCCGGGTAAGGGAGCGGGTACGTATGTCCGGCTTCGTTCGCCCATTCTCATCATGGAAAAGTCATAGAAGGGCAAAGAAACCCGCGTACAGGTAAAGCATTTGATACTAAAAACAAAACACCCTTGTCCTGCTCATGACTTGACCGATGGGATCAAGGAAGTCGCTTCGGGCGACTTCACTCCGAACAAGGAGAATTCATGCGAAGAGCTCGTCCCCGGCCGCGTGCCGTGGTCGCAGCGGCCGGGGCCACCGCCCTGGCCACCGCTGCGGTGATTTCCGCTACGGGCGGATCCGCTGTGGCCGCACCGCAGACCAAGGTGGTGCCCGCGATCGTCGGCCACCACCTGGTCAGCCATGTCACCAGCCCGGTCAGCACCGAGCAGTGCCAGGCGACCTGGCAGATCAACTGCTACACCCCTGTGCAGTACCGCCAGGCGTACAACCTGAACAAGCTCTACAGCGCGGGCGTGACCGGCAAGGGTCGCACGATCGTCATCGTCGACTCCTTCGGCACCCCGACGATCCAGCACGACCTGGACGTGTACAGCAAGCAGTTCGGCATGAAGAGCGCCAAGGTCGACATCGTCAAGGCGGGCGACGTCCCGCCGTTCGACCCGACCAACCCGGACATGACCGGCTGGGCCGGCGAGACCACGCTCGACGTGGAGATGGCGCACGCCGTCGCGCCGGACGCCCGGATCGTCCTGGTGGAGACCCCGGTCGCGGAGACCGAGGGTGTCACCGGTCTGCCGGAGATGATGACCGCCGAGAAGAACCTCATCGACCACGGTGTCGGTGACGTGATCACCCAGAGCTTCGGAGCCACCGAGAACACCTTCCCGGGCTTCGACAAGGGCGACTTCTCCAGCATCAACAACCTGCGCTACGCGTTCAAGGACGCCGCCGCGCACCACGTCACCGTGCTGGCCTCCTCCGGCGACGGCGGGGCCACCGACAGTGTCGAGGACGGCAGCAGCAACTACCCGTTCCAGGTGAACTCCTGGCCGTCGTCCGACCCGCTGGTCACCTCCATCGGCGGCACCCAGCTGCACCTTGACGACAAGGGCGACCGGACCGCTCCGGAGAGCGTCTACAACGACTTCGGCGCGGGCGGCGGCGGCCAGTCGCACGTCTTCGGCCGCCCGTCGTACCAGAACGGCGTCGCCAACGTGGTCGGTGCCCGTCGCGGTACCCCGGACATCTCGATGGCCGCGGCCGTCGACGGTGGCGCGTGGGTGTACTCCAGCTACGACCCGACGGCCGTCGGCTGGGACGTCTACGGCGGCACCAGCGAGGCGAGCCCGCTGTTCTCCGGCATCGTCGCGCTCGCCGACCAGATGGCCGGCCACCGGGTGGGCGACATCCACGACGCGCTCTACTCGCTGGAGAAGAAGGCCCCGGTCTTCAGCGGCATCGTGGACGTCAAGGACGGCACCAACAACAGCTACGACGGCGTCACCGGCTACACCGCGGTGAAGGGCTACGACATGGCGACCGGCGTCGGCACCATCGACGCCGCCCGCTTCGTCCCCGCCCTGGCGGTGCAGAGCTGGCTCAAGCGCTGACGGTCCGCCCGAGGCCATCGGGCGACTGAGAACGAACAGGGCCCGGCCCCCGTCGAGGGGGCCGGGCCCTGCCGCGTCGTGCCTGCCTCGCCCTCCGCGCGGACTTCCGGACTGCCGCCGTCCGGAACCGGCCAACTTCGGGCCGGCCTTGCCGAAATCCCTATCTCCGCCCGTCCGGGGCGAGTTAACGTGGCGGAGAATTACTTGCCTTTGTTAAGTAACCGGTCGCCCGGTCGATGGATGGAGAGGCCATGCGAGTAAGCGTCGATACGGGGCTGTGCTGCGGATCCGGCCAGTGCGTGCTGGCCGTTCCCGAGGTGTTCGACCAGCGTGACGAGGACGGCATCGTCCAACTCCTCGAAGAGCGCCCGACCGCGGACCTGCACGAGGAGATCCGCACGGCGGCCGCCGTCTGTCCCTCCGGAGCCATCCAGGTCCACGAGGCGTGAGCCGGGCCGCCCCGGTCCGTACCGCGACCGGCCCCGGCACGCGCCCGCCGTATCAGACAGTTGAGTGAAGGAGCCCCCGCGATGACGACCGCGCAGCCCATCGAGCCCCTCACCGTTCCCGCCTCCCGGGGCGCCACCTGCCCGTTCGACCCGCCACCGGCCTACCAGCACGCGCTGCGGGAGGAGCCGGTCAGCAAGGTCAGCCTGTGGGACGGCAGCCAGTGCTGGATGGTCACCCGGCACGCCGACGTCAAGACCGTCCTGCGCGATCAGCGGTTCAGCGCCGACGCGAGCATCCCCGGCTTCCCGTTCGTCACCGAGGGACGCAGGGCGGTCTCCAGCGGACAGATCTCGTTCATCAGGATGGACGACCCGGAGCACGCGCGGCTGCGCCGGATGCTCACCGCGGACTTCATGATCAAGAGGACCGAGGCGATGCGCCCGCGGATCCAGCAGATCGTGGACGACTTCCTGGACCGGATGATCGAGGGCAAGTCCTCCGCCGACCTGGTGGCCGAGTTCGCCCTGCCGATCCCGTCGCTGGTCATCTGCGCGATGCTCGGCGTCGACTACGCGGACCATGAGTTCTTCCAGGACCGCAGCAGCGTCATGCTCCGCAACAGCGCCACCTCGGGGGAGATCGAGCACGCCAGGAACGAACTCCACGGGTACCTGCGCCGGCTGGCGGTCAGCAAGCGGGCCGCGCCGGACGAGTCGCTCATCAGCCGGCTCGCGGCCAGGCAGGAGCTGACCGACGACCAGATCGCCGCGATGGGCCTGCTGCTGCTGATCGCCGGTCACGAGACCACCGCCAACATGACCTCGCTGTCCACCGTCGCGCTGCTGCGCGACCCGGAGCAGCTGGCCAAACTGCGCGCCGAGCCCTCGCTGGTCAAGGGCGCCGTCGAGGAACTGCTGCGCTACCTCAGCATCGTGCACACCGGTCTGACCCGGGTGGCCACCGAGGACATCACCGTCGGCGGGCGCACCATCCGGGCGGGTGAGGGCGTGCTGCTCATGATCGCCTCGGCCAACCGTGACGAGGAGGTCTTCGCCCAGGCCGACAGCCTCGACGTCTCGCGTGAGTCCCGCCGCCACCTCGCCTTCGGGTTCGGCGTCCACCAGTGCCTGGGCCAGCCGCTCGCCCGGGTGGAGTTGCAGATCGCACTGGAGACGCTGTTCCGGCGGCTGCCGACGCTGCGGCTGGACATCGAGCCGGAGAAGATCCGCTACCGCGACGACATGGCCGTCTACGGGGTGCACGAGCTGCCCGTCGCCTGGTGACGAGCCGGCCGGTCCCCGCCCGAGGGGACGCGGCCGACCGTCCTTCCCCCGATCGCCTGGACCGTGCCCGCCCGAGCCGGGCGCGGTCCAGGCCCAGGCCATGTCCTGTGGATCCCGGGCGCCGGGCGCGACGGGGGATGACGCCCGGATGACGGTCGGTGAACCTTCCCGTCAGGGGGGTGCCCGGCCGGGGACCGCGTGGAAGTCTTGGCCTCCCACTGTCCCGCCGGCGTCAGGAACAACGTGGTCAGAGCGGATCTGGACAAGGTGCCCTCCGAGGTCGTCGCGATGTTCGACGAGGTCGCGCACGGCTACGACCGAACGCGGGCCCGGCTGTGGCTGGGCCGGATGAACAACTGGGGCCGCCACATGGCCGACGCGCTGGACGCGGCGCCCGGCCGCCGGATACTCGACGTCGCCGCGGGCACCGGTACCTCCGGCATGGCGCTGACCGGCCGTGGCGCCCGGGTCGTCGCGTGCGACATCTCGCAGGGCATGCTGTCGGTCGGCAGGCACCGCCATCCGGGCATGGAGTTCGTGGTCGGGGACGGTCGGCGGCTGCCGTTCGCCGACGGCGTCTTCGACGCGGTGACGATCTCCTTCGGCCTGCGCAACATCGCGGACCCGGAAGCGGCGCTGGCGGAGATGCTCCGGGTGACCCGGCCCGGCGGGCGGCTGGTGGTGTGCGAGTTCAGCATGCCGACCACGCCGGTGCGCCGGGCGCTGTTCCGCGCGCACCTGCGGCATCTGGTCCCGCGGATAGCCCGCCGGGTCAGCACCAATCCCGAGGCGTACAGCTACCTTGCCGAGTCCATACAGGCGTGGCCGTCACCCGCGCTTCTGGCGAAACGTATCTCCTCGGTGGGCTGGCAGCACGTCACCCCGCGGCCGCTGGACGGCGGAGTGGTCCATCTGCACGTCGCCGTCGCGCCCGGCGACACCGGGCGCGACGGCGAGGATCAGGCCAGCGTGCGGCAGAGATCCTCGTAGGGACCGCGCAGGGCCAGCAGGGTGCGGCTGGTGACGCCGGCGGTCGTGGTGATCCGCACCGACATGTAGCCGCGCGAGACGATCCAGTGGTTGTGGACCGGGGTGTCGGAGGTGTGGAATCCGGCGGACCAGTCACCGCCGCTCAGCACGAACGAGTCGGGGTCCGGGTAGGTGACGGTCCCGCTGCCCGAGATGTCGCGCTCGATGGTCCGGCCGGTGGCCAGGTTGGTCACCCGTATCACCAGCGGGCCCGAGTCGACGGCGAACACCGGGTTGCCGGCCGCGTCGTACCAGGTCCGCTGGGTGAGGTCGCTGACGGGGAAGTCGGCGTGGGAGGGGAAGGGGCACACCTCGCCCGCCGGATAGTCGAACGGTTCCTCCACCGGATGGGTGACCACCGGTTGCCCCACCGCCCCCGGCGGGGTGTCCGCCTGGACGGGTGCGGCGCACAGTCCCAGCAGCAGACCCGATACGGCCGTCGCGGCGGCCACCGCCGCGACACTGATCCTTCTTTTCATGTTTCCCCCTGCGTTCCGGTGTCCGGATGTTTCGCGGCCCCACCCTGCCGTGTCACCCCGGGCAGGGCAACAGACATGGCCGCCCGCCGTGCGGCCCGCCCGCTCGCCGGGGAGGATCGGCGGTATGGCTGACAACGCGGCCGTGCGCCGGTACGGCCAGGCACTCGAGTGGTTCTCCTCCCATGTCCACGCGGTCCGGGCCGACCAGTGGGACGCGCCGACGCCGTGTACCGACTGGGCGGTGCGGGACCTGGTCAATCATCTGATCACCGAACAGCTGTGGGTCCCCCGGCTGGTGACCGAGCGCGCCACCGTCGCCCAGGTCGGCGACGCCTACGACGGCAACCAGCTCGGCGACGACCCCGCCGCCCGCTGGGACGCGGTGAGCGCCGCCGCGCTGGCCGCCTTCCGGACGCCCGGCGCGCTGCGCGGCGGGGTGCACCTGTCGTACGGGGACAGCCATGTGCTCGCGTACTGCGGACAGCTGACGACGGACGCGGCGGTGCACGGCTGGGACCTGGCCCGGGCGATCGGCACGGATGCCGCCATGCCGCCCGACCTGGCCACCGCCTCGCTGCGGGAGATCCAGCCGTACGCCGGTGACCTGCACAGCAGCGGGCTGTTCGGCGCGCCGGTGGAGCCGCCCGAGGACGCCGACGACCTCACCCGGCTGCTGTGCCTGCTGGGCCGCAGGCCCTGACCCTGATCCGTCCACCCGCCGGGCCGCGTTGCGCCGCACGCGTACGCGTATTCACCTGTTCGAGGGGCGAACCGCGACGAACCGGGGACTCGCGCGTTGAACAGGCTCCCCGCCGCCGACGGCGGCAGGGGTCAGAACTTCCCCACGCAGATAAGGAATTGAAAGCATGTCGCGTATCGCCAAGGCGCTCGTGGTGTCCGCCGCCGCCGGAGCCGCTGTCTCCGCCACCGCAGGGCTGGCCATGGCCGACGCCGGTGCGGGTGCCTCCGCCGTCCACTCTCCCGGGGTCGTCTCGGGCAACGTCGTCCAGGCGCCGATCCACATCCCCGCCGAGGTCTGCGGTGACACCGTCGACGTCGTCGGCCTGCTGAACCCGTCGTTCGGCAACCACTGCACCAACAGGTGATCCTCGCGGGGTAGTAGTTCCCCGCGCGCACCCGGGCGGGCCGCCACCAGCGGCCCGCCCTTCGTGTTGACCGGGCCCGGTGCCGCCGGCATCAACCGATCGGTTGATGCCGGGGGTCCACCGGACCGCCGTCCACCGGTGGCCGTTCGGGCGACGCCCCGACCCCGTCCACCGCGAGACGCTTCTACCACGCCGAGGAAGAGCGCGGCGTGGCGGCGGAAGGGGCCGGCGGCATGGCAGTCATCGAGGTCGAGGACCTCACCAAGCGGTACGGCGGGCACACCGTGCTGGACGGGATCTCGTTCGGCGTCGGCGAGGGCGAGGTCTTCGGACTCCTCGGCCCGAACGGGGCGGGCAAGACCACCACGGTGGAATGCGTCGAGGGTCTGCGCCGCCCGGACAGCGGCACGATACGGGTGCTCGGGCTCGACCCGGTGCGCCAGGGGCGGGAGCTGCGCCGCCGGATCGGTGTGCAGTTGCAGCAGGCGCACCTCCAGGACACGTTGCGGGTCGGCGAGGCGCTGGAGCTGTACGCCTCCTTCTACCCGCATCCGTGTGACCCGGCGGAGCTGCTCACCCGGTGGGGCCTGTCGGACAAGCGCGACACCAGGTTCGGCAAGCTGTCCGGCGGTCAGCGCCAGCGGCTGTTCATCGCGCTGGCCCTGGTCGGCGACCCGGAGGTGGTCTTCCTCGACGAGCTCACCACCGGTCTGGACCCGCAGGCCCGCCGGGCCACCTGGGATCTGGTCAGGCAGGTGCGGGACGCCGGGGTGACGGTGGTGCTGGTCTCGCACTTCATGGACGAGGTGGCCGCGCTGTGCGACCGGGCCGCCGTGCTCGACGGCGGCCGGCTGGTCGCGATCGGCACTCCGGAGGAACTGATCTGCGAGGCGGACGCGCGGACCACGATGACCTTCCGGCCGTCCGTCCCGCTCGACCTCGCCCTGCTGTCCGCGCTGCCGTCCGTCGGCTCCGTGGCCCGGCAGGAGGAGACGGTCGAGGTCACCGGCACCGGGCCGGTCGTCGACGAGGTGATCGCGGCGCTGGCCCGCAACAGCGTCGTCGTCACCGGCCTGCGGATCAAGGAACGCTCACTGGACGACGCCTACGTCAAGATCACCGGGGGAGAGAAATGAGCACACCCGCCGTCACCACCGCGTCCGCTCCGATCGCCGAGGGCCGGGGCACCGCCGGCCGAGCGCTGCGCACCCTGACCCGCACCGAGGCCCGGCTGTTCCTGCGCGATCCGGCGGCGGCCTTCTTCTCACTGCTCTTCCCGGTGCTGCTGCTGGTGATCCTGGGGCTGGTCCCCGGCTTCCGCAAGCCGGTCCCCAAGCTGCACGACCTGTCGACCATCGAGGTCTACGCACCGATCATGGTCGTGTTCACGGTGACCATGCTGGCGATGAACGGCCTGGCGCCGACGCTGACCGCCTACCGGGAGAAGGGCGTCCTGCGGCGGCTGTCGGCCGGCCCGGTGCCCGCGGTCATGATGTTCGCCGCGCTGGTCGCGGTGTACCTGATGGTGGCGGTGGTCTCGCTCCTGCTGGTCGCCGGCGTCGGACGGCTCGCCTTCGGGATCGAGCTGCCCCGCCAGCCGCTGGGCTTCCTGCTCTCCTTCCTGCTGGCGGTCGCCTCGTTGTCCTCGGTGGGGCTGCTGATCGCCGCGCTGGCCCCGACGGCCAAGGCGGGCAACGCGATCGGCGCGGCCTTCTTCTTCCCGCTGATGTTCTTCTCCGGACTGTGGGTGCCGCGTGACCTGATGCCGGTGGTGCTGCGCAGGATCGGGGACTTCCTGCCCAGCGGCGCGGCCACCCAGGCGGTGCTCGACAGCTGGCGGGGCCATTGGCCGCACGGCGGGGACCTGGCCACAATGGCGGTGTTCACGCTGGTCGCCGGGTTCGCGGCGGCCAAGCTCTTCCGCTGGGAGTGAGCCGGGGCGGGACGACGTCAGGGCACACGGCGCGAAGGGCGGGGCACGATGACGACGGTCAGGGCCGAAGCGGGGCGGCTGGGCGAGTGGGAGCGCCGGCTCGGGGCACTGATGAGGGTGCTGCCGTACTTCGCCCTGGGGGTCTCGGTGGTGCTGGCGGCCACCGTCACCCTGGGGGCCGGGCATTCGCTGCCGTACACCCTGGCGCTGTCGGGGGCGGCGTTCGGCTGGCTGCTGCTGCGCTCGGCGATGGACCGCTTCCGGATCGACGCCGAGCGGCCCTGGCTGGCCGGGGCGCACTTCGGGGTGCTGCTCGCGCTGATCTGCCAACTGGTCCTGGCCAACCCGGTCTTCGGCTTCTTCGCCTTCTCCGGGTATGTGCACGCGATGCTCCATCTGCGGGGGCGGCGGCGGGTGGTGGGAGTCGCGATGACCACCTTGCCGACCTCGGTCTCCCAGATCGGCGGTGCCCTGCCGACCACCGGGAGCCTGGCGGGGGTCTTCGCGGTGGCCGTGTGCTTCAACCTGGTGGTGGTCGGGGTGGTCATCACGCTGGGGGAGGTCACAGAACAACTCAGTGCCCGGCGCAAGGAGTCCAACGCCGCGCTGTCCGAGGCCAACGAGCGGCTTGCCGCCATGCTGGCCGAGAACGCCGGACTGCACGCGCAACTCCTGGGCCAGGCACGGGAAGCCGGGGTGATGGACGAACGTCATCGGATGGCCAGGGAGATCCATGACACCATCGCCCAGGGGTTGGCTGGCATAGTCACCCAACTCCAGGCGGCGGACCAGGTCCGTGATCACGGGGGTACGGATCTGGCCCACCGCCGCCATCTCGGCAACGCCGCCCGGCTGGCCCGGGAGGCGCTGACCGACGCCCGGCGCGCGGTGCGGGCGCTGCGCCCGGAGCCGCTGGAGCGCGCGGAACTGCCCGCCGCACTCGCTGAAGTGGTGGACAACTGGCGCGAACTGCACGGCACCGCGGCCGAGTTGACGATCACCGGCAACGCCGTGCCGCTGCACCCTGAGGTGGAGATCACCTTGCTGCGGGCCGCGCAGGAGGCACTGTCCAACGCCGCCAAGCACGCCGGTGCCTCCCGGGTGGGACTGACCCTTTCGTACATGGAGGACGTGGTGACGCTGGACGTACGGGACGACGGGGCGGGCTTCGATCCGGCTGCCCTGCCGGAGGCGGGCAGTGCCTCGGCCGCGGGGGGCGGCTTCGGGCTGCCGGCGATGCGGCAACGGGTGTCGCGGCTGGCCGGACGGCTGGAGGTCGAGTCGGAGCCCGGCGGCGGCACCGCCGTGTCCGCCACCGTTCCGGCCATCCCCCGGGGTGGCGAGGATGGCTGACGGTACGCAGGACGCGCCGATCCGGATGCTCATCGTGGACGACCACCCGGTGGTGCGCGACGGACTGCGCGGGATGTTCGCGGGCGATCCGGGGTTCGAGGTGCTGGCGGAGGCCGGTGACGGCGCCGAGGCGCTGGCGCTGGCCGAGCGGCTGCGGCCCGACGTGGTGCTGATGGACCTGCGGATGCCCCGGATGGACGGTGTCTCCGCGATCCGCGCGATGGCGGAACGCGGCCTGCCCTCACGGGTGTTGGTGCTCACCACCTACGACACCGACAGCGACGTGCTGCCCGCGGTCAAGGCCGGGGCCACCGGCTACCTGCTCAAGGACACCGCGCGTGAGGAGTTGTTCCGCGCGGTCCGGGCGGCGGCCCGGGGCGAGTCGGTGCTCTCGCCGGCGGTGGCGACCCGGTTGCTCGGCCAGGTCCGCACCCCCGAACGCGAGCCGCTCAGCCCGCGGGAGGTGGAGGTGCTCGCGCTGGTCGCGGCGGGCAGCACCAACCGGGAGGCGGCGGTGCGGCTGTTCATCAGCGAGGCCACCGTCAAGACCCATCTGCTGCACATCTACGCGAAGTTGGGGGTCAAGGACCGGGCCGCGGCGGTGGCCGCCGGATACGAGCGGGGGTTGCTGCGGCAACGCGACCAGCGGGAACGGTGAGGACTCTTGACAGCGAGTTGGTCTAGTCCAATGATGTTCGGCACCGCGCGCTGTCTCACCCGCTGGGAGCAAAGATGACACGACTCAGATCGGTCCGGGCCGCCCTGACCGTCATGGCGACGGCCGCCGCCTCCGTCGGCCTCGTCGTGACGGGAGGCGGCGCCGCCCACGCGGCGACCCCGCTGCCGGCCCATGTCTTCGCGCCGTACTTCGAGGCGTACAACGGTGACAGCCCCGCCGCGCTGTCCGCAGCCTCCGGCGCCAAGTACCTGACGATGGCCTTCGTCCAGACCGAGGCACCGGGCTCGTGCACCCCCTACTGGAACGGTGACACGAGCACCCCCATCGCCGCCTCGTCGTTCGGCGCCGACATCTCCACCATGCAGTCGCGCGGCGGCGACGTCATCCCCTCCTTCGGCGGGTACGCCGCCGACGACGGGGGCACCGAGATCGCCGACAGCTGCACCAACGTCTCCTCGATCGCCGCCGCGTACGAGAAGGTCATCACCACCTACGACCTCACCCGCGTCGACCTCGACACCGAGGACAACTCGCTCACCAACACCGCCGGCATCGACCGCCGCAACAAGGCGATCAAGCAGGTCGAGGACTGGGCGGCGAGCAACGGCCGCACCGTGCAGTTCTCCTACACCCTGCCGACCACCACCGGCGGCCTCGCCGCCAGCGGGCTGGCCGTGCTGCAGAACGCGGTCGCCAACGGCGCTCGGATCGACGTCGTCAACATCATGACGTTCGACTACTACGACAACGCCGCCCACGAGATGGCCACCGACACCGAGAACGCCGCGAACGGCCTGCACGGCCAACTCGCGTCGCTCTACCCGTCGAAGACCTCGGCGCAGCTGTGGTCGATGGTCGGCGTCACGGAGATGCCCGGCGTCGACGACTTCGGCCCGGCCGAGACGTTCACCACCGCCGACGCGCCCACCGTGGAGAGCTGGGCGGTCTCCAAGGGCATCAGCTCGCTGTCCTTCTGGGCGCTCCAGCGCGACAACGGCGGCTGCCCCGGCTCCGGCGCGTCCGACTCCTGCTCGGGCATCTCGCAGTCCGACTGGTACTTCAGCCACACCTTCGAGCCGTTCAGCGGCGGCGGCAACGCCCCGGCGAACGACTTCTCGGTGACCACCACCCCGGCAGCCGGCTCCGCGGCCCCGGGCGGCACGGCCACCTCCAGCGTGCACACCGCGGTGACCGCGGGCGCCGCGCAGTCGGTGAGCCTGTCGGCGAGCGGCGCGCCCGCCGGGGTCTCGATGGCGATCAGCCCCGCCTCGGTGACGGCCGGCGGCTCCGCCACCCTGACCGCGACCGTCGGCTCCTCGGCCGCCGCGGGCAGCTACCCCATCACCGTCACCGGCGCGGGCGGCTCCGGCAGCCACAGCGCCACCTACACCCTGACCGTCACCGGCTCCGGGTCCGGCGGCTCGGGTTCCGTGGTCAACGGCGGCCTGGAGAGCGGCAGCCTCAGCCCGTGGACCTGCCAGAGCGGCGGGGCGCTGGTCTCCTCCCCGGCGCACACCGGCGGCCACGCGCTCCAGGCCGCGGCGACCTCCGCCCAGACGGGTGAATGCGACCAGTCCCTCACCCTCAAGGCCGACACCGCGTACACGCTCACCGGCTGGGTGCAGGGCGACTTCGCCTACCTGGGCGTCAGCGGCGGCGCGACCGCCAGCACCTGGACCTCCTCCACCGGCTGGACCAAGCTGACCGTGCCCTTCACCACCGGCTCCTCCGGCGCCGTCACCGTCTACCTGCACGGCTGGTACGCCCAGGGCAGTGTCTACGGCGACGACTTCGCGGTGAGCTGAGCGCACCGCCTGCCGGGGCCCACGGGGAGCGCCTTCCCGTGGGCCCCGGCCACGTGCGGCCCAGTCCAGGAGGGCGTCGAGGCGCCGGGCAGGGCATATTCGCGCCTATGACCCCGCAAGAGGACCAGCCGGCCGGCCGGCGCCGCGGGCGGCACGCGCTGCGGGTGGCCGCGCTCGTCGCCGCCGGCCTGGTGCTGTTCACCGGCGGCACCGGAGCGCTGGTCTACGAACACCTCAACGGCAACCTCCACGGGCTGCCGCTGTTCGGCGGGGTCGGCGGGGACGCCGGCCGGGAGCGGCCCGACGCCTTCGGTCGCACCCCGGTCAACGTGCTGGTGATCGGCTCCGACGCGCGCACCGGACGGGTGGACTGCGCGATCGGCGGGGACTGCGGGCCCGACCGCAACGCCGACGTCGAGATGGTGGTCCACCTGTCGGCCGACCGCAGCAACGCCACCGTGGTCAGCGTGCCGCGCGACACCATGACCGCCCTGCCCGGCTGCCGGGCGGCGAAGGGCGGCGGGGTCCGGCCGGCGCACCGCGGCCAGATCAACAGCAGCCTGGCGGACGGCCCCGGCTGCACGGTGGCGGCCGTGCACGCGCTCACCGGCATCCCGATCGACCACTTCATGATGATCGACTTCTCCGGCGTGGTGCGGATGTCGGACGCGGTGGGCGGCGTGCCGGTGTGCGTCAGCGACAACGTCTACGACCCGTACTCCCACCTGAAGCTCGGCAGGGGACGGCACACCCTCAAGGGGCTGGCGGCGCTGGAGTTCCTGCGCTCGCGGCACGCCTTCGGCGACGGCAGCGACATCGGCCGCACCTACGCCCAGCACCTGTACCTGGCCGCGCTGCTGCGCGGGCTCAAGAGCGCGGGCACCCTCACCGATCCGGCGGCGCTCTACCGCCTCGCCGACGCCGCGACCAGGGCGCTGACCGTGGACAAGGGCATCGGCAGCGTCCCGAGGCTGCTGGCGCTGGCCAGGACGCTGGAGAAGGTGCCGGCCTCCCGGGTCACCTTCACCACCATGCAGAACGTGCCCGACCCGGCGAACCCGGACCGCGTCCTGGTCGCGCCCGCCGCCCGGCTGCTCTTCCGAGCCGTCATCGACGACCGCTCGCTGACGGTCCGCGGCGGCGGCCGGTCGGCGGTCGGCAGGGAACTGGACCGCGCCGCGGCCTCCCCGCGGGCCCGGGCGGCGGCCCGGGCACGGAGCGCGTCGCGGATCCCGGCCGCGAGCGGCGCATCCGGGGACCAGGAGGGGACGTACACGGGGATCGACACCGGCCCCGGCACGCCGGGCGCCGCCCCGGTGCCCGGCGGCGCCGACGAGTCCGCGTTCGACGCCCACCAGCGCACCGCCGCGGACCAGCGCACCTGCGCCCAGGTCAGCCCGTACCCCACAGTCGAGGTGTTCGGCAGGCCGATGACGCCCGCCCAGGCGTACACGGCCGCCGCCGGGGTGCCACGCTCCGCGCCCTGATCCACAGGACACGGCCTGGAAGAGCGGGCGAACAGACGTCATCGAAGGGTTCACCGCAAGGACGCCCGCCCATCACCCGGGCAACACCGCGGTGCGCGAGCCTGCGGTTTCTGCCGGTCGCCGTCCGCCGTCCGCGCCGGGCGTTCCGGTACTGCCCCAGTGATCACCACGGAACGGAACGTCCATGACCACCTCTCCCGTGGAGAGCCCCGCGGACGCCGCGGGCTCCGGCGAGCGGCGCCCCACCCCGGCCCGGCTGTCCGATGTGCCGGGCTGGTTCTTCCCCGTCGACCAGTTGCTCTTCGACTGGTTCCTCAGCCGCCAGCGGGACCGGGAGGAACCCGGTGACCTGCTGGAGGTGGGCGTCTACCTCGGCAAGAGCGCCGTCTTCACCGGCTCCTACGCCCGGGAGGGCGAACGGTTCACGGTGTGCGACCTGTTCGACTCGCCCGCCGGGGACAGCTCCAACAGCGCCGAGATGGCGAAGTCGTACTCCACCTTGACCCGGCGCTCCTTCGAGGCGAACTACCTCTCCTTCCACGACGAGTTGCCGATCGTCGTGCAGGGGCTGTCCTCGCTGGTCGCCGACCGCGTCGAGCGGGACAGCTGCCGCTTCGTCCACGTCGACGCCTCACACCTGTACGACCACGTGCACGCCGACATCGAGTGCGCCCGCACCCTGCTCAAGACGCACGGCGTCGTGGCCCTCGACGACTTCCGGGCCGAACACTGCCCGGGCGTCGCCGCCGCCACCTGGCAGGCGGTGACAACCGGCGGACTGCACCCGGTGTGCATCACCAGCACCAAGTTCTACGGCACCTGGGGCGACCCGGAGCCGATGCGCGACGAACTGCTCAAGTGGCTGGACGGCCGCTCCGACCTGTGGCACGAGGTCCAGTCGGTGGCCGGCGGGCGGTTGATCCGCATCAACGGCAAGAAGGCGACACCGCCGCCGCACCCGGCCTCCCGGCACGCCCGGTCCGCCGACAGCTCTCCCGCCGCGCAGCCCGCGGGTGCCACCGGCCCGGGACGCGTCGCACCGGCCGCCCGGCGGCGCTCGGTGGCCCGGCGGATCGCGGTGCGGGTGCTCCCCGCCTCGGTCACCCGAGCGATAGCCACCCGGCGCAAGGGGTGACCGGCGGGCGGAGATGATCACCAAAACACCATAATCCTCCGGAGGTTGGTGCGCCTACGTGGCGGACCGACCCGTTCGCCGGGCATGCTGCGGGTTGCACGAGGAAATCCGTACGGAATCCTGGCGGAGGAGAAACACGTGGGAACGGCCTTCGCGCTCCCGCTCGTCGGTGTCGCGTTCGCGGTGCTGGCACCGCGCATGCTCACCCGGGCGCGGTGGCAGGACCGCGAACCGGTGGTGGCGCTGTGGGTGTGGCAGTGCGTCGTGGCGGCCGTACTGCTGTGCTTCGCGCTCTCCCTCCTGGTCACCGCGGCGGCGCTGTGCCCGCCGCTGCGCGAGGAGTTGTTCCACAGCGCGCCCCGCGGCGTACAGCAGGCCTACGGTCTGGCGACCGGCGGTGACTGGCGCGGGGTGCTGGCGGCGGTGCTGCTCACCGGCGCGGTGCACCTGATCCTCCACCTGGTCAGGGAGGCGCATCTGGCCCGCATCAGCCGGCGGCGGCGCTACCGCGAACTGCGGGACGCCGCCCCGCGGCTGCCCCGGGAGTCCGGCCAGTGGGCGACCGCGCTGCTGGGCCGCCACACCGAGCGCGTCCTGGTCATGGAGAGCCCGCGCCCGCAGGCGTGGTCGCTGCCGCTGCCGAGCCGGCCGCTGCAACTGGTCGTCTCCACCGGGGCGATGCACCGGCTCAGCTCCGAACAGCTCGACGCGGTGCTCGCCATCGAACGCGCCCACGCCCGCGCCCGGCACCACCTGCTGGTGCAGTCCGCCGGCGCGCTGGCCACCGCGTTCCCCGGCTCCGCGCTGTTCACCGCCTACGCCGACAGTTCGGCGCGGCTGGTGGAGCTGGCCGCCGACGACGCCGCCGCGCACCGGCACGGCCATCTGGCCACCGCGCTCGCCCTGCTGGACCTCAACGAGACCCGGGTCGGCCCGCAGCGCTGTTCCGAGCCGCTCGCCTGGACCCCCGGCACGCCTCCGCCACCGCCCGCGGAACAGATCACCGAGCGGGTGGACCGGCTGCTGACCGGGCCGCCGAGGCTGCGTCCCGTGCAGCGGCTCAACCTCACCGCCGTCGGGCTGCTGATCATCATGGTGCCGGTGCTGGTCGTGCTGGCTCCAGGGCTGAACGCCCTGTTCAGCGCGGGCTGGTGAGCCGTTCACCGGGTCCCCGTACGATGATCGTCCACCCGGGTCCGGTCCGTCGGCACCCAGGTGGCTGTGGTACGTCTTAGGGCGGACGGCGCGCATCCGGGCGCTCCGGCCACCCAGCGAGCGGGAGCCGAGATGAACGACACGATGACGGCCGGAACGATCACCATAGAGAGCGCCAACGGTGATGCGATCGAGGCGTACCTGGCGCACCCGGTGGACGGCCCGCCGCGCGCCGGCATCGTGGTGATCCACCACATGCCCGGCTACGACCGCTGGTCCAAGGAGGTCGTGCGCCGGTTCGCGGCCGACGGCTACTCGGTGCTGTGCCCGAACCTCTACTCGCGGCAGGCGCCGGGCGCCGACCCCGACGACGCGGCCGCCGCCGCGCGTGCGCTGGGCGGGGTCGCCGACGAGCAGTTGGTGATGGACGTGGAGGGCGCCGCCCGCTACCTGCGGGCGATGGACAGCTCGAACGGCAAGGTGGGGGTGATCGGCCACTGCTCCGGCGGCCGGCAGTCGTTCCTGGCCGCCTGCTCGATCCAGCTGGACGCGGCGGTCGACTGCTACGGCGCCTTCGTGGTCATGGAGCCGCCGGCCGAGATGAAGGCCATGAAGCCGCTGCTCGGGCTCGCCCCGCAGCTGTCCTGCCCGCTGATGGGCCTGTTCGGCGCCGACGACGGCTTCCCCGCGCCGGCCGAGACCGCCCAGCTGTCCGCCGAGCTGGACCGGTTGGGCAAGGAGCACGAGTTCCACACCTACGACGGCGCGGGCCACGCCTTCTTCGCCAACGACCGTCCCAGCTACCGCCCCGAGGCGGCCAACGACGGCTACGAGAAGATCGCCGCCTTCTTCGGCCGGCACCTGGCCGGCTGACCGGCCGCGCACTCACCACGCCGGAACAAGGAGGCCATCATGTGCACCTATCTCACCGAGAAGATCGGCATCGACGGCAGCGGCAAGAGCGCGCAGGGCTGGATCCCGCTCACCGACGCCACCGTCTACGTCGACCATCCGCAGCACTACCCGCAGGAACACACGGTCAACATCGACTTCGTCAACCCCGGGCGCGGTCCGTCGGCGCGGGTGGCCCTGGAGTTGACCGAGGAGTCCGCGCTGGCCCTCGCCGACGCGATTCACCGGGCGCTGGCCGCGGCCCCGCCCGGCCTCGCCGCTGCGGCGGGCCGGACCGGGACGGTGGCGGTCTCCGTCAGCTCGTGATCTTGTCGAAGATCTTCGAGTAGGCGTAGCCGGTGTCCTTGTCGTAGCCGTCGGGGTCCACCGGAAGGGTGGAGTCGACCGGGACCGGGGGTGGCCGCCCACGGCCGTGTCAAGGGAGACGACACGGCCGGGCGTGCGGCGCGCGGGATCCGGACAGCCCCGCGCCCCGGCGGCTCAGCGGTAGTTGCCGGTGTGCCCCATGCTGTAGCGGCCGGGCTGTGGGAAGAAGGCCAGCCCGTGCGGATTGGCGCCGACCGGGATCCGGGCCAGCAGCTTGCCGGTGGCGGTGTCGAAGACGTACACCTCGTCGTCGTCGCGGCCCGAGACCCAGAACTGCCCGCCGTCCGCGCTGACTCCGCCCATGTCGGGCGAGCCGCCGCCCGGGATGGTCCAGGTCGCCAGCGACTCGCCGGCCGCCGGGTCCACCACGGAGATGGTGCCCGCGTCCCGGTTGGAGACGTAGAAGCGCCGTCCGTCGCGGCTGGGGTGGATGCCGTGCGCCCCGGCGCCGGTGTGGACGCGGCCGGTGATCCGCAGGGACGAGCCGTCGAAGGCGATCAGCCCGGCGTCGTTGAGCGCCGCGACGAAGAAGGTGTGGCCGTCCGGGCCGAGCCGGATGTCCTGCGGCATGGCCTGCACCCCCAGCCCCAGCCTGCCCAGCAGTTCCATGGTCGAGGTGTCGTACTTCAGGACGTCGCCGGAGAACTCGCAGGTGGCGATGAAGTAGCGGCCGTCGGCTGAGAAGTCGGCGTGATTGACCCCGTCGCACGGCACCTGCACCGAGCGGCGCCGCTCCATGGTGTGCGGGTCGAGCACGTCGATCCGGTTGAGGCGCTCCGCCATGACCAGGGCCGCCGAGCCGTCGGGGGTGAAGTAGAGGTTGTAGGGAGCGTCCACCGGGACCGGCGTGCCGGGCCGGGCGGTGCGCGGGTCCACCGGGATCAGCTGGTTGCTTCCGCTGGCGTCCACCCACAGCGTCCGCATGTCCCAGGACGGAGTGACGTGCTGCGGCAGCCGGCCCGCCGGGAAGTGGCCGACGACCTTGAAGGTCTTCGGGTCGATGACGGTGACCGTGTCGCGGTCGGGGTTGGCCGACGAGCTCACCCCGTGCATGCCCGGCTCGCCGCTGTTGGGTACGTAGACCAGCTGCGGGTCGTCGCGCACCGCGGGGGAGAGCATGCCCTTGGCGGTGTAGGCGTAGGTGCCGGCCGGCGCGGTCCCGCCGGGACCGAGCCCGTGGCCGTTCACGTCGCCGAACCGCAGGGCGTCCGAGGGGAGGCCGCCGGTCGCCGGCCGGGTGCCCTCGCCGGCGTGGTGGCCGCCGTGACGGGCCGTCGCCTCCCCCTGGTGGGCGAAGGCCGCGGCGGCGCCGTCCGGCCGGTCCTTCACGGAGCGCTGGTGACCGGCGGTCAGCTGGAAGGTCGTCGCCGCGATGCCGGCGGCGAGCGCCAGCCCGCAGATCACTCCGGTCCGTACAGGGCGCACACGCACAGCGCATCCCTCCGGTCAGCTCAAACTCCGACAAGACTCTGATCGGGAACAAAGCTAGACATATCAGATGAGGGCTGGTGAAGCGTGTAACCGCCCACGGAATACGGCGAGTGCCATTGGGCCGCTGCCTTCCCGCCACCCGTTCGACCCCGAAAGGCGGCCGAACGGGTGTGCGCGCGGTGCGCTCGCCGCCTTCCGGGACCGAGAACGCCGGCTGCCCCCGGCGGGCGCCGCGGGAGAAATCGGCACAGCAAAGAACCCCCCTGCCGCACCGGCAGGGGGGTTCTGCATTCGATCAGGCGATCTGCCGCCGAGTAACCGGACGAGTCCGGCTCCGAACGTCGAAAGTCGGCGGGGTCGTACGAATCAGACGGCCTTCTGGTAAGCATCCCGGATGCTGGCCGGAACCCGGCCGCGGTCGTTGATCTCGTAGCCGTTCTCCTTGGCCCAGGCCCGGATTTGCGCGGTGTCCTCGCTGCCCGAAGGACCGCGCTTGGTCCTTCCCTGGGCCTTCGAGGCACCACCGCGAACCCGGCGAGCGCCCGTGGCATTGAGGAAGGGGGCCAGCGCCTCCAGAAGCTTGTCGTGACTCTCGGGAGTGAGGTCGAGTTCCACGCCGGCGCCATTGACGAGCACTGTGTACGTGTCGATCTCGGGCGATTCCTCGCCGGTGAGGTCGTCTGTGTAGAGGGTAACTACCTTCTTTGCCATGCGGCGAATCCTAGAGGCAGAGCGCCCAATCGACAATACGGGGTCGGGTTCTTTGCCGTTCCTGGTGGAAAGGGAAATGCCGCCCGACAATGGCGCGACCCTCTTCGTACTGACGGATTCCCTGACCGGTTCGGTGGTGTTGGCCGGGTGGTGACGGCTCCGAACCGGGCCGGAAACGTATGCGGGCCCGGCCGATAGTGGGGGGACCGGCCGGGCCCTGCAGTGGTGGCGGGGGAGGGGATTCCGCTCACCTGACAAGCCGCCTGCCCGAGCTCCGGGGGTGCAAACAAAAAAGACCCCGGCCACCGAAGTGACCGGGGTCTCATCGCTGACGGTTACGGATAACTGACCAGATACTGCACGCTCTGGGACCCGTTGGCCGTCCCGCCGCTGTTGTCGATGATGTGCGAGATCGTCCCGTCACCGCCCAGCGAGACGGTGACCATGTCGTGGAACTTCACGCCCGACGTGGTCGGCACCTCGATGGAGCGGTCCGCGACGATGGAGGGGTTGACGTTGAAGAAGCAGTAGACGCCGAGCCCCCAGGCCTCGTGAGAGGTCACCGAGTCGGCGACCTTGTAGGAGGCGTAGCCGTTGGCCCCGGAGCGCCAACTGCCCTGGTTCGGCGGGTCGTAGGGCATTTCACTCTGGTAGAAGTAGGTCCGCCCGCCGTTGCCGTTCCAGGTGACCTGGTACTGCTGGTAGTGCTCTACCGCCAGGCCGTACATGGTGACGTTGGCGCCGTTGACGATCAGGCCGTTGGCCGCGGTGTTGGTGTTCCAGCCGACCCCGTTGGTGTGGTCGCCCCGCCACAGCCACAGGTCGTCACCGATGACGTTGGCGCTGTTGACCACCAGGGTCTGGGTGGCCTTGCCGACGGCCGCGCCACCGATGCGGAAGAAGACGTCGTGCAGGACGGTCGGGTCGGCCGCGTGGTTGGTGGAGGAGCCGGCCGGGCCGATCTGCATCAGGGCCTGCGAGTTGGTGGCACCCGCGTCGATCAGCAGACCGGACAGGTCGATGCCGTTGACGTCCGCGGTGGACACCGCGGTGACGCCGTTGTCCGGCATCAGGGTGGCCAGACCCAGACCGAGCACCACGGTGTCCGCCCGGGTGATGTTCAAGGTGCTGGACAGGTGGTAGACACCCGGGGTGAACAGCAGGTTCTTGCCGGACGCCAGCGCCGAGTTGAGGTCGGCCGCGGTGTTGTCGGGCTTGGCGATGAAGAAGTCCGAGATCGGCAGCGAACTGCCCGCCTCGGTACCGCCGGTCCAGCTCGCGCCCTGGGAGTTGGTGCGCAGCGAGGGCACGAAGACCTGGTAGGCGCCCGAGCTGTCGACGTACAGGAACGGCTTCTCACGCACGGTCGGGGTCTGGTTCACCGTGGTGTCGGGCGGGTTGGGGAAGGTGGTGGCCGGGGCGTTGGTGTCGCCGACGAAGACCATGTTCCAGTTGGAGCCGTTCCAGCCGCCCTGCATCGTGGAGTTGCGGGTGATGAACTGCTGCTGGCTGCCGGACTGGATCTGCCCGGAGACCCGCGTGTCACTGATGAAGCCGCCGCTGGCCCACTCGGTGCTGGACCCCTCGGTGTTGTCCCACAGCTGGAGCGAGCCGTGCACGTCCATCCGGCGGTACGGGTCGGCCTGCGAGACCGCCCACATGTCGGTGCCGGAGGACGGGTGGACGGACATGTTCTCGGCGTCCCGCCAGAAGTTCTGGGTGGCGTTGCCGTTGTCCCACTTGGCGTCCACGTGCACGCCGCCGTTGATGTTCACGTCGTCCGGCGACGCGCCGAGCCCGGCCACCTCGGTGTAGTAGCCGACCGGCACGTCGACGTTGTACGTGCCCGGCTTGAACAGCAGGGCGTAGCGGTTGGCGCCGAACTGGTTGGTCTGCTGCTGGCTGTAGACCGTGTTGATCCGGCTCTGGATCGAGGAGGCGGACATCGACGGGTCGAAGACCGTGACGTTGGGGCCGAAGTCGGGGGTGCCGGGCGGCGGCTGGACCGCGGCGTCCAGGCTGAAGGACTGCGCGGCGCTGCCGTTGCAGGTGAACTGCTCCAACCGCGCGCCGTCCGCGGTCGAGGCGCCGGGCACGTCCAGGCACTTGCCGCTGTTGAGGTTGACGAAGTGGTAGGTGCCACCGGACTCCTGCACCGGCTGCCACTGCTGGTTGGCGCCGTTGCTGTAGGACCACAGCTGGATGGGCGCGCTGTCCGCGGTGGAGACGTCGGTGACGTCCCAGGCCTCGGCGGTGTTGTTGAAGTTGTCGACCTGGTAGTCGCCACCGCTGGTCGCCTGGAACTTCCACTGCTGGGCGCTCGTGCCGTTGCAGGTGTACTGCTGCACGGCGGTGCCGTCGGCGGTGCCGGCGGCCGCGGCGTCGACGCACTTGCCGCTGCCCTTGTTCACCACGGTCGTGAAGTCGGTCGGTACCGCGGCCTTGGCGGTCGTGGCCGTGGTCAGCGCCAGACAGATGGCGGCCAGCAGCGCGAGCACGGCCGTGACAGCGGTCAGTGGGACGGCCGCGGTGTTTCTCGTGGGGGGCCGGTATCGGGCCGGGCCGCGTGTACCGCCCGATGTGGGGAGTCCGGGGAGTCCGGGAGTCACATCGCCCTCCTTCGCCGCCGTAGCGGGCTCGTTGGGACGTGCGAATTTCATCACGCCTTATTTTATGGCGTGATTTAACTCGGAGGGTGATAGGTCGTCAAGGGTCCAGACCAAGTACGTGAACCCCAGGTGAGTGCGGGTGTTAGGTTCGGCCAACGGGCTGCCGCCGCCCGGGGCGGCCGAGTCGAGGAGTCGTTCATGACCGTCACCGTCGAGCGCCAGGGCCCCGTCACGACCGTCGTGCTGTCCCGTCCGCACAGCCGCAACGCCGTCGACGGCGCCACCGCCGCCGCGCTGGCCGACGCCTTCCGCGCCTTCGACGCCGACCCCGAGGCGCTGGTCGCCGTGTTGTGGGGCGAGGGCGGCACCTTCTGCGCGGGCGCCGACCTCAAGGCGGTGGGCACCGAGGACGGCAACCGGGTCGAGCCCGACGGGGACGGCCCGATGGGACCGACCCGGCTGCGGCTGACCAAGCCGGTGATCGCCGCGATCGCCGGTCACGCGGTGGCCGGCGGCCTCGAACTCGCCCTGTGGTGCGACCTGCGGGTCGTCGAGGAGGACGCGGTGCTGGGGGTCTTCTGCCGGCGCTGGGGGGTGCCGCTGATCGACGGCGGCACGGTCCGGCTGCCGCGGCTGATCGGCGCGAGCCGGGCGGCCGACCTGATCCTCACCGGCCGGCCGGTGTCCGCGGCCGAGGCGTACCGGATCGG
Organism: uncultured Actinomycetota bacterium; assembly: GCA_963737305.1. Classification (GTDB taxonomy): domain Bacteria; phylum Actinomycetota; class Actinomycetes; order Streptomycetales; family Streptomycetaceae; genus Streptantibioticus_C. Next base: position 1,230,467 of record CAVTRX010000002.1, on the reverse strand, counting down.
CCTGGCCAACCGGCTCGTGCCGCCTGGCACCTCGCGGGCGGCGGCCGAGGAACTCGCCGCCGAGATCGCCCGCTTCCCGCAGGCCTGTCTGCGCTCGGACCGCGCCTCCCTGCTCGACCAGGAGGGGCTGCCGCACGAGGAGGCCATGGCGGTCGAGTTGCGGCACGGGCAGGCGGTGCTGGCCGAGGGCATCGAGGGCGCGGCGCGGTTCGCCGGCGGCGCCGGGCGGCACGGCGACTTCCGCGGCATCTGACCGCCCGCCCCGGTCATGGCGGGCCCGGGAAACCGTTGCGTCGAATGCCTGTGCAACCACTTCCCGAGTCTTGGCGGAATCCTTATGGTGGTCGTAATCCTCCTCATCCCGACGGTTCGGAAACCAGGGGTGCTATCCGGACTGATCGGCACCCCCTGATCCGCGGCGGCGGCCCCGGCCTGCCCCCGGGGCCGCCGCCGCTCCGGATGCCCATCGCCGCGAACATGGGTCCAATGGGGGTACGAGGTGCACGGCGCAAGGCCCACGCGAGGAGGTACGCCCATGAACGCCGGGACGCGCTTGCTCCGCGCCGTACCGCCCGAGTACCGCGACCGGATGATGACGCTCGCCCGGGAGGTCTCCTTCCCCCAGGACGCCCGGGTCTTCGAGGAACGCGGCACCGCCGACCGGTTCTGGGTGATCCGCTCCGGCGCCATCACCCTGGACCTGATGGTGCCCGGGCGGCGCAGAGTGACCGTGGAGACCCTCGGCCCCGGGGACCTGCTCGGTTGGTCGTGGATGTTCCCGCCCTACGAGTGGGACTTCGGAGCCGAGGCGCTCAGCCCGGTGCGCGCCTACGAATTCGACGGCGCCGAGGTCCGTGAGCTGTGCGAACGGGACCCCGCTCTCGGCTTCGCCCTGGTACGGGCGGTCACCGAGGTACTCGCGCACCGCCTTCAGGCCGCCCGATCCCGGCTGTTCGACCTGTGACCGGGGGACATCCGAGAAGGAGGAGACCATGATCGCCACCGCCGACCTCACCGACCCGGTGGTACGCCGCCTGGTCGCCGCCATCAACGACGGCGACCGTGTCGCCTTCCGCGCCTGCCTCACCCCGGACGCGGTCATGACCGACGACGGCTCGCAGCGTGACCTGGACCGCTGGACAGAACAGGAGATCTTCTCCGTGGGCGGCCACATGGAGGTCGAGTCCGAGTCCGACGGCGGTCGCGCGCTGACCGCCCGCTACCGCAACGACACCTGGGGCGAGATGCGCACCACCTGGCGCTTCTCGGTCACCGACGGCCGGATCAGCCGCTTCGAGACCGGACAGGCCTGACCACCGCGCCCGGAGGCCCCATGCACGGCGAGAGCGAGCTGCCCGCGGAGCTGGCACGGCTGCCGGCGGCCCAGCGCGAGCGGCTGCGCCCGGCCCGGCCTGCCGCCCGGATGCGGCCCATGCTGGCGGTACGCAGCGACCGCGCCACCTTCGACGACCGCTGGCTGTTCGAGCGCAAACTGGACGGCGTACGGGCACTGGCCTACCGGGAGGGGGAGCGCACCGGGCTGCTCTCCCGCAGCGGCCGAGCGCTGACCGCCACCTATCCGGAGATCGCCGACGCGCTGGGCGCCCAGGACTGCCGGGACCTGGTGGTCGACGGCGAGGTGGTGGCCCTCGAAGGCGGGCGCACCAGCTTCAGCAGGCTCCAGCGGCGCATGCAGCTCACCGACCCCCGGCAGGCGCTGGCCAGCCCGGTGGCCGTCACGTACTACGTCTTCGACCTGCTGCGGCTGGACGGCCACGACCTGACCCGGCTGCCGTTGCGCGCCCGCAAGGCGCTGCTGCGGCGCACCCTCACCTTCGCCGCCCCGCTGCGCTTCACCCCGCACCGCAACGGCTGGCAGCCGCAGATGCTCCAGGACGCGTGCCGCAGCGGCTGGGAGGGCCTGATCGCCAAGTGGGCGGACGGCCGCTACGTGGAGAACCGCTCCAGCGACTGGCTGAAGCTCAAGTGCTCCGCCGGGCAGGAGATGGTGATCGCCGGCTACACCGAGCCGTCCGGGGCCAGGAGCGGCTTCGGCGCGCTGCTCGTCGGCCACCATGACGAGAGCGGGGCGTTGCGCTACGCGGGCAAGGTGGGCACCGGGTTCGACACCGCGACGCTCGCCCGGCTGACCCGGCTGCTGACCGCGCTGGAGCGGCCCACTTCCCCGTTCGCCGACCCGGTGGCGGAACGGGGAGCGCACTGGGTCGAGCCGCGGCTGGTGGCGCAGGTCGCCTTCACGGAGTGGACGCGGGACGGCAAGCTGCGTCACCCGCGCTTTCTGGGCCTGCGCGACGACAAACCCGCCCACGAGGTGATTCGGGAGCGGGGGGCGTAGCGGGGGCGCGGAGCGTTGGCAGGGACGCGTGGCGGGGGCGTGGGGCGTGGAGCGCTGGCAGGGACGCGGGGCGCGGGGTGGCAGGGGCGCGTGGAGCGTTGTGGGGGCGCGGAGGACATCCCTCCGCGCCCCGGCTGCGACGCGGCGCCCGACCGTCTCGCGCGCCGCGTCTCCACCCTGCCCCGCCCCGCGCGGGGCCCGGCGTCAGCTGCCCGCGGTGCCGGCGACCGGGGTCCTGGGAGCCGGCCGGCGGGCGCGCGCGTCGGGATGGGCGGCCTCGGTGAGGTGGAGGCCGTTGGTCTCCGGCGCCCACCACAGCGCGCTCAGCCCGCCTATCAGCGAGACCAGGCCCATGAACCCCATCGACCAGCCGAGTCCCAGGTGGCGCAGCGACACCGGCAGCAGGAAGGTGCCCAGCGCGGCGCCGATCCGGCTGGCCGCCGACGCCAGCCCCACTCCGGAGGTACGGATCGAGGTCGGGAAGACCTCGTCCGGGTAGATGCCGGGCAGGATGCTCATGATCCCGTAGGAGAACAGGTAGCCGAAGAAGCAGATGGTGGCCAGCCAGACCGGCAGCAGGTGGCCGAGGCTGACCAGGAACAGCGTGAGCGCGCAGCCGAACATCGGGCCGATCAGGATCTGCCGCCGTCCCACCCGGTCCACCAGGTACCACCCGGTGGCCGCGCCGATCAGGGCGATCACCGTTCCGAGCAGCGCCCCGGCCAGCGCGCTGCTGCCCAGTCCGATCGCGGTGAGCACGGTCGGCTGGAAGAAGGTCAGCGCGAAGTAGGGCAGCACGATGCAGATCCAGAACGTGCAGACGAACACGGTGCGGCCGAGGTACTCGGGCGAGAACAGCAGCCCGTAGCGGGTCTCCTCGGCCTGCTCGGCACCGATGTCCTCGGCCTCCAGGGTGGAGTTGAGATCCTTCTCCACGATGGCGGCGGCCTCCTGCGACCGCCCCTTGGAGATCAGCCAGCGCGGCGACTCGGGCAGGCCGTGCCGCACCAGCAGGCACGCGACGGCGGGCACGATGCTGGCGGCCAGCGTGATGTGCCACAGACCGGGCCAGTTGGTGTTGATCAGGTAACCCAGCAGATAGGCCACCACGTAGCCGACGTTCCACAGGATCTCCAGGATCCCGAGGTAGTTGCCGCGTTTGGCGCTCGGCGCGAACTCGCTCAGCAACGGCGAGCCGATGGAGTAGTCCGCGCCGACCGCCAGCCCCATCACCAGCCCCAGCACGAACAGTTCCCAGGCCTGGCCGACGAAGAGCATCAGCACCGCGCAGCCCAGGAAGACCGACAGGTCGATGGTGAACATCGGGCGCCGGCCGAGCCGGTCGGTCACATACCCCAGCAGCAGACCGCCGAAGAACGTGCCGATCAGGGTGGAGGAGGAGATCAGCTGGCTCCACGTGGAGGTGACACCGATGTCGCGTGTCATCGCGCTGCCGGCCAGCGCGGAGGCCACGGACGCGAAGACGAAGCCGTCGATGAACATCCCGCCGCCGGTGGCGACGGTGAGCCGCCGAAGGAACGCCCTGGTGTGCGGGGTCTGACCACCCGAGGGGGATGGTTGGCGCGTTGTGCTCGTCAAGGGGTCTGCCTCTCCTCGCTGGCACTACGCCCGACCATCCGGGACCATCTCCGCGTCCCGGCTGTGATCGTGCGACGGTCCCGCGACCGTGGCCAGGGGCCGGCACGCGGCCCATGCGCGCACCCCTACCCCCGTTCCACCGCCGCATGGCATTTTTCCCTCAGCCGGCCGCCCCGAGGTTCGGGTGGAGGTCGAGCCACTCCTGCCCGGCGATGGTGTGGGCCAGGCACCTGGGGGAGTCGCGCAACGGCGCCTTGAGGGTGCCCAGCGCGGAGCGCAGGATGGGGCCCGGGTGCACCGAGCGGGCGGCGAGGTAGGCGGCGGTGAAGGACAGGGCACCGGTGAGCACCCGCAGGTCGTCGACGAAGACCCCGGCGGCCAGCGAGTCCAGCAGGTTGCCCAGGGTCTCGGTGGTGGGCTCGTACCGCCTCCCGGCCAGGAACCGGTCGTCGAGCCGGCCGACCATGTGCCGCAGCAGCTCCGAGCGGTGGGTGGCGAGCAGGGAGTACGCGGCGAAGGACGCGGCGTCCACCGAGGAGACCCCGTCGGAGGGCGGCGGCCACCGGTGGTGCAGCAGGTCCGCGGCCTGCGTGGCGCCCGGCGCGTACAGGTCGGCGCCCAGCGTGCGGGCCCACACGCCGTCCGGCCCGAAACCGGGGCCGCCCGCCAGGACCGGGATCCCGGCCAGTCGGCACACCTCGACCTGGCGGTGGGCTTGGGGCAGCCGCGTCGGCAGGCTGCACGACAGGGCCACCACGTCCGGCCCGTTCTGGTGGAGGTCGGCGACCAGCTGAGCCGCCGGGACGTGACCGCCCAGGAACCGCACCGCGAAACCGCGCAGCCGCAGCACCTCGGACAGGATCCGGGCGGGCAGGGTGTGCCACTCGCCGTCGCCGCAGGCCACCACCACCTCGCCCGCCGACCCGTCGGTGACCGTCCCCCGGCTCACCGCCGTCACGCACACCTCGCTGACATGGGTGGCCGCGTGCTCGTGCGCCACGCTCCACTCGTCCGACTCCCACCGGGCGCCGACCGCGACCTGGGCGGGAGCGATCAGACCCAGCAGCACGTCCTCCACCCGCACGCCGTCCTCGACGAGGCCCACCGTCAGCGCGACGGCGGACTCCTGGTCGGTGCGGGCCAGCGAAGCGTCGAAGTCCGCGCGGACGGCGTCGGTGATCCTGGGGCGTACCCGGCTCATCCGGAGTCCCCCGCCCGCTCGGTGGGGCCGGCGCGGTGCGGCGGCGCCTGGAGGGCGAGCACGGCGATGTCGTCGTGGGGGCGGCCGGCCAGCCACTGGGTGGTGAGGATCTCCACCCGTTCGGCGACCGCCCCGGCCGGCATCCCGACGCAGGTGGCCAGCGCACGGGCCAGCCGTTCGTCGCCGTAGGGGTCGTAGCCGCCCGGGCCGCCGCGCGCCTCGGTGACACCGTCGCTGTAGAGCAGCATCAGCTCACCGGGCCGCAGCCGTGTCAGCTTGCTGTCGAAGACCGGATCGGGCAGTACGCCGACCAGCGTGCCGCCGATCTCGACCTCCTCCACCCGGCCGTCGGCGCGCAGCACCAGCGGCGGAAGGTGCCCGCCACCGGCCGTCAGCACGGTCAGACCGCCGTCGGGAGCCGGGCGGGCCCAGCCGTTCACCAGGGTGGTGAACCGGCTGTGGTCGTCGAGAAGGGCCTCGTTGAGCAGGCGCAGCGTGCCGACCGGGTCGGACTCCAGGGGGGACAGGGTGCGAAGGCTCTGCCGCACCAGGCCGGCCAGCACCGCTGCCTCCGCGCCCTTGCCGCACACGTCCCCGAAGAAGAAGCCCACCGCTCCGTTCGGGCACGGCGCGACGTGGTAGAAGTCGCCGCTGATCCGCAGGGCCTCGGCGGCCGGCCGGTAGGCGGCGCCGAGCCGGATGCCGTCGACGGCGGGGAGCGGTTCGGGCGCCAGATTCGCCTGGAGGACCGCGGTGGTGTGCGCCTGCCGGCTGTAGAGGGCGGCGGCGGCCAGCGCCAGACCGCCCCGCTCGGCCAGCCCGTGCGCCAGCTCGACGTCCGCCGCGCGGAAGCCGGGCCGCCGCGGGCCGCGCACCAGGACCAGCGCACCGGCCGGGACCGCGTCGCCGGGCAACTGGAGCACCAGAGCCTCGCCGTCCCCGCGTAGTTCCTCCGGTACGAGGGCGAGCTCGTCCAGCTTTCCGCCGGGGACGACCACGGCGGCGGGACGCAGGCCCTCCAGCGCCTCCGCGACCTCTGGCACCCGGCCCAGCGCCCGGGCCGCCACCGCCCCCGACTCCGCGCCGTCGCCCGGGCCCGCCCGGTGCCAGACGGTGCGCCGTCCGCGCAGCGGAAGGACGACGATCGCCGCGTCCGCCAGCGACGGCAGCCCGACCCGCACCAGGGCGCGCACCGTGCGTCCGTGGTGGAAGGAGGCGCTCAGCCGTCGACCGGCCTGTTCCAGGAAGGCGGACCGGTCGCGTTCCGTGGTGAGTCTCATCTCGCAGTCCCGCCGGTCGCTGACATCGCTCACCAGCCACACCGCGCGACCGTCGTGCCGCTCCCTGTGCCCGGACAGCCGGCGCCCCGCGAAGTCGGCGTCGAACCGGTCGGCTCCCCGCCCGGCGGCCGACGCCATCGGCCCGGCCCACGGCGCCTCCAGCGACTCCCCGGCCCGCAACCCGGGGAAGAACCGGACCGCGGGGGCGTTGAACCCCTCGACCACACCCGCCGCGTCGCACACCACGACGGCCTGGTCCACCAGGTCGAGCAGGCCCCGCGCCCCGCTCACCGGGACGTGCGGCGCCTTGTGGTCGCGGGCGGTCATCCGCGCCGGCCCGCCTGGTCAGCGGCGCGTGACCCGCCGGGGTGCCGTCCGGCGCGGTCGCGTCCCCCGGACAGTACTGTCGCCGTGAACACCGCCTCTGTCCCGTCGGAGTCCTCCATTCCACGCTACGCCCGGCGCGCCGTCCCCGTGACCGCGCGGCGCGGGGCGGGCCGGACGCGCGCGGTGCACCGCCGCCCGGATGCGGGTAGAGGGCACCCTGGGCCCGCGCGCCCGTCCGAACCGCGTCTTCGAAGGGGATCCAGCCCATGCTGCGCAACTCCGCCCGGCTGACCACCGCAGGCACCCCGGTCACCTGGCTCGGCGCCAACTACTGGTCACGCACCGGCGGCCCGTTGATGTGGCGCTCCTACGATCCCCAGGTGATCGACGAGGAGTTGCGCGTGCTGCGTGATCACGGCCTGAACGTCACCAGGTCCTTCTACTACTGGCCGGACTTCATGCCGACCCCGCACAGCGTCGACGAGGAGTGCTGCGCGCACTTCGCCGACTTCCTCGACCGCCACCAGGCGCTGGGCATGACCACCATCCCCACCTTCATCGTCGGCCACATGTCGGGCGAGAACTGGGACCCCTCCTGGCGGCAGGGCCGCGACCTGTACTCCGACGTGTGGATGGTCGCCCGGCAGGCGTGGTTCGCCGGTGAGATGGTGCGCCGTTTCAAGGACCACCCCGCGGTGGCGGGCTGGCTGGTCTCCAACGAGATGCCCATCTACGGGGAGGCCACCAAGGACCGCGAGACGGTCTCCTCGTGGGCGCAGATCGTGGTGGCCGCCGTCCGGGCGGCGGGCGGCACCCAACCGGTGTCGCTGGGCGACGGTGCCTGGGGGATGGAGAACACCGGCCGGGAGAACGGCTTCTCCGTGCGCGACACCGCGCAACTGTGCGACTTCCTCGGCCCGCACGTCTATCGGATGGAGGACGACGCGGTCCGCCAGCACCACGCCGCCGCCTGGGTGTGCGAGTTGACCGGCACGTTCGGCCGCCCGGTGGTGCTGGAGGAGTTCGGCGTCAGCTCCGACTTCACCTCCGACGCCAACGCGGCCCACTACTACCGGCAGGTCCTGCACAACAGCCTGCTGGCCGGCGCCACCGGCTGGATCGCCTGGAACAACACCGACTACGACAACCTGTGGCGCCAACCGCCCTATCTGCACCACGCGTTCGAGATGCACTTCGGCCTCACCGACCGGCACGGCCGCGCCAAGCCGCAACTGCGGGAGCTGAAGGACTTCCAGGACGTCCTGGAGCGGGTCGACTTCGCCAACTGCCGCCGCGCCGAGAGCGACACCGCGCTGGTGGTCTCCTCCTACCTGGACACCGTCTACCCCTTCACCGTCCCCGAGGACCGCGAACACGTCCTGCGGACCGCCCGGCAGGCGTGGGTGGCCGGCCGGCTGGCCGACCTCGCCCCCGGGGTGACCCGGGAGAGCGACGGCCTCACCCCGGACGCGAAGCTGTATCTGGTGCCCGCCACCAAGCAGTTGCTCGCCTCCACCTGGCACCAGCTGGAGGAGCGCGCCCGGGCGGGTGCCACCGTCCATGTCTCCTACTCTCCCGGTGGCCACGACGACCAGCGCGGCCCCTGGTACGCCCACCTCAACGAACTCTTCGGCGTGACACACCAGTTGGAGTACGGACTGGTCAACCCGATCGAGGACGACCAGGTCACCTTCAGCTTCGTCCGGCCCTTCGGCGGCCTGCCCGAGGGATCGACGCTGTCCTTCCGTGCCCCGGCCGGCGGCAACGGCCGGGTCTTCCTGCCGGTCGAGCCGGACGGCGCCGAGGTGGTGGCCGTCGACGCGCACGGCCGCCCCGCGCTGCTGGTGCGCCAGGTGGGGGCCGGCAACGTCGTGCTGTGCACCTATCCCGTCGAGCAGATGGCCGCGGTCACCGCGCGGGTCAACCCCGAGGCCACCAGCGCGTTGTACGACGCGCTCGGCACGTATGCCGGAGTGCGGCGGCCGGTCGTGGTCGCGGACCCGCGGGTGAGCGTGGACCGCCTGGAGCACCAGGACGGACGGGTCTTCGTGTGGCTGGTCAGCCAGGCCCGTGAGGAGGTCGAGGCCGAGCCGGTCGTCGCCCAGGGGTCGGCCCTGTACACGCTCGACGGCACCCGCGCCGACCGGGTGCTGCTGCCCGTACTCGGCGTGCGGGTCCTGGAGTTGCGCGGCGCCTGATCCGCGCCGCTCACCGCACCCGGAAGACCGGTCCCCGCGGGGTGAACGGCAGCGAGCTTCCCGGCGGGATCAGATACGCGTGATCCCGCCGGACGCGCAGCACGTCGCAGTACCCGTCGGTGATCACCAGCACCGGCGCGGCGGGCGGGAAGTCGTCGGCGCGCAGCAGCAGGTCGATGCCCGGCTGGAGCACCGTGCCGCCGCGGCCGCGCACCCGTATCCGCCCGGCGATCTCGGTGACCGGCAGATACCCCGCGTCGTGCGCGGCCGCGTCGCAGAAGACCACCCGCGCCGCCGGGACGTCCCGGGCCGCGGCGTAGGAGGCGATGGCGCCCAGCGCCTTGCCCAGCAGGGTGTGGTCCATCGACCCGGAGGTGTCCAGCACCACCCCGAAGGTGCAGCGCGCGATCTCCTGCGGCGGGAAGTGGCGCCCGGCCCGTGGGATGCCGGGGGTGGATGCCTGGCGGCGCGACGGCCGGGCATAACTGCGCACCGGCTCCGGACGCGGTACGAACTCGTCGAACCAGCGGGCGAGCCGGGCGTCCCAGGGCAGCGGCGGATGGGCCAGCGCCCGGATCTCCTCCACCAGTCCGGCGGGCAGCAGTCCCCGGTCCTGCCGGTCGTGCAGGTCGAAGCCCCGCATCAGGCCGCGCCGGTAGAACTCGTCGAGGTCGACGTAGTCCGCCGGGCCGCGGGCGAGCGGTTCACCGAGGATGTCGCCGAGACCCCTGCCGCGCAGCGTCGCCAGCCGCCGCTTGCGGCGCAGGTCCCCCACGATGCGGTCGTAGACCTCCTCCGCCGACCTCCCCGTCAGCTCCGGGTCGAACAACAGCCCCTCGGGCATGGCGCCGACGCCCATCTCGCACAGCCAGCCGTTGATGACGTAGTCCGCCGCGACGTTGAACAGATAGGGGTCCCGGGCACCGCGGCGGTCGCCGTGCCGCAGCGCGGCGTGCAGCATCTCGTGGGCCAGGACGAACCGCCACTCCTCGTCGGAGAACCGGCACAGCGGATTGACGTAGATCTCGCCCGCCTCCGCGTTGACCGCGGCGACCGAGATGTCGTGGGCGCGGGCGAGTTCGGCGTCGGCGACGATCCGCATGCCGGCCGCGATGCCGCCGAGCAGCGGATAGGAGGAGACGAACCAGCTCAGCGCCCGCTCCCAGGGCCTGGCGGCCACCCGCTCGCTCCCGAGGTCGGCCCGCCGGCCGCCCGCGACGTCCATCGCCGCCGACACGGTGCGGGTCAGCGCCTGGGCGAAGACCTGCTGCCAGTCCCTGACCTGGCCGTACCCCTCAGGCCACGGTTCGAGCACCTGGTCGGGGGAGGTGCCGCCGGCTCCGCAGGACGCGTACTCGGGCGGGATGCCGTCCCGCCGCCAGCGCGCGACCAACTGCTCCTCGTCACCGCCGGGAAGGACCTCCGGCATCCCCTGCGGCGGCCGGCCGATCGGGAAGGCCTGCTGGAACCGGTGGACCACGACGCAGCGCGCCGCCAGTTCGAAGGCGTCCGGCTGGACGCGCGGGCCCTTGGCCGCGGGCACGTGGCCGAAGCCCAGATGAAGCAGGCAGTGCGCCAGCACCCAGGCCCATTCGGCCGGTTCGGCCCGGCGGGTGGGGTGCGCGTGGACACAGCCGTCGGAGTCGACCAGCGCCCAGCCGTGCTCCGGGACCATCCGGCAGCCGTCCCGGCAGAAGCGGGCGTCGAGCGAGTCCAGGGCCGGGTCGCGCCGGACCATGCCGAGCCCCTGGCGGAACGCCTCGGTCGCCGGGTCCGGCCGCTGCTCGGACTTCTTGGCGCGGCGGCGGCTCACCGCCGGGCCTCCACCAGGCGCGGCATGTCACGGGCGGCCTCGACCAGGAACCAGGCGGGCAGCGCAGGATTGCCGTCCACGTCGTCCGCGATGACGGTCTGCGCGACCTCCACGGAGATCTCGGCGAGCTGCACCAGCAGCGACTTGGCGCGGTAGGCGGTCTGCCGCACCGCCGGCGAGGCGTGTTCCTTGGTGGCAGGCAGCTCCTTCACCAGCCGTCCCCGGAAGGAGTCGGCGAGGAAGTACAGCAGGTCGCGGTCCTCGACGCGCTGCGGCCAGCGGGCGTCACCCTTCAAGATCGCGTCGAGCCCGTACCGGCTGCGCACGGTCTTGACGTAGCCGCAGAACGCCACGGCGTGCGCCGGGGTGAGCGTGCCGTGCACCAGGACCTTCAGGGTCTCCTCCTCCAGGGCGGGCCCGAAGGAGTGCAGCGCGTCGGACAGGATGTGCCAGGAGCGCGGCGTGGAGAACGGCTCCTCGGTCTTCGGCGGCTTGGACCACAGGTGGTCCGGGCGGTCGGTGACGTAGTCGGTGATCCACGGGTGGATCCCGTTGCCCGCCGCCCACCGAAGCCAGTCGGTCGCCGAGGCGTGCAGATGCACATGGGCGAGCCGGTTGACCAGCGCGGAGGCCAGCGGCCTGGCGAGCGCGTTGTCGGTGGAACGGTTGCCCGCGCCGATCACGATGCTGCCCGGCGGAAGCTCGTAGTTTCCGATCCGACGGTCCAGGATCAGCGAGTAGAACGCCTTCTGCACATCGGGCGTCGCGGCGTTGAGCTCGTCCAGGAACAGGCAGTACGGCTCGTCGCGCGCGATGGCCTCCGGCGGGCAGAACACGCTGCGACCGTCCCGGATCTGCGGCACGCCCAGCAGGTCCTCCGGGGCGAGCTGGGTGCCCAGCAGGCTCACGCACTCCAGCCCCAGCGACTGGGCGAACTCCCTTACCAGGGACGACTTCCCGATGCCGGGCGCGCCCCACAGGAAGACCGGCCGCACGGTCGCCAGCCCGAGCAGCAACTCGGGTATCCGGGCAGGGGAGACGGTGACGGCTGCCTGCACGCGCGGGCTCCTCGAAGGGGTGAGTGGGGCGCGCAGGTGCGCGATGTCCGATGGACACCAGCCTGTTCGCACCGCTCGCACGGCGCAACCGAATTCGCCTCCGTCAGGGCTCGACGGGGGGCGGCTCGACGGTCGGCATGTGCGGGACCACGGTGGCGAGGTAGTCGGCGACCGCCGCCTCCAGGCCCACGTCCCGCTCCGCGCGCTCCGACAGGAACCAGCGGTGCTCCAGCAGGTCGTGGTAGAGCTGGGCGGTGTCCATCCGGCGGCGCTGCGCGAGCGGGACCGCGCGGACCGTCGGGCGGAAGACCTCGCGCACCCAGCGGTGCGCCAGCACCTCGGGCCGGGCACCGGCGGGGTCGCCCGGCGCGTAGTCCTCCTGGGTGGCCATCCAGCCCTCCAGGTCGTTGAGCAGCCTTCTGGCCTGGTTCTCCTCGGCGTCCAGACCGGTCAGCCGCAGCAGTTGCCGCTGGTGGTGGCCCGCGTCCACCACCTTGGGCACGAACGCCACGGTGTCGCCGGCGGGCGAGCTCCGGATGTGCATCTCGGCGACGTCGAAGCCCAGTTCGTTCAGCCGCCGGATCCGGCGGTCGATGCGATGCCGTTTGTCGACCGGGTACACCGACTCCCTGGTCAGCTCGTGCCACAGGTCACCGTAGCGGCGCGCCGACCCCCTCCCCGAACGGGATCGGGTCGACCGACGGGTGCAGCGATCCGCCCGCCTCCAGGTCCATCAGCTCGCCCGCGATGTTCACCCGGGCCAGCTCGATGTCGTACTCGCGCTGCCCGGGACTCAACCGCGGCCGGATCTGCCCGGTCTCGGCGTCGACCAGATACGCGGCGTACGCGCCCGCGTCGCGCCGGAAGAGTGTGTTGGACAGCGAGCAGTCGCCCCACGCGAAGCCCACCAGGTGCAGCCGGACCAGCAGCACCGCCAGCGCGTCCAGCAGCCGGTTCGCGGTGCTGGGGCGCAACGTGGTCTCGAACATCGACCGGTAGGGCATCGAGCCCGCCAGGTGCCGGGTGATCAGTACCGGCTCCAGCGGCTCCCCGTCCGGGGCGGCGCGCCCGGTCACCACCGCGACCGGATCCACCGCGGGGATCGCCAGCCGGTCGAGGTCGCGCAGCAGTTCGTACTCGCGCACCGCGGCCCACTCCGAGACCTCCTTGACGGCGACCACCTCCTGCCCGGCACGGGCGAAGCGCACCACATGCCGGGAGATGCCGCGCGGCAGCGTCACCAGGTGCTCCTGAGGCCACTCCTCGACGGGGATGTGCCAGGGCAGGTCGAGGAGATCCGCCGGATGCTCAGGACTGGTCGTACTGATCCGCAGGCTCATGGGAACAGTCTGTCAAGCGACCCCCTGCGGATGGCCGGCGACCAGCTCCTCGGAGTCGCGCCACAACGCGGCGGCCCGCTCCCGGTCGTAGGACTCCTTCGAGGTCTTGCGCGGCCGTCGGCCGGAGAAATAGCGGCCGGTGACCTCGGCGGGCTCCGGGGCGGTGACCAGCCAGGCCAGGTCGCCCGCCGACCGGGCCACCGAGCGGGCGCCGGGCACCGCGCGCACCAGCAGCGGGGTGAGCCGCTCATAGAGCCGGCGGATCCGCGGCGGGTAGTCGCGGGCCAGCCCGGTCTCCGGCATCAGACCGGGGTCGAAGGCGTTGACGGTGATCCGCCGCCCGGCCAGCCGGCGCGCCAGCTCGTAGGTGGTGTGGATGTTGGCGAGCTTGGAGGTGGCGTAGCGCACCCGGCCCGATCGGGGGGAGGCGTCCAGCAGCGCGGCGTCCGGGTCGGCGAGCGCCCGGGCGTCGGCCTTGATCGGTGCCGGGAACCCCAATGACCTGGGCGGGCCGTAGTGGGTGCCGCTGCTGACCAGGACGATGCGGGCGGGCTCCACCAGGCGGTCCAGCAGGAGGCCGATCAGCAGGAAGTGGCCGAGGTGGTTCGTCGCGAAGGTCAGCTCGTGGCCGTCGGCGGAGCGCTGCACACCGTCGACCACCTGGATGCCCGCGTTGCACACCAGCGCCCGCAGCGGCGGGCGTCCGCCGTCCTGCTCCAGCGCCCGCGCGGCCGAGCGCACCGAGTCCAGGGACGCCAGGTCGAGCGGCAGCACCTCCACCCGGGCCCCGGGGATCCGCCGCCGTATCCCGTCCGCCGCCGCCTCGCCCCGCCGCACGCTGCGGCTGCCGAGGATCACATGGTGGCCGGCGGCCGCGAGTTCGGCCGAGGCGGCGAGCCCCAGGCCTGAGGACCCGCCGGTGACAAGCACGGACATGGACATGGTGGCTCCCGCTCGATCGATGACGGCACCCGTGACACCCGGTCGATACCTGGTGGGCACCTCGTCGGTACCTGGTTCCGTACAGTACTCGATTCCGGATGGTACTCGATACCGTTTTCTCGCGGAAGGGCCGCCGGGAGCCGTCCCGCGGTGAGTCGCCGTGGCCGTCGTCGCGCGCCCACCGGGAACCACGGGCCCTTAAACTCACCGCATGGCCATGGACGACCGGGACGTGTCATCGCTGCGCGAGCGCAAGCAGCGCAGAACGCGGGAGTCGATCGTCGAGGCGGCGATGGAGTTGTTCGCCGAGCGGGGGTTCGACGGGGTGACGGTCAGCGAGATCGCGGCCCGCGCCGAGGTCGGCCGCACGACCTTCTTCCGGTACTTCACCGACAAGCAGGAACTGCTCTTCGCCGACGACGAGGAGATGCTGCGCGCGCTCACCGAGGCGATGGACCGCGCGGCGCGGCAGGTCGCGCCGATCGGGGACGACCTGGACAAGGCGGTGGGCGTCACCCGGACCGGCATGCTCGACCTGGCCGGCCTGATCGGGTCGAACCCCGAATGGCTGCCGGTCAGGGAGCGCCTGATACAGGACAACCCCGTCCTGACGGCTCGTCAACTACTCAAGGAGCGGCGCTACTTGCAGGCCGGTGTCGAACTGCTCGTGCGGCACGGCGCCACCCTGGAGACCGCCGCCCTGGCCAGCGGCATCGCCGCCGCCTGCTACTGGACCGCCCAGGCGGTCACGGCCGACACCCCGGCCCTTCTCGGCGAGGCCATGACCGACGCCTTCGCCCGGCTGGACCGGACGGCCGCGCCGCGTAGTCGAGGCTGAGCGGGGCCGGGAAGCGGCGCCCGGCAAGGCCGCTGCACCCGCCGGTCCTGCCGCGGTCGACAGGTCAGCCTGTCCGGCGCTGCGACAGACGAACCGGCAGGGTCCGGGGCACCAGCACCGCCCGGGCGGCCTGCGGCACCGTGTCGCCCGCCTCGGGGACCAGCCGCCAGCGCGCGACGAGCGAGGCCAGCACCAGCGTCGCCTCCGCGGAACCGAACTCCTCGCCGATGCACTTGGTGGCGCCCGCGCCGAACGGCAGGAAGGAACCACGCGGCGCCGCCGCGCCGCCCGCCGGATCCAGCCAGCGGTCGGGCTCGAACCGGTGCGGGCGCGGATACAGATCGTCCCTGCGGTGCAGCACGTAGGGGCTGAAGAGCACCATGCTCCCGGCCGGGACGGTCCGGCCCGCCAGCTCGATGTCACGGACGCTGGTGCGCGGAATGATCCAGGCCGGCGGATACAGCCGCAGCGTCTCGCGCACCACCCGGCCGGTCAGCTCCAGCCGGGGCAGGTGCTCCCAGTCGGCGACCTCGCCGCCGAGCACGGTGTCGACCTCCGCGTGCAGCGCCGCCAGGATGTCCGGGTGGCGTTCGAGCAGACTCAGCGACCACACCAGCGCGGCGGAGGTGGTCTCCCCGCCGGCCAGCAGCAGCACCGCGACCTGGTCGGACAACTCCTCGTCGGTCAGGGCGGCGCCCTCGTCGTCACGGGCGGCCAGCAGCCGGGCCATCAGGTCCTCCCGCCCGGATCCGGCACGCCGATAGCCGTCGATGAGGTCGCGGACCTGGTCGCGCCAGCCGGAAAGGGCCGCCTCGTACCGTCGGTTGCCCGGAGTGGGCAGTCGGCCGGCCGCCGGGAGGGCCGCCCGCGCGTAGGTGCCGCGCAGGAAGACGTCGAAGGCCGCCCGCAGTTCGTCGGCGTCCCGCGAGCCGATCTGCGAGGAGAACAGCGCCCGCAGCGCGATCGTGGTGGTCAGCTTGAACATCTCGTCGACCATGTCGAGGCGGTCGCCGTCCCGCCAGCCGGCCATGGCGGTGGTGACCTCGTCCCGCATCACGGCCACATAGCCGCGCAGGTGCTCGTGCCGGAAGACCGGCTGCATGATCAGCCGCTGCCGCCGGTGGTCCTGGTGTGGCACGGTCGCCAGGCCGCTGCCCATCGCCAGCCGCACCCGGTCGTACACCGGCCCGGTCCGGTCGAAGGCCCGGAAGTCGGTGAGCACCTGGTGGGCCAGATCCGGATGGCACAGCACGAAGGCGCGCCGCGGGCCGAGCCGGATCTCCACGAGGTCACCGTGCTCCGCCAGGGAGCCCAGGAACTCCAGCGGCCGGCGCAGCAGCGCGACGACATGCCCCAGCAGCGGCCACGCCTTCGGTGCCCGCCCGGACCGCAGCGTCGCACCGCCCGTCTTCTGCTCACCGGCCACCGCCATGAGACCCGCCTCCGAACCGCCACCACACCGCGTGCCCGACACCCGACCCCGCGCGACGCAACGCTACCGTCAGGCTCCGCCGGACCGCGGCCCGTTGATCAGACTCGGCCGGCGGGGTCCAGCGGGGGGTGGGCGTGGTGGTGGGGGCCGGGGGTGGCTTCCTGGGGGTCGGGGGACATCGCCGCGGCCCACGCGGTCTGCGCGCTGATGAAGACCAGCAGGCAGAAGAAGATGGCCTCCACCTGAAGTGCCGTCAGCTTCGGGTCGATTCCGCTGATCAGCCGCGGGTCGACAGCCACCACGGTGATCAGCAGGTACAGCGGGACGACACACAGCCGCAGCAGCCTGGCGACACCCCGCGCGCCCGCGGCGGCCAGCGCCGGGGCCAGCATGAGCACGGCCAGCGCACCGGACGCGCCGGCCAGCGTGTAGGAGGCCCGCCACACCATCGGCACCTGCGGAGCGACCTGGCCGAGCAGCCCCGCGGTGCCGGGAACGATGAACTGCAACGAGACCACGTACGACATCCGGCCCGACCGCGAGCCGGGTCTGCGCAGGTCGGGACGGTCCTGCACGGCGACCCACCACAGGCCGAGAAGGGTGAAGTCGATGCCGGAGACGACTCCGTAGAACGCGCTGATATCCATGGTTGTGCTCCATGACACACGGGAAACGCGATGACCCGCGACCCGTTGGGTGCACCTCGACGGGTGCTCGTGGCCAAAGCCTAGAGCGTGACCGGGAGTTGTGATCAAAGGGGTGCCCCGCCGTGCGGACGGCGTCCTATCCGTGTTCCGCGATCACCATCATCCGCGGCGCGGCCAGGGCCGGTTCCGGCAGCCGCAGCGGCCCGCGGCCGGGGGTGATGCTGCCGAGCAGCGTGGCCCGCCCGGCGCCGGTGCACGACGGCACCACACCCGGCAGCCCGTGCGCCGTCAGGAATCCCAGCACGGCGAAGGCCAGTGCCTCCTTGGCGGGGGACGGCACGCCCAGGTCGTCACTGGGCAGCAGCGTCACGCCCGCCAGTTCCTCGCCGATCATCGCGGTCATCACCGGGTTGCGGGCGCCGCCGCCGGAGACCACGACTTCCGTGACCCCGAGACCCCGGCACGCGTCGGCCACGGTCACCGCGGTGAGCCGGGTCAGCGTGGCCAGCACGTCATCGCGGTCCGCCACCGGCTCGGCGGCCAGGGCGTCCAGCAGATAGGGGAGATGGAAGTACTCCTTGCCGGTGCTCTTGGGCGCGGGCCTGCCGTAGTAGGGGTCGGCCAGCAGTCGGGCCAGCAGACCGGGGTGCACCCGCCCGGCGGCGGCGCCCCGGCCGTCCCGGTCGTACTCCTGGGCCCCACCGGTGAAGTGCCGCACCGCCGCGTCCACCAGCGCGTTGGCGGGACCGGTGTCGAAGGCGACCGGATCGCGGTCGGGGGCGACCACGGTGACGTTGGCGATACCGCCCAGGTTGAGGGCGGCCGGCACGCCGGGGCGGGCCCGCAGCAGCAGCGTGTCGACCATGCTGACCAGCGGCGCGCCCTGTCCGCCCGCGGCCACGTCCCGGCTGCGCAGGTCGGAGACGACCGGCAGTCCGGTGGCCTCGGCGATCCAACTCGGCTGCCCGAGCTGCAAGGTGCCCAGCACGGCCCCGTCGGCCACCCAGTGGTGCACGGTCTGGCCGTGCGAGACCACCAGGTCGGCCGCCCCGCCGCACAGTTCGCCGACGGCCAGGACCGCCGCCTCGGCGAAGGCGTGACCGATGCCGGTGTCCAACGCGCAGACCGCCTCGATGGTGGTGGCGGCCGGGGGCAGCACGGCGGCGATCCGGTCCCGCAACTCCTGTGGGTATGCGGTGCTGAGCGCGCCGAGCGGGCGCAGCACCAGCGTGTCACCCTCCAGCGTGAGGTCGGCCGCGGCCGCTTCGATGGCGTCGTAGGAGGTGCCGGACATCAGGCCGATCACACGCACGGGGGCTCCTCGCGGCGGCGCCCGTCGGCGCCCGCCGGGCTCGGTACGGAAGGGAAGGTCGGCCGGGCGGCCGAGTCACCGGTCCGGTCGCCCGGCCGGACCGGCCGTACGTACGGCGGGGGCGGGCGTCGGCCGGCGGATCCGATCCGCCGCCGACACCCGCCCCCGCCGTCATACGACACCCTCAGGCGACCTGGGCGGTGTCCGGCGCGTCGGAGTCCGGCTCCTCGTCCCGGCCGATCTCCGCGAGCGGGTCGGTCGTCGGCGCCCGGTGGAAGAGGCTGACGATCCCGCCGACCACCAGCGTGACGATCACCCCGATCGGCACCAGCCACTGCGCCGCGATGGCGGTCGGCACGGTGACCCCGGCGGTGGTGACGTCGATCTTGACGTCCCGCACGATGTAGGTCATGACGGCCACGGTGACCACGAAGGCGATGACCGAGTCGACCTCGTTCGCGCGCTTGACCAGCCTGCCCAGCAGGAAGGCGCCGAGCAGCGCGCCGTAGGTGTAGCCGGCGATGGCCAGGCCGGTGAGGTAGACGTTGCCGGTGCTCTTGCTGAACGCGCAGGCGAAGATCGCCATGAACACCGCCCACACCAAGGTCATCACCCGGGCCAGCCTCAGCAGCGCGCCCTCGGAGGGCGTCCGGCGGAAGAAGCTGCGGATGATGTCGGCGACCGTGGAGTTGGACATCGAGTTCAGCGCGGACGACAGCGAGCCCATCGCGGCGCCGAGGATGCCGGCCACCAGCAGACCGGAGATGACCACCGGCAGGCCGTGCAGGATGAACTCCGGGTACAGGTCGTCGGAGGTGGCCAGTCCCAGGTCCTTGAAGCTGCGGCCGTGGTTGTAGGACCACAGCAGCGCGCCGACCAGGGAGAACGCGGCGAACTGGATGGTGACGAAGATGCCGGAGCCGATCATGGCCTTCTGGCCGTCGCGCAGGCTGCGGGTGGCGAGGATGCGCTGGACGATCAGCTGGTCGGAGCCGTGGCTGGCCATCGCGAAGATCGCACCGCCGATGATCGCGGTCGGCAGGGCGAACGGGCTGGTCAGGATGTGCGCGGGCGCGAAGTTGTGGTCGAAGAGCTTGAACTGCCCGGCGTGCAGCGCGTCGGAGAAGCCGTGCCCGCCGACGTGCGAGGACAGCACCACGATCGCCAGTATGGCGCCACCGAGGTACAGCGCCATCTGGATGGCGTCCGTCCAGATGACCGCCTTGATGCCGCCCAGGTAGGTGTAGACGACGGTGATCAGGGTCAGCACGATGATGATCACCTGGAAGTCGGCGTGCACGCCCAACTCGTCCAGCAGCAGCTTGATCGGGATCGCTGAGGCGAACAGCCGCACGCCCTCGGCGAGCAGCCGGGTGAAGACGAACGTCACCGAGGCGAGGCCCTGGAGTTTCATGCCGAACCGGGCGCCGAGGTACTGGTAGGCGCTGACGAAACCGCCCCGCTTGTACAGCGGGATCAGCACGGTGGCCACCACGATCCGGCCGACGACGTAGCCGAGGGCCAGCTCCACGTTGCCGAAGCCCGCGCCGCTGTACGCGCCGCCGGGGACGCTGATGACGGTGAGCACGCTGGTCTCGGTCGCCACGACCGAGAAGGAGACCGTCCACCACGGCATGCGGCCTTCGCCCACGAAGTACTGCTTCGCTGACTTCTGCCGTCCGGACACGCGAAGACCGATGGCGGCGATCGCGATCAGATAGATGACGATCACCACGAGGTCGAGTTGACGCACGGGCTCACTCCTTCGTAAGGGGCGTCCGGTACGGCACCGGTGGGGGCGGCGGACGAGTCAGCGGAGACGGCGAGTATCGGAAGGGCAAGCTGTGCATGTCAAGAAGTAACCGCTGATCAACCGCGCTGTACATTTTTCACCGGCCCGGGAAACGGGCCCGGCGCCCGGATCGCACCCCGGGCCGACATTCCCAGGAGGAACACATGGTCCGCCCGGTCCCACGGGTCGACCCGCACGGGTCGACAGGTGACTCCCCACCCGCCGGCATCCTGGTGCGCATCCGTGCCGCGTCGCCGTCCCTGGCCCCGGCCGAGCGGCGGGTGGCCGACGCCGTGCTGGCCGACCCGGCACAGGCGGCCGGACTGTCGATATCCGCACTCAGCGGCCGGGCGCGGACCTCGGTCACCACCGTCATGCGCTTCTGCCGGGCGGTCGGGCTCGCCAACTACCCGCAGTTGCGGCTGGCCCTGGCCGGAGCCGTCGCGCGGGAGGACGTGCTGGGCGGGGGCCGGGCGCCGGTCGGCACGGAGATCAGCGCCAACGACACCCTCGACCGCATCGTCGAGAAGATCATCTACAACGAGGCCAGGGCGCTGGAGGACACCGGCGCCGAACTCGACGTGCGGACACTGGAGTCGGCCATCGACGCGGTCGCCGCCGCCCGCCGGGTCGACATCTTCGGCGTGGGGGCCAGCGGTTTCGTCGGCCAGGACCTGCACCAGAAACTGCACCGCATCGGCCGGATCGCGTTCATCTGGACCGAGGTGCACGCCGCGCTGACCGCCGCCGCGCTGCTCGGGCCTGGCGACGTCGTCATCGCGATATCCCATTCGGGGGCGACCCTGGACACCCTCGAACCGCTTCAGGCGGCTGCCGAACGCGGCGCGAAGACCATCGCGTTGACCAACTTCGCCCGCTCCCCGCTGGCGGAGAGCGCCGACCTGGTGTTGACCACCTGCGCCAGGGAGACGCCGTTCCGATCCGGGGCCACGGTCAGCCGGATCGCCCAACTCGCCGTCATCGACTGCCTGTTCGTCGGCGTCGCGCAGCGTTCCCACGACGTCACGACGGCCGCACTGCACGACACCTACGGCGCGGTCCAGCGCCGCCGGCGCCCCGCGCCCGCCCGCCGCCCGTCCGACGACTGACCGGCCGTCTTCTTCCGCGTGTCTCGCCCGAAACGAGCGACCACGGACGCCGACTGGTGCCGCCCGATGCCGGACGCCACCGGTCAGCGCCGCTGCCGTCAGCCGATGCCGGTGACGCTCAGGGCCGTGGTCCAGTCCGCCTTGATGGCGGTACGGGCGGCGTTGAGGGTGATGGTGCCGGCGCAGACGGCGTTCTTCAGCTTCGTCTCCACCCCGTCCTTGGTGGTGGAGTTCTTGCTGCCGGAGTGCGGCTCGGGCCACAGGTTGTTGGGGTCGCGGGGGGAACCGCCGAGCTCGAGGGGGATCTGATGGTCTTCCTCGTAGTCGGCCATGTTCGTGTCGCTGTAGCCGTAGTCGATGATGCCCTGCGCCTTGAGAGCGTTGGTGTAGGAGGTGGGCGGCCGGACGGTCGCGGTCCAGCCGGACACGCAGATCGTCGAGTTGATCGTGGACTGGGTCACGTCCGAGTTGTAGACGCCGGGCGTGCACGACGGGTCGGGCAGCGGCAGGAAGGACTGCGAGCAGCTGGCGGCGTGTGCGGCCCCGGCGGTGAGGCCGAGGATGACTCCGCTGCCCGCCAGGGCGAGAGCGGAGGTGATGGCGGTCGATATGCGGGGGAAGGAACGCATGAGAACCTCGATCTCATTGGTGACGTGCCCACAACACTCATGGGGGGACATTGGGCAGTGGTCTGCCGCCCGGTCTGTGCCGCCGTGGGGGGCGCTCCGCGGCACAGACCGGGCGACACACCGCGGGGTGGGCCGGGCGGATTCGTCGCCGTACCGGGGAAGGTCAGCAGCCGTTGAGGACGCCCTGGAGCGCCGTCTTCTCCGTGCTGTCCACGCTCAGGCCGTAGTAGTGCTTGACCTGGACCCAGGCCCGCGCGTAGGTGCACTGGAAGGAGGACTGCGGCAGCCACTCGGCCGGGTCGTCGTCGCCCTTGCTGCGGTTGCTGCTGGCGGACACCGCGATCAGCTGCGGGCGGGTGGTGTCGTTGGCGAGCGCCTGGCGCTGGGCGGTGGTCCACGACCAGGCGCCGGAGGCCCAGGCCTCGGCGAGCGGCACCAGGTGGTCGATGTCGAAGGTGCTGGCGTCCGTGGTGGTCACCCCGTCGTACGCGCTGGTCCAGTGCCCGCTGGTCGCGGTGCAGGCGCTGTTGGTGACGACGCTGGTGCCGTCGCGCTTGATGACGTACTCACGGGTGTCGCAGGCCCCGGAGATGGTGATCCAGGTCGGGAAGAGGTTCCTGTCGTACGTCGAGGCGTGGCTCTCGGCGGCGACGGTGAGTTCGGACAGGTAGCTGCGCGCGGTGCTCACGGCTATCGGGGTGGGCAGCGCGGCCTGCGCGCTGCCGCTGGTCGTGAGGAGGGTGCTGACGGCGAGGCCGAGGGTGGCCAGGGCTATCAGCCCGCGACGGAGTCCGGTTCTGGGCATGGGTGTGCGCTCCCGTTGCTGTGGGGCGGGCGTCGTAGGGGGTGCCGCACCAGGATGGTGGAGCGCGGTCTATGCGGGTAGATCCTGGTGAGTAAATTTTGCATGCCCACGACATGTCGATGGGTGTCGATCCGGCGAGCGGGTGGTGAAGAAGTCCCGCGCGCTCGGCCGCCGGGCCGCTCGGGAAGCCGAATCGGCGTCAGCGGGCCCGCCGGGGGCGGCAGTCGCCTCGCGAGTCCGCCAAGATCCGCAAGACCAGCCCGGGCGGCCGATATCCGGACGGGTCGCAGCCTTGCCGCTTCCGTGGTGAAGTGGGAGGTTTGTTAGAGAAAGGGGTGTTGTCAATGCTGGAGATCAAGAACACCCACAAGCCGGATGAGCGGCGGGACTTTCCGCGCGGGCACATCGAGGTGCTCGATCTGACCGGTCTCAGCTTCGGTGTGGCCACCTTCGAGCCGGGCTGGCGCTGGTCGAAGTCGGTGAAGGAGCTGGCGGGCACGGATACCTGCCAGGTGCATCACAACGGCTACGTGGTCAGCGGGCGCATGCGGCTGCTGATGGACGACGGCGCGGAGGGCGAGGTCGGTCCGGGGGACGTGTTCGTCTGCCCGCCGGGCCACGACGCCTGGACGGTCGGGGAGGAGCCCTGCGTGGTCCTCGACTTCGCGGGCGGTGCGGCGGAATACGCCAAGGCCGACAAGGGCTGACCCGCGACGCGGGCGGCACAACGGGAGCGGGACGCGGCGAACGCCGCGTCCCGCTCCCGTCGTCGGTCGGTGTGTCAGCTGCCGAGGTTCTTGACAGCCTGGTAGTACGTCCAGGCCAGCCCGTTGCACGCGGTCCCGCTCGCACCGGAGTAGCCGTCGCAGACGCGCTGGAGGTCGGCGTAGAGCATGCTGTCCAGCCGCGCCTTGTTGGCGCTGAAGTCGCCCTCGGCCTTGTAGTTGCGGTAGCCGAAGTCGTGGCGCGCGCAGGAGAGGTTGAACGGGAAGCCCAGCGGGTTGTCGGGCGAGTCCGAGCAGTAGTCCGTGGACCAGTCGAAGCCGTAGGAGGCCCAGGCGCCCTGGTTGTTGCGCGCCGAGATGAACGCGTTGTAGCTGCTTGCGGAGGTCTGGGTCCAGCTCGACAGAACCTGCGGCTTGTCGGCGGGCGCCGCCGAGGCCGGGCCGCTGGCGCCGGCGACGGCGATCAGTGCGGCAGCCGCTACGGCAAAACTGGTCAGTGTCCGACGACCCATCGGTCCTCCAGGATTCGGCGGTCCGTCCGGTGGACCGCGGCTCGGGGAGAATGGCATGGCATCGGGGTGGCACGCGACTGTGCGAACTGCTGAAAGTGGCGGGGCAAGTTCCTTGTATTCACGTCCTATTGAGGGCCTGAACGCGCCGGTCCGATATGCGGTCGGCGGGGTCGCTCGTCTGTGATGCGCGGATTGCGCGTCCTCGTCGCTTCGTCGGGAATGGTCCGCCGAATCAGGACTCGGGAATTGGCCGGCGGGCCGGCCAGGGGATCCGGAAGCGAGCCCGTATCAGGCCCGGGACCTGGGCGGTTCGTTGAACGGCGGTTGCTTCGGCGCGCGACCTTCCGGCTTCACGAGTGCGTTGCGAAACGACACCCGTATCTCGACGAGGGGTACACAATGTGGCGGTCGAGGCCGCGATGGCGCAATACCGTTGTCTCGAATCGTTGCCCGGGCCGCGATCCGGGCCGGTGCCGGAGCGCGGAAGACGGCGGTATTTCCCTGTCGAATACCGCCGGCGTCTTCACATCACGGTCTTATTGTGTGATTGCTTTTCACCGGATCGGGTCAGTTGTTCACATCGGCCGGATCGGCAGCACGATGTGGGAGGGCCCCGCGGCGTCGTGACGGATCGTCTGGCGGGCGACGCGCAGATGGGTCTGGTGGCCGGGAGGCTCGCCCGTGTTGGGGTTGACGTCGTACTCGGGGAAGCTGGAGCTGGTGATGTCGACCCTGACGCGGTGCCCGGCCTTGAACAGGTTGCTGGTGGGCCCGATCGGGATACGCAGCCGCAGGACCTCGCCCGGCACCGGGAGTTCACCCCCCGGGTTGTCGTCACGGTGCCGCAGCCGCACGATGTCCTCGCACAACAGCAGGGCGTACCCGTCCGGGTGGTCGTCGCCGGGCGGGTAGACGTCGAGCAGCTTGGCCACGAAGTCGGTGTCCGGGGCGGACGTGGCGCACCACAGCACGACCTCCACGTCGCCGGTGACCTCCAGCGGCGCGGTCAGCGGGGCGGTCTGGAAGACGCGGACGTCCGGCCGACCGGACAGCGGCCCGCCGTCCTGCGGCCCGATGCGGAAGACGTCGGGGTGGCCAGGGTCCTGGAGGTTGGTGGCGCCCAGCGTCGGGCAGGGGTTCGCGGGGTCGAAGTCGAAGGTGGTCGACCCGCCGTCCTCGCCCGGCCTGTGCGGGGAGAGCGAGCCGTCCGGCCCGAGGTGGTAGGGGGTCGCGACGGTGCCGGGCGGTGGCCACCGGCCGGCGCTGTGCCACTCGCCGCCGTGGAAGATCCGGCCCTCCTCGGTGCGGTGGCCGTCGCCCGAGCCCATGCGGAAGTACCGCAGCGGGGGCAGCGGCCGGTCCGCGTCGCCCGCGGTGCCGTCCATGAAGTGGTCGAGCCAGTCGAAGCAGGCTTGGGCGACCGGGCCGTGCTCGGCCGCCGCCGGGCCGAACTCCGCGTCACCCGCCCAGGTGGCCTCCAGCATGCCCGGCCCGTGCACCCAGGGACCCACGACGAGGCTCACCGGACGCTTCAACCGGGAGCCGAGCTCGCGGAGTTTGTCGAAGTTGCCCGCGACGTGGTGGGCGTACCAGCCGGAGACCATCAGCACGGCGACGTCGGTCGGATACTCGTCCCAGTGCCCCTCCAGCCGGGCGGTCGGAGTACGCCAGAAGTCGGCGTCGTGGTCGGTCTCGTACATCGTGAAGAACAGCTCTTCGAAGTCCGGGCACAGGGCGAGCGGTGACTCGCCGCGGCCCCACGGGAAGCGGCTGATCCAGTCGGGCAGTTCGCGCTGCATGCGCCGCAGTTCGGCCACGATGTGCGGATCGGCCTGCGCGCGCGGGCCG
Source organism: uncultured Actinomycetota bacterium (assembly GCA_963737305.1). Classification (GTDB taxonomy): domain Bacteria; phylum Actinomycetota; class Actinomycetes; order Streptomycetales; family Streptomycetaceae; genus Streptantibioticus_C. The sequence goes on along the minus strand of CAVTRX010000002.1, from coordinate 1,204,704 downwards.
GTCACCGCCTGGTTGACCACCCACGGCAGGCTCAGCCCCAGGTTGAAGGCGCCATGGGTGCGCAGCGCCCGGCGGTGGTAGTTGACGCCGCCGTCGCGCTGGAACTGGGCGCGCAGGCCCGGCGGGTGGTGCAGCGCGGCGGCCTGCTGGTTCGCCGCGCTGAACGAGCCGCCGCTGGTGGCGATACGGCCGTCGCACCAGGGCTGGCGCACGATCCACCGCATGCTGTCGGCGCCGTCGGAACCCTCGTCGGGCTCGTTCATGTACATCCGGAAGGTGCCGCCGGAATCACCGCGCCCCCGCACGTCCTGGGTGGCGAACACATAACCGCGCCGGGTGGCGAACCGCGCCAGCTCCACCAGCGGGGCGCGCCCGCGGTCGTACGGGGTGCGCTCGATGACCGCGGGGAACCGGCCGGGCAGCGCCTGCCCGTCCCGGGCCGGTCGGTAGATGTCGGTGGCCAGCGGCACGCCGTCGCCGGCGCGGATGAGGACACCGCGGTGGACGACGGTGTCGCTGCCGCACGCCTCGGCCGGGGGCAGCCCGCCGGCCTCGTCGTCCGGCCCCCCGGCCGATCGTCCTGCCGGGAGTGACACGGCCTCGTCCATCTCGTCTCCTGTGTCGCGTGCCATAGGGGCGAACCCCCGCGGTGGTTCAGTGGTTGGCCGCGCCGGCCGGGTCGTCGGCCGGGACGGCGGTGCCGTCGGCGCCGGCGGGTGCCGCCCGGCGCAGATAGCGGGCGAAGCCGGCGCCCGCGCCCACCGCCAGCAGGCAGAGCAGCGCCGCCAGTTCCCAGACCAGGACGTAGCCGTGCTCGGTCGGATCGCCCGCCCGCGGGTCGAGGTTGCTGGTCAGCAGGGCGGTGGCCGCCGCCGAGCCCACCGCGGCGCCGGTGGTGATGGCCAGTTCGTACAACCCCTCGCCTATCGCGGTCTCCTCGTGCCGCAGGGTGTCGACGATCATGGTCCTGGTGGAGCCCTCGATCATGCCGTTGCCGAAGCCCGCGACGCTGAAGAGGGCGACGAACCCGGCGACCGTCCCGTGGAAGAGCGCCATCCCGCCGAAGCCGAGGGCCACGAACGCCGCGCCCAGCGCCATCGTCAGGGGATAGCTGATGGCCCGGCCGAGCCGCGCGGTCGCCGCGGCGGCCAGGAAGGCGAGGAAGAAGACCGGCACCATGGCCAGGCTGATGCCGAACGGGGTCAGCCCGAGCCCCTGGGCCAGGTAGCTGGAGATGGCGACCTGGCCGCCGAGGAAGCCGAAGTAGATGCAGGCGCCGATCAGGTAGATGGGGCCGGAGGTCGGGCGGAAGAGCCGGCGCACGTCGACCAGCGGCTGCGGGGTGCGGCGTTCGGCCAGCACCCAGATCACCAGCAGGAGCACGCCGCCGGCCAGCAGGCCCAGGATGCGGGAGGAGTCCCAGCCCCACTTCGGCCCGTAGCTCACCCCGAGCAGCACGCAGGCCAGCCCGGCCGCCAGCAGTACGGAACCGAGCCAGTCCACCCGGGTGTTGGCGGGCCGCTCGAAGGGGACGGCCGGGATCACCCACAAGGTGGCGAAGCCGGCCAGCGTGCCGATCGCCGGCAGCCACAACGCCCAGGTGGGGCTGTGCACGTACTCGGTGATCAGCCCGGTGCCCAGCGACCCGACCAGGGCGCCGAACAGCACGATCGAGCTGAGGTAGGCGATGGCGCGCCGGGTGGCGCTCGCGTCGAAGCCCGTTCTGACCATGCCGAACATCAGCGGCAGATACGCGGCGAAGGTGCCTTGCAGGATCCGCCCGACCAGCAGGACCTGGAAGTTGGGCGCCACGGCGATCAGCACGCTGCCGAGCGCGACCAGCGCGACCTCGACGCGCAGCACCTTGCGGTGTCCGTGGACGTCGCCGAGCTTGGACAGCAGCGGGGTGGTGACGACCGTGGTGAGCGTCCAGGCGGTCAGCGACCACGACATGGTGCTGATGTCCACGTGGAAGTGCTGCGCGAGCCGTGGGTAGAGGGGCGCGAAGTACACCTGGAGCACACCGCTGAACATCTCCACGATCAGCAGCGGGATCAGTACCGCGCCGAGCGATCCCCCTGAGGGACCCGACCGACCGTCTCGTCCCGGCAACGCCGCGTCCATCGCTGGCTCCCTTCGCCCAAGTGGTAGCGAGAGTAAGATCACCGCCACTTCCCGACGGGCCGAATTGCCGATGGATGCCATGACGCAGCCGAACATGCAGGAATTCGCCAGCGCGGCGGGCGGAACCTGCGACGAGCTGGACCTGGCGCTGGTCAACGCACTTCAGATCTGTCCGCGGGCGCCCTGGAACCTGGTGGGCAAGGCCCTGGCGGTCGACCCGGTGACGGCGGCCCGCCGGTGGGAGCGGCTGGTGGCGGCCGGCACCGCGTGGGTGACCTGTTACGCGGATGTGGGCGACGCCTTCTCCGGACTGGTCGAGATCTCCTGCCGGCCCGACATGGTGGAGCGGGTGGCCGCGAGTCTCTCGGCCGATCCGCACGCCGTCACCGTCTCCTACACCACCGGTGGCAGCGACCTGGTGGTGGCGGTGGTCACCGCGGACTTCCTTGATTTCTCCAGGTATGTGATCGAACGGGTCAGCCGGATATCGGGGGTCCTCGCCACCCGCAGCCATCCCTTCGCGCGCAGCTATCTGGAGGGCAGCCACTGGCGGCTCGACGGTCTCAGTCCCGGTCAGCGTCTCGTGTTGGAGGGGGCCAGGCCGCCGCGGTCCGCCGGGGAGCCGGCGATCCACACCGACGAGCGCCCCACCGCGCTGGCGCTGGCGGAGGACGGGAGGCTGCCGCTGACGGAACTGGCCGCACGGACGGGGGTCAGCATCAACACCGCCCGCCGCCGGTTGCTGCGGCTGCTCGATGCGGGCCGGATCGTCCTGCGCTGCGAACTCGCCCGGTCCTGCTCGGGCTGGCCGGTCACCGTGGTGTTCTGGGCGAAGGTGCCGGCGGACGGGGCCGATGCCCTGGCCAGGCGGGTCGCCCGGTTGCGGAAGGTGCGGATGTGCGCGACCACCGCGTCCGGCCCGAACAACCTGGTCTTCTCGGCCTGGTTGCGTTCCGTCGAGGAGGTGCAGCGGCTGGAGAGCTGTCTGGCCAGGGAACTGCCCGCCATCACCATCGCCGACCGGTCGGTGGTGCTGCGGCAGGCCAAGCTGGTGGGCAGTCTGCTGGACGTCGCAGGGCGCCGGGTGGCGACCGTGCCGATGGATATCAGGCGGGGCCCGATACCCATCGGCTGAGCACGGTCAGAAGCGGCTGAAGGCGTCGGTGAACGCCAGCTTGTTCTGCGACACGCCGCTGCAGGTCGAGGAGGCGGCCGGCTTGACCGGGCCGAATCCGCAGGCCTGGTCGCGGTTGACCGACCAGAACGACAACCGGCCGACGCCGTTGCCCGCCGCCCAGCTCTCCACCGTCGAGGCGTTGGCCAGGGTGAAGTCGGAGCCGTCGTCGTTGATGCCGATCATGGGCGTGATGCCGACGTTGGCGTAGCTGTAGCTCGCGTCGACCGACTTCATCTGGGCGAGGGTCGCCTGCGCCGCGTTGATGGCGGCCTGACCCATGTCCTGCGAGCCCTGGTAGTAGTCCATCGTCATGATGTTGACGACATTGATCTTGACGCCGGCGTTCTTGGCGGTCTTGAGGATGTTGACCCCGTCGGCGGTCAGGCCGTTGGGCAGCACCGGGAGCGTCACCGAGAAGGTCAGGCCCGGGTTGGCGGCCTGAAGGGTCTTCATCGCCGACATGTTGCGGGCCGCGGAGGTCTGGTCGGCGATCGCGGCGCCCTCGATGTCGAAGTCCAGCGAGTTGACCCCGTAGGAGCTGATGATCTTCTGGTAGCCCGCGTTGATCGCGCTCTGGTCGGTGCAGGTCCACGCGAGCGGCCAGCCGGCGGCGCCGCCCGAGGAGATGATGACGTTCGCCCCCTCGGACTTGGCCTTGGCGATCAGCGGATCGGTGAAGGAGTCGTTGCCGACCGGCAGCGTGTCGCCCCAGATGTCGTTGCACCCGCTGCCGATGACGAAGGCGGCGGTGAACGTCTTCACACCGTGCTGGGTGATCGCGGTGTCGAGCAGGGACTCCTGCGAGTTGGACATGTCGGTGTACGGCGCGAAGCCGCCGGCCGCGGCCGGCCGGACGGTGGTGGTGGCCGAGGCCGAGGGTGCGGTGGCCGCGGTGGTGGCGAGCACCGCGAGCGCGGCCGCGGTCAGGCTCACCGCGGTGCGCGCGGCCGTGATCCGGGGACGTGGCAGGGTGGGGGTACGACGCCGCATCGTCCTGTCCTTCCTGATGGCAGTGGGAGGACGCCGTCAAGGTGCGGGGACCGGGGGACGCATCCAGACGATGGCCTTGACAGCGTGCAGACAAAGATTGGACTAGACCAAGGCCGCCGTCAAGATGTCGGGCGGCCATGTCAAGACCCAACCGGGTTGCTAGGGTCAGCCGTTGTACTGGGTGACGATCTTGGTGAAGTCCCAGGTGTTCTGCGTGACGCTGCTGCAGGCGCCGTCCGCCCAGTTGTGCGGGACGCTCGGGTCACAGGTCCGGTCCCGGTTGACGTCCCAGTAGGTGAAGGCCGCCGCGTGCTTGCCGCGGGCGAAGGCCAGCAGCGTGTTGAAGGTGTCCTGGGTGAACAGCTCGCTGGGCTGGTCGGTGTGACCGTTCATCAGCTGGATCGAGGTGTGGCCCCAGGCGGTGGCGCTGTCCCAGCCGTACAGGGACTGCAACTGGGTGTTGACGTCGTTGGCCACCGTCTCGGCGGCGTCCGTCTCGGTGCCGCTGGTCAGCCCGAAGTCGAAGTCCATGATGTTGACCACGTCGATCCGGGCGCCGTCCGCGATGGCCTGGCGGATCTCGTCCTTGCCGGTGTCCGGCAGGCCGACGGTCGTCATCGGGATGGTGAGGGTGACCTTCAGCCCGGGGTTGTTCTGCTCCAGGGTCTTGATGGCCCCCCAGCGCACCGCCATGTTGGCGTCGAGGTCGTCGCCCTCCCAGTCCAGGTCGATCCGGGTGAGGTGGTAGGCGTCGATGACCTTCTGGTACGCCGCCGCCATCCCGGCGGAACCGCCGCAGGTGGCGCCGAGTTCGGTGCCGTTGTAGCCGCCGAACGAGACGCTGACGTCGCCGCCCGCGTTGCGGATGGCGGTGACGTCCGAGGCGACGGTCGCGTCGGAGCCGACCGCGTGGGCGCTGTCGCCGTCCCAGGCCGGGTTGCATCCGCCGGAGTCGAGGACGAACGCCAGCAGGAACTCCTTCTCGCCCGACCCGCTGACGATGTCCTGGATGGACTGCGGGCTGTTGTCCAGCGGCATGAAGTACGAGGGGTGCTGGAAGGCGGTGTCGGCGGAGCCGCTGGGCGGCGGGGAGGTCGGCGGTGGTGAGGTGGGGGGCGGCGTGCCGCCCGAGCCGGCCGGCCCGGTCAGCGACAGGGTGTCCACGCTGAAGGCGCCCTGCCCGTACCAGCCGTGCACCCACACCGAGACCGAGGTGGTGGAGGGGCCGGTGGTGAAGGAGGTGGTCAGGTCGGTCCAGGAGGCCGATGAGGTCCAGGTGCTGGGATCGGTGGTGCCGGTCCCGGTGGCGCCCAGGTAGACGAAGGAGCCCTGGACCCTGGCCGACAGGGTGTAGGTCGAGCCGGGCTGGACGCTGATCGTCTGCGCGCACTGGGCGTCGTCGCTGCCCTGCGGCGTTCCGGTCAGCGCGTACGAGCCGTCGGAGACCGGGCTGGTCGACACCTTGTCGGCGGCCGAACAGTTCCAGCCGGTCAGACTCCCGGACTCGAAGCCGGAGTTGGTGAGCAGTTGGGTGGACGCCGCCGATGCCTGGCCGGCCGTGAGGGCCAGTCCGCCGGCGCCCGCCACCACCGCCGCGGCGAGCGTGGCGATCAACGGGAGCGGGTGCGGACGCCTGCTGGTTCTGGTCATAGGGGGGTCTCCTGACCGTGACAGGTTGGGGGGAGGGAGGGGCCGCTGACCTCCCTGACACATTGGCCTAGACCAGGTGTGGCGTCAAGGAGTCCGCCAGGGAAGGGCCTTGTGGGGCGGGCGGGGCGCCACGCGCCGCGGACACTTTCTTTCAGACGCGAGCGAATCTTCGAAAGAAATCTTCATGCGGAGGCTGTTCCCGGGTCCCCGAAGCGCGCTAGGTTCCAACCGCGTTTTCTCAGACCACAGTTGTCACTCCCTCACCCCCCACGGGAGCTGTCATGCCGTCATCTCGCCATTCCGCCATGCCACGACGCGACTTCCTGGCCGGAGCCGTCGCCATCGGCATCGGTGCCGGAGCCACCCTGATCGGGGCCACCCCGGCGTCCGCCGCGGCCGCGCCGCCCATCTCCAGCTGCACCGACTGGGCCGCCAGAGAGCCCTCCTCGCCGGTCAGCCTGGCCGGGAACAACCCGAACAAGATCGTGGTGCACCACACGGCGTTCGCGAACACCGCGGACAGCGGGCAGTCCGGCTCGTTCGCCATCGCGCACGAGATCCAGGACCTGCACATGGACACCAACGGCTGGATCGACTCCGGCCAGCACTTCACCATCAGCCGAACCGGCTACATCATGGAGGGCCGCCACCGCAGCCTGGAGCGCCTCCAGGCCGGCAGCGACATGGTGGTCGGCGCCCACACCGTCGGGCAGAACACCCAGGGCATCGGCATCGAGAACAACGGCACCTACACCTCGGTCGCCCCGCCCGCGGTGCTCTACTCGAGCCTGACCAGCATGTGTGCCTACATCTGCACGCAGTACGGCCTGGACCCCGCCGAGATCTACGGGCACCGGGACTTCAACGACACCGAGTGCCCCGGTGACGTGCTGTACTCCATGCTTCCGCAGCTGAGGCTGGACGTGGCCGCCCAGCTCTGACGCGGCCCGCGTCCCGTCTCCCGGCACAGCCCCGCCGCGCCTGACGCCGGCGGGGCTGCGCCGTCACTTCAGCCGGCCACCTCGCTGATGGTCCGCAGCCGGGTGGTGACCTGGGCGATCTCGCCCGCCGCCCTGGACAGTCGTGCGGTGTCGGCCGCCGACGCCCCGGCCGCGCAGTCGTGCGAGGCCTCGGACAGTTGCGTCAGGGCCGAGGACCAGTGGCGCTGGGCGGTGCGGTCCGGGATCGGGCCGGCCCGCCCGGCCGAGGCCAGATCGGCGGACAGCGCCGCGCAGTCGGGCCGCAGCGCCGCGGGGGAGCGGTCGCGTCGGTCGGCGCCGATCGCCGTCAGGTCTCTTGTCACACCGTCGAGGACCCCGCGCCCGGCGGCCGCGTACCAGGCGGCGGCCCCCGGCCTTCCGCCGCCGTCCCCGCCCGCCGGACGATGTCCGCCGCTGCCGCCGGTGGCCGCGGTCACGATCACCACCGCGACCGCGATCACCCCGATGAGACAACCGCCCCCGGTGCCGCCGTCACGGTGGCGCTTCTTCCTCGCCGTGGAATCGGACATGCCCACCCCCCGGATCGCTCCATCACTTAAGGGAGCATGGCAGCCGGGTGAGTGGAATGTGTACACATTGCGAAAATGTGACGGATCGCCGTCCGGTGGCGGACGGGAAAGCCCCGGTGGGCGGGGTGATCGCGGTGGCGGGCGGGGCGCGGCGAGTTCCGGCAGGTGACTGGCCGGCGGAAAGCCGGGAACAGTCACACCACCGCAGGAGGATCAACGGAAGGACGGCGGAGCCATGTGGATCGCAGCGCACGCGGGAAAGACACACGTCGCCGTGCTCATCATCGTTGTCCTCGCCGTCGCCGGGGTCATCGGCATCATCACCACCCACAAGGGCAACCGGCGATGACCGGTCCGGCAGGCGAGGGTCAGGCCTGGGTGGCCGGCTCCGTCTCGGCGGACGGGTGGGTCGCGCCGGCCGGCTCGTCGAACTCCGGGGCCAGGAACGGGCTCGTGGTCGGCGGCCGCGAACCCGTCACGGTGCGGGGCACCACGGTTTCGGGCGCGGAGAACAGCGAGGTGGTGTCGATGGGAGGTCTCCCTTGTCGTGACGGGGAAATCCGCGCGTAGCGGCGGAACCGTCGGGGAATCGGGCACGACGGAACGTCGGAGTGGCCGCCACCGGTTCGACGGCAGCCCTCACCGGCTCAGGTGCCCGAACCGAACGTTCCGGTCGGTCAGAGCTTGGTCATCTTCGAGAACGGACTGATGATCCGTTCCTGTTGCGAACCGAAGTCCACGAGCACCGCGATGTCGCCCTCGATGCCGATGACCCGGCCGAGGCCGTGCTCATCGTGTGTGACCCGGTTCCCCACGGCGAACTGTTCCAGGGGTCGCGATACCGGTGCCTTGAACGGGCTGGTAGGCAGGTAGCGACGGGTTATGGTTGGCTTCGTCATCGCCCTCAGTATGCTCCCACCGGGCCGGTTCGCCGACCGGAGCAGTGCTCTCACTTGCTGGTCGAGGGGCGAATCGTACGATTCCGACCTTGGTGGCGGCGGGTCGCCGTCCCGCGCGGGCGGTTGTCACCCGGCCGGTGGGGCGCCGTGTCGGAAGTGGACGAGGATGCGGCCGCTGTTCGAGGGGTCGGTCTCCACCCGGTCGTAGAGCTTCCTGATGTGCTTTTGCCCCAGGAAGGCGAGGACCCGCTTCTTGAGTTGACCCGATCCCTTGCCGGGGATGATCTCCACGACCGTCTCCCGGGTCCTGACCGCCTTGAAGATCGCTTCCCGCAGGGCGAGCTCGATGTCGCGGTTGTTGCGGAAGATCGGGTGGAGATCCAAGGTCAGCAACGCGGTGCCTCCGATCGGCTCCGTGGCCCGCGGGGCACGGACCGCTGCCGGATCCTATGCGACCGGGGTCGGCCGGATCCGGGCGCCGAGATTTTTTCCACCGGGGCCGCCTCGGTCACCAGCGGCTTTGGTCCAGACCGATGTTTGCCGCGAACTCCCGCCCTTCGCGTTACTTGACCTGGACACGCCAAGCTCTGCTTCAATGTGTGAACCCTCGGGGCGCGCACCTTCCCGGACCCCGGTCCGGACCCCATGGCGCCTTCGCGGGTACCTACCGGCGCACGGCAACGTTGTCGCCGGTGCTCCATCGCTCGGCTGCCGAAGCCCGGCAGTCCTCCCCCCACGGACCGAGGAGCTTTCCATGAGATCAGTCACCGGCCCCCGCCTGTTCGCCGCCGCCGCCTCCGCGCTGCTGGTCGGCACCTGCTTCGCCTCCCCCGCGCTGGCCGCCTCCACCCACGGCACCGCGCACACCACCGTCTCTCCCAAGGCGGCCTGCGGCAGCACCCCCGGCGACGGCGACAACGTCACCCGCTGGAACAACGTGGTCTCCTGCGTGCTGGGCATGCTCGGCCAGCCCGCCAGCGGTGAACTCCTCAACGACGTCGACATCGTCATCAACGGCGAGTCCAGCGGCGACCCGAACGCGATCAACCTGTGGGACCAGAACGCCCAGAACGGCACGCCGTCCACCGGCCTCGTCCAGGTCATCCAGCCGACCTTCGACGCCTACAAGAGCTCGCAGCTGGACGACAACATCTGGGACCCGGCGGCCAACATCTTCGCGGGCATGAACTACGGCATCAACCGCTACGGCTCGATCCAGAACATCCCCGGCGTGGTCTCCGTCAACAACGGCGGCGGCTACATCGGCTACGTGGTCAAGCCGCACAGCGCGCGCTGAGTCCACCCCGCGCGTCAATCGCCCCGGCCGGGCCGCCAGATGGCGGCCCGGCCGAGTCGTATCCCCACCTGTGCATTCCTCACGGTCGGTTCGTGACAGCCGTGACTGTTCCCCCCCAGGGCCGCGTGGAAGTCTCGGACCAACGCGTTCGAGGGGGGATCGATGGACAAGCGCTACGAGGTCTACAGCCTCGCCGACCGGCACTTCTACGAGTCGCCTGAGCGGCTGGCGACCGGACCGGAGCAGACCGCGCGGTTCTACGAGACCGCTCGGCGCGAGGTGCCGGCGGGCTGGCGGACCGAGCGCAGCGGCGACTGGCTGAACCTGGTCCCGCTCGGCGCCGACGGCGCCCCGGTGACCGGCCGGCCGCAGCAGGGCTGGAAGATCCACGTCTCCGCCACGCTGGAGAACGCCGACAAGACGGCCGCCCAGGTGTGGGACTACTGCGTGCCGCGCGGCATCCCGTTCAAGTTCGTCCCGGCGCCGCACCTGCTGCACCTGCGCAACGGCAAGTACGCCGGACGCGACGGCAGCGGCAAGTTCGTCACGATCTACCCGCAGGACGACGAGGAACTCCAGGTCGTCCTGACCGAGCTGGGCGAGACCCTGGCCGGCCAGGAGGGCCCGTACATCCTGACCGACCTGCGCTGGATGGACGGCCCGCTGTACGTGCGGTACGGCGCCTTCGCCCGACGGTTCTGCGTCAACGAGCGGGGAACCCTGGTGCCCGCCATCGAGGACCCCGAGGGCCGGCTGGTGCCGGACCCGCGCGACCCCGCCTTCCGCACCCCCGACTGGGTCACCCTGCCCGCCTTCCTCGAACCGCAACTCGCGGCGCGCAACGCCACCACCGTGGGCGACCTGCCCTACCGCATCGAGAAGGCCCTGCACTTCTCCAACGGCGGCGGCGTCTACCAGGGCGTCGACACCCGGGACGGCCGCAAGGTGGTGCTCAAGGAGGGCCGCCCGCACGCCGGGCTGGCCGCCGACGGCGCCGACGCGGTCGCCCGGCTGGAACGCGAGAAGGCCGCCCTGGAGGCGCTCTCGGGCCTCGGGGTGGCCCCGGAGGTACGGGACTGGTTCGTCCTGGGCGACCACCGCTTCCTGGTGATGGACTTCGTCGAGGGCACCGCGCTCAACTCCTTCTTCGCCAAGCGCCACCCGCTGCTGTCCGCCGACCCGGACCCTTCCGCGGTCCGCGAGTACACCGACTGGGCGCTGCGGATGCACCGCTCGGTCGAGGAGGCGGTGGCCGCCCTGCACTCCGCGGGGCTGGTCTTCAACGACCTGCACATGTTCAACATCATGGTCAGCCCGGACGAGCGGTCGGTCACTCTGATCGACTTCGAGGCGGCGGCGCGGGCCGAGGAGAACAGCCGCCAGGTGGTGGCCCACCCCGGCTTCTTCGCCCCGCCGGACCGCACCGGGATCGAGGTCGACCGCTACGCGCTCGCCTGCCTGCGCCTGGCGCTGTTCCTGCCGATCACCACCTTGTTCGTGGTGGACCGGGACAAGGCGGCGCACCTGGCCGACGTGATCGCCGGGCAGTTCCCGGTGCCGCGCGAGTTCCTGGACGAGGCGGTGCGCGAGATCACCCGCACCCCCGGCGCTGAGCGGCCCGCGGCCGGCGCACGCCGCGGGCAGCCGCCCGTCGACCCCGGCGACTGGCCCGCCTCCCGTGACTCGATGGTCCACGCGATCCTGGCCTCGGCCACCCCGGACCGCGACGACCGGCTCTTCCCCGGCGACATCGCCCAGTTCGGCGACGGGGGCGGACTCGGCCTGGAACACGGCGCCGCCGGCGTACTGCACGCCCTGAAGGCCACCGGAGCCGAGCGCTACGAGGAGGGCGAGCGCTGGCTGCTGCGACACACTGACCCGGCACCAGGCGGCGTACCGCTCGGCCTGTACGACGGACTGGCCGGCGTCGCCCACGTGCTCGACGAACTCGGCCACACCCAGCGCGCCCTGGACCTGATGGACGGGATCCTGGGGGAGCGCTGGCAGGCCCTGAGTTCCGACCTGCGCGGCGGCCTGGCCGGCATCGGCCTGGTGCTCGACCGACTGGCCGCCACCACCGGCGAGGCGGAACTGCGCGAGCGCGCCGACGAGGCCGTCCGGCTGGTCGCGGAGCGGATCGTGGCAGCCGCCCAGGAGCCGGCCGGCGGCGAACGGCGGCGCGCCGGGCTCATGCGCGGCGCCACCGGCCCCGCCCTGCTGTTCCTGCGCCGCTACGACACCTCGGGCAACCCGGCGCTGCTCGACCTCGCGGCCACCGCGCTGCGCCTCGATCTCAGCCGGACCGTGACCAGGGACAACGGCGCCACCGAAGTCGACGAGGGCTGGCGGACCATGCCCTACGTCGGCGACGGCAGCGTGGGAATCGGCCTGGTGCTCGACGAGTACCTGCGGCACCGGCCGGACGAGGAGTTCGAGCGGACCCGGCAGGGCATCCTGACCGCCGCCCGATCCCGCTTCTACGCCCAGCCGGGACTCCTCCAAGGCCGGGCCGGGATGGTCATGCACCTGAGCCGGACCACCACGCCCGGGGCCACCCCGCGCGACCTGGCGGTCCAGGTGGCCGGACTCGGCTGGTACGCGATGACCTACCAGGGCGGGCTGGCCTTCCCAGGCCACCAGATGATGCGCCTCTCCATGGACCTCGGCACCGGGACCGCGGGCTGTCTGCTCGCGCTCGGCGCCGCCCTCGGCGACCAGCCCGCCTGGTTGCCGTTCCTGCCGCCGATGCGGCCCCGATGACAGGCTCCGCCCATGCGGAGCTGTAGTGAAGCACCATCCGTCCCCGACGAAGGGAAAGATCATGGCTCTCCTCGACCTGCAGAACATGGAGTCCGAGAACCACGGTGGCCACGGTGAAGGTGGCGCCAGCACCCTGAGCCTGCTGTCCTGCGTGAGCGCGGCCAGCATCCTGCTCTGCCTGTGATGCGGTCGACTCCCCGAGTCCGGGCGAGACAGACCGTGTGACCTGATGCCCGGGCGAGTCCCCCGTACGCGGGGCGGCTCGTCCGGGCTCACCCTTTTCCCTGCCACCAGGTGAGGAGCACCGGACCCCGTGGCGACCACCACCGAGACAAGACCGGCCGCGGCCGCCGACCGGGTACTGCGCGACGCGACCCGGCGCAACGGCGGGCGGGCCGCCGCGCTCTTCTCGACCTCCACCGGCGGCGCGGTGGCCGCTCTGCTGCTGCCCGCCGCCCTCGGCCACGCCCTCGACCTGGCGCTGCGACACGATGGCGGCCGGACCGCCGGCTGGATCGCGGTGTGCGTCGCCCTCAGCGGTGCCCTGACCGTGCTGGACGGCACGGCGGAACTCCTCACCGGCGTGACCGCGGCCCGTGCGACGGCGGGGCTGCGCCACCGGCTGGTGGGCCATGTGCTGGCGGTCGGCCCGCGCGCCACCGCCCGCTTCGGCACCGGCGACCTGGTGACCCGGGTGGTCGCCAACACCGCGGACGCCGGAGCCGTCCCCGGTGCGCTGGCGGTCGCGGTCGCCGCGCTGGTGGCGCCGGCCGGTGCGGTCGTCGCCCTCGGGCTGACCGACCCGTGGCTGGCCGTGACCTTCCTCGCCGCGCTGCCCGCGCTCTTCTTCCTCACCCGTACCTTCGCCCGGGCCTCCGGCGACGCCTCCGCCCGCTACCAGCGGGCCCAGGGCGAGATCGCGGGGCGGCTCACCGAGGCGATCGGCGGCGCCCGCACGGTGGCCGCCGCAGCCACCACCGACCGGGAGACCGCCCGGGTGCTCCAGCCGCTGCCCGAACTCGCCCGGCAGGGGTACCGCGTCTGGCGGGTGCTGGGCCGGGCCTCCGCGCAGACCGTCCTGCTGGTGCCGATGGTGCAGATCGCGGTGCTGGCCGTCGCCGGATTCCGGCTGTCGCAGGGCCTGCTCAGCGTCGGCGACCTGCTCGCCGTCTCCCGCTACGCCGTCCTGGCCACCGGGATCGGCGCGGTGACCGGCCAGTTGGGCGCGGTCGTCCGGGGCCGGGCTGCGGCGGGCCGGATCGCCGGTGTGCTGGACCTGCCGCCCACCGAGTACGGGGCCCGGCGGCTGCCGCCCGGCGACGGCACGCTGGAACTGCGCGGGGTCAGGGTGGTCTTCGACGGCACCACGGTGCTGCGGGACGTGGACCTGCGGGTCCCCGGCGGCACCTCGATGGCGGTCGTGGGACGCTCCGGCGCCGGCAAGTCGGCACTGGCCGCGGTGGCCGGCCGGCTGACCGACCCCGACGACGGGATCGTGGTGCTCGACGGCGTGCCGATGTGGGAGGTCGGCCGGGCGGAGCTGCGTGCCGAGGTCGGATTCGCCTTCGAGCGGCCCGCGTTGCTCGGCGGCACCCTGGCCGGCACCATCGGCTTCGGCACTGTGCGGCCCGCCATGGACGTGATCACCCGGGCCGCCCGCGCCGCGAGGGCCGACAGCTTCGTCCGACGGCTGCCGGCCGGGTACGACACCCCGTGCGCGCGGGCGCCGCTGTCCGGCGGCGAGGCGCAACGCCTGGGCCTGGCAAGGGCGTTCGCGCACCCGGGACGGCTGCTCGTGCTGGACGACGCGACCTCCAGCCTCGACACCGTCACCGAACGGGACGTCAGCCGCGCCATCCTGCGCGACACCCCGGCGGGTACCCGGATCATCGTCGCGCACCGCGCGGCCACCGCCGCCCGCGCCGACCGGGTGGCGTGGCTGGAGGACGGCCGGGTGCGGGCCGTCGCGCCGCACGCCCTGCTGTGGGAACTGCCGGAATACCGCGCCGTGTTCGAGTCCGACGACACCGGCCAGGACCACCCGCCGCGGCCCGGGAACGGCCGGCGGCCCGAGGACGACGGGGGATCGGATGGCTGAACGGGACGGTGGCGGGCGGGCGTTGGCGGCGGCGGGGGCGCGGTTCCTGCGCGGCCGCCGGCCGGTGCTCGTGCGGCTGGCCGGCTGGTCGGTGCTGGAGTCGGCGCAGACACTGCTGTCCGGCTTCGCGCTGGCACGGGCGCTCGACGACGGCTTCCTGGCCGGGCGCCCGGTCAGGGGGCTGCTGTGGCTCGGGCTCGGGGGCGTCGCCGTGCTGCTGGGCGCCTTCGGCACCTCGCGGGTCTACCGGCGGCTGGCGGAGGTGGTCGAGCCGCTGCGGGACGCGCTCGTGCGGCGGGTGGTGCGCCGGGGACTGCGCGAGGCGGACGCCTCCGCCGTCTCGCAACTCACCCACCAGGTGGAACTCGCCCGCGACACCTTCGCCGGCCTGGTGATGGTCGCCCGCTCGTTCGCCTTCACCGCGGTCGGCGCGCTGGTGGGCCTGCTGCTGCTGTCGCACCTGCTGCTGTTGGTGGTCCTGCCGCCGCTGGTGCTCGGCCTCGCCCTGTTCGCCGCCACGCTGCGGCCGATGGCGCGCGGTCAGGAACGCTTCCTGGTCGCCGACGAGGCGGTCGCTCGCGAGCTGAACCTGGTCTTCGCCGGGCTGCGGGACGTGCTGGCCGGCGGCGCCGAGGACCGGGTAGGCCGTGACGCGGCGCGACTGGTGGACGCCGAGCGGTCCGCGTCCCGGCGGCTGGCCTGGTGGAGCGTGCCGCGTGGGGCGGCGCTCGCGGTCGGCGGGCAGCTGCCGGTCGTCCTCCTGGTGGCTCTGGCGCCGTGGCTGCTCGACCACGGTGTCACCGCGGGCGCCCTGGTCGGCGCCCTGTCCTATCTGACGCAGTCGCTGCTGCCCGCCCTGCGCGACCTGGCCTACGGCTTCGGCACCGGCGGCTCCCGGCTGACGGTGGTGCTGCGGCGGCTGACGGCGGCCCGGGGGCATGGCGTGGGGCCCGCTCTCGTCGCGGCGCCGCGGGACGGCGACCACCCGCCGGGCGGGGTGGCCGTGGAGTTGCGCGCGGTGACCTTCGCCTACGGGCCGGCCGCCGAACCCGTCCTGCGCGAGGTGGACCTGCTCGTCCCCGTCGGCGGGCACCTGGCGGTGGTCGGGCCCAGCGGCATCGGCAAGTCCACCCTCACCGGACTGATCGCCGGGCTGCTGGAACCCGACGCAGGCCAGGTGCGGTTGTGCGGGCTGCCGGTGCGGGACCCGGCCGCGGTGCGCCGCAGGGTGCTGATCCCTCAGGAGGCCTACGTCTTCACCGGCACGCTGCGGGAGAACCTGTGCTACCTGCGGGACGATCCGGTGCCCGACGCGGAACTCGCCGCGGCGGGCGAGGCGCTGGGCCTGGCCGGGGTGCTCGACCGGGTGGGCGGCCTCGACGGCACAGTCGATCCCGGCGCGCTGTCCGCCGGTGAACGGCAACTGGTCGCGCTGGCCCGGGCCTGGCTCTCGCCCGCCCCGGTGGCACTGCTCGACGAGGCGACCTGCCATCTGGACCCGGTGGCCGAGGCCCGGGCCGAGCAGGCATTCGCCGCCCGCCCCGGTGGCACCCTGGTCGTCGTCGCGCACCGGGTCAGCTCGGCCCGCCGGGCGGACCGCGTCATGGTGATGGACGGCACGAGCGCGGTCTGCGGGGAGCACGAGCGGCTGCTCGCGCTCTCCCCGCTCTACCGCGACCTGGTCGGCGCCTGGGAGGACCAGGACGCGGCAGACCCCGCGTCACAGCCAGCCGGCCCCCTGGGATATCCGGATGGCGTCCACCCGGTTGCGCGCCCCGGTCTTGCGGTTGATGGCGGACATGTAGTTGCGCACGGTGCCGTCGGACAGATGCAGCCGACGGGCGATCTCGGTGACGGAGGAGCCTTCGGCCGCGAGTGACAGCACGCTGAACTCACGTGGTGTCAGCGGCATCTCGGCCGCCTGGAGGAATCCGAAGCCCAGCGAGCTGTCGACGAATCTCTTCCCGGCGGCCACGATTCTTATCGCCCGCAGCAGGCCCTCGGACGAGCCGTCCTTGTTGACGTAGCCCAGCGCCCGCGCCTGCGAGGCGCGGCGCAGCAGTCCCGGCTTGCTGGCGGTCGCCAGCACCAGCAGGCGGGACAGGCGGGAGGTGGTGGTCGCCGACGCCGGGAAGACCTCCGTCAGGTCGGGCTCGCTGGCCAGTGCGGTGGAACCCGGACACTCCACGTCGACCACGCACACGTGCGGGCGTAAGGAACGGGCTGCCGATCCCGCGTCTCCCCAACTCGTGGTCGCCACCTGTAGATCACTCTCCCGGCCCAGCAACGCGGCGAGGGCGAGCCGCAGCAGGCGAGTGTCGTGCACCACGAGAACCCTGATCACTTGTGTTCCTCCCGGAAGCCACCTCTGGTCCCGACCAAGCGGCCGAAACAGACCATTAGTACCCGCCGGGGCGGTTTGCGGTGGACAGGGATTTCGGCCACGCGGGAGCGCGCGGGGCACTCGGGGCGCACGGAATGCATCCGCGTGCCTACCGTGTGCTGTGATACGTGGCGGTGCTCCGCGATTCCGTACAACCCCCGGGCGGGTTCCCTGTTCCGGGATCGCGGCCGACCGGCCCGCCGTCAGCCGCCACCGGAAGCGGACGCTGGTCCGGTCCCGCCGCGTGGCTCACGACGGCTCGCCAGCAGCCTGGCCAGCACCTGGCGTTGCGCCGGGGACAACTCGTCCAGCCGGGTGCGCAGGTCCTCCTCGCACCGGCCGACGTCCTCCTCCCTGGGGTGCGCGGCGGCCTTGGCACGGGAGTGCAGGAACGCCTCCACGTCCTCGATCCTGGTCGAGGCGACGAAGCGCCCGGCGGTCTCCCGGGCCCGTGCCGAGATCTCCCGGTAGTGCGCCGGGTCGGTCAGCAGCCGGCTCACCACCGCCAGCCAGCGGTCCCTGGCGTCGACCGGCAGCAGATAGGGGACACCGAGCATCGCCTCGGGCAGCCCGCCGATGTCGCTGGCCACCACGGGGATCCCGCGCACCATGGCCTCCACCGCACTCATCCCGAACGTCTCCCGCCACACCGACGGCATCACCAGCACCCGGGTACGCGCCAGGAGTTCGTCGATGTCCTCGACCGGGTCCACCAGCGTGATGTTGGGCAACTCGGCCAGCGCCGCGCGGTCCTCGGGCGTGGTGGCCCAGGTGGGTACCGCGATGAACTCCTGCTCCGGGAGGCGTTCTGCCAGGTACAGGAAGGTCGTGATGCCCTTCTCCCAGGAGGGGTTGATGAGGGTCACCGCGCCGTGGTCCGGATGGCCGTGCGAGGGGAAGGGACCAGGACCGTACACCGGCAGCCGCAGCATGGCCGACTCCATGCGGCCCCACTCGGTGACGTACTCTGCGGCGATCCGACTCACCGTCAGCAGACCGCCGGCGCGCCGCAGTTGCCGGGTGCCCGCGTCGCTGGGCACCCGCGACGAGGGGCCGAACGGCAGATGGTCGAGCGTGTGCACCAGGCACACCACCCGGGTGGGCCCGACCCCCTCGAAGGCGGCGTTGACCATCACGAAGCCCGGGTCGTCCAGCGGGACCAGGGCCAGGTCAGGCGTCACCCGCTGGGCCAGCCGGGTCGCGTAGATCGGCAGCCGTGACGCGCTCGGCACGGCGTGCACCTCCATGCCCGAGTCGTCGAAGACGATCGCCTCGTCCGACTCGCTCAGCACCGGCAGCCCCCGGTCGGCCAGGAACCGGCGGAACTCCCGTGGCGTGGCAGCCCAGTTGCCGCCGGCCATCGGGGCGACGACCCGGCAGGTGTGGCCGCGATCGGCCAGTTGCCCCAGCAGCAGCCGGTTGGCTTTGTTCGCGCCGCCGAAGGTGGGCAGGTGGATCAGATTCTGCGCCAGCAGTATGTGCACCTTCTCCTCCGCTCCCAACCATCAGGGGTCCTACGGTCTGTCCTGACCGGTGTCCGCCGCCGCGTCCCGGTCCAGCGAGCCCAGCATCGCCTCGATCTGTTCGTCGGTCATCGACTCCACCAGCGCCAGCACGTCGCGCACCTCGCCGGGCGCCGCCAGGGTCTGAAGCAGGATCGACGCGCTGACCCCGCGCACGCTCAGTTCGGAGTTGTACAGCGTGTCGGTCGGCAACTCGACACCGAACCGGTCACGAATCCCGGACATGAAACCGATCAACTGGATGGAGGTGCCGCCCAGTTCGAAGAAGTTCTCGTCCTCCTCGACGCTGTCCACCCCGAGCACCCGTGCCATCAGGGCGGCGACGGCCTCCTCCACCGACGGGCTGTCCGCCCCCGGGGTGACCTCCGCGGTCGAGGGGGCGGGGGAGCGGTGGGCGCCGACCCGGTCCCCGATCGACTCGGCCGTCCCCAGCCGCGACCCGGCCCGGTCGGCCAGCGCCCACAGCGCCCTGCCGATGTCCGCACCCGCCGGGACGGTCTCCTGACCGGCCGGATCCGGCTCGGCCACCGCGGCCGGCAGCTCCCGGGGCACGTACCGCGCCGCCGCCGCGACATCGGCGGGCAGCCGATGACCACCGTCGTGGACCGGGCCACCCACCGGCAGACCGCACACGTCCCGCAGGAAGTCGGCGGCCGGCTGGTTGCGCGAGGTCGCTTGGTGCACCAGTTCCACCGTCTCAAGACCCCGGTCGCGGGCCAGCGCTCCGACATGGGCGAGTACCCGGTGCTCCACCCCGCGGCCCAGCGCGCGGCAGCTCAGCAGGAAGGTGTCCACCCGCAGCGCGGCGCCGGCTGCTCCGCCGATGACGACCCCCACCTGCCCGTAGGAGCCGAACCGGTCCTCGGCGGTGACGACCAGGCAGTCCCGGCCGCCCAGCAGCTCGCGGATCTCCGGCTCGGTGCGCCGCACGGCGGAGAGGTTGAACTGGTTGGTCCGCTGGGTGAGTTGGGCGATCCTCGGGATGTCCTGCTCGGTCGCGGGGGCGATGTCGACCCGCAGTTGCAGCGAGTCGAGGAAGCCCGCCAGGGTGGGCGCCGCGCGCTGCACCCGGGTGCGCTCGGACTCGGTGCGGTAGAAGGCGGCGCGCCGGGTGTCCTCCTCGGTGGTGCCGCTGACGTCGAGGATCCAGCTGTGCCGCAGGAAGCGTTCGGCGTCCTCGGCGTCCGGCGGCAGTTCCAGCACCGCCACCTGCGGAAGGCTGTCGCGCACCTCCGCGCACTCCACCGGACTGTCGTCGACGAAGACGAAGGAGTCGAGCCCCAGGCCCAACTCCTCGGCCAGCTCCCGGATGTTGTGCGACTTCGGCCGCCAGTCGACCCGCAGGGCGGTGAAGTCGCCCTCGCCGAGGACCATGTCCGGGTGCCCGGTGAGCACCGCCTTGGTGTCGGCGGGTGAGTTCTTGCTGCACAGGCACAGCAGCCGCCCGGCCGCACGCTGTTCGGCCAGCAGTTCCTGAAGTGCCCGGCGGGCCGGGCCGATCCGGATGTCCGCCACCTCGCCCTCACCCGCCACCCCGTCCCACAGGGTGTGGTCGGCGTCGACCACGACGACCTTCGGCTGCGGTGTGAGCATCCGGTGCAGCCGGCGCACGATCGCGCTCCCCAGCGCCGCGAAGCCGGTGCCGGTGTAGGGCACATGGCCGAGCCGTTCGGTGTACGCGTCGGTGGCCAGGGCGCCGGGGTACCAGTGCGCCAGCAGGGCCGGATCCACCACATGGACGCCCGCCAGGCCGCTCAGCCGCCGGGCGAACTCCCGGTCCACCTCCGCCATCGCCGACCCGGTGTCCTGCCCTCCCGACGGACAGACGACCACCAGGACCGGGACCGTCCAACGCGCGGCCGCCTCCCGCACCGCGGCGGCCAGTTCGCCGGCCACCTCGCGGGCCCGGACCGGATCCGGGCCGCCGCCCTGGTCCGCGGTGCCCGGCGCGCCGGCCCGCACCAGGTCCGCCCAGCGCACCAGGAACACGTTGACGCCACGGGAGTTGCGCGCCATCGTACCGCTCTCGTCGAGCAGTTCCTGGAACACCTGGCCGTAGCCGGCGAACGACACCGTCAGCGGCAAGGACAGCTCCGCCGCCCAGAAGCCGATCACCTCCTCCACCGGTTCCGCGGTGAACGAGGCAGCGATCGCCACCTGATGCACATCGTCACGATCCGTCGTCCGCACGGCGGTCACGCGACACCTCCTCTGATCCCGTGCCGAGCCGGGTCGCATGGCCGGTTCCGCCGGGACGCGCAGTCGGGGAGTACCTGGGGGTGGTTCATCGTGCGTCTCGCCGGCCGGCCCGCGACCGGCGCGCGAGCACCGGGATCACGGCCCGCCGTTCGACCGGCGGATAGCCGGCCAGCGCCGCGGCCAGCGCGGCGACGGTGCTGTGGTCGAACAACGCGCGCACCGGGACGTCGACGCCGAGGGCGTCACGCAGCCGGATGGTGACACCGGTGGCCAGCAGCGAATGGCCGCCGATCCGGAAGAAGTCGTCCAGCGCGCCCACCCGGGGGCGGCCCAGCACCTCCCGCCAGACGGCGGCCACCGCCTCCTCCTGCGGGGTGCGCGGCTCCACGTGCTCGACGGTCGGCGCCGCCCGCTCGTCGGGGACCGGCAGCGCGCCGTGGTCGATCTTCCCGCTGGGGGTCAGGGGCAGCGCGTCGAGCAGGAGGTAGGACTCCGGGATCATGTAGTCCGGCAGCGAGCGAAGCAGGAAGACCCGCAACTCCTCGGCGTCGGGCACCCCGCCATCCGCCGCCACCAGGTAGGCGACGAGCCGGGCGTCACCGCAGGAGGCGACCACCGGGTGCACCACCGCGGCCCTGACACCCGGATGGGACAGCAGCGCCGCCTCGATCTCACCCGGTTCCATCCGGTGGCCGCGGATCTTCACCTGGTGGTCCGCGCGCCCCAGGATCTCCACCGACCCGTCCGGGCGCCGCCTGGCCAGGTCCCCGGTCCGGTAGAGCCGGGTGCCGGGCCGCGCGGCGTACGGGTCCGCGACGAACCGCCGCGCGGTCAGCCCGGGTTGGCCGTGGTATCCGAGCGCCACCCCCGCGCCGCCCAGGTAGAGCTCGCCGACGACCCCTTCGGGCACCGGCTCCAGCCACCGGTCGAGGACGTGGGCGGTGGTGTTGGCCACCGGCGCCCAGTCGGCCACCCGGCCGGCCGCGTCCAGCCGTGCGGCGCTCGCCCAGATCGTGGCCTCGGTCGGCCCGTACAGGTCCCAGACGGTCGCGCCCTGCCCGGCCAGCCGCTCCCCGAGATCGGGCGGCACCTTCTCCCCGCCGCACAGCACCGTCAGCCCGGCGGGCGGCGTCCACCCCGAGTCCAGCAGCATCCGCCAGGTGGTGGGGGTGGCCTGCACCACCGCGGGAGCGGCGGCGGCGATCAGGTCCGCGATCCGGTGCGGGTCCCTGGCCTGGTCGGTGTCCGCGAGCACCAACTGCGCGCCGACCAGCAGCGGCAGATACAGCTCCAGCACCGAAGGGTCGAAGGAGACGGTGGTGATGCCCACCAGCGCCTCGCCCTCGCGCAGCCCCGGCCGGTCCGCCATCGCCAGCAGGGTGTTGGCCAGTGCGCCGTGCTGGACCACCACGCCCTTCGGCGTCCCGGTGGAACCGGAGGTGTGGATCACGTACGCCGGATGCCCGGGGGCGGGGAGCCGGCCGGGTGACGCGCCGGACCGTGCGGCGATCCGCTCCGCGTCGCGCTCCAGCACCACCGCCGGCGGCGCCGACCCGGGCAGCGCGGCCACCAGCGCCTCCTGGGTGATCACCAGATCCGCGGCGGCGTCGGCGAACAGGAAGGCGATCCGGCGGCCGGGATGGGACGGGTCGACCGGTACGTAGGACGCCCCCGTCTTGAGCACCGCCAGGAACGCGACGACCAGATCGGCGCCGCGCTCCAGATGGACGCCCACCGACGTCCCCGGCCCGACACCCAGATCGCCCAGGTGGTGGGCGAGCCGATTGGCCGCGGCGTCCAACTGCCGGTAACTCAGCCGCTTGCCGCCCGCGCTCAGCGCGGGCGCGTCGGGGGAGAGCCGCACCCGCTCCTCGAACAGTTCCGGCACCGTCGTCGCGGGGAGGGGACGGGCGGTGTCGTTCCACCGCTCCAGCAGCGCCCGGCGCCCCTCGGCGGTCACCATGGCCTGCCGTCCGACCGGCCGGCCGGGGTCCGCGGCGAGGGAGGCCAGCAACCGGACGAAGTGCCCGGCCAACCGCTCGACGGTCGCCGGGTCGAACAGCGCGGTGGCGTACTCGATCATGCCGTCCAGCGCGCCGTCCGGCCGATCCGTCAGTTGCAGGGTCAGGTCGAACTTCGCCGACCTCGACGGCACGGGCAGCGACTCGGCGCGCACGCCCGCCCCGGAGAAGTCCGCCGTCTCGTTGTTCTGGAGCACGAACATGTGGGAGAACAGCGGGTTGCGCGACAGGTCGCGGTCCGGGGACAGCTCGGTCACCAGCCGCTCGAACGGCAGGTCCTGGTTGGCGTACGCCTCCAGCGCGCTGCCGCGCACCTGGTCCAGCAGTTCCAGGAACGACGGGTCGCCTGACAGGTCCGCGCGCAGTACCAGGGTGTTGACGAAGAACCCGAGCAGGTTCTGCACCTCGGCCTTGGTCCGGCCCGCGATAGGGGTGCCCACCGCGATGTCGGTCTGACCCGAGTAGCGGGCCAGCAGCACCTGGAAGGCGGCCGCCAGCACCATGAAGGGGGTGGCCCGACGCGAGCGGCCCAACTCCCGCAGGGCGATGGCCGTCTCGGCCGGAACGGTGAACGACGAGGTCGCGCCAAGGGTGTCCAGCATCGGTGGCCGCGGCCGGTCGGTCGGCAGGTCCAACGGCGTCAGTCCGGCCAGCCGCCGTCGCCAGTAGGCCAGTTGGCCGGCCATCGCCGTACCGGCCGCCCACTCCTGCTGCCAGGCGGCGAAGTCGGCGTACTGCACCGGCGGCTCGGCCGGCCGCACGACCGGGCCGGCGGCGAACCCGGCGTACAGCGCGCTGAGTTCACGTGCGAGCACCCCGACCGACCAGCCGTCGAAGGCGATGTGGTGCACGGCGAACACCAGGAGGTGGACATCGTTCCCGAGGCACAGCAACCGCAGTCGCAGCGGTGCGTCGCGTTCGAGGTCGAACGGCCTGCCCAGCTCACGCTCCGTCAGATCGGCCACCGCGCGGTCGCGTTCGGCCTGCGGCAGTTGCGACAGGTCGTCCACGGCGAGGGCGACCGGGCGCGGCGGGTCGACGAGTTGGACGGTCTCACCGTCCGCCACGCGGTAGCGGGTCCGCAGCACCTCGTGCCGGGTGACCACCTCGGTCCAGGACGCCCGCAGCGCCGCGATGTCCAGCGGGCCGGTCATCCGCCAGATCCACGGGGCCAGGTACTCGGTCCCGCCGGGGCGTAACCGGTCGAGGAACCACAGGCGTTGCTGGGCGAAGGACAACGGAAGCGGCCCGTCGCGGGGCATCCGGCGCATGGACGGCGCGGCGGCCGGGACCGGTAACGCGCCGCGCAGCAGGCGTTCCAGCAACTCCCGGCGCCGGGCGTCACCGCCCGGTCTCGGAGACGGCGGTTCCTGCTCGTCCCCACCGGCGGTCATCGGGCGGTTCCCCGTGTCGCGACCCGGTCTGTGCGCTCCGCGGTGGCGTCCACAAGCATGCGGGTCCTCCTGGCAGCATGGCCATGGCCGCGACCTGTCGGGCACGGACGGCCTACAGGGTAGAGCGGGATCCGTTCGCAGAGAAGATCCGGCCGGAAAAACCCGAAGGGAATCCGTCGACCCCATCCGATGAAGATCGAAACATGCCGTCAGCGGACACGGCCTTAACACCATTGCTTCCACGCTGCCCGAGTAAGTCCGTAACATCACCGGGCCGATGACAGGCAGTAGACAGCCCCGTGAACACTGGTTGACACGACACAACCGGCCACTCATTCTGATGGTGCGCCACCGCAGGCCGACCACTTGCGGTGATGCTGTGCGCTCGCTGTGCACAGCCACTGGGGGAGAATTCCGAGACAGCCCCGGATCGGCCGGCATCGCCCCGCGTGCACCATGGCATCTCCGGTGAGGCATTCTCTCCTCACATCCGGAAAGCGCACCTGGAACCCGCACTGAACTCGCACGTGGAACAGCTCCACCATCTCGGCACTTCTTGACGCGATCCACGCTCGGATATACGCGATCCACGCTCGGGAAAAATCGATCCACGCGCCGCCGATCCTCGAATTCCGTTGCCGGGCACTCCTGCCGCCGGCGGCGTAATAAGGGTCGCCCATCGTTCGGGAGAGGAAAATTCACGATGTCCGATGACACCCGCGCCCACCTGGTCGTCGTGAATCACGAGGAGCAGTACTCCCTCTGGCCCGCGGACCGGGAAGTCCCCGCCGGGTGGAGCGCGGTCGGCGCACCGGGCACGAAGGCCGAATGCCTGTCCCGCATCGAGGAGCTGTGGACGGACATGCGGCCGCTGAGCATCCGCTGAGGACCCACCTCACCGAGATGCCTCCTGTGCCCTGTGTTGCGGATGGGAAGAGTGATGAGCGGCGACGAGTACGGCACGGCCTTCGGGCCGGACGACCAGCAGGACGCGGGACCGGAGCAGGACGACGTGCTGGCGGCCTCGTTCGCGCAGGAACGGCTGTGGTTCCTCGACCGCCTGTCCTCCGGTAGCGACGAGTACCTGCTGGGCAGCGTCTGGCGGGTGCGTGGGGCGCTGGATCGGGCGGCGTGGCAGGGCGCGTTGGACGATGTGGCCGATCGTCATGAGGTGTTGCGGACGGCGCTGGTGGAGGTCGACGGCCGGCCGGTGCAGCGGATCACCGCCGAACCGGCGGTACCGGTCGACTGGCACGACCTGTCGGGCACCGAGGCCGGCCGGCGCCTGGACCTCGCCCAGGAGGCGGCCGGGCGGTTCCGCGCCGAACCCTTCGACCTGTCCCACGCCCCCCTGGTCCGCTGTGCGGTGTGGGCCCTGGACAGCGACGACTTCGTCGTGTGCGTGGTCTTCCACCACGCGGTCTCGGACGGCTGGTCGACCCGGATCTTCGTGGAGGAGTTGACGGCGTTCTACGAGGGCCGGGTGTCCGGTGTTCCGGCGGTGCTGCCGGAGTTGCGGGTGCAGTACGCGGACTTCGCCGCCTGGCAGCGCGACTGGCTGGCCGGGGAGACGCTGGAGCGCCAACTGGGTTACTGGCGCTCCGCGCTCGACGGGGTCAGCACGCTCGACCTGCCGACCGACCGTCCGCGGCCACCGGTGCGCACCGGGCGCGGCGACGCCCTCGACCTCACCCTGCCGCCCGCGCTGGTCGCGGACCTGGAAGCCCTGGGCCGGGACAACGGCGCCACCTTGTTCATGGTCCTGCTCGCCGCCTACCAACTGGTGCTCGCCCGCTGGTCGGGTCAGGAGGACATCGCGATCGGCACGCCCATCGCCGGCCGCAACAACAAGGATCTCGAAGGTCTGATCGGGCTGTTCGTCAACACCCTTGTGGTGCGCGGTGATCTGTCGGGTGATCCGGGGCTGGGTGAGTTCCTTGGCCGGGTGCGGGAGGCGGTGCTGGGGGCGTTCGACCATCAGGACCTGCCGTTCGAGCGGCTGGTGGAGGAGCTGCGTCCCGAGCGCGACCTCGGCCAGAACCCGCTGTTCCAGGCCTGGTTCGTCCTCCAGAACTTCGCACCGGCCCGTGAGTACGAGGGGTCGGTCAGCCTGGCCACGATGGAGCTGGAGTCCGGCAGGGTCTCCGCGCCGTTCGACATCTCGCTGATCGCCCGTCCGGTCGAGGACGGCATGCGGCTCACCTTCACCTACGCCTCCGACCTGTTCGACCGGGCCACTGTCGCCCGTCTCGCCGGGCATCTGCGCCAGGCACTGGAGGCGTTCGTCACCCTTCCGTCGGTTGTGCGGGTGGGTGGGGTGGAGTTGATGGGTGTGGAGGAGCGGTTGTGGGTGGCGGGGTTGGGGTTGCCGGGTGGTGAGGGGTCTGGTGTTGGTGTTGGTGGCGTGGTGGGTGGGTTTTTGGATCGGGTGGTGGGGGTGGGCGATGGGGTGGCGTTGGTGTGTGAGGGGCGGTCGTTGACGTATGGGGAGTTGGGGGTGCGGGCGCGGGAGTTGGCGGGTGTGTTGCGTGGTGTGGGGGTGGGTGCGGAGTCGCGGGTGGGGGTGTGTGTGGGGCGTGGTGAGGGGTTGGTGGTGGCGTTGTTGGGGGTGTGGTTGGCGGGTGGGGTGTTTGTCGCGTTGGATCCGGTGTATCCGGTGGAGCGTTTGGGGTTCATGGCGCGGGACGCTGGTGTGGTGGCGGTGGTGACCGAGTCGGGGCATCGGGAGTTGGCGGCGGGACTGTCGGAGACCCTCGTCCACCTCGACGACCTTGAGAACACCGACCTAATCGACGAACTCGACAGTCTCGCCCCGGTGTTGGACCCGATCCTCCCCGCTCCCGGTCAACTCGCGTATGTGGTCTACACCTCGGGTTCTACCGGCCGGCCCAAGGGGGTGGCGGTGGAGCACGGGAGTCTGGCGGCCCACGTGGCGGCGGCGCGGGAGTTGTACGGCATCACCGCGGCCGACCGGGTGCTGCAGTTCGCCTCCCTCTCCTTCGACGCCTCCTTCGACCAACTGCTGCCCGCCCTCACCACCGGCGCCACCGTCGTCATCCGGCCGGACCGGCCGTGGCTGCCCGCACACCTCCCGGCGATCACCCGGCAGTACGGCATCACTGTCATCAACCTGCCACCGGCCTTCTGGGCGGAGACGGTCGCCGAGCTGCCGGACACGGCGGGCGACGACCTCGCCTCGCTCCGGCTCCTCATCCTGGGCGGCGACACGGTGCCCCCGAAGCCGCTCGCCGTCTGGCGCGAGGCCGTGCCGCACGTCACCGTCGTCAACGCGTACGGCCCCACCGAGGCCACCGTCACCTCGACCGCCCACACGATCTCCGACCCCACCCCCGGCCGGGTGCCGGTGGGACGTCCGGTCGGTGGGCGGACGGTCTACGTCCTCGACGCGTCCGGGCGCCGCGTTCCGGTGGGGATTGCGGGGGAGTTGCATATCGCCGGTGTGGAGTTGGCGCGGGGATATCTGGGTCGGCCGGGGTTGACGGCGGAGCGTTTCGTCCCGGATCCTTTCGGGCCTTCGGGGAGCCGGATGTACCGGACGGGGGATCGGGTGCGCTGGCTGGCGGACGGCACCCTGGAATTCCTGGGGCGCTCCGACGATCAGGTGAAGTTGCGGGGCTTCCGTATCGAACTCGACGAGATAGCCCATACCCTCACCCGCCACCCGGACGTCAGGACGGCCACCGTCGCCGTACAACACACCCAGAACGGCGACCGCCTCGTCACCTACCTTGTCACCACCGCGCCGCTCACCCACGCCGATGTGCGGCAGTGGTGTGCCGGAACTCTTCCCGACCACATGGTCCCGGCCGCCACCGTCACGCTGCCCGAACTGCCCCTGCTGCCCAGCGGGAAAATCGACCGGAAAGCGCTGCCGGACCCCGACGAGAACTCCGCCGTATCCGTGGCGTCCTACGTCGCGCCGCGCAATCCCACCGAGCAGGCGATCGCCGATATCTGGGCCGAAGTGCTCGGCGTCCACCGGGTCGGCATCGACGACGGATTCTTCGAACTCGGTGGGCACTCACTCCTGGCCACCATGGCCATTTCCCGTATCGCGAAGAAACTCGACCGCGAGGTCGAACTGCGCACCCTCTTCGAGAAGCCGCGGATCCGCGACTTCGCACCCGAGGTCACCGCGGCGGCCGGCACCGACGGCAGCCGCATCCTGGCCGTCGACCGGGGTACCGCGCCGGCGGCCTCGTTCGCGCAGGAACGGCTGTGGTTCCTGGACCGGCTGACCGGCGGCAGCGCCGACTACGCGCTCTCCAACGTCTGGCGGGTGCGTGGGGCGCTGGACCGGGCGGCGTGGCAGGGCGCGTTGGACGATGTGGCCGATCGTCATGAGGTGTTGCGGACGGCGCTGGTGGAGGTCGACGGCCGGCCGGTGCAGCGGATCGCCGCCGCGGGACACGTTCCGGTCGACTGGCACGACGACCTGGCCGGACTCCCCGAGGCCGAACGGCTGCCGCTGGTGCGGCAGGCGGCGGCCCGGTTCTGCGCCACACCGTTCGACCTGTCCCGTGCCCCGTTGGTCCGCTGCGCCGTGTGGAGCCTGGGTGAGGACGACGCCGTCGTCGCGGTCCTGTTCCACCACGTGGTCTCGGACGGCTGGTCGGCCGCCATCTTCGTCGAGGAGTTGACGGCGTTCTACGAGGGCCGGGTGTCCGGTGTTCCGGCGGTGCTGCCGGAGTTGCGGGTGCAGTACGCGGACTTCGCCGCCTGGCAGCGCGACCGGCTCGTCGGGGAGACGCTGGAGCGGCAGTTGGGGTACTGGCGCTCCGCGCTCGACGGGGTCAGCACGCTCGACCTGCCGACCGACCACCCGCGGCCCGCCGAACGGTCCGGGCGGGGCGCCGTCCTCGAACTCGCCTTGCCCGCACACCTCCTGGCCGAGCTGGAGGGAGTGGCCCGCGACAACGGCGCCACGCTCTTCATGGTCCTGCTCGCCGCCTTCCAACTGGTGCTCGCGCGGTGGTCGGGTCAGGAGGACATCGCGGTCGGTACACCCATCGCAGGACGCAACCGCACCGAGATCGAGGGCCTCATCGGCTTCTTCGTCAACACCCTTGTGGTGCGCGGTGATCTGTCGGGTGATCCGGGGTTCGGTGAGTTTCTTGGCCGGGTGCGGGAGGCGGTGCTGGGGGCCTTCGACCACCAGGACCTGCCGTTCGAGCGGCTGGTGGAGGAGCTGCGTCCCGAGCGCGACCTCGGCCAGAACCCGCTGTTCCAGGTGCTGTTCGACGTCAACGACAGGAAGCCGCCGCACTTCACCGCGCACGGTGCGCGGTTCACCACCTTCGACATCCCCTGGGAGGCGGCGAAGTTCGACCTCTCCTTGTCCTTCGGCACCTACGGCGAGACGTTCTCCCTCCAGATCGAGTACGCCACCGATCTGTTCGAGGAGAGCTCGATGCTGAGACTCGCCCGGCATGTCGAGACCGTGCTGACCGCGCTTCCCACCTCGTCGGTTGTGCGGGTGGGTGGGGTGGAGTTGATGGGTGTGGAGGAGCGGTTGTGGGTGGCGGGGTTGGGGTTGCCGGGTGGTGAGGGGCTGTCCGATGGGGGTGTTGGTGGTGTGGTGGGTGGGTTTTTGGATCGGGTGGTGGGGGTGGGCGATGGGGTGGCGGTGGTGTGTGAGGGGCGGTCGTTGACGTATGGGGAGTTGGGGGTGCGGGCGCGGGAGTTGGCGGGTGTGTTGCGTGGTGTGGGGGTGGGTGCGGAGTCGCGGGTGGGGGTGTGTGTGGGGCGTGGTGAGGGGTTGGTGGTGGCGTTGTTGGGGGTGTGGTTGGCGGGTGGGGTGTTCGTGGCGTTGGATCCGGTGTATCCGGTGGAGCGTTTGGGGTTCATGGCACGGGACGCTGGTGTGGTGGCGGTGGTCACTGAGTCGACGCATCGGGAGGTGGCGGCGGGACTGGCGGACACCCTGGTCGACCTCGATGACCTTGAGGACCCCGACGGATTCGACGGCCTCAACGGGTTCGACGTCCGCGAAGCCGCGGGCGCGCTGCCGGAGCCCGGTCAGCTCGCGTATGTCGTCTACACCTCGGGTTCTACCGGCCGGCCCAAGGGGGTCGCGGTGGAGCACGGGAGTCTGGCGGCTCATGTGGCGGCGGCGCGGGAGTTGTACGGCATCACGGCGGCCGACCGGGTGCTGCAGTTCGCCTCCCTGTCCTTCGACGCCTCCCTCGAACAGCTGCTGCCCGCGCTCACCACCGGTGCCACCGTCGTCATCCGGCCGGACGACGTATGGACGGTCGACGAGCTGTGCCGACGGGTCCACGACGAGAAGGTCACCGTCATGGAGCTGGTGCCCGCCTACTGGGAGGAACTCGCCGGGCGCCTCACTGCCGAGTCGGCCGCGGAGCTCGGTTCGTTGCGGCTCCTGGTCACCGGAGGGGACGTGTTGCCGCCGGGGCCGACAGCGTCCTGGTTCGGCCGGCTGCCCGACGTCCCCGTCGTGAACACCTACGGCCCCACCGAGACGGCGATGTCGGCCACCGCCCAGTTCGTCGAGGCGCCGACCACGACCCGGATCCCCATCGGGCGTCCGCTGGGCGGGCGCACGGCCTACGTCCTCGATCCGTCCGGGCGCCGGGTCCCGGTGGGGATTCCCGGTGAACTCCACATCGCTGGTGGTGAGTTGGCGCGGGGATATCTGGGTCGGCCGGGGTTGACGGCGGAGCGTTTCGTCCCGGATCCGTTCGGACCCGCGGGCAGTCGGATGTACCGGACGGGGGATCGGGTGCGCTGGCTGGCGGACGGCACCCTGGAATTCCTGGGGCGCTCCGACGATCAGGTGAAGTTGCGGGGCTTCCGTATCGAACTCGACGAGATAGCCCACACCCTCACCCGCCACCCGGACGTCAGGACGGCCACCGTCGCCGTACAGCACACCCCGAACGGCGACCGCCTCGTCGGCTATGTCGTCTCCGACGCCGAGCTCACCCACGCCGAACTCGCGCGGTGGTGCGCGCGGTCCCTGCCCGACCACATGGTCCCGGCCGCCACCGTCGCGTTGCCCGAACTGCCCTTGCTGCCCAGCGGGAAGATCGACCGCCGTGCCCTGCCGGCGCCGCCGGAACCGGACGGCGGCACCCAGTTCGCGGCGCCGCGGACACCGATCGAGGACGTCATCGCCAGTGTCTGGGCTGAGGTGTTGGGCCTCGACGAGGTCGGCGTGCACCACAACTTCTTTTCCCTGGGCGGCCATTCGCTGCGGGCCACCATGGTCGCCTCGCGGCTGCGCGACGCCTTCGGCACCCCGGTGCAGGTGCGCGACATCTTCGAGAACCCCACGGTCGCCGCGCTCGCGCTCGGCGTGGAACAACTCCTCATCGACGAGATCGCGGCGATGAGCGACGAGGAGATCGACCTGTCACTCCGCCCCGACCTGTAGAGGATCCCGCGGTGCGGGCACGGACGGCGGAGAACGGCCAGAGCGACACGAGGAGCTGATATGTCCAGCGATCAGGGGTCGTCGCCCCGCGAACGGACGGTGCTCACCGCCGCGGCGCAACGCCTGCTGGCGCAGCGCATCCAGGGTCGGGGCGCGGCAGGCGGGCGGGTGACGGGGATCCCCCGGCTGTCTCCCCGCCCTGCCGAGGTGCCGCTCTCCCCGGCGCAGCAACGGCTGTACTTCCTGGACCAACTCGACGTCGGCAGCACCGAGTACCTGATGCCGACCGCGTGGCGGCTGGCCGGCCCCCTGGACCCCGACGCGCTGGATCTGGCGATCGGCGACCTGGCCGAGCGGCACGACCAACTGCGCACCCGCTTCCCCACCCGCGAGGGCGTCCCGTACCAGGAGACGCTGCCGCCTGGCACCTCTGTCCTGGAAGTGGTGGACCTGAGCGGGACCGCCGCGGCCGGGCGGGAGCGGGCCGCCCGGCTGGCCACCGCGGACGCCGCGACCCGGCCGTTCGACCTGGCCGCCGAGCCGCCGTTCCGCGCCACGCTGATCCGGCTCGCGGCCGACGACCACGTCCTGCTGCTGGCGATGCACCACATCGTCTCCGACGCCTGGTCATCCGGCATCCTGAGCGCCGACCTGCGGACCTTCTACCGCTCCCGGCGGACCGGCAGCGCGGCCGTCCTGCCGCGACCGCCGATCTCCTACGCGGACTACGCGGCCTGGCAGCACTCCGACGGCGCCGCCGCGCGCACCAAGACCGACCTGGAGTACTGGCGCCGGACGCTGGCCGACCTGTCACCGCTGGACCTGCCGACCGACCGGCCCCGTCCGGCGCAGCGCTCCTCCAGCGGCGCCGTGCACGACCTCGTCCTGCCGCCCGAGTTGACCCGGCGACTGCACGCGGTCGCCGACCGCACCGGTGCCACGATGTTCATGACGCTGCTGGCGGCCTTCCAGACGGCGCTGGGCTTCCACACCGGTCAGGACGACATCGCCGTCGGAACGGTCGTCGCCAACCGCGACCGTCCCGAGACCGAGTCGGTGGTCGGCTTCTTCGTCAACACCCTTGTCGTGCGCGGCGACCTGTCGGGGGACCCCACGCTCGACGCGTACCTGGGCCGGGTCCGCGACACCGTACTGGGCGCGCTCGACCACCAGGAGCTGCCCTTCGAGCGGCTGGTCGACGAGATCGGCCCGGAACGCGATCTGAGCCGCAACCCGCTGTTCCAGGTGCTGTTCGCCTACGAGAGCGCCGGGCCGAACACCCTGGCGCTGGGCGAGGCGCGGGGCCCTGCCGTCGCCATCGACGCCGTCTCGGCCAAGTTCGACCTCTCGTTGCACGCCAGCGAGGGACCGGACACGCTCACCTTGTCCTTCGTCTACCGCGACGACCTGTTCGAGGAGACGTCCGTCGCGGCGCTCGCGGACCACACCCGGCGGGTGCTGCGGACGCTCGCCGAGGCGCCCGGCACCCGGATCGGTGACCTGGATCCGCTGTCGGCCGCCGAGCGGGCGGCACTGCTGGCCGCGGCAGGACCGGCGGTCGACCGGGATGCCGCGGCGCCGCCCGCCACCGCGAACGGCCCGCTGCTGCTGGAGATGTTCGCAGGACAGCTCGCGCGCCGGCCCGAGGCCACGGCCGTGGTCTGCGAAGGGCGCACCCTGTCCTACGCCGAACTCGACGCCCGCGCCGAGAGGTTGGCCCGCACGCTGCGCGGACGGGGGGTGGGCCCCGAGTCGCGGGTCGGCGTCTGCCTGGCGCGCACCGAATGGCTGGCGGTCGCGATCCTCGGGGTGTGGAAGGCGGGCGGTGCCTACGTCCCCATGGACCCCGGATACCCCGCCGCGCGGCTGGAGTTCATGGTCGCCGACGCCCGGCTGCCACTGGTGGTCACCGATCTCGCGACGCTCAAGAGCGCGCAGGAGCTGAGCACGAACACCGTCGTCGTGGACGCCCTCGATCCGGATGAGCCGGACCTCGATCCGCCCCTCGATGCGGCCGCAGGCCCGGACGGCGAGCCCGCGGCGGGGACCCCGGCGCGGGCCGGGAACGCCGCCTACGTCATCTACACCTCCGGTTCCACCGGGGAGCCCAAGGGCGTGACGGTGACCCAGGGCAACGCCGCGCGGCTGTTCCACTCCTGCGACGAGCACTTCGACTTCGACGCCGGCGACGTGTGGGCGCTGTCGCACTCCTACGCGTTCGACTTCTCCGTCTGGGAGTTGTGGGGCGCGCTGAGCAAGG
Source organism: uncultured Actinomycetota bacterium (assembly GCA_963737305.1). Lineage (GTDB taxonomy): Bacteria > Actinomycetota > Actinomycetes > Streptomycetales > Streptomycetaceae > Streptantibioticus_C. The sequence continues at coordinate 1,171,002 of CAVTRX010000002.1, read as the reverse complement.
GCGGCCGGGTCGTGGTGGTGCCGGGCGAGACGGCCAGGGACCCGGCCGCCGTCGTGGACCTGCTGCGCGCCGAGCGGGTGACGGTGCTCAGCCAGACGCCCGCCGCCTTCCAGGGGCTGCGCGCCCACCTGGCGCAGACCGGCCGCTCCTTCGCCGAACTCGACCTGCGCACGGTGGTCTTCGGCGGCGACGCGCTGCGGGTGACCGACTACCGCGACTGGTTCGCCGGCCCGCGGGAGGGGCTGCCCCGGCTGGTCAACATGTACGGCATCACGGAGACCACCGTGCACGTCACCTACCGGGAGCTGACCGAGGCCGACACCCGGGCAGGGGCGCTGTCACCGATCGGTGCGCCGCTGTCCGACCTGCGCTGCCACGTGCTGGACCGGCACGGTCGCCTGGTGCCGTTCGGTGTCCCCGGCGAGCTGTACGTCTCGGGCGCCGGAGTGGCGCGCGGCTACCTGGGGCGGCCCGGCCTGACGGCGGAGCGGTTCCTGCCCGACCCGTTCGGCCCGGCGGGCGGCCGGCTGTACCGCACCGGCGACCGGGTGCGGCGGCTGCCCGACGGCCGGCTGGACTTCCTCGGCCGGGTCGACGCGCAGGTCAAGATCCGCGGCTTCCGCATCGAACCGGGCGAGATCGAGGCGGGGTTGCGTTCCGCCCGTGGCGTGGTGGACGCGGCGGTGGTGACCAGGACCGACCAGGAGGGCACCGCACGCCTGGTCGCCCACGTGGCGACGGGTGACGCGGCCGTCGGCGACGCGGTCCCCGACGTGACGCGGCGGCTGCGCGAGCACCTGGGCGCGTTCCTGCCCGGCCACATGATCCCGGCCCTGATCCTGCTGCATCCCGCCCTGCCGCTCACCGCGCACGGCAAGGTCGACCGCAAGGCGCTGGAACTGCTGGCCGGCGCCGAGCCGCGGCGGAGCGGACCGGCACCGCGGACCGCCACCGAGTCGCTGCTGGCGGCGATCTGGGCGGAGGTGCTCGGGCTCGGCCAGGTGGGCGCGGAGGACAACTTCTTCCACCTCGGCGGCGATTCCATCCTCGCGCTGCGGGTCGTCGGACGCGGTCGCGCCGCCGGGCTAGCGCTGACCATCCCGGACGTCTTCCGCCACCAGGTGCTGGCCGACCTGGCCCGGCACGCCGAGCGGACCACCCAGGCGGGCGAGAGCGCCCCAGTCGCCCCGCTGGCGATGATCGACCCGTCCGACGCGGCGGCGCTGCCCGAGGACGTGGTCGACGCCTATCCGCTGACCGCGCTCCAGGCCGGGATGCTGCACGAACTGCTGGCCGACCCGGAGCGGGCCGCGTACCACAACGTGACCAGCTTCAAGCTGCGCGAGCCGGCCGGCTTCGACCTCGCGGCCTTCCAGGAGGCGGTGGACACCCTCGTCGCCCGGCACGACAACCTGCGCACCTCCTTCGACCTGCTGCGCTACTCGCGTCCGCTGCAACTGGTGCACCGGCACACCGCCCTGCCGGTCGGCTTCCGGGACCTGCGCGGGCAGTCCGCGCCGGCGCAGCGCGCCGCCGTGGCCGAGCACGTGGCCGAGGAGTCCGGGTGGCAGCTCGACCTGGCGGTGGCGCCCCTGGTCAGGTTGTTCGTCCACCGGCTCGGCGACCAGGAGTTCCGGCTGACGATCACCGACTGCCACGTCGTGCTGGACGGCTGGAGCCTGACCTCGTTCATCGCCGACCTGCTGGAGCTGCACCGGGGAGCGGTCGAGCACGGCCGCTCTCCGGCGCGGGACGCGCCCGCGCTGCCCACGGTGCGCTTCGCGGACTACGTGGCCCTGGAACGCGCCGCGCTGGAGTCCGAGGAGTCGGCCGGGTTCTGGATGTCGGCCATCCGGGACCTGGAGCCGGTGCACCTGGCCCCGGCGCCGGGACCGGCGAGCGACCGGCCGCCGTACGAGGCGGCCCGCTCCTTCCCGCACTCGCGCGACCGGCTCGCCCAGGTGGCCCGGCTGGCCGGGGTGCCGGTCAAGACGGTGTTCCTGGCCGCGTACTACCGGCTGATGAGCCTGTTCGCCGACGGCGACGAGCCGTACGGCATCGGGGTGGTCACCAACGGGCGCCCCGAGCACGCGAACGCCGACCGGATGAGCGGGCTGTTCCTCAACACGGTCCCCTTCGGCTTCCGTTCGCGGGCGTCGAGCTGGATCGACTTCCTGCGGGAGACCTTCGCCGCCGAGCGGGCCCTGCTGCCGCACCGCAGGTTCCCGCTCGCCGAGATGCAGGCACGCTGCGGACGGGTGGTGGTGGAGGTGGTCTTCAACTTCGTGCACTTCCACCGCCTCCCGGGAGAGACATGGGACGAGTCATTGGAGATCGCGCGCACCAACTTCGCCCTCGGCCTGAACGCCAACCCCTCCGGGATGACGCTCGACGCCGACCCCGCCTACTTCGACCCGGTCGCCTGCGAGCAGCTCGCCGACGTCTACCAGGGTCTGCTGGAGGCCATGATCGCCGACCCGTACGGTCCGGTGGCCCGGCCCGCGCTGACCGGTCCTGCCCGTGAGGTGGCGCTGGGGGAGTGGGCGGTCGGCCCGGCCGCCGACAGCGGGGACCTGCTCTTCCACGAGGTCTTCCAACGGCACGCCCGGCAGCGGCCCGCCGCGACCGCCGTCGCGCACGGCGACGAGCGACCGATCGGCTACGCGGAACTCGACGCGGCCGCCGACCGGCTCGCCCGGCGGCTGCGGGCCCTGGGCGTCGGCCCGGAGTCGGTGGTGGGCATCTGCGTGGAGCGCGGCGCCGACCTGCCCCTGGCGGTGCTCGGCGTGCTCAAGGCCGGCGGTGCCTACCTGCCGCTGGACCCCGAGTACCCGCCCGACCGCCTGGAGTTCATGGTCCGCGACGCCGGCGCGACCGTGCTGCTGACCCACACCGCGGTGGCCGGCGTCCTGCCGTCCGTCGGGCACACCGTCCTGCTGGACGCCCCCGAGCCCCCGCACGACGGCGGGCCGGCCGGACCGCCGGCCGGCGGCGCCGAGCCGGACAACACGGCCTACGTGATCTACACCTCCGGATCGACCGGCACGCCCAAGGGCGTCGCGGTGACCCACCGGGGGCTGGCCAACCTCATCCACGTCCAGCGCGACACCGTCGGGCCCACCGCCGCCGACCGGGTCCTGCAGTTCGCGTCCGCGAGCTTCGACGCCTCGGTCTACGAACTGGTCTGGGCGCTGGCCAACGGCGCCGTGCTGTGCACCGCGCCGAAGGCCGACCTGGTGCCCGGCGCGGACCTGGAGCGGACCCTGAGCGGCCGGGGCATCACCGCCGCCGTGCTGCCGCCGACCGCCCTGGGCGTCATGGACCCCGCAGGACTGCCCGCGCTCGCCACCCTCATGGTGGCCGGTGAGGCGTGCGCCGCGGAACTCGCCGACGCCTGGGCACCCGGCCGGCGGTTCGTCAACGGATACGGGCTCACCGAGACCACCGTCTGCGCGACCACCGCGCGGTGCGCGCCCGGCCGGGGCCGCCCGCCGATCGGCCGGCCGATCCGCAACACCGAGGCCTACGTGCTCGACGCGGAACTGCGGCCGGTGCCGGTCGGCGTGCCCGGCGAGCTGTACATCGGCGGCGCCAACGTCGCCCGCTGCTACCTCAACCGGCCGGGGACCACCGCCGGGCGGTTCGTGGCCGACCCGTTCAGCGGCCGGCCCGGCGCGCGGCTGTTCCGCACCGGCGACGTCGTACGCCACACCCCCGACGGATCCATCGACTACGTCGGCCGCAGCGACAACCAGGTCAAGCTGCGCGGCTTCCGTATCGAACTCGGCGAGGTGGAGGACGCGCTGACCGCGCAGCCCGCGGTGCGCGCCGCGGCGGCCATGGTCCGCGACGACCGCCCCGGCGAGCCGCGGCTGGTGGCCTACCTGGTCCCCGACCCGGAACGGCCGCCGGGCACCGAGGAGATCCGGCAGGCGCTGCGGCAACGGCTGCCCGCCCACATGGTGCCCACCGCCTACGTCCTGCTCGACGAACTGCCGCTGACCGGCAACCGCAAGGTCGACCGCCGGGCGCTACCCGCGCCCCCCACAGAACGCCCCCGGGCGGCCGGCCGCTACGTCGCCCCGCGCAACGCCGCCGAGGAGACAATGGCGCAACTGTGGGGCGAGGTGCTCGGGGTCGACACCGTCGGTGTCCACGACGACTTCTTCGCCCTGGGCGGCAGTTCGCTGTCCACCGTGCGGGTCGTCGCGCTGGCCCGGGCCAGGGGTCTTTCGGTGACGGTACGGGAGCTGGTGGAGACACCCACCGTCGCGCGGCTGACGGCCGCCGCGGCCGCCGGCACCGAACACGCCGCAGGCGGGCACACCCTGTGCCAGGTGGCGCTGCGCCCCGGCGAGGGCGCCCCGGTCTACTGCGTGCACCCGACCGGCGGCAGCGTCACCTGGTACCTGCCGCTGGCCGCGCGGGTGAGCGGTCGTCGGCCGGTCGTCGGCTTCCAGGCCAGGGGGCTGGCCGGCGGGACGGACCCCGAGACCATCACGGAGATCGCCGCCACCTACGTCTCGGAGATCGTCGGCAGCGGAGCGGGCGGCCCGCACACCGTCGTCGGATGGTCGATGGGCGCCAACATCGCCCTGGAGATGGCCGGCCAACTGCGCTCCGCCGGGGAGGCGGTCGACCCGCTGATCCTCGTCGAGCCGTATCTGCCCACCGAGGTGACCAGGCGGCGCCTCGCGGTCTTCGCGGCCCGGCAGCGCGAGGCCCTCACCCTGCGCGAGGAACTGCGCGCCCTGCCCGAGGGGGCGCCCGGCAGGGCCGAGGTGCTGGCCGCCCTGCGGTCCGTACTGCTCGGCGCCGGGATGCTGCCGCAGGAGGTGGACCTGGCGGCGGACGCCCCCATCGAGGTCTGGCACTCCCTGCTGCGGGCGCTGGCCGACTACGAGCCGAGGCCCTACGAAGGACCGGTCCACCTGGTCGTCGGCCAGGACACCGTGGACCTGCCGGCCGGCGCGCCGATGCCGGAGACCGGCGTCACCTACCCCGAGTACCTGCGCGCCTGGCGGGAGCTGGCGCCCGGCGGATTCCGGGTGCACCGCGTCCCCGGCGGCCACCGCACCATGCTCACCGAGCCACTGGTCGCCCACATCGCGGCCCTGGTGGGGACACAGACGAGTGGGGCGGGCCGGCCATGACCCCGACCGAGTTCTCCGAGCGCTACCTGCTCGACCCCGAGGTCAACGCCGACCCCTATCCGTACCTGGCCCGGCTGCGTGAGCACCGCGAGGTGTACTGGAGCCGGATCCACCGGGCCTGGCTGGTCACCGGCTACGACCGGATGGCCGAATGCCTGGGCCACGAGGCGATCTCCGCCGACCGGGTCAAGCCGATCATGGAGAACATCCCCGCCGGCTCCCTGGACGACGAGGCGCGGCAGGCGATGGAGATCCTGTCGCGCTGGATGGTCTTCAACGACCCGCCGCAGCACCGCAGGCTGCGGACGGTCTTCCAGGACCAGTTCTCCGCCCGGGCCGTCAACCGCGACACCTCGCGGGTGCGGCGGATGACCGAGTCGCTGCTCGCCCGGCGGGCTGTCCCCGGCGCCTTCGGCGACATCGTCGCGGACCTGGCCAAACCACTGCCCTCCCTGGCGTTCACCCGCTGGCTCGGCGTCCCACCGCAGTACGGGCCGTCGTTCTGGTACTGGAACGCCCGGGTCGGCGACCTGGTGCTCGGCGCGGCGCAGGGGGAGCGGGAGTACCGCACCTCGCTTCAGTCCCTGGCCAAGCTGAACGACTTCCTCGCCGACCTGGTGCGCCAGCGCCAGGACAAACCGCAGGACGACCTGATCAGCGCGGTGCTCGCGGGCGGCGCGATCGGCGAGACGGTCAGCGAGGAGGAACTGGTCGGCATGCTGACCCACCTCGCCTTCGCCGGGGGCGAGACCACCAGCAACCTGATCGCCAACGGCATGCGGGCGCTGCTGACCCACCCCGGGCAACTGGAGGCCGTCCGCGACGACCCGAAGCTGCTGACCGGCGTGGTCGAGGAGGCGCTGCGGTACGACGGCCCGTCGAAGATGTCGGTGCGGATCGCCGCGCGCGACCTGGAACTGGGCGGCGAGCGGGTCCGCGCGGGCGACCGGGTCTTCCTGGTCACCGCGGCGGCCAACCGCGACCCCGGGCACTTCACCGACGCCGACAGCTTCGACGTGACGCGGGGCAGGACCTCGCACCTGGGGTTCGGGTACGGCATCCACTTCTGCATCGGCGCTCCGCTGGCCCGGCTGGTGGCCGGGGCCGCCATCGAGGCGCTGGTGCGCCGCCACCCCGGCCTCACCCTCGACGGCTCCGCCCACGAGTGGCAGGCCTCGCTGCTCAACCGCAGTCTCAAGGCCCTTCCGGTCCGGTACTGAACCGGCTCGGCGGCCACCCCTCCAGACGAAGGCGGCGAGTAGACCGGATGTCGGACACCATGGCGCCCGCGGGACGCCGGAGCCTGTGGACTCCGCTGCGCACCCGGTCGTTCCTGAGCCTGTGGCTCGCCCAGTCCTTCTCCCTGCTCGGCGACGGGTGCAGCTATGTCGCCTTCTCCTGGATCACCCTGTCCCTGTCCCGCTCCAGCCTGGCGCTCGGGGTGGTGCTGGCCTGCCAGGCGGTGCCCCGGGCGCTGCTGACCCTGGTGGGCGGCGCGGTGAGCGACCGGATCTCGCCGCGGCTGCTGATGATCGGGTCGAGCGTGCTGCGCTGTGTCCTGATGCTCGCGGTGGCCGCCGTCGGCTTCGGGCACGTGCTGTCGCTATGGATGCTGATGGCCGCGGCCGCGCTGTTCGGCGCGGTCGACGCCTTCTTCCAGCCCGCCCGCGGCTCGATCCTGCCGTCCGCGGTGCCGGCCGACCAACTGGAGCCGGCGAACGCCCTGCTCAACGCGGGCAGCAGGGTGGCGCTGGTGCTCGGCCCCGCGCTGGGCGGCGTCATCGTGGCCGCCTCCGACGCGAACGCCGCCTTCCTGGTGGACGGTTGCTGCTTCGCGCTGGTGGCCGCGTTCGTCGGCCGGGTGCCGGGCCGCCGCACCGCCGAGGCCGCGGACCCCACGGGACCGCAGGAGCCGCCGGAGGCCGCCGCGGACCCGGCCGACCCCTTGCGGGTGCGGATCAGGACCGGGCTGCGCTATGTGTGGGCCGATCCGCGCATCCGCGCCATGCTCGCCATCGACGCCGCCGTCACGTTCTGCTACGCGGGGCCGTTCACGGTGGGGTTCGCGAGCCTGGCCAAGTTCCGGCTGGACGGCGGAGCCACCTCGCTCGGTCTGCTCAACGCGGCGCTGGCCGGCGGGGCGATCATCGGCTCCCTGCTCGGTGGGGCGACCGGCGTGCGGCTGCGGGTCGGACTGCTGATCGCCGCCCTGACCGGATGGCTCGCGGTCGGGATGTTCGTGTTGGGGATCAGCACGGACCTGCTGGTGGCGGCGGGCGCGGTGCTGCTGATGGGGATCGGCATCGGGTTCCAGGGGGTGTTCGGCATCAGCTGGATCCAGCGCAACATCGACGCGGACGTCCTCGGGCGGGTCATCGCCGTCGACATGGTCGCCGGCTACCTGGTCGCCCCGGTCTCGCTGGTGCTGTGCGGCGGCCTGGCGCAGGCCAGGCCCGGGCTGATGTTCTTCGGCACCGCGGTGATCCTCGCCCTGACCGGCGCGGCCGTGGTGTGCTCCAGGCCCGTCGTGACGATGGTCTGATTCGGACCGTCGACCGATCATCTTATTTCCCATCAAAACCTCCCATCCCGCGTCGGGTGGCCGTTTTGTGATGTCCTCAGCCGCTGTTGAAACATCCTCGTAATCACGAGGTATTGCGTGGAAGTTCGGGCATTGCTACAGTCCCGGCCACCGATACCGGCACCATTGGCCTGAGGTTCTGTGGAAACTCGGTCAATGTTCGTTGTGACGCGGGGAGTGTTGATGAGGTTGTTCGGCTACCTGGACAGGTTGTCCGCCCACCCGGGCGACGAGCTGTCCGTGCACGTGAGCGGCGACGACGGCGAGATCACCGTGGATCTCGTCCGGCTGCTGCACGGCGACACCAATCCGCTCGGCCCCGGATTCCTCACCGAGGACGTGCCGTCCGTCGCCCCGCAGCGGGCCCGGGTCACCCCGCGCGACATCGCGCTCGGCTCCTGCATGCGGGCGGACGACGTCGTGCCGGCGGGCACCACCCGGCTCGCCGCCGAAGTGCTGGTGCGGCCGACCACCCCGCGGGCCGGGCGGGAGCAGGGCCTGCTGACCCTCGCGGACGCCCGTGGCGAGCAGGTCGTCTCGCTTGCCCTCGGCCCCGACGGCCACCCCCGGATCTGCCTGCCGGACGGCCGGGTGCCGCTGTCCGCCGGCCGCCCGCTGGCCGAACGCCGCTGGTACCGGCTGTCGGTGGAGTTCTCCCCGGACGGCGTGGCCCTGTCGGTGCTGCCGCTGGAGCCGTACGCCGGTGACAGCGAGGAGGCACGGGTGAGCACCGGTACGGCCGTCGACCTCGGCGCGGCCCGCGCGGTGCTGGTCGCCGCGCTGCGCTGCCCGGCGGACGGCACCCGCTATCTGCCGGGCGGTGTCCTGAACGGCAAGGCCGAGCGTCCGGTGATCCGTTCGGGTGAGCGGCTGCTGGCCGAGTGGGCCTTCGAGCGGGACCCGTCCTCCGACATCGCCGTCGACGTCTCGGGACGCGACGCGCACGGCCGCCTGGTGAACATGCCGGCCAGGGCGGTGACCGGCCACCACTGGACCGGCGAGGCCCACGCGGCCGGCGAAGCGCCCGAGCAGTACGCCGCCGTGCACTTCCACGACGACGACCTCGTCGACGCCGGCTGGCCGTCGACCGCCCGGGTCCGGCTGCCCGGCGAACTGCCCAGCGGGGTGTACGCGGTCCGGCTGCGTGGCACCACCGCCGAGGGCGAGGAGAGCGACCACATCCCCGTCGTGGTGCCGCCCGCCCCCGGGAAGCCCAGGGCCAAGGTCGCCTACCTCATCCCGACCTTCACCTACCTCGCCTACGCCAACGAACGCCTCCAGCACCGGCTGGACTACGAGGCGGCCGGCATCCTGGACCACCCGGTCACCGCCGGCCGGCACGACACCGCCCTCGCCGAGCACCCCGAGTTCGGGTCGAGCCTGTACGACCACCACAGCGACGGCTCCGGGGTCTGCTACACCAGCGCCCTGCGGCCGATCCTCAACCTGCGCCCCGACTACCGCATGTGGCTGCAGAACGCCCCCAGGGGACTGGGCGCCGACCTGTACCTGGAGCACTGGTTCGCCCAGGGCGGGATCGAGCACGACGTCCTCAGCGACCACGACCTGCACGCCGACCCCGAGCACGCGCTCGACGGCTACCAGGTGGTCGTCACCGGCACCCACCCCGAGTACCACAGCGGCCGGATGCTCGATGCGCTGGAACGCCACACGGCCGGCGGCGGCTGCCTGATGTACCTGGGCGGCAACGGCTTCTACTGGGTGACCTCGCAGGACCCGGGCCGCCCGCACGTGCTCGAGGTCCGCCGCTCGGCCGGGATCCGCACCTGGCAGATCGAGCCGGGCGAGCAGCAGCACTCGACCACCGGTGAGCAGGGCGGACTGTGGCGCTGGCGCGGCCGTTCGCCCAACAAGCTCACCGGCGTGGGGATGTGCAGCCAGGGCTGGGACGAGAAGGCCCCGCCCTTCGAGCGCACCCCGCTGTCCTACCAGCCCGAATGGGCCTGGGTTTTCGAAGGCATCGACGACCATCTCATCGGTGACTTCGGTCTGATCATGAACGGAGCCAGCGGCGACGAACTCGACCGCTGCGACTTCACCCTCGGCAGCCCGCCGAACACCGCCGTACTCGCCACCTCGCAACGCCACAGCGACTACTACCAGCTCGCCGTCGAGGACGTGCTGATGCTGGCGCCGGGGCTGGGCGGCAGCGAGTGCGAGGACGTGCGGTCCGACATGGTCATCGTGGAGCGGCCCGGCGGTGGTGCGGTCTTCTCCGTCGGCTCCATCTGCTTCACCGGCTGCCTGCCGTGGAACGGCTACCGCAACAACGTCTCCCGGCTGGTCCGCAACGTGCTGGACAACTTCCAGGCACGCGATTCCAAGCACGTCCCGATGGACGACGCCGCCGCCGAGCGGCCGTCGCGTCCCACGCAGTAGGGAGGCCACCTCAGATGAAACGTTCCGCCTCGATATCCCCCATGTCCCGTCCGGCCCGCCGCCGCACGAGCGCCGTCATCCTCGTCGCGGTCACCGCGCTGATCGCCACCGCCTGCGGCGGCATCAAGCAGGACGACGGATCCGCCTCCGGCGGCAAGGCCTGCAAGCGCTCCACCGACAAGGTGATCGGCTTCGACTACCCGCTCACCTCGCTGTCGGTCTACGGCGACCTCAAGAGGTTCGCCGAACAGCGCGCCAAGAAGCGCGGCTACGAGCTGAAGTACACCGCCGACGACGAGGACCTGCAGAAGCAGACCCAGAACGTGCAGACCTGGGTCACCCAGAAGATCCCGGCGATCGTCTCCTACCCGCTGGAGCCGGCCTCCATGGAGCCGCTGGCACAGCAGGCCAGGAGCAACTGCACCGCCTTCGTCTCCTACGCCTCACCGCTGAAGAACCAGGACGCCTCCGTGCTCTTCAGCGGCGTGCAGAGCGGCAAGGCCCTCGGCACCACCGCCCTGGACTGGGCGAAGAAGCACAAGGGCCCGGTCAAGGTGCTGGTCCTCAGCGACCGCGACCTGGCGGTGGGCGCCCAGCGCGACGACGGCCTCAAGTCGGTCTTCCCCGGCGGCGCGAGCAACATCCAGGTCATCTCCAACCAGAAGGCCGGCACCCGCTCGGACGGCGAGCAGATCACCCGCACCGTGCTCCAGGCCCACCCCGACCTCGACATGGTCCTCGGCTACGACGACGACGTGGCGCTCGGCGCGCAGCAGGCGTTCCTCAACGCCGGCAAGAGCCCCAAGGACCCCGGCATCTTCATCGGCGGCCAGGACGGCTCCAAGGACGGCCTGCAAGCCGTCTCCAAGGGCGGTATCTACCGCGTCTCGGTGGCGGTGCGCATCCGCGACATCGGCTACGCGGTCACCGACGTCGCCGCCGACCTGCTGGAAGGCAAGAAGAACAAGGGCGTCAACGTGCCCCCGGTCGCCCTCACCGCGACCGACCCGCAGCTCAAGGAATACCTCAGCGACTACAGCTGAGGTGGCCTGAGCGCGAACCGAGGAAGCGAGACCGATGACGCTGACCATCCGAGAACTGGTCAAGGGATACGGCGCGTTCACCGTCCTCAAGGGCGTGGACCTGGACATCGCCGAAGGCGAGGTGCACGCGCTGCTCGGCCCCAACGGGGCCGGGAAGTCCACCCTGATCAAGTGCGTCGGCGGGGCGGCGACCCCGGACGCGGGCGAGATGACGCTGGACGGCACACCGCTGCTCCAGCTCACTCCCGCCCGCGCCTTCGCCGCCGGTGTCGCCACCATCCACCAGCACCTCTCGCTCATCGACGTGCTGTCGGTCAGCGACAACCTCTTCCTCGGCCAGGAACGCGGCCGGGCCGGCCTGCTCGACCGCCGGGCACAGTGGCGCGCCACCCAGGAACTCCTCGACCGGTTCGGCCTGCCCGTCTCGCCCGGCGCCCGGGTCGGCGACCTGCCGATGGGGACGAAGCAACTGCTGGAGATCGCCAAGGCGTGGCACCGCACCGACGTGCGGGTGCTGATCCTCGACGAGCCGACGGCCTCGCTCTCGCAGACCGAGACCGAGCGGCTGTTCGCCGAGGTGAACCGGATGAAGGAGCGCGGCGCGCGCATCCTCTACACCACGCACCGGCTCGGCGAGGTGTTCCGGATCGCCGACCGGGTCACCGTGCTGCGCGACGGCGTGGTCGCCCTTCAGGAGAAGGTGGGCGACGTCGCGCCGGAGCGGATCGTCTCGGTGATCTCCGGCGGCGCCGCCCGCGCCCGCACCCCCGCGGTCACCGCCGGGAAGGGCGAGGTCCGGCTGCGGCTGAGGGAGTTGGCCGGCCCGCGGTTCGGACCGGTGGACCTTCAAGTGCGGGCCGGCGAGATCCTCGGCCTGTACGGGGTGCTCGGCTCGGGGCGCACCTCCCTGCTGGAGACGCTGGCCGGCAGGTTCGCCGCCGGGTCGGGCAGCACCGAGGTGGACGGCCGGCCGGTCGCCGCCCGCACCCCGGCCGCGGCGCTGCGCCGCGGCGTGGCGCTGGTCCCCTCCGACCGGCTGCGCCAGGGGCTGTGGAAGACCCGCAGCGCGGCGGACAACCTGCTGCTGCCGTCCTACCGGCGGCTGGCCAGGGCCGGTTTGCGCCGGCCGGGCCGGGAGCGGCGGCTGTTCGAGGACACCGCGCGGCGGGTGGATCTGCAACCGCCGGTCCGCGACCGCGCCGGGTCCGCGTTCTCCGGCGGCAACCAGCAAAAGCTCGTGGTCGGCCGCTGGCTGGCCCGTGCCGACCGACTGTCCGTCCTGCTGCTCGACGAGCCGACCCAGGGGGTCGACGTCGGAGCACGGCAGCAGATCTACCAGGTGTGCCGTGAGCTGGCCGACCGCGGCCTCGCCGTGGTCTTCGCCTCCTCCGACGCCGAGGAAGTGCAGCAACTCGCCCAGCGGGCCGTGGTCATGGACCGCGGCGTGCTGATCACCGAGCTGACCGGCGAGCGGATCACCGAGGCCGCCCTGCTGCACCACGCCCACCAGTTCGCCGGTGTCACCACCGGCCCTCCCGACACCGGCGCCGACTCCGGCGTGAAACCCCCGACCGCCCCGGAGGCACGTTCATGACCAGCACGGCGCAGGGCGCCCAGACCACCACGGTCACGGCGGGTGGAGGCGGTGTGGTGCGGCTCGTGCTGCGCTCGGCACTGCTGATCGGCCTGATCGTGATGATCGTCTTCTTCGCCACCAGGTCCGACCTGTTCCTGACGGTGGGCAACATCAAGAACATCGCGCTGTCCGGCGCGGTCCTGCTGATCGTCTCGGTCCCGCAGGCCCTGCTGGTGATCATGGGCTATGTCGACCTGTCGGTGGGATCGGCGGTCGGCCTGGCCGGCGTGGTGACCGGACTGCTGATCGTCGACCACCACTGGGGCTGGGGACTCGCGGTGCTCGCCGGCCTGGCCGTCGGGGCGATCGGCGGCCTGGTCAACGGCGTGCTGGTAGCCGTCACCCGGCTCTCGCCGATCATCGTCACCCTCGGCACCCTCCAGCTCTACCGGGGCATCGCGCAACTGCTGCGCTCCGACCCGCCGGCCGGCTTCGGTAACGGGATGTCCCTGCTCGGCCGGGGGCTGTACCTGGGGATACCGGTCCCGGTGTGGATCGCCGCGATCGTCTTCGGACTCGGCGCGCTCTACCTGTACGGCACGCCCTCCGGCCGCCACGTCTACGCCATCGGGGTGAACACCGAGGCGGCGTTCCTGTCCGGAGTGGCCACCAAGCGGCTGCCGCTGGTGCTTTTCACGGTGACGGGACTGGCCGCCGGGCTCGGCGGGGTGCTGTTCGCCGCCCGGCTGGACGCGGCACCGCCCAGCACCCTCGGGCAGAACTTCGAACTCCAGGTGCTCACCGCCGTGCTGCTGGGCGGCATCGCCTTCAGCGGCGGGCGCGGCACCATGCTCGGCGTACTGCTGGGGGTGGTCTTCCTCGGGGTGCTCAACAACGGGATGACGCTGATGAACGTGCCGTACTTCGGGCAGGCCATCGCGACCGGCGCCGCCCTGGTGATCGCGGCGGGTCTCGACGAACTCGGCCAACGCGCGGGCTCGGTGCGCAGGATACTGCGCAGGACCTGATCACCCGTCCGATCCCGTGCCACCGTGTGTTGGAGGAACAAGGATGCTTCCCGAGGAACGCCGCCAGCGGATACTGACCCTGCTGGACGACAGCGAGGTGCTGCGTCCCGCGGACCTGGCGGTCCAGCTCCGGGTCTCCGCCGAGACCATCCGCCGCGACCTGGTGGTGCTGGAGCTGGAAGGCGCCGTCCGCCGGGTCTACGGCGGCGCGGCCCGGGCCCGGGACCTGTCGCGCAGCGCGGAACCGGCGCGCGCGGAGCGGGAAGTGATCCAGCGGGAGGCCAAGGCGCAGATCGCCGCGGTGGTCTCCTCCCTGGTGGGCGGGAGCGACACGGTCTTCCTCGACGTCGGCACCACGGTGCTGGCCGCCGCCCAGGCGCTGCCCAAGTCCTTCCAGGGCCGGGTGGTGACCAACAGCATCAGCGCGGTCGTGGCGCTCAGCGGCCGGCCCGGGGTCAACCTGCACCTGGTCGGCGGCCGGATCCGGCACGACGAACTGACCTGTTCAGGACCCGACACCGCCGAGCAGGTCAGCAGTTTCTTCGCGGACAAGGCGTTCCTGGGCTCCGGCGGCGCGCACCCGAGCGCCGGGCTGACCGACTACCACCTCGACGAGATCGCCGTGCGGCTCCGCATGATCGACAACGCGATCGAGGTGTACGTGCTGGCCGACGGCAGCAAGCTCGGGCACGTGGCGCTGCGCAAGGTCTGCGGCTGGGAGCGGATCACCGCGCTGATCACCGACTCGGGCGCCGACCCGGACATCGTGCGCGAACTGCGGGACGCCGGGCTGAAGGTGCTCCAGGCGCCCGCCGAACCGGCCGAGGACCCCGGGGAGTACGCCTCATGACGGGGGCCGTGCTCGCCATCGACCAGGGCACCTCCTCGACCAAGGCGCTGGTCGTCGCGGCCGACGGCACGGTGCTGGCCGAGGCCGACCGCCCGGTGCCGGTGTCCACTCCAGGACCCGGCGCGGTGGAGGCCGATCCGGCGGCCCTGCTGGCCTCGGTGCTGGACTCCGGCCGCCAGGCGCTCGCCGAGGCGGCGGTGGAGGTGGACGTGGTCGCGCTGGCCAACCAGGGCGAGACCGTACTGCACTGGGACCCGGCGACCGGGCGCCCGCTGTCGCCGTGCGTGGTCTGGCAGGACCGCCGGGCCGCCGGGGTGTGCGACGCGCTGCGGGACGCGGCCGGGCGGCTCACCGAGATCAGCGGGCTGCCGCTCGACCCCTACTTCTCCGCGCCGAAGATGCGCTGGCTGCGCGACCGGGTGGGCCCCGGCGGCGTGGTGACCACCACCGACACCTGGCTGCTGCACCGGCTCACCGGCGAGTTCGTCACCGATGTGACCACCGCCTCCCGGAGCATGCTGCTCGACCTGGCCACCGCCGAGTGGTCAGACGAGGCATGGCGGCTGTTCGGGCTCGCGGAGCGGCGGCCCCGGCTGGTGCGCAACGACGAGGTCGTCGGCACCACCACGGCCTTCGGCCGCCCCACCCCGGTGGCGGGCGTCGTCGTCGACCAGCAGGCGGCGCTGTGGGCGCAGCACTGCCGCAGCGCGGGCGAGGCCAAGTGCACCTACGGCACCGGCGCGTTCCTCCTGGTCAACACCGGCGACCGGCCGGTGCGCAGCGCCTCGGGCCTGACACCTTCGATCGCCTGGGAGGTGGCGGGCCGGCGCGAATGGTGCCTGGACGGACAGGTCTACACCGTCGGCCAGGCCCTGACCTGGCTGACCGGGGTGGGCCTGCTGGGGAGCGCGCAGGACCTCGACGCGCTCGGCTCGACGGTGGAGGACACCGCCGGGGTGGTCTTCGTGCCGGCGCTGGCCGGGCTCGCCGCGCCGCACTGGCAGCCGTCCGCCACCGGCGGATTCCTCGGCCTCAACCTGGCCGCCTCCAGGGCCCATCTGGTCCGCGCGGTCTGTGTGGGCATCGCCGCCCAGGTGGTGGACCTCGTCGACGCGGCGGCCCTCGACCTCGGCGGCACCCGCCCCCGGCTGCGGGTGGACGGCGGACTGACCCGCTCCCGGTTGCTGGTGCAGACCCAGGCCGATCTGCTCCAGGCGCCCGTCGAGGTGGCCGGAGCTCCGCACGCCACCGCCCTGGGCGCGGCCGATCTCGGCCTGCGCGCGGTGACCGGCCGCCCGCTGCCCGACCCGCCGCCGGGGCGGATCGTCGAGCCGCGCCGGTCGCAGGAGTGGGCCCGGCAGCAGTTGTCCCGTTGGAGGTCCGCGCTGGACCTGACCCGTCACTGGAGTGAGTCGTGACAGCCAGCCAGGAAGTGACCGGTAGCCCGTTCGAGGTCGCCGTGATCGGCGCCGGGGTGGTGGGCTGCGCCCTGGCCCGCGAGTTCGCGCTGCGCGGAGTGTCCGTGGCGCTGCTGGACTCCCGGTCCGACGTCGGCGACGTCACCAGCAAGGCCAACACCGCGATCCTGCACACCGGTTTCGACGCCAAGCCCGGCACCCTGGAGTCCCGGTTGGTGGCGCGCGGCTACCGGCTGCTCGGCGACTACGCGGCCAAGGCCGGTATCCCGGTCGAGCCGCTGGGCGCGCTGCTGGTCGCCTGGGACGCCGAACAGGCCGCGGAACTACCCCGGTTGGCCGAACAGGCCGCCGCCAACGGCTACCACCACACCCGGCTGGTGGACGCCGACGAGCTGCGGCGCCGCGAACCCCACCTCGGCGACCGGCCGTTCGGCGCCCTGGAGGTGCCCGGCGAGTCCATCATCTGCCCGTGGACCACCACCTTGGCCTTCGCCACCGAGGCCGCCAGGCTCGGCGCGAAGCTGCTGCTGGGCCACACCGTGCTGGGGGCGGAACCCGGCGAGGACCACACCGTGCTGAGCACCGACCGGGGCCCGCTGCGCGCCCGGTACGTGGTGAACGCCGCCGGCCTCGGCAGCGACACCGTCCACCGGATGTTCGGCCACCAGGACTTCACCATCACCCCGCGCCGCGGCCAGTTGGTGGTCTTCGACAAGCTGGCCCGCCCGCTGCTCGACCACATCCTGCTGCCCGTCCCCACCCGGATGGGCAAGGGCGTGCTGATCAGCCCCACCGTCTACGGCAACGTCATGCTCGGGCCCACCGCGGAGGACCTCGAGGACCGGACGGCCACCGAGTCCACCGGGGAGGGGCTCGCGATGCTGCGCGAGAAGGGGGCGCGCATCCTGCCCGAACTGCTGGCGGAGGAGGTCACCACCGTCTACGCGGGTCTGCGCGCGGCGACCGAGCACAGCGACTACCAGATCTCCTTCCACCCCGGCCAGGCCTACACCTGCGTCGGCGGGATCCGCTCCACCGGGCTGACCTCCTCGCTCGCCGTCGCCGAGCACGTCGCCCGCGAGATGGCGTCCTGGCCCGGCTCGCGACTGGGCGGCCCACCGCACGAGTCGGTGCCACCGCGGATGCCCTACCTCGGCCAGACCCGGGCCAGGCCGTACGAGGACGCCGCCGCCATCGCCTCGGACCCCGCGTACGGCGAGATCGTCTGCTTCTGCGAACGGGTCAGCGCCGGGGAGATCCGGGACGCGCTGGCGGCCGACATCGCCCCGGTCGCCGTCGAGGGGCTGCGCCGCAGGACCCGCGCGGGCATGGGGCGTTGCCAGGGATTCTTCTGCGGCGCCGCGGTGTCCCGGATGATGCGGGACAGTGCGCGGACGCCGGTGGCCGCGGAGGCCGCCAAGTGACCGGGCGGGACGAGACGGCCGGGGCGGAGCGGACCGGGCGGGAGGTGGACGTCGCGGTGGTCGGCGGCGGGCCGTCAGGACTCGCGGCCGCCATCGCGCTGCGCCGCGCCGGGGTGGCCAGGGTCGAGGTGCTGGAACGGGAGACGGTGGCCGGCGGCATCCCCCGGCACTGCGCCCACACCGGCTACGGGCTGCGCGACCTGCGTCGGGTCATGTCGGGGCCGCGCTACGCCCGGACCTACGCGGCGCTCGCCGCCGACGAGGGCGTGGAGGTGAGCACCTCGGCGATGGTCACCGGCTGGAGCGCGGACGGCGGACTGGAGGTCACCTCGCCCCAGGGGCTGCGCACCGTGCGCGCCGCCGCGGTGCTGCTCGCCACCGGTGCGCGCGAACGCGGCAGGTCCGCCCGCTGGGTGCCGGGCGACCGAGGCGCGGGCGTCTACACCACCGGGCAGTTGCAGCAGGCGGTCCACCTCCACGGGCTGCCGGTGGGCAGGCGGGCGCTGGTCGTCGGCGCCGAACACGTCGGCTTCTCCGCGGTCACCACGTTGCGGCACGCCGGGGTGGAGGTCGCGGGGCTGACCACCGAGTACCCCAGGCACCAGAGTTACCCGGCCTTCGGCCTGGCCGCCCGGACGCTGTTCGGCGCCCCGGTGCTGGCCGGCACCCGGGTCACCGGGGTGTACGGCCGTCCGCGGGTCACCCACGTCGAACTGGAGCGGATCGCGGACGGGCACCGCTGGACGGTGGAGTGCGACACCGTGGTGTTCACCGGGGACTGGGTGCCCGACCACGAACTGGCCAGGACCGCGGGGCTGCGGATGGACCCGGCGAGCCTGGGCCCGGTGATCGACGCGAGCGGCGCGACCGAGGCGGCCGGGCTGTTCGCCGCGGGCAACGTCTGCCACCCGGGGGAGACCGCGGACGTGGCCGCGCTCAGCGGACGCCACGTGGGCGCGGCGGTGGCCAGGTGGCTGACCGACCGCTTGGACCGGGCGGCCGGCGCGGGCGTGCCGATCGAGGTGGACGACGCGCTGGCCTGGGTGAGCCCGCAGCGCATCGCCTCCACCGGGCAGGTCCCGGCGCGCGGGCGGCTGATCCTGCGACCGCGCGTCTTCGCCCGGCTGCCCGTCGTCCGGGTCAGCCAGGGTGGCCGGGTGCTGTGGCAGCGCCGGGTCCCGTGGCTGATCCCGTCACGCCCCACCGCGCTGTCCGCGTCCTGGCTGCCCCGCGTCGACCCCGAAGGCCCCCCGGTCCGCGTCGAGGTGCCGGGCCACGCCGGCTGACCCCTCGCACAACAGGGCGTACGCGCTCGCCGTGAAGCCGTCGCCGAGCCGGAAGCGGCGGGTCGCGACGGCGGCCACCGCGGTCCCGGTACCGGGGTTGAAGCCGAGGAACGCCTGCTGGCCGCTGGTCGCCCCGGCGTGGAAGTAGACGGGACCGTGGTCGGTGGCGTGCCGGAACCAGCTGAGGGTGTGCACGTGCCGCCGGCCGGCGCCGCGGCGCAGCACCGGGCGGCGCATCAGCAGCAGGGCGGCGGACAACGCGGTGCGCTCCGGGTACAGGTGGGCCTCCAGGAAACCCAGCAGGTCGTGCGGGGTGGCCCGCACCGCGCCGGCCGCCTGGAAGCCGCCGATGGCGATGGGCGGGGTGGCGGTCACCCCGTCGCGCCGGTGACCGATGGCGTCGGTGCCGGGCCCGCCCGGCAGCACGCCGATGCCGGCCAGGCCGAGCGGGCCGAGCACCTGGTCCCCCATCAGGTCCGCCCAGGGCGTCCTGGTCGCCGCCGTCAGGGCGTGGCCGAGCACCGCGACACCGAAGTTGGAGTAGTACCACCGGGCGCCCGGGCGGTGGTGCGGCCGGGCCCGCAGGAAGGCCTCGACGACCCGCTCGCCGCAATAGTCCTCGTACGGATTGGTCCACCAGCGGGGCAGCGCCTGCCGGTAGAAGCCGGACGGCAGCCCCGGCAGCCCGGAGGTGTGGGTGATCAGATGGGCGAGCCTGATCGGATCGGCCCCTGGCGGCCGGCCGGGGGCGAGATAGGCGAGCGCCGAGTCGCCGCCGGACAGCAGGCCGCGGTGCGCCAGTCGGGCCAGCAGCAGCCCGGTGAACGTCTTGGACGCCGAGCCCATCTCGTAGCGCAGGCAATCACGCGCGACGGGCGGCGCGGTCCCGCTCCCGCCGCAGCGCACGACCCGGCGGCCGCGCCGGGACAGCGCGAAGACCACGTCGGGGGCGTCGACGGCCCGGACCGCCGCGTCCAGCCGGTCCGCGTCCGCCGCGTCGGCTGACGGGGTGGCCGGCGCCGTCACGCGGGGCCGTGCGCGAGGTCGGCCATGGCCCGGGAAGTGGCCAGCACCGAGGCGAAGGCGGCGACCAGGGTCGAGTGGTGGTGTGCGTCGAAGACCTCGTCCGGGTCGTCGCCCGGCGTACCGTCCGGCGCGCCGCCCTGAGCGGGCATCAGACCGTCGGCCCGTTGGGCGGCGGCCAGGGCGTCCCAGGCCCGCTCGTCGAAGGTCGGCCGGGGCAGGCAGGCGTCGACGACCAGCAGTTCGCCCAACAGGTCCCAGTTGCGCAGCTCGGTCCAGTCGTCCAGCCAGACCGGCAGCCACAGCGCGAGGTAGTCGGCGATCTCCGGGGGCAGGCCGTCCGGGTTCTCCCCCCAGTCGGTCAGATGGAAGACGGTGTGGGTGATGTCGTAGCCGATCAGGCCCGCCACCGTCCACGGCTCCGGCGTGTGGCCGAGCCAGGTGCGTCGGACGGCCTCGGTACGCGGGACGCTGACCGGCATGCCGAAGCGGCGCTCGAAGGCGGAGATGCCCAGCCGCCGCACCGGTTGCATCTCCAGGGCCGACCAGCTGCCGAGCCGGTTGTTGAGCCGGGCGGCCCGTTCGACCTCGGGCTCGTGGTAGCCCATCTCCTTGAACGGCAGGTACACCTCGAACGGGATCGGCGACAGCGGCTCCCGGCGCTGGCCGTGCACCAGCACCCGCCCGCCGTCCAGGACGTCACGCCAGGCGTGGTCGAGCAGCTGCCGGGCGAGCGTCGCCTGCCGGGATCCGGCGGTCCCCTCCCGGAACAGCACCCGGCAGATGAGGGCAAGTTCGCCGACCGGCTTGAAGCGGCCCATCGGGCCGGTCAGCGGGTCGGGATCATCGTCCAGCCGAAATCCGTCCCGGTGGGCGTACAGCCATTCGATGGCCCCCAACCCCACGTCGTGGACCAGCCGCACGGGGGTCATCGGACCCCTCCGGTCGTCCGGCCGCCGGAGCCGGCCAGGCCGAGTTCGTCCTGCTGGAGGCGGGCGGTGGTCAAGGTGGCGGCGAAGGCCGCGACCAGCGTCGAGTGGTAGCAGGTGGCGAAGGTCCGCTCCATCACGTGCCCATGGGCGTCCGCCCCGGACTCCGGAACGGCCCCCGTCTCGTCCTGGGCCCGCGCCATCCGCTCCCAGGCGGCCTCCATGCCGTCGGAGGGCGGCGGTTTCGGCAGGCTCGCCGCGACCGCGAGCAGTTCACCGGCCAGGTCCCACTGCTCGCCCTCCAGGCAACTGTCCAGCCAGGCCGGCAGCCACAGAAGGAGGTACTGGGTGATGTCGGGTGGTACGCGCTGCGGCGCGTCGCCCCAGTCGGTGAGGTGGAAGACGGTGTGCGTCAGGGCGTAGCCCGAGGCCCGCTCGAAGGTCCACGGTTCGGGGAGACCACCGAGCCAGGTCCTGCGCAGCGCCGCCCACGGCGCGTCACGTCGGGCGAATCCGGTACGCCGCTCGCAGTTGAGGATGCCCAGCCGCCGGTTCGGCAATTGTTCGAGCGACTGCCAGCTGCGGGTACGCGCCATGCCTTCGGCGAAGCTGTCCACCCCGGGGTGGCGCATGCCGTTGTCGGCGAACGCCGCGTACACCTCCAGCGGATAGGTCGCGAAGGGCTCGCAGCGCAGCAGATCCAGGAAGAGCGCGCCCTCGCGCGTCTCGCGCCAGGCGAAGTCGAGCAGATCCGCGGCGAGGGGATGCCGTGGATCGTCCGGTGCGGTACCGCGCTGGACCGAGGCGCACAGCTGGGCGAGTTCGCCCAGCGGTTTCAGGGTGCGGTTGAGATCGGTGGCCGGGTCGAGCACGTCCGGCGGCAACGCGAAGCCCGAGCGGTTCTCATCCACCCAGCCGAGCGCCGCCGCTGCCACCCGGTAGGCGGTGGTGCCGGTCACCTGTGGGCCCCGGCCCTGATGAGCTGCGCCGCCTGTACGTGCAGCGCGACCCGAGGGTCGGCACCTCCCATGTGCAGCACGAACTCCAGTCCGCTGTCCAGCCCCAGGGTGTGCGGTACTCCGTCGAGCACCGACAGCCAGCGCCCGGCCCCCGCCGCCTGGAGCCAGTCCTGGCGCCGGACGGCACGGACGAAACCGCGTGCCACGTCGGCCGGCCGCCGGCCCAGACTGCGGGCGATCCCGGAGTCGGCGCCCGGCAGGGCCAACGAGGCCAGCGCCGCGACCTGATGTGTCATCCGTTGCCAGGAGGCGGCATCCAGCCACGAAGCGTCGGGCTCTGCGGAGAACTCCGCGCGGGACGGCGTGGCCGTCCCGTTCAGCCGGTGCAGCGTCTGCGTCATCGCCCAGTGGCTCCAGGCCGTCGCGTGCGAGGCGTCTGCCGCGGGCGGGAAACTGTGCACGGCCTTCTGGAAGACCAGCAGGTCGGAGTGCTGCGGCGGCCTGCGGAAGATGGCGCTCGGCAGCAGTACGTCGGCTCCCAGCACCCGTACCGCCGCGACCCCGACCGCGTCGTCCTCGCTGACGCCCACGGCCCCGCACACAACGCCGGGGTGGTCCCCGCCCGTGAGGGCGGAGACCACCTCTGAAGCAAGATCGTGTACTACGCCCGCCAGACGGGTGGAAGCACCTGACTGCTCCATCCGGCGTACCTTCAGCCCTTCTTCGGCCGAGGGGTGGGCGGCGAGAGGAGCAACGCACCCCCGCCACTGAGCAGGGCCAGGTTCGCGCACTCGCGCGTGTCGCGGAACGTGCCTTCGATCTCGGTCGGGTTGAGAGCTTCCTCGACGTCGATGCCGAGGGTCTTGGTGTCGTCGGTGTACTTGGTGGTCATATCGCACCATCCCCTGATGGAGGCGGGAAATCACTGACTGGTCCAGTGGAACCCACATCATCAGACCTCGCAAATCAACCACTTTGTCCATATATGAACCACGTCTCAGGTCGGACGACTAATCCAGAAGGAACCTTGCGGAAGAAACCTTCCGCACCTACCGTCGACGGATGAACGAACCCAGGCGACTGACCGATCCTCAGGTCCTCAAAGGGCTGGCGCATCCGCTGCGCCAGCTGCTGTACCGGCTGCTGGTGCAGCTGGGACCGTCCACCGTCACGGCGCTCGCCGACCATGTCGAGGCGGATCCCGGGCAGGTCAGCTACCACCTGCGCGAGCTGGGACGGCGGGGGTTCATCGAGGAGGCGCCGGAGCTCGCCCGGGACCGCCGGGAGCGCTGGTGGCGGGCGGTGCCCGGCTCCATCGCCTGGTCCACCACGCAGTTCGACGACCCGGCCGCCCGTGCGGCCGCCGAGGCCGCGCAACGGCAGTTGGTCGTCGACGAGTTCGAGCGGTTGCAGCACTACGAGGCGACCAAGGACGGCTGGGGACCGGAGTGGACGTCGGCGGTCAGCACCTCCAACTCCTATCTGCGGCTGACCGCTGAGGAGATGCGCGGGCTGGCCGACGAACTCAACGAGGTCATCGCGCGCTGGTCGCGAGCCGGCCGGCCGGATCCCGAAGCGCACCCCGCGGACCGCGACGACGACGGCCGCGCGAACGTCTTCCTTTTCTTCCACGCCTTCCCGGAGAGACCATGACCGCCGTCCCCGCGACCACCGGACCCAGCACCGGCAGCGACCGCCCGCCCCGGCCCGCGCTGCGCGACCCGCAGTTCCTGCGCTATCTGGGCGGACAGTCGATATCCCAGATTGGCGACCAGTTCTGGTTCGTGGCCCTGTCGTGGACCGCGGTCCACCTCGGCTCGGCGGGCACCGCGGGCGTGCTGCTGACGCTGTCCTCGTTACCCCGGTTGGCGCTGCTGCTGTTCGGCGGGGTCTTCGCCGACCGCTTCGACATACGGCGGCTGATGATCGGCAGCGACATCCTGCGCACCCTGATCACCCTCGTCGCGGCCGGCGTCGCCCTGATGAGTCCCGGCATCACGCTGCTGGCGGTGCTCGCCCTGACCTTCGGCCTGGTCGACGCGGTGTTCATGCCGTCGGCCGGCGCCATGCAGCCCCGGCTGCTCGAACCCGGCCAGTACCGTCCCGGTGCGGTGATGGCCAACATGGCCACCCGGCTGGCGCTGTCGGTCGGCGCGCCGCTCGGCGGGCTGCTGGTCGCCTACGGGGGCGTACCGCTGGCGCTGGCCGTCGACGCGGGCACCTTCGCGATCTCGGTGGTGACCCTGGCCAGCGTGCGCCCCCGCCCGCCGGCCGCCGTGCCCGCCGCACCACGCACCGCGTACTGGGCCGACTTCCGGGCCGGTATCGTCTTCCTCGCCCGGCACCGGGTGCTCGGGCCGCTGACCCTGGCCACCCTGCTCACCAACGTCGGGTTCGTCGGCCCGATGAACATCGGTCTTGCCGAGCTGAGCACGCACCGCGGCTGGGGCGCCTCCGGGATCGGAGTGATGCTCACCGGCTTCGGGGTGGGCGCCACGGTGGGCGCCCTGCTGATGAGCAAGGTCAAGCCCCGCCGGGCGGGCGGGATCTGGCTCACCGCGTTCGGCACCGTGCAGGGGGCCGCCGTCTTCGTGACGGCGCTCGCGCCCGCCGTGGGCTACGCGGTCGCATGCACCGCGGTGGCCGGGTTGTGCAGCGGGCCGATGGCGGTGATCGCCGCGGTGCTCAACCAGGCAGAGACGCCCGACGGGTTCCGCGGCCGGGTCACCGCCACCACCACCCTGGTCAACCTCGGGGTGGTACCACTGGCCTCGGCGGCCACCGGTTTCGTCATCGCGGCCGTCGGCGTCACCGGCGCGTTCGCGGTGAGCGGGATCGTGGAGGCGGGTGCTCTGCTCACGCTGCTGGCGCCGGGATTCCGGGCCGCCGCCGTCCAGCGGTGATCGACGGCTGAACCTGCCGCTCTTCTGCCCCAACGACTGCCCTCAACGCCGAACCGGCCGCCGTTACCGTCGAGTTCTCGGTCGGTGGATCGACCGAAACGGTCATCGGGACACGCCGGGACACCCACTGGCGTGCCCCGATGTCCGGCCGTCCCGGCCCCGTAGAGAGCGCGGTCATGGAACCCGACGTCCTGCCGTCCCGCCAGATCGACGGACACCTGATCATCGTTTCCAGCATGGCCTCCGACTCGCACACCTGGAACCTGGTGTTCCTGGAACTGCTGTTGGAAGAGCTCGGTCACCGGGTGATCAATCTCGGCGCCTGTGTTCCCGACGACGTGCTGCTCGCCGAATGCGAGACGCTCCGGCCCGATCTCGTCGTCCTCAGCAGCGTCAACGGACACGGGTACCAGGAGGGGTTGCGGGTCATCGAGGCCCTTCGCGGCCGGCCCGCGCTGTCCGAACTGCCGGTGGTCATCGGCGGCAAGCTCGGCACCGCCGGCCCGGACGCCGAACGCTCCGCCGAGCTGATGGCCGCCGGATTCGCCGGGGTCTTCGAGGAGGGCGCCGCGAGTCTGCTGTCGTTGCGGTCCTTCATCAACGCCTTGCCGTCCGCGGTGACCTCATGACGGGTGACGTGGAGCCCGTCGCGACATCCGCCATGCAGGGGCGAGTCCCACGACTGCCGGGCACGGGCGCGGGGTTCGGCGCCTTCATGGCCCGGATGCGGCAGGCCGGTCAGCTCGTGGTGCAGCCCCGGATGGGGATGAGCGACCCGGCGACGATGCGGTCCGGTCTGCTGGCCACCAAACGGGCCGCGCCCACCACCGTCGGCACCATCACCGTGGACAGCTTCACCCGGGTCGGCGACCACGACGCCGTACGCCGCGCGTTGCGCGACGGATCGCCGCTCAACGGCTACCCGATGGTGGTGCACCCGGTCGAGACCACCCGCGCGGTACTGGAGGGTGTGCGGGATGCGAGCTTCCCCGTGCAGGTCAGGCATGGCGCGGCCGACCCGCGGGACATCTTCGCCGCGCTGCTGCGCTCGGGTCTGGACGCGACCGAGGGCGGCCCCGTCTCGTACTGCCTGCCCTACAGCCGCCGGCCGCTGAGCGAGTCGGTGGAGGCGTGGACGCAGGCGTGCCGACTGCTGGGCGAGTTGCGGGCGGCCGGCGCGGAGCCGCACCTGGAGACCTTCGGCGGATGCATGATGGGCCAGCTGTGCCCGCCCGGCCTGCTGGTCGCCCTCAGCGTCCTCGAAGCGGTCTTCTTCCGGCGGCACGGACTGCGCAGCATCTCCCTCAGCTACGCCCAGCAGACCTGCCCGCAGCAGGACACCGAGGCGATCCACGCGCTGCGCACCCTCGCAGCGGAACTGCTGCCGGACGTCGACTGGCACGTCGTGATCTATGCCTACATGGGCGTCTACCCCCGTACCCCGCACGGTGCGTCGCGACTGCTGGAGGAGGCCGCCCGGCTCGCGGTCAGCTCGGGCGCCGCCCGGCTGATCGTCAAGACCACCGCCGAGGCCCACCGGATCCCCACCGTCGCGGAGAACATCACCGCGCTGCGCACCGCCGCCGCGGCCGCCGCGGGACAGAGCCCGGCCGGCCCCGCGGCCCCGGTCCCGGACACCGGCATCCTCGCGGAGGCGCGGGCGATCGTGGACGCCGTGCTCGACCTGGACACCGACCTGGGCCGGGCGCTGGTCACCGCGTTCCGCAGCGGTCTGCTGGACGTGCCCTACTGCCTGCACCCGGACAACGCCGGAAAGGCCCGCAGCTACCTCGACGGTGACGGCCGGCTGCGGTGGGCCTCCCTCGGCGGGCTGCCGATCGGCCATCTGGTCAAGCCCACCGCCACCGACCGGATGACCTCCTCGGGGCTGCTGGAGTCGCTGTCCTACGTCGCCAGAAGCTTCGACGCCACCGCGCCCGACCGCCTGACCACCAAGAAGATCCCTGGATGTCCCGGAACCGCGAACGCCGCGACCCACGGCACCGAATTGGAGTGCGTGCAATGACGATGACCCCTCTGGGCGGTCACCACCTCGTCGGGGACGCTCCGCTGCCCCCGCTCGACCCCCGTGAACACCTCACCTCGGAGCGGACCCGCGCCGCGCTCGGCCTGCAGCACCACGTGCTGGCCGCCGCCCGCGAGCACCTGACCGAGTGCGGGTTCACCGAGTTGCTGCCCCCCATCATCGGTCCGGTCACCGACCCCGGGGTCCGCGGCTCCAAGCAGATCGACGTGGACTTCTACGGTCACCGCTACAAGCTGATGACCAGCGCCATCTTCTACAAGCAGGCCGGGCTGCTGGCGTTCGACAAGATCTTCTGCATCGCGCCCAACGTCCGCCTGGAACCGCTGGAGACCGCCTCCACCAGCCGGCACCTCGCCGAGTTCCACCAGATCGACGTCGAGGTCGCCGGCGCGTCCCGGGACCAGATCATGGGGGTGCTCGAAGACCTGGTCCGCGGGATCGTGGAGCGGGTCACCACCACCGCCCGCCGGCAACTCGACGTACTGGAACGGGACGTGACGGCGCTGACGTCCATCCTGCTCAAGGCGTTCGACCGGCGCACCCACGACGACGCCACCGCCGAGCTCATCGCACTCGGCCACGACCAGAACCCGGACGCCGAGATCGACTGGCGCGGCGAGGTCCTGCTGTCCCGGCGCACCAGCACGCCGTTCTTCGTCACCGACTACCCCAAGGGCTCACGCGGCTTCTACGACCGGGAGAACCCCGACCAGCCCGGCGCGCTCAACAACTTCGACCTGCTGCTGCCCGAGGGCTACGGCGAGGTGTGCAGCGGCAGCGAGCGGGAGTTCGAGTACGCGCGGATCGTCGCGCGCATCCGGGAGACCGGGGAGAACCCGGCCAAGTACGGCTGGTACCTCAAGCTGGTGCGCGAGGGCATCCCGGCCAGCTCCGGGTTCGGCATCGGACTGGAGCGGCTGGTGCGCTACCTCGGCGGCCTCGACAGCGTCTGGCAGGCCAGCGCCCACCCCAAGATCCCGGGGGTGGTCTCGCCGTGACCACCGCGTTGCGGGCCGACGGCTTCCCCGAGCAGCAGGTCAGGGAGCGGGCCAGGCACGGCAAGGCCTGCGCGTTCCCCTCCCGGGAGGGATACGGCGGCACGCTGTTCGGCGCGGGCGCGGTGCCGACCGCCGGGTCCGGTACCGCCCGGGGCGACCTGCTCGACGACCTGCGGATCGTGCCGCCGGTCTTCATGCCGCAACGGCTGGAGAAGCTGGTCGACCTCGGCCGCGAGCCGATGTACGACGACGTCGAACTCACCACCGCCATCGGCGGGTTCACCGCGCCGCTGCCGCTGTACGTCTCCGCCCTCGGCTCGACCCAGGTGGCCAGCGCCCACCTCGGCGACGCGGTGAGCCGGCAGGCCGGCCGGCTCGGCATCCCCATGGTGATCGGCGAGAACGTGGTGCCCTCGCTGGGCTACGGCAGGCTCGGTGACGAGACCGGCCGGTCCCTGCTCAGCCGGGTACGCGGCTACTGCGACGAGGTGGCCGACGGCCTCGGCGGCATCGCGGTGCAGCAGAGCACCGAGGACGCCGACGCCGAGGTGTGGAACCTCGTCTACAGCGACCCGACCACCAGGCCGCTGCTCGAATCCGGCCGCCTCGCCTTCGAGTTGAAGGTCGGGCAGGGCGCCAAGCCGGGCCTGGGCGGGATGACCGTGATGCGCCGCGAGGCAGCCGCCTCCCTCGCCGACCAGTTCACCATGGACCCGGTGTTCGGCCAGGACAGCGACGAGGTGCTGCGCAGCGCCAGCCCGGGCACCTTCACCGAGGAGATCCTGCGCCAGCAGATCCGCCTGATGCGCAACAACTTCCCCAAGGCCAGGATCTGGGTGAAGTTCCACCCCGGCCGCGACATCGACCGGGCCGCCGAGGTCGCCTGGCGGGCCGGGGCGGACGCGGTGACCGTGGACGGCGCGGAGGGCGGCTCCGGCTGGGCGCCCACCTCCTTCCTCGACCACGTGGGACTGCCGCTCGGCGAGAGCCTGTCGCTCACCGCGGAACACTCCCGCGAACACTGCCTGCTGGCCGCCGGCCGGATCTGGGAGGGCGTGCGGACCGTCAAGGCCCTCGCGCTCGGCGCCCGCGCCGCGGGCCTGGGCAGGGCCGCCTTCCTGGCGGTCGACGAGGACCCGGCCGAAGGCCTGGTCCGGCTCGTCGAATGCCTCGCCCTGGAGATCAAGCTGCTGGTCAGCGCCCTCGGCAAGTACGACCTGCGGGCCCTGGGCCCCGAAGACCTGTGGCCGCGGCCGGTCCTGGCCGACCGCACCGAGGAGACCGTCGCGGCCCGCCGCGTCCCCTGACAATCCGAAGAACCCCACAAGGAGAGACCCGATGAGCAACCCGTTCGAGGACGAGGACGCCCGCTACCTGGTCCTGGTCAACGAGGAGAACCAGCACTCGCTGTGGCCGGCCACCATCACCGTCCCGGCCGGCTGGACCACCGCACACGCCGAGGACACCAGAGCGAACTGCCTGGCGTACATCGAGACCAACTGGACCGACATGCGCCCGGCCAGCCTGGTCGCCGCGATGCGGCAGGACTGACCCGCGCTCCGCCCGGCCGGCCCCCCGGCGCCCGTCCGCCGCCCGACCCCGAAGGGATCCTCCGTGCTCGTCTTACGCAACGCCGCGGACCAGCCGGTGCCGCCCACGACACTGCCGGCCCTCGTCGAGCGGCAGGTGCGGCGCACACCGCGGGCGCCGGCGCTGGTCTTCGAGGGCACGACGCTGAGCTACGCCGAGCTGAACGCGCGGGCCAACCGGCTCGCGCGCCGCCTCGTCGCCGACGGCGCCGGGCCCGAGGACGTGGTGGCGCTCGACCTTCCGCGCTCGCTCGAACTGGTCGTCGCGATCCTGGCGGTGCTGAAGGCCGGGGCCTGCTACCTGCCGCTCGATCCCGACTACCCGGCCGACCGGCGGGAGTTGATGGTCGAGTTCGCCCGGCCGGTGCGAGTGCTGCGCCCCGAGGACGTGGCGGACTCCCGGTCGCGGGAGTATGCGGACGGGGACCTGACCGATGCCGAGCGGACCACCCCGCTGCTGCCCGACCACCGGGCCTACGTCATCTTCACCTCCGGGAGCACCGGAGTGCCCAAGGGGGTGATCGGTACCCACCGGGCGATCGGCAACCGGCTGGCGTGCATGATCGGCGAGCTGCCGCTGTTGCCGGACGACCGGGTGCTGCAGAAGTCCCCGTCCAGCTTCGACCCGTCGGTCTGCGAGATCTTCTGGCCGCTGGCCCAGGGCGCCACCGTCGTCCTGGCCCGCCCGGTCGACCACCGCGACCCGGCCTACCTCGCCTCGCTGATCCGTCGCGAACACGTCACCACCGTGGTCTTCGTGGCCTCGATGATCCCGCTGTTCGTCGAGGCGTACGCCACCGGCGACGGCGACCCCGGCCCGCTGCGCCGGATCTTCAACACCGGCGAGGCCCTCAAGGTCAGCGTGGCCGACCAGTTCAGGACGGCCGTCGGCGCGGCGCTGTACAACGACTACGGGCCCACCGAGGCGGCCGTCGGCGTCGCCTTCTGGCAGAGCCGTCCGCTGACCGACACCGCGGTCTCGCCGATCGGCCGCGCCGTCTGGAACACCGAACTGCTGCTGCTGGATGACCGGTTGTGCCCGGTGGCCGAGGGGGAGACCGGCGAGCTGTACATCGCCGGCGTCCAACTCGCCCGCGGCTACATCAACCAGCCCGGCCTCACCGCCCAGCGCTTCCTCGCCAACCCCTTCGGCCCACCCGGCACCCGGATGTACCGCACCGGTGACCTGGCGTTCCGCCGCGCCGACGGCGAACTGGAATTCGCCGGGCGGGTCGACGACCAGATCAAGATCCGCGGCCACCGCATCGAACCCGCCGAGATCGAGGCGGTCATCGCCCGCCACCCCGGCGTGAGCCACGTCGCCGTCGTCGTCCGGGACAGCCCGGCCGGCGAGGCCCGGATGATCGCCTACGTGGTGCCGGCCGGCGGTGGCGCGGGCGGTGGCGGTGCGGTCGGCGACGGTGGCGTGGGCGGCGGCGGTGGGGCGGACGATCCGCTGTCCTCCGATCGGCTGCGCGAGCACTGCGCGGCAACCCTGCCCGGGTACATGGTGCCCGCCGCCTTCGTCCGCCTGGAAAGCCTGCCGCTGACCCCCAGCGGCAAACTGAACCGCCGGGCGCTGCCCGACCCGGTCCTCACCCGCACGGTGTCAGGACGCACCGCCCGCACCGGCGACGAGAAGATCCTGTGCGACCTGTTCTCCGAACTCCTCGGCGTCCGCCCGGTCGGGATCGACGAGGACTTCTTCGCGCTCGGCGGCCACTCGCTGGCCGCGGCGAGGCTGGTCAGCCGGCTGCGGGCCACCACAGGCGTGGAACTCGACGTCCGGGCGGTCTTCGAGGCACCGACCGTCGTGGCCCTCGCCGCCCGGCTCGCGGTCACCGGCGCCACCGCACGGCCCGCCCTGCTGCCCGCCGAGCCGGCGGAGCGCCCCGAACTGTCCTTCGCCCAACGGCGGTTGTGGTTCATCCAGCAGTTCGAGGGCGCCACCGCCACCTACAACGTGCCGGTCGCCACCCGGCTGCGCGGACCACTGGACCACGACGCGCTCCGCGAAGCCCTCGACGACGTCATCGGCCGGCAGGAGGCGCTACGCACCGTCTTCCCCGTCGTGGACGGCGAGCCCTACCAGCGGGTCCTGCCGGCCGGCGAGGTGCGGGCCGACCTGACCGTCGTGCCCTGCGAGGAGCCGGACCTGGCCGCCGCGCTACGGGCGGCGGCCGGCCGGCCGTTCGCCCTGGACGCCGCGATACCGCTGCGCGCCCACCTGTTCGCGGTCGGGCCCCGGGAACACGTACTGCTGCTGACGATCCATCACATCGCCACCGACGGCTGGTCCCAGGGACCGCTGCTGCGCGACCTGGCCGCGGCCTACGAAGCGCGGCGGGACCGCCGGGCACCGACCCGGCCGGCGCTGCCGGTGCGCTACACCGACTACGCGCGCTGGCAGCACGGAACGCTCGGCGACCTCAAGGACCCCGCGAGCGCGGGCGGTCGCCAACTGGCCTACTGGCGCTCGGCCCTGGCCGGACTGCCCGAGGAGTTACGGCTGCCGACCGACCGGCCGCGCCCCACCGACCCCGGTGGCGGCGGAGGTGCCGTCCCGGTCGGACTCGACGCGACACTCCACACCGCGATCACCGGCCTCGCCCGGAGTGCCAACGCCACGCTCTACATGACCCTTCAGGCCGCGCTGGCCGCCCTGCTGTGCCGGCTCGGCGCCGGAACCGACATCCCCCTCGGCGCGATCACCGCCGGGCGTGCCGACCCCGCACTCGACGACATGGTCGGCTTCTTCGCCAACACCCTTGTGCTGCGCACCGATCTGAGCGGCGACCCGACCTTCCGCGAACTGCTGGCCCGGGTCCGCGAGACCGACCTGGCCGCCTTCGCCCACCAGGACCTGCCCTTCGAGCGGCTGGTCGAGGAGCTCAACCCCGGCCGCTCCGCCGCCCGCCACCCGCTCTTCCAGACCATGTTCGTGCTCCAGGACGACACCGCCGACCTCGACTTCGCCGGCCTGCCCGGTGAGGATCTGCCGGTGGAGGTCGGCGCGGCCAAGTTCGACCTGACGCTCGACGTCGGCGAGACCCATCACGAGGACGGATCACCCGCCGGCATCCGCGGCGTGCTGCGCTACGCAACCGACCTGTACGAGCACTCCACCGCCGCCGCCCTGGCGGACCGGTTCGACCGGATCCTGCGCGCCGCGGTGGCCGACCCCGACCGCCGCGTCGGCGAACTCGACCTGCTCACCCCGGCCGAACGCGCCGACCTGACCGCCCTCGCCCAGCCGAGCGGAGGGCGCGTCGCACACGACCTGTCGGTGCACGGCCTGTTCGAGGAGCAGGCCCGCCGCACCCCCGACGCGATCGCCCTGCTGGACGGCGACCTGACCATCGGCTACGCCCGACTCGACGAACAGGCCGAACGGCTGGCACAGGCGCTGACCGCCGCCGGAGTGCGCCGCGGCGACGTGGTCGGGGTGCACGTGGAGCGCGGCGCCCGCATGGTGGCCTGCCTGCTGGGCGTGCTCAAGGCGGGCGCCGCCTACACCATGCTCGACATCGACTTTCCCACCGAGCGGCTGCGCGCCGTCCTCGACCGGGTCGGTGCCCGCACCGTCATCGGCCACGGCGCGGGGAGCACCCCCCTGGGCCGGCCGGGCCTAGGGATCCTCGACCTCGACACGATGGAGGCAGACGCCACCCCGGCCTCCTCGCGCGGTCCGAGGGTGCCGGTCGGCGCCGACGACCTCGCCTGCGTCATGTTCACCTCCGGGTCGACCGGCGAGCCCAAGGGCGTGCTCGCCCCCCACCGCGCGCTCGTCGGCTCGCTCCACGAGCAGGGGTACGCCGGATTCGGCCCCGGAGAGCGCTACCTCCAGACCGCCCCGGTCTCCTGGGACGCCTTCGCCCGCCAGGTCTTCGGACCGCTGCTGGCCGGCGGCACCTGCGTGCCGCAACCGGGACAGCGTCCCGACCCCCAGCGCATCGCCGACCTGGTCGCCCGGCACGGCATCACCGTGCTGGACACCGCGGGAAGCCTGTTCACCCACCTGTGGGACGAGTACCCGCAGGTCTTCGCCGGGCTGCGGTGGGCGCTCACCGGCGGCGAACCCGCCTCCCCGGCACACCTGTCGGCGATCCGCGACCGCCACCCGGCCCTGCGTATCGTCAATGGCTACGGGCCGGTCGAGAGCATGGGCTACAGCACCGCCTTCCGCGCCGACGCCGGATGGAACGGGTCCCGCGTCCCGGTCGGGTCCCCGGTGGCCACCAAGAGCGCCCTGGTCCTGGACGATCGGCTCGCCCTGGTGCCCGACGGCGTACCCGGCGAGCTCTACCTGGCAGGCGAGGGCCTGGCACGCGGCTACGCGGGCCGGCCGGGCCTGACCGCGGAACGCTTCGTCGCCAACCCCTACGGCCGACCAGGCGAACGGATGTACCGCACCGGCGACCTGGTCAGACGGACCGCCGACGGCGAACTGGACTGCCTGGGGCGCGGCGACGACCAGGTCAAGGTCCGCGGCTTCCGGATCGAGCCCGAGGAGATCCGCACCGTGTTGGCGGGCCACCCCGCCGTGCGGCAGGCCGAGGTCGTCATCCGCGAGGACCGCCCCGGCGACAAGCGCGTCGTCGCCTACCTCGTCGTCGACCAGGAACGACTCCCGGATCCCGGCATCGAGTTGCGGGCCCACGCCGCCGCACGGCTGCCCGAGTACCTGGTGCCGCAGGCCTACGTGGTGCTGGCGGAGCTGCCGCGTACCGCGAACGGCAAGCTGGACCGCCGGGCGTTGCCCGCGCCTGACCTGACAGCGGTGAGCACGGGCCGCGCGCCGCGCACTCCCCAGGAGGAGCAGCTCTGCGAACTCTTCGCCGAACTGCTGGGCCTGACCTCGGTCTCCATCGACGACGACTTCTTCGCCCTGGGCGGGCACTCCCTGCTGGTCATGCGGATGATCAGCCGCATCAAGACCGCCTTCAAGGTCGAGGTGTCCATCAAGACGGTCTTCGCGGCCCCCACGGTCGCCGCGCTCGTCGAGCAACTGGCCTTCGCACGCAAGGCACGCCCCGCGCTGCGGGCGCGGACTAAGGAGTCGTTGTGATCCCCCTGTCTTTCGCCCAGCGGCGGTTGTGGTTCATCGACCGGCTCGAAGGCGCGGGTACCACCTACAACACCGCCCACTGGGTGCGGTTGCGCGGCGAGTTGGACACCGAGGCACTGCGGGCGGCGCTGGCGGACGTGGTGGGCAGGCACGAGGTGCTGCGTACCGTCTTCCCCGACACGGACGGCGAGCCGTACCAGCGGGTGCTCGAACCGGCCGCGGCGGGCCCGCGGTTACCCGTGGTCGCCGCGACCGAGCGAGAGCTGGAGACCGTCCTGGAGCGGGAGGCCGGACACGCCTTCGACCTCGCCGCGGAGATCCCGTTCCGCCCGGTGCTCGTCGAGGTGGGACCTGCCGACCACGTCCTGCTGCTGGTGATGCACCACATCGCGACCGACGGCTGGTCGTGGCGTCCGCTGCTGCGTGACCTGTCCGAGGCGTACGCGGCCCGTCACGAGGGCGGGAGCGCCGACTGGGCACCACTGGCCGTGCAGTACGCGGACTACGCGGTCTGGCAGCAGGAGACGCTGGGCAGCGCGGAGGACCCCGACAGTCTGCTGTCGGAGGAACTCGCCTTCTGGCGAGCCGAGTTGGCCGACCTGCCGGACGAGATCCCGCTGCCGGCCGACCGCCCCCGTCCGGTCCGGCCCGGCCACGTCGGCGCGGGCGTCCCGGTCGAGGTCTCCGCCCGGACCCATGACCTGTTGCTCGGGGTGGCGCGGGAGTCACGGGCGACGTTGTTCATGGTGTTGCAGGCAGGGTTGGCGGTGTTGTTGTCGCGGTTGGGGGCGGGGACGGATATTCCGCTGGGTTCTGTGGTGGCGGGTCGTTCCGATGAGGCGTTGGATGATCTGGTCGGTTTCTTCGTCAACACCGTCGTGCTGCGCACCGATGTCTCCGGTGACCCGGACTTCCGTGAGCTGGTCGCCCGGGTCCGGGAGCGGGACCTGGAGGCGTTCGCCCACCAGGATCTGCCGTTCGACCGGCTGGTGGAGGAGCTGAACCCGGTGCGCTCCGCGGCACGCCATCCGCTCTTCCAGACCCTCCTGGTCCTGCAGAACAACGAGGACGCCGCGCCGCACTTCCCCGGACTGCTGACGGAGACCGGCACCAAGGAACTGCACCCGGCGAAGTTCGACGTCACCCTCGATCTCACCGAGACCTTCGACGCGGCAGGCCACCCGGTCGGCGTCACCGGCTGGGCCGAGTTCGCCACCGACCTCTTCGACGCCGACACGGCACGCCTGTTGGTGGAGCGCTACGTGCGGGTGCTGGACGCGGTGGCCGCCGAGCCCGCGACGCGGATTTCCGCCGTGCCGGTGTTGTCGGTGGTGGAGTCGGGTGTGGTGGTGTCGGGGTGGAACGAGACGGTGGTGGGCATTCCTGGTGGCTCGTTGGTGGAGTTGTTCGAGGCGCAGGTGGATGCGCGGGGTGATGCGACGGCGTTGGTGTTTGGTGATGTGCGGGTTTCTTATGGTGAGTTGGATGTGCGGGCGAACCGGTTGGCGCGGGTGTTGGTGGATCGGGGGGTGGGGCGTGGTGATCTGGTGGGGGTGTGTGTGCCGCGTGGGGTTGAGTTGATTGTGGGTTTGTTGGGGGTGTTGAAGGCGGGTGGTGGTTATGTTCCGTTGGATCCGGAGTTGCCGGCGGATCGTTTGGCGGCGGTGATTGCGGAGTCGGGTCTCGAAACGGTGGTATGCGGTGGCGGGGTAGAGGAGTTGTTACCCGCCGATGTCCGCGTCGTTGATGCGGATAATGTGGGTGGGGTTTCTGGGGGGCGTTTGGGTGGGGTGGTGTTGTCGGGTGGTGATGTGGCGTGTGTGTTGTTCACGTCGGGTTCGACGGGGGTGCCGAAGGGTGTGGTGGTGTCGCATGGTGCGGTGGTGAGGACGTTTTTTGGTCAGGATTATGTGGGGTTTGGTTCGGGTGAGGTGTGGTTGCAGTCGGCGCCGGTGTCGTGGGATGGGATGGTGTTGGAGTTGTGGCCGGCGTTGTTGCATGGTGCGGTGTGTGTGTTGGCGGAGGGGCAGCGGCCTGATGTGGAGCGTATTGCGTCGTTGGTGGTGCGGTGGAATGTGACGACGTTGTGGTTGTCGGCGGGGTTGTTGGCGGTGTTGGTGGATACGCATCCGGAGGTTTTCGGTGTGGTGCGTCAGGTGATGACGGGTGGGGAGTCTCCGTCGTTGCTGCATTTGGGTCGTTTGGTGCGGGAGTTTCCGGGGGTGCGGTTGGTGCATGGTTATGGTCCGGTGGAGAGCATGGTGTTCTCGAATGCGTATCGGGTGGGTGTGGAGGACTTGTCGAGTGGTGTGGTTCCGGTGGGTGGGCCGATCGGTAATACGCGAGTGTTTGTGTTGGATGGGTTTTTGAATCCGGTGGCGCCGGGTGTGGCGGGTGAGGTGTATATCGCGGGGTTGGGGTTGGCTCGGGGGTATGTGGGTCGGCCGGGGTTGTCGGCGGAGCGTTTTGTGGCGTGTCCGTTTGGTGGGGTGGGTGAGCGGATGTATCGGACGGGGGATGTGGCGCGGTGGCGTGCGGGCGATCGGCCGGTGTTGGAGTTGTTGGGGCGGGCGGATGACCAGGTGAAGATTCGGGGGTTCCGGGTTGAGCCGGGTGAGGTGGAGTCGGTGGTGTCGGGGTGTGCGGGTGTTGCGGCGGTGAAGGTGGTGGTGCGGGAGGACCGGCCGGGGGAGCGGCGGCTGGTCGCCTATGTGGTGGGCCAGGTGTCCGAGAGTGGGCTGCGCGCTCATGTCGCCGACGTGCTGCCGGATTACATGGTGCCGTCCGTGTTCGTGGTGTTGGACGCGTTGCCGTTGAACGCCAACGGCAAGGTGGATGTGCGGGAGTTGCCCGTTCCGGTGGTGGAGTCGGGTGCGGGGCGTGCGGCGCGGACTGTGCGGCAGGAGATCCTCTGTGGGATCTACGCCGAGTTGCTGGGCGTCGACGAGGTGTCGCTGGACGACGACTTCTTCGCCAGGGGTGGCCATTCCCTGCTGGCGGCGCGGCTGGTGAGCCGGGTGCGCACGGTGTTCGGCGCGGAGTTGGACCTGCGCGCGGTCTTCGATGCGCCGACCGTCGCCGGGCTCGACGCCCGGCTCGACGCGCTCGAAGGCTCGACCGCCGGACGTACGGCCCTGGTGGCGGGCCCGCGCCCCGAGCGCGTTCCGCTGTCGTTCACGCAGCGCGGGCTGTGGTTCGTCCACCGCTCCCAGCCCGGCGGGACGTACAACGTGCCGGTGGCCTTCCGGCTGCGCGGCGCGGTCGACACCGCCGCCCTGTCAGCCGCCGTCGGCGATGTGACGGCGCGTCACGAAGCGCTGCGCACCCTGTTTCCCGCCCTCGATGGCGAGCCCTACCAGCAGGTGCTCCCGGCCGCCGAGGTGGTGCCCATCGTCGATGAGGTGGAGTGCGCGCCGGGTGCGGTCGAGGCGACCTTGACCGACCTCGCCGTCGTGCCGTTCGACCTGGCGGTGGATCTGCCGCTGCGGGCGCATCTGCTGGCCGACGGTTCGGACAACCGGGTGCTGTTGCTCGTGATGCCGCACATCGTCAGCGACGGCTGGTCGATGGGCCCGTTGCTGCGGGACCTGTCACGGGCGTACGAGGCGCGGAGCGAGGGCCGGGCCCCCGAGTGGACTCCGCTGCCCGTGCAGCCCGCCGACCACGCCTTGTGGCAGCGGGAGGCGCTGGGCACTGACGGTCCCGGCAGCCGTCTCGCCGGTCAACTCGACCACTGGCGACGGGCGTTGGCGGACCTTCCGGAGGAGACCACACTCCCCACCGACCGCCCCCGGCCGGCTCGGCCGACCCACAACGGCGGTCAGGTGTACGGGGAGATCGGCGCCGCCACCCACCAGCGGCTCGCCGAACTCGCCCGCGATGAGCAGACCACGCTGTCGATGGTGCTCCAGGCCGGGTTCCTCGCTCTGCTGTCTCGGCTGGGCGCGGGAACCGACATCCCACTGGGATCCGTGGTGGCCGGCCGGTCCGACGAGGCGCTGGACGACCTGGTCGGCTTCTTCGTCAACACCCTTGTGCTGCGCACCGATCTGAGCGGCGACCCGACCTTCCGCGAACTGCTGGCCAAGGTCCGCGAGACCGACCTGGCCGCCTACGACCACCAGGACCTGCCGTTCGACCGGCTGGTCGAGGAACTCAACCCGGTCCGCACGCCGGCCCGGCACCCGCTCTTCCAGGTCATGTTCGTGCTGCAGAACAACGAGGAGGGCACGCTGCGGCTCCCCGGCCTCGACGTGGCCGCCGTCCCGCTCTCCACCGGCTCGGCGAAGTTCGACGTGACGCTCACCGTGCACGAGAACCCCGGGCACGGCGGGCTGCGGCTGGTGTGGGAGTACGCGACCGACCTCTACGACGAGCCCGGGATGCGGGCAGCGGTCGACCGGCTCGTGCGGGTGCTCGACCACGCCGTGCACGACCCCCAGGTCCGCCTCTCCGGCCTGCGGCTGCTCGCCCCGGCCGAGGAGGAGTTGCTGGTCTCCGGGTGGAACGACACGGCCGTCGCCGTCCCGGGCGCCGGGTCGCTCGCGGCGCGGTTCGAGCTGCGGGCAGCAGCCGACCCGGCCGCGATCGCCGTTGTCAGCGGTGAACACCAGCTGTCCTACGATGAGTTGGACGTGCGTGCCAACCGGTTGGCCCGGCACCTCGTGGCGACCGGGGTGCGGC
The DNA here is from genome assembly GCA_963737305.1 of uncultured Actinomycetota bacterium. Lineage (GTDB taxonomy): Bacteria > Actinomycetota > Actinomycetes > Streptomycetales > Streptomycetaceae > Streptantibioticus_C. Next base: position 1,132,044 of record CAVTRX010000002.1, on the reverse strand, counting down.
GCGGGGACCGGGTGGCGGTGCTGATGGACCGGGGGATCGACCTGGTCGTGGTCACCCTGGCCGTGGTGAAGGCGGGCGCCGCGTATGTGCCGCTGCCGGCGAACTACCCGCCCTCGCGCATGCGGTTGGTGATGGAGGACACCGGCTGCGCCCTGCTGCTCACCGACACCGCCACCCTCGACCAGGAGTTCGTGGCGGCCCGGCGGGCGTCCGGCGGCGCGCTGGTCGTGGTCGACGAGGCGGACCTGTCCGCGTACCCGGCGACAGGACTGTCCATCGCGACCGACCCGGCGGAACTCGCCTACGTGATGCACACCTCCGGCTCCACCGGCGTGCCGAAGGGCGTGGCGGTCCCGCACCGCGCGGTGATCGCGCTCGCCGCTGACCGGTGCTGGGAGGGCGGCGCGCAGCAGCGGGTGCTCTTCCACTCGGCGTACGCCTTCGACGCGGCGACGTACGAGCTGTGGGTGCCGCTGCTGTCAGGACAGCGGGTCGTCGTGGCGCCGCCCGGCGCGTTGAGCGTCGAGGCACTCGCCCGCACCGTCGCCGCGCATGACGTGACCTGCCTGTTCCTGACCACCGCGCTGTTCAACGTCTTCGCCGAGATCGCCGACGACTCGCTCACCGGCCTGCGTCAGGTGTGGACCGGCGGTGAGGCGGTCTCGCCCGCCGCCTTCGAGTTGATGCTGCGTAAGTACCCCGACGTGGTCCCGCACCATGTCTACGGCCCGACCGAGACGACGACGTTCGCCACGTTCTCGCCGGTGCGGCGGGTCGGGGAGTCCGGGATCCCGATCGGCCACCCGATGGACAACACGCGCCTGTACGTGCTCGACGACCTCCTGCGGCTGGTCCCGCCCGGCGTCCCCGGCGAGCTGTACATCGCGGGCGACGGCCTGGCCAGGGGCTACCTGGGACGGCCCGCGCTGAGCGCGGAACGCTTCGTGGCCTGCCCGTTCGGCACGTCCGGCGAGCGGATGTACCGCACCGGGGACATCGTGCGCTGGACGGCCGGGGGCGAGATCGACTTCGTCGGGCGGGCCGACCACCAGGTGAAGATCCGCGGCTTCCGGATCGAGCTCGGCGAGGTCGAGGCCGCGGTCTCCCGCCACCCCGCGGTCCTGGGCGTGAAGGCGCTCGTCCGCGAGGACCGGCCCGGCGACAAGCGGCTGGTCGCGTATGTGATGGGACAGGTCACCGAGCGGGAACTGCGAGCCCACGTCGGCGACTCGCTGCCGGACTACATGGTGCCGTCCGTCTTCGTGATGATGGACGAACTGCCGTTGAACACCAGCGGCAAGGTGGACGTGCGGGCGCTGCCGGTCCCCGTCCTGGAGTCGGCCGCCGGCCGTTCGCCGCGCACCGCCCGCCAGGAGATCCTGTGCGGCGTCTTCGCCGAACTGCTGGGCCTCGGTGAGGTCTCGCTGGACGACGACTTCTTCGTCTCCGGCGGGCACTCGCTGCTCGCTGTGCGGTTGGTGAGCCGGGTGCGCTCGGTGTTCGGCGTGGAGTTGGACCTGCGCTCGGTGTTCGAGTTCCCGACGGTGGCCGAACTGGACGCCCTGCTGGCCGGTCTGGACGGCTCGCGTGAGCGGCAGGCGCCGCTGACGGCCCGCCCGCGCCCCCAGTGGGTGCCGTTGTCGTTCGCCCAGCGTCGCATGTGGTTCCTCAACCGGTCGCAGGAGACGGACGGTGAGGCCGCCTACAACGTGCCGTTCGCGTTGCGACTGCGCGGCCGGCTGGACACCGGCGTGCTGGAGGCGGCCGTCGCGGACGTGGTCGCCCGGCACGAGGCGCTGCGCACGGTCTTCCCCGAACTGGACGGCGAGCCCTGCCAGCACGTGCTGTCCGCCGACCGCGCCCGGCCGGCCGTCGAGACGGTCGACTGCTCGCCCGGCGGGGTGAGCGAGGCGGTCCAGGCGTTGTCGGCCGTCCCGTTCGACCTGACGTCTGATCTGCCGGTGCGGGTGCACGTTCTGACCGATGAACAGGACGACGACCAGGTGCTGTTGCTGGTGATGCACCACATCGTCAGCGACGGCTGGTCGATGGGTCCGCTGTTGCGGGACCTGTCGCAGGCCTACGAGGCGAGGAGCGAGGGCCGGGCCCCCGAGTGGGCTCCGCTGGCCGTCCAGCTCGCCGACTACGCGCTGTGGCAGCGGGAGACGCTGGGCAGTTCCGAGGACCCCGGCAGCCGCGCCAGCGGGCATCTGGACCACTGGCGTCAGGCGCTGGCCGATCTCCCCGAGGAGATCGCCCTGCCGACGGACCGCCCGCGCCCTGCCGTCCCCACCTACCAGGGACAACGGCTCGACGTCACCCTGTCGGCGGAGACGCACGGCCGGTTGCTGGGGATGGCCCGCGAGTCGCAGGCGACGTTGTTCATGGTGTTGCAGGCAGGGTTGGCGGTGTTGCTGTCGCGGTTGGGGGCGGGGACGGACATTCCGCTGGGCTCTGTGGTGGCGGGGCGTTCCGATGAGGCGCTGGACGACCTGGTCGGCTTCTTCGTCAACACCGTCGTGCTGCGCACGGACGTCTCCGGCGACCCGGACTTCCGCGAACTGGTCGGCCGGGTCCGCGAGGCCGACCTGGCCGCCTTCACCCACCAGGATCTGCCGTTCGACCGGCTGGTGGAGGAGCTGAACCCGGTGCGCTCTGCGGCGCGCCATCCGCTCTTCCAGACCCTCCTGGTCCTACAGAACAACACGGAGGGCGAACTGCGGATCGGTGGGCTCGACACCGAACCGGTGCGCGCCGGGAACGGCGGCGCCAAGTTCGACCTGGCCTTCACGCTGGCCGAGACGTTCGACGCGGAAGGCCACCCGGCCGGCATCGCCGGATCCGCCGAGTTCGCCACCGACCTCTTCGACACGGCGACGGTGCGCACCCTCGTGGAGCGCTACGTGCGGGTGCTGGACGCGGTGGCCGCCGAGCCCGCGACGCGGATTTCCGCCGTGCCGGTGTTGTCGGTGGTGGAGTCGGGTGTGGTGGTGTCGGGGTGGAACGAGACGGCGGTGGGTGTTCCGGGCGGGTCGTTGGTGGAGTTGTTCGAGGCGCAGGTGGATGCGCGGGGTGATGCGACGGCGTTGGTGTTTGGTGATGTGCGGGTTTCTTATGGTGAGTTGGATGTGCGGGCGAACCGGTTGGCGCGGGTGTTGGTGGATCGGGGGGTGGGGCGTGGTGATCTGGTGGGGGTGTGTGTGCCGCGTGGGGTTGAGTTGATTGTGGGTTTGTTGGGGGTGTTGAAGGCGGGTGGTGGTTATGTTCCGTTGGATCCGGAGCTGCCGGCGGATCGTTTGGCGGCGGTGATTGCGGAGTCGGGTCTCGAAACGGTGGTATGCGGTGGCGGGGTAGAGGAGTTGTTACCCGCCGATGTCCGCGTCGTTGATGCGGATAATGTGGGTGGGGTTTCTGGGGGGCGTTTGGGTGGGGTGGTGTTGTCGGGTGGTGATGTGGCGTGTGTGTTGTTCACGTCGGGTTCGACGGGGGTGCCGAAGGGTGTGGTGGTGTCGCATGGTGCGGTGGTGAGGACGTTTTTTGGTCAGGATTATGTGGGGTTTGGTTCGGGTGAGGTGTGGTTGCAGTCGGCGCCGGTGTCGTGGGATGGGATGGTGTTGGAGTTGTGGCCGGCGTTGTTGCATGGTGCGGTGTGTGTGTTGGCGGAGGGGCAGCGGCCTGATGTGGAGCGTATTGCGTCGTTGGTGGTGCGGTGGAATGTGACGACGTTGTGGTTGTCGGCGGGGTTGTTGGCGGTGTTGGTGGATACGCATCCGGAGGTTTTCGGTGTGGTGCGTCAGGTGATGACGGGTGGGGAGTCTCCGTCGTTGCTGCATTTGGGTCGTTTGGTGCGGGAGTTTCCGGGGGTGCGGTTGGTGCATGGTTATGGTCCGGTGGAGAGCATGGTGTTCTCGAATGCGTATCGGGTGGGTGTGGAGGACTTGTCGAGTGGTGTGGTTCCGGTGGGTGGGCCGGTGGGGAATACGCGGGTGTTTGTGTTGGATGGGTTTTTGAATCCGGTGGCGCCGGGTGTGGCGGGTGAGGTGTTTATCGCGGGGTTGGGGTTGGCGCGGGGGTATGTGGGTCGGCCGGGGTTGTCGGCGGAGCGTTTTGTGGCGTGTCCGTTTGGTGGGGTGGGTGAGCGGATGTATCGGACGGGGGATGTGGCGCGCTGGCGGGCGGGCGACCGGCCGGTGTTGGAGTTGTTGGGGCGGGCGGATGACCAGGTGAAGATTCGGGGGTTCCGGGTTGAGCCGGGTGAGGTGGAGTCGGTGGTGTCGGGGTGTGCGGGTGTTGCGGCGGTGAAGGTGGTGGTGCGGGAGGACCGGCCGGGGGAGCGGCGGCTGGTCGCCTATGTGGTGGGTGCGGGGGTGACGTCGGACGCGTTACGCGCTCACACCGCTGACTCGCTGCCGGATTACATGGTGCCGTCCGTGTTCGTGGTGTTGGACGCGTTGCCGTTGAACGCCAACGGCAAGGTGGATGTGCGGGAGTTGCCGGTTCCGGTGGTGGAGTCGGGTGCGGGGCGTGCGGCGCGGACCGTGCGGCAGGAGATCCTGTGCGGAATTTTCGCCGACCTGCTCGGCAGGGACGCGATCTCGCTGGACGACGACTTCTTCGCCTCCGGCGGGCACTCCCTGCTGGCGGCGCGGCTGGTCAGCCGGGTCCGCGGTGTCCTGGGCGTGGAGCTGGACCTGCGCACGGTCTTCGAATGCCCGACGGTGGGCGCGTTGGACGGTCGGCTGGACGGCCTGGCCGCCGGGCGGGCGCCGTTGACGACCGCGGAGCGCAGGGAACGCGTTCCGCTGTCGTATGCCCAACGCCGGCTGTGGTTCGTCAACCGCTCGGAGCCGGACGGCGGTGCCTACAACGTGCCGGTGGCCCTGCGGCTGCGCGGTACGGTCGACGCCGCCGCCCTGTCGGCCGCGATCGGTGACGTCGTGGGACGGCACGAGGCACTGCGCACCCTCTTCCCCACCCTCGACGGCGAGCCCTACCAGCACGTACTGCCGGCCGCCGACGCCCACCCGGTGGTCGAGACGGTGCAGCGTGGCGCCGAGGACCTGACGGAGACGCTGCGAAGGCTGTCGGCCGCGCCGTTCGACCTGGCGGCGGAGCTGCCGGTGCGGGCGTACCTGGTGGCGGCGGAGGAGGTGGACGAGCGGACGCTGCTGCTGGTGATGCACCACATCGCGAGCGACGGCTGGTCGATGCGACCGCTGCTGCGTGACCTGTCGCAGGCGTACGCCGCCCGGTGCGGCGGACGGACGCCCGAGTGGGAGCCGCTGCCCGTGCAGTACGCGGACTACACCCTGTGGCAGTTGGACACGCTGGGCGCGGCGGAGGACCCGGACAGTGCGATGGGCGGACAACTCGCCTACTGGCGACAGGCGTTGGCCGACCTCCCGGAAGAGACCACCCTGCCCGTCGACCACCCGCGCCCGGCGACCCCTGACCACCGGGGCGCGCTGGTCGACATGGAGTTGCCGGCCGAGGTCCACCAGCGGCTGGTCCGGCTCTCCCGCGAGACGCAGAGCACGCTGTTCATGGTGCTCCAGGCCGGGGTGGCGGCGTTGCTCGGGCGGCTGGGCGCCGGAAAGGACGTGCCCCTGGGGTCGGTGGTGGCCGGCCGGTCCGACGAGGCGCTGGACGACCTGGTCGGCTTCTTCGTCAACACCCTTGTGCTGCGCACCGATCTGAGTGGTGATCCCACCTTCCGCGAGTTGCTGGCCCGGGTGCGGGAGACCGATCTGGCCGCCTTCGCCCACCAGGACCTGCCGTTCGAGCGGCTGGTCGAGGAGCTGAACCCGGTCCGCACGCTGGCCAGGCACCCGCTCTTCCAGGTGATGTTCATCCTCCAGAACAACGAGGGGGGCTCCCTCGCGCTCGAAGGGCTGGACGTCCAAGCGCTTCCGCCGGTCACCGGGGGTGCCAAGTTCGACCTGACGGTCGGCATGTCCGAGACCCGGGACGCGGCGGGCGGCCCGGCGGGCATCGACGTGACGCTGGAGTTCGCCACCGAGCTGTACGACGCCGTCACCGCCGACTTCATGCTGGCCGCGATGCGACGGCTGTTCGGCGCGGTGGCCGCCGACCCGGACCGGCCGCTGTCCGCGATCGAGATCCTGACGCCCGAGGAGCGCCGCACCCTCGTCGTGGACTGGAACGACACCGGCACGACGAGCCGTCCGGACGCCTGCGTGCACGAACTCGTCACCGAGCAGGCCGTCCGCCGACCGGACGCCGTCGCCCTGATCCACGACGGAGAGATCACCACGTACGCCCAACTCGACGCGCGGGCAAACCAGTTGGCCCGCCATCTGGTGGACCGCGGGGTGCGGCCCGGCGGCACCGCGGCGATCTGCCTGCCGCGCGGCACCTCGCTGGTGGTGGCGATCATGGCCGTTCTCAAGGCCGGCGCGGCCTACGTGCTGCTCGACCCGGACCACCCGGCCGGGCGGCTGGCCGACCTGGCCGAGCGGTCGGGCGTCGCGCTGACCGTCGTCGACGCCGGCACCGCCGCCGAACTGCGGGCCGCGCTCGGCGGCCGGGCGGTGCTCGACCTGACCGCGGAAGGCGGGGAGATCGCGGCCCGGGAGAGCACAGGGCTCGGGCGTACCGTGCCGCCGGACGCCACCGCCTGCCTGATGTTCACCTCCGGGTCGACCGGTGTGCCCAAGGGCGTGCTGACGCCGCACCGCGCGCTGGTCGCCACGCTGATCGACCAGGACTACGTCGGCTTCGGCGCGGACGAGGTCTGGTTGCAGTGCTCGCCGGTCTCCTGGGACGCCTTCGCCCTGGAACTGTTCGGCCCGCTGCTCAGCGGTGCCACCTGCGTGCTGCAGAGCGGCCAGATCCCCGAGCCGGCGCAGATCGTGAAGCTGACCGAGACCTACCGGGTGACCACCTTGCACGTCTCGGCGAGCCTGCTGAACTTCCTGCTCGACGAGTACCCGTACGTCTTCACCGGCCTGCGGCAGGTGATGACCGGTGGCGAACCGGCCTCCGTGCCGCACATCCGCGAGCTGCTGGCCCGGCACCCGCATCTGAGGGTGGTCAACGGCTACTCGCCGCTGGAGAACACCATCTTCACCCTGTGCCACTCGATCACCACCGCGGACACCGCGCGGCGCAGCATCCCGGTGGGCCGGCCGATCACCGCCAAGCGGATCTACGTGCTCGACGACCACCTGCGCCTGGTACCGCCCGGCACTCCCGGCGAGCTGTACATGGCGGGCACCGGGCTGGCCCACGGCTATCTGCACCAGGCGGGGCTCAGCTCCGGCCGGTTCGTCGCCGACCCGTACGGGGCTCCCGGCGAGCGGATGTACCGCACCGGGGACCTGGTCAGATACGACAGGGACGGTGTGGTGGAGTTCCTCGGCCGCGCCGACGACCAGGTCAAGATCCGCGGGTTCCGCATCGAGCCCAACGAGATCAGGACGGTGCTCGGCGGCCATCCGCAGGTCCGCCAGGCCGAGGTGCTGGCCCGCGCCGACCGCGACGGGCACAAGCGGCTGATCGCCTACGTGGTCGGCGACGCGGAGCCGGCCGAACTACGGGCCTTCGCCGCCCGGCAACTGCCCGACTACATGGTCCCGTCCGCCTTCGTGGTGCTGGCCGAACTGCCGCGCACGCCCAACGGCAAGCTGGACCACCGCGCGCTGCCCGCGCCCGAGACCAGGGCCACGACCGCCGGACGGGCCCCGGCCACCCCGCAGGAGAGCCGGCTGTGCGCGCTGTTCGCGGAGTTGCTCGGCCTCGAACAGGTCGGTGCGGACGACAACTTCTTCGAGATCGGCGGCCATTCCATCCTGGCCATGCGGCTGATCAGCCGCATCCGCGGTGCCCTGGGCGCCGAACTGCCGGTCCGTGCCGTCTTCGAGAACCCGACGCCCGCCGGCCTCGCCGCCGCGCTTCCCCGGGCGGAGCGGGCCAGACCGGCCCTGCGAGCCCGCTCCCGCGAGCCGAAGGAGACCCGGTGATCCCGCTCTCGTACGCCCAGCAGCGCCTGTGGTTCATCGACCGGCTGGAAGGTCCTGGCCCGGCCTACAACATCCCGCTGACCCTGCGGTTGCGCGGCCCGCTGGACCTGGCCGCGTTACGGGCGGCGGTGGCCGACGTGGTCGAGCGGCACGAGGTGCTGCGGACCGTCTACCCCAGCGACAACGGCGAGCCGTACCAGCGGATCCTCGAACCGCACGAGGCGGTGGTGCCGGTCACCGTGACGGAACCGACCACCGGCGGCCCCGACCCGCTCGCCCGCGCCGCACGCGAGACCTTCGACATCGGGACCGATCTGCCGCTGCGCGTCCACCTGTTCAGGCACGCGCCCGACGACCACGTCCTGCTGCTGCTGATGCACCACATCGCGAGCGACGGCCTGTCCACCCCGCCGATGCTGCGCGACCTGTCCGCCGCCTACGGCGCCCGCCGCGCGGGACGGGCGCCGGGCTGGGAGCCGTTGGCCGTCCAGTACGCCGACTACGCCCTGTGGCAGCGCGAACTGCTGGAGGACGACGCCCCCGACGCGATGGCGGCCAGGCAACTCGCCCACTGGACCAAGGATCTGGCCGGGCTGCCGGACGAACTCCCGCTGCCCTACGACCGGCCGCGTCCGGCCAGGCCGGTCCACCGCGGCGACACCGTCTCCCGGCAGGTGGGCGCCCGGACCTACCAGGCGCTGGCCGCGCTGGCCAAGGAGAGCCGGGCCACCCTGTTCATGGTCGTGCAGGCCGCGTTCGCCACCTTGCTGTCGCGGGTCGGCGCGGGCAGCGACATCCCGCTGGGCACGGTGGTGGGCGGTCGCACCGACGAGGCGCTGGAAGACCTGGTCGGCTTCTTCGTCAACACCCTGGTGCTGCGCACCGACCTGTCCGGCGCCCCGACCTTCCGGGAACTGGTGGCCCGGGTGCGGGAGACCGACCTGGCCGCCTACTCCCACCAGGACCTGCCGTTCGACCGGCTCATCGAGCAGCTCAACCCGGCCAGGTCCACCGCCCGCCACCCGCTGTTCCAAAGCATGGTGCTGGTCGAGGAGGAGTTCGGCGACCCGGCGGAGTCCGACCCGTCGCTGGCCATGGACGGCCTGGCGATCGAGACCCTGCCGATCGGCACCGGCACCGCGAAGTTCGACCTCACGCTGGCCGCCCGCGGCCGGCCCGACGCGGGGCTGAGCCTTCTGCTGGAGTACGCCACCGAGTTGTTCGACCGCTCCACCGCCGAGGCGTTGGCCGACCGGCTGGTGCTGATCCTGGAACAGGTCGCCGCCGACCCCGACGTGCCGGCGCACTCGGTCGAGGTGCTCTCCGAGCTCGAACGCCACCGGATCGCCGTCACCTGGAACGACACCGGGGGCCAGGTGGCCGAGGGCGGCACCGTCCACGAGCGGTTCGCCCGGCAGGCCGCCGCCACCCCGGACGCCACCGCCCTGGTCTTCAAGGACCGCACGGTCGGCTACGCGGAACTCGAAGCGCGTGCCGAACGGTTCGCCGCGCACCTGGCCGGGCGCGGCGCGCGGCGCGGCGACGTGGTCGGCGTCTGCGTGGCGCGCGGCATCGACATGGTCGTCGCTCTCTTGGCCGTGCTCAAGACCGGCGCCGCCTACACCATGCTGGACGTCGACTTCCCCCGCGAACGCCTGCTGTCGGTGCTGGGATCGAGCGGAGCCCGGCTGGTGGTCACCGACGAGGTGGGCGGCGACCTGCTGGCCGGCACCGGCGGGCTGGTGCCGCTGGACGGCGCCGGGACCGCCGCAGTCGCGCCGCCGGCCGCCTACCAGGGGCCGCCCACCGGTCCCGACGACCTGGCCTGCGTGATGTTCACCTCCGGCTCGACCGGCGCCGCCAAGGGCATCGCCACACCGCACCGGGCCCTGGTGGCGACCTTCCTCGGCCAGCGGTACGCCGAGTTCGGGCCGGGACAGGTCTGGCTGAGCTGCGCCCCGGTCTCCTGGGACGCCTTCGCCACCCAGGTGTTCGGCCCGCTGCTGTCCGGCGGCACCGTGGTCCTGCAACCCGGCCAGCGCCCCGAACCGCAGGTCATCGCCTATCTGGTGGCCGCCCACCACGTGACGGTCCTCGACGCCTCCGCCAGCTTGTTCAACCACCTGTGGGACGAGTACCCGGCGGCCTTCGCCGGCCTGCGCTGGGCGCTGACCGGCGGCGAGTCCGCCTCGGCCGCCCACCTGGACGCGGTGCACGCCGCCGTGCCCGGGATCCGGGTGATCAACGGCTACGGACCGGCCGAGAGCATGGGCTTCACCACCGCCCACGAGGTCACCGCGCCGTCGACGACCGGGCAGGTGCCCGTGGGACGGCCGGTCACCGGCAAGCGGGCACTGGTGCTCGACGACGCGCTGCGCCTGGTGCCGCCCGGCACCACCGGCGAGCTCTACGTCGCGGGACACGGCATCGCCCGCGGCTACGCCGGTCGCCCCGCGCTCACCGCGGAGCGCTTCGTGGCCGACCCCTACGGCCGCCCCGGCGAGCGGATGTATCGCACCGGCGACCTGGTGCGCCAACTGCCGGACGGCGCCTTCGTCTACGTCGGACGGGCGGACGACCAGGTCAAGATCCGCGGTTTCCGTATCGAGCCCGGTGAGGTCGAGGCCGTGGTCGCCGGCCACCCGGCGGTCGCGCAGGTCGCCGTGGTCGCCCGGGAGGACGGCCCCGGCGGCAAGCGGCTGGTCGGCTACGTGGTGCTGGCCGCGGACGGGGCCCCCGACGCCCGGGAACTGCGGGAGTACACCGCGGACCGGCTGCCGGAACACCTGGTGCCCGCCGCCTTCGTGGTGCTGGACGCGCTGCCGCTGACCGCCAACGGCAAGCTGGACCGCCGCGCGCTGCCCGCCCCGCGAACCCGGGGCACCGGGGGAGAGGCGACGGCCCGCACACCGCGGCAGCGGATCCTGTGCGGTGAGTTCGAGCGGATCCTGGGCGTGGAGCGGGTCGGCCCGGACGACGGCTTCTTCGACCTGGGCGGCCACTCGCTGCTGGCCGCCAAGCTGATCGCCCGGATCCGGACCGTCTTCGGCGGCGAACTCGGCATCCGCGACCTGTTCCGCTCACCCACCGTGCGCGGTCTGGAGGCCCGCCTCGACTCGGCGCTGGCCACCGACGGCGACGGCCCGCTCGGTGCGGTGCTGCCCCTGCGGCCGCACGGGGACCGGCCACCGCTGTTCTGCGTCCACCCGGGAGCGGGGATCGGCTGGGTCTACTTCGGGCTGCTCCCGCACCTGGACGCCGACCAGCCGGTGTACGCGATCCAGGCCCGCGGGCTGACCCGGCCGGACGAGGTGCCCTCCTCCGTCGAGGAGATGGCGCGCGACTACATCGAGCACATCCTGCGCGTCCAGCCGTCCGGCCCCTACCGGCTGCTCGGCTGGTCCTTCGGCGCCACCGTCGCGCACGCCGTCGCGGTCGGGCTCAGGGAACGCGGCGAGCGGGTGAACCTGCTCGCGCTGCTGGACGGCTACCCGGTCACCGGGGACCCCGAGCCGGTGACCGCCGAGGACCCGCGGGTCCTCGCCCTGCTGCTGAGTTCGCTCGGCCACCGGGTCGGCCCGGCCGAACCCGGCGCTCCGGACGCCGCCGTGGACATGGACGGCTTCCTGGCCGCGGTGCGCGGCGGCGCCGGAGCGCTGGCCGAACTCGGCCCGGCCGCCGTCGCCGCCCTGCCCGGGGTCTTCGCCGCCAACGTCAACCTCCAAAACCGGTACCGGCCGGGGGTGTTCGACGGCGCGGTCGACTTCTTCACCGCGACCGCGGACAAGACCGCCGGTTCACCGGTCCCCGAGGCATGGCTGCCCCATGTGACCGGACCCCTCACGGTCCACCCGATCGCCTGCGAGCACGGGGCGATGGCAGGACCGGAGCCGATGGCCCGTATCGGCGAGGTGCTGCGCGCCCGGCTCGCCCCCGTGCCGGACGCCGCCGGGCCGGCCCCGGCGGCCCGTCACCGGCACAGCTGAACCACCTTCCACCACTCAACCCGCAACGATCCCCAAGGAGTTCGCATGGCCACGGACACGTCCTCCGCCACACAGGCCGCATCGTCGCAAGGGACCGATCACACCGCCGTCGTGCGGCGCTACTACGAACTGGTCGACGCGGGCGACGTCAGCGCTCTCGTCGCGATGTTCACGGCGGACGCCACCTACCACCGTCCCGGCTACGAGCCGATGCGCGGGCACGACGGGCTGACCGCCTTCTACGGCGGGGAGCGGGTCATCCGCGAGGGCCGCCACACGCTGGACACCGTGGTCCCGGCCGGCTCGAACATCGCCGTGCACGGCGTCTTCGAGGGCGTGCTGCACGACGACCGCGAGGTCTCGCTGCGGTTCGCCGACTTCTTCGTGCTGGAACCCGACGGGCGTTTCTCGCGCCGGGACACCTTCTTCTTCGCCCCCCTGGTCTGAGGAGACAGCGGATGACGATCAGCGAGCAGACCTCACAGCGGCGCGCCGCCGCGCTGGCCAACCCCGGCCACGGCGAGACCTTCACCGACCACATGTTCAGCCTGCTGTGGACGCCCGCCGAGGGCTGGCACCAGCCGGAACTCGGCCCGGTGGAGAACCTCTCCCTGCACCCGGCCACCATCGGACTGCACTACGGGCAGGTCGCCTTCGAGGGCCTGAAGGCCCACCGCCAGGCGAACGGCGACGTGTCGGTGTTCCGGCCGAGGGACCACGCGCGGCGCTTCCAGCGCTCCACCCGGCGGCTGGCGATGCCGGAGCTGCCCGAGGAGTCGTTCATCCAGGCCGTCGAGGAGGTGATCGGCGCCGACCAGGGCTGGCTGTCGGACAACCCGACGCACAGCCTGTACATCCGGCCGTTCATGTTCGCCACCGACGTGTCGCTGATGCTGCGGCCCTCGCAGGACTACCGCTTCCTGCTGATGGCCTTCCTCGCCGGCGGCTTCTTCGGCGACGAGGTGGAGAGCGTCTCGGTGCTCATCAGCCGCGACTACAGCCGGGCGATGGACGGCGGCACCGGCGACGTGAAGATCGCGGGCAACTACGCGCCGTCCTTCCTGGCCCAGCGCCAGGCCCAGGAGGCCGGCTGCGCCCAGGTCGTCTGGCTCGACGCGGCCGAACGCCGCTGGGTCGAGGAGATGGGCGGCATGAACCTGTTCTTCGTCCGCGGCTCGGGCCCCGGCGCACAGGTGGTCACCCCGGAGCTGACCGGCACCCTGCTGCCCGGCGTCACCCGCGACACGCTGCTGACCCTGGCGTCCCGGCTGGGCTACACACCGAGCCAGGAGCGGATCAGCGTCGAGCAGTGGAAGGCCGAGTGCGAACAGGGCCTGATCACCGAGGTGTTCGCCTGCGGCACGGCGGCGGTCGTCACCCCGGTCCGCAAGGTCTGCGATCCGGTGGCCGGCGACTGGACGATCGGTGACGGCGGATCGGGTCCGGTCACCGCGCAGATCCGCCGCGCGCTGGTCGACCTGCACCACGGTCTGATCCCGGACACCGACGGCTGGCTGCACCGGGTGCCCACCGGCGGCTGACCTCGCGCGTCAGGCGCTCCCCGGGCGACCGGGGGCGCCGGCGTGGTCACTCGGGGCCCGGAAGGTGGCCGGCGCGCAGTTCCTCCTGGGCGAGCATGTAGCCGAGCTGCACCCGGTTCACCGCCCCCAGGTCCTTGCGGATCCGGGCCAGATGGGTGTGGTAGGTGCGCTCGCTGACCCCGATCCGCTTGGCGATCGCGGAGTCGGTGACCCCCTCCTTGAGCAGCCGTTTGATCATCTCGTGGATCTGCGGCACCACCTCGGAGGAGGCCAGCGCCGCGTGGCTGGGGGTGAAGTGCATCGCGCGCTGCCAGTTGCGTTCGAACATGTCGGTGAGGAACCCGACCACCGCGGGGTCGGTCACCGCGACGGCGATCTTCCGGTCCGGCGCCGCCGGCAGGATCGCCATGTTCTGGTCGATGATGAAGATGCGTTCGAAGAACTCGTCGAGGGTGCGCACCTCCCCGCCGTGCGCGGTGACCTCGCGGACGTAGGTCTTGGTCGGCTCGTTGAACCGGGCGGCGTGCTGGTAGAGCGTGCGCAGCCGCACCCCCCGGTCGAGCTGGTCCAGTGCCAGCGGCAGCGCGGACTCCAGCACGGTCACCGAACGCTGGCCGCCGGGCTGGGCGGTGAGGATCTCCATCTTGGCCCCGCGGGCGGCGAGGTCGACGAACCTGCCGATCTCCCGCAACCCGTTCAGATAGCGGATGCACTCCTGCCGGGCACCGCGTGCCTGCACGTAGTCCGTCGTGAGAGCGATGATGTCGCGCTCCAAGGTGGTGGCGCGCAGCGCGAGGTGCCAGGCCTGGCGGCGCCATTCCCCGGCGACCTGGAGCTCCACCAGTCGGGGGTCCACCGGCACGAAGTCGCTGCCGTCCTCTGAGACGTCGAGAAGACCGAGTTCGGCCAGCTCACGCAGGCCGTCGAGATCGCTGGTGACCGGAATCGAACTGTTCTTGAGAACCAGCGCATAGGCCGCGCGGGCGCTGTCGGACAGGGCCCGCGGTTCGTGCTCATGGTCGGTCATGCCAACCCCTCAGCTCTCTGCAGTACAAGATCATGCTCCGTGTGAACGTCTTGAGGCGTGTACGGCCTTCTGCAAGCCTTGCTCACGGAAACACCGACGCCCGGTTCAGAAAACCGGATGCGTGTTTACGAATTCAAGGAGAACGCCATGAGAAATGGCCGAGAGACCTTCCGTGCGCAAAACTCCGGAATCCGCTCCGCGAAAAGGCGGACGATCACTTTTCCGTTCGTCGCGATCGTGCTGGCGGCGGGTGTGGCCATGGGTGGCGGCGTGGCAGCCGGGCCGGCCCAGGCGCACTACACCGCCTCGGTTCGAGCCAATGATCTCGGATGGGATGGCTCGGGTGCGTGAGGCGGTAGTCGACAGCAACCAGTCCGGACATCACGTGGAGTCATGTTAGTCCACCCGGCCGTCATTTCATCGGTCGACGGATCCATTTCCACACCCGGGCCATGACACGAGGGTTCCACCGTGCCCGGCCATGCCAGAGGAGAGGCATATGGGCAACTCCGGAGAGCCTGGAAGATTCGGCATGTTGCTGCAGGACTACCGGAAACAGGCAGGAATGACACAGATTCAGCTCGCCGGCTTCTCAACGGTGAGCGTTCGTGCCATCCGGGACCTGGAACTGGGCAAGGCCCTGCGGCCCCGGCGGGAAACCGTCCGGCTACTGGCCGAGGGACTGCGGCTGACCGGCGGACGCCGGGCGGCCCTGGAACTGGCGGCCGGCCGGGACGCGGACGCCGCGACGTTCGACGCCGTCCACGGTTCCGTTCCGGTACTGCCGAACCTCACCGGTGTCATCATCGGCAGGGACGCCGAACTCGCCACACTGTGCGCCCTTTTGGAGAGCGGGCCGAACCGGCTGGTCACCGTCTCCGGTATGGCGGGGGTCGGCAAGACCCGGCTGGTGCTCGCACTCGCCCAGCGCATGTGGGACCGCACCCGGCTGCCGGTGATCTGGGTGCCGATGGCCCTGGAGGAGAGCGGTGCGCAAAGCGCCGACTCCGGCTCCGGGCCGCCCGTCGCGGCGATGGCGCACCTGGTCACCCGCGCGCTGGCCCAGGCCGACACCGGTATCGACGACCTGGCCGCGCTGATCGGCGACCGTGCCGTGCTGCTGGTCCTGGACGACTTCGACCGGGCGCAGGGCCGCCCGCCAGGACTCGGCCGGTTGCTGTGGCAGTGCCCGAGGCTGCGCATCGTGCTCACCTCGCGCTCCCCGCACCCGCACCCGGGCGAACAGCCTTTCCAGTTGCGCCCGTTGCCGGTCGTCGACCCGGACACCGTGCCCTATCCCTGCGTGGGCCCGGCCATCGACCTGATGCGCTGGCACCTGCGGCAGCTGCGGCCCGGCGCGGAGTTGACCCGGGCCGACACCGACGCGGTGGCGCGGATCTGCTGGTGGCTGGAGGGCATACCGCAGGCCCTGGAGTCGGCCGCCGCCTGGTCGCTGATGACACCGCTGCCCAGGCTGGCGGATCTGGCGCGCAGCCATCCCTTCGGGGTGGCGTCCCCGCCCTCGGAACGCGGGGCACCCGGCCGGCTGCGCCGTTCGCTGGCCACCGAACTCACCACGCTGCCCTACGAGGAGGCGCGGCTGCTGGAGACGGTGAGTGAACTGCCGGGCACCTGGTCGCTGGAGGACGTCCTACGGCGCACCGACGGTGACCCGACCTCCGCGGCACAGGGGGTCTACGGTCTGCTGATGCGCGACCTGGTCCGCCCGGTCGAGCCGCCGGAGGGGGCGGCGGGCACCTTCCGGTTGTCCAACCTCGTCCCGCACCTGCGGGCACTGCGCGTACCGGCCTGACCGATCGGCAGCGGAAAGGCCGGACCCGCCACAGGTCCGGCCTTTGCGTCCGCAGCGAGCAGCCGTTGCAGCCTGGACGTGTTCCACGCTAAGGGCGACCACTGACAACCGGACGGCCGGAAAAGCCTTCCCCAAAGGTGTCACCCGGTGCCATGGCGACCCCCTCACCCCCTGTGACGGGTCGTCAACTACGTTCCGGGTAAACGTGATACATGTCACGCGACCGTCCAACTCGGTCCCCTTCATGACCCTGCACGCCCTTGCTAGATTCCGGTTGCCAGTGGCGGACGGATTCAGGGGGGCCGAGCCACGAATTCCTGTGCATGACCCGGATGAAATCATCTCCGGGGCGCACGGATGTTTCTGAGATCCTCGACATCAAAGATTAGATGACCGGGACGGCCAAAAGCCGATCAGACCTCCCGGCGGCAAGGACGATTGGAAGCAGCGCGTGACCACCGAACTCTGGAACCCAAAGACTTTCGACGCCCTTCGTCGTCAGTTAATTCCGTCCTTCGACCTCCTGTACAACAGTGCGGTCAGCGTCATCGAGATGTCCGTCCCGGAAAGCCCAAGAATTCTTGACCTGGGCGCCGGAACAGGTCTGCTCAGCGCCGCCGTCCTGGACCGGATTCCGAACGCGGAGTTGCTGCTGGTCGACCGCTCCGAGCGCATGCTCGCCCAGGCGGTCCAGCGGTTCGGTGGCCAGGAACGGGTCAGCACCCGCGTCGCGGACCTGGGCGACCCGCTGCCCGACGGCCCCTTCGACGCCGTCATGTCGGGCCTGGCGATCCACCACCTCACCCACGAGGGCAAGCGCGACCTGTTCGAGCGCATCCGCGGCGTACTGCGCCCCGGCGGGCTGTTCGTCAACGTCGAGCAGGTGCTCGCGCCGACCACCCGGCTGGAGGAGATGTACGACCGCCAGCACGAGACCCACGTCCAGGACTCCGGCACCCCGGCCGACGAATGGGCCGCCGGCCGCGAGCGGATGAAGCACGACATCTGCGTCGACGTCGACAGCCAGCTCGGCTGGCTGCGGGAGGCCGGCTTCGCGCAGGTCGACTGCCTGGCCAAGGACTGGCGGTTCGCCACCTACGCCGGCTGGACCGCCATATGAGCGCCGCGCTCGACCTGCCCCGGCGCGCCCTCGACCTGCACGGCGCGGTGGCCGAGGTCGCCGACCTGCGCCCGGACGCCGTCGCGGTGCGCACCACCGCCGGCCGCGCGGTCACCTACCGCGAACTGATCGCCCTGGCCGACCGGGTCGCCGCGGGGCTGTCGGCCCGCGGGATCACGGCCGAGCAGACGGTCGCCTGCGTGCTGCGCAACGACATCGGCTACGTGGCCCTGATCCTGGCCGTCGCCCGCATCGGCGTCCGCTACGTGCCGCTGATGAGCAACTTCGACGCGGCCGACGTCGCCACCGCGCTGGAGCGCACCCAGCCGGCCCTGATCGTCACCGACGGCCACCGTTCGGTCGACGCGGGGGACATCCCCACCGTCGGACTGGACGAGCTCACCGCCGAGACCGCGACGGCCCTGGACCCGACCAGGCACCACGGGATCTTCCGCACCCTGTGGACCTCCGGCTCCACCGGCTTCCCCAAGCGGATGGCCTGGCGGCAGGACAAGTTCGTCAAGGAGCGCCGCCGCTGGATCGACGACACCGGCATCACCGCCGATGATGTCGTCTTCTGCCGCCACACCCTGGACGTCGCGCACGCCACCGACCTGCACGTCTTCGCCGCGCTGCTGTCCGGCGCACGGCTGGTGCTGGCCGACCCGACCCACCCGGCGAGCGAACTGCTCGGCCAGCTCCAGGAGTTCGAGGCCACCGCGATGAGCGCGCTGCCCTCGCACTACGAGGAGCTGACCGAGGCCGCCCGGCGGCTCGGCGGCGCCGACCTGTCCCGGCTGCACCGTCCGCTGTGCGGCGGCGCCTACCTGGGCCCCGAGGTCGTACGGCAGGCCGACGAGGTGCTGAACATCCGCATCCGGCAGATCTACGGATCCACCGAGTTCGGGCTGGCCCTGGGCAACATGACCGACACCGTGCAGACCGAACTCACCATGGTCGCGGTCGAGGGCGTCGGAACCCGCCTGGTGCCGCTGGCCGACGCGGGCGAGGACATCGGCGAGCTGGTGCTGATCTCCGACTGCACCAGCGAGGGCTACCTCAACGAGCCGGAGGCCAACGCCCGCACCTTCCGTGACCCGGAGTTCTGGACCGGGGACGTGGCGCTGCGCACGGCCGAGGGCGGCTACCGGATCCTGGGCCGGGTCACCGAGGCGCTGGCCACCGCCGGAGGACCGCTGCTCGCACCGATGCTCGACGAGCAGATCCGCGCGACCGGATGCGTCGCGGAGGCGGTCTGCCTGCCGGTACACCCCGGTGACTACGGCGACGAGGTCCTGATCGCGCTTCAGCCCGAGGCCGGCACCTCCGAGGAGGCGGCCGGCAAGGCCGTGGGCGACATCATCGACCGGCACGGCCTGAAGGCGTCGCTGCGCTTCGTGGACGGCGTGCCGCGCACACCGGTCGGCAAGATCGACAAACCGACCATGCGCCGGGAGTGGGGAATGACGGGAGTGACGCGGTGAGCTACGAGGAACAGGGCGAAGGCCCGGCGCTGGTGATGATCTCGGGTCTGTCGGCGACCCGGGCGTTCTTCCGTGAGGCGGTGCGCGACCTGTCGGCCGACCACCGGGTGATCACCGTGGAACTGCCCGGCCACGGCGACACCCCGGCCGGCGACCGCCCGGCCTCCGTCCAGCGGGCGGCCGACGACCTGGCCGCGATGCTGGACGAACTCGACCTGCGCGAGGTGACGCTGCTGGGCTGGTCGCTCGGCGCGACGGTGGCCTACCGCTACCTGGAGCAGGTCGGCGCGGACCGGGTCGCCCGGCTGGTCTCGGTCGAGCAGACCCCGCGGCTGACCGTCACCGAGGACTGGCCGCACGCCGCGTTCGGCGGTCTGGACGACGAGGGCGCCCAGCAGCTGAAGTCCACCCTGGGTGACGACTTCGCCGGATTCGCCGACAACCTGGTGCGCAGTTCCTTCGCGGCCGGCAGCGAACCCGCCAAGGACGTCGTGGACACCCTGATCGCCGCCGCGAGCGGCTGCGACAGCGACGCCGTCGCGGCCCTGCTGGGCGACGCGGTCTCCCAGGACTGGCGCTCGCGGATGGCCGGCATCACGGTCCCCACCCTGCTCGTCCACGGGGCGCGCAGCCAGGTCTACCCCACCCCGGTCGGCGACTGGCTCGCCGGGCAGGTCCCCGGATCCCGGCTGGAGGTCTTCGAGGACAGCGGCCACCTGCCGTTCGTCGAGGAGACCGAGCGCTTCACGAAAACCGTCCGCGAATTCGCCCGCGACGAGGAGCGGTAATCATGAGCGTCCGCAGACTGAGCTGGATCTACCCCGACCGCGGTACCGCCTGGCAGCGGCACTACGAGGAAGAGGGTGTGTGGGCCGCCTATCGCAAGGTGGCCGCCGAACTCGGCCTGGAGATGAGCCTCAACAAGCCGGAGGAGATTTCGGTCGACGCGACCGATCCCACCGAGCCGAAGGTGTATCTCAACGGCGAACACGTCACGCCGCAGGACACCATTTTCGTGACGTCGCTCTACTCGCTGCCGCATCAGACGCAGGACGTCTGCAATCAGCTCTTCCTCTTCACCATCCTGGAACGCGCGGGATTCTACCTGCCCATTCCGCCTCGCCTTTCCTACATCGGCGAGGACAAGATGGCCACGGTGATCCACCTGGCCGGCAGCCCGGTGCCCATGCTGCCCACGGTGCGCATCCCCAGCGGTCGCGAGGCCATGACCGGCCACTACGACGAAGCGCTGGCCAAGCTGAACTACCCCATGATCGTCAAGCCGTCCTACTGGGGGATGGGCCTGGGGATCTCGGTGGTCGACAACATCCACGACCTGCGCGGCATGATCAGCCTGGCCGCCGGCTCCGACACCGCGCTGGTCGCCCAGCCGTACATCCCCAACGTCCGTGAGGTGCGGGCGTACTGCGTGGACGGCAAGGCGCACACCGTGCTGTGGGGTGCCAAGGACGGCTACTGCCTGATGGTCACCAAGACCGTCGGCGGCCGTCACGAGCGGGCCTACATCGACCTGCCGCCGGAGCTGGAGGCCACGGTGGCCTACGCCGCCACCCGGCTGCCGGCCCCGTACTTCACGGTCGACTTCGTCTCCGACGGCGAGAACTACTGGGTCTCGGAGATCGAACTGGACGGTGCCATCGGGTTCGGGGCCGACGAGGAGCAGAACCGCATCGCCCAGGAACTGGTGACCGCGCGGTTCCGTGCCTACCTCGCCGGGCACGACCGGTGGGTCGCGGCCGGCCGGCCGGACACCCTGGTCTGACCGCCGGCGCCCCGCCATCCCGTGGCAAGCGAGAGGAGAACCAAGGTGACGATCGGTCAGGTGCCCTGGGACGACGTCCTGGACCAGGCACGGCAGTTGGCGTCCCAGGGCGGCGCCGCCGTCCCGGAGACCGCCACCGAGCTCACGCAGCTCGCGGTCACCGGTCCGGCCGAGATCCTCGCCACCTCACGGGCCCGCTACGGCGGGGAGACCGGCGGGGGCGGCATCGTGATGTCCAGCGGCGGCACGACCGGCAGACCCAAGCTGACCTACGTGGGCTACCACCAGGCCACCGGTCGGCTGCTGAGCGAATGGCGCCCGCTGCGTCCCGGGGACACCCTGCTCAACCTCTTCACCCCGGGACGCATGTGGGCCTCGCACTACTACATGCAGGCACTCGCGGAGGCCAGCCGGTGCAACGTCGTGCCGGCCGGCCCCTACGAGCCGGCCGAGATCGGCGACTGGCTGTCGGTCTTCACCGAGACCGGTGTCAACGCCGCGGCCGGCACCCCCACCGCGCTCGCCGACTTCGCCCGCGGGGTGCTCGACAGCGGGGTCCCCTTCCCGCTGGAGAAGCTGATCTGGATGGCCGAGCCGTGGACCCAGGCCAAGGAGGACGTGGTCCGCGAGGCCTTCCCCGGCGTGGAGTTCTGGGGCAACTACGGCTCGGTCGAGACGTACGTGATGGCCACCAACACCCCCGCGTGCGACGCCCGGATCCTGCACCTGATGCCCGACCAGGTGATGGAGCCGGACGACGGCGGCGCGCTGCTGACCCGGGTCGGCGCCGGCTGGACCCTGCCGACGGTGCGCTACCGGCTCGGCGACCGGGTGGCCCCCGACCGGTGCCGGTGCGGCAGGGGCGACGCGCTGCGGGTGCTCGGCCGGGCCGACGACGCCGTCAAACTCCAGGGCGCGCTGGTCGGCATCGGCGACCTGGTCCGCCTGGTGATGGAGCAACCCGACGTCACCGAGGCGCAGTTGGTGCTGACCCGCAAGACCGGCGACGGGCATGCGATCAGCCAGCTGAACATCCACTTCACCGGCCCGGCCGATCCGGACAAGGTGCACGAGCGCGTCCTGCGGGAGTTCTACGACCTGGGCGTCATCGCCCAGCAGTCGCCCGGGGCGATCACCACCACCCGGGTCGAGCAGGTACGGCGTGTCGACCGCACCAACAAGATCCCGCCCATGATCTGGCGTGACGTCACGCCGCAGATGTCCGCGACCCCGGCGGACGCCACCGTGGAAACCGTCTGATCGCGAGCGTCGCAGGAAGAACGCGGAGAACCCCCACATGACCACGTTACGCCGCAACCCCTGGGCCATCCTGGCGGTGCTGTCCCTCGCCTACTTCATGGCGCAACTCGACGTGTCGGTGCTGACGCTCGCCATTCCGAGCATCAAGCACGACATGCACGCGTCCTTGAACGAGGTGGTGTGGGCGCTGAGCGCCTACATCTTCGTGCTGGCCGTCCTGCTCATCACGGCCGGACGGCTCGGGGACCTGTTCGGCCGACGGCGGATGTTCATGTCGGGCGTCACGCTGTTCACCCTCTTCAGCCTGGCCGGCGGATTCGCCCACCACCCCGGTGAACTCATCGCGGCCCGGGCGTTGCAGGGGCTCGGCGCGGCCCTGCTCACCCCGCAGACCCTCGCGCTGCTGGTGGAGGTCTTCCCGGCCGAGCGGCGCGGCACCGCGATGGGCGTGCGCGGAGCCGTCGGCGGACTCGCCGCGGTGGCCGGCCCGGTGCTGGGCGGCATCCTGGTCAGCACACTGGGCTGGCGCTGGGTGTTCTTCATCAACGCACCGGTCGGCGTGGTCACCCTCGCCCTGGGCTGGCTCTCCCTGCCGCCCACCCCGCAGCGTACGGAGCGCGCCCGGCTGGACGTGAACGGGGTGGCGCTGATCTCGGCGGGACTGTTCTGCTTCACCTTCGCGGTCAGCGAGGGCGAGCACTTCCACTGGGCGGGCTGGATCTGGGCGCTGCTGGTCGCCGCCGCGGTACTGCTCGGCGCGTTCGTGGCCCAGCAGCGCGGGCGGCAGAGCGGTTCGCCGCTGGTGCCGTTCGAACTGTTCAGAGACCGCAACTACGCCTTGATGAACGTCTTCTCGGTCGCCATCTCGCTCACCGTCATCGGCCTGGTGCTGGTGCTGTCGGTCTTCCTCCAGACGGTGATGGGCTTCAGCGCGCTCAAGGCCGGTCTGGTCATCGTGCCGGCCTCCTTCTTCTCCATGGTCCTCGATCCGGTGGCCGGCAAGCTGTCGGACAAGGTGCAGGGCAAGTACCTGCTGCTGTTCGGCGCGGTGCTGACCGCCGCCGGAATGCTGTGGACCGCCGCCGAGATGAGCGCCGGCGCCGACTGGACGGTCTTCGTCGCCCCGATGTGCGTCATCGGCATCGGCAACGCCTTCCTGTTCACCCCGCTGGCGGTGGTGGCGCTCTACGGGGTGCGGCCGCAACTGGCCGGTGCGGCCTCCGGCGTGCTGGTCACCGCGTTGCAGGCCGGCTCGATGATCGGCACCGCCGCGGTGGGCGCGGTCCTTCAGGGCCGGTTCTCCGTCCACCTCGACGCCGGCTCGACCCGTACCGCGATGTACTGGCTGGTCGCCATGACCGCGCTGGCCGCGGGCGCCTGCCTGGCGGCCCGGCCCAATCTGCGCTCCGGAACCGATCCCGGTGGGACGCCGGAGCAGGCGGAGGACGCCGCACCCGCAGTGGCCCACGACTGAGCGCCGCCGTCATGACTCAGAAGCCCTCGAAGATGCCGATCCACCGCTACGGCTCCTACGAGGCGGTGGATCTGCCCGACCGCACGTGGCCGAACAATCGGATCACGGTGGCTCCGCGGTGGTTGTCGACGGATCTGCGGGACGGTAACCAGGCGTTGATCGATCCGATGTCGCCGGTGCGGAAGCGGGCGATGTTCGATCTGCTGGTGCGGATGGGTTACAAGGAGATCGAGGTGGGGTTTCCTTCCTCCGGTCAGACCGATTTCGATTTCGTGCGGTCGGTGATCGAGGAGGGTGCGGTTCCGGAGGATGTGACGATCTCTGTTTTGACGCAGGCGCGTGAGGAGTTGATCGAGCGGACGTTGGAGTCGCTGGTGGGTGCGCCGCGGGCGACGGTGCATTTGTACAACGCGACGGCGCCGTTGTTCCGGCGGGTGGTGTTCCGTGGTGGGCGTGAGCAGACGCGGCAGATCGCGGTGGATGGTACGCGGTGGGTGATGGATTACGCGGAGAAGGTGCTGGGTCCTGAGACGGTGCTGGGTTACCAGTACAGTCCTGAGATTTTCACGGACACGGAGCTGGATTTCGCGTTGGAGGTGTGCGAGGCGGTGATGGATGTGTGGGGTCCGGAGGCCGGTCGGGAGATCATTTTGAATTTGCCGGCGACGGTGGAGCGGTCGACGCCGTCGACGCATGCGGATCGTTTCGAGTGGATGTCGCGGAATTTGTCGCGGCGTGGGTCGGTGTGTTTGTCGGTGCATCCGCACAATGACCGGGGTACGGCGGTGGCGGCTGCGGAGTTGGCGTTGATGGCGGGTGCGGACCGGGTGGAGGGGTGTTTGTTCGGGCAGGGGGAGCGGACGGGGAATGTGGATTTGGTGACGTTGGGGATGAACCTGTTCTCGCAGGGTGTGGATCCGATGATCGATTTCTCGCGGATCGACGAGGTGCGGCGGACGGCGGAGTACTGCAACCAGATGGAGGTGCATCCGCGGCATCCGTATGCGGGTGATCTGGTGTACACGTCGTTCTCGGGGTCGCATCAGGACGCGATCAAGAAGGGGTTCGAGGCGTTGGAGGCGCAGGCGGCCGAGCAGGGGCTGCCGGTCTCGGAGATCCCGTGGGCGGTGCCGTACCTGCCGATCGACCCCAAGGACGTCGGCCGCACCTACCAGGCGGGCGACCTCTCCGCCGGCGACGGCCCCCCGGCCGGCTGACCCGCCGGGGGGCGGTCCCGCTCAGACCAGGCGGTCCTGGCCGGCCCAGTACTCGTCGCGCAGCGCCCGGCGCAGCACCTTGCCGTTGCTGCTGCGCGGCAGGGAGCGGAACAGCACCGCCTTCGGCGTCTTGACCGGGCCCAGCTCCGAGCGGCACAAGGCGGTCACCTCCTCGGCGGTCAGCCGCGCGCCCTCCTTGAGCTCGACGACGGCGGTGACCGCCTCGCCCCACTTGGCGTCCGGCACGCCGATGACGGCGCAGTCGAGGACGGCGGGCAGCGACCAGACGACCCGCTCCACCTCGCTGGGATAGACGTTGAACCCGCCGGTGATGATCAGGTCCTTCTTGCGGTCGACGATGTAGACGAAACCGTCCTGGTCGCGGTAGCCGATGTCGCCCGTGCCGTGCCAGCCGCCCGGCCGGGTGATCTCCCGGGTCGCCTCGGGGTCGCCCCAGTACTCGTGCATCACCAGGTCGCCGCGCACGACGATCTCGCCCCGCTCGTGCGCCCCGAGGAGGTTGCCCGCGTCGTCCATGATCGCGACCGTGGTGACCAGCGACGGCCGGCCGCAGCTCTTGAGCCGCACCCGCTTCGCCGGGTTGCCGAGCGCTTCGAGATGCTCCTGCGGGGTCATGCAGGTGCAGATCATGGGCGCCTCGGCCTGCCCGAACGTCTGCGTCATGACGGGCCCGAACACCTCCATCGACTCCACCAGCTTGTCCGCCGACATGGGGGCGGCGGCGTAGATGAAGTGCCGCAGCGAACCGAAGTCGGTGCTGCGGACGTCCGGGTGGGCGAGCAGGGTGTAGATGGCGGTCGGCGGCAGGAACAGCCGGGTCACCCGGTGCCGCCCGATCGACGCGAAGATCTCGGCGGCGTCGACCCCGTCGTGCACCACGATGCAGCCGCCCTCGGCGATCACCGGCCACGCCGAGACCCCCGCCGCGTGGGTCATGGGCGTCGCCAGCAGATAGCGGGGCGGCTCCGGCTCCTTGAGATGGGCGTTGAACGCCAGCGACATCGTCAGGTACTGGCGGTTGGTGATCGGCACCGCCTTGGCCCGGCCGGTGGTCCCGCTGGTGCCCATGATCATCGCCACGTCGTCGGGCCCGGCGGCCACCCGCTCCGCCCGGCTGCCCTCCGGCGCCATCCACTCCGAGTCGTCGCAGCCGCCGCCGGCGAACCGCACCGACTTCGCCACGCTCGGCGCCTTCGCCATCACCTCGGCGGCCTGCTTGGCGAAGTCGTCGTGGAAGAAGAGGAAGTCACACTTGACGAGGTTGAGCAGATCGGCCAGTTCATCGGTGGTCGACTTCGGGTTCAGCGCCACCCAGGTCGCCCCGGCACGGAAGACCCCGAGCACGCAGATCAGCGCGCTGACGTCGTTGGGGCTGTGGACCGCGACCTTCGACCCGGTCCCGATCCCGTCGGCGGCCAGTGCCACCGCCACGCGGTGCGACAGTTCCGCGACCTCCCGGTGGGTGAACCTGGTCGATCCCGACGCGTCCACAACGCAGGGCATGTCCGGCCCGACGGTCATGCCCCGGTCGAGATAGTCAATGAACATTCGTCGCCGCCTCGCGGTCAATGGTCCGATGTGGTGATTCCTGACCGTAATGACGCGGGACCTGACAGGGCTTCGGCTCGGCTCGACGAATCCCGGGGCGGTTCTTCCACCCCTGCGAACAGTCCGGGACCGCGGCCGACCCATACCGGCACGCCGACGCCCGGGCGGGTTGTTCGTCTCGATAGGACGATGCCAGGCAACAATGGCCAAAAGTAGTGTCCTCATTCACCAGCGGGCCACACAGCCGGGCCGGAATCGGGCTGTTCGTGGGCCACACCCGCGAAGGAAAGGGAGGCCACTCAGTGATCGACGACGTCTTCGTCATCAACCCGGTTGCGCATGCCTACGACCTGTCACCGTCCAACATCCAGCCCAACCGTTACTCGGGCCCGCTGAAGGACCTGCTGGTCAATCTGCATCTCGCCTGGCAGCCGCCGGGAATCGGACTGAGCCCGCAGGAGCAGTCGACCAACTGGTCCATCGACACCCTTGCCAAGACCCTCTTCCTGGAAAGCGACGTCGACCTCGCCGCCTTCCACACCCTGCGCCTGGACTCCTACTTCAAGGACGGCCTGTGCGCGCGGTACAAGACGGTCGAGGCGGTGACGAAGTATCCGGAGCGGTTCGTCGCCTATGTGGGCGTCGACCCGACCCGCGGTGTCGAGCACTGCATCGCCGACATGGACGAGCAGATCGACGAGATCCCGGACGCCGTCGGGCTCAAGCTGTACCCCGCCCAGGTGGACCCGTTGCGCAGCTGGCGGATGGACGACCCGAAGATCGCCTTCCCGCTGTTCGAGCGGGCCCAGGAACGCGGTCTGAAGACGATCGCGATCCACAAGGCGGCTCCGCTGGGCCCGGTGCCGATGAACCCCTACCGGGTCGACGACATCGACGGCGCGGCCGACGCCTTCCCGGACCTGAGCTTCGAGGTCATCCACGCGGGGCTGTCCTTCGTCACCGAGACCGCGTGGGCGATCGGGCGCTTCCCCAATGTCTACGCCAACCTCGAAGTCACCTCCGCCCTCCTGCTCAAGGCGCCGAAGCTCTTCGAGAAGGTGATGGCCGAGTTCATGCTGTGGGGCGGCCCGGAGAAGATCATCTTCTCCGACGGCTGCATGGTCTTCCACAGCCAGCCGATCATCGAGGCGCTGATGGACTTCCAGTTCAGCGACGAGACCTGCGAGGGCTTCGGCGTGGAGAAGCTGACCAAGCAGGACAAGGCGCTGATCCTCGGCGGCAACTACGCCCGGATCATCGGACTGGACATCGAGGCGGCCAAGGCCCGGATCAAGGACGACGAGTTCGCCCGCACCCGTGCCCGCACCGGACGGCAGGAACCCTTCGCCAACTGGCGCGCCGAACTCGCCGGCGCCCCGGTGGGAGGTGCGGCGTGAACGAGTCACCGGAAGACCTCCAGGCCGCGATCCAGCAGGCCCTCACCCGGGTCTTCGACCCGTGCAGCGTCGCCGCCAACGCCCCGTTGAACGTGCTGGAGATGGGGCTGATCACCAGCTGCGAACTCGACGACGACGGAGTGGTGCGCATCGCGGTCTCGGCCACCTCGCCGTCCTGCGTGCTCATCGGCTCGATCATGAAGGGCGTGGTCGACGAGGTCTCCGCGGTCGAGGGGGTCAGCGAGGTCGACGCCTCGCTCGACACCGAGACCTTCTGGACGCCGGAGTTGATGACCGAGGAGGGCCGGGCCAAGCTCGACGCCCGCCGCCAGGGCTCCCTCGCCCGGGTCCCGCTGCGACCGCAGCAGTGGCGCGAGCACCGGCCGGTCCCGGTGCGCCTCTCCACCCCGCGCGTCCCGGCCCAGGCGAGCGCCGGCGCCGGCTCATAGGCCGTGTCTTGCGGATCTTGGCGGGCTCGCGACGCCCGTGATCCACCCTGATCCACAAGACACTGCCTCGAACGCCCGGCGCGGGGCCGACCACGAGCCGGCCCCGCCCCGGTGCAGGGGGACGGTCCGTCTCGCCACGACCGGCGGGACGGACCGCTGACGCCCACGCTCCTACAGGCGCTCGATGACGGTGGCGTTGGCCATGCCGCCCAACTCGCACATCGTCTGCAACCCGTATCTGCCGCCGGTGCCCTCAAGGGTGTTGAGCAGCGTGGTCAGCAACCGGGTGCCGGACGAGCCGAGCGGATGGCCCAGGGCGATCGAGCCGCCGCGGACGTTGAGCCGCTCGTCGTCCACCCCGAGCTCGCGCTGCCACACCAACGGCACACTGGCGAACGCCTCGTTGACCTCGTAGGCGTCGATCAGGTCCGCTGTCAGACCGCCCTTGGCCAGCGCGGCGCGGGTCGCCGGGACGACGGCGGTCAGCATCAGCAGCGGATCGTCCGCGGCCACCGCGAAGGAGTGGAAGCGGGCCCGCGGCCGCAGTCCCAGCTGCGCGGCGCGCCCCTCGCTCATGATGAGCACCGCCGACGCGCCGTCCGTCAGCGGTGAGGAGTTGCCCGAGGTGTGCATCCACTCCAGGTCCGGATGGCGCTCCGCACCGGGCAGCCCGGTGAAGGCCGGCGGCAGCGCGGCCAGCCGCTCCAGCGTCGTGTCCGGCCGGATGGTCTCGTCGCGCGCCGCGAGCGGCTCGCCGCCCGGGCCCCGCACACCGACGAGTTCGCCCTCGAACGCGCCGGCCGCCGTGGCCCGCCACGCCCGTTCGTGTGAGCGCAGCGCGTAGCCGTCCAGCTCCTCGCGGCGCAGCTTCCAGCGCTGTGCCACCAACTCCGCCGAGATGCCCTGCTGGACCAGGCCGTCCGGGTAGCGCGCCCGGTGCAGCCCGCCGTAGGGGTCGCTCTCGCCGACCGCGGCGAACAGCGGCACCCGGCTCATCGACTCGACCCCGCAGGCGATCACGACGTCGTAGGCGCCGGCCAGCACCCCCTGGGCCGCGAAGTGCACCGCCTGCTGGCTCGAACCGCACTGCCGGTCGATGGTGGTCGCCGGGACGTGCTCGGGGAAGCCCGCCGCCAGGACGGCGTTGCGGCCGATGTTCAGCGACTGCTCGCCGACCTGTGTGACGCAGCCGGCGAGCACGTCATCGATCCGGCCGGTATCCAGGTCGTTGCGTTCGGCCAGCGCCTTGAGCACCCCGGCAAGCAGGTCGACCGGGTGGGTGGCGGCCAGCGCGCCGGAGGCCCTGCCCCGGCCCGAGGGGGTGCGGACCGCGTCGACGATGACGGCTTGCCTCATCGGGCCGACGCCCCCGAGGCCCCGAGAGCCTTGCCCATCAACAGCGCGGTCTCCTTGATCATCCGATCACCCAGGCCGATGGTCTTGGGCATCATCAGCGCGTGGTGGATCAGCCCCTCGTACTGGTGCAGATCCACCGCGACCCCGCAGCGCTCCAGCGCCGCGGCGTAGCGGGTCCCGTCGTCCTTGAGCGGGTCGTACTCACCCGTGACGATCAGCGCGGGCGGCAGCCCGGCGTGGTCGTCCGCGTACAGCGGCGAGAGCATCGGGTCCGACAGGTCGACGCCGGGCGCGTACTGCTCCACCGCCCACCGCATCTGGGCCGTGGTCAGCATGTGCCCCTGCCCGAGCTCGTCCCACGAGGGTGAGTCGAAGCGCGCGTCCAGGACCGGCACGATCAGCGTCTGATGGGCGAACCGGAACTCGTCGCGCGCCCGGGCGAGCAGGGTCGCCGCCGCCGCGATGTTCGCGCCGCTGCTCTCCCCGCCGACGCCCACCCGGCCGGTGTCGAGACCGAACCGCTCGCCGTTCGCCCGCGCCCAGCGCGCCGCCTCGTACACCTCGTGCACGGCCGCCGGGTGCCGCGACTCGGGCGAGAGCCGGTAGTCCACCGCCAGGACCGCGCAGCCCGAGCGGTTGGCGACGACGCGGTAGAAGGAGTCCATCATGTCCACGTGCACCCGCACCCAGGAGCCGCCGTGCGCCCACACGACGACCGGCGGCGGGGAGCCCGTCGAGGGGACGAACAGCCGCGCGGCGGTCCTGCCCTCCTCGTGCTCGATGACCACGTCGGCCGAGTGGGCCACCTCCTCGCGGTCGAACCCCACGGAACGGAAGACCTCCACCGCGCCCCGGAACTCCTCCAGCGACTGGCTGCCGGGCACCACCGGTGGATTGCTGTTCGCCTTGTCGAGGACCGCGCGAGTCTGCTCGTCGTACGGCACGTCAACCGCCTTTCCCGGGGTGAACTGGCCACCGGGGTCAAGGGACTTGGGAATCCCGAGGGTAGATCGCCAAGAAGATCACGGCTTCCCTCCGACCGGACCATGCTGGAGCGGGCACCTCGTCCCGAAGGGACAAGAGACGGGCTGCCCGGTTCTCTTGTCACGGTGGATCACCGGGGAGAAAACTGGTCGCCCCCGGACCCGATCCGCAGGAGGCACGATCCATGGCAAGCGCGTCACCTGCCGAAGCGTCCGCCCGGCCAGTCCGCCCGCCGGCCGCCTCGCCCGGATCGGCTCCGGACGGATCGAGGGACGCGACCGCCCCGGTGCGCAGTGCGCTCGACCTGGTCGTCGCCACCACGGACGCCGACATCTGCTGTCTGATGTGGCACGCGCGCGACGGGGGACTGCACATCCTCGACCTGAGCGCCAACCGCGTGCCGGCCGACCGCCGCCGGACCTGGCTGCGGAGCAGCGCACAGCCCGGTGACGAGCGGGTGACCAGATCGCAGGACGGCACGCTGGTGGCGCCGGTCCGCCGCGGCGACGGGACGATCCGCGGCTGCCTGGCACTGCGGGTGCGCTCCGGTACCCCGGCGGCCGACTGCCGTGCCGACCGCGCCGATCACGTGGTCGCGGCGGCCGACCACGTCAGCGCGCTGCTGGCGTTCGCCGACCAGTTGGGCGAGCGGCCCTCGGCGTACCACGCGCTGTTCGAGATCGGCACGCAGATCCAGGCGGCCGAGAGCGAGCCCGAGGCGATCTTCACGCTGATCGTCGGGCGGGCCCGGCAGTTGCTGGCCACCGACGTCGCGTGGCTGGCGATGGTGGACCCCGCGGGGAAACGGCTGACGATGAAGGTCGCCGACGGCACGACGACCCCGGGATTCATGGCGATGGCGGTCGACGTGGGCACCGGGATAGGCGGCATCGCGCTCCAGCAGAAGCGGCCGATCGCGGTGCGCGACGGACGCAACTACGCGGACGGCATGCCCGCCTCGGTGCACAGCGCCCTGGAGGACGAGGGCGTGACCTCGATCCTGTGCGCGCCGATGCTCCGGGACGGCGACATGCTCGGCGCGCTGTACGTCGGCACCCGCACCTCCACCGAGTTCACCGCGGAGGCGGCCTCGCTGCTGTCCGCGCTCGCCGCCCAGGCCGCCGTGACGATCGAGAACGCCCGGCTCTACCAGGCGCTCTCCGAGCAGAACGGCATGCTGGAGCGGGCGTTCGCGGTGCACAGGTCGCTGACCGACGCCTCGCTGTCCGGGGTGGGGATGCACCAGATAGGCCTGAGACTCGCCCGGTTGGTCGAACACGACCTGCTGCTCACCCAGCACACCAGCCTTCCGATGTGCGCCCTGTACCCCTGCGACCCGGACGCCACCAGCCATCTGACCGTCGACGAGGCCGAGACGGGCGGCGGCCCCGACACCCCGGTCCTTCCGCTGACGGCGGCCGGCGCCCGGCTGGGCACCTTACGGGTGCACGGCGCCGCACCGCTCTCCCCGCTCCAGTACGGCGCGCTGGAGTACGGCGCGACCGTGCTGGCCCTCGAACTGGTCAAGGCACAGGCGGAGTTGGAGGTCGAATGGCGGTTGCAGGGCGAACTGCTCGAAGAGCTCCTGCGGGTGGACACCCTCTCCGACGGGCTGTTACGCCGGGCCCGGCACTTCGGGGTCGACCTGCGGCAGACCCGCCGCATGATCGTCCTGGAGGCGAACGACGAGGCGGCGTCGACGAAACTGCTGGACCTGGTGCGCCGCACGCTCCGCCACCACGGCGACGGCACCAGCCTGGTCGCCCAGCGCGGTGACCGGGTGCTGATCGCGCTGACCGACGATCCGGCCGGCGGGGTGGAGCGGCTGCTGACCGAACTGCGCGGGCTCGCCGACCGGTCAGGGATCACGGCCTGCGCGGGGGTGAGCAACGCCCGCTGCGAACTGGCCCTGGCGGCCCGCGAGGCCGAGAGCGCCCTGGCCCTCGCGCTGCGCGGCGGCCGGCCCGGCGCGGTCGTCAACTACGAGGAACTCGGGCCGCTGCGCTTCCTGTTGGACGCGCCCAGCACGGTCGAGATGCGGACCCTGGTGGAGGAGTACCTGGGCGCGATCGCCAGGAAGGACGCGAAGCACCAGTCGGAACTGCTCTTCACGCTCCGGACCTTCCTGGAGACCGGCGGCCACCACCCCACGACCGCCAAGCGCTGCCAGATACACATCAGCACCCTGAAGTACCGCCTCTCGCGCATCTCCGAGGTCCTGGGTCAGCAACTCGGCGACCCCGCGGTGCGCTTCCGGCTGAACCTGGCCTTCGAGGTCCTCACCGTCCTCGAAGCCCTCGACAGCGTCCCCTTCGACCAGGTCACCCCCGCCAGGCGCGCCACCTGACGGGCATCACTCCGGCCAGGGGCTGGAGTTGATGACGTCGACGAAGTCGGTGCGGGTGAAGCCGGGCACGAAGTGGGCCAGCACATCGGCGTTGACGGTGCCGAAGGTGGTGTCGGGACGGTCGCGGAAGCCCTCGGCGAAGGCGGCGAGGATCTGCCGCTTGAAGTCGGGACGCGGATGCGCCTCGGTCACCGCGCGGATCGCCGCCGGGTCCAGATCGCGGTAGCCGATCCCCAGCACGTCGGTCTCCACACCGGCGGTGACCAGGGCCACCTCCGGCTCCATGAACTCCGGCACGCCCGGTGTGGTGTGCAGGGCGATGGCGGTCCACACCCGGCGCACCGCGTCGTCGTCGATGCCGTGCGAGATGAGGAAGCGGCGGGCGGCGTCGGCACCGTCGACCTCGAAGCGCTGCGTCGCGGTGCGGTGTCCGCCGGTCAGCCCGAGGTCGTGGAACATCGCGCCGACGTACAGCAGTTCCGGATCCGGGGACAGCCCGCGGCGCCGCCCCTGCAACATGCCGAACAGGTAGACCCGCCGCGAGTGGTGGAACAGCAGCGGCGGGGCGGCCTCGCGGACCAGTTCTGTCGCCTCGGCGACCAGTTTGCTGCCGGGTACCTCGACGCCGGCGATCTGCTCGGTCATCCGGATCCTCCTGGAACGGGGTGTGTGCGACGGTGCGCGACGATTCGTATCCCGTCCAATGTCGCCCGCGGCCGGGGCGCGCGGCCATGTCCTTTCAGTCATACTGTCCACAGATTCGGACCCGACCCGGCAGGAGGCAGTGGTGACAGGAGCGGCCCCGCACCGCGTCGGGGTGCTGGCCTTCCCCGGCGTCACCCTTCTGGACGTCGCGGGACCGGCGGAGGTGCTCGCCGAGGCGAACCGCTACGGGGCCCGCTACGAGGTGGTCACCTACTCCGCGGACGGCTTGCCGGTGCGCACCTCGACCGGCATCCGGCTGGAGGCGGACGCCGCCGTCGCGGACGCCGCGGGCCTGGACACCGTGCTGCTGCCCGGCTCGGACGCGCTGGCCACCGGGCCGCTGGACCCGGCGCTGGTTGCGG
Organism: uncultured Actinomycetota bacterium; assembly: GCA_963737305.1. Taxonomy (GTDB): domain Bacteria; phylum Actinomycetota; class Actinomycetes; order Streptomycetales; family Streptomycetaceae; genus Streptantibioticus_C. Next base: position 1,098,188 of record CAVTRX010000002.1, on the reverse strand, counting down.
CGGCGGATGAGCTGACCCGCGGTGTGCCGCGGATCGCCTCGGTGTGCACCGGTGCCTTCCTGCTCGCCGCCATCGGCCGCCTCGACGGCCGCCGGGCCACCACGCACTGGCGCTTCGCGGACGTGCTGGCCCGCCGTCACCCGCGGGTGACGGTCGAGCCGGACGCCATCTTCGTCACCGACGGCCCGGTGGCGACCTCGGCCGGGGTCACCGCGGGCATCGACCTGCTGCTCGGGCTGGTCGAGGGCGACCACGGCCCCGACCTGGCCCGCGAGGTGGCCAGGTCGCTGGTGGTCTTCCTGCAACGCCCCGGCGGGCAGTCGCAGTTCTCGGTGCCCTCGCGCACCCCCAGGCCCCGCAGGCAGCCGTTGCGCGAACTGCTCGACGCGGTCGCGGCCGACCCGGCGGGCGACTACTCGGTGCCCGCGCTCGCCGCCGCCGCGGGCACCAGCACCCGCCACCTCACCCGGATCTTCCGGCGGGAGCTGGGCACCACACCGGCGCGCCACGTCGAGCGGATCCGCCTGGAGGCGGCGCAGGCGCTGTTGGTGGCCGGCCACACGGTCGGCTCCGCCGCGGCCCGCAGCGGGTTCGGCAGCGACGAGACCCTTCGACGGGCGTTCGTCCAGCAGTTGGGCGTCACGCCGACCGCCTACCGCAGGCGGTTCGGCAGCACGACCCCCGGGTGAAACGCGCGGCTGATTCGGGCTCCCGGTGATCCCGTCCGCCCATGCCACCGGCATGTCCGCTGCTGACCGAATCCCTCCGGCGGGTCCGCGTCCGCCGACCTGTCCGGGAGCGCGGCTCGTCGGCGGACACCGGTTTCAACAGGGGTGGGTGACAACGGAGTCGACGGAAGTTGAAGGTGTTCCGTCAAAGCCGGTGCTGGCCTATTATCGCTGCGGTCGGTGACCCCTCACCGTTCCGCTCGCGGAAAGGCCGGCCGTGTCAACACCGCGTAACGCGCCACCGGCGACGCCGTCGCCGGACGACGCGGAGCCCTTCGTGCGGATCGTGCACGGTCACCTGCCGCGAACGGCGCCGGACGCGGCGCACCGCGCGGACTGGCGCGTCGAGCGCGCGGGGGTGTGGACACAGGTCGTCCCGCCGGCCGGACGGTTACGGACCCAGGGCTGGAAGCTCCACCTCTCGGCGATCCCCTCGTCGGCCGAACGGATCCTCGACCGCGCCACCCCGGTGCTGGTGGCGGCGGGCTGCCACTTCAAGTTCGCCTCCTCGCCCGGTGAGACCGCCCGCCTGACGGGACGGCACTTCGACCGCGCCTCGGCCGGCAAGTTCCTGACCGTCTACCCCGCCGACGACTGCGCCCTGCCCGAACTCGCCCGTGCCCTGCACGAGGCGACCGACGGGCTGGCCGGACCACGCATACTCTCCGACCGCCCGTACCGCCCCGGCAGCCTGGTGCACGTCCGCTTCGGCGGTTTCGTCCGCGACCTGCGGCTGGCCGACAACGGTGTCTACGAACCGGTGGTGACCGCCCCGGACGGCACCTTCGTGGCCGACCGCCGCGAGGCATGGTTCGCCCCGCCGCCCTGGGCGCCCGCCGACCCCTTCGCCGGGACCGGGGACGCCGCGCCCGCGCGGCCACCGGCCGGCACCGCACCCGCGCCGCGCGCAGTCCTGATCGGTGACCGCTTCCTGCTGCGCGGCGCCATCCGGCACGCGAACAAGGGCGGCGTCTTCCGCGCCACCGACCAGGAGACCGGCGAGGAGGTCGTGGTCAAGCAGGGCCGCCGCCACGTGGAGGCCCGCCCCGACGGCGGCGACGTCCGCGACCTGCTGCGCAACGAGGCACAGGTGCTGGAGCACCTCGCACCCACCGGCACCGTCCCGCGGCTGCGCGCCCTGATCGAACTGCCCGAGCACACCTTCCTCGTCCAGCAGACCGTCGACGGCGTCCCGCTGCGCCTGCACATCCAGCGCCTGCACCGCGCGACCGCCGGCCGCCCAGACCCCGAGGCGGTACGCCGCACCGCGCTGCGCCTGGTCGACCTGGTCGCCGCCGTCCACCGCGCCGGCGTCGTCATCCGCGACCTCACCCCGGCCAACGTGCTGGTCGCCCCGGACGGCGGCCTGCGCCTGATCGACCTGGAACTGGCCGCCGTACCGCCGCAGAAAGGTATCCGCGGAGGCACCCCCGGGTACGCCGCGCCCGAGCAGTGGGCCGGGCACCCGGCCGGCCGCGACGCCGACCTGTACAGCCTGGGCGCGATCCTGTTCGCGCTGGCGACCGGCGCCGAACCACTGCTCGCGGCCGACCGGGGGAGCGGTGATCCGGGCCGCACGGTGACCGGCCGGCTCGCCGGCTGGCTGGCCCGCGCGGCGCGTGACAACCCGTCGGCCGCCGAGTTCGCCCCGCTGGTGCTCGGGCTGCTCGACGAGGAGCCCACCCGCCGGCCGCGGCTCGTCCGGCTGCGTGAGGCACTGCTGCGGCCGCCTGCCGTCGCCCGGCCCGCCGTGCCGCACGACGACACGGCGGACGCCGAGCGCCTGTTGGCGGACGGACTGGCCCACCTGGTCGCCACCGGCGGACCGGACACCGCCCCCGACGACGCCCCCGGCCGGCCACCGGGCACCGAACGCCGCTGGCCCGCCGACCCGTTCGGCGCCACCACTGATCCCTGCAACGTCTACTACGGGGCGGCCGGCATCCTCGGTGTGCTGTCGGCGGCCTCGCGACACCGGCCCGATCCCGCCCTGCGCGAGGCCGTCGCCGGTGCCGCGCGCTGGCTGGAGCGCCACGCCGCCGAAGAACCCCGGGTCCTGCCCGGTCTGCACTTCGGCCGGGCCGGCACCTACTGGGCGTTGCTGGAGGCGGGCCTCGCGCTCGGCGACGAGGAGTTGGTCCGGCGGACCGCGGAGGCCGCCGAACGGCTGCCGGTCGCCGGGCCGGTGCCGGACGTGAGCCACGGCATCGCCGGATCGGGCCTGACCGCGCTGCGGTTGTGGCGGGCGACCGGCCGCGCGTCCTTGCTGGAGCGGGCCGGAGCCTGCGCGGACACCCTGCTGGCGGCGGCCGTCCGCACCCCCGGCGGCGTCCACTGGCCGGTGCCGCCCCAGCCGCCGCATCTGCCGGACGGCGCCGTCCACCACGGGTTCGCGCATGGCACCGCGGGCATCGCCGCCTTCCTGCTGGATGCCGCAGCGGCCACCGGCAGGTCCGACTGTCTGGAGACCGCCCACCTCGCGGGCCGCGGACTGTGCGACGCGGCGCTGCCAGGCGAGGGCGGGGCGGTCCGCTGGAGCGCCGGGCCCGCCGACCAGGTGCCGCTCACCGGCTGGTGCAGCGGCGCCGCGGGGGTCGGCGGTTTCCTGCTGCGGCTGTGGCGGGCGACCGGTGGGAGCCACTTCCTGGCGGCCGTCCACGGCGCGGCGGCAGCCGTGCGGTACGACATCTGGCAGTCACCGCCGGTGCACTGCCACGGCACCGCGGGCGGCGTGGAGTTCCTGATGGACCTTCACGAGGCGACCGGCGAGGAGATGTGGGCCGACCGGGCCTGCCAGGCCGTCACCTCGATGGCCGCCCGGGCCGTCCTGCGCGACGGGCTGCTGCTCACCCCCGACCACGCGGGTACCGACGTCTTCCCCGGCTGGGCGACCGGCACCGCCGGCGTCGTCGCGGCGCTGCTGCGGCTGGATCCGGCCGCACCCCGGTTGTTCATGCCCCCGGTGGAGTCCACCGGACCGGGCGCCCCCTCGCGGCCACGGCCGCGCCCAGATCGCGCGGCGTTCCGCCGTGCTGAGCGAATCCCCGCCCCCACGAAAGGAATTCGTCATGATCACCACTGACCTGGACGAACTGCAGCGCCTTCCCGAGGAGTGCTCGGCCGAGGACCGCACCCCCTGCATCCCCGCGGCGGACCAGCGGCCCACCTTCACCACCGTCTGCTGAACCGCGAACCGGACGCCGGGAGCCTGATGCCCGGCGTCCGGTGACGACGACGGGGGCCTTCGCACGCGAAGGCCCCCGTCGCCTCGTCAGGCACCGGTCGGGCTCAGGTGAGCCGGCCGCGCGTGACGTAGGGCAGGTACGGGCCGCCGTTGTTGACCGAGCGGACACCGGGGATGTTCTGGATGGATCCGTAGGTGTGGATGCCGTAGTTCATGCCGGCGTAGATGTTGGCCGCCGGGTCCCAGATGTCGTTCGGCAACTGCGAGCTGTGCCAGGTGTCGAAGGTCGGCTGGATGACCTGGACGAGGCCGGTGGACGGCGTGCCGTTCTGGGCGTTCTGGTCCCACAGGTTGATGGCGTTCGGGTCGCCGCTGGACTCGCCGCTGATGACGATGTCGACGTCGTTGATCAGCGTGCCGCTGGCGGGCTGGCCGAGCATGCCCAGCACGCAGGCGACCACGTTGTTCCAGCGGGTGACCGCGGTGCCGGAGCCGGGGGTGCTGCCGCAGGTCCCGCCGGACGAGCCGCCGCCGGGCGGGGTCCCGTGCGAACCGCCGCAGCCGGGCACGCCCTGGAAGGAGCCGTTGTTGTCGCCTCCGGAGCCGTACAGCGCGCTGACCCAGCCGGAGGAACCGTCGTTGGCGTCGGTCCAGGCCCACCAGTCGTTGCTGTAGGAGCCGCTGGTCACCTCACCGCCGACCTCCTGGCAGTACACGTAGTTGCTGCCCTCGTTGAGGTAGCCGACGACGTTCCCGCCGGAGGCCTGCACCGGGGCGCCGCCGCTGATCCCGTCACCCGCCGGGTAGAAGTCGCAGTAGTACACCCCGCCGGACGGGGAACAGGGCACCTGCGCCGGGTCCGCCGCGGCCGGTGTCGTGGCCAGCGTGCCGGCCAGCAGGGCGAGGCCGGCGGCCACCGCCCACCTGCGGTGTGCCGAGCGCCGGAGCGCGGTCAGGAACCTGGCGGTGCGGGTCGGTCTCATGAGCGTCTCCTGTCGGGTGGTGGGGTCAGCAGTCGGGGATGACGGTGCCGTTGTTGTCCTTGGCCTCGTCGTTGCCCCAGCGCGACAGGTAGTACGCGGAGACGTACTGGCCGCCGGGACCGGAGTCGGGGTCGGTCAGCAGCCAGTAGTGGTTGTACGAGCTGCCCTCGCTGATCTCACGGCCCCAGACCTTGCAGAACACGTAGTTGGTGCCGGCGTTGAGGGTGCCGGTCTGCGTGGTCGAGGTCGGCGAGGCGTAGACGGGGGCGTTGGCGAAGGTGTCGACCCAGTACTGGCCGCCGCCGGTGCCGCCGCCGGATCCGTACAGCCGGATCGCGCCGTAGTAGTCGCTGTGGCTGGAGACGCTGGCGACCTGGACGTGGCCGCCGGAGTACGGCGCCTCCACGATCTCGCCCTGCCCCATGTAGATGGCGACATGGTGGATGGTCGCGGCGGAGCCGCCGAAGAAGAGCAGGTCACCGGGGAGCAGCGGCCCGGTCCCCTGGCTCGCGCTGAACCGCGCGACCGCCCGGGAGGACTGGTACTGCCCGGCGCTGGTGCCCGGGATCACGTCCGCGCCGACGGCCAGGTAGTAGGCGTAGCGGACCATGCCGGAGCAGTCGAGACCGTCGACGTTGCAGTCGTTCGGCGCGCCGTTGGACGGGTCGCAGATGCCGTACGTCGGGCCGGGCGTGGCGCTGTGCCCGCCGCCCCAGGAGTAGGGGGTGCCGAGCAGACCGCAGGCCTGGTTGACCGCGGCCTCCGCCTGTGAGGCGGCGCCGGAGGACAGGACCCCGCAGCCGGCCGCCTGCGCGCTCTGCGTGCCGCCGAAGGCGAGGAGCGCGCCGGCGACCATCGCCAGCACGGCGAGGAAGCGCCCGGCGGCGCCGGCCAGCCGGGAGATGGGTCTGGGACGCGGATTCATCAGGGGTGCTCCTCGGGGACGGGCCGCGCTGACGCGGCGTCGGTTGCATCGGACTCGGCACATTGAAGCAGTTGTTGGCATGTCTCGGTCAATAATCTGTATCAGGGTCGCCCCGTGGCGGGCGGCCGACGCCCCCACCGGCGGATCGGTGCGGTCGCGCACTCCCGGATTCCCCGGTCTTGTGATACGTGAAATGACAAATCTTGTGTCAGTTGATGCGCCTCCGGCATAATCACCCGGATGACCGTTGACGAGTTGGCGTGGTTCGTCGTGTTGGCCGAGACCGAGCACATGACGGAGGCCGCCGCGCGACTCAAGGTCTCCCAGCCGACCTTGTCACGGGCGCTTGCCAGACTTGAACGGCAGGTCGGCACCCCGCTGTTCGACCGGGTCAACCGACGGCTGCGGCTCAACGCCTCAGGCGAGATCCTGCTCGGCCACGCCCGGCGCGCGCTGGCCGAACTCGACTCGGCCGCCGACCGGATCAACACGCTCAGGCACCCCGAACACGGCAGGGTCCGGCTGGCCTTCCTGCACTCTCTCGCCGCCTGGCTGATCCCCGACCTGCTGCGCCAGTACCACGCGGTCGTCCCCGGCGTCCGGTTCGAACTCGCGCAGGCCGCCGCCCACGACGTGGTCGGCCGACTGCGCGACGGCCACGCCGACCTCGCGGTCACCGGACCACGACCGGACGCCGACGACATCGGCTGGCACCCCCTGCAGAGCGAGCGGCTGTGCCTGGTCGTGCCGCGCGGTCACCGGCTCACCCACCGCCGCCAGGTCTCGCTCGCCGACGCGGAGGGCGAGTCGTTCGTCGCGATGAGCAGCGGGTGCGGACTGCGCGGACTCACCGACGAGTTGTGCGGGCAGGCCGGCATCACCCCGCGGATCGTCTTCGAGAGCACCGAGACCGCCTCGATGGAAGGGCTGGTGGCGGCCGGTCTCGGCGTCGCCGTCACCCCCGCGCCCCGCCCGCACCGCGCTGAACCGGAGGCGGTCTACCTGCCGTTGGCCGACCCCGCGGCGAATCGGATGATCGGCCTGATATGGCTGCTCGACCAGCCACTGCCGCCGGTCGCCTCGCGGTTCGCCGAGTTCGTGGTCTCCGACCGCACCCGCTGAACCGGCTTTTGACGCGACCTCGGACACATCGATCCGTCACCCCATTCTTTGACCGCGCTTTGCAGACTTCCCGGCGCCCGAGCCGAACCATTGATGTCCGCGGACCGTCACACCAGGTCCGAGCACCGTCGCACGCTGAGAAGGTCCGGGCGTCAACCCGCCCAGTCCGCGCACCTGTTCCGCGACCATCCCCCGCGAATGAGGAGCAGCATGTCGGCAACAGCCCGCAGAACCACCGTCCTGGCAGCCGTGAGCACCGCGCTGCTGGCCGCCTTCGCCGCCGCGCCCGGCGCACTCGCCGCCACCGGAACCCCGGCCCCGTCCACCGTGCGTCCCGCGAGCACCGCCCTGACCGGGTACGCGGCCACCGGTTCGCACTACACCAGCGTCTCCGCCGACTGGGCCCAACCGGCCGTCACCTGTGCCCACCCCGACTCCGCCGCCGCCTTCTGGATCGGCCTGGACGGCGTCGACGACGCGACCTTGGAGCAGACCGGCACCGCCGCCGACTGCTCGTCGGGCACCCCGGCGTACCACGGCTGGTACGAGATGTATCCGGCCGCCCCGGTGTACTACACCAACCCGGTCAGCGCCGGCGACCGCTTCACCTCCTCGGTCACCACCGACGGCGCCGGGCACGTCACGCTGACGCTCACCGACACCACCAAGGGCTGGAGCAAGACCACCACCAAGACCGCCACCGGCGCGACGTTCGCCTCCGCGGAGGTCATCGCCGAGGTGCCCACCGGCGCCGTCGCAGGGCAACCGCTGCCGAACACCGTGTCGTTCACCGACGCCCTGGTCAACGGCTCGGCCATCGGCAAGCTCGACCCCGAGCAACTGGACGCGCCCGGCGTGACCGTCTCACCGCTGACCAACGGTGAGAACTTCACCGTCTCCTGGGGCCTCGGCTGATCCGCCGCCCCACCCCGTGCTGCGGTGCGCCCGGTGACCCGCCGGGCGCGCCCGCGTCAACCGGCCTCCTCCGCCAGCCAACCGGAGGCCAGCAGCGACCGGGAGGCCGCCGTGGCGTAGAGCGCGGTGGCCAGCCAGCCGCGGGCCAGCACATCCGTGCCCCCGGCGCGCAACCGGCCGAGGGCGTCCTGCCGCCGGTCGGCCGCGGCGGCGGTGAGCTCGGCGACGCACGACGCGCCCGTCACCAGCCCCACCGCACGCAGCCGCACCGCGAGCCGGTCGTCCGCCGCCGCGGCGGTGATCGCCCGGCCGCCCTCCACCGTCCGGGTCACCACCCGGTACAGCAGATCCAGCTCGACGGGCGGCGCGGGAATCCCCGGCCGCACCGGGAGTTGCCCGGGCGGCACCTCGGGCAGCGCGGACCGCGACAGCGACCGCAGCCCCAGATCCACCCGGACCGGCCTGTCCTCGCGGTCCCGCCAGCACACCGCCAGCGCGGCCACACTGCCCGGCCGCTCCGGCTCCAGCCGGGCGATCAGCCGCACCCGCAGCCCGCCCGCCCCGGCGAGCAGCCGCAGATTGCCCGCGTACGGCAACTCCAGGCGCTCGTCGGCCGCGTGCAGCCGGACCAGCGGCCCGTCGTCGACCGCGACCGCCGCGCCACCGTCGGCCGGCACCAGCGTCCCGTCGAGGAACAGCAGATCCCCACCGGCCGCGCGCACCCCCTCCGGCTCCTCCCACCAGGCCAGCACGTCGTGCAACTGCCGGGCGAGCGGCCGGTCCCACAAGGCGGCGACCGGCTCGTCGTACCAGCTCACCGCCCGCGCCCGGACCGTCCTGATCCCGCCCCCGCCGCCGATCCGGCCGTCCGGGGAGACCGTCGCACCGGTCGCCAGCAGCCCGGCGCCGGCGCCCAGTTCACGCAGACTGAGCGCACAACCGCCCGGCACCGGCGAACCCGCGGCGCTCAGCGCGCGCTCCGGGCCGCCGGGCATGACGTCCGCGATGGTGTGCCGGGTGCCGTCCGCCGCGACGGCGAACGCCACGGCCCCCGCGTATCCCGAGGCGGTCACCACGGACTCGGTGAACAGCCCGTGCAGCCGCAGCGACCCCGCCGGCCGGTAGCCGCGGCGCGCGGTGCCGGCGACCGCGGTGACGTCCGCGCCCGGTTCCGCGTCGGCCAGGGTGCCCGCCCGGTCGAGCAACGACGCCAGATCGGCGGCCAGCCGCGGCAACCGGAACGCCGGGTCCCCGGTGCGCGCCTCGGTCAGCTGCCGGGCGACCCGCAGCGCGATCGAGGCGGGATACGGCAGGCCGGCGATCCGCGCGCCGTGCGCGGCCCGCAGCAACGCGGTGCGCCGCACGGCTCCCGAGCCGCTCAGCCCGGCCTCCACGACGGCCGCCGCGGCGGCCCACAACTCCCGCGCCGCCTGCCGCGCCTGCTCGCCGAGCACCACCACGGCCCGATCGGCCGCTCCAGGGACCTCGGGGGCCGGGGCGGCCTCGGGCGCGTCGGAGCCGCCGGACGCCCCGGCGGCGGCCGGATCGCCGGGGGAGTCGGCGAGGTCCCCCTGCCCGGACCGCTCGTCGGCCACCGGCGCGGACGCCAGCACCGCCGCCCGGTGCAGGCAGTTCGGGGCGAGCAGACACGAGCACGTCACATCGCTCGCGGCGACCACGACCCCCGCGGTGAGGGTGAGCACCACCGCGGTCTCCTCGTCGATCGCCACCCGCACCCGCGATCCGTCGCCGGGATCACCGGCGGACACCACACAGCCGTCCAGCGCCGCCACCGCGCCGTCCAGACGTTTGCGCAACCGGGCCGGAAGCGCGTCGAGCGCGGCGGTGGCCGCTTGCGCGGTCACCGGCGGCAGAGCGGTCACCGGTGGGTACCTCCAACCTGATCGCGGACCCAGTGGGCCAGCTCCAACGGACTCAGCGCGGCGACCGGCATGCCCGCCGCCACCAACTGCCCGGCCACGCCCGCCGAATAGCGCGGCCGACCCGCGTCATCCAGCGACGCGCACCCCAGGACATGGCACCCGGCGTCGGTCAGCGCCCGCACCTCCGCCAGCATCGGGCCGACGGGACCGCCCTCCTCGAAGTCGCTGACCAGCACCACGAGGGTGCGCGAGGGCACCGTGACCAGTTCGCGGGCGTGCCGCAGGCCGCGGGCGATGCTGGTGCCGCCGCCGACCCGCACTTCCAGCAGCAGCCCGAGCGGGTCGTCGACCTGCCCGGTCAGGTCCATCACCTCGGTGGAGAAGGCCACGAAGTGCGTGCTGAGCGTGGGCACCCCGGCCAGCACGGCCGCGGTGAGCGCCGACCAGATCACCGACGCCTCCATCGAACCGGAGACGTCCACCACCAGCACCAGCCGCCAGTCCGCCGACGCGCGCACCCGGGTGCGGAAGACCGGCCGTTCGGGCAGCACCGTGACCCGGCCGCTGTCCGGATCTCGCCGCGCGGTGGCCAGGTTGCCGCGCAGCGTGCCCGCCAGATCCAGCGGACCGCCGGGACGGCGGGTCGGGCGGGGCGATGCCAGACCGGACAGCGCCGGGCGCAGCCGGATCGCCAGCGCCTCGGTCAACTCGCGCACCAGGCGTGCCACCAGCGGCCGAAGCCGCGCGAGTTGCTGCTCCGGCAGCCCGCCCGCGTAGGACAGCACCGTGCGCAGCAGGTCGACCGACGGACGGGCCGCCGCCGGATCGATCTCCAGGGCGGCGTCCAGGCGGCCCGCGTCGGCCGCCGCGGCCAGCACCTCCTCGCGGACCCCGGGACCGAACAGCGCGGCCAGCTCCCGCGACCACTCGCGCACGTCGGGGAAACGCACCTCGGTGCCGCCGCCCCCGGCGGCCCCTTCCGAACGGGACCCCTCGCCCCGCCCCGACCCGTACAACTCGTCGAGCGCCGCGGCCAGCCGCCCGCCCCGGCCGCCGTGCTCACGGCCCCGGCCGAGGAGCAGCCGCCACCGGTCCGCGGGCGGCAACTCCCGCTCCCCGGACGCCGCCACCGGCCCGGACGAGCCGGCCGACGGCGCAGGCTCCCCGGCCGGCCCGGCCGCCGGCCGCAGCCCCCGGGCCCGCAGCGCCGTCCGGCCCGCCAGATCGGCCGCCGCCAGCCGGGCCGCCGCCACCGGGTCGCCGACCGACGACGCGAGGGCGTCGGTGCGCACGCCGGTACGGTCCTCCACCACCGACAGCAGCCGCTCCCGGGCGGCCGGCGCCAGCGTGTCGAACCCCGCGCGCAAGGCCGGAAGCCGGGAGACGAACGCGCTGTCGGCCATCTCCTCGACGCACTCGACCAGCGGATCCAGCGCAGAACCGGCCTCCAGCAGCGGCCCCGCCGCGGTCAGCGCGCCGCGCAGGAACCCGGTCAGGTCCGCGCGCAGCGCAGGCGTCGTCGCGCCGTGCGCCCGGGCGGCCAGCCGCTCGCCGAAGCCGCCCGCGCCACCGCTGCCCGGCTCACCGAGCAGCACCCGGGCGGCGCCCGCCGCGCCCTTGACCATCGGGGTGCCACCGGCGTCCAGCCGGGCCAACGCGTCGGCCAGCCGCAGCCCGCCGCCGGACGCCGCGCCCAGCACGGCGAGTTCGACCATCGCCCGGGCGTCCGCCGGATCCTGCGACCCGGCGAGCCCGTCGAGCGCCCTGACCCCGGCCGCCGTCAGCACCTCCCGGGCCGCGCCCAACTCCGCCGCCCGCCAGCCGGCCTCCACCCCAGGGACATGGCCCGCCCGCAACCGCTCCATCAGACCGACGCCGGCCAGCAGTTCCGGCAGCGTCCCGACCTCGGGCAGCAGCACGGCGGCCTCGGCCAGATACTCGGCGGCGAGCTCGGGCAGCCCGCACCCGGCGGCCTCCTCCAGACCCTCCAGCACCTGCGCCGCCGTCGGCCCGCCCTGCCCGCGCAGCGTCGCCCGCCGCTGCCGCAACGTGCCACCGGCCGCCTGCCCCGCGGTGACCCCCCGCACCCCGGCGACCTCGGCCATCGCCGCCGCCGACGGAGTCCACTCCACCGTCCAGCGGGTGGTGACCGCGTCACCGTCGCCGACCCCGGCGACCTCGGCCCGCTGCCCGTACGGGATCCGGCACACCGACAGCCGCCGCAGGAACACCTCGCGACGCCGGTCGAGAGCCGAGCGCGACGGGTCGAGCCGCACCTCGCGGCGGGCCGGGGCGTGCGGCCCCGGCAGGCCGAGCGCCGCCACCTCCTTCTCCACGGCCGGGCCCAGCCCGGAGCGCGGCGTCCCCGGGGCGAGCCGTCCGTGCCGCTCGCCGACCAGCACCCGTTCCATCGCGGCCGCCACCACCCGGCCACGGCCCAGCAACCGGCCCTGCGCCAAGGTGGCCTCGACCGCCTCCGCGAACTCCACCCGGCCGGCCGCCGGCAGCCCGCGCACGGTGGCCAGATCGCGGGCGAACCGTACGATCTCCCGCGCGTCGGCCGGACCGCACGGATGACCCGCGGCCCGCACCGCCGCGCACAACCGCACCGCCGTGCCGCTCAACAGCGCGTCCAGGACCGCCGGATCGCCCGCCGCCTCCAGCACGCCGTGCTGCCACTCCGGGTCCCGAATGCCCGCCGGATAGCCGGAACGCTCGTCCAGCAACGGATAGGTGTACGGCACCAGCGAGGTGACGATCTCCTCCCGCCCCCGGCCGTCCGCCCCCGGCGCCCACTCGTCCGGCTCCGGCCCGTCCGACTCCGGCCGCCCGCCGGGCAGCAGCGCCGGGCCGTGGAACGCGCCCACCACCGCCGCGGCCCGCACGCCCGGCCGCTCCGCGAGCCGCCGCCGCATGTGCGCCTCACGGCTCAGGTCGTACGGATCGAGGTGGCCGCCCGCCGCGGCGTCCTGCCGCAACGCCCAGCCGACCAGCAGCGCCGCCCTGCGCAGCGCCTCCGGCGTACCGCCGGGGGCCGCCGCCTCCACCAGCCGGTCCCACAGGTCGTCGTGCGCCCGGCCACCCGCCCGGCCGCGCAGCGCCGCCGTCAGCGGACCGGCGCCCGCCCCCGGGCCGGCCGGCCCGCGCGGTGCCCGGGCGGCGAGCGGCAGGTCGAAGGGCACCACCGGCACGCCTTCCGCGTGGGCCCACCGGATCGCCGCCAACTCCGGGGAGAAGTCGGCGAACGGCAGGAACGTCAGCCCGCCGGGACCACTGCCGGCCAGGGCCAGCGGGAAGACCGCCGCCGGATCCGCGAGATGCGGCAGCCAGTCGGCGAACTCCTCGGGCAACTCGACGAAGACCACCTCAGGCTCCGCCCGCGCCAGCAGCCGAGGCACGGCCGCGGCGAGCGACGGCGAATGGTGGCGCACCCCCAGCAGATACGGCTCGCGGCTGCCCGCCAGCGCCGTCGCCGCCTCGCCCGGATCATCCCAGCGCATCGCGCAGCTCCCACAACGTCCGCCACAGCGCCGCGCCCTGCTCCGCGCGCCGCCGCACCGGTCCGTCCCAGTAGCCCAGCAGCCGGGCGTGGTCGGCGGGGTCGTCCTTGCGCACCGTGCCCAGCAGATGGCCCGGCAGCGTACGCACCAGGTCCCGCCCGTCGTCCAGATACGCCGCGGTCAGCCCCATCGAGGTGGCCACCTGCACCGCCTCCGCGGTGCTCATCACCGTCGAGGGCCGCTCCACCTCCCAGCCCTCCGCGCTGCGCCCGTCCCGCAGGTCGCGGAACGCGGTCACCAGCGCCTCCAGCACCGCGTCGTCCACCGCGAACGGCACGCCGGAGCGGGCCAGCGCCGCCGTCGCCTGACCGCGCACCAGCGCCGTCTCGGCCTCCAGGTCCCCGATCGGGCCGACCGTCTCGAAGTTGAAACGCCGCTTGAGAGCGGCCGACATCTCCGAGACACCGCGGTCCCGCAGGTTGGCGGTGGCGATCAGGGTGAAGCCGGGCGCCGCGTGCATCGTGCCGTCGCCCTCGTCGAGACCCGCCAGTTCGGGAACGGACATCCGCCGCTCCGACAGGATCGAGACCAGCGCGTCCTGGACCTCCGGCAGGCAGCGGGTCACCTCCTCCACCCGGGCGACCGCGCCGCGCGTCATCGCGGTCAGCACCGGAGAGGGCACCAGGGCCTCCCGGTTCGGGCCCTTGGCGAGCAGCATCGCGTAGTTCCAGCCGTACCGCAGATGGTCCTCGGTGGTGCCGGCCGTGCCCTGGACCGCCAGCGTGCTGGTGCCGCACACCGCGGCCGACAGCAGCTCCGACAGCATGGACTTGGCGGTGCCCGGCTCGCCGACCAGCAGCAGCCCCCGCTCACCCGCCAGGGTGACCACGCACCGCTCGACCAGCGTCCGGTCGCCGACGAACTTCGCCGTGATCGCCAGCCGCGCGTCGTCCGGTCCGCGCAGCGACTCACCGCCGGAACCGCAGACGAACGTGACGACCGCACGTGGGGTCAGCCGCCAGCCGGGCGGCCGCGGGCCGCTGTCGTAGGCCGCCAGGAACGCCAGCTCGGCGGCGAACCGGTCCTCCGGCAGCTCGATCTGCCGCGTCCGCGCGCCGTCGCCCGCCGCGCCGTCCGCCCTCGCGGACGTCGTCCCGCTCCGTGTCATCGCGCCCCTCCTCGCCCGCCGCGCCTGCCGCGACGGCTGATGAACTCCTCGAACCCGGGAGCGTCGCCGTCGGTGACCCGCCGCCACGCCCGCCGGAACAGCTCGGGCACCGGGCACTCCGGCACCGTGAAGCCGTCGCGCCGCTCGTCGAACAGCGGCGCCTTCCACACCTCGACCGGCAACAGCGGCGACGCCTTCTCCTGCCACCCGCCGGGCAGGAACAGGGTGCGGCCCGCCCGCGCCCGCTTGGCCTCCACCACCAGCCCGCCGGCCGCCAGTTCGGCCCGCGCGCCCTTGAGCCGGGCCGGCTTCCACCCGGTCCACACGGCGGTGTTGCGGTCGGTCGGATCCGGCAGCGCCAGCAGCATCAGATACAGCGCCGCCGCGTCCGGCGAGCACTCCAGCCGGCCCGCCGCCTCCTCGACCAGCTCAGGGACGACCGCCGTCGGATCCTGCGGCGCGCCCGCCGGGCCGTCGGCGGACAGCGACCGCGCCAACTCCTCGCCCAGCACGTCCCGCAGCGCGCGGACCGCCCGGCTCTGCGGCACCGCGGCGGCCAGCAGCGCCAGGGCCGGATGGTCGGGACCGGCGTCCGGCCCGGCCGCGACCGCGGCGCCGCGCACCCACACCTCCTCACGCTGCCCGTAGCGCGCCGTCGTCAGCACCAGCGCCGGCCCGGCCGCCACCCACCCGTCGGCCGTCTCACCGCCGGTCTCCGGCAGGCCGTAGGCGGCCCGGATCCCGGCCGAGGTCGGCTCGCCCTCGGGCGTCCAGTCGACACCCAGGTCCAGCAACAGCCCCGGGTCGGCCAGCCGTTCACGCAGCGCGTGCAGGGTGCGCGGCAGGATCGCGCGCAGCGGATCGCCGTAGGGCAGCCGGTACGCCAGCCAGCGCAGGGCGTACGCGTAGCTGGTCAGCTCATTGCCGGTCAGCAGCGCGCTCGGGTCGGCGGCGGCGAGCCAGCCGTCCTTGAGACGCTGCTCGGTGCGGCCGGTCAGCTCGCTCTGGTGTTCAGGCGAGAGCGCCCGGACGACCAGGTCGGGACGCACGCCCTCGCGCTTGGCCCGGGCCAGCAGTTCGGCGGGCACCACGGGACGGCGGCCGAAGCGGGCCAGCCAGCCACGGGTGACCTCGGCCGGATCGATCCCCTCGTCCCACAGCCGGGCGGTGGCGTCCGGGTCGAGCGGCACCAGTTCTGCCAGCGTCCGGCGGCGGTCGGACAGATCCAGCGGCGGCAGCATCACCCGGGCCAACTCGGCGCTCGCGGGGGTCAGTCCGTAGGCGTCCAGCACCTCCTTGCCGGGGATGCCCTGCTGCCGGTAGCCGTCGGCCCCCGGCAGTCCGAGCAGCAGCATCGCCGCCGCCGAGGGGTCCACGCCCGCCGACCTGGCGAACGACTCCGCCTGCTCCCGGCGGGCCGGCAGCGGGCCGCGCTCGCGCAGCAGCTCCACCATCCGGCGCACCCCGGCACCGCGCGCCGGATCGCCCGGCTCGCCCAGCACCCGCGACGACTTCAGGTCGAAGCCCTCCCAGGCCCCGAAGTCCCCCGCCGGGTGGTACTCCAGCGCGCTCCAGTGCCGCCGGTCGTCATGGACCCGCAGACAGGCCAGGACCAGCAGCACCCGCTCCCCGGCCCGCAGCACCTGCCCCACCCGGTCCTCGACCCCCGCGGTCGGCCCGCACAGCTCGATCACCCGCAACCTGCCGCGCGGATCGGCCAGCGGGGTGTCCGCACCCCCCAGCGCCGCCTCCAGGAACTCCAGCACCGCCTCGCGATCCGCCTCGCCGGTCGACGGGGAGGCGGCCCGCCAGGCCGCCGCCGCGAGACCGGTACCGATCAGGCCCAGCCAGCCGACCGGGGTGGCCCGCAGTGGAAGCCGGCCGCCGTGCTCCGGCGCGCTCCCGTCCGTCACCCGCAGCACCGCGTGCACCTGGGCCATCGCGCTGGAGGACTGGTCGTCGCTGTGGCGGCCGTAGACGCGGCCCCCGTCCAGCAGGCCGCCGAGCGCCTCGTTGAGCACACCGTCGCGGGCGAACCGGGCCACCAGCGGGGCGGCGGCCACCGGGCGGCGGGCCTTCTCGGCGAACCGTGCGACGCGCTCGGCGTACGTCGCGGCCAGGGCCACGACGGCGGTGACACCCTTGACCAGCGCGGGGTGGGTGATCGCGGGCAGCGCGGCGGCCACCGCCTCCTGCGGGGTGCGCCCGGCGGCCACCGCGGCCAGCAGTGCGTCGGCGTCGGCGACGGTGACCGCGCGAAGTGCGGCCGAACCGCGCTCGTCCCGCGGCCGAAGGGCGTGCCAGTAGCGCAGCGGGGGGACCAGCGGGGTGCCGTCGGCGAAGGCGTCACCGGGGCTGCCGGGCTGGACCGAGCCGAGCTGGACCTCGTCCGCGTCGCACAGCCGCACCTCCTGGCCGCCGATGCGCGGGTGCAGCACGGCACCGCCGGGCAGCCGCAGCGGGGGCAGCGGCAGCTCGTCGCCGGACGCACGGCGGCGTCCGGGGGCACCGGGAGCAGCGGCGGGCGTGATCGTGCTGCGGGCGCCGTCGACAGAACACGCGGTCAGGGAGCCGTCCTTGTTCCGGCGCACCCACCAGCCGAGCAGCCCGTCCTTGCACCCGAAGGGCGAGGCCTCCAGACCGGCCGGCAGCGGCATCAGCCGGCAGGACGACTCCACCAACTGCGCGCCGTCGGCCTCGGCGAGGCCCGAGTCGAAGAACGCCGGCACCGCGCGCCGGCCGTGCGCTCCGGTCGCGGCGTCGAACTCGTGCCACTCACCGGCGAGTTCGACCCAGTAGGAGATGCCGTCACCGGCCAGCTCACGGCGGGCGCCGAAGGAGGTGTCACCCGCGTGGACCGGACGGCCGCCGAAGGACCGGCCGCCGCCGGGCAGGGCGAGCGACGCCGTGCTCAGCCGCTGCCACCGGTCGTCCAGGTCGTCGCCGCTCGGCCGGAACAGGTCGGCCGGGCGGCCGGACCACACGCCGCGCTGCTCGTCCCCGTAACCGGAGATGACCAGCCACTGCCCGTCGACGTACCGGACCGCGGGCTCGTCCCAGCTGTGGGTCGCCGCCGCGGGCAGGGTGAGGGCGCGCTCCTCCAGCACCTCGTCCGGGCCGACCAGGACCACCCGGGTGCCGAGCCGGACGACGACCGCGGGCCACGCGTCGTGCAGGCGGTACCAGTCCTGCGCCGGGACCCACGAGTTGACCGCGCCGGAGGGCCGCGCGGGTCCGCCGAGCCGGGCGAGGGCGTCCTCCAGCGCGGGCCAGCCCAGCTCGTCCAGGACACCGCCCCGCAGCGTCCTGGCCAACGCGGGGGCCAGACCGGTGGCGGAGATCGCGGCCACCGGACCCGGCGCGGTGGCCAGCACCGCGGGCGCGTCGAACCGCGCCAGCCGGTCCAACTGCCGGTTCAGCTCGGGCAGCCCGAACGGTTCGGACAGGTCGTCGGCCCGCTCCGCCAGCCAGCCGGCGACCACCGGGGCGAGCACGGGGGAGGCGACGACGTCCAGCAGCCGGGCGGGTCCGTCGCCCTCCCCGGCGAGCTGTTCCACCGCGGCACGCAGCAGCGGCGTGAACCGCCGGTCCGCCACCAGCGCGGCCGGCTCCCGGCGCCCCTCGGTCCGGTCGCTCAGCCAGGTGGACAGCGGCAGCGCCGAATGCTCCGACGGATCGGTGACCGGCACCCCCCCGGCCAGGCAGACGTCCAGCAGGTCGATGTCGCAGGTGGTGCGCCAGGACCCGCTGCCGAACAGCTCCACCGGGCGGCCTTCGGCGCGCAGCCGTCCGGCCAGCCGCTCCACCAGTGTGAGCTCGGCGGGGACCCGGCCGTGCCGCCCCCAGCCGCGCTTGCGGTGCTCGGCCCAGCGGCTCAGCCAGTCCGCGGCCGGCACCGCGCCGGACAGCAGCAGGTCGACCGCACCGGCGGCGTCCAGCAACGACAGCCAGGACTCGTCGAACTCCTCGCGGCTGTCGCCGCCCGCGGCGGGCAGCAGGGCCAGCAGCCGCTCACACACCGCGCCGTCCGCGCGGGCCAGCTCGATCAGCGCGCCGCGCGCCGCCTTCCAGAACGACACGGCCGCCCGCTCGATCGAGCCGGTCGCCAGCAACTCCGCCAGCAGCCCGCGCTCCTCGGCGGCGACATCGCAGCCCGCGGCCTTGGCCAGTCGTCGCAGATCCTCCAGCAGCCCCGCGTAGGGCGCGAGCCCGGCCGCGCAGCGCTGTAGGCACAACGCCTTGAACTGGGCGAACGCCTCGCCGGGGGTGAGCCGTTGGGAGAGCCCCTTGGCGTGGTCGCGCAGCGTCTTCGCACTCAGCGCGCCCGCCGAGGCGAACTCCACGAACACCTCGCGCAGCCGGTCCTCGTCCACCGGGAGGGCGTGCTGCTGCTCGGCGGCCCGGGCCTTGCCGAAGAAGGAGGTCGCGTACTGCCGCGCCTCACCGGTCAGGAACAGCCGTGCCACCTGCTCGTAGTAGGTGGGCAGGAACTGCGGGACCGACCGGTCCAGCCGCCGGCCGATCTCCTCGAAGCCGTCCTTGGCGTGGCCTGGCTTGGTGGCGATCAGCCGGGTCAGCCGCTCCATCTCCTTGACCACGGCCAGCGCGTGATGGCCGTTGTCCGGGTCGTTCACCAGCGCCCACGCCGGAAAGCCCAGCGACTGCCGCAGCACCCGGCCCACCGGAGCCGCGTCGGCCTCGCCACCGGCGAACCCCAGGTACTCCAGCGACAGGTCCTCCGCGGAACCCAGCGTGGCCGTCACCAGCCGGACCACCGTGCGCCCGTCCAACGCGGGGTGGCGGTAGGCCCGTGCCGTCAGCACGTCGGTGTCGTCCCCCGCGTCCGGCCCGCCGACCGGGAGCACCGCGCCCGCGTCGAGCAGCGCCCGCTCGTCAGTCCCCATCACACGTCCCCCTCGGCGATCTCGTTCTCGTCCACCACACGCCCCGCGTACAGCAGCGCGGCCATCCGCTCACCCTCGGACCAGGCCACCGGGCCGACGTCCGCCAGCCGCAGCCGGGAGCCGTCCGGGCCGCGCCACTCCAGCCCGCCGGTGAGGGTCTCGGCCTCCGGGTACTCGTCACCGAGCCACATCGCCGCCTCGACCGACCGGCCCCCCTCGACCACCGGGCAGACCGCGTAACCACCGCGCACCCGGTAGCCGTGGGCGGTCGCCCGGGCGGTGGCGTGCCGCAACTGCTCGAACCGGCCGCCCCGGTAGGCCTCCAGGGTGAACCCCTGCCCGTCCACCTTCGCCGGGCGCCGCCACACCTCGCGGAAGAGCTGGTCGACGCCCTGGCGCACGCCCAACTCCGCCGAGAACTCCCGCAGATCGTCCAGGTCGGCCGGGTCCCGCAGCAGCACCGGATGGGGTATCAGCACCCGATCCACCGCCAGGCGCGGTGAGTTGCCGTCCAGGTCCACCACACCCACGCCGCGTTGCGCGTCCGCGTCCCGCAGGAACCCCGCCCGCGCCAGATCGGGACCGCCGTCCGCGCCCACCGGCGCCACCACCAGATCGCGCAGCACCCCCTGCCAGGCCGGGTCCTGCCACACCCGCGCCAGCACCTCGCAGGGCACCGACAACGACCGCACCAGCCACGCGTCCACCTGCTCGCGGCACTCCCGCTCGTGCCGCTCCAGCCACTCGGCCAACTGCTGAAGACGCACCACCTCCGCGTCCGCGCGCAACTTGGCGGGCAGTTGCTTCAGCGTCCGCCCGGCCGCGTTCCTGCACACCACCCGCGAGCCCTCCAACGCGACGGCGTACCCCTCAGCCGTCTCGATCCACCCCATGGCGCAGCCGCCTCCCCGACGATCACGGTTCCGATGTGGATCACCGTAAGGGGAGCCACTGACAACGCCCCCATCGCACGTCCGCGCAGGCCGCGAGGGCGGTGTGGGGCCGTGCCGGATACGATGCCGCCGGTCCGTCAGGACCCCGCGACAGCCGGCCCCGCCGTCGAGCCCTTGGAGCGCCGTCCGCCATGACCGATCCCGCGACCTGGCGGCACGGCTTCCCCTTCGACCCGACCCACGGTCACGACCTGGACTCCCTGCTGCGGATCGAGCCGCCCGCCGACGAGCCGGCCGACTTCGACGCCTTCTGGACCGGACTGCGCGCCGCCGCCTCCCGGGTGCGGGTGGCGCCACGACTCGGCCCGCCCTCGGCGGGACCCTCCGGCACCGTCGTGCACCCGGTGGAGTTCACCTCGCTCGGCGGCGTACGCCTGGGCGGCTGGCTGGTGCTGCCGGCCGACGGCCGCGTCGAGCGGGGATTCGTCTTCGGCCACGGCTACGGAGGGCGGGACGCGCCGGAACCCGTGCTGCCCGCGCCGCACGCGGCGGGCTTCTTTCCGGTCGCCCGCGGGCTCGGCACCCGCAGCCTGCTGCCCGGCGTGCCTTCCACCCCCGAGGGCCACGTACTGCACGGGATCGGCTCGCGCGAGACATACGTGCTCGGCGGATGCGCCGCGGACGTGTGGTGCGCGGCGACCGCGCTGCTGGAGCTGGTGCCGGCGGCCGGCCGGCTCGACTACGTCGGGGGCAGCTTCGGCGGTGGCATCGGCGCGCTGGCGCTGCCCTGGGACGACCGGTTCAGCGCCGCGCACCTGGAGGTGCCCAGCTTCGGCCACCACCCCTTGCGGGTCTCGCTGCCGTGCACCGGAAGCGGGGCCGCGGTCAGGGAACGCCACCTGACGGACCCGCGGATCATGGACGTCCTGCGCTACTTCGACGCCGCCACCGCCGCGCGCCGACTGCGGATCCCGATGCAGATCGCCCCGGCGCTGTTCGACCCGGTCGTCCCGCCGCCGGGGCAGTTCGCGGTGCTGAACGCGCCGGCCGGACCGGTGGAAGCGCACCTGCTGACCGCGGGCCACTACGACCACCCGGGCGCCGCCGAGGAACACGCCGGCCTGCTCGCCGCCCGCGCGGCGTTCTTCGGCTGATCCCCGGTCCGGCGGCGCGCCGCGGCTCAGACCGCGAGGTCCTGATCCGCCGCCTCGCGCTGCGGCCAGGCGCCGGCCGACCGCAACTCCTCGACGGGGAACGGGGTGGTCCTGCTGTCGTTCTGCACCGCGCGGAAGAACCCGTTCGCCACCAGGGTGACCGCCGCGTGGCGCAGGACGGGCGCCGCGACGTGCTCCGGCAGGCCCGGTGGGGGCTCTCCCGCGGCGCAGGCGCGCAGCACCGCGTCCCGCGCGTCCATGTCCCGTCCCACATGGGAGGTGATCAGCCAGTGCAGCAGATGGGCGACGGTGTAGCAGCGGTCGTAGCCGAGGTGCCACCGGAAGAACTCGGACTCGGGCGCGGACAGTTCGAACCGGTTGGACACGGCGAGCCCGAAGTCCGTGAAGTACAGCCGCTCGCCGTCGGTCATGATGTTCTCGAAGTGGGCGTCGAAGTGCAGCAGCCCACGGGAGTTCATGAACGACGTCCCCGAGGCCAGGTCCCGCTCCACCATGGCGGCCGCTCCCTCGGCCGCGGCGCCGCCCTCGGCCATCCGGTCACCGAACCACTCGCGCAGGTTCCCCGGCAGGTACTCCATGAAGAACACGACGCTCGCCGCCGCCCGGCCGAGTTCGTCGACCCGCCTGCGGACCGCCGGCGATCCCTCCCAGAAGTCGACGACCCGCTCCACGTCGGCCAAGTCGTCCGGCACGTGGGGCGAGGACTCCGGGAGCACCCGCCAGTGGTACATCAGCGGAAAGGCGTCGCACTCACCGGAGAGCACCCAGTTGGTCGTCATGGTGTGCACGGCCAGCTCACGCCACACGCCGAAGCCGGGACTGCCGATGCCGTACTGGCAGAAGACCGGCAGCCCGAAGACGTTGGCGGTCGACATGAGGTGTTCCGGGAGGCGTTCCAGATCGGTGAGGGGCACGCGTTTGGCGAACACCCGCCGCCCGTCGATCTCCAGCGAGACGGCGCGCCCGCCGATGCCGGAGGCGACGGGCGGCGCCTCGTCGATCATCGTCCGCAGCGAGCGGTCACCGATCAGAGCCAGTGAGGTGGAGACGGCGCTGTATCCGGCGAGCCGCTCGGCGCGGGAGCTCACACCCAGCCGTAGCGCTGCTTGAGGTTGTCGACCACCATGTTGAAGCGGGCCCGGTCCAGCGCGCAGGCCTCGCGGCGCATGCCCTTGTCGTGCACCCGCATCACCCGGTCCAGCGCCACCCACGAGTCACGGCCTGTGCGGTCCCACGGGCCCTCGCCGATCGGCACCCAGTCGCGGTCGCCGTCGTGCTCCTTGCTGGAGAGCATCACCGCGAGCAGCGTGTCGCCGTGCTCCCGCGCGACCACCAGCACTGGGCGGTCCTTGCCGCGCCCGTCCCGCTCCTCGTAGGGCACCCAGGTCCACACGATCTCGCCCGGGTCGGGGTCGCCGTCGTGCCGGGGCGCGTACTCGGTCCGCACCGCGCCGACGTCGTACGGATCGACCTCGACGGTCGCCGAGGCGCCGCTGCGGCCGGGGAAGTCGTGGTCGGTGTTGATCGACTCGTTCATTCGCACAGGCTATCGGACCCCTCGTGGCGTCCCGCTCAGCCCAGGTGGGCCTGGACGAACGCCAGTATCTCGGCGACCTTGGCCCGGTACTGCGGATCGGTGGACAGCCCGCCGCTGATCGGCGCACCGACCTTGAACGGCTTGCCGTGGTGCTTGTAGACCATCAGCAACTGGCCCGACTTGGGGTCGAGCTTCACCTCGCGCACCTGCTCCCAGGTCACCTTGTGCCGGAAGACGCCGCGCTTGGAGTGGATCCCCTGCTCGTCGAACTCGGAGAACGAGCCGAACATCACCAGCAGGTAGACGACGAGCAGGACTACCGCGATGAAGGCGACCGGCACCGCGAGGCCCAGGAGACCCAGCCGGCCGGTGAGGACGGCGATCACCAGCAGCACTCCCGCACCGATCACCGGCCTGCGCTGCTGCTGGGGCGGGAGCGTGAAACGCAAAGAGGTCACGGGTGCACCTGCTCATCCGGTCATCGGGGAAACACCGGGCAGGCTCCCACACCGCCCTGTGGACGCGCGAGCGGCTTCGGCCGGTCTTCGCGCGACGTTCACGGTCTGACGATGCGTCAGTTTAGACACTTCGATCGCCCGCCGTCATCGCCCGGCGGACACACAGTCGCCGTCGGCGACCAAACGTCGCGAGTACCGCCGCCGGACCCGGCGAACAGGGTCCCACCTGGCCGGATGTGCGCTACGTTTCGCTGCGCACAGCGGCTGCCACCGCCTTCGTACCCGACCTCCCGGGAGTCAGACGTGCCTCGCCGTCCCCTGCTGCCCATCGTCTGCTGCGCGCTGCTCGGCCTGCTCGGCCCCGCCGTCGCGCCCACCCCGGCCGCCGCCACCCCCGATCCGCCGGCCACCCTCACCAACCTCGCCCACCTCGACGCCCTCACCACCGCCGTCGCACCCGCCGCCCAGGCAGGCCACACCACCTACCAACTGGACCGGCACCCCGAGGTCGGCCTGCTGTGGGTCTACGCCAACGCCCTGCCCGACGGCGGCTACCAGCCGACCGGCGGCGGCGCCTACGACGCGGCCACCGACACCTACGGCCAAGGTGCCTACGACGCCGACGACATCGCCCGCGCCGCCGTGGTCTACCTGCGGCACTGGCGCGCCGACGGCGACGCCCACAGCCGTGACCAGGCACTCCAACTGCTGCGCGGCCTGACCTATCTGCAGACCGCCACCGGACCCGACGCCGGCGACGTCGTGCTGTGGATGCAGCCGGACGGCACGCTCAACCCCTCGGCGACCCCGCCGGACACCCCCGACCCGTCCGACAGCGGGCCCTCCTACTGGGTGGCGCGCACCGTCTGGGCGCTCGGCGAGGGATACGCCGCGTTCAAGGACACCGACCCGGCCTTCGCCGGCTTCCTGCGCGCCCGCCTCGACCTGGCGGTGTCCGCGCTGGACCGGCAGGTGCTGTCCCGCTACGGGAGTTACCAGACCGTCGACGGGGTACGGGTCCCCGCCTGGCTGATCGTGGACGAGGCCGACGCGACCGCCGAGGCCATGCTGGGACTCAGTGCCTACGTCGAAGCCGGCGCGCCGCCCGCCGCCCGCACCGCGCTCGCCCGGTTCGCCGAGGGCGTGGCGCAACTGGGCGCCGGTGACGCGCGGAACTGGCCCTACGGCGCCGTCCTGCCCGGGGCGACCTCCCGCTCCGACTGGCACGCCTGGGCCGCCCAGATGCCCACCGCACTGGCGAGCGCCGCGACCGCGCTGGGCCGGCCCGCGCTGCTGGCGCCCGCGGTCGCCGACGCGAACGTCTTCACCCCGTACCTGCTCACCTCGACCGGGCCGGACAACGGCCTGCTGCCCGCGCCGGTCGACGGCAGCCAGATCGCCTACGGCGCCGACGCCCGGGTTCAGACCCTGCTGGCGGTGGCCGCGGCCACCCACGCGACCGGCACCCGGCGGCTCGCCGGGGTCGCCGCGGGCTGGTTCTTCGGCCAGAACCCGGCCGGGGCGGCGATGTACGACCCGGCCACCGGGGTCACCTTCGACGGGGTGGGCGCGGACGGCACGGTCAACCACAACTCCGGCGCCGAGTCGACCATCCACGGCCTGCTCACCATGGAAGCCCTCGACGTCGCCCCCGACGTCGCCCGTCTGGCCATGGCGTCCGGCCACGTCACCCACCGCGAGGGCCAGCAGCTCATCGAGGCCGAGTCGGCCACGCTCGGCGGCTCGGCCCAGGTGGTCACCCCGGCCTCCGCGTGGACCGGCGAGTCGCAGTGGAGCGGCGGCTCCTACGTGCGCACCGGCGCAGGCGACACGCTGAGCTGGCAGCTCCCGGCGGCCGGCCAACCCCGGCTGGTGCAGCCGGTGGCCGATCTGGTCGACGGCGGCTCCGGCGCACTGGAGTTCGCCGCCGGCCCGGTGGCACTGGGAACGCTGCGCTACGGCTCAGCAGGCCCGCAGGGCGCCTCACCCGCGCCCGGCGCGCTCACCCCCGTCACGCTCGGCGAGCCGCTCCCGGCGGGGGCCGACCGGATCACCGCCACCGGCACCGGCGGCCCCGGCGCACTGGACGCGCTGCTGGTCCAGCCGCTGGTCTCGCAACTGGTGACCGGCTCGGACGGCCACGGTGTCGCGCTGCTGCGCAGCGCCGCCGACTCCGCCCGTACCGTCGACGTCCCGTTGCCCGGCACCGGCCAGGCGACCGTCACCAGCTACGACGCCACCGGCCGCCCGCAGCAGGTGCGGACGGCCACCGGAGGCACCGTGCGGGCAGCCGTGCTGCCGGGCGGGTTCACCCTCGTCACCCGCTGACGCCCACCGGACACCTCCCGGGAGCCGTATCCGCGACCGCGGGTGCGGCTCCCGCCGGCCGCCCGCCGGCTGAGGGTCAGCCGCCGTGCGCGGGACAGGAGCGCGGGATGGGCAGCTCGCCCTGGCCGCGGCTGCGCGAGAGCGGGTCGAGCACGAAGCCCGGGCGCAGGTCCGCCTCGTCGTAGTAGCGGTGGTAGACCGGGGTCAGCCCGCCGGAGACCGGAGGCACGATCCAGCTCCAGTCGGCCGGGGTCTTGCGGCCCGCCCGCTCCTCGCGGGCGATGTGGTCGAGGAAGCGCTGGGACTCGGTGTGGTGGTCGGAGATCGCCACCCCGGCGGTGTCGAAGGAGTGCAGGACCGCGCGGTTGAGCTCCAGCATCGCCCGGTCGCGCCACAGCGTGCGCTCCGAGGACATGTCCAGCCCCATGCGCCGGCCGACCGCCGGCAGCACGTCGTAGCGGTGGGCGTCCACCAGGTTGCGCGCCGCGATCTCGGTCTGCAGGTACCAGCCGTTGAAGGGCGCCGCGCCGTAGGAGACCCCGCCGATCTCCAGCCGCATGTTGGCGATGGCCGGTATCGCGTGCCAGCGCAGGCCCATCTCCGCGAACCACGGGAACTCCGGGTGCGAGATCGCCACTTCGTGCACCGCGTCGTCAGGGACCGGATGCACGCTCAGACCCGACGAGGTCTCGATCAGCAGCGGCAGCACGTCGAACGGCCCGCCCGGCCCCCGCCAGCCCAGGCTCTCCACGAGCCGGGTGAACTGGACGTACTGCCCGTCCCCGACCGTCCGCCCCTCCGCGTCCCGGTAACCGGCGTACCGGATGAGCTGGTCGTTCCAGATCCGCACCGTGGGCCCCTCCGGCAGATCCGGCGGGAAGACGGTGATGGTCGGCCGGATCCGCCCGCCGCGCCAGGTGCCCCGCAGGTGCTCGAAGCAGCCCTCGGCCACCTCGGCGGCGGTCTTGACGTCGCGCAGGTCGCGCACCTGGAGGCTGTTCCAGTACAGCCGGCCGATGCACCGCGAGGAGTTGCGCCAGGCCACCCGGGCGCCCCACACCAGTTCCTCGGGGGTGTGCCGGTAGGTCCCGGTGCGCTCGATCTCGAAGGAGACGGCGTGCATGCGCCGGACCATCTCGGTCTGCGGCCGTGGGTACTCCCGGAAGAACTGGGCGAGGAAGTCCAGCGCCGCTCTGGGGTCGGTGGTGGCTCTCGCGGGTCTCTCACCTGGAGTGGCACTGCCGGTCGTCGCGGCGGTGTTCCCGGTGTGCAGCATGGCTGTCTTCTCTCGGCTGTGGCATACGGCGGGGGGCGGGCGAACCGCCGTCGGCCGGGTGTCGGGCAGCCCTCATGCTTTCCCGACAGCGGCGTCCGATTCAAGGCCTGTGTCCGTCACACGCCGCCGACCAGGCACGACACCCGGCCGGGCACGAGTTGCCACTCGTGCGAGGTGGCTTGAGGATGGGGCCCGACGAGAGATCCGGGGCCACGGCCCAGGTACCGATCACTCAGGAGCCACCATGGCCACGTACTTCGCGAATGGCCCACTGGTATCCGATGCCCTGTCCGGTTTCGCCCGGACGCATCGCGGGCTGGTCGAGCACGACGGGACCCATGACTTCGTACGGGCCAGGCACACCGCTCCCGGCCGCCGGGTCGGACTGCTGTCGGGCGGCGGATCGGGGCACGAGCCGATGCACCTGGGCTTCGTGGGCGCGGGGATGCTGGACGCGGCCTGCGCCGGCCGGATATTCGCCTCCCCGCACAACCGGCAGATCTTCCACGCCTCGTGCGCCGTCGCCCGCGCGGAGGGCGTGCTGCACATCGTGAAGAACTACACCGGAGACAAGATCAACTTCGGGATCGCCGCGGAACGCCTGGCCCACCAGGGCATCCCCTGCGCCCGGGTGCTGGTGGACGACGACCTCGCCTCCGAGTCCGAGGCCATCGCGGTGGGCCGCCGGGGGACGGCCGCCACGGTGCTGCTGGAGAAGCTGCTGGGCGCCGCCGCGGACACCGGACTGGGCCTGGCGGACCTGGCCTCGCTGGGCGCCTCGCTGGTGGGCCGCTGCCGTACCCTCGCCACGGCCTCCGCCGCCCACACGGTGCCCGCCACCGGCCTGCCGGCCTTCGAGGTGGCGCCGGGCACGATCGAGTACGGGGTCGGCATCCACGGTGAGCGGGCCGACCGGTCGCTGCCGGTGCTGCCGCTGGCCAAGCTGGTGGAGGCGATGGCCGCCGAACTGCTGACCTCGCTGGCGCCGGCCGCCGGCGCGCCGCTGATCGCTCTCGTCAACGGATTGGGCGCCATCACCCGATTGGAGCTGTACGCGGTGATGAACCGGCTGGGTGAGGCGCTGGACGCCCGGGGACTGCCGCTGAGCAGGGGACTGGTCGGCGAGTTCGTCACCGTGCTGGACATGCGGGGGTTCTCCATCACCCTTCTGGTGGCAGACCAGCGGACGCTTGAGCTGTTCGACGCCCCGGCCCACACGGCGGCGTGGCCGGCCCCGGCATTGAGCGACAGGGGTTGACCCATGGACTTCGACGGAGCGTTCACGGCCGGCTGGATGCGGCGTTTCGCGGCCTCGGTCACCGCCACCGAGCCGGAACTCACCGATCTGGACCAGCGCGCCGGTGACGGGGACTTCGGCGTCAACCTGCGCGCCGGACTGGACTCGGCCCTGGTGCGGCTGCTGCGGCGGCCCATCGGCCCGGAGGCCGCCTGCGTCCCGCTGGAGCTGGCGGCGACCGCGTTCCTGGACGACGTGGGGGGTACCAGCGGACCGCTGTTCGGTCTGCTGCTGGCGGAACTGGCCGCCGCGGCGGCCGCTGAAGGCGACCTGCTGACCGCACCCGCGCTGGCGGCCGGGGCGGCGGCGGGGCTGGCGGCCATCCAGCGGGTGGGGGAGGCCGGCCCTGGGGACAAGACACTGGTGGACGCGCTGGCACCGGCGACCGGTGAACTGCACCGGCACCCGCCCGGCACCCCGCCCGACCAGGCGCTCGCGGCGGCGGCGGACGCGGCCTGGGAGGGCGTGCGAAGGACGGCGTCCCTGCGGGCCCGGCGTGGCCGGGCGAGCTATCTCGGTGAACGTGCCTCGGGCATCGCGGACCCGGGCGCGGTGGGTGTCGGCCTCCTCTTCTCGTCCGCGGGCGGAAACGTCACTTCACTCGATCTGCTGCGTGAACCGGATAGGGAGCGGCAGGTCCTGTGACGTTTCCGCCCGCCCGGCGCGGGCGTCAGTTCGCGACCTCCTCGGGACGTCGGCCGTCGGCCCAGGCGAGCAGATCGCGATCGGCGAGCGAGCTGACCCACAGGTCGGTCAGGGCCAGCGCCTCCTCACCGGGACGCGGTCCGACCCCCAGGACCCGCAGACCCGCAGCGGCGGCGGCCTGTAGCCCCACGAGCGAGTCCTCGACGGCCAGGCAGTCGGCCGGCTCGGCCCCGAACCGGCTGACCGCCGTGCGGTAGACGTCCGGATCCGGCTTGGCCCGCACGCTGTCGCCGGGGACGACGATCAGCTCGAAGTGGTGCAGCAGGCCGACCGCGTTCAGGCAGGACTCGACCACGTCACGCGGGCAGTTGCTGGCCACCGCGAGCGGGGCGAACCGGGCGAGCGCGGTCACCATCCGCTCGGCGCCCGGAGTGGTGAGCGGGTTGTCGGCGACCAGCTTTCTGAAGGAGTCCAGTAGTTGCGCCGTCATCTGCTCGGCGCGCTCAGGACGTCCGGCGAACTCGGCCATGAGCCGGCCGCAGTCGGCGTAGTGCACACCCTTGACGCGTTCGGCGAATTCCGGGTCCGGCGGGACACCGTGGCCGAGCAGCACGTTGTCCCGTGCGGCCTGCCAATGTCGCTCGGTGTCCATCAGGGTGCCGTCGCAGTCGAACACGACGACCACCGGGGTCCAGTCGAGGATCTTGTGGGATGTCATGAGTGGCTACCCGCCATTCCTTGAGGTGGGGGCGCGGACGTGCCGGTTCCGGGAAGCGAGCCGGGACTCCCGTCCATGTCGCGCGAAGCGAGGGATCGAGGGGGTCCACTGGGGCCTGGGACCGCTGTTGGGTCGTGGGCGCGGGCGCGTGCTACGCCTGGGTTCCGGAAGGGACGATCCGGAACATAACGTTCGTTACGTTATTTCGGACGCGTTGAGTAGTCAAGTGGCAACTCTCGGTCCATAGGGGACGGCGCGTCAGCCGTAGCGCAGCACTCCCACCGCCGTGTGACTTTCACCCTGACGGAAACGGAAGACACACGTACGGGCGTAGATGGTGCATTCGATCCGCGCCGAGGGCGCGTGCTCGGTGAACCGCAGCGCCCTCAACTGCCCCGCGAGCGGGCGCACGAGGCGCCCCGCGCTGCGCAACGCCACCGCCTGGCGCGCCGCCTCCAGCAACGCCATGCCCGGCACATGGTCGGCGCCGTGGTCGAAGAGGAACGGATGTCGTGCGTCGGCCGGGTCCAGCAGCAGTTCGTCCCGGTCCAGCGAGATCACCACGTCGTACGGGGTCGCCACGGCCAACTCGGTGTGATCCGGTCGCACAGCGGTGCCCGGGACCACGCTGTCGCACGCTCCGGCGCGGAACACCTTGTACTCGGTGGAGTCCACGAACCGCGCACTCCCCTCGGCGTACGCGAACGGCACGCCGTCGGCCAGGAAACGCACCCGCAGCCGCATGGCGCGGGCCACCCCGCCGGGCCCGGTCCGCACGTTGGCGGCCGTGACCAGGCAGGTGATCTCGCTCGACCCGTAGCCGGCCTGCGGCTCGGTGGCCGGGTCGACGCCGAAGGTCAGATCCTTGATCAGGAAGCGCGCCTTGGGGGAGACGCCGTAGTGCACCAAGGGGATGTAGATGCCCAACTGGCGCATCGTCTCGACCAGAACGAGCGGGCTGTGCCGGTCGTCGCGCCCCCTGGGGAAGGTCGGATGCGACCTCGGCCAGGAGGCGGCGGCCTCGAACCGGTCGTCACCCGACGCACGTACGTCCGTGAGGAGCACCTCGGCCACCGAGACGCGGTGTACGAGTTCGCGTTCGACGGTACGTGACCAACTCAGCGCAAGACCCCCGAAGGTGGGCGTGCGCAGCGCCCCGTCGCCACTATCCATGTAGGCAGAAAATAACGATAATTCGGTATCCGCATGTCCGGGCATCCGAATCCATCCGCGGTTCCACTAGATTCCCCCCAACAGCCGATGCATCGTAACAAAGGGGAAACCACGTGCAGGGGCGGGCGAAGACGACACGCAGGTCACTACTGGAGGCAGCGGCGCAACTGTTCAACGAACGTGGCTACGCCGGGACGAGCATCAGCGACATCAGCGAGCTGTCCGGCCGCACCAGTGGCGCCGTGTATTTCCACTACACGAGCAAGGAAATGCTCGCGCTCGCCGTCGTGGAGGCGCACTTCGCCACCTGGCCCGAGCTGATCGAACGCCACGACTCCGCCGATCTGCCGGCCCTGGAGCGGCTGATCCGGCTGAGCTTCGCGGTGGCCAGGGCGTTCCGCGACGACATCGTGGTGCGGGCCGGCGCCCGGCTGTGGGCGGAGCGCAAGGCCATCAACGAGACCCTGCCCACCCCCTTCGTGGGCTGGATCGCCACCGTCCGCCGGCTGCTGGCCCAGGCCCGGGCCAACGGCGAACTGGCGCCGCACGTGGACCCGGCCCGTGACGCGCACTCCGTGGTCTGCGCGTTCTTCGGGCTGCACACGGTCTCCGACGCGCTGGAGGACCGGTTGGGGATCGTCAACGAACTGGGCGACCTGTGGCTGCTGCTGCTCCCCTCGCTCCAGGCACGGCCCGACGCCACGGCGCTGGTGGCCAGAGCCCGCGGACCGCTGCCGGAAGCCCTCAGACCGCCGGTGGCGGCCGGTTCCACCCGTAGGGACGGGGGCTGACCTCCGGCCGTTCGCACCCCGGGTCGCCCGGACCGGTGATCCGGTCCGGGGCTGTTGCGCCATTCGGGTGAATCACGGGTCCGGGGGACGGCGAGCCGGTCCCGCCCGGCGCAGACCGCACCTCTCGCGGCCCCGGGGCGACGACCGTCCTCGGGCCCACCGGTGCGGGCGGCGCGCCGTGACAGGGCGTCGTACGGCCTCGTGGCACGCTGGGGGACCGGGGGCGCAGTCGAGGAGGCGTCGCGCATGCCCGAGCCCCAGCGGACCGGACCGCCCGAGGGGGCCTCCCGGGACCCGGCGGACCTGGTGCGCTCCCGCGGCTACCTGGTCGCCCTCGCGGCGGCGGCGCTGATCGGCATCCCCGTCTCGGCGGCGGCGTTCGGCTTCCTGGCACTGGTCGACGAACTCCAGAAGCTGGTCTACACCGACCTGCCAGAGGCGCTGGGCTTCCATCGGACACCGCTGTGGTGGCCGCTGCCGATGCTGGCGGTCGCGGGCCTGGCCGTCGGCCTGACCATCCGTCATCTGCCCGGCACCGCGGGCCACGAACCCTCGGCCGGCCTGTCGACCGCGGGCCCTCCCACTCCGGCGGAACTGCCCGGCGTGCTGCTCGCCGCGCTCGCCTCCCTGAGCCTCGGCGTGGTGCTCGGGCCCGAGGCGCCGCTGATCGCGCTGGGCGGCGGTCTGGCACTCGGCGCGGTGCGGCTCGCCACCCGCGGTGAGTCCGGGCGGCCGGGTGAGGTGATCGCGGCGGCCGGCGGGTTCGCGGCGGTCAGCACCCTGTTCGGATCCCCGCTGCTGGGCGCGTTCCTGCTGATGGAGGTCTCCGGGTTCGGCGGGCCCATGCTGGGCGTGGTGCTTGTGCCCGGTCTGCTGGCCTCCGGCGTGGGTTCGCTGATCTTCACCGGTCTCGGTTCCTGGACGGGCCTGGGCACCTACTCGCTGACCCTGCATCACGTGCCAGGGGCCCGGACACCGGACTTCGCGCAGTTCGGCTGGGCGCTGGTCATCGGCCTGGCCGCGGCGCTGGTCGGCGCCGCCGTCCGGCGGTCCGCCGCCGCGCTCCAGCCGCACGTGGCGCGCCACCGGGTGCCGGTCACGGTGGCGGCAGGACTGGCCGTCGCGGGTCTCTCGATCGGCTACGCGCAAGGGAGCGGGAAGCCGGCGACCGGGGCGCTCTTCTCGGGGCAGTCCGCGCTCGAACCGCTGCTGTCGGGCAGCGCCTCGTACTCGGTGGGCGTCCTGTTGCTACTGCTGGTCTGCAAGGGGCTGGCGTACACGGTGTCGCTCAGCGCGTTCCGCGGCGGGCCGATCTTCCCGTCGATGTTCCTCGGGGCGGTCGGCGGCACCGTGCTCTCGCACGCGGCGGGGCTGCCGCTCACCGCGGGTTTCGCCATGGGCATCGGGGCGATGTGCGTGGCGATCCTCGGACTGCCCATGACCGCCGTGCTGTTGGCCACCCTGCTGCTGGGCCGGGAAGGGCTGACGGTGATGCCGCTGGTGATCGTCGCCGTCGTGGTGTCCTACGTCGCCTCACTGCGGTTGGCCGCGCCGCCGGCGGGATCCGCCCGGACGGCGGCCGGTTGAGGCGGAGCCGGTCACTTCGGGGGTGAACGGCGGGTCCTCCTTGCCCCGACGAGTCCGGATATCCCGCTCTTCGCTCCCGCTCGTCCTCCGGATCTCCACATAACGATCGCGCATTGCGCACTGTCACTTGGGTTTGGCCAGGCTTTACTGATCCGGAAGTGAGTGATCCCCTGGGGAGAGGTATCAGGATGGGCAGGCATCGGCGAGCCAAGGTGGTGCTGGGCGCGCGTTCTACGGTGGTCAAGGCCGCAGCTGCGATGGGTGTGGCGACCGCTCTCGCTGTGGGCATCAACTCGGCGGCCAATGGGCCCACCAACGCGCAGGCGACCGCTGACACGAACGACGAACCCGTGGCGAGCCTCGGCGGAGGATCGGCTCCGGACACGAGCACCGGTCACACCACGGTCACACACACGCAGGAGTCGGTGCCCACCGGGTTCGCGACCCAGTCGGCCGGGGCGCCGAAGCTGATCCAGCAGGTGTCCCTGACGCAGAGTGAGAAGCCGTCCGGCTCCTCCACTTCGCAGAAGGTGGCGGGAGCACTGCCGACGCCGTCGGCCTCGCAGCCGGCTTCCCCGTCGCAGCCCGCGCAGCCGTCGGCCCCCGGGTCCACGACTCCGAGCTCGGCGCCCACCTCCTCCTCGCCGGCCCCCTCGCAGGGCACCGGCGGCGGCCACCAGGGCGGTGGCCTGCTCGGCACCGTGGTGGGCACGGTGGGTGGCGTGGTGGACGGCCTTCTCGGCTGACCCGACCGGCAAGAACGACCGAAGAAGCCCCCGGCAACTGCCGGGGGCTTCTTCGGCGTTGGGGTTTTCTCTCGCGCGCACCGGCACCCTGTGTGTAGAGTGAGTGACACGGAGTGATCGCCCCGGTGCGGCCTCTTCGGTAGCCACGGCAACGATGTCACCGCGGCGGACGACTCCGACAGCTGACCCCGCCCGGCCCGCCCGCAAGCGCGGTGCGATTCCCAGGAGACCGCCGATCATGCGCACCGCGACCCGCCCGCCGTCCGCCCCAGCACAGCGCCGCACGATGATCATCATCGGTGGCGGACTCGGTGGCCTGTCCACCGGCTGCTACGCCCGGATGAACGGCTACCGCACCCGGATCTTCGAGATGCACGAGATCCCCGGCGGCTGCTGCACCTCCTGGGACCGCCGGGACTTCACCTTCGACGCCTGCGTCAGCTGGCTGCTCGGCTGCGGCCCCGGCAACGAGATGCACCAGATCTGGCTGGAGCTCGGAGCACTCCAGGGCAAGCAGATGCGGCACTTCGACGTGTTCAACACCGTGCGCGGGCGGGACGGGCGGATGGTGCGCTTCTACTCCGATCCCGACCGGCTCCAGGCCCATCTGCTGGAGATCTCGCCCGGGGACGCGGCGGTGATCCGGGACTTCTGCGCCGGGCTGCGCCGCTTCCGCACCCTGTTGACCTCCTATCCCTTCCTCAAACCGGTCGCCCTGATGGGCCGTTGGGAACGCTGGCGGATGCTGGCGTCCTTCGTGCCGCACTTCAACGTCATCCGCCGCTCGATCGGCACGCTGATGACGGACTACTCCACCCGCTTCAAGGACCCGCTGCTGCGCGAGGCGTTCAACTTCGTGCTCTACGAGAAGCATCCGGCCTTCCCCGTGCTGCCGTTCTACTTCCAACTCGCCTCGCACGCCAACAAGTCCGCCGGGGTCCCCGAAGGCGGCTCGCTCGGCCTGGCCAGATCGATCGAGCAGCGCTATCTGCGGCTCGGCGGCGAGGTGACGTACAACGCCAAGGTGGAGCGGGTACTGGTCGAGAACGACCACGCCGTCGGAGTGCGGCTCTCCGACGGCAGCGAGCACCGCGCCGACATCGTGGTCTCCGCCTGCGACGGGCGCACCACGGTGATGGACCTGCTGGGCGGACGCTATCTCGACGAGACCTACCGCGAGTTGTACACCCGCACCATCGAGGAGCCGGGCATGGTCTTCCCCGGCTACGTCACCGTCTTCCTGGGTCTGCGACGGCCCTTCCCACAGGCCGACCCGTGCACCACCCATCTGGTGGACGACGCCCTGGCCGCCAAGTTGACCGGCATCCGGCACGCCAGCGTCAACGTGCAGTTCCGGGAGCGGCACTACCCCGAGCTGTCCCCGCCGGGCACCGGCGTGGTGTACGCCACCTACTTCTGCGACATCGCCCCCTGGCGGGAGTTGAGCGAGGGACCGGAACAGGTCGGCAGGATCAGGCGGGGCGAGGAACTGCACACCCTGCCGGTCAAGCGCGGGCGCGCCTACCAGGTCGCCAAACGCCAGGTGCGCGAGGCGATGGTCGGCTTCCTTGACGAGCGCCACCCCGGCCTCGCGGACGCCATCCGGGTCCGGGACGTGTCCACCCCGCTCACCCAGGTCCGCTACACCGGCAACTACGACGGGAGCGTGCTGGGCTGGCAGCCGTTCGTCGACAGCGGCGAGACGATGGAAGAGCAGATCAAGAAGCACGGCCCGGTGCTGCCGGGGCTCTCGGACTTCTACATCTCCGGCGTCTGGGCCACCACCGGCGGCCTCATCAGGGCCGCCGCCGCGGGCCGCCACGTCACCCAGTTCATCTGCCGGGACGACGGCAGGCCGTTCACCGCGCAGATCGACGACAGCGCCCCGCCACCGACCCATCTGGTGATCCCGGTCGGCGTCGGCGCGCCCGCGCCCCGCACGGCGGCCGAGCCACCCGTACCGCCACAATCACCGACACCGGTAAGGAGCATGACGGCCCCATGAGGATCGAGAAGTGGGTGGTGCGCGAACACCGCGACGGGGTGCCCCACGTCGGCAGCAAGTACGCCAAGGTCACCGAGGACGTCGACGTCACGCTGCGGCCCGACCAGATGCTGCTGCGCACCCGGTACGTGTCGATCGACCCGTATCTGCACGGCATCGCCCTGGACACCCCGATCGGCGACCACATGGGCGCCGACTCGGTCATGGAGGTCATCGAGGCCGGACCCGAGGCGGCGCACCGGGTCGGCGACCTGGTGCAGGGGTTCGGCGGCTGGCGTACCCATGTGATCAGCGACGGCGCTTCGCAGCTGTGGCAGACCGGGACCTTCCCGATGGTCTTCCCGGCGTACCGCAGGCTCGACCCCGCCGCCTACGACGACGCGCTGCCGCTGTCCACCGCGCTGGGCGTCATGGGCGGCTCCGGGATGACCGCCTGGGGCACCCTGACCAAGTTCATGACCGTCAGGCCCGGTGACACCGTCGTCGTCAGCGGGGCCTCCGGCTCGGTGGGGACCCTGGTCGGCCAACTCGCCAAGCGCGCCGGGGCCCGCGTGGTCGGCACGACGAGCTCCGAGCGGAAGGCCCCCTACCTGACGTCCCTGGGCTTCGACGAGGTCGTCCACTACCGCCAGGGCGACGACGCCGACCGGGTACGGGAGTCGCTGCTGCGGGCGGCACCGGACGGCGTCGACCGGTACTTCGACAACCTGGGCGGCGCGGTGACCGACGCGGTGTTCACCATGCTCAACGTGGACAGCCAGGTCGCGGTGTGCTGGCAGTGGGCGAGCCAGGTGGCCAACGACCACAGTGGCCCGCGCCTGCTGCCGTACATCATGTATCCGCGCACCACGATCCGCGGCATCTTCTCGCTGGAGTGGTTCACCGAGGAGAACTGGACGGCCCTGCACAAGGAGTTGGGCCAACTCGTGCGTGACGGGGAGGTCGCCTACCACCAGACGGTCCACCGCGGCTTCGACGCCATCCCCGAGGCGTACCGGAGCCTGTACGCCGATGACGCCGGCAACCAGGGCAAGGTGCTGGTGGAGCTGTGACCGCGGGGTGCGGGCCGGTCGGCCGGCCCGCACCCCCGCTCAGCGCGCCGTGCCGGCCGGCCTGCCGGGGATGTCCGGCACGCATTCGAACAGGTGGTGGCCGGTGGTGGGCAGCCGGTCGGCCGACAGGACGGTGAACTCCGCGGCGTCCAGCAGGGCGCGCATCTCCGCCTGCCCGAAGCCGCGGGTGCCCGTCTCACAGATCACCATCTGGAACAGCGCGTGAGCCGCGTCGGAATCCGTCTCGAACATCGGCTCCAGTACCAGCAACCTGGGCAGCGGCAGGGCCGGGTCGCGCCCCTCGGCGGTGCGCCGCATCGCCCGGTGGGCCGCGGTGAGGATGCGCAGGCAGTCCTCGGGGGACCAGTCGTGCAGCACGTTCTTGAGCAGGTACAGATCACCGCCGACCGGCGCCTCGGTGAAGATGTCGGTCGGCTGGAAGCGGATCCGCCCCGCCGGTGACGCCTCGCCGCCCGCTCGTGCCCGCGCCGCGGCACGCTCACACACACTGTGCCGGTCGGCGCACACCCCGGTCAGCCCCGGATGGTCGGCCAGCAGCGCGGTCAGCATGGTGCCGTCGCCCCCGCCGAGGTCCACCACCTCGGTGACACCGTGCAGGTCGTACCGTTCGGTGAGCGCGGCGGCCACCGGGCGGGCCAGTTCCGCCATCGCGCTGTCGAAGATCCGGCCGCTTTCCGGATCACCTTCCAGGTACTCGTAGAGCGAGCTGCCGAAGACCTCCCGGAAACCGGGGTCACCGGTGCGGACGGTCGTCTCCAGGGCGCGGAAGGCGTCGTCGTAGGTCTCGGCCATCAGTACGCAGAAGTTGCGCAGTGAGCGCGGATGGTCGGTGCGCAGGGAGGCGTACTGCTCGGTCACCCCGAACGCGTCGTTCGCGTCCCGGTCGCACACCCCGCACAGTGTCAGGGTCAGCAGCAGCCGCAGCAGGGCGTCGGGGTCGCATCCGGTGCGCGCGGACAACTCCTTGTAGGACAGCCGTCCTTGGGAGACGTGGTCCGCCAACCCCAGCCGGGCGGCCACCGCCAGCGCTCTGGCCATCCCACCGCTTGAGGCGAGTCGCATGATGTGCGACTGGTCCGTCGGCGCTTGCTCCACCTGCGAGGCGGTTGGTTCCAAGAGACTGCCACTCTTTCCTGGTGCTTCAGCTGTCCTGTCCCACGATCGGGGCAACGCGCCCGGTAAGCCGCCGGACCTGCCGTCGACACGGTGATTTCCGCCGTATGGGTGAACGCCCGTACCCCGACGGTGTGTTGGGGCGGGGTGCGGACAGCGGCGGTGCCCCGGTCACTGGATCTGGCGCCGGACCAGTTCGTGGAAGAGTCCGCCGGTGTCGGCCAACAGCCGCTCGGGTGACCCCTGTTGCACCACCCGGCCGTCGGCCATCACGATGACCCGGTCGGCGTCCATGATCGTCGACAGCCGGTGGGCGATCACCACCCGGGTGGCGTTGAGCTTGCGGGTGGACTCGATCACGATGCGCTGGGTCTCGTTGTCCAGCGCGCTGGTGGCCTCGTCGAAGAACAGGATCTTGGGCTTGCGGATCAGGGCCTGGGCGATCATCAGCCGCTGCCGCTGGCCGCCGGAGATGGTGCCGCCGCCGTCGGACAGCACGGTGTGCATCCCCATCGGCATCCGCTTGATGTCCTCGGCCAGCCCGGCCATCTCGGCGGCCTCCCAGGCCTCTTCGAGGGAGAAGATCTCCGCGCCGCAGATGCAGTCCAGCAGCGAGCCGCTGAAGGGCTGGGAGTTCTGCAGCACGACACCGCACTGGCGGCGCACGGCCGCCTGGTCGAGGGCGGCCAGGTCCTGTCCGTCGTAGAGCACCCCGCCGGCGACCGGTTTGTCGAAGCCGATGAGCAGTCTCAGCAGCGTCGACTTGCCGCAGCCGCTGGCACCGACCACCGCCACGAACTCGCCCGGCTTCACCTTGAAGGAGATGTCGTCCAGTACCAGCGGACCGTCCTCGGAGTACCGGAAGGACAGGTGGCCGGCCTCGATCGCGCCGGACAGCGGGCCGGGCGAGGTGCTGCCGCCCGCCACCTCGGGGACCTCCTCCAGCACCGGCTTGAGCTGTTCGAACAGCGGCAGGACGGAGGCGGCCGAGATGAGCGCCCCGGTCAGCTGGGTCACCGAGGTCAGCATCATCGACACCGAGGTGTTGAAGGTGAGGAAGCCGGCCGCCGACAGGGTGCCCTTGGCCGGGCCCGCCAGCAACATGAACATGATCAGCGTGCAGAACGGCAGGTAGACCGCGTTGAAGACGGCGATGTAGTTCTTCATCCGGCCGACCCGGCGCTGCAACTCCCGGCTGCGGGCGAACTCGCCCGCCCAGGCCGCGTAGGCGAAGCTCTCCGCCGCGGCGACCCGCAGCTTGGGCAGCCCGCGCAGGGTCTGGAATGCCTGGTTGTTGAGCTTGTTGTTGAGCGCGATCAGCCGGCGCTGCCAACGCAGCTGCCACAGGCCCATGGCGAGGAAGACCGCGCCGCTGACCGCCAGCATGGCCAGCGCCACCAGCGTCAGCATGGGGCTGAAGTACAGCAGCAGCACGAAGTTGACCGTGCCGACCGTGCACGCCTGCGCGGTGACCGAGCTGATGCCGGAGAGCACCCGGCGGATCGCGCTGATGCCCATCGCGGCGCTCGCCAACTCACCGGTGGAGCGCTGTGCGAAGAACTTCGTGGGCAGCCGCAACAGCCGGTCCCAGACCGCCGGTTGCAAGGTGGCCTCGACCCGGCCCTCCATCCGCAGGATGGCGACGTTCTCCAGCAGCATGAAAGCGGCGGCCACCACGCTGCTGGCCACCAGGGCCAGCGACATCTGGGTGATGAAGCCCTTCTCGCCGCCTGGCACGAAGACCCCGAGCACCTGCCCGGTGGCGACCGGCACCAGCGCGCCGAGGCCGACCGCGACCAGCCCGCCCAGCAGCAGCCTGCCCAGGTCCTGCCTGGTGCCGCGCAGGGTGAACCGCACCAGCCGCCAGGCCGACAGCGGCTTGTCGGGCAGCGGCCGGTAGAACATCACGGCGCGCTGCTCGAACTGCTCGGCGTTGGCCTTGCCCACCCGGGTCCTGCGGCCGCCGGACGGATCGACCGCCTCATAGCCGCCGCGCCGCCACAGCAGCGCCACCGGCGCACCGGTGGCGGATCGGTGGCCCACCAGGGGACCGGTGTTCTCCCGCCACCATCCTTCCCCCAGCCGCACCACCCGGGTACGGAACCGGGAACCTTGCGCGACCCGCTCGACCGGGTTCATCCGGTCGCCGAGCGCGCCGCCCTCGGCGGGCGCCGAGACGGTGATCCCGGCCGCGGCGCCGACCAGCCGGCAGACGGCCAGGGTGCCGTCGTCGGTTCCCCTGGAGGGGCGCGAACCGCCCTTGCCCGAGCGGTCGATGGAGGCCAGCAGCGCCTGGTCCGCCTGCGCCCTGACCGCCTCGCCCGCCTTGATGCC
Organism: uncultured Actinomycetota bacterium; assembly: GCA_963737305.1. Lineage (GTDB taxonomy): Bacteria > Actinomycetota > Actinomycetes > Streptomycetales > Streptomycetaceae > Streptantibioticus_C. The sequence goes on along the minus strand of CAVTRX010000002.1, from coordinate 1,057,727 downwards.
GGCCGCGGTGCGGTCCTCGCCGGCCCGCTCCAGACGCTCGATCCAGCGGTCGAGACCCAGCAGCAGGCGGGTCTGCTGGTCGACCATGCGCTGCCACACGGCGCCGTCGATCAGCAGATCGCTCGCGGCCTGCTCTCCGTAGGCCGAGCCGTGGGCCAGGCTGCCCGGCTCCATCGCCATCCACAGGATCTCGTCGTCGCCGGCCTCGTCGTCCCCCTCGACACCCGCCTCGAAGACGGTGCGCAGCCCCCGGCCGATGCCGCGCGCGAAGGCGTCCTCCAGTGGGCTCAGGACCGGTTCGGCCGGGCCCTCGGACCACTGCGGACCCTGCTGCGGCACCCCCGTCCCGTACTGTCCGGAGTACGGGTCGGGGTACTGCTGCGGGTAGCCGTAGCCGCCGGTGTGCGCCTCGGGCCGGAACAGCTCGCGCAGTTGGATGCGGCGCAGCGCGCAGCCGCGCAACGGCCGGCCGACCAGCGTGTGCCGCGGCCCCTCGACCGGGCCGAGCAGCAAGGTGCCCGGCTCCAGACGGCCCAGGAAGTGCCAGCGCCCCTCACCGGCCGCGTCGGCCGCGAACAGGTCCATCGCGCCGTCCGCCACCAGCCACAGCACGTGCGGCCCCTCCAGCGGCTGGCTGCGGGTGCTGGAGCAGTCCACCTGGACGCCCAGGCCCGCCATCGCGGCGACCACGTCGCCCGGAGCGGTCCCGGCGCCGGCGGCCGGCGGCGGGGGAACGGATGTCACCTCAGTGCTCCCTGACCAGTTCGGCGTACGGACCGCCGGCGGCGACCAGGTCCTCGTGCCGGCCGCGCTCCACCACGGTGCCGTGGTCGAGCACGACGATCTCGTCGCTGTCGCGTACCGTGCTGAGCCGGTGGGCGATCACCACGCAGGCGCAGCCGCGACGCCGCAGGTTGTCGATGATGACCTGTTCGGTCTCGGCGTCCAGGGCGCTGGTGACCTCGTCGAGGACCAGGACGCTGGGCTGGCGCACCAGCGCCCGGGCGATCTCCAGCCGCTGGCGCTGACCGCCGGAGAAGTTGCGGCCGTCCTGCTCCACCCGGCTGTGGATGCCACCGGGGCGGCGGGCGACCGCGTCGTGCACCGCGGCGTCCTTGAGCGCGGTGACGACGGCCTCGTCCGGTATCGAGGGGTCCCACAGGGCGATGTTGTCGCGGACGGTGCCCTCGAAGAGGAAGACGTCCTGGTCGACGAAGGAGACCGAGGCGGACAGCGATCCACGCGGCATCTCCTCCAACTTCCGGCCGTCGATGCGGATCTCGCCCTCCCAGGGCTTGTAGAGACCCGAGATGAGCCGGGAGACGGTGGACTTGCCGCTGCCGGAGCCGCCGACGAGCGCGACCTGCCGGCCCGGGCCCACCGACAGCGAGAAGTCGGTGAGCAGCGGCTTGTCGAGCGGGCTGTAGCCGAAGGTGATGCCCTCCAGCGTCACATGGCCGCTGAGTTTGCGGGTGCTGGCGGTCGGCTCGTCCCGGGAGAACAGCGCGTCCACCGGGAAGCTCTCGACGTCCTTGAGCCGGCTCACGTCGGCGGCGAAGTCCTGGATCCGGCCGGCGACGTTGTTCAGCCGGGTGACCGGCGCGGTGAAGCTGGTCACCAGCGCCTGGAAGGCCACCAGCAGGCCGATGGAGACATGGCCCTCGACCGCCCGCAGACCGCCGATCAGCAGGATCATCGCGCTGTTGAGGGCGGCCAGGGTGGGTGCCACGATGGACAGCGCCGCGCTGGGCACCCCGAGCCGCTGCTGGCCCTCCAGGGTGGTGGCGTGCTGTCCCGCCCAGCGGCGGAAGTAGCCGTTCTCACCCCCGGTGGCCTTCATGGTCTCGATCAACTGCAGACCGCTGTAGGAGGTGTTGGTCAACCGGGCGGAGTCGGCGCGCAGTTTCTGCACCCCGGTGCCCCGGATGCGGACCACCAGCCGCAGCGCCACCACGTTGAACAGCGCGATCAGGATGCCGATGAGGGTGAGTTGCGGGTCGTAGGACCACAGCAGGACCGCGTACAGGATCACCACGATCGCGTCCACGCCGGCGGCGGCCAGGTCCCTGGCCAGCGTCTCGGCCACCGTGTCGTTGGACTGGAGGCGCTGTACGAGGTCGGCCGGGTTGCGCTGGGAGAAGAAGGTGACCGGCAGCCGAGCAGGTGGCGCAGGAACCGGGCGCTGCTGAGGGTGGAGGAGATGATGCGGCCGCGCAGCAGGTTCGCCTGTTGCAGCGCGGTCAGCACCGCGGTCAGCACCACCAGGGTGGCCATCGAGGCGAACAGCACCGGCAGCAGCGAGGTCTGGTTGCCGAACAGGAAGGCGTCGATGTAGGTGCGGCTGAGCGCCGGGCGCCGCCGCGCCCACCACGACCAGCAGGAAGCTGGCGATCAGCGCCGCCAGCATGGTGCCCGAGGTGCCGCGCAGCCGGGCCGGCAGCGCTCCGGCGATGCCTGGCTTGCGGCCGCCCGGGCGGAAGCCCCCACCGGGCTCCAGGACCAGCACCACACCGGTGAAGCTGGTGTCGAAGTCCTCGGTGGAGACCGAACGCCGGCCGCGGGCGGGGTCGTTGAGCCGTACCACCCGGCGTCCGAAGTGCCGTCCCATGCCCTCGTAGACGACGAAGTGGTTGAACTCCCAGAACAGGATGGCGGGGGCCCGCACCTCGGCGAGGGCGGCCGGTTCCATCTGCATGCCCTTGGCGTCCAGGCCGTAGCTGCGGGCCGCCTTGAGGATGTTGCTGGCCCGCGAGCCGTCCCGGGAGACGCCGCAGGCCATCCGAAGCTCTTCCAGCGGCACGTGTCTGCCGTGGTGGCCGAGCACCATCGCGAGCGCGGCGGCGCCGCACTCGACGGCCTCCATCTGCAGGACGGTCGGTGTGCTGACCGTCCGGTGCCTGACCCGCTTCTTCGCCGCCGGTTGCGAGCGGGCACCCGGCGGGCGGTGCCGTCCGCGGTTGGCCTGCTCCGCCCGGCCGCCCGATGCCTGGGACTGCTTCGGGCGGTGCCGCGCGGTCACGGAAGGATCCAATCGATCGGACGCTGCGCGGGGAGGTGGACGGCCGCGCTGACCAGGGTCGTGGACTCGATCGCGTACGGCGGACCGTGCTTCGACGACCACGCGTAGCCGGACCTGTTGGCCGGTGAGCGGTCCAACTGGACGACGACGGCGACCGGTTGGCCGTTCGCGGTGAAGGCCCGGGCCAGATCGCCGTCCCCGAGCAGGTCGGTGATCTGCTGGCGGGTCTGCGGTGTCCGGCCGACGGACAGCACCTTGCCGCGCAGCGTGCCGAACGGCTGGGTGGGCACCGACTGCACGGTGAGGTCGACCAGGGAGCCCGCCGGGATGGTCGAGGCGCCGTCCGCGGACGCGTAGAGCACCGCGAGCAGCGGATCGCGGGGGCTGTTGACCCGCTCGACGGTGGCCAGATCGGTACCGGGGGAGACCACCGCGCCGATCTTGGCGGACAGTGCGATCAGCCGGCCGGGGGCCAGCAGGCGGACGTTCTCGGTGCCCTGGGCGGTGCGCACACTCAGCACCGGGGCGTCGCCTGCCAGGGTGTCGCCCGCGTTCGCGAGGACCGCGGAGACCTGCCCGGCCACCGGGCTCTGCAGGACGTAGCTGCCCTCGCCGTGGGTGAGGATCCCGGGGGCGTCCAACTTGGGCTTGACCGAGCCGGTGACGGCCCAGAAGACCCCGACGGCCATGACAGCGATCGTGACAGTCAACACGAACCAGCCCTGCGGCCGGGCGAAGCGCACCGGCACGTCGAGCTCCTCGGGCGATTGCAACTTGGCAAGCGCCTTTTGCCGGAACTGCACGGAACTATTCCTTCGACTGCATTCGTCACGATGCGCTGGGAGGTCCGTCGGACAACGGCATCCAGGGGACCCCGGAACGTGGTCCCGTGGTCCCCTGGCCAACCCTACAGCGATTCATATGTGGGTCGATAATGCTCCAGGCTGACGCCTGTTGGTAATGCCGTAGATCAGAGGCCGAGCGCGCCGGAGACCGGGGCGGGCAGCATCGCGGTGACCTGAGCAACCGTGGCAGAAACCGGCGCGACGGTGTCAGCGGCACCGATAACCGGGGCAACGAGGCCGGTGACGTCCAGGCCGAGGACGCCGCCGGAGACGTTGTCCAGGTCGCTGTCGGAAATCTCGCGGGTCTCGACCTGCGGGGTGAAGTCGCTCATGAGTTGCGCTTCCCTTCGTTGCTTTGGGTGTTTCTGGGATTGGCCGGCTCGGGAGGACCGAGCTGACCGGTCAACGGTCGTTCCGATCCCCGGGCTAACGGGAACCTGTGGTTCCAACTTCCGTATATCGCCGGATCAAACCACGTCGGCGGCCTTCGTTGCCAGCCACGAGGGGCTGTCTTGATCAATATTCAGGCAATGTGCCGTGGCATGCGGCGACTTATTTCACCAGGCTGCGACCGGACCTTCACAAGTTGTCGGCCCGTCATTGCCGTGTGGTGGCCGGGGTGTTGCCGGGGGTCGGACATACCCCTGCTAATGGCTGGCCATTCCTCGATGAATCGAGATCCCGTCACGTTGCTGTGCGACTTCTGCGTGTGCTGTGTGCAGGGTCGCCATGAGCGGCACTTCGGTGGAATGACCGGGTTAGCCGGAAAGAAGCGTACGTATGCCACTTCCCGGCCCGCCGAAATACGGTGTCAAAACGGACCGGTGCGGCCCGCGATCGATACGCGGACCACACCGGCCGGTGTGCTGGTGAAAGCGGGTCACATGTTCTCGGCCCCGGCGACGATCGCCTCCCGGATGCGGTGGTAGGTGCCGCACCGGCAGATGTTGCGGATCTCGTCCAGGTCGGCGTCGGTGACCTCCCGCCCCTCGGCCCTGGCCTGCCGCACCTTGGCCACCGCGGTCATGATCTGGCCGGGCTGGCAGTAGCCGCACTGGGCCACGTCGGAGTCCAGCCAGGCCTCCTGCATCGGGTGCAGGTCCTTGCCGACGGTGGCCGGCAGCCCCTCGATGGTGGTGATCTCGTCGGTCGGCCGGATGTCCTTGACCTGGACGGAACAGGGGTTGAACGCCTTGCCGTTGATGTGGCTGGTGCACGCCTTGCACACGTCGAGCCCGCAGCCGTACTTCGGCCCGGTCACGCCCAGCACGTCGCGCAGCACCCACAGCAGCCGCACGTCGTCCGCGACATCGACGCTGACCGGCTCACCGTTGAGGACGAAGGTGTGTGTGGACACGGGAGCTCCTAGAAGGTGTGGCCGAGGCCGTCGGTCGGGGACTGGGGGATCGGCGGGACGGTCGGCAGCGGATCGAAGCCCAGTTCGCCGGCGTGGTTGATGGGGAAGCTGGTCGGCATGGTCCCGGTCGCGCGGCCGTAGGCGCAGGCGACGGCGGCCATCGCGGCGGCCACCCCGAACTCCCCGGCGCCGCCCGGATCCCCGGTGGTCGGCGGCATCACGATGATCTCCAGCTCCGGCGGGGTGTTCCACTGCCGGGTGTAGAAGTAGTTGTCCCAGCTGCCTTCGAGGAAGACGCCGTCCTTCAGGTGCAGGCTGGAGGTGAGGGCGAGCGCGATGCCGTCCATGATGCCGCCCATCATCTGCGCCTGGAGTCCCTTGCGGGTTGACCGCGAGGCCGACGTCGACGGCGCACACCACCTTGGTCACCCGTGGCCCGGTCCAGCCGTCGGGCACCTGGCGGCCGGTGGTCTGCGGGCGGCAGTCGATCTCGGCGAGCGTGGCGACCGCGCCGTGGTACTCGGTGTGCACCGCGATGCCCTGGGCGGTGCCCGACGGCATCGAGCGGCCCCAGTCGCCGGCCTCGGCCACCTTGTCCAGCACGGCCCGCACGCGGTCGTCCTTGAGGAAGCCGTGGCGGAAGGTGTAGGGGTCCTTGCCCACCGCCGCGGCCAGCCGGTCGACGATCAGTTCCTGCGCGCACCGCACGTTGGGGGAGTAGATGTTGCGCATGCTGCCGGTGTTGAAGCCGGTGTCGACCTCGTCGAGCAGCTGGGTGGTGACCCCGAAGTTGTACGGGGACTGCTGGGTGAGTTCGAAGATGGTCTCGGAGAAGCCGAGGTTGCCCACCGGCAGCTTCGCCGCCAGGGCGGTGATGATCTCGCCCACGCCGTGGCCGAAGTCGGTGGCCACGCTGGTGTGCCGCTGCTCGTAGGTCAGTACGTTGCCCAGCGCGACCGTCGCCCGCACCCGCGAGGTGCTCATCGGGTGGGTGCGGCCCTGCCGGAAGTCGTCGGTGCGGTGCCACATCAGCTTGACCGGCTTGCCCATCGCCCGCGATATCTCGGCGGCCTCGAACGCGGCGTCGTGGAAGAGCTTGCGGCCGAACGAGCCGCCGCTCTGGGTGACATGGACGGTGACCGCGCTCACCGGCAGCCCCAGGTGCACCGCGATCGCCTCCTGGGCGACGATCGGCGACTTCAGCCCCGCCCAGATCTCGGCGCGGTCCTCCCGGACGTCGGCGATGGCGCAGTTGGGCTCCAGCGCGCTGTTGCTGGCGAACCAGAAGGTGAAGTTCCCCTCCACCGTCTTGGCCAGCACCCCCAGCTTGGGCACGGCGAGCGGGATCTCGGCCTTGCGCAGTTCGGCCAGCACGTCCTGGTCGGACTTGCCGTCCTCGGTGCCGGCGCCCCACTCGACCCGCAGGGCGCGCACCGCGTCGATGCACTGCCCGAAGGTCGCCGCGCGCACCGCGACGCCGGTGGGGACGGTGACGACGTCGGTGATGCCCGGCATCGCGCGGACCTGCTCGGCGTTCAGGACGGACTTGACGGTGCCGTTGATCGTCGGGGGGCGGCAGACCATGGTCGGCAGCGCGTCGGCCACGTCGAGGTCCATCGCGAACTTCTTGCGGCCGGTCACGATGTCCAGCGCGTCGATCCGGTTGCGCGGTGTGCCGATCATGGTGAACGTCGACTGCGGTTTGAGGGCGACCGACACCCGCTTGGTCGTCGGGCTCGCCGCCTTCCTCGCCAGCGCGGCGTAGCTGACGCTCCTGCCGCCCGCGTCGGTGATCACGCCCGCGTGGCTGGTCAGTGTGGACAGCTCCGCGCCGAGTTCCTCGGCGGCGGCCCGCAGCAGCCGGCCCTTGGCGATCGAGGCGGCGACGCGGATCGGGGTGAAGGTGGAGATGGTGGTGTTCGACCCGCCGGTGAGCTGGTTGAACAGCAGTTCCGGCCGGGCGTCGGCCAGCGTGACGTGGACCATGTCGAGCGGCAGGTCGAGTTCCTCGGCGATCAGCATCGCCGTGGAGGTGGTGATGCCCTGCCCCACCTCGGCGCGCGGCAGTTCGAAGGAGGCGGAGCCGTCCTCGTTGACCCGCACGGTGACCAGGCCCGAGGTGGGCAGTGCCGCGTCCGTCAGCATGTCGTTGAGGTCGTACAGCTCAGGGGGCTGCGGAAGCGAGGGCACCCCGGCCGCCTCGGCGTGGGCCGGGGCGAGCACCTGCTCGCCGAGCTGTGCCGCGGCCACCAGGGTCGGCGCGGCCAGGAGGTATCCCAGGAACCTGCGGCGGCCGGTGGCGTGCGGATCGGGGTTCCTGTGCCGCGGCGTACGGCGGTGGGTTGTCATCAGCGATCCTCTCGACGGGCCTGCGCGCGTGCACCGCGGGAAAAAATGAGCGACGCGGAGCCATGATGCGCAGGTCGCGGGGTCGGAACCAGTCGCCTGTACGGGGATTTGTTGTGAATCTGATCGACTTCCGGTAACGCCCCGGCCATCGGGAGGCCGCACGCGGTGTCCGGGGGCGGCGGGAGAGGCCGCGCCGGGCCGGGAAACGGCGGGAGCGGATGGCCCGGACAAGCCCCTTCCTGACGGGGCGTCAAGCAGCCTTGACCATAGGACCCTTGCGGTTTTGCCACTGTCATGGACATGCTTTACATGTGCGATATCTACTCGCATAGATCTTGGCTCCACCTGACGCGCACCCCACGAGACACACCGCTCCCACGGCGGAACCGCAGCATGCCTCCAGGAGGAACCCCTTGAAGAGACCCAACACGCGGCGCGGCGCACTCGCCCTCATCGTCTGCGCCACCTCGGTCGCCGCGTTGCAGGGCATCGCGTCGCCGGTGGCGGGCGCAGCCACCGGGCACGCCACCCCGGCCGCCGCCCCCTCGGCGGTCAGCCGCATCGAGGACCAGACCGCCCGCACCTTCGCGGCCTCCCTCGCCGACCCGGCCTGGCGCGCGCAGGTGCGCTCGGCAGCCCTCGGCTCGCACGAGGTCGCCCTGAGCAGCCTGACCGGCAAGGCCACCGCCGCCGCCGGCCGGCAGCTCGCCTCGGCCGTCACCAAGGCCGACCAGAGCATCGCCTCGGCCAAGGGACTCGACGCGAGCACCGGCTCCCTGCTGCGTCTGCGGCTGGGCACCGACGCCATGCGCGGCGAACTGACCCCCGGAACCGCTCCGCTGGTCGCCGCCGCCACCACCGGCTCGCACGCCACGACCGTGACCGCGTACGACAGCCAGGGCCGTGCGCACACCCTCAACGCCAAGACCGCGCCGCACCAGGCGGTCTACGTCATCGACATCGACACCTCGAAGGCCACCACCGCGGGCCTGGCCATCGTCCAGAAGGCCTTCGCCAAGGCCGGCATGAACACCCCGGCGGCCGTCAAGCCGGCCGACGGCGGCTACAACTCGACCAAGGTCGACGCCGTCTACCTCAACGACGACGAAGAGCCGTGGATCGAGGGCGACGCGGAGATCTTCTCGCTCGTCAGCGGCTTCGGCCAGGACGGCACCGTGCGCGTCGACTCGGTCGACATGCCGTACCTGGACGACGACCACACCACGTACTACCCGAACCAGATCCTGGTCAACTGGTCGAACTACAAGTACAACGAGGCCGACGTCGTGATGATGGAGGACGACGGCGACACGAACTACGCCGCCTTCGCCAAGGCCATCGCCGACGCCCTGCTGACCATCACCGACCAGGGCGCCTACCAGCCGCTGGTGGACGCGATCCTCAACGCCATCCCGGCCGCCTGGTACACCAACGACCCGGACTACGTCGACTCGTGGTACACCCTGAGCGTCGGCTCCTCCGGCACGCTCAACGGTGCCCGGGCCAACGGCTGGATGACCGTCGAGCCGTACTTCGTCACCGCGCTGTGATCGAGCACCACCGTTAGACCGGCACGCGTCACGCGGCGGTGGTCCCCACCGCCGCGTGACGGCGTCAAGGCGTCAGCTTCGCGATCCGCATGACCGCCCAGCGCACCATCAGGCCGGTGACAAGACCGGCCCCCGCGATCGCGGTGACCACCGAGGCGGCCGTCGCGGTGTGCAGGGCGACCACGAACGGGACCAGCAGCGCCACGATCGCCACCAGGGGCCCCGCCGCGTACCAGGCGAGGAACAACGCCGGTCCCATGCTCCCGGTCGGCGACTGCGCGGGCGACATCAGCAGATGCTGCTTGGCCGCCCCACGGCAGGCGTTGACCAGACCGGCCGCCACCAGCGCCGGAACCACCGCGGGCACCAGCGCGGCCCGCGCCCCCGCGCCGAGGACCAGCAGCACCGCCATCCCCGCCCCGGCGATCACCAGCCCCAGCACCGCCGGCACCACGGTGTGCCGCAGCATCAGGTCCCGGTACGGATAGGGGGACCACGAGCCGCGCCGGGTGTCGTCGGTCTCCACCCGGGCCGGCTCCAGCAGTTGGGCCAGCGACCAGTACCCGAAGGCCAGCGCCACCGCCGAGGTCAGCACACCCGACGCCCCGTGCGCCCCGGCGGCCACCACGCCGGCCAGCACCGCCAGCACCGCGAGCAGCAGCGCCCGCCCGACCCGTCCCGGCAGCCGCAGCAGCGCCAGCGTGTCGCGCCACGGCACCGCCAGGAACGCCCGCCGCGGCGCCCGCAACCGCACCCGGGCCGGCCGCCCGCCGCCCGCCGCGCCGGAGACCACCTGCCGCGCGGCCCGGAACTCCACGGTGCGCAGCGCGGCCATCACCCCGGTCGCGGTGCGCGAACGGTGCCGTACCGCCGACAGCGCGAGAGAGCCCACCGCGCGATGGGTCAGCGCCAGACAGCCCGCCGTCACCGCGACCAGCAGCGCCGCCCCCACCACGGAACCCGGCACCGCGGCCCGGGTGGGCGACAGGGCCGCCAGCCCCGCCCAGCCCCACGGCCCCGACCACAGCTCGGCCCGCTCCAGCCACGGCACCCGCCGGCCGCCGGCCGCGAGGGCGCACTGCGCGGCCAGCGCCAGCACCATGAGGGAGACCAACGGGGTGAGGGAGCGCACCCAGCGGGCGGTCCGCTCGCTGCGCTCGACCGCCGCACCCAGCGAGGTGGCCAGCAGCGGCACCGAGGCGCCGCCCACCAGACACCAGCCGAAGGCAGCCGGCAGACCCACCCGGCAGGTCAGTCCGAGGGTCACCATGCCGATCGCCGCGGTCAGCAGGCCGACGCCCGCGGACGCCGCGTACGTACCCCACAGCCACGGCCGCAGCACCCGGCCGACCCGCACCGGCTGCGCCAGCAGCCAGTCGACGCTCTCCCGGGGCGGCACCACCGGGCCGCGCCACAGGCCGTCGCGGGCCGCCAGCAGCAGCGAGGCGAGACCCAGCGCGCAGACACCGGAGGGCAGCGCGGCGAGGATCGCCGGGCCGTGGCCGGTGTAGTCGGTGCCCATCGAGGCCTGGAGGAACAGCCCCATGCTCGGCAGCGCGCCCCAGACGATCAGCAGCAGCAGGACGCAGTACACCACGTAGCCGACCTGTCCGGCCCGCTTGCGGCGGTGCGGCGCGCGCAGGTCGCGCAGCAGCCGCCGGGCCTCGTCGGTCCAGTCGTCCTCGTCCGACCAGGCGGCGGCGTGCTCCTGCCCGGACTCGGCCACCGTGCTCATCGCGCACGCTCCGCGGCGGTGCCGCTCAGCCAGGTCAGCCCGTCGGCGCCGACCGCCAGCACGTCGCCCGGGGCGCCGTCGGCGATGACCCGTCCGTCGCGCAGCACGATGACCCGGTCCGCCACCGCGCGGGCGAGTTCCCCGTGGTGGGTGACCAGCAGGACCCCGACCCCGCCCTCGGTCTCGGCCTTGATCAGGTCGGCCAGCCTGCGCCGGGCGTCCGGGTCCAGCCGCTGCTCGGGCTCGTCGAGCAGCAGCAGGTCACGCGGCCGTACCAGGGCGGAGGCCAGCAGCAGCGACTGCAACTGCCCGGAGGACAGCGCGGCGGGCAGGGCGCGGGCGTGCTCGGTCAGCAGCCGCTCGGCGAGTATGTGGTCGATCCACTCGTCGGCGTCCTCCACCCCGTGCGCGACGGCGACCAGTTGCAGGTGCTCGCGCACGGTGAGGTCCGGGTAGCAGGCCGCGGTGTCCCCGACGACCGCGACCCGGGCGCGCACCCGCGGGTCGTTCTCGTTGATGGGCGTGCCGTCGAAGACCACCGTGCCGGTGGAGGGCTTGTCACGGCCGGCGGCTATCCGCAGCAGCGTCGACTTGCCCGAGCCGTTGTGGCCCAGCAGCGCCACGCACTCCCCGGCGGACAGTGTCAGATCCATCCGGTGCAGCACCTCACGCTGCGCGTACTTACGGCTGACGCCGGTGAGTTCCAGCAGTGGTGCCATGGTGGCCGGGCTCCTCAAGGACCGCGGAAGACATCCGTTCCCCGCCCCGCAATCCGCTCTTCCCGGGCCGGCCAGGCCATTGTCCACGCTCAGCCGCCCGTCACTCCAGTCCCGCAGGTCGCCGGTACCGCGGCGGGCGCACGCACGGTGCCCGGACGGTCACCGGGACCGGTGGATATCCGTTGGCGCGGGCACTCGGCCGGTGCTGGAATGCCCGTATGGATCAGCGAGAGGTGCTCGCCCGCTTCGACCGCCAACTGCGCCGGGACGCGGCCCCGGACGGTCCCGGCGCCCGCGTCGAGCGGACCGGTGGCGTGGTGCGGCAGACCGGGGCCACCGGTGCGGACTGGAACGGCGTGCTGTTCTGCGATCTGGACGAGGCCGGCGCCGACGCCGCGATCGAGGAGCAGGTGGCGCACTTCGCCTCGCTGGGCCGGGACTTCGAGTGGAAGTGGTACGCCCACGACCGGCCGGCCGATCTGCCGGACCGGCTGCGGGCGGCCGGGTTCACACCGGAGGCCGAGGAGACACTGATGGTCGCCGCGATCGCCGACCTGCCGGCGCGGGCCGAACCGCCCGAGGGCGTCCGGTTGTGCCGGGTGACCGATCCGGCCGGTGCCGATCTGGTCGCCGAGGTCCACGAGCAGGCGTTCGGCACCGACGGCAGTCGGCTGCGGCATCAGCTGCGCGCCCGGCTCGCCGAAGGGACGGACACCTTGACCGTGGTCGTGGCGATGGCCGGTGACCTGCCGGTGTGCGCCGCGCGGATGGAGACCTATCCCGGCACCGACTTCGCCGGGCTGTGGGGCGGCGGCACCGTGCCCGGCTGGCGCGGCCGGGGCGTCTACCGGGCGACGATCGCCCACCGCGCCCGGATCGCCGCGGAGCAGGGCTACCGCTACCTCCAGGTCGACGCCTCCAGCAACAGCCGCCCGATCCTCAGCACCCTGGGCTTCACCACCCTGAGCACCACGACCCCGTACGTGTACGCGCCAGGCCGCGGATGACGTAAGGGGCGGGCCGGGGGCGGGTCCTCGTGGACATTGTCGAGTATCTGTGAGCCCCGAAATCCCACCAGGCAGGGCATGTCACCGGAGGCGGGGCTCGTAGATACGTAGTCCACGAGGACCCGCCCCCGGCCCGCCCCGCACTGACCCGCCCCGCCCAGGTGCCCGTGGCGAAGGCCGCCCGCCCAGACAGGTGCCCGTGGCGAGGCCCGCGGAGGCGGAAAGGCCCTCTTGCCAAAGGTCAGCGCGGCGGAGTGAGATGCCGCATCGGACCAGGTGACAGGTAGGGGGGCCATGGCGGACCGCAGCAGGATTCGGCTGGACGGCAGATCGCTGGGCTGCGCGGACGTGGTGCGTATCGCCCGGCGCAGTGCCTCGGTCGAACTCGACGGAGAGGCGGTCGAGCGAGCCGCCCGGTCCTACCGGATCGCCCGGGACAGCGGCGCCAAGCGGGCGGTCTACGGCCGGACCACCGGAGTCGGCGCCAACCGGCATGCCGTGGTCGACCCGGACACCGCCGACCAGCACGGTCTGCGGTTGTTGCGCAGCCACGCGGGCGGCACGGGGGAGCCGTTGGCGGACGCGATCGTGCGCTCGACGCTGGTGATCCGCCTCAACCAGCTGGCCGCCGCCGGCAGCGGGGTGCACCCGAGGCTGCTGCACGCGCTGGAGGCCGCGCTGCGGGTCGGCGCGGTGCCGCTGGTCCACTCGCGCGGCGCCATCGGCACCGGGGACCTCAGCGCGTTGGCCGAGATCGCGCTGACCATCGCGGGGGAACGGCCGTGGGCGGTGGGCTCGCTCGACCCGGTGCCGATCAGCCCGGGTGACGCCCTCGGGTTCATCTCCAGCAACGCCGCCACCCTGGCGGAGTCGGTGCTCGCCTGGTACGACCTGCGGCGCCTGCTGCACGCCAGCCACGTGGTCGCCGCGCTGTCGTACTGCGCGCTCGGCGGCTCGCCGGAGGCGTTCTCCGCGGCGGTGCACGCCGCGCGCCCGCACGGTGGTTCGGTGCGCTGCGCGGAGCAGATGCGCCGCATTCTGATGCCGGACGGCGAGGCGCCCGCGGGCCGCCGTCTTCAGGACCCGTTCGGTCTGCGGGCCTTCCCGCAGGTGCACGGCCCGGCTTTGGACGCCGCCGACGCGCTGGAGCGGGTGCTGTCCATCGATCTGAACGCCGCCGCGGAGAATCCGCTCATCGACATAGAGACCGAGCGGGTCTACCACCACGGCCAGTTCTCCACCGCGTACCTGTCGCTGGCGCTGGACGGACTGCGCGCCGCGCTGCACCATGTCGCCGAACTGTCCGCCGCGCGGCTGAGCGACCTGGTGGAGCCGGAGCTGACGGGGCTCAGCCCGTTCCTGTCCAGCGGCCCGGCGGGCAGCTCCGGGATCATGATCCTGGAGTACGTCTCGCACGACGCGCTCGGACAACTGCGGCACGCCGCCTCCCCGGTGACGCTGGGCACCGCGGTGATCTCCCGGGGGTTGGAGGACCACGCCAGCTTCTCCACCCAGGCGGCGCGCAGCACGTCGGCCGCGACGAGTGCCTACCGCACCGTGCTCGCCTGCGAACTGCTCGGCGCGGTGCGGGCGTTACGGCTGGCCGGGGCGGAACTGCCGGACGCCCCGGTGGCGCGGGCGTTCGCCCACGCGGCGGGGAGGTTGCCGATGGTGGAGGAGGACCACCCCCTCAGCGGCGAGATCGCGCTGGCCGAGCGGATCATCGACGAGTTCGCGGACATGTAGGTCTCCCGGGACCGGGCGCGGCGCGGGTCGGAGACGCGCCGCACTTCGATCACATGTCCGCAAGGCGATGTTCACCGCTTCTTCGCCGGGATCCGCGAGAGTCCGCACGTCCAACGAGGCTCCCGGGAGGACCCATCATGGCAGCATCGATCGATACGCCGGACAGCCAGAGCGGGTTGACCCGCCGTCATGCCCTGGGACTCCTCGGCACCGCCGGGGCGGGAGCCGCCGCGACGCCGCTGCTGGGGGCCACCCCGGCGCAGGCAGCGTCACCGCTCGGCGCCCCCGCGTTCCGTCCCACGCCCGACGGCGCGGGCGCCCCGCCCGTCCAGGGCCTGCATCTCACCTTCGGGGCCGACCCCAGCAGTCAGATGGTCGTCTCCTGGATCACCGACGGGCCGGTGAAGCGGCCGCGGGTGCTGTACGGCACCTTGGACCACGGACTGGGGTCCGGGGCCGAGGCGCGCACCCGCAGCTATTCGGACGGCAAGTCGGGGCGCACCGTCTACGTCCACCACGCGGCGCTGAACCGGCTCACCCCGGGCACCGACTACTTCTACCTGGTGTCACACGACGGGGCGACCCCGGACAGCGGCACCTTCAAAACCGCCCCGCGCGGCCGGGTGCCGTTCACCTTCACCAGCTTCGGCGACCAGTCGGCGCCCCAGGTGAGCTGGGCGGCCGACGGCACCGTGGGCCTGGACGCCAACTCCACGCCGGTGACCAAGGACATCGTGACCGGCATCGAGCAGGTGGCGCCGCTGTTCCACCTGCTCAACGGCGACCTGTGCTACGCCAACCTCGACGTCGACCGGGTGCGCACCTGGAACAACTTCTTCACCAACAACACCCGCTCCGCGCGGTTCCGCCCGTGGATGCCGGCGGCCGGCAACCACGAGATCGAGAGCGCCAACGGCCCCATCGGACTGGGCGCGTACCAGACGTACTTCGATCTGCCCTCCACCGAGACCGACCCCGAACTCGCCGGGCTGTGGTACGCCTTCACCGCCGGTTCGGTACGGGTGATCGTGCTGCAGAACGACGACAACTGCCTCCAGGACGGCGGCGACGTCTACGTCAACGGCTACTCCGGCGGTCGGCAACTGGCCTTCCTGGAGAAGGAGCTGAAGGCGGCGCGCGCGCACCGCGACGTCGACTGGGTGGTCGTCGCCATGCACCAGGTGATGATCAGCTCCGCCGACGCCAACGGCGCCGACCTGGGACTGCGCCAGAAGTACGGCCCGTTGTTCGACAAGTACGGTGTCGACCTGGTGGTCTGCGGTCACGAGCACAACTACGAGCGGTCGCTGGCGGTCCGCGGGGTGCTGGCGGGCAGCGAGACCCTCACCCCCAACCCGTCCTCCACGGTCACCGACAACATCGACACCTCGCTGGGCACCGTGCACATGGTGCTCGGCGGCGGCGGTGTCTCCGGCACCACCAACCAGAGCTTCTTCAAGGACGGCACCGCCAAGGTCCTCACCGCGGTCTCCGCGACCGCCGGGTCCAACGGCAAGCGCACCCCGACCTACGTCAAGGAGGAAGCCGTCTGGATGGGGGTCCGCGACACCGAACACCCCTACGGCTTCGCCGCGTTCACCGTCGACCCGGGCCGGCACCCCGGCGACACCACCAGCCTGCACGTCACGTACTACAACGTGAACAAGCCGCAGGGTGAGCTGTCGGTCTTCGAGCGGTTCAGCCTGCACCGCAAGCGCTCCGACGGCCACAGCTGAGGTGCGGACGTCGAGTTGTGACGCCGCGTCCCGACCGGCCAGGGTGCCGGGCGGGGCGCGGCGCCGGCGCCTCAGGCCACGATCACCGCGCCGGTGGCACTCGACAGACCCAGGGTCGTGCTGCCGACGACCTGGCGGGTGCGGGTGTCCAGGGCGTCCACCGTACTGGAGGCGTTGGTGGCCACCCAGGCGATGTCGTCGGTCACCGTGATCGAGGTCGGCACGTGGTTGACGCCCACCGTGGCGACCACCCGGTCGCTGCCCGCGTCGATCACCGTCACGGTGTCGTCGCCCGCGCCCGTCACGTAGACCAGTGAACCGTCGGGGCTGACGGCGACCTGCCACGGGGTGCGGCCGACCCGCACCCGGGCGAGCAGGCGGTGGTGGCGGGTGTCGAGCACCGAGAGGGTGTCGTGCCAGGTGTCGACGACGTACAGCCGGCTGCCGTCGGGATGGACGGCGACGCCGCCGGCCCGTGCCTGGTCGGTCAGCAGCCCACGCGGGCGGCCCTCGCCGGTGTCCAGCACCGACAGCCCGTCGTGACAGGTGACGTACAGGGTGCGCCCGTCGGGGCTCGGCGCGAGCCAGCGCGGTGACTCGCCGGTCCACCAGGTGGCGGTGACCGTGTCGGAGGCGGTGTCGATCACCGAGACGGTCCGCGATCCGCCGGCTCCGGTGTCCGGACCGGTGTTGGCCACGTAGACGTGGCTGCCGTCCGGAGAGGTGGCCAGGCCGTGCGGGTAGACGCCCACCGGGACGCTGCGGACGATCTTGCCCTGGGTGGTGTCCAGCACCGAGACGTCCCCGGCGCCGGAGTTGCTGACGTAGACCTTGCCGCCGTCGGCGGTCTTCGCCAGGCCGATGGGGTTGGCGCCGGCCTTGACGGAGGCGACCAGCCGGTAGGTCGCCGGGTCGATGGCGACCACCGTGAAGCTGACGATGCCGACGGCGTAGACGTGTTCGCCGGTGGTCGGCGCGGTCTGCGGGACCGCCTCCTGGATGCCGGGGAACTCGGTCCCCGCGGTGCCGTGCGGGAAGTCTGACCGGTGGTTGGTGCGGTCCTCCTCGATACGGCTCCTGAGATACGGCAACGGGCCGCCGTACTGGTCCGGGGCGCCGGACGGCTTCGGCACGGGGCCCGTGGCGGTGCCCTCCTGGTGCGGCGGGCTCTGCTGCGCGCCGGGCAGTGTGACCGGCGGCAGGGTGGCGACCTCCCGCTCCGCCGCCCAGAACTGCGGCTTGGTGTCCGGCAGCGACGGGAACCGCTTGGCGGGGCGGAAGTTGAAGGCCGAGGTCAGGTCGCCGAAGGTGCGCCGCCGCCAGTCGCTGATGTTGGTCTCGCGCACCCCGGTCAGCGCCTCCAGGAAACGCAGCACCGAGGTGTGGTCGAACGGGTCGCCCGCCACCCAGCCGCCCTGGGTCCACGGCGAGACGATGAGGCACGGGACGCGGATCCCGGCGCCGATGGGCAGACCGCCGACGAACTCGTCCGGGGTGCCGGCCGGCGGCATGGGCGGGACGACATGGTCGAACAGGCCGTCGTTCTCGTCGTAGTTGAGGATGAAGACCGTCTTGCGCCACAGGTCGGGGTTGGCGGCGACCGCGTCCAGTTGGCGGGCCACGAAGTCAGCGCCGGCCGCCGGGAGGTAGGAGGGGTGCTCGCACTGCCCGGCGGTCGGGATGATCCACGAGACAGTGGGCAGCCGCCCGTTGAGCGCGTCCTGGGCGAACCGGTCGGCCGGGCCGATGGTCAGGCCGTGCTCGTAGAGCGCGTCGCCAGGACCGGAGTCCTGGTAGGCCTGGAAGAACTCCAGCGGGTTGCAGCCGTAGTCGTCCTCCTGCTGGTAGACGTGCCAGGACACACCCGCCTGGGTCAGCCGCTCCGGGTACGTCGTCCAGCGGAACGCCGAGGGCACCACGTTGCTGATGATCGGGCCGCCGGCCAGCCCGTTGGGGTCGATCGTGCCGGACCAGTGGTAGAGCCGGTTCGGCCAGGTCGGGCCGAGCAGCGAGCAGTGGTAGGCGTCGCAGATGGTGAAGGCCTCGGCCAGCGCGAAGTGGAACGGGATGTCGGCGCGCTCGTAGTAGCCCATGGTGTACGGGCCGTGGGCGTTGCCGTCCGCCTTGCGGTGCGCGGGCAGCCAGTTGTCCATGGCGCCGCCGTTGACCGACTGGTGCTGCACGGTCCAGGCGTGGCTGGTGGAGGGGATGGCCTGCGAACTGGTGGTGAGGGTGTCCAGATGGAAGGGCAGCAGATAGCCGTCGGGGTTGGCCGGGTCCGGCTGGTAGAGGACCGAGCGTCCGGTGGACAGCGTCGCCGCGTTCGGGTCGTCGAAGCCGCGCACCCCGCGCATGGTGCCGAAGTAGTGGTCGAACGAGCGGTTCTCCTGCATGAGGATCACGACGTGCTCGATGTCGTCCAGCGAGCCCGGTCTCGCGACCGGATCGGCCATGGCCCGCCGCAGGTTCGGCGGCAGTACCGAGGCCGCCGCCGCGGCGCCACCCACGCCCATCGTTGAGGTGAGGAGTCGTCTACGCGAAATTCCTGTCATGAGCACCTCTGTGTCGGAGACGGACAACGCGCATCACCACACACCATGCCGTCCTGCGGGACAAGGGGACAAACCCCCGTCAGACGCGCGTCGTCGCAGGTGGAAAGGCGTGAAGACGTCTTGACAACGATGGCATCCCGAACGGTGCGAACGGGGGAACGGCGCTCCGTGGAACACGACGAAAGCGCCGCCGGCCCGGGAGGGGACGGCGGCGCTCCGGCGGCAGGGCGGTGCTACGCCGTGCCGAACAACTGCGTGCCCCAGTCCTGGCCGGCGGTGAGACCGGGCGGGGTGACGAACAGCCCGCCGGAAGCGTGCTGGATGTACTCGTTGAGGGCGTCGTGCGCGCCCAGCACCCGTTGCAGGGTGACGAACTGGTCGGGGTTCTTCATGAAGGCGATGAAGAACAGCCCGCCCAGCAGGTCGCCGGTGACCGGGTCGATGCCGTCGGTGTAGGAGTAGCCGCGGCGCAGGATGCGCAGCCCCTTGTTGTTCTCGTGGGCGGCGAGCCGGACGTGCGAGGTCGCCGGGATCACGTACTCGCCGTCGCCGCGGGCGGCGAAGTCGGGCGTGTCACGCTCCTTGCCACCGGTCAGCGGAGCACCGGTGGACTTGAACCGGCCGAAGACCTGCTGCTGGTCGCGCAGGTTGTCGCGGTCCCACTGCTCCAGCATCATCCGGATCTTGCGGCTCACCAGGTAGGAGCCGCCGCGCACCCAGCGCTGTGGTTCCTCCTGGCCGATCCACACGTGCTGGTCCATCAACGCGGCGTCGGTGGTGTCGATGTTGCGGGTGCCGTCCTTGAAACCCATCAGGTTGCGCGGCGTCGCCTGGGCGGGCGAGGTGGAGGAGGTGCGGCCGAAGCCCAACTCCATCCACCGCGGGACCAGCACGCCGAAGGCCAGTCGGCGCAGGTTGCGCACCGCGTGGAAGGCGACCTGCGGGTCGTCGGAGCACGCCTGGACGCACAGGTCCCCGTCGGAGCCGTCCGGGTCGAGGTCCTCCTTCGGCAGCTGCGGCAGCGGCTTGAGCGCGGAGGGCCGCCGTGCCGACAGGCCGAACCGCTCGTCGAACAGCGAGGGGCCGTAGCCGATGGTGATGGTCAGGCGCCCAGGGGTGAGCCCGGTCGCCTCGCCGGTGTCGCTCGGCGGAGCCTCCAGGCTTCCCTGGTCGCCCGGCACGCCCTTGCCGCGGGTCATGGCCTCCGCGGCGGTGGTCCAGGTGCGCAGCAACTCGGCGAGCGCGGCGCGGTCGGTGGTCTGCGGCACGTCGAACGCGGCGAAGCACAGCCGGTCCTGGGACGGTGTCGCGATGCCCGCCTGCCGCGCGCCGCGGAACTCCACGGTGGTGGCCGGCGAACTGGCCGACGCTCGGGTACCGGTGGCGAGTACCGCGCCACCGGCTCCCAGTGCGGCGCCGGCCACCGCGGCTCCGGCGCCGACCGTGCCCAGCAGGCGGCGCCTGGTGACCGGGGCGGAAGGTGTCTCCGCGGCGCCGTCGCGCTGCGGCTCGGTCGGATCGGACATGCTCAGGCGACCTTCTCTGCGACCTTGGAGACGGACTCCGCGTAGGCGTTGACGGCCTGCGACAGCACTCGGCGCTGCGCGGAGGTGACGTCACGGTAGTCCACGTAGCCGGAGTCCTCGTAGCCGGGCTTGGCGGCGTACTTGGCCAGCGCGTCGGAGGTCTGCTGGTAGCGCTGCGCGATGGTGGTGGCCAGCTGCGGGTCCTTGGCCTTCAGGATCGGCAGCAGCACCTTGACGGCCTCGTTGGCGCCGTCGAGGTTGCCGCGGAAGTCGAGGAGGTCGATGTGCGAGTAGCGCTCCTCCTCACCGGTGATCTTGGAGGTCTGGATCTCGTTGACCAGGTCGGTGGCGCCGTTGGCGATCTCCGCGGGCTGGTACTCGACCGTCTGCACCTTGGTGTAGAGGTTCTTGACGTCGGTGTTCAGCTGGTCGGCGAGCTTGCTGGTGCCCTTGAGCGACTTGTCCTGCCACAGGGCCTGCTCCAGCCGGTGGAAGCCGGTGAAGTCCGCGGGGGAGGCGGCGTCGTCGATGCGGCCGTCTATCCGGCCGTCCAGGTCGCCCCAGATCTCGGCGGTCGGCTCGACGCGCTCGTAGAAGACCCGCGCCTTGCCGTACGCCGTCTGCGCCTTGGCCAGGTCGCCCGCCTTGACCGCGTCGGTGAAGGCCTGGGTGCCCGACACCAGCTGCTTGACCTGGCCGTCGATCCAGGTCGCGTACTGCTGGGTGGCGGCGACCAGTTGCGGGTCGTCCTTCCAGCTGTGCGCGGTGGATCCGGTGACCGTGAAGGTGGTGCGGTCGGTGGAGGCGCCGGGGCAGTAGACCTGGTAGGTGCCGGCGTTCAGGGTGAGGGAGAAGTCGCCGGACAGGCCCGGGGCGAGGTTCTCCTTCTCACCCAGGATCTTGCCGTGGTCCAAAAGTTCGGCCTCGGAGACCTTGGCGGAGTCCTTGTTGGCGACGGTGAACTTCACCGGTCCTGCCGCCACCTTGGCCGGGGTGGGAGCGCAGCCGGAGTCGCTGATGCCGACGCTGACCTTGGCGGTGGTCTGCGACGCGGTCTTCCCGTTGGCCCCGGTCGAGCTCTTGCCGGGGTCGGAGACGCCGCAGGCGGTGAGCAGCAGGCCGGCCGCGGCGACGGTCGCGGCGCCGGCGACCATGCGGCGGGAGAAGGCAGGGGCAGTCACGGTGTTGCTCCTTCGGACGTCACCGCGACTCGGGCGGTGAGGATGATCGCGCCGGGGCGCGGAGGTAAGGGGAAGAGCGGGGGAGCGGGGTCAGCCGGCCTCGGCCGGGGCGGTGGGCCGCGGTGCCCCGGTACGGCGGCGGGCCGGCCACAGCACGACCAGGGCCATGGGGATCGCGTAGATCAGCCAGCCGGCGACCATCAGCCAGGTCGGGTAGGGCTGGATGCCCAGCACCCCGGTGATCACCGAGGACAGCGGGGTTCCGGGCCGCACCAGCCACGACATGTCGAAGGCCTGGGCGCCCTGGGTGAGCCAGCCGCCCTCGACCGCGGTCATCAGCGCGGTGGCGACCAGGCCGGCCGCCACCAGGACCAGCACGATCCCGGTGGCGCGGAAGAAGCGGGAGAGGTTGATGCGCAGGCCGCCGCGGTAGATGGCGTAGCCGATGCCCGCCGCGAGTACGATGCCCAAAGCGGCACCGGTACCGCCGTACCAGGCGTTACCGGACTCGTTGAAGGTGGCGAGCAGGAACACCGAGGTCTCGAAGCCTTCACGGAGCACCGCCAGGAAGGCCATCAAGACCAGCGCGGACGCCGAACCCTGGGTGAGCGCGCGGTCGGCGGCGCCTTCCAGGTCGCGGCGCAGGTCCTTGGAGTGACGGCGCATCCACAACACCATGTAGCTGACCATCACGACCGCCACGCCGCCGATGACCGTCTCCAACTGCTCCTGCTGGGCCTGCGGCAGATCGCTGGAGACGATCTGGAGCGCGACCGCGACGCCGATACAGATGAGGACGGCGGCGGAGACCCCGACCCACACCCGGCGAAGCGCGTCCCGTCGGCCCTGCTGGGCCAGGAAGGAGGCGATGATGCCGACGATGAGCGCGGCCTCCAGCCCTTCACGGAGCCCGATGACGAACGTGGGGAGCATGACTGCCCTTCTCGTGCCCGATCCGATATTAGGAGAACCTAACCTAGGTTAGGTCTGCCTTATTAGACCGGGTGCACCGGGGTCCCCGTCAAGCGGATGCGCAGGACCGGTAGTTGCGGCACGCCTGGTCGGGACCGTCTCCCCGGGCCGCCGTGTGGCGGCTTTCACAGTTGTCCGGGCAACACCGTAGACACATCTGTGTAACCGTATTACGGTCTTCCCATCATACGGAGCGCGCCCTGGGGCGGTCGCGAACGGAGCAAGAGATGGGTCTGGATGAATCGAGAGCCGGCACGGGCGCACCGCCCGGTGCGGCATCGGCGATGACATCGGTGGCGGCCGGCGGTGGCGGTCCGGTCGACGCCACACACGCGCGGGCCGGGCGACTGGTGCGCAGCCTGGACAATTCCGCGATGACCGGCAAGCACGTCGGGCTCTACACCGTCAGCTGCCTGGGCCACCTCTTCGACGGCTACGACGTGCAGCTCATCGGCGTGGTGCTGCCGTCGATCACCGCGAGCATGGCGCTGTCGCCCGGTGCGGCGGGCGACCTGGCGTCGAGCGCGGCGTTCGGCATGTTCTTCGGCGCCATCGGCATCGGCTGGGTGACCGACCGGTTCGGGCGGAAGTTCAGCCTGATGCTGGCCCTGACGCTCTTCGCGGTGTGCAGCCTGCTGACCGCGCTGTCGCCCGACTACCCCTGGCTGTTCGTCTTCCGGGTGCTGACCGGCGTGGGGCTCGGCGCCGAGGTGGTGACGATGTACGCCTACATCTCGGAGTTCCTGCCCACCCGGACCCGCGGCACCCTGCTGACCACCAGTTCCTTCTTCTGGCAGCTGTCCTCGGTGGGGGCCGCCCTGCTGGGCATCGTGGTCATACCGCACCTGGGCTGGCGGTACATGTTCGTCATCGGCGCCGCCCCGGCCGTCGTCACCGTGCTGATCTGGCGGTTGCTGCCGGACTCGGTGCGCTTCCTGCTCGCCAAGGGCAAGGAGAAGGAGGCCGAGCGGATCGTCCGCGACCTCAGCAGCGTCGATCCTGACAGCCTGCCGATGAACGACGAGGAGGCGCGCGTCGCGGCCAGGATGGCCGGGCCGGTCGAGCGCGCCTCGCCGCGTGAGCTGTTCACCGGCCGCTTCCGGCGGCTGACCCTGGGCGTGTGGGTCATCCAGTTCTTCAACGGCTTCGTGCTCTTCTCGATCGTCACCTGGCTGCCGTCGATCCTGGTGGGCAAGGGCTTCACCTTCATCCACTCGCTCCAGTACGTCGCGGTCATCGTCACCGTCGGCGCGTTCGGCAACGTGGTCGCCGGAGTGGTACTCAACCGGTTCGGTCGCAAGCCCACCATGCTCGGCTTCTTCGCGGCCGGCGGCGTACTGCTGATGCTGTGGAGCGTGCAGGACACCGTGCCCGGCATCCTGATCGTCGGATCGGCGGCCAGCTTCTTCATCTACGGCGTCAGCGGCGCCGTCTACACCTACACCAGCGAGGTCTACCCGACCCGGCACCGCGGCACCGGCACCGGTTGGTCCGGCGGCGCGCAGCGGGTCGGGGCGATCGTGGCGCCCATCGTCATCGGCCACATGACGGGCGCGCACTGGCCCGTCTCCAGCGTCTTCTTCCTGCTGGCGGCCGGCTTCCTGATGGCGGCCACCGCCGTGGTGACCGCCACCCACGAGACAGGGCACAAGTCGCTGGAGGAGATCGACGCGGAGGTCTCGGCGGCGTGACGCCGCCGCTGCCCGCGTACCGGACGCGGCCCGAGAGGCCGTATGACACGAAGGAGACCGAGTGAGCACCAACGGGGAGCTCTACCAGCGCGGTGACGCGATGCGCCGGAAGGTGCTGGGCGACGCCCACGTCGACCGTTCGTCGGGCAACGTGGACGACTTCACCCGGCCGATGCAGGAACTGGTGACCACCTACTGCTGGGGCGAGGTGTGGGGCGACGACCAACTCCCGCACCGCACCCGCAGCCTGCTGAACGTCGCGATGATGGTCGCCCTCGACCGCCAGCACGAGCTCGCGCTGCACATCAAGGGTGCCGTCAACAACGGCTGCACGGTCTCGGAGATACAGGCGACGCTGATGCAGACCGTCATCTACTGCGGTGTCCCGGCCGGCATGGAGGGTTTCCGGACGGCCGCGGCCACGCTCAAGGAGATCGAAGAGGGCACGTCGTGACGGAAGACGCGCCGACGGCCGTCGGGCTGATCGGCACCGGCAACATGGGCGGCCGCATCGCCCGGCACCTGATCTCCACCGGTCAGGCCGTGCGCGGGTACCACCGGGACGAGGCGAAGGTCACCCGGTGGGGGATGACCGCGGCGCCCTCGATCGCCGCGCTCGTGGACGACTGCGACGTGGTGCTGCTGTGCCTGCCCAACAGCAAGGTCGTCGAGGAGGTCGTGCACGGCCGGGACGGCGTGCTGTCCGCCTGCCGCGAGGGCCAGGTCTTCGTCGACCTGACCACCGCGATGCCGGACTCCACCCGCCGGATCAACGCCGAACTGGCCGAGCGCGGCGCGGTCTTCCTCGACGCGGGCGTCTCCGGCGGCGCGCGGTCCGCGGAGCGCGGCGCGCTCACCGTCATGGTGGGCGGTCCGGCGGACGGCCTGGAGAAGGTGCGGCCGCTGCTGGAGCGGTTCTGCCGCAGCATCCACCTCATGGGCCCCTCCGGCGCAGGGCACACCACCAAGCTGCTCAACAACTTCCTCAACGCCCTGAACCTGTCGGCCTCTTCCGAGGTCCTGGTCGGGGCCCGCAACGCCGGGCTCGACCTGCGGGAGTTCCTGGCCGTCGTCAACCACAGCAGCGGCCGCAACTACTCGGTGGAGACCCGGTTCCCGCACATCATCGAGGGCGACTACCTCGAAGGCGGGCTGACCGTCGACCTGATGATCAAGGACGTCGCCTCCTACCTGGAGATGATGTCCTCGCTCGGCGGCACCACCTTCAACGGGGCCGGCTGCCTGGCCTCCTTCCGTACCGCCTCCAGCCTCGGCTACGGAGACCTCATCAACAACCGCATCGTGGACGCGCTCGGTGACCTGGTCGGCGGCGTCCGGCTCCAGGAGGCCGCCCGCGACGACGAGGGCGGACAGCCCACCCAGCACCACGACAGCGACGGCGGCACCAGGTGAGGACCACCTCGCCGTCCGCCACCGACCGATCCCGGGAGCCCAACCCCATGCCCGTCAAGCTCAGCTACCCCAGCCCGGACGTCGCCGAACTGCGTCTCACCGACGGAGACAACGGCAACCGGCTGACCACCCCGGACATCCGCCGACTCGCCGGATATCTGGAGGAGTTGCGGGAGCGCGCCCCGCTGGTCACCGTCATCAGGCAGGACGGCCGGGACTTCAGCCTCGGCCGGGTGCCCGACCCCGACGAGCACGGCGACCCGGCGATCTTCTCGCTGCTGTCGGGATGCACCGACGCCTGGGGCGCCCTGCCCGGCCTCACCGTCGCCGTGGCGAGCGGCCGGATCGAGGGGTTCGCGGTGGGCTTCGTGGCCCAGGCCGACGTCAGCTTCGTCGGGGAGTCGGCCGAACTGCGGTTCCCCGAGATCCTCAACGGCTTCGCGCCCTCCATCGTCATCGGCTGGCTGGCCGGCCTGGTGACCTGGCAGATGATGTCGCAGTGGGTGCTGACCGGTTGTGCGATCCCCGCCGGGACGGCGCTGCGCGCCGGGCTGGTCGGCGAAGTGCTGCCGGACGCCGAACTCGACGGGCGGGCGGAGAAGTTGATCGGCGAGTTGAGCGCGCTGGACGGTCCCTCGCTGCTGGAGTGCAAGCGGTTCGCCAAGCTGGTCGCCGGGGCGCCGGCGCACGCCGCGGGCCGGTTCGCCATCGACTCGCTGGTCCGCCAGCACGCCGAGCGCGAACGGCGTCAGGCATGAGCGGTGACGGACGCTGGAGCGTGACCCCCCTGCACGTGGGCACGCTGCACCGCAAGGAGCGCAACTTCCTGTACGCCTCGGGTGGCGAACGCCCGCTGGACGTACCGGTGATCATGTTCCTGCTGCGGTCGGGCGGACGGAACGTGCTGGTCGACACGGGCTGCGCGGACCCGGCCACCGCGCAGGACCACCACCGCCCGCTGGACCGCACCCCGCAGCAGCACCCGGTCGCCGCCCTCGCCGCGGTGGGACTCGAACCCGCCGCGATCGAGTTGGTGATCACCAGCCATCTGCACTGGGACCACGTGTACGGCAACGAGTTCTTCCCGTCGGCGCGATTCGTGGTGCAGGCCGCGGAACTGGCCTACGCCAAGGCGCCGTTGCCGTGGCACGAGGGGTCCTACGAGGTCCCCGGCGCCGGGGACCCGCCACCGCCGTGGGCGCGGACCGACTACGAGACGCTGGACGGCGACACCGAACTGGCGCCGGGGCTGACCGTGCTGCACACCCCCGGGCACACTCCAGGACTCCAGTCGGTCCTGGTGGAGACGGCGGACGGCCGGGTCGTGATGCCCAGCGACACGGTCCCCACCTACGCCAACTGGGAGGGCCGCGGCAAGCACTGGCCGCACATCCCGGCCACCACCCACTACGACCTGTCGGCCTACTACGACACGCTGTTGCGCATCGAGGCGACCAAGGCCACCGTGCTGCCGTCGCACGACTTCCGGGTACTGCGGGAGGCCGGCCATGGCTGAGCAGATCCTCTTCGCGGGACTCGGCAAGCTCGGCCACCTGCTGGTCGGCCACCTCGCCGGCCCGGCCGCCGACCGCGGGGTGCGGCTGTACGTCCACGACCTGGACGCGGCCGTCACCGAGCGGGTCGCGGCCGATTGCGGCGCCGTGGCGGTGACCTCGGTGGAGGAGGTGCCGGCCGCCGAGACGCTGGTGTGCCTGTGCCTGCCGGGCGGGGCGGCCATCGAGGCGGTGGTGGCCGCGTCGCAGCGGGCCGGGCTGCTGACGGAGGGCGGCGTGGTGCTGGACTTCTCCAGCGTGCCGCCGGACTTCGCCCGCGACTTCGCCGCCCGGCTGGCGGAGCACGGTGTCAGCTACCTGGACGCGCCGATCACCGGCGGTCTCGCGGCGGCCAGGACCGGTGAGGCGGTCACCATGGCTGGCGGGCCGCGTGAGGTGCTCGACGAGGTCCGCTGGGTGGCCGACACCTTCTCCAGCCGGGTGGTGCCCACCGGTCCGCCGGGCAGCGGCGCGCTGCTGAAGACGGTCAACAACCTGGTCGGCAACGTCGCCGCGATCGCCGCGATGGAGGGCATCGGCATCCTGCGCAAGGCGGGGCTGGCGGACGAGGCCATCCTCGAGGTGCTGAACAACGGCCCGGCCGCCACCTACTTCTCCCAGGTGCGCTACCCGGACTACGTGATGCCGCGCACCTACCGGTCGGGCGCCGAACTCGGCCTGGTCAACAAGGACCTGGGCATCGCGGTCGACGCCGTGCAGCGACTCGGCGCCCTTCCGCCGCTGAGCATGCTCGCCCGCGAGATGTGGCGGGGCGCGCTGACCAGGTACGGGGCGGACGGCGACATGACGATGATGCTCGACTTCGTCACCCGGCTCTCGCTCGGGGACAGTTGGTTCGACGTGATCGGCGACCGGACCGGCGCTCCGCCGGAGGCCACGGCGCCCGGGGAGGACTCATGACGGCCAGGGAACCGGACGGACGGCGGTTCGCGGACGTCGGCGGGCACCGGATCGGCTACACCGTCAGCGGCGCCGGCCCCGGCCTGCTGCTGCTCCACCCGGCGGGTCTCGACCTGACGTACTGGGACGGCTACGCCGCCCGGTTCGCGGCCACCCACCGGGTCATCGCGGTCGACCTGCGCGGCCACGGCCGGTCCGACCCGATCCGTGGCGGGATCGAGCTCGCCGGGTTCGCGCAGGACGTGGCCGCGGTGCTGCGCCGGGAGGAGGTCGGGCCGGTCGAGGTGATCGGGGTGTCGCTCGGCGGCATGGTCGCCCAGCACCTCGCCGTGGCGGATCCTGACCTGGTCTCCTCGCTGGTCCTGTGCAGCACCGGCGGCGCCCTGAAGGACGAGGTGCGCCCGGTGGTGGCCGAGCGCGGCACGCCCGCGCTGCGGGACGGCATGTCCGCGGTCCTCGGCCCGACGATCGAGCGGTGGTTCTCGCCGGCCGGGCGGGACGCGGAGATCGGCCGCCGCTGCGCGGCCACCCTGCTGGCCGACGACGTCGAGAGCTGGGCGGCGGTCTGGCAGGCCATCTCGCGGCTGGACACCCTCGGCGCGCTGCCCGGTGTCCGGGTGCCCGCGCTGGTCGTCACCGGTGACCAGGACACCAGCATGACGCCCGCGATGGCACGGGAGATGGCCGAGGCGCTGCCCGACGCCAGGCTGGAGATCGTCGAGGGCGCCTGGCACCTGGGGGCCTTCGAGGACGAGGAACACTTCATGGCCCTGTTCGCGCGGTTCCTCGGCACGCCGGAGGGCGACTGACGCACCCCGGGACGCGCGTCAGCCCTCGGCGGCCCGGCGCGCGTCCCGCACGGCGCGCATGGCCGTCGCCGCGGCGGCCACGTGCTCCACGCAGCGCACCCGCGCCAGCTCCGGGTCACGGCGCACCACGATGGCGTCGACGATGGACTCCAGCTCCCGCAGGGTGTGCGGCAGCCGGCCCTCCGCCTGGAGCGAGAGGCCGCGCAGCATACGGATCTGGGCGTGCACGGTGCGCAGCGTGGACATGATGACGCCGTTGCCCGAGCCGTCGATCAGCGTGTCGTAGAAGGCGTCCTTGACCTGGAGCAGTTCGGCCAGCGAGCCGGTGCCGACGCTCTCGCGCACCCGCTCCAGCGCCCGGGTCAGCTCCTCGTGCTGCTCGGCGGTGGCCCGCTCCGCGAACAACTGGCCGGCGAGTCCCTCCAGCGCCCCGCGCACCTCGTACAGTGAGTCGGCCTCCTGGTCGGACAGCACCCGCACCACCGGACCGCGGTTGGCGACGATGTCCACCAGGCCCTCGGCCTCCAGGTGCCGCAGGGCCTCCCGGACGACGGTGCGGCTCACCGCGTAGCGGTCGCACAGGATCTTCTCCACCAGCCGTTCTCCGGGCCGGAACTCACCGCCGGAGATCGCCTCGCGCAGCAGCTCGATCACCTGCTGGCGCAGGGGAGCGGCCACACGGCGGAGGGGATCGGCGAGCTTGGGAACGCTGGTTGTCATAAGGCAACCATATTACGGTATGACGGAGTGGTAAAGGCGGCCTGAGCCCCGCCCACCGGCCCGCCGACCCACTGCGCCCGGGCCCCGGCGGTCCTATCGTGCTGTGCATGAGTGGACACTTCGACGTGGTCGTCCTCGGCGCCGGTCCCGGCGGCTACACCGCCGCCGTGCGGTGCGCCCAGCTCGGCCTGTCGGTGGCCGTGGTGGAGGAACGCTACTGGGGCGGGGTCTGCCTCAACGTCGGATGCATCCCGTCCAAGGCCCTGCTGCGCAACGCGGAACTCGCGGAGATCTTCACCCGCGAGGCGGGGACCTTCGGGATCCGGGTGGAGGGCCGGGTCAGCTTCGACTACGCCGAGGCGTACGCGCGCAGCAGGCGGGTGGCGGATGGCCGGGTCAGGGGCGTGCACTACCTGATGAAGAAGAACGACATCCAGGAGTACACCGGCTCCGGCACCTTCATCGACGCGCACAGCCTGTCGGTGCACACCGCCGACGGCGCCGCCCACGTGGTCACCTTCGACCACTGCGTCATCGCGGCCGGCGCGACGGCCAGGCTGCTGGCCGGCACCTCGCTGAGCGAGCGGGTGGTGACGTACGAGGAGCAGATCCTGGAATCCGAACTGCCGCGCAGCATCGTCATCGCCGGCGCGGGCGCCATCGGGGTCGAGTTCGCCTACGTGCTGCACAACTACGGCGCCCAAGTGACGCTGGTGGAGTTCCTGGACCGGCTGGTGCCGCTGGAGGACGAGGAGGTCTCGGCCGAACTGGCCCGCCGCTACCGCAAGTTGGGCATCAACGTCCTGACCTCGACGCGGGTGGAGTCGATCGACGACACCGGGGAGTCGGTACGCGTCCATGTCGCCACCGGCGGGCAGCGCCAGGTCCTGGAGGCAGACAAGGTGCTCCAGGCGATCGGCTTCCAGCCCCGGGTGACCGGCTACGGCCTGGAGAACACCGGGGTCGGGCTCACCGAGCGCGGCGCGATCGCGGTGGACGGCCGCTGCCGCACCACCGTGCCGCACCTGTTCGCCATCGGCGACGTCACCGCCAAGCTGATGCTGGCGCACGCCGCGGAGGCGATGGGCATCGTCGCCGCGGAGACCATCGCGGACGCGGAGACCATGGAACTGGACTACGTGATGATCCCGCGTGCCACCTTCTGCCGGCCGCAGATCGCCAGCTTCGGCTGGACCGAGGCCCAGGCCCGCGAACTCGGCCACGAGGTGAACGTCGTGAAGTTCCCCTTCACCGCCAACGGCAAGGCGCAGGGCCTGGCCGACCCGGCCGGCTTCGTGAAGATCCTGGCCGACGCCCGGCACGGCGAACTGCTCGGCGCCCATCTGATCGGACCCGAAGTCACCGAACTCCTGCCGGAGTTGACCCTCGCCCAGCAGTGGGACCTGACCGTCCACGAGGCCGCCCGCAACGTCCACGCCCACCCCACGTTGGGCGAGGCGGTCAAGGAGGCGCTGCACGGCCTGGCCGGACACATGATCAACATGTGAGCGGCCAGGACCCGGGCTCAGTCCACCGTGATGGCGTCCAGCTTGGCCTTCAGATAGGCCGAGGAGTCCACCGGATCGTGCGCGACCCGGCCGATCGGCGCGGCCGGCGGGGCGACCGTGGTGTGCGGATCGCACTCGTAGAAGTAGACCAGCGACATCAGGTCCTCCTGCGGGGCCAGCGGAGAGGGCGGCAGCACCCGGTGGCGGCCGGACCGCCAGCGGTCACCGGTCCAGCGGGCCATCAGGTCCCCGATGTTGACGGTCAGCGCCCCCGGCTCGTAGGGCGCGTCCCGCCAGCCGGTGCCGCCGTCGGCCGGGTCCTGGTAGACCTGAAGTCCGCCGTGGCCCTGCTCGCGGTCGAGCAGGGTGACCGTGCCGAAGTCGGTGTGCGGGCCGATGCGGTACTGGCCGGGAAGCGGTTCGCCGACGACCCCGACGCCCGGATACCAGTTGATGTTGAGGGTGTAGGTCGGGTGGGCGGTGTGCCGGGTGAAGAAGTCCTCCGGCAGCCCGAGCGCCGCCGCCAGCAGCCCGAGCACCTGGTCGGCGACGCGCCGCATGGCCGCCAGGTACTCCTCGACGACCGTGCGCAGCGCCGGCGCCTCCGCGTCGGGCCACACGTTGGGCCGGAACCAGAACGCGTCGATGTCCGGGTCACCGCTCGGCCGGTCCGCGCCCACCGTCCAGGACTCCTTCAGATCCGGCGGCGTCTCGGTGCCCTCGGAGTAGCCGTTGGCCTCGGCGCCCTGGCCCAGCCAGCCGCGCCCGCCGACCCGCACCGCGTACCGCTGCTTGGCATCCGGCGGCAGCGCGAAGAACTCCCGCGCCGCTGTCCGCACGCCCTCGCGGCGCTCCCGGCTCACCCCGTGCCCGGTGACCAACAGGAACCCCACCCGGGACAGCGCCCCGTCCACCTCGGCGGCGACCGCCCGCCGCGCGCGGGCGTCGCCGTCCAGCCAACGGGACAAGTCGATCACCGGAATGCCGGACGAGGCGGTCATACTGCTCTCCTTCTCGGTGGACACCGGGGCGCGATCTGCGTGGGTGGCGGGGCGCGCCGGAAGCGGCGGCCTACTCCCCGATGTCCTCGTACCACAGGTCGGGGCGCGCGGCGATGAACTCCCGCATCAGGCCGACGCACTCCTCGTCCTGGAGCAGCGTCACCCGCACGCCGAGCTCCGCCAGCCAGTCGTGGCCGCCCTGGAAGGTCAGCGCCTCGCCGATCACCACATGGCCGATGCCGAACTGCCGCACCAGACCCGAGCAGTACCAGCAGGGCGACAGCGTGGTGACCATGGTGGTGTGCCGGTAGCCGCGCCGGCGTCCGGCGGCCCGGAACGCCGAGGTCTCCGCGTGCGTCGAGGCGTCGTCGTCCTGCACCCGCCGGTTGCGGCCGCGGCCGAGGAGTTCACCGTCAGGACCGAAGAGCGCGGCGCCGATCGGGATGCCGCCCTCGGCCAGTCCGGCCCGCGCCTCCTGGCGCGCCACCGCCAGCATCGCCGCCGGATCCGGGTAGCGCGGGCCGTCTGCCGCCGTATCAGTCATGGCACCAGAATCCCGGCGCCGAAACATCGGTGCAACGTACGGAAAGTACTCTCCGGGACGCCGCCGGGCGGACATCGTGTCGGACCCGCGCCACCGCGCCCCCGGGAGACCCCATGCCCCTCACCCTCCGCGAGATCCTCGCCTTCGACGTCCTGGACGAGGCCGCCGCCGAGGTGCTGACCTGCTCCGACACCCTGGACCGGCCGGTGCGCTGGGTGCACTCCAGCGAGATCTACGAGATAGGGCCACTGCTGTCCGGCGGGGAACTGCTGCTGACCACCGGCCTCGGGCTGGCCGGCGCGGACGCCGGGGCCTGCCGGCACTACGTGCGGGAACTGGCCGAACGCGGGGTGGCAGGGGTCGCCGTGGAGGTCGGCCGCTCGCTGCCTGAGGTGCCCTACGCCATCGTCGACGAGAGCCGGCGCCGTGACCTGCCGCTGGTGGCGCTGCGCCGCGTGGTGCCGTTCATCCGGATCACGGAGGCGGCCAACACCGCCATCGTCATGCGCAACGTCGCCGAGCAGCCCTACGGCCCGCCCGTCGACCGGGAGGGCCGGGGCGCCGCGCTGCTGGCCGGACTGGAGGAGGGCACCGTGCTCGGCCAGCCGGAGGTGACGGCCAGGGCCCGCGCGGTCGGATTCCGCCCGGAGCGCGCCCACCGCCTGCTCGGCGTCGCCGCGCACGCGGCGGAACCGGCCCTGGCCCTCGACGTGCTCGACCGGGCGGCACGTGCCCTGGGCGGCCCGCTGCTGCGCGCCGCGCGCTCCGGCACGGTGACCGGGCTGCTCGCGGTGGCCGCGGCCGGCGGACGCGATCCGGTGCGCACCGCGCAGTCGGCGCTGCGCAAGGCGGCCGAGGCCGTGGGCGCGGACCGGGCGGGCGCCGAGGGCCCGGGGCTGACGCTGGCCGTCGGGCACGCCGCCGCCGGGGACGCCCCCTGGCGACGGTGGGGCGAGTCGCTGCGGGACGCGCGCGGCGCGCTGCGGCTGGCGATGACCGTGCCGCTGCCCGAGCCCGCCCGTGCCACACCGGGGGCGCCGCTGGTCACCTCGTCCCGGGCGCTCGCCCTGGAACGCGAACTCGTCGGCGAGGGCCTCACCGTGATCGGCGGCGACCGGCTGGCCGCCTTGGTCACCCGGGTCCTGGGGCCGCTGCTGGAGTGGGAGGCGGCCCACCCCAGCGACCTGGTGCACACCCTGGAGGTGCATCTGCGGCACGGGTGCAGCCCCACCCGTACCGCCGCCCTGCTGCACGTCGGGCGCCAGTCGCTCTACCAGCGGCTGGAGCGGGTCGAATCGCTGCTCGGCGTTCCGGTGACCGACCCCGACTGCCACACGGAACTGCTGCTCGCCGCCGCGGCCCACCGCGTCCTGCGGTCGGCCGGGGCGGCGTTCAGCCGCTGACCGGCCGCAGCCGCCGGGCCGGGCCGAACCCGGGCACGCTCTGCAGGAGCGCGTACAGCAGACCCGAGATGACGAAGCCCGCGGCGAAGGCGATGTCGCCTATCTGGGGGAGGTGCTTGGCGACCACACCGGTGAAGTCGGTCTGGTTGGAGAACAGCACGATGCCCAGCACCGTGCCGACCGCCATCGACACCGGGCCCGCCCAGTTGCGGTACGAGGTGTCCTCCAGCAGCACCGCGGTCTCGGTGTCCGGGCGGGCCGGGTTCAGCCAGCGGTCGCTGAAGACCACGGCCAGCCACGGGCCGATCCAGTAGGTGATGACCAGCAGGAAGTTCTCGTACCGCGCGCCGGAGTCGTGCAGCCCGCTCCAGGCGACCAGGGTGCCGGCCACGCCGAAGACCAGGGCGACCGTGGCACGCCGCACCGAGGCGGGCAGCTTGATGCCCATCGCGACGAAGGACAGCGTGCCGGAGTAGATGTTCAGCGCGTTGGCCGCGATGCCGCCGATGGCGATGGCCAGCAGGGTCAGCTTGCCGAGCCAGCCGGGCAGCGGGTGGATGAACGCGTCGGTCAAGGTGGCGTTCTTCGGCGCGACCAGCGTGGCGGAGGCCGCCCCGACGATCTCCAGCAGCACGCAGGAGACGAACACCCCGAGCGCCGGCCACACCGCGACCTTCCACCGGGTGGTGTCGCGCGGCAGGTAGCGGGTGTAGTCCGAGGCGTACGGGGTCCACCCCGCCGCGTAGCCGAACGCCGCGCCGACCGTCAGCAGGAAGGCGCCGTCGAAGGCGTGCGAGCCGTTCGCGGCGGCCGGGTGCGACTTGGCCAGGATGATCACCGAAGCCGCCAGGAAGACCACGGTGAGCACCGGGAAGGTGTACTTCTCCGCGGTGTGGATGAAGTTGTGGCCGAGGAAGGCGATGGCGATCTGCAGCGCCACCACGATGAACAGGCACAGCAGCAGCGGCCAGTGCAGCAGCGTGTTGAGCGCGTAGGAGGCGCTGACGCTGTTGACGGCGAACCAGCCGATCCCCGCGGTGAGCGCGTTGAGCCCGGCGGGCAGCGCGTTGCCGCGGAAGCCGAAGGCGGAGCGGCCGGCCACCATCTGCGGCACGCCGAAGCGCGGCCCGTTCAGCCCCAGGAACGCGTGGGCGACCGCTCCGAGCCCGGTGCCCAGCACGACGGCGGCGACGGTCGGCCAGAATCCGAGGCCGAAGATCCCGACCGCGAGCACCCCGATGAAGACGGTGGCGAACTCCATGTTGGGGCTCGTCCAGGTCCACAGCAGTTGCAGCGGCCGGCCGTGCCGCCCGTCGGGCGGGATCGGTTCGGCCCCGGTCGGTTCGACGGCGAGAATCTGGTCACCGTAGGCGACGATCTCGTCGGGGGCAGCCTGGGCGGGGGCGACGGCCGCCACTGAGGGGCCGTCACCGCCGGTGGTCGGGGTGGTCGTCATGTGGTCACTATGGGCCGCCGACGCCGGTCGGTAAACGTGCAGTGCGTCATCATCGGGCGACTCGCCTGCGGACGTTCCGTACGGGTCGGCCGGATCGCGACCGCCGTTGTTTCCCCGCCGTTTCGCGTCGGTTACGGCGCCGTGCTTCCCACGGACGCCTGGCCCGCCGCCGTGCGGTCAGCGCCCGCAGCTGAGCACGCCGGCGTTCACCTTGGCGTTGAGCACCCGGTGGACGCTGGCGCCGACGTCGGAGCGGAACTTGGCGTCCTTGGGCAGCTTCGCCAGGATCGCGTTCGTCATCGCGTCCACCGTCGAGGACTCGACCGTCAGCACCATGTCACCGCCGGCGGACAGGAAGTCCACCGCCCGCTCTCCGGGGGGAGTCGCCCGCACCGCGACGGCCTTGCCCAGGTCGTCGGAGATCACCACGCCCCGGAACCCGAGCGTGCCGCGCAGCACGTCCCGCAGCAGCACGCTGGAGAAGGCGGCCTGGTGACCCGGGTCGATCCGGGGGTAGGTGGCCAGCGACGCCAGCACGAACTGCGCGCCCGCCGCGATCCCGCTGCGGTAGGGGATCAGGTTGGAGCCGTCGCGCGGGGTCCCGTCGTCGGTGACGTTCGCCGAGAAGTCGGTGTTGCCGCGGACCTGCCCCAGGGTGGGGAAGTGCTTGAGGGTGGAGAGCACCCCGGCCTGTCCGAGGCCGCGCACGACCGCCGAGGACTGCCGGGCGACCGTCTGCGGGTCGTTGCCGTACTCGCGCATCAGCTTGCCGATGGGCTCGTTGACCGAGGTGAGGCTCGGCGGGACGACGTCCACCACCGGGGCGAGGTCCACTGTGACCCCGGCCGCCCTCAGCTGCCCCCCCCAGTCGGCCGCGGCGGACTGGAGCCGGCCGGTCGGCCACTGCCCCTGGGTGACCGCGCTGGGGATCGAGGAGAAGCCGGGTCCGTTCAGCACCTGGACCTGGCCGCCCTCCTGGTCGGTGGAGACCAGCATCCCCACCCTGGCACCGCCGATCGAGGGGGCCACCGACTGGACGCGGTCCGACACACCCCTGACCGCCCGGGTCCCGGCGTCGGTGTGGCCCATGAGTATCACCGAGCCGACGTGGTCGCGGCGCAGGATGTCCAGCTGGGACCGGCTGACCCCGGAGGCGCTCACCCCCGCCATGATCAACTGACCGACCCGCTGCCGGTCGGTCATCCCGGCCATGATCCGGTCGACGCAGCCGCGCGCCTGCCCGGTGCTGGTCGGTGCCCCGGTGGTCCCGTGCGAGGGAGGCAGCGTGGGGGGCGGGTTCGTGGTGGGGACCTGGGAGCCGGCGGAGGACGGCGGCCGGGACGGGGGCGGACTCGCGGTGCCCCCGCCGCTGCCGCACGCGGCGGCACCGACCACCACGCCCGCCAGCACGGCGCCGACGCGCAACTTCATGGCGACGGTGGTGTGACCGACTGACATGCCTCCTCCAGACCCTGGCCGGAACGCACCGTCCAGCGAAACACACTCCGCCGCACGGCGCACATGGAACACCGACCGCCCCAGGAGTTTTACGCGGCCATGCCACAAACCCGCACCGGGATCCCTACCGGCGGCACGACCTGGGCGGGGCAAGGCGGCACGGCCTGGGCCTGGCAGGGCGGCGCGGCTGAGGCATGGCAGCGGCACCGCCTAGGCGTGGCAGCGGATCGGGCCGCCGTTCAGTTCCATGGTGTCGCGGACCAGCCGGCCCATGTCGACCTCGGTGCCCTCGATCTCGGCGTAGCAGCTGTGCAGGTTGGCCACCAGCCGCTCGGGCTCCCGCAACCCGGCGAACCGGCCGAGGTCCGCCTGCCCGGCGGCCTCCAGTGGGCTCAGCCCCTCGGCGTGCGTCTGCCGTGCCAGGTCCCGCACCCAGCACACGTAGTCCAGCATCGAGCCGATGGCCTCCGGGCCGCACAGCTCGCCGTGCCCGGGGACGACGGTGACCGGGTCGAGCTCGCCCAGCTCCTCCAGGGTGCGCGCCAGCCCGGCGGGTGAGCCCTCGGCGAGCAGCGGGGTGCCGCCGTTGAAGATCAGGTCGCCGCTGACCAGGACGCGGTCGTCCGGCAGCCAGGCGTAGACGTCGCCCGCGGTGTGCGCGGCGCGCCCCGGGTGCCGCAGCTCGATCCGCCGCTCCCCTGACCACAGGGTGAGCCGGTCACGGAAGGTCACCGTGGGCGCCACCGGGTGGATGTCGCCCCACTCCGGTCCGGTGAACAGGGCCAGCACCGCGTGGTAGTCGGCGCGCACCACCCGTTCCCGGCAGTAGGTGTGGCTGATGATCGTGGCGTCGGTGAACAGGTGGTTGCCGTGGGTGTGGTCACCGTGGTGGTGGGTGGCCACCAGGGTGCGCACCGGGCGGTCGGTGAGCCCGGCGATCGCGGCCAGATAGGCACGCGAACGGGCCTCGGTCGCGGTCGTGTCGATGGTGACCGCCGCTTCCGGGCCCGTGATGAGTACGGCATTGTTCAGATACCAGCCGCCGTCAGGCTGAAGATAGGCGTGGACCCCGTCGGCGACGGCGGCCATGCGTGGGGACGGCAGGGGAATGATGGGCTGCCCGGTCATCCGCTCCGGGTCAGCCCATCTCCTGTATGAGTTGCTTGAGGAAGCACAGCGACTCCCTGGGCGGATCGGCCTCTGCGGACAACCGGTCCATCACCGACATGTAGTTGTCGACGTCTTCCTGCTTCTCCAGGTACAGCGAACTGGTCAGCTGCTCCAGGTACACGATGTCCGGCAGGTCCGGCTCCAGGAACCGCAGGATGGTGATCGGCCCGCCGGCCGCGGCGATTCCGCCCATGTTGAACGGCGCCACCTGCAAGGTGACGTTGGGCAGCGCCGCGACCTCCACGAGGTGCTCCAACTGCGCGCGCATCGCGGCCCGACCGCCGAGTGGACGGCGCAGCGCCGCCTCGTCCACCACGGCCCACAGTCTGGGTGCGTCCGGCCCGGTCAGCAGCTTCTGCCGGGCCAGCCGCAGCTCCACCCGGCGGTCGATCTCGCGCTCGGGTGAGTTGGGGTAGCCGAGCAGGGTGACAGCCCGGGCGTACGCCTCGGTCTGCAACAGGCCCGGGATGAACTGGACTTCGTAGGTACGGATGAGGGAGGCCGCCTCTTCGAGACCGATCAGGGTCTCGAACCAGTGGGACAGCACATCGCCGTACCGCTGCCACCAACCGGGCATGCTGGCCTGCCGGGCCAGCGCCAGGAAGTCGGCGCGCGTCTCCTCGTCCACCACTCCGTAGAGGGTGAGCAGGTCGGCGACGTCACGCTCCTTGCTGCCGACCCGCCCCAACTCAAGGCGGCTGATCTTGGCGTGGGAACCGCGGATCGCGTCGCCTGCCGCTTCTCGGGTGATGTTCCGAGCGATGCGGAGCTTGCGAAGTTGGGTGCCCAGCACGATGCGCAGGACGGTCGGGCCGCCCCGAGGGTGTTCGAGGTAGCGTTTTATGGGTGGTTCGCTACTCGGCCGCATCATGGCGGTCATCTTCCAACTCTCCTGGGTGACGGGGGCGTACACAGTTTTGCACCTACGACACCACTTAGTACAGTCACCCGGTCGTCGCTGAGGGTCAGTCGACCCGATTCACAGGATGGTCTCGCCCACCAGGCCGTCGAACTCGCCGTCCTTCGCGCCACCTATGAAGGCCTCTATCTCCTCGCGGGTGTAGACGAGCGCCGGGCCCTCGGGATGGCGGGAGTTGCGCACCGCGAACCCTCCCTGGGGGAGTGCGGCGAGCTCCACGCAATTGCCGCCCGGGTTGCTGCGAAGACTCTTCTTCCACTCCACGCCCTCGATCAGCGTCGAGCGCACGCCGTTGTCGATGTTCTGCATCCCAGTCACTCCCTTACGCGCTGTCACGTGCCGATTTGGAACTGACGATCCGTCAACTCCCGGTGCACGTGCATCTGTACTTACGAATGTTCTTACCGATGTGCTTACACGTGACTGTAATTGCAGATGTGCTTGCAGCGCCAGCGTCGGACGGGGATAGTAGGCCTGGCAGGAAACGTTCATGACGACTGCCGAAAGGCCTCCGCGGAGAGCGTGATGACAACACACCCGGCCAGCTCAACAGCCGACACCGTGTCAGACGGGTCTGGCAGGCACTGGCTGGCGACCGCCGCCCACCATGCCTTCCCCTTCGACGAGGAAGGTGCGGGTGCCACAGGCTTCGCGGCCTGTGCCCTCAGCGGCGATCCCCAAGTGGTAGCTGACGCGCGGGACTTCACCCGCAGCACCCTTCTGGGCTGGGGGATGAGACCGCTGATGGACAACGCTGCCATCATCGTGTCCGAGCTGCTCAGCAACGCCTTGCGCTACGGCGTGACGGGTCCTCGGGGAAGAACCCTCTCCCCGCACCCGGTCTGGCTGGGGCTGCTTCGCCGCGGCGACGCCGTGCTGTGCGCGGTCTCCGACCCGGGCACCGACGTGCCGGTGGTCAAGAGGCCGGACTACTTCGCCGAGTCGGGCCGTGGCCTGCATGTCATCGACACGCTGAGCGAGTCCTGGGGCTGGACCACACCGGACCACGCGGGCAAGGCCGTCTGGGCTGTGGTCTCCAAGAGCTGACCTCCGGGTCGCGAGGAGCTGGGGCCGCGTGCGGCGGACCGGCGGTGCGAACGGTCGGGGCGCGCTGAGAACACTTCATCGTCCGCCCCGTTCCGCTGGCAAATGCCACGCCGTGCGGTGTCACCCGGTTGGAGCAATATCTCCCCCGCAGGAGTGAGTGGGCGGTCAGGCCGACCGCCGCACCAGTCAGGCCGACTGCCGTACCACCAGGGTGGGCCGGAAGATCGCCGACTGCACCGGCTCACCGGGGGAGTTGATCCGGTGCAGCAGCAGCCGGGCCATCTCCCCGGCCATCTCCTCCACCGGCTGGCGCACGGTGGTCAGCCGGGGATCGCAGGCCAGCGCGGCGTCGCTGTCGTCGAAGCCGACCACCGCGACGTCCTCCGGCACCCGGCGGCCCCGCCGGTGGAGCACCGCGAGCGCCCCCAGCGCCATCAGGTCCGAGGCGATGAACACCCCGTCGAGATCGGGCAGTCGGTCCAGCAGCCGCTTCATCGCCTCGGCTCCGCCCGCCTGGGTGAAGTCGCCCTCCACCCCGACCACGTCCGGGTGGCCGTACTCGGCCATCGCGGCACGGAATCCGGCCAGTCTTCCCTGGCTCGCCGGCATGTCCAGCGGCCCGGAAACCGTGCCGACGCGGCGGCAACCCCGCGCGATCAGCCGGTCGGCGGCGAGCCTGCCCCCCAACTCCTGGTCGGCGTCCACGTAGGAGATCGCGGTCCGCGGCCCCGGGGGACGGGAGGCGAGCACCGCCGGGAGCCGGGAGTTGCCCAGCAGCGCGGGCAACGGGTCCTCCGCGTGCGAGGAGATGAGCACGACACCGTCGACGTGCCCCTGGTGCAGGTAGCCGACCAACTGGTCGCGGGAGGCCTCGTCGTCGGCCAGCATCAAGACCATCTGCACCCCGGCCGGGCGCAGTACCTCCAGCAGCCCGCTGACCACCCGTCCGAAGTGCGGGTCGGTGAACATCCGGCCGATGAACGGGTCGGAGACGGCCCGCTGTTCACGTTCGGAGACCACCAGGGCGATGGACCCGGTGCGCCCGGTCACCAGGGAGCGCGCCGCCCGGTTGGGCACGTAGCGGGTGGTGGCGATCGCCGCCTCCACCGCGCTGCGCAGGGTGGGGTCGACGTTCCGCGCGCCGTTGATCACGCGCGAGACGGTGGCCCGGGAGACGCCCGCCACCATCGCGACATCCTCCAACGTCGCAGGCCGGGCGGGGAGTGGCGCATCCGTACTCATCGGGCCTTTATATCCATCCGGCCTTCCCGCGCGGGAGGGCGGGGCGCCGCATGACGGCACCGGCGGTGTAGCGACCCCGGTGGACCCCTGTCAAGAGAGCGCTCTCATCGGCGAGTGCTACGACGCCGATTCCACTGTGTCAAGAGCTTGGAAGTACTCCCATGAAGGCCTGGTGGAATTGGCCGGATGAATCGGGCGAATTGCCGCCGCGTCCGTCTGATGCGAAGTCAAATGACGTCAACTATTGAAGGATTACGGAAGGATCACCGCTCAACTTATTGACGCGGGAGAGCGGCGCCGTAATCATCACGCTACCGGGGAGAGCGCTCTCAACGGGAGTTCCGAGTACGTCGCGTGTCATGGATTCCGTTGCTGGGAGGCGCGATGACGCACGGCCGTCGGACCCGGCACCCCGCCCTTCACCCCACCAGGAAGGACCCCCACATGCCCACCAGGAGAAGCGTGCTCGGATGGGCCGCCGCCCTCGGCGCCGCCCCCGTGCTCAACCTCGCCGCCACCGGCCGCGCCTCGGCCGCCGGTTCGCTGCCGATCACCGTGGTCAACCACACGAACCGGTACACCAACGCCCAGATCTGGGTCTACATCGTCGGCACCAACCTGTCCACCGGCCAGCAGTCCTACGTCCGGTCCGACGGTGCTCTGGTGGCCGTCTCGTCGTCGCTCAACGGCTCGGACGGCTACGCGGACCTGTCCATCCCGCTGGTCGCCGACGGCGACACCCATCTGACCCTGCCGAACATGTCGGGCCGCATCTACTTCTCCATCTCCGACAAGCTCAAGTTCCGGGTGGTCACCGACGGCAACGGCAAGCCCGCCCTGCAGTACCCGGCCGGCTGGGTGACCAGCGACCCCAGCTACAACGTGCTGCACGACTGCATGGAGTTCACCTTCAACGGCTCCGGGATGTTCTGCAACACCACCATGGTGGACATGTTCAGCATCCCGCTGGCGATCAACCTCAGCGGCGCCTCGAACCAGACGACCGGCACGCTCAAGTCCGGCGGACGGGACGCCATCTTCTCCGGTATAGCCGCCCAGTCCGGGTTCTCCAGCCTGGTCATCGGCAACAAGCTGCGGGTCATCGCCCCGGGCCACGGGATCGAGGCGGGACTGTTCTCCTCCACCTACTACGACAGCTACGTCAACCAGGTGTGGAGCACGTACGCGAACCAGAACCTCAACGTCACCATCAACTCGACCACCTACACCGGCCGGGTCAGCGGCAGCACCATGAACTTCAGCGGCGGGGTGGCGTCGTTCGGCAAGCCGTCCACCAAGGACATCTTCTACTGCAACGGCGCCCTCAGCGCGCCCAACGACGGACTGA
Source organism: uncultured Actinomycetota bacterium (assembly GCA_963737305.1). GTDB lineage: Bacteria > Actinomycetota > Actinomycetes > Streptomycetales > Streptomycetaceae > Streptantibioticus_C. The sequence continues at coordinate 1,015,230 of CAVTRX010000002.1, read as the reverse complement.
CCGGACCGGTCGCCGCGGTGCTCGGCGCCGCCTACAACCGCTCCACGCTGGCCGCCAACCCCAACCAGCCGGTCACCTCCTCCTCGCAGTACTACCAGCAGGCGATCACCAACCACTACTCGCGGGTGATCCACGCCAACACCGTCGACGGGAAGGCCTACGGGTTCCCCTTCGACGACGTCAACAGCTACGCCTCCTACATCCAGGACACCTCACCCGGCGCGATGACGCTGACGCTGACCCCGTTCTAGCCACGGGTACCGCACCGGCCGGCGGGGTGACCGCCGGTCGGTGCGGCGTGCGGCGGGTGTGCGGGCCTCAGTTGGGCTGTTCCGCGTGGGTGAGGGTCTCCCAGGCCACGAACAGCGAGTCGGTGCCCGCCGGGCGCTGCTGCTCGGTGAGCGCCTGGGTGTTGGTCATGGCGAAGCCGAGCCGGTTGTTCATCGCGTTGAAGCCGACCTCGGTGATCGGCCCGAGTCCCTTGGTGACCGAGCCGCCGCACAGCCAGGACGGCACCGCGGCGCCCCGCTCGTAGGTCGACTGGAAGCCGAGCGCCTGGCGCAGCCGCTCGCCGGTGTCCCCGGTGTACAGGTCCGTGCCCTGGATGCGGCTGGTCTCGGCGACGTGCGAGATCGACGAGATGCCGTACCCGGTGTGGGTGAAGTCCCGGCAGGTCTCCTGGGTGAGGCCGGTGACGAAGGTGGACTGGCCCTGCCAGTAGGAGATGATCTTGGCGGAGGTGTCCAGGCCGCTGCCCGGCACGGTCTTGGGCAGCGCGCCGTCGGAGGAGAGGTAGACATAGGCCTGGACCCGGTTGAGGTAGCGGGTCATCGCCTTGTCGTAGTCGGTCTTGTCATCGAGGAAGACGGAGATGCCGACCGCGGCCTCCATCATGCTCAGCTCCCAGTTGCCGTTGCTGTTGGAGCCGTTGATGACCTCGGGCAGATAGACCTCGCGCAGCATGGTGGAGAACCTGCCCACGTCCGCCGAGGACCAGCCGGTGTAGGTGTAGCGGATGATCTCCGCCGCGCGCGGCCAGACCGATCCGGCCCAGCCGGTCTGCAACGGCGCGTTGCTGTTGGTGTGCTCCTGGATGGTGGAGGACCAGGCGTTCATGATCTTGATGGCCTCCTGCGCGTACCGGCTGTCCTGGGTGACGTACCAGGTCAGCGCGTCGGTGTAGGCGGCGATCGCGTCCTGGCGTTCGTCGGTGCAGCCGTTGTCCGGGTTGGAGTACGAGCCGCAGTCCACGTCGGCGCGCGGTGCGGGGGTACGGGTCAGCGACGCGTACTTGCTCGCCGTCATCTGCTGGTAGGCGTCCGTCCACGGCTGCGCTCCGGCCTGCACCTTGGAGCGTACGAAGTCCAACTGCGCCTTGCTGACCAGCACTCCGGGGTGGGTGAAGGCGGCGGGGGCGGCGGGGGCCACCGCGTGGGCGACGGCGGGCCGCTCCCCGGCGCCGGAGGCCGAGGCGGAGGCGGACGCCGCGCCGGCCAGCGCGACGACGGTGGTGACCAGGGCGATGGCTCGTCCGCGTAAGGCATGGCGGCGTACGGAAGTGCGCATGGGGGTGCCTTCCTGTGGGGCGGTCGGTGTGAGGTCGGCCCGGGAGCGGCCACCGCGCGAGACGATCCGGAGCGATCGGTCGCGGGACATTGTTCGCGATTCGATTCAACGGGTGGAATCCGTCACGCGTCAATAGTCTGGACCAATTGCGAGGCGCGGCCTCCGCCCCCGGCCACGCGCGACGCCCCCGGCCCCGCGCGACCGCCCCGGCAGCGTGACCGGCCCCGGAAACGGCTGAGGGGTGGCGGACCGGAAGGTCCGCCACCCCTCAGGGGATCGCGCCGATCAGAGCGTGGCCGCCGCCTCGCCCTCGGCCGCCGTGCCGTCCGGGGACCCGGTCGCCTCGACCGGGGTCTGCAGCGGGAAGTGGCACGCCGCCACATGGCCGTCGCCGAAGGCCCGCAACTGCGGCTCCTCCGCGGCGCACTTGTCCTGCGCGAACGGGCAGCGGGTGCGGAAGCGGCAACCCGACGGCGGGTCCAGCGGGCTGGGCAGCTCGCCCTTGATGCCGCCCTCGCCCTTGCGCTGTTCGACCTGCGGGTCCGGGATCGGGATGGCCTCCAGCAGCCCCGCGGTGTACGGGTGCACCGGACGCTGGTAGATGTCCTGGCCGCTGCCCATCTCCACCAGCTTGCCCAGGTACATCACGCCGATCCGGTCGGCGAGGTACTTCACCACCGCCAGGTCGTGCGAGATGACCACGTACGACAGGTCGTGGCTGTGCTGGAGACGCTTCATCAGGTTGAGCACCTGGGCGCGGATCGAGACGTCCAGCGCGGAGACCGGCTCGTCGGCGACGATCACCTTCGGATTGAGGGTGAGCGCGCGGGCCAGGCCGATGCGCTGCCGCTGGCCGCCGGAGAACTCGTGCGGGAAGCGCTCCAGCGCGTTCTTCGGCAGACCGACCTCGCCGAGCAGTTCGGTGACCCGGTCCATCTGCTCCTTGGCCGTGCCGATGCCCTGGATCTGCAGCGGCTCGCGCAGGATGGTCCCGACGCGCATCCTCGGGTCGAGCGAGGAGTACGGGTCCTGGAACATCATCTGCAGATCGCGGCGGTGCCGGCGCAGTTCGCCGCCGTGCAGCTCGCTGATCTGCCGGCCCTCCAGCGTGACCGTGCCCTTGTCCGGCTTGTCCAGCCCGACGATCATCCGGCCGAGCGTGGTCTTGCCGCAGCCGGACTCGCCCACCAGGCCGAAGGTCTGGCCGGGGCCGAGGCTGAGCGACACCCCGGAGACCGCCTTGACGCTGAGCTTGCCGCGCCGCAGCAGACCGCTGGCGACCGGGAACTCCTTGACCAGGTCGGTGACCTCCAGCAGCGCCTTGCGCGGCGGGGCGGTCAGGTCCGTGGTCCCGGCCGCCGCCGGGCGGTCGTCGACCGACGCCGAGGTCAGCGACAGCGGGCCGTCGACCGGGTGCCAGCAGGCGAAGCGGTGCTCGGTCTCCTCGCCGACCAGCTCCGGCTCCTCCTCGCGGCAGCGGTCCGTCGCGTAGCTGCAGCGGGCCGCGAACCGGCAGCCGGCCGGCGGGTTCGCCAGGTCCGGCGGCAGGCCGGGCACGGTGAACAGCCGCTGGGTGTTGTCCTGGGCGAGCCGCGGGATGGAGGCCAGCAGACCCTGGGTGTACGGGTGCCGCATCCTGGCGAACAGCCGCCGGGTGCCGGTGGTCTCGGCGATCCGGCCGGCGTACATCACGTTGATGCGGTCGGCGTGCCCGGCGACCACCCCCATGTCGTGGGTGATCAGGATCATCGACATCCGCAGCCGTTCCTTCAGATCGGCCAGCAGGGCCAGGATCTGCGCCTGGATGGTGACGTCCAGGGCGGTGGTCGGCTCGTCGGCGATCAGCACCTTCGGCTCGCAGGCCAGCGCGATGGCGATCATCACGCGCTGCCGCAGACCGCCGGAAAGCTGGTGCGGGTAGTCCTCCAGACGCTCCTTGGGCCGGGGCAGGCCGACGAGCGCGAGCACCTCGGCGGCGCGCTCCAGCGCCTCCGCCTTGCTCGCGCCGCGGTGCAGCCGCACCGGTTCCGCCACCTGGTAGCCGATGGTCTTGGTCGGGTCCAGGGAGGACATCGGGTCCTGGAAGACCATCGCGATCTCGTTGCCGCGGATCTTGCGCAGGTCGCTCTCGGGCAGGCCGACCAGTTCACGGCCAGCGAGCCGGATGGAGGACTCGTCCAGCACCTGGCCGCCCGGCGGCAGCAGCCCCATCAGGGACAGGCCGGTCATCGACTTGCCGCAGCCGGACTCGCCGACCAGGCCGAGGGTCTCGCCCTCCTCCAGGTGGAAGGAGACGTTCTCGACCGGGCGGACCAGCGACCGGGACAGCTGGATGTGAGTGGAGAGGTTCTCGACCTCAAGCAGGGAAGCCATCGTGTTCCTCGATTCCGTCTGTCTCGGCCGCTCAGCGCTTACGCAGTCGCACGTCGACGGCGTCCCGGAGCCCGTCGCCGATCAGGTTGAACGCCATCACGACCAGCACCAGGGCGATACCGACCGGGAAGACCTGCCACCAGTAGCCGTTGGACAGCGAGTCCTGGGCGTTGGAGATCTGCGAGCCCCAGTCGGTGTTGGGGTAGTGCACACCGAAGTTGAGGAAGCCGAGGGCGGCCAGGGCGAGGATGGCGTCGGCGATCTGGAAGGTGATGTTCACGATCACCGTCCCCATGGCGTTGGGGATCAGGTGGCGGAAGATCAGCCGGCTGCGCGAGGCGCCCATGACCCGGGCCGCGGAGACGAAGTCGCGTACCCGCAGGGTCAGTACCTCACCGCGGATCAGCCGGGCGGGTACCAGCCAGGAGAACACGCCCAGGATCAGGCTGAGGTTCCAGACGTTGGAGCCGTAGCTGTGCGCGATGATCAGGACGACCAGCAGGAACGGGATGGCCAGCATGACGTCGACCACGCGCATCATGATCGCGTCCACGAAGCCGCCGAGCAGACCGGCGACGGCGCCCCACAGCGTTCCCAGGACGGTGGCGATGATGGCCGCGATGAAACCGATCTCCAGCGAGGTCTGTCCGCCCAGCATGATCCGGCCGAGCACGTCGAAACCGTTGGAGTCGGTGCCCAGCGGGAAGCCGCCGCCGGGGCCCTGGTCGGTGTTGAGCAGGCTGGTGTTGAGCTGGTCCGAGTGGTACAGGACGGGCCCGAAGAAGCAGAAGAGCACGAAGAAGGCGAGGATGCCCACGCCGGCGACGGCCAGCCGGTTCTTCAGGAACATCCGTACGGTGAGCTTCCAGCCCGCCGCGGAGACCTCGGCCGCCTCTCCGGCGTCGGGGGTGGTCGGCGCGGAGCCCGGGGCGCCCGGGACGGGGGGTTCGATGGCTGTGGTCACTTCGTCTCCTGCGTCGGACGTACGCGGGCGGGTGTCATCGGGGTCTGCATGTCACACCAGCCTGATCCGCGGGTCGGAGATGGTCAGCGCGACGTCCGCCACCAGGTTGCCGACCACGGTGAGCACGGCGGTCAGCAGGGTGTAGCCCAGCAGGACGTTGTAGTCGTTGCCGGAGAGGCTGTTGACGAACAGCAGGCCGAGGCCGTCCACGTTGAAGACGCTCTCGATCAGGACGTTGCCGGCGATCAGCAGCGGCAGCGAGAGCCCGATCAGGGTGATCATCGGCAGCGACGCGTTGCGCACCAGGTGCCGGCTGAAGACCAGCCGCTCGGACAGACCCTTGGCGCGGGCGACCTTGATGTAGTCCTGGGCCAGCACGTCGAGCGAGGCCGAGCGCTGGTAGCGGGAGTAGGAGGCCACCGCGGTGGTGGCCAGTGCGGCGATCGGCAGGATCAGGTCCTTGAAGTCGCTCAGCGCACCGCCCAGCGACTGGTCCTGGGAGACACTGCTGTTCACCCAGCCGAGCCCCAGGGCGAAGATCTGGATCATGATCAGCCCGACCAGGAAGGTCGGCATCGAGTAGAAGACGAAGGCCGCGGTGGTCGCGCCGAAGTCGCCGATGGTGTTGCGCTTGACCGCCTGGTAGATGCCCAGCGGCATCGCGATCGTCACCGCTACCAGCAGCGAGGAGAAGGAGAGGAAGGCGCTGAGGGGGGCCTTCTCCTTGAACAGCGACATCACCGACTGGTTGCGCTTGTAGGACCAGCCGAGATTGCCGTGCACCAGGTGGTCGAGATAGGTGGCGAACTGCGAGTACCACGGGCGGTCGAAACCGTTGAGGTGGTTGTACGCGCGGATCGCGGCGGGATTGGCCTTGGGGCCGAGCACGGTCAGGCCGGGGGACGGGGCGACGATGTGCAGCATCAGGAACGTCACCAGGGTGATGCCGAAGACCACGACGATCGCCGTGGCCAGGCGTCGGATGAGATAGCCGGCCATGTCCGGGATCTCCCCCTTCGTAGCGTTTGTGGGAGGACGGGTGACGGGGCGGGTGGCCCCGGTTCGTGTGTGAGCCCACTCGACCCGGTCGATCGGGCCGAATGGGCTCACACAAGAAGCGGTCGCCGGGGCGGGGGGAGTGGTCCCGCCCCGGCGGCTTCGACTACTTGGTGAAGTACCAGTCCTCCACGTTGAGCATGAACTGCGTCGCCGCGCCGAAGGCGTCGGTGGAACCGGACAGCTTGGGGTTCCAGGCGTAGATGCGGTCCTCGTTGGGCTGGAAGAGGCCCGGCAGCGCCTTGTCGACCGCGGAGATCTCCTTGCCCAGCGCGGCCGAGTCGGGAGACAACATCGAGTCGTTGATCAGCTTGTCGAGGTTCTTGTCCGAGAAGCCGCCCATGTTGTACGAGCCACCCGTGTTGAACAGGTTGATCGTCGAGGGGTAGATGTTCTCGGTGAAGCCGCCGAACATCGCCATGCCCCACTTGCCGGCGTTCTTCGGGGCCGAGGGGATGTCCTCGTTGGCGATGATGTTGTTGAACGTGTCCGTCTTCAGGTCGACCTTGATGCCGATCTTCGCGAGGTTGCTCGCGAACGCCGTCACCGTCTGCTCGACCGACTTCGGGGTGCTCGTGTAGTAGAACGTGAAGTTCAGGTTCTGGCCCTTGGTGACCCCGGCGCCGCACTGGTTGGCACCGGTACCCGGGTTCTGGCAGGTGGTGGTGCCACCGGGCACGACCTTCCAGCCGTGGTCGGTCATCAGTTTCTTCGCCGCGTCGACCGAGAACGGGTTGGGGTTGGTCAGCGCGTCGGCCGGGGTGTACGGCGACTTGGGCGCCACGCCGAGCGGGCCGTAGGCCGGGGCGGCCATGCCCTTGTAGATGCCCTTGATCTCGGCGTTCTCGTCCTGCAGGCTCGCGAACGCCTGGCGGACGTAGAGCTGGCTGATCGCCTTGTCCCAGTGGTTCGTGGTGTTCTTGAAGTTGAAGTACATGTAGTTGAAGCCGAACGCCGGCAGGCCGTAGACCACGTAGCCGTTGGACTTCAGACGGTTCAGCTGCGGCCAGTTGTCCGACTTGACGTAGCCGAAGTCGAGCTTGCCGCTCAGCAGGTCGTTGAACTCCGCGGTCGGCGAGGTGTACGCCATCAGGTCGATCTCGGAGATGCGCGGCTTGCCCTCACCGGAGTACTTCGTGTTGGCCACGAAGTTGGTCGCGCCGGTCGAGGTGTTGTACGTCTTGATCTTGTACGGGCCGTCGACGGTCTGCCACAGCGGGTTGCTGGCGTAGGTGGACAGGCTCTTGGACTGCTTGGCCAGGAAGTCGTAGATCGCCTTGGCGTTGGCCGGCTTGGTGAAGTCCAGGCTGGCGCCGTTCGCCGAGGACTTCGCCCAGGCCTTGGAGGGGAGCGGGATGATCTGGGCGAACTCGGTGCCCAGGACCCAGTCCGGGTTGTAGACCTTGTCGAAGGTGAACGACACCGTCTGGTCGTCGACCGCCTTCGCGGCGGTGACGTTGTCGGGGAACTGGCCCGGGGTGTAGTTGCCCGAGTTGGCGGCGCTCTCCTTGACTCCGGCCTTGTACAGGTCGAAGTAGAACAGCACGTCCTGGGCCGAGACCTTGGAGCCGTCGCTCCAGGTGTACTTGCCGTTCAGCTTGATGGTGAAGGTCTTGCCGTCCGAGGAGACCGTCGGCTTGCCGTCCGACATCGAGCGGGAGTAGTCCCAGGTCGGGGTGGATCCCTTGGGCGACCAGTACAGCGTGCGCCAGCTCAGGTACTGGAACTGCTGCGTGACGTAGACCGAGGAGTTGGCGGCCGGGGTGATCGGGAAGATCCAGCTGGGGTCCGCGCCGTTGTCCTCGGCCACGTGCAGCACGCCGCCGGGCTTGATCTGCGAGGACGGAGCCGGGATCTTGCCGTATGCGTAGGCGTTGCTCTCGCTGGGCGCCGACTTGTTGCCGGATGAGCCGTTGCTGCTGCACGCGCTGAGTCCGAGCGCCCCAGCGCAGAGAAGCGCGACCCCCCCGATGACCCGCTGGTTCCTGCTTCTCATCTGCTCCCCACTTCTGAAAGTGACAGGTCGTACTGTGACCGTCGCTGTTGCTTCGTTCGTGTCAGCCCGGTCGATCGTGTCGTCATCGGGCCGATCAGCCGGCCGCGGGTCCGGGCACAGCGAACCTGCGGAAGATTCCGCGGCAACGTGTGTCGGTCTCGCAAAAAACAATTTGGTTCAGACGGCTTGGCGCATCATCCTGCTGAGTAGAGGTGTTGATGTCGACACGCCATTGATTAAAGATTGATAACGCCGTCAACTTTTGCGGCGTGCGGACGACGCCTGCCCGATTTGTGCCACCCCGCCAAGTGGTGACATGTGATTGTTCGGCACGAAATAAGCCGACTCACCTCGTCCCAGGCACTCTCGTGGCAGGTGGGACGGTGAGCCGGCTCGGCGGGCGGGTCGCACCGGCACCGCGAACCGGTGATTCCACATCGCTGCGGCGTTCAATCCTGACAACGTTCGCGGTGCGGAAAGCGGACTGTCAGTTTTCGCGATCCAAGTCTTGAGGCGTAAATACTTTCCTTTCTTTCGCCAGGACCGCCCACCGCCGTCCGGCCCGCACGAACTGCGGCGCCCACCCTCTTGTCAGGCGCCGTTCCGTGTACTCGTGATGATGACGTCCAGGGTCCGCGGTCCGTGGACGCCCTCCACCCGATCGAGTTCGATGTCGCTGGTGGCCGAAGGACCCGAGATCCAGGTCAGCGGACGGGCCGGATCCAGCCGCGGCAGCGCCTGCGGTACCGATCCGACGATCCGGTCCGCACCGTCGACCACAAGGATGTGGTGGTCGGGGACGAGGGTGATCCGGCGGTGCCCCTGGTCGGCGGAGGCGTCCAGCACGATGGTGCCGGTCTCCGCCACCGCGAGCGCGCAGCCGGTCAGCACGCTGTCGACACCGTCGAGCCGCTGATGGGTCAGGCCCGGGTCGTCCCGGACGACCTCGATGTCCCCGGCCCGCGACAGCCACGAGGCGGGCAGCCCGGTCGGCACGACGACCGAGCGCGAGCCGCGGTCGGTGAGCAACTCCGCGATGCGCTCGGGCAGTTCGTCCTCGGCGCAACGGTGCACAATGGCCCGGTAGTCGGCGAGGTTGACCGCCAGCAGGTCCGCGGTCTCCTCGGGGGTGCGCTCTTGGTGCACGCGGGCGTACGACCGGTCGACCGGGACGTCCCCTGGGCGCTCGTCGTCGGGTACGTCGGCCAGGGCGCGGCGGATCCGGGCCAGGATCACCTCTCGGCTGCTCACTTCGCTCCCTTCGTGCGCCGCCACCAGTCCCGGAACGGCTCGGCGGGCAGCACCGGCAGGTCCCGGGTGTCGCTCCAGGCCTTCGCAGGACCGGGCAGCGGCAGCCTGGAGGGGTGCAGCCGGCGGGTGCGGGAGGCCACCCGCAGCCCGGCGCGCAACGCCCCCGGATGCTCGAACGCCCAGCGCGCGGAGCGCATGGCGGCGCGCTCCGCGGCGTGCCCTCGGGCCGGCTTCAAGGTGACCTTGGTGCCCCGCCGGGTGACCGGGCCGCCTTCCGCGACCCGTTCCCGCAGATGGACCAGGACCTCGGGGATGTCGATGGCGACCGGACAGACCTCGTAGCAGGCCCCGCACAACGACGAGGCGTACGGCAGCGAGGCGTCCAGTTCGCTGGCGGTGCCGCGCAGTTGCGGGGTGAGGATGGCACCGATCGGACCGGGATAGGCCGACCCGTAGGCGTGCCCGCCGGCCCGCTCGTAGACCGGGCAGACGTTGAGGCAGGCCGAGCAACGGATGCAGCGCAGCGCCTGGCGGCCGACGGTGTCGGCGAGGGTGTCGGTGCGGCCGTTGTCCAGCAGCACCAGGTGGAAGGCGCGCGGACCGTCCTGGTCGGTGGTGCCGGTCCAGGTCGAGGTGTACGGGTTCATCCGCTCGGCGGTGGAGGAGCGCGGCAGCAGTTGCAGGAAGACCTCCAGGTCCTGCCAGGTGGGCACGGTCTTCTCGATGCCGACGACCGAGATCAGCGTCTCCGGCAGCGTCAGGCACATCCGTCCGTTGCCCTCCGACTCCAGCACCACCAGGGTGCCGGTCTCGGCGACCAGGAAGTTCGCCCCGGAGATCGCCACCTTGGCGCGCAGGAACTTCTCCCGCAGGTGCAGCCGGGCCGCCTCGGCGAGCTGCGCGGGGCTGTCGGACAGCGAATCGGGCGCCGGCCGGCCCCAGTCGGCCATCCGGCGGCGGAAGATGTCGCGGATCTCCGCCCGGTTGCGGTGGATGGCGGGGACCAGGATGTGCGAGGGCCGGTCGTCGCCGAGCTGCACGATCAGTTCGGCCAGGTCGGTCTCGTAGGCGGTGATCCCGGCCGTGGCCAGTGCCTCGTTCAGGCCGATCTCCTGGGTGGCCATCGACTTGACCTTCACCACCTCACTCTCGCCGGTGGCCTTCACCAGTTCGGTGACGATGGCGTTGGCCTCGGCGGCGTCGGCGGCCCAGTGCACCTGGCCGCCCGCCGCGGTGACGGCCGCCTCAGCCTGGAGGAGGTAGTCGTCGAGGTGGCGCAGGGTGCGGGTCTTGATCGCTGCTCCGGCGGCACGCAGCTGCGGCCAGTCCGCCAGTTCGGCGACGGCGGCGGCGCGTTTGGCCCGGATGGTGTGGGTGGCGTGCCGCAGGTTGCCGCGCAGCTGGGTGTCCCGGGTCGATCGGCGCGCCGCCTCGGGGAAGGACGGCATGCCCAGATAGGTGCCGCTCACCGGCTGCTCCCTCCGGCCGCGCGGGCCGTCGCGTCCTCGCGACCCGGACCCTTCGCCTGGGTCGAGGCCAGGATCTCGGCCAGGTGCATCACCCGCGGCCCCGAGCGGTTGCGGGACAGGGTGCCGCCCAGGTGGGTCAGACAGGAGTTGTCCGCCGCGCACAGCACCTCGGCGCCGGTCGCGGCGGCGTGGCGTACCTTGTCGGCGGCCATCGCGGCGGAGACGTCCGGGTTCTTGACCGCGAAGGTGCCGCCGAACCCGCAGCACTCCTCGGCGCCCTCCAGCTCCCGCAGCTCCAGTCCCTCCACCGCGCGCAGCAGCCGGGTGGGCCGGTCGCCGACCTTCAGCAGCCGCAGGGAGTGGCAGGTGGGGTGGTAGGTCACGGTGTGCGGGAAGTAGGCGCCCACGTCCTCCACGCCCAGCACGTCGACCAGGAACTCCGACAGCTCGTGCACCGCGGGCACCACGCGGGCGGCCAGGTCGGACAGCTCCCGGCCGCGCCCCTCCTCGGCCGCTCTGGCGCCGATCCGCGGGTAGTTGTCCCGCACCATCGCCGCGCACGACCCGGAGGGCGCGACCACGTACTCGTAGCCGGCGAACACCTCGGCGAACCGGCGCACCAGCGGCTCGGTCTCGTGGCGGTACCCGGTGTTGAACTGCATCTGCCCGCAGCAGGTCTGTCCGGCGGGGAAGTCCACCTCCACGCCGAGCCGCTCCAGCAGCTCCACCGTCGCCCGCCCGGTTCCTGGGAAGAGCGCGTCGTTGACGCAGGTGATGAAGAGCGCTACCCGCACGGTGCCTCCAGGCTCGGTGAGTCCTGCCCCGACTCATCCTGCCCCAACGGTGGTGCGGCGTGAAGAACGTCGGGACCCTACCGGCGGGTTACCCCGTGAAGACGGCGTAAGGGGCCGCGGCGAGCCGTCAGGACGCCGCCACGGCCTCCCGCCGGGTGGCGGCGGGCGGCGCTCCGCCCGCGGCGCGTACCAGGCCCAGGGCCTCGCGCACGGCGCTGCGGCCCGCGCGGTTGGCTCCGATCGTGCTGGCCGAGCCGCCGTAGCCGATCAGGTGCACGCGGGGGTCCCCCGCCACCCGGGTGCCCTCCATCCGGATGCCGCCGCCCGGCTCGCGCAGCCGCAGAGGTGCCAGATGGCCGAGCGCGGCCCGGAACCCGGTGGCCCACAGGATCACGTCGGCCTCGATCCGCCGCTCCCCTTCCGGGGTGTCCCAGGCGACGCCGTCCGGGGTGACGCGGTCGAACATCGGCAGCCGGTCCAGTACGCCGCTCTCGCGGGCCGCCACCACCGCCGGGGTCAGGGCCAGCCCGGTCGCCCCGACCACACTGCCCGGCGGCAGCCCACGGCTCACCCGCTCCTCGACCCGCGCCACCACCGAGCGGCCCCGGTCGCTGTCGAACGGGCCCGGCACGAAGACCGGCGGGCGGCGGGTCACCCAGGTCGTCTCCCGGGCGACACCGGCCAGCTCCATCAGATGCTGTGTACCCGACGCGCCGCCGCCCACCACGACCACCCGCAGCCCGGCGAACTCCCGCGGACCGCGGTACCCCGCGGTGTGCAACTGCCGCCCCCGGAAGGTCTCCTGGCCCGGGTAGCGGGGCAGGAACGGCCGGTCCCAGGTGCCGGTGGCGTTGATCAGCGCCCGCGCCGACCACTCACCGGTGTCCGAGGAGACCAGCAGCCGGCCGTCTCGGCCCTCGCGCACCGCCGAGACGTCCACCGGCCGCCGCACCCGCAGACCGAAGGCCTCCTCGTACCGCGCGAAGTACTCCGCGACCACCTCGGCGGCCGGGCGGCCGGCGTCGGCGTCCCCGAGCGGCAGACCCGGCAGGTCGTGCACCCGGTGCGCCGCGCCGTAGGTCAGCGTCGGCCAGCGGAACTGCCAGGCGCCGCCGGGCCCCGGGGAGTGGTCCAGCACGACGAAGTCCGTGCCGGGCCGCAGCCCCGCGCGCCGCAGGAAATACGCCGCCGACAGCCCGGCCTGGCCGGCCCCGACGACCGCCACCTCGACCTCGTGCGCACCGCTGAAGTAGTTCACAATTGTACGAACGCGTGCCGTCCCGCAACCCTTCCCGTCGGCCGCGGCCGGACCGGGCCGCGCGGCGTCAGCCGTTGATCCACTCCAACGCCGCCTGCGGGTCGAACTCCCCATGGCCACCCGCGAAACACAGCCCCACCTGGGCGAACACCGGGTCCTGCGCCTGCGAGGCGACCGAGGGGATGGCCACGCACCGCATCCCGGCCCGCACCGCCGCCGTCGCTCCGGGGGGTGAGTCCTCCAGCGCCACGCAGTCACCGGGCGGCACACCGAGCCGCCGTGCCGCCTCCAGGAAGACGTCCGGGTACGGCTTGCCGCGGTCCACCTCGTGCGCCGAGACCGCGGTGCCGATCAGCGCGTCGAGACCGGTGCAGGCCAGCGCCGCCCTGATCACCTCCGGCGAGGAACCGGACGCCACCGCCATCGGGTTCCCGGCGGCTTCCAGCGCCTCCACCAACTCCCGCATCCGCGGGAAGACCACCGTCGAGACGTCGGCCAACTCCAGGAAGAACTTGTCCAAAGCGGCCAGCAACTCCCCGTCGGGCGCCCGGAGGCCGTAGGTGCCACGCAGTTCGGCGAGGGTGTCCTCGGTGCTGATGCCGATGAAGCGGACGTGCTGCTGCCAGCCGAACTCGTGCACTCCGTAGGAGGCGAGCAGCCGTCTGCACGCCTCGTAGTAGTTGTGCTCGCTGTCGACAAGCGTGCCGTCCAGGTCGAAGATCACAGCAGGGGTAGGCATGCCCCCAGCATGCCAAGTACGGCTCCGGCGCGACACAGGCACCACCCGTCCCGGGGCCCACTCCGGGCGGGCGAGGGAAAGGCGAGGCAGGTGGCCACGGAAGGCAACGCGGGGCGGCCCCAACGGCGGGCCTACATCGGGTCGTTCACCTCGGCGGGCGGCCGGGGCATCACGACCGCCCGGATCGGCGCGGGCAGCGGGGCGCTGGGTTCGCCGCGCGTCACCGCATCGGTGCCCGACCCCTCCTACCTCGCGCTGTCGCCGGACGGCGCGGTGCTCTACGCGGTCAGCGAGCAGGCGGGCGAGGGCCGGGTGGCGGCCTACTCGCTGCGGAACCCCGACGCGCCCGTGCCGCTCGGCCCCGCGGTGCCCACCGGAGGCGGCGAGCCCACCCACCTGTGTCTGCTGGACGGCTGGCTGCTGATCGCCAACTACGCCTCGGGCAGCCTCAGTTCACTCCTCGTCAGCGGCTCGGACGGCAGGCCCGGCGAGATCGGGCACATCCTGCGCCACCAGGGCTGCGGACCCCATCCCGAACGGCAGAAGGGACCGCACGCGCACGCCGTGCTGCCCGGTCCCGGCAGTGACTGGGTGCTCGGCGTCGACCTGGGAGGCGACGCGGTGCGGGTCTGCGCCCTGGACCGTGCCACCGGCCGGCTGAGCACCCACCGCCGGATCGCACTGCCCGCCGGCAGCGGCCCGCGCCATCTGACCTTCCACCCGAGCGGCCGACTCGCCTACCTGGTCAACGAGTTGGCGTCCACCATCACCACACTGGCCTGGGACGCCGCGGCGGGCGCCCTCGAACCGCTCGCCACCGTCGCCACCCTGCCGCCCGAGGAGGCGGACGGCACCCCCAACTACCCCTCGGAGGCGGTGGTCTCGCCCGACGGCCGCTTCCTGTGGGTCGCCAACCGGGGACACGACAGCATCGCGCTGTTCACCCTCGACGCCGACGCCGGCCGCCCGCGACCGGCCGGCACCGTGCCCTGCGGAGGTCACTGGCCCCGTGACCTCGCCCTCGACCCGGTCGGCGGGCGGCTGTACGCCTGCAACGAGCGCTCCGGGGACGTCACCTGGTTCGAGGTGGACCCGGACAGCGGTCAGCCGCACCGGGCGGGATCCCTCCCGGTGCCCGCGGCTTCCTGTGTGGTGTTCGCGTGAACCACGAACACCACACGCCCGAAGCGCCCGTGCGGTGAGCCACCCCACCGCCTCGGCGGCGCTGTGTCAGCGGGCCGACGCGTTCTGCGGCTGCTGCGGTGCGATGCCGAGTACGGTCGTGTACTTCGACAGCACCAGCCGGCCGACCGCCGGATAGGCGCCCAGCGGCTCCGCGGTGTCGCACCCCGCCACCTCGGCGGCGCCCGCCAGCAGGCCCTCCGGCAGCTCCGGGCCGATCACGCACGGTGCCAGGGCCAGCCGGCCCGAGCCCGAGGTGCGCAACTGCTCGGCGGTGGCGGCGACCGCGCCGTCCACGTCGAGCCCGGCGGCCAGCACCGGTATCGCCAGCCGGGCGGCGAGCAGCAGGCCGGTGACACCCGCCGCCTGCACCGCCTCCTGGCCGCCGACCGTGGCGAGGATGATGCCGTCCGCCGCGGTGGCCACCGTGAACAGCCGCGCGCGGTCGGCGCGGGCCAGGCCCACCTCCGACAGCCGCACGTGCAGCGCCTCGGCGAGCAGCGGGTGCGGACCCAGCGCGTCGGTCAACTCGGCCCGGATCCCGGAGGCCTCGACGGCCTCCCGGATCCGGTCGAATATCAGCGGCTCCGGGCCGGCGAGCAACGGCACGACGACGGCGTCGAGAACGTTGCGCGTGCGCTCCTCGTTCTCCTCGGCCGCGACCTGCCGCAACACGTCCACCAGCGCCGGGAAGTCGGAGTCGTCCTCCGCGCCGCCCTCCAGATAACCGGTCCGGACGTCGAGCCCGGACAGTTCGGAGCGGGCGATGCTGATGACCTCGTCGACGAGGGAACGCACTTCGGGCGAGGGGGTGCCGGGGACCGCGAGCACCAGAGCGGGCGCGCCCTGTGGGGCGGCCAGGGGCTCCGGGCGCCGGTGCCGACCAGGCTGTCGGGGGCGCGGCATTCGTACGGGCAGGCCAGGTGCGGGGCCATTGGCTGAGCTCATGGCGTCGAATGCTAACGGTTCGATGCGCTCCAGCGCTCTACCGGGTGCGGTGGATGGTAGGACCGTACCGTTGTATCCCCATTTATGATCACTGGCGTCCCGACCGGCTCGCGCACCCTGTGTCACCGGCCGGATCCGGGCCGCAGCGCCGTCAGTGCAGGGTGAGCAACCCCGGATCCGCCGGCAGCGGCAGACAGTCGCCGGCGACGGCGGCGGCGATCCGCAGCGCACCGCGCAACGGGTCCCCCTCGGCGTCCACCAGCCGCGCCCCCGGCAGCAGTTGCCCCGCCTGGTCGCGCAACGGCGCCAGCAACGGCTCGCCCAGCTTCAACAGCCCACCGGTCAGCGCCACTTCGCCGCCGTGCGGATCGGGCCGAACGGCGGCGGCCGCCGCCAGGACATGTCCGGCCGCCTCCCGCAGGATCCCGGCCGCCACCGGGTCGATCTCCGCGCAGCGCCCCACCTCGGGGGCGAACGAGGCGAGCACCGCGGGCCGGTCGCTCCTGGGGTACAGCAGTCCGGGCATCGCCTTCGCCGGGCCGAACACCGCCTCCATACGCGACAGCAGCGCCGCCGAACCGCCCGCCCGGCCGTCGAAGGCGCGCATCGCGGCCTCCAGGCCCGCCCGGCCGATCCACGCCCCGCTGCCGCAGTCGCCCAGCAGATGCCCCCAGCCGTCGGCGCGCCGCCAGCCGGAGTCGCCGAGCCCGGTGCCCAGCGCGATCAGTCCGGTGCCGGCCGCCACGACCACTCCGGGCCGCATGCCGAGCGCACCCGCGTACGCCGTCACCGCGTCCGCCGCCAGCGCGAGCCGGCGCACCCCGAACGCGGTCCGCAACGCCCCCGGGAGCGACTCGCGCAGTTCACCGCCGAGGGTTGCCATGCCCGCGGCGCCGACGCACGCGGCGGACACTTCGCAGGCGCCCACCTCCCGCAGCAGTTCCGTGACGGCGGGCAGCAACTGGCCCAGCAGATGACTCGCGTCGATCCCACCGGCACCGGTGCGCACCGGCTCGCGGGACGCCCGCTCGGCCACCGGGGCGGTGCCGTGCGGCCCGGCCAGCGCGAACCGCAGCCCGGACCCGCCGGAGTCGACCCCCAGCACCCACCCGTCCGCCGGACGGGCCGTCCCGGTCAGCGACTGTCCTGCTTGAGCGCGGTGTCCACGGTGAGGGCGGAGGCGACGACCATGCTCAACAGCGGGTCGGCGAGCTGCCGGTGGATCTGGAGCACGTAGTTGTCCGCGGTGGTGAAGACCGCCTTGGCGAAGCCTTCCCAGGTCTTGGTGATCCGGGCGATCTCGGTGTCGGTGTGGTCGACGACGGCGAAGTTCCAGGCCCGGAAGTTCTCCGCCTTGATCGCGCCGATCTGCTGTCCATTGACCATGAACCCGAAGTGGATGCGGCCGATCGCGTTCTGCTGGACGATCTCACCGAGCGGTGTGCCGTCGGGGCGCTGCACCAGCACCTTCGACTTGATGAGCTTGGCGGGCCGGGTCAACTGGAGCACCGGCTGCCCGTAGGCGTCGCGCACTTCGAGCTTGTGGGTCATGAACTGGTCGTAGCTGCCCAGGAACCGCACGGCCTTCTTGAGCGCGCTCTGGCCGACCTCGACCACGGAGCCGATCTGCCGGCCCGCCTGGTCGAAGACGGAGTACTCGTTGCTCACCTCGATGAGCTTCGCCTTCTGGTTGACCACCAGCACCGGCTCGGTGAACAGCGACCCGCCGCCCGCCGCGCCCGGGACGACCCCGGCCTGCTGCTGTACCTGGTGCTGGATCCGGTTGGGGTCGTGCGCCCCGTCGATGCCCAGCTCCCAGGGGTTCTCCTGCTGCTGCGGCACGCCCTGCTGCGCCGGGTACCCCTGCTGAGGGAAACCCTGCTGGGGATAGCCCTGTTGCTGGTAGCCCTGCTGCGGCGCGGCCTGTTGCTGGTAGCCCTGTTGTGGTGCGGCTTGTTGCGGTGCGGCCTGCTGCTGGTAGCCCTGCTGCTGGTGGCCCTGCTGGGCCTGGGCGGGTGAGGGCTGGCTGCCCGCGTGGGTGTGCTCCGTCCACCGCGAACCGTCCCACCAGCGCAGCAGGTTCGGCGTGCCGTGCGGGTCCGCGTACCAGCCCGCCGGGGTATTCGATTGCGTGGTCACGCCGGGCAGACTACCGCCTGCTCCCCGTCACGGAAGTTGCCAGTTCACCGGATCCGCACCTTGCCGAACCAGCGATTCGTTGGCCCGGCTGAACGGCCGCGACCCGAAGAAACCACGGTCGGCCGACATGGGGGAGGGGTGCGCCGACTCGATGGCGGGCAGCGAACCGAGCAGCGGACGCAGATTGCGGGCGTCGCGGCCCCACAGGATCGACACAAGCGGAGTACCGCGCGCCGCCAGCGCCCGGATCGCCTGTTCGGTCACTTCCTCCCAGCCCTTGCCGCGGTGCGCGGCCGGCTTGCGCGGCGCGGTGGTCAGCGCCCTGTTCAGCAGCAGCACGCCGTTGGCCGTCCACGGGGTGAGGTCACCGTTGGTCGGCGGCGGGAAGCCGAGGTCGGCGCCGTACTCGCGGAAGATGTTGATCAGGCTGCCGGGCAGCGGACGCACCTCGGGGGCGACCGAGAAGCTGAGGCCCACCGCGTGACCGGGCGTCGGATAGGGGTCCTGTCCGACGATGAGCACCCGCACCTGGTCGAACGGCTGCTGGAAGGCGCGCAGTACGTTCGCCCCGGAGGGCAGATACGTCCGGCCCGCGCCGATCTCCGCCCGTAGGAAGTCGCCCATCGCGGCGATCCGTTCCGCGACCGGGTCCAGGGCCTTGGCCCAGCCCGCTTCTACGATCTCACTCAAAGGTCGTGCAGCCACGGTCAGTCACTCTAGTGGCTTACTCGGTTACCCTTTCAAATCGAGCGCCTCGCCGGCCCGGTCATCCGACCACCGCCGCCCGCACGCATAGCACGTCCGGCAGGTGGGCCGCGATCTGCCGCCAGCTGTCGCCCTCGTCGGCGCTCGCGTAGACCTCGCCGTTGCGGGTGCCGAAGTAGACCCCGGCCGGATCGTTGTCGTCGGTCCGCAGGGCGTCGCGCAGCACGATCCCGTAGTGGTCGCCCTCGGGCAGCCCGTGCCCCAGCGCCGACCAGCTCAGCCCGGCGTCCTCGGTGCGGTAGACGCGGCAGCGGTAGCCGGGGGCGTAGCGGTCGGAGCCGTCGTTGACCGGGAAGACGTAGGCGACGCCGCCGCGCCGGGGATGGGCGGCGACGGCGAAGCCGAAGTCGGCCGGCAGCCCCTTGCCGATCTCCGACCAGTTGGCCCCGGCGTCGTCGCTGCGGTAGACGCCGCCGTGGTTTTGCAGATAGAGCCGGTCGGGATCGACCGGGTCCTGGGCGATCTTGTGCACGCACTGCCCGAACTCCGGGTACTGCCGGCCCTCGGGGTAGAAGTCGGCCCGCACGCCGTCGTTGGAGGCCGCCCACGTCGCGCCGCCGTCGCCGGTGCGGTACACCCCGCCGGTGGAGACCGCGACCGTCACCGAGTCGGCGTCGCGGGGGTCGGTCACCACGGTGTGCACGGCCTGACCGCCGTAACCGGCGCCCCACTCCGCGCGCTGCGGGTGCTCCCACAGCGGACGGACCAGCTCGAAGGACTCGCCGCCGTCCAGCGACCTGAACAGCGCCCCCGGTTCCGTGCCGGCGTAGACCACCCCCGGGGCGCCGGGACCGGCCGGCTCCAGCTGCCAGACCCGCTCCAGCGACGCACCGGTGTCCTCGGGGAAGCGCACCGCCGGCCGCGGGCCCTCCTGCCAGCTCTCCCCGAGATCGTCGGAGCGGAACACCGAGGGACCCCAGTGCGAGCTGTCGGCGCCCGCCAGCAGCCGCGGGCGCGCGCCGCGGGTGTCGATCCCCGCCGCGTACACCGCCTGCATCGGGAAGTGCGGTCCGGTGAACGTCCAGTCGTCCCCGGGGCGCCGCAGCCCGACGAACAGTCCCTTCTTCGTACCGACCGCCAGTAGAACGCTGTTCGTCATGTGCCGCCTCCGATCGACTCCGTGACACCGTCCCGACGCGTGGTCGTGCGACCGTGCTGCCGGAAATGTGTCCGGCGTCACAGAGTCTGCACCCTCCCACTGACAATGCCACCGGAGACGTCATCACCGCAGGTCGCAGGCGTGGCTGTGGGGGCGGCGGTCCTCAGACGGCGCGGGCGTACTGCGGGGCCACCGGCAGGTTCGCGCCCAGCTCCCGCGCGGCGTGCTGCGGCCAGTACGGCTCGCGTAGCAGCTGCCGGCCGAGCAGCACCGCGTCCGCCTGTCTGCCCGCGACGATCTCCTCGGCCTGGCGCGGTTCGGTGATCAGCCCGACCGCCCCCACCGCGAGCCCGGTCTCCCGCTTGACCCGCGCGGCGAACGGCACCTGGTAGCCGGGGCCGAGCGGGATGCGGACACCGGAGGCGTTGCCGCCGCTCGAGGTGTCCAGCAGATCCACGCCGTGTGCGAGCAGCTCCCTCGCCAGCCTGACGGTGTCGTCCCCGGTCCAGCCGGCGCCCTCAGCCGTAGCCGTGCCGTCCTCGCCCAGCCAGTCGGTCGCCGAGACCCGGAAGAAGACCGGCAACTCGGCCGGCCACACCGCGCGCACCGCGTCGACGACCTCCAGGGCGAACCGGATCCGGTTGTCGAAGGAGCCGCCGTACTCGTCGGTGCGGTGGTTGCTGTGCGGCGAGAGGAACGCGTGGAGCAGGTAGCCGTGGGCGCCGTGCACCTCGACGACCTCGAATCCGGCGGCCAGCGCCCGGACCGCCGCGTCGGCGAACTGCCGCACCACCCGCTGGATCCCGTCGCGGTCCATCTCGGCCGGTGTCGGATATCCGTCCGCGAACGGCACCGCGCTGGGCGCCATCGGCTGCCAGCCGCCCTGGTCGGCCGGGAGCGGGGAGCCGCCGCGCCACGGCGCGTCGGTGGCCGCCTTGCGCCCCGAATGGGCGAGCTGGACGCCCGGGACGGTGCCGTGGTCCTTGAGGAAGCGGGTGATTCGGCGGAACGCCTCCTGCTGGTGGTCGTTCCACAGGCCGAGGTCGGCGGGGGAGATGCGGCCCTCGGGGGAGACGGCGGTCGCCTCGGTGAGGATCAGTCCGGCACCCCCGATCGCCCGGGAGGCCAGGTGCGCGAAGTGCCAGTCGTGCGGGGCGCCGGTGCCCGGGCCCTCGGCGGCGGCGCTGTACTGGCACATCGGCGCCATCCAGACCCGGTTGGGGACGGTCAGCGACCGCAGGGCGAAGGGTTCGAACAGCGCGCTCACGCCACTCTCCTCGATGTGCTTGGTGGTGCTCGTGGTTCATGGGGCGGTGGTGACCGGCTCCGTATCGCGGACGCCTCGGCGGCCCCGGAAGCCGCCCCGACCATAGGCACCGTAGTACGGTGAATGTCAAACTACGAAAGTCTTCGTACTATGGGGGGATGTCAGCGAAGCCCGGCGTCCAGCCGCCGTCCGGCCGCTCCATGGAGCACCCGGACCCCGACACCATCCGTCTCGACGCCGTACTGCACGCGCTCTCCGACCCGGTCCGGCTGCGCGTGGTGCGGGCGCTCGCCGAGTCGGGGACCGCGATGGCCTGCTCCGAGATCGATCTGGGGGTCGCCAAGTCGACGTCCACGTACCACTACCGGGTGCTGCGTGAGGCCGGGGTGATCAGCAGCCGCTACCGCGGCACCTCGAAGATGAACGGCCTACGCCGCGACGACCTCGACGCGCTCTTCCCCGGCCTGCTCGACAGCGTGCTGGCGGCCGCCGCGAGCGAACGGGAGCGCCGGACGGCCGGATGACGCGCCGGCCAGGCCGACGCGACGCCACAGGGCGCGATGCCACAAGGCGGGACGCCACAGGGCGGGACGCTCAGCCCGCCGACCTCGCCGCGGCCAGCAGCCCCGCCCAGTCCGCGATCTTCACCGTCCCGCGGTCCAGGGTGTGTCCCAGCGCCACCTCGGCCGCCTCGATGCCCAGCCAGCCCGACCACGGCACCGGATCCGCGCCGAACGCGCGCAGGCCGTCCAGCGGATCGCCCGGCCGCGCCTCGGCGGCCAGCGCGCCGGAGTCGGCCAGCAGGGCGGCCGCGGTCTCCTTGGCACAGGGGCGGTTGGTGCCGATCACCCCGACCGGCCCGCGCTTGATCCACCCGGCGACGTACTCGCCCCGCGAGGGCACGCCGTCCCGCAGCACCCTGCCGCCGTCGTTGGGCACCACGCCACGCTGCGGGTCGAACGGCAGCCCCGGCAGCGGCACCCCCTGGTAGCCGACCGACCGCAGCACCAACTGCGCCGCGACGTCCTCGAACCGGCCGGTGCCCCGGACCCCGCCGCGGCTGTCCGGCGCCGTGCGTTCGAACCGCACCCCGGTCACCCGGTCGGTGCCGGTCAGCTCCACAGGGCGCAGGAAGAACCGCAGGTGGATCCGGCGCTCCCGGCCGGTGGTCCCGCGCCGCGCCCAGCCCCGCAGTACCTCGATGTTGCGCCGTACCAGCCCGGGCAGCCCGGAGGGGTCGGCCACCAGCGGGTCCATCTCCAGCTCGTCGGAGCGCACCACCACATCCGCGCCCGCCAGGTCGCCCAGTTCCCGCAGCTCCTTGGTGGTGAACTTCGCCTGGGACGGGCCGCGTCTGCCCACCATGTACACGTCCCGCACCCGGCTGTCGGCCAGTTGCCGCAGCGCCGCCTCGGGCACGTCGGTGTGCCGCAGCTCGCCCGGACCGCGGGCCAACAGCCGGGTCACGTCCACCGCCACGTTGCCGACCCCGACCACCACGGCCGAGCTCGCGTCGAGCGCGAAGCCCCCGGTGCCGGCGTCCGGATGCGCGCTGTACCAGGAGACGAAACGGGAGGCCGACACACTGCCGGGCAGGTCCTCGCCGGGCACGCCCAGCCGTCGGTCGGTCGCCGCGCCCACGCAGTAGACGACCGCGTGGTAGAGCTTCAGCAGCTCCGCCGGGGCGATCCCGTCCTTCTCGCCGACCACCACGTTGCCCAGGAAACGCACCCCGGGCCGCTCCAGGACCGCTCGCAGCGTGCCCTGTAGGGATTTGATCTTCTCGTGGTCCGGTGCCACGCCGTACCGCACCAGTCCGTACGGGGCGGGCAGCCGGTCGAGCACGTCCACCGCCACCCCCGGCACCGTCTCCTGCCGCGTCAGTGCCTCGGCCGTGTACACGCCGCTGGGACCCGATCCGACGACCGCGATGCGAAGCATGGCGGGCTCCTTCCCGCAGGGGTCACCCCCCACACCCATGACTACAGGGTCGCACCGGGGAGGGTGCCTGCGGGGGGAAACGCCCGTGACGCGCCGGGATCAGCGTCTGTGCGGCGCCGCGCCCTGCGGCGGCGTGCCGAGCTCCCAGTCCAGCTCGAAGCGCTGGAACAACTCGGCACGCAGGCTGGCCAGCGGCATCGGCGCGCCCGGCAGCAGGAGTCCGACGACGGCGCCCATCAGCAGCGCACGCAGCAGGCGGTAGTCGTCGGTGCTGTTGTCGGAGCCGTAGCGGACGACCGTGTCCTCCAGCAGGAAGGCGAGTCTTTGCTGCTCAGGGCATTGGATGAAGCCCTCGGCCTGGAGGATCCCCGCCATGTGCATGCGCATGACCTTGGTGTGGGTGACGGTCAGCCCGAGGATCGCGTCGATCGCCCGGGCCATCCGCTCCCGCCCGTCGTCGGTGTGCGGCTCGCGCTCCAGGCCCTCCGACAGCGTCATGTGCATCAGGCGGTGCACCGCGGACTGGAGCAGGGGCCGCTTTCCGGGGAAGTAGTACGAGACCAGACCACGTGCGGCCCCCGCCCGATCGGCGATGTCGGCCAAGGTCGTGGCCTCGTAGCCCCGCTCGTCGACCAGTTCCACGGTCGCCTGCAACAAGCGCTCTCGGGAACGGCGCCGCAATTCTTCATTGACCGATGCGCTTCGCGGGGACATCCTGTAACTCCTGCGTTGACTGGCTCAGAGCCAATATACTCAGCGCAGGCACCTCACGGCTGCCTGCCTTGGGGTCCGAGGGGCACGACGCGGTGCCGGGCGACGCGGGGGATCGTCCGGCACCGTGCCGTGGCCGTGCGGAGAACGCCGTCCGGCCGTCATGCGCCGGACGGCGTTCGCACGTTCGCCGCCTTCCGCACTCAGCCCAGGAACGACAGCCGCACGGTTCGCCGGGGGTTGTCGGTGTTGGTGTCCACGAACACCACCGACTGCCAGGTGCCCAGCGCCAGCCGCCCGTCGATCACCGGCAAGGTGGCGTGCGGGGCGACGAAGGCGGGCAGCACGTGGTCGCGCCCGTGCCCCGGACTGCCGTGCCGGTGGCCCCAGCGGTCGTCCGCGGGCAGCAGTTCCCGCAACTGCGCGAGCAGGTCGGTGTCGCTGCCCGCCCCGGTCTCGATCACCGCGATCCCGGCTGTCGCGTGCGGCACGAACACGTTCAGCAGGCCGTCCCGGCCGGCGGCGGTCCGCGCCAGGAAGGACGCGCAGGCGTCGGTGATGTCCACGGCCGCCTCGCGGGCGCCGGTGGTCAGCTCGAAGGTGTCGGTGCTGAAGCTGTCGGTCATGCGGCCATCCTCGCCGACGCGGATTCCGCCCGGCGGGGCCGGGGGCCCGCGGGGGAGCCGAGGACCGGGGGTGGCCGAGTCGGAAGACGTTCCCTGGCGAATCGGGCGAATCGGGCGCACCGGAAGGGAACTAGTCCGGCATGTCGGGCGTTATAGACAGAGAGGCCCTGCGGCATCCCCCCGTCCGCAGGGTCTCGTCATCCATCGACCCCGGGGCGCCGGGGTCAGCGGTGCCCGTCGACCAGGTCGAGCACCGGGCGCAGGCCATCCGGGCGGGCGTCGGCCGGCAGGTGCTCCACCAGGTGGAAGGCGCAGCCGACGGCCGTCGCGCCGCCGTCCGCCTCGGCGCTGTCACCCACCATGAGGACGTCCCGCGGCGCCAGCCCGAGCCCCTCGCACGCGGTGCGGAAGATCCGCGGGTCGGGCTTTTGCACCCCCTGCTCGAAACTGAGCACCACCGTGTCCACCAGCTCGGCGGCGCCGTGCGCCCGCAGCACCGGCCGCAGGTCCCAGCCGATGTTGCTCAGCACCGCCACACCGATGCCCCGCTCCCGCAGCGCGGCGAGCACCGGAAGGGTGTCGGGATAGGGCGTCCAGGCCACCGGCGCCATGTGACGGTCGTAGAGCGCGTCGTACAACCCGGGCCACGGCAGTCGTACCGTGCGGGCCAGACCGGTGAACAGGGCCCGATGGCGTTCGGCGTCCACGTCGCGCTCCGCCCACAGCCGGGCCAGCTGCCGGGGCACGACCCGTGGTGGACGCCCACCCGGCAGCGCGCCCGCCTCGTCCAGCAGCCGCGCGTACCGCGCGATGTCCGCCTCGGCGGCGTCGGTCCCCGTCTCGGCGAGGGCGCCGCGCAGCCAGCGCTCCGCGGGTTCCACCCGGAAGGTCGTGCCGGAGAAGTCGAAGACGCAGCCCTTGATCGTCATGCCTCAAGGGTGTCCGACGCCTCCAGCGCGCGGCAACCGCCTCCACCGCGCGCCCGGCCGGGCGCTTCAGTGCAGGCAGAACTCGTTGCCCTCGGGGTCGGCCATCAGCACGGCGTAGTGGCCGACGACCCCCTGCAGGACGCGCACCCGGCTGGCGCCCGCGCCCACCAGCCGCACCGCCTCGGCCTCTATCCGCTCCCTGCGGGTCTCCAGCGGCAACCCCCGGTCACCGCCCGCCCGGATGTCCAGGTGCAGCCGGTTCTTGACCGACTTGCCCTCCGGGACCATCTGGAACCAGATCCGCGGCCCGGTGCCTTCCGGGTCGACGATCGAGTCGCAGCTGTCGCGTTCCACGTCCAGCTCCGCCTCGGGCAGCCCCCGGCTGAGCCAGTAGTCGTTCCAGGTGGTGAAGCCGTCCGGCGCGGGCTCCGGCACGTAGCCCAGCGCGTCGGCCCAGAACCGCACCAGGGCACCCGGATCCGCGCAGTCGATCACCAGTTGGAACGCCATCATCGGCCCGCCCGCGCCGCCGTCATGCCAACGCTCCGATCCCCGGCCCGAAGGCCACCAGCAGCGGCACCGCGGGAACCAGCAGCGCCATCGCGCAGACCTGCCACCGACGCGTCCGCGTCAGCCGTGGCCCCGGTTCCAGCAACCGCTGCACCCGTCCAGGTACCTGCGCGGTGTGCGCCGTCGCAGGCTCGAACACCGCGCGGTCCTCGTTGAGTTCGACCAGCGCCAAAGCCGTCGTCAGCCGTCCGAAGCGGCGCGAGGCCACGTCGTCGGCGGCCAACTCGACCAGCCGGTGCACCTGCTGACGGAATCCCAGGAAGACCGGGACCTGCGGGAAGCCCGACGCCAGCGCGTGCGAGCAGGCGCGAAGCCAGTCGTGTCTGGCCCGGACGTGCCCGAGTTCATGGGCCAGCACCGCGTCGAGCTGCCGGCCCTTGAGCCTGCGCAGCGCCGCCGTGGTGACCACCAGCCGCGACTGCGGCCCCGCCAGCCACCACGCCTCGGGGCGCTCGCTCTCCAGCACCAGGAGCCGCTCGTGCGAGGTGGCGGGCTCGCCGGGCAGCCGTGGCGCCCGAAGCCGCAACTGTTCGCTGCGCTGCCGCCGGGTGGCCCGTGCGCCGCGCACCTCGCGGGTGAGCATCGCGGCCGACCACGCGCCACCGCCGGCCAGCACCAGCGCCAGGGCCGCGGCCCAGGGGCCGTACGGATCGAAGGCGTAGGCGTCCACCACACCGCGCGGCGCGGGGGCGAACAGGCGCCAGCGCACGCTCACCGACGCGGCGGACGCGAACAGCGCCATCGCCGAGACGCAGCACAGCAGCACGGCGGCGACCACGCACTGCCAGACCCACAGGGCGAGAACCGGTTCGCGGTCCGGCCATTCGGCGCGGACCAGCAGACGCGGTGCCATCGCCGCGGTCAGCGCCCCGATGACCAGCAGCACGAACGGGACCGTCATGGCGCTCAGATTAGAGGGCCCACCCCACACCCGGCGCGGCGGGCCCCGGGAAGGTGACGCACGCCTCAGCCGGACCGCCCCGGCGTCGGCCGCCGGCCGGGACCGCCGGGCGGTCGCCGCCCCGCGCGGATCACATCGTCAGCAGCATCGCGAACATCCCGATCCCCAGCGACACCCGGCACGCCGTGGCGAGCTCCGGGGTCGCCAGCACGCCCCCGCCGGCCCCGGCCGGACCGGCCGCTCCGGTCGCCGCCGGGGCGGTCAGGGGCAGCATGCGTATCCCGGACACCAGCGCGTACAGCGCGAAGTAGCCCAGCAGCAGCCCGGTGACCACGGGTATGCCCGCCGGGCCCGCATCGCCTTCCATGCCGGCCATCCCCGGCATCGCTTCCGGGGCGGTCGCCATCGCCAGCGCCGTGTAGACCATCGCCGCGGCCCCCACCGCGAGATGGAGGTGATGTCCGGAGCGCCCCTCCCGCCACAGCAGCGCCACGGACCACAGCGCCATCGCCCCGAACACCACGGCGAACAGCGGCCCGCTCCACGGGCGCTGGTCGAGCACCGGGCCGGGCACCGCCATCAGCGCCATGCCGAGCCCCTTGACCCCCTCGGCCCGGGCCACCCGGCGCTCGCCCGGTGCCAGTCGCGCCCCCGCCGCCCTGGCCCGCAGCAGGCAGGACACGCCGGTCGCCGACCCGACCACCACCATGAGCCACCCGACGAAGGCCGGTCCCCCCATGGCGCCCTCCCCGGTCCGTAGCCGCCGAAGGAGAGGTTTCCCCGCGACCGGGGGCGCACAAGCTGGTGCACAGGGGTGCGATGGGGGTGTGAGCGGACAATGGGGGCGCGTCAGTGCGCCGCGCGCTCGCCCCAGAGCTCCACGCGCCCCCCGTGCGACGACCCGGCCCCCACGACGACCCGGCCCCGCCCACCACGACGACCCGGGCCCGGCTCACCACGACTACTCGGCCCGTCACGACGACCCGCACGGCAACGCCGCCGGGGCAGTCCCGGATCAGGGCCGGTAGCGCATCGGGTGGTCCTCGGGGACCTCCACCACGCAGATGTCGACCCCGTCGGGATCGTTGATCCACATCTCCACCAGGCCCCAGGGCTCACGCACCGGTTCGCGCCGGATCCGCACCCCCCGGGCCGTCAGCCGGTCGCGGGCCGCCGTCACGTCGGGGACCTGGAGCCACAGCCGCAGACCCGGGGCGGGCGGGGTCTCGCTCCGGCCGGAGACCTCCAGGTGCCCGCCGCCGAGGAAGAAGACGGTGCCGCGTTCCGGGCCGGTGCCGAACTCCCGGTAGACCGAGAGACCCAGGTCGTCACGGTAGAAGGCGCGGGACCGCTCTGGGTCGGTCGGGCGCAGCAGGATCCTGCTGCTCAGTACGGTGACCATGCACCGGACGATACGGGCAGGGAACCGCGAAAGGCGTCAGGGCCGGGCGTAGATCTTCTCTGCCCACTCGCCGACCTGCTCCTCCGGCAGGTGCTGGGCGAGGTCGGCCTCGCTGATCATGCCGACCAGCCGCTTGTTCTCGATCACCGGTAGCCGGCGGATGCGGTGGTCCTCCATCTCCCGCAGCACGTGGCTGACGTCGGCGGAGGCGTCGATCCAGCGCGGGGTGCCCTGGGCGAGCTCGCCCGCGGTGACCCTGGACGGGTCGTGCCCGAGCGCCACGCACTGCACGACGATGTCGCGGTCGGTCAGGATGCCGCACAGCCGTTCGTCCTCGTCGCTGATCGGCAGAGCGCCGACGTCCAGTTCGCGCATGAGCTGTGCCGCGTGGTCCAGCATCACCCCTTCGGGGATCCAGGCCGCACCCGCGTGCATGATGTCCTTGGCAGTGGTCATTGCACACCTCCCGGATGGCTCGGGAACACCGCCATCACTCCCATCGTCCGCCGACCGGCGGCGGCTCGCCACCGCCCGCCCGCGCACCGCCGCAGAGAGGACCAGCGCCGCCATGGACACCCAGAACCGCCCGGCCTTCAGGACCGCCACCGAGGCCGACGTGCCCGCGCTGGTCGCCCTCATCGAGTCCGCCTACCGCGGGGAGGCGAGCCGGGCCGGCTGGACCACGGAGGCGGACCTGCTGGAGGGGCAGCGCACCGATCCCGAGGGCGTGGCGGCGGTGATAGGCGGCGCGGACAGCCGGATGGTCGTGGTGGAGGAGGACGGCGGACTGGTCGCCTGCTGCCAGCTCGAACGCCGTGGCGAGCACGCCTACTTCGGGATGTTCGCGGTACGCCCGCGACGGCAGGGCGGCGGCCTGGGCAAGGTGATCATCGCCGAGGCGGAGCGGTTCGCCCGGCAGGAGTGGGGCGCGGCCGAGATGCACATGACGGTGATCTCGGCCCGTGACGACCTGATCGCCTGGTACGAGCGGCGCGGCTACCGGCGCACCGGGCGGATGACCCCGTTCCCGTACGGCGACGAGCGGTTCGGCCTGCCGCGCCGCACCGACCTGCAGTTCGAGCTGCTGGTGAAGGAGCTGGGCCAGGCGGTGTGAATCCGCGCCGTCGCCGGGCGGGCCGGGGTCGGCCCGCTCCTCGACGGCGCCGGGGCGGTCAGAGGTCGGCCGCGGCGCGCTTCATCTCCGGCACGTCGGTAACCGCGCCGACCAGCCCCAGCGCGCGGGCCAGTGCCAGGTCCCGCGGGGTGTTGACGGTCCAGGCCATCACGTCGAGTCCGGCGTCCTGGCAGTGCCCGACCGACTCCAGGCTCATCTTGCCCAGCTCCAGGCTCACCAGCTTGGCGCCGACCGCGTGCGCCCGGTCGGGGAAGTCCGCGCCGGTGCCGCCGGCGACCAGGACGGTCCTCACCTCCGGCAGCAGCCCGCGGATCTCCGCCAGCGCCTCGTCGTGGAAGGACAGCACGCTCACCCGGTCCAGCAGGTCCCGCTCCCGCAGCACCTTCGCCAGCACCCGCGCGGCCGCCACGTCCTTGATCTCCGCCTGGATCGGCAGCGTCGGGCCGACGGCCTCCAGCACCTCCTCGAAGACCGGCACCCGCTCGCCCTGACCCGCGTCCAGCTCCCGCAGCTCGGCGAGGGTGAAGCCGGCGATCGGCCCGCTGCCGTCGGTGGTCCGGTCGACGGTGGTGTCGTGCATCACCACGAGTGCCCCGTCCCGGCTCAGATGCAGGTCCAGCTCGATGCCGTCGAGTCCCTCGCGCTCGGCGCGCAGGAACGAGCGCAGGGTGTTCTCCGGCTCGACCCCCATGACCCCGCGGTGGCCGATGGTGAAGAAAGACACGCGATTGCCGTCCTTGGTCTCGTGGTTCGTTGCCCGACCAGCCAGCGTAACGGCGGGTGTTGGCCGGTTCGGTAACGCCCGGCGAACGTTTCGATCATGGAAGACGGCAGGAAAATTGTCGGTTCGTGTTGCAGATCACGGAGAATAGTGGTTCAAGGCCGCTCTTGTGCGGAAGAAGCTTTCGTGAATACGGTGTCTTAGCGCAAAGTTTCTCCTGTGGAGGAGGGGTCATGAGGGAAAAGTTTCAGTCCGTGCCCACCGGTGATGCGGCCGAGGGGGCTCGCTCCGGCATAGCCGGGCACCCCGCCTGGGCGGTGCTCAAGGACGCGGTCGAGACGATCCGCCCCTGGCAGTCGGCCGATGGTTCCATCGACTTCTCCACGGAGGGCGCGCCCGGCAAGGCGGAAGCCGGTCGGGAGCTGGAGCGGGTGGTCGACGCGGTCGAGCAGCTTGCCGTGCTGCTGCCGCACGACGCCGCCTACCACCGGGCGCTCGTCGCCGACCTGCGCGGCTGGGCCGCCGCCGGCTTCGGGGTGCCGGACTTCCTGGACTCGCTGCTGGCCTTCCAGCCGGCCGCCGACCGCCGGGACGGCCTGGAACACCTGGTCGTCTTCGCCATGTACACGCAGAACGGCAACCCGGACCGCAACCTCGAAGCGGTCGCGCTGCGCGTGGTGTGGCCGGAGTGGCTGAAGGAGCTGGAGAGCACCCGCTACGACAACCCGATGTTCGTGCCGATCACCTTCCAGGACTTCACCAGCGGCTACGACACCAACTCCGCCGTCCTGTTCCCCGAGACGGTCGCGGTCCGCGAGGCGCCCGAGCGGTTCACCTGGGGCGGGATCTTCTGCGACCGGGAGGCCGCCCGCTTCCGCCGGGTCACCGAGGCCGCCGTCGCCACCCTCGGCCTGGAACTGCCCGAGGACGCCGCCCGGCTCGTCGGCGACCAGCTTCTGTCCCAGGAGACCTACACCCTGTGGGACATGATCCACGACCGCACCCACAGCCATGGCGACCTGCCGTTCGACCCCTTCATGATCAAGCAGCGGGCGCCGTTCTGGATGTACGGGCTGGAGGAGCTGCGCTGCGACCTGACCACCTTCAAGGAAGCCGTCAAGCTGCAGGCGGAGGGCTACCCGCAGGGCCGCAACGTGCAGTACGCGATCCTGTTCGACCGGCTCTTCCGCTTCCCCGTCACCGGTGACCGGATCCGCAACTACGACGGCCTCGGCGGCCAGATGCTCTTCTCCTACCTCCACAAGCACGACGCCCTGCGCTGGACCGACAACACCCTGCGGATCGACTGGGCCCGGGCGACCGAGGTCACCGAGCAGCTGTGCGGGGAGATCGAGGACCTCTACCGCGACAGCATCGACCGCCCCAAGCTCAACCACTGGTTCGCCGGGTACGAGCTCGTCTCCCGCTATCTGGCCCCGCACCCGGGATCGCGCTGGGCCAAGGGACCCGACGCCCTCGACCTCACGCAGCCGCCGCGCAAGCTCGTCGACGACGTGCTTCCCGACGAGTTTCCGCTCAGCATGTTCTACGAGGCCCTCGCGAAGAAACTGCGTGATGTGATTGCCTCGACGAAGGGGATCACCGGCAGCGACGGGACGCCGGCAGCCGCCTGAGCGGGCGGACGCACGGAGACGGATGTGGCGGAGCGGGACGGGTCGCGCGGGGCGCGGCACGAGCGAGGAGAGGCGGAGTCGATGACGAACGGGAACACCGGCGGGCACCTGAGCGGTGCGGTGATCGCGGTGGCCGGGGCCGGTGGGCCGGCGGGCCGCGCCGCCCTGCAAGGGCTGGCGGCGGCCGGCGCGCACGTGGTGGGCGCCGACGCCGACCCCGACCGGCTCGCGGAGTCCGTCGAGGAAGCCCGCCGCACGACGCCCGGCGCGGAGATCACCGGTGACCTCGTCGACCTCCTCGACCCGGCCGCCACCCGGGAGTGGGCCGACCGCACCGAGAAGCGGTTCGGCCGGGTCGACGGCCTGGTGCACCTGGTGGGCGGCTGGCGCGGCTCGGCCGGCTTCACGGAGACCGACCTGGCCGACTGGACGGTGCTGAACGATCTGCTGATCCGCACCGTCCAGCACACCTCACTCGCCTTCCACGACCCGCTGACGCGTGCTCCCAACGGCCGTTTCGTCCTGGTCAGCCAGTCCGGTGCCGGCAAGCCCACCGCGGGAAACGCCGCCTACGCCGCGGCCAAGGCTGCGGCGGAGGCCTGGACCCTCGCGCTGGCCGACTCCTTCCGCAAGGCGGGGGGCGACGACGGTCCCGCGGCCGCGGCTGCGATCATCGTGATCAAAGCCCTGGTGCACGACGAGATGCGTGCCCAGAAGCCGAACGCCAAGTTCGCCGGGTTCACCGACGTCCGTGATCTGGCCCAGTCCATCGCGGACACCTGGACCCGGCCCGCTCAGGAAGTGAACGGTAACCGCCTGTGGCTGACGTCCCGCCCGTGACAGAACAGCTCACCACCGACGCCGTCCGGCGTCACGATCCGCAGATTCGCTCCTTCGCCAGCGACAACTACGCCGGTGCGCACCCCGAGGTGCTCACCGCGCTCGCGCTCGCCAACGGCGGTCACCAGACCTCCTACGGTGAGGACGAGTACACCTCCCACCTCCAGGAGGTCTTCCGGCGGCACCTCGGCCCGAGTGCCGAGGTCTTCCCGGTCTTCAACGGCACCGGCGGCAACGTCACCGCGCTCCAGGCGATCACCGACCGCTGGGGTGCGGTGATCTGCGCGGAGTCGGCGCACATCCACGTCGACGAGTGCGGCGCGGCCGAGCAGGTGGGCGGGATCAAGCTGCTCACCGTTCCCACTCCGGACGGCAAGCTCACCCCCGAGCTGATCGACCGGCAGGCCTACGGCTTCGACGACGAGCACCGCGCGCAGCCGCAGGCCGTCTCGATCACCCAGACCACCGAACTGGGCACCTGCTACACGCCCGAGGAGATCCGGGCGATCTGCGACCACGCCCACGCCCACGGCATGGCCGTCCACCTCGACGGCGCCAGGATCGCCAACGCGGCCGCCACCCTGGGCGTGTCGCCGGCCGCCTTCACCACGGACGCCGGGGTGGACATCCTCACCTTCGGCGGCACCAAGAACGGCCTGCTGTTCGGTGAGTGCGTCGTGGTGCTCTCCCCCGAGCGGGTGCGCGCGATGAAGTACCTGCGCAAGATGTCGATGCAGCTCGCCTCCAAGATGCGTTTCGTCTCCGTGCAGTTCGAGGCGCTGCTCGCCGGAGACCTGTGGCTGCGCAGCGCCCGGCACGCCAACGCGATGGCCACCCGGCTCGCGGAGGCGGTACGCGACATCGAGGGCGTCACCGTGCTGCGCCCGGTGCAGGCCAACCAGGTCTTCGCCCTCCTGCCCCGCGAGGTCACCGAGCGGCTGCAGAAGCGCTTCAGGTTCTACGTGTGGAGCGAGGCCACCGGCGAGGTGCGCTGGATGTGCTCGTTCGACACCACGCCACAGGACGTGGACGCCTTCGCCGCGGCGGTGGCCGAGGAAATGGCAGCGGCGTAGACCATGACTTCAGCACCACCGAGGACCCTCACCGTCGGTGAGGAGGTCAGGGCGCTCTTCCCCGACTTCACCCATCTCGCCGTCGAAGCCCGCGGCCTGGTCAACGGGCCCAGCGACGAACGCAGTTCCGCCCTGCTGGCACAGGCCGAGCAACGGCTCGCCGACCGGCTCGGCGGACGGGCACCGCACGAGGAACCGCACATCATGGCCTGGCGCGCCGCCTACACCGCGTTCGGCGCCAAGCCGTCGCGTACCCGCAACTCGGCCGAGGCGCTGGCCCGCAGGGCACTGGCCGACGGCGGGCTGCCGCGGATCAACCTGCTGGTCGACGCGTACAACGCGATCAGCGTCGCCCATCTGATCCCGGTCGGTGGCGAGGACACCGACCGGATCCAGGGCGGCATGCGGCTGGTGCGGGCCGCCGGGGACGAGCCGTTCGAGACCGCCGCCGGCGGCGAGACGGTCATCGAGCACCCGGAACCCGGCGAGGTCGTCTGGCGCGACGACACCGGGGTCACCTGCCGGCGCTGGAACTGGCGGCAGGGCGTGCGCACCCGGCTCACCGAGACCTCCACCAGCGCGCTGTTCCTGCTGGAACGGCTCGCCCCGATGACGCACGATGACCTGCGGGCGGCCGGCGCCGAACTCGCGGAGAACCTGGCGCTGCTCAGCCCCGGCGCCGAGATCGTGGTACGCGAACCGGTGTGAGGCGAGCGGCGGTCCGGGTCAGCGACCCGCCGCCGCCTCCTCCGCGGTGGGGGCGCCACCGCCCAGGTGCGCGGGCAGCCACCAGCTGCCCCGCGCGTCCTTCGGGCGTACCGGATAGGCGTTCTGCGCCGACTCCAGCAACTCCTGCACCCGGGCGCGCAGCCGGTCGGTCAGCGTGTCCGCCTTCTCGTCGGGGGCGGCGGCCAGCGGAGCGCCGATCCGCAGGGTGATGGGGAAGCGGTGCCTGCCCAGCCGGCGCGGATGGCCCTTGGTCCACATCCGCTGGGTGCCCCACAGCGCCATCGGCAGCAGCGGCACGCCCGCCTCCTGGGCCATTCGGGCGGCCCCCGACTTGAACGCCTTCAAGGTGAAGGAGGGCGAGATCGTCGCCTCGGGGAACACCCCGACGACCTCGCCCGACCGCAGCGCGCGCAGGGCGTGGTCGTAGGCGTGCAGGCCACGGGCCCGGTCGACCGGGATGTGCTTCATCGCGCGCATCAGCGGGCCGGAGAGCTTGTGGCGGAAGACCGACTCCTTGGCCATGAACCGCACCAGCCGGTCGGCCGGCAGCGCGGCCAGCCCGCAGAAGACGAAGTCCAGGTAGCTGATGTGGTTGCTGACCAGCACGGCGCCGCCGTCGCGCGGGATGTGCTCGGTGCCGGCGATGTCGAAGCGCAGCCCCTGCACCTGGAACATGGTGCGGGCGAAACCGATGACCGGCGGGTAGACGAGTTCAGCCACGGGAGGGAACACCTTCGATCGTGAGCCGTGCCGGATTCACCCGTGGGGGTGGCCGGCTGTCGCGTGATGGTGCCCCTCCAACGTACGGCTTGTCACCCGTCGTGCCGCCGGACCGGCGAGATCCTGGTCACGTCGGGCCTCAGGAGGCGGTACCGGCCGTCACCCGCCGCAGCACCAGGTACAGCTCGCAGCCCAGGCAGTAGTCGAAGGCGGCGTTCAGGAAGGCCGCCGCCAGCGCGCAGCCGGTCGCGGCCGGCCCCAGCCACACGGGCCCGGCGAAGTACCCGATCAGCCCGACGGCGGCGAAGACCAGTCCCACGGTCTGCGCGAAGCGCGGCGGCCGGGCGTCCTCGGTGCGGGTCACCGGTCCGAGCCTGGGCTGCACCACGGTGCGGAACAGCAGGCCGTAGGGCGCCCGCCGCACGCCGAGGGCCGCGCCCACCGCGAAGACCAGGGTCTGTGCCGCGAGCAGCCACCCGCTCGCGGTCACCAGTACGACGGCGAGTACGACGGTCGTCACGACGGCGCCGAACCGCGGTCCGCGCACGTCAATGCTCTGAGAAGTCATACGCCCCATGATTCCGTCGTGGCACCGTTTTGTGGGTACCGGGAATCATTGCGGTCTGATTAATGCTGGATTCTGGCGGGAGGTCGGTATGACGGGACTGTTGGTGTGCCTGGGGGTGCTCGCGGCGGCGAGTGTCTTCGGGCTGGTGCACCGGCTGCGGTCGGGGAGGATGCGGATGCGGGACAAGGACGGGCTGCGGCGGCTGACGGCGGCCGAGATCGGCGGGCCGCTGGGCGAGCGGGCCACCCTGGTGCAGTTCTCCAGCGCCTTCTGCGCGCCGTGCCGGGCCACCCGCCGGACGCTGTCCGAGGTCGCCGGGATGATCGATGGCGTGACGCACGTCGAGATCGACGCGGAGGACCATCTCGACCTGGTGCGTGAGCTGTCCGTCCTGAAGACCCCGACCGTGCTGGTCCTGGACGGCACGGGCGCCGTCGCCCGGCGGGCGGCCGGCCAGCCGCGCAAGGTGGACGTGATCGCCGCGGTCGGCGTGGCGGTGGACGGGGCGCCGCGGGTGGAGGCCGTGGGAGAGGCCACGGATTGACGGACCGGAGGTCGGTCAGTGGTCGCGGATGGCCCGAATGGGCCGGTCCGTGACGTGAATCCCACATCACGTGGCGGCTCTTGACGGCGTATGCCTCGAATCGTCAGTCTGACATGATGCCTTGGGATTATCTTCGGAAGCGCGCCGCTGTCGAACTCGGCTGCCACGCGTGCGAGCGCCGTGCGAGCCGCTGAACCACTGACAACTCCAACTGTCATCCGTTCACGTCCCGGCTCCACAGCTTGCGAAGGGCAGCCCATGACCGCCTCGGCACATCTCGGTTCTTCCCTCACCGATGGCGCCGACTTCGACCCCGATGTCTTCAGGTCCGTCTTCCGCCGGCACGCCGCCGGTGTCGCGGTCGTCACGGCGGCCGGACCGCACCCGGTCGGTTTCACGGCCACTTCGCTGACCTCGGTGGCGACCGACCCGCCGCTGCTGTCGTTCGGGGTGAGCAACACCTCCTCCAGTTGGCCGACGGTCGCCGAGTCGTGGCATGTCGGGGTGCATGTGCTGGGGGAGCACCAGGAGGACCTGGCCGCCACCTTCGCGCGCAGCGGTGCCGACCGGTTCGCGCCGCCCACCCGTTGGCGTCACGGACCGCACGGGGTGCCGCTGTTGGACGCGGTCTCGGCCTGGCTGGTGTGCCGGGTGGTGGCCCGGGTCCCGGCCGGCGACCACCACATCGTGGTCGCCCAGGCGCTGGCGGGGAACCCCGACGGACCCGGCAAACCGCTGCTGTATCACCAGGGGCGATTCAACACGTTGCGGTACTGAGCCGGGAGGCACGTCGGCAAGGTCACAGTTCGCCGGGCTTGCACAGGGGGAACAAGCCCTGTGTACTGACGAGTAACATAGCGTCGTCCAACGTGTCGTTCCTCGCGGAACCGCACGCCGCGGGCGCCTATGCTGCCTACAGATGGCAGTTGACGAGTCGAGCAGTAGGTATAGGTAGGGAGCAGGCGTGAGCTTGAGGATCGTTGTCTGTGTGAAGTACGTGCCCGACGCGACGGGTGACCGGCATTTCGCCGAGGACCTGACCACTGACCGCGACGCCGTCGACGGCCTGCTGTCCGAGCTCGACGAGTACGCGGTCGAGCAGGCCCTGCAGATCGCCGATGCCGCGGACGATGCCGAGATCACCGTGCTGACCGTGGGCCCCGAGGACGCGAAGGACGCGCTGCGCAAGGCGCTGTCGATGGGCGCCGACAAGGCGGTGCACGTGGAGGACGACGCGCTGCACGGCACTGACGTGATGGGCACCTCCCTGGTGCTGGCCAAGGCGATCGAGCACACCGGGTACGACCTGGTGGTCTGCGGCATGGCCTCCACCGACGGCACGATGGGTGTGCTCCCGGCGATCCTGGCCGAGCGGCTCGGCGTCCCCCAGGTGACGCTGCTGTCCGAGGTGTCGGTGGCCGACGGCAAGGTGACCGGCCGCCGCGACGGCGACACCGCCAGCGAGCAGCTTGAGGCCGCCCTGCCCGCCGTGGTCTCGGTGACCGACCAGTCGGGCGAGGCCCGTTACCCGTCGTTCAAGGGCATCATGGCCGCCAAGAAGAAGCCGGTCGAATCCCTGGACCTGGGCGACCTGGGCATCGAGGCGGACGAGGTCGGCCTGGGCGGCGCCTGGAGCGCGGTCGACAGCGCCACCGAACGCCCGGCGCGCACCGCCGGCACGATCGTCAAGGACGAGGGCGAGGGCGGCAAGCAGCTCGCGGCCTTCCTCGCGGAGCGCAAGTTCATCTGATGCGCCCGCCGGGCACCCGAACGCTCCGGCAGACCCGCCGTCCGTCCTTCACCCCCAGATGTAGCAGGAGAGCAATCCCATGGCTGAAGTCCTTGTCCTCGTCGACCATGTGGACGGTGCCGTCCGCAAGCCGACCCTTGAGCTGCTGACCCTGGCCCGTCGCCTCGGTGAGCCGGTCGCGGTGCACCTGGGCGCCGGTGCGCAGACCGCGGCGCCGGTGCTCGCCGAGCACGGCGCGGTACGGGTGCTGACCAGCGACGCCGCCGAGTTCGCCGACTATCTGGTGGTCCCGAAGGTGGACGCCCTCCAGGCCGCGTGCGAGGCGGTCTCGCCGGTGGCGGTGCTGGTGCCCTCCTCGGCGGAGGGCAAGGAGGTCGCCGCCCGGCTCGCGGTGCGACTGGGCTCGGGAATCATCACCGACGCGGTGGACCTCGAAGCGGGTGACGGCGGTCCGGTGGCGACGCAGTCGGCGTTCGCGGCGGCGTTCACCACCCGGACGCGGGTGACCCGCGGCACCCCGGTGATCACGGTGAAGCCGAACTCGGCGCCGGTGGAGGCCGCTCCGGCCGCGGGCGCGGTGGAGACGCTGGAGGTGGCGTTCTCGGCGGCGGCCTCGGGCACCCGGGTGGTCTCTCGCGCGGCGCGGGAGTCGACGGGCCGTCCGGAGCTGACCGAGGCGGCGATCGTGGTCTCGGGCGGCCGGGGCGTCAACGGGGCCGAGAACTTCCCGCTGATCGAGGCGCTGGCCGACTCGCTGGGCGCGGCGGTGGGCGCCTCCCGGGCGGCGGTGGACGCGGGCTGGTACCCGCACTCCAACCAGGTGGGGCAGACCGGCAAGTCGGTCTCGCCGCAGCTGTACATCGCCAACGGCATCTCCGGCGCGATCCAGCACCGGGCGGGTATGCAGACCTCCAAGACCATCGTGGCGGTCAACAAGGACTCCGAGGCGCCCATCTTCGACCTCGTCGACTACGGCGTCGTCGGCGACCTCTTCCAGGTCGTCCCGCAGCTGACCGAGGAAGTCAACGCCCGCAAGGGCTGAGCCCCGGCAGCCGAAGCCCCCGCACGTGCGCGTACGGGGGCTTCGCGCGTGTCCGGGCGAGGTGTTGACCGGGGTCGACGACCCGGATAGCTTCACACTGCGGATAGTTGATTCCGTTCAGCGGAAATCTGGAGGGGCATCGGCATGAGCCAGCGCGGAACCGGGGAACACCGGACGGCGACCACCTTTCCCGCTTCCCTGCGGGAGGGGATCGGCGCCTCCCTCGCCGCGGTCGACGCCGATCTCGCCCGCCGCTACCCCGGTGACCCCGGCAGCCGGCAGCCGGTCCACACCGTCTACGTCCCGGCCGACGCCTTCGCCGCGGACACCGTGCGCTCCTGGGGCGACCGGGCACTCGCCTCCCTCGACGAGCACGCCCCGGACGCCGCCGCCTTCGCCGAGGTGCTGGGCCTGCCGCAGGAGTCGGCCGGTGCGGTGTACGACCGGGTGCGCGCCAAGCTGGAGCGCGAACCGGTGGAGGACCTGCGGATCGACTTCGAGGACGGCTACGGGCCGCGCCCCGACGACGAGGAGGACGCCGACGCCGCCCGCGCCGCCCACCTGGTGGCCGAGGCCGTGGCGGACGGCACCGCGCCCGCTTACGTCGGCATCCGGATGAAGTGCATGGAGGCGGCGGTCCGCGACCGCGGCATCCGCACCCTGGACATCTTCCTGACCGGTCTGATGGCGGCCGGCGGGCTGCCCGGCGGGCTGCTGCTCACCCTGCCCAAGGTGACCTACCCGCAGCAGGTCACTGCGATGGTGCGGCTGGCCGAGGAGTTCGAGAAGGCACACGGGCTGGCCGGCGGCCGGATCGGGTTCGAGATCCAGATCGAGACGACCCAGGCGATCCTCGGCGCCGACGGCACCGCGACTGTCGCCCGGCTCATCGACGCCGCCGAGGGCCGGGCGACCGGTCTGCACTACGGCACCTTCGACTACAGCGCCTCCTGCGGGGTCAGCCCGGCCTACCAGTCGATGGACCACCCGGTGGCCGACCACGCCAAGGCCGTCATGCAGGTGGCCGCCGCGGGCACCGGCGTGCGGCTGTCGGACGGCTCCACCAACGTCCTGCCGGTCGGCGGAAGGACGCAGGTGCACGACGCCTGGCGGCTGCACCACGGCCTGGTGCGCCGCTCCCTGGCCCGCGCCTACTACCAGGGCTGGGACATGCACCCCGGCCACCTGCCGACCCGCTACGCCGCCGTGTACGCCTTCTACCGCGAAGGGCTGCGGCCGGCCGCAGCCCGGCTCGCCGCCTACGTGGCGCGGTCCGCCGGCGCGGTGATGGACGAACCCGCCACCGCGAAGGCGCTCAGCGGCTACCTGCTGCGCGGACTGGACTGCGGCGCGCTGGATGCCGAAGAGGTCGCCGCGGCGACGGGACTTCACCGCCGGGAACTCGAAGCGCTGGCCGGCCGGGGTCCGCAGGCGCCCGGCGCCGCGGGCGTCTGACGCCGCCGGCACCCGCGGGCCGTCCCGTGGCCGGGGTGGCGCTCAGGCCGGCGGGGGTATCTCGCCGGAGCCGCGGGCGATGAGACGGGCCGGCAGTTCGACCCGGCGCGGCGCGTCGTCGATGCCGTCGAGCCTGCGGAAGAGCATTTCCGCGGCGGTGCGGCCCAGCCTGACCGGGTCCTGTGCCATGACGGTGACGCCGGGACGCAGCAGGTCGGCCAGTTCGAAGTCGTCGAAACCGACGAGGGCCACCGGGCGCGGCCGGTCGGCGAGCACCCGCACCGCGGTGACGGTGACCCGGTTGTTGCCCAGGAAGAAGGCGGTGACCGGCTCCGGGCCCGACAGCATCCGGTCAACTTCGGCGCGCACCCGCTCGGGCGAGGTCGGTCCCATGGACACCCACCCCTCGTCCACTCCGAGACCCGCGGCGGCCATCGCCTCCCGGTAGCCGCGCACCCGTTCGTCGGCGGTGTGGATGCGGGCCCGGTCGCCGATGAAGCCGATTCTTCGGTGGCCGTGGGCGATCAGGTGCGCCACACCCTCCCGTGAGCCGCCCGCGTTGTCGGTGAGTACCGCGTCCGCGTCGATGCGCCCGGCGGGCCGGTCCAGGAAGACGGTGGCGACGCCCGCGGCGATCTCCGGTTCGAGGTAGCGGTGGTCGTCACCGGCCGGCACGATCACCAGCCCGTCGACCCGTCGCGCGCACAGCGCCAGGGCCAGTTCCTGCTCGCGTT
This sequence comes from uncultured Actinomycetota bacterium, assembly GCA_963737305.1. Classification (GTDB taxonomy): domain Bacteria; phylum Actinomycetota; class Actinomycetes; order Streptomycetales; family Streptomycetaceae; genus Streptantibioticus_C. The sequence continues at coordinate 974,339 of CAVTRX010000002.1, read as the reverse complement.
CCGGCACCTCGGCGCTCGAACCGGTGAACAGCAGGCTGGCGTTGGCCCTGGCGACGTCCTCGACGGCCCGGCTCAGCGGCGAGTAGAACGGGTCGGCCAGGTCCTCCAGGACCAGGCCGATGCTGGCGGTACGGCCTTTGCGCAGCACGCGGGCGCTGTCGTTGCGCCGGAAGCCCAGGGCCTCGATCGCGGCGCGCACCCGCGATTCGGTCTCCGCGGTGACACCCGGCTCGCCGTTGACGACGCGGGAGACGGTCTTGAGGCCGACCCCGGCGCGGGCGGCGACGTCCTTCATCGTCGGACGGCTGCCGTAGCGTGCGGGTGGTGTCGGCCGGAGGCCGGTGGGGAAATCGGGCACGGGCGGGGTTTCCTGTCGTCGGGTGCGGCGCCTGTCGTCGCAGGACAACGTGAGCCTAGGGGCTGGACAACGTTGTCAACAAAGGGGAACACTACTCTCGGCTCGCCACTGCCCAACGGAAACCGACCGGAGGACCCGTTCGACCCAGCTCCCACCGGACCTGATCACCATCGGAAGACGTCGGACCACGGCCTGAACGTGGCTCCACACCCGCCACGTATCCGTTCGTACGACGATCATTGCTCAGTCCGGACGGCCGCTCGCATCCGCCTGAACCAACCGCCACCGACCTGCCATGACGACCACCACCGATCCGTTGCCGACGAGGGGAAGACCGGACCGATGCACAGTGAAGGCGCCGCCGCACAGCCACCAGCCGCCGAGCGGCGGGATCCAGCGGCCGACCGGCTGGTCGCGGCCCTGGACATCGGCGGCACGAAGATCGCCGGTGCGCTGGTCGACGGCGGCGGGCGGCTGCTCACCCGGTCCCTGCGTCCCACCCCGGCGGCCGAGGACGGCGCCACCGTGATGCGGGCCGTCCAGGAGGTGCTGGCCGAACTGTCCGCCGACGCCGCCTGGTCGAGGGTGACCGCGATCGGGATCGGCAGCGCCGGCCCGGTGGACGCCTCGAACGGCACCGTCAGCCCGGTCAACGTCCCCGGCTGGCGCAGGTTCCCGCTGGTGGACGGGGTGCGCGCGGTCACCGGATCGCTGCCGGTCACGCTGACCGGGGACGGCGTGGCGATCGCCGCGGCCGAGCACTGGCAGGGCGCCGCCCGCGGGTTCGACAACGCGCTGTGCATGGTGGTGTCCACCGGGGTCGGCGGCGGCTTCGTGCTGGGTGGGGTGCTGCATCCGGGGCCGACCGGCAACGCGGGGCACATCGGTCACATCAGCGTGGACCTCGACGGGCCGCTGTGCCCGTGCGGTTCGCGCGGCTGCGTGGAGCGGCTGGCCAGCGGTCCCAACATCACCCGGCACGCGCTGGGCGCCGGGTGGAAGCCGGCGAACGGCGCGGAGCCGACCACCGAGGCCGTCGCCGCCGCCGCGCGGGCCGGCGACCCCGCGGCCCGGGCGGCCTTCGACCGCGCCGCCCAGGCGCTGGCCGCCGGGATCGCCGCCGCCGCGACCCTGGTGGAGATCGAGGTCGTGGTGATCGGCGGGGGAGTGGCGGGCGCGGGCGAGGTACTTTTCGCGCCACTGCGCGAGCGCCTGCGGCAGTACGCCACGCTCTCCTTCGCCTCCGGAGTGCGGGTGGTTCCGGCCCAACTCGGTACCGACGCGGGTCTGGTGGGCGCCGCCGCGGCGGCTTTCGAGGGGGCGCGAGCCCCGCGCTGATCCGGCGCACGCGGCGTGCGGATGCGCCGCCTACCACACCCGCACCGCGTTTGCACTCCCGTGCGGCACGGGCACAGAAAAGGGGCGACGAGGGGGCGACGGAAGAGGGGGCACCGTGATCGTCTGGCTGAACGGGGCGTTCGGCGCGGGCAAGACCAGCACCGCGCGCGAACTGGCCGATCTGATACCCACAAGCACCCTGTACGACCCGGAGCGCATCGGCGAGGAGCTGTTGTCGATGCTGCCCGCCGAGCGGCGCGACGAGATCACCGACTACCGGCAACTGCCGTCCTGGCGGCGGCTGGTGGTGGACACGGCGGCCGCGTTGCTGATGGACACCCGCGGTCCGCTGGTGGTCGCGGCCACCTTGCTGCGGCAGGAGTACCGCGACGAGATCTTCGGCGCGCTGGCCGCTCGTGGCATTCCGGTGCTGCACGTTCTGCTGCATGCTGAGGAAACGATCCTGCGCGCCCGGATCAAGGAAGCCGCGGCCGCACCTGAGAACCCGGAGGCCACGGCGCCGTGCCGGGAGCGGCTGGAGCTGCTCGGCGCCTACGCCGCCGCCCTGCCATGGCTCGACCGCGACGCCCACGTCATCGACACCACCGCGCTGACCCCGCGGCAGGCGGCGGAACGGGTGGCGGCGGCGGTGAGCGAGGGCACCGGCGCCTGCGGCATCGTGCAGACCCCCGAGCCGACCGGGGAGACGCTGGCGGCCGGGGTGCTGCTCTTCGACGAGGCGGACCGGGTGTTGCTGGTCGACCCGACCTACAAACCGGGGTGGGAGTTCCCCGGCGGGGTCGTCGAGCGCGGGGAGCCGCCGACCAGGGCCGCGGTGCGCGAGGTCGCCGAGGAGCTGGGCGTGGAACTCGGGGTGGGCCGCGGCCTGCGGCTGCTGGTCGTCGACTGGGAGCCGCCCCGCCCGCCCCGCTACGGCGGGCTGCGGCTGCTCTTCGACGGCGGCAGGCTGCCCGACGCGCAGGCCGACAGCCTGCTGCTGCCGGCCGCCGAACTGCGCGAATGGCGCTTCGTCACCGAAGCGGAGGCCGCCTTGCTGCTGCCCCCCGAGCGCTTCGCCCGCCTGCACTGGGCGCTGCGCGCCCGCTCCATGGGCTGCCCGGTCAACCTGGAGGCGGGCCGCCCGGCCGTCCAGGAGAACAGCGAGGCGCCGTGAGTCGGGCGGGCCCCCGGGGACCGGGCAGGACGTGGGTCAGGAGCGCCGGTCGGCCGCGTAGTTGAGCAGGAAGTGCGCCTCGGCCAGTGACATCCGGCGCAGTTCCTCGGGCGAGACGCTCTCGTTGACCGCGTGGATGTTGGCGGTGGGCTCGCTCAGGCCGATCAGCAGGATCTCCGCCCGCGGGTAGAGGCCGGCCAGGGTGTTGCACAGCGGAATCGACCCGCCCTGGCCCGCCACCTCCATGGGCGCGCCGTCGTACGCGACCCGCATCGCCTCGGCCATCGCGCCGTAGGCCGGGCTGCCGGTGTCCGCGCGGAACGGCTGGCCCTGGCCGCGCGGCGTCACCTCGACCCGGGCGCCCCACGGCGCCGCCGACCGCAGATGCGCGATGAGCGCCCGCTGCGCCTCGCCGGTGTCGGTGCCCGGCGGCACCCGCAGGCTGACCAGGGCCCGCGCGGCGGCCTGCACCGAGGGGGTGGCCCCGACGACCGGCGGGCAGTCGATGCCCAGCACGGTCACCGCGGGCCGGGCCCAGATGCGGTCCGCGATGCTGCCCTCGCCGGTCAACTCCACCCCGTCGAGCACCTTGGCGTCCGCTCTGAACGACTCCTCGTCGTAGTCGATCCCCTCCCACTTGCTGTCCGGGGTGAGGCCGTCGATCGTCGTCGCGCCGGAGGCGTCACGCATCGAGTCCAGGATCCGGATCAGTGCCGCGAGGGCGTCCGGCGCGGCGCCGCCGAACCCGCCGGAGTGCAGATTGCCCTCCAGGGTGTCCACCGCGACCTCGACCATCGCCATGCCGCGCAGCGTCGCCGTCACCGTCGGCACCCCGAGCCGGAAGTTTCCGGTGTCGCCGATCACGACGGCGTCCGCGGCCAGCAGTTCGGGGTGTGCCTCGGCGTACCGCTCCAGACCGCCGGTGCCCTGTTCCTCGGAACCCTCGACGATCACCTTCACCGACACCGGGACGCCGTCGTGTTCGCGCAGCGCCCGCAGCGCGGTCAGGTGCATCAGCAGTCCGCCCTTGCAGTCCGCCGCGCCGCGCCCGTACCAGCGGCCGTCGCGCTCGGTCAGCTCGAACGGGGGCGACACCCACTGCGCCTCGTCCAGCGGCGGCTGTACGTCGTAGTGCGCGTACAGCAGCACGGTGGGCGCACCCTGGGGACCGGGCAGGTAGCCGTAGACGGACTGCGTACCGTCCGGGGTGTCCAGCAGTCGCACGTCCACCATGCCGTCCGCCCGCAGTGTGTCGGCGATCCAGCGCGCGGCCTTCTCCGACTCGCTGCGCGGGAACTGGCGGGGATCGGCCACCGAACGGAAGGAGACCAACTCGGCCAGTTCGCGCCTGGCTCGGGGCATCAGCGCGTCGATCGCCCCGGCGAGGGGGGCTGACGAGTTCTTGGACATGGCGCTCCTCGGGGGTGCGACGGGTGTTCTGACACGGATTCTGCTGGTGTTGCGCGGAGGGTGCCGCGCCGCCGATGGTCCCACAGCCCGATGCCGGGACCGGGCCGCCATAGGATGCGGGGAAGGCGGCACCTCGATCAGGAGCGGAACAGACGTGAGCAGCGACAACGCAGCGCAGGACGGCGGGCCGCAGGAGAGCGCGGACGCGACGGTGTGGGACGTCGTCGTGGTCGGCGCCGGGCCCGCCGGGGCGACCGCGGCGTACGCGGCGGCCTCGGCGGGACGACGGGTCCTGCTCCTGGAGAAGGCCGAGTTGCCGCGGTACAAGACGTGCGGTGGCGGGATCATCGGGCCGTCCCGTGACGCGCTGCCGCCCGGATTCGACCTTCCGCTGCGCGACCGGGTGCACGCCGTCACCTTCAGTCTCAACGGCCGGATGACGCGCACCCGCCGCTCCAACCGGATGCTCTTCGGGCTGGTCAACCGGCCGGAGTTCGACGCGCGCCTGGTCGAGGCCGCCCAGGAGGCCGGGGCGGTGCTGCGCACCGGGGCCACCGTCTCCCGCGTCGAGCAGCACGGCCCCGCGGTGCCGGACCGCCGTACCGTCGCCGTGGTGCTGACCGGCGGCGAGACGGTGATGACCCGCGCGGTCGTCGGCGCGGACGGCAGCGCGAGCCGGATAGGAGCACATGTCGGGGTCAAGCTCGACCAGGTCGACCTCGGTCTGGAGGCGGAGATCCCGGTGCCGGCCTCGGTCGCGGAGGACTGGGCGGGCCGGGTGCTGATCGACTGGGGTCCGCTCCCCGGCAGTTACGGCTGGGTCTTCCCCAAGGGCGACACCCTCACGGTCGGCGTGATCTCGGCGCGCGGCCAGGGCGGGGCGACCAAGCGCTACTTCGAGGACTTCACCGCCCGGCTGGGCCTGGCCGGGTTCGAACCGAGTGTCTCCTCCGGCCATCTGACCCGCTGCCGCTCGGACGACTCGCCGCTGTCCCGCGGCCGGGTGCTGGTCTGCGGTGACGCGGCCGGACTGCTGGAGCCGTGGACCCGGGAGGGCATCTCCTACGCGCTGCGCTCCGGCCGGATGGCGGGGGAGTGGGCGGTAAGGATCGCCGAGGCGCCGGACGCGGTGGACGCGCGGCGCCAGGCGCTCAACTACGCGTTCGCGGTGAAGGCCGGGCTCGGCGTGGAGATGGCGGTCGGCCGCAAGATGCTCGCCCTGTTCGAGCGGCGGCCCGGGCTGCTGCACGCGGTGCTGACGTCGTTCCGCCCGGCGTGGAACGCCTTCGTGAAGATCACCCGTGGCTCCACGACCCTGGCCGAACTGGTCCGCGACCACCCGCTGGCCGGCCGTGCGTTGTCAGGGGTCGGCAACTCCTGAAGTCCTTCCCGGGGCGTTCCGGGCGGCGGTGGCCGCCGTCCGGCGCCCGCCGCCTTCCCCACCGGTCCGGCGCCGTCCGCTCCTTACACCGGGGTGATACGGAAGATGGGGTGGTTGGGCGCGATGGCGCGCAGTTCCTCGTCGGTGGAGTCGGGCCCCACGCCGTTGAAGAAGATGCCGACCTCCGCCCGCCAGCGCTTGAGGTAGCTGCGCAGCAGGTGGGGCTTGGCGTCGTCGGCGATCTCCTCGGCGGTGAACGGCTCGACGGTTCTGCCCAGCCGCAGCTCACCGCCGCCGGCGGCCCGCATGTTGTGCGTCCACTGCACGTGGCCGCGCGGTGCGACGAGGTACTGCTGCCCGTCGACGGTCAGCAGGTTGACCGGGGTGCGCCGCCATTCGCCGGTCTTGCGCCCGCGGACGGCCAGCACCCGCGATCCCCACACACTGAACCCGCGTCCGGTCGCCCAGGCGACTCCGGGATTGACGACGTTCACCGTGAACCAGCCCGGTTTCATGACGTGCTCGGACATGACTGTCCCTTTCGATCGGGAGAGCGGTGCTCTCGCTACAGATCAGTCTGACACCGGACGTCCCGCCGCGCAAGAGCAGTGCTCTCGAACGTGTCGCGTGCTCTGGCTTGGGGGTGCGGCCCTTCGCGTACTTCGCTGGGAGTAACGCGGGCCACCACCCCGGAGTGACGCCCGCGGGCACCTGCGCGGTTTAGCGTGGCGGCATGAACGAGGGCGATACGCGGCGTGACGGATCCGAGGGCGACGCGTACGGCGGGCCATGGCGGGGCGGACCACCGTGGCTGCCGGGTGCCGGCGGCGACGGACGGCAGCTGCCGGTGTGGTCCTCGCTGGCGGTGGCCGCCGTCCAGGTGATCGGCTCGACCTTCGCCGGCCGGCAGCAGACCGGCCGGGTCGGCCTCGACGTCCTCGGCTACCTGCTGCTGCTCGCCGGCCCGGCCCTGCTGGTGTGCCGGCACCGGCTGCCCGCCACCGCCGTCTACGGCACGGTCGCGGTGATCCTGGTCTACCTCGGCGCGGGATACCCCTACGGCCCGGTCTTCCTCTCCTTCCTCGTCGCCTTCTGCTCCGCGGTGGTGCGCGGCAGACGGCGGGCCGCCTGGGGCGCGGGGGTGCTGCTGTACGCCGGACACCTGGTCATCTCGCACTGGCTCTACCGCTGGCTGCCGCCGTCCGGGGACGGTGGCGCGGGATGGCTGCCCGAATGGGGGGTCGCCGCCTGGCTGCTGGCCTTCGGCGCCGCGGTCGAACTCATCAGGGCGCGCCGGGAGAGCTTCGAACGCGGCCGCCGGGAGCGCGCCGAGGCGGAACGCCACCGGGCCGACGAGGAACGGCTGCGGATCGCCCGCGAACTGCACGACGTCGTCGCGCACAGCCTGTCGGTCATCAACGTCCAGGCGGGGGTGGCCCTGGCACTCATCGACGAGCGGCCCGAGCAGGCCCGCACCGCGCTCAGCACCATCAAGGCGACCAGCAAGGAGGCGCTCGGCGAGGTGCGGCAGGTGCTCGGCAGCCTGCGCTCACCCGGGTCCGCGCCGCTGGCCCCCGCCCCGGGACTCGACCGCGTTCCCGAACTCGCCCAGCAGGCCGCCGCCGCGGGACTGAAGGTGAGCGTCGAGACCGAGGGCACCGTGCGTCCGGTGCCGCCCGGCGCGGACCTGGCCGCCTTCCGGATCGTCCAGGAGGCGCTGACCAACGTCGTCAGGCACTCCGGCGCCCGGGCCGCCAGGGTCCGCATCGGCTACCGGGCGTACGGCCTGGAACTGCGCGTGGACGACGACGGTCCGGCCACCGCGGGCGGTGAGACCGGTGGCGGGAACGGGCTGATCGGCATGCGCGAGCGGGCCGCGGCCCTCGGCGGCACCGTGAACGCCGGACCGCGCCGGGACGGCGGCTTCCGGGTGGTCGCCACCCTCCCGGTGCTCGGCGCAGGGGACGCCGAGAGCGCCGGGGACGCTGGGGAGGCCGGGAGCGCCGACGGCGCGGACCCCCCGGGGCCCGACCGGGCGGCGGAGAACACGACACGGACGGCTCCCGAGGGCATCGGCGCCGACGTCCCCCAGGAGGACCGATGATCCGGGTGGTGCTGGCGGACGACCAGGTACTGGTGCGCGCCGGGTTCCGGGCGCTGCTGGACGCCCAACCCGACATCGAGGTGGTCGGCGAGGCCGCGGACGGGCAGGAGGCGCTGCGTCAGGTCAGCCGGCTGGGACCCGACGTGGTGCTGATGGACATCCGGATGCCGGTTCTCGACGGTCTCGCCGCCACCCGCCGCATCACGGGCGAGGCGGCGCTGAAGGAGGTCAAGGTCGTCATACTCACCACCTTCGAACTCGACGAGTACGTCTTCGAGGCGATCCGCTCCGGTGCCTCCGGCTTCCTGGTCAAGGACACCGAGCCGGCCGAACTGCTGCGCGCGGTACGGGCGGTGGTGGGCGGGGACGCCCTGCTGTCGCCGGGCGTGACCCGCCGGCTGATCGCCGAGTTCGCCGCGCGCTCCAAGCAGCCGGCCGTCGCCACGGGCATGGAGTACCTCACCGAGCGCGAACGCGAGGTCATGACTCTGGTGGGGATGGGGCTGTCCAACGACGAGATCGCCCGCCGTCTGGTGGTCAGCCCGCTCACCGCCAAGACCCACGTCAGCCGCGCCATGGTCAAGCTCGGCGCCCGCGACCGCGCGCAACTGGTCGTGATGGCCTACGAGTCGGGGCTGGTGCGCCCCGGCTGGCTCGGCTGATCCCGCCGGATCAGATCCCCGAGGAGCGCCGCCACAGGTCGGCGAGCGCGGTGTCCCCGGTCACCTTCAGGCCCTCGTATCCCGACCGGTTCCACAACGCGCGGTAGAGCACGGCGGCCGGACCGCTGATGGTGCAGTCCGCGTCCGCGGGGCCGTCCCAGCCGTCCGTCACCCGTTCGACGCCCGGGATGTCCTGCGAGAGCCGCATCAGCCAGCCACGCCCGGCGCCGGGGGCGTCGGTGGCCTGCACCAGCAGGGTGCGCGGCAGCAGGGTGCGCACCTTGCTGCGCGGATTGGTGTGGAAACCGGTCAGCAACTCGTCGATGCCGTCCAGCGCGAAGTCCGTGCCGACCGGGGTGTGGTCGGCCGGTGCGACGGCCGATTCGGCGTCCATCCGGTGCACGGCCGTCTCGTGCGCCTGCCGGCGTGCCCAGAAGACGATCGGCGAGGGGGCGGCCATGAAGGTCCAGCACTCCCGGTCCGCCGGGGCGCCGGACAACTCGTCGACCAGGGTGCGGTGGCCGTCGCGGAACCACGCCGCCAGGTCCTCGTCGGCCGGGCGCCGGTCGGCCATCCGGACCGGCCTGGTCGCCCCGGCGACGTAACCGGTCGCCCACCGGTGGACGTTGCCCAGATGACCCACCAGGTCCCGCATCCGCCACTCGGGACAGGTCGGCACCGCGGCCTCCCAGCCGGTCCGTCCGGCCAGGTCGGCCAGTAGTTCGCCGTCGTTGCGCAGTGCCTCGATGAACTCGGTCGTCTCCATGGCCGTATCGTGCCATCGGGGCCGGGCCGTGCGGCCCGGGTGGCGGAAATCAGGCCGTGTTCCGCCGGTCCGCCCCGCGCACCGCGAACGCCGTCGCCGACGCGGCGGCCGCCAGCAGCGCGACGGTCGTCAGGGCGATCGGCAGCCCCAGCCCCTCGGTCAGGAAGCCGATGGAGGGCGGGCCCAGCAGCATCCCGCCGTAGCCGAGCGTCGAGGCGGTCGCGACCCCGTCGGGACCCGCCAGCGCGCCCGCGCGGGCGATGGCGGCGGGGAAGATGTTGGCCAGTCCGAGACCGGTGACCGCGAAGCCGGTGAGCACCAGCCAGGTGGCCGGGGTGAGCGCCGCCACCAGCATGCCGGCCGACGCGGCCAGGCCGCCGAACACCAACGTGCGGGTCTGGCCGTACCGTTCGAGCAGCGCGGTGCCCGACAGCCGTCCGATGGCCATCGCCAGCGCGAACAGCGCGTACGCGGCGGCCGCCAGCGCCGCCCCGGTGCCCAGGTCCTGGGTCAGGTGCAGGGCGCTCCAGTCGGCCAGCGCGCCCTCGCCGTACGCGTCGCACAGCGCGATCAGCCCGAAGACGGCCACCAGCCACCGCACGCCGCCGCCGGAGCGCCCCCGCGCAGGGCGGGGACGCGGCCGCCCGGACTCCGGCCCGCCCCCGGCGGGCGCCGCCGGGGCGCAGCGCAGCAGGACCCGCCCGGCGATGGCCACCACCACCAACGCGACCGGGGCGAGCAGCAGCAGATGGCGGGTGGGCGACAGATGCGGCGCCAGCAGTCCGCCCAGCCCCGCGCCCGCCAGGCCGCCGAAGCTGTACGCCGCGTGGAAGCCCGGCATGATCGGCCGCCCCAGCGCCGCCACCAGGTCGACGGCCGCCGCGTTCATCGCGACGTTCAGCCCCCCGTACGCGGCGCCGAACACCAGCAGCACCAGGCCGAGGGCCACCGCCGAGCGGGTGAACGGCGGCAGGATGACGCTGAACGCCAGCAGCACGCCGCAGCCCACGGTCACCGGATGGCTGCCGAACCGGCGGCACAATCGGCCGGTCCCTACCATGGTGGCGACCGCGCCGGCCGAAACGCCGAGCAACGCCAGGCCCAACGCGCCGGGCGACGCGCCCACTTGGGCTTTGATGGCCGGGATACGCACCACCCAGCCGGCGAAGACGAAGCCGTCGACCGCGAAGAAGGCCGTGATGGCGAGGCGTAGCGCGGTCAGCGAAGTGCCGGACGCAGCACGGTCGGCGGAGGACCCGACCAGTGCCGTCCGTATTTTGTTTAAAGTCGGCACAAAGTGAGAATAGGACCGTGACGCAGACTCGGACAAGGCTTGAACGGGGACGAGGAGCGCTCGGTCCCGCGTTGACGCTGGTGCACACCGGACGAGCGCCCACCCGCGCGGTGCTCACCTCGGAACTCGGGGTGACCCGGGCCACCGCGGGCGCCGTCGCCGCGGAACTGGAAGTGCTCGGCCTGATCCGGGTCGACACCCGGCCCACCGTCGCGGCGGGCACCCAGGGCCGCCCCTCGCACCGGCTCACCGTCGACCCGCACGGTCCCGTGGTGCTCGCCGCCCAGGTCCACTCCGACGGCTTCCGGGCCGCCCTGGTGGGCCTGGGCGGCCGGATAGTGGCCACCACCCCCGGCCGGGTGACCGTCCCCGCCGACCCGGCGCACGTCCTGGGCATGGTGGTCGAGGCCGGCGCCGACCTGCTGAAGTCCACCGGGCGGGTCTGCCTGGGCGCCGGCCTGGCCGTGCCGTCCGCGGTCGCGGAACCCGAGGGCACCGCGCTCAACCCGCTGCACCTGGCCTGGCCGGCCGGCGCACCGGTACGGGACGTCTTCGCCCGGCAGATCCTCGACCACGGCATCACCGCGCCCACCGGGGAGCCGCCCGAGTGCTTCGTCGGCAACGACGTCAACGTCGCCGCCCTCGCCGAGCACCGGCACGGCGCCGGGCGCGGCGCCCAGCACCTGCTGGTGGTCGCCACCGGCCACCGCGGGGTGGGCGGCGCGCTGGTGCTCGACGGACGCCTGCACACCGGCAGCTCGGGCCTCGCCCTGGAGGTCGGCCACCTCACCGTCAACCCCGAGGGGCGCTCCTGCCACTGCGGCAGCCGCGGCTGCCTGGACGTCGAGGTCGACCCGCTGGCCTTCCTGGAGGCGGCCGGCCGCAACCCCGGACCGCACGTGTCCTTGCTGGAGCGCTCCGCCGCCCTGCTGCGCACGGAGTACGACGACCCCTCGGTACGCCGGGCGGCCGACGCCCTCATCGACCGCCTCGGCCTGGGGCTCGCCGGCCTGGTCAACGTCCTCAACCCGGACCGCATCGCCCTGGGCGGGCTGCACCGCAACCTGTTCGAGGCCGACCCCGAACGGCTGCGCGCGGTGGTCGCCGACCGCAGTCTGTGGGGCCGCAGCGGCTCGGTGCCCATCCTCGGCTGCACCCTGGACCACAACAGCCTGGTGGGCGCGGCCGAGCTGGCCTGGCAGCCGGTGCTGGACCACCCGCTCGGCGCGTTCGGCCAGTAGGGCGTCTTCCCAGGTCCCACGCCGCCGCCACACTCCGCGGGCGGCAGCGCGGGCGGCGTCACCTACTCCCGGGGAGGTACCCCGGTTCGCACCGGCCGTACGACGACCACGGCAGCCGCAGCGGCGAGGCTCGAAGCGTCCGGAGAAGGATCTGGCGCATCGAGGAGTTGGCAGACATGAACGTGCTGGCCGGAACATGGCAGGGCGGCGGGCCCGGCCCGTGGATCCTGTTCTTCCCACTGGTGTGGGCGGCGGTCGTCATAGGCGTGGTCACGCTGCTGCGGCGCACCGTCTGGCGCGGTCGCGGACCCTGGGCCCGGTCGCTGGCGCCGGCCGGCGACCGGACGGACGAGCGGTCGCCGCTGACCCTGCTCGGCCGCCGGTTCGCGGCCGGGGAGATCGACGAGGACGAGTACTGGCGCAGGCTGTCCGTGCTCGACCAGGAGTTCGGCAAGCACCCGGGACGGCAGCGATGACCGCCCCGATCGCCGCCCGGGTCGCCGACGCGGTCAAGGTCTACGGCAGCGGCGACACCCAGGTGCGGGCACTCGACGGAGTGACGGTGGAGTTCCCGGCCGGCCGCTTCACCGCGATCATGGGGCCGTCCGGATCGGGGAAGTCGACCCTGATGCACTGCGCGGCCGGGCTCGACACCCTGACCTCGGGCGCGGCGTACATCGGCGGGACCGAGCTGGGGGCGCTGGGCGACCGGCAGCTGACCCTGCTGCGCCGCGAGCGGATCGGCTTCGTCTTCCAGTCGTTCAACCTCGTCCCGACGCTCACCGTCGCGGAGAACATCACCTTGCCGCTGGACCTGGCCGGGGTGCGACCCGACCCCGGGCGGATCGACGAACTGGTCGACGTCATCGGACTGCGCGGCCGGCTCGGCCACCGGCCGGGCCAGCTGTCCGGCGGCCAGCAGCAGCGGGTCGCGGTGGCCCGGGCGCTCGCGGCCCGGCCCGACGTGGTCTTCGCCGACGAACCCACCGGGAACCTCGACTCGCGATCCGGCGCCGAGGTCCTGCGGCTGCTCGGCACGGCGGCGCACGACATGGGCGGCACCGTCGTGATGGTCACCCACGACCCGGTGGCCGCGGGCCACGCCGACGAGATCGTCTTCCTCGCCGACGGGCGCCTGGTGGACCGGATGCAGGACCCCACCGCGGAACGCGTGCTGGACCGGCTCAAGGCGTTCGACACCCCGGCGCACACCCCGCGGGCGGACACCGGGACCGGACCGGCGCCGCTCACCGACGCACGGTCCCGGTCATGACCGGGACCCGGGCGAGCCTGCGGCTCGCGCTCGCGTCGCTGCGGGCCCACCGCCGCCGGTTCGCCGGCACCTTCCTCGCGGTCCTGCTGGGTGTGTCCTTCCTGGCCGGCACGATGGTCATGGGCGACACCCTGCGGGCCAGCTTCGGCACGCTGTTCGCCGCCGCGGGCGCCGGGCGCGACGCGGTGGTGCGCAGCGCCGACATGATCGGCGTCAAGGGAGGCGGACCCGGCGTGCGGCAGCCGGTGGACACCGCCCTGCTGGCCCGGATCGAGCGGGTGCCGGGGGTCGCCGCCGCGGCACCGGACATCCAGGGAGCCGGCCAGCTCATCGGCGCGAACCACCAGCCCATCGGCGGCAAGGGCCCGCCGACCATCGCGGGCAACTGGATCGGCGACAGCGAACTCAACCCCTACCGGCTCGTCCAGGGACGGGCGCCGCGCGCGAGCGGCGAGGTGGTCGTCAACCGCGGCGCCGCGCTCAAGGGCGGACTGCGGCTGGGCTCCACCACCGTGCTGCGCACCCCCGACCCGGTCCGGGTCACCATCGTCGGGATCGCCACCTTCGGCGGCCAGGACGGCATGGCGCAGACCACCTACGCGGGGCTGACACTCGCCGACGCCCAGCGGTATCTGATGCCCCGTCCGGGCGAGGCGTCCACCCTCGCGGTGCGCGCCGAACCGGGCGTCGGCCAGCAGGCGCTGGTGGACCGCATCACGCCGGTGCTGCCCGGCGGCGACGAGGCGATCACCGGTCAGCGCGCCACCACCGAGAGCCGGCAGAACGTCTCGGGGATGTTCCTCGACCTGTTCACCACACTGCTGCTGGTCTTCGCCGGCATCGCGCTGGTGGTCGCCACCTTCTCCATCCACAACACCTTCGCGATCGTCCTGGCCCAACGGGTGCGCGACAACGCGCTGTTGCGGGCGATCGGCGCGAGCCGGCGGCAGATCCTCGGCTCCACCCTGGCGGAGGCACTGGTGGTCGCGGTCGTGGCCTCCGGCGCCGGGCTGCTCGGCGGCCTCGGCATCGCCGCCGGGTTGCGGCTGCTCTTCCCGGCCGTCGGATTCCCCTTCCCCTCCGGGCCGTTGGTGGTCACCACGACCGCCACGCTGGTACCGCTGGCGGTGGGTGTGCTGGTGTGCGTGGGCTCGGCGCTGATGCCCGCGGTACGCGCCGGGCGCACCGCCCCGCTGGCCGCGCTGCGCGACACCGTCGTCGACCGCTCCGACGCCTCACGGCCGCGTGCCGTGCTCGGCGCCGCGGGGCTCGCCGCCGGGATCACGCTGACCGTGCTGGGCGCGGGCGGCCCGCCCTCGATCACGATGACGGCCGTCGGCGCGGTGCTGACCGTCGCGGCGTTCGTGGTCCTGGGCCCGGTCGCCGCCACCTACGCGGTCCGGGTGCTCGGCCTGCCGCTGGCCTCCTTGCGCGGGGTGACCGGGGCGCTGGCCCGGCGCAACGCGCTGCGCGGCCCGAAGCGGACGGCGGCCACCGCGACGGCGCTGATGATCGGGGTGATGGTGGTGACCTTGTTCACCGTCTTCGCCGCGTCCTTGAAGGCCACGATGGACCAGACCGTCTCGCGCTCCTTCGCCGGTGACGTGGCCGTCACCGCTCCCGCCTTCGGCGCGGGCGGCAGCGGGCTGAGCCCCGGCCTGGCCCCGGCCGTGGCGCGACTGCCGCAGGTGCGGACCGCGGTGGGCCTGGGCAAGGGCATCGCCCGGGTGGACGGCGCCGGGCGGCAGCTGACGATCGCCGACCCGGTCGCGCTGGGCCGGGTGCTGGACCTCGGACAGGTCGACGGGTCGCTGAACGCCCTCGGCGCGCACGGCATCGCCGTCTCCCACGACCAGGCCGCGCGCAACCACTGGCGGGTGGGCAGCACGGTGGGCCTGGGGTTCACCGACGGCACCTCGCAGCGGTTCACCGTGGACGCCGTCTACGGGCGCGCCGATCTGGCCGGCGACTACGTCCTGCCCCGTCAGGCCTGGCAGCCGCACCGGGTCCAGGACTCCGACACGCTGGTCGCCGTCGACTTCCGGCCCGGCGTGCGCACGGCGGACGGCGAGGCAGCGGTCCGCGGCACGGCGCAGCGCTTCGGCGACCCGACGGTGCAGACCCGGCAGGAGTACGCGGCGTCCTCCGCCTCCGGTATCGACACCATGCTGACGCTCGGGTACGCGCTGCTGGCGCTCGCGGTGGTCATCGCGCTGCTCGGCATCACCAACACCCTCACCCTCGCGGTCCACGAACGCACCCGTGAACTGGGCCTGCTGCGCGCGGTCGGCCAGACCAGGGCGCAACTGCGGGCGATGGTCCGCTGGGAGTCGGTACTGGTGGCGGCGTTCGGCACGGTCGGCGGCCTCGCCCTGGGGTCCTTCCTGGGCTGGGCGCTGGTGCGTGCCTCGGACAGCGCGGGCACTGGTGCCTTCGCCCTGCCGCCGGGACGACTGGCGGTGGTGCTGCTGGTCGGGTCGGCCGCCGGGGTGCTGGCCGGACTCCGGCCGGCCCGGCGCGCGGCGCGCCTGGACGTGCTGCGCGCCATCGCCACCGAGTGACCCACCGCCGCGGCCGGTCGCCGTCGTCCCCGCGTCAGGCGAGGGCGGCGGCGACCGGTTGCGGTCCGCCCGGCGTCGCCGCCGCAGCCGCCGGGACGGCGACCACCACCGGGGCTGCGGGGGCGACCGGGGCCGTGGCGAGCGCCGGGGCGCCCAGCGCGAACCAGACGATCTTGCCCGACCCGTGCTCGTCGGGCCGCGAGCCCCAGGCGTCGGTGAGCGCTTCGAGCAGTGTCAGGCCGCGGCCACTGGTGCCGAGCGGGTCGGCGGGCGGGCCGGTCCGCGGCGGACGCGGGTCGTGGTCGGTGACCGAGACCGTCAGCAGCCCCTCGTCGAAGGACAGTTCGACGGTGCAGTGCTTGTCGGGCTCGGCGTGGCGGTGCACGTTGGCCAGCAGCTCGGTGACGCCGAGCAGGGCCGGATCCAGGACAGGGGAGAGGTTCCAGTACCTCAGATACGCAGAGACGATCCTGCGGACCTGTCCGATCCGGTTCGGCAGCGCTTCGAGTTGCAGGGCGCACCGCCGGGGTTGCGGGGTGGTGATCACGGCTGCGACTCCCTCCGCGGTGGGGCCGACCGTCTTCGGGACCGTGCCCCGTCCCGCTCGATTGGGAAAGCCTGTGCGGGAACACTGAGAGTGACACGAGTTGTACTCCGTGTGTGGGACCAGGTTGGCCCCGGGTACCGGTTCGCGCAACTTCCGTCCCGCCGGTCCCCCCGGTCACCGGCAACGCGCTGCCCGGCGGCATCGCGCTGCCTATGATCGGTCCCGTTCCCCGTCATGCCGGCCGGGGACGGACCGAAGTGTGTGAGCGGGAGGCCGAGGCGTATGGACACCGTCGAGCAGAGCGGCGGCGGTCACCGGACAGGCGCCTCGGCGGCCCCCACGGTGGACGTCGACCGGTCCGACCAGCAGTACCGGATCTGGCTCAAGGAAGCGGTCCGCAAGGTCCAGGCCGACGCCAACCGCAGCGCCGACACCCACCTGCTGCGCTTCCCGCTGCCCGAGCACTGGGGCATCGACCTGTACCTGAAGGACGAGTCGACCCATCCGACCGGGTCGCTCAAGCACCGGCTGGCCCGCTCGCTGTTCCTGTACGGACTGTGCAACGGCTGGATCCGGCCAGGCAAGCCGGTGATCGAGGCGTCCAGCGGATCCACCGCGATCTCCGAGGCGTACTTCGCCAAGCTGATCGGCGTGCCCTTCATCGCGGTGATGCCGCGCACCACCAGCAGTGAGAAGCAGCGCCTGATCGAGTTCCACGGCGGCCGGTGCCACCTGGTGGACGAGGCGCGGATGATCTACGACGTCTCCGCCCGGCTCGCGCGGGAGTCCGGCGGGCACTACATGGACCAGTTCACCTACGCCGAACGGGCGACGGACTGGCGGGGCAACAACAACATCGCCGAGTCGATCTACCAGCAGCTGCGCAAGGAGCGCTATCCCGAGCCGGCCTGGATCGTCGCCACCGCGGGCACCGGCGGCACCTCGGCCACCATCGCCCGCTACGTGCACTACATGCAGTACGACACCCGGGTGTGCGTCGCGGACCCGGAGAACTCCTGCTTCTTCGAGGGCTGGATCTCCGGCGACGCGGAGGTCGGCTGCGACCGCGGCTCGCGCATCGAGGGCATCGGCCGTCCCCGGATGGAACCGAGCTTCGTGCCCGGCGCAGTCGACCGCATGATGAAGGTGCCGGACGCCGCCACGGTCGCGGCGGTCCGCGCGCTGGAGGGCGCGATCGGCCGCAAGGCGGGCGGCTCCACCGGCACCGGACTGTGGGGCGCGCTGCGGATCGTCGCCGAGATGCTGTCCCGCAACCGCACCGGCAGCATCGTCACCCTGCTGTGCGACCCCGGCGACCGCTACCTCGACAAGTACTACTCCGACGACTGGCTGGCCGCCGAGGGCCTGGACATCGCGCCCTACACCGCTGCGATCGACACCTTCCTGGCCACCGGCGCCTGGCCCAACTGAGCCCGCGGCGCCGGGAATCACGCCGGGCATGCGGTTCCGTGACACCGGTGTAACCCGGCGTATGGGTGAGCTTCGCCGTGCGTACGACAGCCGGGCCTAGCGTCCCGGTATGACGACCTATCAGATCCCGCTCGTGGAGCGCCCGGGGGTGGCGGCACCCGTTGGCCCCGGGACAGCGGCACCCGCCACACCGGGTTCCGTCATCGGCGTGGGGCCGGTGCGGCTGATCGTGCAGGCGACAGCCGCCCTGCTGGCCCTCGCCGCGCTCTGCGCCGTCGCGCTGGTGGGCACCGGCAGCGCCGGGTCGGACACCGAGGCGCTGCGGCAGGAGGTCCAGGGCCGGGCCGCGGTCGCCGCCGAACTGCACTTCGCCCTCGCCGATCTGGACGCCCAGCGGGCCGACGAACTCGTCCCGGGCCACGCCGCCCACAACCCGCTCGAACAGGTCGGCGACCCGCTGGAGGCCCTGATCATCGCCGACCAGCGGCGTGCCGAGATCAGCGGCCTGATGCGCGAACTCGGTGCCGACCCCTCCCAAGGGCCGCGGGTGCAGGCGATGTTCGACGCGCTGGGCAGGTACGACGAACTCAGCGGACAGGCCGGATACGTCGACGGCCTGCACTCCGACCGTCCGGCCGGCCACCCGCCGGCCGTCGCGGTCAACTTCTCCGCCCAGGCGGCGGCGGTGATGCGCGACCAACTGCTGCCCGCCGTCGACACCCTGGACCGGGACTATCTCGCCCGGGCCGTGGCGCTCCAGCGCACCGCGCACGCCGAGGCCGTCCGGAACGCCTTCGTGACCGGCGGGGTCGGAGCGGCGGCCATCGCCGTACTCGGCTGGTGGCAGCTGGACCTGAACCGGCGTCACCGCCGGCGGATCAACCCGGCCCTCGCGGTGGCGACCGCAGCCGTCGTCGCCGTCACACTGGCCGCGGTCACCGGACTGCTGTCCGCCGCCTGGGAGTTGGACCGCGCCGGGCAGGACGGCCTGCTGCCCTGGTCGCGCCTGGCACAGGCACAGGAGGTCGCCGCCGACGCCGCCGCGGCGCAGAGCCGCTGGTTCGTCCAGGACCCCGGCGCCGCCGCCACCTACCGCGCGGACTACGACGTCCAGATGCGGCAGTTGGGCGGTCTGATCACCCCGCCACCGGGCACCGGCGGGACCGAACTCCCGCAGTACGCGGCCACTTCACAGCCGCTCGCCGCCTTCCGGGCCGACGACACCACCTTGCGCCGGCTCGTCGGGCAAGGGCGACTGGACGACGCCGCGGTCGTCCTCACCGAGGTCGGCCGCGGCCGGGTCGCCTTCGACTACTGGGACTTCGCGACCCGGCTTCAGGCGCTGGGCGCCACCCGGCGGGCCGACTTCGAGTCCGCCTCGGCCGCGGCGGGATCCGCCCTGGACGGCTGGCCCGTCGTACCGGCGTGCGTGCTGGGAGCGGCCGGGTTGCTCGTGCTGGCGGGCGTACGGCCCCGGCTGGCCGAGTACCGCTGACGTCGCGGGGAGTGCCGCTTCGAGCGCACGGCCGCGCCGTTCAGGCCTCGGAAGCGCCGTCCGCGGCGCCGGCCACCACCAGGTCGGCCAGATGCTCGGAGATCTCGGCACGCAGCACCTCGGGTATGCCGGAGTCGGTCACCAAGGTGGAGACCTCCTCAAGCGAGGCGAACGAACTCAGGCCCACCGTGCCCCACTTGGTGTGGTCCGCGATCACCACCACCCGCCGCGCGGAGCGCACGAACTGCCGGTTGGTCTCCGCCTCGGCGAGGTTCGGCGTGGACAGCCCCGCCTCCACCGACAGGCCGTGCACCCCGAGGAAGAGCAGGTCGAAGTGGAGCGAGCCGATCGCCCGGTCGGCCACCGGGCCGACCAGCGAGTCCGAGGGGGTGCGCACCCCGCCGGTGAGCACCACGGTCGCCGCGCCCGGCCGCCCGGCGGACTGCGCCCCCGCGCCGGCCCTGCGCTGCCCGGTGTGGAAGACGTCGGCCACCCGGACCGAGTTGGTGACCACGGTCAGGTCGGGCACGTCCAGCAGGTGGTGCGCCAACGCGAACGTCGTGGTGCCGCCGGACAGGGCGATCGCGCTGCCGGGCTGCACCATGGAGGCCGCCGCGCGGGCGATCGCCTCCTTGGCCGACTGCTCCAGGCCCGACTTCGCCTCGAAACCGGGCTCATGGGTGCTCGCCTCGGCCACCGGGACCGCCCCGCCGTGCACCTTCTCCACCACACCCTGGTGGGCGAGCGCGTCGAGGTCCCGGCGCACCGTCATGTCGGAGACGTTCAGCTTGCGGGTCAGTTCGTTGACCCGGACCCCGCCGCGCCGCCTGACCTCGTCGAGGATCAAGGCGCGTCGCTGTTCGGCCAGGAGGTTCTGGTTGTCCGCCACCCGTGCCCCGTCCCTTCCCTGGACGTGTCCTTCGACGTGGCCGTCCGTTGACCCGCCGTCTCATCGTCCGTGCCTGACGGCAGGGCCATCCTCCCACGTGAGGGCGGTTCCGTGTCCGGCCGGGTGACAGCAGGAGGCCGCCGTGTCCACACGCGGGTCACGATTTCGGATGACCTTGACCTCGCGGGGGTGTGCGAATCGCTTTCGGGGACAGACCATGGAGCGGGCGGTCGGACGGAGAACGACGACGGAGCACCACGGTTACGGGGAGGCGGGGGCCGGTGGACACCACGGGGCAGGCTGCGGCAGCGATTCCACCCGAGGCGGCGCCCGGCCGCGCGGCCGGGCCCGGCGCCGGGCACGCGCCGCCCCCCGCGCTGGAACTGCTCGTCCACGGCGTCGGCGGCACCACCCCGCAGGCCATGCTCGACGACCCCAGCGTCGTCAGGCTCTCCGGCGACGCCACGGCCGGGATCTACCGCCGCCCCGCCGACGTCGACGCCGAGGGCCGCACGGACTCCCAACGGGGCCGTCCCGTCGAGGAGGCGTACTGCTGGTCCGGGCTCACCTCGGGAAACGGCTCACGCGCGCTGTGGCTTTTACTGCTGCCGTTCATGGTCGTCAACCTCGCGCACTGGATGCGGCCCGCGGTCCGTCCGGGCTCCGGCGGCGGCGAGGTCGTCAACTCCCGTAGCGACTCCACCTACGACGTCCTGGTGCGGCTGCTCGCGCTCACCTTGACCGTGCTGTTCGCCGCCGGGGCCTGCGAGGTCGCCATGGACCTGCTCGGCTGGCAGTGCGCGGGCAGCGGCGGCTGCGTGCGGGGCAAGTCCTGGCTGGACTTCCTGTCCGCGCAACGGGCCGGCTGGTGGAGCCCGCCGGGCCGCCGGATCGCGGTGGCGGCGCTGCTGCCGTCCGGCCTGGTCGCCCTGCTGTGGTGGCTGTCGCGCCGCACCTGGAGCGCCTACGAGTCGCAACTGCCCGCCGGTGCCAACGCGCCGGGCCGCACCGTGGGCGCGCCCGCGCTGGCCCTGCGCGGCTTCTGGTACGGGCGCCGGTTCGTCGCCCGCCTGCGCGCCACCCACACCTCGGCAGCGGTGCTCACCATCGCCACCGCGCTGCTGCTGCCCGCGCTGCGCCAGGACCGGCACCGGGAGTCCTGGCTGTGGCCCACCGGCCTGGCGCTGGCCGCCCTGGTCGCCGCCGCGGGCCTGGCGGCCATCTGGGTCACCTGCCGCCGCGGCCGCAGCGAGAAGGACCTCGACACCCCCACAGAACTGCTCGCGGTGCGCGCCCTGCCGGTGGTGTCCATCGCCCTGCTGGTGCTCTCGGGCCTGTACGCGGGCTGGAGCCGGCACGGCTGGACCTCGACGGGCCGGCTGCCGGGGGCCGACGCCTTCGGCGTGGTCACCCTGCTCCAGGGCCTGCTGATCATCGGGCTCGCCGCCACGGTGTGGCGCATGCGGGCCGCCGGCTCCCGAGGCGGTGCCGCCTCCCCGGGGGACGCCGCAGGCGGTGCGCCCGGTGAGCCGTCCGCGCTGTCCTCCGCCGTCTCCCGGGTGGTGGCCGGCGGGTTCGGCGGTCCGCTGGTGGCGGTGCTGGCCTGCGCGCTGGGCGGGGTGTTCACCGGTGGGACCGCGCAGCGGGTGGCCGACTGGCTGGACCGCGGCGGCACGCCCGGCAGCCACGGCAGCGTGCTGGCAGGACCGCCGGTGCTGCTGTCCTGGCAGGCGGCGGCGATCCCGGTGATGCTGGTGGTGATCGCGGTCGTGGCCTCGCTGGGCGGGGTGCGGCTGTGGCGGACCCAGCGGCTGGAGTCGGAGTCGGTCCGCGAGAGCCACCCCGGGCTGCCGGAGGACCCCACCCGTACCCGGCTGATCGCCGGGGCGATCGCCAGGGCCGGGCTGACCGACCTCTCGCCGATACTGGTGATGACCATCTCCTGCGGGGCGTTCCTGCTGGGCGCGGTCGGCCTGATCGGCGCCTGGGGGAGCGGCCGCTCCCCGGTGGCAGCGGCGGCGGGGCTGCCGCGGCCGGTCGCCGACGTGGCCGACACCGCGCAGGCGCTGGGCTCCTGGCTGCTGGGCGCCGCCGCGGTGGCGCTGATCGCCCTGGGCCGGCAGGCGTACCGCAACATCTCCGCCCGCCGCACGGTCGGCATCCTGTGGGACGTGGGCACCTTCTGGCCGCGCGCCGCCCACCCCTTCGCGCCGCCGTGCTACGCGGAGCGCGCGGTGCCCGACCTGACCTGGCGGATCGCCACCTGGACCGAGACCACCGGCGGACGGCTGGTGCTCTCCGCGCACTCGCAGGGCACCGTGCTGGCGGCTGCCGCGGTCTGGCAGCTGGCCCCCGACACCCGCCGCCGGATCGCCCTGCTGACCTACGGCTCACCGTTGGAGCGGCTGTACGGGCGGTGGTTCCCGGCGTTCTTCGGGCCGCCCGAACTGGTCACGCTGCACCAGGAGTTGCACGCCTGGCGGAATCTCTGGAGGCGGACCGACCCGATAGGGGGTCCGATAATGTTGCCGGGTGGTCGGTCGGTCGACGTGGGGCCGCTCCAGGACCCGGCGGCCTACAGCCGCAACGCCCGGCACCCGCTGCCCGCACCGGTGCTGGCGCACTCCGACTACCAGGCGGATCCCGCCTTCGCGCTGGAGCGCACCGCGCTACTGGCCCGCATCCCCGACCAGGATCACGGCAGCTCCGGCAGGTCCTCCGGATAGAGCAGCTGCAGGTCCTCGTGGGTGGGCGAGTCGAACTGGGAGACCCGCCCCGCGTGCCGCTCCACCATGGCCTCGAAGGTCAGCCGCGCGGTGCGGCCGTTGCCGAAGGAGGGGCCCTTGGGGAGTGCGGTGAAGTACTTCAGCAGCGCCTCGCCGGAGCCCTCGCCGAGCTGGTACTCCTGCTCGTCCGCCTGCGAGCCCACGATCTGCAGCAACTCCTCCGGGTTGTAGTCGCCGAAGGTGATGGTGCGGGAGAAACGCGAGGCCACACCCGGGTTGGAGGCCAGGAAGCGCTCCATCTCCGCGGTGTATCCGGCCACGATCACCACCACGGCGTCGCGGTGGTCCTCCATCAGCTTGACCAGGGTGTCTATCGCCTCCCGGCCGAAGTCACGGCCGGAGTCCTCGGGGGCGAGGGCGTACGCCTCGTCGATGAACAGCACCCCGCCGCGCGCCCGTTCGAAGGCCTCCTGGGTCCTGATGGCCGTGGAGCCGATGTGCTCGCCGACCAGGTCGACCCGGGAGACCTCGACCAGGTGTCCGGTGCCCAGCACGCCCAGCGAGGCCAGGATCTCGCCGTACAACCGGGCGACGGTCGTCTTGCCGGTGCCGGGGGAGCCGGTGAAGACCAGGTGGCGGCGGAGCGACGGCGCCTTGAGCCCGGCCTCCTGCCGGCGGCGGCCGACGGCTATCAGGTCGATCAGCGCCCGCACCTCGCGCTTGACGCTGTCCAGGCCGACGAGCGCGTCGAGTTCGCCCAGGACGTCGTCGGCGGGCCGGGTGGCGGCCGACGCCGCGGCGCCGGACGCGGCCGCCGTGGTCTGCGGCACGCCGCCGAGCAGGCCGAACGACTGCACCGCCGTGGCCCGCGCGGTGGAGGTGGCCGGATGCGGCGGCAGGACGTCGCCGCCGCCCATGGCGCCGCCGGCGACGGAGTCCGGCCGGTGCTCGGCGCTCTCGTCGCTGGTGCACTCCTCGACCACAGGGCCCGGCTCGGCGAACTCGTAACCGCCCCGCGAGCAGCGCTCGGTGCGGCACCGGGTCAGCGTGCTGCGGCAGCCGTCGATGACGTGGAAGCCGTAGCCGCGGCTGCCGGTGACCCGGCAGCCGGTGAAGGTGCCGCGGGCGCCGGCCGAGACGTAGAAGCCCGATTCGGTGGGGTTCTCCACGACACAGCGCTCTATGGTCGGGTCGGCGCCCTTGGTGACGATGACGCCGGTCGCGGCGGAGTCGATGGTGCAGGAGGCGAGCGTGCCGCCGCTGCCGTGGTCACGGAACCAGGCGCCGGTCGCGGCGTCCTTGATCCGGCAGTCGTCCAGCTGCACGGTGGCCCCGTCGCTGACCGACACCGCGGTGTTGCGTACCTGGGATATGTCGGTGTCGACGACATCGGCGCGCGAACCGCGGTCCAGCACGAACAGCGCGTCCGGCACGTCGCGCACCCGGCAGGAGTCCAGCACCGCCGCCGCGCCGTCGCTGATCCACACGGCCGGGTAGTCGCCGGTGCTCTCGTGGATCTCGCACTGGTTGGCGTCCGCCCGGGTGCCCGGGTCCCACACGGACAGCCCGTTGCGTCCGAAGCGGCGCACGGTGGAGCGGGTCAGGGTCAGCACCGAGCGGGACCGCAGGTCGACCGCGTTCTCCGGGACGTCGTGGATGTCGCAGTCCGACAGCGACAGCACCGCGTCGGTGTCCAGGGTGACCCCGTCGCCGGTGGTGCGGTGCACCTGGCAGTCGGTCAGGTGGCCGGTCGCGCGGGAGGCGACCTGGATGCCGGTGCCCTTGATCTCGTAGACCTCGCAGCCGACCGCCTCGGCGGCGGTGCCCTCACCGGTGAGCGACAGGCCGGAGCCGGTGGCGTGGTGGATGCGGCAGCGCTCCAGGCGCGGCGAGGCACCGCCGCGCACCGCGAAGCCGGACTGACCGGCGGCCACCACCTCGCACTCCTCGAACAGGCCGCCCGCGCTGTCCAGCACACTGATCCCGACGCCCGCCGGGTTGTCCACCGTGCAGCGGCGCACCGTCGGGCGGGCCGCGCCGCGCACCTCGATGCCGACGGCCGACCGGGTGACGACCCGCACGTCCTGGAGCTCGGGGGCCGAACCCTCGACCAGCAGGGCCGCCGCCGAGGTGTCCTGGCCCTCGATGTGCAGGTCCTGGACGACCGCGTCGGCGCGCACCGTCAGGGCGACCCCGCCCGGTGGAGCGATCCGCACCGAGCCCGGTCCTTCGGCACCGCGCAGTGTCACCGCACGCTGGACGACGAGATTCTCCCGGTAGGTCCCGGGGTTGATGGCGACGACATCGCCGTCACCAGCCGCCTCCAGGGCAGCGGCGAGAGTCTCGTACTCGCCGGTGCGGCGGCGCCACCGGGAAGTGCCGGTGTGCGTCACCTGTGCCACGCCCTGTGCCATGGTGCTGATCTGCCCCCACCTCGTACGTTGCGGACCGGAGCACCACGGTAGCGTGCGCGGGAGGCAGGACCGTACGGCGAGCTCCGGGAACCGTTGCATATGGGGGGAGTTGGCGCGGATCGCACCGCGGGGATCGCGGTTTCGCGCCATCCGGTGGCTCGTTGCGCACGGTGGCTGCGGCGGCTTGCGAACGGGTCACCTTCGCTGGTCAGGACGCCGCCGGGCCGATGCGGCGCTCGGCCCCGCGGCCGCTCCTCAGCCCCCGGCCCCCGCGTGTCCCCAGTCCTGGCTGACCCGGTTCCAGTCGCGCTCCCAGGCGGCCATCCGCTGCCGCAGGATGCGCCAGGCCAGCACGCGGCGGGCGAGCAGCAGCAGTCCGGTCAGGGTGCTGGCCGCGCCGAGGCCGGCGGCGACCGCGTTGGTGGTGATCGTGGACGGGTCCAGCGGCGGCTGGACGAGCCGGTCGCGCCGGTCGGCCCACACCGTCAAGGTGGAGCCGAGGGCGTGCCGGCCCACGATGCTCACCTGGGCCTGGCGCCGCGAGCCGTCCTTGGCCTGCCAACTGACCGTCGCCGTACGGCTGGTGCCGCCGCCGCTGGTGTTGTCCGGGGCGATGACCGGGGCCCGGGGACGGGCGATGCGCAACACCGTGGCGGTCACCTGGTGACGCTCGGCCCGCTGCGCGGCGACCGCCTGCCGCAGCGTGCTGTCGACCGTCTGTCCCGCGGCGTATCCGGCGATCGGCGCCCCCACGCCTGCCATGACCACGGTTGCCAGACCGGCCCAGGCCTCGACGACATCGCTGCGACGTCGCAGCGGATTGCGCCGCCAACGCCACATGCCCGGTATGGATCGCGTGCTCACTGTCGGTCGCATCGCACCCCCTTCACCGTCCAAATACCGCACGCCGCGCGACGTATGCACAAGGCAGGCCGAGGCCGATCCGGAATACGCCATCCGCGGCGAAAGGGCCGAACCGCTCCTCACACCGGTGAACGCCTCACCGGGGCGCGGCGTTCCGCTCGATGCCCGGAATGGGTTTTTGGCCGAACTCCGGCTCATCCGCCGTCCCGTGCGTCCCAGGGGTCACCACAAGGCGCCCGCGCGGATCGCCGATCACGCCAGGGCGTGCGCCGGTTCGCGGTGGTGAGTCGGTCGCGCGGGCGCTCCGATCGGGGCGCTTCGCGCGCCCTCGGCGACCCGCGTGATCACGCCAGTCGCCCTCGCCCGGGTTTCGTCACCGGAGCGGAAATGTTCGGCCGGATTCTGTCCGTTGACAACCCGGCCGCCACAACTCCCGCCGGTCGGGCGGCGGCACGCCGGACCGGCGGAGCGGGTCGGCCCCGCGGTGGTGCCCGGGCCGTCAGTCCGGCAGGGCACCCGTACCGGGCACGGCCATGGTGTCAGCCCCCTCTGACACCAGGTCGGGCCTCGTCGCCTGCGGTGCGCCGCTCCTCAGTACCCCTGCCCGTTGTAGTTGTACGGGCGGCGGTACTGCTCGTCCTGGTAGCCGCCGGGCGCGGGCTGCCGGGGCGGCACCGGACGCGGCGGCACCGGGCGGACCGCGTCGTAGCCGGTCTGACCGCCGCTTTGGTACGGCGTCTGACCCTGGGACGGATAGCCGCCCTGGTAGCCGCGCGGGGTGCCGGCCTGGGCCGGGATGTAGGGTCCGGGCGCCGGCTGCTGCTGGTACCCGCCGCCGGAATAGGCGGCCGGCAGCTGGCCGGTGTACCCGCCTTGCGCGGGCATGTGGTGGGAGGGTCCGGGGGGAAGCGCCGGGAGGGCCGGGAGCGCCGGCAGGTTGCCGGTGCTCTCATACGGCATGGGGACCCGGATGGGGGCGATCTGAGGGGTGCCCCGTTCGGCGACAAGGCTGTCGTAGATCGGGGTGTCCGGGAAGGCCGACGAGGCGTAGTAGCCGCCGCCGTAGGTGCCGCGGGGGGTGGTCATGCTCCATAAGTTAAGCCCACCATGTGCGCTTAGGGGAGTCCGGTAAGCGGGTTGTTTGTGACACCTTGAGACAACCCTGATCCACAAAACGAGCGAATCGCTGAAAATCGGTCGCCGTATGGCGTTTCGAACGTGTAAAACAATCCACCCGATCATGGGAAGTCCCGTACGGGATCGGGTACTCCGGCGGTCGCGGTCCCGCAAGCGCCGGTCATGTCCCGCCGTACTGTTCCTTCGGCGGGCCCGCGTGCCTAGGTTGGTCGGCACCGGAACCGGCCGGGGACGCGGCACCAGGGGGATGCGATGGCGATGAGCAAGGGGGCCAACGTGCCCGTACCCGTGGCCGAGGTGCGGGTCGAACTCGGCCACCGGGCCGCTCCCGGCGTCCCCGAGGCGGACGCCTCCGCGCTGCTGCTGTCGGCCGGGAAGGTGCGCTCCGACGCCGACTTCGTCTTCTACAACCAGCCGGCGCACGCCTCCGGCGCCGTGCGTCACGAGGGCCGCACCACCGCGGACGGCACGGTGGTGGATGCCCTGTGGGTCGACCTGGACCGGGTCGAGGAGGCCGTCGGGACCGTGGTGCTCGCCGCCTCAGCGGACGGCGGGACGTTCGGGCAGGTGCCCGGTCTGTACATCCGGCTCACCGACGCCCTTTCGGGGGCGGAGATCGCCCGCTTCGACAGCTCGGACGCCACCGTGGAGACCGCCTTCGTGCTGGGCGAGTTGTACCGGCGGGCCGGCGGCTGGCGGTTCCGCGCCGTCGGGCAGGGCTACGCGTCAGGGCTCGGCGGCCTGGCCACCGACTTCGGCATCACGGTCGAGGAACCCGCGCCCTCGGCCACCCCGCCGGCTCCCGTGGCACCCCCCGCCCCCGCTCCCGTGGCACCTCCGCCGCCTTCCGCGCCGCCCGTCAGGCTCACCAAAGTCACCCTGACCAAGGACGCCCCGTCGGTCTCCCTGACCAAGCAGGGCGGGATCTCCGGAGTGATGAAGGTCAACCTCAACTGGCGTGCCCAGACGCCCGCGAAGGGGTGGTTGCGCAAGTCCGGCACGCCCGACGCGTCGGGGCTCGACCTCGACCTGTGCGCCCTGTACGAACTGGCCGACGGCCGCAAGGGGGTCGTGCAGTCCCTCGGCAACGCCTTCGGCTCGCTGCGCCGGCCGCCGTACATCCTGCTGGACGGCGACGACCGCACCGGCGGTGCCGAGAGCGGCGAGAACCTGACCATCAGCCTGGACCACACGGCCGAGTTCCGCCGCATCCTGATCTTCGTGACCATCTACGCCGGCGCCCGCAGCTTCGCCGGACTGCACGCCACCACCACGCTGCACCCCCAGTTCGGGGCGCCGGTGGAGTTCTTCCTCGACGAGTGCACCGAGCCGGCCAACGTCTGCGCGCTCGCCCTCATCCACAACGCGGGCGGCGAACTCGTCGTGCGCCGCGAGGCCCGCTACCTCGTCCCGCGGCCCGGGGTGAGCCCGCAGCGCACCGTCGACCAGGCCTACGGCTGGGGCATGAACTGGGCACCCGGCCGCAAGTAGCGCCCCCGCCCGCCGGTCAGCCCCGCCCGCCGTCCTCCGCCGCCTCCGCCGTCTCCGCCGGGGCGCCGGACGGCGCGGTCGCGGGCACCGGCGACGGCTTGGCGTACGTGCGGCCCTTCCAGGCCGCCCCGCGCCCCAGGTAGTGCTGCACCGCGGAATCCGCCGTCATCGCCGCGTAGAGCGCCGCGGTGAACGGCAGCAGCGGCGCCAGCCAGACCGGCTGGCGGTAGTACCGCAGCATCGGCAGATAGGTGCCCGTCATCACCGCCCACGCCGCGAAACCGGCCGCGCACGGCACCGGGTCGCCCGACAGCGCGCCGCCCAGCGCCGCGACCGGCGGCACCAGGTAGATCAGGGCGAGCCCGAGGAGCGTTCCGGCCAGCAGCAGCGGGTTGTGCCGCAACTGCGCGTAGGCGCTGCGCGAGACCATCCGCCACAGCTGGTTCAGCCGCGGATACGGCCGCACGCTGTCCACCCGGTGCGCCAGCCCAAGCCACACGGTGCCGCCGCCGCCCTTCACCGCCCTGGCCAGCGCCACGTCGTCGATCACCGCCTGCCGGATCGACTCCGGGATCCTGGCCCGCTCCACCGCGGTCCGCCGGATCAGGACGCACCCGCCGGCCGCCGCCGCGGTACGCCCGCCCGGCCGGTTGATCCAGCGGAACGGGTACAACTGCGCGAAGAAGTAGACGAACGCCGGGACGATCAGCCGCTCCCAGCCGGTGCGCACCCGCAGCCGGGCCATCTGCGAGACCACGTCGTAGCCCGATCCGACCGCGGCGGCCACCAACTCCCGCAGCGAATCCGGCTCATGGGCGATGTCGGCGTCCGTCAGCAGCAGGTACTCCGGATCGAAGCCGGAGGTGGCCGCCGCGATCCCGTGCCGCACCGCCCACAGCTTCCCCGCCCAGCCCGCGGGCGGCTCGCCCGGCGAGGTCACCGTCAGCGGCAGTGCGCCCGACGCCGCGGCGAGCGACTCGGCGAGCGCCCCCGTGCCGTCGGTGCTGCCGTCGTCCACCAGGAACACCCGCGCCCGGCCCGGGTACTCCTGCGCCAGCACGGACGGCAGGCTCACCGGCAGCACCTCCGCCTCGTCCCGGGCGGGCACCACCACCGCCACCGCGGGCCACACCTCGGGCTCGGCGCGCGGCGGCAGCGTCACGTCGGTGCGCCAGAACATGCCCTGCGCGAACAACAGCCACAGCCAGGCGAGCAACGGCACGACAGCGATCACGGTCCACAAGGTCACCCGGCGCAGTCTGCCGCAATCGCGCCGCCCCGGCAGGCGCCCGGCCGCAAACGGACGATCACGGTAAAGTTACGCGGGCCCTCCGCGGCCCGACGCGGTCGCGGGGCGCCGCACGCCACGGGCGCACAGCGCCCGCCCGCACCACGAAAGGGCCGTCCGAGTGAAGATCGCGCTGCTGGACTCCGGGATCGGCCTGCTGGCGGCGGCGGCCGCGCTGCGCCGGCTGCGGCCGGACGCCGATCTGGTGCTGTCCAGCGACCCGGCGTCCATGCCCTGGGGCCCGCGCACCCCCGACGATGTCACCGACCACGCGCTGGCCTGCGCGCGGGCCGCCGCCGAGCACCGGCCGGACGCGCTGGTGGTGGCCTGCAACACCGCCTCCGTGCACGCGCTGCCGGCGCTGCGCGCCCTGCTGGAACCGGCGATCCCGGTGATCGGCACCGTACCGGCGATCAAACCCGCCGCCGCGCACGGCGGCCCGGTGGCGATCTGGGCCACCCCGGCGACCACCGGCAGCCCCTACCAGCGGCGGCTGATCGCGGACTTCGCCGACGGCGTGCCGGTCACCGAGGTGCCCTGCCCCGGTCTCGCGGACGCCTTGCAGGAGGCCGACGACACCGCGACCGCGGCCGCGGTGGCCGCCGCGGCGGCCCTCACCCCCCGCGACGTGCGCGCCGTCGTGCTGGGCTGCACCCACTACGAACTGGCCGCGGAACGCATCCGCGCCGCCGTCCAGCCCCCCGGCGCCCCCGCCGTCACCCTGCACGGCTCGGCCGGGGCGGTGGCCGCCCAGGCGCTGCGCCGCATCCAGGCGGTGCCCGCGCCGGACGCCCCGGCGACCGGCACCCTCACGGTGCTGCTGGGTGGCCGGGCCGCCGAGCTGCCGCCGGCCGCGCTCGCCTATCCGCAGGGCCGGGCCCTGACGGGTCCCGACGGGTGGCCGCTGCCCGCCACGCCGACCGCCGGCCTGCTCGCCGACGCCGTCGACCAGGGCTGATCCATTCCGTGGGCACCGCGCTCCCGGCACACGCTGGGTGCCGACCCGGCCACCTGCGAGTAGGCTCCAACCATGGAGGACTCCCGCAGCGACTCCCGCAGCGCCGGGGCCGCTGAATCGCTCACACCCGAGATCTGGACCGGGCACGCCACCAACCGTGGTCAGTGGCTGCTCGCGGTCGGCGGCGCCGGATGCCTGGCGCTGGGCATCGAGCTGGCCGTCGACTCCGCCTGGGTCTCCGGGCTCGCCCCCCTGGTCATGTCCGTCGTCGGCTGCCTGGCCGCCGGACTCCTGGTGCTCTTCGGCACCATCGCCTTCACCCACGTCAGAGTGCGGGTGGACCGGGAGTGCATGGAAGTGCGCTGCGGCCACATAGGCCTGCCGCGCCGCCGCATCCCGCTGGAACAGGTGGACTCCGCGGAGATCGTGCCGTGGATCAGCCCGCGCAACTGGGGTGGCTGGGGATACCGCTGGCGGCCCGAGATGGGCACCGCGGTGGTCGTGCGCCGCGGCCCCGGTCTGGTGCTCGACCTGGGTGACGGACGCCGGTTCACCGTGACGGTGGACGACGCGGAGGGCGCGGTGCGCGCCATCAGCGGCCGGCTGCGTTCGCACACCAAGCGCGCCCTGGGCGACGTGTGAGACCTCGCGCCGCCGCCCTCGTATGCTCGGCGGATGGCGATTCCCGATTTCCTTCGTGAGCTGCGGGAGAGTGTCGGCCAGCGGCTGCTGTTCCTGCCCGGCGTCAACGCCGTGGTCCTCGACGACCGGCGGCGGGTGCTGCTGGTGCGGCGCTCCGACGACGGCCGGTGGACCATCGTCGGCGGCATCCCCGAGCCCGGTGAGCAGCCCGCGCAGGCGATCGTGCGGGAGATCCACGAGGAGACGGCCGTGCACGCGGTGCCGGAACGCGTGGTGAGCGTCTACACCGAGCAGCCCACCGCCTACCCGCACGGCGACCAGGTGCAGTTCGTGTCGATCACCTTCCGCTGCCGCGCGGTCGGCGGCGAGGCCCAGGTCAACGACGACGAGTCCACCGAGGTCGGATGGTTCGCGCTGGACCGGCTGCCCCCGCTCGGCGACGGCTGCCGCTCCCGCATCGAACTGGCCCTGGCCGACGAACCGACCTGGTTCGCGGTCCCGCCCGCCGGCCACTGACCCCCGCGCCGCCCCTCAGATCTTCCGGTAGGTGTACGCCTCCTCGGCCGCGGAGGCCACCGCGGCCAGGTCGGCGCCCGCCGAGGCGGTGACCACCGCGGCCACCGCGCCCTCCACGAAGGGCGCGTCCACCAGCCGGGTGGAGCCCGGCAGCTCGCCGTCCTCCAGCAGCGCCTTCACGGTCAGCACGGCGCTGCCCAGATCGGCCAGCACCGCCACCCCGGCGCCGCCGTCGACCGCCCGTACCGCCTCGGAGATCAGCTCGGAGGAGGTGCCGAGCCCGCCGTCCTGGGTGCCGCCGGCCGCCTCCACCGCGACCGAGGGGCCGCCGCCGGACAGCCCGGCCGCCAGCTCGGCCACCGAGCGGGCGACGGCCGCGCTGTGCGAGACCAGGACCACCCCGACGCTCCCGGCCACCGCCCTGGCACCCGTGCTCACGCGCCACCGCCTTCCGCGGCCTGGAAGAGCGCCGTGACCAGCAGCGCCGACGAGGTCGCTCCGGGGTCCTGGTGGCCGACGCTGCGCTCGCCGAGGTAGCTCGCCCGGCCCTTGCGGGCCCGCATCGGCACCGTCGCCGCCGCGCCCTCGTCGGCCGCGATCCGCCCGGCGGCCAGCGCGGCGCTCAGCCCGGCACCGGACTCCAGCGCGAAGTCCACCGCGTCCACCGCCGGGATCAGCGCGTCGAGCATGGTCTTGTCGCCAGGGGCCGCGCCGCCCAGCCGGGCCACGCCCTCGATCCCGGCGCGCAGCGCGCCGCTCAGCTGCTCCGGCGTGACGGTGGCGTCCTCCCCCAGCTGTTTGCCCGCGGTGCGCAGCAAGGTCCCGTACAGCGGGCCGGACGCCCCGCCCACCGTGCTGATCAACTGCCGTCCGACCAGGGCCAGGACACCGCCGGGGGTGTCCGGCGGTGCCTTCTCCACGGCGGCGGCCGCCGCGGTGAACCCGCGCCGCAGGTTCGCCCCGTGGTCGGCGTCACCGATCGCGGAGTCCAGCTCGGTCAGCGCGGCCGCCTCGCTCTCGACGGCCTTGGTCGCCACGGTCAGCCAACGCCGTATGTACCCGGCGTCGATCACCGGGTCGGGAGTGCCGGGTGCGGATGCGTTCATGGGTGGTGCGTACCTCCTCGTACGACGACGTTCCACAAAGTCCGGCGGCCCCGCCGGGACCGGGCGTGCTCAGCAGCCCCAGCGCAGTCCTGGAGTGCTCACCGGGGCGTCCCACAGCCGCACCATCTCGTCGTCGGCACGGCACAGGGTCAGCGAGCAGCCGGCCATGTCGAGCGAGGTGACGTAGTTGCCGACCAGGGTGCGCACCACCGGCACCTCGCGCTCGCGCAGCGCCCGGTGCACCTCGGCGTTGAAGCCGTACAGCTCCAGCAGCGGGGTGCCGCCCATGCCGTTGACCAGGGCGAGCACCGGGCCGTCGGGGCGCAGGTCCTCCACGATCGCCTCGACGCAGGCGTCGGCGATCTCCCGGGCGGTCATCATGGCCCGCCGCTCGCGGCCCGGCTCGCCGTGGATGCCGATGCCCAGCTCCAGCTCGCCGGGCGGCAGGTCGAAGGTGGGGCTGCCCTTGGCGGGGGTGGTGACGGCGCTGAGCGCCACGCCGAAGCTGCGGCAGTTCTCGTTCACCCGGCGGGCGATGTCGGCCACCGCCTCCAGCGTCGCGCCCTCGGCGGCGGCGGCGCCCGCCAGCTTCTCCACGAACAGGGTGCCGCCGGTGCCGCGCCGCCCGGCGGTGAACAGGCTGTCGGTGACCGCGACATCGTCGTTGACCAGGACGGTCGCGGTGCGGATGCCCTCGTCCGAGGCGAGTTCGGCGGCCATCTCGAAGTTGAGCACGTCGCCGGTGTAGTTCTTGATGATGAACAGCACCCCGGCGCCGCTGTCCACGGCGGCCGCGGCACGGGTCATTTGGTCGGGCACGGGCGAGGTGAAGACCTCACCGGGGCAGGCCGCGTCCAGCATCCCGCGGCCGACGAATCCGCCGTGCAGCGGCTCGTGCCCGCTGCCACCGCCGGAGACCAGGCCCACCTTGCCGGCGACCGGGGCGCTACGCCGGACCACCAGCCGGTTCTCGACGTCGACGGTCAGCTCGGGGTGAGCGGCGGCCATGCCGCGCAGCCCGTCTGCGACCACGCTCTCCGGCACATTGATCAGCATCTTCATGTGATCCTCCACGCAAGACGGACAGCCGACCACCGGTCACGGTGTGCTGATGTGGTTATACCCGCGGACCCCTCCAGGGTATGAGCCCCGGACGCCCCGGGCAGGCATACGCATGATCGAGTGACGGGTGAATCCGCAGGCGGCCCCGGGCGGCCCCGGTGCGGCGGCCGCTGTCGCGTTCCGCCGAACGGGTGACACCGCAGGCCGGGGCAGGCCGGTACGCGGCGCCTCCGGGCCGCCCGGGGGGCACGGGAGGCGGGGGGCTACCGTTGGGCGGCACGGTGTCCCGGCGGACGGCGGAGGCGGCTGATGCGTGACGCGGATCCCGGGCTCTTCGGACCCCGGTCGGTGACCTGGCAGGTGCACGCCGACCCCATGATGTGGATCGCCGGGGTACGCGCGCTCTACCTCCAGGCGCTGCACCCGCGCGCGGTCCGCGGCGTCCTGCAGAACTCCGACTTCCGCGACGACCCGTGGGGCCGGCTGCTGCGGACCGCGGACTTCATAGGGACGATCACCTACGGCACCACGCGGGAGGCCGAGCGCGCGGGGGCCAGGGTGCGCGGACTGCACCGCAGGCTGCGCGCCGCCGACCCGGACGGCGGCAGCTTCGCGATCGACGAGCCGGACCTGCTGCTGTGGGTGCACTGCGCCGAGATCGACTCCTATCTGTCCACCGCCCGCCGCTCCGGCTTCCCGATCTCCGACGCACAGGCCGACGCCTACGTCGAGGAGCAGCGGGTGGCCGCCCGGCTGGTCGGTCTCGACCCCGCGCTGGTGCCGGGCGACACCGCGGAGCTGGCCGCGTACTTCCGGCGCGCCCTGCCCTCGCTGGCGGCGACCCCGGAGGCGTACCAGGTCTTCGCCTTCCTCGCCGCCCCGCCGGTGCACCCCCTGCTGGTACCGGTCCGCACCCTGGTGTGGCGCCGGGCGGCCGAACTGTCCTACGCCGCTCTGCCGTCCTTCGCGCACGAGTTGTACGGCCGCCCGGCCCCCGGTGAGCGGACGGTGACCCGCAACCTGCGCGCGACCGGCGTCGCGCTGCGGGCGATTCCGGGCGCGCTGCGCTGGCAGCTTCCGCCCGGGCGCATCCGCGCCGCCGTCGGTCGGCTCGGCCCCGGCAGCCACCCCTCGGCGTACCGGCTGCGCCGGGAGGCGGACCGGTCCGCGGGCCGGCCGTCCGTGTGAGGCGCGGTGACGCCACCCCGCCTGTCCGGCCATACTGGAGCCCGCGTTGGGACAAGAGGCGACACGACGGGGGCGGCAGCTTGCGATGGGGGAGAACAGGCTGATCCGGGAACGGTACCGGTTGATCGAGCTGATCGGCCGGGGCGGCATGGGCGAGGTGTGGCGGGCGCACGACGAGGAACTGGACCGCAAGGTGGCGGTCAAGTGCCTCAAGCAGTTGAGCCCGAGCAGCGACGCCCAGCACCTGCGGGTGCTGCGCGAGCGCTTCCGGCGCGAGGCGCGGGTGGCGGCCGGGTTGCAGCACCGGGGCATCACCGTGGTCCACGACTTCGGCGCCGACGACGGCGTGCTGTACCTGGTGATGGAACTGCTCGACGGCCGCACCCTGTCCCAACTGCTGCGCGACGGACAGGGGGTGGCGCTGCCGCTGCCCGACCTGGTGGACATCGCCGAGCAGGTCTCCGGCGCGCTCGCCTACACCCACGCGCAGGGCGTCGTGCACCGGGACCTCAAGCCGGCCAACATCCTGCGGCTGACCGACGGCACCGTGAAGATCTGCGACTTCGGCATCGCCCGGCTCGGCCACGACATCGGCTTCACCTCGCAGCTCACCGGCACCGGGGTGGCCATGGGCACCCCGCCCTACATGTCGCCCGAGCAGATCGCCGGGGTCGAACTCGACCATCGCAGCGACCTGTACTCCTTCGGCTGCGTGCTGTACGAACTGGCCACCGGGGCACCGCCGTTCGACATGGACGACGCCTGGGCCGTGCTGGTGCGGCACCGCAGTACCGCGCCGGACCCGCCGCGCGAGCGGCGGCCCGAACTGCCCGAGCCGCTGGAGCGGTTGATCCTCGACCTGCTCGCCAAGGAGCCCGACGACCGGCCGCAGGACGCCGCCGCGGTCGGCAAGCGGCTGGCCGTGATACGCCAGCAGACCGGCCGGGAGAGCGAACTGCCCAACTGGGCCCAGGGCTTGGGCACCGGCGCCGACTCGGTGGGACACCGCCGTCCGCGCCCCTACGGCCCCGACCCGGCGGCGCTGACCGGCACCTGGTTCGCCCGGCCCGCCCCGCCCGTGCCCACCACACCGCCCGCCGTGGTGCCGCAGCCGGAGCAGGCCGCGGCGCTGGCCGGCCGGCACAGCGCGGCGTTGAGCCTGGGCAGGCTGGGCCGCTGGGCGGAGGCGGCCGAGGCGCACCACGGCGTCCTGCTGGAGCGCGAGCGGCTGCTGGGAGGCGACCACGCCGACACCCTGGCCAGCCGTTACGAGGCGGGCTTCTGCCTGAGCCGCCTCGGGCGCGCGCAGGAGGCGCTGGCGCAGTACGAGCGGGTCTGCGAGGCCCGCGAGCGGGTGCTGGGCCCTGACCACCCCGAGACGCTGGCCGCCCGCCAGGAGACCGCCTACGTCCTCGGACAGCTCGGCCGGCACCAGGACGCCCACCAAGTCTACGTCCGCGTACTGGCCGTCAGGGAGCGGGTGATGGGCCCCGACCACGCCGACACCCTGCGCTGCCGCCACAACCTCGCCTACAACCTCGGGCGGCTCGGCCGGCTCCAGGAGTCGTACGAGATGGCCGACGAGGTCTGCGCGGCCCGGGCCCGGGTACTCGGCGCCACCCACCCCGACACCCTGGTCACCCGCTTCGAGGTCGCCTACACCCTCGGGCGGCTGGCGCGCTGGGAGCAGGCGCTGACCGAGTACCGCGCGGTCGCCAGGTCACGCAAGGAGACGATCGGCGCCGACCACCCCGACACCCTGGCCGCGCGCTACGAGGTCGGCATCTGCCTCGGCCGTCTCGGGCGCGCCCGGGAAGCGCTCGAGCTGTACCGGGACCTGGCCGCCGCGCGGTCGCGCGCGCACGGCCCGGAGGATCCCGAGACGCTGCGCGCCCGGCACGGTCTGGGCGTCAACCTCGGGCGGCTGCGCCGCTGGGAGGAGGCGCTGTCCCAGGCGCGCGACGTCTGCGCGATCCGCGAGCGGGTGCTGGGCGCCGACCACGCCGACACCCTGATCAGCCGCCGCGAGGTGGCCGTCGCGCTGGGCTGGCTCGGCCGCTGGGGCGAGGCCCTGGGCGCCTACCGCACGGTGGCCGACTCCCGTACCCGCACCCTGGGCGAGTCCCACCCCGACACCCTCACCAGCCGCAACGACGAGGCCCACTGCCTGGAGCAACTCGGCCGCGACGCCGAGGCGGCCGAGCTGTACCGCAGGGTCGCCGCGCTGCGCCGCGACTCGGAACCCGCCGCCTGACGCTCCGTCAGGTAACCGGCGCCGCCGCGCGGTTGCGCCGAATCGGGGGCCGCCGGTGATGTGATGGGGGGAACCACCCCCCACCGGAAAGGCCCCCGCACCGTGCGACCGCGTACCCCGCTCCGCCCGATCATCGCCCTCGCCACCGGCGTCCTGCTGGCCGCCGGGGCCGCCGCCCCGGCCGTCGCGGCCATCCCCACCCCCACCACCCCGCCGGGCCACGAGGTGCCCGCCCCCGGCCACGGCGCGCTCGACCCGCTGGTGCGGCTGTCCGCACAGCGCCTGCTGGTGGCCGACGAGGTCGCCGCCGCCAAATGGGGCACCGGCGCGCCCATCGAGGACCCGGCACGCGAGCGGCTGGTGCTGGACGCCGCCGCGGCCCGGGCCAGGCGAGCGGGCGCCGACCCCGTACAGGCCGTGCGCTTCTTCCGCGACCAGATCGAGGCGGCCAAGGTCGTCGAGGAGACGCTGTTCACCCGGTGGAGCGCCGATCCTGCGAGCGCTCCCGCGATCCGGCCGCCGCTCTCCGGGATCCGCACGACGCTCGACGGACTCAACGACCGGCTCTCGCACGCCCTCGCCGACACCGCCGCCCCGCGGGCCGAAACCGGCTGCGACCTGGCGCTGGCCGTCGACTCCGCGCGGGTGGCGACGGAGTTGGACCTCGACCTGACGCACCGGGTGGCGCTGGCGCGGGCGTTGCCCGCAACCTGCGACTGACGCGCCGTCGCCGTGCGGCGCGCGCCCTGCCGGGACGGGCTGACGCGCACCGGCCGAGATCGCTAGGCTGGAGGGTGGACGACGACGCCGGGAGGAGAGCGGACGTGGCCGAAAGCACCATCGGACAGCCCGTTGCCAAGGGGAAGAAACCGCAGCTGGACCTGACCGGGGCGGAGTGGCTGTCCAGCAGCCAGGGCACCGGCGACGTGCAGATCGCCTTCGTGGAGGGCTACATCGCGATGCGTGACGGCCGCCACCCGGACGGCCCGTCGCTGATCTTCACCCCGGCCGAGTGGCGGGCCTTCGTGCTCGGCGCCCGGGACGGCGAGTTCGACCTCACCTGATCCCGGCGGCGCCCCGGCGCGGCCCGCCGTCCCAGGACGGACGGGCCGCGCCGAGCCGGCCCGCGGGGCTCCGCCCGACAGGGCGCGGGCACCGATCCCGGCGCCCGTGACCCGGCAGGTCACACGGCCCCGTACCATGTCCGCATGTCCTTCCTGCGCCGACGTAGCGCCATGACGCCCACCGGGCCGGACTTCGATGTTCTGGCGATGGACCCGGGCGACTGGCCGGGCAATCTCGGCGCCGGGCTGATCCCCGGTCCCGACGGCACCTGCCAGGGTGTCTTCCTGCGCTACGACCTGTTCGGCGGGCGGGGCCCGGCGATGCTGATCGGCAACCTCCCCGAGGGCTCGCCGGCCCGCGAACTGGGCGAGGACCAGGCGCCGTTCGAGGTCATGCAACTGCTCGCCGCCCTCGGCAACGACGAGCCGGTGCACGAGGTGGAGCGCGAGGACACCCCGGTCATGCACGGTGACAGCCTGCTGATCGTGCGCCGCATCAAGATCAGCGAAGGCCGGGTCTCCTGCGCCCAGTTCGACCGCAGCGACGGCATCCAGGTCACCATCGCCACCTGGGACCGGCCCATCACCGACGAGCTGTACCAGCTGCTCAAGCCGCTGCCGGCCGAGATGTTCCAGCAGGGCTGAGCCGCCCGCTGACCGTCACACGGAAAGGCTCCCGGCCGCAGGGCCGGGAGCCTTTCGTCATGTCCGCCGCAGGGCGGCTCAGTGGTGGTGGCGCACCACCGACGGCTCGACGACCACGTCGTCGGCCTTGACGAACTCGATGCGGTGCCCGAACTGGATCTCGTAGTACAACTGCTTGCCCTTGACCCACGCCTGCTGCGCGGTGTCGAAGGTCTGCGAGAAGTAGTACTCACCCGCGGTCTTGCCGCCGACCACGTACGCCTGTCCGGCGGGCAGCGTGTACTGCATGGGGGCGAGCGTCTGCACGGGGATGCCCGCCGGGTACGCGGACGCCTCCGGGTAGGCGCGGCCGTACACCTGGATCGAAGCCACACCCGGCTTGGGCGTGATCACCAGGCCGGCGGCGTTCAGCGCGGTCGGCGCGGACGCCGGGTTGAGGAACCACGCCTTCTGACCGAGGTACCAGATCGCCGTCCAGTCACCCTGCCGGTCCGCCACCGCGTACTGCTGGCCGGTGGAGGCACGGGCGCCGGTGTCGTTGACGTCGATGGTGGACGGGCCGGTCGGGTGCAGACCGACGTCCTGGATCAGCGGCGCGTCCAGGCTGGGCGCGCTGTAGAGCCGCACCGCCTCGGAGCCGTGCGGCGCGCACGGCTGCCCGGCGGTCACGCAGCCGGTGTAGGACGGCTGGTTGGCCTGGTACGACGGGTCGATCGTCACCACGCCGCCGGCCGAGCCCGCGGTGGCGTGGAACGGCGCGCCCAGCAGCTCGAAGTAGTGCGCCCAGTCCCAGAACGGGCCGGGGTCGGTGTGCATGCCCGCCACCGTGCTCGGCGTGGTGCCCGGCACGTTGTCGTGGCCCAGGATGTGCTCGCGGTCCAGCGGGATGCCGTACTTGGCCGTCAGGTACTGCACCAGACGAGCCGAGGAGCGGTACATCGCCTCGGTGTACCAGGCGTCCGGATCGGCCAGGAAGCCCTCGTGCTCGATGCCGATCGACTTCTCGTTGATGTACCAGTTGCCCGCGTGCCAGCCGACGTCCTTGGTCGCCATGTGCTCGGCGATGTGACCGTCGGCGGAGCGCACCGTGTAGTGCCAGCCCAGATACGTCGGGTCCTGCACCAGGCCCATGGTGACGTCCCAGGAGCCCTCGGTGTCATGGATGACGATGTAGTCGACCGAGGAGTCCTTCGGCCGGTCGGCCAGGTCGTGGTTGCCGTAGTCCGTCGGGTTCGGCCCGTACTGCTGGTAGGGCGCCGGCACCCACTCGCAGGCCACCGTCGCCGGGCACTCGGTGTCGGTGGTCTTCGCGGTGCGCAGGCCCAGGGACCGCGCCTGCGCGGTGTCGGGGCGTACCGCCGGGTCGGCGGCGAGCCGGACGCGCTGCCCGCTGTCGTCGGTGCGGGCCATGCCGTCCCGGATGACCTGGAAGACGTCGCCCGCGAAGTCGGCCGCGGTGGCGGTGTCGTCGGCCCCCGAGTAACGGGCCACGGCGCCGAACCAGTCCGCCGGGTCGGCGCTCAGCGCGTGGCCGAGTGCCTTCTGGTCGGCGGCCAGCAGCGCGGCGCCGCCCGCCACGTTGTCGGCCGGGTTCTCCCGCAGCCGCTCGCCGGACAGACCGGTCAGCGCGGCGGCCCGGTCCGCGGTCTTCAGCGACGCCGGCAGCGCGCTCGCCCGCGGGACGGTGACCGTCCGGGGGACGGTCAGCGGCCGGGCGGCGTCACCGCGCGGGTCGCCCAGGGCGTCCGCGTCGGTGGCCGTCGACTGCGCGATGGCGGTGCGGGCGTCGGTCAGGTGCATGGGGCCGTAGCCGCCGGTGACGCTGGGGCGCCCGGCGTGGGTGTCCCAGCGGGACTCCAGGTACGAGACCCCCATCAGCACACCGACCGGCACGTGGTAGCGCTGGGCGGCGGTGGTGAAGGCCTGCTGGAGCTCGCCCGAGGCGGGCACGCTGGCGCCCGCCGAGGACACCGAGCCGAAGACCGGCAGCAGAAGGGCGGCCGCCGCGGTCGCCGTGGCGATCCTCAGTACCGAGCGGCGGCGCGTGGAGCGCGCGGTGGGGGATCCTGGCAAGGCTGCCTCCGTGGTTACCGGGCGGGACAAAGGTCACGCAGGATCCACAGAGGTATCGGTTGCCCGAGAATACGTCAACTATCCGCCCCGTCAGCGATTTCGCACGTCAGGCCCGTGCCGGGGGCTTTTCCCGGCACGGGTGACCCGACCTGCGAGGCGTCGGTGGTATAGACCTGTGCAGCCCTGTGCGCCGGCCCGCACCGTCCGATCGGTCGGACGGGCTCAGCGGGTCCCCACCGCGGCACGCACCGCCCGGCGCGCCATACCGCAGTCGTCGTGCAGTCGCCTCAGCAGCAGCCGTTGTTCCTCGCCGGCCTCCCCCTGGCCGCCGGCCGGCGCGGTGCCGTGCATCGAGTGCGCGACGGCCGTCTCGTACCGCCTGATCTCCCGGGTGAGCACCAGCATCAGGTTCACCAGGAACGCGTCGCGCGAGGCGGGCCCCGGCGCCTGTGCCAACTGGCTGATCTGGCGGCGCGCGAGCGGGTCCTTGCCGAGCACCGACCACAACACGGCCAGGTCGTACCCCGGCAGGTACCAGCCGGCGTTCTCCCAGTCGACCAGCACCGGCCCGGCCGGCGACAGCAGCACGTTGGACAGCAGGGCGTCACCGTGGCAGAACTGCCACTGCACCGTGCCGCCGATCTCCCCCGCGGCGCCGCGCAGCAGCTTCTCCAGGTCGTCGCGGTCCCGGTCGGTCAGCAGACCGAGCCGGTGGAAGTGCGAGATGCGCTCCCCGTAGCGCAGCGGCTGGCCGAAGACGTCCGCGGGCGGCTGCCACTGGTTGATCCGGCAGAACGCGGCGAGCGCCGCCCTGAAGTCCGCCCGCGGCGGGGCCTGCAGCGGGTGCCTGACGAGCGCGGCGACCCGTCCTGGCAGCCGCTCCACCACCAGGGT
Organism: uncultured Actinomycetota bacterium; assembly: GCA_963737305.1. Taxonomy (GTDB): domain Bacteria; phylum Actinomycetota; class Actinomycetes; order Streptomycetales; family Streptomycetaceae; genus Streptantibioticus_C. The sequence continues at coordinate 932,093 of CAVTRX010000002.1, read as the reverse complement.
GCAACTGTCGGGGTCGGCGGCGACCAGCCGCGGCACCCGGGCCGGCGGGCGGTGCCGGACGAAGGCGCGGTACGCGGCTATCTCGTGCCGGAAGCTCTCCCGCCACACGGGGGAGTGGTCCAACAGGCACTTGGCCACCGCGGGGGAGCGGCCCGCCGAGCCGATCAGCAGGACGGAGCGGCTGCTGCGACGCAGCACCTGGGCGGGGTTGAACTCCGGGCAGATGCGCTGCACGGACGCGATCGCGGTCCGCAACTGCGCTCCCTGGGGACCGGTCACGTCGAGTCTCCCGCTGAGCGGATGCTTGCTGCCCGCCGCCGGGGCGGCGCGATGGTGTCCGGGGCTTCGGACCCCGGCACCGGAGCGGGAGGGGTCCAGGAATGGTTCGGCGGCAATCGCCCGGGGGCGTGCGGCGAGACCGGCCGAGCGCAGAGCGGACGGCCGGGACGGGACGGACACGTGGGACGATGCTGAGTACATGGAGTGGTGACAGATCCCTTCGTGTGCCGGAGGCGCCTGACACCCCGGTACGCGGGGGCCGGGCACCTCCAGGTGCGCGGGGAACCGGCTCACCGGCCGTCACGCCCGCCGACTGCGGCGTCGCGTACGTCCGGAGGCGGCACGTGTCGGTGCGGGTGCCGGTCCGGTGACCGCACCCTGGGGAATGCGGTCACCGGACCGGCACCAGCCGTCCACGCGCCGTGCGCCCCTTCCTGCAGGGACCCCGTGAAGGAGCATCGGAGCCCTGCGGGGAACCGACTGTTGCCGGGCCGGGGTGGCGCGTTCCTACATGACACCCGCCCGGCCGTGGCAGACCATCTGGCGGACCCTGGCGAAGCCTGGCGAATGCTCGCTCGGGGCCGACCGGCCCACTAGTGTCAACTGTGCCGAGGAACCTGGGGGCTTGATGTGACCAAGGAAGCCAACACCCGGCTCGCGGACCTGTTCGGGCTCACCGGCTGGTCCAAGGGCGAGCTCGCGAGGATGGTCAACCGGCAGGCGGCGGCCATGGGCCATCCGCAACTGTCGACCGACACCTCACGGGTGCGCCGTTGGATCGAGACCGGCGAGACGCCGCGCGATCCCGTGCCCAAAGTGCTGGCCGCCCTGTTCACCGAGCGCCTCGGCCGTGTCGTGACCATCGAGGATCTCGGGTTCGACCGGCAACGGCGTACGGGAAGGAAGCGTGCCGCCGACGGCATGCCGTGGAGTCCGGAGCGAACCGCAGCGGTCCTCACCGAATTCACGGGAATGGACCTCATGCTCAACCGACGCGGTCTGGTGAGCGCGGGCGCCGCGCTCGCCGCCGGCTCCGCCCTCAGCGGAGCCATGTACGAATGGCTGCACACCGACCCGGCCCTGGCGGCCGACGGTCCGGTGTTCGACGACCCCCTGCACCCCACACTCGGCGGTTCGTCCGCCGTGACCACCGGCTACGACCGCTACGAGGCGGCGCCCATCGGCTCCGAGGAGATCGAGGCGCTGGAGCACTCGGTCGAGGTCTTCCGCGCGTGGGACGCCTCCCGCGGCGGCGGACTTCAGCGCAAGGCGGTGGTCGGCCAGCTCAACGAGGTGGGCGGGATGCTCGCCTACCGCCATCCACCCCATCTGCAAAGGAGGTTGTGGGGGGTGGCCGCCAACCTGGCGGTGCTGGCTGGCTGGATGTCGCACGACGTCGGCCTGGAACCCACCGCCCAGAAGTACTTCCTGATCGCCGCCCACGCGGCCCGGGAGGGCGGTGACCGGCCGCGGGCCGGCGAGGCGCTGTCCCGCGCGGCCCGGCAGATGATCCACCTCAACCGGCCCGAGGACGCCCTGGAGTTGATGAGACTGGCGAACTCGGGCTCCGGCGACCGGACCCAGCCGCGCACCCGCGCGATGCTCCAGACCATCGAGGCCTGGGCACAGGCGTCCATGGGGCGCGGCCAGGCGATGATGCGCGCCCTGGGACAGGCGGAGGATCTGTTCGCCTCCGACAACGGCGACCTGGAGCCGCCCAGTTGGATGCAGCACTTCGACGAGGCCGACCTGCACGGCATGCAGGCGCTCGCCTACCGCACGCTGGCCGAGCACGAGTCGGCGGCCGCGGTACCGGCCCAGCGTCACGCCCGGCGGGCCCTGGTCCTGCGGGGCGAGGGCCACGAGCGGTCCAAGATCTTCGACCAGCTGTCGATGGCCTCGGCCTGCTTCATCGCCGACGACCCCGAACAGGCCGACAACTACGCCCGGTTGGCGTTGCTGACGATCGGTCAGACCTCTTCCCACCGTACCTGGGACCGACTGCGTGAGATGTACCGGCTCACCGGGCGGTACTCCAGCAGCGGCCGGATCGAGGCGCTGCGGGAGGAGATCCGGGTGGTGATGCCGAAGAAACCCGTCCGGCCGAAAGGCGGCACCGCCCAGGTCTGACCCACCGGCCGCCCATTCGCCACAGCTGGCCCACGCCGACCGGGCCGGCCGATGTGACGACCGGTCACACCCCTGGACCGGTCACGCGATACGGGCGACCAGTACGCAGGCGTCGTCCTCACGTTCGGGCGTGCCGAGTTCCTCGACGATCGCGCGGACACACCCCTGTGCGTTGCGGGCGTCGGAAAGGCGCGGGCCGAGCGCGAGGAGGCGCCCGAGGGCGGGATCGTCCTGCCCGGGGTGATCCCCTCGCAGAGCGGTCCGCGGCACCAGCCCGTCGGTGTGCAGCACCAGCAGGTCACCGGCGAGCAACCGCTCGGTGCGCCGGCCGTAGGAGGCGTCCGAGCTGGCGCCCAGCAGCATGCCCTCCGGTGGTTGCAGCACCCGCCCCACCCCGTCGCGGAACAGCAGCGGGGCGGGGTGGCCCGCCTGGGACCAGGTCAAGGACCGGTCGGCCGGGTCGTAGCGGCAGTACAGCGCGCTGCCCAGCGCGGGTTGCGCGGCCCGGTCGACCAGTTCGTTGAGCCGGGCCATCAAGGCGTCCGGCTCGATCCCGGCGAGCGCCATGCCGCGCACCGCCCCCAGCAGCATCGCCATCCCGGTGGTGGCCGCGACGCCGTGTCCGGTCAGGTCGCCCACTGTCAACAAGGTCGCGCCGTCAGGAAGTTGCATGGCGTCGTACCAGTCGCCGCCGATCAGCGCGCTGGTCCCGGACGGCAGATAGTGCGCCGCGAGATCCAGCGCGGGCTTCCCGCCCGCGGGCGGGAACCGCAGGGGGCCGCGCCACGGGGGGAGCACGGCCTCCTGCGACTCGACCGCCAGCCGGTGTTCGGTGCGCGCCACCTGCCGCTGATGCCGCAACGAGTCACGGGTCTCGTGCATCATCCGCTGCGTGCGGCGCAGTTCGCTGACGTCGTGCAGCACCGCCCACATCGAGGCCGTGCCGCCGTCGGCGTCGAGCACCGGCTCGCCCACCATGTGCACCGTGCGGACCGAACCGTCCGGGCGCACGATGCGGAACTCGCAGTTGATCGCCTTGCCGTCCACCAGACAGCCGGTGACCGTCGAGGTGAGGGTCTCCTGGTCGTCGGCGAACAGCCAGGAGGGCAGTTCGTCCAGGGTCAGCGGACCGTCGCACCGGGTCCGGCCGAAGATCCGGTACAGGTCCTCTGACCACTCGACCTCGTCGGTGAGCAGGTTCCACTCCGCGCTGCCCGCCCGGCCCAGGGTGCCCGCGGGGACCGGCACGGCAGCCGGCGCGTCGGCCGGCAGCGGCGGGGCCACCGGGCCGTAGGCGGCGCCCTCGGCCGGCCGGCCCTCCTCGCTCAGGCCCTCCCGCAGCTGTCCCAGGTGCTCACCGAGGTTGTCCAGATGATGCACCGCGAGGTCGCACAGCGCGCGCTGCCATCTCGTCCTGGTGTCCTCGTCGTCCTCGACCGCGTCGCGCCGGACGGCGTCGACCCGGCCGCGAAGCCGACGGGCCTGCGAGATGAGCTCGTCGACCGCGCCGGGATCCGGCGGCGGTGCGGCGGCGTGATCCGCATGCAGGTGGGACGGCATGACAGTCTCCGAACGTGCTCAGATACAGGCGTCGCGATGGGCGCGGGCGGCATTCGGGCCAGTCACGACTGTTGCACAGAGCGCGATGCTCCGTAAGGGTTTCCGCAATACCCGATCCGGTGGTGCTTGCGGCATATCCCTGTGGTGTACCGGAAGTTCAGAGCGTTGTCACATCGGCCTCCCGGCCGCCGAGGCGGCCGATCCAGGCCCCGCCGGGTATGCTGCGGCGGTTGTGCACGCCGTGCCATTCCAGGCCCGGATGCCGGACTTCGCAGGGACCTGATCGGGTGATCCTCGCAACGGTTGAACGGCCGGCTCCGCCACGGTGACACGGGCGCCGCCGCCGTACTCCCGTGAGGCTCACCACGGCCGGGTCCAGGCATACAGCCCGCCTCCAACGGTAAGGATGCGGGCGACGGCTGCGGAAATCCCGTTGCCACCGTGACCCCTCCCACCGGATGCTGACCTCATGTTCGACCCAGACATAGCGCCCAGTGGCACCCTTCTCGGCCTCCTGCAGCGGGGGCGCGGGGACGGGACACTGCATGCTCTCGCGGAGCAGCGGGGCGAGGCCCTCAGCGCGCTCGAGCAGTGCGTCCTGCGCGACCCCCGACGCGACTGGCGGGTCGAGTCACGCTCGTTGTACTACGCGCGCCTGTACTCCGAGCTCGAAGGCGGGCTCGACGGGATCGAACAGCACCTCTTCCACCCGGACGACCTCCTGGAGTCCGGCGAGCAGCGCACCGGTCTGGCGCTGTCCGTCCTCGGTCACCTCGCCGGGTACGGACGCCGTGACGCGCTGCGCCTGCTGCGTGACTACGCGGCCCGCGGCAGCAACTGGGAGTGGGCCCTGGACGAGCTGGCACTGCGTGACGACGACGCGGCGCTGCGCGACCTGGCCCCCGCGGTGCTCGGCCGCTTCCCACGCGATCCGCAGGGCGACGCGGAACTGGCCCGCGCGGTACGTGAGGCGTACGAGCCCAGGCCGTGGCGGCTGTGGGCGGAGGACCCCCGGTTCGGTGAGCGGGTGCGCGCCGCCCAGGAACAGGGCAGCTTCAACCGATGGCAGCGCCAACTGAACCCCCAGGGCCCGGCGCCCGGCTGGGGCGTGCGCGAGATCCTGGACTGGGCCCAGCGCGGGCTCGACGAACTGCCCGTGCGGCACCGCGACGCACCGGCCGCCCGCTGCCTGGCCGCCGTGGCCGGCCCCGAGCACCGCGACGAACTGCTGCACGCGGCCCGCCGAGGTCCCGAGGCGGCCCGCGCCGCCGCCCTGCGCCACCTCGCCGACCGCCACGACCCCGACGCCCTCGGCCTGATCGAGGCCGCCGCGGCCGACCCCTCGCCGGTGGTGAGCCGCGCCGCGCTGGAGTCGTTCGGCCGGATGCGCAGCGTCGCCGCCCTGGAGGGGGCCCGCCGCTGGGCCGCCCGGGACGACGAACTCGGCGCCGAGGCCGCCCGGATGCTCGCCCTGCTCGGCGGCGCGGAGGACACCGGCGCGGTGCTGGCCGCGTTGCGCCGGGTGATGCGCAACGAGGGCTCGGACGCCGAGGGCCTGCCGGTCCTCGTCGAAGGGGTGGGCCGGCTGTCGATCCACTGCGCCGCTCCCGTGCTGCGCCACATCTACCGCGAGACCTCCTCCTCCCACCTGCGCGGCTGCGCGGCCCGCGCGCTGGTGCTGACCGACCCGAAGTTCGCGCAGGGGTTCGCCATCGAGTGCCTGTGGGACTGCGAGGAGGCCACCCGGGAGTTGGCCGCCCGGCACGCCACCACCGGGGACGTGCGGGTGCTGGCGCAGCTGCGCAGGCTCGCAGCGGATCCGGCCGAGGAGGCCGAGGTGCAGACAGCGGTACGCGGCAGGCTCAGCACACCGGAGCCGTTGGGCTGACCCGTCCGGCCCCCGCCAGGACCGGCCGGGGGCAGAAGCTCACGCAACGTTCTTCGCCGGTAAAGATCGACGTGGCCCTGACATATTCGGCCACGTCGACAACCGCAGTATGCGAGTCGCTCTCGTCACCGAGTCCTTCCCACCCGACGTCAACGGCGTGGCCCACTGCGCCCTGCGCACCGTCGAGCACCTGGTCGACCGGGGACACCAGCCCCTGGTGATCGCGCCGACGGTTCCCGCGCGGGACCGCGCCGCCGATCCGGACGCCGACGCCCCCTGCCCGGTGGTGCGCGTCCCCTCCCTGTCCCTGCCCGGCTACCGGCAGGTGCGGGTCGCGCTGCCCGGCCGCCGGGTCGCCGCGGCCATCACCGCGCACCGCGCCGACCTGGTCCACCTGGCCAGCCCCTTCGTCATCGGGGCGCACGGACTGGCCGCCGCGGAACGCCAGGGCCTGCCCACGGTCGCCGTCTACCAGACCGACCTGGGCGGTTACGCCCGCGCCTACCTCGGCCTGGGCGAGGCCGCCGCCTGGCACCGGCTGCGCACCCTGCACTCCGCCGCCGACCGCACCCTCGCCCCCTCCAGCTCCTCCGTTGCCGACCTGGAACGGCACGGCGTCCCCCGGGTCCACCTGTGGCCGCGCGGGGTGGACGCCGTCCGCTTCGACCCCGCGCGCCGCGACGAGGCCTGGCGCCGTGAGATCGCCCCGGATGGTGAGGTGATCGTCGGCTACGTCGGCCGCCTCGCGCCGGAAAAGCGCGTCGAACTCCTGGCCGGAGTGGCCGCCCTGCCCGGCGTGCGGGTCGTGGTGGTGGGCGACGGCCCCAGCGAACCCACCCTGCGCGCCGCCCTGCCGACCGCCGTCTTCCTCGGCCGCCGCACCGGCGACGAACTCGCCCGGATCCACGCCTCGCTGGACGTCTTCGCGCACACCGGGCCCATGGAGACCTTCTGCCAGACCGTCCAGGAGGCCATGGCCAGCGGGGTGGCAGTGGTCGCCCCGGCCGCCGGCGGCCCGCTCGACCTGGTCGCGCCGGGACGCACCGGAGCGCTGGTGCCGCCCGGGGACCCCGACGCCCTGCGGGACGCCGTGGCCGCCCTCGTGGCCCGGCCGGACACCCGCGCCGCCTACGGAGCGGCCGGCCGCGCCGCCGTCGAGGGCCGCAGCTGGCAGGCGATCGGCGACCTGCTCGTCGGCCACTACGAACAGGTGCTCGCCGAGCGGGCCGCCGCGGGGAGCGTGGCGGCGTGAGGACGGCACACACCCCGGCCCGTGAGCGCGCCGCGGACCGCGCGGGCGGCCTGCGGATCGTGCGGCTCGCCAACTTCGTCACCCCGGTCTCCGGCGGGCTGCGCACCGCGCTTCGCCAACTGGGCGCGGGATATCTGGCGGCCGGCCACCGACCGGTGCTGATCGTGCCCGGCACCCGCCACACGGACGAGGAGACCGAGCAAGGCCGGGTGATCACCGTGCCGGGACCGCTCGTCCCGGGCAGCGGCGGATACCGGGTGCTCACCGACCGGCCGGCCGTGGCCCGGGTACTGGCCTCGCTGCGACCGGACCGCCTGGAGGTCTCCGACCGCACCACCTTGCGCTGGACCGGCGAGTGGTCCCGGCGGCACCGGGTGCCCTCGGTGATGGTCTCGCACGAGAGCGCCGACGGGCTGCTGCGGATGTGGGGGCTGCCGCGAGGAGCCGCCCGCTACGCCGCCGACCAGCTCAACTCCCGTACCGCATGCGCCTATTCACGGGTCGTGTGCACCACCTCGTGGGCGGCCGCCGAATTCGACCGGATCGGGGCCCGCAACGTGGTGCACGCGCCGCTCGGGGTGGACCTGGACCGCTGCCGTCCGCAACTGCGCTCCGCGCGCACCCGGGAGCGCTACGTCCGGCCCGGGCAGGTGCTGCTGGTCGGCTGCTCCCGGCTGTCGGTGGAGAAGCGTCCAGGCCGGGCGCTGGACGCGCTGGCGGTGCTGCGATCGCGCGGGCTGCCCGCGGAGCTGGTGATGGCGGGGGAGGGTCCGCTGCGCGCCCAACTGGAGCAGCGGGCCCGGCGCGAAGGGCTGCCGGTGCGCTTCCTGGGCCACGTCGGCGACAAGGACACCCTGTACGCGCTGATGGCCTGCGCCGACGTGGTGCTGGCCCCTGGACCCGTCGAGACCTTCGGGCTGGCCGCCCTGGAGGCGCTGGCCTGCGGCACCCCGGTCGTGGTCAGCGCCTCCTCCGCGCTGCCGGGCGTCGTCGGTCCCGCCGGACTCGCCGCCCGGGACGACGCGACCGCCTTCGCCGACGCCACCGAGGCGCTGCTGGCCGTACCCGAACCGCGGCGCCGAGCCACCGCCCGCACCCGGGCGGAGGGCTACGGCTGGCCCGCCGCCGTCAGCGCCTTCCTGGCCGCCCACGACGCGCCGCCCGTCACAGGACCGGAGACGGCGCCATGACCGCCCTCCGGTTCGCCGCGCTGGGCGACTCGCTCACCGAAGGCGTCGGCGATCCGTTGCCCGGCGGCGGTTGGCGAGGGTGGGCGGCACTGCTGACCGAGGGGCTGGTCGGCCCGTCCGGCGACACCGCGGGGCTGCTCAACTGCGCCCTGACGTCCGACGTCCTCGGCCACCAACTGGAGCGGGCCGGCGCGTACCGCCCGCATCTGGCGGCCGTCGTCGCCGGCGCCAACGACACGCTGCGCGGATCGTTCGACATCGCGGCGGTGGCCTGCCGGCTGGACACCGTGCTCGGCCGGCTGACCGGCGACGGGGCCGTGGTGCTCACCGCGTGTCTGCCGGACCCGGGACGGATGCTCGGGCTGCCCTGGCCGCTGGCCCGGCCACTGGGCCGCCGGATGCGGGCACTCAACCACGTCGTGCACGCGCTGTCGGACCGCTACGACGCGGTCCACCTGCATGTCGCGGAGTACCCCTGGGTCAAGGACCGCGCGGCGTGGAGCGTGGACCGGATGCACCCCAGCGAGACCGGCCACCGGCTGCTCGCCCGGGAGTTCCACGCCCTGCTCGCCGCCCGCGGGCTGGCCGGCGGCGCCGCGCCGAGCGGCACCCCGCAGGGCCCGGGGCCCGGCTGGGCGGCGAGCGCCTGGTGGATGGCGACCCGGGGCACCGGATGGGTCAGGGCCCGCGCCACCGATCTGCTGCCGGACCTGCTGCGGCTGGCGGCGGCCGAGTGCCGGCACCGCGCACCCGCGGCGACGGCCGCCCTCGACGAGCGCGCCCGCCGCGGCGCGCTGTCCGCGGTGGCCGCCCTTCCCCCGGCACCCTCAGCGCGGCCCGTCGCCCCAGCCGGGCGGCCTGCCGGGCAGGAACCGGATCGGGGTGCCCGGCACGGCCTGGGCGGCCGGCGCCAGGGCGGACTCGGGAACGACCCCGATCACCGGGTAGCCGCCGGTCGTCGGATGATCGGCCAGGAAGAGAATGGGGCGGCCGTTCGGCGGCACCTGGAGCGCGCCGATGACCATGCCCTCACTGGGCAGCTCGTCGTCCCGGGCCCGCGGCAGCGCGGGGCCCTCGGTGCGCAGCCCGACGCGGTTGCCGGCGGCCGCCACGCGGTACCCGCCCGTGGCGAGGATCCGTAGCGCCTCGGGGGCGAACCAGTCGGCCCGCGGTCCCGGCACGAACGGCAGCACGAGTTCGTCCGGCGGCCCGGGCAGCGCGAGTGGGCCGGTGACGGCGGCCGGTCCGTACGGCGTGCCCAGCGCGAGGACGTCACCGGCCCGCAGCGGCGCCGGGCCCAACCCGGACAGCAGGTCGGTGGAACGGCTGCCCAGCACCCGCGGCACCGCCACGCCCCCGGCCACCGCGAGATAGCTGCGCGAACCATGGGTGGCCGGGCCGACGTCCAGCACCGCGCCGGCCGGCACCCGCACCGGCGCGCCCCACGCGCCCGGCCGGCCGTCGACCCGCACGGCGCACGGCGCGCCGGTGACCGCGACGGTGACCGGAGCGGCCATCCGCAGCGCGCAGCCGTCCAGGGTGGTCTCCAGGGTGGCCGCGTCGGGCGGGTTGCCGGCCAGCCGGTTGGCGGCCCGGTGCGCGGGCCGGTCCAGCGCGCCGGAGCGCGGCACGCCCAGATGCGCGTGCCCGGCCCGACCCAGGTCCTGGACGGTGGTCAGCACACCCGCGCGCACCACCTCGGCGCACCGGCCGGTCACCGCGCCTCCGGCACGAAGCGCACCTCGGTGCCCGGGGTGAGCAGCGCGGCCGGCTCACGTCCGGCATCCCACAGCACCGCCCGGGTCGTGCCGATGATCCGCCAGCCGCCGGGGGAGGAGCGCGGATACACCCCGGAGTACGCCCCCGCCAGGGCCACCGAGCCGGCCGGTACGCGCTTGCGCGGGTCGGTCCTGCGCGGGACGTGGTAGCGCTCGGGCAGTCCGGTCAGATAGCCGAAGCCGGGGGCGAAGCCGCAGAAGGCGACGTGGAAGGCGGTCGCCGCGTGGAGGCGGGCCGCCTCCCGCGGGGCGACGCCCCACGCCGCGGCGACCTCGGCCAGGTCGGGGCCGTCGTAGCGCACCGGGATCTCCACCGTCCCGCGGGGCGCGCGGCCGGCCGGCGGGATCCGCCAGCGGGCCAGCTCCTCGGCGAACCGGCGCGCATCGGCCAGCCCGGTCAGCAGGACGGTACGCGCGGCGGGGACGATCTCCCGGGCGGGCGGTGAGCGGCGCAGCAGTTCGGCGTAGAGCGCCTCCACCGCCTCGGCGCTGTCGAGCTCGACCAGCAGTCCGCGTTCGCCGACCGGCCGCAGCCTCATACGAACGCCTCCACCCGCACTCCCGCCGCCCGCAGTTCGTCGCGGACCCGTACCGCCAGATCGGCCGCGCCGGGGGTGTCGCCGTGCAGGCACAGCGAGCGGGCGCGGACGGCGACGGACTGCCCGTCGAGCGAGGTGACCAGCCCCTCGGTGGCGATCCGCACCGACCTGCGCACCACCGCGTCCGGATCGCTGATGACAGCGCCCGGGGTGCCGCGCGGGACCAGGGTGGCCTGCTCGGTGTAGGCGCGGTCGGCGAAGGCCTCGCGGACCACCGACGACCCGGCCTCCCGCGCGGCGGCGTGCAGCCGGGAGCCGGGCAGCCCGAGGATCGGCAGGGTCCGGTCGGCGAGCCGTACGCCCGCCACCACGGCGGCGGCCTGTTCGTCGTCGCGCACCGCCCGGTTGTAGAGCGCGCCGTGCGGTTTGACGTAGACCACCGAGGCGCCGGCGGCCTGTGCGAAGACCCGCAGCGCGCCGATCTGGTAGGCGATCTCGTCGGCCAGCTCCCGCGGTGGTACGACCATCTCCCGGCGGCCGAATCCGGCCAGGTCGCGGTAGGAGACCTGGGCGCCGATCCGCACCCCGCGCTCGGCGGCCAGCTCGCAGACCCGGCGCATCGTGGAGGGATCGCCGGCGTGGAAACCGCAGGCGACGTTGGCGCTGGTGACGACGGACAGCAGCCGGTCGTCGTCGGTGAGGCTCCAGCGGCCGAAGCCCTCGCCGAGGTCGGCGTTGAGGTCGATCACCGGACCGGCCGGGGAGCCGGCGTCCTGACGCGCGGGAGTACTCGCCGAGTGGGTCATGACGTCAAGCTAATGGATTGTTGAACGATTCCACAAGGGAAATGTTGTTTCGCTCCGCTTTCCGGTGTTGACTTCCCCTGCGTGTCGCTGATCGGCGGCCAGAGGGAGAAGAAGCGGCGTGGCGAACGGTACGGAACAGCGGCCCGAGGACGCGGCCCCGCTGGAGGGCGACCGGCTCCTGCTCGGGCGCACCAGCACCGCGGAACGCGTCGCGGACATCCTGCGCCAGCGGATCGCCGAAGGGTACTTCCCGCCCGGCACCCGGCTGTCGGAGGAGAGCATCGGCGCCGCCCTGGAGGTCTCGCGCAACACCCTGCGCGAGGCGTTCCGGCTGCTGACCCACGAACGGCTGCTGGTCCACCGGCTCAACCGCGGGGTCTTCGTGCGCATGGTGACGCCCGAGGACCTGGAGGACATCTACCGGATGCGGGTGCTGATCGAGTGCGCCACCGTGCGTGGCCTGGGCAGACCCCCGTATCCGCTCCAGGCGGTCGAGGCGGCGGTCGTCAGCGGTGAGCGGGCCGCCCGCGAGCGTGCCTGGCAGGACCTGTCGACCGCCAACATCCGCTTCCACCAGGCGCTGGTGGCGCTGGCCGGCAGCCCGCGCACCGACGAGGTGATGCGCGGCCTGCTGGCGGAACTGCGGCTGGTCTTCCATGTGATGGACGACCCCAGGCGCTTCCACGAGCCGTACCTGACCCGCAACCGGGCGATCCTGGAGGCGCTGCGCGACGGCGACGCCGGGCAGGCGGAGCGCCTGCTGGCCCACTACCTGGTCGACTCCCAGCGGCAACTGTCCGGCGCGTACGCCCAACAGATGGGCCAGTACTGACCGTTGGCCCGCACGTGCGGTGCGGATCGGGGAGCGATTCCATCAGGTGGTGTTCAACCTGTTGTCGGATCGTTGAACGATCCCCTAGCCTCCCTGCAATGTCCCCGCGAGCCACGCGGGGTCCGGCGCACGGAAGGCGGACGCATGCTCGTTCTGCTCGGCGTGCTCGTGGTGATCGTCGGATTCGCCACGAAGCGCAACCCACTGCTGGTGGTCGCGGTGGCGGGAATCGCCACCGGCCTGCTGGGCGGCCTGTCCCCCCGCGAAGTCCTCGCCGCCTTCGGCAGCGGCTTCGCCGACAGCCGCTCGGTGACCGTCTTCGCGATCACCCTGCCGGTGATCGGGCTCCTGGAGCGCTACGGACTCCAGGAACAGGCCCGCTCCCTGATCGCCCGGTTCGCGAAGCTCACCACCGGACGCTTCCTGACCCTCTACCTGCTGCTGCGCCAACTGACCGCGGCCGTCGGACTGATGAGCCTGGGCGGCCCCGCCCAGGCGGTCCGGCCGATGGTCGCGCCGATGGCGCAGGGCGCCGCCGAGCGCCGCCACGGCTCACTGCCGGAGCGGGCCCGGGAGAAGGTCCTGTCGTTCGCGGCGAGCGCGGACACCGTCGGGTTGTTCTTCGGTGAGGACTGCTTCCTCGCGATCGGCTCGATCCTGCTGATCACCGGCTTCGTGAACACCACGTACCACACCCACCTGGAGCCGCTCGACCTCGCGCTGTGGGCGATCCCCAGCGCGGTCTGCGCCTTCCTGATCCACGGCGCCCGGCTGCTGCGTCTGGACCGCGTCCTGGACCGCGAACTCGCGGTGGCCCAACCCCGGCCCGCCGACCCCGCCGAGTCCGGGGAGGCGACGGCATGATCAAGCAGGAGTGGTTCTTCTGGCTGGTCGGCGCGATCTTCCTGGCCATGGCCGGGCAGATGGCGCTGGACCGCAGCAACCCCAAGCGCTTCGGCACCGCCGGCTTCTGGGGACTGATCGGCGCCGGCTTCCTCTACGGCACCTTCGTCGAGGACCACCGGGCCCCGGCCGAACCGCTCGGTGTCGCCGTGCTGTTGATGGCCGCCCTGGCCGGGTTCGGGCTCACCGGCCGCGGCGAGCCGCGCACCGCCACCGGCGAGGAGCGCGCGGCGTCCGCACGGCGGCTGGGCAACCGGCTGTTCATACCGGCGCTGACCATCCCGGTGGTGGCCATGGTGTGCGCGGTGCTGGTCAAGAAGTGGCACATCGGCGGCACCCCGGTACTGCAGACCGGCGACGAGACCATCCTGGGCCTCGGCATCGGCGCCATCGTCGCGCTGTGCGTGGCCATGGTGATGCTGCGGGAGCGGCGGCTGTCGACACCGCTGCACGCGGGGCGCGGAATGCTGGAGGCGATGGGCTGGGCACTGCTGCTGCCGCAACTGCTCGCCACCCTCGGCTCGATCTTCCAGCAGGCCGGGGTCGGCGACCAGGTCGGCAGGATCACCCGGCACGTCCTGCCGCAGGGCCAGACGTTCACCGCGGTGGTCGTCTACTGCGTCGGCATGGCCCTGTTCACCGTGATCATGGGCAACGGCTTCGCGGCGTTCCCGGTGATGACCGCGGCGGTGGGCTGGCCGGTCCTCATCCAGCAGGCCCACGGCAACCCCGCGCTCGTGCTGGCCGCCGGTATGCTCGCGGGGTTCTGCGGCACGCTGTGCACGCCGATGGCCGCCAACTTCAACATCGTGCCGGCGACCCTGCTGGAGCTGAAGGACCAGTACGGGCCGATCAAGGCCCAACTGCCCACGGCCGGGGGTCTGCTGGTGTGCAATATCGTGATCATCTCGGTCTTCGCGTTCTGAGCGCCGGCCCGGCGCCCGGCGGAGTCGACCCGCGGCACCCAGGAGAGGAGTCAGCCGTGACCCGTGTCCTGCTCACCGGATTCGAGCCGTTCGGCGGCGAGAGCGTCAACCCGTCCTGGCAGGCGGTCGAGGCCGTCGCCGCCGATCAGCCGCCGGGCCTGGACATCGAGGCGGTCCGGCTGCGGTGCGTGTTCGGCACCGCCCTGGAGGAGTTGCGGGCCGCCGTGCGGCGCACCGATCCCGAACTGGTGCTCTGCGTGGGCCAGGCGGGCGGCCGGACCGGGCTCAGCGTGGAGCGGGTGGCCGTCAACGTGGACGACGCGCGCATCCCGGACAACGCCGGCGGCCGGCCGGTCGACCAGCCGGTCGTCCCCGGCGGCCCGGCCGCCTACTTCGCCGCGCTGCCCGTCAAGGCATGCGTGGCCGCCGCCCGGGCGGCCGGGGTGCCCGCCTCGGTCTCCCAGACCGCCGGCACCTATCTGTGCAACCACGTCTTCTACGGCCTGATGCACCTGATCGCCACCGAACGGCCCGCCCTGCGCGGCGGGTTCGTCCACATCCCGTACGCCCCGCGACAGGTCACCGACCGCGCCGAACCCTCGCTGCCGGTGGCGCTGGCCGCCGACGGACTGCGCGCGGTGCTGACCGCCGCGCTCTCGCACACCGAGGACATCGCGGTGGCCGAAGGGGCACTGCACTGACCACGCGGCAGCGGCCGGCGGCCGCCCGGCACAGGCCGGGACCAACCACCATGAACCGTGCCGTTTCTGTCGATGTCCGTGCGACCGCCTAATGTGTGCGTCGTGACTGCGTCCACTGCGGAAACCGTGCCGCACCGAATGACCGGCGTCCCGCGCTCCGTCGCCCCGGGACCCGCCGCCGACGAGGGCCTGGCCCGTCGGCTCAAGGCGCTGGCCTGCACCGCTCCGCTGCACGACCTGGACGTACGCAAGGCCAACCTCGCCGGTGAGTACTCCACCTACTCGATGGCCGAGGTCGCGCTGGCCGCCATCGACCTGGTCACCCTCAGCATGGACTTCGACACCGGCGCCGACCACGAGCAGATAGTGGCCCGCCTCCAGCCGCGGGTGGCGGCCCAGAGCCCGGCGCGCCCGGTGGAGGAACACCTGCGCGTCGCCCGCTGGGTGCTGGAGAACCTCATCAACGTCGGCAGCGTCGACCGCGGGTTCCGCGCGGTCTACGGCACCTTCGGCCCGGACGGCGGCTATGTGCGCCGCGACTACGACTTCAAGCTGATCGAGGAGGTGCACGGCCCCGGCGGCAGCCTGTACCTGCGCACCACCGACGAAGCGGTCAACGTGCTGGTCGGCGCGCTGGACACCGACGTCACCAGCGCCCAGATCGCCGCCGAGGTCAAGCTGGAGGTGCTGATCAACCGCGGCCGCCTCGCGGATGCCCAACTCGCCGCGGAACAGGCCCGCTACCGCACCGTGCAGTACGCCGAGACCCTGCGCCGGGCCCTGGAGGCCACCCGCCGCGACGTGCGGGCCGTCGACTGGCTGCGCACCGTGCCCGACATGATCAACGAGGCGCTGGAACACGTCGCCGACCGCTACCGGCACGAGAACGCCATCCTCACCAACATCCGCAGGGCCCGCGACGAGGCGACCGACCCCGAGCGCAAGCGCCGCGCCGCCGAGCTCGTCGACATCGTCAAGGACTGCATCCGCCGCCACACCCAGCTGCAGTCCCGCCTGCTGGAGGCCGGACCGCTCTTCCGTGCCGAACAGGACCGCCAGGCCTTCGCCGCGCCGCCGGCCCGCGCCGGACTCGACCTGTACGGCCAACTCCTCGCCCCGCTCCTGCCGTTGCCGCTGGAGCGCGCGAGCCGGGTGACCGACGCCTTCTTCCGGCGCGGCACCGGCCTGCGCACCCCGGCCGCGGTCCGGGTCGGCGACCTCGTCGAGGCGCTGCTCACCCCGCCGCTGGAACGCGACCACCTGGGCGCGGCGATGCCGGAACCGGACCTGGTGGCCACCCCCGAGGACAGCCGCTTCAGCGAACAGCAGCTGGAGACCGCCCTGGAACTGCTCGACCTGCCGCACGACGCGCCCAGGAGACTGTCAGGACTGCTCGCCGAGGCCCGCCGCCGCGACCCCGAACTCCCGTACCTCGTCGCCCTGCTGGCGGTCCACGCGGCCAGCCCGCCGGTCGGCACCGCCTACCGGCAGGGCGAGCGGCGGCTGTTGTTCGCCGTCGACGACGGCACCCCGCTGGAGGACGCCGAGTTCGGCGGCGCCGACCTGATCGTGGGCGCCGCCCTGCTGGACGCGGCCGGGATGGCGGCGGAACGCGGCGTGGAGAAGGCCAAGAGCGAGAAGGAGCAGCGCAGGTGACCGAGGCAGAGTACGTGACCGGACGGGAGCCGGAGCCCGCCCGCCCGGCCGCCGCCCCGCCGGCCGCCGTCACCCCGGCGGACGCCGCCGACGCCGCTCGACTGGTCTCCTTCGGGCTCCAGCCCAAGCTGCTGCCCGCCCGGGACGCCGAGTACGGCGACCTGATCCGCCGGCACCGCGAGGACCCGGCGTTCGCCCGGCTCGCCGACGCGATCGCCGCCGGACTCGGCCTGGTCGTGCTGGAGGTCTCGCCACGGGCCGGCATGGCGGTGGCCGCCGCCGAGGACTCGGTGTTCGCCGTCCGGATGGGCGACTACTCCCGGCGCGCCGCCTCCGACTCCACCGACCGCTTCCTGCACGGCCTGGCCCATCTGGCCACGGCCGCGATGGCCTTCCCGCGCCCGGCCGACCTCGCCGACGACGGCTACGTGGGACGCGTCACCGTCAACGGCGTCGACGCGTTCGTCCGGCAGGCCTGCCGCCGTCTGGAGGAGCGCGCCGGCGAGGTGGGCGAGAACACCGACCCGGCCAGCGACGCACCCGGCCTGGAGTCGGCCTGGCGGGTCTACACCCGGCGCAGCGCCACCGGCGCCACCAAGGACGCCCGCAGACTCGCCGGCTCCACCACCGGGATCATCGGCAAGGCCATGGCCTTCCTGGTCGACTCCGGCTTCCTGCAACGCACCGGGGACGAAGCCGGCGGCACCTACCGCACCACCGCCCGCTACCAGTTGCAGGTCCGCGATCTGGCCGGCAGCGCCGCCATGTCGGAACTGCTGGAACTCGGCGTGGTCCCGGTCGGCGACGGCTCGGCCACCCTGCTCCCGCCGGACGACGGCGACGGCGGGCACCTGGCCGCCGACGCGGGACTGCCGTTCCACTCCTCCTGAACGCGCCACCGCACCGCGCCCACCAGCGGCACCGCACCGCAAGCCCCGACCGCACGCGTCCGCACCACGACAACGAGAGCCGCCATGTACGAGCTGTCCCGGGTCCGCCTCCACTCCATCGGCCCGGCCGGTGCGCGCTACGCCGACACCGTGCTGGACCTGCGCGGAGTCGGCGAGCCCGTCCCGCAGCCGGCCCCCGCGCAGGGCCAGTTCTTCGAGGACGAGCCCACCGGGCCACCACGCCGCCCGGCCCCGGCCGGCGTGCTCTTCCTGGAGAACGGCGGCGGCAAGTCCGTCCTGCTCAAACTGATCTTCTCGGTGATGCTGCCCGGCCACCGCAACACCCTGGGCGGTGCCAGCTCCGGGGTGCTGCGCAAGTTCCTGCTCGCCGACGACTGCGGGCACGTCGCGCTGGAATGGCAGCACACCCTCACCGGTGAGCTCGTGGTCGCCGGCAAGGTCAGCGAATGGCGCGGCCGGCAGGTCTCCTCCGACCCGCGCAAGTTCGCCGAGGCCTGGTACTCCTTCCGGCCCGGGCCCGGGATGTCGCTGGACTCGCTGCCCGTCGCCGAGGCCACCTCGGTGCGCCCCGCGGCCGAAGGGGTCTCCGGCGCCCGCGGCCGGCGCCGCACCATGAAGGGCTTCCGCGACGTGCTCACCGAGGCGGGCAAGGTCTACCCGCACCTCGACGTGGTCTGGGAGGAGATCCACGACCGGTGGAACGAGCACCTGGGCGACCTGGGCCTGGACCCCGAACTCTTCCGCTACCAAAGGGAGATGAACGCCGACGAGGGCGAGGCGGCCGGGCTCTTCGCGGTTAAGAAGGACTCCGACTTCACCGACCTGCTGCTGCGCGCGGTCACCGACACCCGCGACACCGACGGGCTCGCCGACCTGCTGCACGGCTTCGCCGGCAAGCTCGGCCGGCGGGCCGAGCTGACGGCGGAACGGGACTTCACCGCCGGCTCGCTGGACCATCTGGAACGCATCGGCTCGCTCGCCGAACAGCGCGACCGGGCCCGGGGCATCCACGCCGGCAGCGAGCGCCGCACCCGCGAACTCGCCCGGCGGCTGTCCGCCCGCGCCGCGGTCGAACGCGGCCGGGCCGCCGACCTCGACCGGCAGGTCACCGACGCCGCCCACACGGTGACCGACGCCGACGCCCGCCGCGCGGGCACCGCCAAGATCAGCTCGGAGCTCGCCTACCGGCACGCCTCGCTGAGCCTGGCCGCCGCCGAGAAGGACGCCGCGGGACTGCGCCGGGAGCTGGCCGACGCCCGCACCCTGCACTCCGCCTGGCAGGCCGCCGAGACCGTACTGCGGCAACGGGCCGCCGCCGACCGGTCCGCACGGGTGGCCGCCGCCATCCTGGAGGCCGAACGGGACGCCGCCCCGGCGCTCGCCGCCCGGGCCCGGGCCGCCGCCGACCTGGTGCGCGCGCTGGCCGTCGCCGCCGGCAGCGCAGAGCGGCACGCCGACCAGGAGGAGGAGCGCTCGGTCACCCTCCAGGCCGCCTCCGACAGCGCCCACCGGGACGCCACCGCCGCCGCGACCGCCGCCCAGCGGGCCCGCAGCGAGATCGGCCACCTCCAGCAGCGGCTCTCCGAAGTCGAGCAGGAGACCGCCGAGGCGGTGCGCGCCGGTTGGCTGGACGACGCCGCCCCGGACGCCGACCCGGCCCGCGCCGCGCTCGCCGCGAGCGACGCCGAGAAGAGCGCGGTCGCCGCCTTCGAGGCCGCCCGGGACACCGCGCTCGGCGCGACCGCCCGGGCCCGCGAGGCCGCCGCGCAGGAGGCCCGCGCCGAACTGGCCGCCGCCCGCGGCGCCGACGCGCTGGCCGCCGCCGAGTCCGCCCACGCCGCCGAGCACCGCACCGCCGCCGCACTGGCCGCCGAGGAACGGCTCGCCGAACTCCTCAGCCTGCCCGCCACCGCGCCGCCCCCGGAGATCCCCGGCCCGCGCACCGACCACGAGGACACCTCCGCGCCCCGGCGCGCCGCCCGCCCGGCGGACCGCGGTCCCCTGACGACCGAGGAACTGGACCGCTGCGCGGAGACGCTGCGGGAAGCGCTGGACGGCAGCGTGGCCGGTGCGGAACGCCAGCTGTTCGGCTTGCGGACCACCGCCGCCGACGACGCCAGGATCCTTGGGGCGCTCGGCGACGGCGGACTGCTGCCGCCGGGACCCGACGTGCTGGCCACCGTGGAGTACCTCGGTGAGCACGGAGTACCCGCGCTGCCCGGCTGGCGCTACCTCGCCCAGGCCGTCGACCCGGCCGACCACGCGGCGGTGCTGGCCGCCCGCCCGGAACTGGTGGACGGCGTCGTGGTCACCGACCCGGGCACCTACCGCAGGGCCCGCGAGGTACTGGAGCGGGCCGCGCTGCTGCCCCGCTCGGCGGTCGCGGTCGGCACCTCGGCCGCGCTGCTCGCACCACCGCCTTCCGGGCAGACCGCGCAGGAGGTCTTCCTGGTACCGCCGAACCCGGCCATGCACGACGAACAGGCCGCCGACGGCGAGCGCCAGGCACTGCGGGAGCGGGCCGCCGGGCGGGAGGAGGAGATCCGCGCGCTGGCCGCCCGGCTCGGACACGACCGCGAACTCGCGGCCCGGCTGCGCTCCTGGCGCTCCAACTGCCCGCCCGGCCGCGTCGCGGAACTGGCCACCGCCGCCGAGGCGGCCCGGCGACACCGCCGTGGCCGCCCAGCAGGAGCTCGCCGAGGCCCGTACCCGGCGCACCGTCGCCGACGAGGAGGCAGCGGAGGCCACCGCCGCCCGCGACGAACGCCAGGAGGCAGCCCAGCGGGCCCGCCGCCGCGCCGACGCCCTCGCCGGGCTCGCCTACCGGCTCCGGGAGAGGGCCGCCTGGCAGCGCAGGACCCGCGAACTGGCGGAAGAGGCCGCGCAGGCCGAGCAGCACGCGGAGTCCTGCCTGGCCCGCGCCCGCTCGGCTGACGAGGACCGCCGGGCAGCCCAGCGGGCCGCCGACGACGCCCGCCGCACGGTGCGGGCGCTGCGGGCGGAGCGCGCCGAGATCGCCGGCGCGCCGGACGGCGACCAGGACGACGGCGGCCGGCCCGCCGTACCGCTCGCTCAGCTGCGGGAGGCCTACCGCGCCGCCTCCCGGCTGTACGAGACGGTGGGCGTCGGCGCCGACCTGCGGGCCGAACAGGCCCGCGCGGAGAGCGAGGAGAGCGCCACCCTCGCCGAACTGGAACGGCTGACCAACAAGGTCCGCACCCGGGCCGCCGTCCTGCTGGAGAGCCCGGACGGTGCGGACGGCCCGTCCCGGCAGGCCGCCGCGGCCCGCGCGGAAGAGCTCGTGCAGACCGCATCGAGTCCCGGGCCGCGACCGCCAGCGAGCAACTGGGCAGACTGCGCGGCGAGGCCGAGCGGCTGGCCCCGCCGGACGGCGGGGCCCACACCGAACTGCCCGACCACCTGGTGCCGGACAGCGCGGAGCAGGCACAGGTACTGCTGCGGGCGGTCACGGCCGAACTCTCCGGTGACACCGAGGCGTTGACCACCGCTCGGGAGCGGCACCTGGAACTCCAGCACGCGCACCGGGCCGCCGAGGACGCCGCGGGCGGCTTCGACGAGACCGCCGCACTGCTGCGGGACCTGCTGCGCGACAACACCCAGGACGGCGGCGAGGACGACGAGCCGCAGCCGTATCCCGGCAGCACCCAGGAGGCCCGGCAGGCCGCCGCCGAGGCCCGCCGCGGCCTGCGCGGCTGCGCGGCCGACCTGTCGGCGGCCGAGTCGCAGTTGCGGGAGGCCGGCGACCAGCTGGTCCGGCACGCCAACTCCACCCGCTACGAGCAGGTGCGCACCCCCGCCCGCCAGCAGATCCGCGAACTTCCCGCCTCCGCGCTGCCCGAGCACGCGGTGGCCTGGGCCGCCGCCTTCGCCCCCCGGCTGCGGGTGCTCACCGACGAGCTGAACCAGCTGGAGCGCAACCGCGACATCATCGTGGATCGGCTGCGCGGCCTGGTCGAGGCGGCGCTCGCCACCCTGCGCTCCGCCCAGCGGCTCTCGCGGCTGCCGGAGGGGCTGGGGGAGTGGTCGGGGCAGGAGTTCCTGCGGATCCGCTTCGAGGACCCGGACCACTCCCTGCTGACCGAGCGGCTCGGCGAGGTGATCGACGAGGCCACCCGGGCGGCCGTCCGCAAGAACTCCGACCTGCGCAGGGACGGCATGACGCTGCTGCTGCGCGGTGTGCAGGCCGCGTTGGAGCCGCGCGGGATCGCGGTGGAGATCCTCAAGCCGGACGCGGTGCTGCGCGCCGAGCGGGTGCCGGTCGGGCAGATGGGCGACGTCTTCTCCGGCGGCCAGCTGCTGACCGCCGCGATCGCGCTCTACTGCACCATGGCCGCGCTGCGCAGCAACGACAGTGGCCGTGACCGGCAGAAGCACGCCGGGACGCTCTTCCTGGACAACCCGATCGGGCGGGCCAACGCGACGTACCTGCTGGAGTTGCAGCGGGCCGTGGCGGACGCCCTGGGCGTTCAGCTCATCTACACCACGGGCCTGTTCGACACCACGGCGCTGGCCGAGTTCCCGTTGGTCGTCCGGTTGCGCAACGACGCGGACCTGCGCGCGGGGCTGAAGTACATCAGCGTGGAGGAGCACCTGCGCCCCGGTCTGCCGCAGCAGGACCCGGACGGCGAGCCGGTGCACGGTGAGATCACGGCGACCCGGATGTTCCGGCGGCCGGCCGAAGTGGCCGGTTGACGACGGTCAGGGGTGGTACGCGCACCCCGGACTACGCTCGTGATATCAGCTGATCCCGGCGGCGTATGTGTTCCGGGCCGGCCGCGCGGCGGGCGGCCCGGCGCGCGCGGCGGCGTTCGCGGCGCAACGCCCGCGCCGCGCTGCTGGGGCTGGAGATCACCCCGTTGCGCTGGTTCCACACCTGACGGGTGACCCAGACGTCCACCACCGCCCAGGTGGCGACGACGGTGCTGAGTATGGTGCACAGCAGGGCGGGCCCGGTGATCCACGTGCCGGACACCGCGCCGAGCAGGGCGACGACGGCCTCGATGAGGGTGACGGCGACGATCAGCACCGCCCGTACCGCCGAATTCCGTACCGGATCGGGCAGTCGCGGCGTGCCGACCGGCTCGTCGGCCCACAACCCGCCCTGTCCACCGGTGGCCCGATCGGGGCCGGAGACCGCGCCGGTCGCCCGCGACTCGCTGTCCATGCTGCTGCGCTCCCCTCGGGTTACCGGCCGGTTCGTGCCCCGCACGGCGGCGCGCCCGGCTCACGGGTGACTGCCCGCATTGGGGCGGGGTGTTCCGTATGATCCCGCCCCGTACGGACGCACGAATGGCGGCCCGCCGAAGTTCCCGGGTCCGGGGGGCATTTCAGGCCACATACCCCGCCGTGCGGGTCGTACTCCGACGGCCCGCGAAGCGTGCCGCCTCGGAGCGGCAAAACCCGCTATCTGCCGGTGAATCCCGACATGGGTTGCCGATCATGCGTCTCAAGTGCAAGGACGTGCTTTCGAGTTGGTCACCTGGCAGTAGTAGGCTCGCGCCGTTTGACGGTCCATTGCCCCTCGCCGTGGGGCTTACGTTGGGGAGGCCATGCGCTTTCGCGGGAAATCGATCCGTCGGAAGATCGTGGCGCTGCTGCTGGTGCCCTTGGTGTCCCTGGTCGCGATCTGGGCCTTCGCCGCGGTGATCACCAGTCATGGCGTTTTCGGCCTGATCGATGTCAAGCAGGTGGCGGACAAGATCGGCTATCCGGTGCAGGACACGGTCGACGCGCTGTCCGGCGAACGGAAGGCGGTACTGGTCTATCTGGCCGACCAGACCGACGCCGTGGCCAACCTGCGGTCGGCCGAACTGAGGACCGACAAGGACCTCGGTCTCATCCGCACCAACATCGCCGAGGGCGACATCCGCTCCGACCTGGACAGCGCCTCGCAGAGCAGACTGGCCGGGCTGTTCAAGCAGGCGGACGGCCTGGACGCGCTGCGCCGCAAGGTCGACGAGGGCAAGATCTCGCGCACCGAGGCGTTCGCCGCCTACAACGGGCTGATCGACCCCTACTACAACTTCTTCCTCGGCCTGGACCCGGTGCAGAACGTACCGCTGGACCGCCAGACCCGGGTGCTCACCGAGCTCGCCCGGGCCCGCGAGACCATCAGCCGCGAGGACGCGCTCTACGCCGCCGACCAGATCGCCGGGAACATGTCGCACGCCGACCAGCGTGCCTTCTCCGACGCGGTCTCCCAGCAGCGGTCGATCTACCAGACCTACCTGCCGCTGCTGTCCGGTGTGGACGGCAAGGCCATCGCCGACTACTGGCGGGACAGCAGCAACGGCCGCGCCCTGCACAGGGACGAGGAGAAGATCCTCGACGTCTCGGCCGCCGGCGCCACCGACCAGATCACCCCGGTCGCCTGGCAGTCGACGACCACCGCGGTGCTCAACGACATGTCCACGCTCAACCGGCAGGTCGACGACGCGCACTTCCAGAAGGTCAAGCCGTACGCGATCGGCGTGCTGGCCAAGGCGGCGATCGCCGGCGGCTTCGGCCTGATCGCGGTGATCGTCTCGGTCGTCGTCTCGCTGCGGGTCGGCCGGGGCCTGGTCCGTGACCTGTCCACGCTCCGCAAGGAGGCGCAGGAGGCGTCCGGTACCCGGCTGCCCCGCGTCATGCGGCGGCTGGCGGCCGGCGAAGAGGTCGACATCGAGGCGGAGGTGCCGCGCACGGCCTACGCCGACGACGAGATCGGCGCGGTCGGCAAGGCGCTCGACACCCTGCAGCGCGCGGCCGTCGAGGCGGCCGTCCGGCAGGCCGACATGCGCCGCGGGGTCTCCGACGTCTTCGTCAACCTCGCCCGTCGCAACCAGGTGCTGCTGCACCGCCAACTGACCCTGCTGGACGCCATGGAGCGCCGCACCGAGGCGGGCGACGAACTGGCGGACCTCTTCCGGCTCGACCACATGACCACCCGTATGCGCCGGCACGCCGAGGGCCTGGTGATCCTCTCCGGCGCCGCGCCCTCCCGGCAGTGGCGCAAGCCCGTGCCGCTGATGGACGTGGTGCGCGCCGCGGTCGCCGAGGTCGAGGACTACGAGCGCGTCGAGGTGCGCCGGCTGCCGCGACTTGCGGTGGCCGGCTCCGCGGTCGCGGACGTCACCCACCTGGTGGCCGAACTCGTGGAGAACGCCACGGTCTTCTCGCCCCCGCACACCAACGTCCAGGTGCACGGCGAGCGGGTCGCCAACGGCTACGTCCTGGAGATCGACGACCGCGGTCTCGGGATGACCCCCGAGGCGCTGCTGGACGCGAACCTTCGGTTGGCCGAGACCCCCGAGTTCGAGCTGTCGGACACCGACCGCCTCGGCCTGTTCGTGGTCAGCCGGCTCGCCCAGCGCCACGGCGTGCGGGTCTCGCTGCGCAACTCGGCCTACGGCGGCACCACCGCCGTCGTCCTGGTCCCCAACACGCTGCTCACCGACACCGCGGACGAGGACACCTCGCACACCGGGGAGCGGATCATCCCCGGGGCCGCGGCCCGACTGCCAGGCGACGACGCCCAGTCGGCCGCCGACGCCCTCCCGGACGAGATCGCCGTCACCGTGGTCACCGAAGCGGCCCAGCAGAAGTTCAGCGACTGGGGCATGGTGCCCACCGGCGGAGCCGCCACGGAGGAGTTCAGGGGCGCGGAGACCGGACGCCACCGTTCGGTGCCCGAGCGCCGGTTCGACCGCCCAGAGCAGCACCAGCAGGCCCAGGACGCCCCCGACTCCGCGGGCGGATACGGGGAGCGGCCGCTGCCCAGGCGCGAGCGCGCCGCCCGGCCGCGCGCCGGATCCTCCCTCGCCGACGAGAACGCCCCGCTGCCGCGTCGTCGCCGCGGGTCGTCACTCGTGGCAGAATCCGCGAATCGCCGAAGTGGCGGTACCCCCGCCGAACAGGAGCCGCAGCAGATGCCCAGTGGTCTGCCGCGGCGGGTGCGACAGGCGAACCTCGCACCGCAGTTGCGCGAGTACGCCGTCTCGCGCGCACAGGCCCCGGCAGAGCACGATGCGCCCAACGACCGCGACGCGGAGGAACTGCGCGCCAGGATGGCCTCGCTGCAACGGGGTTGGCAGCGAGGACGCATCGAGGCGGACGAGAATGTGCCGGGCACGACCGGCAGTACTGACCGTACGACCCGTATGGACGCCGCGGACACCGCGGGCGGCCTTCGGGGCGAAGCTACAGGAACGACATCGGAGGGGGACGGTCGATGACCGCACCATCGAAGGGCGAGCTCAACTGGCTGCTGGACGACCTGGTCGACCGGATCGCCAGCATCCGCAAGGCACTTGTGCTCTCCGGCGACGGGTTGGCCACCGGCGCGTCCAAGGACCTCACCCGGGAGGACTCCGAGCACCTGGCGGCGGTCGCGTCCGGCTTCCACAGCCTGGCCAAGGGCGTCGGCCGGCATTTCGACGCGGGGCACGTGCGGCAGACGATGGTCGAGCTCGACCAGGCGTTCCTGTTCGTCACCGCGGCGGGTGACGGCAGTTGCCTCGCCGTCCTGGCCGACGCGGACTCCGACGTGGGTCTGGTTGCCTACGAGATGGCGCTGCTGGTCAAGCGGGTCGGCGCCCACCTGGGTACCGCGCCACGGGTCAGCCGCTGACGGGGTGTGATGAGCTCCGAATCGAACCGGTGGTTCGACGCCGCGGCGGGCCCGGTCGTACGGCCGTACGCCATGACGCGCGGACGTACCAGCCACGCCGCCGAGGACCGGCTCGACCTGATCGCGTTGGTGATGACCGAGGAGCATGTCGACGGCACGGAAGAAGCGGGTGCGCTCGATCACAACCTGTCACCCGAACATGTGGAGATCCTGACGCACTGTCAGGAGACGCCGACCTCCGTCGCGGAACTCGCGGCGGAGCTCGATCTGCCGGTGGGCGTGCTGCGCGTGCTCATCGGTGACCTGATGGACGCGGGGATGGTCCGCGTCACCCGTCCCGTGCCGCCGGCCGAGCTGGTGGACGAGAGCGTGCTGCGGGGCGTGATCGAGGGGCTGCGCTCGCTGTAGCCGCACGTGGCGCCCGGGCGGGCGTGAGAGGTCCCGGACGGGTCGCACGACTCCGACCGGTGGACCGCCCTGCCCCCGTTTCCCCTGATCCTCCGCGGCCCTCTTCCGCTGTTGTCCCGAAACAGTCGGCCGGACCGGGGGCAGGCCATGCCTCGAACGGTAGAGTAGGTACGTACCTACGCCCCGTGTTGTTCAAGACTCGAAACGAATGGTCAACTTATTGCGGGCAGTGTTTCATCTCTTGACCTCCCGAGGATGGCAAGGAAAGGTTTCTGCGGGGCATCTGCTGATACGTCAGATGCCTGCCACGGCCGTCGCCGGACCGTGTCGGCGGTCGGCTTCAGCGCGCAGTCCCTGACTGGGAGGCCAGTGTGCGAAACCTTTCATCTTCTGGCGGCTCGCCCCTCGGGCGAAGACCACGCGTCCACGCCGTGGGCACCCTGCTCGCCACCGCCGCCCTGCTGGTGGCCGTGGTCCCCGCCGCCTCGGCCCACACCGCGGCGGCTGCCGGGCCCCTGGCGGCCTCCGGGAGCCAGGCCCCGTACCTGAACCCGAAGCTCCCCGTCGACGCCCGGGTGCGCGATCTGCTCGGCAGGATGACGCTCCAGGAGAAGGTCGGCCAGATGACCCAGGCCGAGCGCGCCTCGGTCGACGCCGACCAGCAGCAGATCACCGACCTCGACCTCGGCTCCCTGCTGTCCGGCGGTGGATCCACGCCGACGCCCAACACGCCCGAGGCGTGGGCCGACATGGTCGACGGCTACCAGTCGCACGCGCTGGCCACCCGGCTGCACATCCCGCTGCTGTACGGCATCGACTCGGTGCACGGCGACAACAACCTGGTCGGCGCCACCGTCTTCCCGCACAACATCGCGATGGGCGCCACCCGCGATCCCGCGCTCGTGGCGCAGGAGGAGCACGTCACCGCCACCGAGACCCGTGCCACCGGGCCGCAGTGGGTCTTCGCCGCCTGCGACTGCGTGGCCCGGGACGACCGCTGGGGCCGCACCTACGAGAGCTTCGGTGAGGACCCCGCGCTGGTCGCCGAGATGGAGACCTCCATCGACGGCTTCCAGGGCACCGACGTCAAGGGCCTCGCCCGCCCCGACCACGTGCTCGCCACCTCCAAGCACTTCGCGGGCGACGGCGACACCGCCTACGGCAGCTCGACCAACGGCGCCTACACCCTCGACCAGGGCGTCGACATCACCAGCTGGGAGCACTACAAGAAGATCGACCTGGCGCCCTACGTCCCGGCCGTCCAAAAGCACCACGTCGGCTCCATCATGCCCTCCTACTCCAGCGTCGACTGGACCGAGGACGGCGTCGGCAACCCGGTCAAGATGAGCGCCGACAAGCAACTGCTGACCGACGTGCTCAAGGAGAAGATCGGCTTCAAGGGCTTCCTGATCAGCGACTGGTCGGCGATCGAGCAGCTGCCGGGCGACTACGCCACCCAGGTGCGCACCGCGGTCAATGCCGGCCTCGACATGTTCATGGAGCCGTACAACGCGCCCCAGTTCGAGCAGACGCTCATCGCCGAGGTGCAGGGCGGCCAGGTCACCATGGGCCGCATCGACGACGCGGTGACCCGGATCCTGCGCGCGAAGTTCGAACTCGGGCTGTTCGAGCACCCGTACACCGACCGCGGCAACATGGACACCATCGGCTCACCCGCCCACCGGACCGTCGCCCGCCGTGCCGTGGCGGAGTCCCAGGTGCTGCTGAAGAACTCCGGGCACGCACTGCCGCTGCGGCCCTCGCAGCGCGTCTACGTCGCCGGGGCCAACGCCGACGACCTCGGCAACCAGGCGGGCGGCTGGACGGTCAGCTGGCAGGGCGGATCGGGCGACACCATCCCGGGCACCACCATCCTGGCCGGCATCCGGCAGGACGACCCGAACGTCACCTACAGCGCGGACGCCTCCCAGCCGACGAACGGCTACGACGTCGGCGTCGTGGTGATCGGCGAGACCCCCTACGCGGAGGGCGTCGGTGACGTCGGCAACGGTCACACCATGAACCTCTCCGACGCCGACCGGGCGAACATCGACCGGGTCTGCGGCGCCATCAGGACCTGCGTCGTGCTCGACGTGGCGGGACGCCCGCAGATCGTCACCGACGAACTGCCCGGCGTGGAAGCCCTGGTGATGTCCTGGCTGCCCGGCAGCGAGGGCGAGGGCGTGGCGGACGTGCTGTTCGGCAAGCACGCCTTCACCGGCAAGCTCCCGGTCACCTGGCCGCGCAGCGAGGCCCAGGAGCCCATCAACGTCGGCGACCGCGACTACCACCCGCTGTTCGCCTACGGATACGGTCTCACCACCCGCGTGACCGGCCGGCACTGAACCGCCGCTCCACACCGTCCACTCGCGGACGCCCGGGGTTTCCCCGGGCGTCCGCGAGTGTCCGAGGGGGATCTTGTATGGTCGATCTTGCAAAGAAGGGGTCATAAGGCAGTCAGGTCACGGCTAAGGTCTCCACTTCAGGAACTGGTGTGCAACCCGGGGGAGTTGTTCGCCGTGACGTTGTACTGTTCCTTGTCTGTCGCTGACCGTCTGCCGAACGAGGACCAAAAGGATGCTTCTGACCTGTATATGCGGCACAAGGGGAGAAGAGACCGATGGTCTTCGGGCGCTCTGACCGCCGCAGCCAGCCCGCCGCCGACGAGCCGCTGGCACTCAAGATCCTGGTGGCCGGCGGCTTCGGCGTCGGCAAGACCACCATGGTCGGTGCGGTCAGCGAGATAAGGCCGCTGCGCACCGAGGAGTCGCTGACCGAGGCCGGGCGGCCGGTCGACGACACGGCCGGGGTGGAGGGCAAGAGCACCACCACCGTCGCCATGGACTTCGGCCGGATCACCCTGCGCGAGGACCTCGTGCTGTACCTGTTCGGCACCCCCGGACAGGACCGCTTCTGGTTCCTGTGGGACGAGTTGGCCCAGGGCGCCCTCGGCGCCGTGGTGCTCGCCGACACCCGCCGTCTCGAGGACTGCTTCGCGGCCATCGACTACTTCGAGCAGCGCGGCATCTCCTTCGCCGTCGCCGTCAACTGCTTCGAGGGCGCGCGTGAGCACCCGATAGACACCGTGCGCGACGCGCTCGATCTGGACGGCCACGTGCCGGTCCTGCTGTGCGACGCCCGCGACCGGGAGTCCGCCAAGGAAGTACTGATCGCGGTCGTCTCGCACGCGATGAAGCGGGCCACCGAGATGCGCGAGCCGGCCGCCACCTGACGGCGGATCACCCGCGCGATGCCGATCGCGCGGGTCGATCATCCCGGGCACCGCCGACTGCCCGGGAACGCGTCAGTCGCCGTTCTCCGCCAGCCACTTGGCGGCCGTCTCCGCCAACTCGGCGTCCCGGCCGGCGAGCATGGTCGTGATCATCTTCACGTCGCCGCGCAGCGACCACGCGGGGTGACCGAAGGTCGCCGGATTGTTCTTCTCGATGAGGAAGTGCGCCGGCCACGCCGTCCCGTAGCCGATCAGCGGCAGCGCGGCCAGATACCGCTTGCGCCCCCGGGCCAGCCCGTAGGCGCCGACCGCGAGCCCGGTCAGCGTTCCCGTCAGGTGCACCCAGCGGGTCGCCGCCTTGGAGTGCATCGCCACGTAGTACGGCCAGAACTCCTCGAAGGAGTCAAAGCTCCGTTTCGTCGTGTTCGCCATGCCCGCACGGTAACTCCCCGGACGACGGCACGACACCCACTTCGGCCCGCGGGTACGTCAACTGCTCCAGCCGCAGCGGAAGCACTTGTACCCGCCGGTGCCGTCCCCGTACGCGGTGCCGTCCGCGCACTCCAGGCAGGACAGCTTCGAATGCAGCGCGGGCGCCACCGGAGCCTTGATCGCGAACTCCGACTGGGCCCAGTACGCCGGATCCGTGACGTCACCGACCTGGGCGCCGTCCCCGGCCTCCACCGTCATCGCGGCACCCCTCTTCCCTCTCGCGCCGCACGGGGTACCGAGCAGGCCCGTGCCGAGACCACCATCGTGCCCCCGCCGACAGCCCCGCCACAACCGGCGACCGCGCCGCCCGGACCCGCCGACCGCGCCAGACGTCCGCTAAAGTCCGCCGAATGGCCGAACTCGCCAAGGACTCGCACTGCTCGCACTGCGGAAGCGCCTTCCCACCCGACGCGGGCTGGCCCCGCAAGTGCCCCGCCTGCGCACGCACCACCTACCGCAACCCCCTGCCGGTGGCCGTCGCCCTGCAACCGGTGCACGACGCCTCCGGCACCGGGCTCGTCGTCGTCCGCCGGTCCATCGAACCCAGCAAGGGACGGCTCGCCCTGCCCGGCGGCTTCATCGACCACGGCGAGAGCTGGCAGCAGGCCGTGGTCCGCGAACTCGCCGAGGAGACCCGCATCCTCGCCGACGCCGCCGCCGTCACGCTCGCCGACGTCCTCACCGACCTCGACGGCCACCTGCTGGTCTTCGGACTGCTGCCGGCCCGCGAGGCAGCCGAACTCCCCGTGCCGGAGGCGACCGACGAGACCGAGGGCTGGGAGCTGATCCAAGGGCTCACCGAACTGGGCTTCCCGCTGCACACCCAGGCCGCTTCCGCCTGGTTCAGCGCTCGGTAGGCACTCGGCCGCGCAACCTCACCGGACGACCCACCTCGGCGGCACCGTCCCGCTCCACGACGACGGCACCGCCGCGGTGGCGTACCGCGAAGCGCTCGATCACCGGCTCCGCCCAGCCGTCACCCTCGTCAGTGACCAGCACCCCACCACCGCCACGGCCCGGGGCCGGCACCCACGCCTCCAACTCCACCGAGCCGTCCGCACCCCGCACCGGGACCACGGCACCGGCCCGCGCCAGCACCGGGACCCGATCCAGCGGCGCGTCCAGCGACACCCGCCCCGGCCCCTGGTACGCCAACCCGCTCACCGTGTCGTACCACCGGCCGCGCGGCAGCGGCACCGTCCGCCGCACCGCCCCCTCCTCCAGCACCGGGGCCACCAGCAGCGCGTCCCCCAGCAGGAACGCGTCATCCACCCGGCGCAGCGCCCGGTCCTCCGGGTCGTGCCACCACAGCGGGCGCACGTACGGCGCGCCGGTGCGCTGGGCCACATGCGCCAGCGTGTACAGATACGGGGCCAGCCGGCCCCGCTCCGCCAGCGCCGCCCGCACGCACTCCAGCGCCCGCTCCCCGAACTCCCACGGCTCCGCGCGCCCCGCCCCGGCCGCCGAACGGGTCCGCGACAAGGGCAGGTACGCGGCCAGTTGGAACCAGCGCACATACAACTCCGGTGAGGGCGGCGCGCCGACCCCGCCCACGTCGGGACCCGAGTACGGCACCCCGCACAACCCGAGCCCCAACACCAGCGCCAGGGACGCCCGCAGCCCCGACCACCCGCTCGTCACACCGCCGGACCAGGTGCCGCCGTACCGCTGCATCCCCGCCCAGCCGGACCGCGAGATCACGAACGGCCGCTGCGCGGGCCGCAGTCGGCGCAGCCCCTCAAAGCCGGCCCGGGCCATCGCCAGCCCGTAGACGTTGTGCGCCTCACGATGGTCGCCGACCCGGCCCTCCAGCGAGTGCCGGGCCGACAACGGCAGCGTCGGATCCCCGAACGCGGCCCAGGAGGTGGGCTCGTTCCGCTCGTGCCACACCCCGGCGAAGCCCCGCTCCAGCCGCTCCGTGTACAACCCGCCCCACCACGCGCGCACCCGCGGGTCGGTGAAGTCGGGGAAGACCACCTCGCCGGCCCGGACCTGCCCGGACACCAGCCGCCCGCGCGCGTCCCGGACGAACGCGTCCACCGCGGTGCCGCCCTCGTACGCCGCCAGGCCCTGCTCCGCCCTGACCGCCGGGTCGACGATCGACACCAGCGAGGTGCCCTGCCCTGCCAACTCCCCGGCCAGGGCGGGCAGATCGGGGAAGGCGCGCTCGTCGGCGGTGAAGCCCCGGTGGCCGTCGAGATGGCCGGCGTCCAGATGGAGTGCGGAGAGCGCCAGCCCGTGCTGCCGGTAGCCGTCCGCGACCCGCCGCACCTCCGCGGCGCCGCCGGACCCGGCCAGGGCGTGCTGGTGGCCGAGCGCCCAGCGCGGCGGCAGCGCCGCCCGCCCGGTCAGCCCCGACCACGCGCGCAGCACCCGGCCCGGGGTGCCCGCCATCACCCAGTAGCGCAACGGGCCGCCCTCGAAGCGCACTTCACAACCGCCCGGCCGGTCGTGCCCGGAACCGGCGCCCTCGGTGCCCTCCCGCAACGTCACCATGCCGTCCCAGGTGTTGTCGTGGAAGACCAGATGGCAGCCGCTGTCCGCCACCACCAACTGCACCGGCATCGTGATGTGTTGCGGATCCCCGCCCGGACCGATCGGCCCCTCCCCACCGGTGTTCCACAGCCGGTAGGACCCCTCCGCCAGCCGCGGCCCGGCCGCCCGCCCGCCGAGCCCGAAGACCTCCGCGTCGGCCGGCGTCCGCGACCGCTGCACCCACCGGGCCGGTCCCGGCGCCGAGTCCCACCACCGCGGCGGCAACTCCTTGCGCAGCAACTGCCCGCCAGGAGTGCGGAACTCCACCCCGCCCAGCCGGGAGACGATCACCGTCACCCGCTCGGAGACCACCCGCCAGCCGTCCTTGTCCGGCTCCAGCACGGCGCGTGCGTCCGGCTGCGGGCACCCGCGCGCCAGCGCGTACGACGGCAGCGGACCGGCACCGTCCCAGCCGCAGAACACCGCGCCGCCCACCGCCACCCGCACCGTCAGCTCCGAGCGGGCGAACCGCACCACACCGCCACCGGGGAACGGCTGAGCGTCCCGCGCCACCCCCGGCACCCGAGCCCGCCCGGGACCACGCCGGGGCAGGTCACGCGCGTCCGTGCGGTACCGGCGCCAGGTCAGCCGTACCGCGTTGCGCCCGCCCACCGAACCGATCATGCGCAGCGTCCGCGCCAGGTCCCGCCCGTCCATGCGCTCACCCTTCCATTCGGCCCGCACGACGGACACGGCGTTCAACCGCTGTTCACCCAAGATCCTTGTGACCGGCCCGCCGGCCTCCCTGGCGAGGGACCCTGGCGCCGAAGACGATCACGTGGCATCGTCCTGCCCAGCCGCGCCCGAGGACATTCCGCCCGAGCACGGTGCAGCAGCCCAAAGCGTCTCGCCGGGTCCCCACAGGAGTCGTCACATGAGCACCGCCCCGCAGTCCGACAACGCCCCGCGGCCTCTCTGGCAGCCAGGGCCAGACCGCATCGCGCGAGCCCAGCTGACCCGCTTCCACACCTGGGCCGCCGGCCACCACGGCGCACCGGCGGCCGACCCCGCCGACCCGCTCGCCACCTACCAGGCACTGCACGCCTGGTCGGTGCGCGAACCCGAACGGTTCTGGCAGGCCGTCGTCGAGTGGTTCGACGTGAGCTTCACCACCCCCTACGAGACCGTGCTCGCCGACGCCTCGATGCCCGGCGCGGTCTGGTTCCCCGGAGCGACCCTCAACTACGCGCAACACGCGCTGCGCGCCGCCGACGAGCGCCCGCAGCAGCCCGCGCTGCTCTCGCTGGACGAACGGCAGGAGATCCACGAGACCAGCTGGGCGGAACTGCGCCGCCAGGTCGCCTCCGTCGCGGACCGGCTGCGCTCCCTCGGCGTCACCCCGGGCGACCGGGTCAGCGGCTACCTGCCCAACATCCCGCAGGCCGTCGTCGCACTGCTGGCCACCGCCGCGGTCGGCGCCGTGTGGACCTCCTGCGCCCCCGACTTCGGCGCCCGCAGCGTCCTCGACCGCTTCCAGCAGGTCGAACCCGTCGTCCTGTTCACCGTCGACGGCTACCGCTACGGCGGCAAGGAGCACGACCGCACCGGCGTCGTCGACGAACTGCGCCGTGAACTGCCCAGCGTCCGCGCGGTGGTGCACATCCCGCTGCTGGGCACCCCGGCACCGCAAGGCGCCCTGCACTGGGACGAGATGGTCGCCTCCGACGTCGAACCCGCCTACGAGCAGGTGCCGTTCGACCATCCGCTGTGGGTGCTGTACTCCTCCGGCACCACCGGACTGCCCAAGGCCATCGTCCAGTCCCAGGGCGGCATCCTCGTCGAGCACCTCAAGCAGACCGGCCTCCACCTCGACCTCGGCCCCGACGACCGGTTCTTCTGGTACACCTCCACCGGCTGGATGATGTGGAACTTCCTCGTCGCCGGACTGCTGGCCGGGTCGGCCATCGTGCTGTACGACGGAAGCCCGGGCCACCCCGACACCGGCGCCCAGTGGCGGGTCACCGAGCGCACCGGCGCCACCGTCTTCGGCACCTCGGCCGCCTACGTGATGGCCTGCCGCAAGGCCGGCGTCGAACCCGCCCGCGACTTCGACCTGTCCGCCGTCCACTGCGTCGCCACCACCGGCTCGCCACTTCCCCCCGACGGCTTCCGCTGGGTCCACGACGCCGTCAAACAGGACGTCTGGCTCGCCTCCGTCAGCGGCGGCACCGACGTGTGCAGCTGCTTCGCCGGCGGCGTGCCCACCCTGCCGGTCTACATCGGCGAACTACAGGCCCCCTGCCTCGGCACCGACCTGCAGGCCTGGGACCCGGCCGGCAAGCCCGTCACCGACGAGGTCGGCGAGCTCGTCGTCGTCGGCCCCATGCCCTCCATGCCGATCCACTTCTGGAACGACCCGGACGGCGCCCGCTACCACGACAGCTACTTCGACATGTACCCCGGCGTCTGGCGGCACGGGGACTGGATCACCATCACCCCGCGCGGCACCGTGGTCATCCACGGCCGCTCAGACTCCACCCTCAACCGCCAGGGCGTGCGGATGGGCTCCGCCGACATCTACGAGGTCGTCGAACGGCTCCCGGAGATCAGCGAATCCCTGGTCATCGGCGTCGAACAACCCGACGGCGGCTACTGGATGCCGCTGTTCGTCCGGCTCGCCGAGGGCGCCCGGCTCGACGACGACCTGCGCGACCGCGTCAAGCGGGCCATCAGAACCGAACTGTCCCCACGCCACGTCCCCGACGAGATCATCGAGGTCCCCGGCGTCCCCCACACCCTCACCGGCAAGCGCATCGAGGTCCCGGTCAAGCGGCTCCTTCAGGGCACCCCGCTCGACAAGGCCGTCAACCCCGGATCGGTCGACGACATCGGACTCCTGCACTTCTACGAGGAACTCGCCGCCGCCCGCAAGGACACCGGCGACCACTCCTGAGCCCAGCCCCCGGCGGATTGTCAGTGGTCGCGACTACGGTGAGTGAGAAATGGTCCGACGGCCGTCACGCACCGCAAGGGTGCGGGCGGCCGAAGGACCCCGGTCACCATGCCCAGGGGGAGCCATGCCACGCAACGACCACCGCCGCCGGGACCACCGCCGCGCCGGACCCGGCGGCAACACGAAGAAGGGCACTCGCGGCGCGCCACGCGCCGCGAGTGCCCGCCGCGCCCTGCGCCGCGAAGCGCCCAGCACCCTCGCCCTGCTGACCGACCGGGCGGACTTCGGCGCCATGCGGACCTACCGCACCTTCACCTTCGACGACCACACCGGCTACCTGCGCCACGCACAGGGGGTCCTGCGCACCCTCAGCGCGCGAGGCATCCACGTCAGCGTGGTCCGCTTCGACCCCGCGCGGTACGCGGCGTACTGCGCCGAGACCCGCCTCGACCCCGACTCCGCCGACACCCGCACCCGCTATGTCGCCGAGATCGCGGCGGGCGGCACGGCGATCCCCTACCGGGGCCAGCCGGTCGACCGCCTCGTCGGACAGCTCACCCCGGCCACCGACCGGCACACCACCTGGCGGCGCGCCACCGACGCGCTCGCCCGCTCCGGCGGTGCGGAGGCCGCCTTCGACCGCGCGTCACTGGCGTTCACCCGGCTGCTCGAATCCGCCGGCACCGGCACCCACCACGTGGTGTGCAGCGTCCAACTCCCCGGGGCACCGCTGGTCGCCGCCGTCTTCGCGGAACGCGACCTGGACGGCGCCGTCCACCTCGTCGAGAGCGACGCCCTCGTCCTGTGCACCCTGCTCGCCACCGGAATGGCCACCGGCAGCCCCGGCGGCCTCGTCATGCGCAGCGGGACCGGCACACCCGCCGCGCCCGACCGGGTCCGCGGCTGGTGCCTGCGCGACGGCTGGCCGCACCCGCTCACCGAGGCCGAGGTCTTCGACGCCTACTGCACCGACCCCGAGACCGGCGACCCCGTGCCACCGGAACCCGGCGTCACCTATCTCCCGGGCACCCTCATCCCGCCACCGGGAAGATGACAGCGGCCACCACCTCGACCAGGACCGGGCACGGCTGCCCACCGGCGACGGGGGCACGCCCGGCCCGGCGTGCCCCCGCGCCCCGCCTCACTCGCCGGACAGCACCGACCGCGCCGCCCGGCGGGCCTCGTCGGCCGTGTCCGTCGCCCGGGCCGCCGCGGCCGCCCGCTCGCACTGCGCGAGGGTGAACCTGGCCAGCGTCGCCCGCACATAGGGGATGGCCGCCGCCACCATCGACAAGCTCGTCACCCCCAGGCCGGTCAGCACACACGCCAGCAGCGGATCGGAGGCCGCCTCACCGCACACCCCGCAGCTCTTGCCCTCGGCCGTCGCGGCCTCCGCCGACAGCGCCACCAGGTCGAGCAGCGCCGGCTGCCACGGGTCCTGCAACCGCGCCACCGCGCCGACCTGCCGGTCGGCGGCGAAGGTGTACTGCGCCAGGTCATTGGTGCCCAGCGAAAGGAACTCGACCTCCTGGAGGATCGACCGCGCCCGCAACGCCGCCGACGGGATCTCCACCATCGCCCCGAACTTCGCCCGCAACCCCGCCTCCCGGCAGGCGTCCGCGAACGCCCGCGCGTCCGTGACGTCGGCCACCATCGGAGCCATGACCTCCAGATAGACCGGCAGCCCCTCCGCGGCCCGCGCCAGCGCCCGCAGTTGGGTCAGCAGCACCTCGGGATGATCGAGCAGCGTGCGCAGCCCCCGCACCCCCAGCGCGGGATTGGGCTCGTCGGCCGGGGTCAGGAACGCCAGCGGCTTGTCCGCCCCCGCGTCCAGCACCCGCACCACCACCCGGCCCTGCGGGAACGCCTCCAGCACCTGGCGGTAGACCTCGACCTGCCGCTCAAGGGACGGGGCGTGCTCGTTGTCGTCGAGGAAGAGGAACTCGGTACGGAACAGGCCCACCCCCTCGGCACCCGCCGCCACCGCGGCCGGAACGTCGGCGGGGCCGCCGACGTTCGCCAGCAGCGGCACCTTGTGCCCGTCAGACGTCGCCCCCGGACCCGAGACGGCCGACAGCGCCGTCCGGCGCTCGGCCGCCGCCCGCTCCAACTCGGCACGCCGGTCGGCACTCGGATCGACGAACACCTCGCCGGTGCTCCCGTCCACCCCGACCACACTGCCCTCGGCCAACTCCACCGCACCCGGCAGCGCGACCACGGCGGGTACGCCGAGCGCCCGCGCGAGGATGGCGCTGTGGCTGGTCGGACCGCCCTCCTCGGTCACGAAAGCCAGCACGAGCGCGGGGTCGAGCAGCGCGGTGTCCGCCGGAGCCAGATCCCGCGCGATCAGCACATAGGGCTCCTCGCTGTCCGGCACCCCCGGCATCGGTACGCCCAGCAGCCGCGCGACGATGCGGTTGCGCACGTCGTCCAGATCGGCGACCCGGCCGGCCAGGTAGTCGCCCGCACCGGCGAGCAGCGTCCGGTAGGAGGCGAAGGCGTCGTACATCGCGCGTTCCGCGGTGCTGCCGACCGCGATACGCCGTTCCGCGTCCGCCATCAGCTCCGGGTCCTGGGCCATCATCGCCTGCGCCTCGAGGACCGCCTGCGCCTCGCCGCCGGCCAGATTGCCCCGCGCGGTCAGGTCGGCGGCCACCGCTTCCACGGCCTGCCGCGCCCGGTCCTGCTCCCGGGACGCCGCCTCGCGCGGAACCTGCCGCGTCGGTGGTTCGAGGACGGCGGTGCCCATGTGCCGTACCGCGCCGACGGCCACGCCGTGGCTCACGCCGACGCCTCGCAGTGTTGTCTCCATCTCACCCGTCCCCGGTCGGTGGCGGCGTGTGCGCCGCTTCGTTCTGTGTGCGCCCCCCAGGGCGTGCCGGCGGGCGCGCGGTCAGCTCCAGCGGAAGAGCAGCCCGCCGGCCTTGATGTCGCCGTCCTCCGCGAGGTCCCCGAGCGCGTCGGAGGTGGCCTCCAGGGCGATGACGGGGCACACCGGGGACTTGCCCGCGGCCTCGACCGCCGCCGGATCCCACCGTACGAGGGGCTGGCCGCGTCCGACGGTGTCGCCCTTGGCCACCAGCAGCTCGAAGCCCGCGCCGTTGAGCTGAACGGTGTCGATCCCCAAGTGGATGAGTACCCCGTGTCCCTCCCCATCCACCACCACGAAGGCGTGCGGGTGCAGGGACACCACTGTTCCGTCCACCGGAGCCAGCGCCACGGACGGCTCCCGGACCGGATCGATGGCGGTCCCCGGCCCGACCATCGCACCGGCGAAGACCGGGTCCGGCACAGCGGCGAGCCCGATCGCCCGTCCGGCCAGCGGGGACGTCACAGCCGTCATCGGAAGCCTCCTCTGCGCGGTGCCGTCACCGCTAGAGCAGCCTAAGTCATGCGATACCGGCCCAGACCGTCACTTGGTACAACTCCCGCAGCGGATTTGCCTCTCGCGGTGACCCTCCAGTAGGTTGGCGCAGCTGCCTCACAGGAAGCCAAGGAAACGCGGCTCTCCGAGATGAGGTAGGAAAATCCGGCCGGTAAATCGGACCAGAAATGGTCTGATAGAGTCGGAGACATCGAAGGGAAAGCCCGGAGGGGCCGGAAACGGCACTGAAGGAAGCTTCCGTTCCTTGAGAACTCAACAGTGTGCCAAAAGTCAACGCCAGATATGTTGATACCCCGTCTTCGGATGGCATCGGAATTCTCCGGTGTGGTTCGTGGATGTGGTTCCTTTGAAGAAAAAATATACAGCGAGGACGCTGTGCACGATCGGGGACTATTCCTCCCTGGTGGTGCCGCTCTTCCGCGAATCGAAGCATTCACGGAGAGTTTGATCCTGGCTCAGGACGAACGCTGGCGGCGTGCTTAACACATGCAAGTCGAACGATGAAGCCTTTCGGGGTGGATTAGTGGCGAACGGGTGAGTAACACGTGGGCAATCTGCCCTGCACTCTGGGACAAGCCCTGGAAACGGGGTCTAATACCGGATATGACCTGCCATCGCATGGTGGTGGGTGTAAAGCTCCGGCGGTGCAGGATGAGCCCGCGGCCTAT
>CAVTRX010000002.1:0-890000 GCA_963737305.1 uncultured Actinomycetota bacterium | reverse complement strand
TGCAGCGTCGTGTGTTTCTTGCCGGAGGTAGAGCACTGGATAGGCGATGGGCCCTACCGGGTTACTGACCTTAGCCAAACTCCGAATGCCGGTAAGTGAGAGCGCGGCAGTGAGACTGTGGGGGATAAGCTCCATGGTCGAGAGGGAAACAGCCCAGAGCATCGACTAAGGCCCCTAAGCGTATGCTAAGTGGGAAAGGATGTGGAGTCGCAGAGACAACCAGGAGGTTGGCTTAGAAGCAGCCACCCTTGAAAGAGTGCGTAATAGCTCACTGGTCAAGTGATTCCGCGCCGACAATGTAGCGGGGCTCAAGCGTACCGCCGAAGTCGTGTCATTCACACAATAGGCCTAACGGCTGTGTGGGTGGGTAGGGGAGCGTCGTGTGCCGGGTGAAGCAGCGGTGGAAGCGAGTTGTGGACGGTTCACGAGTGAGAATGCAGGCATGAGTAGCGATACACAAGTGGGAAACGTGTGCGCCGATTGACTAAGGGTTCCTGGGTCAAGCTGATCTGCCCAGGGTAAGTCGGGACCTAAGGCGAGGCCGACAGGCGTAGTCGATGGATAACCGGTTGATATTCCGGTACCCGCTGTGAAGCGCCAAACATCGAATCTTCTGATGCTAAGCCCGTGAAGCCGCCCCTGGATCTCTTCGGATGATGGGGGAGTGGTGGAGCCGGTGGCCCGAGGTGGTAGTAGGTGAGTGATGGGGTGACGCAGGAAGGTAGTCCAGCCCGGGCGGTGGTTGTCCCGGGGTAAGGGTGTAGGCCGAGAGATAGGCAAATCCGTCTCTCATATAAGGCTGAGACCTGATGCCGAGCCGATTGTGGTGAAGTGGATGATCCTATGCTGTCGAGAAAAGCCTCTAGCGAGTTTTATGGCGGCCCGTACCCTAAACCGACTCAGGTGGTCTGGTAGAGAATACCGAGGCGTTCGGGTGAACTATGGTTAAGGAACTCGGCAAAATGCCCCCGTAACTTCGGGAGAAGGGGGGCCATTTCTGGTGATGAGTCTTGCACTCTGAGCTGGGGGTGGCCGCAGAGACCAGCGAGAAGCGACTGTTTACTAAAAACACAGGTCCGTGCGAAGCCGTAAGGCGATGTATACGGACTGACGCCTGCCCGGTGCTGGAACGTTAAGGGGACCGGTTAGTCACATTTCGGTGTGGCGAAGCTGAGAACTTAAGCGCCAGTAAACGGCGGTGGTAACTATAACCATCCTAAGGTAGCGAAATTCCTTGTCGGGTAAGTTCCGACCTGCACGAATGGCGTAACGACTTCTCGACTGTCTCAACCATAGGCCCGGTGAAATTGCATTACGAGTAAAGATGCTCGTTTCGCGCAGCAGGACGGAAAGACCCCGGGACCTTTACTATAGTTTGATATTGGTGTTCGGTTCGGCTTGTGTAGGATAGGTGGGAGACTGTGAAGCGATCGCGCCAGCGGTTGTGGAGTCGTTGTTGAAATACCACTCTGGTCGTGCTGGATGTCTAACCTGGGTCCGTGATCCGGATCAGGGACAGTGTCTGATGGGTAGTTTAACTGGGGCGGTTGCCTCCTAAAGAGTAACGGAGGCGCCCAAAGGTTCCCTCAGCCTGGTTGGCAATCAGGTGTTGAGTGTAAGTGCACAAGGGAGCTTGACTGTGAGACTGACGGGTCGAGCAGGAACGAAAGTTGGGACTAGTGATCCGGCGGTGGCTTGTGGAAGCGCCGTCGCTCAACGGATAAAAGGTACCCCGGGGATAACAGGCTGATCTTCCCCAAGAGTCCATATCGACGGGATGGTTTGGCACCTCGATGTCGGCTCGTCGCATCCTGGGGCTGGAGTCGGTCCCAAGGGTTGGGCTGTTCGCCCATTAAAGCGGTACGCGAGCTGGGTTTAGAACGTCGTGAGACAGTTCGGTCCCTATCCGCTGCGCGCGTAGGAGTCTTGAGAAGGGCTGTCCCTAGTACGAGAGGACCGGGACGGACGAACCTCTGGTGTGCCAGTTGTCCTGCCAAGGGCATGGCTGGTTGGCTACGTTCGGGAGGGATAACCGCTGAAAGCATCTAAGCGGGAAGCCTGCTTCGAGATGAGGACTCCCACCCACTTGATGGGGTAAGGCTCCCAGTAGACGACTGGGTTGATAGGCCGGATGTGGAAGCCCCGTGAGGGGTGGAGTTGACCGGTACTAATAGGCCGAGGGCTTGTCCTCAGTTGCTCGCGTCCACTGTGTGGTTCTGAAACCACGAACATCCGTCACCATGTTCACGGCGTGGTGTGGCGATGGTTTCATAGTGTTTCGGTGGTCATAGCGTTAGGGAAACGCCCGGTTACATTCCGAACCCGGAAGCTAAGCCTTTCAGCGCCGATGGTACTGCAGGGGGGACCCTGTGGGAGAGTAGGACACCGCCGAACAAATCTTGAAGAGGCCCTGGCCCTTGGCTACGGCACGAGGGACAGGGCCTTTTTTTCATTGCATCACCGTCCACCCTGCCCCCGCGCTCTACCACCGCTCCTCGCCCCGGTAGGGTCAGGGGGCATCGTCGGCACGTGGTACAGCAGTTACAGGAGGCACCCGGGTGGAGGTCCAGGAGACCCGGGTCCAGACGGACCGGGTCCTCACCATCCCCAACATCCTCAGCATGGCGCGGCTGGTCGGCGTACCGGTCTTCCTGTGGCTGATTCTGTGGCCGGAGTTCGGCGGGCCGAAGAGCGACGGCTGGGCGCTGCTGCTGCTGGCGTTCAGCGGGGTGAGCGACTACCTGGACGGCAAGCTGGCCCGGCGCTGGAACCAGATCAGCAAGCTGGGCCGGATGCTCGACCCGGCCGCCGACCGGCTGTACATCCTCTCCACCCTGGTCGGACTGACCTGGCGGGAGATCCTGCCGCTGTGGCTCACGTCGATCCTGCTGGCGCGCGAGCTGATGCTGGCGGTGATGGTCCTCGTCCTGCGCCGGCACGGCTACGGCCCGCCGCAGGTGAACTTCCTGGGTAAGGCGGCCACCTTCAACCTGATGTACGCCTTCCCGTTGCTGCTGCTGAGTGACGGAAGCGGGTGGCTGCACACCCTGGCTGCTATTTTCGGATGGGCTTTCGCCGGATGGGGTACAACGCTGTACTGGTGGGCAGGGATCCTCTACGTGGTCCAGGTCCGCCGTCTCGTCCGGGCGGACGCCACGGCCGACTGAGCCCGCGCGACCCGGCATGCCCTACGCAGCTGGAGTCCCGGAGTGAGATCACCGCGCAATGAGGCGCGAGGTCAGCGGGTCATCCCGGACGGGTGAAGTCGGCAAGACTGCCGTCTCTGCGAGGAGGACGCTTCCGACATGAAGGCCGTCGTGATGGCCGGCGGCGAAGGCACACGCCTTCGCCCCATGACCTCAAGCATGCCCAAGCCGCTTCTTCCGGTGGTGAACCGGCCGATCATGGAGCATGTGCTCAGGCTGCTCAAGCGGCACGGTCTCACCGAGACCGTGGTGACCGTGCAGTTCCTCGCCTCGCTCGTCAAGAACTACTTCGGCGACGGCGAAGAACTCGGTATGGAGCTCACCTACGCCCACGAGGAGAAGCCGCTCGGTACCGCGGGAAGCGTCAAGAACGCCGAGGAGGCGCTCAAGGACGATTCCTTCCTGGTTATCTCGGGTGACGCGCTGACCGACTTCGACCTCACCGACCTGATCGCGTTCCACCAGGAAAAGGGCGCGCTGGTCACCGTGTGTCTGACCCGCGTTCCGAATCCGCTGGAATTCGGTATCACC
The DNA here is from genome assembly GCA_963737305.1 of uncultured Actinomycetota bacterium. Lineage (GTDB taxonomy): Bacteria > Actinomycetota > Actinomycetes > Streptomycetales > Streptomycetaceae > Streptantibioticus_C. The sequence continues at coordinate 886,263 of CAVTRX010000002.1, read as the reverse complement.
ATCGTCGACGAGGAAGGCAAGGTCGAGCGGTTCCTGGAGAAGCCGACCTGGGGGCAGGTCTTCTCGGACACCGTGAACACCGGCATCTACGTGATGGAGCCCGAGGTCTTCGACTACGTCGAGGCCGACGTGTCCGTCGACTGGTCCGGTGACGTCTTCCCGCAGTTGATGAAGGAGGGCAAGCCGGTCTACGGCTATCATCGCCGAGGGCTACTGGGAGGACGTCGGCACCCACGAGAGCTACGTGAAGGCCCAGGCCGACGTGCTCGAAGGGCAAGGTCGACGTCGAGATCGACGGCTTCGAGATCTCTCCCGGGCGTGTGGGTGGCCGAGGGCGCCGAGGTCGCACCCGGACGCCGTACTGCGCGGACCGCTGTACATCGGTGACTACGCCAAGGTCGAGGCGGACGCCGAACTCCGTGAGCACACCGTCATCGGCTCCAACGTGGTCGTGAAGTCGGGAGCCTTCCTGCACAAGGCGGTCATCCACGACAACGTCTACGTCGGACCGCAGACGAACCTGCGCGGCTGTGTCATCGGCAAGAACACCGACGTCATGCGGGCCGCGCGGATCGAGGACGGCGCGGTCATCGGCGACGAGTGCCTGATCGGCGAGGAGTCGATCATCGCGGGCAACGTCCGGGTCTACCCGTTCAAGACCATCGAGGCCGGCGCGTTCGTCAACACCTCGGTGATCTGGGAGTCGCGCGGACAGGCACAGCTGTTCGGTGCGCGGGGCGTCTCCGGGATCCTGAACGTGGAGATCACCCCGGAGCTGGCGGTACGGCTGGCCGGCGCCTACGCGACGACCCTGAAGAAGGGCTCCACGGTCACCACGGCACGTGACCACTCCCGTGGCGCGCGTGCGCTGAAGCGGGCCGTCATCTCCGCGCTCCAGGCCAGTGCCATCGACGTGCGGGACCTGGAGAACGTACCGATGCCGGTGGCGCGGCAGCAGACCGCGCGCGGCAGCGCCGGCGGCATCATGATCCGAACGACGCCCGGGGTACCGGACTCCGTGGACATCATGTTCTTCGACGAGCGGGGCGCCGACCTCTCGCAGGCCGGTCAGCGCAAGCTGGACCGGGTCTTCGCGCGTCAGGAGTACCGGCGGGCCTTCCCGGGAGAGATCGGTGACCTGCGGTTCCCGGCCAGTGTCTTCGACTCCTACACCGGCGCCCTGCTGCGGGAGGTCGACATCACGGGTGTCCGCGGAGTCCGGCCTGAAGGTCGTGGTGGACGCGGCGCACGGCAGCGCCGGACTGGTGCTGCCCAGCCTGCTGGGCCGGCTGGGCGTGGAGGCGCTGACCATCAACCCCGGTCTGGACGAGTCCCGGCCGACCGAGACCGCGGAGGAGCGGCGCGCCGGGCTGGTGCGGCTGGGCGAGATCGTGGCGTCCGCGCGAGCCGCGTTCGGCGTGCGGTTCGACCCGGTCGGCGAGCGGATCTCGCTGGTCGACGAGCGCGGTCGGATCGTGGAGGACGACCGCGCCCTGCTGGTGCTGCTCGACCTGGTCGCGGCGGAGCGCCGCAGCGGCCGGGTGGCGCTGCCGGTGACCACGACGCGTATCGCCGAGCAGGTGGCCGCCTACCACGGCACCCAGGTGGAATGGACGACCACGTCGCCTGACGACCTGACCCGGGTGTGCCGGGCGGAGTCCACGGTCTTCGGCGGTGACGGGCGCGGTGGTCTCATCGTCCCGGAGTTCAGCAGTGTCTTCGACGGCGCGGCCGCCTTCGTCCGGCTGATCGGCCTGGTGGCCAGGACGCAGCTCACCCTGAGTCAGATCGACGCGCGCATCCCGCGGGCCCATGTGCTCAAGCGGGACCTGGCGACGCCGTGGGCGGTCAAGGGCATGGTCATGCGGCGGGTCGTCGAGGCGGCCGGTGACCGCTCCGTCGACACCACGGACGGTGTCCGGGTCGTGGAGGCCGACGGACGCTGGGTGATGGTGCTGCCCGACCCGGCCGAGGCGTTCACCCAGCTGTGGGCGGAGGGCCCTGACGACGCCTCGGCGCAGGCACTGCTCGACGAGTGGTCGCAGGTGGTCGACGGCGCGGGCAGCTGACCGGACGCGGACCGCGGGGCCGGTCCACGGTGTCCTCCCGGCGAGTTCCGGGCGGCACCGCGGACCGGCCCCCGTCCGGGCCGGCGAAGCGGCGCGTCATATCGATTGCGTTCGAGAAGTAGGCATCCGACGTGCGACGATGTGCGGCATGCCGCAACACGCGCGTCCGGGTGAGCAGCCGCCGCGGTGGTCGCACGCCCCGGTGCCGGCCGGGACGCGGGTGGTCAACGGGTGGTCGCCGGCCGTGACTTCGGCCGCCGCCGCGGTGACCGCCGACGGATCACGGCGAGCGACGGCGGGCGGGCGTGTGGCGGGCGGGGGGAAGCGTGGCCTGGTCAACTGACCGGCCGGCGAGACCTGGTGGAAGGCGTGTGCCCGGGGGCCCGTCAACTGCCGCGGTGTCGCAGAAGATCGTCGTGGACGCCTTGCGGTCGGCGAAACAGCCTGACTACGCTCGGTCGTCGGGCCAGTGAGGTGGGAGAAGATGGAGTGGAGCGGGGGAGTGAGTGACCCTGCGGGGGGTCGGCGTACCGAACGGCCGGTGCGTGGTGGAAACTGTGGAGTGACCTGGTTCGTTGTCACGATGACCGGATCAGTCGGTTGGAGTTGCGAGGGTTCGTCCTGCCCCACGGGCGGGTCTGTTTCTTTCAAGGGGAATCGCCCGTGAAGTTGTTTGACAAGTTGTTCGGCAGGAGCGCACGGCAGCAGGGGGACGCCGCTACGGCGCGTCACCGGGCACCACGTGGTGCGCAGGAGGAGGGCGCCGACGCCGGCCGCCCGCTCTTCAGGGACGAGGCTGCTGCGGACGGTGACATTTCGGGTGGTCGCGGCGCGGCGTCTGTTGACCCTGCCGCGTCCGGCCGCATAGGTTTCGAGGACCCGTCGACCTCTGGTGCGGGTCAGCCGCGGCAGGAGGCAGCGTCCATGGCGGCCTTGGTTTGTAGCAGGTGCGGACACGGTAACGCGGAGGCCAGCCGGTTCTGCTCCAACTGCGGAGCACCTCTTCGCGGCGGTGTGCCCTCCGAGCGTGCCTCGGAGACCACCTCGACGATCTCCATCTCCGGCCTGGAGGCGTACGACTCGGAGACCACCGGTCAGACGGCGATGCCCTCGCTGTCCCCGGAGGCGCAGGCCGCTGTCGACGCGCTGCCGCTGGGCTCGGCGCTGCTGGTGGTCCGCCGCGGCCCCAACTCCGGCAGCCGCTTCCTGCTGGACAGTGAGCTGACCACGGCCGGCCGCCACCCGCAGAGCGACATCTTCCTGGACGACGTGACCGTCTCCAGGCGGCATGTGGAGTTCCGCCGGGGCTCCGACGGCCGCTTCACGGTCTCCGACGTCGGCAGCCTGAACGGCACGTACGTCAACCGGGAGCGGATCGACTCGGTGCCGCTGGTCACCGGGGACGAGGTGCAGATCGGCAAGTACCGGCTGGTCTTCTACACGAGCCAGCGCGGTATCTGACCCGCGAGGGACCCGCAGGGGAAGGTTCATGCTTCGTACACCGTCCGGCGGTGCCGGCCACGGCACCGCCGCCACGGGTGGACGGCTGATGAGCATCGGTGCGGTGCTCGGGCTGCTGCGGGACGAGTTTCCCGAGGTCACCATCTCCAAGATCCGCTTCCTGGAGGCGGAGGGCCTGGTCGATCCGCAACGGACCCCTTCCGGATACCGGAAATTCAGTGCGGGGGACGTCGAGCGGCTGGCCCAGGTGCTGCGGATGCAGCGGGACCACTATCTGCCACTGAAAGTGATCAAGGAACATCTGGACGCCGCGGACCAGGATGGCGGCTCCGCGGCGGAGGGCAGACCCCGGACGGGCCCGTCGGCCCCCACGGACCCCGTGGAACTGCTCCAGGAGGCCTCGGAGCCCGGTCCCGCGCTGCGTATCAGCCGGGCGGACCTGCTCGCGGCCACGGGCGTCCAGGAGGCCGAGCTCGGCCAGTGGGAGTCCTACGGCCTGATCGAGGCGGACCTTGAGGGCGGCTACGACGCCGAGGCGGTGACCATCGGCAAGCTCATCAGCGAGCTGGGCGGTTTCGGCCTCGAACCGCGTCATCTGCGTGCGGTCAAGGCCGCCGCGGACCGGGACGCGGGCCTGGTCGAGCAGGTGGTCGCCCCGTTGCGCCGGCACCGGAATCCGCAGACCAGGGCGCATGCCGAGGCCACCGCCCGGGAGCTGGCCGGGCTGTCGGTCCGGCTGCACTCCGCGCTGGTCCACTCCGCCCTGGGGCTGAGGCGGGGCTGACCGCGCCGACCGGCGGATCGGCGGACCTTTCGGGCGGGCCGCGTCGGGCGGATCAGCTCCCGACTACCCAAAGTCTCCGGTAACGGCCTAGGGTTGCTGTGTGAATGAGCTCGACGTCGTGGGTGTCCGGGTGGAAATGCCCTCCAACCAACCGATCGTGCTTCTGCGGGAAGTAGGAGGCGACCGGTATCTCCCCATCTGGATCGGACCGGGTGAGGCGACCGCGATCGCCTTCGCCCAGCAGGGCATGACGCCCGCGCGCCCGCTGACCCACGACCTCTTCAAGGACGTCCTCGAAGCGGTGGGACAGCAGTTGACCGAGGTGCGCATCACCGACCTGCGGGAAGGTGTCTTCTACGCGGAACTCGTCTTCGCCAGCGGTATCGAGGTCAGCGCCCGTCCGTCCGACGCCATAGCACTGGCCCTGCGGACCGGGACGCCGATCTTCGGCAGTGACGGTGTGCTGGACGACGCCGGGATCGCCATCCCGGACGAGCAGGAGGACGAGGTGGAGAAGTTCCGCGAGTTCCTCGACCAGATCTCGCCGGAGGACTTCGGCACCAGCAATCAGTGACCGGCCGCTGACTCTCGGTTCATATTCGGGCAAGAAAACAGCCTTTCCCGCTCAGGGGTCACGGCAAACCACTCTTGGGGTGGAAATCACTCGGCGTGGCGAGTGTGGCGATCGTTGACGCACTCGGAGTGACTGCCTACCGTCGAGTTGGAGTGTCCTGGACGGATCGGCCCTGCGCCGCGCAGCGGTGGCGGGCGGGGCCGTTACGGTATGCGCTCCCGGGATGCGAAGGGACGGAGGTCGGCGTGAGAAGCACCGGCGACGGGACAGCCGCGGGCAGCGCGTGCCCGGTTCAAGGGGCCGTGTCCCGACCCTCGCACCGTTCGATGGACGAGAGCGGGGCGGGGTGCGAGACCGCACTCGTCGGCTACCGCGGACCGACGGCCTGCGCGGCCGCCGGCATCACCTACCGCCAGTTGGACTACTGGGCCCGCACCGGCCTGGTGGAGCCCAGCGTGCGGCCGGCCTACGGGTCGGGTACCCAGCGCCTGTACGGCTTCCGCGACGTCGTCGTGCTCAAGATCGTCAAGCGGCTGCTGGACACCGGCGTCTCGCTGCAGAACATCCGCACCGCGGTCGGCCACCTGTCCACCTGCGCGCCGCAGGACGTGGCTCGGATGACCCTGATGTGTGACGGCGCCACGGTGTACGAGTGCACCTCCACCGACGAGGTCGTCCGGCTGCTGGAAGGCGGCCAGGGCGTCTTCGGCATCGCGGTCGGCGTGGTCTGGCGGGACGTGGAGGCCAGCCTGTCCGAGCTGCACGGCGAGCGTCTGGACACCGGGGAGACCCTGATCGGGCACAACCCCGCCGACGAACTGGCCAGGCGCCGCAACCGCGCGGGCTGACCGCCGGGCGCCCCTCCACTCCGGTCGCCACCGGCCGCGTTCCGGGCCGTTGTCAGTGGCATGCGGCAGCATCGAGGCTGTGCGCGGTGTGCCGACAATCCTCCATCTCGACATGGATGCCTTCTTCGCCTCGGTGGAGCAGGCGTCCAAGCCGAGCCTGCGCGGGAAGCCGGTGATCGTCGGCGGTCTCGGGCCCCGTGGAGTGGTCGCCACCGCCAGTTACGAGGCCCGGGTGCACGGGGTGCACTCCGCGATGGCGATGGCCCACGCGCGCCGGTTGTGCCCGAACGCGGCCTATCTCATTCCCAGATTCGACCTGTACCGCCAGGTGAGTGACATCGTGATGGCGCTGCTGCACGAACTGTCCCCGTTGGTCGAGCCGCTCAGCCTCGACGAGGCCTTCGTGGACCTGGACGCCGGGGAGTGCGGTGAGCGGCTGCGGGAGGGCCCCGAGGCGGATCTGGTGCCCGCGGTGCGGGAGGTCGGTGAGCGGCTGCGGGTCGGCATAACCGCCGCCACCGGCCTCACCGCCTCGGTGGGGATCGCCGCCTCCAAGATGCTGGCCAAGATCGGCTCCGAGGTGGCCAAGCCGGACGGCCTGGTGGTCATCGAGCCGGGCACGGAACGGGAATTCCTCGGGCCCCGGACGGTGCGCACGCTGTGGGGCGTGGGCCCGGCCACCGCGGAGCATCTGCGGCGCGCCGGGATCACCACGATCGCCGAGGTCGCGGAGGCGGGGGAGGCGGAGATGGTGCGCCTGCTGGGCAAGGCGCACGGCGCGTCGCTGCACACCATGGCGACCGGGCGCGACGACCGCCCGGTGGTGGCGGAGCGGGAGCTGAAGTCGGTCTCGGTCGAGGACACCTTCGACGTCGACCTGACCGACCGGGCCCGGATCAGGGGCGAGGTCGCCCGGCTCGCCGACCGCTGTGTGCGCAGGCTGCGGGAGTCCGGCCGGTCCGGGCGCACCGTGGTGCTCAAGGTGCGGCACTACGACTTCACCACCCTGACCCGGTCCGAGACCCTGCGGGCGCCCACCGACGACCCCGGGGTGGTCAAGGAGACCGCGCGCCGGCTGATGGAGGCGGTGGACACCACGGGCGGCGTGCGGCTGCTGGGCGTCGGGGTCGCGGGGCTGGCCGACTTCACCCAGGAGGACCTGTTCGCGCAGTTCGCCGGTGAGACGGCGCTCGAGGGTGATCAGGAGCCCGCGCAGGCGGCCCCGGCCGAGCAGGCCGCGGGCGGGCCCGCCGGGCCGTCCGCGCGCCGCTGGAGACCCGGCCAGGACGTCACCCATTCGGAGCATGGCCCCGGCTGGGTGCAGGGCAGCGGGGTCGGCCGGGTCACGGTGCGTTTCGAGGTCCCCGGCGGGGAGATCGGCCGGGTGCGGACGTTCCCCGTCGAGGACCCCGCGCTGGAGCCGTCCGACCCGCTGCCGCTGGTGCCGGCCCACCGGGTCTGAGAGCCGTACCAGGCGGGCGACGCGGCGGTGGGTCCGGCGCTCACTCGTCCCGGCGGGCCCCCTTGGCCAGGTTGCCGAAGCCCGGGCTGTCGCGGGGCGGTGCCTCGGCCTCCGGCGGCGGCACCTGGAGGCCGTAGTGGTGGTAGAGCTGCAACTCCTGCTCGGGCGAGAGATGGCGGCCGACGCCGAAGTCCGGAGCGTCCCTTGACCAGGGACTTGTCGAACGGGACCCGCAGCGCGTCGTCGCGCATCTCGCTGGGCTCCAGCGGCACGAAGGCGTCCCGGCCGAAGAATCCGGTGCGCACCGCGGCCCACTCCGGTTCGCCGGTCGCGTCGTCCAGGTAGACCTCGTCCACTGTGCCGATCTTCACACCGTTGCGGTCGAAGGCTTTGCGGCCGATCAGGCTCCGCGGATCGATATCGGTCTGCACGGTTCCTCCAAGTGGTCGCAACCGGTCTAACGTATTCACGAAAAGCCACATTCGGTGGCATGTCGAATCGAGATGGTCATAGGAACCGTCCCTCACAGAGCGACCCGAGACACATCCGCCCCCGGCTGCCTCGCTGGTACGCTGGTCAGTGGCTGCTGACCCCGTGCGGGAGAGTCCTGACGACACAAGAAGATCGTCGCCAGGCGCCGAAGGAGCAAACCCTCCCCGGAATCTCTCAGGCCCCCGTACCGCGCGGACGAGGTCACTCTGGAAAGCAGGGCGGGCTCGGTCGGCGTGCGACGGCCGCAACCCCTCCTCACCGACGGTGAAAGCCGCACCGCCCGCGGGCGGTGCGGTGAAACTCTCAGGTTGATGACAGAGGGGGAGGCCGACCGGGCACCCGCCGTGGGTGCCCCTCGCAGGTCGTATCGACCAGGAGGCCTCCGCAGATGACCCCCCGACGCATTCCCCTCGCGGCGCTGGAGCGCGGCATCCCCTTCGAGCAGCGCCACATCGGCCCCGACGCCGGCGCGCAGGCCAAGATGCTCGCGCAGGTCGGCTACGGCATCGCTGGACGAGCTGACCGCCGCCGCCGTCCCCGAGGCGATCAAGTCCGCCGGCGCCCTGGGACTGCCGGACGCCCGCACCGAGGCCGAGGTGCTCGCCGAACTGCGCGCGCTCGCCGACCGCAACCAGGTGCTGCACCCGATGATCGGGCTCGGCTACTACGGCACCTTCACGCCGTCGGTCATCCTGCGCAACGTCATGGAGAACCCGGCCTGGTACACCGCGTACACGCCCTACCAGCCGGAGATCTCGCAGGGCCGCCTGGAGGCGCTGCTGAACTTCCAGACCATGGTCGCCGACCTGACCGGGCTGCCGACCTCCGGCGCCTCGCTGCTGGACGAGGGCACCGCCGCCGCCGAGGCGATGGCGCTGTCCCGGCGGGTGGGCAAGCCGGTCAAGGGTGGCGAGGGTGTCTTCCTGGTCGACGCCGACTGCCTTCCCGCAGACCGTCGCGGTGATCCGGACCCGCGCCGAGCCGGCCGGTGTCGAGGTCGTGGTCGCCGACCTGTCCGACGGCATCCCGGCCGGCCGTCGCCGAGCGCGGCGTCTTCGGCGTGCTGCTGCAGTACCCGGGCGCCTCCGGCGCGGTCCGCGACCCGCGTCCGGTCATCGACCGGGCCCACGAGCTCGGCGCCCTCGTCACCGTCGCCGCCGACCTGCTCGCGCTGACCCTGCTCACCTCGCCCGGCGACGCTGGGCGCCGACATCGCGGTCGGCACCACGCAGCGCTTCGGCGTGCCGATGGGCTTCGGCGGCCCGCACGCCGGCTACATGGCGGTGCGCGAGCAGCTACGCCCGCAGCCTGCCCGGCCGGCTGGTCGGCGTGTCGGTCGACGCCGACGGCGACAAGGCGTACCGGCTGGCGCTGCAGACCCGTGAGCAGCACATCCGCCGGGAGAAGGCCACCAGCAACATCTGCACCGCGCAGGTGCTGCTCGCCGTCATGGCCGGGATGTACGCGGTCTACCACGGCCCCGAGGGGCTGGCCACCATCGCCCGCCGCACCCACCGCTACGCGGCCGTGCTCGCCGCGGGGCTGCGCGGCGGCGGAGTCGAGGTGCTCACCGAGGCCTACTTCGACACCGTGACCGCCCGGGTGCCGGGCCGGGCCGCCGAGGTGGTCGCCGCTGCCCGCGCCGCCGGGGTCAACCTGCGCGCAGGTCGACGCCGACCACGTGTCGGCATCGCCTGCGACGAGACCACCGGACGCGAGCCAGCTGGCCGCCGTGTGGAACGCGTTCGGCGTGAGCGCGGACATCGGCGCGCTGGACGCGGCCATCGACGACGCGCTGCCCGCTCGACCTGGTGCGCGGTGACGACTACCTGACGCACCCGGTCTTCCACCAGCACCGCTCCGAGACGGCGATGCTGCGCTACCTGCGCCGGCTCGCCGACCGTGACTACGCGCTGGACCGCGGGCATGATCCCGCTCGGCTCGTGCACGATGAAGCTCAACGCGACCACCGAGATGGAGCCGGTCACCTGGCCGGAGTTCGCCGCGCTGCACCCCTTCGCGCCCATCGACCAGGCGCAGGGCTACCTCACGCTGATCCGCGAGCTGGAGGAGCGGCTGGCCGAGATCACCGGCTACGACACGCGTCAGCGTCCAGCCGAACGCCGGATCGCAGGGCGAGCTGGCCGGCCTGCTCGCGGTGCGCGCGTACCACCGGGCGAACGGCGACACCGGCCGTACCGTCTGCCTGATCCCGTCCTCCGCGCACGGCACCAACGCGGCCAGCGCGGTGATGGCGGGCATGAAGGTGGTGGTCGTCAAGACCAGCGAGGACGGCGACGTGGACGTGGCCGACCTGCGGGCCAAGATCGACCAGCACCGCGACGGAGCTGGCCGTCCTGATGGTCACCTACCCCTCGACGCACGGGGTGTTCGAGGACAACATCACCGAGATCTGCGCCGCGGTCCACGAGGCGGGCGGCCAGGTCTACGTCGACGGCGCCAACCTCAACGCCCTGGTGGGGCTGGCCAAGCCGGGCGTCTTCGGCGCCGACGTCTCCCACCTGAACCTGCACAAGACCTTCTGCATCCCGCACGGCGGCGGCGGTCCCGGCGTCGGCCCGGTCGCGGTGCGCGCCCACCTGGCGCCCTACCTGCCCAACCACCCGCTCCAGCCGACCGCCGGTCCGCTGACCGGCGTCGGGCCGGTCTCGGCCGCTCCGTGGGGCTCCGCGGGCATCCTGCCGATCTCCTGGGCGTACGTGCGGCTGATGGGCGCCGAGGGGCTCAAGCGGGCCACCCAGGTGGCGGTGCTGGGCGCCAACTACGTCGCCAAGCGGCTCGCCCCGTACTTCCCGGTGCTCTACACCGGCCCCGGCGGACTGGTCGCCCACGAGTGCATCGTCGACCTGCGCCCGCTGACCAAGTCGACCGGTGTCACGGTCGACGACGTGGCCAAGCGGCTGATCGACTACGGGTTCCACGCGCCGACCATGTCGTTCCCGGTAGCCGGGACGCTGATGATCGAGCCGACGGAGAGCGAGGATCTGGCCGAACTCGATCGGTTCTGCGAGGCGATGATCGCCATCCGCGCGGAGATCGACCGGGTCGGCCTCCGGCGAGTGGCCGGCCGACGACAACCCGCTGCGCAACGCGCCGCACACCGCGGCGACGCTCACGCGGCGAGTGGGCGCACCCGTACTCCCGGCAGGAGGCCGTCTTCCCGGCCGGTGTGACGGCGGCGGACAAGTACTGGCCCCCGGTGCGCCGGATCGACGGCGCGTTCGGCGACCGCAACCTGGTCTGCTCGTGCCCGCCGATCGAGGACTACCAGGGCTGACGCCGTTGTTTCGAAGGGCCGGTGCGGCGGTTGCGCGTCGCGCCGGCCCTGGTGTTTCCGGTGCCGCGGTTCAGGCGGCGGTCACGATGTGCTCGGCGCTCAGCGGCCGGTGCGGCGCGATGACCTCGCCGTCCGGCAGGAGCTCACCGGTGTCCTCGAAGAGCAGGACCCCGTTGCACAGCAGACTCCAGCCCTGCTGGGGGTAGTTGGCCATCGGGTGCGCGGCCTCACGGTCGGCGGAATCGGCGGACGGACACTCGGGTTGGTGCTGGCACATGGACGTCGTCTCTCGCTGCGGTTGGTGTGTCGTGCGGCTTGACGTGCTCGGCTGCTTCTTCATCGCCGCCCCCGTTCGTTCGGTCGGTCCCGGTACTGGAGGCGCGGAGCGCCGCTCCGCGGGGAGTCCGGGCCGGCTCGCTTTCCGATGAGGACGCGGGCGGTCTCCGGGCGGTTGCCGGTCCGGGAACTCACCGGCTGGGGGGAGCGTACTCACCCGTAGGGGAGTACGTACATCTCCGGTGCGCTGTTCGAGCCGGGTGCGATTCGCAGGGACTCTTCCGGCCCACGTGACACGGGTGTCCGGCGATTTCACACGGCGCGCGCCCTCACCGCCGTTCGGGGGCGGCGAAGGCGCGCGGTCGCGGTCGGACGGGTCGTCACACGGCGGTCTCCAGCAACGGTGCCGGGGTCAGGCGCACGGTGAGCAGCGGCAGCAGGTCGGCCACCCGGTAGGGCCGGTGGGCGGCGATGCCCGGCGGCGCGGGGGCGAGCGGAATGAGCACGTCGGCAGGGGCGGGCTGGGCGTCGTCGGCGTCGGAGACATCGCCGTGCAGCCACAGGCAGAGCATGTACAGCCCGGGGATGGACAGCAGTCGCGGCTGGTGCGGGGCCGGCAGTGCCTCCGCCTGCACCAGCGCCCGCTGGGTGGAGGCGAGGTAGGGCCCTTCGGAGAAGTGCGAGAAGACCCAGCCGTTCGGCGTGGCTGTGGTGTCCGCGGCGGCCACCACCCGGTCGCCGTCCCTGACCAGGAAACGCCAGCCGGTCAGCCGGGCCTGCGGCAGACCGCCCGAGGCGGGCTCGGCGCCCAGTACGTGGACGGCCAGGGGGTGTTCGGGGACCAGGGAGCCGCCTGCGGCGGTCAGGAAAGCGGGGTGCACGGCGCCGACGGCCGTGGGGTTACCGAGTGCCGCGGTGACACTGTGAACAGCGGGCGCGGGGGCCGGGAGAACATGCAGCGGCATGGTGGGTCGCCTCTCGTGGAGACAGGGGTGGTGCCTGGTGGGCGCCGACAGCACTGTCGGCGGTGCGGTGCGGGTCAGAGCCTGGGTCCGGTCCGGCCCGGGGTACCCGCGGACGCCGAGGTGGCCGGATGCCGTGGGGGCATACGGAGCTCTTCCCGGGGTCTGGGGTGCACAGGGGCGCAACCGGCGGGTCGCGAAGTCTCTGCCTGTGCGGGAAGTTTATACGAAACGTGTTCGTCCGGTGTTTCGTGTACCTACCCCTTGACGTGTCGACGGGTGCATATCGGTCAACGCCGAAGGGTAATCGGTCCGCATTTGTGACCACTCGCAAGCCTCTGGCCTGTGGTGATGATGAATATGCGGTTGGCGTGTTCTCGTCGGAATTTCCGTCGATCGGACGTGCGTAGCGGTACTCGCCGTTCCGTATGCCCGATGAATGTGCCAAACGGGCTGCTTCTTTGAGCCTAGCGTGAACCCGGCGCACGCGGGTGCGTTATCGATCTGCTCGGTTGGGCATCATCGGTGCACGGCCCAAACTGGTGCACGAACCGCGCGAGGAGGACGCTTCGATGGGAGAGAAGGTCGTGGCCACCGGGTTCGACCTGTCCGATCGGCAGCGCTACCGCAAAAAGCTGCAACAGTGTCTGGTTGCTCTTGAGCGGTTGTTGTCCGAGAAGCGGTTCGACCGGCCCCGCAACCTGATGGGTCTCGAGATCGAATTGAATCTCGCGGATTCCGACGGACTCCCGTGCATGATGAACGAAGAGGTCCTGGAGCGGATCGCGAGCCGGGATTTCCAGACCGAACTCGCGCAGTTCAACATCGAGGTGAACATCGCGCCGCACCGGCTGTCGGGCCGGGTGCTGGACCAGCTCGCCGAAGAACTGCGTATCGGCCTCACCTACGCGGACCGCAAGGCCACCGAGGTGGGGGCGAACATCATCATGGTCGGCATCCTGCCGACGCTCGGCCAGCAGGACCTGGTGGGGGCGAACCTCTCCCGCGCGGATCGCTACAAGCTGCTCAACGACCAGATCCTGGCCGCCCGCGGCGAGGACCTCACACTCGACATCGCCGGTATCGAGCGGCTCACCACCACTTCGGGCTCGATCACCCCGGAGGCCGCGGCCACCTCGATGCAGATGCACCTCCAGGTGACCCCCGCGCGGTTCGCGGCGGTGTGGAACGCCGCCCAGGCGGTGGTCGCCCCGCAGATCGCGATGGGCGCCAACTCGCCCTTCCTGTTCGGGCTCGAACTGTGGCGTGAGACCCGCCCGGTCCTCTTCCAGCAGGCCACCGACACCCGGCCGCCGGAGCTGCGGGCGCAGGGGGTGCGCCCGCTGACCTGGTTCGGCGAGCGGTGGATCTCCGGGGTGGCCGACCTGTTCGAGGAGAACGTCCGCTACTTCCCCTCCCTGCTGCCGATCTGCGACGACGAGGACCCGCTGCGCGTCCTCGACGACGGCGGAGTCCCCCGGCTGAAGGAACTCACGCTGCACAACGGGACCATCTACCGCTGGAACCGGCCGATCTACGCGGTCGTCGACGGGGTGCCGCACCTGCGGGTGGAGAACCGGGTCATGCCGGCCGGCCCCACCGTCACCGACGTGCTGGCCAACGTCGCCTTCTTCTACGGGCTGGTGCGCGCCCTCGCCGACGCGCCGCGGCCGGTCTGGACCCGGCTGCCGTTCTCCGTCGCCGAGGCCAACTTCGACGCCGCCTGCCGCTACGGCATCGACGCCGAGCTGCGCTGGCCGGGCCCGGGGCGCGGAGGTCCGGTGACGGTGCCCGCCACGCGGCTGGTACGGGACGAGCTGCTGCCGCTGGCCGCGGCGGGCCTGGACGCGTGGGGCGTGGCGCCCGCCGACCGGGACCGCTATCTGGGGGTCATCGAGGAGCGCTGCCGCCGCCGGGTCAACGGTGCCTCCTGGCAGGCCGACGCCTATCACGCCGGACTGGAGCGCGGCATGGACCGCCACAAGGCGCTGGCCGCGATGACCCGCCGCTACAGCGAGCTGATGCGCTCCGGCGAACCGGTCCACAGCTGGCCCGCCGGCCTGGACTGATCCCTGCCCGCACCGTTCACCGGGTGGTCGCGTTCCACAGACCGCCGGTCTACGGTGTGCGGTCTAGGGATCACGTTGCGGGAGGCATGGGTGCGCGGAGAGGACGAGGCGGCGACGGGCGTTCCGCGGCCCGGATCGAAGGGGACGACGGGCGTGGCGCTCGTCGTGCCCGACCCGACCCTCCTGGGTCGGCGCACGCTGCGGCACGAGGTGCTGCTCGTCCTCGCCCTGTCGCTCGGTGCCAGCGCGGTGAGCGCCCTGATCAGTTTCATCGGCTCGGTGACCCGGCCGGGTCCGCTGAAGAACCAGGCGGCCACCCTGGTCGGCTCGCAGGCCCCGGGACGCCCCTGGCTCGACCTGACCTGGCAGCTGTTCGGGATGGCCACCGCCCTGGTGCCGGTGGTGCTGGTGACGCATCTGCTGACCCGCGAGGGTGTCGGGCTGCGCTCGATCGGCTTCGACCTGTGGCGTCCGCGCTTCGACCTGGCGCGTGGCGCGGGCGTCGCGGCGGCGATCGGCGGCACCGGACTGCTGCTGTACCTGGGCGCGCGGGCCGCCGGGGCCAACCTCACCGTGGTGCCGGAGTCGCTGCCCGCGGTGTGGTGGCGGATCCCGGTGCTGATCCTGGCCGCGGCGCAGAACGCCGTGCTGGAGGAGGTGATCGTCGTCGGTTATCTGCTGCGCAGACTCGACCAGCTGGGCTGGGGAGCGGGCGCGGCGCTGGCGGCGAGCGCGGTGCTGCGCGGCTCGTACCACCTCTACCAGGGCATCGGCGGCTTCTTCGGCAACATGGCGATGGGTGTGATCTTCGTACTGCTGTATCGGCGCTGGGGACGGGTCGGTCCGCTGGTCGCCGCGCACGCGCTGATCGACACCGTGGCCTTCGTCGGCTACGTACTGCTGGCCGGGAAGGTCGGCTGGCTGCCGACCTGAGCCCGTCACCCGGCCCGCGCCGCCGCGGTCAGACGCCCGGGGCCAACTCGCCGTCGATGACGGTCACCGCGGTGCCGGTCAGCAGCACCCGCTCACCGCGCAGCCCGGTGCGCACCAGCCCGGTGCGTTCCGAGGCCTGGAACCCGGTCAGGTCCCGGCGGCCGAGCCGGTCCGACCACAGCGCCGCCAACGCGGTGTGGGCGCTGCCGGTCACCGGGTCCTCGTCGATGCCGACCGCCGGACCGAAGAACCGCGACACGTAGTCGTAGCCGCCCGCCGGGTCCTCGGCCACCGCGGTGACGATGACACCCCGGTTGTCCAGCCGGGAGAGCGCGCCGAAGTCGGGCGTGAGCCCCCGGACCGTCTTCTCGTCGGCCACCTCCACCAGCAGGTCGCCGACGTTGGGCCCGGTCCAGTACGCGGCGGTCACCGTGGCGCCGAGCGCCTCGGCCACGGTCGGCGGTACGTCGAGGGGGGTCAGCGGCGCGACGGGGAAGTCCAGGGTGATCGCCGTGCCCTCGCCGTGGGCGAGGAGGACGCCGCTGCGGGTGGCGAAGCTCATGGTTCCACCGGCCGTACCGGTGCTCAGCAGGACGTGCGCGGTGGCCAGCGTGGCGTGCCCGCACAGGTTGACCTCGGTGGTCGGGGTGAACCAGCGCAGGGCCCAGTCCGCCTCACCGCCGGCCGGCAGCCGGTGGGCGAAGGCGGTCTCCGAGAGGTTGATCTCCGCGGCGAGTCGCCGCATGCGCTCTTCGGCGGGGAAACGGTCGTCCTCGAGGATCACGACGGCTGCCGGGTTGCCCGCGAAGGGCCGGTCGGTGAAGGCGTCGACGATACGGATCTTCATACCCGGACGGTAGGGCGCGGCGGGTGCCGCGTGCCATGGCCAATCCGCGGGACGTGGCATGAAGGCACTTGTCGAACGACACTCGCCGATATATCGTTGAAGCATCGCGATCGATCAGCGAATGATCGGTCGACGACGACGGCCGCCGCACGGCGACCGCCACCGATACCGACGATCAAGGAAAGGAGCGCGTCATGCGTTCCGGACACGAATCAGCACAAGGCGAGCACCGGCACGGCCACCACGGTCACCACGGCTGCGGTCCGCGCGGTGAGTACGAGCAGACCCGCCCGGCCTTCGGGCCGTTCGGCCCGCCCTTCGGCGGGCCCTGGGGCGGCGGCCCCTTCGGCGGACCCGGCAGGGGACGCGGCGGCCACCGGGGGCGGGCGAGGCGCGGTGACGTCCGCGCGTCGATCCTCGCGCTGCTCAAGGACCGGCCGATGCACGGCTACGAGATGATCCAGGAGATCGCCGAACGCAGCGGTGGCGCCTGGAAGCCGAGCCCCGGCTCGGTCTACCCGACGCTGCAACTCCTGGAGGACGAGGGTCTGATCGAGAGCGCGAGCGAGGGCGGCAAGAAGCTGTTCACGCTCACCGCCGACGGCCGCACCGAGGCCGAGGCCGGACCGGAAGCCCCCTGGGAGGAGGCCGGCCGCGGCGTCGACTGGGAGGCCATGCAGGACATCAAGCAGGCGGGCATCGGTCTGGTGGAGGCGTTCCGCCAGGTCTGGTCGACCGGCAACACCGCCCAGCGCGACAAGGCGGTGGCCGTGGTCAACGAGGCCCGCAAGAAGCTCTACCTCATCCTGGCGGACGAGGACATCGAGGACTGACCGCGCGTCCCACCCGGCACCGGCGGCGCTGCGGGAACCCAGGTTCCCGCAGCGCCGCCTTGTCGTGCGGTGTGCCAGGATCGCGGTGACGTGGAGGAACGGCACCCGACCCGGGAGGTCATGGCGGTGGTGGACATGGACGCCCTGCGGGCGGGACTGCGCGGCGCGCCGCCGGCTGCCACCGTGCTGCCCGACTTCGATCCCGAGTCCGCGGGGCCGGCCCCCGGTCCGCTGTTCGCCGACTGGCTCGGCCGGGCGCTCGACGAGGGCGTCGCGGAACCGCAGGTGATGACGTTGAGCACGGTCGACGCGGGCGGCCGTCCCTCGTCGCGGGTGCTGATCCTGCGCGGCGTCGAGTTGGCGGGGAGCGACTGCGCCTTCCGGTTCGCCTCGGACGCCGCGAGCCGCAAGGGCACCGACCTCGCCGCCCGGCCGTATGCCGCGCTCAACTGGTACTGGCCCGAGCAGGGCCGCCAGATCAGGGCCCGCGGGCCGGTCGGGACACTGGGCGAGCGGCAGACGCGGGAGGACTTCCTCGGGCGCGGCGAACCGTCCCGGCAGGCCGGGTTCACCGGCCGGATGAGCGCCCCGCTGTCCGGCCGGGACGCCTACGAACGGGAGCGGGCGAAAGCGCGCGAGATCGTGGCCGCCGACCCCGCCGCCGTTCCCGAGGGCCATACGGTCTATCTGCTGCGCGCCGAGGAGGTGGAGTTCTTCCAACTCGCCGCCGACCGTTTCCACCGCAGGCTGCTGTACACCCGTGAGGGCGCCCGCTGGACCCGCGGACTGCTGTGGCCGTGATCCGAACACGGCCCCGGACGCCCGGGGTTGTCCTCCCAGCGAATGAGAAGTCGGTCATTCGTGCCCTTCTGCGGGAGGACGGATAAACCACACCTCGCGCGGATGCTCCGGGCGCGTGGGGCTGATGGGATGGGAGTCGTGCAGAGCGACACCCGGCCGCAGGTGCCGACGCGGGGCGGCTGCGGCGAGCGGGACCACCGCGACGCTGACGCGTGGATCGGGGCCGAACTGCGCTCGGTGATCTCCAGCGCGCGCCGGCGGGCGATCCGGGACGCCGACCGGCAGATCGACACCGCCCATCTGCTGCACTCCCTGCTGGAGGCCGACCCGCGATGCCGTGAGGCGGTGCTCGCCGCGGCCGGGGGCGCGGCCGGCTATCCGGTCGCCCGGGTGCTGGCCTACCTGGTGCAGCGCAGCATCGGCTACGGGATGCGCTGGCGCGGCAGCGTCGAGGACTCCGGCGCCCGTCCGGCGGGCAGTGTTGCGGCGGCCCCGGGCTGGAGCCCGGCGGCGACGGCGGCGCTTGACGAGGCGGCACTGCACGCCGCCGCCGACGGCCGGGCGGACGCCGACGGGCGTGACCTGCTGGGCGCCTTGGCAGCGGATTCCGGTTGCCGGGCGGCCGACGTGTTGCGGGCCGCGGGGGTGGACCCCGGGCGGCTGGCGGTACCGCCGGCCGTCGATGCGGTGGCCAGGACCCACCATGGGGACGCTCCTGTCGCCAACTGAGATGATGACCTGATGAACACCACAGCAGCGGGCCCGATCGTGTCGGGGAGGAGGGCCGGTCTCCTGCCGGCACTGGCGTCGGCGTTGGCGTTCGGCGGCTCGGGAGTGGTGGCCAAGCCGCTGATGGTGGCGGGGATCGCCCCGTTGCAGGTGGTGTGGCTGCGGGTGGCGGGCGCCGCGTTGGTGATGCTCCCGCTGGTCTTCCGGCACCGCGGCACGCTGCGCCGCCGCCCGGGGCTGCTCCTGGGGTTCGGGCTGCTGGCCGTCGCGGGCGTGCAGACCTGCTACTTCGCCGCGCTGTCCAGGATCCCGGTGGGGGTCGCGCTGCTGGTCGAGTACCTCGCGCCCGCGCTGCTGCTGGCATGGGTGCGCTTCGTGCAGCGGCGGCCGGTCAGCAGGTCCGCCGTGGTCGGTGTGGTGCTCGCCGTCGGCGGGCTGGCCGGGGTGGTCGAGGTGTGGCACGGCCTGAGCTTCAACCCGGTGGGCCTGCTGCTCGCGCTGGGCGCCGCCTGCTGCCAGGTCGGCTACTTCGTGCTCGCCGCCCACGGCACCGAGGGCGAGGACCCGGCCGACCCGCTGGCGGTGATCGCCTACGGGCTGCTGATCGGAGCCGTCATGATCACCGCGGTGGCCCGGCCGTGGGGCATGCACTGGTCGGTCCTGGCCCGCCAGGTGCCCTTCGGCGACCGTCAGATACCCGCGGTCCTACTGGTCGCCTGGATGGTGCTGGTGGCGACCGTGGTCGCCTACCTGACCGGGGTCATATCGGTGCGCCGGCTGTCGCCGCAGGTCGCCGGGGTGGTGGCGTGCCTTGAGGCGGTGGTGGCGACCGTGCTGGCCTGGGTGCTGCTGGGCGAGCACCTGTCCGTCCCGCAACTCCTGGGCGGCGCGGTGGTGCTCGTCGGCGCGTTCATCGCGCAGACCGCGGCACCGGGGGCCGCCGGCGGTGAACCGGTGGCCGGCGGCCCGGCGCGGACCGCGGCCGCACCGGAGGGCGAACTGCCCGACCGGGCCGGCACCGTCTGAGTTCCCGACCGCCCCGGTCGCCGCAGTTCCCGGGGGCCCGGACTCGCCGCGTGAGGGGCCCTCCGGCCGGGGTCAGGAGCCGGAGGCGAGGCGGCGCAGTTGCTGCGCCCGGGCCCCGGCGTCCCGCGGCTCGGCCCGGTCGGCCAGCAGTCCGGTGACCCGTTCCTGCATCTCGCGGGGCTTGTTGCCGCCGTACTTGAACTTCGCGCGGACCTCGGTGACCTCAAGGAGCAGACCGCGGATCCCCGGCAGCATCCGTCCGTAGGGCGGCAGCTCGGGGTCGACCTCGGCGTGGTCGCCCCGCGGCTGGAAGCGCGCCAACTGGCGGCGCAGTAGTTCGGCCTTGGCCGCCGGGTCGTCCACCACCCGCGCGGTGCAGCGCAGTTGCACGGCCGCGTAGTAACTCGTCGGGGTGCCGTGCTCGGGGGGAACGTCGTCCGGCGCGTGCCAGGGGCCGGGGATGAAGGCGTAGTCGTCCACGACGCTCAAGGTGACCCGCGGATCGGCCCGCAGGGCCGCCCACAGCGGGTTGGGCCGGGCCAGGTGGGTGACGACCTCCGCGCGATCGTGGTCATAGGCGAAGTGCAGGGGCTGGACCTCGGGCGGCTCGCCCGGCAGTCCGTTGACCGTGAGCTGCCCGAAGTCGTGGACGGCCAGCCAGTCCTGCCACTCGCCGTCGTCCAGCGCCGCGTCCCAGGGGTGGATCAGCATGTCGGCGCGCCCCTTTCAGCGGAGCTCAGGTACGGCGGCAGGGCGATTCCCTGCCGCAGGTCGGCGGCGGCCACCGGCGTGCCGTGGCCTGAGGCGACCGGCAGGATCCCGGCCCAGTAGGGCAGCGCGTAGTCCTCGGGCTCGTCGGTGGGATCGCCGGTGCGCAGCTTCGCGGAGACCTCGTCGAGGTCGAGCCGGATCACGGCGGTCGCGGCCAGTTCCTTGGCGTCGGCGGGCCGGATGTCCGCCGACCTGCCCGGCACCACGTGGTCGATCAGCGCGTCCAGCACCGCGGACCGCTCGGTGGGGTCCGTGACCTCGTGGGCGGTGCCGTGCACCACGACCGAGCGGTAGTTGAGCGAGTGGTGGAACGCCGAGCGGGCCAGCACGATCCCGTCGACCAGGGTGACCGTCAGGCACACCGGCAGCCCCGGGTCCCCGGCCGCGCCCCGCAGCGGGCGTGATCCGGTGGAGCCGTGCACGTAGAGCCGCTCGCCCACCCGCACGTACAGGGTCGGCAGGACGACGGGCGCGCCGTCGCGGACGAAGCCCAGATGGCAGACGTAGCCCTCGTCGAGGATCGAGTGGACCAGTTCCCGATCCCAGGAGGCCCGCTCCTTGGAGCGGGTCGGGATCGTCCGGTCGGTCGGCCGGTACCCGGCGGGGCCGGACGCGGTGGCCGGCCCGGTGGCCTGGGACATGCGCGTTCCTCCTGTACTGGTGCCCCGCCCGGCTTGGCACGGCGGGCGGGTCGGAATGCCTGTTCTTTGAACTAGTGCATAATGTTGTTTGTGCTAGGAGAATATAGGATCGCTGGTCGGCGCGCCACGGAGATCGCGGCCGACGTGGAACGGGCCATCGGCCGGGGCGCGTTGGAGCCGGGCGAGCCGCTGCCGCCCCTGCGGGAGCTCGCGGTGGAGCTGGGCGTCAACCCCAACACCGTCGCCGCGGCCTACCGCCTGCTGCGCGACCGCGGCGTCATCGAGACCGCCGGGCGGCGGGGCAGCCGGGTCAGGGAGCGGCCGGCCACCACCTCGCGCGAGGTGGTCCGGGCAGTGCCGCCGGGGGTGCGGGACCTGTCCACCGGCAACCCGGATACGGCGCTGCTCCCGGCGCTGGACCAGGCGCTGGCCGCCGCGGCCGCGCGCCACGCCGCCGGGCCGATGCTGTACGGCGGATCCGCGGTGGTCGAGGAGCTTCGGTACCTGGCCCGCGCGGGCTTCGACGAGGACGGCGTGCCCGACGGGCCGGTCACGGTCACCTCGGGGTCGCTGGACGCCGTCGAGCGCGCCCTCGCCGCGCATCTGCGGCCCGGTGACGCGGTCGCCGTCGAGGATCCCGGCTGGGGCAGCGTCTTCGACATGCTCTCCGCCCTCGGGCTGCGGCCGGTGCCGGTGCGGGTGGACGACGAGGGGCCGCTGCCCGCCGACGTCGAGCGGGCGTTGCGGCAGGGCGCGCGGGCGCTGCTGGTCACCACCCGCTGCCAGAACCCCACCGGCGCGGCGATCTCCGCCGGGCGGGCCGGGGCGCTGCGCACCGTGCTGGCCGGCCACCCCGGCACGCTGGTGATCGACGACGACCACGCCCACGGGATGGTGGATCTGCCGCTGTGTCCGGTGGGCGGCAGCACCGCGCACTGGATGCTGGTGCGCTCCACCGCCAAGGCGTACGGCCCGGACCTGCGGCTCGCCGTGCTCACCGGTGACCCGCTCACCGTCGACCGGGTGGCCGGGCGGCACCACCTGGGCCCCGGCTGGGTCAGCCATCTGCTCCAGGACGCCGTCGCCCACCTGTGGCGGACCGGCGCGGTGGACCCGGCGGTGGTGTCGGCGGCGTACGGGACGCGGCGGGACGCCCTGGTGGGTGAGCTGGCCGAGCACGGTGTGACCGGCTTCGGGCGCAGCGGGATGAACGTGTGGATCCCGGTGCCGGACGAGACGACCGCGGTGACCCGGTTGCTGGCCGCCGGCTGGGCGGTGGCGCCCGGCGCCCGCTTCCGGTTGTCCTCCGGTCCCGGGATCCGGGTGACCGTCTCACCGCTGACGCTCGCCGACGTCGGGCCGCTGGCGGACGCGGTCGCCTCGGCTGTGCGGCCGGCCGGCGCGGGCCGCTACGGCTGAGCGGCGGTCCTGGCGGGCCGGCGGCGCGGGCGGCTCTGGGCGAGCGCCGCACCGGCCAGCACGATCGCGGCGCCGACCGGCTCGTTCCAGCTCAGGTGCTCGTCCAGCAGGAAGACGCCGGCCACGGTCGCGATCACCGGGATCATGTAGGTGACCATCGTGGCGATCGTCGGCCCGGCCTCCTTGACCAGGTCGTACTGGACCAGGAAGGCGATCCCGGTGCCCAGCGCGCCCAGCGCCGCCACCGACAGCACGGACCGCACCGGGTAGCCGGCCGGCATCGAGGTGAACAGCGGGGTGACGACGGCGAGTTGCACGGTGCCCAGCAGCAACTGCCCGGCCGACAGCGACAGGCTGGAGGAGGAGACACCGGCCAGCGTGCGGCGCACGTAGATCCAGCCGACCGCGTAGCTCGCCGCCGCTATCAGCGCCAGCACGGTGCCGCGCGGGTCCTCGCCGGAGAACCCCTGCCAGGCGCCCAGCACGGTCAGCACTCCCACGAAGCCGATGCCGACCCCGGTGAACCGCCGTCGCGACGGCCGGTCCTCGGAGAGCGCCACCACCGACAGCACCATGCTGAACAGCGGCGTCGTCGCGTTGCAGATCCCGGCCAGGGTGGAGGGGATGGTGAGCTCGGAGTACGCGAACAGCGAGAACGGCAGCGCGTTGAGCAGGAAGGCGGCCACCGCCAGGTGCGCCCAGACCTTCGGCCCGCGCGGCAGCCGCTCGCGCCGGACGGCCAGCACCACCCCGAGCACCGCGGTGCCGAACACCATCCGGCCGAGGGTCACCTGGAGCGGGGCGAACGCCTCGGTGCCGACCTTGATGAACAGGAAGCTGAATCCCCAGATCAGGGAGAGCACCGCGAACCGCGCCCGCCAGCCGCGGTACCAGCGCCGGGGCAGGCCGGGGCTGCCGGGACCCGGCGCGGGGGAGGGAGTGGAGGAGGCGGTCGGAGAAGGCGCCGGGGTGTCGGCCGTGGTGCTCATGGCCGCAAGACTGCCTTTCTCCACCTCTTAGGACAAGAGAATTTTCATAAGCGCTATCGCGTAGTATCGCTTACATGTTGAACCTCGACCGGCTGCGCGTCCTGCACGCCGTCGGCACCCACGGATCGGTCAGCGCCGCCGCGGACGTCCTGCATGTCACCACCTCCGCCATCTCCCAGCAGATGGGCAAGCTGGAACGGGAGACCGGCCAGCAACTGCTCGCCAGGAACGGGCGCGGCGTGCGGCTGACGGACGCCGGCCGGCTGCTGTCGGAGCACGCGGAACGCATCTTGTCGATGGTGGAGCTGGCCCACTCCGACCTGGAGGCGCACCGCGGTGCCGCGGTCGGCGCGCTGTCGGTGGGCGCCTTTCCCACGGCGGTGCGCGGCCTGTTCCCCCAGGTGCTCACCGCGTTGCGCCGCGAACACCCCCAACTGCGCCCCTGCGTCGAGGAGATGGAGCCCGACCAGTCGGTGCCGCTGCTGCTGCGCGGCGACCTGGACCTGGCCGTCGTGCTCGACTGGTACAACAGGCCGCTGCCGCTGCCCGAGGGCCTGACCCGGCAGCCGCTGCTGGACGACGTGGCCGACGTGATCGTGCCCGGTGACCATCCGCTGGCCGACCGGGAGTCGGTGGTGCTGGAGGACTTCGCCCACGACGACTGGATCGCCTGGCCGCGCGGGCAGTTCTGCCGGGAGTGGCTGCAGTTCACCCTGCGCGGCAAGGGCATCGAGCCGCGCATCGTGCACGCGGCCGACGAGCACGCCACCCAGATGGCACTGGTCGCCGTCGGGCTGGGCGTCGCGGTCTCCCCCCGCCTCGGCCGCGGGCCGATCCCCGGCGGGGTGCGGGTGGTGCCGGTACGCCACACCATGCGGCGCCGCCTGTACGCCGCCTGGCGCAGCGACACCGACCGCAGGCCCTCGGTGCGGGCGGCCGTCGAGGAGCTGCGGCGGGCCGGCCGGGAGCTGACCGGCGGCTGACCGCCCGACGCGAGGGGGCGGCTCCGGAGCCTTTCCGGTGCCGCCCCCCTCGTCGCTGCCTGGGTCAGCCCAGCGTCACCTCACCGTTGGCCACGGTGATCTTCGCCGGGGGGAGCGGCTTGGGCGCGGGGCCGTTCGCCACGCTGCCGTCGGCGATGTGGTACTTGCTGCCGTGGCACAGGCAGTCGATCGTCCCGTCCTTGACCTCGGCGACGGTGCAGCCCATGTGGGTGCAGACCGCCGAGAACCCCTTGAACTGCCCGGCCGTCGGCTGGGTCACCACGACCTTCTGGTCGGCGAAGACCTTGCCGCCGCCCTCGGGGATGTCGGAGGTCTTCGCCAGCGCGGTCGTGCCGCCGGCCGCCGACGACTGTCCGCCGGACTGGGCGCCACCGCCGGCCGACGGGGTGTCGCCCGCGCTCGATCCGCTGTCGGAACCGCCGCACGCGGCCAGCGCGGCGGCGAGCCCGCCGGCGCCCGCCATCGCTACCACCGTGCGGCGTGTCGTGGTCATCGGAGTGCCGGAGGTCTGGTCCATGCGCTACATCCTTGTCGATCGTCGTGCTACCGGTGGACGGGGCCGGCCGGGATGGCCGTCCGTCGGCGCAACCGCCACCACCCCATACGGAACGTGCGGCACAGCCGTTCAACGCCCGCAGACCGGCCGGGCGGCCGGCGCCGCGCGCCCCGCGGGCCGGGTCCGGCACGGCCGCCGCCCGGCCGCACCCCGAGTAACCTTTGCGGATGCTTTCCGAAGTGACCGCGATCCGCTACATCACGCCGCTGCGTGAGGGCGGATCGGTGCCGGGGCTCGTCGAGGCCGACGACCTGGGCACGTACGTGGCGAAGTTCGTGGGCGCGGCGCAGGGCCGCAAGGCGCTGGTCGCCGAAGTCGTCTCCGGGGAACTCGCCCGCCGGCTGGACCTGCCCATGCCCGCCCTGGTGCGGCTGGAGTTCGATCCGGTGATCGCGCTGGGCGAGCCGGACCAGGAGGTCCAGGACGTCCTCAAGGCGAGCGGCGGGCTCAACCTCGGCATGGACTTCCTGCCCGGCTCGGTCGGCTTCGACCCGCTGGCCTTCGAGGTGGACCCGGAACTGGCCGGGCGAGTCCTGTGGTTCGACGCGCTGATCAACAACGTCGACCGCTCGTGGCGCAACCCCAACATGCTGATGTGGCACGGCGCCCTGTGGCTCATCGACCACGGCGCCGCGATGATCTGGCACCACAACTGGCCCGGCGCCGCAGCCTCCGCCGGTCGGCCGTACGACGCCACCGAGCACGCGCTGGCCCGCTTCGTGACCGCTCCCGTGGTGACCGCGGCGGCCGAAGCGCTCGCCCCCCGGGTGACCCCGCGACTGCTGGCGGAGGTCGCCGCGCTGATCCCGGACGAGTGGCTGGTGGACGAGCCGGGGTTCGACACGCCCGACGAGGTGCGTGCCGCCTATGTGGACGTGCTCGCCGGGCGGGCCGCGACGGTGACCGGCCGGATCACCCTGACGGGACCGCCGCGCAAGGCGGATCCCCCGCCGGAGTGGCTGCGCCCCTGGGTCGAGGGGAAGGCCAAGTGACCGCCAGGGACGTCTTCGAGTACGCGGTGGTGCGGGTCGTGCCGCGGGTGGAGCGCGGTGAGCAGATCAACGCCGGGGTGCTCGTCTACTGCCGCGCCAAGTCCTTCGTCGCGGCCCGCATCCACCTCGACGAGACACGGCTGCGGTGTCTGGACCCGCAGGCGGACGTGGCCGCGGTGCGAGCCGCGCTGTGCGCCGTCGAGGGGATCTGCGCGGGTGGCGACCGGGCGGGCCAGGCGGCCGGTGACGACCCGGGGCGCCGCTTCCGCTGGCTGACCGCCCCGCGCAGCACGGTGGTGCAGCCGGGGCCCATCCACACCGGACTGACCGCGGACCCGGCCGCCGACGCCGACCGCCTGCTGGAACTGCTCGTACGCTGAACGCCCCCGGGCGATCCAGGGGGCGTCCGTGCGGTGGGCCACATCGGGCGCGGGGGCGTTGACACTCGGTCACCGCCCCCATACGGTTTCGCATGCTGGCGTACTAAGCGGTCGCTCATGGCGACCGCGTCTGAGGCGAGGAGAGAGATGGCCACCACCGAGCAGCCCGGTACCGAACAACGTGTAGCGATCGTCACCGGGGCGGCCCGCGGCATCGGCGCGGCCACCGCGGTACGACTGGCCGCCGAAGGGCGCGCGGTCGCCGTGCTCGACCTCGACGAGGCGGCCTGCAAGGACACCGTCGAGAAGATCACCGCGGCCGGCGGCCGGGCGATCGCGGTCGGCGCGGACGTCTCCGACGAGGCGCAGGTCGAGGCGGCCGTCGCCAAGGTCACCGAGGAGCTCGGCGCGCCGACCATCCTGGTGAACAACGCCGGCGTACTGCGCGACAACCTGCTGTTCAAGATGAGCGCGTCCGACTGGGACACCGTGATGAACGTGCACCTGCGCGGCGCGTTCCTGATGGCCCGCGCGGTCCAGAAGCACATGGTGGACGCCAAGTTCGGCCGGGTCGTCAACCTCTCGTCCAGCTCCGCGCTGGGCAACCGCGGCCAGGCCAACTACTCCACCGCCAAGGCGGGCATGCAGGGTCTGACCAAGACCCTGGCGATCGAGCTGGGCAAGTTCGGCGTCACCGTCAACGCGGTCGCCCCCGGCTTCATCGTCACCGACATGACCGCCGCCACCGCGGCCCGGGTCGGCATGGGCTTCGAGGAGTTCCAGGCCGCCGCCGCGACCCAGATCCCGGTCCAGCGGGTCGGGCAGCCGGACGACATCGGCAACGCCATCGCGTTCTTCACCGGGGACGAGGCCGGCTTCGTCTCCGGCCAGGTGCTGTACGTGGCCGGCGGACCGCTCGACTGACGCGATCGAAAGGCTTGTTGAGATGACCACCCCCGACAGCGGTCGCGCCGCGATCATCACCGGTGCCAGCCGGGGCATCGGCTACGGGATAGCCGAAGCACTGGTCGCCCGCGGCGACCGGGTATGCATCACCGGCCGTAACGAGGACGCCCTCAAGGAGGCCGTCGAGAAGCTCGGCGCCGACCGGGTGATCGGCGTCGCCGGCAAGGCGCACGACGAGGCCCACCAGGCACTGGCCGTCGAGCGCGCCATGGCGGAGTTCGGGCGCGTCGACTACCTCGTCAACAACGCCGGCACCAACCCGGTGTTCGGCCCGATCGCCGAGGTCGACCTCGGCGTGGCCCGCAAGGTCTTCGAGACCAACGTGATCTCCGCGCTCGGCTTCGCCCAGCAGACCTGGAAGGCCTGGCAGAAGGAGAACGGCGGCGCCATCGTCAACGTGGCGTCGGTGGCCGGCCTCGCGCCGTCACCCTTCATCGGCGCCTACGGCGTCAGCAAGGCCGCGCTGATCAACCTGACGCTCCAACTCGCCGCGGAGCTCGCGCCCGGGGTCCGGGTGAACGCCATCGCCCCGGCGGTGGTCAAGACGAAGTTCGCCGCCGCGCTCTACGAGGGGCGCGAGGCGGAGGCCGCCGCGGGATACCCGCTCAAGCGGCTCGGGGTGCCGGAGGACATCGGCGGCGCCGCCGCGTTCCTGCTGTCCGACAACGCTGGGTGGATCACCGGCCAGACCATGGTGATCGACGGCGGGCTGTTCCTGCAGTCCGGGGTCGCCTGACGGATCGCTGTCCCGGGGCCGCGCACGGCCCCGGAACAGCGCGTTGTCAGTGGCTGCCGGTACGTTCTGTGCTGAGCAACAGAACGTGTATCGGAGGTCGTTGACGTGCCCAGCATGCTGCCCGAATCCTGGCAGGCCGTTCTCGGTGAGGAACTGGACAAGCCCTACTTCCAGGACCTCACCGAGTTCGTCGAGAAGGAGCGGGCCCAGCACAACGTCTTCCCGCCCCGCGAGGAGGTCTTCGCGGCGCTGGAGGCCACGCCGTACGAGCGGGTCAAGGTGCTGATCCTCGGACAGGACCCGTACCACGGCGAGGGCCAGGCGCACGGCATGTGCTTCTCGGTGCGCCCCGGGGTACGCACGCCGCCGTCACTGCGCAATATTTTCAAGGAAATGCGTGATGAGCTGGGACACCCCGTCCCCGACAACGGCTATCTGATGCCCTGGGCACAGCAGGGCGTGCTGCTGCTCAACGCGGTCCTGACGGTCCGTGAGGCGGAGGCCAACTCGCACAAGGCCAAGGGCTGGGAGAAGTTCACCGACGCGGTGATCACCGCTGTCGCCCGGCGCCCCGACCCGGCGGTGTTCGTCCTGTGGGGCAACTACGCGAAGAAGAAGCTGCCGCTGATCGACACCACCCGGCACGCCGTGGTCCAAGGCGCCCACCCCTCTCCGCTGTCGGCCAAGCTCTTCCTCGGCAGCGCTCCGTTCACCCGGATGAACGAGGCGATCGCGGCGCAGGGCCACCAGCCCATCGACTGGCGGATCCCCGACCTGGACAAGTGACCCGCGCTCCGGCCGGTCCGCCCTGACGGACCGGCCGGTCCCGCCGTGCCGTTCGGCTGTTCAGCGGGATGGCACGCGCCCGTGCCGGGGATTGCCGGGGACCGCCGTTATGGTGTGCCCTGTGGATCTTGGCTTCGCGAGCCCGCCGGGGTCCACGCGAGACACCCGGCGTCGTATCCGAACGCGATCGGCCAAGGAGGCGGTGGCGGTGGGGCACGAGGAGCTGACGACGCGGATCGGCCAGGTCGTCATCCTGCTGCACGGTGGCGACCGCGAGGAGGCCCGCAACCGGTTCGCCGCCCTGTGGGAGGAGATCGGGGAAGGCGGCTCGCCGCTGCACCGCTGCACGTTGGCGCACTACATGGCGGACACCCAGGACGACCCCGAGGACGAGCTGACCTGGGATCTACGGGCCCTCAAAGCCGCCGACACCATCGGCGCGGAAGGCGCGCGCTGGGGCGAGTCGGCGGTGTCGGTGCGCGGGTTCTATCCCTCCCTGCACCTGAACCTGGCCGCCGACTACGACCGGCTGGGGGAGCACCAACTGGCGCGCGGCCATCTCGGCCGGGCCCGGGAGTCGGCCGGGGCGCTGTCCGACGACGCCTACGGGGACGGCGTCCGCGCCGAGATCGCCCGGATGGACCTGCGGCTCGCGCCACCGCGGTCCGGTCCGGATCACTTGCCGTAGACCTGTTGGCAGATCTGGGTCGCGTCGCTGTCCAGGCCCCAGCGTCCGTACGCCTGGCCGAGCGCGCACACATCGGACCCCATGCGCGGGACGGCGTGCCCGCCGATGTGCCCGGAGGCGCCGTGCCGCCCGTGGCCGTCGTGCCGGGGCGCGGTCTCGGGTGGATTGCCGGAGCCGGCCGCGCCGTGCGCGGTGGGCCTGTCCGGCCTGCTCGCCGCCGACGACCCGCTCTGCGGCGCGGGGGAGGCGGTGGTCATCACGGTCTGCCGGTTCGGCCGCTGCTGCAACAGCGGGACCGGCGACTGACCGGGTGGCAGGGCGGTTGGCGCACGGAGCTTGGCGGGCTGGTCCGGGGAGACCGTCACACATCCGGAGACGACGACCGAGGCCGCCGCCATGACCATCATCGTGGGGATTCGACGCACCCTGGCAACTGTGTCCGATGGGTTGAGCCTTGAACATTCCCCGCAGGGGTGATCGTCGAGGCGTCAAGCTGCCGTGGGATTGGTCCGGACGGCCTAACGCCGGACTCACTCCCCGGTGACGCCGTCGATGCGCTCGCGGATCAGGTCGGCGTGCCCGTTGTGCCGCGCGTACTCCTCGATCATGTGCAGGTAGATCCAGCGCAGTGAGAAGTCCCTGCGGCGGGTGGAGAGCCCGATGTCGTCCAGCGAACGGCTGGCCGCGCGGTCCTTCGCGAGCGCGATCTCGGCCCGCCAGTTGGCGAACGCCTCGGCGGGGTCGGCGTCGGCGGGGTGGTGGAAGTCGCCGTCCGGGTCCTCGTCGGTGAAATAGACCGGCCCGGGCTCCTCGGCGGCCAGGGTGATGCGGAACCAGGCCCGCTCCACCTCGGTGATGTGCCGCACCAGGCCCAGCAGCGTCAGCTCGGAGGGCGGCACGGAAGCGGTCCGCAACTGCTCGGCGGTCAGTCCGTCGCACTTGAGGGCCAGGGTGTCGCGGTGGTAGTCCAGCCAGCTCTCCAGCATGGTGCGCTCGTCGGCGGACAGCGGCGGATCGATTCTGTTGTCCTGTGTCATGGCCGTCATGATGACCGGGCCGGCCACCGATGGCGACGCAATTTATCCGGACGCCGCCTGCCGGCCGCCGGGTGCCCGCTGCGTATGCTGCGACGGCGGGACCCGCACCGGCGATGGGAGAGCAGCGGTGGCATCCGAGACCAGGGCGCTGAGGATCGGGGTCATCGGCCTCGGCGACATCGCGCGGAAGGCCTACCTGCCGGTGCTCGCCGCCCAGCCGGGCCTCGAACTGCACCTGCACACCCGCACCCGGGCCACCTTGGACGAGGTCGGCGAGACCTACCGCCTCCCGCACCGACACGACACGCTGGACGACCTGATCGGCCAGGGGCTCGACGCCGCCTTCGTGCACGCGCCCACCGCCACCCACACCGAGATCGCCGGGCGGCTGATCGAGGCGGGGGTGCCCACCTATGTCGACAAGCCGCTCGCCTACGACCTCGCGGACGCGACGCGTCTGGTGACCCTCGCGGAAGAGCGCGGGGTCAGCCTGATGACCGGCTTCAACCGCCGCTACGCCCCCGGGTACGCGCAGTGCTCGGAGCACCCGCGCGACCTGATCATCATGCAGAAGAACCGGGTCGGCCTCGCCGAGGACCCGCGGGTGTTCGTCTACGACGACTTCATCCATGTCGCCGACACCCTGCGCTTCCTGGTGCCGGGCACCGTCGAGCACATCGACGTGGCGACCAGGTCGCGGCTCGGCCTGCTGCACCACGTCGTCCTCCAGATGTCGGGCGACGGCTTCACCGCGCTGGGGGTGATGAACCGGATGAGCGGCTCGACCGAGGAGACGCTGGAGGTGATGGGCCAGGACACCAAGCGCCAGGTGCTCAACCTCGCCGAGATCGTCGACCACAAGGGCCAGCCGTCCCTGCGCCGGCGCGGCGACTGGGTTCCGGTCGCCCGGCAGCGCGGCATCGAGCAGATCACCCTCGCCTTTCTCGACGCGGTCCGCGCGGGGAAGGTCATCAGCGCCCAGGACGCCCTGCGCACCCACGAGTTGTGCGAACGGATCGTCAACGCGGCGCTTGAGCAGGCCTCCTGACGACCCGCACCCCTTCGTAGGCGGCGGCCAGCACCAGCAGGGCAGCCGACAGCTCCAGCACCCAGTCGCCGAAGCGGTCGAACAGGCTGCTGCCGCCGGACAGCGGAACGGCGTAGACCTGGGTGGCGCTGGTGTGCACGCCGAGCCGCGGGCCGACCTGCCGGCCCTGCGCGTCGTAGACCGCGCTGATCCCGGTCAGCGTCGAGTGCACCACCGGCCGCCAGGACTCGGCCGCCCGCAGCGCGGCCAGTGAGGCGTGCTGGTCGGGCGCCCAGCTGTCCTGGAAGCTGGAGGTCGAGGACTGCGCCACCAGCACCTGGGCACCCATCGCGGCCAGATGACGGCTCATGTCGGGGAACGCGGTCTCGAAGCAGATCAGCGGTCCGACGCGGACCGGACCGATGTTCATCACCACCTGGTGGGTGCCGCGCTGCCGGTTGACCTGGGCCGCCTTGCCCACCTGCGTCGCCCAGCCCAGCACCGAGCGCAGCGGGATGTACTCGCCGAACGGCACCAGCCGCATCTTGTCGTAACGGTCCCCGGTCGGCCCCTGCGGCCCCACCAGGACCGACGTCTTGTAGATGCCCTTGCCGTCGGCGCGCGGGGCGTCGACGTTGACCAGCAGGTCAGCGCCCACCTGCCGGGACAGCGCGGCCAGTCGGGCCCGCAGTTGCGGATGCGAGGACAGGTCGGCGCCGACGCTGCTCTCGCCCCACACCACCAGGTCCGGATGCTGCCCGGCCAGTTCGGCGGTCAGCTGGGCGCTGCGGTCGAAGCGGTCGGCCACCCCCTCGATGACGCCCGGCTGCACCACGGCTATCCGCACACTCCCGGTGGCCGGCGGGCGCGGCAGCAGGGTCCACACCACCGTCGAGCCCGCCGCGATCGCCACCAGCGTGCCGCCCGCGACGGCCCGGGCCCGCGGCAGCACCAGCAGTTCGGCGACCGCGGTGTTGACCGCGACCACCAGGAAGCTCAGCAGCCACACCCCGCCCACCGACGCCAGCCGCAGGGCGGGCGGCACCTGCCACTGACTGGCCCCCAGCAGACCCCACGGCCCGCCCAGGTACTGCCAGGAGCGGACCAGCTCGACCATCATCCAGGCGGAGGGCACCAGCACCAGCGCCGCCAGTACCGCCCCGGTCCCCGGTGACTCGCCCAGCAGCCGCCGCACCAGCCAGCCCCACGGCGCCCACAGCAGCCCGAGCAGCAGGGCCAGCACCACGATGAAGACGTTCAGGCTCGGCAGCAGCCAGTGGTGCACGGCGACCATGAAACCGGCCCCGCCCAGCCACCCGTCGAGCACCGCGCGCCGCGGGGTGGGGGCCGAGCGCACCAGCAGGATCAGCGGAACCAGCGCCACATAGGCCAGCCACCACAGGGAGGGTGACGGAAACGCCAGGCAGGGCACGGCTCCCGCGGACACGGCCGCGGCGGCGCGCCACCAGGGCGAGGAGAGTGACGGTCCGCCACGACGCCTCGGCGGGGTGTCCGGCGACCCCGTCTCCCGCTTCCTCGCGGCCACCGCGGTGCGACGGGGGTGAGTCAGCTTCGCAAGAGTGGTCACGTCACTAGACTCCCCAGGTCAAAGGGGTGGCAACCGGATGACGGATAACGCCCAGGCGGCGGTTGGCCGACCGCGGGCGACGCGTGGCGTCCGTCAGGCCGACGGAGGCTGCGCGATCACGGCGAACACCCCGCCCTGCGGGTCCGCCACGACCGACATCCGGCCCGCCACCATGTCGTACGGAGCTGCCAGCACGGAGCCGTTCGCCTTCACCAGCGCGTCGACCGTACTGTCCACGTCGTCCACGGAGAAGTAGGCCAGCCAGTGCGAGGGGGTGCCCGGCGGGAAGTCGTCGCCCAGCCGCTGCATCCCGCCGACCGGACGGCCGTCCACGTTGAAGGTGAAGTACCCCGGCACCTCCTTGAACGAGGTGACAGCGGTGCCGAGCGCCTTGGGGTAGAAGGACGCGGCGGCGTCCGGGTCCTTGGAGTTGAGTTCGTTCCACACCAGCGCGCCCGGCTCGTTGACGATCTCGGCGCCGATGAAGTCCAGCGGCTGCCACACACCGAACACCGCGCCGGCCGGGTCGGTCGCGAGGAACATCCGGCCGGTGGAGGGCACCTCGTCGATCGTGGTCAGCAGCGAGCCGCCTTCGCGGATCACCGCGGTGGCGGTGACGTCGGCGTTCTCGGTGGCGAGGAAGGTGGTCCAGGCGGTCGGCGGGGCGGGCCGGCCGGCCGACGGGCGCGCCTCGTTGATGCCCGCGACCGCCTTGCCGTGCCACATGCACACCGTGTACCCGCCGGTCTCCGCCGGGCTGATCCGTCCCTCCCAGCCGAACAGGTCCCGGTAGAAGTCCAGTGACGCCTGCTGGTCGGGGGTGGTCAGCGAGACCCAGCAGGGGGTCCCGGGCGGGTAGGCGTGAGTGACCTCGGACATGATCGCCTCCTGGCGACGGTCCGCCCACGCGCCGCGGACGGACGGGCGTAGTCCCTCTCGCCTCCAGCCTTGCCGCCGTCCGGCGCCCCCGCCACTCGGCCCCGCCGTCAGGCCCGCCCGTACGGCGCTTCCCGGGACGCTGCCGCACACTGGAGCCATGCCGGAACTGCCGGAGGTCGAGAGCCTGCGGGCCTTCCTGGAGGAGCACCTGACCGGGCGGACCGTCGAGCGGGTGCTGCCGGTCGCGGTGAGCGTCCTGAAGACCTACGACCCGCCGGTCACCGCCCTGGAGGGGCGGACGGTCACCGCGGTCGCCCGGCACGGCAAGTTCCTGGAGATCGCGGCCGGCGACGTGCGCATGGTGGTCCATCTCGCCCGGGCCGGGTGGCTGCGCTGGCAGGACAAGCTGCCGGACGCCCCGCCGCGCCCCGGCCGGGGGCCGCTGGCGCTGCGGCTGCGGCTGGCGCAGCCGCCTGGCGCGGGGTTCGACCTGACCGAGGCGGGTACCCGGAAGGGGCTCGCGGTGTACTGCGTGCGCGATGTGGCGGACGTGCCGGGGATCGCCCGGCTGGGTCCCGATCCGTTGCGGGACGACTTCACCCGTGAGGTGTTCGCCGGGTTGCTCGCGGGGGAGCGGCGCCAGGTCAAGGGGGTGCTGCGCGACCAGAGCGTGATCGCGGGGGTGGGCAACGCCTACTCCGACGAGGCGCTGCACGCCGCCCGGATGTCACCGTTCAAGATCGCCGCGACGCTGACCGACGACGAGGTCAGCAGGCTGTACGAGGCGTTGGAGGGCACGCTGCGGGAGGCCGTCGAGCGGTCCCGCGGGGTGGCGGCGGGCCGGCTGAAGGCCGAGAAGAAGAGCGGCCTGCGGGTGCACGGCCGCACCGGCGAGCCCTGCCCGGTCTGCGGCGACACGGTGCGCGAGGTCTCCTACCGGGACTCCTCGCTGCAGTACTGCCCCACCTGCCAGACCGGCGGCAAGCCGCTGGCCGACCGGCGGATGTCGCGGCTGCTGAAGTAGCCGCTCCGGCGGCCCGGGGGAGAACACCTGCCGAACATCGGGTCCTCGGGCCCCGTTGACGGATGACCCGGCCGACCACTTGGGTAAGGCTCGTTCCGCTCTCATTGTCATGGACAGGTCGGGTTGTTCCGGTCGTGCGTGCCCGGCCCCGAAGCGAAGGACATCGATCGCATGTCAGGTATCAGCCGAAGAGGTTTCGTGGCGCTGTCGGCGGGCGCCGCCGCGGGGACCGTCATCGGGGCGGCGGGCCAGCTCGTCGGCGCGCGCCCCGCGGCGGCGGCCGGCGCGAAGGCCACCGGCACGATCAAGGACGTCAAGCACGTCGTCGTCCTCATGCAGGAGAACCGCAGCTTCGACCACTACTTCGGGGCGCTGAAGGGGGTACGCGGCTTCGGCGACCGGGCCGGCAT
The DNA here is from genome assembly GCA_963737305.1 of uncultured Actinomycetota bacterium. GTDB lineage: Bacteria > Actinomycetota > Actinomycetes > Streptomycetales > Streptomycetaceae > Streptantibioticus_C. The sequence continues at coordinate 850,906 of CAVTRX010000002.1, read as the reverse complement.
CAGCCTGTCCGGCGGGGCCGGCGTCTTCGACCAGCCGGACGGCTCGGGCCGCCAGTACCCGTGGAAGCTCAGCGACACCTCCCCCTTCCTCGGCGTGACCCCGGAGAAGCTCGCGCAGTGCGACGGCTCACTGGACCACGGCTGGTCCAGCCAGCACTCGGCGTGGAACAACGGCAAGTTGGACAACTGGGTGTCCGCCAAGGGGTCCAACCGCACGATGGGCTACCTCGACCGGGGCGACATCCCGTTCCACTACGCGCTCGCCGACGCCTACACCGTGTGCGACGCCTACCACTGCTCGGCGATCAGCGCCACCGGCCCCAACCGCACCTACCTGTGGGGCGGCATGATCGACCCGGCGGGCAAGGCGGGCGGACCGGCGTACGACGGCGCCGACGAGTCGGGGCTGACCTGGCAGACCTACGCCGAGGCCCTCCAGAACGCCGGGGTGAGCTGGCGGGTCTACCAGAACGCCTCGGACAACTTCGGCGACAACGCGCTCGCCTACTTCAAGCAGTTCACCGACGCGGCGGCCGGATCACCGCTGTACGCGCGCGGCATGTCCTCGGTGCCCGCGGCCTCCGGCTCCACCCCGGACGACATCGCCGCCGCCATCCGGGCCGACACCCTCGCCGGGACGCTGCCGCAGGTGTCGTGGGTGGTCGCCAACCAGGGCTTCTCCGAGCACCCCGACGCCCCGCCCGGCGACGGCGCGCACTTCGTCAACCTCGTCCTGCAAGCCCTCAACGCCGACCCTGACGTCTTCGACTCCACCGTGGTCTTCCTCAACTACGACGAGAACGACGGCTTCTTCGACCACGTCCCGCCGCCTGTCCCCGCGGCGACACCACCGACGAGTTCTACGCCGGCCGGCCCATCGGCCTCGGCTTCCGGGTCCCGATGGTCGTCATCTCGCCCTGGAGCCGCGGCGGCTGGGTCGACTCGCAGGTCTTCGACCACACCTCGGTCATCCAGTTCATCGAGAAGTGGACCGCGGCACTCGGCACCCCGGCCACCTGCGGCAGCATCAGCGCCTGGCGCCGCAAGGTCACCGGCGACCTGACCAGCGCCTTCGACTTCACCTCGCCGGTCTACGGAATGCCGTCGCTGCCGGACACCGGCCCGGTCATCGGCTGGCTCTCCTGCGTCCTGCTGCCCAACCCCGCGCCGCAGACCAACGCGCTGCCCGCGCAGGAGCCGGGCACCAAGCCGGCCCGCGCGCTGCCCTACCAGCCCAACGGGTACGCCGACCGGCTGGTGACCGGCAGCGGCGGCCAGGCACAACTGTGGCTCGACATGGCCAACACCGGCTTCCCGGCCGCCAAGGCGGCGCACTTCGCCGTCTACGCCAACGCCTACCGCGGCGACGGCCCGTGGCAGTACACCGTCGACCCGGGCGGCACCACGAGCGACTACTTCAACATCGGCACCGGGTTCGGCGACGGCAAGTACGACCTGACCATGGTCGGCCCCAACCGCTTCCTGCGCCGCTTCACCGGTGACATCGCGGCGGCCGGCGCCATGGCCGAGGTGCGCAGCTCCTACGCCGTCGAACCGGGCACCGGCGAGCAGGCGGTCTGGTTCGCCATGGCCAACACCTCCGGCACCGCCATGACGTTCACCATCACCTCCACCAACTACCGCACCGACGGGCCGTGGACCTACCAGGTGCCCGCGGGCGGCACGGTCAGCGACTACTTCAACGCGGTCGCCTTCAACGGCGGCTGGTACGACTTCACGGTGACCCTCGATGCCGACCCGAGCTGGTCGCGGCGGTTCACCGGCCACCTGGAGACCGGCGCCGCCAGCGTGACGGGCTGAGAGCGCCCTTCGTCCCGCCCGCCGCCGGGCGGGACGAAGGCGTCAGGCACCGCCGATGTCGCGGGGGAGCTCCAGGGCGAGGAAGCGGTCGAGGTGGGCGAAGATCTCGAACTTGCCGCCCGGCGCGATGCCCGGCTCGTCGGCGACGTGCCCGAGCAGGTCGAGGACGGCCGGGGTGTCGAGGTCCCGGGCCAGCGCCGCGTGCGCGGCGGCCCGGATCTCGCCGGGAAGCGGCTTGGACGGCTGCCGCGACCACTCGGCCATCCCGCGCCGCCATTCCGCCAGCGTCCGGCCCGCCTCGGCCAGCCGGTCGGGCGTCAGACTGGCGGGCTCACCGTGGCCGTACCGCAGCAGGGCCAGCCGCACCGCCGACGCGTCCACGCCGTCGGCCCCCGGCAGCGCCGATCCGGCCGGCACGCCCAGCACCGCGCCCACCGCGACCGGTGTGCCCTGTGCCGCCGGGCCGTCGGGGCGCACACCGTCCGCGAGCACCACCACGTCCGCCGCCTGCGGCGATCCGTCCGCCGACGGCGCCGGAACGCCCAGGGCCGCCGCCGCGTGGCCCAGCGCCCGGGAGACCCCGTCCGCCGGCTCGGGGCGCGCCACCTCCCAGAGCACCTGCGGACCGGTGGCCTCCACGACCCGCCGCAGCACGTCGCCGACCACCAGGGCCCGCAGGTCGGCCATGCCGACCGCGCCGTCGGCACAGGTCAGCCGGACACACACACCCAGCAGGCCGCGCCGCGCGCCGGAGACCTCCACGGGCCGCCCGGTACGGATGTCGGTGACACTCAGCATGGTCCGACGCTACCCGTCGGCGCCGCCCGCCGCCGCACACCGCGAAGATTCCTCACGCGTGGTGGCCGCGGCTCCACTGCGGTTCCACCTTCGCCCACTCGCGCTGCCACCCCCGGGCACGGCGCCGGTCGAGCTCCAGCCGGACCAGACGGTGTCCGACCAGCACCGCCACGCAGAAGCCGCCGGCCGCCGCGCCGCCCATGATGTCGGCCTGGAGCGTGGTCTGCCCTGGGCTCAGCGGTGGCTCGGTGAGCTGGTCCCGCCCGTCCAGCCAGACCTGGGTGGAGGTGCCGGCCTTGGTACCCGGCTCGACGACGATGTTGCCGGTGCGGACCTGGCCGTCCGGCCCCGCCCACCGCACGACCGCCCGCACCTGGTCCGGGTTGGCCCCGGTGCTGCGGGCCGCGGCGGCGGTGGGGGCGTCGCGCACCAGCACCGCGGAGACCCGGTGCCGGGCGTCGTTCTGCGCGGCGATGGACTGCTGGGTGCCGTTCGCGGCCACCATCCCGGTCAGTGGCGCACCGATGACCAGGACGGCGCCCACCGTCAGGCCGGCCCATGCCTCCACGACATCGGACCGCCGCTTGACCGGGTTGCGCCGCCATCGCCACAGTTTCACCGTCGCAGTCATGGCCACATCTCCCCGCTGTCCATTATGTCCCCCGGGGGACATAATGGACAGCGGGGTTCTGCGGGGGATCAGCCCTTGACGGAGCCGGAGTTGGCGCTGCGCACGAAGTGCCGCTGGAAGACGAAGAACAGCACCGCGACCGGGATGGTGGCCAGCAGGGCGGCGGTCAGCTTGAGCGGGTACTGGGTGCCGGAGCTCAGACTGCCGGAGACGAACCGGGCCAGGCCCGTGGTGAGCGTCTCGTACTGCGGGGAACTCGTGGCCACCAGGAAGTGGGTGAACTCGTTCCAGGAGCTCTGGAAGGACAGGATGGTCAACGTGATCAACGCCGGCCGGGACATCGGCAGCACGACCGACCGGAAGATCCGGAAGACCCCGGCGCCGTCGATCCGCGCGGCCTCCTCGACCTCCTTGGGGATGGACAGGAAGAACTGCCGCATGATGAACACCCCGGCGGCGTCCACCATCAAGGGCACGATCATCGCCGCGTAGGTGTCGAAGATCCCCAGCTGGTTGAGGACCAGGAACTTGGGGATCAGCAGCACCACGCCCGGCACCGACATCACCGTCAGCAGCCCGTTGAACAGCAGGCCGCGGCCCCGGAACTCCAGCCTGGCCAGCGCGTAGCCGGCCAGCGAGTCGAAGAAGACCCGGCCCGTGGTGACGATGACCGTCACCAGCACCGAGTTGCCCAGCCAGCGGCCGAACGGCACCGGCTGGCCGACGGATCCGAGCCCGAACAGCCGCCGGTAGGAGTCCAGGTCGAAGGGGTTGGGCAGCAGCGACAGCGGATTGGCGGCCGCGTCCGGATCGGTCTTGAACGACGTGGCCAGCTGGATGGCGAACGGCAGCACGTAGAACAGCCCGACCACCGCCAGGATCAGCAGCCCGGCCAGCCGCAGCGCCTTGGCGTTGCCCTGGAGGCGGCCCGGGGTGCGCCTCGCCGGCCCGCGGGAGGTCTCGGCGCTCATCGGGTTCCTCCTCGAAGACGCCCGCCCAGGCGCCGGCTCCCGTCACGATCACGCAGCAGGAAGCGCTGTAGCAGGGTCATCAGCATGATGACGGCCAGCAGCAGGAACGCCGTGGCGGCGGCGACGCCGTAGGCCCCGTTCTGGAAGCCGTCGGTGTACGAGAGAAAGGCCGGGGTCAAGGTGGTGTTGCCGGGTGCGCCCTGGCTCATCACATAGACCGCGTCGAAGACCTGCCAGGTGGATATCAGTCCCAGGGTGAGCACCAGGAAGATCACCGGGCGCAGCGCGGGCAGCGTGACGTGCCGGAAGGACTGCCGGCGGTTGGCGCCGTCGATCAGCGCGGACTCCTCCAGCTCGGCGGGCACGTCCTGCAACGCCGCGAGGAACATCAGCATGAACGTGCCGGAGGTGGTCCAGACCGCCAGCACGATGATGGTGCACATCGCGATGGACGGTCCCGACAGCCAGTCCCACCACGACAGCCCGAGGAAGCCGTGCCGGGCCAGCGCGCCGGCCGGCCGGTGCGGGTCGACGATGCCGAACGCGCCCAGCACGGTCCACACCAGGCCGTCGGAGTCGGTGAACCACTTGGGACCGGTGATCCCCACCCACTTCAGCAGCGCGTTGACCGCGCCGCTGCCCTGGAACAGGAACAGGAAGACGGTGGAGATGGCGATCGAACTGGTCACCGAGGGGAAGAAGAAGACCGTCCGGAACAGCCCCCGGCCCTTGAGCCACCGCTTGTTGACCGCCACCGCCAGCGCCAGGGCCAGCAGGGTCTGCAGCGGCACCACGAACAGCACGTAGTAGAGGTTGTTGCGCACCGCGGTCATGAACAGGGTGCGGTCGAGGCCTGCGGTGGTGAGCAGACTGGTGTAGTTGCGCGCCCCCACGAAGTCGGCCGCACCGCTGAACGGGTTGGACTGCCCGTCCCAGTGCAGCAGGCTGACCCATGCCGCCATCAGGATCGGCAGCAACAGGAACAGTCCGAGGACGATCACCATCGGGCTGACGAACAGCCAGCCCCACAGCCCTTGGCGACCCTTGATTCCCGGGTGGCGGCGCGTCCGGCGGGTCGCGCCGCCACCCGGATCGCTGCCACCAGGCGCGGTACGGATGGGACGAACTTTTCGTACCGCGAGCGCGGACCCGGTGGGAACGGGCCCTGTGCCTTGGTGGCTCATGGTCTCTCCTCCTGCGCTGGCTCAGTTGCCGCCGCTCAGGGCCTGATCACCGTTGGTCTGGAGATCGGACAGGATCTTCTTGGGGTCGCTGGAGGCCAGCGAGGACAGTTCGGTGTCGAACTGCGTCAGCACGTTGTTGAACCCGGCGATGGTGACCGGTCCCTGCGCGTAGGCGCTGCCGTCCGCGAAGGCCGCGAACTGCGGGAACTTGCTCTTGTAGGTGGCCAGCGCGCTGGTACGCGAGGGCAGCACACCGTAGGCGCCGGCGAAGGTGACCTGCTGGTCGACGGCGGTGAAGGCCTTGACCAGCGAGACCGCGGCGGCGTGGTGGGCGCTCTTGTTCGCGACGCCCCAGCAGGTGCTGAAGGACAGCGTGCCCTTGCCGGCCGGGCCCTGCGGCAGCGGAACGACCTTGTAGGGGACCTTGGGGTAGTCGCTGGCCATGGCACCGGTCAGCCAGTTGCCCTCGATGGTCATGGCGGCCTTCTGGGTGCCCAGCGCCTCACCGCCCCAGCCCGCGTCGACCTGCTTGGGGAACTTCAGCACCCCCTCCTTCAGCAGCTTCTTCACGAAGGTCAGGCCCTGGACGTTGGCCGGGGTGCTCGCGGTGACCTTGGTCTGGCCGGAGTTGACCAGCCAGCCGCCGGCCTGCTTGAAGAAGACGCCCAGCTCGTTGTACGAGCCGTCGACGACCAGCCCGGTCACCTTGCCTGAGGTGAGCTTCTTGGCCAGCTTCTCCAGGTCCGCCCACGACTTGGGGTAGTCGGCGTCGGTGAGCCCGGCCTTCTTCCACATCGTGGTGTCGACGGCCAGCGCCAGCGTGGAGCTGTCCTTGGGCGCGCACACGAACTTGCCGTTGTAGCTGAAGGAGCTGCGCAGCGTCGGGGAGAAGTCGCTCTTGTACGACAACTGGTCGCCGTAGGCGTACAGCGAGTTGCCCTTGGCGTAGTTGGCGAAGGTGTTGGACCCCACGTAGAAGACGTCCGGGGGCTTGCCGCCGGCCAGCGCCTGGCCGAGCTGCTGGTCGAGGTTCTGCGCGGCGGTGACGGTGACCGTGTTGCCGGTCTTCTTCGCCCAGGCGTTGGCCGCGGAGGTCACCGCGTTGGTCTCGGCGTCTCCCGAGGACCCGATGAGCACGGTGAGGTGCTGCTTGCCGGTGTCGGACTGCTTGCCGCTGCTGTTGCTGCCGAACTGTGAGGAACACCCGGCCAGCAGGAACGCCCCGCATATGAGGGTGGCTGTGGTCGCTCTGCTTACTTTCATCATTTCTCCACTGACGGACGGTGCCGGGGATGGCGGGGGGAGACGGCTGGGGACCGGAGGTCGTCGCCGGAGCTTTCGCGGACGACCAGTTCGGGTGGCAGGAGGAGGCGGCCGGGGTCCGCCTGCGGGTTCTTGACGCGTCGGAGCAGCAGCTGGGTACAGGCCCGGCCGACTTCCTCCAGGGGCTGGTGCAGGCTGCTCAGGCTCGGTGACAGCAGGGCGGCGGCGGGCGAGTCGTCGAACCCGACCACCGCGACGTCCCGGCCGGGCACCAGACCGCACTCGCGCAGCGCCCGGTAACAGCCCATGGCAAGGGTGTCGCTGGCGCAGACCACCGCGGTGGCGCCCGAGGGGAAGAGCGGGGCCACCGCGTCCCGGGCCGCGTCCACGTCGTCGACGGTGCTCAGCCGCAGGCCGCGCACCGGCAGGTCGTGCCGCCGCATGGCCTCCCGCCAGCCGAGCGCCCGGTCGTCGCCCACCCCGGAACCGCGCGGCCAGCCCAGGAAGGCGATCCTGCGGTGCCCGAGCGCCACGAGGTGGTCGACGGCGGCCGAGGTGCCCAGCGCGCCGTCCACGTCGACCCAGTCCCCGATGCCGCGGGCCGACCAGCGGCCGAACGCGACGAAGGGGATGCCGTGCTTGTCCAGCCACGTCGGCCGGCGGTCGCCCCGGTAGGTGTTGCTCAGCACGAAGGCGTCCACCGAGTGGTCCCGCAACAGCTCGGCGTACCGGTCCGGCTCGTCCTCGGCGCCGGGTGGCGAGGCGAACAGCAGCACCCGGTAGCCGGCCTGGTCGGCGGATTCCGACAGCGCGTGCAGGAAGTGGTCGAGCACCGGGGTGGACACCCCGGTGGGGGAGGGCTGCACGCCGTAGCCGATGAGCCGGCTGGAGCGGGTGCGCAGCGAACGGGCCGCCTGGTGCGGGCGGTAGTCGAGTTCGTCGACGGCCCTGCGTACCCGCTCCAGCGTGGCCGGGGCGAGCAGGTCGGGTGTGTTGAGCGCGTTGGACACCGTCTGTCGTGACACTCCCGCCCGCTGGGCGACCTGGGCCAGAGTCACAGCCCCGGTCCCCTGCCCGCCGGCCGGGGTCTTTCCTGCCACGTCGGTGCCTTCCGTGCTTCCGCGCCGGGCCGGCTGGAACAGCCATCGCGACGCGGCGCTGCGTCGATGTTTGGATCGATAAAACTCTCTGGGATACCCGCTTGGCAAGGGGTAGGGTGAATTTTGATCGATCCAAAGAGGAAGGCCGATGCTCGTGAAGAAGGCAGTCCAGGGAGACACCGCGGGTGAGGACCGGGTTGACGACGTTGTCCTGGAAGGACTCCAACCCTTTCTGCACGCCGCGTGCGTCACCCTCTACGCACCGAGCCTGGCGATCTCACGCCCTGACGGCGATCTCGCCGCGGGGGCGGACGGCTTCTTCCACGGGGACCGCCGGCTGCTGTCCCGGCTGGCCGTCCGGGTCGAGGGAGCGCCGGTGGCCTCGGTGCGCTCCAGCCTGCGCGCCGCGGACGAGACCGGGTTCCGCGCGGTGCTGCGCGGCCTGGGCGAGACCACCGCGGACCCCGCGGTCACGCTGCACCGGGTGCGGCGGGTCGAACCCGGTGTGCTGCGCGAAGAGCTGCGCGTCCTCAACGACGGCCGGTGCACGGTCACCCTGCGGCTCGTCGTCTCCGCCGGTACCGACCTGGCCTCGATGACCGAGGTGAAGGCCGGACGGCCGCGCCCGGGCGAGCCGGCCCGCTCCGACTCCGGCGGCCTCGCCTGGAGCGCGGACGGTGTCACGGTGCGGCTGCGCCCCGACCACGCCACCCCCGAAGTGCACGCCGAACGCGGCGAGTTGAGCTACGACATCACCCTGGAGCCGGGCGGCCGCTGGCGCGGCGACCTGGAGTGCACCGTCGAGGACGAGGAACCCGACCAGTTCCCCGCGGTGCCCAGGGGGGCAGCGCCGTGGCGCGAGGTGGCCCTGAGCAGCACCGACCGCCGGCTCGACCTCCTGCTGGCCCGCTCGCTCGGCGACCTGGAGCGGCTGCTGCTCGCCGACCCGAAGGACCCGCGCGACGTCTTCCTCGCCGCCGGCGCGCCCTGGTTCCTGACCCTGTTCGGCCGCGACTCGCTGTGGGCCGCGCGCATGCTGCTCCCGCTGGGCACCGGGCTGGCCGCCGGCACCCTACGCACCCTGGCCCGCCGTCAGGGCACCAAGGTCGACCCGGACACCGAGGAGGCGCCCGGCAAGATCCTGCACGAGGTGCGGCGCGAGACCCTCGCCCCCGACGGCCTGTTCTCGCTGCCCCCCAGCTACTACGGCACGGTGGACGCCACCCCGCTGTGGATCACCCTGCTGCACGACGCCTGGCGCTGGGGGATGGACCCCAAGGAGGTCCGGGACCTGCTGCCGCCCGCCGAAGCCGCCCTGGAATGGCTCGCGAACCACGGCGACGCCGACGGCGACGGCCTGCTGGAGTACATCGACACCACCGGCCGGGGCCTGGCCAACCAGGGCTGGAAGGACTCCGGCGACTCCATCCGCTGGCAGGACGGACGGCTGGCCGAGGCCCCCATCGTGCTGTGCGAGGTGCAGGCCTACGCCTATGAGGCCGCCCGGTGCGGCGCCGCGCTGCTGCGGGCCTTCGACCGGCCCGGCGCCGACCGCTGGGAGGAGTGGGCCGACCGGCTGCGCCACCGCTTCCGCGAGACGTTCTGGGTGGAGGACGGCAGCGGCCGCTACCCTGCGGTGGCGCTGGACGCGCACAAGCGGCCGGTGGACGCGGTCACCTCCGGCTTCGGGCATCTGCTGGGCACCGGCCTGCTCGACCCCGAGGAGAGCGCCCTGCTGGCCGCGCGGCTGTCCTCGCCCGAACTGGACAGCGGCTTCGGCCTGCGCACCCTGAGCACCGACAGCGTCGGGTTCAACCCCTTCGGCTACCACATCGGATCCATCTGGCCGCACGACACCGCCATCGCGGTGTTCGGGCTGGCCCGCGCCGGGTTCCCCGACGAGGCGGCCGGACTGGCCCAGGGCCTGATCGCCGCGTCCACCGCGTTCGAGGCGCGGCTGCCAGAGCTGTTCGCCGGCCACGGCAGCGAAGCGGACAGCGCGCCCGCGCCCTACCCGGCCTCCTGCCGGCCCCAGGCGTGGGCGGCGGCGGCATCCGTCCAACTGCTCGCCTCCGCGCTGGCCCTGCGGGCCGACGTGCCCGCCGCCACCTTGCGGATCGATCCGGCGGCGGCGCGCCGGCTGGCCCCGCTGCGGGTCACCGGCCTGGAGGTCGCGGGCCGCCCGCTCACCGTCGAGGTCGACGCGCACGGCGGGGTCCTGGCCGCCACCGACGCCGCCGTGACCGTGCACGGCGCCGAGCGGGTGGCACCCGCGGACGACGCGCGGTAGTGCCCCGGGCCGGGGCCGCGCGGGACGTCCACCGCACGTCGCGCGCGGCCCCGATCCGCCCCCGGTGGAACCGCAGGGCCGTCCCCGGATGTCACCCCCACGTGGACGACGGTAACGGTGTGACGGGTGTGGGTGACGAGGCGGCGGCGCGGCCGGTCGTCAGCCGGCGGCGGGAAGTGGGACACGCCAGCGCGCGGTCACTGCTGATGACACTGCTGGGCGAGTACGTCCTGCCCTGCGACCGGCCGGTGTGGACCTCGGAACTGGTCGCCGGGCTCGGGATGTTCGGCGTCGAGGAACGCTCAGCGCGACAGGCGCTGGCCCGGGCCGCCGGCGAGGGATGGCTGGCGTCCCGGAAGGTGGGCAGGCGCTCGCGCTGGACGCTGACCCCCTCCGGGCGCACGCTGCTGACCGAGGGAGCCCGGCGGATCTACGAGTTCGGCCGCGCGGAGCGCCCGTGGGACGGCCGCTGGTTGGTGATACTGGTCTCGGTGCCCGAGGTCAGGCGGGAACTGAGGCGGCGACTGAGGGTCCGGCTGGGCTGGGCCGGATTCGGCTCGCCGCAGGCCGGGGTGTGGATCACCCCGCACATCGACCGCGAGGCCGAGGCGATGACCGCGCTGACGGAACTGGGCCTGGCCGACGAGGCGATGTCCTTCGTGGGCTCCTACGAATCGGTCGGCCGGGTGGAGGAGATGGTGGCCAGGGCCTGGGACCTGCGCCGGCTGGAGGAGCGCTACCAGCGGTTCATCGAGGAGTTCGAGGCGGTGCGCCCGACCTGCGGCGACGAGGCGCTCCACTCGCAGACCCGGCTGGTCCACGAGTGGCGCCGCTTCCCCTACCTCGACCCGCGGCTGCCCGGCGCCCTGCTGCCGTCCGGGTGGGACGGCGCGCGGGCCGCGGCGCTCTTCCACCGCAGACACCGCGAGTGGCGCCCGGCCGCGCACCGCCGCTGGGCCGAGCGGCTGACCGACTAGGCCGTGTCTTGTGGATCAGGGTGGATCAGGGAGCGGCGTCCGGTGCGGTGGCTCGCAAGGCGCCGGAGCGTCCCGATAGTCGGTGTTATCGGGATGTTTCGGCAACGTCGCGAGGTGCCGTGCTGGGCGTCGCGAGCCCGCCAAGATCCATAAGACACGGCCTAGGGCTTGTCTTGCCGATCAGGCCTGATGGGTCGATCAGCCGTTACGGGAACGGGTGCGGCACGCGCCGCAGTTCGGCGTCGGTCAGATCCGTCTCCCGCAGGCCCGCCCGGCGGAACGCGGTCCGCAGCCGGGGCATGAGCAGGGCCCGCTGCCGGTTCCAGCCGAAGTCGATCGGCAGCAGACCCGGCACCACGGTGCACACCGTCCGCAGACCCATCCGGTGCTGTTCCGGCGTCGTCTGGTCGACCACGATCACGTCGAACCCGGCCGCGACCAGTTCGTCACGGCACACCGCCACGTCGTCGAGCAGGTCGAGGGTGCGCGGACGGCGCCGCTGCCATCCCGCGTACAGCTCGGACATCGGCCGGGCCCGACCGGGCCGCAGGAACTCCTGCGCGTGCTCCGCCATCCGCGGCAGTCCGAACAGCGCGGCGTGGTCCGGCAGCCGCTTGACCAGGTCGAAGTCCTCGGCCATCGCCGCCAGTTCCTCGGGGCGCTCCTCGACCTGGCCGGGCAGGTGCGGGATGTAGGTGAGGATCTCCGACAGCGCGGACTCCACCGCCGCCTCCGGGTCGAAGGCCGCACCCGCCGCGAACGCCAGCGTCCCCGGCCCGCCGTCCCGGCGCACCGCCACCGCGGTGACCACCGGGATCGCCAGGTCGACCCGGTTGTCGAAGGCGTGGATGTCGTAGCCGCGCAGCGCCGCCCGGTCGGCCATCGCCCGTACCCGGTGGCCGGTGCAGGAGGCCAGGTCGATCTCGGTCAGCCGGGCGCGGCCGTACCAGGCGAGCAGGAAGGAGTCCCGCTCGATCAGCTCCAGCAGCCCGAACAGCACCGCCTCCTCCAGGCAGCTGCCGATCGCGCAGCCGTTGGAGCACTCGAAGACGAAGTTGTCCGCCGTGACGCCCGCGCTGTAGTAGCTCAGCCGGGCCGGAACCAGCACCTCGCGGTCGTCGCGCAGCGAGTAGCCGCGCACCCACGGGATCGGCCGCCCGGGGTCGAAGGGGCTGACCATCGGGTCGTCCCGGTAGGTCTCCGGCGCGTACAGCCCGCACTCGCGCGGATCGAGCGCCCGGTCGCCCAGGGAGTCGTAGGAGGCGGTCGGCAGCGGTTCCAGCCGGCGCCGGTGGGTTCCCGCGTACCGCTCGAAGCCCTCCAGGAAGGCCAGGTCGCGGCTGGACTTGAAGGAGTTGGCCTGGCCGCTCCAGGTCACGTCGGTCAGCCCGGCGTACCCGCGCATGAACACCGTGCCGGCCACCGGCGCGGTGGTGGGCGAGGTGATGTCGGTCCAGGTCGCCGCGCCCAGCACCCCGCAGACCGGGTTGGCCAGCGCGTCGGCCGGCAGGCCGTAGCCGTCCGGGGAGCGCAGCCGGTAGGCGTCCGGGGACGGCTTGGGCCGGCCGGTGAGCGCGGCGGGCGCCTGTTCCGCGTCACGCCCGGCGGCGGCGCACGACGGGCACAGCGGCTCCCGCAGCAGCGGGTGGCTGACGACCTGCAGGGTCGCCAGGTCCAGCCGGGTCACCCGCGGCAGGTCCTGGGCGGTGGGGGCACCGACGGTGCGGGCGTACAGCGCCCGCACCGCGTCGGCCACGAACTCCGGCAGGGCCGGCCACTCACCGGTGGCCGTGGTGCTGCCGCCCGTCTCCAGCGCCTCGCGCTCCGAGCGGGTGCGCAACCGCTGCCACCGCATCGCCAGGCACTGCCCGCAGGCGGTCTCCTGTTCGTCCACCGTGCCCCACGGGCCGATCAGCACCGCGTCCCTGGTCAGGTGGACCCTGGCCAGGGGGCGGTCCGCGGCGTACGGGTCACGGCCCGGATCGAGCGCGTCCGTGGCGCCGAGCGGCACCACGGGACCGGCCTGGCCGGCCAACTGCCGCTCCAGCAGCCGGCAGGCGTCGTCCACCTCGGCGATCACCGGCGGGACCGGCGGCGCGACGGGCGGCAGCGTGGTTGTCATCTACCGTTGCTCCAGCGGAAGGTCTTCGCCGCGATCAGGGCGAAGACAACGGCGAAGGCCGCCATCACACCGCAGTTGAGCCAGAAGGTGGCGGAATCGCCGTGGCCCGACAGCGCGTTGAGCAGACCGTCGTTGAAGTAACGCAAGGGCAGGATCCGCGAGACGTCCCGCAGCCACCCGGGCATCAGGTCGATCGGGAAGAACGAACCGGACAGGAACGCCATCGGGATCATCACGCAGTTGGCGATCGCGGCCACCGCCTCCGGGGTGTCGGCCAGCGAGCCCACCACCAGGCCGAGTGCCACGAAGAGCGTGACGCCGAACACCAGCACCGGCAGCCCCACCGGCCAGGTCCCCGCCGGGCGCAGCCCGAACGGCGGCAGCAGCGCGATGGCGGTGAACAGCACCGACTGCACCAGGCCCACGCCGAGCGCGATCGCGTACCGGGAGGCGAGCACCGACCACAGTGGGGTGGGGGTGCGCCAGATCAGCCGCAGGATGTCGTCGCGGCGCCAGTGCATCAGGGTGAACGCCACGCCGAACATCGCCGCGTTGCCCACCCCCCACGACAGCACGCCGGGTGCCGTGTAGTTGATGTAGCTCAGACCGCCGGGCTTGACCTTCTGACCGGAGAAGATCAGCCCGAAGACCACCAGGAACAGCAGCGGGAAGGCGAAGGTGAAGAACATGGTGGTCTGGTCCCGGACGTACGCCCGGTAGTTGGCCTTGGCCAGGGCCGTGTACGTGCTCACGACGAGTGCTCCGATCCGGTCAGCTCCAGGTAGGCGTCCTCCAGGGTCGCGGTGCGGGTGCGCACCTCGTCGAGCCCGGCGATCTCCCCGACGGCCACCAGCACCTGGCCGGGGCTGCGGGTCTCGATGACGATCTCGCCCGCCTCCAGCCGGGCGGCCTCCACCCCGTCGATGGCCGTGGCCTGCTCGACCGAGATCCGCCCCGCCGGCACCGACAGCCGGGTCGGCGCCTTCAGGGCGCGGATCAGGTTGCCCGGCGAGTCCAGCGCGACCATCTTTCCGCCCGCCATGATCGCCACCCGGTCGCACAGGGCTTCCGCCTCGTCCAGGTGATGGGTGGTGTGGATGATCGTGCGGCCCTCGCTGCGCAGCGCGCGCAGCATGTCCCACAGGGTGCGGCGCACCTCCGGGTCGAGCGCGGCGGTCGGCTCGTCCAGGAAGATCAGCTCCGGCTGGTGCACCAGGGCGGTGGCGATCGCCAGCCGCTGCCGCTGCCCGCCGGAGAGCTTGTCCACCCGGGTGCCGGCCTTGTCGGTCAACCCGGCCTGCTCCAGCGACCGGTCGGCGGCCTGCTGCCCCAGCCCGTACAACTCCGCGACGGTGCACAGGTGTTCGGCGGCGGTGGACCGGGTGAAGAAGGCCGACGCCTGGGTCTGCACCCCGAGCCGGCGCAGCAGGCCCGACATTGCGCGGCCAGGGCGACTCGCCCAGCACGCTGATCCGGCCGGAGTCGGCCTCGCGCAGACCGACCACCATCTCGATCAGGGTGGTCTTCCCCGCGCCGTTGGGGCCGAGGATGCCGAAGAACTCTCCCTGCCCGACTCTGAGCGAGACGCCGTCCACGGCACGGACATCGCCGTACGTCTTGTGCACGTCCGCTATCTCCACGGCCGCCCCGGGCGCCCGCTCGTGTGCTGTCATCTCGCCTTCCCTTGTTCGTTCCACCTGCGTTGCGCGGTCGGCGACGTCACGCCGCCGACCGCAGTCGGGCGCTCTCCTCGCGTTTCGCACGCGCAGAGACTCCCATCCGCCACAGCACGAGCGCCATGACGACGACAAGCACGGGGGTGAAGCCCGCGGCGGTGCCCAGGCGCCCGGCCAGCCAAAGCCCCGCCCACGACAGCGCACCCGCGGCGACCGCGCCCACCAGGAGGTTGGACAGCGCGCCGTAGAGCCCGTAGACCACCCGCATCCTGCGGGTGTACGCGCCGATCCCCTCGCCGCGGCCGATCGCCGAGGCCAGGGCAAGCCGCAGGAAACGACGGCTGTCGGTGGCCAGTTGCGAGGTGCCCAGCCAGTACCCCAGCAGCTTGTAGCCGTCCAGCGGCGGCAGCGGCAGCAGATTGCCCGCCGCGGCCACCACGCCGAACAGCAGCAGCCCGCCCAGCGCGTAGTGCGCCGGGTCGTGCTCCGGCACCAGCAGCCACACCGGCCAGAACGGCAGCAGGAATGCCAGGTTCATCGCCGGCCCGGCCAGCGCCGTCGCCATCTGCTCGCGGCGGCGCGCGAAGAACGCCAGGTCGCGCACCAGGCAGTACAGGTAGGACACCGGCAACTGCCAGCGCAGCCCGATCTCGGTCACCGTTCCGCCGTACGCCCGGCCCACCAGGCCGTGCGCGAGTTCGTGGCAGCCGAGGCTCACCCACACCACCACGCCCACCGCCATCAGCAGCGCCGGGCGGTGCCACAACTGCGCCGTGTCGTGCGCCACCGTGCCGGCCCGCAAGGCCAGATCGGCCAGCATGGCGGCGACCAGCACCAGCAAGGCGGTCAGGAAGACCCGGGTGCGGGCGAACCCGGTGCGCCGGTGCAGCGTCTCGATCAGCGCCCCGGCGTCCGCGACCACCTTGGCGTGCCCGGCGAAGACGTTGGAGCCGCGCTCCTCGGCCTCCTTGGCGGTCGCCGCCTTCTCCTGCCGCGTCACCGGGTGTTCGGTCACCAGCAGCCCGCGCCCGTACAGCAGCCCGAGCAGTTGCTGCCAGTTGCGGTCGCCGAGCCGCACGCCGAAGCGCTCCGCGTAGTCCTGGCCGACGTCCGCGAGCGAGCGCCGGCCGTCGAGCCGGGACAGGACGAAGAACTCCTTGGTCCGCAGTTCGTAGCGGGCGCCGCTGACCGGATCCTTGATCGGGTGGATCAGTGTGGTGGCCCGCAGCACCGCGGGACCGATCATCAGGTCCGGGCGGCGCCGCGGGCGCAGGTCGAGCAACTCGGCCGAGGTCATCTGTCCCCCACGGGCACCGTCTGCGCCTCGCGCAGCGAGCGGGCCAGCACATAGGCCAGGAACGCCTCGTCGCGGATGCTCACCGACAGCCGGTTGTTGGTCATGTGCATGTACGGGGACATCAGCATCGGCAGGGCGACCGCGGGGTCGATCAGCTTCATGGGCTCCGACTTCGCCCAGCTGAGGAACTCCAGACTCCCGGCCTCCGCCAACGCCCGCACCCGGACGGCCAGTTCGCGGCAGTGGGTGGCCCAGCCGCGCAGGAACTCCGGCAACTGCTGGTCCTGGCCGGCCGAGATGGCCGCCCGGATCAGCACGAACTGCCGGCCCAGCTTCTCGCCCATCTCCTCGTACGCCCGGTCGTAGCCGCTGCGGGCGGTGAACTCCGTCTGTGCGAAGGAGTTGTCCCAGAAGGCGTGGTAGCGCTCCAGGTAGCCGATCACCTGCTGCTCCTGGTCCAGGAAGCAGGAGGCCATCACCATCATCAGCTGCGCGGAGGTGCCCAGCAGCACGGTGCGCAGGTGCAGGTTCATGGTGCGCACCGCCTCGATGACCAGGTCGCTGGAGTGCCGGAAGTGCCACTCCGCCAGCTCGACCCCCTCCGGACCGCCGTACTTGCCGTACTCCGGCTCGTACTCCTCCGCGCTGAAGGTGTTGTTGGGCCGCATCCGCATCTTGCCGTCCGGGCCGAGCAGTGTCTCGCGCTGCTCACCGGGGAACTCCAGGTCGAAGAGGGTGTTGTACAGGTCGGCCAGGAAGCCCGCCTTGACCTCGTAGAGCGCCGGGCGGCGGCGCAGGAACGCCTCCACCGCCGTCTGAGCCCGGGTGCGCACCTCCTCGGCCGCCTCGGGGGTGGCCGGCTTCAGCCGCAGCCGCACATGCGGGCCCTCCAGCCAGTAGTTGATGAAGAAGTGCCCGGCCAGCAGTCCGTCCGCGGTCAGTTCCGCCACCAGCGGCTTGACGCATTCCAGCAGCAGCGGCCGGGGATTGGCGGCGTAGAAGATGTGCAGCGCCTGCCACTGCCCCTCGGCGGCCGGCGCGATGGGTGATGCCATGTCAGTTCTCCGAGTCTCGCGCGGTGTCAGGAGTCATCGGGATGGTCTCCACGGCGAGTTCGGCCACGTGCGCCCCGCGGCCGGTGCGCACGTGCAGGTCGTCCTCGGCCGGCAGCATCTCCTCCAGCACGACGTGGTCGGCACCCTCGCCCAGCAGGCCGTCCAGCGCCCCCAGCGACAGCGGGCTGTCGAAGTCCACGTAGTGCGGCTTGGAGCCGCCGCCCCAACCACCGGAGCCCGGCGGCTCCTTGTGCACCCGGACGAAGACCCGGGCCGGCAGCCGGTGCAGGCGCCGCCAGCGCCGCCAGCGCAGGAAGCGCTCGGGCTCGGCCTTGCCGGGGACGAGGGCCGGCAGCGAGGCGGCCGGCACCGTCCAGGAACGGCGGCCCAGCACCAGCGAGCCCAGCCGGACCCGGGGCCGGGAGGTGACCCCTTCGGTGCCGGGACCCGCGGGAACGCCCGTCCACAGCCGCACGGTCGCCTTGGAGGTGGGCGACAGCAGCAGCAGGGTTCGCGGGATCTCCGGCAGCACCATGGGGACGAGATACCCCAGATAGATCGGGATCACCTCGCACTCCAGCCGCCGGGAGCGCACGACCAGCCGGTCCTGGAGCGGATCGTGCTCGACGTACAGGTCGTCGAGGTGGATGTGGGCCTCGGGCGGCGCGTCCGTGGTCTCGCCGGGGCACAGGATCTGATACTCCGTCAGGTGCCCGTGCAGGTTGAGGTTCGTGGTCGCCGAACCCGCGGTGACCTCGGCGAACACCGCGCCGGGCGGCTGCACTTCACGCAACTGCCCGCGCAACTGCTCCGACAGGTCCGGACCCTCACCGGTGTCGAAGCAGTGGGTGAACCGGGTGAAGGGGAAACTCAGCCCGCCGAACGAGCCGTTGAGCACCACCAGCGGATCATCCGGGCGATCCGCCAGCTGGAGGAAGTGGCTGTGCGGGTCGAAGGCGCCGCCCAGGGGCTCGAGTTCGGCGGCCACCGCGTCGACGGCCCCCTGCTCCAGGCGGATCTCCTCGGCGTCCGCAGGAGCCGCCTGCCACGCGGAGTTCATCCGGCGGACGAACTCCGTGCGAGCCCGGTCCAGCGCCTCGACCTGCGGCATGCCCAGCCAGTTCTCCTCCGGCGCGTAGCCCTCCTTGGTCACCGGGGCGCGCTGGGCGGTGAAGGTCAGGTACTGGTCGAAGATGTCCTCGTGGAAGTCGTGCACCAGCTTCAGCACGTCGTCGCAGCGCCCGCCGTGGCCGTAGCGGGCCAGGAAGAAGCCCCGCAGGGTGAGGCGTTGCGGCAGTGAGACGTCGAAGGCGGGCAGGATCCGGCCCAGCGAGGTCAGCGGTGGCAGCGCGATGTCCCGCCACACCCGTGGGGAGGCGGCGACCTCCTGCCGGGAGGCACGGGTGTCCTCGTACAGCAGCGTGCGCGGCAGCGTCGCCTCGGGGGCGTCCAACGAGACCAGGAACGCCTGGAGTTCGGCGCGCAGCTCGCCCAGCAGCTCCCGGCGCCGGCCGAGCGAGGCGGACGCGTAGTCCCGCACCCGGCCGACCGCGCCGTCCAGGCCGTCGGCCGCCTTGTCCGCCCAGGGCCGGTCCACCGCGCGCAGCGCCGCCTGGAAGTCACGCACCGGGTCCGGGCTGTGCACCGCCGGGTACAGGCCCGACATCTGCACCATGCCCAGTTGGAGGAGCGCGGTCAGGTAGTGCTCGGCGTCGGCGGGCTCCGCGTGATGCTCGGTGCCCAGCCAGTCGACCAGGTCACGGTGGCGGATCGCCCCGCGCCGCTGGAACAGCTCGATCATGCTGTCCAGCACGCCCCGGCGCCGCAGATAGAACACCCGGTCCTGGGCGGCGTCGAAGCTGACCGCCGCCGCGTCGTCTCCCGGCGTCACCGAGCGGCGCACATAGCGCACCCGCTCGTCGTCCAGCTCCCAGCCGGAGGCCAGCTGGACCGGCAGGTCGCCGCGCCGACCGGGGTCGTCCGCGACGACCTGGGCCAGCCGCCACAGCACCACCACGTTCAGCCGCGGGTGGCTGCTCCACTCCTCGGCCACCTCGATCCGGCCGTCCGAGGCGTCCGCCTCCGGCCGGAAGGCGCCCAGCGCGACACCGGTGAAGGTGCTGAACGGGCTGGTCTTGCAGGCCGTGCGGTACAGATAGGCCAGCAGCGACCGCTCGATCTTGCGCGTCCGCTTGGCGGACAACTTGCCCTCGGTGTCCCGAAGATAGCCGTCGAGCTGTCCGTCCAGCGCGGATGAGGCCAGCAACAGGCCCTTGCGCAGCCGCTCGTCGGCGGCCAGCGCCTTCAACGCCAGTCGGCTGTCGGCCAGTTGCCCGGCCAGCAGGCCCGGCCCCTGGGTCAGCAGCTCATCAAGGCGGACCCGGTCCTTCAGCCACGCGGTGAGCAGGTCGCCCGCCTCACCGCCGATCCGGCCGGCCAGCGTGAAGGCGGCGCCCGAGTCCTGCGGGCGGCGGTTGTTGAAGACCCCGCGCCGCAGCCGCAGCACCTCGCGCCGCAGCGCGTCGTCCTCGGTCGCGCCGACCACGGCGGCCAGCGGATCGCTCAGCCGCGCGCCGAGGTCACGCAGGCTGTCCTCGGCGTCCAGCACCTCCTCGGCCCACGCCGAGGCGTCCGCGCCCCGCAGACCGTGCACCGCGTCCACCGGCAGCCCGGCGAGCCGCAGCATGAACGGCCGGGCCAGCGGCCGTTCCCAGACCGTCCCTGTCATCCGGCGTCCCCCGTAAGCGTCGTGTCGGCGGCCTCGGTGATCTCGTAGCGGAAGTCCGCGCTGCCGGGTGCCTCGTTGCCGAGCATCATGATCAGCAGCGGTCGCTCGTTCCGCTCGTCCAGGCCGAGTTCCTCGGTGTAGGTGACGGCCTCGAAACCGAGCGCCACCCCGCAGCCGGTGCCGGCCGCGGCCGCGGCGGTGTAGAAGGCCTGCGCGGTCGCCCCGATCACCGCGCCCACCAGGCGGTAGCCGCGGTCCCCCGTCGCGTCCAGCACGTCGAGCGTGCGCATCGCGGGCACCACGACCGCGCCGGTCTGCTCCAGGTTGTAGTTGCTGAGGAAGTAGTTGGCCTGAAGGAAGGTTCCCGGCGGACCCGGCTTGACCAGCCGCAGCTCACCGGTGTCCGGGTCCCAGGCGTAGGTGCCCGGCTCGACCCCCTCGACATGGTTGACGAACACGTACCAGGCCACCAGCGGTGACCCGTCCGGCCCGGTCACGTCCGACTCGAACGCCGCACCGGCCCGCGCCGCCCGCAGCACCGCGTGCAGCCGCGCGCCGTCCAGCGGCTCACGCGCGTCGAACCGGCCGAAGCTGCTGCGGCGTTCGCGCAGCGCCCGGCGCACGCTCATCGCCAGCGGCACCGGTTCGGGCAGCGCCACCCGCTGCCCGCCCGGCTCCACCGGCCGTACCGCGGCGGCCTCCAGCGCCCCGGCGGCGGGCCGGTCCGTGGCGCCCGCCACGACCGCCTCCTGGAGCCGGTCGACCGTCTCGAAGTCCAGCAGGACCCGCGAGACCTCCTGGTCGCGGTGGCGCACCGCGGCCTGGTGGTCGGACGGGGGCGCAGGTCGCTGTGCCGAGCCCTGCCAGCGCAGCGGCACCACGGCGAACATCCCCTCCTCGCGGGGGGTGACCCCCAGCAGGGCGGCGAGCTTCACCTCGTCGAACCACATGGTGGGCCCGATGCGCAGGCCCCGGGCGTTCGCCCACATCCGCCAGGTCTGCAGCACGGTGCCGATGTCCATCGTCACCGCGTGGTAGCTGAAGCTGTTGTACTTGAAGGAGTTCTGCCAGAACTTGACGCCCAGCACCAGGAACTGGTCGGTGTCGCCGCCGAGCCGCCCGTCCTGGTCGAGCAGCGTCTCGCGCACCTGGCCGGTCACGTCGCCGGCCAGCAGCCGGGCCAGGGCGTGCCGGTTGGGGGAGTAGTGGTAGACACCCGGCGTCATCGGCCCGCCGGCGCCGCACACCCAGTACACGCTCACCGGGTACAGACCGCCGCCGGAGGCGGTGCCGCGGGAGAAGTTCGCGTGGGTGTAGATCGGCAGCGACGACATGTCGGTGTTGGCCTGCACGGCCAGCCGCCGGGCGACGACACCGTAGGAGTCGCGCAGCATGCCGCCCAGCAGCGGCAGGGTGAACTCCCCGTCACCGCCGGGGCCGAACAGCCCCTGCTCCAGCGAGGCCGACTCGGGGAAATCCCCGTCGGGCAACTGGAAGACCCGCGTGCCGGGGTAGAACTTCTCCTTGCGCGGCCGGTCGGACCAGTCGGGGGTGAAACCGACCGGCTCCATCTCCACCTTGCCGCGCCACATCACTGCGGTCGCGTAGTCATGGGCGAGACCCATGGCGAGTCCTCTCTGTTCATGAGGTTCGGGCGGTCGGTGGTCAGCCGGCACGTCAGGGGAAGGGATGCGGAACGCGGTTGAGGTCCTCCGCGCCCAGGTCGTGCGGCACCCGGCCCGCCTCGCGCAGCGCGGTGCGCACCCGCGGCATGTGCAGGGCGCGCTGCCGGCTCCAGCCGAAGTCGATCGGCACCAGGCCAGGCACCAGGACCGCCACGGTGTGCAGACCCAGCGCGCGCTGGACCGGCATCGTCTGGTCCACGACCACCACGTCGAAGCCCTTGTCGGTCACGGCGGCGACGGCCGCCTCCACGTCGTCGCGCAGGTCAGGGCCGGGCACATGCGCGGGACGCAGGTCCCGCACCGACGTCATCGGCGCGCCCGCGCCGTCCTTCAGCAGGAAGTCGGCGTGCCGGGCCATCTCCGGCAGGCCGTACATCAACGGGTGGTCGTGCAGCACCTTCACCCGGTCGAAGTCCTCGGCCATCGCGGTCAGCCGCCGCTCGTCGCGCAGGGTGCGGGCCCGCAGGTTGACCGCGTCGGTGGCGATCTCGCACAACCCCGCGCTGATCGCGTCCTCCGGGTCCCAGCCGGCGCCCGCGCCGAAGCACACCGCGCCCATGCCGCCGTCGATCCGCTCGGCGACCGCGGTGACCACCGGGATCGGGAAGGAGATCCGGGTGTCGAAGAACCGCGCCCGATAGCCGTACATCGCCAGCTTGTCCACCATGTGCACCGTGCCGGGCACCCGGCTGGTGTACGGGTCGATCTCCGGCAGCGCCGCCTTGCCGTACCAGGCGATCAGGAACGCGTCGCGCTCCACCGCCTCCATCAGCCCGAAGTAGACCGCCTCGGACAGCGCGCCGCCGGAGGCCCGGCCGTTGGAGCTCTCCTGGACGAAGCGGTGCCGCAGTCCGCCGGGCGCGTGGTAGTACGCCGTCACCTCGGGGATCAGCAGCGGCCGCTGGTCACGCAGCGACCAGCCCCACACCCACGGGATCCGCTGGTCGGGGGCGAAGGGCAGGGTGTCGCTCTGCGAGGCGTAGAACGCGTCGTCGTAGACCCCGCAGGTGCGCGGGTCCAGCGCCTGGTCGCCGAGCTCGTCCAGCGAGGCGACCACCGTGGTGCGCCGGCCGCGCGGACGCATGCCGGCGAACCGCTCCATGCCCTCCAGCAGCCCGACCTTGACGCTGCGCGCGTAACTGGGGGTGTGGCCGCCCCAGTAGGACTCGCGCAGATAGCTGCCGGTGCGCATGGTGAAGGCGCCGACCGTCGAGGCGGTGCACACCGACACCAGGTCGGGCACCACCGAGGGGCCCATCATCCCGGTGACCGGGTTGACGAACGCCTCCAGGGAGAGGTCGTAGGACTCGATGGGCCGCCGCCGGAAGCCGTCCGGGCGGTACTTGGGGGCATCGTCCAGCACCACGCGGGCCGCCCCCCCGGAGTCCGGGCCGCGCCGGTCGCACTGCGGGCACTCCGGGTCGGCCACCAGCGGCGCCCGGTCCACCCGCAACGTCTCCAGGTCCAGCAGGTGGACGGAGGCGTACCGGCCGTCGTCCCGCCGGGCGCGCTCCCGCCCGGCGGCGATCAGCGCGGCCACGGCGTCCGCGGCGAACGTCGTGCCGTACGGCCACTCCCCGGTGGTCCGGGTGCCGGTGCCCAGCTCCAGGGCGTCCCGCAGCGGAACCGGGCGCACCTCCTGCCAGCGGCGCGCCAGGCAGCGCGGGCAGACGTCGTCCGGGTCGGCGGCGAACGGCCCGACGACCACCTGGTGGCCGTAGACGTGCACGAGGGCGTCCCGCGGGATGGGGGAGTCGTCGGCGAGTTCGTCGTCGACGCCCATCATCCGGACCGTGACGTCCCCGTCCGGTCCGCCGGCCAGCCGCTCCCGCAGCCGGGTCTGGAACTCCCGGGCGCCGTCGGCCCACAGGCCCGCGGCGCCCGGGAGCCGCGCCTCGGTGGCGGCCGTGGTCTCAGACGGCACGCCGTCCCCCGGACGCGAGGACCACCCGCACCACGTGCAGACCGCCGGCCCGCAGGTCGTCGGAGCCGGTGTCCGCCATCAGCGCGTCGGTGCCCGAGCCGTGCAGCCGCGAGAGCACCCCGTTCCAGCCGCCCGGCGCGTCCTCACCGGCGCCGGCGCTCCCGGTCACCCCGAGGGTGGCCGCGTCGAAGTCGGCCAGCACCGGGTCACCGGTGTCGGCCCGCTCGCCGTCCGGCGACTGCCGGTCCAGCTGGGCACCGCCGAGCAGGTCGCGCATGGCCTCCACGGCGGCCTGGCGCCGGCTGACGGAGGCACCGAGCGCCCAGCGCGCCACCCCCGTCACGGAGTCGGCCGCCCGCGCCAGCAGCACCGGGGCCGGCTGGTCGGCGCCGGCCAGGTCGAGCAGTTCGAGCCGCAGGCCCAGGTTCTCGGCCGAACGGATCAGGAACAGCAGTTCGGCGTCCTCGCGCAGGTCGTCCAGGTTCACCAGCGAGACGTCCCGGCGGGCCCGGATCGCCTCGGTCAGCGCCTGGTACGACAGCGCGCCCAGCAGACCGCGGGCGGCGGCCTCGGCGACCGAGCCGCCGACACCGGTGCCGGCGCGGGTCGGATTCCACGCGCCCTCGCTGTTGTACGCCCCGAAGGTGCGTACCGCGCCCGCAGGCAGCAGCGCGCTCCGGCCGGTCAGCAGCGAGACGGCGGGGACCCAGTGCCGGACCCGGGAGGCGGGCAGACCGGTGCCGCTGGCGGTGCCGAGCGCCGCGGGCTCGATCGCGGGCCAGTCGGCGCGGGCCTTCTCCAGCGCCGCGCCGCGCAAGGTGGCGGCCAGCGGGACGACGTGCTCGGCGTAGACGGCCGCCGCACCGCGCAACGCACGTAGCCTGGCGCCCGCCACATGGTGTACGTCGAAGGCGGAGACGTCCCGCCGGGCCGCTCCTGAGCCGAGGGTGACGGTGCCGACCTTGATGGGGGTCTGCTCCCAGGTGTCGTCGGCGTAGGAGTTGAGGACACCGGCGCGCGGGTTGACCAGCACGGCCCTCGCGTCGAGCTCCTCCAGGGCGGCGTCGCCGTCCTCGGCGGACTCGCCGGCGCTGGTCGACGGCAGCGGGTCGGCGCCGAACTCGACCGCCGGCGGCGGGTGTGCCTCGTCCGCCCCGGCGGGCCGGCAGTGCGGGCAGCGCGGGTGCGGCAGCAGCGGCTCGGAGACCACGTCGAGGGAGTCCAGGTCCTGCACGACGATCTTGCCCTGGGTCTCGGTGGCCAGCGCGCCGGTCTTCAGACGGAAGACCTCGTAGCCGACCAGGTTGCCCAGCATCGCCGCCTGCGGACCGCTGAGGCGCACCTCCCCGGAGGTGTCGGGCGCGCCCAGGCTCGCCTCGCTCCACACGGCCGCCGCGTCCTGCTCGTGGTTGTCGCCCAGCCGCAGCGCCGCGCAGGACCAGCAGCCCGGCACCCCGCGCGCGGTCAGCGGGCCGACCACCGCCCGGTCGCCGAAGGTCCACACGGGCAGCATGTGTACACCCTCCGGGACGCCCGCCTGAAGCAGTTTCAGCAGGGTGTGCGGTCCGCCGGTCGCCACGACCACGTCGTAGCCGGCCAGTTCCTCCCAGGTCGGCTCGGGGCCGGCCGGGGTCAGCGGCACGATCCGCGTCGGGCAGTCCTGCGCCGCGAGCGCCTCGGCCTCCTCGACGGCCTCGGCGAAGACCGGGTGGCCGTCGCTTCCGGCGGTGACGCCCACGGTCTCGCTGCCGTTGCGCACCAGGCTCAGCGCGCTCCAGGCGGCGACCGCGTCGTCGCCGACCACGGCCACCCGCGCGTTCCGGAAGCGGCCGAACCGGGTGCCCGCCTCACCGGCGTAGTGGTCGACATAGCCGATCTGGGAGGCGAACCGCTTGGCCACCGAGGCGGGCAGGGTGTCCATGCCGTCGCTGCCCGGGGCAACATCGCGGGCGAATCCACGCGCATAGAGAGTCGCCACGATTTCAGCGACCATGGACCGCTGCTTTTCCCCCATTCCGGCGCATATCTCGGCAAGGGTGTTCTCGCCGTTGAGGTGGGGGACGATCAGTGAAACGAAGCGGTAAGCGTTCCTGCCGTTGAGATTGAAACCACCGTGCGCGTTGTGGAAGATCACTCCACCCGGTGTCTCCGTGTAGAGGAGGTCTCTTCTTATCCGCGGCCGCGAATCCGATATCTTCTCGTACGTCACAGTCATCTGAACGAGGTCCCCTGGTGAGCGCGGTGTAACCAGACATTGGAAAAGCTGCGGGCGTTGGCATAACGGATGACAAGAATCAGATTCTGAAGGGCGGATCCGCCTCGGACTCCTCGTCGTGGATGACGGCCGCCCCGCGGGCGAGCATCCGCAGCGAGTCGTGCATGGAATAAAAACCGGCCGGTCCTTCTTCCAGCAGCCCCGAGTCGACCAGGGCGCCCAGCACCTGATCGGCGGCCTCCGGGGTGTCCGCCCGTGTCGTACCTGTGGTCCTCTCTCTCACCGCCGAAACGGTTCCTCCGGTGCCTGACGGCAGCGCGCGCGGCGCGGCCACCGGCCCCACCGGCATCTCGTCGCCACGCAGCACGGCGACCTCCAGCCGGCGCAGCGCCGGACCGGGGTCGACGCCCAGCTCGGAGCGCAGGTACTTCTTCACCGTGCCGTACTCGTTGAGCGCGTCCGCCCGCCGGCCGGTACGGTGCAGCGCCTCGATGAGCTGTGCCCACAGACGCTCGTGTGCCGGGTGGGCCCGTGCCACCGGCCACAGTTCGGCGATGACCTGGCGGCATCTGCCGAAGTCGAGTTCGATGTCGAACACCCGCTCCACCGCCCGCAGCCGCTCCTCCGCGAGGCGTGGCACGATCTCGCGGTGCAGCGTGTCGGAGTGGACGTTGGACAGCACCGGCTCCTGCCACAGCGACAACGCCGCGCGCAACAGCCGCAGTTCGAGGTCGGGGGAGCCCGCCGCGTCGGCCTGCCGCAACAAGTCGCGGAAGGCGATCAGATCCAGCGTGGTCGCGTCCGCCGTGATCCGGTATCCGCCCGAGACGGAGTCGATGAGGTTTCCCGAGAGGCCGTACTTGGCGAACAGCTGGCGAAGACGTTGTACACAGGTGTGCAGCGCCGACTTGGCCACCACCGCCCTGTTCTCGCCCCACACCACCCGCTGCAGGAAATCAGCGGAGACAACGGAATTCGCGTGGAGCAGCAGAGCGGCCAGCAGACTCGCCGGTTTGGACGGCTGGAGCACAATTGTTTCACGGCCGTCCGTGAGGCCGACCGGTCCGAGCAGCAAAAACCTTGGTGCACTGTTGGCCGGGAGGTCGTAGCCGCCAAGGGTGATCGGTTGCGACTGAATTTCCCCGGTGTCGACAGATTGCTTTTTATGCATTTCCGCCCACTCCCGTTGACGGTTCGGAAGCTACCATGGCCCAGAAGCGCTCGACAAGAGGGTTCAAGTGCCGAACGGGAGTGTCGGGTTGTGGAGCAATGTCGGTGTTATTCCTATTTATTCTGGCCACTGACAATGTGCTCACGAAGTAACAGCAGTTAATTTGAGCGACATTTGAGGTTCACCCGCCGATGAATTTTCATCGGGTCTGCCGAGAGTCAGGCGGGAACCGCGGGGAGAATGCTTGGCGCCTGCTGTGAACAAGCGGAACGCAAGGCACCGATCATTGCCGAGACCGAGTCCACCCGCATTCGGTCGGGCCACATTTCGACTTCGATCCAGCGCGGCGGCCAGTCCCGGACCGGACGCGAGACCACCCGCTCGTCGCGGTGTGCCACCAGTGCCAGCCGCGGCAGCACCGCCACCCCCAGCCGGTGCGCGACCAGTGCCTGCATCGCGACGTAGTCGTCCGCCACCATCGAGACCGTGGGGGAGAAACCGCAGGCGATCGCGGCCCGGTGCAAGATGCCCTCGAAGCACTGGCTGCTGATGATCCAGGTGGCGTCGGCCAGGTCGCCCAGGGCGATCTCCTCGCGGTCCGCCAGCGGGTGGTCCACCGGCAGCACCAGCTGGACCGGATCCTCCAGCAACGTGATCCGCCGCAGCGGCGCCTCCCTGGAAGGGGCACGCCGGGTGGCCGGCGGGGCGTCGTAGCGGTAGGAGACGGCCAGGTCCGCCTCGCCGCGCCGCACCATGGCCCGCGCCGACGGCGGTTCGGCCTGGTGCAGCTGGATCTCCACGGCGGGCCGCTCACGCCGCATCGCCGCCATCGCGGCGGGCACCACCGTCGCGCACCCGCTGGGGAAAGCCGCGATCCGCACCAGACCCGCCTGGGAGCCGACAATATCGGCCAGATCGCGCTCGGCGGTCTGGATGGAGGACAGGATGCGGTCCGCGTGGCCGGCGAGCGCCTCGCCCGCCGGGGTGAGCCGGGTGGTGCGGCCGTTGCGCACCACCAGGACGGTGCCGACCTCGCGTTCGAGACTGCGCAGCTGGTAGGAGACCGCCGGCTGGCTGAACCCCAGCTCGCACGCCGCCGCGGACAGCGATCCGGTGCGGGCGATCTCCTGGAGCAGCCGCAGATGGCGCGGGTCGAACATGGACACACACTAGGCGAGATCGGCCCCATACTGCCCGGAGGAGACCGTACCGTGACGTGCTGCGGGCGGCGGAAAGCGGCGCGCCACGGATGACATTTCCGGCGAAGTGGCTTGTATAACCAGTTCTTCAAGTTGACGAGAAAGACTCTATTAGCTCTTGGCCGACTCCGGTTCTATCTTCATCTCCATGGTTGATGAGGCAGACGGGACGACGGCCCCTTCCGGCAAGGTGTTGCTGAGCATCGAGTCGGTGAACAAGAAGTTCGGCGACTTCGTCGCGCTGCGCGATGTCGACCTGGAGATCCACGAGGGCGAGGTGGTGGTCGTCCTCGGTGCCTCGGGCTCCGGCAAGTCGACGCTGTGCCGCTGCATCAACCGGCTGGAGACCATCGACTCCGGACGGATCGTCTTCGACGGCAAGGAGCTTCCCCAGGAGGGCTCCGCGCTGGCCGCGCTCCGCGCCGACGTGGGCATGGTCTTCCAGTCCTTCAACCTCTTCGCCCACAAGACCGTGCTGGACAACGTGGTGCTCGGCCCGACCAGGGTGCGCAAGACGCCCAAGGCCACCGCCGTGGAGGAGGCCAGGGCGCTGCTGGACCGGGTGGGGGTGGGACACAAGGAGTCCAGCCACCCCGCCGAGCTGTCCGGCGGCCAGCAGCAGCGGGTCGCCATCGCCCGCGCGCTGGCCATGCACCCGAAGCTGATGCTCTTCGACGAGCCCACCTCGGCGCTCGACCCGGAGATGATCCGCGAGGTGCTGGACGTCATGGTGGGACTCGCCAGGGACGGCATGACCATGGTCGCGGTCACCCATGAGATGGGTTTCGCCCGGCAGGCCGCCGACCGGGTGGTGTTCATGGACGCCGGACAGATCGTCGAGATCGGCACCCCTGAGCAGTTCTTCACCGAGCCACGCACCGAACGCGCCCGCGACTTCCTCTCGACGATTCTCCAGCACTGATCCAGACTGCCTGCCGCGGCACAAGATCCGCTCGGCGCGTCCCACGCGCCGGCCGCACCTGTTTGTCCATCGCTTCACCCCGCACCGAAGGAGTTTCATGATCGCCCAGAAGAACGGGAACCGTTCGGCCGCCTACCGGCACCGGGTACTCGCCGTCGGCATGGTCGCGGCGCTGGCCGCAGGACTGAGCGCCTGCGGCAGCGGATCCTCCTCGCTCCCGCCGGCCGGCGGCGCGGCGTCGGGCAGCGGGAAGCCGTCGGCTTTCACCCAGAAGCAGGTCGTCGACTCGGCGCCGGTCGCCGACGCCTCGGCCATCACGCCCGGTTCCTGGATGGAGCAGGTCCGCAAGCGCGGCTACCTGCGGGTCGGCGGCACCGACTCGGGCGCGCTGTTCTCCCAGCGCAACCCGGTCAGCGGGCAGCTGGAGGGCTTCGACGCCGGCCTGTCCCAGATGCTGGCGAAGTACATCATCGGCAAGCCCACCACCAAGCTCTCGCTGACCACGGTGGACACCCGCGAGACGATGCTGCAGAACGGCACGGTCGACGCCGTGTTCGCCACCTACACCATCACCCCGCAGCGCGCCCAGAAGGTGGACTTCGCCGGCCCGTACTACGAGTCCGGCGACGCGATCCTGGTGAAGTCCAGCGACTCCTCGATCACCAAGGCGTCCGACCTCAACGGCAAGACCGTGGCCACCGAGGGCAACTCCACCGCCGCGCTGGACATCAAGAAGTTCGCCCCCAAGGCCAAGACCCTGCTCTTCCAGGAGGACGGCGAGTGCGTCGCCGCCGTCAAGCAGGGCCGGGCCGCCGCCTACGTGCTCGACCAGGGCATCCTGCTCGGTGACGCGGTCAGCGACCCCGAGGTCAAGGTGGTCGGCCAGCCCTTCACCCAGGAGCCGTACGGCATCGGCCTGCCCAAGAAGGACCCGCAGGCCAAGGCCTTCGTCGACGCCTGGCTGAAGAAGATCTTCGCGGACGGCGAGTGGGCCAAGCTGTGGAAGGCCACCATCGGCACCAAGATCTCCGGGAACGCGCCCACCACCCCGGCCATCGGTTCCGCGGCCGGATCCTGACGGGCTGTCATGCATGAGGTCGCGAAGCACATCGGTGTCCTGATCGGCGGACTGGGCATCACCCTGGAACTCTCGCTGCTGGGTTTCGCGGGCGCCGTCGTCGTCGGGACCATCCTGACGATCATGCGGGTCAGCCCGGTCACCCCGCTGCGGGTGTGCGGCACGCTGTACGTCGAGGTGTTCCGCAATGTCCCGCTGCTGGCGTTCCTGGTGCTGTTCGTCTTCGGCCTGCCCGACGCCGGGATCACCTACTCGCTGTTCACCTCCGAGGTGGTCTGCCTCGCGCTGTACTTCGCCGCGTTCGTGTGCGAAGCGGTGCGAGGCGGCATCAACGCGGTGCCGGTGGGACAGGCGGAGGCGGCGCGGGCACTGGGCATGACCTTCACCCAGTCCCTGGGCACGGTCATCCTGCCGCAGGCGTTCCGCACCATGGTGCAGCCGCTGGCCAACGTCTTCATCGGCGTGGTCCTCGGCTCCTCCCTCGGCGCGGCGGTCGGCGTCAGCGAACTCACCGGCCGTACCCAGTGGCTCGACCTGCAGTACGACGAACCGATCCCGACGTTCATCCTGGCCACCATCGGCTACGTCCTGGTGACCTTGAGCATCGCGCTGCTCGCCGGAAGGATCCAGAAGCGAATGGCGGTGCGCCGGTGACCGGACCCAACAGGGTGCTCTTCGACGCGCCCGGACCCAAGGCGCGCAGCCGGATCCGTCTGCTGACCGCGGTCTCGGTGCTGATCGTGATCGGCCTGTTCTACCTGGGGATCCGCCAGTTCTCCTCGCACGGGCAGCTGACCCAGGTGAAGTGGCAGGTCTTCAGCGAGTGGCCGTTCCAGCGGTTCCTGTTGCAGGGCCTGGTGATGACCTTGAAGGCGGCGGCCGTGGCCGCGGTCATCGCCCTGCCGTTCGGCGCGTTCCTCGCCCTCGGGCGGCTGTCGGAGAACCGGGCGATCCGGGTGGTCTCCTCCGGCTTCGTCGAGCTGTTCCGTTCGGTGCCGCTGCTCCTGGTGCTGTACGTCTTCCTGCTCGCCGTCCCCAGGGCCGGCTACACCTTCCCGGTCTTCTGGGAACTGGTCGTGCCCATCGTGCTGTGCAGCTCCGCGATCCTGGCGGAGGTCTTCCGCGCCGGTGTCCTGGCGCTGGACAGCGGACAGTCCGAGGCGGCGTACGCGCTGGGCATGCGGCGCCGGCAGGTGATGTGGCTGGTCGTGCTGCCGCAGGCGATCCGTCTGGTGGTGCCGAGCCTGGTCTCCCAGATGGTCAGCCTGCTCAAGGACACCACCCTCGGATACGTCGTCAGCTATCCGGAACTGCTCAACGAGGGCAAGGCACTGGGTTCCTACACCCATAACTTCGTCCAGAGCTATCTGGTCGTCACCGCGATCTACGTGGTGATGAACGCCCTGCTCTCCCAGCTCGCCCACGCGCTGGAACGCCGCGCCCAGCGGCGGCCCCGCGCCCGCGGCACCATGCCGGATCCCGACGAGGCCGGTCTGCCGGTCATGAAGGACCTGGGCGCCGCCGACTCGATCGGACACGCCTAGCCGTACCGGCCCCCGTGGTCCCGCCGCCGCCCTGACGCGGCGGCGGGTCCACCGGGCCGCGTCCCCGCCGCCTTCCGCGCGCTCCCACATCTCCCCAGGAGGGACAGCTCCGCCATGTGCCGACTGCTCGGTGTCGTCTCCACGACAGCACAGCCACTGACCGATCTCCTCAAGGACGACATCAAGCAGTTCACCGCGCTGTCGTGCGAGCACTGCGACGGATGGGGCGTCGCGCACTGGGACGAACGCGGCGAGCTGGCCGTCCGCAAGGCGCCCGAGGCCGCCGAGCACAGTGCCGCCTACCACGACGCGCTGGCGGGGGCGCACACCGACGCCGCCCTGCTGCACCTGCGGAAGGCCTCCCAGGGGATGGTCAACACCGCCGACAACACCCACCCGTTCACCACCGGCCGCATAGCCTTCGCGCACAACGGCTGGGCCAGCGACGTGCCGGCCCTGGACGCCTCGCTCGCCGAGGCCGGCGGCCCGGCCTGCGTGGGCACCACCGACAGCGAGCGCTACTTCGGACTGGTGCTGGCGGCCATGCGCACCACCTCACCCGAGGTGGCGCTGACCGCGGTCGCCGCCCAGGTGTACGCCTCGATGCGCGCCGAGGCCCTCAACTGCCTGCTGCTGACCGAGGACTCGCTCTACGCCTTCACCCGCTTCGACGAGACCCGGCTCACCCTGTCGGGCCGCAACCCGGTCGCCGCCTACCAGATGGGCTTCCGCGTCACCGGGGACAGCGTGGTGGTCGCCTCCAGCGGCTGGGAGCACTCGGGCGCTCCCTGGGAGCCGCTGGCCAACGGGCAGATCCTGCGGGTGCGCCGCCGGGACCTGCACACCTCCGTCCACCGGGTGGTGCCCTCCTTCGCGGTCGCCGCCGTCGGAGCTTCCCTCCCCGAGGCGTCCGCGGCCGTCTGCTGACGCTTCTCCGCGCCCTGCGGATCAGCCCCAGGGCAGCGACGAGCGGTGCCGCCAGTAGTGCTGGGCCGGCTCCGCGAGGTCGTCCAGCCGCCGTGACTGGTCCGCCTCCAGCCGGACACCGGCCGCCGCGAGGTTCGAGGTCAACTGCCCGACGGTGGCGGCCCCCGACAGCACCACCGAGGCCCACGGCCGGCGCAGCACCGCGGCCAGCGCGATCGCGTCGGGTGTGACACCCGTCTCGGCGGCGATCGCGCGCAGCGGCCCGTCCACCGCCGCCAGCCGGCCGTTGGCCATCGCCTCCTTGACGATGACGGTGCGCCCGCGCTCGTGCGCCTCGGCCAGCGCGGCGCCGGCGGAGGTCTCCAGCACGTTGTAGGTGGCCTGCACCGCGCCGAACAGCGGGCGGCCGTCCACCTCGACGCGCAGCGCCGCCCGGATCGCCTCGGCCTGCGCGGGACCGCTGGTGGACAGCCCCACGGTCACGCCGTCGGCGGCCAGGAACGCGAGCCGCTCGTGCAGCGCGGTGTCGGTCAGGGCCGGGCTGTCCGGGGTGACGGAGTGGATCTGGTAGAGGTCGATGCGGTCCGCCAGCAGGGCACGGCTCTCGGCGATCTGACGGTCGTAGGTGGCCGTGCCGTGGTCCTTGACCTCGTGGACCTCGGCGTCGATCCGCCAGTCGGCGGTGTAGCGGTAGCCCCACTTGCTGCCGACCACCATGTCCGCCGCCGTCGGGCGTGCCGCGAGCCAGCCGGCCAGGAACTCCTCCGCCCGGCCGTAGGAGCGGGCCGCGTCGGCGTACCTGACACCGTGCGCGTAGGCGGCGTCGAGCAGCTGCCAACTGCGCTCGCGCAGCGCGCCGACCGAGCGGTCCGGCAGGTCGCCGCCGCGTCCCAGGGTGATGTACCCGGGCCGCCCGACGGCGGCGAGACCCAGTCCTATGCGTGCCACGTCACCGGTGGCGGCGGCCGCCAGACGAGTCAGACCCATGCCGGTCACGGTACCCGCTGCGCCGGATCAGGCGGGGAAGTAGCGGTCGACCACGGCGTTGCGGAAGGCGCCCGCCGGATCGAGCCGCCCAAGCAGTGCCGCGAACCGGTCGGCGTGCTCGTACGAGGCGCGCACCGCCCGCGGTGCGAGGCCGGTGAGCTTTCCCCAGTGCGGCCGCGGGGCGAAGGGCGCCAGCGCCGACTCCACCCGTGCCAGCACCGGCAGCACCGCGCGGGTGTCGGGGACCCAGGTGAAGTGGAAGGCCGCGCTGTCGCGGCCGTTGCTGGGGGAGAGCCAGCACGGGTCGGCGGCGACCGTGCGTATCTCGGAGACCCGCAGCACCCCCGACAACGGCTCCCGCAGCCCGCGCAGCGCCTCGACGGCCGCGGCGGCGTCGGCGCGTTCGACGAAGAACTCCGACTGGAGTTCGGCCCCCGCGCTCGGCGTCGCGGTGGCCCGGAAGTGCGGCAGCCGCTCGTCCCAGGGTCCGGCGGCGCCCAGTTGGGCGGTGGCGTTGCCGACCGGCAGCCCGTCGATGGGGTGCCGCGGCCCGTCGGCCGGCACCGCGCCGGTCCACCCCAGGTCGAGCGGCGGGCCGTCCACCCGGTGCTTGGCCCACAGCCTGACCCGGGTGTCCCAGTCGGTGAAGACGCTGACGCTGTACGCCGCCGCCATGACGCGGTCGAACCGCCCGGTCAGGGTGGCCCACGCAAGCTCGTCGTGGACGTACTGCGCGAGCTCGAACCCCGGGCACAGATCCAGGGTGAGGGCGGTGGCGATCCCCGTGGCGCCCAGCGAGGTCACCGCGCCCTCGAAACCGTCGTCGCCGCGGGAGAGGGTGAGCTCGCCGCCGTCCGCGGTGACCAGCTCGATCGAGCGGACGGCGGCGGCCAGGGTCCCCAGGGTGCCGCCGGAGCCGTGGGTGCCGGTGGCGCAGGCGCCGGCGACGGTGAAGTGGGTGGTGGAGGGCAGATTGGGCAGCGCCAGCCCGTGGACGCGCAGCGCGGCGCACACCTCGTACAGCCGCGCCCCGGCGCCGACCCTGGCGGTGCGGCCCGCCGGGTCGATCTCCATGACCTGTGGCATCCGGTCCAGGCCGATCAGGACCCCGGCGGTGTCGGCGACCTCGTTGAAGGAGTGCCCCGCGCCCACCGCCCTGACCCGGTCGGCGCCCGCCACGATCTCCCGCAACTCGGCGAGGGAGGCCGGCCGGCGGTACTCCCGCGCCGAGAAGGTGACGTTCCCCGCCCAGTTCGTCCTCGTCACGCGGCCCGCCTCCGGTGTCGTCGTACGGCGGCCTCCCCGCCCCGTGATCATCGTGCACCGCCCGCCCGCCGATCGCGAGGGGTTGTTAGGTGACCGATAGGTCACTTAACCTGGGAGGGTGGACGACGATCGCGTGTTCAAGGCTCTCGCCGACCCGACCCGTCGGCTCCTGCTGGACCGGCTCTTCGAGCGGGACGGGCGGACGCTGACCGAGTTGGAGTCCGAGGTGGAGATGACGCGCTTCGGGGTGATGAAGCACCTGAAGGTGCTTCAGGAGGCCGGCCTGGTGATCACCCGCCGCTCGGGCCGGGAGAAGCTGCACTTCCTCAACGCCGTGCCGATCCGGCTGATCCACGACCGCTGGATCGACAAGTTCACCGAGGGCCCCGCCGCGGCGCTGGCCGACCTGAAGAAGCAGTTGGAGCGCGAGTGAGGGTGCGCCCGCCTCCTCCCTCTGCCGGGACCCGCGAGCCACCGCCTAACCTGACCCCATGAGCGACCCGAGAATCATCACGGTGCGACCGCGGACCGGCGAGTACGCGTGGACGTTCGGCGGCGCGGCACCGGTGGCGCGGATCACGCCTGGCACGGTGCTCGACCTGTACACCGAGGACTGCTTCGCGGGCCGGGTGCGGTCCAAGGACGACCTGGTCTCCGAGGTGTGCGAGTTCCCCTTCCTCAACCCGCAGACCGGGCCCTTCCACATCGAGGGCGCGGAGGTCGGCGACACGGTCGCGGTGCACTTCGTGTCGATCGAACCGGCCAGGGACTGGGCGGCGTCCACCACGGTGCCGCTGTTCGGCGCGCTGACCTCGACGCACACCACGGCCACCTTGCAGCCGCCGCTGCCCGAGGTGGTGTGGATGTGGGAGCTGGACCGCGAGCGGCGCACCTGCGCCTTCACCGCGCGCGACAGCGACCTGCGCATCGAGCTGCCGATGGACCCGATGCACGGCACGGTCGGGGTCGCGCCGGCCAACCTGGAGGTCCGCTCGGCCCTGGTGCCGGACGCGCACGGCGGCAACATGGACACCCCCGAGATGCGGGTGGGCACCACCTGCTACCTCGGCGTCAACGTGGAGGGCGCCCTGCTCAGCCTGGGCGACGGGCACGCCCGGCAGGGCGAGGGCGAGACCTGCGGGGTGGCCGTGGAGTGCGCCATGAACACCGTGGTGATCGTCGAACTGCTCAAGGGGGTCGCCACCCCGTGGCCCCGGCTGGAGTCGGACACCCACATCATGTCCACCGGCTCGGCCCGGCCCCTGGAGGACGCCTTCCGGATCGCCCAACTGGACATGGTGCACTGGCTCGCCCGCGACTTCGGGCTGTCCCAGCTGGACGCCTACCAGTTCCTCACCCAGGCCGGGGAGTCCCCGCTGGCCAACGTCTGTGACACCAACTACACGGCGGTGGCCAAGATCCGCAAGGAGTGGCTGCCGCCGGGCACCCCGCACCGCGACCTGCACCGCGAACTGCGCCGTACGGCGGCGGAGTTGCGGTAGGACGACCGCAAGGACTGACCAACAGACCTCACAGGGGGGTCGGCGGCGAGCCCCGCCGAGCCGTTGCCTATCATCACGGAACCGGCGTCGCCAGCCCCCCGCACGCAGTTTTCGAAGTGAGGTCGCAGCAGGTGAGTTCCCGTCCCACCTCACTCCTGAGCCTGGCACCCGCCGTCTTCCTGCCGACCCTGGTCTTCGAGACCGGCGTGGGCGCGCTCGCCCCGGTGCTGGCACTGAGCGGGCGGGCGCTGGGGGCCTCGATCGGTGCCGCCGGCCTGGTGCTGGCGCTGCTCGGCGTGGGGCAGATCCTCGGCGACGTGCCGGCCGGCGCCCTCGCGGCGCGGGTCGGCGACCGGCGGGCGATGCTGATCGCCGCCGGGATCGCCGTGCTGACCCTGTGCGGCTGCGCGCTGGCCAGGACGGTGTGGGAACTGTCGATCGCCGTCACCGCCACCGGGGCGACCAACGCGGTCTTCGTACTGGCCCGGCAGTCCTACCTGACCGAGGCGGTCCCGCCGGGGCTGCGGGCCCGGGCGCTGTCCACGCTGGGCGGCATGTCCCGGGTGGGGGCGTTCGTCGGTCCGTTCATCGGCGCCGCCGTGCTGCGCGGCCACCCGGTGCACGACATCTACTGGCTCGCGCTGCTGTGCACGGTGGTGGCCGCTGGCATCGTCCTGCTGGTGCCCGACGTCGCGGAGCCCGCCGCCGGACGCTCCTCCGGTGCCGCGCCGGTCCCGGTGCGCTCGGTGGTCCGTGACCACCGCAAGGTCTTCCTGACGCTCGGGCTCGCCGTCCTGCTGGTCGGGTCGGTGCGGGCCACCCGGCAGACGGTGCTGCCGCTGTGGGCCGAGCACCTGGGCCAGAGCCCGTCGACCACCAGTGTCGTGTTCGGCATCGCGGGACTGGTGGACACCCTGACCTTCTATCCGTCCGGTCGGATCATGGACCGCGCCGGACGGCTGTGGATAGCGGTGCCCTCGATGCTCGTCCTGGGACTGACCCAGGCGGTGCTGCCGCTCACCCACGGCCTGGTCACCCTCACCGTGGTCGCGATGCTGATGGGGTTCGGCAACGGCATAGGCAGCGGCATCCTGATGACGCTGGGCGCCGACGTGGCGCCGCCCGCGAGCCGGTCGCAGTTCCTGGGCGTCTGGCGGCTGTGCGCCGACTCCGGCAGTGCGGGCGGCCCGCTGGTGGTCTCCGCGGCCGCCGCGCTCGGCAGCCTGGCCGCCGGGATCACGTTGATGGGGGCGATGGGCATCGTCGCGGCGGGCGCCCTGCTGCGCTGGGTTCCGCGCTATTCCCCCTACGCCACCACCGGCACCCGCAGCCGGTCCGCCGTGGTGGCCGGCGACGTCGCCCGAGCCGGTCCGCCCCCCGCGCCGCAACCCGCCGAGCGGCGCGACGCCGAGACACCGGAGTAGCAGGGGCGAGGGCAGCGGGCCGCACGGTCCGGTCGGCGGGTAGGCCCCGGCCATGGTGTTTTCCCCTTCGGTGGGGAAGATTCGAGCGCGTACGTACCGCGTCCCGGCAACCACGACCGCAACGGAGTCCTTGATGTACACCGACCTCCCGGAGGACCAGCTCCACGCCTACCGCAGCAGCCAGCGTGCCCCCGAGGACTTCGACGAGTTCTGGCGCGAGACCCTCGCCGAGGCCAGGAGCAAGGACGGCCCGGTCTCGGTGACCGCGGTCGACACCGTGCTGGAGACCCTCGACGTCTTCGACGTCACCTTCCCCGGCTACGACGGCCAGCCGGTCAAGGCGTGGCTGCGCACTCCGCGCGGCGCCCGCGGACCGCTGCCCACGGTGGTGGAGTACGTGGGCTACGGCGGCGGGCGGGGGCGGGCCGTGGACAGCCTGCTGTTCGCCTCGGCCGGCTACGCGCACCTGCACATGGACACCCGTGGCCAGGGCTCGGTCTGGAGCAGCGGTGACACCCCCGACCTCGGGGCGGGCGGCCCGCAGGTGCCGGGGATGATGACCCGGGGCATCGAGGACCCGCACACGTACTACTACCGGCGGCTGTTCACCGACGCGGCCCGGGCGGTGGACGCGGCGCGCGGCATGCCGGTGGTCGACGCCTCCCGGATCGCCCTGCTGGGCAGAAGCCAGGGCGGCGGGACCGCGCTCGCGGTCTCCGCGCTGGTCCCCGGGGTGGCGGCGCTCGTGCCCCATGTGCCCTTCCTTTGCGACTTCCCGCGCGCCACCGTGATCACCGACGCCCTGCCCTACAAGGAGATCGGCAAGTACCTCGCGGTGCACCGCGACCGGGCGGAACAGGTCCACCGGACGCTGTCCTACTTCGACGGCGTCAACTTCGCCCGCCGCTCGACGGTCCCGGCCCGCTTCTCGGTGGGGCTGATGGACGAGGTCACCCCGCCGTCGACGGTGTTCGCCGCCTACCACGAGTACCAGGGGCCCAAGGAGATCGACGTGTGGCGCTACAACGGCCACGAGGGCGGCGAGACGGACGACAACCTGGCCGCGATGGCCTTCCTGCGCCGCCGGTTGGCCGCTGTCCCGGCCGGCGGCTGAGCAACGGGCGCCCGCGCCACGTACGGTCCGGTGCGCGCGGCGGTCGTCCGGGCCGCCGGATCGGAGGAAGCACATGTGGATTCGTGGTGTCGTCGGGGTCGTCCTGTGCGCGGTGGGGGCGTTGTGGATCGGTCAGGGGACCGGCGCGGTGAGCGGTTCCGCCATGTCCGGGCACGGCCAGTACACCGTGCTCGGCGCGCTGGTCGTGCTGGTCGGCCTGGCCCTTGTGGTGTGGGCCTGGCGGAGCAGGGCCGGTAGGCGCGACGTGGGCTGACGGCTCCGGGCGGGCCGTCGGCCGCTGTCCCCACGGCGGCCTGCCCCGTGGCTCGAATCGCTGTTTGCTTCGGATTTCGTTGCGCCATGAGAGTCCAGTGGGTGAAATTGACAGTTCTCATGGCGATGGAACGCTGATACCGTGCGGCCATCGATTTCGGAGACCTGCGTGGCGTCCGGCTGCCGCGGGGCACGGTGAGAGGGCGTTGTCATGCGGATCCTGCTGGTTGGGGCAGGCGGGGTGGGTTCGGCGATCGCCAAGATCGCCGCACGCCGGTCGTTCTTCGAGGCGATGGTGGTGGCCGACTACGACTTCGCCCGCGCCGAGCGCGCCGTCACCGACGCGGGGGTGGACGCCCGCTTCTCCGCCGCCAGGGTCGACGCCGCCGACCGTGCCGCGGTCGTCGCGCTGCTGACGGAACACCGCTGCGACGTATTGCTGAACGCCACCGACCCGCGGTTCGTCATGCCGCTGTTCGACGCCGCCTTCGAGGCGGGGGCGGACTACCTCGACATGGCCATGTCGCTCTCGCACCCGCATCCGGCCCGCCCGTACCAGGAATGCGGCGTCAAGCTCGGCGACGAGCAGTTCGCCAAGGCCGAGCAGTGGCAGGAGGCCGGGCGGCTCGCGCTGGCCGGCGTCGGGGTCGAACCCGGTCTGTCGGACGTCTTCGCCCGCTACGCCGCCGACGAACTCTTCGACGAGATCGAGGAGATCGGGGTGCGGGACGGCGCGAACCTGACCGTCGACGGCTACGACTTCGCGCCGTCGTTCTCCATCTGGACCACCATCGAGGAGTGCCTCAACCCGCCGGTGGTGTGGGAGAAGGACCGCGGCTGGTTCACCACCGAGCCGTTCAGCGAGCCCGAGGTCTTCGACTTCCCCGACGGCATCGGCCCGGTCGAGTGCGTCAACGTCGAGCACGAGGAGGTGCTGCTCATCCCGCGCTGGGTAGGGGCCCGCCGGGTCACCTTCAAGTACGGGCTGGGCAACGAGTTCATCGAGGTGCTCAAGACCCTGCACAAGCTCGGCCT
The DNA here is from genome assembly GCA_963737305.1 of uncultured Actinomycetota bacterium. Taxonomy (GTDB): domain Bacteria; phylum Actinomycetota; class Actinomycetes; order Streptomycetales; family Streptomycetaceae; genus Streptantibioticus_C. The sequence goes on along the minus strand of CAVTRX010000002.1, from coordinate 810,727 downwards.
GGACAGCACCGAGCCGGTGGCGGTGCGCGACGCCCGGGTCGCCCCGCGCGACGTGGTCGCCGCCTGCCTGCCCGATCCGGCCGGCCTCGGGGCGCGGATGCACGGCAAGACCTGCGCGGGCACCTGGGTCAAGGGCGTCAAGGACGGTGCCCCGCGCGAGGTGTACCTCTACCACGTGGTCGACAACCAGTGGTCGATGGCCGAGTACGGTTCGCAGGCCGTCGTCTGGCAGACCGCGGTCAACCCCGTCGTGGCCCTGGAACTGCGCGCCACCGGGGTGTGGACCGGCACGGGCGTCCTGGGCCCCGAGGCGTTCGCCCCCCGGCCCTTCCTCGACCTGCTCACCGAGTACGGCACGCCCTGGGGGCTGCGCGAGCAGTGCTGACCCCGGCGGATTCCGGCGTCGGCCACGGTGGCGTGGTCCGGCGCCGACGGGGACGGGATGCGGCGCCGGCGGGATGCGGCGCCAGCGGGGGCGGGATGCGGTGCGCGGTGGGAAAATCATGGTGGAGGAGGACCCCATGAGCTACTTCCCGACTCCGCCCGACCAGGACCCGCGGCACCGCTCTCCCCGGGAGCGGGCCGCCCGGGGCAAGGCTGCCCGCGAGGACGTCCCCCGCTCACGGCACGCCGAGTTCACCCCCGGCGCCCTGCGGGCCGACCCGGTGGAACTCGTGGAGGGTCAGTCGGCGACCCGGGTGCCGGAACTCGTGCCGATCCGCTACGCGCGGATGACCGAGTCGCCGTTCCGCTTCTACCGCGGCGCGGCGGGGATCATGGCCGCCGACCTCGCGGGCACCCCCGCCACCGGGATCAGGACCCAACTGTGCGGTGACGCCCACCTGTTGAACTTCCGGTTCCTCGCCTCGCCCGAGCGGCACCTGCTGTTCGACCTCAACGACTTCGACGAGACGCTGCCGGGTCCCTGGGAGTGGGACGTCAAACGGCTGTCGGCGAGTCTGGCGATCGCCGCCCGGGCGAACGGCTTCAGCGACGCGGAACGCACCGTCGTGGTGCGCGCCGCCGTGCGCTCCTACCGGGAACGCATGCGGTTGTTCGCCGGCATGACCAATCTGGCGGTCTGGTACACCCAGCCCGATGTGGACCGCTTCCAGAGCCTGGCCGCCGACCAGCTGAACAAGCGCATCCGGCGCCGGCTGTCCACCGCCGCGACCAAGGCGCGCGGCCGTGACACCCTCCAGGCGGTCGACAAGCTCACCCACCTCGTGGACGGGGAGCGCCGGATCACCCCGGACCCGCCGTTGATCGTGCCCGTCGGCGACCTGCTCCCCGAGGTGGAACGCGGACGGTTCGAGGAGAGCATCCGCGACCTGATCGAGCGCTACGGCCGCACCCTTCAGACCGACCGGCGCTTCCTGCTGCGGCAGTACCGGGTGGCCGACATGGCGCGCAAGGTGGTCGGCGTGGGCAGCGTCGGCACCCGCTGCTGGATCGTCCTGCTGCTCGGCAAGGGCGACGACGACCCGCTGATCCTCCAGGCCAAGGAGGCCGGCACCTCCGTGCTGGCGGCGCACGCGGGGCGGAGCGAGTACGCGACCGAGGGCGAGCGGGTGGTGGCCGGGCAGCGGCTGATGCAGGCCGCCAGCGACATCTTCCTCGGCTGGGAGCGCGCCGAGGGCATCGACGGACAAGAGCGCGACTTCTACGTGCGGCAACTGCGGGACTGGAAGGGCATCGCCATGCCCGAGACCATGGACCCCTACGAACTGCGCAGGTTCGGTGAGCTGTGCGGCGCCACCCTCGCGCGGGCGCACGCCAGGTCGGGCGACCGGATCGCCATCGCCGCCTATCTCGGCGGCGGCGACGCCTTCGACCGCGCGGTGGCGAAGTTCGCCGAGAAGTACGCCGACCAGAACGAGCGCGACCACCAGGCGCTCGTCGACGCCGTCCACGCCGGACGGGTCACGGCCCGGGCCGCCTGAGCGGCCGGCCGGGAACACCTCCGCGACCGCTGACCACGGACGCCGGAGAGTTATGGTCGAAAGAGGGGTATATGCGACAGAAGGATGTATTTTGCTATTCCACCATGTGGACGACAAGGCACTGTCCCAGCTGCGCGCCTCCCTCACCGGCACGGTGGTCACCCCCGACGATCCGGCCTACGACGAGACCCGGGCGATCTTCAACGGCATGATCGACAAGCGTCCCTCGGCCATCGCCCTGTGCGAGACCGGACAGGACGTGGCCACCGCGGTCCGCTTCGCCCGCGAGCGCGGGCTCGAACTCGCGGTCCGCGGCGGCGGGCACAGCGTCGCCGGCTCCTGCCTGACCGACGGCGGCCTGGTGATCGACCTGCGGCGGATGAACGCCGTCGACGTCGACCCCGGCGCGCGCACCGTGCGCGTCGGTGGCGGGGCGACCATGGCCGACATGGACCGGGCCACCCAGCCGCACGGTCTCGCCACCACCGGCGGCCGGGTCTCCACCACCGGGGTCGGCGGATTCACCCTGGGCGGCGGCTCGGGGTGGCTGGAGCGCGGTTTCGGTCTGGCCTGCGACAACCTGCTGGCCGTCGAACTCGTGACCGCCGACGGCAGCACGGTGCGAGCCGGTGAGAAGGAGAACCCCGAGCTGTTCTGGGCGCTGCACGGCGGCGGAGGCAACTTCGGGGTCGCCACCTCGCTGACGCTGCGGCTGCACCCGCTGCCGGTGACCAGCGCCGCGCTGCTGCTGTGGCGGGCGGAGGCCGGTCCCGAGGTGATGCGGGCCTACCGGGACTTCATGAGCGGCGCGCCCGACGAACTGGGCGGCGGCATGATCCATCTGACCGGCCCGCCCGAGGAGTTCGTGCCCGAGCACCTGGTGGGCGAGCTGACCTGCGCGGTGCTGCTGGTGTACGCGGGAGGACTGGAGCGGGCCCGTGAGGTGTTCGCCCCGATGCTCGCCCTCGGGCACGAGGGCGGCCTGGTGACGGAGATCCCCTACGCCGACCTGCAGAGCATGTTCGACGATCCGCCCGGCTACCGGAACTACTGGTCGGCCGAGCACCTGGACGCACTTCCCGACGAGGCGGTCGATGTCTTCTGCGCCCGGGCGCGGGACATGATCGTGCCCTCACCCTCCCAGCACGTGCTCTTCCCGCAGGGCGGCGCGGTCGGCAGGGCGGGCGACGAGTTCCCGGTCCCCTGGCGGCACGCACCGTGGATCGTCCACCCCTTCGGCCTGTGGGAGGACCCGGCCGACGACGCGCGCGGCAGGCGCTGGGCACACGACGTGCGGGCCGACCTCGAACCGTGGTCGACCGGCGCGGTCTACCTCAACTTCATCGGTGACGAGGGCGAGGAGCGGGTCGTGGCCGGTCTGGGCGCCGACAACTACAAGCGGCTCGCCGGGGTGAAGGCCGAGTACGACCCCGACAACCTCTTCCGGCTCAACCACAACATCAAGCCCGGCTGAGCCCGGCGCCGCCCGCCGGCGAGATCACCGCGGGCGGCCCGGGGACGTCCCGGCCGGGGGTCAGCGGCCTCCCCGGTGGTGGCCGTGTCCATGGCCGTGCCCGTGGCGGGAGCCGTACGCGGTGGTGCCCTGCTGCTGCCAGGTGCCGGCCCGGTACTCGGACGACGAGGTCCCCTGCTGCTGCGCGTACTGGGCCTGCGCCTGCCGCATCGCGCCGGCCCACGCCTCGGCGCTGCGGATCGCCTCCTGGCGGAACTGCTCCGCGCTGGTGATCGTCCGGCGCACCTCGGTCGCGGGTGCCCGCCTGACCGGGGCAGGCGACGCCGCCCGGCCGGGCGCGGCCTCGGCGTGGGTGGCCGGCGCCTTGCTGGGCGTGGGGTGGGCGGAGGCGGTCGGCTCGTCCGGCAGGTCGGGCATCGGGGTGCTGGGGGAGACCCGGGGGCTCGCCGAGGCACTGGTCGGGTCGTGGCTCATCATCAGCGCGAGGGTGACGAAGGCGCCCGCCGCCGAGAGCACGGCGCCGCTGACGGCGACCTTCCGGCGGGGCCGGGACGCGCGGTGCCGACCCTTGTTCAGCACCTCTCCGACGATGACCTGGTGCCCGTCCCGTTCGGCTGATTCGATCGGCTGGGGCCCGGGGACCACATCAGTGGGATCGAGCGGCGCCCGCGCGACGCCGGACCGCGCGGGTATGGGAAGAGAGTCGGCCATGAGACCAGAGCATTCACATCCGTCGGCCCGATGTCCACTCGTACTGATGAACTTCTGTTGACGGCGCCTCACAAATCGCCCATCAGTGCTCGGTTCGATCATGCAAATCTTCCCGGTGCGCGGATCCACCGCGCTTGGCGATGGTGCCGGAGACCACAACACCGGCCCGGCCCGGTGTGGTCCGGGCACATCGCCGCGCCGCCGCCGGCTGCCTACCGTGGGCCCATCCGCGCCCGCCCGCCCCCGACGGATGGAGCAAGAGATGGCAGCTTTCCCACGCCTGGCGTGGTGGTCCCCGGCCGTGCTGCTCGCCGTGCTGGCGGCGCTGCTGACGCCCTCGACGACCGCCCGGGCCGCGACCTTGTACACGGTGCCGCCGGTGGCCGGCTCGCTGGCCGGCTACGACATCTCCGGGGTGTACGTCGCCGGCATCTCCTCCGGGGCCGACATGGCCGGGCAGCTCCAGGTGGCCTACTCCAGCCGGATCGACGGGCTGGCCGCCTTCGGTGACGCCCCGTACTACTGCGCGCAGAACAACGCGGTCCAGGCGCTGGACGGCTGCGCGGACAACACCACCCCGACAGCCCTGAGCGTCCTGGAGGCCGATGCCTCGCTGTGGACGGCCAACGGGTGGATCGACCCCGTCAGCAAACTGTCCGGCCGTCCCATGTACGTCTTCCACGGCGGGGCGGACACCGCGGTGAAGGCCTCGGTCAGCGACGACGCGGTCAGGTTCTTCCAGCACTTCGGGGCGAGCGTCAGCTACGACAGCGGCTCGGCGGCCGGCCACGCCTGGGTCACCCCGTACGGCCCGGGCGCCTGCGGGGTGTCGGCGTCGCCGTATCTGAACGACTGCGGGACCGACCCGGAGAACGCCATGCTGGCCAAGCTCCTCGGCTCGGTCGCCGCCCCCAATGCCGGGCCGCTCACCGGCAAGCTCGTCGAGTTCGACCAGAACGCCTACGCGACCGGCGGTGTCGCCGCCGCACTGAGCATGGACGGCCACGGGTTCGCCTATGTGCCCGCCTCCTGCTCGGCGGGCGGCAGCTGCCGGCTGATGGTCGCCCTGCACGGCTGCGAGCAGGGCTACAGCGCGGTCGGCACGGCGTTCGTGGACCGGGCCAACCTCGACCAGTACGCCGACACCAACCACATGATCGTCCTGTATCCGCAGGCCACCGCCAGCGCGGTCAACCCGCTGGGCTGCTGGGACTGGTGGGGCTATCTGGGGGCCACCAACTACCCCATCCACGGCGGCGCCCAGCTGGAGACCATCATGAACATGGTGCGGAAACTGGGCGGTTGAGACCGGCACCCCGCACCACCGCGGCACCCCCGTGAGGGTCCGCCGGCGGCGGATCCGCGGACGCCCGGTCAGACCCGGCCGTAGGCCACCGAAGTGACGCCGTGCAGGATCGCCGCCCCCGCCCGAGCCGGTACGAGTGGCGGGGGGTGAAGATCGCCCATAGCGTCATTTCGGTGGCTATGTCTGCCACCGGAAAGCAGGTGTCGCAGCAATGACCACACGTCGGGTCCAAGGAGTCGCGGCAGTCGCGGCCACCGTCGTCATCGCCCTGAACGCCCTTCCCACAGCGCACGCAGCGCCGTCCGGAGCCACCGTCCACCACGTCGTGCGGGCCGGGGAGTCGATCCAGTCCGCGGTCGACAGCGCCCGGCCGGGGGACGTCATCGTCGTACGGGCGGGCACGTACCGCGGCAGCGTCCGGATCACCGTCCCCGGCCTGACCCTCATGGGCGCCGGGGCACGGACCGTGATCACGCCGAGCGCGACAGGCGACGAGAACGCCTGCGCGGTGGCCGGCCACGGCCTGTGCGTGACCGGAACGGAGCAGCTCAACGCCTCCGGTGTGCGGCTGCGCTCGCTGACCGTCTCCGGCTTCCGCAAGAACGGCGTCGACGCCTCCTACGCCGACCGGCTCGAAGTCACCGGGGTGACCGCGCAGGACAACGGTGAGCAGGGCATCAGCCAGGAGCGGTCGGTGAGCGGCGTCTTCACCGGCGACACCGCCCGCGGCAACGGCCAGGCCGGCATCTTCATCGCCAACACCGTCAGCACCGAGGCCGGCGCCCTCGACACCCGGGGCACCGTGGTGCGCGACAACCAGCTGGCGGGCAACCGGGTCGGCGTCGTACTGCGCCGGGTCCGCGACCTGACCGTCGACCGCAACACGATCACCGGCAACTGCGCCGGGGTCTTCGTCGTCGGTGACGAGAACACCCCGCGCGGCGGCGCGCTGACCGTCAGCCGCAACGAGGTGGCGGCCAACAACAAGTACTGCGCCTCCAACGGCCGCCTGCCCTTCTTCCAGGGCACCGGCATCCTGCTCACCGGCACCGAGCAGGTCCTGGTGACCGGCAACCGGGTGACCGGCAACGTCGGCGCCTCGCCGATGTCCGGCGGCATCGTGCTGTACGCCAGCACGGTGGGCGTGCACAACGACGGCAACGTCGTCCGCGGCAACGTGGTCACCGGCAACGGCCCGGCCGACCTCGCCGACCAGGACGGCGGAACCGGCAACACCTTCACCGCCAACACCTGCGCCACGTCCCTCCCGGTGACCGCGGGACGGTGCGGGTGATGACCGCGACCACCACGGTCACCCCGCACGGCGCCATGCGGCTGCGTGAGCTCGTCTTCGGCGCCGCGTGCGCCGCGGCGGTGCGGGCCGCCGCCCGGCTGGGGGTGGCCGACGCCCTGGGCGAGACCCCCGTCGCCCTGGAGGAACTCGCCGCCTCGCTCGGCACCGAGACCCTGCCGCTGGGACGGCTGCTGCGCGCGCTGTCGGCGTACGGGGTCTTCGAGGAACTGCCGGACGGCCGGTTCGCGCACACCGACATGTCCCTGATGCTGCGTGAGGAGGCGCCGGACAGCCTGCACTACGTCGCGCTGTGGTGCACGGAGCCGTGGACCTGGGACGCCTGGCCACGGCTGGACGACGCGGTCCGCTCGGGCCGCAACATCTTCCCCGAGCTGTACGGCAAGGAGTTCTTCGACTACCTGCACGACGACGCGGCCGACAGCGCCCGGGTCTTCGACCGGGCCATGACCCACTCCAGCAGGCAGTCCGCCAAGGACGTCGCGGACTGCCTCGACCTCACCGGCGTCAGCGAGGTCGTCGACATCGGCGGCGGGCAGGGCCATGTGCTGGCCGCGCTGCTGGAGAAGCACCCCTCGGTACGCGGCACCCTGCTCGACCTGCCCAAGGTGGTCGCCGGCGCGGACCCCAGACTGCGCAAGGGCGGCTCACTCGCCTCACGGGTGGACCTGCTGCCCGGGGACTGCCGGGTGGAGGTCCCGGTGGACGCCGACATGTACGTCATCAAGAACATCCTGGAATGGGACGACGAGAGCACCCGTCGCACCCTGCGCAACGTCATCGCGGCGGGCCGCCCCGGAGCGAAGGTGATCGTCATCGAGAACCTCGTCGACGACACCCCCTCCATGCGGTTCACCACCGCGATGGACCTGCTGCTGCTCCTGAACGTCGGAGGGCACAAGCACACCCGTGACGGCCTCACCACGCTGATGGCCGAGGCGGGCCTCGACGTTCGGGACGTCACACCGGTCAACGCCTATCTGCACGCGTTCCACGCCACCATCGCGCCCTGACGGGCCGCGACCCTCGCGCCGACCGGCCCGGCCGCCCATCGCGACGGCCGGGCCGGTGGCGCGCGGGCCCGTCAGCCGTCCCGCTCCCAGCGGTAGAACTCGTGCGCCATCGCGTCGTTCGGCTCCCGCCAGTTGGCGGGGTCGTAGGGCAGCACGAACGAGGAGAGCCGGTCGCAGATGCCGCGGAACTCCGGGTGGTCCCTTCGCTGGGCGACCTCGGGCCCCGGCGGGGTGTCGGCCTCCACCAGGTGCATGTAGAGGTCCCCGAACTGGAAGAGACTGCGCCCGCGGACCCCGATCAGGCCCGGCAGCTCGCCCCGGTCGGATTCGGCGAAGACGTCCGCCACGTCGCGGGCGGCGCCGGGTTTGATCCTGGCCACGATCAAAGTGCGGTGGGTCATGCGGCCTTGTCCTTCCGCCGTCCGCCCTTGCGCTGCGTGATCCGGTCGCGGATCAGCTCCAGCTGGATCGTGGAGTTGTCGTTGATCCGCCGGGTCATCCCGTCGTCGTCGACGGGTGCGTCCGGCCGCATCGCGAAGTCCTGCCGCCAGCGCAGCACGGTGCCCTCGGGCACCTCCTCGTACTCCCAGTGGATGTCCATGAACTCGAACGGTCCCGGCTCCACCCGGCGGGCCCGCACCGTGCGCGCGGCGCGGTCGGTCACCCGCTCGGAGACCCAGCTCCACACCTTGCCGTTCTCGTCCGGGTGCATGGTCAGCCGGAACTTGGTGCGCTCACCCTCCTGGGCGAGGATCTCCACCGAGGCGTACTCGCTGAACAGCCGCGGCCAGCCGGCCAGGTCGTTGGTGATGTCCCAGACCAGGTCGATCGGCGCGGCGATGGTGATCTCGTTCTCGGTGTGGCCGGCCATCTCAGACTCCCGCCGTGAGTGAGGCGTTGACGATGTCCAGGAACGCGCGCGGCGTCTTGCAGGAGTCGGCGTCCCCGCTGATGGCGACGCCGTGCCGGTTCTCCAGCTCACCGACGATGCCCAGCAGGCCGAGCGAGTCCAGACCGTACTCGGCGAAGGGCGTGTCGGGGCTGCCCGCCAGCGCCACGGCCTCCGCTGTGATGCCGGCGCTGGACTTCATCAGCGCGGCCAGTTCCTCGTAGCTGAGTTCCTTGTGCACGGGATTCACGGTTCCTTTCGCCAGACTCCGGACGGATTCCGGAAGGGGTCAGCCGGTGCCGGTCAGCACGAGGGCGGAGTTGGAGCCCATCAGGCCGCGGCTGAGGATCAGGGCGGTACGCAGCCGCGCCGGGCGGGGGCGGCCGGTGACCAGGTCGAGGTCGTGGCAGACGTCGGTGACGTGCGGGGTGGGCGGCACCACGCCGTCCTCCATCGCCAGCACCGCGGCGGCGATGTCCAGCAGCGGCGCGCCGCAGTACGCACGCCCTGTGCCGGTCTTCGGCGCGGTCACCGGGACCCGGCTGGAATGCCGCCCCAGCGCGTCCGCCAGCGCCCCCGCCTCGGCCAGGTCGGCCTGCGGGGTGCCGACGGCGTCCGCGAAGACGACGTCGATGTCGCCGGGCGAGCAGCGCGCCTGCGCGAGGGCGCCGCGGATGGCGCGGGCCAGCCCCTCGCGGGAGTCCGCCCACCGGGAGGGGCCGGTGAAGGTCGCCGCCTGTCCCGCGACGGTGGCCCGCGCCGCCGCGCCCCGCCGCCGGGCGTGCTCGGCGTCTTCGACCACGAGCATCGCGCCGCCCTCGGCGGGGGCGAACCCGCAGGCGCTGGAGGTGAACGGCAGATAGGCGTCGGCCGGTTCCGTGGCCCGGCTCAGCTCGGCGTAGCCCAACTGGCACACCGCCGAGTACGGCGCCAGCGGTGCCTCCGCGGCGCCGACCACCACCGCCCGGGTGCCGCGGGCCACGTTCCGGCAGGCGTGCGCGACGGCGTCCAGACCGCCGGCCTCGTCACTGGCCACCACACCGCAGGGACCCTTGAAGCCGCCGCGGATGGATATCTGGCCGGTGCTGGCCGCGTAGAACCAGGCGATCGACTGGTACGGGCCGACGAAACGCGGTCCCTGCCCCCACAGCCGCTGGAGCTCCCGCTGGCCGAACTCGCCGCCGCCCGACCCGGCGGCGGTGACGACGCCGACGTCGAACGGCGAGTCGGCGTCGGCCCGCAGCCCTGAGTCGGCCAGCGCCAGGTCGGCCGCGGCCATGGCGAAGTGGGTGAAGCGGTCGGTCTGCACGACGAACCGCTCCTCGATCACCGCCGTGGCGTCGAAGCCGCGGACCTCGCCCGCGACCCGCATCGGCAGGCCCTCGCACCCGTCGCGGGTGATCAGGTCCAGGACGCTGATCCCCTCCCGGGTCGCCTTCCAGAAGGCGTCGGTGCCGATGCCGTTCGGTGCCACGACACCCATCCCGGTGACCACCGCGTGCCCGTTCATCGCTGACTCCCCTCGGATCGGTTCAGGACGACCGCGGACTGGAAGCCGCCGAAGCCGCTGCCGACGGACAGCACGGTGCGCAACGTCATCTCGCGGGCGGTGCGCGGGACGTAGTCCAGGTCGCACTCCGGGTCCGGGGTCTCGTAGTTGGCGGTCGGCGGCACCACGCCGTTCGCGAGCGCCAGCGTGCAGGCGACCACCTCGATCGCGCCGATCGCGCCGAGCGAGTGGCCCACCATGGACTTGATGGAGCTCATCGGTGTGGCATAGGCGTGCCGGCCCAGCGACCGCTTGACCGCGGCCGTCTCGTGCCGGTCGTTCTGCTTGGTGCCGGAGCCGTGCGCGTTGACGTAGTCGATCGCGGAGGGATCGATCCGGGCGTGCGCCAGGGCCTGGTCGATCGCCTCGGACATCTCCAGCCCCTCCTTGGTGAGGCCGGTCATGTGGTACGCGTTGCCGAAGGTCGCGTAGCCCTTGATCTCGCAGTAGACGGGCGCGCCACGCGCCCGCGCGTGCTCCAGCTCCTCCAGGACCAGCACCGCGCCGCCCTCGCCCAGCACGAAGCCGTTGCGCCGGGCGTCGAAGGGCCGGGAGGCGTGTTCCGGGTCGTCGTTGTCGGACGACGTCGCCTTGATGGCGTCGAAGCACGCCACGGTGATCGGGGAGATCGGCGAGTCCGACGCGCCGGCCAGGCAGACGTCCGCGCGGCCCTCCTCGATGGTGTGGAAGGCGTAGCCGATCGCGTCGAGTCCTGAGGTGCAGCCGGTGGAGACGGTCTGCACCGGGCCACGGGCACCGGCGCGCTCGGCCACCTCGGAGGCCAGCGCGCTGGGCGCGAACGCCCGGTGCAGATGCCCGCCCGCCTGCCGGTGGTCCACGTCCCAGCGCGAACCGCCCGCGCTCACCAGCACGTAGTCCTGCTCCAGCCGGGTGGTCCCGCCGACCGCGGTGCCCAGTGACACCCCGATCCGCCAGGGGTCCTCGCGGTCCAGGTCGAGCCCGGAGTCCCGGACCGCCTCGTCCGCGGCCACCATGGCGAACTGCACGTAGCGGTCGGCGCGTTCGATGTCCTGGACCGACAGCCCGCAGGCCAGCGGGTCGAAGTCGCACTCGGCGGCGATCCGGGAGCGGAACCCCGCCGGGTCGAAGAGCGTGATGCCGCGGGTGGCGGTGCGCCCCGCGGTCAGCAGGTTCCAGAAGGCCCGCGCCCCCAGGCCGCCCGGGGCGACGACTCCCACACCGGTCACCGCGACCCGGCGCGTCATGAGACCGCCTTGCCGGTGGGCTGGTGGCCGGGGACGGACTCGGTGACCTCGGTGTCCACGTGGCCGAGTTCCGGACGCGGGGCGAGCGGGCCGAGGTGGAAGACCATCCGGGCCTCGGTGTCGCCGACGTTGCGGAACCGGTGGCGCACGTGCGCGGGGATCATCAGGCCCTGGTCGGGGCGGAGCGGATGCGGCTCGCCGTCCAGGTCCACCTCCAGCGCGCCGCACACGACGAACACGAACTCCTCGGAGTACGGGTGGTAGTGCTCGGCTATTCGGTCGCCGGGTTCGATGACGGCGAGCCCCATGAAGCCGCTGGTCGCACCCACCGCGGTCGGGGTGAGCATGGCGCGCAGGTCGCCGCCGCGGCGGCGGTTGTGCGGGGTGGACTCCACATCCACGATGTGCGGTGTGAACGGCGGGTTGACAGTCATGATCGGCTCCTCCAGCCGGTGCGGGGCGACGCCCGCACGGTCCCCGGCGGTTCTTCCGGGCCGGGGACCGGTGGGGTGCGGCGTCGTGGGATCAGGAACGGGAGGCGTGGCGGTCGGTGATCAGCCGCATGTCGTGCTGGGCCAGGAACCGCTTGATGCCCGTGGTGCTCCCCAGGTCGGTGTCCTCGTCCAGGTCGAGCAGCCTGGCCAGCACGGCGGCCTTGCGGCTGTCCGCGACGCCGGCCACGGCGGCCGGCGCCTTGGCGGCCGGCACCTTCATGTCGACCAGCCGCACCACGATGTCCTCCCGCAGGAAGAGGGTGCTGCCCGCCACCGGGTTCTTCGGGTCGCCGGCCGCGGCCTCGTCGTGGTGGCCCAGGAACTTCGCCACCGCCTGCCCGCAGTCGGGCTTGACCGGGTAGCTCACCGCGTACCGGTGCAGCTTGCCCTTGGCCGGCTCGCGCGGGCCCACATGGTGCACGGCGGGCAGCGCGGCCCGGGCGAAGAAGTCCCGGGCGGACCGCGGGTCGCCCAGCTCCCGCTCCTGCTCCAGATACGGGTTGATGGCCTCCTCGACCGCCCGCACCTCCGGCTGGGCGGCCACGTGGCGCAGCGCCTTGACCAGCTCGCCCTCCACCTCGACGGCCCGCACGACGCGGTTGCCGTGCATGAACAGCGACGTTCTGCGCAGCCGGGTGGTCTCGTCGACCTTCGCCCGCGGTGAGGTGTAGCCGGCCAGGATCTCGGCGACCTTCTCCTCGCTGCCCGGTTTGACGGTGAAGGTGATCGCGTGCCGGACCACCCCGTCGCCGATGCGCGGTGCGGCTTGGAGGCGCGCCGGTGCCGCTGCGTCGTTGACCGTCTCCCGTAGCACGGCGAACCTGAGCGAGCGGGTGTCACGGACGCAGCCGTGCCACGGTTCCACCATCTCCAGGTGTGCCGGACTGTCCACCCAGGCGAGGAAGGGCAGGGCGCTCTCCCACTCGCTGGTGATCAGCCACTGTGAAGGGTTCTCGATCGACTGGCACAGCTGGTCGCTGATGTGACCTGGCACCGCGGCGACCCGGCGGCACATCTGGTCATAGGCTTCGAGAAATCGCTGCTCCGCACCGTCTTCGACCTCCAGCTGAAGCACCACGCGGAGCCTGGAGCCGTCGAGCGCGGATTGCGAGACCATTTCGGCCAGCGGTGTCATGTTCCACCTCTCCTTCGAGAGCGATTCGACCCCGAGGTCCGAGATCGATCGTCGTCGCGCCGGACGGGAGATGCCAGATTTATGATCTGATCGGGTGAATGGGGTGGATAAGGTCAGCAATCGGGCAAGAAGTCAGTCATGACTACAAAGGCCGACGACCGGGCACCGGTCCTCATCGTCGGCGGATCGCTCGTAGGGCTGTCCGCCTCGCTCTTCCTGGGTCGCCTCGGCATCCGCCACACGCTGGTCGAGAAGCACGCCGAGACCTCCAGCCATCCACGGGGCCGGGGCAACAACCTGCGGACCATGGAGCTGTACCGGACGGCCGGCGTGGAGGAACTGATCCGCGAAGCCGCCTCCGTCCTGGCCGACAACCACGGCATGCTCCAGGCCGATTCCCTCACCACGCCCGACGACGAGTGGCTCTTCAAGCAGATGCCCGTCGGCCGGGTCTCCCAGGTCAGCCCCACCGGCTGGTGCCTGTGCAGCCAGAACGACCTGGAACCCGTGCTGCTGGACTACACCCGCGGCCTCGGCGCCGACGTGCGGTTCGGCACCGAGCTGACCTCCTTCGCGCAGGACGCGGACGGCGTGACCGCCGAACTGCTCGACCGCGCGACCGGCGAGCGGTACGAGACGCGGGCGAGCTACCTGCTGGCCGCCGACGGCCCCCGCAGCTCCGTGCGCGAAGCGCTCGGCATCGGCCGGTCGGGCCGCGGCGACCTGTTCTCCAACGTCAGCCTCACCTTCCGGGCCAAGGCACTGGCCGACGTGGTCGGCGAACGCCGCTTCATGGCCTGCTACCTGACCAACCCGGAGGCCGACGGCGTCCTGCTGCCCGTCGACAACGTCGAGAACTGGGTCTTCCACGCCCCCTGGCACCCCGAGCAGGGCGAGACGCTGGAGGAGTTCACCGAAGAGCGCTGCGTGACGCACATCCGCAAGGCGGTGGGCGTCCCCGACCTGGAGATGGAGATCACCGGCAAGGCGTCCTGGCGGGCCGCGGAACGCGTCGCCGAGCGGTACGCCGACCGCCGGGTCCTGCTGGCCGGCGACGCCGTGCACGAGATGTCGCCCACCGGCGCCTTCGGTTCCAACACCGGCATCCAGGACGCCCACAACCTGGTCTGGAAGCTGGCCGCCGTACTCGGCGGCTGGGCCGGTCCCGCCCTGCTGGACACCTACGAGCAGGAGCGACGCCCGGTGGCCGTCGTCACCAGCGAACGGGCCTCCGCCCGCTCCGCGGAACACCGGCACCCCGGCTACGCGCCGCCCCCCGGCGGCGGCCCCCAACGGGGCATCATGGAGGTCGCGCTGGGCTACCACTACCCGCGCGGCGCGGTGTTCGGCACCGACCCGGACGCCCCGATCGTGCCGGCCGACTTCCATCCGGACGGCGCGCCGGGAAGCCGCGCGCCGCACCTGTGGATGACCACCAGGGACGGCGAGCGGCGCTCCACGATCGACCTGTACGAGCGCTCGATGGTGCTGCTGGCCGGCAGCGGCGAGGCGGGCACGGCGTGGCAGAGCGCGGCCCGCTCCGTGGCCGAACGGACCTCGGTGCCGCTGGAGTGCCACCGTCTCGGCAGCGGCCCGGACGCCGACCTGGTCGCGGAGCCCGGCACGGACTGGGCCGCCACGCACGGCGTCACCGACGACGGTGCGGTACTGGTGCGCCCCGACGGCTTCGTGGCCTGGCGTCAGGCGGGCGCGGTGGCGGACCCGGCCGAGACGCTGTCGCAGGTCCTGGAGACGGTGCTGCGACGCGGCTGACCGGCCTCGCGGGCCGCCGCCGCACTCAGGCCAGCAGGCCGGAGCCCAGGTGGTCGGCGGTGTCCCGCACGCCCGGCAGGGCGAAGAAGTAGCCGCCGCCGGTGGGCTGGATGTAGTCCACCAGCGGCTCGCCCGCCAGCCGCTCCTGCACCGCCTGGAACTGCCGGGCGACGTCGCTCTGGTAGCAGCAGAAGATCAGGCCGACGTCGAGGTCGCCCGCCAGGTCCAGGCCGCGGTCGTAGTTGTAGCCGCGCCGCAGGATCTGCTGGCCGGCGGTCGCGGGGGTGCGCGGATTGGCCAGCCGGATGTGCGCGTCCATCGGGATGACGAGCCCCTGTGGGTCGGCCCGGTAGTCGGGCCGGTCGGACTCCCGGGCGCCGTCGAGCGGGGCGCCGGAGTCGCGGCGCCGGCCGATCATGGTCTCCTGCTCGTGCAGCGAGACCCGGTCCCAGAACTCCACCAGCATCCGGATGATCCGCACGACCTGGTAGGAGCCGCCCTCGGCCCAGGCGGGCTCGCCGCGGGCGCCGCCGCGGGTCCACACCAGGGCGTCGGCGACGGCCGGATCGGAGACGTCGGGGTTGGCGATGCCGTCCTTGAAGCCGAGCTGGTTGCGCTGGGTGCCCTCGGGCCGCGGGGCGGAGGTGAAGCCGTCGGCCTTCCAGCCGGCCTGCAGCCCGCCGCGGGTGTGCTTGGCGATGTCGCGCAGCGCGTGCATCACGGTGTCCCGGGAGTCCGCGCAGATCTGCAGCGAGATGTCGCCGTGCAGTTCGGTGGAGCCGGCCAGGTGGTCGTCGGGGAAGACCGGCATCGGCACCAGGTGGGCGGGCTTGCGTGCGGCGAGCCCGTAGCGCTCGTCGAACAGGGACGCGCCGACGCCGACGGTGACCGTCAGCCCGTCGGAGGGGATCACCGGTCCCAGGACGCTGCTGTCGGTGGGCGCGGAGGCCACGTCGGTGGCGGGCACAGGACCGCCCGCGGTCAGGAACCGGATCCGCTCGGTCAGGGTGCGGAACGTCTCGCGCAGCGCGGCCCGGTCGGGCGCGACGGCCCGGAAGGAGACGAAGCCGGCGGCCGGCTGCGCCGGGGTGGTGATACCGGCCTGGTGCGGCCCCTCGAAGGGGATACGGCGGCCGGAGGCGGGCCCGGCGGGGGCCGAGTCCGCCATGGCGACGCCGCCGAACGCGGCGGCACCGGCGGCGGCGACGGTCGCGCCACGCAGGAAGGAGCGGCGGGCGAGCGGCCCGCGGGGCGGGCCGTCGGCGCCCGTGCGCCCGTCGCCCGGTTCGGTCGGCGGGATCGTCATGCGGAAGTCCTCGGGGCGAGAAGGTTGGGTATCGAGGACAACCGCTCCAGCAGTTCTCCCAGGTCGGCGTCGATGCGCTGGCGCGGGTCGGCGCCGAGCCGGCGCACCGGGGTCCAGCCGCCGGCCGTGTGCTGCGCCGTCACCCGCGAGTCCGCCCGCGTCAGGTCGCGCTCGACGGCGGCCAGCAGTCGCGGGTCGCGCGGCCGGATCAGGTCCGCGAGCACGCCGACGACCTCGCGGGTGCCCTGGATGTTGGCCTCGACCGTCGCCAGGCTCGTGCCGCTGCCGTAGTCCGCCGCGCCGGTGAGCTGGAACTGCACGGCGTTCTCCAGGATCTCGTGGGAGCGCAGCGGAAGGTCGCCCGGATCGATGTCGTCGCTGGGGAAGTCCTGGATCAGCCGGGCGACGTCGGAGACCAGACCCCGGGTCAGCGGGCGCAGCCGGGCGGCCCCGTGACCGTGCCACAGGCCGTACTCGATGCTGAGGAACCCGGTCCACTCCGGGGAGTCGACGCCGTCGGCCAGCCCGTCCGCCGTGCCGTCGATCGCGCCGTCGAAGTCCCCGAAGGAGTTGTACGCCGCGCCCAGCCGCTCGTAGTCGAGATGGGCGGTCAGCCAGTCGGTCCTGGCGGCGGTCAGGTCGCCGTGCGCCACGTCGGTGTCCAGGGTGCGCGAGGCCGTCAGCAGGCCAGGCAGGGCGTTCTTGACGTACGCGCGGTAGGCGTTGACCGGCGCCGTCATGGCCAGGTCGGGCATCGGCCGGTAGCCGGCGACGGCGGATGCCGTGGTCCCGGTGACCGTCATCGGACGCGACGCGCGCACGGTGCCGTTGGAGAAGACGCACCGGAACGCGTAGCGCCCCGCGCCCAGTGTGGTGGTCAGCGGCTGGGTGCCGTCCGGGGCGATCCACGGGATCTCGGCGTAGACCCTGGCCCCGCCCTCGTCGGTCAGGTAGACGGTGGCGAACTCCCGGGCCCGGTCGGTGACGTCGAACGCGACAGGTCCCGCCGCCAGCCGCTCGTCCGGTGTGCCGCACCGGGTGGTGTCGACCGCCAGCGCACCGCCGGGCGGTCCGGTCCGGCCCTGCCCTGTGGCCACCGCGATCCCCGCGCCGCACGCCGCGGCCGCCAGTGCCAACACCAGCATCACCACCCGGCCCCGTGGGCGGCGGGCCCGGCGGGCCGGGCCGGCGCCGGCGGACACCGGCTCGGTGGGTTCCTTCGGCGCTGGCTCGCGCATGGCGTACGGGGCACCTTTCAGGGCGTGGGGGAGCGCGGACGGTCCGACGGCCGCGGGGGATGCCCGCGGCCGCCTGGGGTTGCGCCGGTTCAGTTCCAGATGTCGGTGATCGTCGAGGCACCGACGCTGTTGCCGACCCGGGGCAGACCGTAGAGGTCCTCCAGCGTGGCGAGCAGGTTGTAGTGGCTGACGGTCCCGGCGTACTGGCCGGTCTTGATGTTGGCGCCGTAGAACAGGGTGGGGATCTGGTTGTTCTCGGTGAAGTCGTCCTCGTCCCAGGTGACGACGAGCAGGCTGTTGTTGTTCTTCGCCCAGGTCGCGTACGAGGACAGGTTGTTGTTCAGCCAGGTGTCGGCCTGGGCGATGGTGCCGTCGTGCATGTCGTCCTTGAGGTTCGGGATGACGAACGACACCGTCGGCAGCGTGCTGAAGTCGGTCGGGAAGGAGGAGAACGGCAGCGAGTCCGCGGCGGGGACGTTGCTGAAGTTGATCCACGGCGAGTGCTTGCGGGCGTAGCTGCCCGAGGTGCAGGCGGTCGAGCCGGTGCTGGGCAGGCCCTCGGAGTAGCCCTTGAACGTCCGGCCGGCGGCCAGCAGTTCGGAACCCAGGTTGGCGGTGGAGCCCTCGCTGACCGGGCAGGCGTCCGAGGACAGCCCGAAGGTGTCACCGCCGAACAGAGCCATGTAGTTGGGCTCGCTGGGGTGCGTGACACCGAAGGACGTGGTCAGCAACGCACCTTGCGAGGCAAGGGAGTTCATGTAGGGGGCGCCGCTGTTGCCGATGATGTCGGAGTAGGAGTGGTTCTCCTCCATGACGATCACCACGTGCGAGGGGGCGGTGACCGCACTGGCCGCGTCGCGTACCGGGGCGGTGTGCCCGTGCGGGTACACGACGGCGGCTATGAGCGCGGCCGCGGCGGTGGCGGCGGCGAAGGGCAGGGCGAATCGGGGTCTGATGCGCATCGACTCTCCACGGACAGGATGGGGGGACCGGGCGGACCCGGCTGAGCGGCGGTCGAGATGATCCCGGTTTCCTGCCCCCCGTGGTCGACGTTCCGGCGGCGGGCAGGTGAACACCGCGGCAAATACTCCTACAGGGTGTCGGACGGGTCAACGGTGCTTGACGGAGTCCGTGTTGACCGCCTGTCACGTCTTCGGGCCCCCGGCGATCGCCGGGGGCCCGAAGACGTGAGGTGTCCGTGGCGGCGTGGTCACTCCACGCGGTTCTCGCTGCGCTGCGGGGTCTCGGACTCCTCGTCGGGCAGGTGCACGTCGTCGACGGCGATGTTGACCTCCACGACGTCCAGCCCGGTCATGCCCTCCACCTCGGAGACCACCGTGGAGCGCACCTCGCCGGCGAGTTCCATGATGTCCACGTCGTACTCGACCACGACGTCGAGGTCGACCGCCGCCTGGCGCTCGCCCACCTCGACCTTCACACCGCGGGTGACGCTGCCGCGGCTGCCGCCGCCGGGCACCCGGTCGCGTACGGTGCCGAGCGTCCTGGTCATCCCGGCGCCGAGGCTGTGGACGCCCGGCACCTCACGGGCGGCCATGCCCGCTATCTTCTCCACCACGTCGTCCGCGATGCTGGTGTGCCCGCGCTTCTCGGGGGAGACATCGGTGCCGCTGTGCCCGTTCGAGGACCGCTCCGGCTTGTCGCTTCCGCCGGGCGCGCTTCCCTTGGCGTTGCGGCTGATGGTGTCTGTCATGAGGCTCTCCTGACTGCTCCGATGCGTGGCTGCCTGCGGCGCTTGCCCCGGGCCGCATCAGGCGTTGCCGTCGGGAAACGCGCCCTCTTACTCCAGCCTAGTCTGATATGCACTAATTGCCACTTAATGCCGGATTTCCTTGGCTGTTGGGCGCCGATCGTCAACGGACGGCGAGCGCGCCGGCCGCCGATCGGACCCGCAACGTCTCCAGGGTCTCGGCCTGTTCGGCGGCGCGGTCCAGCAGGCTGTCGATCTCGGCCGCGTCCAGGCGCTCCTCGTCGTCGGCCAGCGCCCGCAGGGTGCGCCACAGCGATGCCTTGCCCTCGACCCCGAGCCGCATGGCCTCCAGTTCCAGCACGTCGCTCAACGGGGAGCGGCGCAGCAGGCGGCCGTTGGTCTTGGCCCGGGCGGCCAGCTCGCCGAGCCGGCCGAGCGCCATCCTCAACCGGCGCTCCGGCACGCCGAGTCGCCGCATGATGACCCGCAGTGACCTGCGGTCCTCGCTCACCTCGCGGACCAGTTCCGCCAGCCGCGCCCGCTCCCGGTCGTCGTCATGGGTGCGGGTCATCCGGCGGAGCAGTTCCACGCCGCCGGTGGCGCCGGCCAGATGGTCGTTGAGGTAGACGCCCAGGGGGGAGAGCACACGCCCCGATGCCGGGTTCGATCGGTCCATCGCCGGACTCCTTCCGTCGTCGGCGGACGGGCGGGTCACTGGCGTCATACCCGATATCACCCGATTTACGGATGCATCGTGACAGGCATGGCGAGGCGGACCCGCCGCGCGGGTCCGCCTCGGAGGTTCACACGACGGGTGGCTGGGCTCGCGGCACCCGCGCCACCGCGAACATCGTCGTGCGGTGCAGCCGGAAGCCCAGCGACTCGTACAGCCGGATGGCACCGGTGTTGTCGGAGGCGGCGTGCAGGAAGGGCTGCTCGCCGCGGGCCCTGATCCCGGCGGCCACCGCCCGGATCAGCCGGGTGCTGAGCCCCTGGCCGCGGTGGGCGGGATCGGTGCACACCGCGCTGATCTCCGTCCAGCCCGGCGGGTGCAGCCGCTCCCCGGCCATCGCCACCAAGGCGCCGCCACGCCGGATGCCCAGGTAGTCGCCGAGCCGGATCCCGCCGGACAGGAACGGACCCGGCCTGGTGCGCGCCACCAGGTCCAGCATCTCGGGGACGTCCGCGGGTCCCAGCGGGCGGGCCTCCTCGTCGGCCAGGTCCACCAGGTCCTCGCCGGTCATCTGGACGCCCTTGGCGCGGAAGAGGATCTCCCAGTCGCTCGGCGGCCGGACGGAGACCGCCGCGAACCCCACCGCGCCGCCCGGTCCGACCAGCGCGGCGACGTCCCGCCAGTCCTCTTCGTCCGGCTCCTCGGGCATCCCGACGAAGGACGTGACGTCGGAGGGGTAACACAGCACCCTGCCGCGCCGGTTCGCGAGATGGGCGTGCGGCCCGGTGAGGGCGGTGAGCGCGGGGTTGTCCAGGGCGGCCAGGAGGCCGGGTGAGTCGAATACGGTCACCCGGCGACCTCTATCACGATCTTTCCGCGGGCATGGCCCTCTTCCACCGTGCGCAGGGCGTCCCCGGCCCGCGCGAACGGGAAGACCTCGGTGACGAACGGCCGCAGCGTGCCGTCGGCCGCGAGCGCGGCCACTTCCGCCAGCCGCGCGGTGGACCGCTCCCGGGTCATCATCGAACCGCCCAGCTTCCCGGCCGTGACCGGGTCCGCCGCGGTGATCAGCTTCGAGTGGTCGGTCAGCAGCCCGGCGACGGCCTCCAGCGGCTCGCCGCCGATCAGGTCGAAGAGCGCGTCGACACCGTCCGGCGCCGCGGCCCGGGCCCGCTCGCCGACCCCGGGTCCGGAGGCCACATGCACCACCCCCAGGGATTCGACGAACTCCTTCTTCGCCGCGCCGGCCGTGCCCAGCACCCGAAGCCCCCGGTGCCGGGCGATCTGGGCGGCGGCCACCCCGACCCCGCCGCCGACTCCGTTGATCAGCAGGGTCGCCCCCTCGGGCAGCGCGAGTTGCTCGACGCCGTCGTACGCGGTCGCGGCGGCCACCGGCAGCGTGGCGGCGTCATCGAACGACAGCGCCTCGGGCTTGTGCGCGGCGAGATCGGCCGGGACCAGCGCGTACTGCGCGTACCCGCCGCTCACCGAACTGCCGAACACCGCGTCCCCGACCGCGAATCCCGTCACTCCCCGGCCGACCTGTTCCACCACGCCGGAGACCTCGTTGCCCAGCACCGCGGGGAACTGCCCGGAAGCGGAGAACATCCCGGACCGCAGCTTCCAGTCGACCGGATTGACCCCGGCGGCGCGCACCGCCACCAGCAGCTGTCCGGCGTCCACCACCGGCTCGGGCAACTCGGCGAAGGTCTCGGTCTCGGGGCCGCCATGCGCGGTGTACACATATGCCTTGAACATCGGATCCTCGCTCACCCTCGCGGTACCGCCCGTCCCGGGCGTACGAAAAGTGCAGCCGACGCGTCCGCGACGCTATTCCCCCGTCCGCTCCGCGCTCACACGGGCGAGGGGTGGGCGGCGGAGCCCTTCACCTGCCGCCGGGAGCGCAGTCGCAGGGCGTGGGCGGTCTCGACGACCCCCAGCACGAGCAGCCAGACGCCGGTCACCACGGTCAGCGCGGCGATGGAGCCGAAGGGCGAGACGATCAGCACCACCCCGCCCAGGAAGGTGATGACGCCGAGGAACAGCTGCCAGCCACGGGCGGGCAGCCCCTCGGTGGACAGCGCCACCGCGGTCAGCATCACTCCGCGCAACAGCCAGCCGAAACCGATCCACAGGGCGAGCAGCAGGATCGACTCCGCCGCGCCACGGAAGCAGATCAGCCCCAGCAGCACGCACAGCGCGCCGCTGACGAAGCTCAGGGCCCGCAGATGCCCCGGCACCTGGGCGCTGAACGCCCCGGCGAGCTGGAAGACCCCGCTGGCCAGCAGGTAGACACCGAACAGAATGCCGACCACCATCAAGGTCGCCTTCGGCCAGGCGAGAACGAAGACGCCCAGTGTCAGGGCGGCCAGTCCCGCGGTCAGCTGGACCTGCCAGCCGGCGCCGGACAGTGCGGCCATCCCGCCGCCGTACGGCCGGCCGGGGCCGGATCGGGGCGGGTCGTCGACGGAGAAGCCCATGGTGCGCCTCCCTCAGAGGGGGAATCCTCCTCCATCCTCGCCCCGCCGGCCCGATTCCACCCGGTGGGCAGGGCTCGCGCCGGCTCAGCCGTACATCAGCGAGCCGGGGGTGGTGAGCAGTTCGCCGGTCTCCAGCCAGGTCTTCAGGCCGGACAGGATCATCGGCCAGCCGCCGTAGAGCTCGTTGTTGGCACCTTCGCGCAGCCGGTCGTGTGTGACCGTCAGCCGGCAGGAGTCGCCGACCGGCTCGATCTCCCAGGTGACCCGGGAGCTGCCCTCGCGTTCCACGTCCTCGCTCCACAGCGCGGTCATGCTCTGCACCAGCTTGCGCGGCGGATCGACCTCGATGTTCTCCCCCTCGCTGAGCAGCCCGCCCGGGTGACTCATCTCGTAGCGCGAACCCGGCTCCCAGTCGGAGCTGAACTTGGCGCCGAAGGTGTACTTGCTCCGGATCTCGCTGTCGGTGATCGCCTCCCACAGGCGCTCCGGGGTCGTGCGGATGTAGATCTCGAAGATCTTCTCCATGGTTGCCACCAGCCGTTTCTCATGTCGTCGCGTTCGGCCGGATCCCGTCGGGCGAACGCGGGGGTGCGTGCCTCCGATGATAGGTGACTGTTTGGTCACCTATCAAGCGCGCGGCGCCGCGTATTGACGTGGCGCCGCAGCGGTACTACAAAACGACGAGTCCGCCCGATGAACGGCTGTTCACTCTGCGAACGGCGCTGCCCGACGGCGTGCCGTGTGGACGCGGTTCCCGTGCGAACGTGCGAACGCGGCCGACGACGCGAGGGGCACGGATGACAGCGCAGGACGAACAGCGGGGTTCGGCGCCCGGCGAGCGGGAGCCCGCGGCGGCCGGTGCCGCGCTGACGGCCGGAACACTGATCGCCGGGTGCTTCGCGGTGATGCTGGCCCAGATCGGCATCGCCATCCCCGCCACCCTCAACGGACTCTTCCAGGCCGACCTCCATCCGGTCGGCTCGCAGCTGACCTGGATATCCGACGCCTTCCTGCTGCCGGTCGCCGCGCTGGAGCTGAGCTTCGGGGTGCTGGGCGACCTCTTCGGCCGCAAACGGCTGCTGGTCGGCGGGGCGGCGCTGCTGGCGGTGGGGGAGTTCACCGCCTCCTCCGCGTCACAGGTGCACCTGCTGTGGGTGGGCCAGGCGCTCGCCGGGCTCGGCGCCGCCATGCTCTTCCCGACCTCGCTCGCCATGCTGGCGGCCGGCACCCACACGGCACGCGAGCGGGCGCGCGGCATCGCGCTGTGGGCGGGCTTCCTGTCGGCGGGCGGATTCATCGCCCCCGTGCTCGGCGGCATCACCGGCAACTACGGTTCCTGGCGCTGGTCGCTGGTGGTGGTCGGCATCCTCGGCCTGGTCTCGGTACTGATCAGCCTGCTGCTGGCCGCCGACTCCAGCGCGCCGCAGGGCAGGTCACTGGACTGGACCGGGCAGGTGACCCTCGCGGTCGGGCTGATCGCGCTGCTCTACGCGGTCATCCAGGGACCCTCCGACGGCTGGTCGTCCCCCGCGGTGCTGGCCGGATTCGTGGTGGCGGTGGTCTTCTGCGGGCTGTTCCTGGTGGCCGAGCGCCGGTCGCGATCGCCGCTGCTGCGCCTGGAGTTGTTCGCCAACCGCGCGTTCGCCATCGCCTCCGCCGTCGCCGTTGTCGGCATGTTCAGCTTCCTGGGCACCGCGTACGCGACGAGCATCAGGATGGGCCCGATCCAGCACCAGAGCCCGCTGCGCACCTCGGTGCCCTTCCTGCTGCTCCAGGGGCCGGCCTTCGTGCTGATCCCGCTCACCTCCCGGCTGCTGGAGCGGGTCAACCCCCGGTGGCTGCTCGGTTCCGGCTTCCTGATCATGGCGATCGGCCAGTTCTACGCGGCCGTGCTGCCGGTGGCCGACACCACACTGACCTCACTGGTCGTGCCGATCGGACTGGTCGGGATCGGCTTCGCGCTCGGGGTCGCCTCGATCACCGCCACCGCCGTCAACACCGTGCCCATCCACTTCGCGGGCATGGCCAGCGCGACCACCAGCCTGCTGCGCGACTTCGGCTTCACCCTGGGCCCCGCGGTCATCGGCGCGGTCGCCCTCAGCCAGGCCGCCGGGCGGTTCGGCCCGGCGGTCGGCGCCGCGGGTCTGCCGGCCGGCCAACTGGCCGCGGCCCAGGGCGCCGCCAAGGAGGGCGGGCCCCTCGCGGTCAACGGCATACCGCCGGGGAAACCCGGCTTCGCCGCGCACCACATCGCCTACGACGCGCTCGGGCACGGCTACTCCATCGGCTGGTCTGCGCCGTCGGTGCCCTGCTCGCCGCCGTCCTGACCATCGCCACCCTGCGCGGCGGCCGTTCCGACAACATCGTCCGTCAGGAGGCCCTCGTGGAGCGGCCCGGCGCCGTCTGACCGCCCCGGGGAGCGCCGGGCGCGTTCAGCCCAGCCGGGACCCGCGCACCACCAGCAGGACGACATCCACCGCGGCGACCGCCAGCGCGGCGAGGAACGGCGTGCGGTGCGCGCCGTCGGCTCGCGGCACGACGACCGCCGTCACCGACAGCACTCCGGTGAGCGCCAGCGCGCCGTAACCCGCGGGCCCCAGGGCGCCGGGCGGCCCGGCCAGCAGCACGGCCGAGGCACCCAGCAGCGCGCCCGCCGTCACCACCTTGGACCGGCGCGCCCCCAGCCGCTGCGGCAACCCCCGCACCCCGGCCGCCAGATCGGCCTCGATGTCGGGCAGCACGTTGGCCGCGTGCGCGCCCACCCCGAGCAGCGCGCCCGCCGTCAACGCCCAGGCGGGCGGCCACGGATGACCGGGCAGCCCCAGCGAGACGAAGGCGGGCAGCAGGCCGAACGCCAGCGCGTAGGGCAGCCAGGAGAGCACCGTCCGCTTCAGGTGCAGGTTGTAGCCCCAGGCGGCGGCCACCCCCACCAGATGGGCCGCGCCGGCCGCCGCGCCGTTGGCCAAGGACAGCGGTACGCACAGCGCCAGTGCCCCCAGCGCCGCCGCCGTCACCCGGCCCGCGGGCACCCCGCCGGTCACCAGCGGCTTGTCGCGCCGCCCGGCCGCCAGGTCCCGCGCCAGATCGACGCGGTCGTTGCTCCACCCGACCGACAACTGCCCGGTCAGGACGGCGAGAGCGGTCAGCACACACCCTCGGGTGTCCCGGCCGCCGGAGACGGCCAGCGCGGTCACCGCCGCGGTGACCAGGAGGGCCGGCGCCGGATGGCAGGCGAGCAGCAGCGCGGACACCCCCGCGGGGCCGACGCCACGCCGAGCTTTCGCGGGTACCGCGCGGGCGGCGTCGTCGGTCGGCACCCCCTGATGCTACGGCGCCGACCGGCGGGCGACCCCGATACCGGACGCGGGGTTTCGCCTTTTGTCGTGATCATCGCCGTATGCTGACGTGATGACACGAATCGCGGCGGTATGCGGTGTTCTTCCGTCGCACCGCTATCCGCAGGGGGAGATCACCGAGGCGCTGGCCGCGCTGTGTCTGCCGCCCGGCGCCGATCGCGGGGTGTTCGACCGGTTGCACGCCTCCGCCGCGGTCCGCAGCCGCCATCTCGCCCTGGAACTGCCGCGCTACGGCCTGATCAGCGGATTCGGCGAGGCCAACGACATCTTCATCGAGACCGCGCTCGACCTCGGCGAACGGGCGCTGTGCTCGGCGCTTGAGGTCGCCGGGCTGGCCGCCGACGAGGTCGATCTCGTGCTGTCCACCTCGGTCACCGGCATCGCCGCCCCCTCGGTCGAGGCCCGGCTGGCCGAACGGGTCGGGCTGCGCCCGGACGTCAAACGCCTGCCGGTGTTCGGGCTGGGCTGCGTGGCGGGCGCGGCGGGCATCGCCCGGCTGCACGACCACATCGCGGGCCACCCTCGGGACGTCGCCGTGCTGCTGTCGACCGAACTGTGCTCCTTGACGCTGCAACCCGGCGACACCTCCACGGCCGGCATGGTGGCGGGCGCGCTGTTCGGTGACGGCGCCGCCGCGCTGGTCGCGGTCGGCGGCCGGCGGGCCGCCGACCTCCCCGGGCCGACCGTCCTGGCGACCCGCAGCCGGCTGTACCCCGGCACCGGCTCTGTGCTGGGCTGGGACATCGGCGACCGCGGCTTCCGGATCGTGCTCGGCGGCGAACTGCCGGAGATCGTACGGCTGTCGGTGGCCGAGGAGGTGCGGTCCTTCCTCGCGGAACACGACCTGAAGACCACCGACGTCACCTGCTGGGTGTGCCATCCGGGCGGGCCCAAGGTGCTGGACGCGCTCCAGGAGGCCCTGGACCTGCCCGCCGTCGCCCTGGAGGCGTCCCGCCGCTCGCTCGCCGAGGTCGGCAACCTCTCCTCCGCCTCCGTACTGCACATCCTGCGCGACGTCCTCGCGCCCGACCCACCGCCCCCCGGTACCCCGGGACTGCTGCTCGCGCTCGGTCCCGGGCTGTCGTCCGAACTCGTCCTCCTGCGCTGGTAGGTCCTGTGATCGCGTACACCGTCCTCGTCGTGCTGGTCGGCGTGGAACGTCTCGTCGAACTCCTCACCGCCCGTGCCAACGCCGCCTGGTGCCGCCGCCGCGGCGGCACCGAGCACGGCCGGGCCCACTACCCCGTCATGGTGGTGCTGCACACCGGTCTGCTGGCCGGCTGCCTCACCGAGGTGTGGGTGACCCGGCCGCCCTTCCTGCCCGCGGTGGGCTGGCCGATGCTCGCCGCCGTACTCGCCGCGCAGGCGCTGCGCTGGTGGTGCGTGGTGACGCTCGGACCACGCTGGAACACCCGGGTCATCGTCGTGCCCGGGCTGCCGCTGGTGACCTCGGGCCCGTACCGGATGCTCAGTCATCCCAACTACCTCGCCGTGGTCGTCGAGGGTCTCGCGCTGCCGATGGTGCACGGGGCGTGGCTGACGGCCGCCGGGTTCGCCGCGCTCAACCTGCCGCTGCTGGCGGTCCGGGTGCGCTGCGAGAACGGTGCCCTGGCCGCCGCCGGCCGTACGCCGTGATCGACCTGCTGGTCGCCGGGGGTGGTCCCGCCGGGCTCGCCACCGCGATCCACGCGGCGCTCGCGGGCCTGGACGTGGTGGTCGTCGAGCCGCGGGCCACCCCGATCGACAAGGCCTGCGGCGAGGGGCTGATGCCGGGCGCGGTGCGAGCCGCCCGCCGCCTGGGCATCGACCTGCCGGGGCAGCCGCTGCGCGGCATCCGCTACCTCGACGGGGAGCATCGGGCCGAGGCGCCCTTCCACGTCGGACCCGGACTCGGCGTGCGGCGCACCGCGTTGCACGCGGCGTTCGCGGAACGGGCCGCGGCGCTCGGTGTGCCGGTGGTGCGCGGCCGGGTGGAGACGGTCACCCAGCACGAGGACGCGGTGACGGCGGCCGGGTTCACCGCCCGCTACCTCGCCGCCGCGGACGGCCTGCACTCGCCGGTGCGCCGGTCGCTCGGGCTGCACCGCGAGCCCGCCCCCGGGGCGCGGCCCCGGTACGGACTGCGCCGGCACTTCGGCGTCGCACCGTGGACGGACCACGTCGAGGTGCACTGGTCGCCGCGTGCGGAGGCCTATGTGACACCGATCGCGCCGGCTCTGGTGGGCGTGGCCGTACTGACCGCGGACCGGCTGCCGTTCGACCGGCTCCTGCCGCGCTTCCCCGCGCTGGCGAGCCGGCTGGCCGCCGGTCGGGCGACCCCGGTGCGCGGCGCGGGACCGATGCGCCAGGCAGCCGGTGCCCGGGTGGCGGGCCGGGTCCTGCTGGTCGGCGACGCGGCGGGCTATCTCGACGCGCTCACCGGGGAGGGCATCGCGCTGGCGCTCGCCTGCGCGCCGCACCTGGTCGCCTGCGTCACCGCCGACCGCCCGCAGGACTACGACCGTGCCTGGCGGGCCGCCTCGCGCCGCCACCGGCTGCTGACGGCCTCCCTGTTGTGGCTGCGGCACCGCCCCGCGCTGGCACCGCGCATCGTCCCGGTGGCGGCCCGGCTGCCGGCACTCTTCGGCGCGCTGGTCAACCAGTTGGCGTGACCGGGGCCGGTCGGCGCGGGACGTTCGGCGGCCGGCCGGCCAACGTCCGGCGCCGCGCATGGGGTTGACCGCCCACTGGCGCGCGTCTACAGTCGCGGCAGCTTTTCATGAGTATGTATGGCGTCTTCATATGTGAACGCCTGGCGGGGTGTTGGCCGCGCCCGCCGCTCGTGCCCCCCGTGCCCGAAGGAGCCCCCATGCCCGCGCACCGCACCGCGCTCACCCGCCGCCTGCTCGCCGGGACCGCCGCGGTCGCCGGCATCGCCGCGCTGTGGATACCGACCGCCCACGCGGAACCCGCGATCGGGACCGGGACGGTGTCCGCCGACGACGGCAGGCTGCACTTCGAAGGACACTGGGACCGGCACTACGCGGCCGGCGAGGCCGCCACCGTCAACTCCGGCTCCTCCATCACCCTTCGCTACACCGGCGAGGGCGTCACCGGCCTGTTCGACCTCTCCGACATCACCGCGCCACCGCAACTGTGGGTGACCGTCGACGGCCGGCCGCGCACCCTGGTGACCGTCGACCGCCAGGAGATCGAGCTGGCGCCGGCCTCCTGCGGGCCGGGCGCGCACACGATGCGCATCGACGTGAAGGACACCGACCAGGTCACCGACCGCTGGCTGCGGCCGTTGCAGGACGCGGTCGTCCTGCGCGGCTTCCGGCTCGCCGACCACGGCTTCCTGCTGCCCCGACTCCCCTCCGGGGCGCCTTCGATGGCGTTCTACGGCGACTCGATCACCGAGGGCATCCGCGCCCTCGGCGACCCGCTGACGGTCGACGGCGCCGACGCCACCCGCACCTACGCCAACCTCACCGCCCGGGCCTTCGGCGCCGAGTTGACGCAGGTGGGCTTCGGCAAGCAGGGCGTGATGCGCGAAGGCGTCGGCAACGTACCGTCCGCGCCCGAGTCCTTCGGCTACGACTTCGCCGGATCACCGGCCGCCGACCGGCCCGCCCCCGACGTCATCGTGCTGCTGGAGGGCTCCAACGACAGCCAGGTCACCGACGAGCAGTTCGCCCCCGCGTACCTGGACTACCTCAAGGAGGTACGCGCCAGCGCGCCGCACGCCTACATCCTGGCGATGGAACCGCTGATCGGCCGGCACCCGGCGGCGATCCAGAGCGACATCGCCGCGCTGGCCGACCCGCGCATCGCCTACGTCTCCACCGACGGCTGGCTCGACCGCAAGAACCCCGCCGAGTACACCGACACCGTGCACCCCACGGTCGCCGGTCACCAGATCGTGGCCGAGCACCTCGTCCCGATCGTCCACGCCGTCACCGGACTGCGGGTGCAGGGGTCGCCGGTGCGGGCAGCCGCCGACCCGGCCGCGGTGCCGGCCGGCCGCCGGGTGACCGTGCCGGTCACCGTCCACATCGGCGCGCTGTGGGCGGCCCGCGAACGCCCGCACGGCGACGTGGTGGTGACCCCGCCGGCCGGGTTCACCGTGCGGCGCGGCACCACCCACTACGTGGTCAGGGCCGACGGAACGGCCACCGTGACGGTCGAGCTGACCGGCACCCTCCCGGCCGGCGCCCCCACCGCCACCGGCCAGGTCGTCGTCACCGACGCGAACCAGACGGAGGCGTTCCCCGCCCCGCTGACCGTGACGGCGGCTCAGTAGGGCCCCGGCCCGCCGGGCCTTGGCGCGGCGGGCCGCTTCCGATGGCGATGAATCGATTGCAGCGGCTCGGCACTCCGCCCCGCCCCGCTGCCCGCCGTCCTGCCGATGCCACCTGCGCTGATGCTTGACAACGAAGAATCCCGCCCGCAGGATGGCCGCGGTCTGGAATCGATTCATCGGAGTGTTCAGTGGTCCGGCTCAGCGACGTCGCCGCCCGGGCGGGGGTGTCGGTCGGGTCCGCCTCCCGCGCGGTCAACGGGCATCCCAACGTGCGCCCGGAACTGCGCGCCCGGGTCGAGGCGGCGGCCAGGGAGCTGGGGTACCGGCCCAATCCGCTGGCCCAGGGACTGCGCACCCGGCGCACACCGCTGGTCTCGCTGATCGTCCCCGACATCACCAACCCCTTCTTCGCCGAACTCGCCAGGGAACTGGAGCTGGACTGCTCGGCGCGCGGCTACCAGCTGGCGCTCCGCAACTCCATGGAGTCCCCCCGCACGGAGCGGGACGCCCTGCTGTCGGCCCTGGACCACAACCCCAGCGGCGTGGTCGTCGTCCCCACCGGCACCACCGGCGAACTGCCCGACACCGGCAAGGTGCCGCTGGTGGTCTGCGACCGGCGGGTGGCGGGATGCGCCGCCCCCACCGTGACCAGCGACAACCGGCAGGGCGCGAGCGTGGCGACCGCCTATCTGATGGGCCTGGGCCACCGGCGCATCGGCTGCGTCGCGGGGCCGGCCGCAGTGCACGCCGCCGACGAACGCCTGGCCGGCTACCTGGCGTTGACCGGCGGGTGCCGGGGCGGTGAAGGTCATCCGCTGGTCGTGCGGGGCCCCTTCGACTACGCCACCGGGATGCGCGCCGCCCACCTGCTGCTCGACCGGGACCGCCCGCCCACCGCCATCCTGGCCGGCAGCGACCAGCAGGCCATCGGCGTGCTGCACGCGTGCCTGCAACGGGGGCTGCGGGTGCCCGAGGACATCTCGGTGTGCGGCTTCGACGCCATCGCCCTGTCCGCGCTGACCAGCCCGGAACTGACCACCGTCCGCCAGCCGGTGCGCGAGATCGCGGCGCGGTCGGTCGCCCTGCTGCTGGACGGGCAGGACGTGCCCGCGCACACCACGGTCAGCCTGCCCACCGAACTCGTCGTACGCCGTTCCTGCGCGCCGCCGCCCGCCGCCTTGGCGCCGCGGTCCGTCGCGTCCTCGTCCGCGAAGTCCCGATCCCTGAAGGGAGCGCCCACACCATGATGTCGGGGGAGAGATCCGCCGCAGCGGCGCCCGTCGTCGTCCTCGGCTCGCTGAACCGGGACATCCGGCTGGCCGTCGGCCACATCGCCCGGCCGGGCGAGACCGTCGGAGAGGCGCGCATGACCCGGCGCTGGGGCGGCAAGGGCGCCAACCAGGCGGTGGCCGCGGCGCGGCTGGGCGGCCAGGTCACGCTGGTCTCCGCGGTCGGCGACGACAGCACCGGCCGGTCGGCGCTGGCCGCGCTCGACACGGAGGGCGTCGACCGCCGCCATGTCCGCGTGGTGGCCGGCACCCCCACCGGCACCGCGGTGGTCATCGTCTCGGAGTCCGGGGACAACGCGATCACCGTCGCACCGGGCGCCAACGCCGCCGTGCGCGCCGAGGACCTGGCCGCGGTGCTGGCCGAGCGGGCGCCCGGCGTGCTGGTCACCTGCTTCGAAGTGCCCCTGGACGCGGTGCGGGAGGGCGCGGCGCTGGCCGCCGCCGCGGGCTGGGAGGTGATCGTCAACCCGGCGCCCGCTCTGGGCCGGCTCGCGGGGGAGTGGCCGCGCGGCTGCCTGTTCACCCCGAACGCCCACGAACTCGCGGCGCTCACCGGCATCGGTCACGTGGAGCGCGCGGCACGGCACCTGGCGGCCCGGGTCAAGGGCACCGTGGTGGCCACGCTGGGCGCCGACGGCGCGATCGTCGTCACCCACGGCAGCGACCTGGTCGAACGGGTCCCGGCACCCCGGACCGAGGTACGGGACACCACCGGTGCGGGCGACGCCTTCAACGGCACGCTGGCCTGGTGCCGGGCGCACGGCGCCGACCTCGTCGAGGCCGTACGGATCGCGGTGGCCGCCGCGTCCGCCTCCACCGAGCACGAGGGCGCCCGCGAGGGCATGGTGACCGTGGACCGACTCGTCGCGCGAGGCGTGCTGCCCGCCGCGGCGGCGCCCGGACAGGGATGACCGGTGGACCGCCACCGGCCGGGAGACCCCGGCCCGCGGCACCCGCCTCGCTCGACGGACAAGGCGGCGGGGGTCGAACGGCTCACCCCCTACTCCGCCTTGTTGGGGGAGAAGGTCAGGTGCTGGGCGTCGATCCCGGCCGGGCGGGGGCCGTTCCCGGTCCTGCATCTGCTGCACGGCAGGGGCGAGACCGCCTCGCGGAGCCTGCGGCTGCTGGAGCGGGTGCGCGCCGCGGAGGCGCTCGGCCGGATCCCGCCGCAGGTCGTGGTGGGCGTGGACGCCCCCTGGAGCCGGCGGGCGAGCTGGTATGTGGACTCCGCCCACGAGCGGGGCGCACCGGTGGCCGGCGCGCTGCTGGATGACGTCCTGCCCGCTGTGGAGGCCCAACTGCCGGTACGCGACGACCGCGACGCCCGCACCCTGGGCGGCTGGTCCATGGGTGCGGCGGGCGCGCTGCACCTGGCGCTGCTGCGACCGCGTCGTTTCGGCCGGGTGGTGGCGCTGAGCCCGGCGGTGTACGAGGGGTTGCCGCCGCCGGAGTCCAACGCGCGCCGCTACGGCGCGTTCGGCGACGGCGAGGTGTGCTTCAGCGCGGAGCGCTGGCGGCTCGCGCACCACAGCCGGCTGCTGGCGGAGCGCGATCGCCGGCTGCCGCTGCGGGTGGCGCTGACGACCGGGGACGCCGAGGTCCCGGGCGCGCGCGAGGCGGCGGTGCTGCGTCGCGCGCTGGCCGCCGCCGGTGTCGAGGTGGACTTCCTCCGGTTGCCTGGCGGGCACGACTGGGCGGTGTGGATCCCGGCGTTCGACTGGGCGATGGCCGCGCTGTGGCCGGCCGATCCGCCGTACCGACTCCCCGTTCCACCACTGGACGAATCGGGCGAAGAAGGGCAATTGCCCATGGCCTGAATTGGCCTCAGGAAACAAATGCTTAACATCTGTTGACATCCACGGTCCGCCGAGGTCAGTCTGGCCAGCATCCCGCTGTAATCGATTACGGCCGTGGATTCGGGAAGCTGTAATCGATTACCGCCCCATCTGTCGGAGGAAAGACGTGCATCCTCGGCCTGGATCGGCTCCCACGATCGAGACGATCGCACGCCATGCCGGTGTTTCCACCGCGTCCGTCTCGCGTGTCCTGCGCGGTCTGGGCGGCCGTCCGGACACAGTGGCGAAGGTGCGGGCCGCGGCGACCGAACTCGGCTACGTCCCCAACGCGATGGCCAGGTCCCTGCGCGGCGGACAGTCCCGGCAGGTCACCTTCGCCATGCCGGACATCGGAAACCCGGTCTACATCGCGATGGTCCGGCGTATCCAGGAAGTGGTCCGCTCGGCCGGCTACCGGCTGCTGCTGCACTCCACCGAGGCGGACCCGGCCGAGGAACTCGCCGCGCTGCGCGCGCTGGCCGACCGCCACTCCGACGGCCTGATCCTCTGCCCGATCCGGGTCACCCCCGCCCACCTCGAAGAACTCGCCCGCACCGCCGCGCCGGTGGTGGTCATCGGCTCGGTGCCCGAGGACCTGCCGGTCGACAGCGTGCGGGCGGACTCCGTCACCGGCGCCGAACTCGCGGTGCGCCACCTCGCCGGGTCCGGCCGCCGGCGCATCGGCCTGGTCAACGGCCCCGCCGACACCGTCCCCGGCGCGGGGCGGCTGCGCGGATACGCACAGGGCCTGGCCGCCTGCGGACTGCCGTACGAGGAGCGGCTGACCGCCTTCGGGCACTTCGACGCCGGTTCCGGCGAGAAGGCGGCCCGGCGACTGCTGGACCGCTACCCCGACCTGGACGCCCTCTTCTGCGCCAACGACCTGATCGCGGTGGGCGCCATGCGCGCGGTGCGCGGCACCGGGCGCGAGGTGCCGCGGGACGTGGCCGTGGTCGGCGTGGACAACACCGATCTCGCCGAGGCCTGCTGGCCTCCGCTGACCAGCGTGGACCTCGGCTCCCAGGAACGCGGCCGACTGGCGGCCGAACTCCTGCTCAGCCGGCTGGACGACGAGGTCCAGCCCCCGGTCAGCCGGCTCGCGGTACAGCCGCGGCTGGTGGTCCGCGAGTCCTGCGGAGCCTCCGCCGGATCCGCCGCCCCGATCGGGCCGACACCGACGCACCTGGAGGTGCCGTGAGCGCCGTAGTCGACACATCCACCGCCGCGGACGGCTCCGGCCGCCGGGCGGCGGGGCGCCCGCCCCGCCGCGGGCGTCCCTTCGGCCGCGGCACCGGCGGCCGGATGGCGCCGGACGTGTGGGTGCTGCTGCTGCCCGCGTTGATCCCGATCGTGGTGCTCAGCCTCGGACCGCTGCTGTACGGCGTGTACCTGGGCTTCACCGACGCCCGCGCCGGACTGCACGTGCCCACCGACTTCATCGGCGCGGCCAACTTCAAGGAGCTGGTCCACGACGACCTGTTCTGGAGTTCCTTCAAGGTCGGCCTGACCTGGACCGTGTCGGTGACCGTGCTGCAGTTCGCGCTCTCGCTGGGACTCGCGCTGCTGCTCAACGTGGAGGGGCTGCGGCTGCGCGCCCTCGCCCGGGTGCTCGCCCTGGTGCCCTGGGCGATGCCGCCGGTGGTGATCGGCATCATGTGGCGGCTGGTCTACCACCCGGACGCCGGCATCCTGAACCAGACCCTGCAAAGCGCCGGGCTGCTCCACCACAACGTCGACTGGCTCTCCGGATTCGCCCTCGCGCTGCCCGCGGTCATCGCGGTCGGCGTGTGGACCGGCATGCCGCAGACCACCGTCGCCCTGCTGGCCGCGTTGCAGGGGGTGCCCGCAGAACTCGGCGAGGCGGCGGCGCTCGACGGGGCGGGCGCGTGGGCGCGCTTCAAGGTGGTGAGCTGGCCCGCCATCAAACCGGTGGTCGTCTCCATCACCTCGCTGAACTTCATCTGGAACTTCAACGAGTTCGGGCTGGTGTACGTGCTGACCGCGGGCGGACCCGGCGGCCGGACCCAACTGCCCATGCTCTTCGCCTACATGGAGGCGTTCCGCTACGGGCACTTCGGCTACGCCGCCGCGCTCGGCGACGTCATGGTCGTGATCATCGCCGTCCTGCTCGTGGTCTACCTGCGGACGCAGACAAGGAAGGAGCAGTCGTGAGCTCGCCGTACGCCCGCACCCGCCCGGCCGTCCGGGGCCTGCAGTACCTGGCGCTGCTCGGCTACCTGGTCTTCCTGGTCTTCCCGCTCGGCTGGCTGGTCTCCACCGCCTTCAAGGGTCCGCGGGAGATCGCGCAGATCCACCCGCACTGGATCCCGCACACCCCCACCCTGCGCAACTTCACCGACGCCTTCGACCTCCAGCCCATCCTCCACTCGGCAGGCAACAGCCTGGCGGTGGCGGTCAGCGCGTCGGCGATCACCGTGCTGCTCGCCGCACCCGCCGCCTACGTGGTCGCCCGGTACCGCAACGCGGTGAGCCGGGGAACCCTGGTGTGGGTGCTGCTCAGCCAGATCTTCCCGTTCATCCTCATCGTCATCCCGCTCTTCCTGGTCCTCAAGCAGCTCGGGCTGATCAACTCCCTGGTCGGCCTGGCCCTCGTGCACGTCGTGTGGAACATGCCGTTCGCGCTGTGGATGCTGCGCAGCTACGTGCGGGCGGTGCCGGCCGCGCTGGAGGAGGCGGCGGCGGTGGACGGGGCGAGCCGGCTGCGGACGCTGGTGTCCGTGGTCTTCCCGCTGCTCGCCCCCGGCGTGGTCGCCACCGCGCTGTTCGCCTTCATCAACTCCTGGAACGAGTTCTTCTTCGCCCTGGTGCTCCTCAAGACCCCGGACAAGATGACCCTTCCGCTGGTCCTCATCCGTTTCATCGGCGCCGACGGTGTCGCGAGCCTCGGCCCACTGGCCGCGGCCTCGGTCCTGGCCACGGTGCCCAGTCTGTTGTTCTTCGCCTTCATCCAGCGACGGCTCACCTCCGGGTTGCTCGGCGGGGCGGTCAAGGGCTGACCGCCCGGCACCGCCCCGCGTGACCCACGTGTCCCGTCCCCCTCAAGCCCCCGTCACCCGCACCACATCACAGGAGAAACCGGTCATGCGCCGCACCACCCTCACCGCCGTGGCCCTCGCCGCCGCCGGCGCCAGCCTTCTGACCGCCTGCGGCGGAGGCTCACACTCCGCCTCCGGGCCCGTCCACCTGAAGTACCTCTCGCTCGCCTGGCAGAAGGACTCCATCGCGGCCAACAAGCAACTGGTCGCCGAGTGGAACAAGGCCCATCCCAAGATCCAGGTGGACTACGTCCAGGGCAGCTGGGACAACGTCCACGACCAGCTGGTGACCTCCTTCGAGGGCGGCAGCGCGCCGGACATCATCGGCGACGCCGCCGACGACATCGTCGGATTCGCCAAGCAGGGCTACCTGGCGGACATGTCGGGCAAGATCCCCGCCTCGCTCAAGAACGACATCCCCGCCCAGTCCTGGTCCACCACCACCTTCGACAAGGGCGTCTACGGCATCCCCTTCCTCCAGGAACCGCGGATGGTGATAGCCAACCGCAAGCTCCTCCAGCAGGCCGGGATCGCCCTGCCCACCGCCGACCACCCCTGGACCTGGGACCAGTTCGACGCCGCCGCGAAGAAGCTGACCCACACCTCGGGCGGCAACACCACCTACGGTGTCGCCTGGGCGATGAAGTCCCCGGTCAGCGCCACGCTCAACCTGTCCATGGGGTACGGCGGCCACTACCTCTACCAGGACGGCAAGAACGCCACCGTCAAGTTCGGCGCCGCGGAACAGGCCGTGCCCCAGCACATCCACGACGAGGTCAACGTCGACCACTCGGCCGCCCCGCAGGCCCTGGGCATGAGCGGCTCCGACGCGCTGCCCGGCTTCTTCGCCGGCAAGTACGCCATGGTCCCGCTCGGCATGTCCTACCGCCAGCAGGTCGCCCAGCAGGCCCCCAAGGGATTCGACTGGGTCGCGCTGCCGGCCCCCGCGGGAGCCAGCGCCGCGCAGGGCGTCAGCCCGCAGACCCTGTCGGTCTCCGCCACCAGCGGCAACCAGCAGCAGGCCATGCAGTTCCTGGCCTTCCTGCTCGACCCGGCCCACCAGGTCTCGCTCGCCCAGGGCGACTGGATGCTGCCCACCAGCGCGCAGGCCGCCAAGAACCCGGCGCTCAACACGGCCAAGGACGACTGGAACACCGGCACCGGCATGCAGAAGGACCTGGTCGCCGAACCCGCCCAGGCCTTCAACGGCTACCCCGAGTGGGAGAACAAGATCGCCACTCCCGCCTTCCAGCAGTACTACAGCGGCAAGATCAGCCTTGGACAGCTCGGCCAGAAGCTCGTCAAGGACGGAAACGACGTGCTGGCACAGAACCGTTGATGAATCCCTGCACCACTCCGGTCTCCCCGGGAACCACGACGCAGGACCGGGCCCGCGGGGCACTCCTGGGGCTCGCCGTCGGCGACGCCCTGGGAGCCCCCGCGGAGAACCTCAGCCCCGAGGAGATCCGGGCCCGCTGGGGGCGTGTCGAGGGCTTCGTCCTCGACACGCCCGCCGGAACCGACGACACCGAGTACACGATCTTCAGCGCCCTGCTGCTCGCCCAGCACGGCCACCTGCTCACCCCCGCGGATGTCGAGGCGGCCTGGCGCAGCCGGATCGCCAACGGCGCCGAGGGCCCCTTCAGAGGCGCCGGGTTCAGCGAACGCGGCACCGTGGAGAACCTGCGCCGGGGCCTCGCCGCCCCGCAGTCCGCCCAGCACCGGCACGCCTGGAGCGACGGACTGGCCATGCGCGCCGCGCCGTTCGGCGTCTTCGCGGCCGGTGACCCGGTCGAGGCGGCCCGGCTGATCGCCGTCGACGGCTCGGTCAGCCACGACGGCGAGGGCATCTACGGCGGCATGGCCGTCGCCGGGGCGGTCGCCGTCGCGGTGGCCGGCGGCGACCTCGACGAGGCGGTGCGCGCCGCGCTCGCCGTCGTACCCGAGGACTCCTGGACCGCCAGGACCCTCGCCCGCACGGTCGCCGCGGTACGCGAGGCCCGCCGCAGCGCCGACACCGGCACACCCCAGGGGCGCGAGGCGGTGGAGCGGGCCGTCCTGCGGGCGGCGGTGATCCGCGGCTATCCGTGGACCGACCTGGCGCCCGAGGCGGTCGGCCTGGCCTTCGGCGCGCTGGCCGCCGCGGACGGCCGCTTCCGCGACACCGTCCTGACCGCGGTCAACATGGGCCGGGACGCCGACACCACCGCGGCGGTGGCCGGCGCGGTCGCGGGCGCCATCGCCGGAGCCCAGGGCATCCCGCGGGTGTGGGCGGCGGCCATCGGCCCGGCCAGCGGAAGCTGCCTGGCCTGGGTGAAGGGCCGCCACGTCCTCGACGTCGCGGACCTGCTGCTGGCCGCCGCCGCGGCGCCCGCCCCGGTCCAGGCCCACGTCCAGGACAGGAGCGAGTGATGACCCCGCAGCCCGATCCCGCACCGGCGGCCGTCTTCGGCGGCCGCGTGGAGGCCACCTTGCTGGGGCTGGCCGTCGGCGACGCCGCGGGCTGGCCGGCCGCCCGGCACAGATCGGCCGTCCTGCCGCCGTGGACGAGGCGGCTCGCCGGCGAGTTGGAGCGCTTCGCCGAGGTGCACGGCAGCACCGCGCTCCCGGTGCCGCTCTCGCTGAACCTCTCGCCCACCCCGCTGGCCCTCGGCCCGTCCGACGACGCCGAATGGGCCGCGTGGACGGCGCTGACGGTGCTGGACGCCGAGACCGGCACCGACGCGGCGGTCACCGCCGCGGTCGACGCGGCCTGGCTGCGGCTGGCGGAGGAGACCGACCGGGACGAACCGGTGCCCCCGCACCGCCGCCTGCGGGCCAGGATCTCCGTCCGCGCGGCGCTCGCCAACCTCGCCGCCGGGCTGCGCCCGCCGGTCAGCGGCCACGACAACCCGCACTACTTCGACGACGCGGCCTGCTCACGGGCCGTCGTGCTGGCGGTGCTGCGGCCCGGCGACAGCGAAGCCGCCGCGCGACTGGCGGAGTTCGACGCCCGCTACACCCAGGACGGCGACGGAGTGCACGGCGCCCGCGCGATCGCCGCGGCGGTCGCCGCCGCCCTCGGCGACGCCGACCCGCGGTCCGCCACCGCCGCGGCGGTGGCCCAACTGCCCGCGCACGCCGAGATCGCCCGCAACGCCGCGGTCGCCCTCGACATCGCCCGGGAGGCGGTCGAGGAGGCGGGCGGCGCCGGCCACCGGGCGGCGTTCACCGCCGTACCGCGCCTGGAACAGCGGATCATCGACCACGTCTACAGCTACGGCGTCGCCGCGGCCGAGACCGTCCCGGTGGCCCTGGCGCTGACCCTGGCGTCCGGCGGCGACATCTGCGCGGCGGTGCCGGCCGCCGCCTGCCTGTCCCGGGTCGCCGACTCCGCGCCCGCCCTGACCGGCGCGATCACCGGCGCCCTCGGCGGCCTGGCCGCCCTGCCCGCCGACTGGGCGGCCTCCTGCGACACCCTGCTCGGCTGCGCCCACCCCCGGCTGGAGGGAGCAGGCCTCGGGGAGATCGCCGCCCGGCTCGCCGCGTTCGCCGCCGGACGTCCGGCCCGCACCGCATCCCATCCGCTCGGCGGCGCCCAGCCGACCGAGCACCGGAACCTCAGATTGGACTCAGCATGACCACGCCTTTGGAGGATCGCGCACGCGGCTGCCTGGTCGGAGCGGCGGTGGGCGACGCCTTGGGCGGCCCTGCCGAGGGCTGGACCCCGGAACAGATCCGTGAACGCTGGGACGGGCCGGTACGCGGCGTCGTGCCCCCCTACTACGAGGACTGGCGCACCGCGCGGCCCATCGCGCCGTACCACAAGGGCGACGGCCACGTCACCGACGACACCCTGATGACCCACGCCCTGGTCCGCGTCTACGACAAGGTCCGCGACCACCTCGACGCC
Source organism: uncultured Actinomycetota bacterium (assembly GCA_963737305.1). Taxonomy (GTDB): domain Bacteria; phylum Actinomycetota; class Actinomycetes; order Streptomycetales; family Streptomycetaceae; genus Streptantibioticus_C. The sequence goes on along the minus strand of CAVTRX010000002.1, from coordinate 770,787 downwards.
TACGCGGTGGCCGACCACTTCGTGCCGGAGCTGATGAGCAGGCCGCAGTGGATACCGGAACTGGAGGCGGAGGCGCTGCCGTTGCAGCGGATCTTCCTCGCCGAGAAGTGGATCGTGGCCCGGCTGCACTACGGTCACGTCGATCCGCGCGAGGCGGGCGTCGGCAACATCGTCAACTGCGGCGCGGCGATGTACATGGCCCCGGTCGGCCTGGCCAACGCGGGCAACCCGGACGCCGCCTACGCCGAGGCGGTGGACGTCTCCGGTGCCCACCAGTCCTCCTACGGCCGGGAGGCCGCCGCGGTCTTCGCCGCCGCCGTGGCCGCCGCGTGTGTGCCCGGTGCGGACGTCGACTCGGTGGTCACCGCCTGCCTGCGGCTCGCCAAGGACGGCACCCGCTCCGCGATCGAGGCCGTCTGCGACGCCGCGGCCGGCCGCCGGGACTGGGAGGGCGCCATCGCTCCGCTGCGTGCGGCGGTCCGCCCGTACGACACCGTCGGTGACACCTACCGGGCGCCGAGCCTGGGCGCCCGCCGCCCCAGCAGGCTGCACTCCATCGAGGAACTGCCGGTCGCCCTGGGCATGCTGGTGGCCACCGGCGGCGACCTGCGCGAGGCGGTGGTCGGCGCGGTCAACTACGGCCGGGACTGCGACTCCATCGCCACCATGGCCGGCGCGATCGCCGGGGCGCTGCACGGCCGGGCCGCGGTGCCCGCCGAGTGGGCCGAGGCGGTCGCCGAGGGCAGCCGGCTCGACCTGGACGCCCCCGGCACCGTGATGGCCGCCGTCGCCCGGGACGTCTACGACCGGGACCGCTCCCGGCGCACCGCGCACGAGGCCGCGTTCGCCGCACTCACCCGGCAGGAGCGGCACCGGTGACCCCGGCGCTGCGGCTGTCCTGGGTGCAGCCGGAGGACCTGGTGGGCCACGAACTGCGCCAGGCCGCCGAGGACGGCCGCGACGCGGCGGACATCGCCCGCCGCTGGCAGCAGGCGGGCGGCGACCCGGCCCCGCTGCGCCAGGGCGCCTCCGACCGGCCCGCGCCGCCCCGGCTGCGGGCGCTCGCCGAGGAGTTGCTGGACGAACTCGACGCCCTGCCCGCCCCCACGGCGCGAGCGGAACCCGACGGCCTCGCCGCGATCGAGGCCGCCTGCCCGCAGTGGACCGAGACGCTGCCCGCTCCCGTGCCCGACGGGTACCTGGACCGGCTGCACGGCGCCTGGCTGGGCCGGGCCGCCGGATGCCTGCTCGGCAAGCCGGTGGAGAAGATCCCGCGGGCCGGCATCAGGGAGATCGCCGAGGCCACCGGGAACTGGCCGCTGGCCGGGTACTTCACCGCCGAGGGCCTGCCGGCGGCCACCGCGGCCCGCTGGCCGTGGAACCGCCGCAGCGCGCCCACCAGCCTCGCCGAGAACATCGACGGGATGCCGGAGGACGACGACCTCAACTACCCGCTGCTGGCCCTGCTGCTGCTCGACCGGTACGGCCCGGGGTTCACCACGGGGGACGTGGCGCAGCTGTGGCTCGACGAACTCCCCGCCGGGCGCACCTTCACCGCCGAGCGCGTCGCCTACCGCAACCTGCTCGAAGGCGTCGAGCCCCCGCTGACCGCCCGCCGCAGAAACCCCTTCAGGGAGTGGATCGGGGCGCAGATCCGCGCCGACCTCTTCGGCTGGATCCACCCCGGCAGGCCCGGCGACGCCGCCCGCGCCGCCTGGCGGGACGCGGCGCTCAGCCACACCGCCAACGGCCGGTACGGCGCGATGTTCGTGGCCGCCACCACCGCCGCGGCCGCCGTCGGGGGTGACCCGGCACGGTGCGTCGCCGTCGGCCTGACGGTCGTGCCACCGGGCTCCCGGCTGGCGGCGGCGGTGCGCCTGGCGGTGCGGGCGGCCCGCGAGGAGGCCCACTGGGAGAAGGTGGTGGACCGCGTCGAGGAGGGCACGGGCGACGCGCACTGGGTGCACGTGCTGCCCAACGCCGCACTGGTGGCCGCCGCCCTGGTGCACGGCGGCGGCGACTTCGCCGGCTCGGTCACCCGGGTCGTGGCGGCCGGCTGCGACACCGACTCCAACGGCGCCACCGTGGGCGCGATCACCGGACTGCTCACCGGGGCGGCCGGCCTGCCCCGGTCGTGGACCGCGCCGTTGCGCAACCGGCTGGCCAGCAGCGTGGCGGGCTTCGACGGCGTCGGGTTCGACACCCTCGCCCGGCACACCCTGCGCCATGTGCGGGCCGCCGCCCTGGACCCGCGGTGATCCCCGCCGCCCGCACCGCCGCCGACCTGGGCAGGCCGCGCCCGGTCGACCTGCCCACCGCGGTGCCGCTGCGGGCCGGGGCCGACCTGTCCGCACTGGACCGGGGCAAGATCCTGGCGGCGCCGGACGACCCCGCGCACTGGCCCGCCTGGCGCGAGGCGCTGACCCGGTGGCGGCACGAGGCCCGGGCCCGCGCCGGCCACGACCCGCGCGGCTACCGGGAGCCGGCCGCCCGCTGGGCCTCGCGCGCGGTGTCGATGTGCGTGGCGTGGCTGTGGGACGAGACGCTCTACGACCGGGCGGCCGGACGGTTCACCGTCGAGGGGTTCCTGGACGCGGGGGAGCGCGACTTCGGCGGCTACGACGCCGTCGTGCTGTGGAACGGCTACCCCTTCCTGGGAGTCGACGGGCGCGACCAGTTCGCGTGCTTCGACGCGGTGCCCGATCTGCCCGAGGTGGTCCGCCGCCTGCACGCGCGCGGCGTGCGCGCCCTGGTGCCCTACAACCCCTGGGACACCGGCACCGGCCGGGCCGACCCGGCAGAACACGCCAAAGCACTCGCGGAGTTGGTGGCCCGGCTCGATCTGGACGGGGTCTTCCTCGACACCCTGCGCGGTGGCGACGACGCGCTGCTGACCGCCGTGCTCGCGGCCCGCCCCGGCACCGTGTTCGAGACCGAGTCGGCCGTGCCCACCGACCGGATCGACCTGCATCTCGCCTCGTGGGCGCAGTGGTGGTCCGACAGCCCGGTCCCCGGCGTGCCGCGCGCCCGCTGGTACGAACCACGGCACATGACCCACCAGACCCGGCGCTGGCACCGCGACCACGCCGAGGAACTGCACTCCGCGTGGCTGTCCGGCGGCGGCGTCCTGGTCTGGGAGAACGTCTTCGGCGCCCATGTCCCGTGGAACGCCCGGGACCGCTCGCTGCTGCGCGCCCTGCTGCCGGCCCGCCGCCACTTCGCCGGGCACTTCACCGACGGCGACTGGCAGCCGCTGGCCGACAGCGTCTCGCCCCAACTGCCCGCGGCGCGCTTCACCCTCGGGGCGACCACCGTCTGGCCGGTCGTCAACCGCACCGGGGCCGCCTACCGCGGCCCACTGCTGGAGCGGGCGGCCGATCCGGCAGTGCGGTGGTTCGACGCCGTCGCCGGGATCGAACTCGGCGAGGACCTGGTGGGCGCCATGCCGCGCGACGGCGTCGCCTGCGTCGTCGCGCTGCCCACCCGCGAGGCGGACACCCCGCGATTCCGCCGGCTGCTGGCCGACGCCGCGGCCGCCGCCCGCCGTTGGGACCAGGACACCACCGTCCCCACGGCCCACCCGAGCCGTACCCCGGTGCCGTACGCGCCGCACCCCGGCCCGCCCGACGGCACCGTCGCGCTGCCGGCCGGCACCGTCACGCAGCACGTCGTGCGGCAGGTCCGTGAGTGCGGACTGCCCGGCGAGGCCCCGTTCACCGACGCCTGGAAGCCGCTGCCGCCACTGCTGCACCAGGACGTCGAGACCCGCCGCACGGTGCGACTGGCCGCCTGCGCGGTCGAGGTGCGCGAGGTGACCAACGCGCGGTACGCGGCGTTCCTGGCCGCCACCGGCTACAGCCCGGCGCGCCCCACCGGGTTCCTGGCCCACTGGCGGGACGGGCGGCCGCCACCGGAGGCGGCCGACGCGCCGGTGGTGTGCGTGGACCTCGACGACGCGCGCGCGTACGCCCGTTGGGCCGGACTGCGGCTGCCGACCCCGGCCGAGTGGCAGGCCGCCGCGCTGACCGGCGCCCTGCGCCGGGCCGAACCGCTGGTCTGGAACTGGACCGAGAGTGAGTGCACCGACGGGCGCACCCGCACCGCCGTGCTCAAGGGCGGCGCCGCCTACCGGGCCGAGGGCTCGCAGTGGTACACGCCCGGCGGCCCCCGGCCGGCCGGATACGAACTCCCCCTCCCGCTGCCCGCGGCCGGAGTGGACCGCTTCACCACCGTGGGCTTCCGCTGCGCCGCCGACCTGGCGGCGGGGCCCGGCTCCCCGGCCGCCGGACCGGCCGGCGCGGGCGAGCGCCCTGACACCATCCCGAGCACCTGCGAGGACGACCGATCGTGAGCAACACCGAGACCCCCGCCCCCGGCAGGACCGACGAGTCCACCGCCGCCGGACCGCTCACCGGACTGCGCGTACTGGACCTGGCGACGCTGTTCGCCGGACCGCTGGCGGCCACCATGCTGGGCGACTTCGGAGCCGACGTCGTCAAGGTCGAGCACCCGCGCCGCCCCGACCCCTCCCGCGGCCACGGACCCAGCAAGGACGGCGTCGGCCTGTGGTGGAAGCTGCTGGGCCGCAACAAGTCGGCCGTCACCATCGACCTGTCCGCCCCCGAGGGCCAGGACCTGCTGGTACGGCTGGCCACCACCGCCGACGTGGTGATCGAGAACTTCCGGCCCGGCACCCTGGAGCGCTGGAACCTCGGCTACGACCGGCTCTCGGCCGCCAACCCCCGGCTGGTGCTGGCCAGGGTCACCGGCTTCGGCCAGAACGGCCCCTACAGCCGCCGCCCCGGGTTCGGCACGCTGGCCGAGGCGATGAGCGGCTTCGCGGCGATCACCGGCGAGCCGGACGGCCCACCGACCCTGCCGCCGTTCGGCCTCGCGGACTCCATCGCCGCGCTCACCACGGCGTACGCGGTGATGACCGCGTTGGCGGGCCGGGAGCGCACCGGCCGCGGCCAGGTGGTCGACATGGCCATCATCGAGCCGATACTCACCGCGCTCGGCCCGCAGCCGACCTGGTACGACCAGTTGGGCTACCTCCAGCCGCGCACCGGCAACCGGTCCTCCAACAACGCGCCACGCAACACCTACCGCACCAGCGACGGCCGCTGGGTCGCGGTCTCCACCTCCTCGCAGAACATCGCCGAGCGGGTGATGCGGCTGGTCGGCCGCCCGGAACTGGTCGAGCAGGAGTGGTTCGGCTCCGGCGCCACCCGCGCCGAGCACGCCGACGAACTCGACGAGGCCGTCGGCTCCTGGGTCGCCACCCGCTCCCGGGACGAGGTGGTGGCCGCCTTCGAGGCGGCCGAGGCGGCGGTCGCCCCCATCTACGACGTGGCCGACGTCATGCGGGACCCGCAGTACGCCGCCCTCGGCTCGATCACCGAGGTCAAGGACGACGAACTCGGCTCGGTGAAGATGCAGAACGTGCTGTTCCGGCTCTCCGGCACGCCCGGCGGCATCCGCTGGGCCGGCCGCCGGCACGGCGCGGACACCGACGAGGTGCTCGGCGAACTGGGCCTGGACCCCGGCGAGATCGCCGCGCTACGCGGCCGAGGCGTGCTGTGACGCCCGTCCTCACCTGGCTGTACGTACCGGGAGACCGGCCCGAGGTGGTCGCCAAGGCCCTCACCAGCGGCAGCGACGTGGTCATCGTCGATCTGGAGGACGCGGTCGCCGCCGACCGCAAGGCCTACGCGCGGGACGCGGTCGCGGAGTTGTTCGCCGAGTCCTGGTCGGCCGGGACCGGCCGGGACGCCGTCGTGCACGTGCGGGTGAACGCCTTGGACGGCCCGTTCGGCGAGCAGGACCTGCGGGCGGTGGCCGGACTGCCCGGGGTCGCCGGGCTGCGGCTGCCCAAGGTCGACGGCGGCGCGGACGTGCGGCGGGCGGCCGGTCTGGCGGCCGGGGCGCGCGGGGAGTTGCCCGCGGTCGGCCTGTACCCGCTGCTGGAGTCGGCCCTCGGGGTGGAGAACGCTTTCGCCGTCGCCACCGCGCACCCGGCCGTCGAGGGCGTCGCCCTGGGGGAGGCGGACCTGGGCGCCGACTTGGGGGTCCACCCCGACCCCGGACTCGACTGGTGCCGCTCCCGGTTGGTGGTGGCGGCCCGGGCGGCGGGCCTGCCGGCCCCGGCGCAGTCGGTCTTCCCCGACATACGCGACCTGGAGGGGCTCGCCCGGTCCTGCGAACGCGGGCGCGCCCTGGGCATGTTCGGCCGTACCGCCATACACCCCCGGCAGTTGGAGACCATCGTCCGCGCCTATCTCCCCACGCCCGAGGAGATCGAGAAGGCCGAGCAGGTGGTCGCTGCCGCCGAGGTGGCCCCCGGCGCCCTCGCCCTGCCCGACGGCCGGTTCGTCGACCCCGCGGTCGTCGAGGGCGCCCGCCGGGTCCTGGCGCTCGCGCAGCGGTCCGCCGCCTGAGCCTCGCGAAGCCGGGCGCCGACGACACGCATGTCGTCGGCGCCCGGCTCCGGCATGCCCTGTACCGGACGGCCGTTGATCGCCGGCAATTCGCTCAAGCCTGAATGTGTCCTGGTCCCTTGCCATGAACATGTTGTGTCGCGCAGGCTTTCGTCCGTCGCCAGGAGTTGGGCCCGCTCCGGACGACACCCCACAGCACGGCCGGACAAGTGGCATGCGCTCGTCCGGCAACCCCCCACAGCACCCCCCACGAACCGTATGGAGTTCCCCCATGCCCCAGAAGGGTTCCGCACGTCTGATCGCCGTCGCCGCGGGTGCCGCCGCGGTCGCGCTGATCGCCCCCGGTGCGCACGCTGCGACCCCCGCCGCCCACCCGGCCCAGGTGAGCGCGTCGATCGCGAAGCACGAGAGCCACAACCTGCACCACCTCGGCAACGCGGGCAGCAACGAAAACCTGACCTCAGGCAACTGGTCGGGCTACGCCGCCAACGGTGCGGCGGGCAGTGACACCTCGGTGTCCTCCTCGTGGGTCCAGCCGTCGATCTCCTGCGACTCGGGCGGCGACACCTACTCGTCGTTCTGGGTCGGTCTGGACGGCTTCAACAACTCGGCGCTGGAGCAGACCGGCACCGAGGCCGACTGCATCGGCGGCCAGGCCGAGTACGGCGCCTGGTGGGAGGTCCTGCCGGCCGCGGAGAGCCCCTACAACGTCCCGGTGGCCCCCGGTGACCACCTGACCGCGACGGTGACCGACAACGGCAACGGCACCTTCGCGATGACGCTGTCGGACAGCACCCAGGGTTGGACCAAGACCACCAACCACGCCGGTTCCTCCGGCTTCGACGACAGCTCGGCCGAGGTCATCGCCGAGGCCACCAGCGTCGGCGGTCAGATAGCCGACCTGTCGAACTTCGGTTCGGTCAGCTTCAGCGGTTCCACCGCGAACGGCTCGGCCCTGGGCAACGCCGCCCCGGACGAGATCACCATGCAGAACTCCGACAGCGGCGACGTCATGGCCCAGCCGGGCGGCATCTCCGGCGGCAGCTTCGGCGTCACCTGGGAGAACTACAGCTGACGTTCCCACGTCGGCTCGTCTGACTCCCTGACAGCACCACCGTCGTCCCGCCGGATCGTGTCCGGCGGGACGACGACGTTTCCACGACCCGGACCTCCCCGGGGCCACGACATCCGGCCGATTGCCCCTTGCAGACCTCTAGGCCGTACCGACTGGTCGGTACTAACCTCTGCTCACATCCGGCGTGGCGCACAAGCGCACAAGGCGTGCCCGCCGGGCTCCTGGCACCGGAGGAGGCCGTATGTCCACTCATCCGCCCCTGGCCGACGGCACGAGCGGCAGGCCGCTTCGCGACGCCGCGAGGCCCGGGCCGGTCGCGCGCCTGTGGCGCCGCGACCTCGCGCACTACCCGGACGCCGCCCGCCGCTACTCGTACCTGGCGATCGTCGTGCTGACCACGGTGGTGCTGTACTACGAGCTCTACGTCCAGTACGCGGTCGCCACCTCGGTCATCACCCATTTCCACATGACCTACGCCTACTTCGTGTGGGTGTCCGTCATCGGCAACGCGGTCGGTGCCTTCACCTCGCTGGTCGCCGGCCTCGCCGACCGCTGGGGCCGGGCCAACCTCGTCGTCCACGGGCTGCTGGTCACCGGCCTGTTGCTGCTGTTCGGCCTGCCCAACGCGCCCGGCAAGGCCGCCTATCTGGTGCTGTTCGCGGCCGTCGGGTTCGTCGAGGGCATCGTGCTGGTCGCCACCCCGGCCCTGATCCGCGACTTCTCCCCGCAACTGGGCCGGGCGACGGCGATGGGCTACTGGACGATGGGCCCGGTCATCGGCAGCCTGGTCGTCACCACGGTCACCAGCGGCACTCTGAACTTCTCCAGCTGGCAGGACGAACTGCGCTACTCCGGGATCGCGGGCCTGATCGTCTTCGTGATCGCCCTGTTCTGCCTGCGGGAGCTGTCCGCCGGGATGCGCGACCAGATCATGGTCAGCCTGCGGGACCGGGCGCTGGTGGAGGCCCGCGCCAACAGGACCCAAGCGGCGGAGGTCTCCGCGGCCAACCCCTGGCGGCAACTGCTGCGCCTGGACGTGGTCGGCTCGGCGGTCGCCATCAGCCTCTTCCTCCTGCTGTACTTCTCCGCCGTCGGCAACTTCGTCGTCTACTTCTCGACCATCTTCGGCTACAGCCAGCAGCGGACCAACGGGCTGGCCAACTGGTACTGGGCGGCCAACGCCGTCTCCCTGGTGGCGGCCGGACTGCTGTCCGACCGCATCAAGGTGCGCAAGCCCTTCATGCTCGCCGGCGCGCTCGGCTCGATCGCGGTCACCGCGGCCTTCGCGGTACTCGCCACCCATCCGCACACCGGCTACTACACCTTCGCCTGGCTCTTCGTCGGGATCGGGGCGCTGTCCGGGGTCGCGTACGCGCCGTGGATGGCGAGCTTCACCGAGACGGTGGAGAAGCACAACCCGGCCGCGACCGCCACCGGCCTGGCCATCTGGGGCTGGATCATCCGGATCGTGGTCGCCGTCTCCACGGCGTTCGTGCCGGTCGTGGTGACGTCGGCGACCCCGCTGGTCGACCACGGCACCCAGGTCGCGGCGGCGCAGGCGCAGGCGGCGCCCGCGCTGGCCGTCGTCGACGCCCACCCGGCCCTGTTCGCCCAACTCGGCAAGTACCCGCCGGACGGCGTGCCCGCCGAACTGGCGGCGCGGGCCGTGCGGGAGGTGGGACCCGCCGGGCTCGCCGTGGTGGCGAAGGCGCGGCCGCAGCTCGCGGTCCTCCAGGAGTACGGCCCGCGGGTCAAGGCCGCCGCTGAACAGGGACCGGGGCAGTGGCAGACCTGGTGGTGGGTGGCGGTCGGCGGACAGGTGATCTTCCTGCCCTTCATCTTCGCGATGGCCGGCCGCTGGAGTCCGCGAAGGGCCAGGCAGGACGCCGAACTGCACCAGCAGGCCGTCGAGAGCCAACTCGCCGCGCTCGCACAGAGCGAACGGGACTGACCCGGCAGTGGTGGCTCCCTCGCGGCGGTACGAAACGCCGCGAGGGAGCCGGGCCTCAGCCGGCCGCCGCGAAGGCGTCGACGCCGGTCAGCTCGGCCGACAGCGTCCACAGCCGCGCGGCCTGCTCGGGGTCGGTCGCCCAGTCGCGCACCCCGCTGCCCGACCCGCCCTCGACGAAGGGCTCGGCGATGTCACAGTCCTCGCAGTAGACCCCGCCCATGCCCGCCAGCCGCGGTGAGGTCGCCGCCCACACCTGCGTGGCCGCGCCCTGCTCGGGGGTCTTGAAGGAGGGGTTCAGCGGGTTGCCTGCCTCGTCGATCCACCCGGCGGCGACCATCTCCCGCTTCTCCAGATGGCGTTGCAGCGGGGTGAGGATGCCGCCGGGGTGCAGGGAGAACGCCCGTACCCCCGACTCGCGGGCCAACTCGTCCAGCCGCAGGGCGAACAGGGCGTTGGCGGTCTTCGCCTGCCCGTAGGCCTGCCACTTGTCGTAGCCCTTCTCGAACCACATGTCGTCCCAGCGGATGGCGGAGTTGCGGTGGCCGGAGGAGGACACCGACACGACCCGCCCACCGCCGCGCACGATGGCCGGCCAGAGCCGGTTGACCAGGGCGTAGTGGCCGAGGTGGTTGGTGGCGAACTGCGCTTCCCAGCCGGGGCCGACCCGGGTCTCGGGGCAGGCCATGATCGCGGCGTTGTCGATCATCAGGTGCACGGCGCGGTCCGAGGCGAGGAACCGTTCGGCGAACCCGCGAACGCTGGACAGATCGGCCAGGTCGAGTTCGTCGACCTCGACTCCCGCGATGCCCTCGACCGCCTCCCGGGCGGCCGCCGGCCGGCGGGCCGGGACGACGACGTGGGCGCCCGCCCCGGCGAGCGCGCGGGTCGTCTCCAGCCCGAGTCCCGAGTAGCCGCCGGTCACGATCGCGAGCTTTCCCGACAGGTCGATCCCGCGCAGGACCTCCTGCGCCGTGCTGCGTTCGCCGAACCCTGATCCGATCTTGTGCTGAGGTGTGGTCATGGCCGCAGGCTACGGATTGGAGCGCACTCCACCGCAAGCCGCACGGCCGGAACACGGCCACGGCCCCGCGGGTGGCGGTGGGCGGCCGGGCGTCACACGCCGCGGGCCCGCACCCCGTCCAGGGCGATGCCCAGCACCCGCTCACGCTGCGCCTCGTCGACGAAGCCGGCCGAGGTGATGCCGGCGATCATGCGCAGGACGTCGTCGAAGCCGACATCCATCCGGGCGTCACCGCTGTCCTGGGCGCGGGCCAGCAGCGGCTCTCCCGCGGCGTACATCGCGTCCCGGCAGGAGCTGAACATCTGCGAGTCGCGGTTGAGTGCCTCGTAGATCGCCCGCTTGGTGGCGACGTAGTCGACGAAGCGCCGCAGCCAGGCGCTCAGGGCGTCCCACGGCGCGAGCCCGGCGGCCTCCTCGGCCGTGCGGCACAGCTCGGCGACCTCGTCGACGTACACGCTGTCGAACAGGTCCTGGCGGGTGGGGAAGTTGCGGTAGAGGGTGCCGATGCCCACCCCGGCGCGCCGGGCGATGTCCTCCAGCGAGGCGTCGGCGCCGTGCTGGGCGAAGGCCTCACGGGCGGCGGCGAGCAGGGCGTCGAAGTTGCGCCGCGCGTCGGCACGCTGCGGACGGCGTACCGCGACACCGGCGCCCGCGGGCGGTTTGTCTGTCACCGATTCCTCCCGGCAGGGGTGGGTGGGGTTGTACCGGAGGCATGCCTCCGTTAATGTGGAGGCACGCCTCCGACTTTATCAGGCGACCCCTCTCCCGTGACGTCCGCGTGCGGGACCGGCCCAGCGAAGGCCCGTCCCGCGCGGAGTCACCCCTGTCGAAGGAACCCCCATGAAAGGCACGACCACCTCGTCCGCACGCCTGACCTTCGCGATGCTGGCGGCCGCGGCCGCCGCCTTCGCGATGCTCCAGTCGCTGGTCAGCCCGGTGCTGCCGACCATCCAGGCCGATCTGCACACCAGCCGGTCGACGGTGACCTGGGTGCTGACCGCCTGGCTGCTGTCCGCCTCCGTCGCGACCCCCGTGATGGGCCGGATCGGCGACATGATCGGCAAGAAACGCACCCTGCTCGTCGCGCTGGCCGCCATCGTGCTGGGCTGTCTGATCGCCGCGCTCGCCCCGGACATCGGGGTGCTCCTGATCGGCCGGGTGGTCCAGGGACTCGGCGGCGCGCTCTTCCCGGTGGCGTTCGGGATCATCCGCGACGAGTTCCCCGCCGACCGGGTGCGCTCGGCGGTCGGCGCGATGTCGGCGGTCATCGCCGGCGGCGGCGGTCTGGGCATCGTGCTGGCCGGCCCGATCGTGGCGGCACTGGACTGGCGGTGGCTGTTCTGGATACCGGCGGTCGTGGTCTCGGTGACCGCGGTGCTGATCGCCCGGCTGGTCCCGGAGTCCCCGGTGCGCACCCCCGGCCGGCTGGACATCAGGGCCGCGCTGCTGCTGTCGGGGTGGCTGGTCGCCCTGCTCATCCCGCTGAGCGAGGCCCCGGCATGGGGCTGGGGATCGACCCGGGTGATCGTGCTGTTCGCCGTCGCCGTGGTGGGGTTCGCCGGCTGGATCGCGGTCGAGCTGCGCTCGGCCGAACCCCTGATCGACATGCGCATGATGCGCCTGCCCGCGGTGTGGACGACCAACCTGGTGGCGCTGCTGTTCGGCGCCGGGATGTTCTCCGTCTACGCTTTCCTGCCGGAGTTCATGCAGACCCCCTCGATCGCCGGCTACGGCTTCTCCTCCAGCGTGACGGAGGCCGGGCTGCTGATGCTGCCCATGCTGGTGGGGATGGCTCTCGCCGGATCGCTCAGCGGCCCGCTCGCCTCGCGGGTCGGCTCCAAGGGCCAACTGGTGTGGGGCTCGGCGTTCAGTCTCGTCTCGTGTGCCGGCTTCGCCGCGTTCCACGACCGCCCCTGGCAGCTCGCGCTGGGGGGCGCGGTGTTCGGAATCGGCCTGGGACTGGCCTACGCGTCGATGACCAGCCTGATCGTGCAGAACGTGCCGGCCGGGCAGACCGGCGCGGCAGCCGGCATGAACGCCAACATCCGCAACATCGGCGGCTCGATCGGCACCGCCGTCGTCAGCTCGATCGTCACCGGGCATCCGCGCCCCGACGGCCTGCCGCACGAGTCCGGCTTCACCGGCGGATTCTGGCTGCTGGCGGCGACCTCGGCGGTCACCGTCGCGGTGGCGCTGCTCGTACCGTCCGCCCGCCGGGGCAAGACTGTCGGCGACGCCGCGCCGGTCCCGGTGGCCGAGACCGCCACTTCGCCGGCCCGCACTCGGTAGTCTCTGGCGCCGATACGACCACTGCCGCATGATCGTGGCGGGGCCGGAGCCGTGACCGAAGCCCCCGCGCCCCGCCGACGCCACGGAAAGAGGCCCTGTCCATGACCGACGAGGAGTTCTGGGACGACCGCTACTCCGGCAGCGACCGCGTCTGGAGCGGGAACCCCAACACCGTCCTGGTCAGGGAGGCCGCCCGCCTCGAACCGGGCCGCGCCCTGGACCTGGGGTGCGGCGAGGGCGCCGACGCGATCTGGCTGGCCCGGCAGGGATGGCGGGTCACCGCCGTCGACATCTCCCGCGTCGCCCTCGCCCGGGCCGCAGGACACGCGGCGTCGGCGGGTGTCGCCGACCGGATCGACTGGCAGCACCACGACCTGGGCGCCTCGTTCCCCGACGGGCTGTTCGACCTGGTCTCCGCCCAGTTCATGCACTCGCGCGGCGACCTGCCGCGCGAGCGGGTCCTGCGGACCGCCGCCTCGGCCGTCGTGCCCGGCGGAGTCCTGCTCATCGAAGGGCACGGCGGGGTCCCCGCCTGGGAGACCGATCCGCACCCCGAGATCGTCTTCCCCACCCCGCAGCAGGTGCTCGACGCGCTCGAACTCCCCGACGGGCAATGGGAGGTACTGCTCAGCGAGGAGCACGAACGCCTCCAGAACGACCCGGAGGGGCGGCAGACCACCCGGCTGGACAACACCCTCGAACTCCGCCGCCTGCGGTGATCGCGGATCCGCGGGAGGCCGGCATCCGCCCCCGTCCGGAAGCGGCCGTCAGCGGGTGGTGACCTCCCGACCCGCGGGATGGAGGACGAACCACAGCGCGCCGAACTGGTCGAGCCCCTGCCCGTTGGTGTCACCGGGCTTGGAGTCACCTGCGTAGCGGTAGAGCGGATGGCCGTCGTAGGTCACCTCGCGGCTGCCGTCGGACCGCTTGGTGGTGCCCAGCAGACTCCCCTTCGCACCCGCGCCCGGTTTGGCCTTCCCCGAGGTCAGCAGGGGTGGCCAGGCCGCCGCGCAGGCGCCGGAACACGTCGGTTTGGTCGTGGTGTCGGCCCGGAAGAGGTACAGGGTCAGCCCCTTGGCGTCCACCAGGATCGTGCCCAGCCGGCTGACGGTCCGCGTCGCCACGGTGGCCTGGGCGGCCGGTCCGCTGCTCGGCGCCGCCGACCCGCCGCCGTATCCGCCGGAGGAGCCGGTGGCAGACGGCGACGCCGACGAGGACCCGCCGCCGGACGAGCAGCCGCCCGTCACGGCGGTCACCAGCATGGCGACGGCGCAGACGGCCGGTGCGGCGGTGCGCTTCACAAGGGCTCCCTGGTGTGCGGAGAAGGGGAGCCCACCTTCTCGCCTCCCGCGGCACACCCCGGCCGCACACCCCACCGCCGCCCCGGCATTCAGCCGTCCGGACCAGTCGCCGCGGGGTCGCCGCCGCGCGCCCGGCGGTCCGGCTGGTACGGACGGGTCGTCACCGCTGGTCCGGGCGGGTCGTCACCGCTGGTCCGGGCGGGTGCCGTGCGGCGGACGGCCGTTCGCCGGCCGCCCCGCGCGGGTAGCCGGTGGATCATGACCCCCGCGCCGCAGGAGTGACGTGCCCGCCCCCGACCGGGTCGACGAGGCCGCCGCCGAGCTGTACGCACTCGTGCCCGGGGAGTTCGTCGCGGCGCGCAAGGAGCGGGCGGACCGGGCCCGCCGGGCGGGCGACCGCGCGGCCGCCAAGGCGATCGGCGCCCTGCGCAGACCCTCCCGAGCCGCCTGGGCGCTCAACCTGCTGGCCCGTCACCGCCCCGGTGAACTGGGCCGGTTCCTGGAACTCGCCGACGGCCTGCGCACCGCCCAGCGGGAGGGCAGGGGCCGCCGTCTGCGGGAGATGTCCGGGCAGCGCAACCAGGTCGTCGCCGCCCTGACCCGCGAGGCGACCGCGCTCGCCGCCGCCGACGGCGCCACGCTCGGGGCGGACCCCCAGCGGGAGATCACCCAGACCCTCCACGCGGCCCTGGCCGACGAGGACGCCGCCGCCCTGCTCGCCACCGGACGCCTGAGCGCCGCACTGACGTCCCGCGCCGACTTCTCCTTCACCGGCGGTGCGGACGACGAACCCCCCGAAGCGGCCCCCGCACCAAAGCCCGCCGCCCGCAAGCGCAAGGCCGCCGCGGGAGGCGAAGCCGCTCAGGCCGCAGGACAGCGGGACAAGGACGCCTCGCGCGAGCACCGGCGGGCCGTCGGCGAAGCCGAACGCGCGCTTCGCCGGGCCCGGGATGCCGCCCGCCGCGCCGACTCCGACCTGACGGCCGCCCAGGAACGGGTGCGGCAGGCGGAGCGGGGGGTGAGCGCGGGCGAGGAGCGGGTCACCGACCTGACGGCCCGGCTCGACCAGGCGCGCGGCGAACAGCGCGAAGCCGAGGAACGGGCCGACCGCGCCCGCGAACGGCACGCCACCGCCGACAGCCGGGCCCGCGAGGCCGGCCAGGAGGTCGAGCGGGCCGCCGGCCTCCTCGACAGGCTGATCGCGGAAGGCGGCTGACCGCCGGACGAACTCCCGCCTCCCACCGCGGCGGGACGTCACCCGGCCGCGGCGAGGGCCTGGCCCAGGTCGGCGATCAGGTCGTCGGGGTCCTCCAGGCCGATCGAGACCCGCAGCAGGGCGGCGTTCGGCTTCGCCTCGGCGGCGACCGGGCGGTGGGTGAGCGAGGCGGGGTGCTGGATGAGCGTGTCGACACCGCCGAGCGAGACCGCGTGGGTGATCAGCCGGCAGCCGCCGGCGACCCGGGCCGCCGCCTCGTACCCGGCGCGTACCTCGAAGGCGAGCACCGAACCCGGGCCCGCCATCTGACGGCCCACCAGGCCCAGCGGGTCGCCCTCCGGCAGCCCGGGGTAGTGGACCGCGCCGATCTCGGGTCGCTCCGCCAGCCAGTTGGCCACCTTGCCGGCGTTCGCCTGCTGGGCGCGCACCCGTACCGGCAGTGTCTGTAGACCGCGGTGCAGCAGATAGGCGCCGAGCGGGTGCAGGACGCCCCCGGTGATCGCCCGGACCTGCCGCAGCCTGGCGGCCCATTCCCCGTCGGTGGCCACCGCGCCGGCGAGCACGTCGCCGTGGCCGCCGATGGCCTTGGTCGCGCTGTGCACCACGAGGGTCGCGCCGTGGTCGGCGGGCCGCTGGAGGACGGGCGTGGCGAAGGTGTTGTCGACCAGGAGGGGGACGTCCCCGCAAAGCTCGGCCACGGCGGAGATGTCGACCAGTTCGAGCGTGGGGTTGGCGGGCGACTCGAGGACCACCAGACCGGTGTCGGGCCGCAGGGCCCGGTCGATGTCGTGCGGCCCGGCCCAGGTCACCTCGGTGCCCAGCAGACCGGTGGCCAGCAGGTGGTCGGAGCCGCCGTACAGCGGGCGCACGGCGACCACATGGCGTTTGCCCCGCGCCGCGGCGGCCAGCAGGCAGGCGCTGATCGCCGCCATGCCGGAGGAGAAGGCGACGGCCGCGTCGGTGCCCTCCATGCGGGCGAGCGCCTGCTCGAACCTGGCCACGGTGGGGTTCCACAGCCGCTGGTAGACGAGGCTGTCGCCGTCGGCCGGGGTGCCTCCGGTGGCCAGGTTCTCGTAGGAGTCACCGCCGGTTCCGACGCCGGGCAGCGGATTGGTGGTCGAGAGGTCAATCGGCGGCACATGGACACCCAGCCGCGCGAGGTCCTCGCGTCCGGCGTGCACGGCCATCGTGTCGAGCTGCCCGTCCCAGGTCATGGGTCGTCTCCTCGTGGTGTGGTGATCCGTTCAGGAGGATGAAGCTCTCGACGACCGCAGGCAAGTGAACGGAACAAGATTCATCTACGGGCCGTAGAATCTCGTGATGATTCAGAACAGGATGGTTGGCGGATGAGTCTTTCGAACGAAATGCGGGGCGCTGGGCCGGGGTTGGACGAGACGGACGTCGCGATCCTGCGGGCCCTGGCGAAGGACGGGCGGCTGCCGAACAACGCGCTCGCCGCAGCGGTGGGCATCGCGCCCTCGACCTGCCTGGGACGGGTCAGGGCGCTGCGTGAGCGCGGGATCATCCGGGGGTTCCACGCCGATGTGGATCCGGCGGCCTTCGGGCTTCCGCTCCAGGCGCTCATCGCCGTGCAACTGCGGGCGCACACCCGCGAGCAGGTCGATGTCTTCCGCCGGGACGCGCCGGGGCTGCCCGGGGTGCTGTCCGTCTTCCATGTGGCGGGACGGAACGACTACCTGATGCACGTCGCCGCGGAATCGCCGAACGCGCTGCGCGACTTCGTGGTCGAACACCTCACCTCGCACCCCGCCATCGCGCATGCCGAGACCAGCCTGGTTTTCGAACACCTTCCCGGTACGTCGGGGGAGGCGGGCTGGCGGCACTTCTCCTGACGCTTGCCGCCCGGGCATCACCGCGGAGATGGACTTTCGGACATCCGGGTCCGGCACCGCCGCGGTGCGCCGGGCGCCTGGCCAGCGCAGGTGTCCGAGAGGTCGATCGGGTCGGCGGACGTCGCCTGTCCTGTTCGGCGGCGGGCGGGCGCGGCCCGGGGCCAGGGAGGTGCGGAGCCCGGTGCGGAGCCGTTGTTTCCTGAGTCAAAAGTTATGTTCGTATATAGGTTTTGACGCATGGTAAGAACGGGGCGGCCGAAGGCCGAATTGGTGTTATCGGGTGAGGAACGGGCCACCCTCGAAGGGTGGGTGCGGCGGGGTTCGACCCCGCAGGCATGGGCGTTGCGCTGCCGGATCATCCTGGCCTGCGCGAGCGGGGCGTCGAACAAGGACGTGGCCGCCCAGGTCGGCTCGACGGCGCACGCGGTGGGCCGGTGGCGGTCCCGGTTCGTGCAGTACCGGCTGGCCGGGCTGGGCGACATGCCGCGCCGCGGCGGCCCGCGGACCGTCACGGACGAGCAGGTCGCCGAGGTCGTCCACAAGACGCTGGGCCGAAGACCGAAGGACGCCCCGCACTGGTCGACCCGCTCGATGGCCCAGGAGATGGGTCTGTCGCAGTCGACCGTCTCCCGGATCTGGCGGGCGTTCGGCCTCCAGCCGCACCGGTGCGGGACGTTCGGGCCGGCCGCCGACCACAGTGCCGCCGAGCGGGTCCACGACGTGGCCGGCCTCTACCTCGATCCCCCGGAGCGGGCCCTGGTGCTGCGGGTGGACCGCAGTGACCGGACCGACCGCCCGGGGCGGGTCCCGGCCCCCGGCCGGTCGCGGCCGGGCCCGGCGATGATGCCGGGCATCCCCGAGCAGCGGTCGGCCGACGGGGCGCGGGACGCGGTGGCCGCCTTGTCGGACGCGCTGGCGGTGGCGGTGGGCGACGTGATCGGCTCGCTGTGCCGCTGCCACCGGGCCGAGGAGTTCCTGGCCTTTCTGGCCGGCGTCGACAAGGAGGTCCCCGAGGACCTGGACGTCCACCTGGTCTGCGACAACTACGCCACCCACAAGACCGCGGCCGTCAGGAAGTGGCTCCAGGCGCACCCCCGGTTCCATCTGCACCTCACACCGTCAGGACTGTCCTGGCAGATCCTGGCCGAGCGATGGCTGGCGGAATTGTCCGACGAGCGGCCGGAAAACGGAATTCACGAATCCATCGGGGACCTGGAGACCGGCATCCGTTCATGGGCAACGGCCTGGAACGGCGATCCGCGGCCGTACGTGTGGACCAGGGCGCCCCGGCCGGTCCCCGACCTCCCATCGGATATCTGAACGGAAATCCAGACTCAGGGCAACGGGTTGCCGCCATGGCATTTTGTTGAGCCTTTGCTGACGATCCCGGGCAGTCATGGCGGCGGCACGCAGCGTTGACGGTGAAAGTCCGGTCCACACCTCGCGGCGGGAGGTTGGCCGGATTCTTTCTCCTGAACATGGCCGAGTTGATCTGTGTGGCCTGTATGGTCCTCAACGCCGCGTCGAACGGCTGGAGTTGAACGGGGAGGGTGTGCGGTGCGGGAGGAAGTCCTTGGGGCGATCCGGTTCACGCGTGAACCCGTCGTTCCTCTGTTGTTCGGCCGCAAATTACCCGGACTCTTTAGGAGAATCGCATGAGTGTGACCGTGGAAAGCGCCTCCGAAGAAATCACGCGAGGCGCCTCCAGGGGGCGGGAATGGCTACGGAACAGCGGCCTGCCGTACAGCGACGAGATACCTCTGGTCGTCTCGAAGAGCGAGTTCGAGGGCGGCGGCCAGTACGGCGTCGAGATCCCGGTGATCAACTCCTTCAAGGTGCTTGAGCAGACCTTCGCCCTGTTGCAGCGCGAGGGCCTTCCGGTCACCCGCTTCAACGAGACCCTCGGCGCCTTCCTGCTCTCGGACAGCGAGGTCCGGGACATGCTGGACCTGTGCCGCGACAACGGCGTCGGCATGGTCTTCGCGCTCGGCCCCCGCCCCGAGTACGACCGCAAGGCGGCCTTCTACCGCGGTGGTTTCGGCGGTTCGCAGGGTCGTCGGGTCAACAACAACGACGCGCTCGCGGTCTCCGCGGACGAGGCCATCCGGCTCGCGGAACTGGGCTGCCGCGGCCTGATCGCCTATGACCTGGGCGTCATGCGCATGCTCAAGACCATGCGCGACGAGGGCGTCATCCCCGCCGAAATGCAGTTCAAGGCGTCGTCGCACTGCATTGTCTCCAACCCCTTCACCTCGAAGATTTACGAGGAGAACGGCGCGAACAGCGTCACCACCATCCACGACCTGGGGCTTCCCGTTCTCCAGGACATGCGCAAGCAGTCGCCCGACCTGGTTCTCGACATTCCCACCGATGTCTACGGCCAGAAGGGCGGATTCATCCGCTTCACCGAGATCCCGGAACTCGTCCAGATCGGCGCCCCGCTGATGCTGAAGATCGGCGCGAGTGCCCAGGGGCACCCGTCCGACCCGGTCAGCCAGTCCACCGTCGAAAAGCGCGTCCAGCGCGTCGCGCTCGGAATGGAATACCTGGAGAAGTCCGGGATCAATGCCACCTACATCGGGG
Organism: uncultured Actinomycetota bacterium; assembly: GCA_963737305.1. Taxonomy (GTDB): domain Bacteria; phylum Actinomycetota; class Actinomycetes; order Streptomycetales; family Streptomycetaceae; genus Streptantibioticus_C. Next base: position 751,061 of record CAVTRX010000002.1, on the reverse strand, counting down.
AGAAGTCCCCGCAGCGCATCGTGCCCGTGAAGGCCTGATCGGTCCGGTAGGCCGCCCTGCTTCCTCGCGGCCGATGGTCGCGAGGAAGCAGGGCGGCCCCGGTTCATTTTCTCCCGCTCGTGTAATTGCGCGTCGCCCCGCGTCCGGATCGAAGGAGCCCGCAGTCACCATGGAGTTCACGTTCACCGAGAAAATGCAGCAACTGAGAGACGAGGGGCGCGCACTGGCCGAACTCGTACCGCCGGCGGTGGACTCGCCGGTGTACGGGCAGGCGGACGAGGACATGTTCGGGGTGCTGGCGGCCAAGGGGATCGCCTCCGCCCTGCTGCCGGCCCGCCACGGCGGCCGGCACCTGAGCACGGCCGAGGCCTGCGCCCTGTGGGACGGACTGGGCGAGGGCACCGCGGACGCCGGCCTGGTGCTGGCGCTCAGCGCGCACGCCCTGCTCACCGCCGTGCCGCTGTGGAAGCTCGGCACCCCTGACCAGCAGCGGCGCTACCTGCCCCGGGTCGCCTCCGGCGAGTGGGTGGGCGCTCTTTCGCTGCACGAGCTGGAAGGCGCCGCGTCTCCCGCCAACCAGGCGGTGCGCGCGGTCCGCAGGGCGGAGGGCGGCTGGCTGCTGAGCGGCACCAAGACCCACGTCGTCAACGCCGCCTTCGCACACCACTTCCTGGTCACCGCCATGGGTGACGGCGACGGTGCCTCGACGTTCGTCGTCGACGCGGACGCCCGCGGCGTGCGGGTCGAGCGCTCGGCCGACGGCTCGGCGACGCTGGTCCTCCAGGACTGCCCGGTGCGCGAGCCGTCCCTGCTGGGCACCGAAGGCGCCGCGTTCCACGAGACGCTGCCGCTGCTGACGGCGCTGGACTCCACCGCGGTGCTCGCTCCCTGGCTCGGCGTCATGCGGGCGCTGACCGACCGCGCGCTGCGCGCCGCCCTGGACTCGCAGGCCTTCGGCCGTCCGGTGGAGCGGCTGCAGACCGTGCGGTTCACGCTGGCCGACATGCGGTCCCGCTGCGAGCTCAGCGGCGACCTGCTGCACCGTGCCGCCTGGCAGCTGGACCGGCTCCCCGAGCCCGGCCGGCAGGACGCCGCCGTCGCCAGGCTGTTCGTCACCAACTCCGCCCGGTCGGTGGTCGCCGACGCGGCCCGGGTGCTGGCACTGGCCGGACAGGCCGCCGACCCGGTGGTGGCACGCGCCGCCCGCGACGCCGCGTGGCTGGGGGCCACCGGCGGCGGGGTGGACGGATTCCGTTCCGTGATCGCCGGTTCGCTGCTGGGCCTCGGCTGACCACGCCCGGACAGGCCGAAGCACCCGACCCGACGCACGGACGAAGCAAGGAGCACACCATGGATTTCTCACCGAGCACAGTGGACAGCGCTCTGGTCGCGGAGCTCGACCGGCGCTTCCAGGCCGGGATCGCCCAGCGCGCCACCGCGGCGGACGAGGCGGGCGAGGTATCGCGGGAGAGCTGGCAGGAGATCGTCGACAGCGGCTACCTGCGGGTCTTCCACCCCAAGGAGATCGGCGGCCTCGGCGTCGACGGCGTGACCCAGGCGCAGGCCATGGAGGCGCTGGCCCGCGCCTGCGGCGGCACCTACTGGTCGGCCACCATGTCCACCCTGCTGTGCGGGAAGCTCATCTCCACCTACGGGGACACCACCGAGCACCGTAGGCTGCTCGACCCCATCCTCAGCGGTGAGCACATCGGCTGCTTCGCCGTGGTCGAGCGCACCTCCGGCAGCGACGCCGGCACCTACCGCACCCGGGTGAGCCGCGCCGAGGACGGCGACGGATACGTCATCAGCGGCGAGAAGGCCCGCATCACCAACGCGCCCAACGCCGACATCGGCGTCGTCCTGGCCCGGCTGGACGACGAGCCTGGCCAGGAGCCCGGTCCCGGCTGGTGCTTCGCCTTCGTCGACCTGCGCCAGGACGGCGTGAGCCGCTACGACATGCCGCACATGGGGCTGCGCGCCATGCCCTGGGGCGGGCTGGTCTTCCAGGACGTGCCGATCAGGCGGGAGGACGTCATCCCGGTGCCCTACGGCGAGTTCGCCCAGGGAATGGCCTGGGGCTGGCTGTTCATCTCCGTCGCCGCCATAGCGCTGGCCGAACAGGCCCTGCGGGCCACCGTCGAACACGCCTCGCGGCAGGTCGCCTTCGGCCGGCCGCTCGGCCACATGGAGGGGGTACAGGCCCAACTGGCCGAAGCCCGCGCCGAGATCGACGCCGCCCGGCTGCTGGCCTGGCGCACCTCCTGGCACCGGGAGCAGGGCAGGTCGGTCTACGAACTGATCGCCATGCTCAAGCCGTACGCCACCGAGATGGCCGTCCGCGTCACCCAGGCCGCCGTGCAGATCCACGGCTCCTGGGGGCTCACCCCCGGCGAGCAGGTCGAACGGCTCTACCGGGACGCGCCGATGAACGTCATCGGCGGCTTCACCTCCAACCGGCTGCGGGAACTGGTCGCCGGCTCCATGGGCATGGACATCTCCGCCTACCAGGACTTCGACTGGCTCGCGCCCACCGGCCTGGCCGACGCCCCCGGCCTCCTGCCGGCCACCTCCATGGTCCACTCCGCCCAGGGCGAGGAGGCCCACGCGTGATCCGCGACCCCTACCGCATCGTTCTGCTGCCCGGCGACGGTATCGGCGTCGAGGTGACCGCCCAGGCCCGCCGGGTGCTGGAGACCGTGCAGAAACTGACCGACATCCGCTTCGACTTCGACGAGATTCCGGCCGGCGCCGCCTACTACCGCGACCACGGCCGGGACTGGCCGGAGGGCAGCGAAGAGCGGTGCGCCGCCGCCGACGCCATCCTGCTCGGCGCCATCGGCCTGCCGAAGGAGGAGGGGAAGCACGGCAGCCTGCTGCGTACCGACGGCAAGATGGCCGGCTGGTCGGCGATCGTCGGCAACCGGGTACGGCTCGACCTGTTCGCCAACGTCCGCCCGGTCAAGCTCTTCCCCGGCGTGAAGCACCTGATCTCCGGCACACACCGGCAGGTGTGGGAGCCGGAATGCGTCGACATGGTCTTCATCCGGGAGAACACCGAGGACCTGTACGCCGGCTCCGGCGGCATCCTGGCACCCGGCGGCACCGCACAGGTGGCCACCGACACCCGGATCGTCACCCGCGCCTCCAGCGAGCGGGTCATCCGGCTCGCCTTCGAGACGGCGATGAAGCGGGACGGCGCCCCCGGCGACGGCGTCAAGCGGGTCACCTGCGTGGTCAAGGACAACATCCTGTTCGGCTGCCGCCTGTTCGTGTCGGTCTTCGAGGAGATCGGCGCCGAGTACCCGGAGGTCGAACGGGACACCATCCTGGTCGACGCCTTCACCCAGTGGCTGGTCCGCCGGCCCGAGCACTACGACGTGGTGGTCGCCACCAACATGTTCGGCGACATCGTCACCGAACTCGCCTCCGCGCTCCAGGGCGGCATGGGGATGTCGGTGGGCTGCAACGTGGGCACCGACCACGGCATGTTCGAGCCCATCCACGGCTCGGCTCCCAAGCACTCGGGGAAGGACCGGGTCAACCCGATGGCCGCCATCCTCAGCGCCGCGGAGGCCGCCCGCTGGCTCGGCGCCCGGCACGACGACGCCGGTCTCACGGCGGCGGGCGACGCCATCGAGGCCGCCGTGCGCGAGGTGATCGCGACCGGCGGCCCACTGACCTACGACATGGTGGGCACCGAGCACGCCGCGCCGATGTCCACCGTCACCACGGCGATCATCGAGCGGCTGGAGCACAAACTGCCGCTCTCCGCCTCGTGATCGCCGACGCCCAGCTGCACATCTGGGCGGCCGAATCGCCCGGGCGGCCCTGGCCGCCCGGCGGTGCGGCGGCGGCGCACCGCGCCGGGGAGGTCCTCGCCGAGGAACTGCTGCGGGAGATGGACGCCGCCGGTGTGGCACGGGCGGTGCTGGTCCCACCGTCGTGGGAGGGCGACCGCAACGACGTGGCGCTGGACGCCGCGGAACGGCACCCCGACAGGTTCGCGGTGATGGGCCGCCTCCCGGTGGCCGACCGGTCCCGGGCGCTGGCCCTGCTGTCCGGGCACACCGGGCGGCCCGGGATGCTCGGGCTGCGCTTCACCTTCCACCGGCAGCCGCTGGCCGCGATGCTGGCCACCGGCGCGCTGGACTGGCTGTGGAAGGAACTGGAGAACGCGGACGTGCCGGTGATGCTCTACCCGCCGGGACTGCTGCGCAATGTCGGTGAGGTGGCGGAACGCCATCCGCGCCTGCGGCTGGCCGTCGACCACCTGGCGCTGCCGGCCCACCTGCGCGGCCCGGAGGCGTTCGGCGAACTGGACGAACTGATCGCGCTGGCCCGCCATCCCAACCTGTGCGTCAAGGCGTCCTGCCTGCCGGCCAGTTCGACCGAGCGCTACCCCTTCGCCGACGTACGCGGTCACCTGCGGCGGGTCTTCGACGCCTACGGACCCGAGCGGATGTTCTGGGGCTCGGACCGCACACGGCTGCCCTGCACCTACCGGGAGTGCGTCGAGCACTTCACCCACACCCTGCCGTTCCTGTGCGGTCGCGACCGGGAACTGGTCATGGGCGAGGCGCTGCTGGACTGGATCGGCTGGCGGCGATGACGGGCACCGGCCACCGGTACGGGGACAGAGGAGAGGTATGGCACTGACAGTACGTTTTCACGAGATCGGCGGCCCGGAGGTGCTGCGGATCGAGGACCTGGCGGTGGACGCCCCCGGGCCGGGGGAGGTCCTGCTGCGGGTGGAGGCCATCGGCCTCAACCGCGCCGAGGTCAACTTCCGCGCCGCGCGGTACATCGAGAAGCCGCGGAGCCTGCCGTGCCGGCTCGGCTACGAGGCCGCCGGCGTGGTCGAGAGCCTGGGGCCAGGGGTGACCTCACTCACCGTGGGGGAGCCGGTCAGCGTGGTCCCGGCGTTCTCCATGAACGACTACGGCGTCTACGGCGAACTGGTCGTCGTGCCCGCCTCCGCGGTGGTGCGCCGCCCCGAGCCGATCAGCGCCACGGTCGGCGCCGCCTCCTGGATGGCGTTCCTGACCGTCTACGGCGCCCTGATCGACATCGGCGGTGTCGCGGCGGGCGACGCGGTCATCATCAACGCGGCCTCCAGCAGCGTCGGCCTCGCCGCCATCCAGACCGTCAACCACGTCGGCGGCATGCCCATCGCGGTCACCCGCAGCAGCGCCAAGCGGCAGCAGCTCACCGAGGCGGGCGCGGCTCTCGTGGTGGCCACCGACCAGGACGACCTGGTGACCGAGGTGCGGAAGGCGACCGGCGGGCCGGGTGCCCAGTTCGTCTTCGACGCCGTGGCGGGACCCGGCGTGCGCGAACTGGCCGCCGCCCTCGCGCCGGGCGGCGTCCACTTCGTCCACGGCACGCTCAGCGGCCAGCCCACCCCGTTCCCTGGGGCGGAGACGATGCGCGAGTACACCATGCGCAGCTACACGCTGTTCGAGTTCACCAAGGACCCGGCACGGCTGCGCGCGGCGACGGAGTTCATCACCGCGGGCCTGATCTCCGGCGGTCTGGCACCCGTCGTCGACCGGGTCTTCCCGCTCGCCGACATCGTCGGGGCCCACCGCTACCTGGAGTCCAACCAGCAGGTAGGAAAGGTGGTCGTCTCGGTCGGCGACCCGGCGGGCGCCTGACCGCGGGGGACGGCGCACGGTGTGTGCGGCGTGGTGACCGCCGCACACACCGGACCGTCAGTGCCGTGCCGCGGTACGCCCGGCCTGCCAGGTGGTGAACGCCAAGGTCACGACGGCCAGCCCCGCCACCCACAGCAGCAGCGCACAGGGCGAGGCGTACGACCGCAGCACCGACAGCACGTACGGCACGGCGAATCCGAGGTAGGTGAACGCCTGGAAGACCGAGGTCATCCCGGCCAGGTCGGCAGGGCGGGCCAGCCGCTGCACCTCGGCCAGCCCGAAGACCAGGCAGACGCCGTAGCCGCAGCCCAGCACCACGGCGACCAGCAGCGCCAGCACCGGCTGCCCCCAGCCAAGCCCGTCGAGCAGGGTGACCCCGGCGGCGGCCAGCGTCCCGAGGACCACGGTGGCGAGCCCCGCGACCAGCAGGGGTGGCCGCCCCGGTCCGCCGCGCGAGTCGAGCCGGCGGGCCAGCGGCTGGACGAAGACCCCCGACATCGCCGTGGACATGGCCGCGACCGCGGCGAAGACGACGGCCAGCCCCGAGACCTGGCCTATCACCAGGCCCGGCAGGTAGACCATCGATATCGCCGCCGACCCGAACACCCACGGTGCCAGCGGCAGCACCACCCAAAGGAAGCGCCGGTCGCCCAGTCCCTGGACGCGTAGGAACCCGCCCGGCCGCCGTCGCGCGCCGCCGTCCTGCCGGGACGGGACCGTTTCACGGGTGCGGGCGGCCAGCGGCAGCGCGAGAGCGCCGAGGGCGAGCTGCGGCAGATACGGGAGCGTGGTGGCGATCGGCGCCCACTGCGCGAGCACCCCGGCGACCAGTGGCCCGAGGCCGAAGCCCACCGTCATGGCCACCCCGGCCCGCCGCGCGCCCGCGCCGTGCGGGGCGTCCTCGTACGGCGGGCTCGACAGCTCCTTGATCCACGCCGCCCCGGCGCTGAACGCGCAGCCGCTGGCCACCCCCATCAGGACCCGCCCGGCGAACAGCAGGGCCGCCACATGCGCGCCGGCCACCAGCACAAGGCCGGAGACCATCGACAGCGCCACCGCGAACAGGACGACCCGGCGCCGCCCGACCCGGTCCGAGAGCGGTCCGGCCACCAGCAGGCCGGGGATCAGGCCGATCGCGTAGAGGCCGAAGGTCGCCTCCACGGTCGCCGCGCTCAGCCCGAGCCGCGAGCGGTAGAGCAGCAGCAGCGGGGCGAACTGGTTGGCGCCCCAGCCGACCGTGCACACCGCCGCCCCGGCGCCGAGCCAGTGACCCGGCCCGGTCACCGGCTCGGGGCGCTCCGCCGTTCCGGCAGCCGACGGCGCAGCGTCCGTCGCACCATTCCACCTCGTCATGGTCACCGATTCCTGTCGTAGGGACCCGTCCTCAGAGCGTTCCTCGCATTCGGCCAGGACCCAAGTGGCAGTAATGACAACCAGCGCTAAATTAGTGACATGAAGCCGCACCTGGTCACCGTGGCCGTCACCCCGCAGGCGCCGATCTTCGAGCTCGCCATCCCCTGCGAGATCTTCGGCCGGCGTCGCTCGGGACTGCCCGAACCCTGGTACGACCTGCGGGTCTGCGCGCCGCCTGGCCCGCCGGTGCGCACCGGCTCGGGCTTCATGGCCGCCGAGCCCGCCGACTACGGCCTGATGGCCGACGCCGACACGGTGATCGTCACCGCCCCGGAGGACATCGGCCAGGAGCCCGCACCGGAGCTGATCGCCGCGATCAGAGCCGCACACCGCAACGGCGCCCGGATGATCTCGCTGTGCACCGGCGCCTTCGTTCTGGCGGCGGCGGGGGTCCTGGACGGCCGGCCGGCCACCACGCACTGGCTGTACGCCGACGAACTGGCCCGTCGGCACCCGGACGTGCGGCTCGATCCGAGCGTGCTCTACGTCGACGACGGTGACGTGCTGACCAGCGCGGGCACCGCGGCGGGCATCGACCTGTGCCTGCACGTCGTCCGCCGCGACCACGGCGCCGCGGTGGCCAACGCCCTCGCCCGGCGGCTCGTGGTGCCCGCGCACCGGGGCGGCGGCCAGGCGCAGTACATCGACACCCCCACCGTGGAGCACCCCGAGACGGGCCTGGCCCCTCTGCTGGACTGGATGCGCCGCCACCTGCACGAACCGCTGACCGTCAACACGCTCGCCCGGCAGGCCAACCTCGCGCAACGCACGCTCATCCGCCAGTTCCACGCCACCACCGGCACCACACCCATCAAGTGGCTCACCGCGCAGCGCGTGTTGCACGCCCGGCAGCTCCTGGAGACCGGCGCGCTGCCGATCGACCAGGTCGCCATGGCGTCGGGTCTCGGCAGCCCGGCGAACTTCCGCCGCCACTTCACCGCCGCGGTCGGCGTGCCGCCCAACGCCTACCGGCGCACCTTCACCCGCGCCCCGGGCGACCCGGTGTAGAGCTCGCCCAGGCCCTACTCAGGGTCACCGGTCAGGGTGCCCTGGTGGAAGTACAGGAGCCAGCCGGCCCGGGTCAGACGCCACAGCGAACTGCGGTGCGCCCGGCGGCCCTGGGCGTCGGAGGTGTAGGTCAGGTGCACGATGCCGGGGGCGAGCATGGTCCCCGTCATGTCGGTGACCCGGATCGCCGGGTGCGCGGCGTCCGGGCCGGGGCCGAGGGCGGTCAGGATCGAGGTCGCGTCCCAACGCCGCCCCGAGGCGCCGAACTCGGTGAACTCCGGGTCCAGGAGCGCGCCGGCCTCCGCCGGTGACGCGCGCACCCGCGGGTCCAGCAGGCGCATCTCCCCCGCGATCGCCGCCCGAACGGCCTCTTCCTCCGCGTCAGCCATGCCCCGGAGGATAAGGGAGCGGGCCTCGCCGGACGTTCGAAAACACCGGCGATACGATCGGATCCAAGGGCCGGGGCCGGACGGGCCCGGCCACGGGGGAGGCACAGTGGATCTCGAAACGACGGCGGACACCGGCGCGAGCGTCGACCGGGTGTGGGCGGCGTTCACCGACGTCACGTCATGGCCGAGCTGGTCGCGGTCGATGACCTGGGTGCGGCGGCTGGACGACGGCCCGCTGCGAGTGGGCAGCCGGGCGCGGATCAAGCAGCCGGGCATGCCGGTCTTGGTCTGGGAAGTCAGCGACCTGCGCGAACACGAGGTGTTCAGCTGGACGGCCACCTCGGGGGGAGTGCGTACCGTCGCACATCACCGGATCGGCGTGAACCCGGACGGCACCACGCGGATCAGCCTCGCGGTCGAACAGAGCGGTGCGCTGGCCGGTCTGGTCCGCGCCCTGACCGGCAAGCGCACCCTGCGCTACATCCGGATGGAAGCGGCGGCCCTCAAGGCCGCCGCCGAGTCCCCCACCCCGGGAACGCAGGGGACCGCTGTCGGGTGAGCGCAGGAGCGCAGGGCATACTTCCCCGGGCGCGCGGAGCGCGCGCCCGGCGCACGACCCGGTCGCCGGAAGATCGATCTTCCGGAACTCCCGTTCGTTAGGGGAGTGGTGGGCCTGCGCCGCTGGTGGGGCAGGCAGCCGCACCGACCGAGGAGGGGGATGTGGGGGATTTGGCGGTAGACGCACAATCCGGACGCGGTGAGCCCGAGGGGCGGCCGGTCGGACACGGTGATCCTGCCGCGACCGTTGACCAGGTCGAGGCGGGCGGTGCCGAGCGGGCGCAGGACGGCGAGGACGTCATCGCGCCGGAGGCGAAGCCGGACAAGCCCCGGTCCTTCTGGAAGGAACTGCCCCTCCTCGTCGGCATCGCGCTGGTGCTCGCCCTGATCATCAAGACCTTCCTGCTTCAGGCGTTCTCCATCCCCTCCGACTCCATGCAGAACACCCTTCAGCCGGGCGACCGGGTGCTGGTCGACAAGTTGACCCCGTGGTTCGGTTCGAAGCCGGAGCGCGGCGAGGTCGTCGTCTTCCACGACCCGGACAACTGGCTGTCGGACGAGCCCGTGTCGAAGGCGAACGACCTGCAGAAGGTGCTCAGTTTCGTCGGGCTCATGCCGTCCGCGGACGAGCGGGACCTGATCAAGCGGGTCATCGCCGTCGGCGGGGACACCGTCGAGTGCCGCGGCACGGCCCCGCTGAAGGTCAACGGTCACCCGCTCACCGAGCCGTACGTCTTCGCCGGCAACACGCCGTGCAGCGACGACAACCAGGGCGGCCGGTTCAAGGTGGTCGTGCCGAAGGGCAAGATCTGGGTGATGGGCGACCACCGGCAGAACTCCGCCGACTCCCGCTACCACCAGCAAAGCAGCGACCACGGCTTCGTGCCGGTCGGCAATGTCGTCGGCCGGGCCGTCGTGATCGCCTGGCCGCCCGGCCGCCTAGCCACCCTGCCCGTTCCGGCCACCTTCGACGAGCCGGGTGTCAAGACGGCCGCGGGCGCGGCGCCCGCCGTGGTGGCCCTGGCGGCGGCCTTCCCACCGGTGCTGCTGCGCCGCCGGAAGCGGCGCGATCGCTGAGCGCCGGGTTTCCGGAGGATCGCATTCCGTCGATCCACCGGCCGGGTGGCTGACCCGTCTCGAATCGGCACCGGGAATACCGGAAATTCCCGGTGCCGTTTCCATTTCAACCGACGGCCGGTTTGGAGTTCTTGACTCGACCGCCGCCGGATCAGCGTCTTGTCATGGCCTCGAAGGCGGCGCTACTTTCCCACGGCGCGGAATAGGGAACGTGTCCGACAGCTCGACTTCGAGCCTCATCAGGGAGACAGCCATGGCATTTCGTTCCTCCGTATCAAGGGCCGCCGTGCTGGGTGCGGGCCTGCTGATCACTCTCGCCGGATCCGGGATCGCCGCGGCGGCGGTGCCGGACCCGGTTCCGGTCGGGCCGAACGAGGCCTTTTCCGGGTTGGTGAACGGACAAGGCAGCGTCGCCGGAATAAGAACCGACTGCTTCGGACCCGTCTCGGCGGGCCAGACCGGCCACCCGCTCTCCGGCCAGACCGTCGAAGCGGTCCTCGACAACCCCTCGTCGGCGCTGGCCGGTTACACCGGTGCCACCGGCCGGTCGCTGGTGATCACCCTCGGCAACCCGGTGTCGAGCACCGCGGGGATGATCGGCACGACCGGCAACTTCTTCGTCCCGATGGCCATCCCCACCAAGCTGACCGTGCCGTGCGCCGGGACGGGCACGGTCGTCTTCACGCCCGAGACGGCCAGCTCCACCTCCCGGCCCGCCAGCGTCACGGTGGACTTCATCTCGCAGCCCTGATCGAAGGGCGGGCCGGCTCGCACGGCCGGCCGGTGGCCGCCGCCGCCCCGTTGCGTCGGCGGCCGTCAGGGCTTGTCTCGCGGATCGTCGCGAGCCCGCCGGGATCCGCGAGACAAGCCCTAAGCTGACCCGCACCCTCGTTCCGGTCTTCCCGGTCCCGGCGGGGACAGGAACCGAAGGGACCCGCCATGAACGCTCCCCGTCTCACCCAGGCCTGCCCGATCTTCCCGGTCAAGGACCTGCGACGGGCGCTGGCGCACTACGGGACGCTCGGCTTCACCGTGCGGCCCTACGCGGACGGCGGGTACGGATTCGCGCACCGGGACGGGGTGAGCCTGCACCTGGCACTCCAGCCCGACGCGGACAGCCCGGTCGGCGCGGGCGCGGCGTACCTGTTCGTGGACGACGCCGACGCGCTGGCCGAGGAGTGGAGCCGTCCGGGCGTCGCGGGCCGGACCCAGCCGCCCGACGACACCGACTACCGGCTCCGCGAGGGCTCGCACATCGATCCGGACAACAACCTCATCCGTTTCGGGTCGCCGATGCGCACGGGCGGGGACCTGCCGGGCTGACCGCACACCCGATCCGGCCCGGTGGGTACGCCGGTTCACACGTCCGGCAGTGATCGGCACAGTGGCGGCTGTGTCCCGGGTACCGACGCCGCGCCGACCGGTGGCACGGCAGAATCACCTGGTGCCCGGCCACTTCGACTCCGTCGTCGCGGCCACCCTCTTCACTGAAGCAAATGAGGCAAAGTCAGCAAACGGATGACGCTGCGTAACTCCATTCCAGCCAGGCCCGGTCTCGCACGTGTCCGTATCGTGAGAGGGGGGCGCGCGGTGGCTGTTGCGACCGCCCCTCACAGATTCTTCTGCCTTCACCCGTTCGAGTGGTCATCGCGGCAGGTCAGGCAACTGTCGACGCCCGGTCCGCCCTATGGCAAAGGGCCTCTGACCTGGAACGATTCCTCGCCCGACGTTGCAATTCGACGGCTGAGGCCTTACGTTGTGGCTGTGACAAAGCGCGCACATATTGTTGTGTGCGGTGATCCCCGTGCGGGGTTGACGCGGTGTCACATGCGCGAGGTAAATCACGCGGGAAACGAAGAAACCCGGAACTGGGGCCAACCAGTCCGGGCTTCCTCGCTTGCGTGTCGCCGTCAAGCGGTCCCGGCCAACCTAGCTATGGTCGGGCCTGCTTGGCGCAGGCTTCCTGTCTTTCCGGGGCCGCGCACTCATCAGTGCGGCAACGTCGACAGCAATGTGGCAATCGCAGAGATCAGTCCCAAGATCGCGATCAACAGCCCCAAGCCGTCGTGGTCGCGGTCGCCGGGCTTCTTCGGCGTCACCGTGCCCCTCCCTTCTCTCGAAAGAGCGCCCCGCACTCCTTGTGCGGAGCGCGAACCCGGCGGACCGCGCGTGGCGGTCTGTCGGGACGTCAGCTTCGAGGACCCGGTAGGGAGTTCGTACCCTACCCCTCCAGTGGCTGTTGCTCGGGGGGCAACTCGACGCAGGGCGACGAGGGTTGATCAATATAGGAAGGTTTCGGCACCTTCGAACGCAAGTAACCAGTGGGTAGCTTCATGATCGACACCGATGAATCCATCGTGGGAAGGTCCATCGGCCTGGCAATCATGGGTTGAAATGCCGCAACTGAGCTTCCGTCAAAAGGAAGATCCTTTCATATTCGCCACCCCGGGGAGTGGTGGCGGGGGGTCGTGGAGGGTGGGCCGGGCGGAAAGTTCCCGATCTTCGCTCCGAAGGACCCTCCTCCTCGTGATCAGTGTCACAATCGCCGCCGACGGTGTGTTTGCAGATGTAAGTGCACCCGAGGCCGCAAAGGCGATCGCAGTGGTCGCAATGATCACGAAACACCACTCCCGCCTCCCCTCCCGCACATGGAAGAGCGGCCCCGCCGGTAATACCGGCGGGGCCGTTTCCTTTCGGCGTCAGAACTTGATGGAGCGGATCTGGTAGCTGCCCATCAGGTTGCCGCCGTGGCCCGGGTTCGTGCTGCCGACCCGGTCGTTGTAATTGGTCTGCTTGTAGTACGTGGCCTTCTTGCCGCTGCCGTTCCACACGGAGAGCACCTTCTTGTCCTGCCTGATGAAGGAGCAGGCGTCGGCGGTGTTGGAGACGTTGCTGTGGTATCGGCAGCGGGTGCCGCCGCCCTCCCAGTCGCTGTACATGCAGAACCAGCCCGCGCCGCAGTTGTTGTAGCCGGCGGCCTGGGCGGTGGCGGACGGCACCCCGCGGGCCTCGACCGCCGGCGCGACCCCGAGGGCGGCGGCGAAGGTGAGTGCGGCGAGGGCGAGCGGCCCGACTACCCGGCGGATGTGGCTCATTGGCGGTTCCCTTCGTGCCGGCGCGGGACGGGTCACCCCTCCCGGCGCCGTTGGACGGACTGAGACGACCGGGCATCGCCGCACGGTGACCGTGCGCTCCCGGCTGTCACCAAGAGTGAAGGGGGGTGGGGTCGGCAGTCCATGGAAAGGGACCATCTGCCAGCATCCGCCAGGGTAAAGCCCTTCGGAGCGAGTGGCCGGAATCCGTCAGGCCGCGGCGGCCGCGATGCGGGCCTGGGCCCGGGCCGGGTAGACCGAGGTGAAGACGGCCGGGGCGCCCAGGCCCAGCACATGGCAGGCGATCCCCACGACCGCCGGCGCGTCGACCGCGGAGCACACCGCCAGGGCGGCGCAGGTCGCGGTGAACGCGACGGCCCACGCGATGGTGATGGCGACGTTGATCCGCAGGAAGTCGGGCAGGTCCCAGAACTCGCGCGGCGTCCGGCGGCGCGCTATCCCGAGGGTGAAGGGGCGCCGCACGGCGAGAGTTCCCCACGCGGTGAGCGCCAGCCAGCCGAACGAGGCGGCGGCGTCGTACTTCTCCACCGGCGAGTGCGGGGAGGCGAAGGCGAGGGCGCCGATGGCGACGAAGTACACCACGGTGCTGACGTCGAGGATCTGCGCGTCGGCCGCGACCCCCGCCCGGCGGTCCTGGAGCAGCAGGGCGAGCCCGCTCACCAGAGCGGCGATCGAGGCCCACTTCCAGTCGAAGGACGACACGACGCCGAAGACGATCCACGGAACAAAACCCCGAAGGTAGCTCACGGTTGGGCCTTTCTTGAGAGGGATCCTCGTTGCGGAACTTCGACGTTCCATTCATGACATGTCAAAGGTAGAAGTTCGTCTCACGACATGTCAACTCTGGAACGTCGGGGATCGCCGGCCCTGCCTGAGTACCCGTACTCATGCGGTCAGACGGCCGCGGTGGCCATGCTGTGGCAGCAGGCGAGCTGCGACACAGGGGGAGATGCCATGCCCGATCCGTTGCCTCCGTACCGGCACCACCCGTCCCGTCCGCCGACCGGGACACCGCCGCGCCGCGGGCAGCGCACAGGCTGGGAGGTGCTCGGCGTCGCGCTCGCCATCCTGCTGGCGATCTGCGGGCTGGTGATCGTGGGCGTGTTCGTGTTCTTCGCGGTGGGCATGGCACAGTTCGGGAGCAACAAGTGATCGCGCGCGTACGGCTGCTGGCCGTACTGAGCCGTCCGCCGGTCCTGATGCTCCTGGCGCTCTACACCGTGACCGGACTGAGCATCACCGGGCACGAGCAGGACCCGCTGACGCTCGCGGCCTGCCTGGCCGTGGTGACCGGATTCCTGGTCTTCTCCGTCGCGTTGAACGACCTGAGCGACGCGGCCATCGACCGGGTCAACCTGCCGGGGGACCCACGACGCCCACTGGTCAGCGGGGGAGCGGCGGCCCGAGACATGATCACCGCCGCCGTCGTGTCCGCCGCTGTGGCGCTGGGGGCGGGCGCGGCGCTGGGTCTGCCGCAGTTCGCGGTGACCGCGACCGGGCTGCTGGTCAGCGCCGGTTACTCACTGCGCCCGCTGCGGATGGCCGACCGGGGTGCGGTGGCGGCGCTGGTGCTGCCCGCGTGCTACGTGGCGGTGCCCTACCTGGTGGGGCTGCTGTCGGGCCGACCGGTGCCGCGGACCTCGGACTGGCTGCTGCTGGCCGGGCTGTACATCGGATTCGTCGGGCGCATCCTGCTCAAGGACTTCAGGGACGTGCGCGGGGACACGCTGTTCGGCAAGCGGACCTTCCTGGTGCGGCACGGCAGGAAGTGGACCTGCGTGTTCAGTGCTTGCTGCTGGACGGTGGGCGCGGTGCTGCTGGCGCTCGCCGTGCCGCGGCCAGGGCCGGTCTTCGTGGGCGGGACCGCCTGCTGCCTCGCCGTCGCGCTGCTGCTCCTGCGCGCCCTCGCCGACGACCGGGGACCCCGGCGCGACGAGGCACTCATCGCGGCCGTCGCCATCGTGGGCCGGACGATGATCCTGGCCCTCCTCGCGGACCGGTCGATGGCCGCCGCCCGGTGCGGCGCCCTGCCGCAGGCCGCGGTGCTGGCCGTGCTGTTCGCCGTGGCACTCGGTCAGACGGCCGCCATGGCCCGCTCGGGACCGACCACCCGCAAGACCGTGCCGGCCGCGTGGGCCGCCGAGCACACCGAAGCGGCCGACGCGCCCGCGGACCATACGACGGGGGCCTAGCCGAGGGGCGGGGCGGCCCCGAGCAGGTCGGGCCGCCCGATGGGCCCGAGCCGGCCGGGCCGCCCCGGCACCCGTGGAGCGCGGCCCGTCACACCTCGACGCCGGTGCCCGCCTCGGCGGCCTCGGCCATGGCCGCCAGCAGGTGCCGCAGACCGGCCAGGGTCGCCTCGTCGGTGACCCGGCCGCCGGAGATCTTGGCGCCCGCCGCGGGGATCCGCAGGGACTCGGGCAGCACACGCGCGTCCATCACCTCAAGCGTCTCGCGCGCCCACGCCTGAGCCCGGTCGCCGCCCGTCATGGACGGCGACGCGCTGACCACACCGACCGGCTTGCCCACCAGCCCGCCGCTGCCGACGATCCACTCCAGCGCGTTCTTCAGCACCCCGGACATGCCGTGCGCGTACTCGGGACACGCGAACATCACCGCGTCCGCCGCCTCGATCGCGGCACGCCACTCCACCACCGCCGCCGGCGGACTCGCCATCTCCACATCGACGTTGAAGTACGGCAGCCGGTCGATCGCCGGGAACACCGTCATCGACACCGGCCCTTCGCACAGCCGCGCGGCCGTCTCAAGGACCGCCGAGTTGAGGGAATGGGCGCGCAGGCTTCCGCAGACGCCGACGAAGCGCAGTGCGCGCCCGCCGGTGGGCTGGGCCGTGGGCGCGTCGAGAGAGGAGGACATACCAGCCTTTCGCAGTGTCAGGGACAGTATGCGAGGCACGGGAGCGCCCGGTCGAAGGATTATCCGCCCGCAGCCCGCAGCCCGCAGCCCGCAGCCCGCAGCCCGCAGCCCGCAGCCCGCAGCCCGCCGCCCGCCGCCCGCCGCCCGCTCCCTCGCCGGCTTCCGCGCCACCGCCGTTCGGCGCCGCCCGGGCCGGGGTACTCGGCCATGCGACAGGTATGCGCCCCGGGTCACCGGCCAGGCGCGCCACGACGAGGCGACGGAGGCAACCCCTGAACAGCGACGCGAACCCCACCCCCGCCGATCCGGAACGCCACCCGGGCGCCGGCGGTGTGCCCGCGAGATTCACCTGGTGGCAGGCGGGGGTGATCTACCAGGTCTACCCCCGCTCGTTCCAGGACAGCGACGGCGACGGCGTGGGCGACCTCGCGGGCATCACCCGAAGGCTGGACCACCTGTGCCGGCTGGGCGTCGACGCGCTCTGGCTGTCGCCGGTCTACCCGTCGCCCATGGTCGACTTCGGCTACGACATCACCGACCACACCGGGATCGACCCGCTCTTCGGCGACCTCGCGGCCTTCGACGCCCTCGTCGCCGCCGCGCACGAACGCGGGCTGCGGGTGCTCATGGACTTCGTGCCCAACCACACCTCCGACCAGCACCCGTGGTTCCGCGCCGCGCGCTCCTCGACCGACGACCCGCGGCGCGAGTGGTACCTGTGGGCCGACCCGGCGTCCGACGGCGGTCCGCCCAACAACTGGCGCTCGGTGTTCGGCGGTTCGGCATGGACGTATGACGAGGCGACCGGCCAGTACTACTACCACGCCTACCTGCCGCAGCAGCCCGACGTGAACTGGCGCAACCCCGCCGTACGGGAGGCACAACTCGACGTCATGCGCACCTGGCTCGACCGCGGCGTCGACGGCTTCCGGGTCGACGCGTGCCGGCAGATCCTCAAGGACGACAAGCTCCGCGACAACCCGGCGAACCCGCACTGGCGGCCGGGAATGCCGCCCTACGACGCCCTGCTGCCAGAGAACACCGCCGACCACCCCGACAACCTCCATGTCGTCGAGGCGATCCGCGCGGTCACCGAGAACCACCCGAGCCCCCGCGGTGGTGCGGCGCCCCGCGACCGGGTGCTGATCGGCGAGCTCTACCTGCCCGTCGAGCGGCTCATGCGCTACTACGGGGCCGATGGCGACGGCCTGCACCTGCCCGCCAACATGCACCTGATCGCCACCCCCTGGCGGGCCGACCGGATCGGCGCCCTCATCGACTCCTACGAGTCGGCGCTGCCGGCGGGCGCGTGGCCCAACTGGGTGCTGGGCAACCACGACCGCTCGCGGCTGGCCACCCGCGTCGGCCCCGCCCAGGCACGGGTGGCGGCCATGCTGCTGCTGACCCTGCGCGGCACCCCGACCCTCTACTACGGCGACGAGATCGGCATGCGGGACGTGCCGATAGCGCCGGAACGCGTCCGGGATCCCTACGAGTTGCGGGTCCCGGGCATCGGGGAGGGACGGGACCCCGAGCGCACCCCGATGCAGTGGTCCGCGGAGCCCAACGCCGGGTTCTGCCCGCCGGACGTCGAGCCCTGGCTGCCGTTGCCTGCGGACCTCCCGTGGGATGACGCCGCCGGGCAGAGCGGGCGACCCGACTCGATGCTGACGCTTCACCAGGCCCTGCTCGCCCTACGCCGCGCCGAGCCCGCGCTGTCGGTCGGCTCCTGGAGCCCGCGGTACGCCGCCGACGACGTGCTCGCCTACGAGCGGCGGCACGAGGGACGCCGGATCCTCGTCGCGCTCAACCTCGCCGGCCGGCCGCGCACCGTCCGCCTGCCGGACGCCGTCGGAGGGCGTCCGCTGCTCAGCACCCTGCCCGGGCCATCCGGGGGCGAGATCCGCGACGAAGCGCTCACCCTCGCCGGCGACGAAGGGGTGATCCTCTCGCTTCCCGGTCAGTAGTAGCCCCGCTCGCCGTCGAGCAGTTCGCGGATGGCGTCCAGGTGGCCGGCGTGCCGGGCGGTCTCCTCGATCATGTGCAGCAGCATCCACCGAAGGGAGCCCTGCGAGGCGCGGTAGTCGGGGTGCCGGCCCACCTCGTCCAGCGAGTGGGCGGCGATGATCTCGTTCGACAGCGCGCACTGCCGCTCGTACTCCGCGCGCAGCTGCTTGAGCGGGGTGTCGCCGACCATCATGTCGGCGTCCTCCGGCCCGTCGTCGAACTGCGGTCCCACGGCGGGCCGGCCCATGAACATGACCTCGAACCAGCAGTGTTCGACCCAGCGCATGTGGGAGACCACACCGGCCACCGTCATCAGGGGCGAGACGGGCAGCACGGGCCGGCGGGCGTCCGCGTCGGACAGCCCGTCGCACTTCCAGCCGATGATCACCCGCTGCATGTCGAGCCAGCCGACGAGCTGGGTGCGTTCGTCGGCGTCGAACGGCGGGCGTATACGGGGAGGAGTCATGGGCGGCGACGCTACCTCAGCCGCCCCCACATCTCACCGGAGTTTCCACCGGGGTGGCCCTGGCCGGGACCACCCCGTGCCGGCGTCAGGCGGACGCGCCGGTCGGCTCCTCGCCGGCCTGCCGCGCCGCCTCGGGGGCGGCCGATCCGATGCCCGTCAGGTCGCGGCCGCGGGTCTCGCGGGCGGCCAGCACGGCGATCACGGTGAGGATCGCGGCGGCGGTGATGTAGACGGAGATCGGGGTGGAGTCGCCGTAGCTCTTCAGGAGCGCGACGGCGATCAGCGGCGCCGGGGCGCCCGCCGCGACCGAGGCGAACTGCGCGCCGATGGAGGCGCCGGAGTAGCGCATCCGGGTGGCGAACAACTCGGAGAAGAACGCCGCCTGCGGTGCGTACATCGCGCTGTGGAAGACCAGGCCCACGGTCACCGACAGCACCAGCATCGGGAAGGAGCGGGTGTCCAGCAGCGCGAAGAACGCCCACGCCCAGGCGCCCACCCCGACCGCGCCCACCAGGTAGACCGGCTTGCGGCCGACCCGGTCCGACAGCGCGCCGAACAGCGGGATCAGGCAGAACTGGACGGCGGAGCCGATCAGCACCGCGTTCAGGGCGGTCTGCTCGTGCAGCTTGAGGTGGTCGACGCAGTAGGCCAGCACGAAGGTGGTGATCACGTAGTACGAGATGTTCTCCGCCATCCGGGCGCCCATCGCCACCAGGATGTCCCGCCAGTGGTGCCGCAGCACGGCCAGCAGCGGGGGCTGCTCGGCCCGCGGCTCGGCCTTGGCCAGCGCCTGCTTGAACAGCGGCGACTCGTCCACGGACAGCCGCACCCACAGACCCACGCCGACCAGGACAGCCGAGAGCAGGAACGGGATCCGCCAGCCCCACGCGATGAAGGTCGAGTCGTTCTGCAGGGTCGTCATCAGCGACAGGATGCCCACCGCCAGCAGGTTGCCCGCGGGCGCGCCGCCCTGCGGCCACGACGCCCAGAAGCCGCGCCGCCGGCTGTCACCGTGCTCCGACACCAGCAGCACCGCCCCGCCCCACTCCCCGCCGAGCGCGAAGCCCTGGACGACCCGCAGGGTGGTGAGCAGGATCGGCGCGGCGATGCCGATGCTGTTGTAGCCGGGGACGCAGCCGATCAGGACCGTCGCCACGCCCATCATCAGCAGGCTGATCACCAGCAGCTTCTTGCGTCCGATGCGGTCGCCGAAGTGCCCGAAGACCAGCGCGCCGAGCGGCCGGGCGGCGAAGCCGATGGCGTATGTGAGGAACGACAGCAGCGTGCCGGTCAGCGGATCCGACTTCGGGAAGAAGACGTGGCCGAAGACAAGGGCCGCGCTCGAACCGTAGAGGAAGTAGTCGTACCACTCGACGGTGGTGCCGACGAGGCTCGCGGCGACGACGCGTGGCAGTGATCGGGGGGTGGGCGGGGAGGTGGTCGGGGCGGCCATGGTCACCACTTCCGGAAACGGCGGGGGCGGTCGTGTCGCCACACCGTAGGAATGACCAGGTCAACGGGGTATGTGGTGGGACACCATAGTTAGGGGCGCCGATGTGCGTGTGACCGCCATGCCGACGGCCCCGCGAAGGCCGACAGGGTCGAGAAGAACAACCCCGCGTTGCAGCCCGAGTTGCGATGTTCCGCATGATTTGGCGGCCTGCTACTGACTCCCGTGCTGACTACGGAGAGTTGAATTCGGGTATTCCATGACGGACTGCTCGCTGTCGAGGGCGCTGATCTCTTGGAGCGCCAGTCTGCGGGAACCTTCTGGTCGTCGGCCAACCGCAGCGATCCACGCCCGGGTCGAGGACATCCTCACGCCGCCCACCCCCCACCTGCTCCTGCCGCCTGCGTCTTCGCCAATGGCAAGGACCTTGCCGTTGACCCTTCGCATCCTCGAGCCGACGCAACCATCTACCCATCTCCTGCCGGCCGGCCTGACCGGCGAGAAGGCGGGGGCTCGTCCGGGCGGGGCCTCACTCGCGGTGAACGCGACCGGTTCGGTGTTCCAGTCGGAGACCAGTCGGTACTCGGCACTGCCGCAGAACGGCAGCAGGGTGCACAGCGCCGGATCCAGGAATTGGCTGGAGTGTCGTCGGGGTGGCTGTGGTGCGGTCCATCCGAGGGTGAGGAGCCCGCGGAGGTAGTCGGCGGTCAGGTCGTCGCTGTCCGGGCTGTACAGGAAGTCGTCGATCGTGGTGAGGTCGACAGTTTGCCCAGTGGTGAAGCCCGCGGCGGGCGGGTCGCCTCCTGGCGGGGTGGTCAGGGCTTGCAGGCGTAGTCGGTGGGCTTGTGCGAGGGCGCGTGCGAGGGTGGGGCCGAGGAGTTCGACTCCGGTGGCCGGGCTGTCCGTCCACACCAGGCGTCTGCCTCGCCGCTCGACCCGGGTCAGGCGGCCTGTCGTGTTGCAGCGTCCGTGACGATTTAGTCGGCGCCGAAGTGGTCCTGTCCGGTGAGGCCGCGGCGTTGACGTTCATGGGCGACCTGCCAGCGGGCGGCGGCGAGCTGGGAGGAGTTCCCCATGCGGTATTCCCTGCCGCCGAAATAGATCATCGCGACCCCCGCTCGGTAGGGGGCTAGCTTGAGTGGCTGACCGACGGGGCAGGGGCGAGAGTTGTTCGGCCCAGTTGTAGCCGTAGCCATCCTGATCGAATTCGATGAAGACGGGTTTTCCGTCGTTGAAGCCGTGCTCGGTCTTGTACAGAACCTTGCCGGTGATTCCGCCGTTGCGGGTGTGGCAGAAGACGCGTGTTCGGACTGGACCTGGTCGAAGTGCAAGTGGTGGGGCTCCTGATCGTGCGCCGGGCCTTCACCGCACTACCCGGGTGTCGTGCGGTGGCGGTGGGGCAGATATCGGCTGGCTTGTGTGCGGGCGAGTCGCTGGTCGTGCACGACAACAAGCGGGCCGGGCAGCAGCGCCTGTCCCGCATCACCCATCGGGAGGGCTCCGATGACGTCACCCCGCTCGTCTGGGACGCACCGGAGCCTGTCGACCTGGAGGCCATCGAGGCCATCCCCGAGATGCCTGCCGAATACCTCGCACTCGCCAGCCGTGGCATCGTCTACCGTCTGAAGATAACCGGCTCCACGGCCACGGTCGTCGACTACACGCCGCTGCCGGCGATCGGGCGGGACGATTTCGAGGCTTCGCCCACTTCGCGCTGGAACGGGCGTGTTTCGCGGCCCTGTGGGCGAAGCGGTGCTGTGCGCGGTGCGGCCGGCCATCGTGGATCACGGCGCTCCAGTTGGCGGCCCGTGGCGGTGGCCGCGCGGTGGCGCTGTCACCTCGTCGGCGCAACGCGGGCGCGTCTGCGGGCGTTGGGCGCCACCCACGTCTCTCGACATCGCGGTGCCGACTCCTGGCGACGTGGTGAGTTCGGCGGCCGACGCCGGGCGACGGCCCTTCGACTCGGCGGTGAGCGACGCGGGCCGGGTGACCGTGTCGGCGGCAGGCCGGATGCGGGTCACGCTCGCGGCCTCCCCGACCGTGCTCGGCACGTTCCCGTGGTACAAGGTCGAGGGCGTGGAGTGCCTGCCCGGATCCACCGACGCCCTCCTCGGCACCGACGACGAGAACCTCGGCGGATACGTGCGAGCGATGCCCCTCTGCGGAGCCTGATCTCACCGCAGACTGCGCCCGCTGCCCCGGGAAGGCGACATCGAAGGCACCGAGGATTCCGACGTTCCAGGAAAATACACGGAACACCACATGGATCTTCACTACCATCTCCCCGTCGACACGAATCCCGTGCCTTTCGGCACGCCGGTTGTCGGCACCCAAGGGGAGGAACACCACCGTGACCATGTTCTCGCGCAGACACACGCGTACCGCCCTCGCCGCGCTCGGAGCGGTCGGCCTCGCGCTGGCCGCTGCCGCGCCCGCCGCCGCCGCGAACGGGACACCCATCACTCCGACCGAGCTCTTCAACGGCTACCAGGCCTGCTCGACCGACGCGAACACACCGGCCTTTGTGGGCCGCGACTCCTTGGGTGTCCTCCTGGAGGGCATCCCGGACGTCACTGACCCGGTAGCCGGCGACCCGGTCACCGAGCAGTTCCGCCTCTGGCCGGTCTCCGACCCGTCGCAGATCACATCGGTCACGCACGACCACGCGCTCGCCGGCAACGAGAACAGCGGCCGGATACCGCAGGGGGACCTCACCGACGGCGCCACCTACGCCTGGCAGGGGGAGACCCTCGTCGGTGGTGCCGCGTCCGACTGGTCAGGGACCTGCTACTTCACCTACGACACGTCACGTCCGGCCGATCCGGTGATCACCTCCTCCGGTTATCCGGAGAACCAGACCGACCCAGGCGGTGACCCCGTCGACTTCACGCTGGGCGCGGGCGGCGCGAACGGCTTCACCGGCTACCAGTTCTCCTGCCAGCAGCGTACTGCCCAGGAGCCGGTCGTCATGATCGGCCACCACGGCATCCCGCAGCCCGAGGACCCGTACACCGACACCCAGTCCGCCATCCGGGCCGACGCGCTGGGCGGCACGGCCACGCTGCACCTGGTGCCCCCGAGCAACGGGCCGATCACGCTGTACGCCCGCAGCCTCGACCGGGCCGGCAACGTCTCCAACACCGTGAGCTACTCCTTCTTCCTCAAGACGACCGCGCCCACCGTCATGCCCGAGGGAGGTACCCCGCACTTCGGTGACCACACGACGTTCGACCTCACACCGGACGCGGGTGCCCAGGCGAACAGCCCGGTCCTCAGCTACACCGTGCAGTACGGCGACCTCTGGAACGCCACGACATCCGTCACCGATGCAGGCGGCGGCCGACAGAACCGACCATGACCGTTCCGTCGACGGCCCCGACGGCGAGACGGTCAAGGTGACCAGCACCAGTGCGAACGGCTGGGTCAGCGACGCGGGGGAGTACGACGCGCACTACGACACCTCCCCCACCGTCAACTCCGACCTGTATGTCGAGAACCAGACCAGCGGCGGCGGCGGCGGCGAGCGGACCGCCGCGTTCACCGCCAGGTAGAGGCCGGGGACCTCGGTCGACCGGGCCGATGATCGGCTCACCGTCGGCCGACATGGGGCGCGCTCCGATCCACTGGACGCTGACCGGCAGCTACGACCTCGACCGGAGCCGTGGACGCGTGGACGACGAACGGCGTCCGGACCGCGCCGTACGACTACTACTTCGGCGTCAACTGACGCCTCCCGCCCTGCCCTCGGCAATGCCAGACGCCCAAGTGCCGCACGACCGCTCGGGGACGATCTCCACATCGGATTTCCGCCGGTGGCAGGCGGTCGGGCCGCCGACACTGGACGCATGATCACCTACACCGCTCTCGCCATTCCGCTCGCCGCGCTCAAGGAACTCCGCGACACCGACGATGCCGGGCACCCGCTGCGGCCGTTCACCGCGAGCGATGACGGCGTGCCCCTGGACTGTGTGGGAAGTCCGCTGCGCTGCTGCCTGCGCGGCATCGAGGCCGGCGAGGGTTGCCCTGTCTCGGGCGAGTCCGCGGCGGCGCTCAGCCGCTGCGCCGGTCGACGCCGGAGCTACGACAGGCGGGCCGGTGTTGATCCACGCCGACGCGTGCGGGCCCGCGCTCAACCGCGGACCACCCCTTCGACCGGCCCGGGGCGCTCGGAGCCGGAGTACGACGCCGGGGGCACATCGGCGGCGGGCGCCTCTTCGAGTCCCCGGGACGCGCAGGCCGGGTTCGACCGGATCTTCGAGGACGCGTTCACCGAACCGGGAGTGGCGCTGGTTCACGTGCGAGCCGTGGAGTACGGATGCTTCCAGTACGAGGTGCGACGTCCATAGACGCCCGGCGCGCCCAGGCGCCGGCGGTGGCCTCCCACTATGCTCGCGGGGCGTGTACGAGGGGGGCCATGAGCCGGGTTGTCGTGGTGCACGGGGTGGGGCGGCAACTCGACACCGCTGAGACTCTGTCGGCGGAAGTCGAGCCGGCGCTGCGCGGCGGGGTCGGACTCGCGCTGCGTCGCGACCCCTCGCTCGGACGGTTGGCTGACGGTGACATCGTCTGCGCCGGCTACGGGGATCTCTACCGCAAGTCCGGAGCGCGAGGCGAGCCGTACTACCGGGCGGAGGACGTGCAGCCGGGGTTCGAGGCCGAGTTGCTGGAGACCTGGTGGCGGGAGGCCGCCCGGCTGGACCCCGCCATCCCCTGTCCACCCGCACCCGGTTCTTCGGTGCCGTCTCCAGCCGGCTGCTGGTCTCGGACCTCAAGCAGGTGCACCGCTACTTCACCGAGCCCGAACTCCGGCCGCCAGCACCACCGCTGCGGAACGGCGGGTTCGAGTGTCGCCACGGTGGCCGCGTCCACGATCGTCTGCCCGGGGCCCGCGCATCCGGCGCACTCCCCTCCCCGCTGCTGCCGGGCTGGTCTTCGACCGCCTGCGGCCCGCACCGCGGCGGACGGCACGGGGGTCTGGCCGGCTCCCGTCAGCGGTGGACCAACCTGGCCGACAGCGGCGACGTGGTCGCCCTCGCGTGAACTCGCGCCCCGTTCGGGGCGGCGGTCCTGGACCTGCGGCTGGACAACGGCTCCGGATCCCTGCGCCAGCTCAACGAGCCGGACCAGGTCACCGGGAGTCCCGGCAACTCGGCCCCGAGCCGGTGGTACTCCGCCGTCACGCCGGAGCCTGGCCGCCCGGCGTCGACCAACGTCACGGCGGCGCCTGCCCGGGCGGCGTGATAGGCACCGACGCGCCCACAGTGCCGGCGCCGACGACGACCACTTCCCTACTCACCGGTGAGCTCAACACGTCCCCGACCTTAGCGTCGGCGGCGTCCGCCCCACGCCGGAGACCGTCCAGCCCGTCGAGCGGCCCCCGGCCCACAGGGTGTGCCCCCTGCTTCACCGCTTGACCGGGGTGTTGCCGTTCATGGTGAAGCGGGCGGAGCAGTGCTCGTCGGATGGGTCGTGCGCGTTCCAGACGCAGATCCACATCGTGTAGCCGACGTCTGAGACGAAGCTTGTTTTCGCGGCGCCCCAGGAGGCGCGGAAGGTGTACGCGATGCCGTCGCTGCGGTAGAGCTCGGCGACGCAGGTCTGCTTCAGGGAGGTGTTGAGCACGCCTGCGAGCTCGCCGGAGCTGTTGCCGTCCAGCCAGGCTGAGCAGGCGGCGTCGTTGCCGAGCCAGTCGATGTCCGTCTCGGAGCCCTTGACCTGCGTCGAGTCGTCCCTGCCGTTGATGCCGATGATGGACGAAGAGGTGGGGACGGCGGCAGGTGCTGAGGACGCGGCGGTGCCGGCGGCCGGACTGGTGCCGGACGCGCTCGGTGGGACGGTCGTCTCCGTGCCGACTGGGACGACCGGGACCGGGGGAGTGGACTTGGTGGACCAAGCCGGAGGGTTCGGGCTCGCGGAGGATGTCCGCGTCGCCCCGCTCACGGGCCCGACGGTGGTCGACGCGCTGCCGGGCGATCGAGGGATGCCGTTCTGCGGGGATGCGGGCGGGACGAGTACGAACGCTGCGACGGCGCCGAGGACGATCACCGCGGCGGCCGGGAGCAGGACCAGGCTCTTGCGCGGGTGGCGACGTAATGTGGGGGGCGTGGGCACGGCCTCGGGCCCCGGATCCGCATCCCGGTCCGGCGGCGGGACGGTCTCCAGCTTGCCGACCGGCCGCGCGGCGAAGGCACGTCGCGAGGTGATGCGTGACATGACCTCGCAGGGCCAGGACGGGGGAGGAACGGGCAGGTGCGCGCGGGCCGCCTCCACCATCTCGTGGGCGGTGGGGCGGGCTCCGGGGTCGGTGGCGAGACAGGGCTCGACGGCGGCGGCGAGGTCGGCGTCCACGGTGCGCAGCGGCTCGACGTCAGGGACGACGCCGGGCGTGCGGCCCGAGGCCGCGTAAAGCAGGAGCGCCCCGAGCGAGTAGATGTCCGCCGGCGCGTCCACGTCCTCGTCCCCGGCCTGTTGTTCCGGCGCCGAGAATCCCTGCGTTCCGTAGCTGCCACCGCTCTTGGTGAGCCTCGCCTGGTCCGCCGCGCGCGCGATGCCGAAGTCGATCAGTTTCACGCCGTCGCGCACCAGCATGACGTTGCCGGGCTTGATGTCGCGGTGCGCGATCTCGGACGCGTGCACCGCCTGCAGTTGAGCGGCTGCCTCGACCAGCAGCAGCCACAGCGCCTCGGCGGGCAGCGGGCCGTGCAGCCGGACCGCCTCGTCCACGGTGAGTCCGGGTACGTACTCGGTGGCGAACCAGGGGCGTTCTGCGGTGCCGTCGCTCGCCAGTACCCGCGGCCCGACCCCGACCGGCACACGGTAGAGGATGCCGACCTCGCGTTCGAAGCGCTCGCTGGAGACCAGCCGGGGCCGGACGCGCTTGACAGCGGCGTAGCCCCTGTCCGACGCCCCGAGGTAGACCTCGCCCATGCCGCCGGTGCCGAGTAGGCCGATGATGTTGAAGCTGCCGATCTCCTGCGGATCGTCCGGACCGAGCGGCTCGGCGATCGTGCTGTCCATCATCAGCAGTTCCCCAGCTGCTCGTGCTCCACGGCAACCAGGCTATCGAGCAAGACTGCGCCAGGCAACGCGAGTTGGCAGCGAACGCGCGCTTGCAGGCGCACAATAATTCGAACGCCCTCTCATATCAGTGCACCTCTCATATCAGTGCACCGAATGGTGAGGGAGGACCGGTCCTTTCAGCGCACTCATACACTGGCGCGAGCCGAGCCGGAGGTTTCTGAAATGGCGTTCGGAAAATTCCCACCCCAGACGCTGCCGCCGGGCAGCCCCTCCCACAGTGTGCCCTCGGCGCCGTCCGGGACGATCTTCGTACTGGGCCCGGAGGGTGGGTATGCCGTGCCGCCGCGCCGATACACGCTGCTGTTCGGGCGCGACCGCGAGGACGTGCATGTGCCGGTCGGTGTCGACGACCCGACCGTCAGCCGCCGGCACGGAGTGTTCACCTGCACGGGCACGGACGGCGACTGGTGGCTGGTCAACACCGGCAATCTGCCGATCGAACTGCCCGACGGCGTGCTGATGCTCACCGGCCACAAGCGGATCATCGAATCCGGGTACACCCCGCTGGTGATCAACTCGTCCAAGCACCGTTCCCACCTGGTGGAGGTCCGCGTCCTGGACGAGGGCGACCGGCACCCCCGTGCCACGAGCAGTGCGGAGACCGTGGATCCCGAGACGGTCTACGAACTCTCCCCGCAGGAGCGGCTGGTGCTCACCGCACTCGCCCGGCGCTACCTGGAGGGCCACGACGCCTTCCCCCTCCCGCTGGCCTGGGAGGACACCGCCCGCCTGGTCAACGCCTCGCCCTATGCGACCAAGTCCTGGACCTACAAGTCGGTCGCGAACGTCGTCGAGGACGTACGCGAACGGCTGCACCGGCGGGGCGTGCGCGGACTGCTGCGCGACGAGGTCGGCGAGCCGGTCGGCTCGATGCTCAGCGTCAACCTGATCAGGGAACTGTTCAGGACGGCGACACTGAGTGCTCAGGACTTGGAGTTGTTGGCCGCCCAGGAGTGAGCGGATCGCAGGTGCGGGCCCCGGCCGATCGTCGGCCGGGGCCCGCGGGTCTCTCAGCGATCCGCCTCATGCTCGGCCACGGCGTTGTAGGTGACGTGCATGGTGCCGTGTTCGACCGCGAAGACGGCCGCTTGGTCCGCCGCGGAGTTGTGTTGTCGCGGTTGCGGTTGCGGCTGCTCAGGGTGGCGCGTCGTGTTCGTCACGCGGTTGTTGTCGCCGACGATGAAGGTGCCGGAGACGTCTCCGGTCTGGATGTCTCCGTGGGTGGATTCCGCGGACATGGCAAGCCTTTCTCGATTGGTCCCGGGGAGGGTCAGCCGCCGCAGTCGGTCTGCAGGCTGTCTGCGGCCGAACTCATCTCCGAGGCCTGACTCGACGGGTCGACCTCGGTGCCGGTCGCATTGCTTTCGTACGACTGATACAGGCTCACCAGTTGCTGGGCGGGGGCCAGCATGCCGTTGAGGTCTGCTGTCACGGAGCTGTCCTGGGCTTCCGATATGGCCTCCTGCAACGTGGACTCGATGGCCTGCACGTCGCTGATGACGGTGCTGACGTCGGAGTGCAACGTGCTGTCGTCGGGAACGGTGGACGCCTCGCCCGAGTTGTAGGCGTCCATGTCGATGTTGAATGAGTCGATCGCATCGGAGGCGACGCCGGAGTCGGTGACCCACTGCTGGATCTCCGGCGGCAGGTCCGACATCACGGTCGCGCAGACGGGATCGATGGTGGGCGTGGGCGGGGTGTCGTCGTTCGGGCTCGTCGCGACGAGGGGGCCCGACGCGACGCCTGGAGACGGGTTCGGCTGGTCGTTCGCGTAGACCGCGGCACCCACGCCCAGCACGGCGACGAAGCCGATCGTGCAGGCGACGACGAGTGCCGATATTCCGCCCTTGGCACCCGCCGCACCGGCTGCGGTGAGCACCGTGTGGCCTGGGCTCGTCGCGGTCATGGTGGTGTTCACGGCGTGCGCCGGTTGAGTGGCGGAGGTGTGCACCTGCGAGAGGTCGATACGCTTCGGTATCGGTGTGGAGGGCGTCGTGCCGGTCACATGGACGGCAGCGTGCGGCTGTTGGGCGAGATTGGAGAAGTCGACCACCGGCTTCGCCACAGGTGTGTGCGCGGCAGCAGGAGCGCCGGATGCGGGGGCGGCCGGATGCGCGAAGGCCGGGGTGTTGCCCACGACGTGCGTGGGCGGGGCCGCCGCGATCGGCGGCGTGGTCGTGGTCGTCGCCGCGTTGGCGACCTGATGGGCCGCCGAATGCGCTCGCAGGGCGGTGAGTTCCCGCCACAGCACCCCCGCTTCGAGCGCCAAGGCCGTCGTCTGCGCAGCCCGACCGATCGCCTTCCGGCGGGTGCGCGCCTCGCGCAGGAAGAACTCCTCACTCTCCTTGTCCCCCACGCTCTTCGCCACTGCCCAACCGGCTCCGAGCAGGCTGCCCCACGCGTCGAACTGCCGGGACAGCGCCAGCTTCGGCGAGGCGGCACGGGCCAGCGTCACGCCGCGCTGCGCCTGGCCGCTCCTCTCCGCCCGCAGCACCGCGACATCCAGGGCCTGGAAGTGCGCCGCGACGTCGTCCGGGGTGGTGGCCCGCTCCTCGACCCACGCGGTGAGCGTCTGGCAGAGCTGATCGGCGGGAAACTCCGTCACCCAGCCCTTCAGCACGCACTCGGCGACGTCCGGCGGACAGCTGTAGCCGGTCTCCGAGGCGAGCAGCAGGCCGTGTCGCACCAGGCCGTCGGCGAGCGCGCCGGTGTCCGGTCGGCCGAGCAGGTCATTCAGATGCCGGACGGCCAACTCGGCGCCGGACAGCGAGCCGAGCAGGTGCAGCAGGTCACGCTCCTGCGGCCGGAGCGTTTTCAGCAGCGCGGGAAGCAGTTCGGGGAGATCGGCGACACCTGGCAGACCCTTGCCGGTCGCGGCCGACAAGGCGATGCGCCGCAGCCTGAGCGGGTTGCCGCCCACCGCGTCGCACAGCGCCTCCACGGTGCGCGCCTCGTCGCGGCCCAGCCCGCGGGCCAGCACCGCCTCCACCAGTTCCGCCCCTGCCGAGGCCGTCAACCCGTCGAGTCGGATCGCGTGCACGCTGTCGACCGCGGACCGCTGCTGCGAGGTGAAGACGAACGTGGACTGCTCGGCCATGTCGAAGAGCCGGTGCAGGTCCTTCTCGTCGAATCCCGCGTCGTCCAGGTAGATCCGCAGCCGCAGTGTCTTCAGATGCTCCTTCAGCACCTCCAGCGACGGCTTGTAGTTCGGCGCGTCGAAGCTGATGTCGAATATCGCCTGCGCGACGTCATCAGGCGTACGCCCGCCGGCTTCGATATAGGCCGCACCCTCGGGCCCGCGCGGCATCGTGCACGCGAGGTGGCGCAGCAGCGCACTCTTGCCGACCCCGGACGCCCCCCAGACCTGCACCAACTGACGTGTCTCGATCGCCTCTTGCAGTACCTGGACGTCCCGCTTCCGTCCGATCAGCGGTTCGGCGGCGGACCGCGGCAGCTGGGAGATCGGCCGGCGCTTGACCGGATCCGGCAGCGGTCCCCCATGCACGGTGACGGTCGAACCGTACTCGGCCGTGATCCTCAGGTTGTTCACGGTGTTCTGACTGCCTACGACCATCGTTCCGGACACGTTGCCGACCCGGATCCGCTCCGACGCGTCCGGACCACCGTTGTGCTCTGGCATCTGCTTCCCCCGTTCTGTCCAACGTTCAGGTCCCGGCACTTGGTCATGCTGGCTTGGACCCGGCGTGCGAACCCGGCGCTTTTACGTGATTGGCGAGATCACCGGCGATCTGGCGAACCCGGCGGCGACGCTCTCCGACGGCCCGGCATCGGCGGCGATCCGGGCGAGGTGATCCAGGTCGAGGATCGTGATCCTGCGGTAGCCGGTCACGACCGCCCCCGACTCCCGCAGGGCCCGCAGGGCCTTGTGGATCGACGACTCCGCCGCGCCGACCAGGGTTGCCATCTCCGGTTGCGACAGCGGGAGTTGGGCTTGGTTCCGGCCGGGACGCCCGTAGGTGACGGCCAAGTGGTGCAGGATCCTGGCCAGCCGCCCGAGCACGTCGCAACCGGTGAAGTCGATGATCCGGCCGGTCGCCGTGCGCAGCTTGGCCACCACGCTCGCGTTGAGCGCGAGTCCTACGGCGGGGTGCTGTTTTGTGCACTCCACCAGTTCGGAGCGCAGGATGTAGCGGGCCAGCACTCTGCCGCAGGCGGTCACGGTGCCGATGCGCGGTTGACCGTCGATCCCGGCGAGTTCCCCGACCAGGTCCCCGGCCATCCGCACGGCCAGTAGCGCCTCGCGGCCGTCCTGTGCGCGTGCGGTCACCTTCACCGTGCCGCCGAGCAGGAGCAGCGCGAAGTCCGAGGTGTCGGACTCGCGGATGGTGATTTGACCAGCCGAGTAGACCACGCCGTGACCGAGGCCCAGCAGAATTCCGCGGTCGGCCTCGCCGACCCGGCCGAGCAGCCCGGCCGGCGGCCAGTAGGCCGCGGCCCCGCGAACCCGTGTGTTGCTCATAGGCCACACCTCTCTTCCTCGTTCGGCCGAAGCCGCACAACCGGTATTAGTAGCCGTTCTACCCGAGGACCCCTCCTCTACGATCTCGGCAATCATCCTGACGGCACCGGATAACAGGGAAGACGGCAATTCGATCTTCGAATTGCCGGCCCCCGTCGTGATCGCGGAGGGATTGTGAATCCGAGGTATGAATACCGAGCCCTGCTGGCGTGCGACATCGCGGGTTCCGCGGGCCGCGGCGAGCAGCGGCTGCAGGAGATCCGCAGAGTTCTGCGTTCCGCGCTGTCGGGCGCCCTCGACAGCGCAGGTCTGGACCCGCGGGACTTCGCGTACGTCGACACCGGCGACGGCTGCCGGCTCGTCGCCCCGGCGGCGTTGCCCAAGGCCAGACTGCTGTTCCCGCTACTGCCGGAGCTGGCCGCGCGGATCCGCGAGCACAACCGGCACGCCGGCCCGGACACCCGGCTGCGGGTGCGGGTCGCGGCGCACGCGGGGGAGATCCGGCTCGATCCGGAGAGCACCGTCTCCGGCGCCCCCTTCGAGGCGCTGGCCCGGCTGCTCGACTCGGCCCCGCTGCGGCAAGCGGCCCTGGCCGGTCCGAACGGCACCCCGGTGGCCGTGATCCTTTCGCAGCACTTCTACGAGGAGACGGTCGGGCACGGCTACGAGGGACTCGAAGCCGACGCCTTCACCGCGGCCGACGTCCGGGTCAAGGAGTACGCCGCGCGGGCCTGGCTCTGGTACCCGGGCAGCCCTGTCGGTCCGCGCGTCGATCCCGGCCGGGTCTCCAGCCGGGATGTCAGCCGGGATTCCGGCTCCGGCGAGCAGCCCGCGGAACTCCCACTGCGGACCGTGGAGCAACTCGTCCAGGCCACGGGAAACGGCACGGTCTTCGCCGTCAACCGGGGCGACCACTACGTCCGCCACAACGACCGGGGTTGATACGCGCCGATGAACGAGGAACTCGCCCAGCTGGCCGTGAGCGGCGCCACCGCTCTGGTCTCCGCGATGGGCACCGATCTCTGGCAGGAGGCGAAGAGGCTGATGAACGGCGTCCTCGCACAGGC
This sequence comes from uncultured Actinomycetota bacterium, assembly GCA_963737305.1. Lineage (GTDB taxonomy): Bacteria > Actinomycetota > Actinomycetes > Streptomycetales > Streptomycetaceae > Streptantibioticus_C. Next base: position 718,422 of record CAVTRX010000002.1, on the reverse strand, counting down.
TCGCAGTCGCCGCCGCGAGGAACTGTCCGTCGTGATGGACCGGCAGTCGGCCGCCGCGGGGGGAGCGGTGGACACCGCGGCCGTGGACTATTGGACCGAGGCCCTGGCTCAACTGCTCGACCAGAACCCGGCTCTCGCCCAGGACGTCATGGCCCTGGCATCGCTGCGAACCCCCCAAAGGCAGGGCATCGCCGTCCAGGTCAATTCCGCCACCAATTCAGGTGAAGTATTCGCGGTGCAGCACGGTACTCAGCATTTTGCCGCTGGGCCGAAATTCCGCGATGCCGGGGAACGGCCATGAGCCGCGACGACAGCCGGCGCGGCGGCTTCATGGACGGACGGGGGCGTGCGGTGCTGCTCGTGGCCGTCGTCATCGGGGCCTTCTTCGAGGTCAGCACGTCACATCGGCACTACGGCCTATTGGTGGACGTGTTCGCCCTCGCGGCAGTGGGTGTCGTCGGCGCGGCGGCCGTGCTGGGATCCGAGGCCGCCGAGACGCTCGCCCGGCAGCGGCATCGGCTCGAACAGGAGCCTCAGCCCCACATGACGGCTGCGATCTGCCGCTACGCCACCGGGCCGGCGGTGCCACCGGCCCAGTCCGCGAGGCCCCAGCCGTTCCTGCGCGAGCGGCCGACCGATCTGAGCGTTCCCCGCTTCGGTGACGGCGCCCGTGCCCAGGGCTACCCCTGGCTGCTGCCGGAGCGCACGGTACAGAACGGGATCGCTGCCGACGAGGCCACGGTCGGTGCCTTCACCATCCGTGCGGCCTCCGTCATCGGGCCCGGCCACCGCTGCGCCCGGCCCGCCGAGCCGCGGCAGGACTCCTACCGGCTCGGGCGAAGCCGGGACAGCCGGTACGCGATCGTGGCCGTGGCCGACGGCCTGTCCAGCGCGGCCTGGTCCGACGCCGGGGCCACCACGGCCTCCAGCCGGGCCGTCACCCTGCTGCGCGAGCAGATCGAGGCAGTGGGTTTCGGTGGACTCGAAGTCAAAGAGCTGTATGGGCGGATCGCGGAATCGGTCGCCGCACACGCGGCCGGACGCGGCGTCGACACCTCGCAGGTGGCCACCGTGCTGATCACCGCGGTGCTCGCCGAGCCGGACACGAACGGCGTCGTGGAGGCCTGGGTCGGGTGGCTCGGCGACAGTTCGGCCTGGACGCTCGACCCGAGCGGCCCGCGGTGGCTGTACTCCTCCGGCGAGTCCAAGGACCGCGCGGCCGCGGTGGTCTCGAACGAGGTCGCCGGGCGACTACCGGACACGCCGCAACTGGCCAGGGGCCACTACGTGACGCTGGCTCCCGGCGCCGCCCTCGCCCTGGTCACGGACGGGATCGGCGACGCGTGGGCGGATCCCGCGGGCAACGTCAACGAGTACTTCGCGAACGCCTGGCGCTCGCCGATCCCGGCCACGCGGTTCACCGCCGACGTCGGCTTCGACGCACCGCAGTGCCTCGACGACCGCACCGCTGTCGTGGTGTGGAACGGCGGCCGGGCATGACAGAACCCGATCTCATCGGCGGCGCCGAAGACGGCGGTGGTGGCGGCGACAGCGGCCCGGCGGCCGACCTGCGGGGCTGGGCGCTGCCGCGGACCGTGAGCGTCAGCGATCTCGGACCACTTGCCGAACCGATCTCCGAACACAACGGCCAGGCCATCGCCGTGACGCCACTCACGGACTACCCGGGCTGGCTGGCCAAGCTCTACCGTCAGGACCAGCACCCGGAGGACGCCCGCCGGCTCGACCAACTGATCGCGGCTCCGGGCACGTTGCCGGAGGCGGATCGTGCGGCCCTGTACGCCGGGTCGTGCTGGCCCGCGGCCCGGATCCACGCACCCGGCAACCCGACTGTCGGCTGCGTGATCCCGATCGCGCCCGAGCAGTACCGCTCCGAGCTGCGTCGCGGCGAGTTCAGCGAGCGCCGCTTCGTGGAGATCGACTGGCTGGCGAAGTCCGACGAGTCGATCCGGCGGATCGGACTTCCGCGCCCCGGCTTCGAGGACAGACTGACCGCCTGCCGCCAACTGACCAAGCTCGCGGCGATCCTGGAGAGCCTGGGCCTGGTCTACTCGGACTGGTCGTTCTCCAACGCCTTCTGGAGTCCTGATCAGCGTTCCGTCTACCTCATCGATGTCGACGGCTGCCAGCCGAACAAGATGCCTGACATTCACCAGCCGAACTGGGCCGACCCGCTCACGCCGCAGGGCACCGACGCGGACAAGTACACCGACCGCTACCGGCTCGGACTGCTTGTCGCCAAGTGCATGACGGGCCGGCGCGACACGCACGCCTTCCACGCTGTCGCCGCGTCCCCATGGCCGAGCCAGCCCGCCGTCTCCGAAGTGCTGCTGGACATGCTGCTCGCGGTCGACCGCGAGCGACGGCCCTCGGCCGCCCAGCTGAATCAGGCGCTGAACAGCGGGCCCTATCTCAGGACCGTGCCACGTCCGACGCGCACCGCGCTGCCCTCGCTGCCCGCCGCGATCCCGCAGCCCCGCACCTACATCGACACGACCCCGAAGAATCCCGTGCCGGCGCCTGCCGAGGAGAAGCAGAAGCCTGCGACCACCCCGCAGGACGGGTGGATTCTCGTGCTCGTCATCGCCGTGATCCTGGTCCTCATCATCGCCTTCAACCACTAGCTCAGAGGTGCACCATGTCACTCTGCCTGCCCACCTACGTGGTGATCGACGCGTCCTCGTCGATGAAGCCGCACGAGGCGGTGCTCAACGCGACCCTCTCCCGTCTGCACTACAACCTGGCGTCGAATCCCCGCGTCTCGGAGTTCGCCCGAGTCTGCGTGATCGCCTTCTCCACCGACGTGCACGTGGTGATCCCGATGTCGGACATGGAGCAGGTACCGACCATGCCCGAGGTGATCTGCGGCGGGCGCACGGAGTACGGCAAGACCTTCGACCGGGTGCGGCAGTGCATCGAACAGGATGTCAGCAACCTGAGGACGCAGGACTTCAGCGTGCTGCGGCCGACGATCTTCTTCCTGACCGATGGCGCTCCGACCGACGCGCACTGGCAGGACTCCTTCCGCACGCTGGTGGACAGGAACTGGCCGCGCCACCCGCACGTCATCGCCTACGGCTTCGGCGGTGCCAAGCGCGACGTGCTGGAACAGGTGGCGACTAAGGCGCTGTTCATCGCCGACGGGTCGGACACCGAGTCGGCGCTGAGCGGCGCGATCTCCGGTCTGCTCAACACCCTGATCGCCTCGTCGAAGACCGGTCAGATGCAGATCGCCACTGACGTCAAGGGCTTCGAGTACGTCCAGGTCGCCCAGGAATACGTCGACTGATGGTGGACGTCGACCCGCGGTCCACGGCGTCCCGGGCACTGCGCGCCTCCGTCCGACTGACCGTGCTGGCCGCGGTGCTGCTCGCTTGCGGCGCCGCGGTCGAGGCAACGGGCAGTCTCCTCGGCCCCTCGGCGCACGGGAGCGGAGGCGGCTCGCACCCGTCGACGACCGTACAGCCGACCCGCGCCCGCCCGCGCCCGCACCGCTCCAAGGCGCCCTCGCCAAGCTGCCCGCCCCTGACCTCACCCGCCCATCTGCCCAGACCAACGACCACTGCCTCTGCCCCTGCCACGGCCGGCGGTTGTTCGTTCAGGCGGTGATAGAGAGGTGGTTGCCATGGAGTGAGAGGACAAGAAGACGTGGATGTGTACGAAGCCGTGGACAGCCGCCGGGCCGTGACAACCGTCAGCCACGGCATCCTCCTGCCGCCGGCATGGACGACTCGTCAGCCGTACATCGCCACGCGGTAGAACGCCGCCGCAAGCGCGTCGTCGATGGGATGGGGCTGCGGCCTGCCCGAAGAGTCGAGTCTGTTCCACCTCTGGAGGTTCACCGCGACGGACATCTGCCGCTTGCTGTCGGCACGGGTCATGGCCAGTGCCCCAGCACCCCAGACCGTGCCGCCGTGGTCCCAGAAGGTATCCTGACCGGGAGCCTCCATCGGGTGCAGGCCGAGGCCGTAGTCGATCGTCCTTCCCTCCCGGGAGACGACCGGGACGGTGCGCCGCATCTGCGCCAGCGACGACGGGCCGACGATCTCGCCGGCCAGCAGCATGCCGAAGAAGCGGTTGAGGTCCGCGACGGTCGAGATCAGCGAAGCCGCCGGACCCACCCATGACATGTCGTAGACGCTGTAGTCACGCGGCGGGTCGATCATGCCGAACCACGCCTCGTACATCTGCGAGTGCGGCCCGTTGACGCGGGGGTCGGCGGGGAGTTCGGTGTCCCGGAGCCCGGCGCGCTCGATGATGTTCCGGGTGATGTACCGCTCGGCCGTGGTGCCGGTCACCCGTTCCAGGAGTTCGCCGAGGAGCAGGTAGTTGGTGTTGGAGTACACCCCCGGAGCGCCGCCCGGGGGCGCCGACGGCAGGCGCGGTGACCCCCATCTCGATCAGTTCGGCGGGATGGAACCGGGTGAACCGGTTGTCGTCCAGGCTCTGGGGACCGGTGTCCGCGAGGGCGGGGAACGCCTTGAGGGGACTGCTTGTGGTGCAGTGTCTCGCGGTCGAGGACGATCGCTTCGAGCTCCTCGTGCGCGGTCATCAGGACAGTCGCGGCCGGCGCCTCGTAGATGCCACGTGTCTTGAATCCGACGATGCGGCTCTCGACGATGTCGACGCGGCCCACTCCGTGCCGTGCGGCGACGGCGTTGAGCCGGCGCACCAGTTCGGTCAGCTCAAGCCTTTCGCCGTTGAGGACGACCGGGATTCCGGCCTCGAAACCGATGGTGACCCGATGGCCAGACAAGATCACGGGGTGATCGTCGGGAACGCGGAGTCGCAGGGAGGGTGGGGACGGCGAGTGTTGTAGACCCGAGAAGGCCTGTTTTCCTTGGGTGTTGGCCTCCTCGGGTCGTTTGGTCAGGGCGGTCCGATGGTGGTCACAGGCCGCCGGTGAAGAGCAGGCGGTTGGGTGAGCCGGGGCTGATGGGGCTCACGACGTTCTGGGCGGAGACGTCGATGAGCCAGTGGCTGAGTTCCTGCGGGGCGGCCGTCGGGTACCGCTCCTTGAGGAGTGCGGCGACTCCGGCGACGTGTGGGCTGGCCATCGAGGTGCCGCTGAGTGTCAGGAAGCCGCCGCCGAGTCGTGCCGAGACGATGTCGACGCCGGGGGCGTACGCCTCCAGGCAGGTGCCGAAGTTGCTGAAGTCGGCTTGGTGGTCTTCCCGGTCGGTGGCTCCGACCGTGAAGACCTTCGCGGCGCCTGCGGGTGAGTCCTTGCACGCGTCCTTGGCCTTGTTGCCGGCCGATACGACGGGCAGGACGCCGTGGTCCGCGACGGCGTCGACGGCTTCGTCGATCGCCGGGGATGCGCCGCCGCCGAGGGATGCGTTGAGGATCGCGGGCTGGTGGGCGTTGGTGGCGACCCAGTCCAAGCCCGCGACGGCCCTGGCCGTGGAGCCGTGGCCCTGGCAGTCCAGCACCCGGACGGAGACGAGCGAGACGTCGCGTGCCACTCCGTGGGTCGCGCCGCCGACGGTGCCCGCCACGTGGGTGCCGTGGCCGTTGCAGTCCTGCCCCGCGTGTCCGTCGTCGACGGCGTCGAAGCCGACCGTGGCCCGGCCCGCGAACTCGCTGTGCCCGAGGTCGATTCCGGTGTCGACGATGTACGCCGTCACACCGCGGCCGGTTCCGGTGGCGCTGTACTGGCCGTCGAGGGGCAGATTCCGCTGGTCGATCCGGTCCAGCCCCCAGCTCGCGGCGGGCACCGCCGGTGGAGCGGGCGGTACGTCCGCGGTCTCTGATGCGGTCGCCCGCGCGGCCTGTGCGTCGAGCACGGCGTTCTCTTCGACGGCCCTGACCCCCGGCAGCGTACGGATGGTGGCGAGTTGGGTCGGGGAGAGCGCGGCGGCGAATCCGACGAGGGCGGTCTTGTAGACGAACATCGGCCGGACGCCGATCCGGTTCAGGACAGTGGCCGGTGAGACGGTCGGCTGCAGGCTGACGACGTACTGCCCTGGGACGGCCAGGGAGGAGCGCTCGACCGGCAGGGGGACCAGGCGGGAGCCGGCGGCGGCGTCGGTGGGGTCGGCCATCAGGGGAACGAGCAGCAGAAGGGCCGCGGAGGCCCAGCGTGCGCGCAGGCGCATGCACACTCCAAGAGGTGAGGGACGAACCGTTCGCGACACACCGTGTCCGCGAACGGCGAACACTCTTCTTCTCGTCCAGGAACGGCGTGGGCTTGAGTACGGCTGTGGCGTCCCCGCGACCGGCGTCCGTGCGGTGTCGCGCGGACATGCCGTCAGGGCATCGGTCTGGTAGAGATGCTGCGGCTGTTCGAACAACACTGATCAACTCGGGTAGCCTCAACCCCGCCGCATGAAACCCGTGTTCATGCCCGCGGTCGGACTCACGCTGCGAATCGCCGACCAGGCGCGGACAAGTACCCAGAACGGCGACCGCCCCCCAGCGGCATATACGGTCGGAAGGGAGCAACGTGGGTTGCTCGCACGCCACAGGATGTCCCCTATTCCCCCTACTCAACGCGAGCTTGCAGGGCTGGCGCGAGTACTACTGCGACAGCACGGACCGGTGGCAGGGGTGTGCCCGCTACAAGATGTCCCTCACCAGCCAGCGCGTGCCGATCAGCCTGCTGCCCAACGGACATCACGCCACCCACCTCAGACGCGAATACGAATCGGTCTCCGGGCAGTCGGCGTCGGCCGCGCATGACCCGTCGTCAGCACCCGCAGGCCACCTCGATGGACACAGACGTCAGAATCCGAGCGCGAAACGCGGTTTGTGGTCTCGGCTCGCCAACTGGATGAGTGGCCCCTCATGAGTACGTACTGGCCCTGGTGGGCGGGGGCCATAGGCCTCGCCCTGGTCACTATCGGATACACCGTCGCCACCGACAAGTCCTTGGGGGTGTCGTCGGCGTGGGATCGCGTGTTGCACTGGCGCTCCGAACGAGCCCTCGAACGGCTTGAGGATGAGTTCACCGACGATCGCGCCCTCGCGGACGCCCTCGCCGTGGCGACCGCCGAGCACTTCGGAACCGGTCCCGACACGCTCACCTCGCCGCCGGCTCCGGGCGCCGAATCGCGGCCGCTGGACCAGGACGTCGAGAAGACGGCCGGTGAGGGCCCCTCGGTCACGAGCACGCGCCCGGTCCCGTTGGTCACCCAGGCAGCGCTGCTGGTGTCGATCTTCGTCGGCGGGTGGATCGCCGCGCTCTCTTCCGGGCGGTTCAAGCTCCGCTTCGACATGGGCCCGGGTTTTCGGCATCTGGTCACCGCCGATCCGACGGCCATGGTCGTCCTGTTGTTCGTGGGAGGCGTGCTGGTCGGCTTCGGCACCCGGCTGGCCGGCGGCTGCAGCTCCGGCCACGGACTCAGCGGCTGCGGCCGGTTGCGCCCGGTCAGCCTCGTCGCGACCGCCGTGTTCTTCGGCACCGCCGTCGTGGTGTCGTTCCTGCTGTGGAAGGTGATCTGATGCGTACCCGAGGCGCGATTCTGCTGGCCAACATCGGCACCGGGCTGGGCCTCGGCTTCGTCGTCACCAGCATCGGCTTCGGCGACTACGCCCAGCTCAACCGCATGTTCACCTTCCAGGACCCGCGCATGCTCCTCTCCTTCGCCGGGGCCGTCGTGATCATCGTGTGCGGGTTCTCCCTCCTGCGGGTCCGCCGCACCCCGGGACGCATCCACGCCGGCGTGATCCCGGGCGCGGTCCTGTTCGGTACGGGCTGGGCGATCTCGGGTGGCTGCCCGGCGATACCGATCATCCAGGTCGCCAGCGGATACCTGCCCGCCGTGATCACGATCGCCGGTGTCGCGGTCGGTATGCGGCTGTGTCGCTGGGCGAACACCCGGTACTTCCACCTCGACCGGGGTTCCTGCGGGCTGTGACCGAGGGCCTCGCGGGCTCCCCTCCCTCCCGCTGTCACCCGCAGCCGTAGGCGGCTTCCCGGCGCCTGTCTGCTCGGCCTCGCCAAGTGACAACCACCGTTCCTCCACCGGGAATTCATGAGGTCCGTCGTCCAGCTGTACGCCGTACCCACAGTAACGGGGTATTTACCCATTGGTTCTGGGAGGGGTTCTAAGAACTAGGGGGAATCGGTCATGCGCCGAACCGGATCGACCATTGTCGGGCTGCTCCTCGCGGGGCTGCTCGGCGGAGTACTGGGAGCACCGAAGGCGGTCGCGGCCGAACCCGGGCCGTCGGCCGGGCCACCGGGCTCGTCGACGAGCAGAGTCCTTCCGTCGTATGTCACACCCGATCAGGGCGCCGCCCCGGTCACCAAGAGTCCGAAGGCCGTGCCGAAGATCGACACGCCGAAGCCGATCAGTCCGCTGAAGCCGATCGGCCCCGGGCCCGACGGTTCGGTGAACGTCGACGAGGGACCGTCCAAGGCTCTGCAGACGATCAGCCCGCTGCCCGCCGTCGCTCCGGCCGACGGCGAGGTCTCCGTACCGGGCGAGCCGTTCACCGCCAAGCCGCCGGTGACACCCTCGGCGCTCGACCTGCCGACGCGTCCCGGCCAGGACATCCTCGACGCGGCCACCAAGGACGCCACCACGACGCTGCGCGCGGCCGGCCGCCTCAAGGACGACGGCACACCGGACCTGGACGCCAACGCGCTACAGCCGCAGATGCCGTCGGCGAAGTTCATCGACCCGGCGCAGCATGCCACGCTTCAGCAGCTGATCGACGCGCTCGCCAGCGGCAACTTCCCGCCACCGCTGCCGGTCGACCCGCTGGCGCTGCTGCAGAAACTGCCCGACGGCATCCCGCGGCTCACCTACCGGGTCTGCTCCGAGTCGGCGACCAAGTCCGCCTCCTGCTCGCTCACCCTCCCGCTGGCCGTGCCCGCGTTGGCCGATGTGACCGGGGACCACACCCCCGACGTACTGGTCGACGTCGTCCCGGTGGCCACCCTCGGCGACGTGGTGACCGCCGCGAAGGAACTGCTGGACGTACAGCAGCAGATCACCGTTGCCCAAGACGCGCTCAACGTCATCCTCAAGCTGTTGCAGGACCCGCTCCAGGTCATCCTCAACCCCGGGCTGCTGCTTCAGCGGGACGTGCTGACCAAGCTGCTGGGCGACCTCGCCGACACCCTGAAGGAGAAGCTCAAGGCGCTCACCGACCTGGTGGACCTCGGCGTCGCAGTGCTCCAGGTGCGGCTGCCCACCAGCGAGAAGACCGGACAGGCGCTGCACGCCCACGTCTGGGCGGTCTACGACCTGCCGACGCACAAGCGGCTGTCGGCCGGATTCGACGGATTCCGGCGCGGTGACACCCTGCCGCTCGCCACCCTGGGGCTCTTCACCTTCAGCCCGGGCAAGCTCCTCCAGGGCGTGTTCGACATCCACGCCACCCTGCTGCAACTCGGCGCCGGCGACGCGATGGCGGTGACCGCCGGCCTGGCCACGGTGGCGCAGGACGCCGACGGCAGCGCCGTCGACCCGGTCGTCGCCAGTGCGAGGTTCTCCCCGGTGCCCAACGCCTTCACCGCGCACGCGGTCGTGGACCCGGGGGGTGGCTCCGATCCCGAGCAGGTGAGTGCCGATGCCACCAGCAGCCGCGACAGCCACCTCGACGTCCAGGTCATCGGCAACCACCACAGCACCTCGCCGACCTCCGACAGCTTCACCCAGCTGACGGTGGACACCCTGCCCCACCAGGTCTCCGCCCAGCTGACCCGGCCGCAGCAGGGCCCGGACGCGACCGTCCACTACAGCGCCTCGTCCGCCATCGACAACGTGTTCTTCGCCGAGGACGAGTACTCAGGCGCGCAACTCGAACGGGCCACCCAGGTCACGGCCGGCTCCGTCCCGGCGTCGTTCGACGCCGCGCTGACGGCGCAGAGCGGCCAGACGGCGGGCAGCGATCACATCACGCTCGACTATTCGGCCGACGCCCCGCTCGCCTCGCTGGACGCCGACCTCTACGACCGCGCCTCCGCGATCGTCGGCCGCGGGTCGCTGCGCAAGCTCCCCACCAAGGTGAGCTTCCTGATGGACCGGCCCACCAGCCACGTCCAGTTCACCACCGACAGTGCCCTCGGTTCCGCGACCCTGGCCGTCTCGCGCGGGCTGGGGGCCTACGCGCCGCTGTCCGGAGACCACGCCACCCTGGTCACCGCCGGCAAGGGCGTGGGCATCAGCGCCCAGGTCACCGGTCTGAAGTCCCTCGACGCCTACTACGACGGGCACCCACGGGTTGCCACCCGGTTCGACCCGGGCGGCCAGGCGTTCGAGGCGGCGGCGAACCTCGACGGCGACCAGAAGGCACGCGCCACGGTCAGCAATCTGCCCGCGACGCTGTCCGTCGACGCCGACACCGCGAACCACAAGATCGCCTACCGGGCGAGCACCGTGGTCCACCGCGTCCAGGTCGCCTACACCAAGGTGGACGGCGGCCCCACACTCGCCGCCGCCGTCAACGACCTGCCGGCCAGCGTCGACGTCTCCTACCAGCTCGGCGACACCCCACGAGTGACGTACCAGGCGTCGAGCAGCGTGCCGCGCATCGAGCTGTTCGGCAGCCTCGACCACATCGAGACCCTCAAGCCCGCATCCGACCACTATCTGTCCGTGCTGCTCAGCGACCTGCCGACCAAGGCGGACCTCGCGCTGGACATCCCCGGGCGGCATCTGGAAGGCACCACCGACCAGCAGTTGGGCGCCGTGGCCGCGGTCGCCCGCTTCCCGGTCGCGGGCCGGGACTGGACGGCGGAGGGCGACCTCACCGGAGTGCCCACCCACTTCGACGCCGACTTCGCCGCGGGCGCCTTCCGGTTCCGCGGCATATCGGGACCGCTGGCCTCGGCGAAGTTCACCGTGACCAACCACCCCGACCCGGTCGAGCCGACCGGTCTGCACGTCGCTGCCCACTACCGGGAGAGCACCGGGGACCTGGACGCCAGCGCCTCGGTCGTCAAGCTGACCACCATCGAGTACGGGCACACCGACGGGGACCAGACCTTCACCCTGCAGACCGACACCGGAGGCGATCCGGTGTACGTCGACGGTGACGTGACGCTCGGGGCGGACGACACCCGGCTCGCGCTGACCGGCCGCGTCACCGATCTGCCCACCACGCTCAAGGTGAACTTCACCGACGGCAAACTGACCTACAGCGCCGACAAGAACATCGGCCTCCAGCTCGAAGCCCACGTCGGCAAGGTCGCCGCCATCAAGCAGACCGGCGCGCCGCTGTTCGACAACGGGGTGGCGGCCATGGCGTCCGGCTGCGACGGCGGCGCCGGGTGCGCGAAGGACGACGGGCCGTTCTGCTCGGTCTTCGCCAAGTGCCTCGGCCTCACCGCGATCGTCGACCTGCCCGGCCTGCCGACCGGGATCACCGTCGACACCAGGTCCAGGACGGTCGCCCTCACCGGCTACCGCCCGCCGGGAGCACCGCTGCAGGCGTACGTCCGGTTGTCCGGGCTGATCGACGATCTGCCGGACATCAGGGCGCAGGCGACCCTGTCCGGGCTGCCGTCACCGCTCGACCTCACGGTCGGCCCGGTGAACTTCTCCGGCGGCACGCTCGACGCCACCTACCAGGCGTCGGCACCGCTGGGCTCGCTGCGGGTCGACGGTCAGGCGACCACCACGGATGCCCAGTACCCCGAGCTGCGCGGCCGGGTCGAGGTCGCCAAGCTGCCGGCGAGCCTCCATGTCACCGGCCGGTTCGGGCAGCAGACCGTCGTGCACGTCGACGACTCCGCACCCGTGGACTCCATCGGCGTGACCGTCACCAGCCCGTCGACCGGCTATCTGTCGGGCACCGTGAACGGGGTGCCCAGCAGCGCCGACGTGACGGTGGACCTCGCCGCCCAGCACGTCCAGGCGGACATGTCCTCCCCGATCGACGGCGTCACCCTCCTCGCCCATGTCCCGTACCAGGGCAGGACGTGGTCGGCGTACATCGGGGTGCGGGACATCCCCGGCACCTTCGACGCCGACTTCGCGGGCGGCTCGTTCCGCTTCCGCGGCCTGAGCGGACCGCTGGGACAGGCGGCGGTGGCGGTCACCAACCACCCGGGCGCGCAGGCGCCCACCGGTGACCACCTCGCCGTGCACTACCGGCAGAGCACCGGCGACCTGGACGCCAGCGCCCGGATCGACGGGCTCAGCAGCGCCCAGTACGCGCACACCGACCACGACTTCACCGTGAGCGCGAACGCGGCGTCGCAGACGATCGCGCTGGACGCGGACGTGGTGCTGGCCGCGAAGGCCGGCGGCCACGACGACGTGCGGCTCGGTGTGCTCGGGCGCCTCGGGCCGATCCCCAGTACCTTCACCGTGAGTTCGGCCGACGGGGTCATCACCTACTCGTCCGACAAGGCGCTCGACCTGGAGGCGGAACTGCGGGTCGGTAAGGTCGCGGCGCTCGGCGGCCTGGGCGTGCACGAGTTCGCCAACGGCATCTCGGTCGCCGACAAGTCCTGCAAGCCCGGCACGGAGGGTTGCGCGAACGAGGGACCGTTCGTCAACGCGAAGGGCGGATTCGCGGCGCTCGGCATCGTCCACGTCTCCGGCCTGCCCGAGAAGGTCGTCGTCGACCAGGCCAAGAGCAGCTTCTCCTTCGCCGGGTACCAGCCGAAGGTCGACGGGCTCGACCTGTACGCCGCCGACTCGGTCTTCGTCCCGGCCCCGCTCACCGGGGGCAGGGTGTGGGCGACGCTGAAGGACCTGTCATCGGACGCCGGTTTCACCTTCGGCCCGGTGACCACCGGCGCGGCCACGGAGGTCAAGTACTCCTCCGACGCCGCCTCGGCCGGGAACCTCACCGTGCGCGCGGAGGCCGACGGGGTGCCGCTCTTCGGCACGGCGCGCGCCCTGGCGGTCGTCGACCCGATACCGGGCTCGATGGACGTCAAGGCGGCGATCGGCAAGGACAGCGACATCCAGGTCGACGACTCCGTTGCGGTGGACCGGTTGTCGCTCACCGCGACGGGGACGTTCAAGGGCAACCCGGCCTCCGGACTGGTCGACTTCACCGGGGTGCCCAAGACCATGGAGTTCAAGGCCGGCGGATTCCAGAGCGGCAGCGGCGAGAAGGCGCCGACGGTGAACTACGCCTCCGACGCCAGCACGTTGAGCGGCACGTTCCACGTCGAGGCCAAACTGGCCCAGCACTTCGACGAGTCGGCGGTCGGACTCAGCGACGCCTACCTGCACTTCGGCAAGCTGGGCAAGGAATTCACCGCCAGGTACGACCCCGAGTCGAAGATCGTGAGCCTGGCCTCCCGGCCCGACACCGAGCAGTTCCAGATCGGCGTCTCGGTCTTCACCTCGGACATACCGAACTCGCCCGCCCCCGACGGGCATCTCTTCGACGTGGCGGACGGTCTCATCTACGGCACCTTGGAAGGCCATTGGGGGATCCGCGAGAGCGCCGTGTCGATGCTGGTGAGCGCCAACGGCATCGCCGACCTGCAGATCGCGCCGGGCAAGAAGCACTCCGGTCTTCCGCTGGGCATCTCGCTGCCGGACTGGATGGGCCTGTTCTTCCAGGGCTTCGACGGGGACTACGGCTCGGTCGACATCCAGGCCTATGACGTGAACCTCAACCCGGACGTCGACATGCTCTTCCGGATCCAGAAGGGCATCAAGCCGAGCGTCGACCTGTTCGACGCGCCGCTCAAGCTCACTCCTTCAGACCATCTGCTCTTCCATCACTACCGGATGGACGTCACGACGACGACCCCGTTCGACCTGGCGCTGGGGCCGGTCACGGTGGGCTGCCTCAAGCTGAACACCAAACCGGGCGCCGTGACTCCGCAGGCCGACAGCATCCACATCGATCCGAAGGACGGTCCGCAGATCGTCTCGCTCATCGACCCCGGTGGCCAGGTCCCCGAGTACATTCTCAACCTCTTCGCCTACGCCACCTCACCGTTCGACCCGATCGACTACACGACCGACTGGAGCTTCCTGTCGTGCTGAACGCGCTCCGTCACCGGTCCACCGCCCTGGCCGTCCTCACGGCCGGGGCGGTGGCCGCCGCGTCGGCCCTGCTGACCGGATGTTCCGGCTCGGGGCTGCTGGACTGCACGTCGACCTCGCTCGGCATGCGGGACGTCCGGCTGACGGGGTACACCCACCCCTTCTCCCTGCGGGGGGATCTGACGGCGGACGGAAAACCGCTGGCGGGCGTCGAGTTGAACTTCTGGATCTACACCGGCGGGGCGGGCACGGGGAGCCCGGCGGCCGGTCAGTACCTCGGCACCGAGAAGACCGGCCCGGACGGCGTGGCCGTACTGGAGGAGCCGAGCGGTCCGGCCGCCCTGAGCATCTCGGGGAGGGTGCAGACCGGGTTCGGTGTCGAACTGCCCGGGGGAGGGCCGGCCGGCGGCACGAAGTACTGCGCCGCGAAGAAACGGGTGAAGATCAACTGCGACTTCGGCAGCACCCCGGGGCGCTGCCCGCCCGTCCCGCTCTTCCCCACCCCGGGGACCTGACGGCACCGCTCTGCGTGCGATGGGCATGCCAACCCGCCAAGGGATGCTTTGTCGGAAAGTTCGCTTATGTACGCTCGGAAGCGTTCGGCGACGACACCGAGGAGCAGGCATGAGCGTGGGCACAGTGGACGCGAACACTCCGCGACTGGCCGGGAAGGTCGCCTTCGTCACCGGAGCCGCGCGGGGGATCGGCGCGGCGATCGCCCGGCGTCTCGCCGACTGCGGGGCGACCGTGGTGGTCGGCGACATCCACCCGGACCGGGCGCAGGACACCGGCGAGGCGATCTGCGCCGCGACCGGACGCGAGACCGCCGCCCTCGGGATCGACGTCTCGGACTCCGCGTCCGTCACCGCCGCCGCCCGAGCGACCGTCGAACGCTTCGGCCGGGTCGACGTCCTGGTCAACAACGCCGGGATCGCCAACGACCACGCCACCTTCGACCACGACGACGCCACCTGGGAGCGGACCCTGGCGGTCAACCTCACCGGGGTCTTCTACGCCTCCCGCGAGTTCGGCCGCCATCTCGGCGAGCACGGCGGCGCCATCGTGAACATCTCCTCCATCGCCGCGCTCGTCGCGGGGCGCCCGGAGCGGCATGTGGCCTACGACGTGAGCAAGGCCGGTGTCATCGCGCTGACCCGGACGCTGGGGGTCGAATGGGCGCCGCTGGGCGTCCGGGTCAACGCCGTCGCGCCGGGCTATTCCGACACCGAGATCCTGCGCGAGGTGGGCGCCGGCGACCCCGCGATCCTCGACGACTGGCTCTCCCAGGTACCCCAACGGCGGCTGATCGACCCCGCGGACATCGCCCGGGTGGTGTCCTATCTGGCCTCCGACGACGCGGCGGCGATCACCGGCCAGCTGATCGTGGCGGACGGCGGTTACACGGCGTCCGCCTGACCGCCCGCCGCCGCGGGGTTCCCCGGCCGTCCGCAGGGGCGCGTCCGGCGAATGCGGAATACCTGCGACCTCTTCGGTGTCGTGCACATCCGTAGCCCGTAGCACGACGGGCTGGATCGCCCGAACCGTTAGGACACCTTGCTGATGTCTGCGCTCCCCGCGGCCGACGCCGCCGGTACCGCCGCAACCCTGGCCCCGCTGCTCGCGCCGTTCTCGGCCGCCGGCCTCGATCTGCGCAATCGTTTCGCCATGGCCCCGATGACGATGCGCCGCTCGCCGGACGGCGTTCCCGGCCCGTGGAGCGTCGACCACTACCGGGCGGTCGCGGCCGGCGGCACCGGCCTGGTCATCACCGAGGGCACGGTGGTCCGCGATCCCGCGTCGAGCATGAGCAGCGCCGTGCCGCGGTTCTTCGGCGAGGACGCCGGCGCCGGCTGGCGCGCGGTCGTCGACGCCGTCCACGCCGAGGGCGCCGCGATCATTCCGCAGCTGTGGCACACCGGTGTCCTGCGCGGCGAGTCCTCGGACAGCAACCCGGACGTGCCGGCCAAGAGCCCGTCAGGCCTGGACCCGGACGGCCGCCCGCTCGGCGCCGAGCTCACGACCGGGGGAATCGACTCGATCATCGCGGACTTCGCGGAATCCGCCGCCCTCGCCAAGGAGTGGGGCTTCGACGGCCTGGAACTGCACGGCGCGCACGGCTACCTGCTGGACGAGTTCGTCTGGTCCGTGACCAACCGGCGAGCCGACCGCTACGGCGCGGGGGCCGGCTCCCGGATGGCCTTCCCCGTCGAGGTGGTGAAGGCGGTCCGCTCGGCGGTCGGCCAGGACTTCCCGATCGTCTACCGCTTCTCGCAGTGGAAGGCCGGCCACTACGACGCGCGGATCGCGCGGACGCCGGCCGAGCTCGAAGGCTTCCTGACCCCGCTGCTGGATGCGGGCGTCGACGTCTTCCACGCCTCGTCGCGGCGTCACTGGCTGCCCGAGTTCACCGACGACGACCCGCGCCTCGCGCTGGCCGGCTGGGTGAAGAAGATCTCCGGCGTTCCGGTGGTCTCCGTCGGATCCGTCGGCGTGGACACCGAGTTCGGTCCGGCGAACGCCGTGCTGGCCGAGTCGAAGGACGACCGGCTCCGGCTGCTGGCCGAGCAGTTCGACCGCGGTGAGTTCGATGTCATCGCGCTGGGCAGGGCCCTGCTGGGCGACCCCGCGTGGGTGGCGAAGGCCACCGGCGGCCGGGCCGAGGAGATCGTGCCCTACACGAAGTGACCGACCGGTCGTTGTCTCCGGCAACGACCGAGCAACGAATTCCCGAGGAGACCCACTCAGGGAGCGGCGGCCCGGCCCCTACACCCCGAACAACCGGGCCGCGTTGTCATGGCAGACCGCACGCAGCCACGCCGCGCCGAGCCCCGTCCGCTCCAGACCCTCCAGCGCCTCGGTGTACGAGTAGGGGATGTTGGGGAAGTCGCTGCCGAGCAGCACCCGCTCCTCGAGAGCGGCCAGCCGCGGGAGCGCGGAGCGCGGGAACGGCGCGGCGGCCTCGGCGAACGCGGTGAACGCCATCGTGGTGTCGAGCAGCACCCGCTCATGGCGTTCGGCCAGGTCGAGGAAGTCGACGTACTCCGGCATCCCGAGGTGCGCGACGACCAGTCGCAGCCGCGGATGGCGGGCGAGCAGCGCCGCGATCGGTCCGGGCCCGGTGAAGGCGGTGGCCACCGGCCCGGACCCGCAGTGCGTCACCACCGGGACGCCGCCGTCGGCCAGCAGCCCCCAGACCTCCTTCAGCGTCGGGTCGTTGGGGTCGTAACCGCCGACCTGGAGGTGGCACTTGAAGACCCGGGCGCCCTGCTCCAGGGCACGCCGCACGTCGTCGAGGGCGCTCGGCTCGGCGTAGAAGGTCGCCGTGTGCAGGCAGTCCGGCGTCCGGGCGGCGAACTCGGCGGACCAGTCGTTGAGCCAGCGCGCCATGCCCGGCTTGTGGGGGTAGAGCATGGAGGTGAACGCCCGGACGCCGAAGCCGCGCAGCAACTCCACCCGCCGCGCCTCCTCCTCGCGGTAGACGATCGGCCACGGGCGCCCGACGAGCGGCCCGGCCGCGTCGAAGTAGGCCCACACCTTGGCCAGCACCTGCTGCGGCATGAAGTGGGTGTGGACGTCGATGAGATGCGTCAGCCCCGACCGCTGCCGGAACCGGGCGACCTCGGCCTGTTCGCCCGCCCGGTCCGCGCCGTCCGCTATGTATGGCATGTACGCGACTTTATCGGACACCTGATCGAACGCCTGGTTCCGCCCGCCTCGCGGGGCGCAGCACCCCGCGAGAGACTGGCCGGGGGCGCCGACCCGGGAGGACGGGCGATGAGCACCGGACCGATAGCCGACTACGCGCTTGTGTCCGACCGCCACCGCGCCGCGCTGATCAGCCGGGACGGCTCGGTGGACTGGCTGTGCTTCCCGCGGTTCGACAGCTCCTCGGTCTTCGCCCGACTGCTCGACGAGGACGCCGGGCACTGGTCGCTGCGCCCGGCCGGGCACTACGAGGTGACCCGCGGCTACGACGAGCGGACCATGGTGCTGCGGACGCGGTTCCGTACCCCGACGGGAACGGTGGAACTCACCGACGCGCTGCTGATGGGCCCGGACAACGGCGGACATCGGCTCGGCGCCGGCGCGCCCGGTGTGCTGG
Organism: uncultured Actinomycetota bacterium; assembly: GCA_963737305.1. Taxonomy (GTDB): domain Bacteria; phylum Actinomycetota; class Actinomycetes; order Streptomycetales; family Streptomycetaceae; genus Streptantibioticus_C. The sequence goes on along the minus strand of CAVTRX010000002.1, from coordinate 700,389 downwards.
CACGGCGGCTGACCTGCACCGAGGGTGAGGTGGCGGTAGAGGCGGAGTACCGGCCGCGCCCGGAGTACGGGCTGGTGAGCCCGATCCTGTCCCCGGTGGAGGGCGGGGTGACCTCGCGGGGCGGCGCCGAATGGCTGGTGCTGACCCACCCCGTCCCCATGACGTTCACCGACGCCACCGGGCACGCGGCGTTCACCGTGCGGGCGGGCGAGACGCTGCACTTCGGGATGGCGCGCTCGACGCTGGAGGACACCCCGGCACGGGTGTGGAGCCAGCGCGAACTGGCCGCCGCGCTGGATGCCACCGTCGCCGCCTGGCAGTCGTGGTCCGACCTGCACCAGAGCTACGACGGTCCGTGGCGCCATCTGGTGCACCACAGCGGCCGGGTGCTCCAGGCGCTGTCGTTCCAGCCGAGCGGCGCCGTCGTCGCGGCCGCGACCACCTCGCTTCCGGAGAGCGTCGGGGGCGAGCGCAACTGGGACTACCGCTACACCTGGGTGCGTGACGCCAGTTTGACGATGGAGGCGCTGTGGGTCGCGGCCTGTCCCGACGAGGCCGACGACTTCTTCGCCTTCCTGACCACCGCCGCGCCGTCACTGGATGAGGACCGGGCGCTGCAGATCATGTTCGGGGTCGGCGGCGAGCACGATCTGACCGAGCGGGACCTGCCCCACCTGCGCGGATGGCGTGGCAGCCGCCCGGTGCGGGTCGGCAACGGGGCGTGGGACCAGCGGCAGATCGACGTCTACGGCGAACTCCTGGGCTCCGCGCACCGCCTCGCGGCGATACTCGGCGACTTCGACGAGGACACCCGGCGCTTCCTGGTGGCCTGTGCCGACTCGGCGGCGGAGCGCTGGCGGGAGAAGGACCAGGGCATCTGGGAGGTACGCGGCGAGCCTCGCCACTTCCTGTACTCCAAGGTCATGTGCTGGACGGCGCTGGACCGCGCGGTGGCGCTCGCCGACCGGCTCGGGGTCACGCGGGAGAAGACCCGGATGTGGCGCGGCACCGCCGAGCGGATCCGCGACACCGTGCTGCGGGAGGGCTGGAACGCGGACGAGGGGGCGTTCACCCAGTACTTCGGGGCGTCGGCGCTGGACGCCTCCAACCTGATGATGGCGATCGTCGGGTTCCTGCCGGCCGACGACCCGAGGATGCTCGCCACGATCGACGCCACCGAGCGGCGGCTCACCGACGAGACCGGACTGGTCTACCGCTACCGCCCGGAAGAAGGGGCCGACCCGCTGCCGGGTGAGGAAGGCACCTTCCTGCTGTGCACCTTCTGGCTCGCCCACGCTCTCGCCCTCGCCGGCCGTGGCGAGCGGGCGGCCGAGGTCTTCGAACGGGCCGCGGCCTACGCCAACGACGTGGGGCTGCTGGCCGAGGAGGCCGATCCCGCCACCGGGGAACTGCTGGGCAACTTCCCGCAGGCGTTCAGCCACATCGGCCTGGTGAACGCCGCGTGGGCGATCAGCAGGACGCGGTCCGCCGCCTAGGCCGTGTCTTGCGGATCTTGGCGGGCTCGCGACGCCCGGCACGGCGCCTCGCGGCGTTGCCGAAACACCCCGATAACACCGACTATCGGGATGCTTCGGCGCCTTGCGATACACCGCACCGGACGCCGCTCCCTGATCCACCCTGATCCACAAGACACGGCCTAGCGCTCAACCCGTGCCCGCCCTCAGTTCGTCGCGCAGCCTGGCGGCGGCGCGGGCGGGTTCGACGACGGCCGACTGGAGCCGCCGGGCGGCGTCGATGTGGTCGGCGGTCCAGATCATCTTGATCGCCGTCCCGGTGCCGCGGTTGTCCCGGCCGGCGAGGTCGTGCCGCACGGCGTCGATCAGCCGGCCGTTCGTGGTCTCGTCGTGGGTGGCCGGGGCGGGCATCTCGCCGCGGCCGGCCAGCGCCCGTGCCATCTCCTCGTACCGGTCGGCGAGCAGCGCGCCGGCCCGCAGGATCTCGGTGCGCGCGGCGGTGCGGTCACCGGTGGGCGAACCGTCGTCCCGTCCCCACAGGTCGAGGATGGTGTCGGCGGTCAACCGGAGCGCGGCGACCGTGGTCACCAGCGCCGTCACGTCCGCCAGCGGGATGTGCTTGGTGCCGCGTTCGGCGAGGAAGCCCCGGAAGGCGTCGTCGAGCCGGCGGGCCGCCGCCGCGGCCCGGCGGCGCTCCTCACCCGGCGCCGGCGCGGTCGAGACCAGGGCGTCGCACCGGGTGACGCCGTACTCGATCGCGCCGCGGACGTACCGGGCGCTGTCGGAGAGGGCCTCGGACAGCGCCAGCCCCAGCGCCGAGCCGGCCCCGCGCGGCCAGAACAGCGCGCCGACCACCACACTCACCGCGCATCCGATCGCGATGTCCTCGATCCGGACGATCCCGATCGTCCAGCCGGCCGGTTCGATGATGTTGAACAGGATGAGCAGCGCAGCGGTGAAGCCCGCCTGGCCGGCGGCGAACGAGATGGCCGCGGGCGCCAGACCGGTGAAGAGCACGGCAGGCGGGAGCAGCAGCCACAGGACCGTGCTGTGCGAACCCACCGCGAAGATCAGACCGCCGCCGATGACGATGCCGACGACCGTCCCGGCCATGCCGCGCAGGGCGTTCTGACCGGTGGTCAGCGCGTTGGACCGCAGCACGGCCAGGGTGCCGAACACCACCCAGAACGAGTGCTGGACGCCGGTCAGCTCCGCGACGAGCACCGCGAGACCCAGCGCGATCGCGCCGCGGACGCTGTTGTGCAGCCAGACCGAGTGACGCTCGACGTGGGCGCCGGCCCGTTCCTGCGCCGAGGCCAGCGGTGAGCTCACCCCCACCGGACGGCGGCCGAGGAGCTGCTGCCACCAGGTGCGGCGGTGGGCGGCGACGGTCAGCTCGATGTTCTCCGCGATCGCCGAGATGGCGAAGCTCATCTCCTGGGCGCGGAAGCTCGGTTCGAGCGAACTGACGAACCCGGCGGTCGCCGTGCGCGGGTCGCCGTCCGGGACGGCCGCCTCGCGCGGGGCCGGCAGGGCGGAGGTCACCTCCCGTTCCATGGCGGCGCGCGCGTAGTGCAACCGCCGCAGATCGGCTCCGAGGTCCTCGCACCGGCCGCCGTCGACGCACCGCAGCCGCAGGGCACCGTGCTCCAGCAGGTCGGCCGCCTTGGCCTTGACCTCGCACACCATCGCGCCGCTCGGTCCCGGCCGGTCGTCGAACGGCGTCCGGTCCAGGATCGACTCCAGCCACACCACCTGGTCCACCAGGCGCACCAGCGTGCGTGCGGCCGTCGTCAGGCCGGTGGGGCGGTAGGGCGTGCCGAAGAACGACCGGCGCAGTTCGGTCACCGCCTCGTCCGCTTCGGTGGTCAGCTCCGCGAGCGCCTCGCGGCGGTCGGCGCCGAAGTCACCGCGAACGCAGTCGACTTCCGCCCGCAGCCGGCGCGCCAGCAGTTCACAGGCCCGCGCGGTCGCCAGCCGCAGTGGATCACGGGTGGGGGTGGGCCACAGCACGCCGATGGCGACGACGGAGGTGGCGCCGGCCAGTAGCCAGCCCGCCAGGCGGTCCGGCAGCGAACCGACCGGCCCGGCCAGCGACACGGGCAGGATCAGACCGGCGAGCAGCGCGGTCGAGGCGCTCGCGAGGACCGAGCTGACGATGCCCGAGAACAGCACCACGAATCCGACGGCGAACATGGTCACCGCGGCGAGCCACACCACCTGGGACACCAGGGTCCCGACGCAGACCAGGACCGCGCCGGTGAGCACCAGCCAGACCTGGGCGGCGAGCCGTTCACGCATCGGGCCGGTGAAGTCCACGAACAGCAAGGTCGCCAGCGATCCGAATGCCGCGAAAACCGCCAGCGTCGAATTCCCGATGACTTCCTCGCCGATGGCGAAAAGCCCGGGCGCCACGATCGCCGCCCGACACGCCCTTCGCAGCGCGGCCAGATCGGCGTCCCGCGTCCGCAGCCACCGAAGAACGGTCACGGTTCCCACGATGGCCAGGCCGGAATGGGTATGTCAAGGACGATCGGGGCGTTTCGCGGCGGCGCTGAAACCGCTCCGGACGCATCATCACACAAGCTACTTGTACAAGTAACTTGAGCAACTGTTACGGTGGTCGGCATGAGCGAAGAGGCGGGCCACAGGGACACGGCGGAGTCGGCTGTCCGGCTGTCCGTGGCGGTCACCAGGCTGCGGTCGCGGATGCGCCTGGAGGGCATGACCACGACGGGCTTCACCGAATCCCAACTGGCCGTCCTGCAACGGGTCATCAACGAGGGGCCGACGACGGCGGCGTCCATGGCCGCCGTCGAGCACGTGAGCCAGCAGGCGATCGCGCAGAGCGTGGCGGCGTTGAAGAAGGCCGGACTGGTCCGCGGCGAGCGGGACGAGACGGACGGCCGCAAGGTCCTCATCGGGGTCACCGCGGCAGGCCAGAAGATGTTCGACTCCCTGCTGGCCACCCGCAAGGCGTGGCTGGCCCGGGCCATCGAGTCGGTGGTGGGGCCACGGGAGCGGGGCCACCTCGACACCACGATCGAACTCCTGGAGCGGCTGGCCGCGGCGGACCTCGGCTCCGGGTCCGGCCCCCGGTGACCGATCACGGTCCGCACGCGGCCGGGACCCGGCGGTCCGCGGGGATCGACTGGTCGGCCCAGATGGTCTTGCCGGTGGCGGTGGGGCGAGTGCCCCAGCGCCGGCTGAGCTGGGCGACGAGCAGCAGCCCGCGGCCGCCCTCGTCGTCGATGTTGGCGCGGCGCAGGTGCGGGAAGGTGTCGCTGCGGTCGGAGACCTCGCAGATCAGGGTGTTCTCCAGGATCATGCGCAGTTGGACGGGGCCGGTGGCGTAGCGGATCGCGTTGGTGACCAGTTCGCTGACCAGCAGTTCGGTGGTGAACGCGACCTCCTCAAGACCCCATTCGGACAGCTGGCGGGCGGTGAACTCCCGGGCCGCCCCCACGATCGCCGGATCGGCGGGGAACTCACGGGTGGCGACGCTCTCCGGGCCGAGGGAGCACCCCCGGGCCAGCAGCAGCGCCACGTCGTCATGCGGCCTGCCGGACAGCAGGGCCCCCAGCACCTTGTCGCAGGTCTCCCCGAGCGAGCCGGCCGGGCGGGACAGTTCCCGGCCCAGCTCGGCCATCCCGTGGTCGACGTCGTGGCGGCGCGACTCGATCAGCCCGTCGGTGTACAGGGCGAGGACACCGCCCTCGGGGACCGGCACCTCGAAGTTCTCGAACGGCAGGACGCCCAGGCCCAGCGGCGGTCCCGCGGGCACGTCGAGGAACTCCACCGAGCCGTCCGGCAGCACCAGGGCCGGCGGCGGATGCCCGGCCCTGGCCATCGCGCACCGGCGGGAGACCGGGTTGTAGACCGCGTACAGGATCGTGGCCCCGGTGTCCGCGTCGCGCAGTTCGCCCGCGTCCGGGCCGGCCTGGGAGGGGCGCCCGACCAGGTCGTCGAGGTGGGTGAGCAGTTCGTCGGGCGGCAGTTCGACGTCGGCGAGGGTGCGGACCGCGGTGCGCAGCCGTCCCATCGTCGCCGAGGCGTGCACGCCGTGCCCGACCACGTCGCCGACCACCAGGGCGACCCGGGCGCCGGACAGCGGGATCACGTCGAACCAGTCGCCGCCGACCCCCGTCCGGTTGTCCGCCGGCAGGTAGCGGCCGGCGACCCGCATGGCGGACTGCCGTGGCAGCTCCTGCGGCAGCAGGCTGTGCTGGAGGGTCAGCGCGGTGTCGCGCTGGCGGGTGTAGCGCAACGCGTTGTCCAGGCACACCGCGGCCCTGGCCGTGATCTCCTCGGCGAGCAGCAGGTCGTCCTCGTCGAAGTCGTCGGGGTAGGTGTGCCTGCTGAAGAGCGCCACGCCCAAGGTGGCGCCCCGGGCACGCAGCGGCACCACCATCGTGGAGTGGATGCCGTACTCGCGGTACTTCTCCGCCCGTTCCCTTTTGGAGCCCAGCCAGCGCTCGAAGAGCGGGTCGCCGCTGAGCGCGGTGGCGAAGGAGCGGCCGGTGATCATCGCCGTCGCGTGGGGTGAGAACTCGGGGTAGGTGATCACCTGCCCGGGCTGGTGCAGTGCCTCCGGAGCTCCCTCGATGATCGAGCGCACCGCCATCCGGCGCAGGGCGACCGAACCGGTGGGCGCCGAGAACTGCGGGTCCTTGTCGGTGAGCACCGTGTCGATCAGGTCCACGGTGACGAAGTCGGCCAGCACGGGAACGAGGACCTGCGCCAGTTCGTCCGCCGTGCGCCGCACGTCCAGGGTGCTGCCGATGCTGGTGCTGGCGTCGTTCAGCAGCGCGAGGCGCTTGCGGGCCAGGTACTCCCCGGTGATGTCGATCCCGAGGGTGTGCAGCCCGCGCACCCGGCCCGAGGCGTCCTTGAGCGGGGTGTTGTGCACCGACCAGGCGTGCCCCCGTCGCTCGCCGGGCAGCTTCGCATAGCTCTCCACATGGACCGGCTCGCCCTTGTCCACCGCCTGCCGCATGCCCGCGGCGACCTCGTCGCTCTCGGGGGTGTGCAGCAGTTCCGGCGCGCTGCGGCCGAGCATCTCGTCGGGGGTGAGATTCCACGCCCGGGAGGTCTGCTGGTTCACCTCGACGTACCGCAGCTCCGGGTCGAGGATCGCGGCGGCGAACGGGATCTGGTCGGCCGCCCACTTCAGGAGTGTCGTCGCCATGTGCCGCTGCACCGGTACCGGGGTGGCCACCAGGAGCCTTCGGGACTCCCCGGCGCCGTCGGTCCACGGGTGGGCCAGCACTTCCGTGCCGACGGGACGGTCGTCGCGGTGCCGGAAGACCACCCGTCCGCTGCCGCCTGGGCCCTCCAGCAGCCGTCGCCGCGTGGTGGCGGTGACCCGGGTGTCCAGCAGGGTGGTGACCGGCCGGCCGACGACCTCGTCGGCGCGGTAGCCCAGCAGTTGGCGCAGCCCCGGACTCCACGCCAGTACCCGCCCCCGTGTGTCGATGACGGTGGCGGCCAGGTACTCCGCGCCCAGCAGTGGATCCGCGGTGTGCGCGGAGCCGGCGTCGGGTGGGTCCATCGTCGCCTCTATTCGCCTCGCGGACTCTTCGGGCGGGATTGGCGCCATTCGTCCTCAATCGGCTCTTTCAAGTCTGTTCCTCGGATCGGGGGAGGGCAAGGTGCGCCCGCGGCCGCGGCCGCGGCCTCCCGATGTGACGGGCGTCACCGGAAAGGGGCGGGGAGCGGAGGCAACTGTCCGACTATTCCATGCGTGTATACATGCAACGTATAGTTAACGGGCTGTTCGCCCCCGACCTCGCCCCGCCCGACGCACGCGGCAGCACACGCGGCACGGCCCGCCTGTCACCGCTGGTCACGGCCCTGGCGACCGAAAGGCATCCATGTACGGCAAGGCATCCGCCCCGGAGTACCAGGGCGTTACCTCACTGTCGGTGAACTCATCGCTGGCGGAGGTGCTGGCCGCGGGAACCGAGCAGCTGCGCGCGGCGGAGCTGCTCGGATCCCCCAGGGAGATGGCCAGGGCAGGACTCGCCGTCGCGGAGGCCCACCGGCGGCTGGGCGACATCGCGGCGGCCGACCACGCGTGGAAGGCCAGCTACCGCGCCGCCCGCTCGGCCGGTGACCAGGGCACCATGGCGTGGGCGCTGTGGAGCGGCGGCACCCTCGCCCGGCAGCGCGGCGCCCTGGCACTCGCGTACCGGCTGCTCGGGCTCGCCGCCGAGCTGGGCCGGCGCGCCGGTGACGTGGTCGCTCGCGGCTACTCGCTCGCCGGGATGGCCGAGACCGGCCGGATCCAGGGCGACTACCAGGCGGTCGGCGAACTGCACGAGCGGCTGCTCGCCGAGGCCCGCAAGCGCGGCGAGGCCCGCCACACGGTGTGGGCGCTGGAGGGCATCGCGCAGATGCACCGCAACACCGGCTCGTACGACACCGCGCTGGCGATGTTCGAGGAGGCGGCCGAGATAGCCGGGCACGCCGACGACCAGCGCGGCCGGGCCTGGGCACTGCGCGGCATCGCCGACATCGTCTCGGTGCGCGACGGCGACGTGGAACGGGCGCTACGGCTGCTGTCCGAGGCCGAGGAGACCTGCCGCCGGATGACACTGACCAGCGCGCTCGCCTACAACCACAAGATGCGCGGCAACGTGCTCTACCGGGCCGGCCGCCACCGGCAGGCGCGGGAGGTCTACGCGGCCACGGTGGAGGAGTTCCGCGCCATGAGCGAGCCGCGCGGTGAGGCGCTGGCCCGGCTCGGACTGGTCAAGGCGCGGGCCAGGCTCGGCCGCGACCGGGCCGAGACGGCCGCGGACCTGGCGGAGCTGGACCGCGGACTGCGGCGGGTCGGACTGCACCACGTCCGCGAGATGGTCGCCAGGGCCTACCAGGAACTGGGCATCCCGCCGCTGGCCACCCCGGCGGCCGACGACGAGGCGCGGGGCGTGACCGCGGGGACCGGGGGCCGGCGATGACCCTCGCCTTCGAACCGGTGGCCCCCGCGCACAGCGCCCCCCGGACCCTGGAACGCTGCCGTGAACTGGTGCGGCCCGCCCTGCTTGCCGCGGTCGCCAGGCTCCACCCGTGGCCGGCCGAGATGGCCGCCTACTCGCTCGGCTGGAGCGCGGTGGACGGCCCGCCGCTGCCCGGCGCACAGGGCAAGGGCGTACGGCAGGCGCTGACCGTGCTGTGCGCCGAGGCGGCCGGCGCGCCCGCCGGGACCGCGGTGGCCGGTGCGGTAGCCGTCGAGCTGGTGCATGCCTTCTCGCTGCTGCACGACGACATCATGGACGGCGACGAGACCCGCCGGCGGCGCCCGACGGTGTGGAAGGCGTACGGGACGGGCCCGGCCGTCCTGACCGGGGACGCGCTGTTCGCCCTCGCCGTGGAGATCCTGGCCGAACTGCCCACCGGGTGCGGCTCGGCGGCGGTGCGGCAGCTGACCGGCACCATGAGCGACCTGGTGCGCGGCCAGGCAGAGGACCTGCTCTTCGAGTCCAGGCCGTGGACCGGCCCCGACGCGGTCTCTCGCGGTGAGTACCTGTCGATGGCCGAGCACAAGACGGGATCGCTGCTGGGCTGCGCCGCGGCGCTCGGCGCGGTGCTGGCGGGCGCGCCGGAGCCGACGGTCGCCGCGCTCGCCCGGGCCGGCCGCCATCTGGGGGTGGCCTTCCAGGCGGTGGACGACCTGCTGGGGCTGTGGGGCGAGCCGGAGATCACCGGCAAGCCGGTCCACAGCGACCTGCGCCGGGGGAAGAAGACCCTGCCGGTGCTGGCGGCGCTGGAGGCCGGCGGGCCGGCCGCCGCCCACCTCGGCGCGCTCCTGGCCACACCCGGCCCACCGGACCACGCCGTGGTGCGCCGGGCCGTGCGGCTCGTCGAGGAGGCGGGCGGGCAGGCCGCCGCCCTCGACGAGGCCCGCCGGCACCTCGCCGCGGCCGGGTCCTGCCTGGACGGCGTTTGTCTGGAGCCGGCCGCGCACGCCGAGATCCGCTCGCTGCTGCCGTTCCTGCTGCACCGCACGCTGTGAGCCCTCCCGGAGGGAGATGAAACGGGATCGCCGGCCCTCGGGCCGGCGATCCCGGGCGTCCGGGTGGCCGGTCAGTGCGCCAGCGACGTCGCCCTGTCGTCCAGGATCCCGGTGCCCCCCTCGTGCGTCGCCGGGTACGGCTCCTGCGAGGGCGTCAGCCGCATGGTGTCGTCCCATGGCGCGAGCTTTTGGAAGTAGACCTGGTCACGCCAGCGCCCCGCGGCATGGAGGTGTCCGCGCGAGACCCCCACCCGATGGAATCCGTTCTTCTCCAGCACCCGGCACGAACCCACGTTGTCGGTACGGGCGAAGGCGTCGACCCGGTGCAGTTCGAGTTCCTCGAACGCGATCTCCACGGCCTCCTGCACGGCCAGCGTGGCGATTCCCCGGCCACCGTGCCACTCGGAGACCCAGTAGCCGACGGAACAGCTGCGCAGCGGGCCCAGCACGATGTTCCCCAGGTTGACGCGGCCCACCAACTCGCCGTCGGCCACGATGACCCAGGCCATCGTGGTCCCGGCCCGGCTCTGCGACAGCAGCGCGGCCACCGACTCGCGCTGGGCGTCGGGGGTGAAGAACTCGTCCGGCTCACCGGGCTCCCACGTCGCGAGGAAGGCGCGGTTGCGCCGGTAGAGCTCCGCGAGTTCCTCGCTGTCCCTCATGGTCAACGGTCGCAGTCGCAACGTCATCGCTCCTTCGGTTCCGGGCTACGGTCGGTGGACTTGGGCAAGTCCCGCCGGGCTCTGATGGGGCTGGTCAGCAGAACGAGCCCCGCCGACAGCAGGACGCCGGCCATGATCCAGATGGTGACCCTGGTGTTCAGCGTCTCTCCGAGGTAGCCGCCCAGCAGGGCGCCCACCGGGATGGCACAGAAGTTGACGGTCGAGGCGCTCGCCCTGACCCGGCCGATCAACTCACGGGGGCAGTAGGCCTGGTAGAAGCTTCCGGCGATCACGTTGCCGGCCACCACACCGCACACCGCCACCGACCAGGCGATCACGCTCAGCCACAGCGGCACCTGACGTCCGGCGAGCGGCAGCGCGAAGATGAAGGGGGCCACCACGAGTTCGCAGATCAGCAGCCCGCGGGCGGTGCCGAACCGCCGGGCGATCCGGCCCGCGCCGGACGCGCCGAGCAGCCCGCCCACGCTCACCACCGCGAACACGACGCCCACGCCACCCGGGTTCAGCCCGACGCTGCGCACGAGGAAGACCGTCTGCACGGCACCGATGCCGTTCAGCCCCAGGTTGCCCACCGCGCCGAACAGCGCCAGCGTGCGCAGATACGGATCGTGGACGAGGAAGCGGACCCCCTCGGTGATCTCCTGCCTGATCCGGCGTCGCTCGGACCGCGGGGGAGGCGTCTCCCGCAGCTTGATCGAGCTGAGGAAGAGCGCGGAGACCAGGTACGTCACCGCGTCCGCCAGGATGCCGGTGACCGCCCCGAACAACTGGGAGATCACCCCCGCCACGCCCGGTCCGGCGATCTCGGCGGCCGACTCCCCGGCCCGCAGCTTGACGTTCGCCTCCAGCAGGTCGGGCGTGTCCACCAAGGACGGCACCATCGCCCCGTACGCCGTGGAGAAGAACACCTTGGCCGCGCCGGCCAGCAAGGCGACCACCACCAGTTGCGCGATGGTGAGGACCCCCAGCCAGGCGGCGACCGGCACACTGGCGAACAGCACCAGCAGCACCAGATCGCAGACCAGCATCACCACCCGGCGCGGCCACCGGTCCACCAGCGCCCCGGCGGTCAGGCCGATGAACAGCCACGGCAGCCAGGCAGATGCCGTCAGCACGCCCACCATGAAGGGCGGTGCCTTCAACGTCACCACCGCCACCAGGGACAACGCCACATTGCCGACGGCGGTCCCCAGCGCGCTGGTCGTCTCCCCGATCCACAGCTTCCGGAAGCCGGCCTCCGCCCACAACCCCCATCTGCCGCGTACCGGCCGCTCCGGGCTCTCGACGACGGGCTCCGCCGCGACACCACTCATCTCAGCTCTCTCCCAGCTTCTCGGCCAGCACTGCGCCGATGTGTGCGATCGGATCCGGTTGGGTCAACTCGCCGTGCTCACAGGCGATCCGGTGGTGCTCGATCCGGCCGGAGACGTAGGGGCGCCAGGCCTCCTCGTACGGCCAGTCGGCGGGCTTGTCCGCCGTGGCGCCGAAGAAGACGACGTCACCCCGGTACCGCCCGGCGTCGTGCTCGTCCATCAACGTGCGGTTGGCGGCGAAGACTTCGGGCAGTGAGCCGGCGGCCTCGCCCAGCACCGCCTCCAGGTCGGCGAGACCCTTCGGGTCCGCCGGGTCGTACCCGAGGGAGACCAGCAGATCGGCGAAGGTGTCCGAGACCTCCGCGCCGGAGCCGCCGCCCCTCGCCTGCGGGCTGATCGGCGCCCCGTCCAACAGGGCGAGCAGCGCCACCCGTTCCCCCTCGGCCTGCAACCTGACCGCCATCGCGTGCGCGACCACCGCGCCGAAGGACCAGCCCAGCAGGTGGTAGGGGCCGGCCGGCTGCACCGAGCGGATCTCGCGCAGGCAGTCCTCGGCGACCTCCTCCACACTCGCCGGGACGACCCCCTTCAGCCCGCGCGACTGCAGGCCGTAGACCGGACGGTCGGGGTCGAGGTGGCGCAGCAGCCCCGCGTAGCTCCAGCTGATGCCCGCCGCGGGATGCACGCAGAACAGCGGCGGGCGGGTACCGGACGGCCGCAGCGGCAGTAGGACGTCGAGCGCGTCCTCGGCGGCCCCGGCCCGCGACCGCTCCGCCAGACCCGCGACGGTCGGCGACTCGAACATCGCCCGCATGCCCAACTCGACCCCGAGCGCGGAGCGCACCCTGCTGAGCAACCGCGCGGCCAGCAGCGAATGGCCGCCCAACTCGAAGAAGTTGTCGTCGATCCCGACCGACGCGAGCCCGAGCACCTCGGCGAACAACTCGCGGATGACCTGTTCCTGAGGGGTTCGGGCGGCCCGCCCGAGGGACAGCGCCGCGAAGTCCGGCACCGGGAGCGCCCGGTGGTCGACCTTGCCGCTGACCGTCAGCGGCAGGGTGTCCAGGGTGACCACCGCGGACGGCACCATGTAGGAGGGCAGGACGGCCCCCACGAAGGCGCGCAGCCCGCCCGGCTCGACCGGGCCGTCGGCGACGACGTACGCCACCAGGCGGGCCCCGCCGGGTGCGGTCTCGTGCGCCGTGACGGATGCCTGCGTGACGTGGGGATGCGTGGTGAGGACGGCCTCGATCTCGCCGGGTTCGATGCGGAAGCCGCGGATCTTGATCTGCTGGTCGGTGCGTCCGAGGTATTCCAGGTCGCCGTCGTGGTGGTGCCGCGCGAGGTCGCCGGTGCGGTACATGCGGGCACCGGGTTCGAAGGGGCAGGCGACGAAGCGTTCCGCGGTCAGGCCCGGCCGGTTGAGGTAGCCGCGCGCCAGCCCCGCCCCGGCGATGTACAACTCGCCCGGCACGCCCGGCGGCACGGGTTCCAGGCGGTCGTCGAGCACGTAGACCCGGACGTTGCCGACCGGCCGTCCGATCACCTGCCGGTCACCCGCGGCGATGCGGCAGGTGACGGCGTCGACCGTGGCCTCGGTGGGGCCGTAGAGGTTGTGGGTGACGGTGTGGGCGGCGTCCCGGGTCCTGGCCCACAGCGCGGGGCCGACGGCTTCGCCGCCGAGCAGCAGGATCGCGGGAGGACACGCCTCCAGCAGTCCCTCCTCGATCAACTGCTCGGCGTGCGTGGGAGTCGCGTTGAGCACGTCGACCCCGGCCTCCGCCACGTGCCGCACCAGCAGTTCCGGGTCACGGCGCAGGTCGTCCCCGATGAGGTGGAGCCGGTGGCCGGCGATCATCCACAGCAGTCCGTCCCAGGAGGCGTCGAAGGACAGTGACGCCGTCAGCGCCACCGCCAACTGGCGCCCGGGGTGGTCTCGTTCGGCCTGGCCGATGATCCCGGCGCGGTGCGCGGCGAGGAGGCCCGCGATGTTGCGGTGGCTGACGGCGACGCCCTTGGGCTTTCCGGTGGATCCGGAGGTGTGGATGACGTAGGCGGTGTGCCGGGCGTCCGTCGGCGGGGTCGGGTCGGTGGTCGGGTTGCGGGTCCAGGCCGGGTCGTCGAGGTGGATCCGGGGCGCCGCGCCGAGCGCCCGAGGGGTCGGCCAGCGGTGGTCGGTGATGACGAGGGCGGGGTCGGCGTCGGCGATCGTGTCGGCGATCCGGTCGAGCGGGTATTCGGCGTCCAGCGGGACGACGGCCGCCCCGGACTTGAGGATCGCCAGGATGGCGAGTACCGATTCGGCGGACCGGGGCAGCGCGAGGGCGACCAGGCGCTCAGGTCCGGCGCCGGATGCGATGAGGGTGTGGGCGAGTTGGTTGGCGCGGGTGTTCAACTCCGCGTAGGTCCAGGCCGTTTCGCCGCAGACGAGTGCCATCGCGTCGGGGGTGAGCGCGGCCTGGGCCCGGAAGGCGGCGGGCAGCAGCACCGGTTCACCGGGCAGCGCGGTGTCGTTCCACTCACCGAGGAGGCGATCGCGCTCCGCCGCGCCGAGGATGTCGATCGAGCCCAGCGGTGTCAGCGGGTCGGCCACCACGGCCGCGAGCAGCCGTCCCAGCCGCTCCGCGACGGATTGCGCCGTCGGGTGGTCGAACAGGTCGACCGCGTAGTCGATCGCGCACTCCAGGCCGGCCGGGCGGCCGTCGGGGCCGAAGGATTCCCCCATCCCGATGTTGAGGTCGAACTTCGCGACCGGTGCCCCGGCCGGCTCCGGCACGACCGTCGGTCCTGCCAGGTCGAGCGGTGCGGACTCGCCGACGTTCTCCAGCACCAGCATGACCTGGAAGAGCGGGTGCCGGGCGAGCGTCCTGACCGGGTTGAGCTCCTCCACGATCCGCTCGAAGGGGATGTCCTGGTGGGCGTAGGCGGCCAGGTCGCCCTCGCGGACCCGGGCCAGCAACTCGCCGAAGGTGGGATCTCCCGAGGTGTCGGTGCGCAGCACGAGGGTGTTGACGAAGAAGCCGACCAGGTCGTCGAGACCCTCGTCGGAGCGGCCGGCCACCACCGAGCCGATCGGCACGTCCGTCCCCGCGCCCAGCCGGGTCAGCAGCGCGGCGAGCCCGGCCTGGAGCACCATGAACAACGTCACCCGGTGCGCCCGGGCGAACTCCACGAGTTCGGCGTGCAGTCGGGCCCCGAACTGCACGACGACCCGCTCGCCACGGTGGCTGCTGGTGGTGCGGCGCGGCCGGTCGGCCGGGAGCGCCAGTTCCTCCGGCAGCCCGGCCAGGGCGTCGCGCCAGTAGGCCAGTTGCCGGGCCACCAGGCTCTCGGGGTCGTCCTCGTCGCCCAGCAACTCCCGTTGCCACAGGGCGTAGTCGGCGTACTGGACCGGCAGCGGCTCCCAGTCCGGGAGGGCTCCTTCTGCGCGTTTCCGGTAGGCGTCCGCCAGGTCGCGCAGCAGCGGGCCCATCGACCAGCCGTCACTGGCGATGTGGTGCAGCACCAGGACCACCATGGACTCCCGCGGCCCCACCTCGGCCACCAGGGCGCGCACGGGCGGTTCGACGCCGAGGTCGAACGGCTGCCGGGAGAACTCCTCGACCACGGCGCCGAGCTTGTCCGCCTCGCACCCCAGGATCTCCACGGCCGGCCGTGCCTGGGCCGCCGGCAGCACCCGCTGGCACGGCTCGCCGTCGATCTCGTCGATGACGGTGCGCAGGCTCTCGTGGCGTGCCACGACGTCGGCCAGCGCCGCGGTGAGGACCGCGCTGTCGAACGCGCCGTGCACCCGCAGCCCGACGGGGACGTTGTACAGCGCGCTGGGGCCCTCCATCCGGTCGATGAGCCACAGGCGCTGCTGGGCGAAGGACAGCGGCACGACCTCGGGGCGGTCCCGCACAGTGAGCGGCAGACGTCCGCCCGACGTGACGTCGAGCCTGACCGCCAGTTCCGCGACGGTCGGTGCCTCGAAGACCTCCCGGATGCCGAGTTCCGCTCCCATGGCCGATCGCACCCGACTCAGCAGCTTCATCGCCAGCAGTGAGTGGCCGCCGAGGGCGAAGAAGTCGTCGTCGATGCCGACGGAGTCGAGCCCGAGCGTCTCCGCGAACAGCCCGCACAGGATCTGCTCCCGGGGGGTGCGTGCCTCCCGGCCGAGCGCGAGCGCTGAGTAGTCCGGCGCCGGGAGCGCCTTGTGGTCCACCTTGCCGTTCACCGTCATCGGCAGGGTGTCCAGCAGCACCACCGTGGAGGGGACCATGTACGAGGGCAGCGACTGCCCGGCGAACCGCCGCAGTTCGCTCGCCAGGTCCGCGAGGTCGCCTGCGGCGCGCTCGACGGCACAGTAGGCGACCAGCCGCCGGTCGCCCGCCCGGTCCTCCCGGGCCATGACGACGACCTGCCGGACGGCGTCATGGTCGGCCAGGACGGCCTCGATCTCGCCCAGTTCGATCCGGAAGCCGCGGATCTTCACCTGTGCGTCCGCCCGCCCGAGGAACTCCACGGCACCGTCGGCACGCAGGCACACCAGGTCGCCGGTGCGGTACATGCGGGCACCGGGTTCGAAGGGGCAGGCGGTGAAGCGCTCCGCGGTGAGCGCCGGGCGGTTGAGGTAGCCGCGGGCGAGTCCGGCTCCGGTGATGTACAACTCGCCCGGCACGCCCGGCGGTACGGGTTCCAGGCGGTCGTCGAGCACATAGGCCCGGACGTTGCCCAGCGGTCGGCCGACCAGCGACCGGTCGCCCGACTCGACGCGGTGGGTCAGCGCGTCGACCGTGGTCTCGGTGGGGCCGTAGAGGTTGTAGGTGGCGGTGCGGGCCGCGTCGCGGGTCCTGGCCCACAGTGCGGCGCCCACCGCTTCGCCGCCGAGCAGCAGGATCGCGGGGGGACATGCCTCCAGCAGTCCTTCCTCGATCAACTGCTCGGCGTAGGTGGGTGTCACGTTGAGGATGTCGATGCCGGACGCGGCCACGTAGCGGACCAGGGCGGCGGCGTCGCGGCGCAGGTCGTCCCCGATGAGGTGGAGGCGGTGGCCGGCGACCATCCACAGCAGGCTGTCCCAGGAGGCGTCGAAGGACAGTGACGCGGTGAGCGTGATCGCCAACTGCCGTCCGCCGTGGTCTCGTTCGGCCCTACCGATGAATCCGGCGCGGTGGGCCGCGAGGAGGGCGGCGATGTTGCCGTGGCTGATGACGACGCCCTTGGGCTTTCCGGTGGATCCGGAGGTGTGGATGACGTAGGCGGGGTGCCGGGCGTCGGTGCGCGAGTGGGGGTTCGTGCGCGGGCCGTCGGCCCATGCCGGGTCGTCGATGCGAATGCGGCGTGCTTCGCCGAGCGCCTGCGGGGTGGGCCAGTGTGCGTCGGTGATGACGAGGGCGGGGCCGGCGTCGGCGATGGTGCCGGCGATGCGGTCGACCGGATGGTCGGCGTCGAGCGGGACGACGGCCGCCCCGGACTTGAGGACCGCCAGGATGGCGAGCACCGACGCGCCGGACCGGGGCAGGGCGAGAGCGACCAGGCGCTCCGGCCCGGCGCCCGCATCGACGAGTGCGTGGGCGAGCTGGTTGGCGCAGGTGTTCAACTCGGCGTAGGTCCATCGCGTTTCGCCGTGCACCAGAGCGATCGCGTCGGGGGTGAGCGCGGCCTGGGCCTCGAACGCGGCGGGGAGCAGCACCGGTTCACCCGGCAGCGCGGTGTCGTTCCACTCGCTGAGGACCCGGGTACGCAGCCGGGGACCGAGCACGTCGATCGCCCCGATCCGGGCCTGCGGGTCCGCGGTGACCGCCGTGAGGACCCGGCCGTACCGCTCCCCGATGGACAGCGCCGTCGCGCGGTCGAACAGGTCGACCGCGTAGTCGATCGCGCAGTCCAGTCCCGCCGGTGCGCCCTCGGCGTCGAAGAACTCCTCGACGGTGACGGCGAGGTCGAACTTGGCGGCCCTCATCCCGGTCGGCTCGCCTGTCGTCTCCATCCCCGCCAGCGCGAAGGGCGCCGACTCGTTGTTCTGCAGGACCAGCAGCACCTGGAAGAGCGGGTGCCGGGTGAGCGTCCTGACCGGGTTGAGCTCCTCCACGACGCGTTCGAAGGGGATGTCCTGGTGGGCGTAGGCGGCCAGGTCGCCCTCGCGGACCCGGGCCACCAGTTCGCTGAAGCGGGGGTCGCCGGAGGTGTCGGTGCGCAGGACGAGGGTGTTGACGAAGAAGCCGACCAGGTCGTCCAGCGCCTCGTCGGTGCGGCCGGCCACCACCGAGCCGATTGGCACGTCGCCTCCCGCGCCCAGCCGGGTCAGCAGTGTCGCGAGTGCCGCCTGGAGCGTCATGAACAACGTCACCCGGTGGTCCCGGGAGAGGGCCAGCAGACCACGGTGCGACTCCGCGTCCAGCCGGACCGCCACCCGGTCACCGCGATGCCCGCCCGTCGTGCGGCGCGGTCGGTCCGTCGGGAGGGGGAGTTCCTCGGGCAGACCGGTCAAGGTGTCGCGCCAGTAGGCCAGTTGCTGTGCCACCAGGCTCTCGGGGTCGTCCTCGTCGCCCAGCAACTCCCGTTGCCACAGGGCGTAGTCGGCGTACTGGACCGGCAGCGGCTGCCACGCCGGGATGGTGTCCTCGGCGTGTGCCCGGTAGGCCTCCGCCAGGTCGCGCAGCAGCGGGCCCATCGACCAGCCGTCACCGGCGATGTGGTGCAACGCCAGTACCAGGACGGACTCTTCGGGGCCGACCCGGGCCACCATGACCCGCAGCGGCAGTTCCGCGGCCAGGTCGAACGGCCGCCAGGAGAACTCCTCCACCGACGCGCCGACCGTCTCGGCCTCGCACTCCACGGTCTCGACGGCCGCGGCGACGGCACTCATCGGCAGCACCCGCTGCCACGGCTCGCCGTCGATCTCGTCGATGACGGTGCGCAGACTCTCGTGGCGTGCCATGACGTCGGCCAGCGCGGCGGTCAGGACGGCGGCGTCGAGCGCGCCGTGGACCCGCAGGGCGGCGGGCATGTTGTACAGGGCGCTGGGGCCCTCCATCCGGTCGATGAGCCACAGGCGGCGCTGCGCGAACGACAGGGGCACGGCGTCCGGGCGCTCCCGCACGCCCAGCGCGAGCCGCGCGGTCGAGCCGCCGTCCAGGCGGGCCACCAACTCCGCCACCGTCGGTGCCTCGAAGACCTCCCGGATGCCGAGTTCCGCTCCCATGACCGCTCGCACCCGGCTCAGCAGCTTCATCGCCAGCAGCGAGTGGCCGCCCAGGGCGAAGAAGTCGTCGTCGATGCCGACGGAGTCGAGCCCGAGCGCCTCGGCGAACAGCCCGCACAGGATCTGCTCCTGCGGGGTGCGCGCCTCCCGGCCGAGCGCGAGCGCGGAGTAGTCAGGAGCGGGGAGTGCCTTGTGGTCCACCTTGCCGCTGGTGGTGAGCGGCAGGGCGTCGAGGGCGACGATGGCGGAGGGGACCATGTAGGAGGGAAGGGATGCCTGGGCGTGGGCGCGCAACTCGGTGGTGTCGAAGGGCCGGTCGGCGACGACGTAGGCGACCAGGCGGGGCCCACCGGGGGTGGTGTGGTGGGCGGTGACGGTCGCCTGGGTGATGTGCGGGTGGGTGGTGAGGGCCGCTTCGATCTCGCCGGGTTCGATGCGGAAGCCGCGGATCTTGATCTGCTGGTCGGTGCGTCCGAGGTATTCGAGGTGGCCGTGGTGGGTACGGCGCGCGAGGTCGCCGGTGCGGTACATGCGGGCACCGGGTTCGAAGGGGCAGGCGGTGAACCGCTCCGCGGTGAGCGCCGGGCGGTTGAGGTAGCCGCGGGCGAGTCCGGCTCCGGTGATGTACAACTCGCCCGGCACACCGGGCGGCACGGGCCGCAGCCGGTCGTCGAGCACGTACACCCGTACGTTGCGCAAGGGGTGGCCGATCAGCGGCCGGTCGCCGTCGGTGATGTGGTGGACGAGCGCGTCGACGGTCGTCTCGGTGGGCCCGTAGAGGTTGTACGCCTCGGTGCCCGGTGTGTCGCGGGTCCTGGCCCACAGCGCGGGACCCACCGCCTCGCCGCCCAGCAGCAGGACCGCGGGAGGACGGGTGTCGAAGAGCCCTTCCTCGACCAGCTGTTCGGCGTAGGTGGGGGTGACGTCGAGCATGTCGATGCGGGCGGCGGTCACGTAGCGGACCAGGGCGGCGGCGTCGCGGCGCAGGTCGTCCCCGATGAGGTGGAGGCGGTGGCCGGCGATCATCCACAGGAGGCTTTCCCAGGACGCGTCGAAGGACAGCGACGCGGTCAGAGCGATCGCCAACTGGCGTCCGCCATGGGCTTGTTCCGTCTGCCCGATGATTCCGGCGCGGTGCGCGGAGAGGAGGCCGGCGATGTTGCCGTGGCTGATGACGACGCCCTTGGGCTTTCCGGTGGATCCGGAGGTGTGGATGACGTAGGCGGCATGGCCGGCGCGCGCCCGCGGCTCGGGATCGGCGTCGGGGCGACCGGCCCGGGTGTCCTCGTCCGGGTGGATCCGGGGTGCGCCGCCGAGTGCCTGCGGGGTGGGCCAGCGGTCGTCGGTGATGACGAGGGCGGGGTCGGCGTCGGCGATGGTGCCGGCGATGCGCTCGACGGGATGGTCGGCGTCGAGCGGGATGACGGCCGCCCCGGACTTGAGGATCGCCAGGATCGAGAGCACCGACTCCGCCGATCGGGGCAGCGCGAGGGCGACCAGCCGGTCCGGTCCGGCGCCCGCTTCGGTCAGTGCGTGGGCGAGCCGGTTGGCGGAGGCGTTCAACTCGGCGTAGGTCCACACCGTTTCGCCGTGCACCAGAGCGATCGCGTCGGGGGTGCGGACTGCCTGCGCCTCGAACACGGCGGGGAGCAGCACCGGTTCACCGGGCAGCGCGGTGTCGTTCCACTCCGCCAGTGCCGCGCTGTCCCGCTCCGACAGGATCTCCAGCGTGTCGATCGGCAGGCCGGGATCGGCGATCGCCCGGGTCAGCAACTGTACGAACCCGGCCGCCAGCCGCTGCGCGGTCTCCCGGTCGAACAGATCGATGTTGTACTCGAACGCCCCGCCGAGTCCGGCCGGCGCGCCCTGCGCCGTACGCCCCTCCGACAGGGTCAAGGTCAGGTCGAAGGTGGCGGTGCCGGAACCCAGCGGCTCGTCCCGCGCGGTCACGCCCTCGAACTCCAGGCTCGCCTCGTCGGTGTTGTCGAGGGCGAGCATCACCTGGAAGAGCGGGTGCCGGGCGAGCGTCCTGACCGGGTTGAGCTCCTCGACCAGCCGCTCGAAGGGCACGTCCTGGTGGGCGTAGGCGGCCAGGTTCGCGGCGCGGACCCGGGCGAGCAGCTGCTCGAAGCTGGGCCGGCCGGACAGATCGGTGCGCAGGACCAGGGTGTTGGCGAAGAAGCCGACCAGGTCGTCCAGCGCCTCGTCGGTGCGGCCCGCCACCGGTGAGCCGACGGGGATGTCCTCGCCCGCGCCGAACCGGTGGAGCAGCGCGGCCAGCGCCGCCTGGAGCGCCATGAACACGGTGACGCCGTTGGCGGCGGCCAACCGGCTCAGCCGCGAGTGCAGTTCGGTGTCGAACTCCACCGGCACGGTGTCGCCGCGGTGACCGGCCACCGGTGGGCGGGGACGGTCGGCGGGCAGCGCGATCTCCTCGGGCAGCCCGGCCAGCGTCTGCTTCCAGAAGTCGAGTTGGCGCGACAGCAGGCTGTCGGGGTCGTCCTCGGAGCCCAGCAGATCCCGCTGCCACAGGGTGTAGTCCGCGTACTGCACCGGCAGCGCGTCCCACCGCGCCTCCTCACCACCGTGCCGTGCGCCGTAGGCGGTCACCAGGTCGCGGAAGAGCGGGCGCAGCGACCAGCCGTCACTGGCGATGTGGTGCATGACCAGGACCAGGACATGGCTGCCGGGTCCCTCGGGGCGCAGGAAGGCGTGGATCGGCAGGTCGGTGGTGAGATCGAAGGTGTGGCCGGCCAGTTCGGCGGGGTCGCGGTCGGTGACGGTGAGCAGTGGGGCGTCGGGCCCGGACAGGATGTGCTGGTGGGGTACGCCGCCGGTGACCCGGAAGACGGTGCGCAGCGCCTCGTGCCGGGGGACCACGTCACCGAGGGCCGCCTCCAGCGCGTCGGTGTCCAGCGCTCCCGTCAGCCGCAGCGCCAACGTGACGTTGTAGGTGGCGCTCGGGCCCTCGACCTGACCGCTGAACCACAGGCGGCGCTGAGCGAAGGACAGCGGTATGACCGCAGGACGCACGGCGGGCCGCAGGGCGGGCCTGGTGCGGGCGCCACCGATGTGCTCGCTCAGCCCCGCGACGGTGGGGGACTGGAACAGGTCGGCGATGCTCAACTCCGCGTCCAGCGCGGAACGCGCCTTGCTGACGAGCCGGGTGGCCAGCAGCGAGTGGCCACCCAGCTCGAAGAAGTCGTCGTCGATCGTCACCGCGGCGACCCCGAGCACCTCGCGGAACAGCCCGCACAGGATCTCCTCGCGCGGGTCGCGTGGCGGACGTCCGGCCGAGCCGGCGGCGAAGTCCGGGGCGGGCAGCGCCTTTTGGTCCACCTTGCCGTTCGCGTTCAGCGGCAGGGCGTCCAGCACCACCACCGCGGAGGGCACCATGTAGCCGGGCAGCCGGTCGGTGGCGAACCGGCGCAGCTCTGCGGCGAGTTCCGCCGTGCCCTGCTCGGCGGCGCAGTAGGCGATCAGCCGCTTGTCGCCCGCCCGGTCCTCGCGGGCCACCACGATGACCTGGCGGACCCGGGGGTGCCCGGCCAGCACCGCCTCGATCTCGCCCAGTTCGATGCGGAACCCGCGCACCTTGACCTGCGCGTCCACCCGGCCCAGGAACTCCACGGCGCCGTCCGCCCGCCGGCGGACCAGGTCGCCCGTGCGGTACATCCGGGCGCCCGGCTCGAAGGGAGCGGCGACGAAGCGCTCGGCGGTCAGCCCCGGCCGCCTCCAGTAGCCACGCGCCACCCCCGCGCCCGTCACGTACAGCTCCCCGGGCACCCCGGCGGGGACCGGCGCGAGCAGGTCGTCCAGGACGTAGAGGCGCATGTTGTCCAGCGGGCCGCCGATCGGCACCCGGGCACCGGACAGGTCGTCGGCGCTCAGGTGGTGCCAGGTGGCGAAGGTGGTGGTCTCGGTGGGGCCGTAGACATGGGCGAGCAGCAGGTCGGGGCAGGCGTCCAGGACCCGGCGCATCAGCGCCGCAGACGCCGTCTCGCCACCGGTGCACAGCGACCGCAGACCGGCGAACGCCTTCGGGTCCTCCTCCGCGACCAGGTCGAACAGCGCCTTGGTCAGGAACATCGCCGTCACTCCGTGCCGGGCGACGACCTCCCGCAGCCCTGCCGCGTCCAGCCCGCCCGGCGGTGCCACCACGACCGTGCCGCCGGACAGCAGCGGCGCCCACAGCTCGTAGGTCGCCGCGTCGAAGGCGTGCGGCGAGTGCAGCAGGACCCGCGCGTGCGCCTCTCCCCGCCAGCGGTGGTCCGCCGCCAGGTCGACGACGTCCCGGTGCCGCACGGCGACCCCCTTCGGGACGCCGGTCGAGCCGGAGGTGAACATCACGTAGGCGAGCTGGTCGGGGTGGACATCGACCGCGGGGTCCCTCGCCTCGCCCGGCCCCTGCGGGACACCGGCGGACCCGCCGGTGATCCGGACCACCGCCGCGTCCCGGGCGAATTCCACCTCGTCCCGGTCGGTCAGCAGCACCGGGGCACCGGTGTCCGCCATCAGCGCGGCCATCCGCTCGGGCGGCAGGCTCGCGTGCATGGGCACGTAGACACCGCCCGACTTCACGATCGCCAGCGTGGCCACGACCACGTCCGCGGAGCGCTCCATCAGCATGGCGACCGGTGTGCCGGGCCCGACCCCCAGGGAGATCAGATGATGGGCCAGCCGGTTCGCGCGGGCGTCGAGTTCGGCGTACGACAGGGTGTCCCGGCCGCTGACCACCGCCACCGCGTCCGGGGTGCGGGCCACCTGGTCGGCGAACAGCCGCGCCGGCGTGCCCTCGGTCACCGGCTGCCGGGAGTCGTTCCACTCCTCGACGATCCGGACGCGCTCGCGCGCACCGAGCACGTCGATGCGGCCGATCGGTACCGAGGGGTCGGCCGCCGCCGCGGCCAGCAGCCGGACCAGCCGCTCGAAGAGCGAAGTGATCGTGGAGCGGTCGAACAGGTCCGCCGCGTACTCCACGGCACCCCGGATCCCGGCGGGCGCGCCGTCCGGGCCGAAGGTCTCCTCCAGGCCGATGTTGAGGTCGAACTTGGCGACCCGCATCGCGATCGGCTCGGGCGAGGTGGTCAGACCGGGCAGCTGCCATTCGGACCGGTCGCCGCTCTGGAGCACCATGAGGACCTGGAAGAGCGGGTGCCGGGCCAGCGAGCGCGTCGGGTTGAGCTCCTCCACCAGCCGCTCGAACGGCACGTCCTGGTGGGCGTGGGCGTCCAGTTGCCGCTCCCGCACCCTGGACAGCAGCTCGGTGAAGCTGGGCGCGCCGGAGGTGTCGGTGCGCAGCACCAGGGTGTTGACGAAGAAGCCGACCAGGTCCTCCAGCGCCTCGTCGGGCCGGCCCACGACCCCGCAGCCGATCGGCACGTCGGTGCCGGCGCCCAACCGGGTCAGCACCGCCGCCATCCCCGCCTGGAGCACCATGAACAAGGTGGACCGGTGGGTGCGCCCCAACTCCAGCAGGGCGGCGTGCAGTTCGGCCGGGAACCGGAACTCGTGGGCGTCGGCGGCGACCAGGGCGGCGGGCCGCGGCCGGTCGGTGGGCAGCTCCAGTTCGTCCGGCAGCCCTGCCAACGTCTCACGCCAGTAGGCGAGTTGACCGGCCAGCAGACTGTCCGGGTCCGCCTCGTCGCCGAGCAGCTCCCGCTGCCAGGCGGCGAAGTCCGCGTACTGGACCGGCAGTGGTTCCCACTCGGGGGCGCCGCCGGTCAGCCGCGCGGCGTAGGCGGCGGCGAGGTCGCGGCGGAAGGGCCCCAACGACGCGCCGTCAGCGGCGATGTGGTGGATGACCACCAGGAGGACCTGCTCGCCGGGTGCCAGGGTGAACAGGGTGACCCGGATGGGCAGCTCCCGGCTCAGGTCGAAGGGGACCGCGGCCGCGCTGTCGCGTGCGGCGGGGTAGTCCGCCTCGTCGCAGGCGACGACCTCGAAGCCGAACTCCGCCTCCCCGCCGGGCACCACCCGCTGCACGGGGGAGCCGACGACGACCGGGAAGACCGTGCGCAGCGCCTCGTGCCGGGCGACGACATCGGCGACTGCCGCCCGCAGCGCGGGCACCTCGACGGCGCCGCGCAGGCGTACGGCGAAGGGCAGGTTGTACAGCGGGCTCGGCCCTTCGATCTGGTCGATCAGCCACAGCCGCTGTTGCGCAAACGACAACGGGGTCACGGTTCTCCCTTTACGTCACGTGAGGCGCTTGGATCACATGGAGACGGCTGCGGGCGCCACGCCCGGCCGGCAGTCGAGGACGTCGACCGGCTCGCCCATGGAGACGGCGATCCGCCGGTCTCCGCGGAAGGGGTCGCGGCCGTGCGCGCACAGCACGTTGTCGACGAGCATCACGTCGCCCGGCTGCCAGCTCTCGCGGACCGTGGCGGCCGCGTAGGCGGAGTTGAGGGCCTCCACCTCCTCGCGGGTGAGTGGTTCGCCGTCGCCCAGGCCGGTCTCGAACGGGAGGCCGTCGGGGCCGAACTCCTCGATCAGCGCGGCCCGGATGTCCTCGTCCAGGGACCAGGAGTTCCAGAAGGCCAGGTGGTTGAACCAGACCTTGTCCCCGGTGTCCGGGTGGTGGATGGTCCCGGGCCGCAACTGGCGGGTGCGCAGGCTCCCGTCCTCGCGCCACTGCCAGGCGATGTGGTGCTCCGCGCAGTACTCGGCGACCTCGTCCCGGTCCTCGGTGCCGAAGGCGGTGCTCCAGTCCAGGGAGACGTAGGGCGAGTAGTTGCGGGTGAGCGTCCAGCCGGTGCGCTCCATCCGCTGGACCAGCCGCTCCGGCAGTTCCCGCAGCACCTTGCGGCAGTCCGCGACCGGGGTCGCCCCGCCGTGGGTCGGCGCGATCAGGCAGGCGAACAGCAGCAGCCCGGGGAAGGTGAGGGTGTAGCTGTTCTCGTTGTGCATCCGGATGGCCTGGTCAGGCGGCAGGTCGGTGGAGGAGAAGACGCCGTTCCCGAAGTCGCTGCGCGGGGTGGCCTTCTCGCGGTAGGGGGTCCGCCGGGGGATGAGGATGTCGCGGACCTGCCCGACCGCGTCGGTGTCGGTGACGGGCAGCCCGCGCAGGAACACCGTGCCGTGCTCGCTCAGGGCCGAGCGCAGTTCCGGCTCGACCTCCTTCAGCCAGCCGCAGGCCTCGGCCAGGTCGGCCACCGGGGGCGCGTAGGTGAGGGCCGGCCGGCCCGGTTCGATCGTCCAGTTCAGCATGGCGGGTCCCCTACCGGTCCAAAGTGGCCAGCAGGCCGGCCGGACGGATGTCCGTCCAGTTGGCCTCGATGTAGTCGAGGCAGCCGGACCGGCTGTCCTCCTCGTGCACGACCGTCCAGCCCGCGGGCACGTCGATGAAGACCGGCCACAGCGAGTGCTGGTTCTCGTCGTTCGCCAGCACCAGATACCTGGCGTTCTCGTCCTCGAACGGATTCGTCATGGTGGTGACCTCCTGGAAGATGGGTGGGTTCGACCGCGCAGGTCCTCGGAGCGGACGGCGCGGGTACGGCGGGAAAGCGGGAGCTCAGCGGGCGATCAGACGGACCGGGAAGTGGTCGAGGCCGAAGTTGATGACCGACCGGTTGTACTGCGGCGGTCCGGTCGGCACGATCTGCGCGACACGCTCGATCGCCGCGGAGAACAGCGCGCCCAGCTCCGCCTTGGCCAGTGGCGCGCCGATGCAGTAGTGGGCGCCCAGGCCCAGGGCGAGATGCCGGTTGGGTGACCGGTCGAGCAGGATCTCCTCGGGGCGGTCGAAGGCCGCAGGATCGCGGTTGGCCGACCAGACCCAGACGGCCACCCGGTCGCCGCGGGCGATCCGCTGCCCGCCCAACTCGATGTCCCGGGTCGCGGTGCGCAACGTGTGCAGACCGACCGAGGTCCAGCGCAGCAGTTCGTCGACCGCGCTGTCCATCTCCACCTCGCCGTCCCGCAACCGCTGCCACAGCGCGGGGTTCTGAACGAGCGTCAGCAGCCCCATCGCCGCCGTGTGCCGGACGGTCTGCACCCCGCCGACCACGATGTTGTCCAGGTTCAGCACCACGTCCTCGACCGGCAGCGGCCGGCCGCCGACCCGGTAGGTGGCCATCTTGCTGATCAGGTCGTCGCGCGGATCGGTGCGCCGCAGCATGACCTGCTGGAGGAGATACGGGATCAACTGCTGGTGCCCGGCCCGGCGTTCCTCGGGGCTGTTGCCCAGGAACGCCTCGTCGCAGACCCGGACGACCATGTCGCGGTCGGCGGCCGGGACGTCCAGCAGGTCGCACATGACCGCCAGCGGCAGGGCGGAGACCACGTCGACCAGATCGACCTCGCCCTCGGCCACCGCCTTGTCGAAGATCTCCCCGGCAAGCCCGGCGATGTTCGCGGCGGCGCCGCGCACCGCGCCGGTGGAGAAGAACGGCATGGCGGGTGCCCGCAGTTCACGGTGGCGCGGCGGGTCGGTCAGCGCCATCATCCGGCCCGAGCCGACCGGCACCTTGCCCCTGCCGGAGCCCAGCAGTGAGCCGCCCTCCGAGCTGAAGGCCGCGGCGTTCTTCAGCACCTCGGCCGCCAGCTCGTACGTCATCACCGACCAGACGGGGCCGTCGTCGGCGGTCTCGGTGCGGTGCAGCGGTGCCGCGTCGCGCAACTCCCCGATGATCCCGGGCACATCCGGCCGGGACCACAGGGCGGGGTCGCTCAGGTCGATCGTCTGGTTGACCACTGGGGCTCCCTGGTGTGCGGGTCGGTTCGGCGCCCGATGACGGAAGTGAGCAGTTCCACCGGCCCGCGGCGTTCCACGGAGGCCAGCAGGTGGGGGCCGGGCAGTTCCGACAGGCCGAACGCGCCCGTGGTGTGCGCCTGCCAGCCCTCGATCCCGCGCCGGTCGAGCATCGGGTCGCCGGAGCCGACCACCGCGTGCAGGTCGCACTCCAGCGGCGGCTCGGGCCGGTAGCGGTAGGTGGCGCACACGTCCAGGTCGGCGGTCACCGTCGCCAGGGCGTGTTCGCGCAACTCCGGGTCGGCCGCCACCAGTTCGCCCATTCCGGCGAGCCGCAGCAGCTCCGTGGCGTCGCGCTCGACCCGGCCCCCGCCGCCCCAGGTGGGCGGCGGTGACGCGGACGCGGCGACGACCACCTCGGGGCGGCGCCCGGCCGGCAGGGCCCGGGCGACCTCCCAGGCGAGCAGCGCGCCGAAGCTCTGCCCGTAGAACCCGAAGCGCTCCGGCAGATGCGGTCCCAGGACCGTCGTCACGGTGCGCACCAGCAGGTCGAAGGTGGCGGGCATCGCGTCGCGGTGCCGGCCGCCACGGGCCGGCAGCCGCAGCGCGCACACCTCCGCGTACGGGGCGAGCGCGTGCGCCAGCGGGCTGAAGGCGGTCGCGTCACCACCGGCGTGCGGGAAACAGAACAGCCGGTAGGGCTGGTGGCGCTGCGGTGCCGGGAGCAGCAGCCAGTCGCCCTCGATCCGCGGCCGGTCACCCCTCATCGGGCGGCCTCGCCACGGCCCAGCAGCGCCGGACGCGCCGCGCCGCCCTTGCGGGTGGCCTCCCGCACCGTCTTGGTGAAGTCGGCCAGGTCGCGCGCGTCCAGCAGATGACGCAGTTGCAGCTCCACGTTCAGCTTCCTGCGCAGCACGTGGACGACCCGCAGCGCGGCGAGCGAGTGGCCGCCCAGCGCGATGAAGTCGTCGGTGGGCTCGACGCTGTCCAGGACCAGGACGGTGCGCCAGACCTCGGCGACCTGCTCGTCAATACCGCCGGCCGCGTCGGTGGCCTCGGCGGCCTTCGGCACGGGGAGCGCCTGGTGGTCGGTCTTCCCGCTCGGGGTGAGCGGCAGCGCGTCGAGCACCACGACCTGCGCGGGGATCATGTGCGCGGGCAGCAGCGTCCGCAGCCGGTCCAGTACCCCGCCGGGCGAGGGAGCCGGTCCGCCGGCCGGCGCGGTGACGTAGGCGATGAGCCGCGGCTCGCCGGGGACGGCCTCGTGCGCGCGCACCGCGGCGTCGGCGACCCGCGGGTCGCGGGTCAGCGCGCCCTCGACCTCGCCGGGCTCGACGCGGTAGCCGCGCAGCTTGATCTGCCGGTCGGCCCGCCCGACGAACTCCAGCACACCGCCGGCCCCCCGGCGCGCCCGGTCGCCGGTGCGGTACATCCGCTCCCCGGGAGCGCCGAACGGGTCGGCCACGAAGCGCTCGGCGGTCAGCCCCGACCGGCGTACGTAGCCCAGGGCGACCTGCGGCCCCGACACGTACAGCTCACCGGTGGCGCCGTCCTCGACCGGGCGCAGCCCCGCGTCCAGCAGCCGGACCCGCATGCCGGGCAGCGGCTCGCCGATGTGCGGGCCGGGACCGTCGACGGGGGCCACGGTGGTGTCGACCGAGCACTCCGTCGGACCGTAGAGGTTGAGCGCGTCGATCCCGCGGGCGACGATCTCCTGCCAGGTCCGCTCGGGGATCGGCTCGCCGCCCATGAACAGCCGCGGGACCACGTCGCCGGTGGTGAACCGCTCGCGCAGCAACTGCCAGTGCGAGGGCGTCAGGTCCAGGTCGGTGACGCCGTACTTCCGCAGCGTCGCCGTCAGCCGGGCCGGGTCGGCCCGCTGCTCCTCGTCGAGCACCACCAGGGTCTCGCCGCGGCAGACCCGCACCCACTGCTGCACGGAGGCGTCGAAGGCCACGCTCGCGTTCCAGCCGACCACCCCCGGCTCGGCGCGGTAGGCGCCCGCCGACTCCAGCGCCGCCATCAGCGCGGCGACGCCGCCCCGGGTGACCTCGACGCCCTTGGGCGCGCCGGTGGACCCCGAGGTGTAGATCACGTAGGCCGGGTCGAGCGGGCCTGCCGCGGGGCTTGCCGGGACCGGGGCGTCGGCGCTCGCGTCCGGTCCGACGCAGCCGACCCCCGGCGGCAGGGTGACCCCGCCCTTCGCGCTCACCAGCAGCCTGATCCCGGCGTCCGCCGCGACGAAGGCCAGCCGGTCCTGCGGGTAGGCCGGGTCGAGCGGCACATAGGCGGCGCCGGCGCGCCACACCGCCAGCAGCGCGACGACCAGTTCCGCGGTCCTGGGCAGGTGCACCCCGACCCGGTCGCCGCGCCCGACACCGCGGGCCCGCAGCGCCTCGGCGAGCCGGGCGGTGCGGCGCTCCAGTTCGGCGAAGCTCAGTTCGCCGTCGACGGCCTGTACCGCGGTGCGCTCCGGGGCGGCCTCGGCCGCGCGCAGGAAGCGGGTCAGCGGGTCGGCCGACGCCGGCCGGTCGTCCGGGAAGTCAGTCATGCCGGGAACCTCTCTTCTTCGTGTGTGCCGTGTGCCGTTGATGAGGCCATCTCGTCCAGGGCCGCCGCGTAGGCGTCGACGAACCGGACGGCGAGCGCGTCGGACACCACCGACCTTTGGTGGTCCACGGCGAGCAGCACCCGCTCCGAGACCGGGTCCTGGATCAGTGAGGCGCCGAAGGCGAAGGAGTTGGGCTCGTGGCGCAGGGTCGGCTCGCAGCCGATCCGGCCGTCCACGATCCGCGCCGAGCTCAGCTGCCCGAGGGCGTGGAACCGCAGGTAGCCGAACTGGCTGTCGAGCCGGGTGTCGTCCATCAGCCGGGCGAGCCGGGCGAACGGCACCCGCCGGTGCGGCATCATCTCCAGCTCCTCGCGGTGCACCTCGCGCAGCAGGGCGAGCGGGTCGCCGTCCTCCTCCGCCCCGGCCACCAGCGGAACGGTGTTGAGGAACAGCCCGTAGACGTCGGCGCCGCCCAGGCGTTCGAGCCGGCCGTTCATGGCCAGCCCCGTGGTGACCCGCCGCAGGCCGGTGATGTCCCGCAGGGCGTGCATGTGGGCCGCCAGCGCCACCGACTTGACCGGCACCCCGGCCGCGTCCGCGATCCGCCGCAACTGCCCCGGCGCGTCCGGCAGCACCCGTTCCACGGTCACCGGCACCTCGTGCGCCTCACCGGCCGCGGACCACAACCGGCCGCTGACCCCGGTGAGTTTGCGCCGCCAGTAGGCCAGCGACTGCGGATCGGCGGCCGCCTGCCGCTCCACCGCCACGAAGTCCCGGAACGCGGAGGCGGGCGGCGGCTCGGCGGCGCTGGAGGGGTCGGCGGCCAGCGCCGCGTGCCGCTCCAGCACCTCGGTGAAGAAGGAGGTGAAGCTCCAGCCGTCCAGGATGGCGTGGTGCTCGGAGACGGTGAGCTGGAAGACCCGGTCCTCCAGCCGTTGCACCGTGATCCGGAACAGCGGCGGGACCAGCAGGTCGAAGGGCGTGGCACGGTGGTGCTCGAAGACCGCCCGCACCGCCTCGTCCTGGCCGTCGCCGCCGCGCAGGTCCGCGAAGTCCACCGGCGCGGCCAGCTCACCGTGCACCAGTTGCAGCGGCTCACCGAAGCCGGCGATGTCCAGGCCGGTGCGCAGCACCGGGTGACGGTCCATCACCTCGGCCACCGCCCGGCGGAAGGCGTCCTCGTCGAGGTCGGAGGAGACCCGGTAGCTGTTGACGTTGTGGTAGCTGTCGGTCGAGCCGGTCATCTCCATGTGGAAGACCATGCTCAGCTGCATGGAGACCATCGGGTACGCGTCCACCAGACCGGCCGGCAGATCGGCCCGGTCCTCGTCGCTCACCAGGGCGAACGGCCGCCGGTCGGCGGACTCGCCGGCGACCGGCCGGGCCAGCGGCACCAGGCCCTCGACGGTGGGGGCGTTGAAGACGTCCCGCAGCGAGACCTCCCAGCCCCGCTCGTGCAGCCCGCCCGCCAGCCGGACCGCCCGGATGGAGTCGCCGCCCAGGTGGAAGAAGTCGTCGCGCACCCCGATGTCCGGCACCCCGAGGACCTGCGACCACACGGCGGCGAAGGTCTGCTCCACCACCGTCCTGGGGGCCACATGCCCATCAGAGGCCACTCGGGGCGCCCCGGGAGCCGGCAGCGCGGCGCGGTCGACCTTGCCGTTGACGGTCAGCGGCAGCGCGGCCAGCTCCGTCACGCTGGCCGGGATCATGTACGGCGGCAGCGACCGGCCCAGGAACTCCCGGACATCGCCCGGCGCCCGCCCGGTGACGTAGGCGGCCAGCCGCTGCTCGTGCACGGTGACCACGCAGGCGTCGACGTCCGGGTGAGCGGCCAGCGCGTTCTCGATCTCCCCGAGTTCGATGCGGAAGCCGCGCAGCTTGACCTGGAAGTCGGCCCGCCCGGTGTACTCCAGCCCGCCGTCGGGCAGCCGCCGCGCCACGTCACCGGTGCGGTACATCCGCGCCCCCGGCACCGCGGAGAACGGGTCGGCGACGAAGCGCCCCGCGGTGAGCGCGCCGCGCCCCCAGTAGCCGTGGGCCAGGCTGCCGCCCGCGACGTACAACTCGCCGGGGACGCCCACCGGGCAGGGCCGCAGCCAGTCGTCCAGCACCATCGTGCGCAGATGCGGCATAGCGTCGCCGATGAGACTGCTGCCGAACCCCTGCGCGCCGGCCACGTCGAAGGTCGTGACGTGCACCGTGGTCTCGGTGATCCCGTAGAGGTTGCACAACCGAGCCGGGGGCAGCGGATCGAGCCCGAACCAGTTGCGGACCACCGCCGGATCGAGGGCCTCCCCGCCCAGCATGATCTGCCGCAGGTCCGGCAGGGCCCGGGGCCGGCGGCGCAGCGCGGGCTCCAACTGCCGTAGCGCGGACGGCGTCAGGCACAAGAAGCTCACCCGCTGCTCGTCCAGCAGCTCCGCGAACTCATCGGGCGAACGGCTCGTCAGATAGGGGACCACCACCAGCCTGCCGCCGTGCAGCAGGGCGCCCCACATCTCCCACACCGTCCAGTCGAAGGCGTAGCTGTGGAAGAGCGTCCACACCTCCTCCGGGCCGAAGCCGAAGTGCTCGGCGCCCGCCGCCATCAGCCGGCTCACATGCTCGTGGGCGATCGCCACGCCCTTGGGCCGCCCGGTGGATCCTGAGGTGAAGATGATGTAGGCGACGTCCGCCGGGCTGACCGGCACCGCGGGGGTGTCGGCCGGCATGGCCGCGATCTCTGCCGCCCGCTCCGCCAGGTCGAAGGCGCGCCAGCGGCCCGGCGGCACCCGATCGGGGCGGTCGGTGACGACCAGTGCGACACGGGTGTCACCGAAGACCGCCGCCGCGCGGTCGGCCGGCGCGCTCAGGTCCACCGGCACGTACGCGGCACCCGACTTGAGCACCGCCAGGGCTGACACCACGATGTCCGCGGTGCGCTCCAGCAGCAGTCCGACCCGGTCACCCGGCCCGACCCCGGCCGCGATCAGGGCGTTGGCCAGCCGGTTGGCCCGCCGGTCCAACTCGGCGTAGTCCAGCGACCGGGCGCCGTCGGTGACGGCGATCCGGTCGCCGTGCGCGGCGGCCGTCTCCTCGAACAACCGGTGCAGGCAGCGCCCTTCGGGCACCCGCGGCTGTCCACCGGCGTCGCCGCGGGCCAACGCGCGGATCGGCAGGTCGCAGCCGTCCAGCGCGGCCGACAACAACTCCTGCCACTCCACCGCCATCCGGCGGATCGTCGCCACGTCGAACAGGTCGGTGCTGTACTCGGCCTCGCCGCGCAACTCACCGTCGTCGAAGACCGACCAGGTCAGGTCGAACTTGGCGGTCCCGTTGGACCGCACCTGCCGGTGCGCCGCCACGGGCCCGAAGCGCAGCGGTTCGCGGTCCTCGGCGTGCGAGCCGAACACCACCTGGACGAGCGGCGGATGCCCGGCCGGCCGGTCCAGCGCCAGATGGTCGACCAACTGGTCGAACGGCACGTCGAGGTAGCCGTAGCTCTCCAGGGCGACGTCCTGGACGTGTTCCAGCAGCCCGCGGAAGGTCATCGCCGGATCCAGCCGCACCCGCAGCGGCAGCAGATTGACGAAGTAGCCGACCAGATGCTCCAGATCGGGCTGGTCGCGGGTGGTGACCGGCGTGCCGATGACCATGTCCTCGGCGCCGGTGTAGCGGTTGACCAGCAGGGCGAAGGCGGCCAGCATCACCATGAACGGCGTCGCGCCCTCGGCCTCCGCCAGCGCGTGCACCCGGGCCGCGGTACCGGGCGGCAGGCTGAACGGCTCGGTGTGGCCGCGGTAGGACTGGGCCGCCGGCCGGGGACGGTCGCCGGGCAGTTCCAGCAGCGTCGGCGCGCCCGCGAGCTGCGGCTTCCAGTA
The DNA here is from genome assembly GCA_963737305.1 of uncultured Actinomycetota bacterium. GTDB lineage: Bacteria > Actinomycetota > Actinomycetes > Streptomycetales > Streptomycetaceae > Streptantibioticus_C. The sequence continues at coordinate 666,606 of CAVTRX010000002.1, read as the reverse complement.
CGACAGGTGCTCCTCGAAGGAGGCCAGCTCCTGCCGGACCGCGTAGTCGGCGTACTGGGTGGTCAGCTCCGGCAACGCCGGCGGGCGCCCCTCGGTCAGGGCGGTGTAGGTCTCGGCGAGTTCCCGCTCGAAGACGTCGGCCGACCAGCCGTCCCAGACGATGTGGTGGACGACGACGATCATCGTGGTGCGCTGCGGTGACCGCTGGACCAGCGCCGCCCGGATCAGCGGTCCGCGTTCCAGGTCGAAGGGGGCCGCCGCCTCGGCGGTCAGGATCGCCTCCGCCCGCTCCTCGTCGGGAGCGTCCCGCAGGTCGGTCACCGCGAGCGTGACCGGTACCCGCTGGTGGACCAGTTGGCGGGGGCCCTCAGGGTGCAGGGCGAAGGTGGTGCGCAGCGCCTCGTGCCGTGCCACCACGGTGTTGAGCGAGTCCTCGAGCAGCCGCGGGGCGATCGCCCCGGCGAACTCGAAGACCCACGGGATGGTGTAGGTCGACGCGCCCGGGTTCCACCGGTCGAGGAACCACAGGCCCCGCTGCAACCCCGACACCGGGGCGACGCGGACCAGGTCTCCTGATGAGCTCAATGTCCTCTGCCTTCCCTTCCTCCGGCGCCCGAGGGCTACCGGGCCGCCAGCCGCTCGGCGATGGCACTGACGGTCTTCGCCCGGAACACCACCTGCGGGGCGACCCGGCTGCCGGTCTCGCGGGACAGCCGCATCGCCACCCGCACCGCGGCCAGCGAGTTCCCGCCGATACGGAAGAAGTTGTCGTCCCTGCCGACCGAGTCCAGCCCCAGGACCTCGCGCATCGCGTCGGCCACCAGCCGCTCGCCGCGGTTGAGTTCACCCTCGCCGCCTGCCACCGTCCCGCTCGGCGCGGGCAGCGCGGCGCGGTCGATCTTGCCGTTCTGGTTGAGCGGCAGCGCGTCGAGGAAGTCGACGGTGGCCGGGACCATGTACTCCGGCAGCCGCCCGGCCAGGTACTCCAGCAGGTCCGCGACGTCCGGCCGCTCTGGGCCGGTGGTGACGTAGGCGGCGAGCCGCAGGTCGCCCGCGGCCGGTTCGTGGACGGCGACGGCGCTCTCCCGCACGGCCGGGTGGCGGCACAGGAGGTCCTCGATCTCCCCGGGCTCGACCCGGAAGCCCCGGATCTTGATCTGGTCGTCGACCCGGCCGGTGATCTCCAGGAGACCGTCGGCGGTGCGGTGCCCCAGGTCGCCGGTGCGGTAGAGCCGTTCGCCCGGCCGGCCCCAGGGGTTGGCCACGAACCGGGCCGCGGTGAGGCCGGGTTGCCCGGTGTAGCCGTACGCCAGGCCGCCGCCGGACGCGTACAGCTCCCCGGTCACCCCGGGCTCCACCGGCCGCAGCAGGGCGTCCAGCACGAAGACGTCCTTGCCGTGCACCGGGACCCCGATCGGGACCGAGGATCCGGCGACGTCAGTCGCGGAGACCTGGTGGCAGGTGGTCAGCCCCAGACTCTCCACCGGGCCGTACCCGTTGGCCACCCGCAGTCGGGGGAAGTTCTCCAGCGCCTTGGCGACGTGCGTCACCGAGGCGCGCTCACCGGCGGTGAAGGCGACCTTGAGGTCGGTGAAGGTGTCAGGGAACTCCTCCAGCAGGAAGTTGAACAAGCTGGCGGACAGCTGGAGTTGGGTGACGCCGTGCTTCCTGGCCAACGTCGCGACGCTCTCCGGGTCGGGCCGCTGCCCGGGTTGCAGCACGCAGGTGCCGCCGAACAGCAGCGCCCCGTACAGCTCCAGCGCGAACGCGTCCCAGGAGACCGGCGAGCACTGCAACCACACCTCGCTCGGTCCGAACCGGGCGTAGTCCTGGCACAGGTAGGTGGTGGTCAGCGCCCGGTGCGGGGCGGCCACTCCCTTGGGCCGTCCGGTGGAGCCCGAGGTGAACATCACGCAGGCCAGGTCGTCGCCGGTGACCGGCAGCGCGGGGTCGTGATCGGCGCGCCGGGCCACCTCGGCGGCCTCGGCGTCCAGGTCGAGATGGGCCACGTCGGGGAAGGGCGGGCCCGCGTGCCGGTGGGTCAGCACCAGCGCCGCGGCGCTGTCGGCCACCGCCGCGGCCTGCCGCGCCGCCGGGTGCTCGGGGTCCAGCAGGGTGTAGGCGGCGCCCGCCTTCAGGACCGCGAGCGCCGCGACGACCAGGTCGAAGCCGCGCTCGACCAGGATCGCGACGGTCGAGCCGCGCCCGATGCCGCGGTCGGCCAGGTGGTGTGCCAGCCGGTTGGCGCGGGTGTTCAACTCCCCGTAGTCCAGCCGCGATTCACCCATGATGAGGGCGGTGGCCCGCGGGGCGCGGGCCGCCTGGTCCTCGAAGAGGCCGTGCGCCGGGACGCCGACCGCGACCGCGAGGGTGGCCAGCCAGCTCTCGCACAGCCGCTCCATGGTCGACGCCTCGAACAGGTCGCTGTCGTACTCGAACCGGCCGGTGAAGCCGGAGCCCAGGTCGTCGACGGAGATCGACAGGTCGAAGCGCGAGACCTCGTTGGAATGCAGCTCCCGGGAGACCGACGTCTCGCCGATCGTCAGCGGGCGGGTGTCGAGCGGGTGCAGTTCCAGGACGACCTGGCACAGCGGATTGCGGTCCTCCGGCCGGTCCTGGAGCACCAGCGCGGTGATGTCGTCGAACGGGACGTCCTGGTGCCGGTAGGCGCCGATGGCGCTCTGCCGCACCTCGCGGACCAGGTCCCGGAAGGAGGCGTCCGGGTCGATGGTCAGCCGCAACGGCAGCAGATTGACGAAGTAGCCGATCAGACCGGACAGTTCGGCGCGGTCCCGCAGGCTCACCGGCGTGCCCAGCACCATGTCCCGCTCGCCGGACCTGCGGTGCAGCGTCAGCGCCAGACCGGCCAGCAGCACCATGAACGGCGTGGCGTCCTCACCGCGGGCGATCTCGCGCACCGCGTGCGCCACCGGCGCCGGCATCGAGAACCGGTGGAAGGCGCCGCGGAAGCCCCGCTCCTGCGGCCGTTCGCGGTCGGGCGGCAGCACCTGGGTGTCGGGGGCGTCCCGCAACCGCTCGGCCCAGTAACCGGGCCCGGCGGCGGTGTCGGCGTCCTCGTACTGCCAGGCGCTGTAGTCGGCGTACTGCACCGGCAGTTCGGGGAGCCGGGGCGTCCGGCCCTCGGCCGACGAGGCGTACAGCTCCCGCAGTTCGCTCTCCAGGACCGGCAACGAGCCCTCGTCCCAGACGATGTGATGGAGCATCAGCAGCAGCGTGGCGCCGCCCCGCGGGGTGCGCAGCAGGTGGGCCCGCACCAGGGGGCCGGTCTCCAGGTCGAAGGGTTCCAGGGCCAGCCGCCCGATCAGCTCCGCCATCCGCTCGGCGGTCGTCCCGGTGACCGTGAAGGGCAGCTCGATCCGGTCGTGGACCACCTGGAGGGGGCCGGAGTCGCCGAGGACGAAGGTGGTGCGCAGGCTCTCGTGCCGCCGTACGACCCCTTCCAGCGCCTCGCGCAGCACGTCCGGATCGACCGGTCCGTCGAAGCGGAAGATCCAGGGCACGTTGTAGGTGGCGGTGCCCGGGTTCCACTGGTCGAGGACCCACAGCCCGCGCTGGAACTTCGACACGGGCGCCTCGGCCAGGCCCCTGGCGGTCAGCGCGGGACGCTCCCCGCCGGCCGACGAGGTCACCGCCGCCGCGAACTCCGCCAGGGTCGGCGCGTCGAAGATGGTGTACGGCGAGATCATGCCGAAGACGTCGAAGACCCGTCCGACCACCCGGACCGCGGTCAGCGAGTCGCCGCCCAGGCTGAAGAAGTTGTCGTCGGCGCCCACCTCGTCCACCCCCAGCACGTCCGACCACACGGCGGCGATCAGTTGCTCGGCCGGGGTACGCGGCGGGCGGTGGCCATGGCGGGCCGGCGGCTCGGCGTCGGGCGCCGGCAGGGCGGCGCGGTCGACCTTCCCGTTCGAGGTCAGCGGGAAGCCGTCGAGCACGGTGACGCTCGCCGGGACCATGTGCTCGGGCAGCCGCGCCGCCAGGTACTCGCGCAGCTCGTGCCGATCGGGCGCGGCACCGGTGACATACGCGGCCAGCCGCTCCTGGTGGGCCACCACCACGCAGCCGGCCACCCCGGGGAAGGCGGCGGCCACCCGCTCGATCTCGCCCGGCTCCACACGGAAGCCGCGGATCTTGACCTGGTCGTCGGCGCGGCCCACGAACTCCACCGGGCCGTCACCGGTCCTGCGGACCAGGTCGCCGGTGCGGTACATACGCGCCCCGGGACGGTCGGTGAACGGGTCGGCGACGAACCGTTCCGCGGTCGCCGCCGGACGGCCGCGGTAGCCCTCGGCCAGCACAGGGCCGCCGACGTAGAGTTCACCGGCGGTTCCGGGCGGGCAGGGCCGCAGCCGCTCGTCCAGGACGTACAGCGAGCGACCGCCGAGCGCGGAGCCGATCGGCACCGCCTCGCCGTCCGGGCCGTCGGCGACGTCGTGGACGGTCGCGGTGACGACGGTCTCGGTGGGGCCGTAGGCGTTCAGCAGCGCGACGCCGGTCAGTTCGCGCCAGGCGGCGGCGGTGCCGGGGTGGAGCCGGTCGCTGCCGGAGATCATCAGGCGCAGTGTCCCCGGGACCTTGCCGCCGTCCCGCAGGGCGGCCACCACCTCGTGGAAGTACCCGGCGGACAGGTTGGCGACCGTCACCGCCCGGGCGTCCAGCAGGTCGAGGAACTCGCCCGGCGCCAGCAACCCCCGCTCCGGCAGCACCAGGCAGGCGCCCGTGCCCAGCGCGGTCAGGGTCTGCTCGACCGCCACGTCGACGGTCGGCCGCGCGAACTGGAGCACCACGTCCTCGTGCGTCATGCCGAACCGCCGGGCGGCGGCGGTCAGATGGGCCGACAGCGCGGGCAGGGCCACCTGGACCCCCTTCGGCCGGCCGGTCGTGCCGGAGGTGTGGATCACGTAGCCGGCCCGGTTCCCGGCCGCCGGGCCAGGGGCGAGGTCGGCGGCCTGGACCGGCTCGGGCCGGCCACCGGTCACCAGCGTCCGCGCGCCGGAGTCCGCCATGACGAACGCGTTGCGCTCGTGCGGGGCGTCGGGGTCCAGCGGCAGATAGATTCCGCCGGACCGCAGCACCGCCAGCATTGCGATGACGTAGTCGAGCCGGTCGTGGCTGGTCACGGCCACCACCTGACCCGGGGCGATCAGCCCGGCCAGCGTGCCGCTCAGTTCGTCGAGTTCCCGGTAGGTGACGGTACGGCCCGCCTGGCGCACCGCCGGCCGGGACGGATGGAGCGCCATGGATTCGAATGGGAAATCGAGTGAGGACATCATCCAACCCCGTGGAATTGAGGACACCGATGCGGATGCAGCCGACGATGTACGGCGTGCTGGGACGCGGAACCGGTTGAAGCAGTGCGGAAATGAGGGTGAATCAGCTGCTGGGTGGCCTGACGTCATCCCGGAGCGCGGCGGAGAATGGTTCGCATTCTTGATCGGCGCTGAACAGGAAGTCGATCAGGCACTCTTCCGGAGGTCGCTTGAGCCGTGCCCGACGGTGCCGCATAAACCGAATAATTGATTCCGGTCCAGCGGATCCGAGGCCATGGCCGTCGCTACGACATCCACAACAAACCCTCGTCGAATAGATTCGGTGTTCCCAGCAGCATTTTCGGAAGGCTATAGACGGCTCGTCAGGAGGATCGGCAGCTCGCCCGGCAGTATGTCGGCAGTATCTGCCTCCTGGCCCTTCGGCAGCGAAGAACGCGCAGGTGGCGGGAGGTGTGCGGCCTTCCGCTCGGGGCGGTGGGCCCGAAAGGTTGAGTTCGCCAACCGTATTCTGCTCCGTACCGTCACCGGGTAATCACGCTGCGGGAGGGGAAGACGTGGCAGCGAAAAGATGATCATTTCGGCTGTGCTTCACGTGCTCTTCGCCGGCCCGCCAGACAGGATCAATAACCTGCGCGAAAACCCTGATTTTTCCGGAGGCGTTGGTCCATGTCAGAACTGTCCCGCAGAGGCTTCATCGGTGCCGCCACCGCGATCACGGGTGCCGCGGCGATCGGCCTGGCCGGTCCGGCGGCCGAGGCGGACGCGGCCACCGGGCGGAAGCCGCACGGCGACCTCCGCGACATCAAGCGGGTCGTCGTCGTCATGCAGGAGAACCGCAGCTTCGACCACTACTACGGTTCGCTGCGCGGCGTCCGCGGCTTCGGCGACCGGTCCGCCATCACCCTGCCCGGCGGCCTGTCGGTCTTCGAGCAGCCCACGTCGCAGCCCGGTCAGCCGGTCACCGCGACCCAGTTCCCGTGGCGGCTGAGCGCGGCGCCGGTCTCCGCCTACCCCGCCGGGCACCAGCCGCCCAGTTCCGAGGTCGGGGCGCAGAACTACGGCGGCACCGACCACAGCTGGGAGAGCCAGCACACCGCCTGGTACGGCGGTCTGATGAACGCCTGGTACACCAGCAAGGGCGGCCCGACCACGCTGGGCTACCTGAACCGGGCCGACCTGCCCTTCCACTACGCACTGGCCGACGCGTACACGATCGGCGACGCCTACCACTGCTCGGTGCTCAGCGCGACCGGCCCGAACCGCACCTACCACTGGGGCGGCACGATCGACGCGGCGAACAAGTACAGCGACTTCACGGCCTACAGCGGCGGCGACGAACTGGGCCGCTTCCTGCTGTGGGAGTCGTACGCCGAGACGCTGCAGAAGGCCGGCGTCAGCTGGAAGATCTACCAGGGCAGCGACAACTACGGTGACAACGGGCTGGAGTACTTCAAGAACTTCGCCCGCTACGACCCGGAACAGGGCGGCACCGCCGCGCCCGGCAACGTGCTCTACGACAACGGCGTGGCGATCGTGCCGGAGCCGAACGACCCCGAGACGGGCAACGCCGACAACATCACCCTGGCGCTGCGCAAGGACGTGCTGGCCGGCACGTTGCCGCAGGTGTCCTGGCTGGTGACGAACCAGCGGTTCTCCGAGCACCCCGACGGCGCCCCGACCGACGGCGCCTACTTCGTGCACGAGGTCCTCCAGGCGCTCAACGCGGACCCGGACGTCTTCGACTCGACGCTGGTGATCGTCAACTACGACGAGAACGACGGCCAGTTCGACCACGTGCCCCCGCCGGTGCCCGCGCCCGGCGAGGCGGACGAGTTCGTGGCCGGCACCGACCTGTCGAAGTACGGTCTCACCGCGCCGGCGCCGGTCGGCCTGGGCTTCCGGGTGCCGCTGCTGCTGATCTCGCCGTGGACCCGCGGCGGCTGGGTCACCTCGGAGGTCTCCGACCACACCTCGGTCATCCAGTTCATGGAGAAGTGGACCGGCGCGCTCGGCAAGCCGGCGATCTGCCCCAACATCAGCGCCTGGCGCCGCCGGGTGTGCGGCGACCTGACCGGGGCCTTCGACTTCCGCTCCCCGGTCTACGGCCTGCCGCGCCTGCCCGACCCGGCCCCCATCGGTGAGGCGGCCTCCTACGACCCGCCGGTCACCACGAACGCCCTTCCGCCGCAGGAGCACGGCACCAAGCGGGCCCGGCCGCTGCCGTACCAGCCGGGCGCCGACCTCGTCGGCTTCACGACCGACGCGAGCGGAGTCGTCACCGCGGACCTGGCGCTCAGCAACCAGGGCCCGCACGTGCGCAAGGCGAGCCACTTCGCGGTCTACGACAACCTCGCGGGCTCCCCGTCGCTGGCCGACTACCCCGCGAAGTTCCCCGGCCAGTACACCGTCGACGCCGGGCGCACGGCGGTCCCCGGCACGGCCCCGGTGGGGGCGGCGGCCGGTGACACGGCGTACGACATCACCGTCGTCGGCCCCAACCGCTTCCTGCGGCACTTCACCGGCGACCTGGACGCCGCCGGCCGGACGGCGAAGGTGGTGGCGGAGTACACCACCGAACGCCACGGCGCCGGGCCGAAGCTCGCGCTGAAGCTGGCCAACGACAGCGGTCGGGCGGTGGCCTTCACACTCACCTCCAACCACTACACCGACCGGCGCCCGGTCACCGTGCACGTCCCCGCGCACGGCCACGCGACCAGCACGATCGACCCGCTGGCCACCAGCGGCGGCTGGTACGACCTGACGGTGACGGTCGGCGGTGACACCTCCTGGTCGCGCCGCTACGTCGGCCACCTGGAGGACGGTTCGGACAGCGTCACCGGCTGACCGCACGCCACCGTCACACGGTCCGGTCCGCCGCCGGGGGAGCAGCAGCACTCCGGCGGCGGGAGCCGTCCAGGCCCAGCAGGATCGCGCGCTCCACGGGGGAGTGGTCGCCTTCGGCCCGGTCGAACCGCAACGGCTCGGCCGGGTAGAGCGGCGGCTGCGCCATGAACCGCGGGGAGCCGCCGTGCTGCCGCTGGGCCGCGTGCACCAGGAACGGGTGGCACAGGAAGACGTCCCCGGCCCGGCCGGTCGCCAGCGCCTGCGGGAGATCGGCGGTGATGTCGAACAGACCGGTGCCGCCCACCTCCAGGAAGCTCAGTCCCGCCTCGCCGGCCGGCTCCAGACAGCCGGGCGCGAACAGGTGCGACCCCACCCGGATGCGGGTCGGCGCGTCCTGCTCGGTGACGTCGGAGAAGAGGAAGAGCATCAGCAGGGCGCGGTCCCGGGAGAAGACGTTCACATACGGCGGCCAGGGCTGCGCGCCGGCGTAGTAGCTGCCCTCGATGTGCCAGCCGTCGTCGCCGGGCTCGTCGGGATGCGGGAAGCGGACGGGCACCGTGCCCAGGCTCTGTCGCGCCACCCACCGGCCGGGGCCCACCAGTTGGTCGAACGTCTCCAGCAGGCACGGCGCGTTGGCCGCCCGCCGGAAGGGCTCCTGCGCGTAGTCGCCGAGCCGGATCACCGGCGCCCGCCAACTCGAGGGGTCATCCGGATCGCATCCGGTGTCCTTCCACAGGATGTCGCGGCATTCCGCGGCCAGTTCGGCCGAGAATGCCTGCCGGACCGTCACGAACCCGTCCGTGACGAACCGCTCGATCTCGTCCCTCGTCAGCGCCATTCCTCGGCTCCTCTCCCGCGCCAGCGAACCGCCCCGCCCCAGGGGGTGTCCACTCGATTTCCGACCCGCCCCCGACGGCCCGTTCGCCGGGCCGGACGGTGGCCGCCCACCGTCCGGCCGGAAGTGGCCGCCACCTCGGCTGTTCCAACCTCCTTTGTTATTCGACAAGTTGACAACTCCTGCGAGAATGCTGGCCATGGACAGCCCTGGTGACAGAACAGGCGACCCATCGGGGGACGAAATTGGACACACAGGTACCGCTACGGCCGTGGTCGACGCCCATGGCGTGATCCGCGGCTGGAGCGAGGGCGCGCACCGCCTCCTCGGCCACCGGGCCGCGGAGGCCACCGGGACGGCCACCGGGGACCTGCTCGGCGAGGAGGCGGCCGAGACGGTCCGGCACGTACTGGCCTGGATGGGCGAGTGGAACGGCACGTTGAAGGTGCGCCACCGCGACGGCCGACTGCTCCAGGTGGCGCTGAGCGCCTACCCGTCGGTCGGCGAGGGCGGAGCGGTCACGCTCTGGCTCGTGGTGGGCCGGGGGCAGCCCACGGGTGCGTCGGCCGCCCTGATGGACCTCGCCTTCGACCAGGCGCCGCTGCCGCTGGCCATCTACGATCCGGAGACGGGCAGCCGGCGGATGAACCTGGCGGCCTGCCGGGACACCGCGGTGATGGCCCATCACACCTGCCGGCACGTGTGGCAGACCCAGGAAGCCCAGTTGTTCGGCCGGGAGGCCGACGAGGTGCCGGCCCCCGGAGAGGTCCTCAGGTACGAGGTCACCCTGCCCTCCCCGACCGACAGGACCGAGCGGACCTGGGCGGTGAGCACCGCGCAGGTGATGGACGCCGCGAACCGGGTGCGCGGGCAGGTGTCCGCCGCACTGGACATCACCGAGCAGCACGCGGCCCGGCAGCGGCTCGCGCTGCTCAACGACGCGGGCGCGCGGATCGGCACCACGCTGGACATCACGCACACCACCCAGGAGTTGGCCGACGTGGCGATCTCCGGGCTCGCCGACTTCGCCAGCGTCAACCTGGTCGACTCCGTCCTGCTCGGGGACGAACCGGCCCCCGGCCTGTTCACCGGCACCGTCAGCCTGCGCCGCACCGCGCACCAGTCGGTGCTGGCCGGCTGTCCCGAGGCCGCGGTGCAGATCGGCGAGGTGGACACCTACCCGATGCCCTCGCCAGTCGCCCGCTGCCTGGCCACCGGGCAGCCGGTCCTGAGCAGGAAGCACGATCCCGACTACATCCGCTGGCTCGCCAAGGACCGGTCGCGCTCCACCCGCGGCGACGCGGCCGGCATTCATTCCGTCATGGTGGTGCCGCTGCGAGCCCGCGGCATCACCCTGGGCGTCGCCTTCTTCGCCCGTCACCGCAACCGGGTCCCCTTCAGCGAGGACGACCTGCTGCTGGCCGAGGAACTCGCCGCCCGGGCCGCGGTCTGCGTCGACAACGCCCGCCGCTTCACCCGCGAGCGCACCACCAACCTCACCCTCCAGCGCAGCCTGCTGCCGCAGCGGCTGCCCGACCAGTCGGCGGTCGACGTCGCCACCCGCTATCTGCCCGCCAGCTCCCACGCGGGGGTGGGCGGCGACTGGTTCGACGTCATCCCGCTGTCCGGCGCGCGGGTCGCCCTGGTGGTCGGCGACGTGGTCGGGCACGGCGTGCACGCCTCCGCCACCATGGGCCGGCTGCGCACCGCGGTCCGCACCCTCGCCGACGTCGACCTCACCCCGGACGAACTCCTCGCCCGCCTCGACGACCTGGTCATCCGGCTGTCCGCCGAGTCCGACGCGGAAGGCGGCGCGGGCGACGCGATGGGTGCCACCTGCCTGTACGCGGTCTACGACCCGATATCGGGCCACTGCGCCATGGCCAGGGCCGGCCACCCGCCGCCCCTGGTGGTCACCCCGGGAGGCCGGGCCGTGATGGTGGAACTGCCGGCCTGCCCCCCGTTGGGGCTGGGCGGCCTCCCGTTCGAGGCCGCGGAGATCCACCTGCCGCCGGGCAGCCTGCTCGCCCTGTACACCGACGGGCTGATCGAGTCGCGCGACCAGGACATCGAGGTCGGCATCGACGGCCTGAGGGCGGTCCTGAACGACCGCTCCGCCTCGATCGAGGCGATGTGCGACACCGCGGTCGGAACACTGCTGCCGCTGCGGCCGTTCGACGACGCCACGCTGCTGCTCGCCCGCACCCACGCGCTGGAGGCGGACCGCGTCGCCACCTGGGACCTGACCGAGGACCCCGCTCTGGTCAGCTGGGCCAGGGACCAGGTCGTCAGGCGGCTGGCCGCCTGGGGGCTCGACGACCTGGTCTTCACCACGGAACTCGTGGTGAGCGAACTGATCACCAACGCCATCCGCTACGCCGACGCGCCGATCCAGCTCCGGCTGATCAAGGACCGGACCCTCATCTGCGAGATCTCCGACGCCAGCAACACCGCGCCGCACCTGCGGCACGCCCGCACCTTCGACGAGGGCGGCCGGGGACTGCTGCTGGTCTCCCAGCTCACCGACCGCTGGGGCACCCGGCAGAGTGCGCGGGGCAAGACCATCTGGGCCGAGCAGTCCCTGCCCGGCACGCCGAAGCCCTGACCCCCGTCGGCCGGGGTCACCCCGGCCGACGGGGGCGGTGTCCGGGTCAGCAGCTGCCGCTGCCCGCTCCGCCGAGGTGGTAGGCGGTGGCCGAGCCCTGTCCGTAGTCGTAGTCGGCCGGGGTGGTGGCGTTCAGCGAGAACGACGGGGCGTCGGAGGTGCCCTGGAGCTGGTAGCCGGATATCCACGACGAGCCGCCGCTGCTGCCGGGCACACCGTCGCCCATGTCGGTGCAGGACGGCGAGGCGCTCTCGGCGACCTCGCCGAACGCGGAGATCAACTGGGCCCTGGTGTAGCCGCCGCCCCACAGGGACCCGGGGAAGTAGCCGATCTGCTCGTTGTCGTAGGAGACCCACCAGTTGCCCTGGTAGAAGGTGATCCCGAACTCCGCGGACGCCCCGGCGGCGACCGTCATGCCCGGTCTCGCGGACGTCGAGACCTGCACGAAGCCGCAGCCGTTGTAGCAGGTCTGCGCGCCGTTGACCCAGTGGTAGACGAACAGGTGCGGGGCGGTGTCACCGTTGAGCCCGCGGTCGACCGTCCAGCCGATCTCGACCGTGTTCTGCTGCGCGCTGTCCTGGAGCGAGAGCTCCTGGAGCGAGTGGCCGTCGTAGGAGGGATCGATCTCCGGATCCGCCTGCATCATCTGCACGCTCGCCCCGGTGACGTCGCTGCTCTGCTGGCCGGAGACGTAGTCGTAGCACGACCCGAACCAGCACGTCGCGGTGTGGCTGTGCAACCGCGCGGCCGAGGGCGGAACGGTCGGCAGCACCTGGCCGCCGGCCGGCCGGGCGGACGCGCCCGCCGGAAGGGACAGCGCGACGGCCGCGATGGCCGTGGACGCGACGAAGAGGGTGCGTACCCGAGCTCGCAAATGCATCAGATCTCCCGTTGTCACCGGTGCCGAGGTCATGTGCCGTGCGCAGAAGCCCGGGCAACGTAGCCGAGTTGCCGGCTTCGGGCCATAGCCGCGGCGCGCCCGGCGGGCGGGCGCGCCGGGCGTGCGGGGGCGGGACGGCGGATTCAGGCCCGGACCGGCCGGTCCGGCTCGCTCAGGCCGAGCCCCGCGGACTCCTCGGCCGCGACCCGGGAGCGGTGCAGCACCAGGGTGACCAGGAAACCGAAGACCAGCGCGAACAGCACCCCGAGGTTGGCGTAGGACCACGCCCCCGCCTTGCCGCCCAGCCCCAGCGGGCCGAGCAGATAGCCCTGCCAGGCCAGCCAGCCGGCGGCCGAGTTGGTCACCAGCCCCCAGCCGGCCGCGGTGCCCAGGCACACCACGGCGATCGGCAGCGCGCGCACGTCACCGTAGCGGCCCGCCGGGCGGAACAGGTCGGCGGTGTCGTAGTCGCCGCGCCGCAGCGCCACGTCGGCCAGCATCACACCGCACCACGCCGCGACGGGCACGCCCAAGGTGGTCAGGAATCCGGTGAACTGGCCCAGGAAGTCGCCGGAGAAGAAGACCACGTACACCGTCCCGGCGATCATCAGCACGCCGTCCACCAGCGCGGCGACCGGACGGCGCACCGGCAGCCCGGCCGCCAGCAGTGCCAGTCCCGAAGAGTAGATGTCCAGCACCGCGCCGCCGATCAGCCCCAGCACCGCCACCACCGCGAAGGGCAGCAGGAACCAGGTCGGCAGGACGGTGGTCAGCGCGCCGATCGGGTCCGCCGCGATCGCCTTGTTCAGCCCGGCGGACGAACCGGCCAGCAGCAGCCCGCAGACCAGCAGGACCAGCGGGGCCAGCGAGGCGCCCACCGTCGTCCAGCCCACCACGCCCGCGCCGGACGCCCTGCGCGGCAGGTAGCGGGAGTAGTCGGCGGCGGCGTTGACCCAGCCGAGCCCGAACCCGGTCATCATGAACACCACGGCGCCGATGACCGCCTGGAGCGATCCGGCGGGCAGCGCGGCGACGGTGTGCCAGTGGATCCGGTCGGCGACCAGCACGAGGTAGACGACGGTCAGTACGCCGGTGACGACGGTGATGACCATCTGCATCCGCATGATCAGGCGGAAGCCGATCACTCCGCCGACCACGGTCAGCAGGCACACCACGATCAGGGCGATCAGCTTGGTCGAGGTGCCGCCACCCCAGTGCAGCCGGTCGAAGACGGTGGCGGTGGCCAGGGTGGACAAGATGATCAGCACGGTCTCCCAGCCGACCGTCAGCACCCACGACAGCGCGGAGGGCAGCCGGTTGCCGCGCACACCGAAGGCGGCCCGGCTGAGCACCATCGTCGGCGCGGCACCGCGTTTGCCGGCCAGCGCGACGAACCCGCACAGCAGGAAGGAGACGATGATCCCGATCACCCCGGCGACCAGCGCCTGCCAGAACGAGACACCGAACCCGAGCACGAAGGAGCCGTAACTCAGGCCGAGGACGGAGACGTTGGCACCGAACCAGGGCCAGAACAGCTGGCGCGGGCGGCCGGTGCGCTCGGCGTCGGTGATGACGTCGAGACCGTTGGCCTCGATGCTCAACAGGCCGCTCGCGGGCCCGTCGTCCGTACTGGTCGCGCTTGAACTTGATTCAGCCATGCCAACCCCAGACGTATGAACTTGTTCGCCCAAAGATTAGAGATCATCCGGCGCGGGCTTCAAGACACCGGTGAAGTCCGGTCGCCGACCGCCGGGTTGCCCTACGCCCGGGTGACGTGGGCCCGGAGCCGGTCGGCGGGCACCGTCGGCACTGGCATGATCGACGCATGGTGGAACAGATCAACGCCGCGTGCGACGGCGCCTCGAAGGGCAACCCCGGACCGGCCGGCTGGGCTTGGGTCATCGCGGACGGCGGTGGCGGGCCCGGGCGGTGGGAGGCCGGCCCGCTCGGCACGGCCACCAACAACGTCGCGGAGCTGACCGCGCTCGCCGAACTGCTGGACGCCACCGACCCCGCGGTGCCCATGCAGGTGCGGATGGACTCCCAGTACGCCATGAACGCGGTCACCAAGTGGCTGCCGGGCTGGAAGCGCAAGGGCTGGAAGACCGCGTCGGGCGGGCCGGTCGCCAACCAGGCCCTGATCATGCGGATCGAGGCGGCGCTGGACGGTCGCCCGGTGGAGTTCGTGTACGTGGCGGCGCACCAGGTCGGCGGGGACCCGCTCAACGCGGTCGCCGACCAGGCCGCGAGCGACGCCGCCCGCACCCAGCACGCGGCGGGCACCCGGCACGGCGCCGAGGCGCCCCCGGTCCCCGGCCCGGTCTCCGGCGACGCCGGGCGGGCGGAGGGCGGCCGGGGACGCGCCGCCTCCGCCGGCCCGGGGCGGGCCAAGCGCGGCGCGTCCCAGGGCACCATCAAGGCGAAGTTCGCCGGCCGGTGCCGCTGCGGCAACTCCTACGCGGCCGGTGAGCAGATCGCGAAGAACCCGCAGGGCTGGGGCCACCCCGGCTGCCGCACCGCGGAGGCATGAGGGGCCCCGGCCGCCGCGGTCACAGCAGGGCGAGGCTGTCGGCGAGGTCGTCCAGGCCCAGGGACCCCTGGGAGAGCGCCTTCATGTGCCAGGCCTTGAGGTCGAAGTCGGCACCGCGGCGCGCCCGGGCGGCCTCCCGCCCGGCCAGCCAGGCGCGTTCGCCCAGCTTGTAGCCGATGGCCTGGCCCGGTCGGCCGAGGTAGCGCAGGATCTCGCTGTCCCGGCGGGCGGCCGGGCTGCCGTGGTAGGCGGCCATGAACTCGGTGGCCAGCTCCGGGCTCCAGCGCTCGCCCGGATGGAACCCGCTGTCCGCGGGGAGGGCCAGCCGCAGGTGCATGCCGATGTCGACGATGACCCGGATGACCCGGAGCATCTGCTTGTCGAGGTAGCCCAGCCGGTTGCCGGGATCGGTGTGGAAGCCCAGGTCGTCCATCAGCCGCTCGGCGTACAGCGCCCAGCCCTCGACGTTGGCGCTGATCTTGCCGAGGGTGACCTGGTAGCGGGACAGCACGTCGGCCGCCGCGGTCCAGGAGGCGATCTGGAGGTGGTGCCCCGGCACCCCCTCGTGGTACCAGGTGCTCACGATCTGCCAGGTGGGGAACGACTCGCGGCCCAGGGTCGGCAGGAAGGTGCGGCCGGGACGGCTGAAGTCGAGGCTGGGGCCCATGTAGTACGGCGCCGCGGCGCCGCCGGCCGGGGCGAGCTGGGACTCCACGCGGCGCAGCGGACCGGTGATGTCGAAGTGCTCGCCGTCCAGCGCCTCGATCGCGTCGTCCATCACGCCCTGGAGCCAGCGGCGCACCTCCTCCTGGCCGTGCACGACATGGCCGTGCCGGCTCAGGTGGTCCATGGCCTCGACCGGAGTGGCGCCGGGCAGTACCCGCTCGGCCTCGACGCGCATCCGGGCGAGCGTGTCGTGGAACTGCGCCCAGGCCCAGTCGTAGGCGTCGGCGAGGTCCAGGTCGGCGCCGGTGGCGTTGCGCGCCAGCAGCAGGTAGCGCTCCCGGCCGACCGCGTCCGGGGTCCCCTCGCAGGCCGGGGCGTACTCCTCGCGCAGCCAGTCGCGGAATCCGGCGAGCGCGGCCGTCGCCAGCCGTGCGGCGTCCTGGAGTCCCGGGAGCGATCCGGGCGGCGCGTCGGCGACGAACCCGGCGAACCAGCCGGGACCGCCGTCCGCCTGGCCGGTCCAGGTGGCGAGCTGGTCGATGACCACCTCGGCCTGCCGCGGAGCGGCGAACAGCCCCCGGGAGATCCCCTCGCCGAGGGTGGCGCGGAAACCGTCCAGCGCGCCGGGGATGTTGCGCAGCCGGCCGGCCACCGCCGCCCAGTCCTCCTCGGTCTCGGTGGGCATCACCGTGAGGATCTGCCGCACTCCGTGGACGGGTGTCATGGAGTTGGACAGCGTGCGGAAGTGCTCACCGGCCTCGTGAATCCGCAGCCGCGCGGTCAGCCGCTCGCGCAACAGACGGGCGCAGGTCCGCTCGGCGGGGTCGTCGCAGGCGCCGTCCGGCAGCGCGTCGAGCGCGGCCAGCGCGTCACGGGCGAGGCCCGCGGAGGCCTCGAAACCCTCCGGTGACAGGTCGGGTTGCCGGTCGTCGCCGGGGTTGAGGCCCAACCAGGCCCCGGTGCCCGGGTCGAGAGCGGCGACCCGCTCGACATAGGTGTCCGCGATGTGGCGGGGTGTTCGCTGAACATCTGGCATACGGCCATCTTGTCGTACCGCGGACCGAAAAGGCCGGTCCATTGTGGTGGACCGGCCTTTCGGTGTGCGGGAGGGGCTACTTCAGGGAGCTGGGGACGTCGGCGGAGTCACCGAGCGCGATCAGCGTCTTGGCGTAGGCCCTGACGTTGTCCTTGGTGACGAGCTGCCCTTCCAGCTTCTTGTCGGCGTCCACCGCCTTGCCCGCCAGCACCGCGCTGGTCAGGTCGGCGACCTGCTGGCCCAGCGCGTACGGCGACTCGGCGTTGGTGGCGTACATCTGGCCCGACGCGATGGCCTGGAGGGCGTCGGAGATGCCGTCGTTGCCGACGAGGCGCACCTTGCCGGCCAGGCCGCGGGACTTCAGGGCCGCCAGGACACCCATGGCCATCTCGTCGTTGGCCGCGTACACCCCGGCGACGACGGGGTGGGCCTGGAGGATGTTGGTCATCACGTCCAGCGCCGTCGACCGGTCGAAGTTCGCCGACTGCTTGGCGATGACCTTGATCCCCGGGAACTTGGCGATCTCCTGCTCGAACCCCTTGCTGCGGTCCTGGGCCACGTTGGTGCCGAGGATGCCCTGGATCTCGACGACGTCGCCCTTGCCGCCCAGCGACTTGGCCAGCGCGTCGGCGGAGTTCTTGCCGGCCTGGATGGGGTCGTAGCCGATGAAGGAGGCGAGCTTGCCGCCTCCGGGCCTGCGGTCGAAGCCGAGCACCGGGATCTTGGCGTTGTTTGCCTGGGTGACGGCGGAGGTCGCGGACTGGCTGCTGACCGGGTCGATGATGAGCGCGCCGACCTGCTTGGAGACCGCGGTGGTCGTCAGGTTGAGCGAGGTGGCGTCGGAGTTGTTGGCGTTCTGCACGTTCAGATCGAGCCCGTTCTTGTGGGCCTGGGCCTGGGCGCCGTTCTTCACGCTGATGAAGAACGGGTTGTTGAGGGTGCTCATGATCATGGTGGCGCTCTTCGAGCCGGACGACTTGCCGTCCGAGGCCGGGCCGGAGCCGCCACTGCCCCGGCTGCATCCGGACAGGGCCAGGGCGGAGACCACCGCGACGAGCGCGGCGGTGCGAACTGTGCGCATGAGCTTGCTCCTTGGGGGAAACGAGGGACTGCGGTGGATGACGATGAGGGCGCGGGGGTCGCGTCAGCGCTTGACGAGATCGGGCGGCGACGCCGCGGGCAGCCCGCTTCCGGTACCGCCGCGCCAACTGAACAGGGCGCGCAGCGCGTCGACGTTGCGGTCGAAGTAGACGGCCAGCAGGATGACCACGCCCTTGACCACGTTCTGCAGGAAGGGCGAGACGTCCAGCAGGTTCATCCCGTTGTCGATGACGCCGAGCACCAGCGCGCCGACCAGGGTGCCCAGCAGCTTGCCCCGGCCGCCGGCCAGGCTGGTGCCGCCGATGATGACGGCGGCGATCGACTCCAGTTCCAGGCCGGTCCCCGCGGTCGGCTCGGCGGTGGACAGCCGGGCGGTCAGGATGAAACCGCCCACCGCGGCCAGCAGACCGCTCACCGCGAACGCGAGGATCTTCACCCGCTGGGTGCGGATGCCCGACAGCCGGGCCGCCTCCAGGTTGTCACCGGTGGCGTAGACGAAGCGGCCGTACCCGGTGCGGGCCAGCACCACGCCGAAGACCAGATAGGCGACCAGCATCAGCCACACCGGGACCGGGACGCCCGCCAGGTAGTCCTGGCCGATGCCCTGGAAGGTGTAGTCGGTGACCGCCACCGGGTCGCCGGAGCTGATCTGGAGCGTCAGCCCGGACAGGATCGACATCGTCGCCAGGGTGGCGATGAAGGACGGCATCCGGGTCTTGGTGACCAGCACCCCGTTGACCAGCCCGACGACCAGCCCGGACAGCAACCCGGCCGCCAGCCCCGCCGGCAGCCCGTGGTGCCGCAGCACCATGGCGGTCACGACGGAGGAGAAGCCGAGCGAGGCGCCGACCGACAGGTCGATCTCGGCCAGCACGATCACATAGGTCTGGCCGATCGCCAGCAGTGCCACCACCGAGGTGGCCAGCCCCACGTTCAGCAGATTGGTGCTGGTCAAGAAGACCGGCGAGGCGATCGTGAGGATCACCCCGACCAGCAACAACATCCATACGGCGCGCAGTTCGGTGGCGACCGTGCGCACGGCGGGGGGGATACGGACACTCATGCGGCACCTACCAGGGCGTGCTCCAGAACGGCGTGCTCGGTGAGGCGTTCGCCGTCCAGTTCCGCGACGATCCGCCCCTCCCGCATCACGACGGCGCGATCGGACATGTTGACCAGTTCGGGAAGGTCGGAGCTGACCAGGACGACGGCGACGCCGTCCGCGGTCAGCCGGTTGATGATGCGGTAGATCTCCGCCTTGGCGCCGACGTCGACCCCGCGGGTCGGCTCGTCCAGCAGCAGGACCCGCGGCCCGGCCAGCACCCACTTGGCGAACAGCGCCTTTTGCTGGTTGCCGCCCGACAGCGTGGAGACCGAGGTCGCGGCGGACTCGGCCCGCACCCGCACGTCCGCCATCACCCGCTCGCAGTCGGCCCGTTCGACACCACGCCGCACCAGGCCGCCCGGCCCGGCGTACCGGCGCAGGGTCGCCAGGGAGACGTTGGTGCCCACCGACAGGTCGACGCACAGTCCCTCCGCCTGCCGGTCGGGCGTCACATAGGCGATGCCCTGGGCGATCGCCGCCGGCACCCCGCGCACGCGCACCGTCTTGCCGTCGATGCCGACACTCCCGGCGGTCAGCGGTTCGAGACCGAAGACGGCACGCAGCAGTGCGCCGCGTCCGCAGCCCACCACCCCGCCGATGCCCAGCACCTCCCCGGCCCGCACCTGGAGCCCGACGTCCCGGAAGGAGGATCCGCAGGCGCCCTCGATCCGCAGCACCACCTCGGCGGTGGCGTTGTGCTGCTTGGGGTAGAAGTCGTCCACCGTCTCGCCCACCATCGCCTTGATGACCTCGGCGGACGCGGTCTCCCGGACCGGCCGGTCCAGCGCCACCCGGCCGTCGCGCAGCACCACGACGCGGTCGGCGAGCGCGAAGATCTCGTCGAGGCGGTGGCTGATGTAGACGATCGAGACCCCGTCGGCGCGCAGCCGGTGGATCTGCCGGAAGAGCTGCTCCGACTCCCGCTCGTCCAACGCCGCGGTCGGCTCGTCCAGGATGAGCAGCCGCAGGGAGCGCGAGGTGGCCTTGGCGATCTCGACCATCTGCTGCTCGGCGACCGACAGCGAGCCGACCGGGCGGCGCACGTCGATGTCCATGCCCAGGCCGGTCAGCACCGCCTCGGCTTCCCTGGCCATCCGTTCCTTGGAGACCAGCAGGCGCCCGAACCGCCGTTCGCGGTCCAGCACATGGATGTTCTCCGCGACGCTCAGATGCGGGAAGAGGTTCTGCCGGAACTCCTGGTAGATCACCTCGATGCCGCGGGCCATCGCGTCCTGCGGCTCCTTGAAGGAGACCGGTTCACCGTCCAGCAGCACCTGCCCCGCGTCGGGCTGGTGCGCGCCGGAGACCACCCGGGTGAGGGTGGACTTGCCCGCGCCGTTCTCCCCGGCGAGCGCGACGATCTCACCGGGCGCCACCTCGAAGGTGACCCCCTTGAGGATGTCGTTCTCGCCGAACGACTTGCGTATGCCGGCCAATCGCAGATGCATGCGGCCGCCTCCTCAATACACCACACCGGCGGTGAGCAGCACGTTCGCGTACGGGGTGAACTCCCCGCTGCGTACGGCCGCTCGCGCGGTGCGGGTGGCCTGCTTGAACTCCTCGTGCGCCACGAAGCGCGGGGTGACCCCCAGCGCGCCGAGCCGCCGCTCGACCTCGGCGAGCATCGCCGGGCTGGCCTGCTTGATCTCCTCGGACAGCAGGGCCTCCTCGACCGCGACCTCGGCGAGGACCACCTCCAGCAGATCGAGGAAGCGCGGCAGGTTCTCCCGCACGGCCAGGTCGACGCGCTCCACCCCGGGCGGGATCGGCAGCCCGGCGTCGGTGACGACCAGCCGGTCGGTGTGGCCGGTCTCGGAGATGACGCGCGACAACTGGCCGTTGAGCGTTCCCTGGTTGCGTCTCATCGGACCCTTCCCTGCTCGTCGTCGGACTCATGGCTGACGTGTGCGGTGGCGACCAGCGCCGCGACCTCGGCGGCGTCGGGCAGTGACGGGCTGGCGCCCGGGCGGGTGGTGGCCAGCGCGCCGGCCGCCATGCCGTGCCGGACGGCGAGTTCCGCGTCCCGCCCGGCCGCCAGCGCCGCGCCCAGGGCACCGGTGAAGGCGTCCCCCGCCGCGGTGGTGTCGACCGGGGTGACCGGGAAAGCGGGGAAGTGGCGCCAGTCGTCCCGGGTGACCGACACCGCCCCGGCGCCGCCGAGGGTGATCAGCGCGTGCCGCACCCCGCGCTCCAGGAACCAGCCGGCCGCCCGCCGCGCCGACTCGACGCCGTCCACCGCGATCCCGGTCAGCGCGGCGGCCTCGCTCTCGTTGGGGGTCACGATGTCCACGTGCCGCCAGATCTCCTCCGGTGGACGCTGCGCCGGGGCCGGATCGAGGATGACGGTGAGGCCGGCCGCCGCCCCGGCGGCCGCCGCGTGGCAGGTCACCTCGGCTCGTATCTCCAGTTGCAGCAGCATCACGCCCACCGAGTCCCCGGTCGCCGCGACGGATTCGTCGACCATGGCAGGCGTCAGGTCGAAGTTGGCCAGCGGTGTGATGACGATGTCGTTCTCGCCGCTGGCGTCCACCCGGATGTGGGCGACGCCGGTGCGGCCGGCGACCGTGCGGACCTGGGAGGTGCGCACACCGTGTCCGGCCAGGCCGTCCAGGACCAGGGAGCGGAACAGGTCGTCGCCCACGCAACCCGCCATCCAGGTCGGGGCCCCCGCCCTGGCCGCGGCGACGGCCTGGTTGGCGCCCTTGCCGCCGAGGAAGAGGGTGAAGTCCTCGCCCAGCACCGTCTCGCCACGCTGTGGCAGTCGTGCGCTGAACGCGGTGACGTCGGCGGTGATGCTGCCGACCACGAGTACGCCGTCCCGGGACATCGAGGAGCCTCCTGCGTCGAACGATGCGTGCGATGGGGTGGTTTCGGGTGTGCCGGACCGGAGGCGCCCGGTCGGGAGCCCCGCGGTGGGGAACGGGAGGAGCCAGGCGGTGGGTCAGTGCGGCGGAGCGCCGGTGGAGGCGCGCTCGACCACTCTGGTGCCCAGCACCACCCGACGCGGCGTCAGGTCCTGCCCGGTGCCCTCCAGCCGTTGCAGCAGCAGACGCATGGCCAGGACCCCCTGCTCCACCATCGGCCGGTCCACCACGGTCAGTGGCGGACGCAGCAGCGGACCGGTGTCCAGGTCGTCGAAACCGATCAGGCTGAGCTGGCGCGGGATGTCCACCCGCATGTCGTGCAGGGCCTTGAGCGCGCCCAGGGTCATCAGGTTGTTCGCGGTGAACAGCGCGGTCGGCGGTTCTGCCAGCGACAGCAGGCCCAGCGTGAGCTGGTAGCCGCTGGCCTCCCGGAAGTCGCCGATCAGGTCGTAGTGCGCGGGTATCTCGACGCCGGCGGCCGCCAGCGCCTTGACGAACCCCTCGCGGCGCCCCCTGCCGGGCGTGGTGTCCTGCCCGCCGTTGACGGCGGCGATCCGGGTGTGGCCGAGCGACAGCAGGTGCTCGGCGGCGCTGCGACCACCTTGGTGGTTGTCGACCAGCACCGAGTCGAACTGCTCGTCACCCGTCAGGTCCCGGTCCACGAAGACGACCGGCACCCCCGCCTCCCGCATCCGCAGCGGTGTGTGGTCCTGCTCGGTGGCCGGGGCGAGGATCAGCCCGTCCACCCGGTGTGCCAGGTCGGCGAGCAGGTCCTCCTCACGCTCACTGCTCTCGTCGCTGTTGGCGAGCAGGATGCGGTAGCCGCGGTCGCGGGTCGCGCTCTCCATCCCCTTCACGACGGCCGCGAAATAGGGGTTGTTGATGTCGGGCACGACCACGCCGATGGTCCGGGTGCGCCCGGACTTCAGCGACTGCGCCGCCACGCTCGGCCGATAGTTCAGCTCGGCTATCGCCGCCCGGATGGCCTCGGCCGATCGGACCCGCTGCCCGCGCACGTACCGCGAGACGGTGGCGGTCGAGACACCGGCCCGCGCCGCCACGTCATGGATCGTGCTCACGGGACGCCTCCCAGACCGGGACTGAAACCGTTGTCAGAGAACGATCACAGTCACCCGACCGGCTGTCAATGGCCGGGACGGAGCCGGACGTTACGCGGGCTTTTCGCCCCTGAAGGGCGCTCTGCGACACCTTGGCGTGCTGACGGTCCGGCAGCTCAGGCGGAGTTCAGCCGGGAGAAGGCCGCGCGCAGGCCCTTCTTGAGGGCGCGTGCGGCGGGCCGTTCCACGAGGCGGTGGACCAGCCAGCTCACCAGCAGCCCCGCGCCGATCAGCAGGGCGACCAGGACCCGGGCGTCCAGCCGGGTGTGCAGGTAGTGGATGACGGTGAGACCGACGACGTCGTGCAGCAGGTAGAACGGATAGGTGACCGAGCCCGCGGTGGCGAGCCGCCTCCAGCGGACCCCGTCCGTCCAGCCGAGCGCGACGGCCACCATGACGAACAGGAAGGCGGTGTACAGCAGCAGCGCGCCCGTCCAGGTCGAGACGTGCTCGGTTCGGATGCGCCCGAGCAGTTCGTTCTGCGACATCACCCACGCCAGGCCGAGGATGCCCCACAACAGCGCGTCCGGCCCGAAGCGGTGGATGAGGTACAGGGCCAGCCCGGCGATGAAGAACCACGCGGAGTCGGGGTCGGCGACCGTCACCAGCAGCGGGATGCCCGAGGACGGTGCGACAGCGGCGAACGCGCCCCAGACGCAGGCGAACACCACCACCTTGCGATAGGTCAGCCCGGTCGCCACCACCAGCAGGAAGATCAGGTAGAACCGCAACTCCGACCAGAGCGTCCAGTACGCGCCGTCCACCAGCGGAGTGCGCGCCCCCTCCTGGAGCATGGACAGGTTGAGGATGGTCTGGCTCCGCGGGAGCGGCCGGAAGACCGCCGGCGCGAGAGTGAGCACCGCCGTGGTGGCCAGCACCGCGAACCAGTACGCCGGATACAGGCGGATCACCCGGGAGACGAAGAAGTCCCGCGGACGTCTGCCCCAGCAGGACATGCAGATCACGAAGCCGCTGATGACGAAGAAGAACTCCACCCCGAGCCAGCCGTAGGAGGCGAACGGGAAGAGCCGCGGAAAGATCTCGGTGACCGGCTGCCCCCATATCGCGTTGTGCGGCTGGTTGACGCGCCAGGTCCCGGTGTAGTGGTGGACCGCCACCATCAAGGCCGCGAGCAGCCGCAGCCCGTCGATCACGTAGAGCCGGCCGCCCTCGGACCGGCCGGATCCGCGCAGGGCGATCGGCCGCGTCGGCGGGAGCGGCGCCGGGGCGCTCCCGGGGCCGTCGGTCGCGGCGGCCGGTGCTGCCCGGTCCTCGATAGCGATGCTCTCACCCTGCTTCATCCGTCGTTTCCCCGTCCGGCCTGGAAGAGCCGTGCCCCCACTCCAAAGGACCGCGAAGAACCGGAGATGTCCGCGAGGCGAACGGGACCTCGAATCGTTTTGCCCCGCCCCCCTCACCTGCGGATACTCGGGTGTCAAGTTTTCGCGCCCGCGGTCTCGCCGAGACGGGGGCGCCGGGACGAGGGAGGCGCGGGGATGGCACAGGAGCAGCCGCTCACCGGCGGGAACGCCACGGCGGGCGTCGTGCGGGTGGGCGACACGGTGCGCCGTCCGGCCGGGCCGTGGACCCCCGCGGTCCACGCCCTGCTCGGCCATCTGCACGACGTGGGGTTCACCGCCGCCCCACGACCGCTCGGCCTGGACGAGCAGGGCCGCGAGGTGCTCACCTTCGCGCCGGGGAGCACCGTGTGGCCTGACCGCTTCGACCTGATGGAGCCCGCCAGGCAACTCGCCCGGGTCGGCCGGCTGATCCGGGACCTCCACGACGCGGTCGCCGGCTTCACCCCGCCGCCCGACGCGTGCTGGCAGGTCCTCATCCCGGCCGAGGGCGGCGGCGACATCATCGCCCATCACGACCTCGCGCCCTGGAACCTGGTCACCGACGACCGGGACCGCTGGACGATCATCGACTGGGACGTGGCCGCCCCCGGCTCACGGCTGTGGGACATCGCCTACGCGCTGCACGGCTTCGTCCCGCTGTCCGCCGACCCGGCCCTGCGGCGCGCCGACGCCGGGGCCCGGATGCGCTGCCTGGTCGACGCCTACGGTCTGGACGAGGCCGACCGCCGCAGCCTGGTCCCGATGCTGGGCCGGCGCACCCGCGCCATGCACGATTTCCTCAAGGCGGCCTCGGCCCGCGGGCAGCAGCCCTGGACGACCCTGTGGGCCGAGGGCCACGGGGACACCTGGCGCAATGACGCCGACCACATCGAGGCCCGCCGGCAGGAGTGGACGAAGGCGCTGCTCGACGGGTGACGCGCCCGCCGGCCGGCGGACGCGCCACCGCCGGTCACCGCCGGACCGTGATGTCGTTCGCGAGCGTCTCGGCGAGCACCTGGGAGCCCGCGTCGTTGAAGTGGAGGTGGTCGGCGTGGTCGTAGAGGCCGTCCAGCAGCGTGTCCGGCATGGCGGGGTCCCTGGTGACCAGGTCGAAGTCGGTGTAGGCGCGCAGGTCCCTGGTCGTCCTGATCCAGGAGTTGACCTCCTGCCGGACGGCCTCGCGCGCCTCGGTCCAGGCCGCGTTGCCGCGGAACGCCGGGATGGTGGTGACGACGACCGGGATGCCGCGGGCGTGCGCCTGGGTCACGACGCTGCGGATGCCGTCCTCCATGGCGGTGGCGCTCGCGTCGTCCAGCGAGATGTCGTTGACCCCCTCGTACAGGACGACGGCCCGCACGTTCGGCTCTGAGAAGACGTCGCGGTCCAGCCGGTGGAGCGCGCTGGGGCCGTAGGAGTTCGTCTCGTCGAGCAGCAGCCGGTTGCCGGAGATGCCGGCGTTGAGGACGCCGGGCGCGGGGCCCCTGGCATTGAGGATGTCCGCGTAGTCGTCGGGCCAGCGGCGGTCGGTGTCGGCGGTGGAGTGGCCGCCGTCGGTCTGGGAGTCGCCCAGCGCGACCACGGTGCCCAGGTCGTGGCGGGTGACGACGTCCACCCCCATCAGGTAGGTCCAGAAGGAGAACTTCCCGGTGAAGGACGTCCCCGCCAGGTCGGTGGTGTGGTCACCGCCCAGCCGTGCGGTGGTGTACGACGTGGTGAGCGCGTAGGAGTGAATCGGCGCCCGGCTGACCGGGTCCGGCAGGTAGACGCTGATCAGGAGGTTGCGCCCGGCGGTGACCGGTACGCGGACCGGATCGCTGTACGCCTCGCCGCCCGCGGGGATCGTGGCGCTGGTGCTTCCGCCGAAGGTGAGGGAGACCGGTGCCGCGCCGGCGTCCGCCCCGGTGGACTGCGCGGCGACGGTGACATGGCCCAGCACGACGGGTGCCGGGGCGAAGGTGTTCGCCAGGCGGATACGGGCGATGCCGCCGCTGGTGTGCGGGTGGACGACCATCCGCAGGGTCTGGTCCCGCCAGTCGGGCGACTGCGGGACGGCGGGGGCGGAGCCCGGGGAGGCCGCCCAACTCCCCGTCCAGTGCCGCCCGTACGCGGCGTCCGCGGTGTCGCGTAACGCGATGGCGAAGACGTGCAGGCGTGCCGTGCCCGCTCCCGCGCGGGGCAGGGTGACGGACCGGACCCGTCCGCGGTGCGAGACCGGCACGGTGACGGCGTAGAGGCTGACCGCGGAAGTCAGCGGGCCTGAGGGGGTGTTGGTGTGCGGGAGCGAGACCGCGGCGGACTCGGGGTCCGCCGGGGCCCAGTCGCGGACGGTCAGCGTGTAGGGAAACCGGCTCCCGTCCGCGTAGTCGACGGTGCCCCGGCCGGTGACGGCGCCGTGGGTGGCGGCGGCCAGGAAGCCGAGGGCGTCGCCGGTGCCGGTCACCGCGACGGTCTGGCCATCGGCCACGACGTTGTCCGGACGGCCCGGGGGCACGTCGGGCAGTTCGTAGCGGGTGCCGTTCACCGTGACCGGTGCGCCGGGGGTCCATCCGGCATCGGTCAGGTCGGTGGCGGACAGGCTGTCCCCCGTACCGTCGAAGTCGGCCGTCGCCGGCGCGGAGTCCGCGCTGACGCCGATGTTGTCGCAGGCGCCTGCCAGCGTGCCGGCCGCCGCCTGCGCCGGTCCCGCGGTGGCCGTCAGCAGGCCCGCGGCCAGCAGCGCCACGGCGGCTGCCGCCACCGCCTTGATCCCGGGTCTCCCGTGCCTCCCGCGGTCAGGGGGAGTGCGGTCGGATGGTTCACGTCTGGCGTGTCGCATGAGGGAACTCCTCGTCCTGGGTACGTCGACGCCGCGTGGTGGCACTCGGGGCGGCGCGGGGGAGTCGTCACGGGCCATCGGATCGGCGGGTCGGTAACCAGCCGCTCCATGATGAGGTTCGGCCGGGCATCCGTACACCGTTGTCACGGCGGTCGGCCGTAATCGGCCGCCTTGTCTCCGCGTGGCGGATTCGGGCCGTTGCCGTAGTGCCGGAAAAGGGCGTAGAAGGGACGCCGGGGGAGCGAACAGGACCGGGACGCCCGGCGCCGTGAACGCCCGATCATCCGTCCCGGCGGAAAAGCCGATGCCGTCATCGACGTGCTGTCAGGTGTGCCCTCGAAGGCACCGGCGGCCGTCTCGCGAACGTCCCGTCGAAGGGAGCATTCCCATGCTGTCGTACTCCGGTTCCGGGTGTCCCGCGCTGGATCCCTCGGGCCGCGCCCCGCACGCCGAGGCGGACGCCCTGCGGGTCCTGGGGCCCGCCGTGTCCGTGGAACTGCCGGGCGGGATCCGGGCCTGGTCGGTCACCCGGCACAGCGTCATCCAGGCACTGACCGGCGACCCGCGGGTCTCCCGGGACTTCCGGCAGCACTGGCCAGGACTGGCGGACGTCCCCGAAGGCTGGGCCCTGGCACCCGTCACGCTGCAACAGAACTTCCTGAACGCCTACGGCGACGAGCACCGCCGATTACGCCGCCGCGTGGCCCCGTCGTTCGCGCCGCGGCGGGTGGAGAGGATGCGTCCGCAGGTGCGGGCGACCGCGGACCGGCTGATCGCCGCCTTCGCGGACCTGCCGCCAGGCGAGAGCGTCGACCTGCGCAGGGCGTTGTCCCTGCCGCTGACGATGACGGTCATCTGCGACCTGTTCGGCGTCCCGCAGGCGCTGCGCGACGGGCTCGGCGCCGCCATCGACGGCGCGCTCGACACCACGGTCGACCTCGACACCGGACGCTCCCACCTGGCCGAACTCCACGCGCGGCTGGCCGAGTTGGTCGAGTACAAGAGGGAACACCCCGGCCAGGACCTGACCAGCGACCTGCTGAACGCGGCCGACACCGACGAGGAGCCGCCCTCCGAGCACGAACTCCTCGACAGCTTCTTCCTGATGCTGGGCGCGGGGTACGAGACCTCGGTCAACCTCATCACCAGCGGGGTCCAGGCGCTGCTCGGCCACCCGGGGCACCTGGAGCTGATCCGGGAAGGGACCCTGAGCTGGGAGGACGTGGTCGAGGAGACGCTGCGCCACGAGGGCCCGGTCGTGTACGTCCCGATGCGCTACGCGATCGAGGACATCGACCTGGGGGAGGGGGTCGTCATCCGCAAGGGCGATCCGATCGTCCTCGCCTTCTCCGCCGCGGGACGCGATCCCGGCCTGCACCCGGACCGTCCCGAGGTCTTCGACCCCACCCGGGCCGGCAAGGAGCACCTGGCCTTCGGTCACGGTCCGCACTTCTGCCTGGGCGCCCACCTGGCACGGCTGGAGGCGACCGTCGCACTGAGCGCGCTGTTCGAACGCCTGCCGCGGCTCGCCCTGGCCGGCACCGGCCGGCCGCCCCGGGTCGCCTCGCTCATCGTCAACGGCCCGGCCCGCCTGGACGTCGTGCCCACCCCCGGGTAGTCAGACCGACTCCGGCGCGGCGTCCTCCGGGCCGCCGACGCGCGGCTGCCCGGTGGCGTACCCGGCCGAGGGGACGCGCCGCCGGGCGAAGCGCCGCATCAGCGGGGTCTCGTAGTGGCGGTACACCAGGCGGGCCAGCGCGGTGGCGCCGGCGATCAGCGCGAGGACGATCGGCAGACCGGCCCACAGGCTGAAGGTCCGATGCACCCCGAGCAGCTGTCGCACCGTCAGAAGTACCGTCCAGTGGGTGATGTAGAGCGCGTACGAGGCCTCCCCCAGCGATACGAGGGCGGGCCGGGCCATTCGCCTGGTTCGTCCCTCGGCATCGGACCGGGCGAGTCCTGCGATGACCGGGGCGAGCGGGACGGCCATCGCGGAGCCCAGCGCGAACTGTGAGGGCAGCACCGGCAGCAGGGCGAAGGCGAGCACCAGCGGGGCGTACCTGACCCGCCAGGACAGCCGCGGCCAGCCGCCGGTCCGCAGCAGCCGCGCGGTCACGATGCCGAGCAGGAACTCCGGCAGCCTGACGGGCGGGAGGATGTAGATGAACCACATGCTGCGCTCGTTGATGGGCAGCCAGTCGTAGAGCATGTGCCCGCTGATGGTGGTGGAGATCAGCGGCAGCGCGATGACGGTGAGCGCGAGCGAGGTCCACACCCGGCCCAGCAGCCGCGCGGGGATGCGGAGGGCGAGCGCCAGCAGCGCGGGGAAGAGCGCGTAGAAGAACGCCTCGCACGACAGCGACCAGGACGGGGTGTTGAGGCTGAAGAACCAGCTGGCGTGCGGCACCCAGTTCTGCACCAGGAACAGGTCGGCGACCTCGGCGCCCGCGCTGTGCTCGACCGGCATGGTCAACGGGGGCGCGGCTGCGGCGACGGCGAAGAACGCCAGGGCCATCGTCCAGCCGAGCACGTGGTTGGGGACGATCTTCCAGAACCGGCGCCGCCAGAAGGCGCGGGCCGGGTCTCCCGGTGTGTGGGCCCAGGTCAGCACGAACCCGGACAGGACGAAGAAGCCGCTCACCGCGCTGGTGGCGATCGGCTCCGTGACGATGAGGGCCCGCTGCGTGGAGCCGTGGAAGATCGCCGACATGGAGGCCATGTGGCACAGCACCACACCGAGGGCGAGAAGGAAGCGCAGGCTCGTCAGGGACGGCAGACGGGCCGGCATCGGTTCATCGGGCACTGGCTCTTCTCCTCGAACGACGCGGTGGTGCGCAAAGCGGAGCCGGGGGCGGACCCACGCCGTACGCGGGGCGTCCGACAACCCCGGCCACCGGGAGCAACGAGGAACGTCGCGCGTCGTCACCCACCAGATCGCATTGGCCTGCCTCTTCGGCCGGTCGTTCACGCTTTCGTGTCGCGATCGGCCCGCACGCGGCTGTTCGCGCTGGTCGAAACGGGTCTTCCGGCGGCGGCGCGGAGCGGCGGACCCACCCGAATAGGATTCTCAAGTCAATGACTTGTGTCTGCCTTTGGGATAGGGTTGACGGGTCGATGGCGACAGGATTCCGCCGGTGGGCGGCGGTGACGGCGTACGAAGGGTGACCTGCTGTGGACAAGGCGACTGCCGAGCTTCTCTCCCTGTGGGGGAAGGGCGCGAGCGCGGCGAGTCATGTCGACTTCAGCAGCCATGTCAAAGCGATAGCGCACGGCAGATACGTGCTGCGCCGCATCCTGCGCCTGCTCGACGAACAGGCCGTCTCCGCGGGCCTCAAGCCCCTCCAGCATCAGGCGCTGCTGCAGATCCACGGCGCGGACCACCCGCTGCCGGTCAACAAGGTGGCCGAACGCCTGGACATCGCACCGGCGTTGGCCTCACGGCTCATCCACGACCTGGAGGAGAAGGGCCTGGTCGAACGGGACCGGGTCGCCACCGACCGCCGGATCATCGCGGTCAAGGCCAGTCCGGCCGGCGTCGACCTGCTGCGGGCCATCGACGCCGACGTGCACGAGAGGGTCGCCCTCTTCCACCGACAGCTCACCGAGGAGGGCAAGTTCGGCGCGCTGGCGACCTTCTCCTTCTACCTGGGCCTGGACTCCGACCCGAGGATCGGGCTGCTGCTCGGCAGCCAGGCGCCGCACACCCACGGGTGAGCCGGGCCGGGGCGCGCCCCGGCCCGGCGGTCACGCCTTCGGCCGGTACCGCAGCAGACGGCTCTCGACGAGCGTCATCACGACGTTGATGGCCAGGGCCAGGACACCGATGACCACGACCAGCCCGTAGACCTGCGCGGACTGGAAGTTCTGCTGCGAGGTCTCCAGCACCTGCCCGAGCCCGGAGACCTGGGTGCTGATCTCGACCACCAGCACGAGCACCAGGGTGAGCGGAGCGGTGATCCGGGTGCCCAGCATGATCCCGGGCACGACGCAGGGCAGCAGGATCTTGCGGGCGGTCGGCCACCGGCCCATCCGCAGCGAGCGGGCCATGTCGAGCTGGACCGGGTCGATCTCGCGGGCGGCGAGCCGCACCTGGAGCAGCACCGGCCAGACCGCGCCGAAGACCACGGTGTACAGCTTCATGGACTCGGTGTAGCCGACCAGCAGCACCGCGAGGGGCACCAGGGCGACCCCAGGCAGGAACCGCAGGTATTCCAGCAGCGGACCCAGCAGCCGGTCGGCGGCCCTGACCCGGCCGATCAGCACACCGAGCAGGGTGCCGAGCACGACGGCGGCCAGCAGCGAGGCGACGAAGGTCTCCAGCGTCGCCAGCAGGGCGTGCCCCAGCAGGTGGCCGCGCCACAACTGCCAGGTCGAGGTCGCCCACTGTGAGGGGGCCGGGAAGAAGACGCTGTGCCCGTCGTGCTGCACCGCCTCCCAGACGGCCAGCAGGAGCGCCAGCGGCAGCAGCCCGCGCAGCGGCGGCACGCCCGACGTCCCCTTCCCGCGCGGTTCAGGCGTCATCTCGTCCTCCAGCGGAGTGCGGGCGGGTGCCGGGGGCCACCAGGCGCAGCACCCGGGTCAGCACGTGGTTGAGAGCGAGCCCGAGCAGACCGGTCAACGCGATGTAGGCGAACATCGCGTCCGGGCGTAGGGCCTGCTGCTGTTGCACCAGCGCGTATCCGATGCCGTCGGGGTCGCCGACGATCTCGGCGACGATGGCCAGCACGAGGGCCGCCGACAGGCTCAGCCGCAGCGCCACCACCAGCTTGGGCATCGCGGTCGGCAGGGCGAACTTCACCGTTCGCCGCACGGGAGTCAGCCGCAGGCTGCGGGCGAGTTCGGCGTGTGCCGGGCTCACGGAGCGCACGCCGTCGATCGCGCTGACGGCCACCGGCCAGACCGCGACCCAGGCGGCGATGACGATCTCCATCCGCAGCGTCTGCGCGAACACGATGACCGCGAGCGGGACGAAGGCGATCGCCGGCACGGCGCGCAGCACCTCCACCGAGGCCATGCCGTAGGTGAAGGCCCGCCGCGACAGGCCGAGTCCGAGCCCGATCACCAGCCCGGCCGCCGATCCCAGCGCCCAGCCGCCCAGGCAGGCCAGCAGGGTGTGCACCGCGTTGCCGCCCAGTTCGCCGGAGGCGGTCAGCGAGACGGCCGCGGACCACACGGCCGAGGGGGCCGGCAGGTTCTGGTACGGCAGCGCGCCCAGCGACTTCGCCGCCTGCCAGCCGGCCACCAGCACCACCGGTACGACCAGGCCGAAGGCCCGGCGAAGGGCGCGGCGGCCCGCGGAAGTCCACGGCCCGGCCGGCCGGCGGCCGTCGGATCCACGGCCGGCGGGCAGTGCGGGCCGGCGCGTCGTCGTGCTCATTTCCCGGCTCCGGCCCGCAGCGCCTCGTGGACGGAGTGCCGGGCGCGCAGGTAGACCGGGTCCTCCTTGGTGGTCACCTGGTCCCGGGGACGGGCCAGCGTGATGTCCAGTTCGCGGCTGATCCGGGCGGGCGTGCCGGACAGCACCAGCACCCGGTCGCTGAGGTAGACCGCCTCGTCGATGTCGTGGGTCACGAAGACCACGGTCGCCCCGGTGGCCCGGTGCACGGCGGCCAACTCGTCCTGCAACTGCGCCTTGGTCATGGCGTCCAGCGCGCCGAACGGCTCGTCCATCAGCAGCACCTTGGGCCGCATGGCCAGCGCCCTGGCGATCTGGACCCGCTGCTGCATCCCGCCCGACAACTGCCACGGGTAGTCGTCCCTGCGGTCCGTCAGCCCGACGAGTTCCAGCGCCTCGTTCACCCGCTCCGCCCGCTCGGCCCTGGTCGTGCGGCCCTCAAGACCGAGGGCCACGTTGCGCTCGACCGTGCGCCACTGGAGCAGGGACGCGGTGTAGTTCTGGAAGACGATGGCCACCCCGTCACCCGGCCCGGTGACCTCGCGGCCCTCGAAGCGCACCGAGGAGCCCTCGCCGGGCTCCAGCAGGCCGGCGAGGATCCGCAGCAAGGTGGTCTTGCCGGTGCCCGAGGGGCCCAGCACGCCGAGGAACTCGCCCTGTTCACAGGAGAACGTCACGTCCTCCAGTACGCGCAGCCGCTTGCCGCGGCCGGCGTACTCGACGAAGAGGTCGGAGCAGGAGAACGCCTCGGCGCCGCCGCCGGGTCCTCCTGGGTGCTCAAGACTTGTCGGGTCCGCAGTCACACGCCTTCATGCCTTCCGTGTCAGGTCCGGCGGGGGTCGAACGGCGGCCGCCTGACCGGTTCCGCAGGTGCGGTCCTGGCGGCGCGTTGGCGGTCAGCCTGACCCCATTCACTTCAGTCAGTCAATGACCTGAGTGAGGGTTTTTACGACGGCGAAACGCGATGCCTTCTCGATTTAACCCTGCTGAGCTGGGCAATCAAAGATGCTTGACCTAAGTTAGCAACCTGGCTAAGTTACCCAAGACAGTAAGTCAGGATCCCCTGTTCACCCGTTGTTGGAGGCGGCATGAGTTGGACTCGCCCGGCCCGGTTCGGCGTCCTGCTGACCGGCAGCACACTCGTCCTGGCCGCCTGCGGCGCCGGTGGCACGAGCACGACCTCGTCCGGTGACGGCACGGTGCGCGTCATCATGAACAACACCAACGACGCGCTCGACATCGTGGTCGCCGACCAGCAGGGGTTCTTCAAGAAGCACGGCCTGAAGGTCGCCACCACGACGACGAACGACATCTCCCAGGTGCCCTCGCTGCTCGGCAAGCAGTACGACATCGGGTTCAGCGTCGGCCCGATCATGATCCGGGCGGCCTCCGCAGGGGTGGGGGTCGTCGCGATATCGGGCAACGACGGCGACTCGCCGAGCAACTCCGCCGTGCAGGTCTTCGCCCGCAAGGGCATCACCGACGCCAAGCAGCTGGCGGGCAAGCGGATCGGCTCGCCCACCCTGACCGGCAACATCAACATCGCGACCAAGGCCTGGCTGGCCGGCAACGGAGTCGACCCGGGCCGCGAGCAGTTCGTCCAGGTGGCGACCCCCAACATGCTCGACGAGCTGAAGGCCGGACAGGTGGACGCCGTCGAGCTGATCCATCCGTTCATCACCCTGGCCAAGCAGGCCGGGTTCCCGTCACTGGGCGACCCGGAACGGGCGCTCAGCGGCCACTTCCTCGGCGGCACCTACTGGACGGCGGACGCCGGATGGGCCAAGGCGCATCCGAAGACCGTCAGCGGCTTCCGGGCCGCCCTGGGGGACGCCGACCGGTGGATCGAGGCGAACCAGGCCGCGGCGTACCGGGCGTCGGCCGCCTACACCAAGGTCCCCCCGGCACAGGCCCGGCTCGCCCCGCTCGGCCCGTACACCACGGACGTCTCGGTCGGCGACCTGAAGATCTGGGGAGACGCCATGCGCGAGTACGGCGACTTCGCGGGCACCGTCGACTACTCCCGCCTCGTGCCGGCCGCGGGCAAGTAGCGGCCGGCGATGTCATCAGCCCAGGAGACCAGCATGCCCGCACCGGATCCGCGAGGCCGGGTGGCGGCCGCCGTCAGCTACCGGCCCGCCACCGCCGTACCACCGGAGTACCGCGAACTGCGGGTGCCGGAGCGGGACTCGCTCACCTACCACGAGCTCACCTCGCTGGACGGCCGCGTCGGGCTTGCCGCCCACCTCGCGCCGGACGAGCCGGACGAGGGCGCCCCGCTGGTGCTCAGCGTGCACGGCAGCGGGAGCAGCATCCTCGGCCGGCCGGGGCGCACCCTCTTCGAGGGCCTCGGCGCCCGCGGCGTCCCGGTACTGGCGATCAACACCCGCCAGAGCGGCGACGCGGTGAACACCGACAACTTCTACGCCACGGTGCGCGACATCGAGGCCGCCTACTGGATGGCCCGCGACCTCGGCCACGACCGCGTCGTGCTGCACGGCCACAGCCTGGGCACCAGCCAGGTCGCCTTCTTCGCCGCCACCCACTGGCACGACACCACCGTCGGCGTGGTGCTCACCGGCATGTTCGCCGACCTGCCGTGGAAGTCACGGCACCTGCTGATCGACGACGAGGCCAGATACGGGGAGTTGACGAGCGAGGCCGTCGAGGCCGCCAGGTCGGCCGACTTCGGCCGGGTGCTCGCCGCCGGAATGCCGTGGCTCGGCGGGCGGACCATGCCGGTGACCGCGGAACACTTCCTCACCTATCGCCGGGTCGGCCTGGCGGGAGCCCGCAGCGTGGAGTGGATCGCCCGCGTCCCGTACCCGCTGCTGATGGTCCGCGACGAGAACGACTCGGTCATCCACGACTTCGAGCCCGGCTGGCTGGAGGCGGCGGCCCGGGACGGGCTCGCACCCTCGGTCACCTCGGTGTCCCTGCCGTCCCCGGCAGCCTCCAAGGGCCACGCCTTCGAAGGCTCAGGCCCGGCCCTCGTCGACACGGTGGCCGACTGGCTCCGCACGACGGCCGGCTGAACGCGCCGCGTCCGGACACCGCAGCCCCACCCGCATCCCATGTCAGGTCATTTCAGGGAGTCCCCATGAGTTCGGCACATCCCCTCGACGAGGAGCAGTTCTACTCGGTGCGCGGCTGGATATCGCAGATCGAGGAGATCCACCACGCCGGCGGTCCGGCCGTCGATCAGCCCTTGGTCAAGGCGGCCGTCGGGGTGGTCATCGCCAACCCGTTCGCCGGCGCCTGGGTCGAGGACCTCTCGCCGCTGACCGCCCCCAGCGCCCGACTCGGCACCGAACTGGGCCGGCGCGCCCTGGCCCTGCTGGGCGGCCGGCCGGCCCACAGCTACGGCAAGGGCGGCATCGCCGGCACGGCCGGGGAGCAGGAGCACGTGGTCGCCTGCGTCACCACGGTGTTCGGCGACGCGCTGCGGGAGGCGCTCGGCGGGGGCGCCGCGTGGATCTCCTCGGCCACCAAGACCGGCGCCGCCGGGACCGCGATCGACATCCCGCTGGCCCACAAGGACGCGCTGTACGTGCGCTCGCACTACGACGCCGTCACCTTCCGCGCCCCGGACGGGCCGCGCCCCGACGAACTGCTCATCGCCGTCGCCGTCGCCAGCGGTGGCCGCGTCCACCACCGGGTCGGCGGTCTGCGGGTCGAGGACGCGGTCGGGGACGGTGTGCGATGAAACTGGCGATCACCGGCATCGGGACCTCGCACGACGGATCGGCGGCCGGCACGCCGATCGACGGCGACGCCGTGGTGTGCCAGGACGGTGTCATCAGCTGGATCGGCCCGTCGGACGAGGTGGACCCGGCCGAGTACGACCAGGCCGTCGACGCGGCCGGCGCCACCTTGGTACCCGGCCTGATCGACAGTCATGTGCACACCACCTTCGGCGACTACACCCCCCGTCAGCAGACGGTCGGGTTCCTGGAGAGCTATGTGCACGGCGGCACCACCCGGGTCATCTCCGCCAGCGAGGTGCACGTCCCCGGCCGGCCGACCGACCCGGTCGGCGTCAAGGCGCTCGCGATCGCCGCGGCCCGCTGCTTCGAGCACCTGCGGCCCGGCGGGATGGCCGTCCACGCCGGCTCGGTGATCCTGGAACCCGGACTGACCGAGGCGGACTTCCGCGAAGTGCGCGCGGCGGGCGTCTGGCTGGCCAAGGCCGGCTTCGGCGGCTTCGCCGACGCCCGCGACTACATCCCGGTCGTCGCGGCCGCCAAGTCGGCGGGTATCACCGTGATGTGCCACTCGGGCGGCGGCTCGATCCCCGGCAGCAAGGCGAAGATCGACGCCGAACTGCTGCTGGAGATGCGGCCGCAGATCGCCGGTCACATCAACGGCGGCCCGACCTGCCTCACGCCCCGGGAGAACGAGCTCATCGTCACCGAGGGCCGGCAGATCGCCCTGCAACTGGTGCAGGCCGGCAACCTCAGGTCCGCCATCGACATCGCGGAGCGCGCCCTCGCCCTGGGCGACGAGCACCGGATCCTGATCGCCACCGACACCCCGACCGGGACCGGCGTCATCCCGCTCGGCATGCTGCGCACCATGGCCGAACTGGTCTCCCTCGGCCCGCTCACCCCCCAGCAGGCGGTCACCGCCGCCACCGGGAGCGTCGCGGAGACCTACCGGCTGGCGGCCGGCCGGATCGCCGTCGGCGCGCCCGCCGACCTGGTGGTCATGGACGCGCCCATCGGCTCCGCCGCCGCCGACGCCTACCATGCCCTGCGCCTCGGCGACCTGCCGGCGATCGCCTGCGTGATCACCGACGGGGAACTCCGGGTCACCCGCAGCCGCAACACACCCCCACCGAGCCGGAGTGTCACATGCCGCGTCCGATGAACCCGGGCATCCTGTTCTCCCAGATGGAACCGCCCGCCGAGCAGACCGAGCGGTTCCACCAGTGGTACGAGCACGACCACATCCCGGCCAGGATGGCGCTGGACGGCTTCCTGGGCGCCCGGCGGTTCCGCGCGGTCGAGGGCTCGCCGCGCTACCTGGCGGTCTACGAACTGGACTCCCTCGCGGCCCTGGAGACCGAGGCCTACCGGGCCGTCAAGACCGCACCGTCGGCGCTGACCGGGCAGATGCTCGCGAGCGTGCACGGCTTCACCCGCTACACCTGCGAGCAACTGTCGGACACCGGCGAGCCGGTACGCGGCGGATTCCTGTCCGTCGTGGCCTTCACGGTGCCCGAGCAGGAGACGGCCGAGTTCGACGCCTGGTACGAGCAGGAGCACGAGCCGCTGCTGCTGGAGGCGGCCGACTGGCTGCGGGTGCGCCGCTACCGGGTCCTCGACGCCGAGGGCGGTCCGTGGACCCACCTGGCGGTGCACGAACTCGCCTCCCTGGAGGTGTTGGACTCTCCCGAGCGGGCCAGGGCCCGGGTCGGGCCGCGCCGCGACCGGCTCGCCGCCCGCCCGTGGTTCGCCGCCTCGGGCCGGTGGATCTACCAGGAGCTGTCCCGCGTCACCGGGTCCCAATCGCGACCCGGCACATCGAGTTAGCAAGGGGGAGGAGACCCACCGATGGGACGAACACTGGTGATCGCCGGCGCCGGGCCGGTCGGCGCGGTGCTCGCGCTGGCGGCGGCCGAACGCGGCCTGGACGTGGTGCTGCTGGAAGCCGGCGAGGCGGTCGTGCGGGAGCCGCGGGCGGCCACCATGCATCCCTCGACGCTGGCCATGCTCGGCGGACTGGGACTGATGGACGACGTGGTCGACCAGGGGCTGGTGGCCCGCCACTTCGACTTCTGGAACCGCGCCGACCGCTCACTGATCGCCCGGCTCGACCACGAACTGCTGAGCGACGTGACGCCTTACCCGTTCGTCGTCCAGCTGGAACAGCACAAGATCGTCTTGATGGTCCTGGAACGGCTGGCGACCCTGGGCAACGTCGACGTGCGGTTCGGCACCGCGGTCACCGCGGTCGAGCAGACCGCCACCCGCGTCACCGCGCACACCGCGGGCAAGGACGGTCCCGGCCGGGTGAGCGGCGACTACCTGGTCGGTACCGACGGCGGACGCAGCACGGTCCGCAAGTCCCTGGGCATCGAGTTCGAGGGCTACACCTGGCCGGAGCGCTTCCTGGTCCTCACCACCTTGTTCGACTTCCGGAGCGAGTGGGACTGCAGCTACCGCAACTACATCGCCGACCCGGACGAGTGGGTCAACCTGTTCAAGGTGGCCGGCGACGACGGGCTGGGCCGCTGGCGTGCGGTCTTCCCCACCGGCGTCGACGAGACCGACGCGCAGGCGCTCGGCGACGAGGGCGCCCGCCGACGGCTGCGCAAGCTGTCGTCGACCGAGGATCCGGCGGACCGGCTCGTGCACCGCAACCTGTACAAGGTGCACCAGCGGGTGGCGAAGGAGTTCCGCCGCGGCCGGGTCCTGCTGGCCGGCGACGCGGCGCACGTGAACAACCCGATCGGCGGACTCGGACTCAACTGCGGTATCCACG
Organism: uncultured Actinomycetota bacterium; assembly: GCA_963737305.1. GTDB lineage: Bacteria > Actinomycetota > Actinomycetes > Streptomycetales > Streptomycetaceae > Streptantibioticus_C. The sequence goes on along the minus strand of CAVTRX010000002.1, from coordinate 627,695 downwards.
ACGCGGTGGAACTCGCCGACACCCTCGGCCTGGTCGCCGAGGGCGGCGAGGAGGACCTGCTGGACCGCTACGGCAGGAGACGGCGCGCGCTCAACGTCGAGTTCGTCCAGCAGCAGACGGTGAGCAACAAGCGCCGCCTGGAGGAGAAGGATCCGGACAAGAGAGCCGCCCGGCAGGCGGAACTGGCCGAGATGGCGGCCGATCCCGACCGCACCCGGCAGTTCCTGATGAACTCCTCGCTGCTCAACAGCGTGGCCAAGGCCCGATCGATCGACTGATCCGCGGGTCTCACCGGGCCGCGACGCCGTCCGGGTGAGACCACCGTCACCTGGGAGGGAAAGGTCACAACCACCGCGCTGCTGATCCTTTAGCGGCCTGTTCTAGCATCCAAACATGACGGTCCTGCCCGACGACGGGCTATCGCTCGCTGCCGAATTCCCGGAAGCCACCCATGAACAGTGGCAGCGCCTGGTGGAGGGCGTGCTGCGCAAGTCCGGCAAGGAGGTGACGGGCGCCGCGGCCGAGGAGGCGCTGGCGTCACCGCTGGACGACGGGCTGGTGGCGGCACCGCTGTACACCGCCCGCGACACCGCGCCGGACGCCGGCCTGCCGGGCTTCGCGCCGTACGTACGCGGCGGGAAGCCGACGGGCGGCTGGGACGTACGCCAGCGGCACGGGCTGCCGGAGGCGGAGCGCGTCAACGAGGCGGTGCTCGCCGACCTGGAGAACGGCGTCACCTCGCTGTGGCTGGCCGTCGGCGGCAGCGGCGTGCCGGTGACCGGGCTGGCCCGGGCACTGGAGGGCGTCTACCTCGACCTGGCGCCGGTGGTGCTGGACGCGGGCGGCCGGACCGCCGACGCCGCCCGCGAACTGCTGCGGCTGTACGACGACAAGGGCGTCCCGCGCGACGCGGCCCGCGGCAACCTGGGCGCCGACCCGCTGGGGGAGGCGGCCAGGACCGGTGACCCGGCGGACGCCGGCGACGCGCTGGAGCTGGCCCGGCTGTGCCACACCGACCGTCCAGGGCTGCGCGCGATGACCGTGGACGCGCTGCCCTACCACGAGGCCGGCGCCTCGGCCGCCCAGGAGTTGGGCGCCTCGATGGCCACCGCGGTCACCTACCTGCGGTGGCTGACCGACGCCGGGCTGCCGGTGGAGGCGGCCTGTCGGCAACTGGAGTTCCGCTACGCGGCCACCGCCGACCAGTTCCTGACCATCGCCAAGCTGCGGGCGGCGCGCCGGCTGTGGTCCCGGGTGGCCGACCGCTGCGGGGCCGGTACGGCAGACGCCGGGGCGCAACGCCAGCACGCGGTGACCTCGCGGGTGATGATGACCCGCCGCGACCCGTACGTGAACATGCTGCGCACCACGATCGCCTGCCTGGGCGCGGGGGTGGGCGGCGCCGACTCGGTGACCGTGCTGCCCTTCGACCAGGCACTCGGCCTGCCCGACGCGTTCGCCCGCCGGATCGCGCGCAACACCTCCTCGATCCTGCTGGAGGAGTCGCACCTGGGCCGGGTCGCCGACCCGGCCGGCGGCTCCTGGTACGTGGAGCGGCTGACCGACGAACTCGCCCACGCCGCATGGGCGTTCTTCCAGGAGATCGAGCGCGCCGGCGGCCAGCCGGCGGCTCTGACCTCCGGCCTGGTCGACGACCGGATCGCGCGGACCTGGGCCGAGCGCCGCCGCCGGCTGGCCACCCGCCGCGAACCCATCACCGGCGTCAGCGAGTTCCCGCACCTGGCGGAGAAGCCCGTCGTGCGCGAACCGGCCCCCCAACAGCCGCGTGGCGCGGGCCTGCCGCGGGTGCGGCGCGACGAGGACTTCGAGGCGCTGCGCGCCCGCTCCGACGCGCAGCTGGCCGCCACCGGCAGCCGGCCGAGGGTCTTCCTCGCCGCACTCGGCCCGGCCTCGGCGCACACCGCCCGGGTCGCGTTCGCCTCCAACCTCTTCCAGGCCGGCGGCGTCGAGCCGGTCCACGACCCCGGCACGGTGGACGCCGCCACCGCGGCCGAGGCGTTCACCCGCAGCGGGGCCGCCATCGCCTGTCTGTGTTCCAGCGACACGCTGTACGAGCAGCAGGCCGAAGCGGTCGCCGAAGCCCTGAGGGCCGCGGGCGCGGCGCGGGTGTTCCTGGCGGGAAGGCCCGGCGGGTACACCGGGGTCGACGAGTACGTCTTCGCGGGCTGCGACGCGGTGGCCGTCCTGTCCTCGGTCATCGAGCGCATCGGAGTGGTGGCGTGATGCACATCCCGGACTTCTCACAGGTCGACCTCGGCCCGGGCACGCCCCAGGAGGTCACCGCGGAGCGCTGGCAGGCGGCCGTGAAGGAGACGACCGGCAGCAGTGTCGCCGACCTGCGGTGGGAGACCCCCGAGGGCATCGCCGTCAAGCCGCTGTACACCGGCGTGGACCTGGAGGGGCTGGACTTCCTCGGCACCTACCCCGGCATCGCCCCCTTCCTGCGCGGGCCCTACCCGACGATGTACGTCAACCAGCCGTGGACGATCCGTCAGTACGCCGGGTTCTCCACCGCCGAGGAGTCCAACGCCTTCTACCGGCGCAACCTCGCCGCCGGACAGAAGGGCCTGTCGGTCGCCTTCGACCTGCCCACCCACCGCGGCTACGACAGCGACCACCCGCGCGTCACCGGTGACGTCGGCATGGCGGGCGTCGCCATCGACTCGATCTACGACATGCGGCAGCTCTTCGACGGCATCCCGCTGGACCGGATGACGGTGTCGATGACGATGAACGGCGCGGTGCTGCCGGTCCTCGCGCTGTACATCGTGGCCGCCGAGGAGCAGGGCGTGCCGCCGGAGAAGCTGGCCGGGACCATCCAGAACGACATCCTCAAGGAGTTCATGGTCCGCAACACCTACATCTATCCGCCGACAGCCCTCGATGCGGATCATCTCCGACATCTTCGCGTACACCTCGCAGCGGATGCCGCGCTACAACTCCATCTCCATCTCCGGCTACCACATCCAGGAAGCGGGCGCGACGGCCGACCTGGAGCTGGCGTACACGCTGGCCGACGGCGTGGAGTACCTGCGGGCCGGGCGGGCCGCCGGGCTGGACGTGGACGCGTTCGCCCCCCGGCTGTCGTTCTTCTGGGCGATCGGCATGAACTTCTTCATGGAGATCGCCAAGCTGCGCGCGGCCCGGCTGCTGTGGGCCAAGCTGGTCCGGCAGTTCGAGCCGCAGAACAGCCAAGTCCCTGTCCCTGCGCACCCATTCGCAGACCTCCGGCTGGTCGCTGACCGCGCAGGACGTCTTCAACAACGTCACCCGCACCTGCGTCGAGGCGATGGCCGCGACCCAGGGCCACACCCAGTCGCTGCACACCAACGCGCTCGACGAGGCGCTGGCGCTGCCCACCGACTTCTCCGCCCGCATCGCCCGCAACACCCAGCTGCTGCTCCAGCAGGAGTCGGGCACCTGCCGGGTGATCGACCCGTGGGGCGGCAGCGCCTACGTCGAGCGGCTCACCCACGACCTGGCCCGGCGCGCCTGGCAGCACATCCAGGAGGTGGAGGCGGCCGGCGGCATGGCCCAGGCCATCGACGCCGGCATCCCCAAGCTGCGGGTCGAGGAGGCCGCCGCGCGCACCCAGGCGCGGATCGACTCCGGGCGGCAGCCGGTGATCGGCGTCAACAAGTACCGGGTGGCCGGCCGACGAGGAGATCGACGTCCTCAAGGTCGACAACTCCTCGGTGCGCGCCCAGCAGATCGCCAAGCTGCGGCGGCTGCGCGAGGAGCGCGACGAGACGGCCTGCCAGGACGCGCTGCGGGCGCTGACCACCGCGGCCGGGCGGGAGCCGGGCCCCGCGCTGGAGGGCAACCTGCTCGCCCTCGCGGTGGACGCGGCCCGCGCCAAGGCCACGGTCGGCGAGATCTCCGACGCGCTGGAGAAGGTGTACGGACGGCACGCCGGGCAGATCCGTACCATCTCCGGGGTGTACCGCGACGAGGCAGGCGCCTCACCCTCCGTCGAGCGCACCCGCACCCTGGTGTCCGCGTTCGAGGAGGCGGAGGGCCGCCGCCCGCGCATCCTGGTCGCCAAGATGGGCCAGGACGGGCACGACCGCGGCCAGAAGGTGATCGCCACCGCCTTCGCCGACCTGGGCTTCGACGTGGACGTCGGCCCGCTGTTCCAGACGCCCGCCGAGGTGGCCCGGCAGGCCGTCGAGGCGGACGTGCACATCGTCGGCGTCTCCTCCCTGGCCGCCGGGCACCTCACGCTGGTGCCGGCGCTGCGCGAGGAACTGGCCGCGCGAGGGCCGCGAGGACATCATGATCGTCGTCGGCGGGGTCATCCCGCCGCAGGACGTCCCCGCCCTGCACGAGGCGGGCGCCGCGGCGGTCTTCCCGCCCGGCACGGTGATCCCGGACGCCGCGCACGACCTGGTGCGGCGGCTCGGCGCGGCGCTCGGCCACGAGGAGCGGTAGCCGCCGGATGCCCATCGACCTCGACGCCTACGCGAAGGGCGTGCTCGACGGGCACGCGGGCGCTCGTCGCCCGGGCGATCACCCTCGTGGAGTCCACCCGCGCCGACCACCGTGCCCTGGCCCAGCGGCTGCTGACCGCGCTGCTCCCGCACGCCGGCCGGGCCCGGCGGATCGGGATCAGCGGGGTGCCCGGGCGTGGGCAAGTCCACCTTCATCGACGCCTTCGGCACGCTGCTGACCGGCCTCGGCCACCGGGTGGCGGTGCTCGCCGTCGACCCCTCCTCCACGCCGTACCGGCGGGTCCATCCTCGGCGACAAGACCCGCATGGAGCGGCTGGCGGTGGACCCGGCGGCCTTCGTCCGGCCCTCACCGAGCGCCGGGCACCCTGGGCGGGGTGGCGAAGGCGACCCGCGAGTCCATGGTGGTGATGGAGGCGGCCGGCTACGACGTGGTGCTGGTGGAGACCGTCGGCGTCGGGCAGTCCGAGACCGCCGTCGCCGACATGGTCGACTCCTTCCTGCTGCTCACCCTCGCCCGCACCGGCGACCAGCTCCAGGGCATCAAGAAGGGCGTCCTGGAGCTGGCCGACGTCATCGCCGTCAACAAGGCCGACGGCCCGCACGAGCGCGACGCCCGGGCCGCCGCCCGCGAACTCGCCGGCGCGCTGCGCCTGATGCACCCGGCCGACGCCGCCTGGACCCCGCCGGTGCTGACCTGCAGCGCCCGCGAGTCGCACCGGCCTGGACACCGTGTGGGAGCGGCTGGAGCAGCACCGTGCCGTCCTGGAGGCGGGCGGCCGGCTCGCCGCCAAGCGCCGCGACCAGCAGGTCGACTGGGCCTGGTCCATGGTCCACGACACGCTCCTGGGCAGGCTTCGGGCCCACCCGGCCGTAAGGAACCTGACCCCCGAGGTCGAACGACTGGTCCGCGACGGGGAGTTGACGCCCACCGTCGCCGCCGAACGCATCCTGGAGGCCTTCGGCGGCACCGGAGCCTGAGCGCCGTCCGACCGCGGCCACGCCAAGACCGCCGCGGTCGGCGCGCGAACGGCGTGATGGGCCCGTCGGGAGTTCACGCCGTCGCATCACCGGATGAGCCCGCGCGCGCCCGCGCGCACCGGTGAGCCGAGCCCCGCCGCGGGGGCACACCCCGCCAGGAGCGTGCTTCCGTGCGCCCGCAGGGCCGTACCCACTGGGCCTGGCCTGGTCATTGACGTCGCGTCATGCTCGGGGAAGAGCCCACCGGCGAGCGGGGGAGGCCGCCGGGGGGTGGCGCTCGCAGGGCAGGCGACCGGGCGGACCGTGCCCGCCACCGTCCCGGAACATCCATCGCCCGCGGCCCGTGCCGCCGACCCACCGACCGTACCCGGACCACGCGTCCGCGGGCACCGGGATCCGCGAAATCCCCACGAGTGACGTCGTCCAGCCTCACTGACCCGACCACCAGGAGGACCGAATGACCACCGCCACCCGGTACCGCGTCGCGACGGAAACAAGATGACCGCCACCACCCGAGCGGTCGTCATCGGCGGCAGCGTCGCGGGCCTGCTGGCCGCCGCGGCCCTGTCGGGAACCTATGACGAGATCATGGTCCTGGAACGCGACCGGTTCACCGGCCGCGGGGAGTTCCGCCAGGGCGTGCCGCAGGCGCGGCATCCGCACGCGCTGCTGCTGCGCGGCGCGGAGTCGTTGGAACGGCTGCTGCCGGGACTGCGGGCCCGGATGGCGGCGGACGGCGCCCCGCACTTCGACATGGGCGAGGAGATGGTGATGTCGGTGCGCGGGAAGGCGGTGCCGCCGCGCAGCACCGGACTGCTCATCCAGAGCTTCAGCCGCACCTTCTTCGAGGAGCACCTGCGCGCCCGGGTGAGCACCCTGCCGGGCGTGACCGTGCGGGAGGGCATGCGGGTCACCGGTCTTGAGGCGGCCACCGGGCGGCCGGAGATCACCGGAGTGCACGTCACGACCGCCGACGGACGCGACGACTTCATCCCCACCGACCTGACCGTCGACGCCGGCGGCCGCAACTCCGCCGCGGCCCACTGGCTGACCGAACTCGGCTACCAGGTGCCCCCGGACGAGGTCGTCGACCCGAAACTCGGCTACACCACCTTGTGGATCGACTCCGGCTCCCCGATGCGCGACGTGGGCAAGATCCTCTACGAGTTCGGCAGCATGAGCACGGTCGGCTGCGGCGCCGCCTGCTTCGCGGTCGAGGACGGGCGGACCCTGCTGGTCGGGTTCGGGATGGGCGACCAGGCACCGCCCACCACCCACGAGGCGTTCGCCGCCTTCACCGGGCGGCTCGGCAACCCGGTGCTGGACCGGATCGCCGGCGGTCTGGGGCCGGACGTGCCGCTGTACCGCTACGCGCGGCTGTCCAACCGGCGGCGCGGCTACCACCGCATGCGCCGCTGGCCGCAGCGGTTCCTGGTGGTGGGCGACGCGGGTTGCGTCTTCAACCCCATCCACGGACAGGGCATGACGGTCGCCGCCCTACAGGCCGAGACGCTGCGGGACGACGCCGCCCGCCTGATCCACGAGCCGCGGCGCACCCGCACCGTGCAGCGCCGCGTCGCCTCGCGCGCCAACCTGCCCTGGCTGCTGGCCACCGGCAACGACGCGCGCTGGACCGACCACCCGCCGCGCTCCAGCCGGGCCACCGGCTGGCTGATGGGACGGATGCTCGACCGCCTCACCGTCAGCCCGCATCTGCGGCTGGCCTTCCTGCGGACCCAGCACCTGGTGGCCCCGACCGCCCTGCTGCACCCACGGGCGCTGGCCGCGCTGCTCATGCCGATCCCCAGGACGGCCGAGGCGCGCCCCGGCGTGCCACGCCCGGTGCCGACGACCTCCGAGTAACGGGCGGGTCAGCGGGCGAAGCGCCGCACGTACCGCCGCTGCCCCGGGGTCTCGACGGCGCGGGCCCGGTAGTGGCGGCGGACGAAGTCCACCGCCTCGTCCGCCGGTACGCCGTCGAGCACGGCGAGGCAGGCCAGGGCGGTGCCGGTCCGGCCGTGGCCACCCCAGCAGGCGACCTCGACGCGTTCGGTCTCGGCGCGGTCCCACACCTCGCCGAGCGCTTCCCGGGCGTCGGTGTCGCTGCTGGGCAGCCGGAAGTCCGGCCAGCGCAGCCAGCGTGCCTCCCAGGGGACCTCGGGCGGCTGCTTCCCCAGGAGGTACACGGCGAAGGTCGGCGTGGTCCCGGCCGGGAGCGGGAGGCCCAGCCCGCGGCCTCGCACCAGGCGTCCGGAAGGGAGCCGCAGGACACCGGTGTCGGCCGGATTCCAGTTGTCGGTCACCCGGCTCAGCGTAGACGCCGCAGCGGCGCCGGTCCGCGGATCGCCCCGGCCGGCTCGGTCAGCGGCGCAGGACCGTGATGCCGAGGATGCGGGCCCCCTTGTCGGTGCGCGGCCGGTGGCGGCTGCCCGGCGCGAAGACCACGTAGCTGCCCGGGCCGTGGCGCTCCTCACCCTCGATCACCTCGCCGCTGAGCACGTAGTAGCGCTCCTCGGTGTCGTGGACGTCGATCTCGGGCCACACGGAGCCCGGTGCGAAGTCGATCAGCCAGCCCCGGGCGTACTCGGTCCGCTCCAGCCTGCGCCGCACGATCCCAGGGGCGATCTCCAGTGGTACGACCTCGTCGACCTGGACGGCCGTCTTCAGTGTGTTCGTTCCCGCGGTGTCACTCATGGGACCAATGTGGCGCGAGGCCCCCATCCAGCCCGAGAGTCCACAAAGACATCCATGGGTATATTCCTGCCATGAACCGGCACCGGGTGGTCGCCCTGCTCAACCCACCCCAGTCACCCTTCGAACTCGCCTGCGCCGCCGAGGTCTTCGGCACCGTCCGACCCGAACTGCCCGTCCACTACGACTTCCGGGTGTGCGCCGAGCACCCCGGTCCGCTGCGCACCACCGTGGGCTACGAGATGGTCGCCGACGCCTCACTGTCCGCCCTGCGGGAGGCGGACACCGTGGTGGTCCCGGGCTGGCAGCCGCCCGGCGCCCCCGCCTCCCCGGCCGTCCTGGAGGAGTTGCGCGCCGCACACCGGCGCGGCGCGCGGATCGCGGCGATATGCACCGGTGCGTTCGTCCTCGCCCAGGCCGGACTCCTCGACGGCCGCCGCGCCACCACCCACTGGCGGCAGACCGCGCGGCTGGCGGCCGCCTTCCCCGCGGTCCGGGTGGCGGCCGACGTGCTGTACGTGGACCACGGCGACGTGGCGACCAGCGCGGGGACCGGCGCCGGCATCGACCTGTGCCTGCACCTCGTGCGGTGCGACCACGGCGCCGCGTACGCCACGCAGATAGCCCGCAGCATGGTGCTGCCGCCCCGCCGGGACGGCAGTCAGCTCCAGTACGCGGTGCGGCCCGAGCAGGCCCGGGCGGACGAGTCGCTGGCGCCCCTGCTGGAATGGGCCGCCTCCCGGCTCGGCTCCGAGCTGACGGTCAGCCGGCTCGCCGAGCGCGCCGGGCTGTCGAACCGCACGCTGGCCCGTCGCTTCACCGAACAGCTCGGCACCAGCCCCGGACAGTGGCTGCTCGGCCAGCGCATCGACGCGGCGCGGGAGCTGCTGGAGCGCACCGACCTTCCGGTGGAGGCGATCGCCACCCGGGTCGGGCTGTCCTCCGCGGTCAACCTGCGGCGCCGCTTCCGCGCCGTCCTGGGCGCCACCCCGGGTGCGTACCGCAGGACGTTCGGCGAGCCGCGCCCGGTCCCCGCCGGCGTCCCGAACTGGTCAGGCGGCGGCGTCCGGCCGAGGATGGACCCATGAGCAGCGAACCCGTTTCCCTGAACCAGGCCCTGGCCTCCTTCGACGAACTGTGGAGCCCCCGGGTGGTCACCGGCGTCAATGACTACGACGTGCGGATCGCCAAGGTCGAGGGCGAGCACGTCTGGCATGTCCACGAGCACACCGACGAGTTCTTCCTCGTCCTGGACGGCGAACTGCGCATCGCGCTGAGGGAGTCGGCCGGGGAGCGCACGGTCACCCTCCCCAAGGGCTCGGTCTTCACCGTCCCGCGCGGCACCGAGCACAAGCCGTCCGCGTCCCACGGCGCCGCGATCTTGATGTTCGAGCCGACCGGGACCTCGTCGGTGGGCGACCGCCACGAGGAGATCCCGGACCACGTGGACGCGACGACCGGCCACGCGCTGACCGGGACGGCGCCCCGGCCGCCGGCCGCCGGACCGGTGTGACCCCGGTCCACCGGGCGACGGCCGGGACCCCGGCCACAGTTCACCCGTCGGCGTCCAGCCACTGGCCCTCGGGGTCGCCGAACTCGGCCGTCCGACGGTTCCAGATGACCTCCCCGCGGCGCACCGTCACCTCCGGGCGGCCGTTGAAGGTCGATCCCTCGTAGGCGGACCAGCCGCACTTGGAGTGGACGTCGCCGGCCGTCATGAACCAGGTCGCGGCGGTGTCGAACAGGACGAGGTCGGCGTCCATCCCGACCTCGATCCTGCCCTTGCGCCGCCGCAGGCCGAACAGTTCGGCGGGCCGCTCGCTGCACAGCCGGGCCAGCAGCGGGAGCAGTTCGTCGAGCGGCAGGTCCGGCCGGCGGCGGCGCATTCCGGTGAACAGGGCGGTCAGCAGCTCCTGGACGCCGGGCAGGCCGGGCGGCGCGTCGGCGGGCGGCCTGGTCTTCTCCTCGACGGTGTGCGGGGCGTGGTCGCTGCCCACCGTCGCCACCCCGTCGCTGAAGACCGCGTCCCACAGCCGTTCCCTGTCCCGCTCCTCGCGGATGGCCGGACTGAGCCTGATCCGGGCGCCGAGGCGCGGGGTGTCGTTGCGGGTGAAGGACAGATGGTGCGGTGTGGCCTCGAAGGTGACCGGCAGCCCGGCCTGCCGCGCCGCCAGCAGCAGGTCGCACTCCTCGGCGGTGGAGGTGTGCAGGACGTGCGCCGCGGTGCCGTACTCACGGACCAGCTCGATGACCCGGGCGGCGGCGACGATCGCCCCGCTGCGCGGCCGGTTGGGCTCGTACCCGGCGTAGCCGGTCGGGGCGGGGAGATAGCCGTCCAGGAGCGAGAAGAGCGCCCCGTCCTCGGCGTGCAGCACCACCCGCAGACCACGGTCGGCGGCCACTTCGAAGATCCTGGCGAGCACCGCGCGGTCATGGATGACGTGCGGCGCGGTGTGATGGCCGGCCATGAACACCTTGACGGAGGTCGCCACCCGCGGGTCGAGGTCGGTGAGCGCCTCGACGGTGTCCGGGCCGACCCCCATGTGGAAGCGGTAGTCGACCAGGGATCTGCCCTCGATCAGCCGGGACTTGGCCCACGCGTCCTTGGGGTCGTGCAGCGGCGGCCGGGTGTTGGGCATGTCGATCACCGTGGTGACGCCACCGGCCGCCGCGGCCCGGCTGCCGTGCTCCCAATCCTCCTTGTGGGTCAGGCCCGGAGTACGGAAGTGGACATGCGAGTCGATCACCCCCGGCAGCACGTGCAGGCCGGCCGCGTCGATGGTCCTGGCCGCCGTGACCTGGGTGTCGTGCGGGAGCAGGGCGCTGATCCGGCCGTCGCGCACCGCCACCGTGCCGGGCCGCACACCGCCGGGGGTCACCACGTCCCCGCCGCGGACCAGCAGGTCGTAGCGGTGCCCGCCGCCGGTCATGACAGCTCCTGCGCGGAGATCAGCTGACGGCACAGGTCGTTGGTGGGACCCATCAGGCAGACGGCCCGCACGTCACGCCCCAGCCGGTTGACGGGATGGTCCCGTACGAAGCCCGCGCTGCCCAGCAACCGCTGCACCGACAGGCACACCTCCTCGGCGACGGTGGAGGCGACGACCTTGCTGCGCAGGGTGGTCAGCCCAGGGTTCGGCCCCTCCCGGCGGCCGGCCGCCTCGACGATCGCCCGGGCGCTCTCCACCTGGGCGGCCAGATCGGCCAGCCGGTGCCGGGCCAGCGGACTGGCCGCCAGGCCCTGTTGGCGCGCCTTGGCCGCGGCCATCAGGTAGACCGCCTCCGCGATCCCCACCGAGACGGCGCCGAGGCTGGCCCCCGACTCGCGCACCCCGGCGATGATGCCGGCGGCCTTGCCCACCGGGCCGAGCAGCGCGGAGTCGGGCACCAGGCAGGAGCGCAGCTCGACGAAGCCGGTCGCCGAGGCGCGCATGCCCACCAGGTCAAGACCGGTGTCCGCGACCAGACCGGGGGTGTCCGCCTCGATGAGGAAGAAGCTCTGCCCGTCGCTGCCGTACGCCAGCTCCCGCTCGCCGGGCTCCGAGGACTGCGCCAGCACCAGGTAGACCTGGGCCAGGCCCGCGCCGGTGGTGAACGCCTTGGCGCCGTCGACGATCCAGCCGCCCTCGGCCTTGGTGGCCTTGGTCGCGATCCGGCGCTTGTCCGCGTCGGCGCCGCTCTCGCTCCACGCGGAGGCCGCCAGCCACCGGCCGTCGGCGAGCCGGGGCAGGTAGTACGCGCACTGCTCGGGCGAGCCCCACTCACCGATCCGGGCGCAGACCGCGAAGTGCTGGAACAAGATGATGGCGACGGACGGGTCGACCGCGGCCACCTGTTCGATCAGCCGGTTGGTCAGCAGGGCGTCGCCGCCCGCGCCGTCGTACTCGCGCGGGATGGCGGCCCTCAGGATTCCCGAGCCGCGCAGCGCCTCCAGCACCCGCTCTGGCAGCTCCCCGGCCCGGTCCGCGTCGGCGGCGTCGGCCGCGAGCACGTCGAGCAGTGGCCGGTAGCGGTCGCGCAGCGCTTCCCGGCTGCCCTCCTGGGGTACGGCTTCAGTGAACGGCACCGCTCAGCCTCCTTGGGGGCGTGGTCATGGCGGGGGAGATCTCCAACGGGCCGGAACGGATCCGGACCCGCTTGCGGCCGACGCTCACCCAGCGCAGGGCCGGGCCGGACGGCGAGGGCTCCAGCTGGCCGATCGCGGTGACCGAGCTGCCCGGTGTCACGATGCCGACCTCCGGCCGCTCGTCCCCGGCCGTGTCGTACAGCCGGGCGGGCACCGTGCCGGGCGCGGTCGCCGCGGCGGTCAGACAGGTGATGCCGGTCAGGGCGAGGTTGGGATGCCACCCGGGCACGGTGATGGCCCGGGCGGACAGCGTGCCGGCCGTGTGACCGCCCACCGCGGCGATCTTGGGGAAGACACTGGCCGGATCGCTGCCCAGCAGGGCCGAGGCGGCCCGCCGGATACGCAGCAGTTCCTCGAAGACGTCGTCGCCCGCCGCGAACAACTCGGCCCGCGACCCGATCCCCAGGTCCTTCGCGTCGACGAAGACGTACGGGTTGCCGAAGCGCACCAGCGAGACCTCGTAGGGTCCGCACGAGGTGCGGACCCGGTCGACCGGATTGCCGGTCAGCAGGATCCCGTTCGCCTCCTCGCCGGCCGGCCGGACGAAGTGCATGGTGAAGCTGCCGCCGTGCCGCCGCGACTCGTCGACCTCGCACACGATCTGGTCACCGTTGTTCAGCACCCGCAGCCGGACCAGGTTGCCGGGCGCGAGTGGGGAGACCCACCGCCGGATGTCGGCGACCAGCATGCAGGCCAGGATCGAGTGGCCGCAGCTGCCCTTGAAGTCGAACGCGTCCGGCCGGACCGGCAGGCACTGCACGAAGCGGTAGTCCAGGTCGAACAGCGGGTGCGGGGACGGCGAGACCAGGGCGATCTTGAGGATGTCCGCGTTGCCCGTCTCGATCAGCCATTCACGCACCCCCGTCAGCAGCGGGCGCAGCGCGGCCTCGTCCGGGGGCAGTTCGCCCGCGTCGAGCACGAGAGTGGGGCACGGCGCCTCCTCCGCCTCGGCGATGAAGGCGATCATGCGGCCATCCCCTCGCCGGGACCGAGCGCCGGCAGGGCCAACCCGGTACCGCCGACGGCGCAGAACTGCTCACGCCACAACTCGTGGATCATCAAGGACCACAGGGCCATCGCCGACACGTCCGTCGGCCGGGCCGCCTGCTCGTCGAAGAGCCGGTCCACCCTGACCGGATCCAACTGCCCGTGGCGGCGCAGGGCGGCCGGGGACAGCACCCCCCTGGCGAAGTCGTACAGCCCGCTGCCGGGGGCGAGCATGGCGGTGACCGGCAGGGTGAAGGGCTGCTTCGGCCGCTCCAGCACCGAGGCGGGCAACAGGCCGCGGGCGGCGCCGTACAGCACCTCCTTGCCGCGGCCGGATCCCATCTTGAGGCTCTCCGGCAGCGACCGGGCGTAGCGCTGGACGGACGGCTGGCAGAACGGCAGCCGCACCTCCACGGAGGCGGCCATGCTCAGGTGGTCGACCCGCCGCAGGTGGTAGGCGGGCAGCCGCCGGCCGACCTCGAAGGCCGTCAGGGTCGTCAGCCGCCGGCTGCGCGAGGCGGCCAGCTCACGGGCGATCCGGTCGGAGGCCGCTCCCCGTGCGGTGACGAAGTGCCGGTACTCGGAGGAGTACAACTGCCGGCGCAACCCCGGTGGCACGGCCGCCAGCGCGTCGACGTAGCCGGTGATCCAGTCCTCGCCCTCCGGCGTGGCCACCGCCCTGCGGATCCGCTCGTACCCGCCGAACAGCTCGTCGGCGGCGTCACCGGTGAGGGCTACGGTGAACCCCGCCTCGCGCACCGAGGTGAACAGCGCGTAGGTGCTCAGCGCGATCGGGTCGGCGTTGGGCTGCCCGAGGTGCCAGACCACCTCGGGCAGCAGGTCGGCGAAGTCCTTCGGGTCCACCTCCACCTGGTGGTGGTGGGTGCCGTTGCGCTGCGCGACCTCGCGGGCGAAGTGGCGTTCGTCGCCCGGCCAGCGTCCGGTGTAGGCGATGTTGAAGCTGTGCAGTCCCTCCGCCTTCTCGGCGGCCAGCGCCGAGACGAGGCTGGAGTCCAGGCCGCCGCTGGTGATCACCGACAGCGGGACGTCGGCGTGGATCAGCCGGTGGGTCTCGTGGCGCAGCAGCTCCAGCACGTGGCCGGCCGGATCGGGCCGGTCGCCGGCGTCCGTGCGCGCGGTGTCGCGGCGCCGCACGATCCGCATCCCGCGCGCCCGGCTGACCTCGACGGTGGCCGCCGGCGGCAGCACCCGGATCCCGTCGAACATGGTCTGCTCGCCGAAGGGGGTCTTGGTGGACAGGTACTCGTCCAGGCCCGGCTCCCACGCCCTCGCCCGCACGGCGCGGAAGGCCAGCAGCGCCGGAAGCTCGGAGGAGAAGTGCAACCGGCGGCGGGCCGCGTCCCAGTGGTAGTAGAGCGGCTTCATCCCCAGATCGTCGGTGGCCAGCACGAGGGTCGGCTCCCGGCGCAGGTCCATCACGGCGACCGAGTACATGCCGTCGAGATGGTCGGTGAACGCCGTCCCGTACTCGGCGTAGAGCGCGGGCAGCACGGAACCGTCGCAGTTGCCGCTGATCCGGTGGCCGCGCTCCCGCAGATGCCGGCGCAGCTCGGCGTGGTTGTAGATCTCGCCGTTGAACACCACCGTGAGGTGCTCGCCGAGCCGGTAGGGCTGGGCGCCGCCGCCCGGGTCCATCACCGCCAGCCGGTTGCTGCCCAGCGCCCAGCCGGCGCCGGACGCCTGCGTCTGCGCGTCCGGCCCGCCGTGCCGCTGGACGGCCGAGACCGTCCGCATTTCGTGGCGGGTGACCTCGGCGTCGAAGTGGCCGAATATCCTGCACATCAGCGACTCACCTCACCGTCGCCGGTAACTCGGCCCGCTGGTAGAGGACCGGGTCGAAGGGGGTCGGACCACCGCAGGTGGCGAACCTCCCGCCCGCCGGATCCGCACCGTCGTGCCGCGTGCCGTGCGGCACACCCGGCGGCGCGAACAGCACGTCACCGGGGGTGACGTCGAACCAGCCGTCCGCCAGGTAGAGCTGCCCCTCGCCCTCGAAGGCGATGAACGCCTCCTCGCTCTCGGGGTGGACGTGCACGTTGAAGTACTCACCCGGCCGCATCACCCCGCAGTGCAGGCACAGTTGCGGGGTGCCGGTGCCCGGCCAGAACAGGAAGTTCATCACCGCGGTGCGCTCGGAGGCTGAGACCTGTCCGGTGCCGCCGAAGCCGCGCAACTGCCAGTCGGTACGCCACAGGTTGCTGAACCGGGCCGGCCGCGCGCCGTGGGTGCGCCCCGGCAGCAGACGGGTGCGCCAGACGTAGGCGGTCAACCCGGCGTCCCCGGCGGTCAGTGAGTACTCCTCACCGGTCGGCGCGAACACCGCGTCGGCGCGCGCCACCCGTGCCTGGTCCTCGCCGGACCGTGCCGTACCCGATCCGGCGAAGACGACGACAACGTTTTCCTCGTCGCGGGAGTCCGGTGGATTCCACCGCCTGCCCGCGGGGACCTGGACGACGTCCAGCCGGATGATCGTGGCTCCCAGCTCGGGACCGACCGCGGTCGCCACCGAACACCCGTCCACCGGGCGGAATTCGAGCTTCTCCGCGCGGACGATCGCTCCGGTCTGTGCAGAAACGGTCATCACGTGCCTCTCCGGCGCACCGGCACCTGTCGTGCGCCATGTTGGACTGTCAGTTGTCCGCGGCCAGTTGACCGCCCCTGGCCCAGTGGGTCGGCTCCACGTCACGGATGATCACCGTGACGGCCTCGGGCGGGCAGCCGGCGATCCGGGAGACCGTGGCGGTGACCTCCTCGACCAGTTCGCGTCGGCCTTCGTGCTTGGTTCCGGTCCACCAGTCGACAGTGACCACCGGCATGGGGAGAGACCTTTCCTCAGGGGTTGGCGGCGGGGCGGGGCACGGGTGGGCCGGGGCGACCGGAACCGCCCCGGCCGGCATCCCGGTCCGGCCTAGGCCGTGTCTTGTGGATCAGGGTGGATCAGGGAGCGGCGTCCGGTGCGGTGGCTCGCAAGGCGCCGGAGCGTCCCGATAGTCGGTGTTATCGGGATGTTTCGGCAACGCCGCGAGGCGCCGTGCCGGGCGTCGCGAGCCCGCCAAGATCCGCAAGACACGGCCTAGACGACCTCGGGCGACAGCCCGGCCGCGCGGTACAGGCTGGCGTCGTAGGGGACGGGTCCTCCGACGGAGACGAACAGCGGTGCCGCCGACGGGCGGTCGGGGTTGCGGGTGCCGTGCAGCGTGCCGGCCCGGGCGAAGACCCCGTCGCCGGGGTCCATGTCCAGCCAGCGGTCGCCCAGGAAGAACTGGCCGCTGCCCTCCAGGGCGAACAGCGCGTCCTCGGCGCCCGGGTGGGCGTGGATGCTGAAGGTGTTGCCCGGCGCTCCCATGCCGCTGTTGATGCACAGGTAGGCGCACCCGTTGCCGGGCCAGTGCGGGAAGTTCATGTACGCCCGGCGCCCCTCGGACTCCGGCTCCATCTCACCGGTGCCGGCGAACTTGTGGATCGACTTGGAGGTGTCGTAGACGGTGTTGAAGAACTTCGGCGCGGAGCCGCGCGGCCGGCCCTCGGGCAGCGGCGCGCGCCAGAAGTAGACCGTCATCTCCTCGCTCGCGGCGGTGAAGGAGATGGGGTGGTCGGTCGGGGCGTAGGCCGTCGAGCCCTTGACGACCTCGCTGGTCTCCGAGCCCACCTGCGCAGAGCCGGTGCCCTCGAAGACGATGGCGGTGGTCTCCTCCGAGGTGTAGACGTCCGGCTTCCAGCTGACGCCCCGGGGAATGCGCACGATGTCGACGGCGACGTACTCGGCCCCGATGGCCGGGGTGACCGGGCGGCTCACCCAGGAGCCGTCCTCCTCGGTGAACTCCAGGTCCTTGCGGCGGATGACGACGCCGTGTTCGTCGGGATTGGCCACTTTTCTTCTTCCTGTCCGTGAGGTGATCGGAAGGTGGGAAGCGGTGGTCGCGTTCACGCGGACGCGGCGACCGCCCCGGTGCGGGTGGCTATCGAGGCGAGAGTCCCCACCGGGTGGTCGAGCGCCACGTCGAGCGCGGGAACCAGACGCTCCCCGAGCGCCGCCGTGTACAGCGGGAACGAAGGCCGGCCACCCAGGTCCGCGAGGTCGGCGACGAGCTGGTCGGGCAACGGCGCGAGGGTGTCGATCTCGGTGCGGGAGACCCCCAGGAACTGCGGGCGGTCCACGTCCTCACCGAGCGCCTTGAAGAAGCGGGACAGGACCTCGCCCATCTCCGCCTCGTACGACATCATGCGGTCGGCGCCGACGGTCACGCTCACCGACATCCGGTAGGCGTGGCCGAGGTTGATGTAGTTGGGGCAGATGAGCGTGGTGTGCACGTCCCTCGGGTCGGGCGGGGCCAGCGCCGCGGCGGCCTGACGTGTCAGGTCGCACAGCTTGTTGTCCGCTCCGATGCCGCGCAGCGAGAACCCCTGCTCGTACAGGGTGTTCACCCAGGCGTGGTACGAACCCGTGGTCAGCGAGAAGGTGTTCATCATGTCGATCGGCACCTCGACGGTCCCGCCGGGGAAGTGCAGACCGCTCTGCCGCTCCAGCGACAACCGGTAGATCATCGCGTAGTAGGCGTAGTTGGTGGCGTACCGGGCCAGGTCCAGTGCCTCGGCGTCCATGGGGTGCAGGTCGTCGGCGGTGATGTCCGGAATCGGCTGGCCCAGCAGCACCTGGTGCCGAAAGCGCGGGCGCTGGCTGTAGAGCCGGGTGCGCACCAGCCGTCCGCGGTTGTCGCACCGCCACCACACGTTCGGCTTCCAGCGGTTGTCGGTGATGTTGTTGTGGGTCAGCAACGTGCGCAGGTGGGTGCTGCCCGCGCCGTCCGCGGCGCCGGTGGCCCGCGTCATCAACCGCAGCACGTACCAGGGGAACGCCAGCATCGGGGCGTAGGCGTTCATGCTGGCGTGCGTCGAGGTGTGCACGACCATGGGGGAGTTGATGAACCGGTGCAGCGCCGCGTCGTCCCACCCCAGCAGCCGGCGCATCCGCTCCCGGTCGGCCGGCGGTGCCCGGTGGAGCCTGGGCTCGGCGGCTCTGACGAATTCCGCCAGCTTCTCGCGCCGGTCACGGGCGTCGGCGCCGGGCGGGCCGGCCGGCCGGTAGGAGCCGAGAACCTCGCCGAGCGTGGGACCTGGATCGCGATCACGTGTAACGGTCACGGAGACTCCTGTCGGTGCGGCGGCGCGACGGCGCGGACACCCGGAACAACCGGCCGCCGCCGGGCCCGCGGCTCGCCGGGCCGGACAGCCAATACCCGGTGGGGCATTGGACCTGGAAATTTCAAAAACCACGCCCCTCGGACAGCGGGGAGGCGTGGACTCGATAGGAGAAAGGATCTTGCAGCGGTAGGAGAAAAGCACCTCAGGAACCGCTCGTTCAAAAGTACCTCTATGGCGGAACGACAATACATCGGCCCGATGTGACATCGGTCACATCGGGTATTTTATTCATTCTCGGTGATCTGGCGCCGGAAGGGCTGTTACCCTTCTGCGGGCAAATATCGATTTACGCCGTGGCGTGTCGTCGGCATGCCGTTTTTCGCCTGCCTCGTTTTGGCCGAAAAGCGTTTCGCCTTTCCTTGGGAGCGTTCCTATGCAGCAGTCACCTGCCGTTCTCCATGTCGGTTGGATGCCCCGCGCGGTGGCCGCGCTGATCCGTGCCGGAGCCCGGGTCACCTGCGTGGTTTCCTCGGGAGAGGTCGAAGAGGCGCAGGCCGCGGGCGCGACGGCGGTCGCCGTGACCGATCCGACGAGCGTGGCGGCCATCGTCGGAGGGCTGGCCCGCAAGGGTGTGGACGTTGGCGAATTCGATGCGGTGTGCAGTGTCCTGGAATACTGCATCGTTGCGGCCGCGGTCGTCGCCGACCTCTATGGATTCAGCCAGGGGGGCGCGATCAGAGCGCTCGGTATGCGCGACAAGTCGATCCAGAAGCAGCGGGTCGGAGAATCCGGTGTGGCCACTGCGTCTTACGATGTCGTGGATTCACTGGGAATGCTGGATGGTTGGCTGAAAACCGATTCGATCACCTTTCCAAAGGTCTTCAAGCCGATCGACGGAAAAGGATCACAGCACACGTTCGTGGTGACCGGAAAGGACAACCTGCGGGAATGCGCGGAACGGGCGGCGGCGGCCGGCACCGGCCCCTGGCTCGTCGAGGAGTACGTCCCCGGCGACGAATTCCATGTCGACGGACTGGTACGCGCGGGACAACTGCGGATGATGTCCGTCTCGCGGTACCTCCAGAACGTGATCGAGGTGCACGAGGGCGGCCTGGTCGGCAGCGTCGCCCTTCCGCCCGCCCGGCACGAGCGGCTGCACACGATGATCAGGTCGCTGGCCGAAACCGCGCTGAAGGGCCTGGAGTACGAGGACGGGGTCTTCCATCTGGAGGTCTTCCAGGACCCGCGCGACGGGCACGTCGTCTTCGGCGAGTGCGGGGCGCGGGTGGGCGGCATCTTCGTCGACGACGTCGTCCAGCACGCCTACGGTGTCAACCTGCGTGACGAGTGGGCCCGTTCGGTGCTCGGCAGGCCGTGCGGGCTGACGGCCGCGCCCGGCTACGCCGAGGGCGTCGTCCTGGGCACGGTGAGCCTGCCCGCCCCGCAGGGGGTGCTGCGGTCGATGCCCACCAGGCCGCAGGTCATGGCCCGGCCCGGAGTCGTGTACTGCGACCTCGACAAGTCGCTCGGCCAGGTCATGCCGGACGTGACCGCCGCCTCGCACCTGCGGGCCGGCCACGCGATCGTCTCCGGCCGCGACGAGGACGAGGTGGTGCGCCGCATCCACGACCTCGTCGGCTGGTTCGGGGAGAACGTCGTGGTGGAGGCGACGGTCGGCCCGGCCGGGACCGCGGCCGCCCACTGACGCCAGGCCGGCCACGGTCCCGAGGGGCCGGTTACGGAAGGTCGAAGGGCAGGGTGAGGCCGTCCAGGGTCGCCGCGCACGGACACCCGCGGCGGCCCGGCAGCAGCCGCACCGTCTCCAGGACCAGCGCGCGCAGCCGTTCTGTGTTGCGCGCGAAGACCGCGAACACCTCCTCCTGCGCCACGCTCTCGCCCGCGTCCAGCCCGGCGTCCAGGTCGGTCACCAGGGCAAGGGCCGTGTAGCACATGGCCAGTTCACGGGCGAGCACCGCCTCGGGGTGGCCGGTCATGTTGACCAGCGACCAGCCGGCCGAGGCGAACCACCGTGACTCCGCCCGGGTGGAGAAGCGCGGACCCTCCACCACGACCATCGTGCCGCCGTCGGTGACCTCGGTCCCGGCGGCCACCGCCGCCTTGCTGACCGCGCCCCTGCCGTCCGGGCAGTAGGGATCGGCGAACGAGACGTGCACCGCGCCCCGGTCGTAGTAGCTTTGCACCCGGCCGCTGGTGCGGTCCACCAACTGGTCGGGGACCACGATGCTGCCCGGACCCAGCTCGCGGCGGAGCGAGCCGACCGCGCAGGGAGCCAGGATCTGGCGCACCCCCAGCGACCGCAACGCCCACATGTTGGCCCGGTAGTTGATCCGGTGCGGCGGCAGCGCGTGGCCCTTGCCGTGCCGGGGCAGGAAGGCCACCCTGCGGCCCGCGACGTCGCCCACCGCGATCCGGTCGGACGGCGTGCCGTAGGGCGTCGCCACGGTGAGCTGCTCCGCGTCGGCGAGCAGGTGGTAGAAGCCGCTTCCGCCGATGACGCCGATCTCGGCCACGGCGGGGACACGTTGCGATGCGGTGGTCATGCCTTCCGGACCTCGCCCTCGATGTCGGACAGACCCCTCACGGAGGGCTCGGGTGCGCGCAGATCGATCAGGCCGAAGTCGGACACCGTCCGGTGGCCGGGCAGCGACCCGCCGCGCGGGTCGCCGGGCCGCCGCACTCCCACGGCGAGCCATCCCGCCTCGGTCGCGGCGTCCAGTTCCTCGGCCACGTCGCTGAGAAAGGCGATCCGGCCGGCCGGCTCCCCGATGGCGCCGGCGATGCCCCGGTAGGAGTCGGCCCGCCGCTTGGGCCCGGCGTTGACCAGGTCGAAGTAGCCGGACAGCAGGTCCGAGAGGTCCCCCTGGTCGCTGAAGGCGAACCAGTCCCGCTGCGCGGCCCGGGAGCCGGAGGAGTAGATGTGGGCGCGGACCCCGGCGGAGCGCCACCGGCGCAGCGCCTCGGGCACGTCGGGGTAGACATGGCCGGTGAGCGAGCCCTCGGCGTAACCCTCCGCCCAGATCAGGCCCTGCACGGTCTTGAGCGGGACGGCCTTGACGTCGGCGTCCGTCCACTCCGTCAGCGTGCCGACCACCCCCGCCTCGTCAAGCCCCGGGTCGCCGGCCTCCTCCCGCACCGCGGCCAGCAGCGCGGCGTGCTCCTGCTCACCGCGGTGCGCGGCGAACCAGTCCGCCAGGCGGGCCCGCGCGTACGGGAAGAGGACATCGTGCACATGCGCGAGGGAGCCGGTGGTCCCCTCGATGTCGAGGACCACCGCCCGCACGTCCGCCCGGATCACCGCGCGGCCTCCAGCAGCGTGCCCAGCCGGGGGAAGCCCGCGCCGATCGGGTCGCCGGTGAAGTCGCCGACCCAGCCGTCCTTCTCCTTGAAGAAGCGGATGGCGCAGAACTCCGGGCTCTCGCCCATGTCGAACCAGTGCCGGGTGCCGGCCGGGACCGACAGCAGGTCGCCCGCCTCGCAGACCACCGCGTGGACCCGCTCGTTCACATGCAGGTAGAAGCAGCCCGTGCCGTGGGCGAAGAAGCGCACCTCGTCCTCGGCGTGACGGTGTTCGTCCAGGAAGGCCGAGCGGGCCTTGGCGGCGCGCTCGCGCCACTCGTCGCTGTCCTCGGGCAGCAACTGCGCCACGTCCACGACCAGCAGGCCCTCGCGGGCGCACAACTCCTCGACCTCGGCGCGGTAGAGGTCGAGTACCTCCTGAGCGGTCGTGCCGGGCCGGACGCCGGCGCGCACCGGCCAGTGGCGCAGTTCCACTCCGCAGGCCGCCAGGACCTCGTCGATCTCGCCCGCGTCGCGGGTGCGGGTGAGCACGGTGCCGGGGGCGTCCTCCGGCATCACCTGTAGCAGGGTCATCGTTCATCCTTTCCGGTGCGCGCGTCCGCGCCGGTCCATCCGGGCGGCCGGGCGCCGAGCAACAGCAGTTGACAGATACTTTCCAGGCATTCCAGATGGTTGCGGGCCTGCGCGAGGTCGCTGCCCCACGCGGTGACGCCGTGGTCGGCGATGAGCAGGCCCGGCGGCGCGTGCGGGGTGCGGGCCAGATGGCCGGCCACCTCGTCGGCCACCGCCGGCACGTGCCGGTGGTTGGGGAAGACCGGCAGTTCGGTGCGGGTCGGATCGGCGAGCCCCAGCCCCTTGAGCAGTTCGAAGCCGGTCAGCGGCAGCCCGGTCACCCGGTCGCCACCGGTCCGGCAGGCGACCGCGGTGGCGTACGGGGAGTGGACGTGGATGACCGCCCCGGCCGAGGTGGTCCGGTAGACGGCGCAGTGGATCGAGGTCTCCGCGGAGGCGCGCAACGGTCCCTCCTCCACCACCTGCCCGGTCGCCGCGTGCACGGCGACCACGTCCCGCCCGGTCAGTCCGCCCTTGTCGCGACCGCTGGCGGTGATCAGGGCGTGGTCGGATCCCGGCAGCCGGACCGAGAGGTTCCCGGCCGTGCCGGGCATCCAGCCGCGCTCGTACATGGCCCGGGAGAAGGCGGCGAGAGAGTCGGCGGGGGTGGTGCCGAGGCCGGTCACGCGGCCACCTCGCAGACCGTCAGCAACCGGTGCGCCGCGAGCCGCCGGGCACCGCCGAGCCCCGGCAGTCCCACCACGACCGCCAGCCCCGCGACCAGGCCGCCGGCCTCGGCCGCCAGCCGCGCCGCCGCGTCCAGCGTCCCGCCGGTGGCCAGCACGTCGTCCACGACCAGCACCCGCTCCCCCGGGGAGATGGCGCCCTTCTGGAGTTCGAGCCGGTCGCTCCCGTACTCCAGGGCGTAGCGCGCCTCGTGCACGGGACCCGGTAACTTGCCGGGTTTGCGGGCGAGCACCAAGGGCGTCGCGGTACGGGCCGCGAGTGCGGCGCCGAGCACGAACCCGCGGGACTCCACCGCCAGGACGCGGTCGAACGCGCCGCCGAAGACACCGGCCACATGGTCGGCCAGGTCCGCCAGCAGCCCGGGATCGGCGTACAGCCCGGCCAGGTCCTGGAAGAGCACACCGGGGGAGGGGAAGTCGGCGACCGCCACCAGCCGGTCACGCACCCGCTCCGCGAGCCGTTCGCCGTCCGCCGCCGCGGTCCGGTCCGCGGCCGTCCTCGCCGGGGTGAACACCCGCTCCTCGGAGACGATGGCCGAGATCAGCTCGGCGGGGGTGACGTCGAAGGCGGGGTTGTACACCCCGGCTCCCTCCGGTCCCACCCGTACCCCGCGCAGTGCGGTGACCTCGTCCGGATCGCGTTCCTCCACCACGATGGCGCTGCCGTCGGGCAGCCGGCGGTCCCAGGAGGACTCGGGGGCGACCACGACGAACGGGATGCCGTGTCGGGCGGCGGCCACCGCCAGCCCGTAGGTGCCGATCTTGTTCGCCGTGTCGCCGTTGGCCGCGATCCGGTCGGCCCCCACCAGCACGCAGTCCACCATGCCCCGCGACATCGCGGCGGCCGCGGCGGAGTCCACGCACAGCCGGTAGGGCACGCCCGCCTCGCCCAACTCCCAGGCGGTCAGCCGGGACCCCTGCAACAGGGGGCGGGTCTCGTCGACCAGCACCTCCGCGACGCGGCCGCGCGCGGCCAGCTCCACGATCACGCCGAACGCGGTGCCGACGGCAGCGGTGGCCAGCCGGCCGGTGTTGCAGTGGGTCAGCAGCCGCAGGGGACGGTCCGCGGTCAGCGCCCGCACCAGGTCCGCGGCGCGCCGCACCGCCCGCAGGTTGACCTCGCGGTCCTCCGCGAGCATCGCGGTCGCCTCGGCGAGCACCGCCCCGGGCCCGTCGGCGACCCGGCCCAGCACCCGGCGGACCGCCCAGCTGAGGTTGACCGCGGTGGGCCGGGCGCCGGCGAGCAGCGCGGCGTCCGCCCGTACCGCGGCCTCGTCAGGTGAGCCGTCCGCCCGCACATGGCGGTGCGCGGACAGCGCGACGCCCAGGGCGCCGGCCAGCCCGATGGCCGGCGCGCCACGCACCGCCAGCGACCGGATGGCCTCGACGACCTGATCGACCGTCTCCAGCCGCAGCAGCCGTACCGTGTGCGGCAGCAGCCGCTGGTCGACGGTGACCACGGCACCGTCGTCCCACACGAGCGAGGAGTCGGGGCCGGGCACCGCCGTGCCGCGGGTGTCCTCGGGCCGGTCGGGTGGACGGCTTGGTTTCGTCATCGGGACTCCTGGTGTTCGGCTGGCGAGGGGCGGGGGCGCTGTTCCTCAGGCCGTCGTGGGAGTGGGGGCGTCAGGCGACCGCCCGCTGGGCTTGCGCGGTGGCGGCGAAGCGGCGCTCGGCCACCCGGGCGGCGGGCGGCACCACGACACCGGTGACCAGGAACATCGCACCGAGCAGCAGACATCCGGCCCAGCCCCAGCCGACCATCGCGCCGGTCGCGACGACCGGGGTCAGGATCTGGCCGAGGTCGCGGCCCATCCCGAACAGCCCCTGGTACTGGCCCACCGCGTTGTCCGGGGCGAGTTCGAAGGACAGCCCCCACGAGCCGGCCGACTGGAACAGCTCACCGGTGACGTGGACCGCGCAGCCGAACACCAGGAACACACAGGCCAGCCAGGTCGGCCGGCCGTCGGCGAGGGCGAACAGCGCGCAGCAGCCGGCGAGCAGGACCCCGGAGCGCAACTGCGCGGTGGCCGACCCGGCGACGGTGTCGGTGCCCCGGCTGACCCGCACCTGGAAGACGGTGGCCGAGATGGTGTTGATGAGGACCAGCACGGAGTACAGGGCGACCGGCACGTCGGTGCGCGCGGCGATGAACAGCGGCAGGGCCACGGTGAACAGCCCGAGGTTCATGCTCAGGACGCCGTTGAGCAGGGTCAGCACCACGAACGGCCGGTCCCGCAGCACCACCCAGCGCGGGCCGTCACCCTTCCTCGGCACCGCGGGGACCGCGGGCACCTTCATGGTGGCCACCGCGGAGACCAGGTAGCAGGCCGCCGCCACCAGCAGCACCACGACATACGCCTCGCGGGTGTCCTCCAGCAGCGCGCCGCCGGCCAGCAGGGCACCGGCCGACCATCCGGCGTTGGTGATCGACCGCAGATAGGCCCGGGTGCGCACCCGTTGCGCGGCCGGGACGGAGCCGGCGATCAGCGCGCCCTCCGCGGCAAGCCCCGAGGACTCGAAGAGCGTCACCAGGCAGGCCACCACCAGGAAGCCGATGAAGTTGCCGATCAGCGCGTAGCCGCACAGCAGCAGCGCCTCCGCCGTGCGCGCCGCGGCCCGTAGACCGCGTGGCCCCAGGATGTCGGAGAGGTAGCCGGCCGGGACGCCGCACGCCATGCCGGCCAGCGAGGCGAGGGTGAGGCCGATGCCCACCTGCTCGGCCGGCAGGCCGACGGCCCGGGTCAGGTAGAGGGGCAGCACGGTGTAGAACAGACCGCGGCCGGTCCGGCTGGTGAGTGCGGCGACGGCGAGCGGGCGTACCGGTCCCGGTTCCGGGATCACCGCCTTCCTGAACTTCGAGATCATGGGACCTGACATATTTCCCCTCTGGTTCCCGGGCGCATGTGCGCATTCTTGCCACCGTCGACGCCGGACGATGCGAGAAATTCAGCCAATGATGGCTTGTATATGCACGGAACCGGAGTGACGGCCAAGATCTAGAATTCACTCGCCGGGCGAACGGCAAACAATCAATCGATTAATGTGACCGACGTCACACTGGACAGGATTGCCGCACTCTGCTTACCTTTTTACTTGGTTCGCTGAACCCAAAACGAGGAGATGCTCCGGCCCCTCGGATCCCATTTCTTCCAAGACTTCACAGAGTTTGGATTACGCCGTGACCTTGCTTGGTCAAAAACAGCACTCGGCGGGGGATAATCCGATAGTCGCAACAAGCGAAGGATGGCTGGGCGACGATCTCGCCGGCCACGGGGAATTATGGCGGATACCCCTGCCACCGCAGGCGTCCGCCGAACTGACGACCATCGCGAGATCAGCCGCGGCGGCCGGCCTGCGCCCGGCCCTGACGACCGCGCGACCCGTGGCGCTCGACCACGCCGAGGCCTTCGCCGCCGACCTGCGCGCCCGCCTCGGCGACGGCCTCGGATTCGCCGTCGTCACCGGATTCCCGGTGGCTGACCTGGACCCCGACGAGGTGGAGCTGGCCTACTGGCTCTTCGGCCTCCTGCTGGGCCACCCGGTCTCACAGAGCGCCAAGGGAGACCTGCTCGGCCGGGTCGAGGACCGCGGCGCCGACATCAGCAGCCCCGTCCAGCGCGGCTACGAGAGCTCGGCCGAACTGCCCTTCCACGCGGACCGCACCGATGTGATCGGCCTGCTGTGCGTGCGGCCGGCCGCCGCCGGGGGCCTGAGCCGCCTGGTGTCCTCCAAGGCCATCCACGACCTGCTGCTGGCCGAACACCCCGATCTGCTGGCCGAGTTGTACCGGCCCTTTCCCAACGACCGCCGCGGTGAGGAGCAGCCGGGCGAGCACCCCTGGTCCGACATCCCGGTCTTCAACGGCACCGGCCGGCACTTCGCCGCCCGCTACGTACGCCGGTTCATCACCGGATCGCAGCGCCACCCGCGGGCACCCCGGCTGACGGAACCCCAGCTCGCGGCCATGGACGCGGTCGACGAACTGCTGCGACGGCCCGGGGTCTCCCTCGACATGGACCTGCGGCGCGGCGAACTCCAGTTGATCAACAACTTCCACATCCTGCACGCCCGCAGCGCCTTCACCGACGGCGGGGGCAAGGGCCGGCTGCTGCTGCGGCTGTGGCTGGCGTTCTCCGGCAGCCCGCGACTGCCGGAGAACTTCGCCTCGCTGTACGGGGCGACGAGCGCGGGCAGCTACCGCGGTGGGGTGTGGCCCACCGGCGCGGTGCCCGAGCAGGTTGGTTGGCCAGTCACCAGGCTCGGATGACCGGGGCCGCCCCGGGGCGGCGGATGGCCTGGACCGGCCACCGGGTCCCCCTGCTCGCCGGAAATCCACGAGTCGAACTACTGGACTGCGACCTCGTGCCGGGGTCCGCCACCGGCCGCGGCGCCCCCGGATCCCTGCTGATGCTGCACGGGTTCGCGGACGACAAGACGACGCTGAGGGCGCTGGGCGCCGCGCTGTGCCCGCCCGGCTCCTGCGCAGTTCACCCGTCCCTTCGTGCCCACGGGGAAAGCCCTCGGCCCGGATGGGGGTATTCACCGCTGGACTTCGCGGCCGATCTTCATCGGATATCCGACATCTTTCCCCGGCCGGTCCACGTCGTCGGCCATTCCTTCGGAGCATTGATCGCCGCCGTCATCGGATTTTCCCTGGGGCCGGACCGGGTGGCGAGCGTGGCCGTTCTTGACCAGTCTTTCGAGGCATGGCCCGACAGATACCGGGAAGACGACTGGGCGGAAGCCAGCTTTCTCAAGTGGCATTACGACTACACCCATTTCCTGGACGGTCTCGCCGCCATGGGAATACCTGTTCTGTCGGTCATAGCCCGGGACAGTCCCGTGGTCCCCGAGGAAGAGAGAGAACGTATGCTCGACCGCCGCGGGGAGTCCTTCTCCTGCGTCGTGACGGCCGGCACACACACGGGATTCGTGAAGGATTCAGCTCCCGCGATCCTGGCCGATTTCTACGACCGGCATTTTCCGGTCACCCTGTCCGAGGAGAACCCCCTGTGACCGGATCCGACGGCCTTGCCGAGGACACGCTCACGGCCCTGCTGCGGATCCACCGCGAGGTACTCGAAGTGGACGGCATCGGCGCCGACGACAACTTCTACGACCACGGCGGCAACAGCCTGCTCGCCCTGCGGGTCATCAAGCGCATCGCCGAGGACCTGGGGATCCGGGCGCCGGCCAAGGCGGTGTTCACCGCCCGGTCGGTCCGCGACCTCGCTCGGCAGGTGGACGCGGCGCGATCGCGGGACGCCGCCCCCGCCCCCCGGGCCACCGGCCCGGAACCCCGCAGCGGCCGGGCGTCCATGGCCCAGGAGTGGGCGCTGCTGGCCGCCATCGAGGACCCCGACGCGCCCGCCCTCCAGTTCCACGTCGCCTACCGGCTGGGCGGCCCGCTGGAGACCGACGTGCTGCGCCAGGCGCTGCAGAGCGTCATCGACCACCACGCCGGCCTGCGGACCACCTTCCGGGTCAGCGGATCGGCCGTCACGCAGGAGGTGGCCGACACGGTGCCGGCCGACCTGCGGGTCGAGGACCTGGCGGGCGTGCCGGAGGCGGAACGCCTCGGCCTGGCCCTGGACATCCTCGACACCGAGGTGCGCCGCCCCTTCGACCGCACCACCGCCCCGCTGACCCGGGCCCTGCTGGTGCGCTGCGCGCCGGACGACCATCTCCTCGCGCTGGTCTTCGACCACATCGCCGCCGACGGCTGGTCGCTGGACATCATCACCCGCGACCTGACGGAGTCCTACGAGGCACTGCTGGCCGGTGAGCGGCCGAGCCTGCCGCCCACCGGTTCCTACCTGCGCTTCGCCGCGCAGCAGTGGGAGGGCTACGACAACGGGCGGGCCGAGGAGGTCGCCGCGTACTGGAAGGAGCAACTCGGCCCCGATCCCTCCGCGTTCGCGGTGCGGCTGCCCGGCTACCTGGCCAACACCGGGCTCAGCGGGCCGGCCGCGCTCGCCCTCGACGTACCCGCGGCGACCGCCGAGGCGCTGAGCCGGGCGTGCCGGGAACTGCGTACCACGCCGTACTGCGTCAGCCTGGCGGCGCTCAAGGCGCTCATCGCCCGGCAGACCGGCACCTCGCGGGTGGTGGTGCTGACCACCTCGGCCAACCGGCTGGATCCGGACCACCAGGGCACGGTCGGCTGGTTCGCCAACGGAGTCTTCCCGGTCAGCCACGTGGACCTGTCACTGACCTTCCGCCGGTTCGTCGACGACGTCCGCTCCACCTCGCTCGCCGCCACCGTCCACGGCGACCTGCCGGCCTCCTACGTGCGCCGCCGGATGTGGCCCGGGGTGCCCAGCGGCTTCCGCAAGGACCCGGGCGTGTACTTCATGTTCAACGACCTGTGGGGCGGTTCGCTGCGACTGGGCAAGACCGCGGTCGAGCCGGTCTTCCTCGACGAGCACGCCGACTCCCCGGGACTGCACATGTGGCTGCTTCAGGACGGCGAGAGCCTGCGCCTACAGGCGCTGCACTACCGGTCGGAGTACTCCGGCCCCTACGTCCGGCGATTCGCCGGGGAGTTCCTGGCCGCCGTCGCGGCGCTGTCGCACGAGCCCGACCGGCCGATCCGCGACGTCCTGCCGCCCACCGGTTCCTGACCGCACGACCCCCATCGGAAGGAACGGTATGCCCCTCATCGACCACGACGTCTACCTAAGGGACGGCTACCACCCACTGCCAGGCATCCTCGACGAGAAGGACCATCGCAGGGCCGTCGAGTTCTTCGACACCTTCGACGCCGCCCCGGAGGTTCCGGACTCCTACGAGCCGGAGTACGACGAGGCGGACGGCGTCCGCCGATTACGCAAACTGCGCCGGCTGCTGTGGAACGACCCCGCGGTGTGGGGTCCGCTGCTCAACCGCACCGGCGCGGTGGACCTGGCCAGGCAGGTCATCGGCGACCGGGCGGCGGCGGTCTTCCACGCCGCGTTCCTCAAGCCCGCGAGGGTGGGCACCGAGGTGGCCCTGCACCAGGACCAGGCGCTGTGGAGCTTCCGCTACCCCAAGGCGTTCAGCGTGTGGTTCGCGCTGACGGAGGTCTCGCCGGCCAACGGCGGGCTCTTCGGCTGCCCCGGCTCGCACGCCCACGGGGAGATCGAGCACCGCGACCGCCCGCACTACCGGTGGCACCGCTGCCTGGACGTCGCCGAGGACGGTCTGCGCGGTCCGGTCCAGTTCGAACTGCGGCCCGGCGACGCGGTGATGTGGGACCGCTACTTCGCCCACGGCAGCGCCGCGAACTCCTCCCCGGACGACCGGCGCGGCATGGTCGTCGTCTTCACCGACGCCTCAGCGCCCGACTTCCGTGCCAAGGACAGCTTCGCGCTCGATGACATAGCCGCCCTCGGGGCGTGACATGGCCGCCGCCGCCCGACCTCATGGACAGAATATGACAAAGATAATCGACAGCACCTTACGCGAGGGCATGCAGTCGGCCCACGGCCGTCTCACCCTCGAACAGAGCGTCGAGATCGCCTCCCTGCTCGTCGCCTGCGGGGTGGACGCCATCGAGTGCGGCCACCCGGCCATCGACGAGAACGAACTGCTGCGGGTGTCCGCGGTGGTGGAGGCGGCCGGTGACGTACCGGTGCTCGCCCACGCCCGCGCGCACACCGGGGACATCGAGGCCGTCGCCAAGACCGGCGCCGCCTGGGTGGGCATCTTCCTGGGCCTCAACGAGACCTCCCGGCGCTCCCGGCTGCCCGGCCGCAGCCTGTCCGACCTCTACGGGCAGATCAAGCAGAGCGTGACCTACGCCCGCCGGCTCGGCCTACGGGTGCGCTTCACGGTCGAGGACAGCAGCCGCACCGACACCGCGGACCTGGTGGAGGCCTACCGGATCGCCGCCGAGGCGGGCGTGGAGCGGATCTGCTTCGCCGACACCCTCGGCGTCCTGGAACCCTCCCAGGTCGGCGAACGCGTCGCGGAACTGCGCAGGCTGTGCCCCGCATCGGCCGTCGAGGTCCATCTGCACGACGACCGCGGACTGGCGATGGCCAACGCCCTGGCCGCCGTGGACGCCGGAGCCGACTGGATCTCCACCTCCGTCAACGGGCTGGGGGAGCGCGCCGGGATCACCGACTTCGCGTCCCTGGCGACCAACCTGCACTACCGCGGCGACCGTCCGCTCGCCGACGGACCGCTGCTGACCGAGCTGAGCCGCCGGGTGGGCGCCTACTCCCGGTCGATGCCCGACCACCGGCGCCCGGTCGTCGGCCGGGACGCCTTCCACCACGTGGCCAAGCTGCACGTGCGCGCGGTGGAGCGCGACCCCAGCTCCTACGAGTGGCTGGACCCCGCGGCGCTGGGCCGCACCAGCAGCACCGCGCGGCCCGCGCTGCCGGCGTCGCCACAGCAGTGGGTGGTCAGCCCCAAGATCATCTCCGCCACCGAACTGCGCTACCACCGGGCCGGCCCCGGCGAGCGGTTCGTCCTGGTCGACAACCGGTTCGTGCCCGGCGCCGACCAGTACTGCATCGCCCGTCGCATCCCGCACCTGGACGACTACGGCGCCGGGCACGTGGACACCCACACCCACCACTGCGACAGCCTGTTCATCTTCCTCGGCGAGGAGGAGGGCTACCAGGGCCTGTCGGTCGAGGTCACCCTCGGCGACCAGGTCATGCCGCTCGAAAGCCCGGCCTCGGTGTTCATCCCCTCCGGGGTGGCCCACGGCTACCGGGTGGTCGGCGGGGCGGGCACCTATCTCAACCACGTCCTCGCCGGCGACTACAACTCCAGCCTGCTCGACCGTATGGGGAGTGCGAAGTGACCACGCAGACGGAGAACTCGTCCGAGCAGAACGCCAAGTCGGCCGCCTGGGACCTGATCGGCTCCCTGTTCTGGGAGTCGGGACGCACCACCGCCAAGCCCAGCGAGGAGGAGATCGGCCTCTTCCTGGCCGGAGTCAGGCCCGGCGCCCGCTGCACCGTCGTCGGCGCCTCCACCAAGGACCTCGTCGAGGCCCTGATCGCGCTCGGCGCGCGGGTGACCGTCCTCGACTTCTCCGAGCGCATGTGCGCCGACCTGCGCGACGCCCTGCCGGCCGGCTCCTGCGAGGTGCTGCGGCACGACATCACCCGGCCGGCGCCGGCCCCGCTGCGCGCCACCCAGGACTTCGTCCTCAACGACCGCCTGGTCAACCGCTTCGGCCAGGACGAGGCCCGGGCCGGCCTGGAGGGCATGCTCGACCTGCTCGCCGACGGCGGCCAACTGCGCGCCTCGATCAAGCTGGGGCTCTATCCGATGGACGAGCGCATGATCGCGGCGGGCCGGGAACGCGGCACGCTGGAGGCGTTCTTCGACGAGAACGCCAAGGTCATCGACTTCGCCGCGGCGGGCGACGTACTGACCGACGCCCTCCTGCCGCACGGCGTCATCTCCCCGGACCTGCTCCTGCAGTGGTACCGCGGCCGTGGCCGGGAGCAGCGCTTCGACCACGAGGACGTGGTGGCCCTGCTGGGCGAGGCGAGGACCGAAGGCAGGAGCCTGCGACTGGTCTCCGCCACCATGTTCGGCCAGGCGCCGCAGACCCGGATGTACACCGCCGAGGCCGTCGCCGACGGCCGGGACGCCTGAGCCCATGTGCGGAATCGTCGCAGTGTGCCTGGCCCCCGACCCGGGGGCCAGGCACGGCCACGGCGCCCGCCGGCTGGCCAGGGACGGCATCGAACGGCTGCTGCACCGGGGGCCGGACGGATACGGGGTCGTCGGCACCGACACGGCGGCGGTCGCCATGTCCCGGCTGCGGGTGCGCAGCCGCCCGGCCGACGCGGTGCCCTTCCGCACCGACCCCGACTCTCCCGCCTACGCCTACAACGGTGAGATCTACGCCGTCGGCGACCAGGCGTGGGCGGGGACCGGCCCGGTCACCGTCCCCGCCGGGGGCCTGGACGAGGCCGAGGCGGCGGACTGCCACGAACACGGCTGCCTGGACGGGATGTACGCGCTCGCCCGGCTCGCCCCGGAAGGGTCCGTGGAGATCACCCGCGACCCGCTCGGCATCAAACCGCTGTACGTGCGCCACGGTCCCAAGGGCGTCGCCGTCGCGTCCGAAGTGCCCGCCCTGCTGGAGGTGTTCGGGCCGCCGGTGGTGCGCCCGGCCGCCGTCGCCCAGTACCTGCTGCTCGGCCGGGTGGTCGACGGCGGCACCTTCTACGAGGACATCGAGCAGGTGCCGCCGGGCAGCCGCCTGCTGCTCAAGGAGGGCCGCGCCCAGCGGCTCTCGGACGGATTCGGCGCGGCCGCACCCGCCCTCCCGACGCGACCGCCGGCCGGACCGCGGGAGTTGCGGACCGCGTTCGAGCGCGCCCTGGAGCGGGTGCTGGTCTCCGACCGGCCGCTGGGTCTCGCGGTCAGCGGCGGCCTGGACTCCACACTGCTGGCCATGGAACTCGCCCGCCGCGGGGTGGAAGGCCTGTCGACGGTGAGCGTCGTGCCGCGGGGCAACGGCGACGGGATCAAGGAGCTGTCCGCGCTGGGTCTGCCCGGCTCGGCATGGCGCGGCTGGCGGCACCGCTGGGTGGACTTCGGTCCCGGGGACCTGCTCGACGGTGTGCCGCACGCGGTGGCCTCGCTGGGTGAGCCCACCGCCTTGACCAGCGTGCCGATGTACGCGGCGCTGGCCCGGCTGGCCCGGGAGAGCGGCATCGTGGTGCTGCTCGTGGGGGAGGGCGCCGACGAGCTGTTCGGCGGCTACCGCAGCTACCTGGGCCTCGACGGGTTGCGGACATCGCAGGAGTTCTATCTGACACCCGGGCGCGAGGCGGCGGCCCGCGCGCTGATCGGTGCCGAACTCCACGAGGCGGCCCGCACCGCGCTGCTGGCGGCGCTCCCGCCGGCCGCCGGCCGCCCGGCGGCCGAGGTGGTACGGGAGTTCGAGTACGAGCACAGCCTGGAACCGCTGCTGCGCAGGGCCGACCACCTGCTGATGGCCCAGGGGATCGAGGGCCGGGTGCCCTTCCTGCACGGCGGACTGCCCTCGCTGGCCGCCTCGCTGCCGGTCGGCTCCCTGGTCACCGGCGGCCAGACCAAGGTGGCGCTCCGGCGGGCGTTCGAGCGGGAGCTGCCGCAGTACCGCGACGAGGTGAAGAAGCCGTTCCGGGCACCGGTCGACGACTGGCTCACCGGCCCGCTGCGGACGCGGCTGCCGGCCGAACTGACCGGCCACCGCGACCGGCTGATCGCGGCCGGTCTGCGACCGGAGGGCGTCGATGACCTGCTGCGCCGGGTGCGGGAGGGGGACGCGGCGGTGAGCGCCCAGGCCTTCTCGGTCCTGACGCTGGGCGAGTGGCTGGCCTGGCTGGCCGGATGACCATCGCGCGGCCGCCGATCGGGCGGCCCGCGGGAGAAGCTCCCGGAGGTGACACCATGTCAGATCTGGAACCGGTCGCCCGTGTCATGGCGGCCGTACTCAACACCGAGCACATCCGGCCCGAGGACACCTTCCACGGCCTGGGCGGCACATCCGTCCAGGCGGTCCGGATCTGCTCACGGCTGAGCCGGGAGCTCGGCGTCCGGGTCGACCCCGCGCCGCTGGTGGGCGGCGAGAGCATCGGGCGGTTCGCCGCCCGGATCGCCGCCCGGCGCGGCGAGGGCGGCACCGCGCCCACCGTGACCATCCACGGCGCGGTGGCCCACCAGGCCCGGCTGCGCCCGGACGCGACCGCCCTGGTCCGCGGCGACCGCACGGTCTCCTACGCGGAGTTGGATGCCGCCGCCGACACCTGGGCCGAGGCCCTCCAGCGCCACGGGGTCGCGCCCGGCACTCAGGTGCCGGTCCTGCTGCCCCGCACCCCCGAACTGGTGGCCGTGCTGCTGGCCGTCCTCAAGTGCGGTGCCGCCTACGCCGCGGTGGACCACCGCTGGCCGGACGAGCGGATCCGCGCGGTGGTCGGCGTCCTGGACGCCCCCGTGACGATCACCGACCGGCCGCGTGGCGACTTCGGGCCACCGGTCTGGCAGTTGCCACCGGGCGGCACCCGGGCCGCCGCGGCGGCCGGCGGCCGTCCGGCACCGGTGCGGACCGACGGCTCGCAGCCCGCGGCGGTGTTCTTCACCTCCGGCACCACGGGCGCCCCCAAGGGCGTGCTGTCACCGCACCGCGCCGCGACCCGGCTGTTCGGCGCCGACTCCTTCGCGGACTTCGGACCGGGCCGAGCGATGGCACAGGCCGCCCCGGTGCCCTGGGACGGCTTCACCCTGGAGACCTGGGGGATGCTCACCGCCGGCGGCACCAGCGTCATGGTCGAGAACGACGTGCTGTTCGCCGACGACCTGCGGCAGTTGGTCAAGACCGCCGCGGTGGACACCGTCTGGCTGACCGCGTCGCTGTTCAACCTCTTCGTCGACGAGGACGTCGACTGCTTCACCGGGATACGGCAGGTGATGACCGGCGGCGAGCGGCTGTCCACCGGACACGTCAGGGCCTTCCTCGACCACCATCCGCAGACCCTGCTGCTCAACGGCTACGGGCCGGTGGAGAACTGCGTGTTCGTCACCACCCGGCGCATCCGCCGCGCGGACTGCGACCTGCCGGGCGGAATCCCCGTCGGCTCCCCGGTCTCCGGCACCGCCGTGCACATCCTGGGCGGTGAGCAGGCCGTCGCGCCGGGGGAGAGCGGCGAGATCTGCGTCGCGGGCGAAGGACTGGCGCTGGGCTACCTGAACGCACCCGAGGCGACCGCGCGGAAGTTCGTCACCCTGCCGGTCGACGGCGTGCCGACCCGGCTCTACCGCACCGGGGACCTGGGACGCCGGGACGAGGCGGG
This sequence comes from uncultured Actinomycetota bacterium, assembly GCA_963737305.1. Lineage (GTDB taxonomy): Bacteria > Actinomycetota > Actinomycetes > Streptomycetales > Streptomycetaceae > Streptantibioticus_C. The sequence continues at coordinate 591,864 of CAVTRX010000002.1, read as the reverse complement.
CACCCTGCACTTCGTGGGACGCGCCGACCGGCAGGTGAAGATCTCCGGCTACCGGGTCGAGCCGGCCGAGATCGAGGCGGTCGCCCAGCGGCTCCCCGGCATCCGGCAGTGCGCGGTCGTCCCCGTCCCGGGCGCCGACGGAGTCCTGGAGCGGCTGGCGCTGTTCTGCACGGCGGACGACGAACACCCCGCTCCCGAGGACGTCCAGCGCTCCTTGGCCCGCACCCTGCCGCACTACATGGTGCCGGCCACCGTCCGCGTCCTGGACTCCCTGCCCACCACCGTCAACGGCAAGCTCGACCGCCGTGCCCTGCTCGATTCCCTCAGCTGAGCCGTCCACCGGCCGCTTCAGACGGCCCCGCGGCACGAACCGACCAGGACCCAGCGATCGCGTGACCGGAGGGTGGCCCGCCGAATGAGCACCAGCAGCCCGACCCCGTACCGTCTCCCGCCAGCCTGCCTGCCCGTCCCCCTGCCCGGATCGGCCGACGGCGTCCACCACTACAGCCTGTCCCGGCTGGCGGCCGCCACCGGCGCCGACCTGTCGCGCATGTCGTACACCGCGCGCCTGTTGCTGGAGAACGCCGTTCACTCGGTGGCGACCGGAGCGGCCGGCCCGGAACTGCCGGACGCGGTGATCCGATGGGGCACGGCCGCGCGACCCGTCGGCGAGTCCGTCGGTGACCTGCAGTTCCTGCCCTCCCGGGTGGTGCTCCAGGACTTCTCCGGCATCCCGGTGGTGCTGGACCTCGCGGCGTTGCGCGCGGCGGCGGTCCGCCGGGGACTGCCCGCGGCCGACGTCAGCCCGGTGCTGCCCGCCCACCTCGTGGTGGACCACTCGGTGCGGGTGGACTCGGCCGGCTCCCGCGACTCGCTGCGCATCAACGCGAAGCTGGAGTTCGACCGCAACGCCGAGCGCTACACCCTGCTGCGCTGGGCCGAACAGGCCTTCCCCGCACTGCGGGTGGTGCCGCCGGGCACCGGGATCATCCACCAGGTCAACCTGGAACGGCTGGCCTCGGTCGTGACGCTGACCGACGGTCCGGACGGCAGGCCGCTGGCCAGACCCGACACCGTGCTGGGCACCGACTCGCACACCCCGATGATCGGCGGCCTCGGGGTACTCGGCTGGGGCGTGGGCGGCATCGAGGCGACCTCGGTCCTGCTCGGCGAACCGGTGCTGCTGCGCCCGCCGCGGGTGATCGGGGTACGGCTGACCGGCCGGCCCGCCCCGGGCACGACCGCCACCGACCTGGTGCTCACCTTGACCCGGCACCTGCGCCGCGTCGGCGTCATCGGCGCCATCCTCGAATTCCACGGGGAGGGCGTCGGCCACCTCAGCGTCCCTGACCGGGCCACCCTGGCGAACATGGCCCCCGACTACGGGGCCACCACGTCGCTCTTCCCGGTGGACCGCGAGACCCTGCGCTTCCTGCGGGCCACCGGCCGGCCCGAGCGACAGGTGGAACTGGTGGAGCGGTACTGCCGAGAACAGGGATTGTTCCGTCAGGAGGGGAGCGCGGGTACCCCGGCGTACACCGAGGAGATCGAGTTCGACCTGTCCCTGGCGACGCCGTGCGTGGCGGGCCCGCGCCGCCCCGACCAGTGCGTCCCGCTCGCCGAGGTGCCCGCGGGCCTCGCCGAGATCAGCGGACGGACGGCGCCCGCGCGGCCTCCCGCCGACGAGGGGCCCACGGACGGCTCGGTGCTGATCGCCGCCCTGACGAGTTGCACCAACACCTCGCATCCCGCCTCGATGATCACCGCGGGACTGGTCGCCAGACGGGCGGTGGAACTCGGCCTTGAGGTGCCCTCCTGGGTCAAGACCAGCCTGGCGCCCGGCAGCCGGACCGTCCCCGCCTACCTCGACCGGGCCGGCCTGCTCAGCTCGCTGGAGAAACTGGGCTTCCACCTCGTGGCGTTCGGCTGCACGACCTGCCACGGGATGAGCGGCCCGCTCACCGAGCAGGCGGCCCGTGCCGTCACCGAGGACGGCATCCTGGGCACCGCGGTGCTCAGCGGCAACCGGAACTTCGAGGGCCGCATCCACCCGCAGGTGCGCGCCGCCTACCTGGCCTCCCCGGCGCTCGTGGTGTGCTACGCGCTGGCCGGCACGATGGCCCTCGACCTGACGAGCGAACCGATCGCCGTCAGCGCGGACGGCCGTCAGGTGCGGCTGAGCGACCTGTGGCCCACACCGCGGGAGATCGAGGAGGCGGTCCGCGGCGCGGTCGGACCGGAGTTGTTCGAAACGGCGTACGCCTCCCTGTTCGAAGGCGACGAGCACTGGCAGTCGCTGGAGGCGGCCGGCGGACCGCTCTACGCCTGGCCGGACGACTCCGACTACGTGCTGGAGCCGCCCTACATCGACCGGGCGGGCCCCGCCCCGGCCGGCGACCGCATCACCGGGGCACGCGTCCTCGCCCTGCTGGGCGACAGCGTCTCCACCGACCACATCTCCCCGGTCGGAGCCATCCCCGCGGACAGCGAGGCCGGTCGCTACCTCGACGAACAGGGCGTCCCCGAGAGCGAGTTCAACAGCTTCGGAGCCCGGCGCGGCAACCACCACGTGATGGTCAGGGGCACCTTCGCCAGCCCACGCCTGCGCAACGCCCTGGCCGACGGCAAGGAAGGCCCCTGGACCAGGCACCTTCCCAGCGGTGAGCTGATGTCCATCCACGCGGCGGCGGCCGCCTACCGGGCGGAAGGCGTCGCCCACATCGTCATCGGCGGCCGTGAGTACGGCTGCGGCTCCGCCCGCGACTGGGCCGCCAAGGGAACCGCCCTGCTGGGGGTGCGCGCCGTGCTCGCCGAGACCTTCGAGCGCATCCACCGCAGCAACCTGGTGGGCATGGGCGTGCTCCCCCTGCGCTTCCCCGACGGCACCGGTGCCCGCTCCTACGGCCTCGACGGCACCGAGGAGGTGGACCTGCTCGGCCTCGACGCCCTGAGCCCGCGTGGACCGGTCACCGTCCGGGTGCGCCGCCGGGACGGATCGGCCTTCGACTTCGAGGCGAGGGCCGCCGTGGAGACCGACCGCGAGCTGGACTACCTGCGCACCGGCGGAGTCCTGCCGTACGTCATGGACAAGCTGATCCGCCGGGGCACGGCGTCGCGGCGGCCGGGCGACGGCGGGCGTGCCCCGGGGGAGACGACGGCCGTGCCCCCGGGAGATGACGGCCCGTCATCGACTACGCTGTGACGTCCCTCCGGCACGCTCGGCTCGCCCGCGGGGACGGCAGCCGGGCCCCGCACACCTCTGGAGATGCCGTATGACCAAGGAATTCGATCCGGACTTCGGGCTGACCGCCCAGGACTACGGTCGCCACCGGGCCGGTTTCCCCGTCGAACTGGTCGAGCGGCTCACCGCGGACGGGCTCGGACTGCCGGGGCAGGACGTGCTGGACATCGGCACCGGCACCGGCAGCCTGGCCCGGCTGTTCGCCCAGGCCGGTGCCACGGTGTCCGGCATCGACCCGGCCGCGCCACTGCTGGAGCAGGCCAGGGAACTGGACCGGGCGGCGGGAGTGAAGATCGACTACCGGGTGGCCACCGCGGAGGAGACCGGTCTGCCCGACGCGTCCTTCGACGTGGTGTCGGCCGGCCAGTGCTGGCACTGGTTCGACGCCCCGAAGGCGGGCGCGGAGGTGTGGCGGCTGCTGCGCCCCGGCGGCAGCGTCGTCATCGCGCACTTCGACTGGCTGCCGCTGCCGGACAACATGGTGGCCGCCACCGAATCCCTGATCACCGAGTACAACCCGGCGTGGACGATGGGGGGCGGCACCGGGCTCTACCCGCGCTGGCTGACCGATCTGGCGACCACCGGCTTCACCGGCATCAAGACCTTCTCCTTCGACCTGGACGTCCCCTACCCCCCCGAGGCGTGGGTGGGCCGCATCAGGGCCAGCGCGGGCGTCGGCGCGAGCCTTCCCCCGCAGGAGGTCACCCGGTTCGCGGAGGAGCTGGACCGGGTGCTGGCGGAGCGCTTCCCCGGTGAGGTGCTGGCCGTCCCGCACCGCACCTGGGCGGTGACCGCCACCAAGCCGGCCACCGCGCGGGAGTGACGGTCACTCCGGAACCCGTCGACCCGCCGGGGGCACGTGGCACCGGGGGAGCGGACGGCGGCAGGCGCCTGCCGCCGTCCATGCCGGGGCCATGCGGGCCCCGGGGTCAGCTCACGCAGGCCACCGCGTACCAGACCGGTGTCCAGTCGACCGTGGTCTGCTGAGGAGCGTTGCTGGTGAACAGGGGGTCGGCGTTCTTGTCGAAGAAGTACGACGTCGTGCCCGCCGTCTGGTTGTTGTTGAGGGGCCCCCTGCCCACGAGGTTGGGCAACTCGTAGGCGACGTCGCACTTGGTGTAGGCGAAGCTGTGGCCGTTGGCGGCCTGCCCGCACACGTACTTGTACGAGCACGCCAGCTTGGGAGTGACCGCGGAGGCGTGGGCGTTGCCCGCCTTCACGACGGTGTGCTTCTTCAGGGCCTGGGACAGGACCGATTTCGCCGTCGGCTTGGCGCCGACCGCCTGGCTGTGGGCGGAGGCCGAGCCGGTGAGGCCCACCACCGACGCGGTGAGGAGCGCTCCGGAGGCGATCAGGGTCGCGGCCGTTTTGCGTACTGCCATGAGAAGTTCCCCCATGAGTTTCATGTGCTGTGCCGGTCTTGCCGGGCCGGTGGTCCCGACCCGCACAACCCAGAGTGCGGGGCGGGACCACCGGGGAGCCAGAAGTTTCAGCGGAGGCCGAAAACCTCAGGTCAGCGCGGTGTTGGCGGGCAGACGACCACTCAGCAGCGCCACTCCGAGCGGGGTGAGCGTGTGCAGGACCTGGTTGCCGGTGCGGTGGCTGCGGACCAGGTTCGCCGCGGCCAGGGCGTGGACGTGCTGGCTGGCCGACGCGGGCGAGACACACAGCCGGCGGGCGAGCTCACCGGTGGTCGCGGTGTCCCGCAGCGCCGCCAGGGTCCGGGCCCGGGTACGACCCAGCAGGGTGAGCAGCGCCTGCGGGGTGATCCCGGTCGTGCCCTGGCCGTGGTCGACCGGGTAGACCAGGACCGGATCCAGCCCCGGGTCGGCCAGGGCCACCGGGGTGCGCCAGCAGAAGTACGACGGGACCAGCCGCAGTCCCCGTCCGGCCAGATGGAGGTCGCGGTCGGCCGGATACTCGGCGTACAGCACCGGGGGTTCCCACCGTATGGCCGGGCACAGGGAGCCCAGCAGCCCGTGCACCCCGCCGTCGCGCAAGGTCCGGGCACGCAGCGCGCGGTCCCCCTCGACCAGCGCGTCGGCCTCCGCCCGGTCCGGCGAGACGACCGTCCCGTGCACGGCACGCAGCGCCTCCGTCAGCTCGGCCATCCGGTCGCGGTCGCCGGCGGCCAGGTCCCGCAGCCAGGGCGGCACCGGCCTGCGGGGCGTTCCCTCGGCCAGCCGCCGCACCTCGCGCCGCAGTCGGCCGGCCGGGGTGCCCCGCACCGCGTCCAGCGATGCGGCCAGCCCGTCGACGGCCGCGGTCGGTGTGAGGAAGTCCGGGAAGTAGCCGGTGGCCGGGACGAGAGTGCCCAGCAGCTGTACGGCACCCGTCAGTTGCTGTTCCCTGACGGCTTCCCTGGCCCGCCGTCGCCAGGCCCGGAAGACGGACGCTCCCCGTCCCGCGCACAACTGCTGGAGGCCGAGCACCGTTTCCCACAACGGGTCGAGCTCCGTGGCGACCTGGACGCGTGCCAGATCCTCGATGGTGAAGTGAATACGCAACACAGCCCCGTTCCCCCAAGGTGTCACCGCGCGGCCGGGTGCGTGCACACGTCCGCGCATGGTCGTGCGAGCCGGCGGCGTGTCGGGTCCGCGCGGCGCGCGGTCGGGGTGACCACCGACGGCGCACGACGGACGTTGCTGCCAGCCTTCGGGGGCGGCCGAGGTCAAGGGCCGCTCCCGGGCCTCTCCTGTTTGTCAGGGATGACGACACAGTCAGAGGCTTCGAGTTAGTTCCCCACCGTGAGTCGCGATAGTCCTGTTTCGGCCAATTCACCCCTTAGGCGCAGGGATTCGGCCGGATCGTGCCGCTGGGGGTGTGTGGCGGGGAAGTGCGAGCGTGGACCGGATCGGGGGGTGGTCGCTCGGCTGGCCGAGGCGGTGGCGGCGCCCAGGATGCGGGGCCTTCGCGGCGTCGTGGGTGGCTTGTTGTGCGCGATCTGTGCGGGCGTCGTCGCCTGATTCGGCTCTGGTATCACCAGGTCGTCGGGCATGGTGAGTCGTGGCCGGAATGACATGTGGAGCATATGTGAAATGAATGAAGGTCTTGCGGTCGGTGGTACCCCGTGCTTGAGTTGCACCGGCGCTGGTCCTTCGGCTCGTTCGGACGGACCGTCGCACGGGGGAGACCGAACTGTCGCCGCTTCCTGTCCGGAAACGGGAGTCGGCGTCATGGGACCGGGTACGCGGGGGCCCGGTCCGGCCGGTCGAAGTTCCTCGCGCGAGGCGGCCGGAGCGGTCAGCCGTTCGCCGGCCACCGCCGAGGCCGCTCCCGGACGCTCGCGTGAAACCGTCAAACGCTCCGACCTGGCCGGATGGGCCGAATGCCTTTGATCCTGGTCGCGGTTCCGTCCGGGGCGAACGAGTGGCGGAAGGTGAAGGCGTGCGGCGCGGAGCCGTGGTCGTGGAGGTGCTCCAGCCTGGAAACCCCGTCCTGCCAGGTGGGTATCGCGCCGTCGCAGACCCACCAGAACACGTGACTCGGGTGTCCTGTCCTCTCGAACCAGTCGTGACGCCTGTTCAGCGCCTCACGGTGCAGACCGGTGTAGACGGCGTCGAAGGCGGGGCGCAGGTCGGTCCAGAGAGAGAGGGTCGCGGCCAGGGCGGAGGTCTCCGCCGTACGGCCCTTGCCGTACCAGGTCGGTACGGCGAACTCTCCCCACGCACCCCAGTCCGCGTCGAAGAGCGTGCCCCGGTCGCCGTCTGCCACTTCGGCACGAGCGATATATCCGGGGTGCCGGCTGATCTTCCGGTAGACGGGCTCGCCGCTGTCGTGGAACTCGCGCGTGAGAGGTGCGGGATCGGCGAGAGGTGACTTCAGGACGCCGAATGTGTACAGCGCAAGACGGGGCATGCGTCTCTCCCTGGTCGGGCTGCGCGGCGGGGGACCGCCGAAGACCAGGTGAAGGTAGCTGCCTGCGCGAACCATGTCGAAGTTGCGTTTTCCCTGTCCAAGTGGCCTCTCGCCCAGCTCCTTGCGGGAGATCGTCTAGCGTGGTCGATCATGAACATTCTGATCGCGGGCGGCAGTGGATTCCTGGGTCGGGAACTGGCCCGGCAGGCGCTGGCGGCCGGGCATGCCGCGACGGCGACGTTCGCGACCCGGGCCGGCGGGATCCCAGGAGCCAACTGGCTGCGCATGGATCTGCGCCAAAGCGAGGACGTCACGCGGGCGCTCGGGGAGACCCGGCCGGACGCTGTCATCAACGCGGCGTATCGACAAGCCGATTGGGCGACCACGGCCGACGGCGCGATCCGGCTGGCGATGGCCGCCGTGCAGTTCGGATCCCGGCTGGTGCAGGTGTCCAGTGACGCCGTCTTCTCCGGCGCCGACGTCCGCTACGACGAATCCGCCACGCCGGATCCGATCACCCCGTACGGTGCCGCGAAGGCCGCGGCCGAAACGGCGATCCGCCTGTTCGCCCCGGCCGCCGTCATCGCCCGCACCTCGCTGATCATCGGTGACGGCGGTTCCGGGCACGAGGGGTTCACCCACGACCTGGCCGCCGGACGACGGAACGGGGTGCTGTTCACCGATGACTTCCGATGCCCCGTCCACGTCGCCGACCTGGCCCGGGCCATCCTTGAGCTGACGGTGTCCGATCACGCGGGGGTGTGCCACCTCGCGGGTGCGGACGCGGTCAGCCGTCATGAACTCGGCGTCCTGATCGCCGACCGCGACGGACTGGACGCCTCCGGGCTGACCGCCGGACGCCGCGTCGACGCGGGTGTCCCGGGGCCGCTGGACGTGCGCCTGGACAGCACCAGGACGCAGCGCGCACTGCGGACCCGGCTGCGCGGCGCCCGTGAGTTCCTGCGCCGCGAGTGCTGACCCGAGCATCCGCCGGTATCCGCACGTCGACATCGGGTCGAGTGAGTCGACGGGAACCAAGTGGATTCCGACTCGGTGAGCCGAGCGCTCGACAGACATCCCGAAGTCGTTATTCGTTGTGTTTGTGACCCTTTGTTTCGTCTTGGGTGTGCTTATGCTGAGCGGGCCGCCAGGGCGCTCTCACCTGCCGAGAGGCTTCTCGCGGCCGCGTCACCGCGCTGAGCCGTCGTCCCTCCGAGCGAGTGCAGGGGGCAGAGAAAAAGTGGTCAGACAGGAGAGGGCCGAGCGGACGCGTCTGCTCGTGCTCCGCGCCGCCGCCACGGAGTTCGACCGCCTCGGCTACGCCGGCGCGTCGCTGTCCCGCATCAGCAAGTCCGCCGGGGTGACGATGGGAGCGCTGACCTTCCACTTCGCCACCAAGCTCGAACTGGCGAAGGCGGTGATCGCGCAGGGCTGCCTGATCACCCAGGGCGCGCTCGCACCGCCGCCCGCCGTGGGGACGGGAAAGCTGCGCCATGTCGTGGAGTTCACCAGCACGCTGGTACGCCTGCTTGAGCAGGAGATCAGTGTGCGCGCGGCGGCCAGGTTCTTCCGGGAGTACCCCGCGGACCGGGACGGCTGGTACTGGACGTGGCTCCCGCTGTGCCGGGAGGTGATCGCACGGGCCGGCCAGGACCTGGTGGGCTGGGTGTCGCCGGCGGCCGTCGAGGCCCTGGTGGTGTCCATCGTGTCGGGCGCGGAGGTGTCGGTGCGGGCCGCGACTCCGGGGGTGACGGCGCGGGATCAGGCGGCTCTCGTGTGGGGGTTGGTGCTGTCGGCCCACGGCCGGCCGGCCCCGTCGAACGGACCGTGACGCCCGGGCTCGGGAGTACCTGCCTCGGTCGTCCGGCCGACCGCGCCCAAATGCCGCGCCCAAATGCCGCGCCCAAGTACTGCGCACTGGGGGCGACTTCACGAAGTCGCGGTCCGGTTCGGGCTGATATGAGAAACAAAGAGAATATTCTGTACTCTCTGGTTGTCCGGCGTGTCCAGGTAGCCACGGGGGGATCCATGTCTGCGCTCCAGATCAGACCACGAGCCTGCGCGGAGCAGTCCGCGTACGACCCGTCGGTCGGTCCGGCCGTGCGGGAGCTGTTCGGGTCCCTGTCGCGACGGGACCAGCAGCGCTGGGCGGACGCGTATGTGCGGGGCCTGCTGTCGGCGGCCGGCCGCAAGTCGTTACAGAACCTCGCCCGTGCCACATCCGCTTCTCCCGGCGCGGTGCAGTCGCTCCATCAGTTCGTCAACTCCAGCCCGTGGGACTGGCAGCCGGTCAGGCAGACGCTCTCGCGGTGGATCGGCCGGCGTGCCCCGGTGCGGGCGAGGGTGGTGAGCGCGGCCCTGGTGCCCAAGCGGGGCGACCACTCGGTGGGCGTGCGGCTGCGCTACGACGCGGAGCGCAGCCGGGGGATCAACTGCCAGTTCGGGGTGGGGCTCTTCCTCGCCACCGGAGCGCACTGCCTGCCGGTGGAGTGGGGGCTCGTGCTGGACGGGACGTGGGGGCGGGACGAGGATCGGCGGCGCCGTGCCCGGCTGCCGGAGTCGGCCGTCGTCGGCGGCGCCTGGCGGCACGCGCTCATGATGGCGCCGGGGTCCGGCGCCGGACCGCTGGTGGTCGACGGGCGGTGCGCGGACGACCTGCGGAGCCTGAGTGCCGCGTTGGCGGGCCGCGGCGTCCCCTTCGTCATCGAGGTCGGCGGACGCGAGCGCTTCGTCGCCCCCGACGTGGTGCCGGGGCGTCAGCCGACAGCGCAGGAGTTGCTCGCGGGCCGCCCCCGGGGAGCGATCGCGCCCGGTGCCGCCTTCGCCCGCGCCTGCCCGGTTCACCTGCCGCGGGTCGGCACGAGCGGGACCGCCCCTGGCACGTTGCGCCTGTGGCGGCTGTCCTTCCCGGCGGATCCCCCGCGGGACCGCTTCGTGGTGACCAACCTGCCGGGGATGCCGGCCGAGGACGTGCGGGGCTACGTCGGCTGTGTCGACGACGCCCGCAAGACCGTCGCGACGCTCAAGGAGGACTTCGGGCTGGCCGACTTCGAAGGCCGTTCGTATCCCGGCTGGCACCACCACATGACCCTGGTGTCCACCGCCTACGCGATCGGCACGCTGCCCGCCTGGAGCACCGTGCTCTGAGCCGAGGACGCCGCCTCCGATCGATGGACCGCGCCCGCGTGTCGGCGCGGTCCACCACGGAGACCCGGCCGCTACTCGATCGCCTCGATGTCGCGACCGGTCGAGTCGGGGGCCAGCAGGGCGAACGCCGCACCGGCGGCCGGACCCACGACGCCCAGGGCGAGCGCCATCGGCACCGAGCCCGCGAGTGCCAACGCCACCAGCGGGAACAGACCGGCTCCGATGCCCCGTCCCGCGTAGTAGCTCACGTTGGAACCGGTTGAGCGGGCCCGGGTGGGGAAGAACTCCGCCATCCACACGCCCAGCACGCCGAACCCTCCACCGGCTCCGGCGCACATCATCAGTGCCCAGAACGTGGGGCAGTTCCAGAAGTCCGTGCTCACGTGCTCGGTTCCGGTGGAGACCTGCACCAGCAGCCACGCGAACCCGATGATTCCGAAGGCGCTGGACCAGAAGAACGCCCACTTGCGCCGTATGACGTCCGACAGCGCGCCGGCCAGCGGGTAGGTCACCGTGGTGCACACCAGTCCCAGCAGGACGATGATGCTCGCGGTGCCCAGCGGGACCTTCTCGACCTTCACCAGGAAGGTCGTCAGGTAGGCGATCATCGAGTTGGTGGTGATGAACATCGCCGACGCCAGCGTCATGAACAAGACGGTGCCCCACACGTAGCCGCGCCGGAAGACATCGACCAGCGGGACCTTGGCCCGGCGCAGTTCGGCGGGCACCCGGCCGGCGCGCAGTTCGCGCTGGTAGTGCAGCCACTGGGCGGACTCCGGGAGCAGGAAGATCGACAGCCCGCCGATGACCAGGGTCAGCACGCCGATGATCACGTATCCGCTGCGCCAGCCGTCCTGGGCGCCGAAGTGGACCGTGCAGAAGTAGACGACCCCTTCGGTGACGATCTCACCGGCGAAGTACATCGACTGGATCGAGCCGCCCACCAGACCGCGCCTCGTCCCGCTCTTGCGGCATTCGGCGAACATCGAGAAGGACAGCCCGAACAGGCCGCCCATGCCGACCCCGGCGAGCAGCCGGGTGAGCAGGAAGAGCGAGTAGGTGGGGGCCAGCCCGCCGAGTACCGCGGACACCCCGAAGACCAGCACCGAGCCGGTGTACGTCCAGCGCCGGCCGATCTGGTCACCGAGCCAGCCGCACAGGATGCCGCCCGCGATGGAGGCGAAGCCCTGCAACGTGGTGACCCGGATCAGATCAATGGTGGAGACATGCAGACTGTCCGATATATAGGTCATCGGATAGCCGACGAGGTTCAGTTCGGCGCCGTCGAAGAGGGTCCCGAGGAAAGCGAAGATCAGGATCCACCGGGTCCCGTTCGCCGTCCAGCCAGCGGACGTCGTCCCGTCGAGCTCGGCCGTTCTGGTGCCTGACATCTGGTATGCCCTTCCGGAGGTGTCACGGATGTCCTTGCGGTTTCACTCCGGCAGGGGCCGCCCACGGGTCTCCGGGCACAGCGGTGCCACCACGAGACCGAGCACGTAGATCATTCCGACCGCGGTGGCCGCGATCCCGTAACCGCCGAGGTGGGCGATGATCGTCCCGGACAGCAGCGGCCCCAGGAAGGCGACGAAGCGTGCCGCGTTGAAGACGAACGCGGTGCCGGTGGCGCGCAGATGGGTCGGGTAGAACTCGGGCAGCCACACCGGCATCCAGGTGTACTGGCCCAGCGTGAAGAACCCGTTGACCACCAGCACGACGACGATCGCCGCCAGGTTGTGGGTCCACAGGAAGAGCACCGGGGTCAGCACCAGGGAGGCGCCGAAGTACAGCATGACCGCGGGTTTGCGGCCGATGCGGTCGGCGATGAAGCCGAACGAGATGTAGCCGGCGATGGCTCCGGCGTTGTAGATCATGCCCGCCCGACTCGCCCAGGAGGCCGCGCCGTGGCCGGAGCCGGCGGCGACGCTCGCGACGTAGGCCGGGACCCAGGTCGAGATGCCCCACCAGGCCAGGGTGGTCACCAGTGACATCAGCGACCCCAGGATCGTGAGCTTGCGCAACCGGGGGTCGACCATGATCTGGCGCAGGGTGAGCCGGGTGTAGGAGCGTTCGCTCGCGTTCAGCTCCTGCTGCGGGCGGGCCCGCAGGTCGGCGCGTTGCTGTTGGGCGGCGGTCCACTGTCCCGACTCGGGCACCTGCCGTCGCATCCACAGCGCGAACAGCGCGGGCAGCACACCGATCACGAACATGTATCGCCACGCGTCGGTGCCGAGCGGGGAGATGAAGTACCAGCACGCGGAGGCGATGAAGAAGCCGAGGCCGAGGCCGCACTGCATGAGTCCGGCGGCCTTGGCGCGGGACTCGGCCGGCCAGATCTCGGCGATCAGCGACGTCCCGGTGCCCCACTCGGAGCCGAGTGCGAAGCCGGTGACGAAGCGCAGCACGATGAAGGACGTCCACGACCAGGACAGCGCGGACAGCCCGGTGAAGCCCGCGTAGAGCACCATCGAGGTCAGCAGCGCGCGGCGGCGGCCGAAGTAGTCGGCGAACACCCCGCCGAGGATGCCGCCCATGCCCCAGCCCAGCAGGGTCACCGCGATCGTCACGCCCACCAGGAAGGAGGTCCGCCCGGCGGAGGTGGTGGGGTTGAACTGGTGCACCACCGATCCCGCGGTCAGGATCAGGGCGTAGGTCTCGAATCCGTCGAACAGCCAGCCCAGATTGGCGGCCATCAACGAGCGCCGCTGCGCGGGCCGCAGCCCGGCGAGCCGCCCGGTCTTCATCACTGCGACCTGGTCCACGGAACTCCTCGCTCCCTTCCGGCGGGTGTGGGTAGGCGCCGGATGGCGCCCGTACGGCATCGGAAAGCTTCGGTATGCGTCGGGAAAACCAGGACAGGGACGGCCCGTCGGGCGAGCCGCTCGGAAGGTCGCCTCGGGCGGCCGGAAAACGTACCGATGAGAGGCGAGGCTATGTCTTCTATAGAGGACTGTGAGTCCTATGTGCGGCACGCTAGGTGGAGGCGCTGGCCGCGTCAATAAGTACGACAGAACGAAATTTCGATCCGCTGCCGCCGGCGGTGGACTTCGCGGGCATGCCGAAGGCCCGCCGTCCGGGACGGTCCGGGCGGCGGGCGTCGGGGGCGCGGGGTGTGCGGATACTGCCCGGTCAGGCGGTCGGGGCCACCCCGCCGGTGCGCTCGGTGATGCGCAGGCCCGCGTCGCGTACCAGCTCGCCCGCCCGGCGGACGTTGGACTCGTTCAGCTCGGAGGCGAAGGCGAGCGAGCACAGCGCCATGCTGACCCGCCCATGCGCGTCGAACACCGGGGCCGACACCCCGGACTGCCCCAGGTCGTACTCGCGGATGCTGGCGGCGTAGCCGCGCTCGCGGGTCTGCCGGAACACCTCGTGCAGTGCCGCGCGCCGGGTGACGGTCTCCGGGGTGAACGCCTCGATGCCGTGCTGGTCGGCGAGCCGGTCGACGGTGGCGGGGTCGCTCCAGGCGTGGAAGGCCCGCATGATCGCGGGGGAGGAGAAGGGGAAGGTCTCGCCGACGTCCACCGTGATGCGCACCCCCTGGCTGCGGTCGCCCCTGGCGAGCACCACGTAGTCGGCGGGCTCGTGCCGTTGCAGGGCGAAGGCGATGAAGCCGAGGCGGTGGCTGAGCGCGTCGAGTTCGCGCTGTACGACCTCGCTGACCCAGTCGCCCGAGACCCTCGCCAGGGTCAGCAGCCGGGGACCGAGGGACCAGCCGGCCCGGTCGCCGCGGTTGGCGGTCCAGCCCGCGCGTTGCAGCGTGCCGAGGATGTTGTAGCAGGTGCTCCGGTTGAGGCCGAGCTCGTCGATCAAGGTCGCCGAGGTCACCCCCTCCGGCCAGTCCCGCGCGATCCTCTCCAGTAGACGAACGGCGCTCGCCACCGCTGGTACATCGCCCGCCATGGCATTCCCTCGACCTTCTGACGATCGCCAACGCTGACGCCGGTAGCGGCCGCGCGGCAGCTGATCGGAATCACCCCGGCCGCCACGTTATCCAACGTGCGCAGGGGTTCGGGGTGACAACCGCGGACATCGCGGGACGGTCCGGCCGACGGGGGCCGGCCGATGCCGTGCGACTGGTTGACACCTGCACGCATCGTGTTAGCGTCCTGTGGAGAAGATAACACGTCCTCTATGGCGGTCTAATGAAGCTGAACTCATCCTTCGCCGTTCCCGCGGAGAGCACCGTGGTCTTCGCGCACTTCCTCGACCCGGAGTCCATGCGCACCAGCGTTCCCGGTTGTACGGAGCTGACGCGTGTCGACGGCACTCACTACCGCGGACAACTCGTCAACGAGATAGCGCACGTCAGATTCAGTGCCGGATTCTCGGCCGAGATCACCACGCTGCGCGAACCCGAGGAGGTCAAGGCGGTACTGCGCGGCGAGGACCGCAAACTGGGCAGCTCGATCAAGATCGACGCGACGCTGTCGGTGCGCCCGGACGGCGGCACGTCGCAGGTGGAGTACAACCTCGACGTCGCGCTGTGGGGCAAGATCGGCCGACTGGGCGAGTCGATCGTGCGACGGCGCTCCCAGGATGTGGAACGCCAGTTCGTCGCCGCCTTCTCCGAACTGTGCGCGGCCGGTCCACCCGGAGCCGCCTCCCCGGCACCGGACGCCGCAGTCGGGGACCCGCCCGCGCGAGAGCCGGCCGCCGCGCGGCCCGCCCCCGCCGACGAGGCCGGGATCCGCCCCTCGTGGTGGAAGCGTCTGCTGGCCCTGTTCCGCCGCGATCGGACCACGTGATGACCCCCACCTACCACTGCCCCGACACGCTCGACGAGGTCTACGAACTGCTCGCCTCCCGCGAGGAGCCGATGGTCTACGGCGGGGGCACCGCCGTACAGATCCTCATCAAGCAGGGCGTGCTGTTCGCGACCGACCTCGTCGACATCGCCAAGGTGCCCGGTCTCGCGGACCTGACCGAGACCGGCACCGGGATCCGCGTCGGTGCCATGGTGACGCTGCGCCGGATGGAACGCGATCCGCTGGTGCGTCGCATCGCGCCGATCGCCGCCGAGGTCTACGGGCACGTGGCCAACCCGCGGGTCCGCAACACCGCCAGCGCCGGCGGCAACATCGCCCACGGCGACTACCGGCTCGACCCGCCCACCGCCCTGCTCACGCTGGACGCCCAGGTGGAGATCGGCTCCGCGGACGGCGTCCGCCGGGTGCCGGCCCGGGAGTTCTTCGTCGACTTCCAGACCACCGCGCTGCGCCCCGGCGAGATCGTCACCGCCATCGAGATCCCGCGCCAGCCGGAGACGGCCGGCGCCGGATTCAGCAAGCTCAGCAGCCAGGCGGCCAACGACTGGCCGTGCGCCTCGGCTTGCGCGCTGGTCGTCGAGCGGCCCAAGGGAGCCCGGCAGGTCAGGCTCGGGCTCGGCGCGCTCGCGCACGTGCCGCTGTTCACCGAGTTCGACCTGCCGTCCGGCACCGGGGCCGACGAAGCGGCCGACGCCGCCCGTCAGGCCGCCGAACCCCTCATCGACCCGATCCCCGACATCAGGGGCGGCGCGGCCTACAAGAAACAGCTCGGGCTCGTCGCCGTCGAGGAAGCACTGCGACTGTCCTGGAAGGAGCAGCACGATGACCAGCGGAGCATCCTCCGTGGCTGGCGGCGCCGTCGGTGAACGGTGGCCTCGGGTCGCCGGACGCGCCAAGGTGCGCGGCGAACTGCGCTACGCCGCCGACCAGCCGGTACGCCCCTGCCTTGACGTCGCCATCCACCGCAGCACCCGGCCGCACGCCATGATCCGCTCGATCGACGTCAGCCGGGCCGAGTCCGCCGAGGGCGTGACCGCCGTGGTCACCGGACGGCGGCTGCACGACCTGCTCGGCGACCGGCTGATGACCGGCCCGGCCTTCGCCGACCAGCCGTGTCTGGCCGTCGACCGGGTGCGCTACGTCGGGGAACCGGTCGCCGCCGTCATCGCCCACAGCCTGGCCGCCGCCCGTGCCGCGGCCGAGGAGATCGAGGTCGAGTACGAGGACCTGGAACCGGTGCACGACGTCGACGTGGCGGTGGAGGGCGCCGCCTTCGTCCACGAGGAACTGCGTCCGGCGGCGGTCTTCGGCGACCTGCGGCACCTGAGCGGGAAGCGGCGGACCAACGTCAACTACGAGTTCAACCTGCGCCGCGGCGACACCGACGCGGCCCAGCAGGAAGCCGGCACCGACACGGTGCGGGGCGAGTTCTGGTGCCCGCCCACCCACCATGTGCCGATCGAGCTGCCGTACACCGCCGCCTGGTGCGAGGACGACCGCCTGGAACTGCTCTCCACCACCCAGACCCCCTCCTACGTACGGCAGTCGCTCGCCGACCTGCTGGCGCTCCCGCTCAACCGGATCCGGGTGCGGTGCGCGCCGCTGGGCGGAAGCTTCGGCGCGAAGATGTACGACCGGCTGGAACCGCTGGCCGCCGCCCTCGCCTGGACCCAGCGGACCGCGGTGCGGATCGCGGTCACCCGGGAGGAGGCGTTCCTGCTCACCACCCGGCACGGCGTCGCGGTGACCGGGAGCATGTCAGCGGACGGCAACGGCGACCTGGTCGCCGCCACCGCCGACGTGCGCTACGACACCGGCGCCTACGCCGACGTGGGCCCGCGCATCACCGCCAAGTCCGGCATGGTCGCCAACGGCCCGTACCGGCTCGGCAACGCGTGGGTGCGGTCCCGCTGCGTCTACACCAACAAGCCGTCGGCGGGACCGTTCCGCGGGTTCGGCGTGCCGCAGGTGACCTGGGCGCACGAATCGCTCGTCGACGAGCTGGCCAGGAACCGTGGCGAGGACCCGGCCGCCTTCCGGCGCCGCCATCTGCTGCGGGAGGGCGACACCGCCCCGATGGGCACCGTCATGCACAGCGCCGACTTCGTCGGCTGCCTGGACGCGGTGACGGAGGCCGTCGGCTGGGACTCGCCGCTGACCCGCGAGGACGGCAGGTTCCGCCGGGGCCGTGGCGTCGCGGTCGGGATCAAGGCGGTCCTGACCCCGACGGTCTCCAACGCCACCCTGCAACTCAACCAGGACGCCTCCGCGACCCTGCTGATCAGCACCGTCGACATGGGCCAGGGCAGCGACACGATCATGGCCCAGATCGCCGCCGAGGTGCTGCACCTGGGCGAGGGCCGGGTCCGGGTGGTCACCGCCGACACCGACGTGACCCCGTACGACACGATCACCGCGGGCAGCCGTTCCACCTACCACACCGGCAACGCCGTCCGGCTGGCCGCCGAGTCGATGCGCGACCGGCTGGCGGGGCTGGCCGCCGAGCGGTTCGACGTCCCGGCCACCGACATCAAGCTGACCGACGAAGGACTGGTCAGCGCCTCGACCCAGCAGACCATCGCCATCGGGCAACTGCTGCACGACCACTTCGGGGCCCGTGGCACGACGATGACCACCGAATCGTCGTTCACCACCTCGTGGGTGCCCTACGACTCCGCCACCGGCCAGTCTCCGCAGGTCACCGAGCACTGGTTCGCCGGTGCGGCGGCCGTCCAGCTCACCGTCGACACCCTGACCGGCAGGGTGCACATCGAGCACCTGGCCATCGCCGGCGACGTCGGCCGGGCCATCAACCCCACCATGGTCGAACAGCAGCTCAGCGGCGCCGCGATCATGGGCATCGGCCATGCCCTCTTCGACCAGATGGTCTTCGACGAGGGACAGATCATCAACGGGACCCTGCTGGACTACCAGCTCCCGTCGATCCTCGACATGCCCGACAAGCTCACCCCGATCATCATCGAGAGCCCGCACCGCACCGGGCCGTTCGGCGCCAAGGGCGTGGGGGAGACCACCATCATCCCGTTGGCACCGGCGATCTCCAACGCCGTACGGGACGCCATCGGCATCCGCTTCACCCGGCTGCCGCTGACCCCGGAACGCGTGCTGACCGCCATCACCGAGGAGCGCGAGAAGGGCCGGACCTCATGACGCGGAAGATCGAACTGGTCGTCAACGGCATCCGCAGGCCCGTCGTGGTGGAGGACGACGACCTGCTGCTCGACGTGCTGCGCGGACAGGCCGACTGCACCAGCGTCCGCGAGGGCTGCGGTGTCGGCGCCTGCGGCGCGTGCACCGTCCTGGCGGACGGCAGCAGCGTCAGCAGTTGCCTGGCCAGGGCGGCCCGCTACGACCGGGCGGAGATCACCACCGCCGACGGCCTGCCGCCGGACGACGACATCGTGGAGTCCTTCGTGGCCGCCGGAGCCATGCAGTGCGGCTACTGCATCCCCGGGTTCGTGCTCATGGCCCACGAACTGCTCGCCGAGAACGCCGACCCGGACAAAGAGCAGATCGCCGCCCACCTGGAGGGCAACATCTGCCGCTGCGGCACCTACCAGGAGATCGGCGCGGCCATCGAGTCGGCGGTCCGGGCCAGGCGGTCGGCCGTCGAAGCCGCCGGACACGACAACCCCTGACCGCGGCCGCCCGAGCGAGGAGACCAGGACATCATGACCACCACACCCCCGGCCGACGACGGTGAGCCGCTGCTCAGCCTGCGCACCTTCCTCGCCGACGTCGAAAGCTACGGCGAACTGCGCCACGCCCGCGGCGCGCACTGGGACCTGGAACTGGGCGCCGTCGCCGAACTGAGCTACGGGCAGCCCGAGCCGCCCGCGCTGCTCTTCGACGACATCACCGGATACCGCTCGGGGCTGCGCGTCGTCACCGGCACCACCGGCTCCGCCCGGCGGCTGGGCCGCGCCCTGCGGCTGGGCGACGACCTCGACGACGCCGGACTGGTCGCCGCCCTGCGCGGCAAGCCCTCCGCCTGGGCCGCCGCGGCCGCCGACCACCCGGTCCTGGTGGTGGACGACGCCCCGCTGCTGGCCCACGAGATTCCCGGCGACCGGGTCAACCTGCTGGACTTCCCGGTGCCGCGCTGGCACGAGCACGACGGCGGCCGTTTCATCGGCACCGGCTGCTTCGTCGTCACCAGCAACCCCGACACCGGGGTGCACAACGGCGGTTGCTACCGCATGGAGGTGCAGGACGAAGGCCGTAGCGCCACCATCGCCGCCCTCCCCGGCAAGCACGGAGCCCGCAACATCGAAGCCTGGTTCGCGCGCGAGGGCCGCGCGCCGGTCACCGTCTCCTTCGGACACGACCCGCTGCTGCTTGCCCTCGGCGGGACCGAGGTGCCAGAAGGGCTCTCCGAGCTCGAGTACGCCGGCGCGGTGCTTGGCGCCCGGGTGCCCGTCATCACCGCTCCGGACACCGGACTGCCCATCCCGGCAGGCAGTGAGATCGCGGCCGAGGGCTGGCTGTACCCCGACCGGCTGCGTGAGGAGGGGCCGTTCGGCGAATGGACCGGCTACTACTCCGGCCGGCGCCGGCCGTGCCTGGACCTGGAGATCACCCGGCTCTACCACCGCGACGACCCCATCCTGCTCGGCGCGCCGCCCAGCAAGCCGCCGCACGACTACTCCTACATGCGCACCGTGATGAAGTCCGCGATGATCCATGACGAGCTGGTCTCCATGGGCGTCCCCGACGTGCTCTCCGCCTGGGCGCACGAATCGGGCGGCGGACGCCTGTTCATCGCGGTCTCGGTCCGCCAGCGCTACGCGGGCCACGCCCGGCAGGTCGGTTTCCTCACCGCGCAGTGCCCGGCCGCCGCGTACATGAACCGCTACGTCGTCGTGGTCGACGACGACATCGACCCCAGCGATCTCGGGCAGGTGGTGTGGGCGATGTCCACCCGCAGCGACCCCGAGACCGACATCGAGATCCTGCGGCGCTCCTGGGCCAGCAAGCTCGACCCGATGCTGCCGGAGGGCGCTCCGCCCTACAACAGCCGGGCGGTGGTGGACGCCTGCCGGCCCTTCGAGCGCCGGGACGTCTTTCCCCGGGTGGCCGAGAGCGACCCCGCCCATCTCGCGTCCGTCGCCGAGCGCTGGCGACACGTCCTCGCGCCGGGGCCGGTCAGTTCCTGACGGCTCGCAGGATGACGAACTTCGGGTCGCTGGTGACCAGTTCGCAGTTCCCGAACAACTGCCGCAACCGGACGTGGTATCCCAGGTGCCGGTTGCCGATCACCCACAACTCGCCGCCGGGGCGCAGCGCTTCGCGCGCGTCGGCGAACATCCGCCGGGCCGTCGCCTCGGTCGTCGCCTGATGGCTGTGGAACGGCGGATTGTTCAGCACCAGGTCCGCCGTGCCCGGCGCGATCCCGGCCAGGCCGTCGCCCGTCAGGAAGCGGGCGTCCGCGCGGTCGCCGGTGTTGGCGCGGAAGGTGGCTTCGGCCGAGGCGATCGCCTGGTACGACTCGTCGGTGAACGTCACCCGTGCCTCGGGGTTGGCCAGCGCGGCGGCCAGCCCCACCACGCCGTTCCCGCACCCCAGGTCCACCACGTGCTCGGGACCGTGGCGGCGCGGCAGGTTGCGCAGGAACAGCCGGGTGCCGATGTCGAGCCGCTCGGCGCAGAAGACCCCCGCGTGGTTGGTGACCGTGCGGCCGGACGCCGCGCCGACGTCATCCGGCAGCTCCCAGCGGCGCGGCCACGGATTGCCGGCCCGTGGCAGGCGGGGGTCGGGCGAGCAGAAGACCAACCGGGCCTTGCGCCAGGCCAGCGACGTGCGGGTGGGGCCGATGATCTGCTCGAACAGCCTCAGCGTGGAGGTGTGGATCTCCTTGGCCATCCCGGTGCCGATCACCAGTGTGTCCGCGTGAACCCCCGGGGCGAGCCGGTGCAACTGGTCCTCCAGCAGCGACAGGCTCTTGGGCACCCGCACCAGCAGCACGTCGATCCGCTCCGGCGGGGTGTCCTGGGTGGACAGCAGCCGCAGGCCCGACGGCTCGACCCCGTTGAGCTCCAGATTGCCGACGGTCGCGCGCCGCGACAGGTAGGAGTCGCTGATCTGGGTCGGCTCGTGCGCGGCCAGGGCGGTGGACAACGCGCCCCAGCGGTCGCCGAGGATCACCAGGCTGCCGGACAGATCGGCCGGTTCGCCCTCGGCCCCCGACAGTCGTCGCAGCAGATACTCGTCCGCCGCGTCCCAGGCCCGGAAGGGATCACGGGGATCCTTCGGGAATCGTGCGAGGTCCACATCGCGCCACGGCGTCGTCAAACGGTTCATCGTCCGCCAAGGCTAGCCGAGCGGTATGCCCTGGTGAGCCACGGGGAGGTGTGGTCCGTGGCCGACCGGGAGACCGGCAGGGGCCACCGTCTCGACGCCGGGCGGGCAGGCGCCGACAGAACCGGAGGCCAGACCTGGCTCAGCCGTCGCTGACCCGGTGGAGCACTCCCTGCCCGTCGCGCTCGTACCTGCGCCGGGCGTTCTTCTCGATCTTCCGGGCGACCTCCTGCCCCAGGTCCAGCCCGTTCATCTCGGCGAGGGCCGCCAGGTAGATGAAGACATCGGCCAGTTCCTCGCCGAGGTCGGGCAGCTGCTTGCGCCAGGCGGTGAAGGCCTCGCCGACCTCCGCGGTGAGCAGCCCGAACTCCAGGGCGACATCAGTGGTGTTGAACCCCTTGCAGAGCTTGTTCTCCCAGGCGATCCTCTGGGCGGACTCGATCTCCACAGCTCCTCCGGCGGCGGTGCGGCAATTGCCCTGCGAAGCCTATCGGCGACACCCCGCGACCCTCCCGGGGCGGGCGGTCGCCGTTACGGTCACTCCGGACGGGGGTCCCAGCGGAATCGGCGGATGGCGACGAGTGCCCCGGCGGCTCCCCAGACGGCCAGTATGAGCAGGCTTCGCCAGCCGACCCCGGACTGCTCCGCGAAGGCTCCCAGCAAGGCCTCGTTGAACGGCCGAACCGGCAACACACCGGATATGCCGTTCACCACGCCCGAATGGATGGGCATGTAGGTGCCGGACAGGAAGACCAGCGGGAACAGGATGAACTGCACGACGGCCGGTGCCGCCTCGGCATTGCGGATCACCGAGGCCACCGCTGCGCCCAGGGCGCAGAACGCCGCCGCACCGAGCACGAGCACCAACGCGATCACCGGCCACCGAGCGGGACCGGGGAGCGGCACACCGAACAACCGGCCCGTAGCGAGAATGAGAACCACGTCCACGACGCTCACCAGGACGCAGTGCGCCAGCAGCCCGAGGAAGTACACCCAGGAAGGCAGAGGCGTCGCCCGTGCCCGCTTGAGGATCCCGTCCTGGCGCCGCGTCGCGAGCACGATGGCGAGTTGGCTGTAGCAGGCGCCCAGCACCGACACCGCGGCGATCGTCGCCACGTAGTACTGCAGGGCCGAGTGCCCGTAGAAGTAGGAACTGCTCCCCGCGTCGCCGAACATCACGCCGAAGATCACGATGACCACGACCGGGAAGACGAAGGTGAAGAACGCGCTCTGCGGATTGCGCCAGAAGCTCAGTTGCTCGTAGCGGACCTGGTGCCACACCAGGGCGAGGTCGCGGCGCGGGGGCCGCCGGACGGTGCCGTTCACCGCGGGCTCCTTTCTTTCTTGTCGTGAGTGGGTGTGCTGTCATCGGTCACCGGTGGGGCGTCCTGGTCGGTGAGGCGCAGGTAGACGTCCTCAAGACTCGGCCGGTCGACGGTGAGCCGGTCCAGCACCGTGTCGTGCCGCAGCGCCCAGCCGGTCAGCTGGTGCAGCGTCCCGGTCGGCTCCGTGGTCTCCACGGTGACAAGGCCGTCTTCCGACGTGGCGGCGGCCACCGGCAGTTCGCCGACCAGGTATCCGGCCGGCAGGGCGAACCGGATCCGCGCCCCGGCGGTGTCGCGCCCGCCGAGGTTCGACGGTGTCCCCTCCGAGACGATCCGGCCGCCGGATATCACCGCCACCCGGTCGGCGAGCGCCTGGGCCTCCTCCATGTAGTGCGTGGTGAGCACGATGGTGGTCCCCGCGTCGCGCAGACCGCGCACCAACTGCCAGGCGGTGCGGCGGGCGTTCGGGTCGAACCCGGTGGTCGGCTCGTCGAGGAAGAGCAGATCCGGATTCCCGATCATCCCGAGCGCCAGGTCCAGCCGCCGCTTCTGGCCGCCGGAGAGGGTCCGGACCTTCCGACGCTCCTTCCCGGTGAGGCCGACCAGTTCGATGACCTCGTCGACATCGCGCGGCGACCGGTAGTAGCCCGCGTCGCGGGCGATCGTCTCGCGGACCGTCAGATACCGCTCGACCGCGATGTCCTGTAGCACCAGCCCGATCCGCTCACGCAACTCCCGGCCCCCCGCGGGGTCGCCGGGGTCGATGCCGAGCACTTCGACCCGGCCCGCGTCACGTGCGCGGAACCCCTCGAGTATCTCCAGGGTGGTGGACTTGCCGGCGCCGTTCGGCCCGAGCAGGGCGAAGATCTCCCCGGGCTCGACGGTGAAGCTCACCCCGCGCACCGCCGCCACCGCGCCGTAGCTCTTGTGCAGGTCCTCCACCACGACCGTGGCCGACGACGTCACCGACGCACGCATGTCACCTCCAGGGTCAGGTCGAGATGGCGTCCTGCGAGCCCCGGGGAGGCGTCCACACCGAAGTCGTTGCGGTCCACGCTCGTGACGGCACGGGCGGTGAACGCCTCCGGTGTCACCTCGGAACGCTCGATCGACAGACTCACCGGACGGGCGACCGCGCCCACGGTGAGCTCGCCGGCGACGGTGGTGGTATCCACTCGGTGGGAGACGAACGTCATGACGGGATGGCGCGCGGTGTCGAGGAAGCGTGCCGACCGCACCTCGCTGTCGCGTCGTTCACTTCCCGTGCGTATGCTCGCGGCGTCCACCACCACATGGACGTCGGAAGCGGCGAGTGATTCGCCGATGTCGACCGTCCCGCTCCGTATCGCGAAGGTGCCGCGCACGGGCAGTAGTCCGAACAGGTGCGTGGTCTTGAAGGTGATCTCCGACCGGTCGGTGTCGATCTCGTAGCGGCCCGGCCCGGGCAGCGGTGTCTGGCGTTCCATGTCTCCATTACGCGTGGGGTGGGCCGCCCCGTGCAACGGCGAGACGTCGGCTCCTGGCCCGACCAACGGCCCGCCCGGTGGACCCGCATACGACTTTCGTAGGTTCTTTCCACCGCCGAACGTTTCGCCGCGGACCCGGGGCTGGTGAAGGTGCCATACCGTAGGCCGCATGACCCGAAAGCCGTGGCACTGCCGCCACCACGTCGCCCTGGATGTGGCGATAGCGGTCGCCTTCGCGCTGCTCGACACGGGGTCGACGGTGGTGGGCGGCACGTGGTGGCCGGCCCACCCGGGGCCGCTTGCCTGGGTCGTGCTCGGTGTCCAGGCGCTCGCGGTCCTCTCGCTGGTCTTCCGGCGTCGCGCGCCGGTGGCGGTCGCCGCCGTCCTGTGCGTGTTCACGCTCGTCCTGACGCTGATGATCTCGCCGGCGGGCCTGCTGACCCCGGCCCACACCGGGAACCTGTGGGCGCCGTACGGGACGGTGATCGCGGCGTACGGGCCCATCCTGCAGCGGCCCGGCCGCCGCGACCGGCGGGCGGCCGTCATCACGATCGCCGCCCTCACACTCGTCGTCGCGCGCGTGTGGGATCCGTCGGTCACGGTGGTCTCGATAGGGCTGTTGCGCACCGCCGTCGGGCCACTGCTCGCGCTGTACTTCGACGCCCGCCGACGGCTGGTCACGGCGCTGGTCGAACGCGCGGACCGGGCCGAGCGGGAACAGCACCTGCTCGCGGAACAGGCCAGGGCCGAGGAACGCGCCCGGCTGGCAGGGGAGATGCACGACGTGGTGACCCATCGGGTGAGTTTGATGGTGCTGCAGGCGGGAGCGCTGCGGGTGACGGCGACCGACGAGGCGACCCAGCGGGCGGCGGAAGAACTACGGGCGGCCGGCTGTCAGGCGCTGGACGAACTGCGGGACCTGGTCGGCATCCTGCGCACCGCGCCGGAAGGGGACGAGACACCGTCGGTGGCGGGATTCGCCGAACTGGTCGCCGAGTCCACCGCGGTGGGGATACCGGCAGAACTGATCGAGGAGGGCGACAGCGCGTTGGCTTCACCTGTGGTCGGCCGCACGGCGTACCGCATCGTCCGTGAGGCGTTGACCAACGTCCGCAAGCACGCGCCCGGCGCGCGGGTGACCGTACGGGTCGAGTACGACGAGAGGCAGGTGCGGCTGGTCATCCGCAACACCCCGCCGACCGGCGAGCCCGGTTGGGGACTGGCGGCCACCGGCTCCGGGCTGGGCATCGCCCACCTGCGCCGGCGCATAGAACTCGTGCACGGCACACTGCGCGTGGAAGGTCTGCGGGACGGCGGGTTCAGCGTCGAGGCCGTCCTGCCCGCCTATGTGCCGACCGCGGAAGCGGTGGGGTGAGCCATGGTTCGGGTGATCATTGTGGACGACGAGCCGATGGTGTGCGGGTTCCTGCGGACCATCCTCAGCTCGGCCGAGGACGTCGAGGTCGTCGACGAGGCGCACGACGGGGCGGCGGGCGTCGAGGCGGTCGTGCGCGGCAGACCGGACGTCGTGCTCATGGACCTGCGGATGCCGGGTGTCGACGGGCTCACCGCGATCGAGCGCATCAACAAGCTCGCGGACCCGCCGGCGGTCGTGGTGCTGACGACCTTCGATGCCGACCGCTACGTGCTGCGTGCGCTGCGGGCCGGTGCCGCCGGGTTCCTGGTCAAGTCCACGCCGCCGGAGGATCTGATCGGCCTCGTCAGGGTGGCCGCCCAGGGGCACACCGTGCTGTCGCCGGCCGCGGCCCGCCGGCTGGTGGCGGCGTCGACCGAGAGCATTCCGGCGCGTGATCGCGCCAGGCGGCTTGTCGGATCGCTGACCGAACGCGAGACGGAGGTGCTGACCGGCCTCGGTGAGGGGCTGTCGAACGCGCGGATCGCGGCCCGGCTGCACCTCTCGGAGGCCACGGTCAAGGGCTATGTGTCGCGCCTGCTGGACAAGCTGGAGTGCGTGAACCGCACCCAGGCCGGCCTGATAGCTCACGACGCGGGCGTCATCGGTCCGTAGACCTCCCGGCAGGTCAGAGGCTCGACCAGCTCCGCCACGACCTCGCGGCAGCCCACCTACCGTCGGCCGGTCCGAGGGGTGTATAGGGTGAGGCGATGGAACAGCGCGTCAGTCTGATCACTTTGGGCATCACCGATCTGGCACGCGCCCGGGCCTTCTACGAGAGCCTGGGCTGGCAGGGCCAGGAGGTGGAGGAGACGGTCTTCTTCCAGGCGGGCGGCCTCGCGGTCGTCCTGTGGAGTCGGGAGAAGCTCGCGGCCGACTGCGGGGTGCGGGACAGCGGGGCGGCCGGATTCGGCGGGATCGCCCTCGCCCACAACGTGCGTTCGCGGGCGGAGGTCGACGACCTCATGGCGGTGGCCGAGCAGGCCGGGGCCACCGTCACCAGGCCCGCCGCCGAGACGTTCTACGGCGGCTACGCGGGGGTCTTCGCCGACCCCGACGGCCACCTGTGGGAGATCGCCCACAACCCGGGCTTCACGCTCGCCGCGGACGGTTCGATCACCATCCCGAACTTCGCCGAACTGTAGACACGGCCGGCGCGGCCGCAGCGCCGGGGCGGCATCGTAAGGACGCGGTGGCCGATCCGCCACCTGGCGGGTCGCGGCCGGGGAGCTCAGCCGGAGGCGGCGGCGCGTAGTGTCCCGGCGTGGTCGGGTACGTAGGTCTGCAGGTCACGGGGGGTCCGCTGGTAGCCGGTGGACGGCGGGCGGGTCGGCAACCGGAGGGTCGGGGGCGTGACCTCGTGGTACGGGACCGTGGCCAGCAGATGGGCCATCATGTTCAGGCGGGCGGAGCGCTTGTCGTCGCTCTCGACCACGAACCAGGGCGTCTCGGGAACGTCGGTGTGCACGAACATGTTGTCCTTCGCCCGGGAGTACGCCTCCCAGCGGGTGACGGACTCCAGGTCCATCGGGGAGAGCTTCCAGCGCCGCATGGGGTCCTCCAGCCGGCTGCGGAACCGTTCCTGCTGCACCTCGTCGCTGACGGAGAACCAGTACTTGCGCAGCAGCACCCCGTCCTCCACCAGCATCCGCTCGAAGATCGGGCACTGACGCAGGAACCTGGCGTACTCCGCGGGGGTGCAGAAGCCCATGACCTGCTCCACGCCCGCCCGGTTGTACCAGCTGCGGTCGAACAGCACGATCTCGCCCGCGGCCGGCAGGTGCTCGACGTAGCGCTGGAAGTACCATTGGGTGCGCTGCCGCTCGGTCGGGGTCGGCAGCGCCACGACCCGGGCGACGCGGGGGTTCAGACCCTCGGTGAGCCGCTTGATGGTGCCGCCCTTGCCCGCCGCGTCCCGGCCCTCGAAGACGACGACCAGCCGCCGGCCCTCGGAGCGGACCCACTCCTGAAGCTTGACCAGCTCCGCCTGAAGGCGCCGCAGCTCCGGTGTGTACAGACGCCGGGGCAGCCTTTTCTGGGCCTGCCGGTCCTTCCCCTGCTCGTTCTTCCCGGGCACGGCCGCCTCCGCTCCTCGCAACGCGGTCCCCGCGCCACCGGTGCGCTCGGGGACCCTCAGGTCCGCTCCCCACGATCGGCTGCCGGGAGCGGGACGGCAATTCCGGCGAACGGAAGACCGGTCAGGGCCGTCCGGGGGACAGGAGCCCCACGACGGAGATCAGTTTTCGGTCATGTGCGGTGAACGCGGACTTTCCCCCGGGCCGGTGGCGGAGGCCATCTTGATGCCGGGGGAGAGTGCACTCATTCTGATGTACGCCCTGACGCGTCGACATATGCGCGTCCCCCCACAGGACCCATGGGAGACATCATGAGGACCAGATCGGTCTTGGCTCGTATCGGTATGCCGCTCGCCGCCGGAATAGCGGTGGTCGGACTGGCGACCGGCCCTGCCTCCGCCGCCGACGTGCCGGTCGGCTTCGACTGCCAGGCGACCCCGCCGATCGGAGGGGCGCAGACCTTCACCCTCGACGCCGGTGTCAACGGCACCGCCCCCGCCTCGGTGACGGCGGGCAGCGCGTTCACCGTCGACCTGGCGCCCGACCCGCTCACCGTTCCCACCTCCGTCAGCGGGGACACGGTGAACTCGCTCAGCAACCTCCAGCTTTCGCTCCCGATCCCGGCGGGCGCCACCCTGACCGGTGAGTCGCTCTCCGGCGGCTCCGGGGCCGACGGCGCCACCGTCGCGGTCAGCGGCGCCAACCTGGTCATCACGCTGCCGGGGCCGATCGCCGGGGGCAGCACGTTCACGCTTCCCACGCTCACCCTCGACATGACCGCCGGTGCCGCGGGCGGCAACGTGCAGACCCAGATCGCCGGGACCAGCTACACCGACCCGGGCCTGACCTTCACCGCGAACGTCCAGGTCAGCATCCTCAACGTCGACGTGCCGACCGCGTGCTACGTGCCCACGAACCCCGCTTTGACCTCCACGTCGGTCGCCTGACCCCGACCGGCGTGACCGGCCTGGCATCCGCACACCCGGATGCCAGGCCGGACGCCTCCTCGTCTCAGCTGTCGGTGCCGACCGGCCCCACAGCGGGGTAGGCGTCGAGGCTGCCCTCGCCGTTGGTGACGAGGATCGACTGGTACTCCCACGGCATGGAGTGCGAGTGGGTCTCGTTCGGCGGGGTGATCACCATGGTGGAGACCTTGGTTCCGGTGCTGCTCCCCGGGTCGCTGGGCATGTAGAGGATGTCGAACAGGGTGCTCCCGCCGGGTTCGAGGGTGACCTGGCGAGGCGTCTGCTTGGTGCGAGGCACCGTCAGGACACCGTGGTCGGTGTGCAGGTCCACGCCGGGGAATCCGTTCATGACGCAGTCGGAGGCGCCCCGGTTGGTCAGCTTGACGACGACGGCGCCGGGGGAGTCGGGCGACTGCGCGCCGCTGTCGGGGCCGTAGCCGAAGGCCAGGTCGGCGGTCGCGCAGGTGTCGCCGTCCGCCGCGGCCGTCCGGTCGGCGCCACCGTCCGCCGGGCCGGCGGACCGGTTCGACGAGCCGGCCGCCGGGGAGGACGCCTGCGACGTCTCCCGGCCCGTGTCGCTTGCCCCGCCGCCGCACGCGCTGAGGACGATGCCTCCGAGGAGCACCCCCGCCAATGCCGCCGTCATCCGCCGTGTACGCATCGTTTCCCCTGCCAACACTCACCCCGCGGCCGGTCGCCGCGGTTCACCGATCGGTCCCGGGGATGATCACACACCGCGTCGGCGGCAGGGGCCACCGGTGACGTGACCGTGACGCAACACCGAACATGTTCACCGGATACCCGCGGACGGGGCGGTGTGGCGGGGTGTGGGGCATGCGAACGCACGGTGCCCGGCCACCGTGGTGGCCGGGCACCGTGCGCGGACGCTGGGGTCCGTCAGGTCAGTTGACGCTGACCGGGAAGGAACCGCTGACCGGGCCGGCCGGGGTCTGCACCGTGTAGTTGACGGTGGCGGAGGAGCTGGTGAACGAGCCACCGGTCCAGGTGCCGTTCATGTTGCCGAGCGCGCCGCCGTGCAGCACGATCGAGCCCGAGCCCTGGCCGTTGGAGCCGAAGGTCCCGCTGAAGGTGCTGCCGAAGGTGCCGACCCCCGTCGAGATCGTGCAGCCGCCGGAGACGGAGCTGCCCGAGGTGGTCGCGGTGCAGGTGCTGTGCGGCGCCACGCTGCTGGAGGCAGGAGCGGCGGCGAAGGCCGCGCTCGGGCCGGCGACGATGGCGGCAGCCGCAGCCGCAGCCGCGAGCACCCCGTAGGTAACACGCTTCATAACTCGTCCTCCCAATTCTGCGCCGAATTGATGGCTTGGTGCCGGTGAATGGTGACAGAGCATCGGCGGCATTGAACACCCCTATGGGGAAGGGGTGCCCCCTAAAGAGTCGGCGGCATAGGAGTATCCATCCGGACGATATCGGTTCGAATCAACGGCACAGCCGACGCTCTGGCCATTTCACGTTTTCCTGGTTGATAGATCGATTCAACCGGAACGCTTGTCCGGCAAAAGAATTCCGGACGGCAGGATAGTGCCCCCCACCAGCGGTGATCAGTGCTCCGAGGGGCGGCGCCGCCACCGATGCCTCTGTGGTCCGGGTAATGGGCCGCCGCGGCGGCGGCTTGCGGATCCGGAACGGACGGTGGGTGCGTCGACGGGTGCTTTCGGTACTTGTCGGGTCGGGGATCAATACGGCGAAAAATCGGCTCACGTCAGTCATGACGCCTGCTCCGGTAAATCGTCGGAGGTTGGTGATTCGGCCACGATCGGGCCGGTACCGGTCTTATCCGCGTATCCGTACGAGCCGCTCACCGGCCACCTCGGCCGGGCAAACCCGCTGGATTTCGTCATGGCGGAGGGCACCCGGATCCCTGTGGCCGGGCGCTGGGCGACCGCCGGGCGCGGGCCAACCGCTGCCGTCGGAGCGGCTGTTGACCGCTGATGGCCTCTTGTCAGGGAGACCGGTTCTTTACATACTCTTTCCATTGCGGAAGCACTCCCTCAGGGGTGGGCTTCCCGACGTTCGCCGTGCCCCGGCACGTGTAAGACGTGGAAACAGGGCACAGGATCGGCGCTCCCGCACAGCTCCATGATCGGCTCACCATGGGCCTGATTTGTCATGCCCCCGTCATCTCTTGATGGCGGGCCACACCGGAAGGAACCCCCACATGAAGAAGTGGCTGACCTCGTGGAAGAGACCAATGGCCGTCGTGGCCGTGCTCCTCTCGGCCTTCGTCGTGCAGGTGCCCGCCCACGCCATGACCGCTGACTCGGTCCCCAGCCCCTCCGTGGTGGGCGGCACCCGTGCCGCTCAGGGCGAGTTCCCCTTCATGGTGCGTCTGTCGATGGGCTGCGGCGGGGCGCTGTACTCCGCCGACCTGGTGCTGACCGCGGCGCACTGCGTCGACGGCACGGGCGCCAACAGCAGCATCACCGCGACCATGGGCCAGGTCGACCTCCAGAGCGCGAGCGCGATCAAGGTCAAGTCCAACTACGTCTACCAGGCGCCCGGTTACACCGGCGCCGGCAAGGACTGGGCGCTCATCCGCCTGTCGCAGCCGGTCAGCGGTCTGGCGACGCTGCCCATCACGCACACCACGGCGTACGACAGCGGCACCTTCACCATCGCCGGCTGGGGCTCGGCCTCCGAGGGCGGCGCCCAGCAGCGCTACCTGCTGAAGGCCAACGTGCCGTTCGTGGACGACACCACCTGCAACAACGCCTACTCCGGCGAGCTGGTCCCCAGTGACGAGATCTGCGCGGGCATCATGTCGACCGGTGGCGTCGACACCTGCCAGGGCGACTCCGGTGGCCCGATGTTCCGCGCCGACAGCAGTGGCGCCTGGGTCGAGGTCGGCATCGTGAGCTGGGGCCAGGGCTGCGCCGAGGCGGGCTTCCCGGGCGTCTACAGCCAGGTGAGCACCTTCGCCTCGGCGATCGACGCCGCCGCGGCCTCGCTGGGCGGCTGATCGCCCACCGTGCCTGATGGCCGTTCCTTCCGGGCAGGGTCCCGGAATCCGGCCGCCTTCTGAAAGGGGACCCGTGGCGAACCCGCCACGGGTCCCCGGGCCTTCAGCGTCCCGGGCGCCCGCCTACGAGCCGGCACCGCACTCCCGGCGGACGGAGGGCCGGCACGCTCTACCGCTCCTCGTGGTCGCCGTGCCGGGACCAGCCGACGGCGACCGACCAGGTGACGCCCGGGCCGGCGGTGACCCCGAGGCGTCCGGCAGGGACGGATGAGCGCGACTCGAACTCGTTGATCGTGCCGTCCGGGACCGCGCCGCACTTCTCGGAATACCTGCCGTAGGCACCGGTGTCCACGGTGAGAGGGCCCTTCCCCTGGCACTCGATGGCCACCCACACCGCACCCGGCCTTGTCCCCGGCTCCGCCATCGACAGGCCGCCGGCGCGCCTACCGGTGGAGACCAGCGTCTCGGCGGTCACGTCCTTCAGGCTTCGCGTGGGATCCGACCACGGCACCCGGTCCGGCGGGGAGTACGCCGATGCCGACGCGACGGCCGGCTCCGCGGTGGGCGCCGAGCGGTCCGAGCAGCCGCCCAGCGCCAGGACCGCCGACAGGCATCCCGCTCCGGCGATCAGGCGTGCGGTACCGACAGTCATGGTTCCCCCCGTGTCATACGACCGCGTTCAGGTCAGGCCGTACTGTGGCACAGCCGCGGTGCGCCGGTGACCGGCGTCGTCATTCCGTGAAGTTCTCGTCGTGCGGATCCACGATCAGCCCGGGGTGCAGTTCGCGGAACTCACGTACCCGGCTTTCCACGTCGTACGGGTCGACATCCCGGTTGCGGAATCCGTTGAACAGCGTCTCGCAGTATTCACGCGACAGCAGATCCGCGTCCCAGTCGCCGTCCGCTCTGACCCACTGGTACGTGTGGTTGTGCATGTTGAGGAACTGGAGCATGGCCAGCCGCGGGCGCATTTCACGGAACACGCCGCGGTCGATCGCCTCGGACAGCAGATTCGTGATGATGCCCTCGAATTCTGCGCGTTGGCGCATCAGCCGGGTGCGATTGTCCCCGGTGAGATGGGGATGGTCGTGCTCGTACACCCTGATGTGGTTCAGGCGGCGCAGGATGATGCGCAGCAGTTCCTCGGAGAGCAGGCGCAGGCGGATCGCGGGGTCCGCGTCCAGCCGGGCGATCCGGCGGCTGGTGGCGAGGAGCGGGCGCATGACCCGGGACTGGATCTCGACCAGCAGGTTCTCCTTGGAACCGATGTAGTAGTAGAGAGCGCCTTTCGCGAGCCCGACGGTCGTGCAGATCTCAGCGATCCCGGTGGCCGCGTAGCCTCTTTTGGCGAAGAGCTCGGCGGCCATGTCGATGATTTCCTGACGCCTGACCTCGAAACCCGGTCCATGGCCAGGGGGTCGGGGCATTGACACCTCGCTGATCGATGCGTTCTCTATCGCCCGGCCCGTCGACCCGATCCGGCAGGGCGGGCGGGGTGGGCTCGGGCGCGTCGCGGAATTCTACTCCGGCTTGATCCCGTGGCGGATTCATCGGATCAGTACGCCACCAGACGTCGGACGGCATCGCTGATGGTGTGGTGGTCGGGCAGCCAGAGGCGTTCCAGCGACGGTGCGTAGGGCGCGGGCATGGCGGGCGGCGCCACCCGGACCACCGGACCGTCGAGATGGCAGAACCCCTCGTCGACCGCCATGGCGGCCAGTTCGGCGCCGACGCCGAAGTCCCTGACCGCCTCGTGGGCGATGAGCAGTTTGTTCGTCTTGGCCAGTGAGGTGAGCACGGTCTCCCGGTCCAGGGGGACGATGGTGCGCAGGTCGATCACCTCCACGTCGATGCCCTCGGACGCCAGCTCCTCGGCGGCGGCGAGGGCCTGCCGCACCATGCGCGAGTACGACACCACGGTGATGTCCCGGCCTTCCCGGGCCACCCGGGCCTTGCCGAGCGGTACGAGGTGGCCGGCCGGTGGACGGGGGCCCTTGAGCCCGTACTGGAGCCGGTTCTCCACGAACACCACCGGGTTGGGGTCCCGGATGGCCGCGCGCAGCAGGCCGTAGGCCTCCGCCGGATCGGAGGGCATCACCACCGTCAGCCCCGGAACGTGCGCCAGCAGTGCCTCAAGGCTCTGCGAGTGCTGGCTGCCCGATGAGCGGCCGGCGCCGAACTGGGTCCGCACCACGAGCGGCATCTCGACCCGGCCGCCGGTCATGAACCGCAACTTGGCCGCCTGGTTGAGCAGTTGGTCGAAACAGACGCCGATGAAGTCCATGTACATGATTTCCACGACCGGGCGCATGCCGGCCATCGCCGCTCCGACCGCGGTTCCCATGATCGCGGTCTCGGAGATCGGGGTGTCCCTGACCCGTCCCGGGTAGCGCTGCGCCAGCCCCCGGGTGAGCCCGAAGACGTTGCCGCCGGCGGCGATGTCGATGCCCGCGAGGAAGACCGTGGGATCGCTCGCCAACTCCTCTTCCAGGGCCTGCCGGACGGCGTCCATCATCTTGAAGTCCGCGGGGCCGGCCGGCGGCACCGGTTCGGGCACCGGCGGGCGGGGCGAGACGACGTAGTGGTGCAGGGTGTCGGCGGCGGGTTCGGGCGCCGACCTCGCGGACGCCACCGCCGCGGCGATCTCCCGGTCGATCTCCGCGTCGACGGCGTCGATCTCCGAGACCGGCACCCCGGCGGCCGTCATCCGGTCCCGGGCGACCAGCAACGGGTCCCCGGCCTTCGCCTCGGACACCTCCTGCGGGGTGCGGTACCGCTCGGGGTCGCCCTCGTAGTGGCCGTGCCACCGGTAGGTCTCCGCCTCCACCAGTACGGGACCCGAACCCCCGCGCACCGACCGGACGGTGGAGGACATCAGGTCGGCGACGGCGACCACGTCGTTGCCGTCGACGTGCGCGTAGCCGATGCCGTACCCGGCGGCCCGGGCGGCCAGCGTCGCGCGGTGCTGGTCGGCCGCGTGGGAGAACTCGGCGTAGTGGTTGTTCTCGCACAGGAAGACGACGGGCAGGTTCCAGACGGCGGCGAGATTCACCGACTCGTGGAACATCCCCTGGGCGACCGCCCCGTCGCCGAAGAACGCCACCACCACGCCCCCGGTGTCGCGCAGTCGGGCCGCGGTGGCGACGCCGACCGCGATCGGCAGTCCGGCGCCGACGATCCCGTTGGCGCCGAAGATGCCCAACCCGGGGTCGGCGATGTGCATGGAACCGCCTCGCCCATGGCACGCGCCGGTCTCACGGCCCATCAGCTCGGCGAACATCGACTCCGCGTCGAGCCCGCGGGCCAGGCAGTGCCCGTGGCCCCGGTGGGTCGAGGTGATGCCGTCCCGCTCGTCCAGCGGCCAGCACGCTCCCACCGCGGAGGCTTCCTGACCGATCGACAGATGCAGGAATCCGGGGACCTCGGTGTCGCGGTAGAGCTCGGACGCCCGCTCCTCGAAGCGCCGGATGCGGCGCATCCTGCGGTACATCTCCAGCAGCGGGGGAGCGGTCGCGGTGGCGGTCCCGGCAGGCGGCGGTTTCACATCGGTCTGGGTCATCTCACTCCTCGCGAGGCCCGGCCCACGGCGTGGTGGGCGGGCGTGGTGAAGTAGTTCCGGCGGGTTCACTGCGCGGTCCAGCCGCCGTCGACGGTCACGGTCGTGCCGGTCACATAGCCGGCCGCGTCGCTGACCAGGAAGACCACGGCACCGGTCAGCTCAGCGCTGTCGCCGAACCGGCCCAGCGGCACGCGCTGCCGGATCTCCTCGCCCCGTCTGCTCTCCAGCAGGCCGGAACTGAGCTGGGTGGGGAAGTAGCCGGGCGCCAGGGAGTTCACCCGGACGCCGCGGTCGGCCCATTCGACGGCGAGCGTCCTGGTGAGGGCCTCCACACCGCCCTTGCTCGCCGCGTAGGCCGCGATGCGCCCGAACCCGGTCCGCGCGTGCACGGAGGTGACGTTGACGATGGAGCCGCGCCGCTGACCGAGCATCACCCGGCCGGCCTCGCGGCAGCAGTGGAACGTCCCCGTCAGATTGGTGTCGAGCACCCGCTGCCAGTCCACCCCGGACAACTGCTCGCTGCGGGTGAAGACCGGGCTGATCCCCGCGGCGTTGACCAGCGCGTCCAGCCGCCCCGCCCGCGCGACGATCGCGGTCACGACGTCCGCCACCGCGCCGGGGTCGTCGACGGCGGCCGGCAGCACGTCGACCTGTGCCCCGGTGGCGGTCAGGTCGGCGGCCAGTTCGTCGAGGTCCGGCCCGGTCCGCGAGGTGACCGCGATCCGGGCGCCCGCGCCGGCCAGGGCGACGGCCATCGACCTGCCGAGCCCTTTGCCCGCACCGGTGACCCAGACGACCTTGCCGGTGAGGTCGAACATGCCAGCAGTCTCCTTCATGAGGTGACAAGCCCCCCTCCGAACGTCACAAGTGAGCCCGCGGCGGCCGGTGTCGGTGCCATGAAGAGGGTCGCGGCCGGTTGTGCGGTCCCAGGATTTCATGTACCAATTGGTCTACTAAACAACACCGGAACTGTAGGCCGGGCGGCCCGCGCGTGACAACCCCCCACGACGGCACCGAAACCGGGCCGGTGGGGCCGCGCCCCGGGCGCCACGCGAAGGAGTTGTGATGGGTCAGAAAGCCGAACTGCTGATCGACGGCCCGGTGGCGACGGTGCGGTTGTGCCATCCGCCGCTGAACGCCATCGACGCGCAGATGCGGGCCGATCTCGCCGCGTGCGCCCACGAGCTCGCCGACTCCGGTGAGGTGCGGGCCGTCGTGATCGACGGCGGGGAGCGCCTGTTCGCCGCCGGGGCCGACATCCGGGTCCTCCAGGCGATGGACTACCAGCGGATCGTCGGCTGGAACCGCGCGTTGCAGCGCACCTTCGACCTGTTCGCCCGGCTGCCGATGCCGGTGGTCGCCGCCATCCGCGGCTACGCGCTGGGCGGCGGTCTCGAACTCGCGCTGGCCGCCGACTACCGGATCGCCGCGGACGACGCCGTGGTCGGCCAGCCCGAGGTGCTGCTGGGCATCATGCCCGGCTCCGGCGGCACCCAGCGGCTCGCCCGGCTGATCGGCCCCTCCCGGGCCAAGCACCTGCTGATGACGGGACGCCGGGTGGGCGCGCCGGAGGCCCTGCGGCTGGGGCTGGTCGACGAGTTGGTGCCGGCCCGGGAGGTGTACGACAGCGCGTTGCGGTACGCCAGGCGGCTGGCGAGGGGGCCCGCGTACGCGCTCCAGGCCATCAAGGAGTCCGTCGACCTGGGGCTGGACTCCCCGCTCCAGGCGGGGCTGGCGCTGGAGCGGGGGCTGTTCGCCGGGCTGTTCGCCACCGAGGACCGCGAGCGGGGGATGCGGTCGTTCGTGGAGGAGGGGCCTGGACATGCGAACTTCGGCGGTTAGACGCCGTTTTCGTGGCAAACCATCCTCATTGATTAGACCGATCGGTACGTCAAACATTCGGGACCGGAGGCGGACGTGAAGGCGCTGCGCTGGCACGGCAAGGGGGACCTGCGTTTCGAGGAGGTGGCGGACCCCGGGCCACCACGGGACGGTGAGGCGGTCGTCGAGGTCTCCTGCTGCGGGGTGTGCGGCACCGACCTGCACGAGTACCTGGAAGGCCCCCACATGATCCGGCCCGGCCCGCATCCGCTGACCGGCCACCGGCCCCCGCTGGCACTCGGCCACGAGATGAGCGGGCGGGTGCTCGCCGTCGGCGCCGGATCCACCGGGATCCAGGTAGGCGACCGTGTCACCGCGGACCCGTGCTGGCGGTGCGGCACCTGCCGCTGGTGCACCCGGGGCGAGTACCACCTGTGCCCGCGCGGCGGCTCCGTCGGCCTCGCCTCTCCCGGGGCGTTCGCCGAGCGGGTGACCGTACCGGCCGCCGGACTCGTGCGGCTGCCCGACAACGTCTCCGACGAGATGGCCGCCCTCGCCGAACCGCTCGCCGTCGGTCTGCACGCGATCCGCCGCGCCGGGGTCGGCCCCGGCGACAACGTGCTGGTGTACGGGGCCGGGCCGATCGGAGTGGCGGCGCTGCTGGCCGCCCGGCTGGCGGGAGCCGCCGGGCTCTACCTCAGCGAACCGCTCGCACTCCGCCGGGAGATGGCCGGGCGCATCGGGGTCACCGAGGCGTTCGACCCGGCCGCCGCGGACGTGCGCCGCGAGGTGTTCCTGCGCACCGGGCGGGTCGGACCCGACGTGGTGATCGAGGCCACCGGCCGGCCGGAGATCGCCGAGCAGGCGGTGTCCACGGTCCGCCGCGGCGGGCGGGTGGCGCTGGCCGGCATCGCGGGTGCGCAGGCCCGGCTCGACCTGACCCAACTCGTCTTCTACGAGCGCAGCCTCATCGGCAGCCTGGGGTACAACTTCGACATCCCCCGGGTGGTCGACCTGATGGCCACCGGCCGGATCGACGTCTCCTGGATGGTCACCGCCCGCCGCCCGCTGAGCGCGGGCCCCGAGGTGTTCGCAGAACTCGCAGCCGACCGCGGGCGCCACCTGAAGGTGCTCCTGGCCCCCAAGGAGGTGTGATCATGGACTTCGACCTGCCCGAGGAGACCGTGGCGCTCCAGGCGATGTGCCGGGAGTTCGCCGCCAAGGAGATCGCCCCGTACGCCGCGGAGTGGTCAGAGAACGAGTACTTCCCCAGCCCGGTCTTCCGCCGGCTCGGACAACTCGGCCTGATGGGCATGCTGGTGCCCGAGGAGTACGGCGGCGTCGACGCCGGGCTGGTCTCCTACGTCGCGGTGATGGAGGAACTCGGCGCCGTCGACCAGTCGGTCGCCGCCGCCTGGAACGCCCATTCCACCATCGCGAGCCTGCCACTGCTGGCCTTCGGCACCGAGACGCAGAAGAAGGACTGGCTGACCCCGCTCGCCCTGGGACACAACATCGGCGCCTTCGGCCTGACCGAGCCGTCGGCCGGATCCGACGCGGCGGGCGTGCGGACCCGGGCCAGGCGGGTCGGCGACACCTGGGTGATCGACGGCACCAAGATGTTCATCAGCAACGCCGGAACCGACATGAGCCTCGGCGTCACCCTGCTCGCCCGCACCGGCGAGGACGAGCGGGGGCGGCCGAGCTTCGGCACCTTCTTCGTCCCCGACGGGACCCCCGGATACACCAAGGGACGACGGCTGAAGAAGCTCGGCTGGCACGCCATGGACACCAGGGAACTGGTGTTCACCGACTGCGTGATTCCGCTCGACCACCTCGTCGGCGAACCGGGCAACGGGCTGCGGCAGTTCCTCGCGGTGCTGGACAAGGGACGGGTGAGCGTCGCCGCGCTGGGGATATCGCTGGCCAAGGCGGCGCTGCGACTGGCGATCGAACACGCCACAGGACGCGAGCAGTTCGGCCGCCCGGTGATCGAGTTCCAGGCGGTCAGCCACAAGATCGCAGACATCGCCACCGAACTCGAAGCCGCCCGGGGCCTGGTCTACCGCGCCGCCTGGCTGGCCGACCAGGGCCGGCCCTACGCGACCGAGGCCGCCATGGCCAAGCTGTACGCATCGGAGGTCGCCAACCGGGCGGTCTCGCGCAGCGTGCAGATCCACGGCGGATACGGCTACATCCGCGAGTCCGAGATCTCCCGGTTCTTCGCCGACGCC
The DNA here is from genome assembly GCA_963737305.1 of uncultured Actinomycetota bacterium. Taxonomy (GTDB): domain Bacteria; phylum Actinomycetota; class Actinomycetes; order Streptomycetales; family Streptomycetaceae; genus Streptantibioticus_C. The sequence continues at coordinate 552,701 of CAVTRX010000002.1, read as the reverse complement.
AAGATCCTGGAGATCGGCGAGGGGACCAGCGAGGTCCAGCGCAATGTCATCGCCCGCAACCTGACCCGGTGACGGCGCGTGAGGGGGCGGCCCGCCGGACCGGCGGGCCGCCCCCTCACACCGTTGAAGCGGGCTACGCCCCGGTGACGCTGTCCTTCGCCAGATGCTGCTGGAAGAAGCGCACCGCCGCAGTGGACGCCGTACTGAACTCGTCGTGATAGGGCGCGTAGTGGTCGCCGGGCACGAGCTGCAACTGCTTGGGCTGGCGGGCCCGTTCGTACGCCTCCAGGGCGAGGGCAGTCGGGGTCAGGGTGTCGTTGGCGGCGACGACCATGAGCAGCGGTGTCGGGCTGACGTGCTCCATGAAGGCCGTCACGTCGTAGTCGAGCACCCAGCCCAGCGAGCGCAGCGTGATCTCGTTGCTCCAGTCCGGCGAACGTCCGGCGTTGGGGCTGTGGTTGAGGTACCAGTGGGTGCGGGCGCCGGGCAGCGCGTGGACCTGTGTGGGGTCCTCACTGGAGATCGGGATGGTCACGGGGGTCTGCCCGGCGAAGCGCGCCCGCCGCTCGCCGTAGAGCTGCTCCTGTAAGGCGGGCAGTCCGTCGGCCGGCAGCAGTGCGGCGAAGTTGCGGTACCCGCTGATCATCGGCACCTGGGAGACGACGCAGCGCACCCGGCGGTCGACCGAGGCGATCTGGAGCACCTGGGCGCCGGAGAAACTGGTGCCCCACAGTCCGATGCGCAGCGGGTCGACCTCGGTGAGCGACTCGGCGAAGGTGATCGCGGTCCGCATGTCCCGTGCCTGGACCACCGGGTCGACGTCGCGGCGGGGCAGTCCGTCGCTGGAGCCCCAGCAGCGGTGGTCGTAGAGCAGCACCGCGAAACCGGCGGCGCAGAACGCCTCCGCGATGTGTTCGAGGAGTTCCTTGACGCCGGTGATCCCGTGCGTCATGACGATCGCGGGGGAGGGGTCGACGGCGTCGGCCGGTGTGAACAGCCAGCCTCGGAGGGTCGTACCGTCCTCGGCGGGGAACTCGATGTCGGTCCGCATGGAAATCTTCCTCTCGATGGTCGGGAACACGGTGGGTGGTTCCTGGCAGCCGACCCCCCTAGGCGGTGGGACTCAGACCAGCAGGTGGCCGCCGTCGATGTGCAATGTCGTGCCGGTGACGTAGCCGTTCGTCATCAGGAACAGCGCGGCCTCGGCGATCTCCTCCGGCCGGCCGATGCGCTTGACCAGCAACTTCTCGCTGTAGTGGGCGACGACCGCGTCGTGCTGGTCGCCCAGCAGATCGTGCAGCAACGGGGTGTCGATGAGGCCGGGGCACAGGGCGTTGACCCGCACCGGCGCCAACTCCACGGCCAGGGCACGGGCGGTGGCCTCGACGGCGCCCACCGAGGCCGCGCCGACCGCCTCGCCGGGCAGTCCGCGCCAGGCGGCGATGCCCGACATCAACGTGATCGATCCACCGGCCGGCAGCCGCGGCGCGGCGTGCTTGGCGACGAAGAAGGAGCCCCAGACCCGGCTGTTGAAGGTGGACTGGAGATCCTTCCCCTCCACCGCCGACAGCGGGCTGAAGGCGACCTCGGCGGCGGTGACCACGACGTGGTCGACGCGCTCGGGCTCGGTCAGCAGCCGCCGCACGTCCTCCTCGTCCTGCATGTCGCAGGTCACGGTCCGGCAGCCGGGGATGTCGCGGGCCGCGCGCTCCAGCCGGTCCTTCGAGCGGCTGGCGATGGTGACCTCCGCACCCGCTTCCCCCGCCGCCTTGGCGATCGCGTGGCCCATGCCCGAACTGCCACCGAGTACCACGACATGACGTCCTGTCAGCTTCATCGCTCTCATCTCACCTTCGAGGGGGCTCATGCGGGGGATCGCCAAGACACGGCCTAGGAGACCCGTCTGACCTGGCCTTGCCAGTAGCGCTCTCTGATGTCGCGTTTGAGGACCTTGCCCACGGCGCTGCGGGGGAGCTCCGGCCAGATCTCCACCGCCTTCGGTGTCTTGACCGGCCCCAGCTCCCTGCGGCACAGGAGCCGGATCTCCTCCGGGTCGACCTCCCGGCCGGGGCGCGCCTCGACGACGGCGTGCACCGCCTCTCCCCACTTCGGGTCGGGTACCCCGATGACCGCGCAGTCGGCCACGCCGGGATGGGAGTGGATGACCTGTTCGATCTCGGAGGGGAAGACGTTGAACCCGCCGCTGATGATCATGTCGCGCTTGCGGTCGACGAGATAGACGAAGCCGTCCGCGTCCCGGTAGCCGACGTCCCCGGTGTGGTACCAGCCGAAGCGCATCGCCTCCTCGGTCGCCGCCGGGTTCTCGTGGTAGCCGGCCATCACGACCGAGCCGCGCAGCACGATCTCCCCGGTGGCACCGACCGGCAGCAACCGGCCGTCGTCGTCCATGACTTCCATCCGGGTGGCGATGGTGGGACGGCCCGCGCTCCACAGCCGGTGCTCGTACGCCGGGTCGGAGGCCGCCAGCACGTGGTCGGCGACGCTCAGGTGGCTGCACACGATCGGCGCCTCGGACAGCCCGTACAACTGGGTCAGCACGGGGCCGAAGACGGACATGGCCTCCTTGAGGCGCTCCACCGCCATCGGCGCGCCGCCGTAGACGAGGTAGCGCAGCGAGGAGACGTCGGCACCCCGCCGGCGCTGTTCGTCGACCAGCAGGTAGACCAGGGTGGGCGGCAGGAACATCTGCGTCACCCGGTGGCGCTCTATCGCGTCGAGGATGGCGGCCGGGTCCGGCGCGCTGACCACGACCTCCGCCCCCAGCGCGAGCAGCGGGAAGGTCATCATGCCCGCGCCGTGCGTCATCGGTGCGGCGACCAGGTTGACCGGCCGCTCGTGGCCCGGGTAGGGCAGGCAGGCGTTGAACGTCGTCACTATCGTCTCGAAGCTGCGCTCGGTCAGGACGACACCCTTGGGCAGTCCCGTGGTGCCGCCGGTGCCGGGCAGGGCCACCACCGCGTTCGGATCCTCCGGAACGTCGTCGGCGCGGGCGCCGGGCGGCGCCGTCCACCGGTCGAACGAGTCCGACTCCGAGCCGCCGAAGAGCACCAACTCCAGGCCACTGTCGGCCTGTTCGACCAGAGCGCGGGCGTGGTCGGCCAGCGAGGCGTGGGCGAGGATCATGCGGCAGCCGGTGACCCGCAGCAGATGGAGGTGTTCCGGCACGCCGCCCCGGGCGTTGATCGGCACCCAGGCGGCCCCGGCGCGCAGCGTCGCCAGCACGGCGCCGAAGGCCAGCGGATCGTTCTGGCTCAGCACCGCGACGGCCGAGCCGCGGCCGACCCCCCGGTCCTGAAGGGCTCGGGCGATCCGGTGCGTGAGCTCCGCCATTTCGGAGTAGGTGATCGAGGTGCCGTCGATCCGCGCGCAGACCGACTCACCGAACAGACGCGCTCCGCGGTCGAAGAAATCGATGGGCCTCATCGGCGCTCCAGGATCGTGACGGCGGCGACGGCTTCCTCGATGCCGATGAAGCCCCCGCCGTTCTCTATGAGGCCGACCCGGGCGCCTTCGACCTGCCGTTTGCCGGCTTCTCCACGTAATTGGGTGACGATCTCGTACACCTGGCCGAGGCCGGTGGCGCCGATGGGGTGGCCCTTGGACTCAAGGCCGCCGGAGGTGTTGACCGGGATGCGTCCGCCCAGGGAGGTCGCGCCGGCGCGGGCCAGCGCGGCCCCCTCGCCGAACGCGCACAGACCGAGGTTCTCGGTCTGCCAGATCTCGGCGAACGAGGTGGCGTCGTGGACCTCGGCCACGTCGACGTCCCCCGGGCCCAGTCCTGCGGTCTCGTAGGCGCGGCGGGCGGTGCGTGCCACGAGATGGCCGGCGTGGTCATCGGCCTCCCGGTCGGTTCCGGTGCCCAGGCTGGAGGCGGCGATCCGCACCGCGCGGTGGTTCTGCAACCGCCGCAGCCCGTCCTCGTTGCAGACCAGCGCCGCCGCCGCGCCGTCCGCCAGCGGTGCGCACATCGGCACCGTCAGCGGCCAGGCCACACTGGTCGCGGCCAGCACCTGGTCGACCGTCATGGCCTTGCGGTACTGGGCGAGCGGGTTGTCCACCGCGTGCCCGTGGTTCTTCGCGGCGACGACGGCCAGATCCTCCACCGTGGTCCCGAAGCGTTGCATGTGGTCCTTGATGAGCGCCGCGTAGACGTCCATGAACAGGCTCCGGCTGACCGTGTCACGGTGTTCGGCCGGGACGTCGACCTCGGTGCCGAGCGCCCGCAGGCGTTTCATGGTCACCTCGGCCGCGGTGACGTCCCAACCGCCTTCGAAGACGGCGAAGCTCTTCGACTTGTCGGGATGCGACATCTTCTCGACGCCGACCGCGAGCGCGATGTCGGCCATCCCCGAACCCACCGCGGCCACGGCCGCGTTGAGCGCGGTGGAGCCCCCGGCGCAGGCGTTCTCCACGTTGGTCACGGGCACGCCCTGCAAGCCCATCGCCCGTAAGGCGATCTGACCGCGGATCGCGTGCTGGCCCTCCAGCGCGCCCTGGCCGCTGTTGGCGAAGAACGCCGCGTCGATGGAGTCGATCCCGACGTCCGCGTCCTCGCAGGCGAGTCGCACCGCCTGTGCGGTGAGGCTTTTGACCGTCGTGTCGACGTCGTACCTGAACGGCGTCATTCCTACGCCGACCACGTGGACCGGTGCCGGGTTCATGAGAGGGACTCCTGCCTGCCGATCGTTCGGATCGCCGGGACGGCGGTGGCCTGTCCGGTGCCCCCGGGCGGACGGGCCTCGGGACCGATCGAAACTGTACGGTTCAGTTTTTGTAAGGTACGGTTTCCGCTGTGAACACGCAACCCCCCACCGTGAGAGGCCGGGTGACGGCCCGTTCGGAACGGTCCCGGCAAGCCGCGCTCGAAGCGACGCTCGACCTCGTCGCGGAGGTGGGCATCCGGCGGATCACCACCGACGCCGTCGCCCAGCGCGCGGGCGTCAGCAAGGCGACGATGTACCGGCTGTGGGGCAGCAAGACGGATCTCGTCGTCGACGCCGTCGCCACCCTGGTCAGCGAGATCCGGGTGCCCGACACCGGCTCACTGCGCGAGGACCTGCGCGAGCTGATACGGGACGCGGCCCACCTGTACTCCGACTCGCGTCCGGCGCGGATCATCCCCGAGCTCATCTCCGAGATGTCGCACAACCCCCAACTCGCCGAGATGTTCCGGGGCGGCTGGCTGCGACTGCGCCGCTCCGCCCTGGAACAGGTGCTGTCCAGGGCGCGTGACCGCGGCGACCTGCGGCTCGACCTGGACCCCGAGATCTGTCTCGACCTGATCGGCGGCGTGATCTACTACCGCTTCCTGGTGACCGGCGGCGCGCTGGACGACCTGTTCGCCGACCAGGCCACCGAGGCCCTGCTCGGCGGCCTGGCGACCCCCGGCGCCGCGGAGCGCCGCGAGCCATGACAGGGCCTGGGCGCCCGTCATCCCCGCCGGTCGTGCGGCGGCTCCGGCAACGACCAGATCCCCGGGCGCACCTCCAGCGCGTCGTCGCTCGCATGGTTGTCGCGGTCCCGGAACCACGCGGCCGTACGGTCGGCGAACGCGGCCCAGCGCCGGTCGCCGACCATCCGGGCGCTCTCGCCGCACTCGGTGATGGACGCGAGCGCGGCGTCGCTGTCGCCGAGGCCGAACTCGGCCAGCGAGAGCCCGCGCAACGCGTCGCACAGGCCGCGCTGATCGCCCGCGGCCCGGTGCAGCCCGACGGCCTTGGTGTAGAGGCAGCGGGCCGCCCCCAGTTTTCCCCAGCCGTACTCGGTGTCGGCCAGGCCGGTCAGGGCCGAGGCGGTGGCGGCCCGGTCACAGGCCTGCCGGGCGCGGCGCAGCGCCAGGCCGAAGCGCGCCGCCGCCGGGTCGAGTTGATGACGCTGCCACGCGAGCGTACCCAGCGAGCACAGGGCGACCGCCTCGGCGCCCGCGTCGCCGGCCCGGCGGGCCGCGTCCAGCGCGAGTTCCGCGGCGGCCGACCAGGGATCCCACAGCGCCGCCGCCTCGCAGTACGCGGCCAGGCACTCGGTCAGCGCTCCCACCCAACTCCACAGCCCGGCCGTGTGCGCGGTGCGGGCCACTTCGAGCAGCGCGGCGTGCTCGTCGCGGAACCACCGCAGGGCGGGGGGATTCCCGGCCGGCGGTGCCGGCACGGGATCCGGGGTGTGGTGGGGGCGGCGGCCCGGAGTGACGCTGTCCAGCGCCTGCCGGGCGTGTGCGACGTAGGCCGCGCACAGGCGCTCCACCGCGGCTCGGGTGTCGCGCGAACCCTCTCCTTCCTCGGCGGACAGCAGTTCCACGGCGAGTGCGTGCGCCATGTTGTCCAGCCGGAAGCGCAACCGGCCCGCCTCGTCGACGCTGTGCAGCAGCCTGGCCTGGAAGAGCGCCTCGACGGCGTCGTCGCCGTCCGCGCCGCGGGCCGGCTGGGGAGTGCCGAGCAGAGCCGCCGCGCACCACGGTTCGAAGCCGGCCACCGGCGCCAGCGCCATCAGCCGCAACGCCCGCCGGGCCCGCGGCGGCAGGTCGCGGTGGATGGCCAGCAACCGGGCACGCACGTCGTAGTGGCCCACCGTCAGGGCGTCGAGCCGGGTGCTGGGCGACTCCAGTCGGCTGACCAGCGCCCGGGCCGGCCAGGAGGGGTGCGCGTTGAGCCAGGCCGCCGCCGCCCGCAGGGCCAGCGGCAGGTGTTCGCACAGCCGCGCGATGCTCTCCACGGCCGCCGGGTCCTCCTGGGCGGCCGCACCCGCGGCCCGCGAGAGAAGGGCGACGGACTCCTCCGGGTCCAACGGCCCGATCCGCACGCTGTGCGCGGCCTCCAGGGTCAGCGCGGTCCGCGCACTGGTGACGAGCAACGTCGCGTCGGTCAGCGTGAGCGGCTGTATCTGGGCCTCGTCGTGCACGTCGTCCAGGACGAGCAGGATGCGCCGGTCGCGCAGCGCGGTGCGCAGCGCGTCGGTGAGTTCGTCGGTGTCCGCCTCCGTCTCCGGCGCCGCGGAACAGCGGGCGGCCTCCCGCGGATCGAGCCTGCGCAGCACCCTCAGCAGCGCCTGACGAGGTGTCGGACGCTCCTCCCCACCTTCCTGGCGCCGGCCGCCCAGGGCGATCAGCACGCGACCGTCGGGGAAGATGTCGCCGGTGCGGTGGGCGAGCTCGGTGACGAAGGTCGACTTGCCCACCCCCGGTCCGCCGGTGACGGTGACGATGCCGGGCAGCGGCGCCAACCGCGCGTCGCGCAGCACGGATTCGGCTTTGTCGAGCTCCTCGCGGTGGCCGACGAGACCGTGCGTGGGGCGCGGCAGATGGACGACGGGGGTGTGGTCGGTGGCCGGGGCGGCCCGGGTCGCGGTGGCGGTGGACCGGGACGGCCCGAGGCACTCCTCGAAGTGCATCACCTCGGTGGACTGAAGGATCCGCAAGTGCAGTTCGCGCAGGCCGGGAGAGGGGTCCACGCCCAGTTCGTCTGCGAGGCGGCGGCGTATACCCGCGTAGCACGTGAGCGCCTCGGACAACTGGTGGCAACGCTGGAGCGCCACGATGAGATGCGAGTGCAGCGATTCGCGCAGCGGGAACGCCCGGGTCAGCTCGGTCAGTTCGGGGATCACCTGCCGGTGGCGGCCGAGCCAGATGTCGGCGGAGATCCGCTGTTCCAGGGTGTTGAGCCGCAGCAGGTCGAGCCGCTCCGCGGCGGCCCGCAGATGGGTGCCCTGCGGCAGGTCGCCGAGAGCGGGCCCGTTCCACATGCGCATGGCCTCGTGCAGGTCGCGTGCCGCCCGCTCGTGCTCGCCCGCGGTGTAGAACCGGTCGCCCGCGGCGCTCAGTTCCTGGAAACGGTGCAGGTCGAGCTCGCCGGGGGCGGTGTCGAGCCGGTAGCCGGAGGTGCAGTTGCGCAGGTTGCTCGGGCCGTGGTCCGCGATGGTCTTGCGGATGTGCGAGACGTAGACCTGGAGGGTGCTTCGGGCCGTGCGGGGTGGATCGGCGCCCCACAGCTCCTCGATGAGGGTGTCGTTGGACACCAGACGGCCTGCTTCGACCAGCAACGAGGCGAGGACCACCCGCTGCTTGGTGGCGGAGGGTCCGTGCGGATGGACGTCGAGCGGACCCAGGATGTGAAAGCGCACGGGCTAGCAGTCCTGGACGACGGTGACCGTGACCGTCCCCATGGAGCCGCGGCTGCCGGACAACAGGATCTCGACCGTGGACGCCGGCCGTCCGCTGCGGTCCCGGACGACGGGACCCCGGCGCGCCTCGCAGCGCAGTGGTGGCCCGTCCTCACCCTCCGCCGCGAACCGGGCGTTCCACCGCACCGGGACGCAGGCCGCGGGGATGAACCCGTGTGCCTCGCCGACCATGAGCACGGCCGCCTGCCGGGTGGCCTCGACGACCAGCGCGACGGCGGCCCGGCGGTTGACCGCCGGATCGAAGGCGGGGTTGTCACGGTGCGGTGCGATGACGGCGAACAGCCGGCCGCCCGGCTCGAACCGCGGGTCGGCGAGCACCACGGTGCGCGGGTCGATGCGGCCCACCCGGGCCGCGGACGGTCTTTCGCGCGGCGCCGGCGGACGTCGCGGCGGTCCGCCCCAGGTCGGCTCACCGGCGTCGTCCGCGTGCAGCGCCAGCAGCCCGCTGGCGTACCGCGCGCCGTGGACGTGCACGTCGGCGGCGCACTCCACGCGCGCGGCCCGGCCCGGGCGGCAGTTGCTGCGCAACCGCAGGTCGACGGTGGCGGATCCGGCCCGGCCGGTCTCCCGCCAGGAGCCGGTGTCGTCGATGCGCACGGCACCGCCGGTGACCTTCAGCGGCCGGCCGGGTGGCAGGTGCAGATAGCGGTCGGCGGCCAGCCGGGCGACGCTGTGGATCACCTCGGTGACGTAGTGCAGGTCGTGGGTGTGCTCGACGGCGTCCTCGAAGGGCAGCTCGGCGTGCGGGAGTTGATCGGAGACGGTGAACCTGCAATCTCCGGGGACCGTGACGCCCAGCAGGAACTCCTCGGGCGAGGCGGGGCGGTGGGTGATGTGGCGCGCGGCTGCGGTGGGTACCGGGCTTCCGGCGGTCCGCCAGTGGCGTGGCGGCGCTTGTGAGGTAGACGTCATACTGCCGTTCCCTTCGAGATGAAGGAGATAAGGCGCTGGGGCGTACCGGGGATCAAGGGTATCCCAGCTCCGTAACCAACCGCACGAGCGGTTTTGTTCGTGGGTCGGATCGGGCCAGCGCCGCTCCCGAGGGCCGGTCAGAGGAAACGGTCCTTCGCTAACTTCCCTCCGGGCGCAGGTCGTCGAGCCGGGACGCGGTCGCCAGCCCCGGCAGGGTCACCCGCCACAAACCGGTGACGGCGGCGCCCGGGTCGGTGGCGCCGGGGCCGGACAGCGCCTGCGTCACGAGATGAACACCGGTGAAGGCGCCCACGAGCACCTCGGCGGTGACATCGATGTCGATCTCCTGGCGCAGTTCCCCGCGCCTGCGTGCCTCGCCCAACAGCCCCGCCACGTCGGCGATCCAGGTCCGGTACGGCACCGGGCCGCGCTCGGAGAACGAGCCGTGCTCGACCGCGAGGCGCACCGCGCCCCGGGCGACCGGGTCCTCCTTCAGCCGGCGCGCGAAGGTGTGGGCGAGATCGATGACGGCCTGGATGCCGCCTTGCTCCCCGCCGGACTCCCCAGGGGAGCGCGGGCCGGCGAAAGGCTGGAACTGGCCGTCCACCACGGCCTTGGCGAGCGCTTCCTTCCCGGGGAAGTGGAAGTACAGGGCGCCTTTGGTCACCCCGGCGGTGCTCAGGATCTCCGCCATGCTCGCGCTCGCGTAGCCGCGCTCCGCGAAGACCGCTGCCGCCGCCTCCAGGATCCTGCGCCTTGTCCGTCGGGCTCGTTCCTGCTGTGTCATCGGGACGACCTCCTCCTCATCTCCGCGGACAAACCGCTCAGTTGGCCTGTGCACACTAACCCCGGCCACGCAGGCCGGTTCCTTGCGCCCCTGAACGGTTCCTCATCAAAGATGTTGCATCATCGATGTCGTGTAATGCATGATGGAGCATCGATGGCGCATCATCGATAAGTGTCCCCCCTCATCCAGCCGCCGTCGGCCGGTCCGTCTGGCAGGTACCGGAACCCGATCCCAGGAGCAGGAATGAAGAAGCTCACGCAACTTGCCGTTGAGCGGCCAAAGGCGGTCATCGTCGGCTGGCTGCTGTTACTCGCCGTCGCCGTCCCCTTCGCCCTCCAACTCGACGGAGCACTGAAGGCGGGTGGTTTCTCCAACCCGCGCGGTGAGTCCGTCCACGCCCAGCACACGCTGGAGCATGCCTTCAAGGAAGCCCCCAACTCGCTGCTCGTGGTGCTGCACGACAACTCCGGCAACGTGGCGGGGGAGGTCGCCAAGGCCAGGGCCGCGGTGCCCCGTGCCGGGGTGTCGGTCATCACCGACAACCGCACCCACCCGGAGTGGGTGTCCAAGGACGGCCGCACGACCTTCCTTCAGGTCGGCTTCACCAGCGACAACACGACCGTCCAGAACCTCGTGCCCGATGTGCGGGACGACGTGGCCAAGGCGGTCGGAAGCAAGGTCGAGGTCGACGTGACCGGCGCCCCCGCGCTGGACTACGCCTTGAACGTCCACTCCAAGGAGGACGTCACCCGGGCGGAGATGATCGCCTTCCCGGTGCTGTTCGTGGTGCTGCTGCTGGTCTTCCGATCGGTCGCGGCGATGGTCGTGCCCCTCGTGCTGGCCGGCGTCACCCTGGCCCTCACCCAGGCCATCGGTTACGGGATGACCCGGATCACCGACGTCAACAGCCTGTTCTCCAACATCGTCTCGATGGTCGGTCTGGCCGTGGCCGTCGACTACTCCTTGTTCATCATCAAGCGGTTCCGTGAGGAACTGGCCGAGGGCCGCAGCGTTCCCGAGGCGCTCGAGCGCACGATGCGTACCGTCGGGCACTCGGTCCTCTTCAGCGGCATGGCCGTCGTGGCCGCCCTGTCGGCCCTGTTCATCCCGCGTGCCATGTCCTTCACCAGCGTCGCGCTGGGCGGTGTGTCCGTCTCCCTCGTGGCCGTCGCCATGGCGATGACCCTGCTTCCTGCCGTCCTGAGGCTGCTGGGCCACCGCATCAACTGGGGAACCCTGCGCCGCCGCAAGACGGCCGAGGCCACCGGGCAGCCCGCCGCGGTCAAGGACGGCAAGAGCCGCTTCCCCCGCCGCCCCGGTCTGATCCTCGCCGGTCTCGCCGTGGCCTTCGCCGCCCTGGCCGCTCCCGCCGCGCAGCTGACCCTGCGGGTTCCGGTGGCGAGCGCCGACATCCTGCCGTCCCACGACAGCGCCCGCATCGGCATGGAACGCATCAAGCAGGACATCGGACTGCGTGACATGTTCCCGGTGCAGGTCGTACTGAGCGCCAAGTCCGGTGACTCGGCGGCCCTGCTCAAGAGCGCCACCGCCGTCGCCTCCTACGCCAAGACCGCTCCGGGCGCCGACGGGGTGCAGGCGGTCAGCACGCTCGGCGTGCCGTCCGCCGACCTGCCCGGTGTCCTCGCGGGTAGCGCCAACGTGGACCCGAAGATCAAGGCGGCCGTCGGCCAGCTGTGGGCGACGAGCGACGGCAACCTGGTCACCCAGGTGCTGGTCACGCCGGCTTCCGACCCGGACAGCTCCGCCGCGCACCACCTGGTGAGCAAGCTGCGCGATCAGCTCGACAAGCAGACCGGCCCGCAGGTCAAGGCCGAGATCGCCGGCGCGACCGCCACCGGTTCCGACTTCGACGGCCTGGTCGTCCACTCGGTGCCGCTGGTCGTCGGTTCTGTCGCCCTGATCAGCTTCGTGATCCTGCTCTTCGCCTTCCGCTCCGCGCTGCTGCCGCTGCTGGCACTCGCCTTCAACGTCGGTGTGGTCGGCGCGAGCCTCGGCTTCCTGGCGCTGGTCTCCGGTGACAGCGACCACTCCATCAACAGCGTGACGCCATTGATGCTCTTCGCGGTGATGTTCGGCCTGAGCATGGACTACATGGTGATCATGATCTCCCGGATGCGGGAGATGTACCTCGGCGGCGTCTCGCACCGGGAAGCCGTCCTGGGCGGTCTCGCCCGCACCGCCGGCCTGGTCAACGGCGCGGCAGCCATCATGGCGGCTGTCTTCCTGTCCTTCACCAGCGCCCAGATCAGCATCGTCCGGGAACTGGGCATCAGCCTCGCCGTCGCCGTCGTCCTGGACGCGGTCGTGGTCCGGCGGCTGATCATGCCGTCCGCTCTGCTGCTGATCGGCGACCGGATCTGGGGCAGCAGCCGCCGTCCCCGCGGGACGGCCGGCCCGCAGGCCGGCGGCCCCGCCCGGCCGACCGCCGTCCTCGACGACGAACAGCGGCCGACCGGGGACCGCGCCACCGCGGTGAACTGACACCACGGGCACAACCAGCTCCGTTCCGCCGTCCGCCCATCCCCCGAGGGCGGGCGGCGGAACGGCCATACCCAGCCATCGTTGCGAAAGCGAGCCGACCCGATGATCACGGTCATCCACAACACGACAGTCGAGCCGCCCACTCACCTGATGGGCGGCATTTTCCGGCGCAGCAGTCAGCTGATCGCCGAACGCGGTTGGTGCCAGGGCCAGGGACTGCTGTACGTCGGTTCCCCGCACAGCCCCCAGGCCGCGAGCCTCACCGGAGCACTGCTGTGGGCCGAGAGCGGCCACGCGGCCACCCCAGGCCCGTTGGCGAGACAGGCACTGGCGCTGCTGCGTGCCCGGCTCGACCCCGACTACAGCGCGCCGTTCGACGACTGGGAGTTCCTGTGCGCCTGGAACGACGCGCCCTCCCGCTCCCGGGCACAGACCATCGCGGTGCTGGTCGCCGCAGAGCACCATCCCGACCAGCCTCCCGTCTCCTGGACGGCCTGACCGGGCTCCGCGGCAGCACGAAGCCGGCCGGCCGACGTGGTGCGTGCTCGGCCGTCCGGCTGCTGGGAGAGTGAAGTCCTGCGGGCGCACTGCCCTGTTATGCCAGGTGCGCCGGGAATGTGCGGACCGGCGGATGCGTCACGCCGGTGGCGGGTCGCGGGTCGCGACCGCTTCGGAGGGGGCCGGATCCGGCCACCTCATCAACGTCTTTTGGGCCCCGTATCGGCCCCGGCATGCGGGGCGGTACCGAATCCGGTACCGCCCACGGGCCGGAACGTCATGCCGATCGCCCGACGCCCCCTACGTAGCGGGTGATGTCGTGCGGATGGGCCCTGTGCCGCCCCCAGGGGGCCGCTCAAGGCCGACAGCGCCGTAAGGCCCTTCTTGTATCTCAACCGCCGCGGGGGAACCGCGCGTTGAGCACCGCGCCGCTGGGAGTGCCGTCGATGATCCTGCGCAGCGCGTCGATCATGAACCCTTTCTCCTTGGTGTTCAGTCCCTGGCCGGCCGCCGCGTCGATCGCTGCGTCGATCCGCCGCAGTTCGGGCAGTAGCTTCTCCGCCCTGGGCGTCGGCCGCAGATAGACCACTCTGCGGTCCACCTGACCAGGCTCTCGGTCCACCAGCCCGCGCTTGACGAGCGTGTCGACGATGCGGCTCGGGCTGTGGTTCTCGCAGACGATCAGGCGTCCCACCTCGGCCAGCGTGAGTGGTGCCCGCTGGGAGAGGACCAGCAGGATCTCGGCCTGAGCGGGCGTGAGATTCAGGGGTCTGAGCTGCGCCGCCATCTGTCGGGAGCCTTCTCGCTGGGCGGCGAGCAGCAGGTAACGCAGCTCGGAGTCGTCCAGCCGGCTCAGTTCGGCTACGGGCGGGTCACCCGGTGGGGCGTCGACGACGGCTTGTGGGTTGGGCATAACAGCACCTCACAGGGCGTAGGGCCGGTTGGCAGGCAATGGTCCACGACATTTCTCGATGACGCAACATCTATGCCATGTCAATTGATGATACGCCATCGATAAGCCGATCCGGCGCGATGGCTGGAACTGGTCCATATTTTCGAAGGGAATCGAAAAGGTGTTGCATCACCGATGTCGTGACATGCATGATGAGACATCGGTGTTGAAGCATCGGTGTTGTGCCATCGGTGTTCGAACATCGATGATGAGACAATGATGTTGGGACAGTGATTTCCTGTCCTATGTCCCCCAGGTGCGACGCAACCGACCTATCTCAACAAAGGACACAAAATGACCGTGCAGACTCTGGAGTTCTCTCCCATCGTTCTCGACAGCGCCGCGGCGGCGGTCGCCGCCATCGCACGTGGGGAGCTGATCGTCGTCGTCGACGACGAGAACCGGGAGAACGAGGGTGACCTCATCGTGGCGGCGGAGTACGCCGACGCCGCCGCCATCAACTACATGATCACCCACGGCCGCGGCCTGGTGTGCGTCTCGGTGACCGAGGGCCGCGCCCGGGAACTGCGGCTCCCGCCGATGGTCGAGCGCAACGAGGACCACCACGGCACCGCGTTCACCGTCAGCGTCGACGGCGGGCCCGAGCACGGTGTCACCACCGGCATCTCGGCCCCGGACCGCGCCAAGACCATCGACCTGATCCTCAACGGCCGCAGCGAGGACCTGCGCCGCCCCGGCCACATCTTCCCGCTGGTGGCCCGCCCCGGCGGCGTGCTGGAGCGCCCGGGCCACACCGAGGCCGCCGTGGACCTGGCCCGGTTCGCCGGACTGACCCCGGCCGGCGTCATCGTGGAGATCATCAAGGAGGACGGGACCATGGCCCGGCTGCCGCAGCTGGCCGAGTTCGCCCGCCGCGAGGGCCTGGTCCTCACCAGCATCGAGAAGCTCCAGGAGTACGCCGCCGCACAGACTGCGCAGACCAAGTGAGCCGGATGTCCCGGTGGATGGCCGCCGCGTCAGCCACCGGAATCCGCCTGGGAGTCCTGCATCGCCACCTGGCAGGGGTCGAAGGGGTCCGGCACGTGCCGACGCAGGGGCCGTTCGTCCTGGTGGCCAACCACAACAGCTTCGCCGACCACCTCGTGCTCTTCGCGGTACTCGACGCCCTGCGCGACACCCGCTCCCTCTTCCTCACCAAGTCGGAAGCGTTCATCCACCCGCTGCGCAGTCAGTGGACCGAGGCGATGGGCGGGGTCCCGGTCGACCGGGACCAGCCCGGCCGCGAACTGCTGGCCACCGTCGACAAGATATTCGCCGCCGGCAGCGCCCTGGTGGTCTACCCGGAAGGCACCAGGGGGCCCGGGTGGCCGCTGCTCCCCTTCAAGGACGGCGCCTTCCGGTTCGCGGTACGGGCCGGTGTCCCGGTGATCCCGGTGGCGATGTGGGGCAACCAGCACATCCTCCCGAAAGGAGCGACCCTGCCGCGCCGGGCCAAGGCCCGGGTGGTCTTCGGCGCCCCACTGGCCATCGACACCTCACTCCCCAGGCCGCGACAGGTCGCGGCCGTCACCGAGCAGGCCCGCGAGGTGCTGGGCGCGCTGGTCGACCAGGCCCGCAACCCCACCGCGGACCGTGACCGGCAAGCCGCCCAGGACCTGGCGGAACGGAGCGAAGCGGTCCTGGAGACCATGCTCAGCCACACCGACCCCCAACCCGCGGCACGGCGGATGAAGCAGGCACGTGCCCTGCTGAAGATGTCCGGCCTGAGCGACCCGGCCAACGCCGACGCCCGCATCACCCGCATCAGGCTCGCCGGACTGAAGGCCCTGGAAGCACCGGTGCCGTTGCGTCCCGCCCTGCTGCGCAACGTACGGCGCCACACCGAAGCGGTCCTCGACACCAACCCCGACCACCTGATGGGCCACTACATCCTGGGCCGCTGGCACCTGGAGTTCCCCAGGGCACTGGGCGGCCGACCCGAACAAGGCCTGCGCCACCTGCGGCAGGCCGCCCGCATCGGAGCGGGCGACACCCGCTACCCCATGGCATACGCCGAGGCGCTGATGGCCACCGACCGGGGCCCCGAGGCCGCCCCACTGCTGCGCAGCATCATCAACGCCCCCGCCCCCGACGCCCGGACAGCCGACCGACAACGCCGCGCAGCCGCCCACTACAACGTCCTCGCCGCCGCCGGCGGCCAGTCCTCCACTTCGAGGGAGTGACCCCCCGATGAGTCTTTCACCCACCATGTGGTGCGGCAGCACACTGGTGATCTTCGACGGGCCGAGGCGCCTGACCTGGAGTACCAACCCGCCGGGACAGTGGTCACCGGTCTCGCTCTGGCCCACGCACCACCAGGCCGAGCGGGTCCTGGACTACCTGCACAAGGGCGGCAGCGTGCTCGTCATGGTCGAACAGGAGCAGACGAACATCCCGCTGTACATCGAGGAGGCGGCCCGCTTCCCGGACAGCGTGTCGGCGAGGCTGAGCCAGGACGACGTCATCACCGACCTGCAGATCCCCGCCCTTGACTGGCTCCCGGAAGCGTTACGCGAACGCGGACTGCGGTTCCTGCGGGACACCTCCCGCACCATCCACAGCCGGCCCGAGATGCTGCTGCCCCAACTGCTCCTGGAGGAGCCCGGAGCGGACCCGTGCAATCTGCGGTTCGCCCGGGTCCGCGCACCCCGGCCGTTCACCGACGAACGGCTCAGGTCGACCGTCGACCACCTGTTCGCGCCGACCGGGGACCCGTTCCTCGCCCCTGACCTTCATCCGGCCACCATGGAGACGGCGTCATGACCACTGCCCCCTTACCGGCATCAGCTCCCTCCGGGGCGCCCGGCCCCATGGAAGGCCGCGTCGTCGTACTGACCGGCGGGGGACGCGGCCTCGGCCTGCTGACCGTCGAGACGCTGCTGAGCCAAGGGGCCCGGGTCGTCGCCAACCACCGCTCCCGCTCCGAGAGCCTGCAGCGGCTGACCGAGAAGTACCCCGACCGGCTGCGACTGGTCCCCGGCGACGTCTCCGACGAGGCCACCGCGGTCACCCTGGCCTCCGAGGCCTGGCGCTTCGGACGGCTCGACGTCCTGATCCACAACGCCGGCATCACCCGCGACCAGCCCCTGGTCCGGATGCCCGCCGAGGACTGGGACGAAGTCCAGCGCGTCAACCTGCGCGGCGCCTTCCTGACCACCAAGCACGCGGTCAAGACCATGATGCGTGCGCGCTACGGCCGGATCATCTACATCTCCTCGCTGTGCGCCATCACCGGGAACGCCGGCCAGGCCGCCTACGCCGCCTCCAAGGCGGGACTGCACGGACTGGCCATGACGGTCTCCCAGGAATACGCCTCCTACAACATCCGCACCACGACCTTCGCCCCGGGAATCCTGGACACCGGGCTCGGAGCGAGTGTCGTCCCCGCCCAGAAACGCCGCATGGTCGACCGGGCCATCCTCGGGCTCGGCGAAGCACAGCAGACCGCCGAGACCATCGCATTCCTGGCCACGCCGGCGGCGGACTACATCAACGCCACGGTCATCCGGGCCGATGGAGGAATGAGGTACTGATGAACACCCTCAGTTCGTACATCCTGATCTCCGCGCCGCCGCCGGTCGTCCGGCAGATCCTGCTGGAGCCGACCGCGCTGGCCGAATGGAACCCCGCCTTCCTGTCCGTCCAGGGTCCTGACCTGGCCATCACCCAGCAGCGCTACCCGATCCAGGTCCGCGGTGGACTCAGCGGCCACTGGGAGTACCGGAAGATCACCGACGACGTGATCGAGGGCTACTGGGAAGTGCCAGGTCTCACCGAGACCAACACCTGGGAACTGCGCCCCTACGGCACCGGCACCCACGTCACCCACTCCTTCCAGCACCGCGGCGCGGTGGCCGCCCTGCTCCGCCCCGCCTTCGCCAACGTCGCCGAACTGCGGCTGAGCCGGCTCGCCCAGCGCGCCCACGGACGCTCCCCGGCGGGAGTGGCCTGAGATGGCCACCGTCGAAGCGGCGGCACCGCCCGCACCCCCGCAGGAGACCAGGACCCCCGACCCCGACCACCACAACTCGGCCTCCGACTGCTGGTCGTCTCCCGTCTCGATGCGACTGGCCAGGTTCGAGAGCGACCTGATCGACCCGCACATACTGCGCGGCCTGGACTGATGGGCCCCGCCCTGCTGGCGCGGCGGGCCCGGACGCCGGTGGCCACTCCGTTGTGGCTTCGACCGGGCCCGCCGCACATCCCGGCACCACCCGACCCCACCCCGGGGGGAAACGTGCTCTCCACCCATCGCCTCCGTCCACCGACCGGCACCACGCACGCGCGCATACTCGGAGTGGGCGGCTACCTGCCGTCCCGCGTCGTCACCAACGACGAGATCGCCCCCCGTATCCAGTCCAGCGACCAGTGGATCCGTGAGCGCTCCGGGATAGCGGAACGCCGTTGGGCCGAACCGCAGGAAACCGTGGCCCACATGGGCACCGTCGCCGCGGGAAAGGCGCTGGCCCAGTCCGGTGTGGCGGCCCGTCAGATCGGCTGCGTGCTGGTCGCCACCTCCACCCACTTCCACCAACTCCCCGCGGTCGCCACCGAGATCGCCGACCGGCTCGGTGCCGACCACGCCGCGGCCTTCGACCTGTCCGCCGCCTGCGCCGGCTTCACCCACGCACTGGCGGTCGCCGGTGACATGGTCCGCGGCGGCAGCGCGGAACACGTCCTGGTGATCGGCTCCGAGCGGATGAGCGACCTCATCGACAAGGACGACCGCGGCAGCGCCTTCCTGTTCGGCGACGGCGCAGGAGCCGTCGTGGTCGGCCCCTCCAACACCCCGGGCCTCGGCCCCGTCGTGTGGGGAGCCGACGGCTCACAGCGCGACGCCATCGACCAGACCGCCTCCTGGCAGGAACTGCGCGACGACCCGGAGCGGCGCTTCCCCGCCCTGGCCATGCAAGGACAACGCGTCTTCCGCTGGGCGGCGTTCGAGATGGCGAAGGCGGCCCAGCAGGCGCTGGACTCCGCCGGGATCACCGCGGCCGACCTGGCCGCGTTCCTGCCCCACCAGGCCAACCTGCGGATCGTCGACTCCATCGTCAAGGTCCTGGCCCTGCCGCCCAGCGTGGCGGTCGCCCGGGACGTCGTCGATCTGGGCAACACCTCCGCCGCCTCCGTCCCGCTGTCCATGGAGCGGATGCTCGCCTCCGGCGCGGCCCCCAGCGGCGGACTGGCACTCACCCTCGGCTACGGATCCGGCCTCTCCTACGCCGGACAGGTCGTCGTACTCCCCTGAAGGCCGCCGTCCCGGCCGCCTGACAGCACACCCGTCACAGACACCACCCCACACCAACAGGAAGGCTTCGCCATGCCTCTGTCCGCCACCGCGCAAGAAAGCGTCACCGTCGGCCTCGCCGAGATCATCCAGGAGATCGCCGGTGTCCCGGCCGAGACCGTCCGCGCCGAGAGCCACTTCGCCGACGACCTGGAGATCGACTCCCTCACCCTGGTGGAACTGGTGGTCGCCGCCGAGGAGCGCTTCGGGGTCAGCATCCCCGACCAGCTGCTGAAGGAGTTCAAGACCGTCGGGGACGTCGCGGACCACATCATCGGCGCCGGGTGAGGCCGCGATGACCACCCATGACCGCACCGTGGTCGTCACCGGACTCGGCGCCACGACCCCGCTCGGCGGTGACGTCGAAAGCACCTGGCGATCACTGCTGGCGGGCCGTTCAGGAGCCGTCACGATCACCGAGGACTGGGCGAAGGAGTCCGCCGTCACCTTCGCCTGCCGCGCGGCCGTCGAACCCGGACCGCAGATCGCCATGGCACTGCGCCGCCGGACCGACCGATCCGCGCACTTCGCCCTGGTGGCCGCCCGGGAGGCCTGGCAGGACGCGGGCAGCCCGCAGGGCGACCCCGAGCGGCTCGGCGTCGCCATCGCCTCCGGCATCGGCGGCCTCACCTCGCTCCTGACCGCCCACGACATGCTCCGCACGCACGGACCCCGCCGGGTCTCCCCGCACACCGTGCCGATGTTCATGGCCAACGGTCCCGCGGCACAGGTCGCACTGGAACTCGGCGCCCGCGCCGGAGTGCACTCCGCCACCTCGGCGTGCGCCTCGGGCGCCGAGGCCGTGGCCTACGCGATCCAGATGATCCGGTCCGGCCGCGCGGACGTCGTCGTCACCGGCGGCACCGAAGCTCCCATCCACCCGCTCCTGATGGCCGCCTTCGCCAACATGACGGCCCTGTCCAAACGCAACGACGCGCCCGACAAGGCATCCCGCCCCTACGACAAGGACCGCGACGGCTTCGTGATGGGTGAGGGCGCCGGCGTCCTCGTCCTGGAGTCCGCCGAGCACGCCGCCGCCCGCGGCGCCCGGGTGTACTGCGAGGCGGCGGGGGCCGGTATGACCTCCGACGCCCACCACATCGCCCAGCCCGAACCGCACGGCCGGGACGTCACCAGGGCCATCACGGCAGCGCTCGCCGACGCGGGGGTCGCCCCGCACGAGGTGGCCCATGTCAACGCCCACGCGACCTCCACCCCGCAGGGCGACCTGGCGGAACTCGGCGCACTGCGCCGGGTCCTGGGCCCGGCGGCCGACCAGGTCGCCGTCTCCGCCACCAAGTCGATGACCGGCCACCTGCTCGGAGCCACCGGCGCGGTCGAGTCGGTGCTGTCCGTCCTGGCCCTGCACCACCGGCTCGCCCCGCCCACCATCAACCTCGACACACCCGACGAAGGAGTCGACCTGGACATCGTCCGCGACAAGCCCCGTGAACTGACCGCAGGACCAGCGGTGGTCCTCAACAACTCCTTCGGCTTCGGCGGCCACAACATCAGCCTGGCCTTCCGCAGCTCCTGAGCGGGCGCCGGAAGCCGAGCCCGCACCCGAACCCGAACTCGCCAGGCTCTTCCCCCGCGTCGGCCGAGGACGGCACCGCCTCGATCCGGTGTCCGCCGCCCGCGCAGGAGGAACCGAAGCCCATCACCCCGCGTCGCGTCGCGCCGGCCGAGCCACCCGGCCGACCGCGGGGGAGAGCCCCGGCCCCAGCACAGTGCCCCCTCCCCGCACAGCATCGTGTTCCTCCCCGTCGTTCCAAGGAGACCGCCATGCCCGAGAGCTTCGAACTCCCCGTGCTGCCGAGCCTGCAGGAACTGCCGAGCCTGCTGGAGATGCACGTCCGGCTGAGTGAGGTCGTGGCCGCCCGCCTCGGCCCGCACGGCTCCCGCCACCCGCTGCGCGGCGCCGAGCCCGCGCCGCGTACCGTGCCGGAGCCCGCATAGGTATCGCTTGACCCGGCGACAGAAGCGCCTCACAGGTAGCGCACAAGGGGGATTCCCTAGTGTGGTCCCTTCACCGTCCTTGCGATGTGGCTGACGACCGTGACACCGAATCCACGGGCTGACAGACCTAAGGAATGACGACGTGAAACCTGTCGCACCGGCTCCCGCCGAACCGGACTCGCTCCGGCGCCGGGGCCTGACGTACCGCCCGCATCGGGCGGCGTCCGGACCGCCCCCCGCCGACCGTGGTGGCCGTCCATGACCGCATCGCCGCACAGCACGGCCGTCATTCGCCGATTATCGCCGCGACGCCGCGACGTCGACTCGACCACCAGGAGCAGTGCGGCATGCGCCTGATAGAGATATCCGTGTTCCGCTCGACCGGTCCCTGCGCACTGTGGTGTGCCTTGACCGTGCACGACAGCGGCGGCCGGGCCGAGAGAAAGCGGTACGTGCCCACGGATCCGCAGGAGCCGGACTTCGCCACCGGAGCGGTCCTGGCACCACCGTTACCCGGCCCGCCGGCCGAGCCGTCACCGCCGCCCCACGACCTCCCCGAGGCGGAACTGCTGACCTCCCGGCTGCTGGCCCACGTCCGGCTGGACGGCAATCCCTCCAACCGCTGGTACCTGATGGCCGAGCCGGAGGAGGACGGGCGTCCGGACGAACTGTGGGAGGCGCTGCGAGACGCGTTCACCACCCACGCCTGCCACCTGGACGCGATCGCCGCGGTGGCGGACCAGGTACCGCTGAAGTTGCTCTGCTCCCGCCGGACACTGCTGCCGAACGCCTCCCGGCAGCCCAACTACTACCCGCACCTGCTGGACCGCATCAGCGAACTCGCCCGCCAGGGCCTGCACGCCCCGGCGATCACCCGGCGACTCCAGCAGGAAGGATTCACCCTCGCCCCCGGACGGGACGACAGCATCAGCCTGACCGCCGTGCAGCGACTGCTGCGGGAGAACCTGCGCCCCGACATCCAGCCCCGCAGCCGACCCGCCCCGGCCCCGGGCGAAGCCCCCGGCACCGACGAATGGTGGCTTCAGGACCTGGCGACGGAACTGTCCATGCCGGCCATCACGCTCTACAGCTGGGTCCGCCGGGGCTGGGTGACCGCGGCGCGCAAGGAGTCCCGACCGCCCTACCGCTGGATCGTCCGCGCCGACCCCGCCGAACTCGGCGACCTGCGCGAGCGCCGTTCCCGGACCGCCCCGGCGGCGCCGCGCAAGCCCCCGTCCTGAAAGCCGGCCGGCCCGGACCCACGGTCAGCGGCGGCTGCGTCCCCACCGGGGTGAGATGAACCCGATCAGGATGGCGGCCACCCCGATCTGGAAGATGTGCCGGATCCAGTCGATGCCGTTGGTGTCCCGGACTCCGACCACACTGGCCAGGCCGTTGCCCACCAGTCCGCCGACGACACCGAGCAGGATCGTCAGCCAGATCGGAATGGACTGCCGACCCGGTACGACAAGCTTCGCCAACAGGCCGATGATCAGCCCCGCGATGATGGCCCACAGGAACGACATGGCGTCCCCTCTCCTTCGATCCTGTGCCCCTGACTGCCAGAGACCCCGTTCACGTGTTTGCCCACAGCCGGGTCCACCATGCGTCGTCGCCACGGGAACCAGGCGCCCGGCCCCGCGCGAATGAGTTCCGCGAGCCGGGGCACGGTAGCGAGCATGACTGACGCCGGGGACATACCACCACACCGGTGCGCATTCGTGCTCGGCGGGGGCGGGGCCCTCGGCGCGCACGAGGTGGGCATGCTCCAGGCCCTGCTGGAGGCGGGCGTGCGGCCGGACCTGGTGGCCGGCACCTCCGTGGGGGCGATCAACGGCGCGGCGATCGCGGCCGATCCCTCGATGCGGGCGGTGGAGCGGCTGACCGGCCTGTGGACCGGTCTGGGCCGCGCCGGGGTCTTCTCCGGGTCGCTGCTGAGTCGGCTGAGCACGGTCGCCCGCAGCGGGACCCACCTGTACACGGCCGAGCCGCTGCGCGAACTGCTGGCGGAACACCTGCCGGTCGCCGAGATGGAGGAACTCGCCCTGCCCTTCAGTTGCGTGGCGGCCAGCATCGAGCGGGCGGCCGAGCACTGGTTCAGCCAGGGCCCCCTGGTCGAGGCGGTCCTGGCGTCCTGTTCGGTGCCGGGACTGCTCCCACCGGTGGTGATCGACGGACAGCACTTCGTCGACGGGGGACTGGTCAACAGCATTCCGGTCGGCCGGGCGGTCGCGCTGGGCGCCCGCACCGTCTACGTGCTCCAGGTCGGCCGCGTCGAATCGCCCCTGCGACCGCCGCGGTACCCCTGGCAGGTGGCCATGGTGTCGTTCGAGATCGCCCGGCGGCACCGGTTCGCCCGGGACATGGCCGACCTGCCACCGGACGTCACCGTGCACGTACTGCCCAGCGGTGCGCCCTCGTCGGAGGGTGCGGGCACCGTACGGCAGCTGCGGCACCGGGACTTCGCCAGGACCGCCGAGCGGATCGAGCGGGCACACGACGCCTCCGCCCACTACCTCGAACAGGTCCGGCGTCGCGACGGCGGCCTGTCGTGCTGAACACCGCGGCCACCGTCGTCCGGCGCCTGATCACCACGACCGCGCTGGTCGCCCTCATCCCGGTGACCGCGGCACTCCTGTCCACCGCGGCGATCGTCAGCTGCCCGTTCTCCGTGCGCCGGGGAGGCCGGTGGCGACTGGTCCGGCTCGCCTCCTTCGCCCTGCTCTACCTCGTCGGCGACCTGGCGGGGGTGATCGCCGCCGGGGCGGTGCGGCTGCGCCGCCCGCCGCGCTCGGCCGCGGACCGCGCGGCGCTGCGGACGACCGACTACGCGCTCCTGGAGCGGCTGCTGAACGTGCTGCGCCGGGCGGCCGCACGGAACTTCGGACTGGTCGTGCGGGTCACCCCGGCCGTACCCGACCTCGGCGCAGCGGATGCCCAGGGCCCGGTCCTGGTCCTCGCACGGCACGCGGGGCCAGGCGACTCCTTCCTGGTGATCCACTTCCTGCTCTCCGAGGCCCGGTTGCGGCCGCACATCGTCCTCAAGCGGATGCTGCGCCTCGACCCCTGCCTGGACGTCCTGGTCAGCCGCCTCCCGCACTGCTTCCTGCCCGCGCCGCGCGGGACGGCCGGCCCGGACGCCGTGGCGGCGCTCGCGGCGGGACTGGGCACCGGGGACGCACTGGTGATCTTCCCGGAGGGCGGCAACTTCACCGAGCGGCGGCACCGGCGGGCGATAGCGTTCCTGCGCCGGGCCGGCCAGAGCCGTACGGCGGCCAGGGCCGAGCGGATGCGCCATGTGCTGCCTCCCCGCAGCGCCGGGGCGCTGGCCGCGCTGGCCGCGGCTCCCACCGCCGACGTGGTGTTCGTCGCCCACACCGGACTCGACGCGATCGACTCGGTACGCGGCGGCTGGCGGGCGGTGCCGTTGCGTGCTCCGGTCCGTGCCCACTGGTGGCGGGTCCCCTCGGCCGCCGTTCCCGCCGGGGACGAGGCACGCGCCGAGTGGCTGCTCGACCAGTGGGCACGGGTCGACGAGTGGATCGCGGAGCGCGACGAGCAGGGACCCCCCGACGACTGACACCCGGAACGCGTGGCGGCAGACGCTTGCCGTTTGACAACAGTGGCCATGAGGCAACAATCTTTACCGCGTCGGGTTACCTCTGGGGAGGGGTGTCGGATGAGCTCGTGGGGGTCAGGCGGTCTCCGCGCCGGAGGCGTCCGGGCGACCGGGCAGCGTGTGCAAGTGGGGGAAGGCCGTGTCGCGGAACGCCTCCAGCCCGTCCACTAGGGCCGCGCGCTTGCCGGCGGGCATCCGCGCGACGACGGCGCGCAACTCCTCCTCCCGGCGGGCACGCAGATCACGCAGGAACGTCCGGCCGCGACCACTGAGGTGAAGTTGCAGCTCACGGCGGCTGCTGGTGCTCGGCGCCCGTTCCACGAAGCCCACCGCCTGAAGCCGGTCGCACAGTCTGCTCGCCGACGGAGGCGTGGAACCGAGGGCGTCGGCCAGGGTGCGCAGGTTGATCCCCTCGTTCTGCTCGAGTATGAACAAGGCTCTCAGCTGCGAGGAGGACACCGGCGAGGAAGACGCCCGGCCCCACAGGACCTCCAGCAGTTCCGCGGCGGCCAGGGCCACCCGCGACACCTCGTCCGGCTGTCGCTGTCGCTGTGGAAGGGAAGAATTCACGTTCCCACTCTGACAGGCGCCGCCGAGGGCTGTCAGCTCACGACTGGTCCCACGCTTCATCCGACGGCGAACCGGCACGCCCGGACGCCCGGCCGGCGGGCTTTCGGCGCGATCGCGAAGCGGTCGCCGCGTGCCGGGGGAGCGGCGTGACCGACATCGTGAGCGGATACCTCGTGGCGGAGCGTGCCCTGCGCACCTGTGCGCCGCACCGCCTGGTGGAGACGGTCCGCGCGGTGCTGGCCGACGCCTACGCGGTGGATTCGGCGGACCTGCTCATGGCCGACTACGGGCTGACCGTGCTGCAACCCGTCGGCGCAGGACCCCAGCCGGCCGTCCCCCTGTACAACACCCCGGCGGGCCGCGCGTTCGGCTCCCAGGAACCGTTCGCCCAGGACATCGGGGCCGACCGGGCCCGTGTCCACCTGCCGGTGACCGCCCGCGGTGACCGGCTCGGCGTGCTGCGCCTCACCGGCCCCGCGGCGATCCGCGACCGCGCCACGCTGGCGGAGCTGGCGGACCTCGCGCAGGTGCTGGGCCGCGAGGTGGTCGTCGCCGAGCGGGACACCGACCTGTACGCGCGGGCCAGACGCCGCAACCGGCTGACGCTGGCCGCCGAGATGCAGTGGCGGCTGCTGCCCGGCCACTCCCGGGTGCATGAGGAGTACGCCTGGGGCGCCCAGTTGGAGCCGGCGCACGCCATCCACGGCGACACCTTCGACCTGGCGGCCACCGACGGCCACCTCACGCTGACCGTCGCCAACGGCACCGGGCACGGTGTCGAGGCGGCCCTGCTGACCGGCCTCGCCGTCGGCGCGCTGCGCAACGCGCGCAGGGCCGGCATCGGCATCGCCGACCAGGCGGCACTGGCGGACCAGGCCGTCTACGCCCACCACCGCGGCGCCGCGCACCTGTCCGTACTCCTGCTGGACTTCGACCTGGCCACCGGCCGCGTCCAGGTCGTCGACGCGGGTTCCCCGAGGCTGCTGCGGCTGCGCGGCGCCGCGGTGGAGCCGATCGCCTTCGAACCGCAACTGCCGCTCGGGATGTTCGACGAGACCGACTACACGGCGCAGGAGTTCTCGGTGCTCCCCGGCGACCGGCTGGTCTTCGTCAGCGACGGTGTGTGCGCCCCGACCGCGCCGGACGGTGGTGGTGGCGGCGACCGGGCGCTGGCCCGGGCGATCACCTCGACCCGGCTGCTGTCGGCGGCCGAGACCCCGCGGGCCGTCCTGCGGGAGCTGTCCGGGCGCCGGGACCCGGAGGCGGCCGACACCGACGCGATGGTCCTGTGCCTCGACTGGTACGGGCGATGAGAGCGCCGCCCAGCCGCCCGGCACGTCCGCGCGGGGCGGCGGCTACCGTGGGACAGCGCGGCACACCCACCAACCACCGAGGCAGGCCGGAGCGGCTGTCCCGGCGCCGGAAGGACATCCATGAGCGAAGCGGGTCCGAGACCGACGGCCGAGAGCCTGCTGCGGGCCTCGGCCCCGCACGCCCTGGCGGACACCGCGCGTGACGTGCTCGCCGAACGCCTGGACGCCCGCGAGGCGACCCTGCGCCTGGCGGACTACGGGGCGACGCAGCTCCAGGCCGTGGGCGGCGGGCACGTCGCGGACCCGGTGGTGTCCGCCGTCAACGGGCCCGTCGGCCGGGCGTTCGCCACCCAGGCCCCCCTGGCGCAGGACGGACCCGAGAGCGGGACCACCCTGCTGCACCTGCCGGTCACCGTACGCGGCGACCGCGTCGGTGTGCTGTCGGTGCTGCTGCCCTCGACGGCGGTGACGCTCCCGGTGACCGAGGAACTGGCCGCCTTCGCCCAGGCACTGGGCCACGAGGTGCTGGCCGCCGACCGCGACACCGACCTGTACCTGCGCGCCAGACGCCGCAAGCGCCTCACCCTGGCCGCCGAGATGCAGTGGCAGATGCTGCCCGGCCGAGGGTGCGCACGCGAGGAGTACGTGATCGGCGCGCATCTGGAGCCCGCGTACGCGATCGGCGGCGACAACTTCGACTGGAGTACCGACGCGGACCGGCTGACACTGAGCGTCACCGACGGGTCGAGCCACGGCATGGACTCCGCGCTGCTGACCGGCCTCGCCGTCAGCGCGCTGCGCAACGCCCGCCGTGCCGGTCTCGCGCTGGTGGACCAGGCCGCCCTGGCCGACCAGGCGCTCTTCGCCCAGTACGGCGGCGCGGCGCACGCGGCGACCCTGCTGCTGGACGTCGAGCTGGCCACCGGCACCGTCACGGCGGTCGACGCCGGATCGCCGCGCGTCTACCGGATGCGCTCGGGGAAGGTCGAGCGGATCGAGCTGGACGCCCAGCTGCCGCTGGGCATGTTCGAGGACACGGCGTACACGGCGCAGTCCTTCACGCTCCGGCCGGGGGACCGTCTGGTGATCGTCAGCACCGGGGTGCACACGCCGCTGTCCGGAGCGGGGAGCCCGTACGGCGAACGGGAACTGGGCCGTTGCGTCCGCGCCTCGCGGCTTGCGTCGCCGGTCGGGACGGCTCGGGCGGTGGTCGACGGTCTCATCGAGCACTTCGGCAGCGGCGAGCTGGAGTCCGACGCGACGGTGCTGTGCGTCGACTGGCGGGGCCGGCGGGACGGCGCGGACGGGTAGGCCGAACTCGTATGTTTAGGGTCGCGGACGGGGGTAGAAAGAGGACAGTTGTCGTTCGGCAAGAGTCCTGGAGGCACGATGTCGGTCATGATCGCGGAACAGACCATCCCGCCCGGCATCCCGCCCGCCAGCGGCCTTGATGCCCCGGCGCCCGTTCGGCCGGATGCCGGGACGGACGGTGCGAACACCTCGGTGTCGGAGATCCGGGAGGTCTCCCGCGAGCTGTTCCGCCGGCTGACCGTGCTCGAAGAGGGCACGAGCGAGTACCAGTACGCCCGCAACACGCTCATCGAGCTGAACATGACGCTGGTGCGGTTCGCGGCGAAGCGGTTCAGGAGCCACGGCGACCAGATGGAGGACATCATCCAGGTCGGCACCATCGGGCTGATCAAGGCGGTCGACCGGTTCGACCCGGATTTCGGTACCGAGTTCGTCACCTTCGCCATGCCGACCATCACCGGTGAGATCAAGAGGTTCTTCCGCGACACGAGCTGGGCGGTGCGGGTGCCGCGACGCCTGCAGGAACTGCGGCTCGACCTGGCCAGGACCACCGACGCGCTGGCCGCGGAACTCGATCGCTCGCCCACCGTGGCCGAACTCGCCGAACGCCTCGCGATCACCGAGGAGGAGGTCATCGAGGCGCAGTTCGCGGCCAACGCCTACACGGCCAGCTCCATCGACGCCCAGATGACCGACGACGATGACGAGGGCACCGCCTGGGCGCACCGCATCGGGGCCGAGGACCCGGGGCTCGAAGGCGTCGAGAACCTGACCGCCCTCAAGCCGCTGATCGCCGAACTGCCGGAACGCGAGCGCACCATCCTGGCGATGCGTTTCAGCGGTGACATGACCCAGGCCGCCATCGGCGACGAACTCGGCCTGTCCCAGATGCACATCTCACGCCTGCTGACCCGCGCGCTGGCCACCCTGCGCCGCCAGCTCCTGACGGAGGCGTAGCGGCGGGTGCCGCCGAGTACCGGAGTACTCGGCGGCACCCGCGCGCCGGTCCGACGGTGTCAGCCCGCGCTGGGGTACACCGCGAAGTCCGACAACTGACCGGCGCTCCAGCCGGTGTTGGCGGTGATGTTCACCCGCACGTACCTCGCCGTGTGCGCGGCGAAGGTGATGGTGACCGTGTTGTTGTTGGCGTTGGGGTCGAAGCTGTACCCGGCGGAGCCCACGATGGTCGAGAAGTTCGAGCCGTCCGTGGAGCCCAGCACCGACAGGGTCTGCGTGCGGGTGCCCCACGCCGTGGACGGCGGAAGCCGCAGGACGACCTTGCCGATGCCGAAGCTCTGCCCGAGGTCGACCTGTGCCCACTGCGGGAACACCCCGTTCGCGCTCTCCCAGTAGGTCGAGGCGTCCGCGTCGGTGAAGTTCCCTGCGGCGTAGGGGGCGTTGAACGAACTCGCCGACGCCGGCTGCCCGGCCGCGATGTTCGTGGAACCGCCGATCCCGCTGCCGCTCAGTGAGACGGTGGTCGGGCTGTTGTTGGCGTTGCTGGTGACGGTCAGCGTCCCGCTGCGGGAACCGGAGGCGGTGGGCTTGAAGGTGACGGTCACCGTGCAGGACGCGCCGACCGCGACGGTCGAGCAGTTGTCGGTCTGGCTGAAGTCACCGGTCACCGAGACACCGGAGACGGACGCCGAGGAGGTGCCCGAGTTGGTCACCGTCACCGTCTGCGAAGGGGCCGTGGAGCCGACCACCGTGCCGGCGAAGGACAGGCTCGCGGGCGAGGCGGCCAGCACCGGGCCCGGCGCGGTCCCGCTGCCGGACAGCGTGACGGTGTTGGTGACACCGCCGGCGTTGATCGTCAGGCTCCCCGTCCGGTTCCCGGTCGCGGTCGGCTTGAACGTCACCCCGACCGTGCACGAGCCGTTCGCCGCGATGGCCGAGCCGCAGGTGTTGGTCTGCGCGAAGTCACCGGTGGCGGCGATCGAGGAGACGGACGCCGCCGCACCGGTCGGGTTGGAGACCGTCACCGTCTGCGCGGCGCTGGTCGCACCGGTGGCCACCGACCCGAAGTTGAGCGCGCCAGGGGTGGCGGTCACCCCGGTGGCCGGGTAGGGCGGGAAGACCGGGGTCGGCCACGGGCCGCAGAACGGCGTGCCGCTGATGCCGGAGTTGCCACCGCCGTCGGTCACCGCGAAGTTCCCACCCTCGCAGCTGTACGCCGCGGCCGGCCCGTTCACGCCGGTCGCCGTGACGTTGGTGAAGCTCGCGGCACCGCCGGTCTGCTCCTGAAGGGCGAAGGTTCCGGTGCCCGCGATGGTGACGTTGTTGAGTGAGACCCCGCTGACGGTGCCCTCGACCCACTGGACCGCCTCGTAGGGGCTCTGCTCGATCAGTGCGTTGCTCACGTTGACCGGGCCGCTGATCGCGCCCTGGCTGGCGTCGAACCACAGCGCGCCCACGCCGAACTGCCAGTTCGGGTCGAGGTCGCCGTCCCGGATCATGGTGTTGCCCGACACCGTGGTCCGCCCGACCGGGGTGGAGGTGAAGCGCTGTCCGACGTGGATGCCGCCGCCCTGGCTGATACCGCTGTCCTGCACCAGGTTGCCGCTGACGGTGTTGTCGTGGCCGCCGTAGATCGCGATGCCGTTGGCGAGGATCTGCAACTGCACGGTGTTGTCGGAGATCGTGTCGTTGG
The DNA here is from genome assembly GCA_963737305.1 of uncultured Actinomycetota bacterium. Lineage (GTDB taxonomy): Bacteria > Actinomycetota > Actinomycetes > Streptomycetales > Streptomycetaceae > Streptantibioticus_C. The sequence goes on along the minus strand of CAVTRX010000002.1, from coordinate 522,148 downwards.
CGTCGGCACCGAGCGCGGAGTCCGCCCAGGTCGCGATGCCGTCGTCACCGGTGTTGCGCAGGTCGCTGTTGGTGACCTTGGAGTTGGTGACGCCGCCGTGGAAGTTGATGCCGTCCGCGGTGGTGTCGCGGATGCGCATGCCGCTGAAGGTCAGGCTGTCCATCGGCCCGTCCATCCAGGCGCCGACCTTGTCGTGCTCGATCCACAGGTTGGAGACGGTGGAGTTGCTCATGGCGCCACCGATGCCGTTGACCTGGGCGTTGTCGTCGCGTTCCTGGACGTTGCCGAAGATCGCGAAGTTCTGGAGGTGCACGTTGGAGCTGGGCGAGGGTGCCGAGTTGCCGTAGAAGCCCGGCGCCGTACCGGTGACGGTCGAGTACCACATGCCGGCTCCGGCGACCGTCACGTTGTTGACGGCGATGTGCCCGGGGACGTTGTACGTGCCCGGCGGGATCCACACCGTTCCGCCCGAACCGGCCGCGCTGATCGCGGAGTTGAACGCGGCGGTGGAGTCACCCGAGCCGCTGGCGTCGGCGCCCTTGCTGGTCACCGAGACCGAGCCGGCGGGCTGCGTCAGCGCCGCGCCGACCTGCTCGAAGTCGGCGAAGTCGATCGTGTAGGAGGAAGCGGTGTCCCCCGAGTCGACCTGGAACTTGAAGGTGGTACCGGCCGGATAGGAGGTCGAGAAGAGCCGGTGCGCCTCGTCGTAGAAGTGGTGCGGGTTGCTGCCCGGCGAGTTGGTGAACGGGTAGCTGCCGTAGTACCAGCTGTAGGCATCGGTCAGGGTGAAGTCGGGCTGCTTGGTGCCGTTGATGTACAGCGACAGCGGTGCGGTGTAGACCGAGCCGCCCGAGCCGTCCGGGATGCTGTACCGGAAGTTGATCGAGTTGGTCGCCACCGGCGTGGTGAACGTGACGAACTTGCCGGTGCCCTGCAACGTCACGGCCTTGCGGTACGAGGCCTCGTCGGCCAACTGGCCCTGGGCGTAACTCGGGCCGATGGCCGTTCCGTTGGTGGCGGCGTTCTCCGCCTGGACTTCGACGTACGGCAGGCTCGCGCCGCTGCCGCCGGTGGCAGCGGCGGTGGCCGCCGACGCGGGTTGGACCGCGGGTGCCAGGGCGCCGACGGCGGCCAGCATCCCGGTGCCGACCACCAGGGCGAGCCCTCGCCTCAGATCGCGGATGGAATGGAACACGTGTTGCTCCCTTCGGTACGTGATGCCGATCTGCGCCGTTGGCGTCGCCTGTCAGAGGTGGGCGCAGGAGCGGGGACGCGCGAAGTCGACGTGGGGGAACGGGGATTGACGCAAGGGGGACCGTAATCTCCTTGACATCGTTGCGCAATATCTAGACACGCAGATGTTGAATTCATACTTTTACTCGTAAGATCCAATGCACGCGGCAAGCGCGCCGCACCCCGCCCGACCTGTCGTCAGTTGCCGACCCCTCGTCGCGCGGTCGGCACCGGAGGTGCGGGACGGGTTCTTTACCGACCGACCTATGGCCACCGCTTCTTACTCGCTCGTAACATTACCGGCGCGTAACTGGCTCGTGATCGGCTTCACAGGGGACGAGTTCCTTCCCCTCCCCCCACCTTGACCTGCGAGGAGATCGATGAAGCTGTCTTCGGGACGCCTCGGTAACCGTGCCCTGGCCGCCCTCCCCGCCCTGGCACTGGCCGTCGCCGCACTGGTCGCCACTCCGACCGCGGCCAACGCCGCCGCGCCCAGCAGCGGTTGGAACGACTTCAGCTGCAAGCCGTCGGCCGCCCACCCCCGGCCGGTGGTGCTCGTGCACGGCACGTTCGAGAACGGCAACGACAACTGGGAGGTGCTCGCGCCCTACCTGGAGGACCGCGGCTACTGCGTCTTCTCCTTCGACTACGGCATGATCACCAGCCTTGGACTGTTCGGCGGCCTCGGCCCGATCGAGGACTCCGCCCAGCAGTTGTCGACCGAGGTCGACAAGGTGCTGTCGGCCACCGGCGCGGCGAAGGTCGACCTGGTGGGGCACTCCCAGGGCGGCATGATGCCGCGCTACTACCTGAAGTTCCTCGGCGGCGCGGCCAAGACCAACGCCCTGATCGGACTCGCCCCCGACAACCACGGCACCACGCTCGACGGCCTGGAGAAGATCGCCGACAAGATCCCCGGCGCCGAGGCACTGGTCGGCGACGTCACCCCGGGACTGACCGACCAGCTGTCCAACTCCGACTTCCTCAAGAAGCTCAACGCGGGCGGCGACACCGTCCCCGGCGTCCACTACACGGTGATCGCCACCGACACCGACGAGGTCGTCACCCCCTACACCTCGGAGTTCCTCAGCGGATCCGACGTACACAACGTCCTGCTCCAGGACCTGTGCCCGGTGGACGTCTTCGAGCACGTGCTGATCGGCACCACCGACCTGATCGCCTTCCACGAGGTCGCCAACTCCCTCGACCCCGCCCACGCCACCCCGAGCGACTGCTCCGACGCGTTCTGAGCGACCGTGCCCCGGTCCGCCGCCCCGGCCCTGCCGCGGCGCGCCGGCCGGGGCACGGACCTACCCGGGACCGGGAACCGGGCGGCCAGGGCGGGCGTGTTCGCAGGTGAACAACCGTCGTCGTCTCGGAGGCCGTTGTGGACGAGCCTTGGGGCCTGACCGGCCCTCAGTTCCTCGGGGTGTACGCGGGCGCCCTGCTGATCTCACTCGTGCTGGCCCAGGCCGTCCGGGTGCTGCTGCGCCGCGGTCCGGCCCGCAAGTCCGGCCGGATGGACGTGTACACCCTGGCCGCCGTGACCGGCGGCGCCCGCCGGGTGGCGGACACCGCCGTGCACGCCCTGATCGAGAGCGGACACCTGCGGGTCGGCCGCAACCACACGATCACCGTGTGCGACGGCGACCCCGGGGAGGCCGTCCAACGGGAAGTACTGGCCTGCTTGAGCCCGCTCCGCAACACGACCATGGACGCGGTCCGCAAGATCGCCGTGGCCAGGGACCCGGTGCGCCGGATCGTCGCGGGCGCCGTCGAACAGGGACTGCTGCTCGATCCCCGCCGTCGTCGCTCCGCCGCCCTGGCGGTGCTGCTGCCGCTGGCGGTCTTCGCCGTAGGGATCGCCCGCCTGGTCGACGGGATCCGGCTGGGCCGCCCGGTCGGACTCCTGGTGCTCTTCCTGATCCTCACCGTCCCGGTGATCGTCGTACTGGCGATCCGCACGCCCCGCCGCACCTGGGCCGGCCGCAAGGTGGTGAACGAGGCGGAGCGGCGGGACGGTTCCGGTCGGCGGGACTACGCCGCACTCGACTCCAACGGCGCGCGCGTGCCGTCCGTGGTGCTGGGGGTCGCGACGCTGGGCATCGCCGGAGTGTCGGACGCCGCCCTGCGTTCCGCGCTGTACGGCAGCGTCGCCGCGTCCACCGGGTCGGGAGCGGGATCCGGCTACGCGGGATCAGGTTGCGGCACCGCCGGCAGTTGCGGGTCGGGAGGCGGCTGCGGTTCGAGCTGCGGTGGTGGCGGTGGCGGGTGCGGCGGGTGAACTCCGTTGTTCCCGGCCTCGGTTACGGCATCGGCTGGCGCCCGGAGATCGACCTGAGCGTGGAACGGCTGCCCGGCGTCGACTTCGTGGAGGCCATCGCCGAGAACATCGATCCCCAGCGGCTGCCCGAGTCGCTGCGCGTACTGCGCGAACGCGGAACGACCGTGGTACCGCACGGCGTCTCGCTCTCCCTCGGCGGCGCCGAACGGCCCGACCCCGCACGGCTGGCACACCTCGCCGCCTGCGCGACCGCCCTGGGCTCCCCGGTGGTCAGCGAACACATCGCCTTCACCCGGGCCGGCGGCATGGACGCCGGGCACCTGCTCCCCGTGCCGCGCACCCGGGACGCCCTCGCCGTCCTCACCGAGAACATCCGGACGGCGCGCGACCACCTGCCGGTGCCCCTCGCCCTGGAGAACATCGCCCCGCTGTTCGCCTGGCCCGACGACGAGCTGACGGAAGGGGCGTTCCTGAGCGAACTCGCCGACCGCACCGGCGCGCTCCTGCTGGTGGACGTCGCCAACCTGCACACCGCCCACGTCAACCTGGGCACCGACCCGCGGACGGTCATGGACGAACTGCCCCTGGAACGGCTCGCCTACGTCCACGTGGCCGGCGGGCGGGAGCGGGACGGGATCTGGCACGACACCCACACCGATCCGGTGACCGAACCCGTGCTGGATGTCCTGGCCGAACTGGCCGCGCGCACCCGGATACCGGGCGTACTGCTGGAGCGGGACGGCGACTACCCGGCCGACGCCGAGTTGGCGGCCGAGTTGGCGGCGATCCGCGCCGCCGCCACCGGAGCCCGACATGCCGGCTGACCCCCGAGCCGCGCTCGCCAACGCCCAACGGGACCTGCTGGCCGCCCTGGTGGCCGAAGCACCCGTGCCACCGGGCTTCGACACGGCGCGGATCCGCCTCCAGGCCCGCGCGCTGCTGGCCAAGCGCGCGCGGACCGCGGCGGCCCACCACCCCTGGCTCGCCGAGGAGTTGGGTCCGGACTACCTGCCGCGCTTCACCCACTTCGCCGGCGGGCGCCCCAGACCCGCCGGCAGCGGCGGACATGCCGACGCCCGCGCCTTCGAGGAGTTCCTGCGCGGTCGCGGCGAGCTGCCCGGCCCGCCGCGCCACTCCTCGATGTCCCGCCTGCGCCGCGCGGTCGGGGCCGCGGTCACCCGCGCCGTACGGTGAACTCCCGGCGCCGCACCCGCAGCACGGTGCGGCCGCCTTCCGTGGCGGGCTTCACCCCGTCGCAGCTCGCCGCGCCCTCGACCGCGACGACAGCCTCGTCACCGAGGGTGCGGAAGGTGACCGACGTGTCCGACACGGCGGCGATCTCCGCCGTGGCGTAGGCGATCCGCAGCCCACCCGCCTTCAGGTCCAGCGGAAGGATCGCCCCGCTGCGGCCCGGCAGTTGCAGCCGCTCGCCCCCGAACAGCGGCTGGCCGTTCTCGGCGACCGAGATGGACTGGTCGTAGCCGGAGGTGATGTTGAAGGCGTGCAGCAACCGCCCGCCCTCCGGGTTCACCGTGGTGAGCAGGAAGGTGCCAGGGGCGGTGGAGGACCGGGCCGGAGTGGGGGAGTGGGTCAGCGCCGGCGTGGCGCCGAGCGCCTTCAACGCCGCGCCCCAGAAGACCAGATCGCACTGGTACGCGGTGGCGACCACCACGGCCCTGCCCTTGCCGAGACCGATGTCGAAGGCGCACCCCTGGCCGGTGGACAGCTCACGCAGCACCGTGCTGCCGGTCTTGGCCGAGCACAACTGGGCGTTGCCCACCCGTACTTCCGGGCGATCGGCGGCCCAGCCGTGCCCGGTGACGGAGAGGTAGAAGTTGTCGGCGTCGGTGAGTGTCTTGTCGACCGTCAGCCCGAGCGCGTCGCCCAGCACGGTGCACTTCTTGTCGGCCATGTCCTTGACCGGCAGCTTGCCGGCCAGCAGCAGCCGCCCGCCCGCCGTCACGTAGCGCACCAGCCGGCGCTGCAGCACCTCGTCGAGATGCTCGCCGCAGGCCAGCGCGAACACCGGCACCCGAGCCGGATCGAGGTCGCCCGCCTGGAGGTTGACGCCGTCGTAGCGGAAACCGTTGAACAGCAGCGACCTGGCCAGCGACCCGCGTGCCCCGAACCCGCGGACCGCGGTGAGGTCGTCGACCACGCCCTTCACGGAGTCGCTGCCCGGCGGCTGGTACTCGGTGAGGTACAGGTCCGGGACGAAACCGAGCGCCACCGTGTCGAACTGCGGGCGCATGGCGGCCAGCACCGAGGACATCCCGTTCATCGCGTGGACGGTCTGCTTCGTGGACTCGTAGGTGATCCCCTGGGTGCCTTCCGGGGTCACCGGGGCGGAGAAGCCATGGCGCTCCCCGGTGATGCCTATCCGGTCGTTGCCGTCGCCCACCGGCTTGTCCAGCTTCGGGTTGAAGCCGCCGGCGAACAGGTAGTAGTTCAGCAACCGGTGGCCCTGCGCCAGGCACAGCCGGGTCTTGAGGTCCAGCGCGGACGGGCCGACCTGGCTGTTCTTGTCCTCGCCGTAGTCCGAACTGCCCGCGTCGAACTCCATGCAGGCCAACGGCTGGTCGGAGTCGTTCACGGCGGACATGAAGGCGTTGATGACGTACAGATCGGTGACGTTGGCCACCGACAGGTCGCCCAGGTACATGTCCGAGCCGGAGATCATCCCGTCCACACCGGAGAAGGTGCTCATCAGCTGGCTGATGCCGATGGGGAAGGTCAGGCCGTTGCCGCCGCCGGTGCCGTGGATGTTGATGACGAAGGGCACTCCCTTGACACCGTTGTCCTCCGCGGCCTGGCGCAGCGTCTTGACGTAGGTGGCGAAGCGGCCCCGGAAGAAGGTCCCGAGGTCGTGCATGAGCGCGGCGGCGTAGCCGTCCTTCGGCGCCCGGATCGCGGCGCGGCGGTCGGCGGGGGAGGCACCGGCGAAGGGGTAGCGGTCCGGCAGCCCGCTGCCGTAGGTCTCGTGCAGCCAGGTGTCGAAGGCGCCCACCGTGTGGTCGGTGAGGTCAGGGCCGTTGCTGACCCAGGCCAGCATGCCGATCTCGTTGTCGAGCTGCACCGCGATGACCCCGGGTGCGCCCTGCGCCCCGCCCGTGCTCCGGCGGCGCAGTCTGCGGGCGATCACCGGCATCACGGTGTCGTACCAGCGCCGGGCCTCCTTGAGGAAGGCCGGGGCGAGGTAGTCGACGGTGGCCGTGGTGCCCGGATCGCCGTTCCAGCCCTTGGGGTTGATCTCCGGGTGGTCCTCGCGTACCCGCTTGGGCACCCCCTCGCCCTTCAACTCGGCCATGGTGAAGGGACCGGGGCGGGCGACGACGTCGAAGCCGTTGTCCAGGCACAGGTCGAGGAAGGCGCCCAGGTCCCGCTCCGGACGGGTGCGCCCGGTGACGTCGAGGGAACCGTCGGGCAACTCGTGCCACATCCAGGGGATGTAGCAGGCGATGGTGTTGAGCCCGGAGTCCTTCGCCTTGTCGAGTCGGGACTGCCAGTCGGCGCGCTTGAGCCGGAAGTAGTGGATCTCCCCGGCCAGTACGACGGAAGGCTTGCCGTCGATCAGCAGTTGCCTGTCGCGGTAGGTGACGGCGGGCTCGTCCGATGGCGTCCCGGCGGCGGTGGGGGCCCCGGCCGAAGCCTGGGCGGCCGACGGGGTCGCGGCGGCGGTGACGGCGCCCGCCAGGATCCCGCCGAGGACGGTCCTTCGGCCGGGGGTGATCCTGTGCGTCATTGCGGCTCTCCGATAGGAGGGTGTGGGGGGCTTCAAGCGCAAGACTGTAAGCGCATACATGACGGGCTCGAAAGCATGGGAACCGATTTTTTGTTGACGAGCTGTCAGCATCCATGGCTGAAATATGGCGCTTTGGACGTCCATGCCCCCATCTCATGCGGGGTGATCCTGTCCTCATCTCATGTGCGGGGTCGCCGCTCCGGGCCGTCGGCACGCTGCGGGACTTGCCCACCGGGACGGCGGCGATGCACGCGATCGAAAAGGGTTTGCGGGCGGTGCCACGGTCGGATAGACGTGGTGGCCGGATCCTCGCCACCCGAGCCGGGGACCACACGAGAGCGAGAGGAGGAGCAGGCCCATGACCCCCATGATCACCGCGCTTGTGTCCTCCCGGGGAGCGGACCACGTCTGACCCCGGAGCGGACGGGCGCCTGCGACGGAGCGTGCCTTGACCGTGGAACCGAACGACCTGACCATCCGCCCGATCTCCGGGCCCGAGGAACTGGGCCTGTTCTGCCGACTGGCCTACGTACTCGACGACGAACTACCGGACGACCTCGCCGAGGGCCGGCGCCGGCCGCAGTGGATGTGGGTCGCCCTGCGAGGCGAGCGACTGCTGGCCAGGGCCGCCTGGTGGAGCCGGCACCGGGATGACGAGCCGTTGTACCTGGACATCCTCGACATCGACGACGCCCTCCCCGAGCCCGATCGGGTGGAGATCGGTGTGCGGCTCCTGCGCGCCGCGATGGCCGCCACTCTCCCCGGCGGATCGCCGCCGCCCCAGTACAGCCGCTTCGTCCCGCCCGACTGGCGCTCGGACGCCGGTGCGAGGCGGGTCGTCGAGGATCGCATGGCGATGGTGGAGCGCCTCGGTGCCCGGCTGTTCGTCGAGCGGCTTCGCCTGGAATGGCGCGCGGGGACACCGCTCCCGATGACCGGCGGGCGTCTGGAGTTCCGGCCGCCCGGGGACACCGAGGAACTGCTGTCCTTGATGACCCGGGCGCTGGAGGGCACGCTGGACGCGCACAGCCGTGACGACCTGGGCCGGATGTCCGCCCGTGAAGCCGCGGTCCGGCACTACGAGGGCGAACTCGGGCTCTACACCAGCCCCAGGCACTGGTGGCGGATCGCGACCCTGCCCGCGGGAGAGCCGGTGGGCTTCGTGATCCCGGCCCGTAACGCCTACAACCCGATCATCGCCTACGTTGCCGTGCTGCCCGGGCACCGCGGCAAGGGCTACATCGACGACATCCTCGCCGAGGGCACCCGCGTCCTGGCCGAACAGGGCGTCCCCCGCATCCGGGCCTCCACGGACCTGGGCAACACCCCCATGGCGAACGCCTTTCAGCGTGCCGGATACGTCAACTTCGAGCGCCAGATCGACATGACCTGGAGCTGACCGACACCGAGCGGCGGCGGGCCGAGGTTCACGGCGGGTACAAGCCTCGGTGCGCCGTCCGCGACTCCATGCGCCGGACCAGGCCTTTTGGGCCCTTGCGTATGATTGCTAATATTTAGCCAATCTCCGTGTTGAAACGGGCACAAGGGTGGTACGGCCATGCTGTGGCGGTGCTGCCGGGTACGGGGGCAGGCCATCGGGGAGACGGGGCTGCCGTGCCGCCGCCGCGTTCGGCGGCCACCACGGAGGGCCGTGTCACGGCCGGTGCCGGGGAGCGGGCTTGCCGCCCGGTGGGGCGGCCTCAGCAGGATATTCGGAGAGCGGTGGGGATCTGATGGCCGGTGGTGTGGTGGGCGGGCGGCTCGACGAACGTCGGGCCGGCATGGAGGGACAGCGGGCGCTGGCCGCGCTGCTGGGGACCACCCGTGCCCAGGTCCTGCTGTACGTGGCCGCCGGTTCCGACGTGACCGCGACCGATCTCGTCCGCCGTCTCGGGGTGTCGGCCGCCACGGTCTCCCATCACACGACGGTGTTGCGGAACTCCGGGCTGATCACCACACGCCGTGTCGGCGGCAGCGTCCGGCACGCGCTGACCCTGTCCGGCCGTGGGTTGCTCAACGCGCACATCGTGCCAAGCCACTGAGGTATTGAATGACAATCGGTGAATTCGATTGTCTCCAGTGAGCCTTTTCGAGCAGGATCAAAAAGCTTGTCAGAGCGGCAGGACAAGGAACACACTGGTCACGTATTCTTTGTGGTCGCGCGGGTCGGTAATGCCGACGCATCGATTCTTGCAGGGGGGCTCCGGCGTGTCTGTCACTTGTGCTGTCGAAATTGCCGCGGGCACCTCAAATGCTAAGACGATTATCTCATGGGTGGCTGCGGCCTGGAACGGCGTCGCCGCAACGGCAAGGGACCTCGTTCTCCCCACCCGTGTCCGCATATCGACTCTCTCGATACGAATATTCAGCCGACGGGCGACAGCCATCACAGCCTGACAAACCGCCTCGGCCGGGCGATCACTTCACCGGTTCGAGTCCATCAGGCATGCCGTCTCACTCTTCGCGACAATCAGCCGGAAGCGTTCGACCGCCATTCCGCAGTCGCACGGAGAAGGCAATCCCATCGCGGCGGATGCCCAGCTGTTGATATGACCGGTCTCCGGTATCGCCCCCTCTCCTTTCCCCATTTCTTGCTCGCGCCATGGCGCCACGACCCACGGATCAGACCATGACGGATCCCCTCCACGCGTCCTCCCGCGACCGGATCGCGATCATCGGAATCGGCTGCCGCCTCCCCGGAAACGCCAGCGACCACCGGTCGTACTGGCGGAACCTGGTCGACGGCAAGGACTGCCTGACGCCGACTCCCGCCGACCGGTACGACTTCGCCACCCTCGGCAGCCAGGACCGTGCGAAACCGGGGCGGATGGTCGGTGGCCGGGGCGGGTACATCGACGGCTTCGACGAGTTCGACCCGGCGTTCTTCGGGATCAGCCCGCGCGAGGCGGACCACATGGATCCCCAGCAGCGCAAGGTGCTGGAGGTGGCCTGGGAGGCGCTGGAGGACGGCGGGCAGAAGCCGGGTGAGCTGGCGGGGCGCGAAGTCGGCGTCTACATCGGCGCCTTCACCCTCGACTACAAGATCCTCCAGTTCGCCGACCTCGGATTCGAGTCACTGGCCGCGCACACCGCGACCGGCACCATGATGACCATGGTGTCGAACCGTGTCTCGCACTGCTTCGACTTCCGCGGTCCCAGCGTCTCGATCGACACCGCCTGCAGTTCCTCACTGGTCGCCGTCCACCTGGCCCGGCAGAGCCTGCTGCGCGGCGAGACCGATCTCGCCCTGGCCGGTGGCACTTTGCTGCACATGGCGCCGCAGTACACCATCGCCGAGACCAAGGGCGGCTTCCTGTCCGCCGAGGGCCGGTCGCGGGCCTTCGACGCCTCGGCGGACGGCTACGTCCGTGCCGAAGGCGTCGGTGTCGTGGCGCTCAAGCGGCTCTCCGACGCGCTGCGCGACAACGATCCGATCCACGCGGTGGTGATCGGCACCGGCGTCAACCAGGACGGCCGCACCAACGGCATCACCGTGCCCAACCCGGACGCCCAGGTCACCCTCATCGAACGGGTCTGCGCCGAAGCCGGCATCACCCCCGGCGACCTCCAGTACGTCGAGGCCCACGGCACCTCGACCCAGGTCGGCGACACCATCGAGGCGGCCACCCTCGGCCGGGTGCTGTCCGTCGGACGCGAGCCCGGCGCCAAGTGCTACGTCGGCTCGGTCAAGACCAACATCGGCCACACCGAGTCGGCCGCCGGCATCGCCGGACTGATCAAGACCGCGCTCTCGCTCGAACACCGCCTGATCCCGCCGCACATCAACCTCGAACAGCTCAACCCCGCCATCGACGCGACCGCGTTGCCGTACGAGATCCCCACCCGCATGCTGGACTGGCCCGAACACACCGGCCCCGCCCGGGCCGGCGTCAACTCCTTCGGCTTCGGCGGCACCAACGCGCACGTCCTGCTGGAGGAGGCACCGGCCCGCGACGCGGGCGGTCCGGCGCAGCGGCAACCGGCGTGGACGATCCTGCCGTTGAGCGCCCGAGACCCCGACGTGCTCCCCGACGTCGCGGCGGGAGTCCGGGAGGAACTCTCCGGCGCGCTCGGCACACCCGTGTCGCTGTCCGACCTCGGCCACACCCTGGCCCACCGTCGTGACCACCACGAACACCGGCTGTCGGTGGTGTACTCCTCCAGGGAGTCGCTGGACGAAGCACTCGCCGCCTACCGCAGCGGTGAGCCGCATCCCAGGGTTCTGGCGGACCGGCGGCGCGAGCGCGGAGCGCGACGGCTGGCCTGGGTGTTCACCGGCATGGGCCCGCAGTGGTGGGGCATGGGCCGCGGACTGCTGGCGACCGAGCCGGCGTTCCGTGCGGCGGTCGAGCGCTGCGATCGCGAGATCCGCAAGCAGGCGGGCTGGTCCCTGCTCGGCGAACTCGCGATGGACGAGGCCGATTCGAGGATGGGCCGCACCTGGCTCGCGCAGCCGGCGAACTTCGCCGTGCAGATCGGCCTGGCCGCCCTGTGGCGCAGCCGCGGTGTCCACCCGGACGCCGTCGTCGGCCACAGCACCGGCGAGGTAGCGGCCTTCCACGAGGCCGGCGTCCACAGCCTTGAGGAAGCGGTCGGGATCGTGCTGCACCGCAGCCGACTCCAGCAGAAGCTGGCGGGCACCGGCGCCATGCTCGCGGTCAGCCTCCCGGAGGCCGAGGCGGCTCGCCGGATCAGGCCCTACCAGGACCAGGTGTCGATCGCCGCGGCCAACAGCCCGGGCGCGACCACACTCTCGGGCGACCAGGAAGCGCTGTCGCGACTGGCCGGCGAACTGGAGAAGGAGGAGGTCTTCGCCAAGTTCCTGACGGTGGAAGTGCCGTATCACAGCGTGCGGATGGAGCCGATCAAGGAAGAGCTGCTGGCCGCGCTGAGCGACCTCAAGCCCGGCGAGGCCCAGGTGCCGCTCTACCTGACGGCACAGGAGGGCGTCGCGCACGGCACCGAACTGGACGCCGCCTACTGGTGGCGCAACGTCCGTGGCCGGGTCCGGTTCCGCTCCGCCATCGACCGGCTGATCGACGACGGCCACCAGGTGTTCCTGGAGATCGGTCCGCATCCGGTGCTCAGCCACTCGATCGGGGAATGCCTGCGGGCCAGGAACGCGGAAGGCGTGACGCTGCCCTCGATCCGCCGCAAGGAGGACGAGCCGGAGCGGTTCACCCGTTCGCTGGCCGCGCTGCACAACCTGGGCGTCGACCTGGACTGGAAGGTGCTCCAGCCCGCGGGCCGACCCGTGCCGCTGCCGCGCTACCCCTTCAAGCGGGACCGGCACTGGGTGGAGCCCGCCTGCGTGGAGCAGATCAGGCTCGGCCGGGTCGACCACCCGCTGCTCGGCCGCCGCACCGCGAGTGCCCGGCCCACCTGGGAAGCCCGGCTCGACCTGGAGCGGCTGCCGTATCTCGCCGACCACCGGATCGAGGGCAACGCGGTCTTCCCGGCCGCCGGTTACCTGGAGATGGCCATGCAGGCGGTGCGGGCGCTGACCGGCGGGAGCACCGCGGCGCTGTCCGGGATCGAACTGCACAAGGCGCTGTTCCTGTCCGAGACGGAGCCCAACACCGTCCAGTTGTCCTTCGACCCGGCGGACGCCGGGTTCACCATCGCGACGGTCCGGGGCACCTGCCCCGTCCACGCCACCGGTGTGGTCCGCGCCGACCCGCACCGCCCGCGCGGAGCGCGGCTGGACCACGACACGGTCCGCGCGCGCGGCGGACAACGGCTCGACCGGGCCGGCTGCTATCAGGCACTGGCGGAGCGGGGCTACCACTACGGGCCGGCGTTCCAGGGCATCGAAGAGGTGTGGATCGCCCCCGGGGAGGCGCTGGCCCGCATCCACTGTGCCGCGCTGCCGGCCCAGGACGCCGAGCTCAGCCATGTCCATCCGGTGCTCCTCGACTCCTGCTTCCAGACCCTGCTGACCCCCTCGCTCCTCGCGGAGCACGGCACCGGTGGCATCCGCCTCCCGCTGTCTATCGAGGAGCTGCGGCTGTCCCCGGTCGGCGACCAGCCGTTCTGGGCCCACGCGACCATCACACGCCGCGACGACGAGTCACTGGTCGGCGACATCTGCCTGTACGCCGACGACGGCACGCCGCTCGGCCGGATCAGCGGCTTCCGCGCGGTCGACGTCGAGCGGGCGTCCACCTCGGTCGGCCAGGAGACCATCGACGGCTGGCTCGCCGAACCCGCCTGGGTCGACCTGCCGTCCGAGCCGGCCGAGGAGGAGCCGCCCAAGAGCCTGCTGCTCTTCGCCGACGCCGGCGGTGTCGCCGACGAACTCCGGACGCTGACCCGCTCGCGCGGCCACCGCTGCCATCTGGTCCGTCCGGGCACCGACTACCGCCACGACGCCGACGGCACGAGGGTGCGGCCAGGTTCCACGGCCGACCTGCGGCGGCTGTTCGCCGATCTCGACACCTCCTTCGACGCCGTCGTCCACCTGTGGAACCTCGACCTGCCGTCGATCGAGGCGACGGACGCCGAGGAGTTCACCCGGCACAACAGCCTGGGCGCCTACTCGCTGATCGCCCTCGCCCAGGTGCTGCCGGGCGAATGCCCCGGCACGCGGCTGCACGTCGTCACCCGCGGCACCCAGCCGGCCGCCGCCGACGACACCGTCGAACCACTGGGCGCGCCCGCCTGGGGCATCGGGCGGGTGCTGTGGCAGCAGGAACTCGTCGCCCACCGCGGCAAGCTGATCGACCTCGAAGCGTCCGTGGACGGCGATCCGGCCGCCCGCCGGGCGGAGGCCGAGGCACTGCTGCGCGAGATGTCGGTCGCGGACGAGGAGGAGATCGCCCTGCGCGGCGGTCAGCGCCTCACCAGCCGACTGCGGCCACCGTCGGATCTCGACCGTCCGCTGCCGCTGCGACTGCGCCCCGACGGCAGCTACCTGGTCACCGGCGCGTACGGCGCCCTCGGCCGCCTGCTGTGCCGCACGCTGGCCGCCCGGGGTGCGCGTCGGCTCATCCTGGTCGGCCGAGGCGAGCTGCCAGAACGCGACCGGTGGCAGGACATCGATCCCGCCACCCCGGCCGGCGGCAGGATCGCCTTCGTCAAGGAACTGGAGGCCCTCGGCGTCCAGCCGATCCCGGCGGCCGTGGACGTCACCGACGAGGCAAGCCTGGCCGGCTGGCTGGCGGACTACCGGTGGCGTCAACTGCCGCCGATCCGGGGGGTGTTCCACCTCGCCGGAGTGGTCAGGGACGCGACCGTACCCGAGATGGACCGCGAGACCTTCGACGCGGGCTACGACCCCAAGGTGGTCGGCGGCTGGCTGCTGCACCGGCTGCTGTGTGACGAACCGCTGGACCACTTCGTCCTGTTCGCCTCCATCGCCGCCCTGCTGACCACCGCCGGCCAGACCAACTACGCGGCCGGCAACGCCTTCCTGGACGCGTTGGCCCACCACCGCAGGGCGCGAGGACTGCCGGCCCTCAGCCTGGACTGGGGACCGTGGGCCACCGGCATGATCGAGGAACTCGGGCTGATCGACCACTACCGCAACGCGCGGGGCATGAGCTCGCTGGCGCCCGCGGCGGGCATGGCCGTCCTGGAACGGGTGATCGGCCAGGACCGCGCGCAACTGCTGGTCGCCACGATCACCGACTGGCCGGTCTTCCTCGCCTGGTACGCCGCGCCGCCGCCGCTGGTGACCGAACTGGCGGCCGCGCGGGACGACGAGCCGGTCCTCCAACAGGGCGGATTCCTGGAGACGTTCGCCGAGGCCGACGAGCAGACCTTCCGGCAGGCGCTGACCGAGCACTTCACGGCGTTGGCCGCCACCGTCCTGCGGGTTCCGGCCGATCGGATCGACACCTCGGACGGGCTCGGCGCCCTCGGTCTGGACTCCCTGCTGGCCATGGAACTGCGCGCCCGCGTCCAGGCCGAACTCGGCGTCGCCCTGCCGGTGGTGGCGCTGCTGAGCAACGCCTCGGTCGACAACCTCGCCGACCAGTTGTACGACGGCCTGAGCGGTCTGTTGGCCGCGGGGGTCCAGGACGGCCCGCGCGCCGAAGTGCACAGCGACGAACTGCGATACCCGCTGACGCACAACCAGAAGGCGCTGTGGTTCCTCAAGCAGCTCAATCCGGACGCCTTCGCCTACAACATCGGTGGCGCCGTGGAGGTGCGCACCGAGCTCGATCCCGAGTTGCTGTTCGCCGCCTTCCGGACACTGGTCGAACGACACCCGTCCCTGCGGGCCAACTTCGTGACCCAGGACGGGCGGCCGGTGCAGCGGATCTCCACCCAGGTCCGGGCCGAGACCGGTGTGTTCGACGTCGAGGGCCGGGACTGGGCGGACGTGCGCGACATGATCGTCCATGAGTACCGCAGGCCGTACGACCTCGAACGGGATCCGCTGGTCCGCCTCTGCCTGTTCCGGCGTGCCGCGGATCGCTGGGTGATCATGAAGGCCGTCCACCACATCGTCTCGGACGCGATCTCCACCTTCACCTTCATCGAGGAGCTCTTCGCGCTCTACGAAGGGGCGCGGCGTGGGTCCCCGGTCGAACTGCCGCCCGTTCCGGCACGCTATCTCGACTTCCTCAACTGGCAGAACGAGTTCCTGGCCGGACCCGACGCACAGCGGATGCTCGGCTACTGGCAGGACCACCTGCCCGCCGAGGTCCCGGTCCTCAACCTGCCCACCGACAAGCCGCGTCCGCCGGTGCAGACCCACAACGGCGCCTCGGAGTTCTTCCAGCTCGACGCCGAACTGAGCGCCCGCGTCCACGCACTGGCCCGCGAGCACAACGTGACCGTGTTCGTGGTGCTGCTCAGCGCCTACTACCTGCTGCTGCACCGCTACAGCGGACAGGACGACATCGTCGTCGGCAGTCCGGTCACCGGCCGTACCCAGGAAGAGTTCGCCTCCACCTACGGCTACTTCGTCAACCCGCTGCCGCTGCACGTCAGCCTGGCCGGCGGGCCGTCGGTCGCCGACCTGCTGACACGGGTGCGCGGCACGGTGCTGGGCGGCCTGGACAACCAGGAGTACCCGTTCGTCCTGCTGGTGGAGAAGCTGGGCCTGCAACACGACCCCAGCCGCTCGGCGGTCTTCCAGGCGATGTTCATCCTGCTCACCCACAAGGTGGCCACCGAACAGTACGGATACCGGCTGGACTACATCGAACTGCCTGAGGAGGAAGGCCAGTTCGACCTCACCATGTCCGTCTACGAGGACCGCGCGGACGACCGCTTCCACTGCGTGTTCAAGTACAACACCGACCTGTTCCTGCCGCAGACCATCCAGCGGATGGCCGTCCACTACCGCGGGCTCCTGGACGGGCTGACCCGGGCAGGCGGGGAAGAGCGGGTCGGCGGGCTGGAGTTGCTGGGCGCCCAGGAGCGCCACCGGATCGTCGGGGAATGGAGCGGGGCCGGGCAGCGGGTCCCGGCGCGGACACCGGTGCACGAGCTGATCGCCGCGGTGGCCGCCGAGCGGCCGGAGGCGGTCGCCGTCTCCGCCCCCTCGGCGACGGGCCGCACCCGGTCGATGACCTACGGCGAGCTGGATCACGGCTCCCGCGTCGCGGCCCGGCGGCTGCGCGAGATGGGGGTCGGACCCGGGTCGGTGGTGGCGATCTGCCTGGAGAAGTCGCCGGAGCTGATCACCACCCTGCTGGCGGTGCTGCGGGCCGGCGGCAGTTATCTGCCGCTGGATCCCGGCCATCCCGCCGGTCGCCTCACCTACATGGCCACCCATGCCCGTGCCGCCCTGCTCGTCACCGACCGGCCCCGGCCGGAGCTGGCCGGCCTGGCACCGGTCGCCCTCACCGTGGAGGAACTGCACCGTCCCGAGGAGCCGGCCGACACCGTGCGCACCGGCTTCGCCGGGGACGCTGCCACCGCCGGGGCCGCCGGCCTCGACGACCCGGCGTACGTGATCTACACCTCCGGTTCCACCGGCCGGCCCAAGGCGGTCCAGGTCAGCCACCGCAGCCTCGCCTCGGCGTACGCGGCCTGGCACGAGGTCTACCGCCTCGGCCAGGACCTGCGGGTCCACCTCCAGATGGCCGGTGCCCCCTTCGACGTCTTCACCGGGGACCTGGTGCGGGCGCTCTGCTCCGGCGGGACCCTGGTGCTGGTCGACCGGGAGTTGATGTTCGACACGGCACGCCTGTACCGCACGATGGTCGAGGAGCGGGTCGACTGCGGTGAGTTCGTCCCGGCCGTGGTCCGCGGCCTGATGAACACCTGTGAACGCGAGGGCACCCGGCTGGACTTCATGCGGATGGTGATCGTCGGCTCGGACGCGTGGAAGACCGAGGAACACCAGCGTCTGCGCGACCTGTGCGGCCCGCGGACCCGGCTGGTCAACTCCTACGGGCTCACCGAGGCGACCATCGACAGCACGTACTTCGAGGGCTCGGTGGACGGGCTGGAACCCGGCCGGATGGTCCCGATCGGCCGGCCCTTCCCCAACAGCTCGACGTACGTCCTGGACGAGAGCGGCGAACCGGTGCCGCCCGGGGTGCAGGGCGAACTGTGGATCGGCGGTGAGGGCGTGGCGACCGGTTACCTCGGTGACCCCGAGCAGACCGCCCACCGCTTCGTCACCCGCACCCTGGAGGGCGAGCGGGTCCGCCTCTACCGCACCGGAGACCTCGCGCGCTGGGACGCCCACGGCGGTCTGCATCTGCTGGGCCGCACCGACAACCAGGTGAAGGTGCGCGGCCAGCGGATCGAGACCGGCGAGATCGAGTCCCACCTCGCCCGCCTGCCGGAGATCGGGCAGGCCTGTGTGACGGTCCGCCGCGACGGCGACGCCGACAGCGTGCTGTGCGCCTACTGCGTACCGGCCGCAGGTGCCACGCTGGACACGCGGGAGATCCGCCGGCACCTCACCGAGGCGCTGCCGTCCTTCATGGTCCCCTCCTACTTCACCGAACTGCCCGCCCTGCCGCTCACACCCAACGGCAAGGTGGACCTCGCGGCGCTGCCCGCCCCCCGCTACGACGCGGACGCGCAGGCGTACGAGCCGCCGGTGACGCTCTACGAACAGCGGATGGCCGACCACTGGCAGTCCCTGCTCGGCCTGGAGCGGGCCGGTCTACAGGACGACTTCTTCGAGGCGGGCGGCAGCTCGATCAAGCTGATCGAGCTGATCCACCACCTGCGCAACGAGTTCAGCATCGACATCCCGGTCAGCCTGCTCTTCCGGGTCACCACGCTGCGCGGCATGGCCCTGACCGTGGAGCACATCATCACCGGCAAGATCGCCGGCGCCCAGCCGTACCTCAGCTTCAACGCGGACACCGGCAATGAGCGGACCGTCTTCTGCTTCCCGCCGGCCGGTGGCCACGGCCTGATCTACCGCCAGCTCGCCGCCCATCTGACCGAGTACCGGCTGGTCGCGTTCAACTACCTGGTCGGCGACGACAAGGTGGCCCGCTACGCCGAACTCATCGAGTCCATCGCGGACGGCGGTCCCTGTGTGCTGTTCGGCTACTCGCTCGGCGGGAACCTCGCCTTCGAGGTGGCCAAGGAACTCGAACAGCGGGCGCACGAGGTGTCCCGGGTGGTCATCATGGACTCCTACCGGATCTCCGAGGCGTACACCCTCGGCGGCAAGCACTTCGACGACTTCGAACACGAACTCCGGGAGCATCTGCACCGGCACACCGGATCGGACGCGGTCGCGCGGGAGACGCTCGAACAGGCCCAGGAGTACATCGGCTTCTGCGGCCGTACCCCCAATCTGGGCACCGTCAGTGCCCCGGTCACCGTGATCTCGGACAAGGACAAGCTGCCCTTCTACCAGGCGGGTGAGCGCGGCACCTGGCACGGCAGCTCCACCAGCACCACCGCGCTGGTCCGCGGCTTCGGCACACACGCCGAAATGCTCGACCAGGACTACGCCAGGCTCAACGCGGATCTGTCGCGCGGCATCCTGTCGGGAGGCGATACCCGTGTCACCGCGTGACGCCGGTCCGGACTGGAGCAGCCGCGACCGTGCGCCGGGCGGCCGACCGCGGGTCATCGTCATCGGCGCCGGCATCGCCGGTATGTCGGCCGGGTGCTACGCGCAGATGAGCGGTATGGAGACCCGGATCTTCGAAAAGCACGTGCTGCCCGGGGGGTGCTGCACGGCCTGGTCGCGCGAGGGCTACCTCTTCGACTACTGCATCGAGTGGCTGATCGGCACGGCGGAGGGGAACAACGCCCACCGGATCTGGCGCGAACTCGGCGCGCTCGACGGCAAGACGATCGCCAACTTCGACCTGTTCAACCGGGTCGTGGACGTCGACGGCCGGTCGGTGACCTTCTACAACGACCCCGACCGGCTGGAGCGCCACCTGCTGTCGCTCTCCCCGGCCGACGCGCGGCAGATCCGGTCCTTCTGCCGTGACCTGCGGAGGTTCACCACCCTCGATCTGTATCCCTTCCTGACGCCGCCGCCGCTCAGGACGGTGCGGGAGAAGGCCGAGCTGCTGCGGGCGGTGCTCCCGGCGTTCCGGCTGCTGTGGCGGACGGCGGCCACGCCGATGCACACCTTCGCGGACCGCTTCCAGGATCCGCTGCTGCGCCGGGCGTTCCGCAACATCTTCTTCCAGGACCCGGAGAGCTTCCCGCTGCTGCCGTACCTGTTCAACATGGCCGCCGCGCACAACCTCAACGCGGGCTTCCCACAAGGGGGTTCGCTGGGGTTGGCCCGGTCGATCGAGTCGCGGTACACCTCGCTCGGCGGCGTGACCGGCTACCGCTGCCGGGTGGAGCGGATCCTGGTCGAGGACGGGCGGGCGGTCGGGGTACAGCTCAAGGGCGGGGCGAGGCACTACGCCGACCACGTCGTCTCCGCCTGCGACGGCCGGACCACGGTCTACGGGCTGTTGGGCGGGGAGTACACCGGTCCGCGGATCGACCGGCTCTACCAGGAGATCGTGGACCAGCCGGGAGCTTTGTTCCCGGCCGTGGTCTCGGTCTTCGTCGGGGTGGACGGCGAGGTCGGCGGGGCGGACCCGCACAGCACCACCTATCTGCTGTCGGCGGGACAGCGGGCCGAGTTGCCCGGTGCCCTACAGGACAGCCTGGTGGTGCAGTTGCGATCGCGCTACTCGGACGGGTTCGCCCCGGACGGGAAGACGGTGCTGCACTGCACCTACTTCAGCGACTACGAATACTGGACGAGCCTGCGCCGCAAGGACCGCCGCGAGTACCGGGCACGCAAGCAGCAGGCGGCCGACTTCGTCCGGGGCTTCCTGGCGGAGCGCTACCCGGGGATCGGCGACCGCATCGATGTCGTGGGAGTCGCCTCACCGGCGACCACCGAGCGCTACACCGGCAACAGCGGCGGCAGCATCCTCGCCTGGAAGGCGTTCTCGAAGGCCGACGACCTGGCGGAGGAACTGGTGAGCCGGGACCGGATGCGGCTGCCCGGCCTGAGCGGTTTCTCCATGGCGGGGCAGTGGGTGGGGCTCGGCGGACTGATCCGGGCCGCTTCCACCGGCCGTTTCGCCGTCCGCTACCTGTGCGAGGAACTGGGCGTGCCGTTCCGGGCCTGGGAGAGCGAAGACCACGAGCCGTGGCACAGCGGCAAGTTGGGGGACCTTCCACAACTCGACCGGTGGACCGAGCGTTCCGGCCGGGCCCCGCGCGCCCATGGGCCGGGCAGGACCGTCCGGTGAGGGCCGGCCGGATCAGGAAAGGACCAATGGGATGGGTCAAGCACCGGAAGTCGGCTCCGCGGCACCGCGGTTCGTTCTGCCCGGCGTGCTCTTCGACGGTGAGGCGGTCGAGCACCGCGCGTACCGGCTGACCGACGCCAAGGGCAGCCCGCTCGTCCTGGTCTTCTATCCCGGCGACGACACCCTGGTGTGCACCAGGCAACTGTGCTCGTACGCCTCCGAGCTCGACCGGTTCAAGGATCTGGGGGCGGCCGTGTGGGCCGTCAGCTCGCAGGATCTCGACAGCCACGAGCGGTTCGCCCGCAAGCGCCGGCTTCCCTTCCCGCTGCTCTTCGACAGCGGGGAGGAGGTCGCGGCCGCCTACGGCATCACGACGCCCGGTCTCGGGCTGCGCCGGTCGGTCTTCGTACTGGACGGGGACGGCACCGTCCGCTGGCGGCACGTCGCGCTGGTCGGCCTCACCTACCGCAGCACCGACACCATCACGCGACAGTTGTCGATGCTGGGCGACCAGCACTGAACGGCGGACGGGGCACCCATCGCGCGACCGCGACGGGTGCCCCGTTCCTCGTTCAGCCGTCGCCTCCCCGGGCCCGCACGATCCGGCCCGGGCCCAAGGCGTCAGGGGCCGGGGGAAGCCGACCGGTCGGAACCTGCGGGTAGAACTGCCGGGCCCAGTGCCGGAACGAACCGATCGGACCGTCACCGGGCGCCAGCCTCGGGAGCGGCAGGTACTTCTTGGTGTCCCAGATCGGGAAGTCGGCGGCTGTGAAGTCGCAGCTCCCCTTGAACAGCGGACCGGCCAGCAGACGCGTCAGCGAGCGGCTGACCTGTCGGGCCGGCAGCTTGGGCAGCCAGCGGGGTTCCGAGAACTGCACCCGGTTCGACTGGCGCAACTGGAGCCGGTTCGGCGTGATCATGGTGGCCATCACCATCGTGCACATCCGCAGGCCGAACTTCGGGATGTACATGTCGGCGTGCAGGCAGCTGATGCCGTAGCCGTCGACCTCGACCTCCACCGTGATCCTGCCGGCCAGCGGCACCATCTCCAATGCCCGCATCGAGGCGTGGAACGTCTCCTTGCCGAAGCTGACCGGGCTGGCGAGTTCGGCCTTGAGCCACTCGTGGAGGGTGGCGAAATGCCCGAGATCGACGGCGTTCTCCATGACTTCCTGGGAGTGCCCGGCCAGCTCCCAGGAGGTGTACCTGGGCGGCAGATGACCGATGGCATGCCAGGGCGGAATCTCCCAGTAGGGTGGCCGGCCGTCGTGGTGCCGCCAGACGAAGACGACACCGTTGACCTCGCGTACCGGCAGCCGGTCGAGACCGGCCTTCGGTGGTGGCTTGCCGTAGGGGGTCCGTACGCAGGAGCCGTCCGGGTCGAACGCGAAGCTGTGGAAGGGGCAGATCAGCTCGCCACCGTCGACCCGGCCGAGGCCCAGATGGGCGCCCAGGTGCGGGCAGTAGGGGCGGATGGCGCGGACGCTGCCGTCGCCCACCCGGTACAGCACGACGTCCTCGCCCTGAAGCGGACGGGTCAGTACGTCGGTCCGTCCCAACTCGCCGGTGAAGGCCACGGCGAACCACCCGTCCGGGTAAGGCAGGACCGGTTCCAGAGCGACGTCGGCGGAGGTCGGGCCCTGGGAGATGCGGCGGGTTTCGTTGCGAGAGAACTTCATCGGGTCTCCTGGTTCGGCGGTCGGACGGCCCGGCCCAGGGCGATGGCCTGCACGGGGCAGGCCAGCACCGCTTCGGCGATCAGCGGGTCGTCCTCCCGTGTGGCGCCGTCCGGGAGCAGTGCGACCAGCCCGTCGTCGTTCTGGGTGAACACGGCGGGGGCGTGCAGTACACACAGGGCGGCGCCGATGCACCGGCCGGTGTCGATGTCGATGGCCAAGACGCTGCCGCCCTACCAGGCGACCGGCAGCGTGGCCACGCCGTCCGGTCCGTACGGGGCATCGCCCGGCACCCGTTGGGAGGGCACCGCCCTGCGCAGGGTGGGGACGCGCTGGATCAGGGTGTTCAGGGCGATCTCCATCTCGGCGCGGGCCAGGTTCTGGCCGACGCACTGGTGGATTCCGAAGCCGAAGGCGACGTGACGGCCCGCCTTGTGACCGACGTCCACGGTGTCGGGGTGCGCCCAGGCGGTGGGGTCGCGGTTCATCAGCATGGTGGAGACGATCACGCCGTCTCCGCTCCTGATGGTCTGTCCGGCAATCTCGATGTCGGCCGTCGCCACCCGGGGGACGGCGTCGGTGACCGAGATGAACCGCGTCAACTCGTCGACGGCGCCTGCCGTCAGTGACGGGTCGGTCCGCAACCGCTCCATCTGCTCGGGGTGTTCGAGCAGGACCAGCACGGAGGAGGCAAGAGTGTTGGAGGTGCTCTCGTTCCCCCCGATCAGCAGGACCGCGCAGAGCATGGGGAGTCGGGCCCGCTCGATGCCGCTGCCGGACGTGCGGGCCGCGAGCAGGTCGTCGATCAGGCCGTCGCCGGGCTCGCGTTCCTTGCGGGCGATCAGCTGGTCCAGGTAGGCACACAGTTCCTCGAACGATCGCTTCGCGGTCCGTCCCTCGTCCTCGTCGGAGGGGGACAGCGCGGCGCGGGCGTACTCGTCGATGTGTCGGCCGTCCGCGGGTGGGACGCCGAGCAGCGCGAGGTTCGTGGCCGAGGCCAGCGGCAGCGTGTAGGCGCTCACCAACTCCGCCTGGTCGCCGCCCGCGAGCATCGCGTCGATCAGTTCCCCGGCGATCCGGGCGATCAGCGGACGCAGACCGGCGATCCGCCGGACACCGAAGGCCGAGGTCAACAGCCGTCGCTGGCGGCCGTGTTCGGGGTCGTCCACCCCGATCAGCGGAAGGGCGCTCATGTCGCGCTGGGCGGCGAGGCCGCGTGTCAGGTACGGAAATCCGGGACGTCCGGTGTCGGAGGAGAGTCTGGGGTCGAGCAGCAGGGCACGGCCTTCGGCGTTTCCCGCGACCAGCCAGACCTGCCGGCCGTCGTACAGGGTCACCCGCGACAGCGGGCCTCTCCCGCGCAGGGACGCGTAGCCGACGGGCATCTCGTAGGGGCACGCGCGTTCCATCGGATAGGCCGGGGCCTGGGTCGCGTCCGACGGATCACCGGTAACTGTCACGGTTCTCCTCATCCTTGCGTCCGCCCGGGGATGGGGACCGCCTCATCAATGGCCAATACTTCCCAAACCTGACGGACAGGTAGTTCGGCCACTTATGATGCCAGATCGCCCGACCCCGGACAGTCTGGTTCGGCGGGTTCGCCTGGGAGGATGACGAGCGGCCGGAACGGGCCGCGGACCATGCCCGTGGGAGGGCCGGCGCCGTGCGTCACGCCGGAACGGTTCTTCGGATCGCCTTGCCTCCCAGGCCACTTGGGCCGGGTGCGCCGGCCTAGGCCGTGTCTTGCGGATCTTGGCGGGCTCGCGACGCCCGGCACGGCGCCTCGCGGCGTTGCCGAAACATCCCGATAACACCGACTATCGGGACGCTTCGGCGCCTTGCGATGCACCGCACCGGACGCCGCTCCCTGATCCACCCTGATCCACAAGACACGGCCTAGACGTCGCGGTGTGCGCTGACGGCGGCGGAGGTGGTGGTCGGCGTGGGCTGGGGACTGGTCGGGGTCGTCGTGGGCCCGGAGGGCGTCGGTGTCGGTCCGCTCGGGGTGGGGTGCGAGGCCGTCGGCGAGGGCGGGGCGCTCGCCTTCGGGCCCGGTGAGCTGCCACCGCCGGACGTGGAGTGGTGAGGGGACCCCGAATGCCCGCGGTGGCCCCGGTGGTCTCCTCCACCGTGCCGGTCGTCCGGGTGGTCCTGGTTCGCCGGTGCCGCGAGGTTCCCGGGCGTCGTGGCGGGGCCGGTGGGACGGGACGAGGGCGAGGGGGTGGCGGAGTGGGAGGGTGCCGGGGCGCTTCCCGGGCCGGTGCCGCCTTCCGACAGCGGGGGGCCGAAGGCCAGCACGGTCGCGGCGGCCGCCACCGCTGCCGCCGTGCCCGCCAGGAGCAGGGCCCGGCGTCGCCGGGCGGTGCCCGCGACGGGTGCGGGCCGTTGGTCGACCCTGGTCGCGCGGAGCGACTCCGCCGGCTCCCGCGTCTCGGGCGCCATCACCGCTCCGGGTCCGGCCTCTTCGTTCTCGTCGTGGTGCCAGGCGCAGTCGGCGAACCAGTCGGCCGCCTGCTGCGCGGTGGGCCGCTCGGCGGGGGACTTGGCGAGCATCCGCAGAAGGTAGGACCCCAGGTCTCCGGGCAGCTCCGGACGCAGTCGTCCGGGGGCGGCCGGTTCGGACTCCACGTGCTGGCACAGCACGGCGATCGGGGTGTCCGCGACGAACGGCGGGCGGCCGGTGAGGAGTTCGTACAGCGCGCACCCCAGGGAGTACACGTCGCCGGCGCTTTCGGCGGTCTGGCCCAGCGCGGTCTCGGGGGCCAGGTACAGGCTGGTGCCCGTGATGGTCCCGGTGCGCGTCGCCTGCACGGAGGTGTCGCCGGCCGGACCGCGGGCGATGCCGAAGTCGGCGATCTTGACCGTGCCGTCCTCGGCCACCAGCAGGTTCGACGGTTTGACGTCCCGGTGGACGACGCCGCGCCGGTGGGCGGCGGCGAGCCCGGCGGCGGCCTGGGCGGCGACCTCGCCCACCCGCGGCAGGGACAGCGGTCCGTCCCGGCCCAGCTCGTCGGCGAGGTTGCTGCCGTCGACGAGTTCCATGACCAGGAAGCAACTGCCCTCGGATATACCGAAGTCGTAGACCGCGACGACGTGCGGATCGTTGAGCCGGGCCGCGGTGCGGGCCTCACGGTGGAACCGCTGGACCGAGTCCTCGTCGTCCGCGGCGCTTCCCGCCAGCAGCTTCACCGCCACCGGGCGGCTGAGCCGGGTGTCCCAGCCCTGCCATACCTCGCCCATCCCGCCGTGGCCCAGGGGGCCGTCCAACCGGTAGCGCTCCGCCAGCATCACAGGGCATGGCCCCCTTCCAGCTATGAGTGGGCCAATAGGACAATCCTTCGAATACATCGCCTGCCCCGAACAGCGGATTTCACGCATCCCACCAGCACCGCGGGCTCGTCCGGGCGGGCCCGGACGAGCCGGGGGCGGCAGGGACGGCCGGACCCTACGATGGGGAAAGGGGAGGGGACTGCCGAACGTGGACGAGGAAAGAGGAGCAGTCACCATGGCCTACTCGCGAGTGCTCGCCGTCGCTCCCGTCACCGACATCGAGGAGGCGGTGGGCTGGTACGAACGCCTCCTCGGCAGGCCGGCCGACGTCAGGCCCATGCCGGGGCTGGCCGACTGGCACGTCAGCGAGACCGGCTGGATCCAGGTCTTCCAGTCACCCGAGCACGCCGGCTCCACCCTGCTCAACCTCGCGGTGGACAGCCTCGACGAGACCATGGCCGAACTCGCCGCGCGGGGGATCAAGGCCGACGCCGTCCAGCCCGGCGCGCGGGGCGTGCGGTTCGCCGCCGTCCACGATCCCGACGGCAACCGCATCACCCTCATCGAGAACCCGGTGATCAGCGGGTCTTGAACTCCTCGATGGCCGTGCGGCCCACCAGGTTCAGTGCCTCGCTGCCGCCGTGCCCTGAGTCCTCGATGATGTGCAGTTCGGCGCCCGGCCACGCCTTCGCCAACTCCCACACCGTCTGCACCGGGCAGCCCATGTCGTGCCGGCCGTGGACCAGCACCCCCGGGATCCCGGCCAACTTGTGCGCGTCGCGCAGCAGTTGGCCCTCCTCAAGCCAGGCGCCGTGGCTGAAGAAGTGGGCGCAGATGCGCACGAAGGCGATCTGCGCGTCGACCTCCCGGTCGCTGTACATGCCCGGCCTGCCGTTGGGCTCGTTGGAGATGACCGCGTCCTCCCAGGCGAGCCAGTCGGCGGCGGCCTTCTCGCGGACCGCCCGGTCGGGGTTCTCCATCAGCCGCGCGTAGGCCGCGAGCAGGTCGCCGTCCCGCTCGTCGCTCGGGACGGCGTCGCGGAACCGGTCCCACGCCTCGGGGTAGAACCGCCCGGCGCCCCGGTAGAGCCAGTCGATCTCGGAGCGGCGGCTCGTCGTCACCGACGCGAGGACCATCTCACTGACCCGCTCGGGATGTTGCTGCGCGTAGGCCAGGGCGAGCGTCGAGCCCCAGGAGCCGCCGTTCAGCAACCACCGCTCGACGCCGAGGTGTTCACGCAGCCGCTCCATGTCGTCGATCAGGTGCTGCGTGGTGTTCAGGGCCATGTCCGCCGCCGGGTCGGCGGCGTGCGGCGTACTGCGACCGCAGTTGCGCTGGTCGAAGCGGATGACGCGGTAGGACTCGGGATCCCACGCCCTCATCGGCTTCTGTGACGCTCCCGCCCCGGGACCGCCGTGGATGTTCAGCCCGGGCTTGCCCTCGGGATTGCCGTACTGCTCGTAGTAGACGCGGTTGCCGTCTCCGGTGTCGATGAAGCCGGAGTCGTAGGGGCCGGTCGGGGGATAGAGATCAACCATAACCTTCGACTCTACGGCGTGATCATGGTCGTGCCCCGCGATTTATTCGCCGCCCGCGGTCAGGGCTCCGGAGCACGACTGGGGCGCATTTCCCAGGGAATGCCGATCGGCTCGGCGGTCGCGGCACGGCCACGGCGACAACGCGGCGGGGCCGGGCAGAGCCGTCCCCCCACCGGTCGGTCCCGGGGGCGCTCCGACCCGCCGCCCGGCCTCGGGTTATGGTGCGCGAGGGCACCCGGTTCGCGGCCGGCGGCCCCGCACGGCACCGGGCAAGGGGGAGGCACGATGGACGCGACCGCACAGGACGCCCCGACGAAGGAACCACGGACGCCGTCCACGTTGGAATCCGTCGTGGTGCACTCCTCGGGGGCCGTGTGCACACGCCGCGCCCGGCTCGTCCTGCCGCCGGCCGGCGACGATGTCACCGTGCGGGTCGAAGGACTGCCGCCGACCCTCCAGGAGCACTCACTGCGCGCCCGCGTGGTCGCCGGCCCGCCCGGAGTACGGGTGACGGACGTCCGGCTCGATCTGCGGGCCGAGTCGCGTCGCGGAGAGGAACGCCCCGGACTGCGGCTGGACTTGGAGGACGCGCAGGACCGGCAGTCCCGGCTGCGCGACCGGCGTGACCGGCTCAACGCCGAGATCGAGGAGGTCGCCGGGCTGCGGGCCGAGTCGCCCCAGCCGCGCCGTGGTGACCCACCGCGCTGGGCACCGGTGGAGTCGATCCTCGCGCTGGCCGGGTTCGTGGACACCCGGCTCGGCCTGCTGCACGACCGGCTGCGCGCCGCCGAGGACGAGTTGGCCCGCGCTGACCACGACGTCGACGTACTCGCGCACCGGCTGGGCCAGTCGTCCACCGCGCTGTCCACCGGGCGCACGGAGCCGTCCTTCTCGGCCGTCCTGACGCTGACCCGCGAGGGGGCGGATGACGACGCGGCGCCGGCGCCGGGCGCGCCGCCGACCCAGGACCCGTCAGGACCCGGAGCGGCCGAAGACGAGGCCCCCGCCGCCGAGGAGCGGCCCGCCCCGGAGTCCGCAGCGGTGTGCGAGCTGGAACTGGAGTACCAGGTGCCGGGCGCCACCTGGGCGCCGGTCTACCAGTTGCGCCTGGACGGCGGCGACGGCTCGGGAACCCTCGTGCTGCGGGCTTGCGTGGCCCAGCGCACCGGCGAGGACTGGACCGGCGTGCGGCTTGGGCTTTCCACCGCGGACCTGCTGCGCCGCGCCGACCTGCCCGAGCTGCGCTCGCTGAGGATCGGCCGCAGCCAGGAGGAGCCGGCGGACCGGGGCTGGCGCGAGCCGCCGCCCGGACTCGACGAGTTGTTCACCGGCTACGACGCGGCCATGGTCCCGGTGGCCTCCCGGGCCGGTGCCGCCCTGCCGGCCGGCATGCCGATGCCTCCGCCGCCGGCCCCGGCCGCACCGGCCGCCCCCGCCCCGATGGCCGAGGTCGACTACTACGGCGTGGCGTTCGGCGCGCCGCCCCCCGGCGGCGCGCCCGCGCTCCAGCCCCAGGCGGGGGCGATGGCTGGTGCCCCGCCCGTCACCGCGGCCCCCATGCGCCGGTCCCGCCAGGCCGACCGCGGTGGTCACGCGCCCGGCGCTCCGGGTGCGGCCGCGGCGCCGTCCGGCACCTCGCCGTCGCAGGACATGCTCGACTACGCCCGGTTGACGCTGGCCGCAGCCGACGCGCCGATCGGCCGCGGCACCCTGCGTCCGGCCGCTGCCGAGACGAACGCGGTCGTCGCGGAGTACCTCGGCCGGGCCGACGCGGTGACGTGGTTGTCCCGGCCGGCGTACGCGGTCGACGTGCGGGCGTCGGCCGGCTCGTTCGACTACCGCTTCGACACGGCGGCCCCGGTGGACGTGGCGGCGGACGGCGTCTGGCACACCGTGCCGGTGTGCGAGGTCGCCGCGAGGATGGAGTCGGAGTACGTCTGCGTGCCGTCGGTCGACCAGTCGGTGTACGGCACGGTCCTGGTGACCAACACCTCGCCGCACGCGCTGCTGGCCGGACCGGCCGACGTCGTGGTGGACGGCGACTTCGTGCTCACCGCCGCGCTGCCGACGCTCGCCCCGGGGGAGCGGCAGGCCGTCGGCGTCGGCGTGGCAGAGAGCGTCCAGGTGGCGCGCCGGTCGTTCATGCGCGAGTCCACGGCGGGGCTCAGGTCGGGCACGACGGTGCTCGACCACACCGTGGAGGTGGAGGTCGCCAACCGGCTGCCGCACCCGGTGGTCGTCGAGGTGCGCGAGCGGATACCGGTCTCCACCGACAAGGACGTACGGATAGAGGAGCACCGGGCGACACCGCAATGGGTGGCGCACGACCAGCCGCTGGTCGGCCAGGACACCTCCTACGTCCCCGGGGCGCGGGTGTGGCGTGTCGAACTGGAGCCCGGCCGCACGGTGACCCTCACCGGCGGCTTCGAGATCCGGCTGCCCGCGGGGAAGACGGTCGTCGGCGGGAACCGGAGGAACTGACTCATGACCGACTCGGCATCCCAGGAAGCGGTCAGCGCTTCGACCGCGGACGGCGGGGCGAGCGGGCAGGACCCGCTGCACCTGCCGATCACCGCGGTGACGTGCCTGGAGGACCGCGCCCAGGTGGAGCGGGCCGGCACCGTGCGACTGACCGCGGGGGTACGGCGGTTGCGCATCGGCCCGGTCACCCCGCTGGTCGTCGACCGGTCGCTGCGCGCCGAGGTGTCGCTGGAATCCGGCGACCTGCCGGCTTCGGGCGGCGCCCATGTGATCGACGCCCGGGTGGTCCGCTCCTACACCCCCGCTCCGCCGGGTGAACCGGGGCGGGACGCCTCCGAGTTGCGCCGTGAGGCGCACGAGTTGGAGCAGGAGATGCGCGACGCGCGACTGCTGCGACAGCGCCTGGAGAACCGCCTCGCGGTCATCGCCCAGGCCAAGGCCGACCTGCACCGCGACATCGTCCAGGGGGCGGGCTCTGGCGACGCCGACCCGGAGCGCTGGGCCGACCGGCTCAACCGGGTCGACGAGGAAATCGATCCGCGCACCGAGGAACTGCACGCGCTGCGCAGGCGGTTGCACGACCTCGGCGAGGAACTGCGCGAAGTCCGTGAGGCGTTGGCGCGCACCGAGAGCGAACCGCAGCAGCTGACGGCGTACCTGGAACTCGTGGTGGAGTCCCGGTACGAGGGTCCCGCGCTGCTGCGCGTCATCCATCTGGTGCCGTGCGCCCTGTGGCGGCCGGCCTACCGGGCGACGCTCGCCCCGGACCACGCTTCCGTGCTGCTGGAGACCGACGCCTTCGTGTGGCAGGACACCGGTGAGGACTGGAACGGGGTCAGGCTGACCCTGTCCACCGCGCGGCCCACCCTGGCCGCGAGCCCGCCGGCGCTGACCGAGGACGTGCTGACGCTCCGGGACCGCTCGGCGCAGGAGCGGCGCACGGTGGAGGTGAACCTGCGCGAGGAGGAGATCCGGACCGTCGGCGGCCGGTCGCCCGGCGGCGAGGACCAGGCCTTCGCCGGACTGCCCGGTCTCGACGACGGCGGCGAGGCACGGGTGCTGGCGGCACCGCGACCGGTCAGTGTCGCCTCGGACCGGCGGCCCCACCGGGTGCGTCTGTCGTCGTTCACCGCGCCCTGCCGGGCGGAGCTGGCCTGTGTGCCGGAACTGTCGCCGCTGGTGGTGACCACCGCCCGGTTCACCAACACCGCGGGCCACGTCCTGCTGGCCGGACCGGTGGACCTGGTACGCGACAGCGGCTTCGTGGGCCGCGGCGAGCTCGCCTTCGCGGGCACCGGGGAGGAGGTCCGGCTGGCCTTCGGCAGCGAGGACACCTTCCGGGTGGTCCGCCACGTCGAGGAGGACCGCGACACCGCCGGGCTGACCGGCATCAACCAGCGCACGGTGATCACCCGGCGGGTGCGGCTGTTCGTCTCCCGGCTCGACGTGCCGGACGAAGACGGCGGGCGGGACGTGGTGGTCCGCGAGCGGATCCCGGTCTCGGAGGTCTCCGCCGTCGAGATACGGGTGCGCCCGGAGTCCTGCTCGCCCCAGCCGGACGAGGTGGACGCGGAGGGCGTGGTCCGCTACGTCCTGCGCCTGCAACCGGGCGACCGGCGCGAGATCGGCCTCGTCTACGACATCACGGCCTCCAGCGCTGTGGTGGGCCTGTAAAAGGCTGCCGCGGGCCGGAATTCGGGAGGGAAGGCGACACCGTCCGTCGGTGGTTTCTCGCCTTCCCCGGCCCGCTGCTTTTGCGCCAGTGGAAATAGGGCCGATCAGGAAAATGCCGCCCCGATTGCCGCCGGAACAATTCCGACCCGGGCGTACGCAGCGAGGACGCCTGCTTCGAGGGGCGTTCCGGCCCGCAACGGTAGCGGAACGATAAACCGTGCGGAGCCGGACGAATGCCGACTTGGTCTCCCCGATTCGTCATTAGGGGGTTGGCATATCTCGCTAGGGGTGTTCGCCGTTGTCATCGTTCTGCCACCATTCACCGGCACCAAGCCAGCAATTCGGCGCCTGATTCAGGAGGACGAATATGAAGCGTGTTGCCTACGGGGTTCTCGCGGTCGCGGCCGCGGCCGGTGCCGTCATCGCCGGTCCGAGTGCGGCGTTCGCCGCCGCCCCCGCCACCGGCACCGTCACGCCGGCGAGCGCCTGCACCGCGACGACCGCGGGCATCTCGGTCTCCGGCAGCTGCACGGTCTCCACGTCGCTCGGTTCCTTCGGTGGCACCTTCACCGGCACCATCGGCCTGGACGGCATGGCCTCCGGCACCATCGTGCTGCACGGCGGTGTGCTCGGCGACATGAACGGCACCTGGACCGGCGGCCTGTTCAACGGCCCGTCGGCGACCATCGACTACACGGTGCAGACCCCGGTCGGCTCGGTCAGCGGCTCGTTCACGGTCAGCGTCAACTGACCTGATCCACCGTCGCGTTCGTGTGCGGTGCCCGGCCATGGCGGCCGGGCACCGCGCGTTCGCGTTCGGAGGTGTTCACCCGCTCTGGTGCGGGGTCACCTGTGGTGGTGCGGGGGTGTCTTTCCCTTGCCGTCCTTGTGCCGCTCCGGGTGGGGTGGCGGTGGCGCGGGGTGGTGCGGCGGGAGATGGGCCGGGGCGGTGTGGGACGGCGTGGCGGGGGCGGCGGGAGCGGGCGCAGTCGGCGTCACCACCGTCGGTTCCGGCTCGGTGGTGGGGGAGGTGGTGGTCGGCGCTGGCGCGGCGGACGAATCGCTATCGGCCATGGACATCCCGATGGCCGTCGCCGCCAGCACGGCCGCGGCGGCAGTGGCGATGAGCGGCAGGCGCCGCGACGACCGTGCGGCGCGTGCACGTGGCGCCCCGGCCGCCCGGCCCGGCTCCGCCACCGACGGCATGGTGCGGGTGGCCGAGTGCCCGGCGGGGTCTCCCGCGCCCTGCACGACGGCGTTCATCCGCCTCGTGGGACCGGCCAGGCCCGCGACGACCTGATCCGCCGTCGGACGGTCGCCAGGTTCCTTGGCCAGCAGGTGGTGCACCAGGCCGGCCAGCGCGTCGGGGACGTCATCACGGTAGCCGCGCACGTCGTCCGGCGGGACCTGGACGTGCTGGTGCAACAGCCCGGTGGGGCTGTCGGCGACGAACGGGGGCCGCCCGGCCAGCAGTTCGTACAGGACACAGCCGAGCGCGTACATGTCGGAGGGCGGGCCCGACGTCCGCCCCAGGGCACGCTCCGGCGCCAGATAGGACGCCGTGCCGATGATCATCCCGGTGCTGGTCACCCCGGCGGACGACTGATGGGCGAAGTGCGCGATGCCGAAGTCGCCGATCTTGAGCATGCCGTCACCGGTGACCAGCAGGTTCGACGGCTTGATGTCCCGGTGCACGATGTGTTCCCGGTGCGCCGCGGCCAGCCCCGCGGCGGCCTGCCCGCCCCACAACGCGACCTGCCGCGGATCCAGCCGGCCGAACGCGGCGATCTCGGTGGCCAGGCTGTGGCCGGCGACGAGTTCCATGACCAGGTAGAGCCGGTCGCCGACCGAACCGAAGTCGTAGACCGCGACCGTGTTCGGATGGCTCAGCCGCCCCGCGGTCCGCGCCTCCATCGTGAAGCGCGCCGCAGCGGTCTCGTCGCTCTCCTGGTGGGACAGCAGCTTGACCGCCACCAGCCTGCCCAGCAGCTCGTCGCGAGCGCGCCAGACCTCGCCCATCCCGCCCTGCCCGAGCACCGTCTCCAGCCGGTACCGGTCCTTGATCAGCACAGTCCGTGAATCCTTCCGCAACCGACGACGACACCGAAGTCTTTCATCTCCGCCGCGGTTCTTGATCATCGAGAGCGGCCGGGGGGAGCCGATGTGTGATCATCTCTCTCACAGTCACCGACGGGGCCGGCGCTCCAACCGCCGCCCCCGTCCTGTTCCTTGGGGGGAAAATGACTTCTGCCGTCACACGGACGGCGATGGTCGTGGCGAGCGCCGTCGGGTTGGCCCTGATACCCGCCGTGGCGATCGCCGCCCCGGCCTCCGCCGCGTCGGGTCAGGCCCGGGTCATGGCAGCCGCCACCGCGTCGGACACCACACCGCCTCCGGCGCCGACCGGGCTGCACACGAGCGTCTCGTCGCGCGCGGTGACCGTCTCCTGGTCCGCGGTCACCGCGTCCGACCTGGCGGGCTACCTCGTCTACCGCTCCACCACCTCGCCGGTGACGCTCGACGCCGCGCACCGGGTGAGTGTCGCCACCCCGTTCAACGCTCTCCAGTTCACCGACTTCCCGCCGGCCACCGGGGAGACCTACCACTACGTGGTCGTCGCGGTGGACACCTCCGCCAACCAGTCCGCGTCCGATCCCGTCTCCGCGGTCTCCAACGACTTCACCCCGCCGCCCGCGCCGACCGGCGTCGTCGGCACCGTCGACTCCGTCGCGGGCACCTACACCATCAGCTGGGACCCCAAGGCCGCCGACGACACGCAGACGGTGGGCTACCGGCGCGGTTCGTGCAGCCCCGAGGTCAGCGACCCGTGCTTCGTGGACGTCTCCTCCCCGTTGATCACCGGCACCAGCGTCACGTCCGCGTGGACGAGCACCGGCCCGTCGTACCAACTGGTGTGTGCCGAGGACGCGCACTTCCAGCGGGCCTGCACCCGAGTGACCATCGAGCCCCCGGCGCCCGTCTCCTGACGCCCCTTCCGTTCCGAGGGTGCCCGGCCGCAGCTGCGGCCGGGCACCCGGTACCCCGGAGCGGTCAGCCGGCGGTGTGGTTCCAGAGGAAGTCCAGGATCAGCGCCCAGCGAAAGGCGCTCTGCGCGTTGTTGGCGGCGCCGCCGTGCCCGCCCTCGGTGTTCTCGTAGTAGTGGACGGGGTGGCCCTGCGCGAGCATCCTGGCGGCCATCTTGCGCGCGTGCCCCGGGTGGACGCGGTCGTCCCGGGTCGAGGTGGCGAACAGCACCGGCGGGTAGGCCCGGTCGGCGTCGAGGTTGTGGTACGGCGAGTAGTCGCTGAT
Organism: uncultured Actinomycetota bacterium; assembly: GCA_963737305.1. GTDB lineage: Bacteria > Actinomycetota > Actinomycetes > Streptomycetales > Streptomycetaceae > Streptantibioticus_C. The sequence continues at coordinate 487,289 of CAVTRX010000002.1, read as the reverse complement.
CCAGGCCCACTCGTCCGGGTCGTCGGGGTCGCCGAACTCGGCCACCCAGGACGCCCCCGCCAGCAGTTTGTGATAGCGCCTCATGTCGAGCAGCGGGACCTGGCAGGCGATGGCGCCGAACAGTTCCGGGTAGTGGGTCAGCATGACGCCCATGAGCAGCCCGCCGTTGCTGCCGCCCTGGATGGCGAGTGAGGCGGGCGTGCAGATGCCGCGCGTGACGAGGTCGCCGGCCACCGCGGCGAAGTCCTCGTACGCCTTGTAGCGGTTGGCCTTGATCGCCTGGGTGTGCCACTGGGGTCCGTACTCGCCGCCACCGCGGATGTTGGCGAGCACGAAGGTGCCGCCCCGCTCCAGCCAGCCGCGGCCGGCCACCGCGTTGTACTCGGGTTTGCGTGACAGTTCGAAACCGCCGTACCCCGTCATCAGCGTCCGGCCGCCCCGCACACCGCGCGGCCGGACGACGAAGTAGGGGATCCGGGTGCCGTCCTTCGACGTCGCGAAGTACTGGTCCACCGTCGCGCCGTCGGCGTCGAAGAACGCCGGCGCCCGCTTGAGCACCTCGTCGGCCCCGCCGACCTCACCCCGGCTCAGGGTGGGCGGAGTGGTGAACCCGCTGGTGACGAGCATGAACTCGTCGTCGTCATCCGGGTTGGTGTCGATGATCGCCGCCGTGCCCAGGGCGGCCGCGCCCGGCAGCGGCGCGCTGGTCCAGCCGTCGTCACCGGGGGTGAGGACGATCAGCTCGGTCGTGACGTCACGCAGCACGGTGAGCAGCAGATGGCCGCGGGTCCAGGCATGGCTCTCCAGGGAACTGTGCCCGTCCGGGGAGAAGAGCGTCGTGAAGTCCCGGTCGCCGGCCAGGAACGCCTCGAAGTCGATCGCCAGCAGCACGCCGGCCGGATGCTCGGTGCCACCGGTGTGCCACGGCGAGCAGGTGCGCACCAGGAACCACTCGCGGTGGACCCAGGCGTACGCGTCCTCCGGAACGTCGAGCCGGGTCAGACCCTGCGGCGTGCGCAGGTAGCAGTCGAAGCGGTAGAAGTCGATGACGTGGTCGACGAAGTCGCGCTCGAAGCCCTCGGTGGCGTCGTGGCGGGCGGTCACCACGACGTCGCTCGCCTTCCCCTCGAAGACCGTCACCGCCTCCTCCAGCGCGGTTCCCCGGGTCCACTCCTTCGTCAGCCGCGGATAGCCCGAGTCGGTCAGCGTGCCGGGGCCGAAGTCGGTCCCGACGAAGACGTGGTCGGCGTCGATCCAGGAGACCTCGCTGATCGCCTCGGGGAGCGAGAACCCACCCTCGACGAACCGGCGATCCGCCATGTCGAACTCGCGGACCACGGTGGCGTCCGCCCCGCCCCGCGAGAGGCTGATGAGGGCGAGCCGGTGGTCCGGGCGCAAGACGTTCGCCTCCCGCCACACCCAGTTCTCGTCCTCCTCGCTCGCGAGGGCGTCCAGATCGATGATGACGTCCCAGGCGGGCGAGTCCGTGCGGTACTCCTCCAGCGTGGTGCGCCGCCACAGACCGCGCGGGTGCGCAGCGTCCTGCCAGAAGTTGTAGAGGTGGCCGCCGCGCCGCACCACGTACGGGATGTTCTCATCGGCGTCGAGCACGGACCGCAGCGCGTCGCGGAGCCGCTCGAAGTCGGGGCCGGTGGCGAATCTGCCGGTCGTCTCCCGGTTCCTGGCGTTCACCCACTCCAGGGCCGTCGCTCCGGTCACGTCTTCCAGCCACAGGTACGGATCCTCATCATTCATGCCCTGAGTCTCGTACCTGTCCGGTTGCTCCGGAAGACGGACGGCCCCGGCTTGTTCCCGGTGATCGGAAATACCCGCTCCGTCACCCGGGTCAAGGGGTCGGTCTGCTGAATCCCGCTGTCTACCCGGCTCCACCAGATGACCTGCCTTCGGCTCGTCCCGATGTCGCACCGATGCCATCCGGCAATCCGTTGCGCGGTGTAGACGGGAGTGGCGTTTGTGACAGCGCGGCCTCCCGCAGGACGCGTGCTGCTGCGCGGATCGGGCCGGGGACGGGAACTGCCAGGTGGGAGCCCGGCATCCCCTTCCGTATCGCCTGCGAAGACTTCGCGGACGGAAACGGGGGAATCATGGCGCGCTGGAAGCACCTTCCGGAGGAGCTGGATCCGAGAGTCCGGCAACTCGTCACCCAGCTACGCGGGCTCAAGGACACCGGCGAACTCAGCATGGCCCAGCTGGCCGCCAGGACGGGGTACAGCAAGTCCTCGTGGGAACGGTATCTGGCGGGCCGGCATCTGCCGCCGAGACAGGCGGTCGAGGCGTTCGCGCGGACCTGCGGGGTGGATCCCGTACGGCTCCTGGCACTGCACGAGTTGGCGGCCGACGCCTGGACGAAGACGGACACGAGGCCGTCACCCACCGCCGACCCGGAGCCGAAGGCGGCACCGCGTCGCCGTTCGGTGTGGGCCACCGCTGCCGCGGGCGCGCTGATCCTGGCGGCCGGCGCGGTACTGCTGACCGTCCGCCCCTGGCAGAGCGGCCGGCCGGCCGCCGCCGGTTACGCCTGCCATCTGTCACAGACCGACGGCCGGTGGTACGCGGGGCTGAGCCGCACCCGGAGCGCCATCGTCCAGCAGGGCATGGCCGGCCCGGAGGTCGCCGAGGTCCAGTGTCTGCTGCGGCGCGACGGGTTCTCCCCGGGGGACGTCGACGGCATCTTCGGGGACCTCACCCAGCGGGCGGTGAGACGGCTTCAGACGAAGAACGCCCTGGTCGTCGACGGCGTGGTCGGGCCGCACAGTTGGGCGGTGCTTCGGGGATGACGGCAGCAGGGGATCTCCCGCCGGAGACCTCCCGCCTGGTCCGGGGCCTGCGCGAGCTCAAGGACCGCACCGGCCTCAGCCTGGTCGCACTGGCGGCCAGGACCGGGTACAGCAAGTCCTCGTGGGAGCGGTACCTCAACGGCAAGACGCTGCCGCCACGCCGGGCCGTGGAATCCCTCTGCCTGCTGGCCGGCGAGCCCCCGGCACGACTCGTCGCGCTGCGGGGCTTCGCGGCCCAGGCGGCGGGCCGACCCGACCCGCCGCCTGCCCCGGACCCACCGCGGCAGGCCGAAGAGCCGTCGCGCCGACGCCGGTGGGCGCTGCCGGCCGGTGTCGCTGCCGGCTGTGCCGTCATGGCCGCGCTGGGCATGTCGCTGTGGCCCGACTCGGCCGCCCCGTCCCAGCTGGTCCCGAGGTGCCAGGGGGTGGCCTGCGAGGGCAGAAGCCCCGGCAGCACCATGTGTGGCGCTCAGCAGACCACCGTCACCAGGTCCTACGAGGCGGACGGCGACGAGGTGGAGATCCGCTACAGCCCGCGCTGCCGCACGGTATGGGCGCGGGTCAGCAAATCCCATGTGGGGGACGGGATCGAGATCACGGTGGCCGGCGGGCAGACCCAGGCGGCCTGGGTGACCGACGGCTTCGACGCGCAGGGCTACGTCTACACCGCCATGGCCGCGCTGGGAACACGGCACGACGCGCGGGTCTGCCTTCGACCGGCCGCCGGCGGACGGCACTGCTTCACCGAGCACCTGCGCCAGTGATTCGGGCGCGCGAGCCGGATGACGGCGGGGCGACGACCGGTTTCCGCCGACGGCGGCCGTCACGCCCGGGAGATCGCTGACCGCCGAACCGCCCGGCCCTCGCGAGACCGGTCCGTTGCCTGCCCACCGATGACGGTGGGCAGAGCGGCGGACCGTTTTCGTTGCCCTGGAGGGCGCACGGGGCGCGCTCCCTCCCGCCGACCGTCCCGCCCGGCGTCCCACGACGACGTCATACGCGAGGCCATCACCCCAGGTCAACGGGGGTTCGTCCCCACAATCCCCCAAGCGTCCGCAGGTCGTTGCCGCCGCGGTGATCCCCCGGCCACCGTAGTGCCGAGCGGTCGGCCTGCCGGGGGCGGGCCGGCCGCTCCGGCGCGGACGACCGCCGTGCGGACGTACGGCGGATCGCGCCGCCGAACAGCGATGAATCATCAATGGGGGAATGAGAAATGAACACGTACAAGCATCTGGTCCTGTCGGTGGCCGCCGTCATCGGTGGCGTCCTGACCTTCCTCGTGGCCGCACCGGCGGCCCAGGCGGCCGAACCGGCGCCGGTGGTCACGGCGGTCGAGGCGTTGGCGAACGTCGTCACCCCCGGCAACTACTGCTGCTGATCGACACCGCGCCCTGGGAGCGCGCGGCGTGCGGAGGGACGGGCGGGGCCTCACCGGTTGCCAGCGGACCGGTGAGGCCCCCGCACCGCGACCGGGGACGGGGACTCGGCCGGCCGGGGGGTGTCGAGGAGCGAGATGCCGAGGGGAGTGGGGGAGTGGAGCGCGGTGTTGCGATGTCTGAGGGTCTGGATCAGCCGCGCCTCACGCAGGACCGTGGCGTGTTCGCTGGCGCTGGCGGGGGAGATGCCGGTGAGGGCGGCGAGTTCCTTGGTGGAGCACCCGGGGTGCTCGGCGATGGCGGTGAGGGTGGCGGCGCGTGTCTGGCCCAGGAGCGCCGACACCGCGCCCGCGGGCGCCCTCGCCGCCTGGACGGGAACGAGGGTGGTGAGGTGTCGCAGGGCGCCGCTGTCGCCGGCCGGGTAGATGACGATGGGCTGCGGGGTGGCGTCGCCGTCGATGATGGAACGCGAGGCGAAGGCCGAGGGCACCAGGAGGACGCCGCTGCCTTCGAGGCGCAGCTCCTGGTCGGGGCCGTTGATCATCATGACTTCCAGCACCGGGGTCTGCCAGCGGATCCACCGGGGATTGGCCTGGGCCAGCACCTGCTCCACGCCGCCGGTCAGGAACTGCCGCATCCGCAACGTCCGGTCGGCCGTGTGGTGCCCGGCGATCCGCTCCCAGTAGGGGGCCAGCAGTCCTCGGTAGAGATCATCGAGTCCGTCGAAGAGCCGCACCCGCACGTCCTTGTCGTCCACCAGCGACCGGGCCCAGGCGGGAACGGGCTGGTATCCGGCGATCTCCGCCAGTTCCCGGTCGATCCGGCCGGGAGACGTCCCTCTCACCTGTTCCATGATCTCCTCCGGTGACCCCGTCAGCGCCGGGCTGAGGAACGTCGGTGACCAGCCCACGGCGGGGATCAGGGCCAGGGCCATGCGGCCAGGGCCGGACAACTGGGCGATGCCACGCCGGCGCCACGCCTCCAGGCGCGCGCTGCGCCCGCCGTCCTGCAACGCCCGTGCCGCGAGCTGGAGTTCCAGTAACGGCATCGGGGCGTCGGCCACCCGGGTGCGTGCCAGGTCCTGGGCGGTGAAGTGGATGCGGTAGACCACGCTGCTGCCTCGCGGTGTGTGTCGGACGGCCCCCGAGTCTTGATCGAGGTTTCCGGATTGTCGTTCTTCGGGCCAGCCCGAATCAGGTCGAGTCCGCCCGGTGGCCGAGGTCAGACTGAACGCGGGCGGCCCGCGCTGGGCAGGGGGACCAGGGGGAAGCGCGGGCCGCCGTCGTGCCACCGCGCGTGCGGAGCTCTCGTTCCCCTCGCGCCCTCTCCCGACCGGCCCTCCGTGATCGCCATGGCAGCCCCTGGCAATAGGATCGTCATCTTTATGCCAGTGGTGCGCCCCTACGGCGTCCGGCGGCTGAGAGAACGGCTGAACAGGGAGAGAACTGGCGTGATGGCGGCGGAATCCGGGTGCGGCAGCCTGTGCCGGCGGGTGGGCCACGACTGCGACACCCCCGGGGCTGACCATGTCGCCCCGGGGTGGTCGGCCTGGGACGAGCAGGTGTTGGCCGCGGTCGGCCTGCTGGAGTTCTGGCTTGAGGAGTCGACCGCGACCGGTGGATCCCGATGGCGGCTGGCGGTGACCCGCCGAAAGCCCCAGGAACAGCCACCGCCCGGGGGACACGTGTGGACCCCGGACCCCTCGGCGGCGGAGATCACGGGGCATGCCGAGTGCCCGCGGGCCTTCACCGGAAGGGGCGAGGACGGACGCCGGTATCCACGCACGGCCGAACTGCTCGTGGCCGCGACCGACGAATCCACCTTCGCGCGGACCGATCAGCTCATGGTCGACGAGGTGGCGCGATCACTCACCGGGATTCTCGACCCCGACCGGAACGGGCTGCCCACCCGGATACGGCTCCTTGTCGCCGAGGTGGCCGAACTGCTCGTCCGCAGCAGGTGCCATGACGTGCTCAGGCTCGGCGTCGCCGCGCAGCCGGACGGCGCACCGATCGACGGCGAGTGGCACCTGCTGTTCCGCCACGACGACGGCGGGACCACCTGGCTGGCGATGGCGCCCGTCCCGCCGGCCGACGAGGAGGACACTCCCCGGCCGGACCCGGCGTGCGTCCTGGCCAACCACCACGGGTGCGTCCCACTGTCCGGCGACGACTACCGACGCGCGGTCCGGCGCACCCGCATGGCCTGCACCACGGCACTGATGAGCGAGTCCCTGTACCTGAACAACAACGACCGGATGCACTTCGGAGTCAGGATCGAACCGCATCACCTCGATCTGCCCGCCGACCCGGACGCCGCCGACCGCGAGTTCCGCGCGTGGCTGACGACCTCCCAGCTGGCGATGGACCTGCGTGACGAGGGCGAATGGCCCGAGGACACCGAGACCTACACCGGGACGCGAACCGAGGAAGACGACAATGGCATGCCGGTCCGGCTGGCCGTCGAGGGGCTGGACGCGTTCTTCTCGGCCGTGCAGGAGGAACTGGTCCAGGGCTCCATCGAGATCTCCCGCTGGCAGGAGGACAGCGCCTCGACCGACCCCGACGACCACCTGATCGCCTGGCTGATCCGCGACTTCCTCCCCGAGCTGACCGACCGGGTCCGCGACACCCCGCACGAGGCTCCCCGCCTGGCCTACGCGAGGGGCCTGCCCTTCGGCTTCTTCACCGACGAATACGCCTCCGAGGGCGACGACTTCGGGCACCTGGTCCTGGTCGGGGCGCGCCGTGCGGTGCTCCTCACGATCGACGCCCGCGTCTGACGGCGGCGGGGGCGGGGGAGGGCCGGCCCTCACGCCAGGCGCTTCCAGTGCTCACGCTGCTCGATGAGGAAGTCCCTGAGCGTCTCATCGCCACCGGGCAGGCGTGGCACGCGTTCGATCAGCTCGGCGTAGGCGGCCGCCGTGACGGCCGGCTCGGTGGTCGCCGACCGCCAATGGACGATGTTGGCCTCGCACGAGAACGCCAGTTGATCCAGGGGACTTGGGCGGCCCTGAGCCGCCTGCACCAGCTCGGCGGCCACCGCTGTCGCCGCTGCCTGGTCACCCGCGTCGGCCAGGGCGTGGGCGAGCTCGGCGCGTGCCAGCAGGACCCGGATGGCGTCCGGTCCCTGAAGGCGGGTCAGATGGGCGATCAGTGCCTCGTGTTCACGCACCGCGCCCGCCGGGTCACCCGCCGCCCGGCGCGCGCCGGCCAGCGCGCGCCAGGCGGCCACCACCGCCGACTCGTCGACCGCCTCGGCCCGCCTCAGCCGCTCCAGCAGATCCTCACGCACCTGGACCGCCCGGTCCCACTCACCCATGGCGGCGCACCAATGGGCGAGCGCCGCGGCGGCGTTCAGGGCGTCGGGGTGCTCCGCGCCCCGGTCCCTGATGAGCTCGGCCAGGAGCGCCTCGTACTGCCGTGCCGCCACCGCCGGCTCGCCCGCCGCCCCGCGGGCCTCGGCGTAAAGGGAGCGCAGGCCCGGCGTCGTGTCCGGTGCGCCCGCACCCCCCTGCGGTGTCGCCGCCCGCCGCAGGTCGTCCACGGTCGTGAGGTCGGCCGAGGGGTCGTCGGCGGCGGCCCGCAGCGCGGCCAGGACCGCCGCCGCGGCGACCGTCCGGGGATTCGCGGCGCCCAGGGTTTCGGTCATCTCCTCCACCAGCCGGGCGTAGTCCCGCGCGGCACCTCGCCGATCGCCCGACAGGGCCGTGAAGAGGGCCAGGTCCGAGCGGAGGCCGAAGGTGAACGGGTGCCGCGGCCCGTGGACCCGCTCCAGGTCGGGCAGCAGTTCCGTCATGGCGGTCAGGCCCACCGCCGCGCCGTGCACCCGTCCCCGCCAGCCGGCGAGGTTGTGCCGGGCGAGGAGGGTGTCGGGATGATCGGGCCCCTGCACCTTGCGGGCGTCGGCCACCACCTGCTCGTAGGAGGCCATCGCACCCGCGTCGTCCCTCGTGCTGACCGCTCGCCAGTGGGCGAGGTTGTGCTTGGCCAGGAGGGTGTGGGGATGCTCCGCACCCTGTGCCCGCGTCTGCCGGGCCACCAGGTCCGCGCACAACTCGGCGGCTCCCTCCGCGTCACCGGCGTTGCCGAGCCACTCCGCGAGGTTGTGCCGGGCCGCCAGCGTCGAGGGATGGTCCTCCCCGTGCGCCCTGCGGGAGGCCGCGAGCAGCGTCGTGCAGTGTTCGAGCGCGCCGACCGGATCGCCGGCCCTGCCCACCCAGCCGGCGAGGTTGTTGCGGATCTCCAGGGTGTACTCGTGGTCCGGGCCCAGCACACGGGAGAGCGAGCGCAGGATGTCGGAGTGCGCCTCCACCGCGCCGAGCAGGTCACCCGACTCACCCCGCCAGCGGGCCTCGTGCCCCCGGGCGATCAGCGTGCGCTCGTGCTCCGGCCCCAGGCACTCGGTGATCGTCCCCACCAGGGCGGTGAAATAGCTCAGCGCCGCGTTCACCTGGCCGGAGCGCCCCAGGCTGTACCCCGCGGTGAACAGCACCTGGTGGACGCCCGGGCTGATCAGGTCGGTCCCCGTGGCGGCCGAGAGGGCGGCGGTGTTGGCCCGCATCGCCTCAGAGGAGGCGGTGTCCCGTTCGACGGGCCACACCTCCAGCAGCGCGCTGCCCGCCGCCCACGCCAGGACCCTGCGGGCGGACGCCGACATCGGGTCGTACACCGCCCGCTGGACGAGCCGGTGGATCCGGACCGCCTGCAGCGGGGTCTCGGGGCGGTGGTCGACGAGGTGGAGCCGGTGCAGCACGCGCAGGGCGGCGGCAGCCTCCTGCTCGGGGAGCTCCGCGACCCCGACATCCAGGTCGCCCGCCATCGCGGCCGCGATCAACTCGATGTCCCGCGGGTCGCATCCCGCGTACTGCCGTGCCGACCGCGCGGCCAGCACGGCGGCCGGAACACCGCTGGGGGCCAGCACGGAGCACAGCCGCAGCACCGCGGACGCCCGGCCCACCGGATGCTGCCGGTCGGCGTGCTCGATGGAGACGTCCCACAACGCCGCGAGCCGCGAAGCGTGGCCGTCGGGCAACTGGTCTTCCCAGGGGGTGACGTCGGCGAGCCGGCGGGCCCGGTCGGCCAGCCGGTCACGGTATGCGGCCACCCCGATCCCGGCGTCCACGATCATGGCGGCCGCCTGGCCGAGGGCGATCGGCAGATGGCCCAGGTCGTCGGCGAGCCGGGCGAGTTCCTCCGCGGGCTCGTCGCGACCGGCTCCGGACAACGCGGCACGCAGGTAGGACAGCGACCTGCCCGGCCCGAACAACTCGACCGCGACGGCCCGGCGTCCGTGGCCGACCAGGGCCGCGTCCCGACTGCGACTGGTCACCAGGGTCCGCCCGTGCGGGCTGTCCGGGGGCCACAGATCGCGCAGGGCCCCCGCGGAGACGACGTCGTCCAGGACGACCAGCCAGCGCAACGGCCCGGGACCATCCGTCGGTTCCGCACCGGGCTCCAGCGCGGACAGGAAGACGGACGCGGCGCGCTCCTCGTTCTCCGTGGGCGCGCCGAACAGCTCCGCGGCCGCCCGGGCGTAGGCGCTGACGACGGCCTGGCGCTCGGAGGCGGCGACCCAGAGCACCACGTCGACCTCGCCGTCTTCGCGGGTCGAGCGGGCGTGCAGCGCGGCCAGCTGCGACTTGCCGACGCCGCCCATGCCGGTCAGCACGACCGTCCCCGACCGGTCCGCGGCCTCGTCCCGCCCCTGGAGCGCCTCGCGCAGCCGGCCGTACTCCGGCCGCTCCTGGAGCCAGCCGGCCCGGGCCGGCAACCGACCGATGACCCGGACGGGGCCGGCGGATCGCCGCTCGCCGGGCGGCGGGCGACCGTCCTCCGTCGCGCCCGGTGGTCCGGCGGGCGGTGGTGCCGGGTTACGGGCGGCGAACAGCAGACGCGCGGCCTCCTCCCGCCGGCGCTCGCGCAACCGGGGATCGACGGTGGCGTCGATGACCGCGGCGACGAACCGTGCCGACGGGACCCGGCCGCCGAGATAGGTGCTGAGCCGGCTCTTGGCCATGTGGGTCGCCGCCGCGAGCCGGTCGAGGGTCATCCCCGATCTGACCACCTCGGCCCGCAGCATCCGTGCGAGCACCTCGGCCTCGGGCGTCTCCGCCCGTATCGGCGACCACCGCCGTCCGCCTCGCCCGCCCGCGCCCGTCAACGCCGCCCCCGCTCCTCGCCCCCGGCGCGACGAAGGCCGGGGTTGTCACGCCGGTTCACGAACAACCGTCAGTTGTTCGCAACCTACCCGCGTTGTTCGCCGGTTGGGCCCGATCCGCTGGAGAACAACGTGACACCGGCGCCACAGTGCGGCCTGGTCCGAACCGCGCACCGATCGGAGAACCCCGTGTCCGCCAGCCTCCTTGCCCTCGCCGGCCGCACCGCCGGCCTCCAGCGCGTCGCCCTGGTCGCCGTGCTGGCGCCCGTCCCGTTGCTCCTGGCCGCCGCCACCGTGCCCGCGGCGATCGTGCTGGCCTTCCGGCACGACGGACCCGAACGGATCGCCGCCCTCATGGCCGCGTTCACCCCCTACGGACGGATGCTGCTGACCGCCAGCCGCACCCCCGGATGACCGGCGCCCGCGCGGCCGAACGCCTCACAGCGGCATCGCGAAGCGGCGGCAGACGTGCACGCGGCCGAACTCGCGGCGCAACCGCTGTTCCTCCGCCAGGTCGGCGTGCAGGAACGCCATGACCGGGCGCAGCCCCGGCCGGCGGCTGCCGATCGCCCGATCCGGCTCCCCGGGGTCGGTGTAGTAGTTCGCGTGGACGTGCAGGTAGTGATCGCTCTCGGTGAAGCCCATGGCCCGGTACCAGCGCAGCGTGTCCGGATCGTCGCGCGTCCAGGCGTCCAGCGTGACCGCGTTCAGCAGCCGGGCGCGGGACCGGGCCTCGGCCAGCAGGGCACGGCCGAGCCCTTCGCGCTGATGCCCAGGGTGAACGGCGACGGTGTCGATGGTCGCCAACGTGTCCTCGACGCCGACGTCCATGATCCCGACGACCCCGGCACCCTCGTCCACGGCGACCAGTTCGAAGCCCGGCGCGTCGATCCGCGGTTTCGTCTGCCGGACGTCGTCGAAGTACGCGGTGTCCAGGAAGGACAGCACCCGGCAGCGCAGCCAGGCGGGTTGGTCAGCGGCGGTGTACTCGCGTATGCGGTGATTCAAGGTGGTGATCCTCGAAGACGTAGGGGTGTTCACCTGCGGAGGCCGCGCGTCGAGAGGTCACGGAAACGATTCTCCGCTCCGGCCCGCGGCACAGGCAACGCCTTTTGCGTGAGCGGACCGGGGCGCCGGGGCCCGGGCCGCCGTCGGGGAAGCCGTCATCAGCTGGGCCGAGGTGATCTACAGTGCCCGGGTAGTTCTTCTTCACCTCGTGACCCCCGAGAAGGAAACGCGCATCATGCCGACCGAGACGTTCGAGTTCCAGGTGGAAGCCCGCCAGCTTCTCCAGATGATGATCCACTCCATCTACTCGAACAAGGACGTGTTCCTGCGAGAACTCGTCTCCAACGCCTCCGACGCACTCGACAAGCTGCGCCTGGAAGCCCTCCGCGACGACACGCTCGGCGTGGACGTCACCGACCTCCACATCGACCTCGAAGCCGACGGCGAGGCCCGCACCCTGACCGTGCGGGACAACGGCATCGGAATGTCGCGCGAGGAGGTGGTCAAGCTCATCGGAACCATCGCCAACTCCGGCACCGCCAGCTTCCTGAAGGAACTGAAGGAGGCCAAGGACTCCGCCGCGGCGGAAGGCCTGATCGGCCAGTTCGGCGTCGGCTTCTACTCCAGCTTCATGGTGGCCGACGAGGTCATCCTGCTGACCCGGCGGGCCGGCGAGGAGCACGGCACCCGCTGGACGTCGAGCGGCGAGGGCACCTACACGATCGAGGACGTCGACGACGCCCCGCAGGGCACCGCGGTCACCCTCTGGCTCAAGCCGGTCGACACCGAGGACCAACTCCACGACTACACCTCCCACTGGAAGATCAGGGAGATCGTCAAGCGCTACTCGGACTTCATCACCTGGCCGGTCCGGATGGCGCCCCCCGCCGCCCCGAAGGCGGCGGACACCGACGGCGACGAGGACGCGGAGAGCCCGGCCGCCCCCGAGCCCGAGACCCTCAACTCCATGAAGGCGCTGTGGGCGCGCCCGCGTGACGAGGTCTCCGACGACGAGTACCACGAGCTGTACAAGCACATCAGCCACGACTGGGTCGACCCGCTGGAGACCATCCGCCTCCAGGCGGAGGGCACCTTCGAGTACCAGTCCCTGTTGTTCATCCCCTCGCACGCGCCCCAGGACCTGTTCACGCAGGGCTACAAGCGCGGGGTCCAGCTCTACGTCAAGCGCGTCTTCATCATGGACGACTGCGAAGCGCTGATGCCGCAGTACCTGCGCTTCGTCAAGGGTGTCGTGGACGCGCAGGACCTCTCCCTCAACGTCTCCCGCGAGATCCTCCAGCAGGACCGCCAGATCCAGCTGATGCACCGGCGACTGGCCAAGAAGGTGCTGTCCACCATCAAGGACATGATGACCGGCGCGCCGGACCGCTACGCCACGTGCTGGCGGGAGTTCGGCCGGGTCATCAAGGAGGGGCTGCTGGGCGACTCCGACAACCGCGACGCCATCCTCGCCGTCTCCTCGTTCGCCTCGACCCACGACGCGGAGCGGCCCACCACCCTCCAGGAGTACGTCGGGCGTATGAAGGAGGGCCAGGAGCACATCTACTACATGACGGGCGAGTCCCGGCAGGCCATCGAGAACTCCCCGCACATGGAGGCGTTCCGCGCCAAGGGCGTCGAGGTGCTGCTGCTGACCGACCCCGTCGACGAGGTGTGGGTCGAGGCGGTCCCCGGATTCGACGACAAGCAACTGCGGTCCGTCGCCAAGGGCGAGGTCGACCTCGACACGGAGGAGGAGAAGAAGGAGGCCGAGACCCAGCGGGAGAAGCACCAGGAGGAGTACGCCGGGCTGCTGACCTGGATGTCGGAGCGACTGGCCGACGACGTCAAGGAGGTGCGCCTGTCCTCGCGTCTGACCGTCTCCCCGGCCTGCGTCGTCTCCGACGCGCACGACGTGACCCCGGCGCTGGAGAGCATGTACCGCGCCATGGGCCAGGACGTCCCGCGTATTAAGCGGATCCTCGAACTCAACCCCGACCACCCCCTGGTCAGCGGTCTCAACAAGGCGCACGCCGCGCGTCCCGACGACACCGCGCTGGCGGAGACCGCCGAACTCCTGCACAACATGGCACTCCTCGCCGAGGGCGGCGAGCTGGCCGACCCCTCCCGCTTCGTCAAGCTGGTCGCCGACCGCCTGGAGCGAGCCCTGTAGTCCCTCGGCCCGGTGGGCGGTATCGGGCGTCAGCCCCGCCCCGCCCACCGGCCCCCGATCCGGTGATCCGGCTCCCGCCTGAGAAGACGGGCCGGCTGTCCGACCACTACCTGGCCTGGACCAAGGACGCGAAGCTGGACCGCCGACTGCTGATCGCCATGGGAGTGGCGCTGGACTTCAAGCAGGGCCGCTAGGGATCGTCTTCAAAGCTGATCATGTGATGCGAGATCATGTTGGGTGTGGTGCGTCGTCATGAGTTGTCGGATGAAGAGTGGGCTGTGCTGTCGCGGCTGTTGCCGAGTTCGGGGACTGCGGGGCGGCCCCGGTTGGATGATCGGGTGGTGCTGAACGGGATCGTGTGGAAGCTGCGGACCGGTTCGGCCTGGCGGGACGTGCCGGAGCGCTACGGGTCCTGGCAGACCCTCTACACCCGATTCCGCAGGTGGGCGTTGGACGGCACGTTCTCGCGGATGTTGCAGGCGATCCAGGCGGAGAAGGACGCGGCCGGGGATGTCGACTGGCTGGTGTCGGTGGACTCCACGATCGTGCGGGCCCACCAGCACGCGACTGGCGGGAAAGGGGGGCGGTCGACCGGGACGAAGCGGGTGATCACGCCCTCGGCCGATCCCGTGGAGGACTGAGCACCAAAGTCCACCTCGCGGTCGATGGTCGCGGCCGTCCCCTCGGCTTCGTGCTGACCGGCGGCAACACCAACGACTGCACCCGCTTCGAACACGTCATGGACACCATCCGCGTCCCGCGCACCGGTCCGGGCCGGCCCCGCAGCCGGCCCGATCACGTGATCGCGGACAAGGGCTACAGCTCCCGCAAGATCCGCGCCTACCTGCGCCGGCGCGGCATCCCCCACACCATCCCCGAACGCGCCGACCAGACCGCCAACCGACACCGGCGCGGCTCACGCGGCGGCAGACCAACCGGCTTCGACCGGACGATCTACCGCCACCGCAACGTCGTCGAACGCTGTTTCGGCCGCCTCAAACAGTGGCGCGGCCTGGCCACCCGGTACGACAAAACCCGCGAGTCCTACCAGGCCACCGTCACCATCGCCGCCATCCTCCTCTGGATCTGACCCTTTGAAGACGACTCCTAGGCCGTGTCTTGCGGATCAGGCGAGCCCGCCGGGATCCGCGAGCCGTCCTAGGGCCGTATGGAGTGGTAGTAGCGGATCTTCTCCCGCAGGTGCTGTTGCTGGGTGCGCAGTGACGCGATGTGTTCCTCGACTGCCGCGTCGTGCTTCTCCAGCAGCGCGACCCGTTCCGCCAGCGACGCCGGATCACCGCTGCGGGCCAGATCGGCGTAGCGGCGCATGTCCGCGATCGGCATGCCGGTGTCCCGCAGGCACCGAAGGACGCTCAGCCACCGCAGGTCCTGCTCGGTGAAGCGGCGGTGTCCGCTCGCGGAGCGGGCCAGGGCGGGCAGCAGGCCGATCCGCTCGTAGTAGCGCAACGTGTCCAGGCTGAAGCCGGACCGCTCCACGGTCTCGGCCGGGGTCAGGTACCGCGTCGCGCCGGTGCTCATGGGGACATTGTGCCCGGCGCTTGATCTGGAGCGCGCTCCAGTTGTGACGATCGACGGACCGCCGGACGAACCGGACCGTCGATCGAAGAGGTCACCCATGCGCTACCGCACCCTCGGCACCCGCCAGGTCTCCGCCCTGTGCCTGGGCGCCCTGCCCTTCGGCACCTTCGTCGACGAGGAGACCTCCATCGCCCTGCTGGACCGGTTCGTCGAGCGTGGCGGCACCTTCATCGACACCGCCGACAACTACTGCTCCTGGTGGCCAGGCAGCGACGGAGGCGACAGCGAGCGCCTGCTGGGCCGCTGGCTGGCCGCGCGGGGCAACCGGGACCACCTGGTGATCGCCACCAAGCTCGGCGCGCTGCCGGCCGGTACCGCCGACCGGCCGGACGAACGGGAGGGACTCTCCCGGGACGTGCTCCGCGCGGGCATCCGGCGCAGTCTGGAGCGGCTCGGGACCGACCGCGTCGACCTGCTGTACGGGCACGTGGACGACCGGTCGACACCGCTGCGCGAGACCGCGGCAGCCTTCGCCGAACTGATCGACGAGGGTGCCACCGAACAGGTCGGCATGAGCAACCAGGGGGTCGAGCGGTTCGCCCTCGCCCGCGAACTGGCCCGGAACTCGGGCGCTCCCGGGTATGTGGCCCTTCAGCAGCGGCACACCTATCTGCGGCCCGTGCCCGGCGCCGACTTCGGTGTCCAGGTCTGCCTGGACGAACCGATGCTGGCGTACGCGCGCACCCGACCCGACCTGACGGTGCTGGCCTACAGTTCGCTGCTGACCGGTGCCTACACCGACCCGCGCAAGCCCCTGCCGCCCGCGTACGACCACCCCGGCACGGCCGCGGCGCTGGCGGCCCTGCGCGGGGTGGCGAAGGAAACCGGCGCCACGCCAAACCAGGTCGTCTACGCCTGGATGCTGGGCGGCCGGCCGGCGATCCTGCCGGTGGTCGGTGTCAGTCGCCTCTCGCAACTGGACGAGGCGATGGACGCGGTCGACCTTGAGCTGACCGCCGGCCAACGCGAGCGGCTGGACCTGGCTCGCGCCGAGCCCGCCTGACGCGCGGGGCGGCGCCACCGCGCGCCGGCGTACGCGCACGGCGACCTCGTCGGGGTCAGGAGCCCGCGCAGTAGCTCATCAGGTAGTCGTGGTTCGCCTTGAACTGGTCGTAGACCGCCGGATCGTCGATCTTGAGCAGCGTTTCGTCGTTGGCCCGCAGGGAGGGGTAGGTGTAGTTGTGGCTGCCGGTCCACACCAGCTTCCGGTTGGCCACGCCGTCGTACGTGCCGTTGATGAGCAGGTACTTGGAGTGCAGGCCGACCTTGGTCGAATCGCCCGCCCGGTTCTCATAGCACTCGACCCGCTTGGTGAGCTTCCCGTAGAGGGTGTTCGTCACCGCGGTGCCCATCGAACCCGGCGCGCCGTCGGCGGCCAGGTAGACCGAGCAGCCCGCGCCCACCAGGCTCACCAGCTTCTTGGCCACCTCGTCACGGGTGAAGAGGTTGGCGGCCATCCGGATCTGCGTGCCGCCGGAGCAGCTCACGTTGTCCAGGATCAGCTTCACGGTGTCCGTGCTCGCGTCGTTGTCGTACGAGGCGCCGGAGGCTTCCTTGCGCGGGAAGAAGTAGGCCTTGTACGGGCCGGTGGTGCTGCTCGGGGTCTTGTAGTAGTCGCTGAGCCCCGAGCCGGCACCGTGGGACAGCAGGTCCGCGAAGTACGCCTGGTAGATGGAGTACAGACCGGGGTCGACGATCGTCACGGCGTTGTTGAACAGGTCGGTGCGCTGGGTGCCCGTCATGTTGGCGGAGGTCTGCACCACCACGTCGTTCGCCCCGCCCACCTGGGAGAAGAGGAAGAACTTGTTGTGGTTGATCGGCCCGTCGGTGTCGCTGGGAAGCACCCGTGTGCCGATGCAGCCGCGGCCGGCGGGGCAGGCCATCACCCAGGAGGACTGGCCGCGGTCGGTGCCGAGGCCGTTCGCCAGGGTGGTGTACTCGCCCCCGGCCATGGTCACGGTGGTGTGGTCGACGATGATCCGCACGGCGACACCGCGCTGCTTGGCGGCGACCAGCGCACCGCTGACCACGTCGTCGGTGAAGGTGTACATCGACACCGTGATCTGCGAACCGGCCTGGGTCTGGTTGATCAGGTCGACGATGTGGTCGCGTATCCGGTCCTGGTCCGCGGCCGCCCCCGACGGGTCGTTGAAGGTGGTCGAGTCGGTCACGACCTCGGCGCCCGCCGCTCCGGCGGGTGCCGAGGTGCCCAGCAGGGCGACCGGTACGACGACGGCGGCCATCGCCAGGGGCAGCATCTTGGATCTGCGCATTGCGTATCCCTTGTTCGGACGGGCGCCCGCCGGAACCCGGCGGACGTGCACGTCGTGGATCGGGCTGTACGTCAGCGGGCGGCCCAGGGCGCGCAGGCCCGGGGGGAGAACCTCCCGGGCTCATACCCGCGCCGAGGGCACGCCGCTACCTCAGGAGACGAGCGCCTGCCAGGTGTCAGGGCCGACGATGCCGTCGGCGGTCAGCTTCTGTGCGGTCTGGAAGGCGATGACCGCGCTCGTGGTCCCCGCTCCGAACTGGCCGTCCACCGGCACGGTGTGCCCGTGCGCGGTGAGTTCGTCCTGCACCGCGTCCACCGCCTGGCCGCTGTCGCCCTCCTTGACGGTGACGGCGAGCGCCTGCCAGGTGTTCGGGCCGACGATGCCGTCCGCCGTGAGGCCCTTGCTGCTCTGGAAGGCGACCACCGCGCTGCGCGTCCCCGCGCCGAAGTCACCGTCCACCGTCAGCGTGGCCCCGTGCGCGTCGAGCAGGTACTGCACGGCGGTGACCGCGTGGCCGGTCTGGCCCTGCTGGACGACCGGCCAGCTGCCCCCGGCCGGCGGCGGGGGAGTGTAGGTGCCGTGGGCGTAGGTCTTCAGGTCCGTGGCCGTCCCGTTGAAGACGTCCTGGTCTCCCGGGAAGGTGCCGCTGTCGGCGTTCTGCCAGACGGTGTACGTGCTCCAGCCGTTGGGCAACGGGGTGGGGGAGCCACCGTAGTTGGCGATCCACAGCGGATCGTGCCCGGCCAGGGAACCGGAGTTGCCCGTGCAGCTCGACCACCAGTCCCTGGTGGAGTAGATGATGGGGTAGCGGCCGGTCTTCGCCTGGTACTCGTTGCTGAACGCGGTGACCCAGGAGACCATCGAGCTCTGGCTCAGTCCGTAGCAGGTCGCCCCGTACGGGTTGTACTCGATGTCGAGCGCGCCGGGGAGCGTCTTGCCGTCGTCCGACCAGCCGCCGCCGTGGGCGACGAAGTAGTCCGCCTGGCTGCTGCCGCCCGACTTGTCGGGGAGCGCGAAGTGGTAGGCCCCGCGGAGCAGTCCCGCCGTCGCTGATCCGCTGTACTGCTTGGAGAACTGGCTGCTGGTGTAGTCCTCGCCCTCGGTCGCCTTGACGTAGGCGAAGGCGGCACCCTTGGAGGCCACCGACGACCAGTCGATGTTCTCCTGGAACGCGCTGACGTCCAGCCCCTTGAGCGTGCCGGCCGCGTCGGGGGAGACCAGTCGGTGAACGGCCGCGGTGGCGCCCGCCGCGCCGTCGAGGCCGGATCCCATGTGGTCGGCGTCCTCGTGCCAGGGGGTGACGGAGGTCGCCCCGGGCGCGGTCGCCGCCTGGGCGACACCGAGCGGCGTGCACATGGCCACCGCCAGGCCGATGGCGGCCAGCGCCAGATTCCTCTTCGTCTTCATCGCGAGTGCTCCTGTCCTTGGTGGGCTGCGGATGGTGCCGGTGCCGCGGGCGCGTCCCGGTGGGAGGCGCCCGCGGCACCGGTGGGTGGTGCCCTTCGGCTACGGGCGGACCAGTCCGTAGAAGACGGAGCTCGAGAGCGAGTAGCTCTTGTTGTAGACGCCGATCTGGCTGGAGTTGCTGGGGTTGGAGGTGTTTCCGGAGATCACGTGGACGGTGGAACCGCTGACCTGGTCGACGATCCCGATGTGGTAGCGGTTGGTGGCGCTACCGAAGATGATCATGTCGCCCGGCAGCGCGGAGTGCAGCTGGCTGGTGCCGTACCAGGCCCCGTGGCTGACCGCCCAGTCGTAGACGTTGGGCACGTAGGTCATGGACGGGATGCTGGCGCCGGCGTCCCGCCACACCCAGGTGGCGAAGGCGGCGCACCAGTCGGCGCAGATGCTGTACGGCTTGCCGGGCACGCAGTTGCCGGAGTCGGCCCGGGTGCCGACCTGGCTCTCGGCGACGCTGACGATCTGCTGGCGCAGGGCGTTGACGTCGTGGCAGCTGGCGACCAGCCGCTCGATGCCCATCGACTTCATGGTGTCGGCGCCGGCGATGCCGTCCACCGTCAGCGAGTGCGCGCTCTGGTAGGTCTTGACGGCGGTGACCGTGCTGCTCGCGTAGTCGCCGTCGACGGTGGCGACGCCGGCCTTCGTCTGGACCAGCTTGACGACGGTCTCCAGCTCGCCGAGCGTCTGCGGACCGATCGCCCCGTCGACGCTCAGGCAGCGGTCGGCCTGGAAGGACTCGGCCGCCGCCTCGGTCTGCGGGCCCTCGACCCCGTCGACCGTCCCGGAGTCGTACGCCAGGCCGTTCAGGTCGGTCTGGGCCTCGGTGATGTCGGCCGAGGTGGCGGCCGACGCCGTGCCGGGGTTCGCCAGCATCGCGCCGGAGACGAGCACGGCCGCCAGAGCGGCGACCACGGCGGCTCTCTTGCGCCGCGGTGCCGCCTGCACTGAATTCCTCGTCATGGTCTTGCGTCCCCTCGTTGGTGGTGCGGTCCTTCATGCCGTGAGTACGGCTGATGGATCGTTTGTAAGGGATGGGGCGTTGTCCGTGGTCGGCGGCTGGACGCCGGACAACAGCTTTCGCACAATGGGGACTTCATTGCTGAACGATGGAGGTGCCGGTGCCCCGGGGCGAGCGGCCGTTGGACGAGGAAGACAGCCCGCTGGTTCGGTTCGCCGCCGACCTCCGCGAGTTGAGGGAGAGGGCGGGGAGCCCTCCGTACCGGAAGTTGGCCCGGGCGGCGCACTACTCCTCCAGCACCCTGGCCGACGCGGCCGCCGGGCGGAAGCTGCCCAGCCTGCCCGTGACGCTGGCCTACATACAGGCCTGCGGGGGCGACCCGGCGGTGTGGGAGGGCCGATGGCATCAGCTGTCCATCGCGCTGACGCGGGTTCAGGACGACGTGGAGACCGCGGCCGAGACCGGTGCCGACTGTCCCTACGTGGGCCTCGGTGCCTTCGAGGCGCATGACGCCGACCGCTTCTTCGGCCGCGAACGACTCACCGACGACCTGGAGTCCCAGGTCCGCGGCAACCGGTTCGTGGTGGTGTTCGGCGCGTCCGGCTCCGGGAAGTCCTCCCTGCTGCGGGCCGGTCTGCTGCCACGGGTGTCCGGTGGGACGTCACCGTGGTCCACCGTCGTCCTGTCTCCCGGGGCGCACCCGTTCGAGGAGTGCGCGGCGCGGCTGGCCGCGCTCGGCGGTGCCTCGGCCGTCGCCGTCCACGACGACCTGACCGGCAACCCGCGCGCCCTGCACCTGACGGTGCTTCAGGCACTGGCGAACCAACCCGCCGAGGCCGAACTCGTCATCGTCGTCGACCAGTTCGAGGAGATCTTCACCCTCTGCGCCGACGAGCGGGAGCGGGCCGACTTCATCACCGCCCTGACCACCGCGGCCGGCGCCGCCAACAGCCGCACCCGGGTCGTCCTCGGCATACGGGCGGACTTCTACGCGGCGTGCTCGCAGTACCCGGATCTGGTGGAGGCGTTGCAGCGCTCGCAGTTGCTGGTGGGTCCGATGAGCACCGAGGAACTGCGCCGGGCCATCAGCCAGCCCGCCATCCAGGCCGAATGCACGGTGGAGGGATCCCTGCTGGCCAGGGTGGTGGCCGAGGCGACCGGACAGGCCGGCATCCTCCCCCTGGTCTCCCACGCGATGCGCGAGACCTGGCGGCGAAGACGAGGCAACGCCCTGACGGTGAGCGGCTACGAGGCGGCAGGCGGCATTCCGCACGCCCTCGCCAACACCGCGGAGACGGTCTTTCGCAATCTGACGGAACCTCAACAACGCCTCGCCCGCGGCATCTTCCTTCGCCTGGTCTCCCTCAACGAGGGCACCGGCGACTCCAAGCGCCGACTCGCCCGCGACGAACTCGACCCCAGTACCCACCCCGTGCTCGACGCGCTGGCCCGCGCCAGGCTCGTCACCCTGGACACCGACACCGTCGAGATCACCCACGAGGCGCTGCTGCACGCGTGGCCCCGGCTGAGCGGCTGGATCGGCGAGGACCGGGCGGGACTGCTCATCCAGCAGCAGGTCACCGAGGCGGCCACCGCCTGGGACCGCGAACAGCGCGACGCCAGCGCCCTGTACCGGGGCGCCCGGCTGGACGCCGCCCGCGAATGGGCCCAACTCCACCACGAAGACGTGCGGTTGAACAGCCGGGTCCAGGACTTCCTGGCCGCCTCCGCCCGCCACCAGGACCGCGGCGACCGCCGTCGGCGCTCCGCGTTCCTCGCGCTGTCCTTCCTGACGGTCCTCGCCCTGGTCGGGGCCGTGGTCGCCTTCCAGCAGCGGTCCACCGCCCGGGCCGAGCGCGACACCGCCGTCTCCGGCGAGATGATGAGCGAGGCCGACGAACTGCGGGCCACCGACCAGTCGCTGGCCGCCCGGCTGGACGTGGTCGGCTACCGGCTGCACCCCACGAACGGGCTGTCCACCGATCTGCTCGGCACCCAGAGCGCGCCGCTGGCCACCACCCTCACCGGGCACACCGACGTCGTCTACGCCGTCGCCTTCAGCCCGAAGGGCCACCTGATGGCCACCGCCGGGCAGGACGACACCATCCGGCTGTGGAACGTCGCCGACACCGCCCACCCCGCGCCGATCGGCACACCGTTCGCCGCCCACACCGCCGGCACCATGTGGCTGTCCTTCAGCCCGGACGGCCGCACGCTGGCCGGCGCGGGCCGCGACCACACGGTGCGGCTGTGGAACCTCACCCACCCGACCCGCCCGACGCCCTGGGCGGCGCCGCTGCGCGGACACACCGGCACGGTCTTCTCGGTCTCCTTCGGCCCGGACGGCCGCACCCTGGCCAGCGCGGGCGACGACGGCTCGGTGCGGCTGTGGAACGTCGCCGACCCGGCGCACCCGGCCCAACTCGGCAAGCCGTTGCGCAGCCAGCGCGGCAAGGTCGCCTCGGCGACCTACAGCCCAGACGGCCGCACGGTCGCCAGCGCCGGCCACGACCACACCATCCAGCTGTGGAACGTCACCGACCCGGCCGATCCGAAGATGTGGGGACCGGCGCTGACCGGCCACACCGACACCGTCTACGCGGTCGCCTTCACCCCGGACAGCCGGATCATGGCCAGCGTCGGCAACGACCTCACGGTGCGGCTGTGGAACGTCGCCGACCCGGCGAAGCCCAAGGCGCTGGGAACCATCCCGTCGGCGGCCACCAACACCATCTACGCGGCGGCCTTCAGCCCGGACGGCCACGTGCTGGCCACCGCGGGCGCCGACCAGACGGTGCGGCTGTGGAACGTCACGAATCCCGCCGACCCCGTCCCGCTGTGCCCCCCGCTGACCGGGCACACGGAGTACGTGTACTGGCTGGCGTTCAGCCCGGACGGCCGTTCGCTGGCCAGCGTCGGCGCCGACCGCACCGTGCGGCTGTGGAACCTGCCCCGGACGGTGCTGCCCACCCCCAGCTACGAGAACACCGTCGCGTTCCGGCCCGACGGGCACGTCCTGGCGGCCGGCAGTACAGACGGCGCGATCCGGTTGTGGAACGTCGCCGACCCGGGCCGCCCGAAGGCGATCGGACCGCCGCTGCGGGGCAACCGCGACGCGATCAACAAACTGGACTTCAGCAGGGACGGCCGGCTGCTGGCCAGCGCCGGGCGCGACCACACCATCCGGTTGTGGAACGTCGCCGACCCGGCCCGCCCCGTGCCGCTCGGTGAACCCCTCACCAAGCACAGCGACGCGGTGTCCATGGCGATCTTCAGCCCCGACGGCCGGCTCCTCGCCAGCTCAGGCCATGACAACACCGTGCGGCTGTGGGACATCTCCGACCCGGCCCGCCCGAAGGAGTTGGGCAAGCCCCTCACCGCGCACACCGACGCCGTCAAGGCGCTGGCCTTCAGCCCCGACGGCCGCGTCCTGGCCAGCGCGGGCGCGGACGACACCACCCGGCTGTGGAACATCTCCGACCCCGCCCGCCCCAAGGAACTGGGCAAGCCCATCACCGCGCGCAGCGGCGGTATCGAAGCGGTGGCCTTCAGCCCCGACGGCCGGACCCTCGCCTCCGCCAACGACGACCACACCGTGCGGCTGTGGGACGTCGCCGACCCGGCCCACCCGAAAGCGCTGGCCAAGCCGCTGGTGGGGCACACCAGCTTCGTGTACTCGGTGTCCTTCAGCCACGACGGGCACACCCTCGTCAGCAGCGGCGACGACGGTCAGATCCGCCTGTGGGACGTGACCGATCCGGCCCGGCCCACCGCCAGGGGCGGAGCGATCGGCGGCCACACCGGACCCGTCGACCAGGCGGTACTCAGCCCGGACGGCCGCACCCTGGCCAGCGCGGGCGACGACCACAACATCGTGCTCCAGGCGATGGACCCCGGCCAGGCCATCGACCGGGTCTGCGCCGCCACCTCGGGCACCCTCACCCGGCAGACCTGGAGCCGCTACGTCTCGGCCCTGCCCTTCCGGCAGGTCTGCGGCTGACCCGACCTGACCACCGCGTAAGGAGACCGGCGGGCGCACCCCGCGCCCGCCGGCCGATCCGCGGTTATCCGGCGCTTGTCGTCCGGCGTCCACGGGCCGACAACGGACAACGTCCCCGCCGGTAGACACGTCCTCACAAGCCGTCGGCCCGGCTCGCCAGGCGCGAACCGGCCGGCATCTCCTGAACGTGAGGAAGAACAACCATGGGACTCAAGAGCATCGCGGTCACCGCCGCGGTCGGGATCGCCGCTCTGGGCGGCGCCCTCATGGCCCCCGCCACCGCCAGTGCCACTCCCTCGGACTGCCCCTCAGGCGCGCTGTGCGCCTACTTCCTGACGGGCTACACGAACTCCACGGGACACCCGGTGGCCCCGGTGTACGAGAACAACACGGACCTCACCATGTACGTCAACTACTACGACGCCCGCGGCGGTTCCCTCTGGAACCACGGCTCCAGCTGCAACGTGACCGTCTACGGGGCGAAGAACTACGGCGCTCCCGCCTACAACCTCAACCGCGGCACCGGCTGGAGCACCATCAGCGCCAACCTGCCGCACATCGAGTCCAACAAGTGGTGCACCTACTGATCGCCATGACGCCCCGGAAGCTTCTCGTCACCGCGGGACTGCTCCTCGGGCTGTGCGCCGCCGGATGCCAGGCATCCGGCGGCGCCGGTCAGGCGGCACCCGATCCCCGGCCGTTCGACGGCATCACCTACTACACCGCGCGGGAACGCACTGTCCTGCACACCGCGGAGGAGACCCGCGTCACCGCGTGCATGCGCGACCGCGGATTCAGCTACCACCCGCAGCCGCTGGCGCCGGGCTCACACATCGCCGACGCGAATCCGTACCGCCTGCTGTCGCCCGCCCAGGCGCGGACGGACGGCTTCGGTCTGACCAGTTCCCGGCTGAACGCCGGCACGGCGGCCTTCGTGGACCACAACGCGAAGGCGGCCACGGTGCCCGGCTGGCAGGAGGCGCTCCTGGGAACCGACAGCCACCGCACGAACGTCCGCCTCCCGGACGGCCAGGAGTTCTTCTACAACTCCGACTCCTGCGTCTCCCACGCACGGGCCCAGCTGTACGGGCCCGGCTACGAGCGGCTGTACAACACCTTCCAGGTGCTGGCCAACCAGGTGATCATCAAGGTCGAGGCGGACGCCCGGTTCCGGTCGGCGCAGGGCGCCTGGCGCACCTGCATGCGCGCCGCCGGTCAGTCCTCCCGGGCTCTCGAAGACCCGCCCCAGGCCATCGACACCCAGCTCGGACGGGCCGGATCCGACAGCGCGAAACTGCGGAAGGTCATCACCGACGAACGCCGGCTCGCCATGGTCGACGCCTCCTGCCAGCGCAAGGCCGGACTGGCGGATGTCGTCTCGACGGTGCAGCGGGGCGTCGAGAAGACCGTCCTGCGCGGCCACACGGCCGACGCGGCCACCCTTCGCCGCCTGCGCACCCAGGCCGTCGCCACGGCCGACCGCCGGCAACCGGCACCGGCCCGGGCACGCGTCGGGTGAAGGCGGCCTCGGCCGACGGGCGGGCGCACGGCAACCGGAGCGGACCACCCGCTCCCGGCTGCCGCGACTGCGGCACGGCGCTCCGCCGTGCCGCACGGGTCAGTTGTCGTACCAGCCCGCCACGCTTCGTGAGGCGCCCTGCACCCCGTTGACCACACCGTTGGTCAGCCGGGTGTTGTGGCGCACCACGCATCCGGCGTCCCGGCCGCCGAAGACCGCGAATCCCAGGAGCGGTTCGACCTCCACACGGCGCGCCCGGTCGGTCGTCCGGTCGTAGAAGGCGATGCTGACCCGGTCCGGCTCCGCGTACTCCTGGACGATCGCCTCGCCGCTCTCCAGCGCCGCGGAGACGGCGTCCAGCCACTCTCCCTCCGAGGCGAACCGCCCCACCACCACTCCGTACCCGCCGTACCCGGCCACCGGCTTGATGACCAGGTCCGCCCGGTGCCGCTTGAGCAGTTCCGGCAGGTACCAGGAGCGCCCGCGGAACGTCACCTCGTCGGTGCCGACGACGCGGGTCCAGGGCAGGTGCGCCTCAAGGAACGCGTGGTCGGCGGCGCTCAGGCGCTCGGACTCCGCGGACAGCCAGGCGAGGATCATCTTGTTCTGCAGCAGGAACGACGACTCGGGGGCGAGCATCAAGGTGCCGTTCTCCGCGGCCTGCCGGACCAGCCCGAGGTCGATGCCCATCTCCTTCCACTCCTGCGGCATGAAGTGGCGCAGCGCGACCGGGAACTCCCCCTTCGCGGCGGCCAGTTCCTCCGGCTCCTGGAAGCGCGCGTCGACGCCGTGCCGGGCCATGAACTCCGTCTCGACCGACCAGTACCGCGGATGCGCGTAGGAGGTCTCCCGGCGGGTGGCCAGCAGCGCGACCCTCGCGGGACCGCCCATCCACCGGCAGGCGTCCTCGTACAGCAGGCGGCGGGCGTCCAGCGGATCGTCGAAGTGCACCCGCCCGCCGACGTCCCGCGACTCCTGCCGGTGCTGACCGATCAGCGTGTGCATCAGGCTCACCCCACCGATGGCGCCCCCGATGTTGTTCTCCAGGATCTTCAGGACACCGCCGCTCAGCACGGCGTCGACCCGGAACATGCAGGAGGCCCAGGTGCGTTCGGTCATGGTGTCCGAGGTGAGGAGGTCGTGCTCGTCCTCGCCCTTGACGAGAGCCTTCCGCAGGCCGGCCGGGTCACCGCCGGTGCGCCACGCCACGTCGCGCAGCAGGGCGTCGAACCGCTTCACCACGGCGGTGTGGGCGCTGTAGTCGGCGCTCGTGAACAGCAGCGGCTCGATGGGGACGTCGTCCGGCGGCACGAAGGGGATGCCCTCGGCCGCGGCCAGCAGCCGCCGCGCCTTCGACGCCGCGGCCGGACCGTCGCCCTCGCCCAGGTCGGGGCCGATCGTGCGGTAGTCGATCATGCCGGTCACACCCGATCCTGCGGACGGGTGGCGGAGAGCCGGCCCACGGCCGCGGCGAACGCCGACCCGAGGGCGGGGTTGTGCTCGGTGTACAGGCACGGGCTGGTGACGTCCAGTTCCATCAGGGCCAGCCGCCCGTCCTGACCGCGGATCAGATCGACCCGGGCGAACAGAGTGTCCTTCGCCCCGAACGCCTCCAGCACCCCGAGGGCGCCCTCGGCCAGTTCACCGGTGACCGGATGCGGCTCGTGGGTGCCGCCGCGGCCGTCGTGCACCCGGAAGTCGTCCGGCCCCGGCCGCTTGATCAGGGCGTGCTGGACGACGCCCGCGACGACCACGACCGAGTACTCACCCTCGGTCCTGATGCTCGGCAGATACGGCTGGACGCACCACTCGGTCGCCGCCCCCTGCAACGGCACCTCCGATGGCGGGGTGTCCGCCCCGAAGACGGCCACGCTGCGGCCGCCCAGCCCGATGGCCGGCTTGATGACGGCGGGATCCCATCCGCGGTCACGGGCCACCCGGTGGGCCTCGTCCTGCGTCGTCACCACCACCGTGGGGACCACCGCGACACCGGCCCGCTCCAACTCCACCAGGTACTGCTTGTGCTGGTTGCGGCTGACCAGGGCGAAGTCGTTGTGCACCCGCGAATGCCGCGAGGCGCGCTCGTACCAGGCCAGGAAGTCCGCCGGACGCGAGGGGTAGTCCCACGGTGAGCGCAGGATGACCTCGTCGAACCGGGACCAGTCGACGCCGGGGTCGTCCCAGTTCACCACCTCGTGGTCGATGCCCGCGTCGAGCAGACCGCGCAGCAGCGGCTGGTCGTCCTCACACAGTTCGGGGTTGGTGACAGCGGTGACAAGAGCAATCATGGTCCGGGTCATTCTCCAATGCGTCGGGACCGCCTGGTGAGGCCCCGCGCGGAGCACCGGCCCTGCCTGCGGTCCCGTCGGGTGCGGGGTGGAGGAAGGGGCGATCCCGGCGGACGATCACGAGGCCTTGTGGCCCGCCATTATCCACCGGGCCGGCCTCCGCGATCGCCCGAACGACCCACGGGGGAGCGAGGGTTCAGCGGTGAGCGTCGTCCGCGGCGCCGTCCCGGAACAGCGCGCGGTGCAGCCAGGAGGCCCGGAACGGGCCGTCGGCGTACGGGCTGTCGGCCCGCACCGGGGTGAGCGAGCCGTCGGTGTGCCTGATCGCTCCGGTGAAGGACCACCGCGGGTGCACCCCGTCGTGCAGGCTCCGGGTGATGTCGAGGTCGAGGACGTCCCCCGGCTCGACGGGCAGGGGCCGGTCGATGTCGAAGGGGACGAGGACCGGCATCCAGTTCGTGACCGTCACCAGGGAGTCGAGGAACTTCTGGTCGGGCGCGCACTGGAGTTGCAGCCACAGCACGCAGCTGTCGATCGCGCCGGACCGGGTGACCTGGAGCGTGGTGCGGCTCGCGTGGTCCTGCGTGTTCATCCCGAGGTCGAGGTCCTCCAGGACGCCGGCCGTCGTCATCAGGTCGGATTCGGCCAGCCCGTTGAGGCACATGCGCAGGTCGAAGACGGAGTCGACGCTCCGCAGCACCTCGCCGACGTAGGGCGCGGCATCCGGGTGGAGGACGGGTTCACCGCCAAGCAACTCGCCCGCCCCGACAGCCGCGATCGGCGTTCTGACCCGGTGGGGCACCACGACGGCACCCGGGGTGAGATGCCGCTTCCGCGCGTCGTCGAGAGCCTCGGCGATGCCCTCCGCGCCGCCGATCGCGCCGACGAGCTCCGCGATGCACATGTCGGCTCTCTCCGGCAGCTCCACCCGTGTCGCGTCGCCTTCGAAGACCGAGACGTGGGGGCCGAGTCGCCGGGCGCGCTCACGTGCCTCCCGGGCGCTCGCCTCGATGACCTCCACCGCCATGACCCGGCTCGCGCCGCTCCTGGCCGCCAGGGAGGACCACAACAGGTCGGGGCCGACACCGAGTTCGAGCACGACGCGCCCTTCGGCCTGCCGGCGGATGGCGTCCGTGAACAGAGTGTTGCGCGGTTCGTCCTGCAGCATGACGTAGTACAGGAAGTCGTCGTAGACCGGGTACTCCCCGACGGAGGGCCACAGCCGGCAGCCGGTGGCCGGCTTCCGCGCGCTGACCCTCACCTCGACGGTGGCGTCGCCCACCGTCACCGGCTGCCAGTGCGACTCGTACGGGTCGTCCATGGGATCACCCTTCACCGGAAGCGGACGGGCGGCCACCTCGCGCGGGCGCGGCGGTCCGCGGCGGGAGGACCGGCAGCTGTGAGACGGCGGTCTGCGGGTGGGCCGGCATCAGCTCCACCAGCCGGGCGAACCCCGCGGCGATCTCGGCCACGAGCCGTGGATCGACCTCGCCCCGGGTGTGCAGGAGCCGGCCGCGCAGCCCGTCCTGCGAGATGTACAGGTTGAGCGTCAGCGCGAAGGCGATCTGGTACTCGTCCATCTGCACGGGCTCGATCCCGACCCCCGGCAGCCGCAGCCCCGACTCGGCGCCGCCCTCGACGAGCTGCATCGACACCTGGACCAGCGGGTGGCCGGTCCCGGGCGGCCACACGCCCGCACCGCTCGCCAGCATCTCGAACGGCAGGTCCTGGTACGCCATGCCGGTCAGCACCGTCTTGCGGACCCGACGCAGCAGTTGCGTGGGTGTCGGGTCGTCGCGCAGATCGCCGCGCAGTGCCAGCAGGTTGACGAAGTAGCCGATCGAGTCCTCGAAGTCGATCATCGTGCGGCCGGCCACCGGGACCCCGACGAGCACGTCGTCGGTGCCCGCCGCACGGGCGATCACGACGTCGAACACGGCGAGCAGCGCCATGTAGAGGGTGGCGCTGCACGTCTGGGCGAAGTCGCGGAGCCTGTCCAGGGCGGCGGCCGGGACCCGGAACTCCATCGTCTCGGCCCGCCGCGGCTGCCCGTCGGCCGACCGCTCCCCGCGCAGGTCGAGCTCGCGGGGAGCGCCGTCCACATGGTCCAGCCAGTACTCCAGCAGATCGGCGAACTCCGCCTTCTGCGGCCCGGAGTGCTGCCAGCGGGCGAAGTCCCCGTACGGCGTCGACGGTCTGCCGGGGCCGACCTCCTTGCCCGCGCTCAGGTCCGCGTAGTACTCCGAGACCTCCGCGAGCAGCAGTCCCGTGGACCAGCAGTCGGCGATGATGCGATGGGTGGTGAGCGCGAGGGCATGGTCCTCGTCGTCGAAACTCAGGACGCTCACCCGCAGCAGCGGTCCCTCGGCCAGGTCGAACGGGCGGTCGGCCTCCGCCTGGACGAAGGAGCCGAAGACCGCCTCGCGGTCGCACCCGTCGGGTGCGCGCTCGGTGCGCACCTGACCCCGCCCGCGCTCGTCGGCCACCGGCGCGGGCATCCCGTCGGTCTCCACGAACCGGGTCCGCAGCACCGGGTGCCGGCCGACCGCCCGATCGAAGGCCGCGCACAGCGCCGGCAGGTCCAGCGCCCCCGTCATCCGGAAGACCGCCCGGTCGTGGTAGGTGCTGGTGTCACCGCGGACCTGGTGGGTGAACCACAGGTTCTGCTGCCCGTACGACAGGGGCGGGGGGCCGTCCGCTCCGGGAGCGTTCATGGATACGCCTCTCGAATCTGGTGCGGGAGTCATGCGGTCCGGGCGCCGGGCACGTCGAAACCGCGCCGGCGTCCGGCCTGGAGCCACAGACCCGGCGCCGGTCCTGCGGCGGAGGCCGCGGCCTGGCACGCCTCGAAGGCGGCGGTGGCGGCCGGGTCGCTGGTGCCCGCGGCGCCGTAGACCTGCACGAGCGCCTGGGCGCACAACAAGGCCGCCTCCGCGGCGGCCGCGGCGGACGCCGGCGCCCGGTAGCCCGCGGCGACCCCGGCGTCCTCGTCGCGTCCGGCGGCCAGCACGGTGGCGCGGACGACGGCCACCTGTGCCGACCCGCGGGCCAGCCGGTGTCCCGTCGACTGCCGCTCGATCAGCGGACGGCCGCCGACGAACCGTGAACCGGCCCGGTGCCTGGCCAGGACCAGGGCGCGTTGCGCGGTCCCCAGCGTGACGGCGGCCCGCCCCAGCAGGACCAGGTCCGCGGTGTCCCGGTCGTCCCTGGGCGGGTGCGCCGGGTCGGTGGGCCGGCCGGCCGCCGCCGCGCGGGTCAGGCCGGTCAGCCAGCCGTGGACCGAGCCGTCGGCGGGAGCGCGTGCCGGGGTGTGATCCGGCATCTGGTCAGTGGTCACAGCTCACCGAGCCCGGGATCGAGGGAGATGGTGTCGAGCAGCAGGTCGATCGCGTTGCCGGAGATGGACAACTCCGGTCCCTCGGTCACCGCCGCGCGCAGCCGGCGCACCAGATCCGGCCGGTCCGCGACGGTCGGCTCCGGCAGCAGGTCCTGCGCGATCCACAGCGCCACCGCCTGCGAGGCCTCGCCACAGGTGTACTTGGAGTAGGCGGACTGCACGTAGTCGAAGTCGAGGCCGTCGGCGCCGGCCAGCGTCGCGTGGGCGAGCAGCCGTGCCCCGCGCAGGTCGTGGTCGAGCCGGGCCATGGCCGCCCGTCGCCGGTCGTTGTCCAGGTCGGGCAGCGCGGCCAGTGTCGCCTCGGCCGACCGCAGCCACACCCGGCCCCGGCACAGGTAGTCCAGCCCGGCCCGCTCGAAGCCGGCGGCCGCGGTGACGATCGGGAAGCCGCCGTCGGGCGGCCCGACCAGGTCGGCGTCGCCGAGCGCCACGTCGTCGAAGGTCACCGTGAAGTACGACTCGCCGGACAGCCGCGGCCTGGGCGAGACGGCGACACCGCTGCTGGTGAGGTCGACCAGGAAGAGGGTGATGCCGGCGTAGCGGTTGCCGGCCGTCGAGGTCCTGGCGGAACACAGGCCGATCCGCGACCAGTCGGCCCGCAGGCTCCAGGACTTCTCACCGCTGAGCGACCAGCCGCCTTCCGTCCGGGTGGCGCTGGTGGTGATGGCGGCGGCGTCGGAGCCGGCGTCGACCTCCGAGAGCAGCAGGCTTGCCGAGGTGCGGCCGGAGGCGATCTCCGGCAGCCACTTGCGGCGCTGGTCCTCGCTGCCGAAGCGCCAGATCGCGCAGCCGACCCCCTGCACGGTGACCAGGTGCACCTCGTCGGCGAACTCCCGCTCGCCCAGGGCCTCGGCGACGACCGCGTAGTCCTCCAGGGTGCCGCCGCGCCCGCCGTACTCCTTGGGGTAGTGGACCGCGAACAGCCGCGCGTCGCCGAGCGCGGCGAAGGCGTCCCGGGCACCGGCACCCGCGGGCAGGGCGTCCAGGATGTCCGCGACCTCGTCGGCCAGCGCGCCGGTGACGCTCATGTCCCCTCGCCGATCTCGGCGTGCCGCTTCTGCACCGCCGCGACCTCGGTGACGAAGTCGCGCAGGACCGGGTTGGCGAACAGCAGCGTCGTGCGGATCGGCAGGCCGAGCATCCGGCCGACCCGGCCGACGAAGTGCATGCCGACCACGCTGTCGCCGCCGACGTCGAAGAAGTCGTCGTCGAGGGTGAGACCTTGCCGGTCGAGGATCCCCTGCGCCTGTTCGAGCACGGTGGTCTCGATGTCGTTCTCTGCCATCCGTTCGTCGCCTGCCTTCGTCTGCGTGGTGGGGTCGGGACCGGTCGGCGGGTGCCCGCCGACGTCTGCCGGCGGCCGGTTCACGGCCGCCCGTACCGGGCCAGTGCGTCCGCCAGTGCCTTGACGGCCTTCTCGAAGGAGTCCACCGGCCTCATCAAGGCGATGCGCAGGTACCGGGAGCCCTCTTCCGGCCGGGCCCAGAAGAACGGTCCGCCGGGCAGGACCGCGATGCCGCGCTGCTGAAGCCATCCGCACAGCTCGACGCCGTCCCAGCCCTCCGGCAGCCGCAGCCAGGCGACGCTCATCGAGGAGCCGCCGTCCATCACGGACACCGGACCGCCGGCGAGTTCCTTCACCAGGGCGGCGCGGTTGCGGACACTGGTCGCCCGCGCGGAGCCGACCACACCGGAGCGTCCCGCCTCGGCGATGAGCGCGAAGACGAAGGGGGAGACGTTGAGGATCATGTCGTCCGTGATCGCCTCCAGCGCTTCGTGGCGCCGCGGGCCGGCGACGAGGCCGCCGATCTTGAGGTCGAGCATCGGCCACAGCTTGCCGACGTCCTCGATCCCTATGTGGTCGATGTCGTTCTCCTCGAAGAACGCGTAGGTGTCGCTGACGCCCAGGTGGTCGCTGAAGAAGCGGAAGCTGAAGTCGATGATCAGCAGGACACCGCGGCGCCGGCACTCCAGCGCGATGCGTTCGACGGCGGAGGGGTCCGGGTCGCATCCGGTGGGGTTGTTCGGCACGACCAGGAACAGCGCGTCGAACTCCTCCCAGCAGTCGACGGCCTCCGGCTCGCTGAAGACGGCCTCGGGAAGCGGCACGAGGGGCACCCCGTGCCGCTTGAGGATGTCGGGGATGTTGTCGAAGGTGGGGTTGAGCAGTCCCACCCGCAGCCCTTCGATGCGCAGGTGGTTCGCCACGGCCTCGATCGACATCGAGGCCGAGTAGTGGTAGAGCGGCGGGTTCGTGCGCCCCAGCACGCTGGGCTGGCCCGCCGCGTGGAAGAACACCCGCTCGAAGTCGCTTTGGACGTCGACCTGTTGGGCCGCCTCCGCGGCGCGGAAGATTTCCGGCAACCGGTCGATGACGCCCCCGAGTTCGCTCGGCGTTCCCTGGCGGGCGTGTCCGTCCGCCAGGTTGTGCTCGGTCATCAGGGCCACCCACTCGAAGCGGGTGAGTGTCAACTGGGTCGCCGGCGAGGTGGTGGGGGCGGTCCTTGTGTCTGGCAGGCCTTCTGACACGGACTTCTCCTTGGGTGGCAGGGACTTCTCCTGAGCGGGGCGACCGTTCCTTCAGATCGGCCGGTCGCTCGCCGGGGCGTGCCGGGCGTCGGCCCGCGCCACACCGACGGCAGCGGCTGCCGCGGCGCGGTCGATCTTTCCGTTGACCGTGAGCGGCATGCGGTCGATCTCCCGCCAGACGGAGGGGACCATGTAGGAGGGCAGATGCTCGGCGAGCCTCTTGCGCAGGGCCGGCCGGTCGCCCGATGAGCGCGAGGACTTCACGACGATCGCCACCAGGCGGGTGGTGCCGCCGAACGCCTCCGGCACGACGACCGCGTCGACGACGTCGGACTGGGCGCGCAGCCAGCCCTCCACCTCGCCGAGCTCGACCCGGAACCCCCGGACCTTCACCATCGACCCGATGCGGCCGTGGTACTGGATGACCCCCTCGTCGGAGATCCGCCCCAGGTCGCCGGTCAGGTAGATCCGCTCTCCGGGTTTCCTCGGATGCGGCAGGAAGCGCAGCGCCGTCATGTCGGGCTGTCCGAGGTAGCCGGTGGCGAGTTGGCCTCCGGAGACGGCGATCTCGCCGGTCTCCCCGGGACCGACCGGTTCCAGGTGCTCGTCGACCACCTCGACGTCGACGCCCTCGACCGGCCGGCCGATCGGCGCGATCGGGCCGGGGTCGCCCGGGGCGCACCGGTGCACCGTCGACCACACCGTCCCCTCGGTGGGCCCGTACTCGTTGAACAGCGGCACGTGCGGGAGTTCGCCCAGGTGCCGGTCGGCCAGCCCCTGCGACAGCGCCTCACCGGCCACGATCACGCAGCTGAGGTCCCGCAGGACGGGCGCGTGGAACTCCAGGATCGCCGCGTACTGCGAGGGCACCCCGTCGAGGTGGGTGACGCGGTGCCGGGTGACGAGTTCGGCGAGCAGGCCGGGGTCCCTGGCCTCCTCCTCGGTGGGCAGCACCAGCGTGCCGCCCGCGGCGAGGGTGAAGAACAGCCCCGCGACGGCCGCGTCGAAGGTGAGCGGCGCCAGCATGAAGTAGGTCATGGGCAGCCCGGGGAAGACCGCGAAGCGCGCGTTGGTCGAGTTGACGACCGCGCTGTGCGGGACGACGACGCCCTTGGGCCGGCCGGTCGACCCGGAGGTGAAGATGACGTAGGCGGGGTCGGAGGGTGATCCCGCCACCGGGTGCGGTGTCGTGGGCGCGGGCGCGGCCTGGGGCACCGGGACGTGGCGGAGCGCGAACTCCTCCGCGATGCCGGTGGGCGAGGCGCCGGTGACCAGGTCCACCGCGGCCTGCCCCACGATCTCGCCGATCCGGGTACGCGGGGCCCGCACGTCGAGCGGGACGTACGCCGCGCCCGACAGGAGGGCGCCGAGGGTCCCGACCACCGCGTCGGCGGACCGGTCGACGCTCACCCCGACGAACGCGCCGGGCCGGGCACCGTGGCCGCGCAGGCCGTCCGCCAGCAGCCGGGCCCGGGCGAAGAGTTCCCGGTAGGTGACGATGGTGCCGTCCGCGATGACGGCGGCTTGATCGCCGTGCTGCTCCGCGGCCGACAGCAGCAACGTGTCGAGGCGGTGGCCGGCGCGTGCGCCGCGTGCGGACGTGCCCGTCTCCGTGGTCGGCTCGCCGTCCCACGGCGGGATCACCGGGGCAGGGCCGGGCGCGGCGGTGAGCAGGTGCGCGGCGCACTCCTGCGGTGTCCCGCTGAAGCCGTCGCGCTGCCAGCCGTCGGGAACGCGGCGGTCGGCTGGCCACACGGAGGTCTCGCCCCGGCCGTTGACGACCACGTGGTGAAGTCCTGGCTCCTGCGTCACCTGTCCCCATTTCTCGGGCACGTGTCCCGAGGGTGAAGTTGTCGGCGGGATCGCCTCATGGCGGCGGGCTGTCATCGGGGGCCGGACCCGGCTTGCCGCAGGGCGCCGAACCGTGAGGAGAAGCGGGCGGCCGCGGGCCGCTGCTCGCTCTCGGCGGGCGGAAGGGCGGTGTCGAACCCGTCGGCGGCCGCGGTGGCCACCAGCCGCTGGAACCGGTGCCTGACCCGTTCGACGGTGCTGGGGCGGTAGCGGTCGCGCGGGTAGAGGAACTCGACGGACAGGCCGTCGTCACCCTGCTGGAAGATCACCGCGAACGGGAACTTGGCGTCCGGCGGGACGACCAGCGGCACGGGGACCCACCGGGCCTGGCCGCCCCCGCCGGTCCCCGGCAGCCGGTCCAGGTTCACGATGGCCCAGAACAGCGGGCTCCACGCGTCGTGGCCGGAGGCTCCCGAGGCGGTCACGACGTCCTGGTAGGGGACTTCCGCGTGCTCGAAGGCGTCGGTGAGCCGGTCCCACACGTGGTCGACCGCGTCGAGGAAGCCCCCGTCCTCCGGCGGCCTGAGCCAGAGCACGACGGGGTCCACGAACAGCCCCACCACGTCCTCGAACTCCGACCGCGGGCGGTTCGCCAGGTTGACCCCGAGGGCGACGCCCTCGGTGCCCGCCCACTCCCGCAGCGCCACGGCGACACAGGTGAGCAGCCCCGCGAAGAACGTCACGCCGGCGTCGCCCGCCGCCCCCTCCAGCCGGTCGACGACATCGGGCGGCAGCCGGAACCTCAGGGAGGCGGCGCCCGGCTCCGCGTCGTCGAGCGCGTCCGGCGGGGGAGGGACCACCCGGATGCCCTCCAGGGCGCCCACCCAGTAGTCCAGTTGAGCCGGGAAGGAGGCGTCCGCCCGCAGGTCCCGCTGCCAGTCGACGAAGTCCTGGTAGTCGGCCCGCGGACGCGGCAGGGAGCCCGGATCGGCCAGCAGCGACCGCAGTTCGTCCTCGATCACCCCCAGGCACCAGCCGTCGACGGCGATGTGGTGGCAGGAGACCACCAGCCAGACCGCCCCGCTCCCGTCGTCGGCGACGACCGCGCGCACACTGCCGTCGCGCAGGTCGAAGGGGGTGCGGAACTCCTCGCCCGCCAGGGCCTCCAGCTCCGCCCGCGCCTCGTCGCCGCCCGGCTCGCTCTTCAACGGCACCACGTCGACCGGCACCTCGTCGGCGGGCGTGACGAACCGGCGCGGCTCGCCCGCGCCGGTCAGTGCGTAGCGGCTGCGCAGCATCGTGTGCCGCTCGCACAGCAGCCGCCAGGCGCCGCGCACCTCCTCGGCGGTGGCATCGGGGACACGCCAGCCGAACTGTGTGGTGTAGTGGGCCCCGTCCGGCTCCAGCTGCCACAGGAACCACAGCCTGGACTGCGCCGAACTGAGGGGCGATCCCTGCGGTGCGTCCGGCACCGGTGCGTCCGAGCCGGTCGTCCCGCGGTGGACGAGAGCGTCGACCAGCGGGGCGAGGTGGGCGGCGTGCTCGGCCGACACCAAGGAGGCATGTGTTCCCGGCGTGCCGAGGACCTGCACCGGTATTCCCAGCAACCGCGACCAGCCGAGGTCGGCTGGCACCTGACCCCAACCGGACTCGCCCTCCGCCCGGATCAGCGTCACCGGCGCCTCGATCGGCCGGGGGTGCCACGGCGCGCGCAGCGCCCGCAGGTGCCAGCGGTGCGTGCGGACGAACGGGAGCAGGTCGGCGGCGGACAGGTCCTGCACCGGGCTCGCGCTGCCCAGCAGGTCGAGCACGGCCGCCACCAGCGCCTCGTCGTCGAGGTCGTCGACGCCGGCGGGCAGCCCGCCGTCCAGGCCGAACAACGAGGCGATCTCGCCCGCCGCGCCGCCTTCCGAGCCACGACGCTGCGCGACCAGGTGCGGAACCCCGCAGTCGAGCAGCACCACATGGGCGACCCGGTGGCCCGCGTCCTGCGCCAGCCGGGCCATCTCCACCGACAGGACCCCGCCGAACGACCAGCCCACGAGCGTCAGCGCGGCGCCCGGCTCCTCGGCGAGCACCTCCCGCAACTCCTCGAAGTACCCCCGGGCGATCGCCTCGACGCCGCAGCGGTCGTCCGGGCCCGGCTCGAACGCCTCGAAGGCGACGTACCGCGCGGAGGCCCGCAGGTGGCTGACGAGCCGGCGGAAACCGCTCGCCGACCCGGACGAGGAGTGCACGAACGCCACCACGGCCCGGTCTCCCGGGCCCGGCACCCGGGCCAGCTCCACCAGGTGCGTCGGCTCGGTGCGGCTCACGAGGCCCCCTCCGCCCCGGAACGGATCAGCGCCGCGATGGACTCGACCGTGGGGCGGCGGATCACATGCCGCAGCGACAACCGGGAGAACCCCTGGGCCCGCAGCTTGTTGACCAGCTGGGCCAGCATCAGCGAGTGGCCGCCTGAGGCGAAGAACTCGTCGGTGACCCGGGGCCAGCCGGTGGACAGCAGTTCCTTCCAGGCCGTCGCCACCACCAGTTGCTCGGCGTCGTAGACCCGCGGGTCCTCCTCGGCCGCGCGGTTCATGACCGCCGGCAGGCTGCCGCGGTCGATCTTGCCGCTCGGCAGGAGCGGGAACCGGTCGATGACATGGACCGAACTCGGCAGCATCGGGCCGGGCAGGAGGGCGGCCAGCCCGCCGAGGACCGGCTCGGGGGCGACCGCACCGGTGACGAACAACCGCAGCACCGCGGTGCCGTCGACCACCACGACGGCCCGGGTGACGCCGTCCAACTGCTCCGCGGCGCTCTCGATCTCCCCGAGTTCGATGCGCCAGCCGTTCACCTTGACCTGGTCGTCCCTGCGGCCCAGCAGCCGCACGGTGCCGTCGGTGTCGATCCAGCCGTGGTCGCCGGTCCGGTACGCCGCGGCGTCGACCCCGGCCGCCGTGAGCGTGACGAACGGGGAGGGCGGCTCCTGACCTGACAGGTAGCCCAGGGCCACCCCCGGCCCCGCGATGCAGACCTCGCCCGCGACGCGCCGGGGCAGCGGGGCCCCGTGGCGGTCGAGCACGGTGAGGACGGCACCAGCGACGGGTCGGCCCACGTGGACCGGATGCGCGTCGATACGCCCCATGGTCGCGGTCGCCGTCGTCTCGGTGGGACCGTAGAGGTTCCAGACCTCGGCGGCGGGAAAGACCGCCCGGGTGCGCTCCAGCAGCGCCTCGGTGAGCGTCTCGCCGCCGAGCAGCACCTTCTCGATGCGCGGCAGCGGCCCGTCGGCGGCCGCTTCCAGCAGCGCCGACCAGTAGCTCGGCACGCAGTTGACGGCGACGCCACCGGGAGTGGCGGCCAGTTCGGCCAGCAGCGCGGAGGCGTCACGCTGGTCGGCGGCCGGCAGCCACACGGTCCGCCCGCAGTAGAGCATCCCCAGCGTCTGCTTGAACCCGGCGTCGAACACCGCCGGGCTGAGCACCGGCAGGACGCGGTCCCCGACGACGCCGGCCACCAGGTCGTCGGCGACCCAGCGCAGGTAGTTGGCCAGGCTGCCGCGGCTGACGGACACCAGCTTCGGCCGGCCCGTCGACCCGGAGGTGCGCAGGAGGTAG
The DNA here is from genome assembly GCA_963737305.1 of uncultured Actinomycetota bacterium. Taxonomy (GTDB): domain Bacteria; phylum Actinomycetota; class Actinomycetes; order Streptomycetales; family Streptomycetaceae; genus Streptantibioticus_C. Next base: position 448,358 of record CAVTRX010000002.1, on the reverse strand, counting down.
GCGGGAGCGTCGTCCGGGACCGCGACCGCGGTAAGACCGACGTCGGCCTGACCGCTCCGGCCGAGCTCCCCGACCGCGAGGACCGGCACGTCGGCGTCGGTGGTGAAGTCCTTGACCGCGCACAGCACCAGCACCGCTGCGGAGCGGGTGAGCGCGTCGCTCACCCGGGCGGGCGGCTCGTCCGGGTCCACCGGGAGGAAGACCGCGCCGCGCCACAGGGCGCCGAGCATGCCCAGCAGCATCTCCGGCTGGTGCGACTTGGCGACCACCGCGACCACGTCGCCGGCCGAGACCGCTTCCATGTCCGCCGCGACAGCGCGTACTCGCCCGAGCAGTTCGGCGTAGCTCCACTGCCCGCCGGGCCAGCGGACGGCGGGCCGCAGCGGGTCGGACGCCGCCCGCCGGATGAGCGCGTGGCAGATGTCGTCGGCCGCGTCCCGCCTGGCCGCCCCGCGCAGGTCCTGTGCCAAGGCGGCCAGCGCGGTGTCGTCACCGAGCGCCACGTCCCTTGCCGGCGCGTCCGGCGCGGCCACCAGACGGGTCACGGCGGTGTGCCACAGCCGCACCAGGACACCGGTGTCGGTGGTGCGCCCGTCCTCCGCGCGCACCAGCAGTTCGGGCCCTGACCCCTCGTCGCGTACGGCGAACACCAGCCGTCCCTCGGGCGGCGCGGAAGACGCCTCGAACCGCCAGCCGTCCGGCAGCACCGGGCCGGAGAGGTCGCCCGCGAAGAGCACCTCGGGCAACTCCCCGGGCCGGCCCGGCGCCGGGCAGCCGATGAGTTCGTCCTCTTCCCGGCGGCGCGCGACGGCCGCGGCGATCCCCTCACGAACCGTTCGCGCGGTGTCCACCCCGACGTGCCAGGGAACCGCGTGGCAGAACACGCCGACCGCGCCCGGCAGTCCCATGAGGTCCCGGGCGTCGACCGTCCGCTCGACCCGGTCGGCGTCCGCTCCCAGCCGCTCCAGCATCAGGCACAGCGCGAAGAGCGCCACGTCCGCCAACCGGCCCCCGCCCGACACCGCGAGGGCGGCCGCGGCAGCGGATCCGTCCAGCGGCAGGGCGCTCTCGCTCGCGGCTCCCGGCTCCCGGGCCGGCACGACATCGGCGAGACGATCGCCCTCGCCGCCCGCCTGCTCACGGCGGGCGCGCCAGTGCCGCTCCTCGGTGCTCAGTTCGCCGGCCCGCATCATCTCCAGGTGCACGGTCTCGACCGCGAACGGCTCGGGCCCGTCCGCCAGTCGGGTGCCCGCCAGCACCGCGTCGACCCTGGCGAAGAAGGTGGCCAGCGAGGGTCCGTCGGCGAAGTGCGGGGGAGTGGACACCGTCAGGACGCACCGCCCGGCCCGATCCGTGATCCGGACCGTGGTGGCGCCGGCCGTGACCTCGCAGCCGCCCTCGTCGTCCTTCTCCTGAGCCGCCGCCCGCGCACAGCGCTGCCAGGGCACCCGCATCGACTGGACGTCGACGAGTTCGGCCCGCAGGGCCGGGGTCGCCGCCAGCACGGTCAGCACCGCGTCGTGGACCGCCGCGCCGGACGCCCGCGTGGTACTGGCGGCCAGCATTCGCGGCGCCACCTCGCCGGCCCGCAGGGCGGCGCGCTGGAACGGGCCGAGCTGCGCGGAGCCGGCCTCGACGGCCGTGTCGATGTTCATCGGGCGACCGCCTCGGCGTACGACTCGGCCATCTTCAGCAGGATGCGGCGCGCACCGGAGTAGGGCTGACGGCCGTGGCCGCACAGCATGTTGTCCACGACGAGGACGTCGCCCTCGTGCCAGTCGAACTGCACGGTGTGCTCGGCGACGATGTCGTTGACCTCGTTGATGACACCGTGGTCGATCTCGCCTCCGTCGCCCCAGAAGACGTTGTTCGGCCACAGCTGACTGTCGGTGTCGTCCGGCGAGGTGGACAGGGCCTCGCGGATCTCGTCGTCCATGCGCGAGACGTGGAAGCCGTGCGCGTAGTTGAACCAGACGGCCTCGCCGGTCACCGGATGGCGGGCGACGGCGGGCCGCTTTTCGAACGTGCGCAGTTGGTCGCCGCCGATCCACTCGACCCGCCGGCCCTCGCGGGCGCAGATCGCCTCGACCTCCTCGCGGCTCTCGGTCTCGTAACTGCGCTGCCAGGTGCGGTTGTAGCCGTAGCCGCGCACGTACAGCAGGCCGCGCTCCTCGAACTCCCGCCGGATGCCGGCCGGCACGACCTTGTGCAGGACGCGGTTGTCCACCAGGGGGGTCTGGCCGCCGACGGCGGGGGCGATGTCGCAGTGGAAGAACAGCAGCATGGGCCAGTCGTGGGAGTAGCAGAACTCGCTGTGCTGCCTGATGGCCAACTGCTCGGGGTACTCACTGGCGGTGTAGGTGTCCGCGGACACCCGGCTGCGCACCGCCGCACCCCCGCGGTAGTCCACCTGCGCGTCGGTGAAGGAGCGGACGACACCCTGGAAGTCCATGCCCGACGGCGACCGGAACAGCAAGGCGCCGTAGTGGTGGAGTTCGGCGCGCAGGTCCCGCGCGTGATGGGTGATCCACGAGGGGATGTCGACGTCGTCGTCATCGAAGGCGAACACCATCGGCAGGCTCTGCTCGTTGAGGGCATGGCGCCGCACCGGCACCGACTCGGACCGGCTCGCCGGAGAACCTTCGGAAATCCTGCGGAACTTGCTCGTCATGGCCGTGAAACCTCATTCTTCGCGGTTTCCGAGTCGATGTGGGCGGCGATATCGCGCGCGGTGCTTCCGCTGAGCAGAATGGGCAGCGGGAGTCGCACGCCGAATCGGGCGCGCACTCGGTTCACCACCCGCATGGCGGTCAGGGATTCACCGCCCTGCGCCAGGAAACTTGCTTCCTCGTCGATCTCCGAAGAGCCGAGCACTTCGCCCCATATACCGATGAGCTCTGCCAGGGAATGCCCTGAGAGGTCGGATTCTTTGGGGTGTTCTACCTGATCAGAGGTGCTCTCATCGCCGACGGCGGCTGCGGCACCGCTTGACTCCGTATGGTTTTCCCGGGTGGCTTCGACGTGGTCCAGATCATCGGACATTCACCCTCCTTGACCCCTTTGATTGCCCCGGAAAGGGGACGAGGAACGGGAGCAGAAAACTCCTGCCGGGCGTCAATGCTGGTGCAACGATATAAAAGACTAGCGTGCCGCTGGTGCCTTGGCAAGAAAAGGAACAGGAGTTCTTTCCCAACCGGCGGACAAACATTACTCATTGGTCTTCGGGGTCCGCGCCTGTGCGACTCTTTCGGTCATCCGGTCACTATTCGCCGCGTCGGGTGGCGCGGGTTTCCGCGAACAGCCGCTCATGGCCCGGGGCCGCCTCCCGGGACGGGCCCGCCGGCCGGCACCGCGGCCCGGGTGAACCGCGCGGCCAACTCGGACACGACGCCCGCAACTCCCGCCGCGTTGCCGTCCTTCACCATGCTGTAGTGCGTACCCGGCACCCGGCACACGTCCGGCTCGTGGCCGAGCACGGCCGACCATCCCAGGTCGTCGGGGGCGTCGCCCGGCCAGCCGGTCTCGTCGCGTGCCCGCACCAGCGCGGTCGGCACGGGGACCGCGCCGGGCGACCACGGCTCGTGCAGCGCCCGCACGTACCAGCGGTAGGTGTCGACGAAGGGCAGCAGGTCCGCGGGATCGACCCGCACCCGAACCCCCGCCGGATCCGCCCGCAGTTGCGACAGACCGGAATCGAGCCGGTCCGCGACCGCCCGCAGGATCTCGCCGACGTCCCGCAGCGAGGCGTCCGCGCCGTCGAGTCGGACCTCGAACAGGCCGGCGATCGACTCGGCCGCCGACGGCTCCCGCGCGCGGACCACGGCGGGCGGCGCGGTGTCCAGCAGCACCAGCCCGGCCACCCTGGCACCGGTGCGCAGCGCCAGCGCCGCCATCTCGGCCGCCACACAACCGCCGAACGACCAGCCGACGAGGGTGATCGAGCCGCCGACGCGTGGCGCGAGTTGCCGCCAGTAGTGCCGGGCCACCCCCGCCACCGAGCAGGTCATCGCACCGGAGGGCTCCAGGTTCTCGAAGGCGACCAGGGTCTGCTCCCCGCGCCAGGCGGGGACCATCCGGCGGAACGCGGCGGCCAGCCCACTCGCCGGGTGGACGAAGGCGACCACGTCGTCGTTGCCGACCCGCAGGTCGAGCAGGTTGTCCGGCATGTCGGACCACTCCTCGCACTCGTCGTACTCGGCCACGAACATCGCGGTCATCGGTGGGGGAACCGGATCGCCCCACGAGGCGGGGCGACTCGCCCGGCCTCCGGCGGTACCGGAAGCGGGCGGTCGGCTGCGGCGGCGCCCCGTGAGGATGACGGGGCCGCCGCTGCTAGGCCATGGCCACCACGATCTCGCGCGGAGGGGTGAAGGGGGCCCGGCCGTGGGCGACGAGCATGTTGTCCAGCAGCAGGACGTCGCCCCGCGACCAGGGGAAACTGCGGGTCTCCGCCTGGTAGGCGGCCCGCAGCGTCGTCAGCGTGCCGGCGTCGATCTCCTCGCCGTCGGCGAAGTAGGTGTTGTTCGGCAGGCAGTCGCGTCCCAGCAGATCGATCAGCCGGGCGGCCGTCGCCGAACCCAGCGTCGAGACGTGGAAGAAGGTGGCGTGGTTGAACCACACCGCCTCGCCCGTGCGCGGATGACGGCTGACGGCGCCGCGCACCTGGCGGGTGCTGAGGGCGTCGTCCTCGCCCCAGACGAACTCGATGGCGTTGGCCCGGCAGTAGCGCTCCACCTCGCGGCGGCGCGAGGTCTGGAACGCCTCCTGCCAGGACAGCCCCAGGTCGCCACTGAAATGGCGGTCGTAGCGGTAACCGTCGGCGAACCGCGCGCGCAGCGCAGGCGGCAGCCGGTCGTGGACGCGGCGGCAGTCGGCGAGCGGTGTCGCGCCGCCCGCCGCGGGCTCCACCACGCAGTGGAACGCGATGACAGACGGCCATCTGAGGTTGTACGACTGCTCGTTGTGCAGATGGATGCGCTGGTCGTGCGGGTGGTCGGTGGAGGTGAACACGTTGCCCGCGACCGCGTGCCGGGGCGAGGAGCGCTCGGTGTACCCGAGCGGTTCGCCGAACAACCGCCGCACGAGTGCCTCGAAGGTGTCCACCGAGGCGTCGGCGAACCCCCGCAGAAGCACCGCGCCCGCGGTGTGCACCACCTCCCGCAGTCGCGGACCGCAGGCGGTGGCGGCCTCGTCGAGGCGCATGCCCGCCTCCCGGGGCGACACCACGACCGGGAGGGCACCGCTCACCTCCAGGCGATGGGCGCGCAGGGCCGATGCGGCGTCGAGGACAGCGTCGGTCGGCGGAAGGGCCGGGACCATGGTCTACCCCTCCCTCGCGGCGTGCACGAAACACAGTCCCGCGCTGCCGGACGACGGGTCCCGCACGACGCGCACCGCGAGGCCGCGCCCCCGGAGCAGGGAGACCATGTCGGCCAGAGCGCTGCCACGATCGATCAGTTCGACGACGACATGCCCGACGAGCGGCCAGGTGTCGTCGTCCAGCCCCGACATGACGTCGAGTTCCGCGCCCTCCACATCCACCTTCAGCAGGTCGACGCGCGGCAGACGCAGCCGGGAGACGACGTCGGCGAGGGTGGAGATCTCGACGTCGAGGGAGACGGACCTGAACCGTTCGGCGAGCAGGTCGTCGACGCCTTCGAGCAGGATCTCCCGGCGCGAGGCGGGCAGGGAGTCGGCGACGTCCTCAATGGACGCGCGGGCCAGGACGCGGTCGCGGACCACGTCGGCGTGCAGGCCCGACATCACGGTCCACCGCGGGTAGAAGGTGAACTCCCGCCGTTCGGCACGGTCTCCGAGTCCGACGTTCAAGCAGGTCGACCCGGGGGTGCCGGCGAGGTTGCGGCGCAGCGCCTCGAACACCTCGGGCGCCGGTTCCGCGGCGACGATCCTGGCGTGCGGCCGGTGACGCAGGGCCAGGAGGCTGAACATCCCGATGTTCGCGCCCGCGTCCACCACGACGGGGTCGGGCGGCAGACCCGTGACGGACGACAGCCCGTAGGCGTCGTCCTGGAAGATCTGCCGGTAGAGATGGTCGATCTCGGAGCGGTTGACTCCGTGCACCGTCGACCCGTCGGGCAGCACCCGCTCGATCATGTGCTCACGACCTTCGCGTCGCCGCCCAACTCGCGCACCGCACGCGCCACCCGCGTGGCGGTGCGCTGCTTGAACAGGGCGTTCAGCGGCAGCTTGACGTCCAGTTCCTCCCGGATGCGGGCGACCGCCTCGACCGCCAGCAGGGAGTGGCCGCCCAGGTCGAAGAAGTCCTGATCGGCGTGGACCGAGCGGCCGAGGACCTGGCCGAACACCTCCAGGACGTGGCCGGTGACCGGGTCGTCGCCGACTTCGCCCACGGCCTGCTCGGCGGCGGCCCGCGCCTGCGCCCCTGCGTGGTCGAGCAGCGCGGCGCGGTCGAGCTTGCCGCTGGTCAGCAGAGGCAAGGCGGCGATCCGGTGGAACGCGGCGGGGACCATCGCCGCCGGAAGGTGCTCCTGGGCACGGCGACGCAGCGCTTCCTCGGTGTCCGGCGCGCCGGTCGCCGGCACGTAGAAGCAGATCAACCGGGCCTGTCCGTGGGCGTCCCGGTCGCTGAGCACGACCGCGCGGGCGACGGCCGGATCGCGCTCGACGACGGCCGCCGCCTCCGCGGGCTCGACGCGGACCCCGCGGATCTTGACCTGGTCGTCCACCCGGGCGACGAACTGGAGCCTTCCGTCGGCGAGCCACCGTGCCAGGTCCCCGGTGCGGTACATCCGCCCGCCCGGTCGGAACGGGTCGGGCACGAACTTCTCGTCCGTCTCCTCGGGACGCCCGGCGTAGCCGCGGGCCAGACAGGCGCCGGCGACGTACAACTCCCCGGCCTGCCCGTCGGGTACGGGACGCCGCTCCTGGTCGAGCACGTAGGTGTCGATGTTGGCGAGCGGACGGCCGATGGAGATCTCCACCTCCGGCCGCGCGATGTCCAGCGAGACGTCGACCGTGCACTCGGTCGGCCCGTAGACGTTGACGACCCGCTTGCCGTGGGCGAGCCACCGCTCGACCAGGTCGTCCGGCGCCTTCTCCCCGCCGAGAACCACCGTGCCCAGCGAGGGCAGGTACCGCGGGTCCAGGGTGCGCAACACCGTCGGGGTGCAGGGCAGGACATCGCAGCCGGTGTCCGCGACATGGTCCTCCAGCGGCTCGCCGAAGCGCTGCTGCTCGCCGGCGATCACCAGGCTTCCGCCGAGCCCGAAGGCGAGCAGCATCTCCTTCACGCTCGCGTCGAAGGAGAGCGAGGCGACGGCGGCGACGGCGGGAGCCGGCCCGATCAACTCCGCGAGGCGGTCGATGAGGCCCACGGCCAGGTTCATCACGCTGCGGTGGGTGACCTCGACGCCTTTGGGGACGCCTGTCGTGCCGGAGGTGAAGATGACGTAGGCGAGGTCGTCCGGTGATCCGGCGCCACTCTCGTCGGTGTCCCGCCCGATACCGTCCGCGTCGCGCAGCCGGGTCAGGGAGACACCGCGGGTGTCGGGGTCGCCGTCGGCGGTGTCGTCCGCGCTCATCAGCAGCGTGGCGCCGGCGATACGCGTCATCACCTCCCGCCGTGCCCGCGGGTGGGCGGGATCCATCGGCAGATAGGCGGCGCCGGCCTTCAGCACGGCCAGCACCGCCGCGGTCATCTCTATGGAACGCGGCAGGCAGAGCGCGACGACATCGCCGTGCCGGACACCGGCCCGCCGCAGATCGGCCGCCAACCGCCCGGCCAGTTCGTCGAGTTCGGCATAGGTGAGGACGCGCCGGCCGAATCGGACGGCGGGCCTGTCCGCGAATTGCGCCACCTGCTGGGCGAATGCGGCTGACAACGTGGTCGGCGGCACCGGCTTTCTGTCCCCCCGCTCCCGCGACGACATCCGTTCACCGACAGGAATGGTCACCGACTCCGACTCGCGCACCAAGGCAACCTCCATCGACAGAAAGAATAGAGATCATGTAGGCGCGAATTCGGAGCCACGGGGCCGCCAGCGCGCTTCGGTGTCGTAGGTACACATGTCGCGCCCCGGAAGTCGCTCAGGACCACCGAACGCGGAAGTTCTTCTCGATGCGCAGCGGGTTCATAGATACGCCACGGGTTCACGAACGTGGAAGGCGCTGTCCCTAGAAGTGCACACCGGCTTGGACACCCCACAGCCGGCAACCTGTCTGATGTTACCCCGGGCCTGATTGCCGCAAACTCGGAGAAAGAATGCATTCAATGGATACAAGCGAGACATATCAGCCCTTTTTCGCCTTCACCATGGCCAATCGCCTGACCGGGAGCATCGGCTCCGAATTGTGGACCGGAAGGTCGCGCATTCGTCGAACGGGCGAGAGCAGGAAGAGATATGCCGCGACCACATTGAGAGTCATGGTGACCCACAGCGCGGTGCGCACCCCGAATGCCGCTCCTATGGCACCGGCCAGGACCGCACCCAGCGGAGCGGCGCCGTACAGGAAGCATTTCATCGTGGCCGTGACCCGGCCGAGCGTCCCAGGCGCACAGTAATGCTGACGGAAACTGCCGGCGACCACGTTGTACATCGACACCCCGACGAAGGGGACCAGCGTTCCGAGTACGAACAGCACCAGCCCAAGACCGCGGCCGGACAGCGGGACGAGGAAACCGAAGGGCGAGCCGACGAGCGTCGCCACCAGCAGGGTCCGCGCGCTGCCGATCCTCGCCGCGACCCGGGTGGCGACAAGGGCGCCGATCGCCGCGCCGATTCCCCAACTCGCCACCAGGGCACCGACCCAGGAGGAACCGACATGGATCGTCCGGGTGAGAAAGACGATCGCCAGCGCTTCCGTTCCGGTCATCGCCAGATTGGCGATCGCCGCGTTCGCCGTCATGACCCGCAGCAGTGGATCCCGGAACACCAGTCGAAGGCCTTCCGCGACATCTCGCGCCAACCGGGATTCCCGCCCGCGGGGCGCGGTTTTGTCATGGGAGCGGATCAATGTCAGGCAGAGGGCCGAGAAGGCGAAACTCATGGCGTCCAGAAGAAGGCCGAATGACGGGCTGTACAGCCCGGACACCACGCCACCCAGGCTGGGGCCCGCGACGAGTGCCACCGCCTCACTGGCCTGGAGCTTCGCGTTTCCGTCGGTGAGTTGGTCGCGGTCCACCAGCGACGGCAGGAACACCACGCTGGCGGTGTTGGAGAACACCCCGGCGATACCGACGGTCAGCGAGACCAAGAGCAGGAGGGCGAATGTCGCGGTGCCCGTCTGCGCCGCGGTCCAGATTCCGAGCATCAGCACCATCGACAGCATGCTGGTCGAAATGAGGATCGGGCGCCGTGGCAGCCGGTCCACCCACGCGCCCGCGGGCAGTCCGACCAACAGCCAGGGAAACCAGGTCGCCGCGGTCAGCAGACTGACCTGAAGCGTGTCGGCATGCAGTGTGGTCACCGCGAACAAAGGCGTCACGACACCGTTGACCGCGGTTCCGAGCTTGTTGACGGATGATCCGAACCAGAAAAGTCTGAAGTCGCGCTTTCGAAAGAGTCCGCGAACCATGGCCGATGATCCGGTGCCGAGGAACAAGAATTCTCCTTGCACAGACGTGGTGCGAAGTGCTGCCGCGCCCGGACGCACCGGCACGCGACGTCGGCGACGAGAAAAGCATCCGGAGCGAAATCAGTTCTTCGCACCACGATGTCAAGGGTTTTCGGGAGCCGTCGCCGCGGGGTTCCCGAATCCGTTCGTACCCCCGTCCCCGCATGAGCAGCTCATGCGTAGACGGCGCATGGTAACGGACAGCTGCCACAACAAGAAAAAGGGGGTTGGCGCGCCGCGACCGCGGTGCCGGAGACGGACGTCGAGAACAAGCCGGGGACTTCCGGCGGATCCCTCCAGAACCGGTGTATTACCTGGTCAGCCGGGTCGAACCGGGGCGGGAACAAGTGGCGTCCGGCACCGTCGACGGGGGCTAATCTGATCGTCGTACCTTCGTCCGCGGCGGGCGGATCGGCCGCGCGGCGAATCGTGCTGCCCGGGCTCCCGCACCGCGGGCGACGCGTCTTCCAGAGAGACCTCACGCCCATGAACAGCACCGTCACCGCGGCCGTCTTCGGCCCGGAGACCTTCGGCAACGCCCCCTGCGACCGCCCCTGGTGGCGCGACGCGGTCGTCTACCAGGTCTACCCGCGCAGCTTCGCCGACTCCGACGGCGACGGCATCGGCGACCTGCCCGGCATCATCGACCGCCTCGGCCACATCAAGGCGCTCGGCGCCGATGCCCTGTGGCTCTCCCCGTTCTACAACTCCCCACAGGCCGACGCCGGTTACGACGTCTCCGACTACCGCTCGGTCGATCCGGTCTTCGGCACCCTGGACGACGCCCGCGTACTCCTGCGGCGCGCCCACGAACTGGACCTGCGCGTCATCGTCGACATCGTCCCCAACCACTGCTCCGACCAGCACGCCTGGTTCCGGCAGGCGCTCGCCGACGGCCCCGGCTCCGCCGCGCGCGACCGCTTCCACTTCCGCCCCGGAAGGGGTGAGGGCGGCGAACTGCCGCCCAACGACTGGGAGTCCGTCTTCGGCGGTCCCGCCTGGTCCCGTGTCACCGGCCCCGACGGCACACCGGGGGAGTGGTACCTGCACCTGTTCGCCCCAGAACAGCCGGACTTCGACTGGGAACACCCCGAAGTCCGCGAGGAGTTCCGCACCACCCTGCGCTTCTGGCTCGACCTGGGAGTCGACGGCTTCCGCGTCGACGTCGCCCACGCCCTCATCAAGGCCCCCGGCCTGCCCGACGTCGGCCACGCCGAACAGAAGAAGCTCGAAGGCCTCGCGCCGCTGCCCTACTTCGACCAGGACGGCGTCCACGAGATCTTCCGGGACTGGCGCACCATCCTCGACGAATACCCCGGCGACCGGATGGCCGTCGCCGAGGCCTTCGCCCCCTCCCAGGCCCGCAACGCCCTCTACGTACGGCCCGACGAACTGCACCAGGCGTTCAACTTCCCCTACGTCTTTTCCCGTTGGGACGCCCACGAGCTGCGGTCCGTCATCACAGAGACCCTCGGCGCCATCGCCGGCGTCGGCGGCACCGCCACCTGGACGCTCTCCAGCCACGACCGCATCCGGCACCGCACCCGGCTCGCCGAGGGCATCGCTCCCGAGGCGGCGCTGCGCCGCGCCCGGGCCGCCACGCTGCTGATGCTCGCGCTGCCCGGCGCCGCCTACCTCTACCAGGGCGAGGAACTCGGCCTCCCCGAGGTGGCCGACCTGCCTGACGAGGTCCGCCAGGACCCGGCGTACTTCCGCCCCTTCGGTGACGAGGGGCTGCGCGACGGCTGCCGCGTCCCGCTGCCCTGGTCCGGTGACCACGCCCCGTTCGGCTTCGGCCCCGTCGAGGGCGGCCCGAGCTGGCTCCCGCAGCCGGCCGACTGGGCGGTACTCACCGCGGAACGGCAGGACGGCGACCCGGACTCCACCCTGGAGTTCTACCGCGCGGCCCTCGCGGTGCGCCGCCAACACCCCGCCCTCGGCGCCGGAGACGACCTGAGCTGGCTCGACGCCCCCGACGGTGTCATCGCCTTCCGTCGCGACACGCCCGAGGCGTCCTTCATCTGCACCGTCAACCTGACCGGCGAGCCCGTCGCACTCCCCGCCCCCGGCCGCCCGCTGCTCGCCAGCGCCCCGCTCGCCGGCGACGAGATGATCCCCGCGGACACCACGATCTGGTGGACCGCGTGACCTCTCGCAGCACCTGACCGCCGGAGCGCCGCCCTGTCGGGTTAAGGACGACAGGGCGCCGTCGGACCGGGGGACGCCACGCTGTGGAGTCCCCCGGTGCGGGCCGGCTACCCGTTCGCGGACGACGTCGGGTGGGACAAGGTGACGGTGGTGTTCGTGCGCCGGGCGTGTTCCGCCGCCCAGACCGCCCGGTGGCTGTCCAGCGACTCGCGCGGGCCCGAGCGGATCGGGCCGGTGTCGCCGGTTTCGACGGCGGTGAGGAACGCGGCGATGGCGGCGTGGTCGCCGTCGCCGTGGCTGACCAGGCCGTCGTCCCCGGCTGCCTCACCCGCGTTGTCGATGTGTTCGATCGTGGTGGCCGGATGGGCGCGGAAGTCGTGCAGGACGACCTGGCGCCCGTCGGACTCGATGCTGCCGTGGGTGCCGAAGATCCTGGTCTGCCGGTGGCTCATCTCGGTGAACGCGGTGACGGTGTGGGTGGCGGTGACGCCGTTGTCGAAGTCGATGGCCACCACCTGGTGGTCCACCACGTCGTTGTCGCAGCGGTAGACACAGCGGCCGTAGGGGCCGGTGGCCAGCGCCTCGGTGAGAGCCTCGTCGGTGAGTGTGGGGGTGACCACGCCGAGCGGCCAGTACTCCAGGTCGCGGTGGCCGAAGCAGGACCGGTACAGGCGGGGCGCGGAGAACGGGCAGTCGGACTCCACCGCGCAGTCCAGACAGCGGTCGGCCGCGCCGTCCGGCTGGTTGTCCGCACGGAAGTGGGTGAGCCTGCCGAACGAGGCGACCCGCGCGGGCCGCGCCTCCACGAGGTAGGACAACCAGTCCATGTCATGGCAGCACTTGGCCATCAGCAGGGAACTGGACAGGTCCTCCCGCCGCCAGTTGCCCCGCACGTAGGAGTGGGCGAAATGCCAGGTGCCGACCGGTTCCAGATGCTGCACGTTCACGATCCGGCCGATCCGCCCGTCGCGCACCAGGCTCCTGATCGTGTCGGTGTAGGGCATGTACCGCAGTGGATGCAGCACGGCGAAGATCACCCCGGCGCGTTCCACCGCGTCCACCATGCGGGCCGCCTCCGGCTCGGTGGGCGCCATCGGCTTCTCACACAGGATGTGCTTGCCGAGTCCGGCGAACCGCACGCAGGGTTCGGCATGGTCGGCGTCCTGAGTGGTGATGAGCACCGCGTCCGCCAGATCGGCGTGCCCCACCAGCTCCCGCCAGTCCGCGAAACACGCCTCCGGCGGCAGACCGTGCTCCGCGGCCAGACGCCGCCTGCGCCCCTCGTCCGGCTCGGCGACGGCGGTGATCCGCCCGCCGCAGCGGCGGATGTGCCTGCCGTGGTCGCTACCGCGGACCCCGGCACCGAGTATCGCGACTCGCACGCTCATCGTCCGCTCCTGGGTGTCGTGTTGGGAAGGTAGGGCCGTGCGTCGTCGAGCAGGTGGGCGAACGCGGTGCGCCGGGCGTGCTCCGCGGCGCCGAGCAGTACCGCGCGCCTGCCGAGCGTCGACAGCGTCAACGGTGGCGCGACGGTGTCCCGGCAGGCCCGCTTGAAGTGCTCGGTCATCGGATCGAGGACGGTCGGTCCGGCGAGGGAGAGCGCCCCGCCCAGCACGATCAGCTCCGGGTCGATGGTGTGCACCACTTCGGCGAACGCCATGGCCAGCAGCCCGGCGACCTCGTCGACCTCGGCCACCGCCTCCGGCCGCCCGGCACCCGCCGCGGCGAACAGCCCCTTCGCGCCGTCCTGGTGCCGGCGCAGCCAGTCGTTGGCCCGTCCCCACCACGAGTCGCGGATGTTGGCCGCCTCGCCCGCCTGGTGGCGCGCGCCGCGATGCAGGTCGCCGCCGTGCAGGATGCCGAAGCCGACGCGGCGCCCGGCGGAGACCGCGACGAGTTCCCTGGCGTCGCCCGCGACGCCGAACCGCTGCTCGGCCAGCACGGCGAGGTTGGCGTCGTTGTCCACCGAGACCCTCGCGCCGGGGAAACGCCGGCTCACCCGGGTGCGGAGCCGATCACCGACCCAGCCCGGCGCCCGGATCACCCGGCAGGCGGTGACGATCCCGTCGCCGTCGACGATGCCCGGCGTGGCGACGGTGACCGCGCGCACCTGTTCCCGGGTGATCCCGGCGGCGGCCATGGCCCGGTCCGCGAGTTCGTCCATGGCGGCCAGCCGGTGATCGGCACTGTCGTCGGGGCGCACGGTCACGGGCGTCGGCTCGTGGTCCCCCGGGTCCGCCACCGGCCCGCCGCCGGCCGGACCGGCGAGATCGTCGACCCGGGCTCGGATGGTGTGCGCGCCGACATCGACGGTCAGCAGGTGACCGGCCTCGGGACGCAGTCGGTACAGCGCCGCGGGCCGCCCGCTGACCAGGGCCACCGGATCGGACTTCTCCACCAGGCTTTGTTCGGCGAGCAGGTCGAGGGATCGCTCCACCGTCGAGCGGGACAACCCGGTACGGCGGGCCAACTCGGCGTTGCTGCGCGGCTCCCGGTCGTAGAGGAGGTCCAACACCACCTCGGCGTTCCACCGCCCCAGATCGGCCGTACTGACGACCCGCCGCTGCCCGTTGCCCACCGTCACTCCCTACTTACGCTCAGATTTACGATAACTCTGAACGTAAGTAGCCACAAGACACCCCGTCAGGTAAGCGGGGACTGCCCCGTGGGCGGCGACTTGAGGATGGGGCCCGTGGGTCGAGGGTGGGGGCTGAATTGCCTGGACCCGGTGTCTCGGGGCGTGATCCGATGGCGCGATGACATCGTTCTGGACTGGCGAGCGCGTACGTCTGCGCGGTATCGAGCCCGACGACTGGACCGCGTTGCAGCGCTTCGACGAGGACGAGGAACGGCTGGGCGATCTGCTGCACCCGCCCCGTTCCGCCGAGGTCCACCGTGGCCGGGCGAAGGAGCAGGCCGCGGCCGCACCCGACGGCGACTGCTTCGGGTTGGCGATCGAAGCCCTGGAGACGGGGGAGATGGTCGGCGTTGTCGCCTCGCACCACGCCAACCCACGCGGGGGCTGGTTCGAGTACGGCGTCACGATCGGCGCCGAGTATCGACGCAAGGGCTACGCGAAGGAAGCCGTGGTGCTGTTGCTGCGCTTCATGTTCGCCGAGCGCCGCTATCACAAGTGCGAGGCGCGGATCTTCGCCCACAACGAGGCGTCGCTGGCATTCCAGCGCCGGCTCGGATTCGTCGAGGAGGGCCGGCTGCGCGAGCACGTCTTTCTCGCCGGCCGGCACCGCGACCTTCTCCTGATGGGCATGCTCGCGACCGAGTTCGCCCGGGAGCACTCGATGAGCGAGCTGTGAGGTCGTCATCGGGCATGGATTGAACGGGGTGTTGACGCGGAGTCCGCTGCCGGGACGGCGAGGCACGACGGTCCGCAGCGGGTCTGCCCGGGGAGCGGCCTCGCGCGGTCTGCGTGGGGCTGCCCCGCGGGGCGGTCGGCGTGGCGTGGGTGTCCTGCGGGCGCGGGGACCGGGTCGGCTATCGGGCCGGTGGGCGGGAGTAGCGGAAGTCCATCGTCTGTTCCACCTCTCGCCAGGCGCGCTCGGCGGTGTTGCGTACGTCGGTGGGAACGTCGCCGCGTTCTTCGACGAGGCGGGCGTAGATGGGCGCCTCTCCCTGCGTGGTGGTGTGGCCGGAACTGGCGCCCGTCGGGCGATGGAAGATCATCGCGCCAGTCTCTCAGGAAGCGCACCCGGCAGCGGACGCTGTCCGCGCTCGGGGTGTGGCGGGTTGGTGTCGGTCACGTGGCCCCCGTCCGTCGGCGGCGGTGATCATGGGCACGATTATGGTGGCCGACCTGCGCGCCGGCTGCCTGTGACGCATCGCACAGCCTGCCGCGCGGCCGGCTCGCCGGATCCGCGGGCGGAGGCAGGGGTCCGGGAACGGGTCGCAGGCCGGGGACACTTGGGCCTGACGCGGGGGGCCAGAGGATCCTCCAGAGAAATCCATCAAAACGGATAAATGCGATGTAGATGATGCAATTCGCTCTACATCATCCGTAGATTCCCAAAAGCCGCTATATACCTGAACAGTGGGTTTACAACCTCCTTAACATGGCGTATGGGTATGGCAATTGGCACGAGCCCGAGGGAGGCTGCCTTGCCTGCTTACGTCTGCCCTCCGGCGGTGCTGCCGGGGGAGTACGCCGTGGACACCGCGGAGATCCTGGCGGAAGTGCGGACCCGGCACCCGCAGGCACCGTGGGTCTCGCGGATGGACGGCATCGCGGCCAGTACGGGGATCAGGACCCGCGGGTGGATGCGCCCGTTGGAAGAGGTCGCCGCCCTCGGCACGGGATCGCCCCGCTACGCCGAGGGCGACGTACGCGGCACGCTGGCCGGGGAGGGCTTCGCGGCGGGGGACGTCGACCGGATCATCACCGCGCTGGAGTCCCTGCCCGCCCGCCGGACCATCGAGGAGCGCACCGAGCCGGCCTGGGCGGCCGTGCAGGAGTTCGGAGAACGCGCGGCCCGCCAGGCACTGGAGGCGGCCGGTCTGGAGCCTGGCGACGTCGACTGCCTCATCACGAGCCACAGCACGACCCCGGCCCTGCCCGGTCTTGACGTCGCCCTGGCCAACCGACTGCCGCTGCGCGACGACGTGTTGCTGCTCCCGGCCAGCCAGTGGGCCTGCATCGCCGGCACCCGCTCGCTCGCCCTGGCCGCCGACCTGGTCGCGGCCGACCCCGACCGGACGGTCCTGGTGGTCATAGCCGAGGCGCTGAGCACCACCTACCAGCCGGGCGACGACACGTTGGAATCCTTGATCACCCGACTGCTGTTCGCCGACACCGCGGTCGCCACCGTGGTGACCGGACGCCCCCGTCCCGCCTCGTGCCTGCGCCTCGACGCCTTCTGGCACCACACCCTGCGCGGCACAGCGGATCTGCACCGGCTCCTCACCCGTGCGGACGGCGTGCACTTCGTGATGGGCCGTGCCGGACCGCGCGCGGTGCAGCGCACCATCCCCGAGATGTGGGCGTGGCTGCGGTCCCGGCACCCCGAGCCGGACTGGCATCCGGATCTGCTGCTCGCGCACCCCGGCGGCACACGGGTGCTGGAGTACATGCGGGAGACGATGCCGCAGTGGTGGCCGGCCGGTCTGCTGGAGCACAGCTGGGACAGCTACGCCACGGGCAACCGGGGAGGCGCCTCCGTCTTCGACATCCTCGACCGTGCGTACCGGTCGCGGCCGCAGCGCGGATCGCGCGTGGTGCTGTACGCGGCGGCGCCCGGACTGACGGCGACGGCGGTGGACGCGGAGTGGATGTAGACGGCACGCAGCCATGGGCCCCGCCCGGCACGCAGCCATAGGCCCCCGCCCCGCCCGGCGCGCAGCCGTGCCCCGGCGCGGCCCGTCGCCCAGCAGCACGCTCCGGCGCGGGCCGGACGTCAGGCGGCGTCGGTGTTCAGCTCGGCCCAGGTGGTCTTCCCGGTGTCGCCGTAGCGCACCCCCCAACGGTCGGTGACCTGCTGGACGATGAACAGACCGCGTCCGCCCTCGTCGAGCGGACGGGGGTGGTGCAGATGCGGGCGGGAGGTGGTGGGGTCGGTCACCTCGCACGCCAAGGTGGACTCGCCCCTGATCAGCCGGAGGGTGACGTCGCCGTCGCCGTAGAGCATGGCGTTCGTCGTGAGTTCGCTGACCACGAGTTCTGTGGTGGACGTGCGGTCCGCCAGACCCCAGGCGGTCAGGCGGTCGGCGGTCAGCGCGCGGGCGCGGGCCACACATTCGGTGTGGCCGGCGGGGAGCCACCAGGTGGCCACGTCCTGGTCGGGCATGGCCGTCAGACGGGCGAGCACCAGGGTGACGTCGTCGCGCAGCCGGTCCGGGGCCAGGTCGGTGACCGTGCGGTCGGCGGCTGACTGGAGGTTCTCCTCCGGGCGTATCGAGGACAGTTCCTTCAGCATGGTCCGCAGCCCCTGCTCGATGTCGGAGGTGGGTTCCTCGACCAGGCCGTCGGTGTACAGGGCCAGGAGGGCGCCGGGTTCCACGGTGAACTCGGTGACCTCGTACGGCTCCTTCGAGGTGCCCAGCGGCGGGTGCGGGGAGTGGCCGACGAACTCGGCGCGGCCGTCGGGGTGGATGAGGGCCGGGGGCAGATGGCCGGCGTTCGACATCACGCAGCGCCGGCCGACCGGGTCGTAGACGACGTAACAGCAGGTGGACCCCAGCGGGCTGTATCCCGCGGCCGGTTCCTCGTCCGCGTCGTCGAGGCCGGCGACCGTCTCGTCGAGGCACTTGAGGATCTCGTCGGCCGCCAGTCCGGCCGAGGCGAGGGCCTGGGCCTCGATACGGAGCCTGCCCATGGCGGCCGCCGCGCCGAGGCCGTGGCCGACGACGTCACCGATCACCAGCGCGACGCGGCCGCCGGACAGCCGGATCACGTCGAACCAGTCGCCGCCCACCCCGGCACTGTCCGGAGTAGTGGGCTGGTAGGCGCCGGCGACCTCGACCGTGGTGGTGGGCGAGCCCGGCGGCAGCAGGCGCCGCTGGAGCGCCAGGACCTGGGCATGCTCGCGCTGGTGCAGGCGGACGTTGTCGACGTGCGCTTCCGCGCGGGAGGTCAGCTCCTGGAGTTCGAGCACGTCCTCGTCGCGGAACGGCTCCCATCGGCCGTCCATGCGACGCCAGACCTCCACCATGCCCAGCAGCACCGGCCGCTCGCCGGGACCGCCGTCGGCGACCAGGGGAGCGCAGGCGAGAGCGAGCGGGCCGTCGTCGGGGACCAGGGCGCGCAGCAGTTCCGGGTCGCCGCCGAGAGCCTGCTCGATGCCGGCGCGGTCGGGTCGGATGGCGGCGCTTCGCACGTCCGGGGACCGGTCCGTCCCGTGCAGGAGCGCCGCGGCGGAGGGGAGGTTGTCGCCGGGTGTGAGGAACCCCGGCGGCCACGGACGGTCGGCGGGGGCGACGGCCGCGCGGCGTAGCTGGACACCGCGCCGACCCGGCTCCTCACCGGTCCAGACGTGGTAGGCGAGGGAGACCGTCACGACATCGCCCCAGGGCCGCAAGGCCTCGGCGAGCTCCCGCGCGGTCTCGGTGACGTCCAGACCGGTGCCGATCGCCGAGGACGCGGCGAATCGGTGGAGCCGCTGCGTCATGTCGATCAGCGTGATGGCCAGGCCGTGATCGGGGGGCGGCAGGGGCAGGACGGTGAGCGACACCACCATGGACGAGCCGCCGGGCTTCGGCAGCCGCTGCACCCGGGCCACCATCGGCTCGCCCGTGGCGAGCGTGTGCTCGCAGCGCCGGATGATCGCCGGGCGGTCCTCGGCGGGGAACAGGTCCGTCACCGCGACGCCCGGCACGGCGACGGTGGTCAGTTCGCGGAAGCACGACGGGCTCAGGTCGACGTTCTGGATCCGCAGATGGCGGTCGACCACGATCGTGCCCAGGATGCTGCGCTCGGTGTTCCCGTTCTGCCCGTTCTGCCCGTTCTGACCGGCGTCCCCGGCTGGCCCGGCGGACGGCGGGACCGGCTCCCGGGCGGTCTTCAGGTGCGCGAGGGCCTGACTCACGACGCCTACCTGCGGCGGGGAGGGGTTGGGCACGGCGGAATCCATGGGTGGTGTCGATCCGATCTTCAGATGTGGTCACTCCACGGCAGATGTCCACGGCGTTTGAGCGTTTGAGCAGGTCAGATGCTCTCCACGCGGGAACGCCCCGGATCCCGCTCCGACGACGCCTGAGCGCTAACATCCGCTCTACACCTATATGGGCATGAATGTCCAGAACCCATGTTCGTGATGGCCGACCCCCGTGTCCACCCCCGGCGGATCTTCCGCGGCCCTTCCGTTGGTCACCCGCGAAGCGCCGACCGCCCGCGAAGCCGCCACGTCGACACCCTGGGTCGCCGATCCGCTACGCGATCGGGGGCGCGTCGCCCCGCCCCGCGCGAGGTGGCTTGATCCCGTCGCGCGCTCGTCCTGTTCAAGCCAGTCGCCACCCCGGATTCGAAGCGCCGCGCGCCCGCTATGAACCGTTTGTTCGACTATGAACTCGTCTTTGTCACTTTATGGTCAGCCCAGTTTGTTGACATCACCTTCAGCAACTGTAAAGAGCCATAGTCGCGCGAAGGATGTTCTATAGCATGCTTCATGCTCATAAACGGGTCAAACAAGACACTGTCCGGTGTTGTGTCGCTGCCGGCGTGGAGGCCGTATTCGGCCAATGTTGAATTGCCACCGCGCGGATATTGTCGAAGTCCATTGCGTATGTAATATTACTCACGCCAGATGTGGCCGGCTGTTCGAATGAATACTTGAGCACCGGGGGGTATCTCATGATTTCATTGAATTCGAGCACAAATCTTGAAGGAATATCGACTGCGTCGACCCTGCTGCTGAGTGAGCTGACCGATGGGGGGCGTATTCCTTTTCCCATCGCGCTTTCCCGGCTGACGCTCTGGGAATCGCAGCTCGTTCAGCATGTCCTCGGCCGGACGGACATCGAGCTGGCCGCCGAGCCGTCGCCGACCGCGGTGTCGATATCCGTCCGCCGGTCGGCGTTGGCCGGCGTGGGTTTCTGGGGACCGGACGAACTGTCGGACGACGGTGGCGAGCAGGTGGGCTGGCTGTGGGTCCCGCCGCAGGTCCTCGACATGGTCGGCGAGGCGACCAGGTCGGCGGCCGCGCGGGAGGCGATCGAGTCCGCCGAGGTCGACGCGGTGCTGCGGGAATGGGAGACCGGCGGTGAACTCGACCGTCGGTTGGTCCAGCTGGCCGACTGGGTGGAACGGGTGGAGACCATTTACGTCTTCATCGACCGGGATGTCTTCTCGAAATCCGATGCGGGCAGCAACACGCTGACCCGGGACGGGTTGCTGCAGAAACTCAGGGCCGTTCCCACGAATGAATGGCGGGCCACCGACCGATTGTTCGTGGTGCTCGCGCACTGCCTGTTCGTCACCGGCCGCTCGGTGCGTTTCGAGGAATTCAACGGAAAGCAGCTCACCGCCGGTCGGGCCCGTGAGTTCCTGGTCGGCCGTTACGCTGACTACTGCGCGGCATTAGGTCGTACCGCGCTGAATCCGCAGGGGATGCCGCTGTTCCAGCTGGCCGAGCAGGTTCGGGATCTGATGGATGAAGTTGACAGTTCACCTATGATGCGCTACCGGCGGATCAACGGGCTGACGTTCGCCAAGAACGAGCACCTGGCCGAGTTCCCACTGCCGCGCGACCCGGAGACGATGCCGGAGCTGGTGGCCCGGTACGGCAGCGAGAGCCTCGGCCTGGTCCCCTCCGGTGACGTGCGCGCCGACCTGCGGGCGATGGCACTGGCGGCCACCGCGCTGGACGACGCGGCCCCGGACGACGGGACGGACGGCGCCGGCACGGCCGGCGGAGCGGTGGGAGAACTGCTCAGCGCGATCGTGCTGTCCGCGATCATCGAGACCGACTCGGACTACGGCATGAGCAGTTCCGTGCGGGACCTGGGCGCCCTGCGCGGCGCCGAGCCCGGTGGGCCGGACGGCGTGCTGGAGCTGAAGAAGGGCGACTTCTTCTGCTGCTGCCTGCCGCACACCAAGCGCATGGCCGCGACCGGCGAGGAGACCGCGCCGATCCTGTGGCGGGCGGCCCAGCGCATGATGTACAACCGCTGGCACTTCGCGCCGGGCGAGTTCGACCGCGAGGTCATCCCCGAGCGGCGGCACTACTTCTTCCCGCCGCAGATCCCCGACATCACCGAGCACTCGTACCGGCACCACGGCGGGCACGTGGCCTCCCGGGTGAACTTCACCATCCGGGCCCCCGGCGCCCAGGTGTGGCACCCGCCGTTCACGGTGTTCGGCCACGGCTACCGCGGCTGCTACGACATCCGGCTGGTCCGGATGGACGGCCCCGCGTACACCACCGTCGAGCTTCTGGAGGCGGTGCGGCACTGCTCCCTCGTCGACGAGCTGTGGAGGACGCTGGCCGAGGGCGTCGAGGACGGCTCGCTGCCGCCGCGCCCGGTGCTCGGCTTCGACCGCGCCTGGTACGAGTCGCGAGGCTGGGAGCGGTTGCGTCCGCACCTCCTGGCGGCCGAGGCGCTGACGGGCGCGCCCCTGGCGTAGGACCGGGCGAATCGATCCGCACCGCCGTAGCGCGACACCGAAACTCCGCACGCCCAGGAGGCACCGACCATGGCCGAGCAGGCCCCGGATCCGAGCCACGCGCTCACCGAACCCCTCACCGACGCCGTCAGCGTGCTGGCCACGACGGCCTGCCGGGACACCGCGCACAGCATCCACTACCGCGTCGGCGACACGGTCCGCTCGATGCCGCTGGCCGAGCTCGACCGGCGCGCGACGCGGGTGGCGGGCCGACTGCACGAGCTGGGTGTGCGGGCCCGCGACCGGATCGGGATCATGGCACCGAACCGGATCGAGTGGGTGCTGCTGGACCTGGCCGCCATCAAGCTCGGCGCGGTGACGGCCGGCGTCGAGCCGGGCCGCTACCGACCCGAAGGGGTCATCGCCGAGTTCGGCCTGCGCCTGCTCTTCTGCGAGGAGGGACCGTTCGCGGACCGGGTGCACGACATCGAGGACATCGGGTCCTGGGCCGAGCAGCCGGGTGACGCGGCCCCGCTGCCGCCCCGCAGGCCCTACGACCCCGCGGACATCTTCGCGATCAAGCAGACCTCCGGGAGCACCGGAGCACCCAAGGGCATCGAGGCCACCGTCGCGAGCGTCAACGCCTCGATGGCGGCCGTCCAGGAGATGTTCGATCACCGGGACGGCGACAACCTGCTGGTGTTCCTGCCGGCGCGCTTCCTGCAACAGCGCTACTGGATCTACTCGGCCCTGGTCAACGGGCACGACGTCACGCTCGCCGACCGGATGACCGTGCTGGAGACGGCCCGGGCCACCTCACCCACCGTGATCATGGGGGTGCCCGGCTTCTACGAGCAGCTGAGGTCCCGGATCGAGGCCGGCGGCGCGCCGCCCGACCTCGCCGAGCGGCGCGCGGTGATCCAGGCCGAACTCGGCGGTCGCGTCCGCTACCTGTGGACCGGCTCGGCACCGGCCGGCCGCGCGACGCTGGAGTTCTTCAACGACTGCGGCGTCCCGCTGTACGAGGGGTACGGGCTCAACGAGACGTGCATCGTCTCCAAGAACCACCCCGGTGCGGTACGGGTCGGCAGCGTCGGCAAGGTCCTGCCGCACAAGCGGATCCGCTTCGACCAGGACGGCGTCCTGATCGTCGGCACCACTCATCCGGTCAACACCCGCTACACCTGGTGCGCGCAGGGCGCGAACGAGAAGGTCCATCTGCCCACCGGCGAGATCAAGACCTATGACATCGGCCATGTGGACGAGGACGGCTTCCTCTACATCGACGGCCGGGTCGACGACATCGTCACCCTCAGCAGCGCGCTCAACATCCTGGTCCCGCTGGTGGAGGAGCGGCTGCGCGAGATCCCCGCGGTGCACGACTGCGCGGTGGTCGGTGACGGCAGGCCGTATCTGACGGCCCTGGTGTCACCCGCGTCGCCGGACGTCGACCATGCCGCCCTCAGGCAGGCGGTGGCCGAACTCAACACGGAACTGAAGTACGAGCAGCGGATCTTCGGCGTGCTGGTGGCCGACGAGCAGTTCTCGATCGACAACGGCCTGCTGAACGCGCAGTTCAAGTTGCAGCGCGCGGAGATCTCCCGGCGCCACGCCGAGGATCTGGAAAAGCTGTACCGCGAGCACGCGGTGTACAACGACGGCACGGACAGCGACGTGCCGATCATGGTGATGGCCGCGGCCGACCGGTCGCGCGCCGAGCAGTCGGAGGACAGATGAGCTGGCACGAACTGACCGACCTGGTGCTGTCCAACGAGCGGGTGACGCTCCGCCGGGTCAGGCTTTCGGACACCGAGGCGTTCGCCCGGATCGTCTACGACCCCGACATCTGGCGCTACTTCGTCTCCCGGATCGAGACTCCCCAGGAGCTTGAGGCCTTCATGGAGGCGGCGATCCGCGAGACGCTCAACGGCACCCGGATCGTCTTCGCGATCGTCGACAACGACAGCGGCGAGATCGTCGGCAGCACGGCCTACGGCAACCTCGCCGAGGGCGAGCGCCGCCTGGAGATCGGCTGGTCGTGGCTGGCCGCCAAGGCCCGGCGCACCGGCATCAACCGCGCCGTGAAACTCGCCCTGCTCGACCACGCCTTCGACGTACTGGGCTGCGAGCGGGTCGAGTTCAAGACCGACGTGCTCAACGAGGGTGCCCGCACCGGCCTTTCGGGCATCGGAGCCGCCGAGGAGGGCGTGCTGCGCAGCTTCAACTTCATGCCCGGCGGCCGGCGCCGGGACGTCATCTACTACAGCATCCTGCGCGGCGAGTGGCCGGACGTGCGCCGGCAGCGCTTCGCGGCGTTCACCGCCGGGGACGCCGGCTGAGCCGGAACCCGCAATCACCGCACGTGACAACCGAGGGAGCTGGCACACTGCACGCCGAAACCGACCGGTCCGCGATATCGCGGACCGGTGCGACACCCACCGAGGACTTCGACTTCTCCGCCAACGGTCAGTGCCTGGCCGCCACGAAGATCCTCGACCAAGACGGAGCGGGACCCGAGATCCTCGCCCTGCACGGCCTGGGCGAGACGTCCACCCGGCACCGCATCCGCTACCTGCTCGAACCGCTCGCCGCCCAGGGCCACGGCTCGATCACCTTCGACTTCTCCGGCAACGGCGACAGCACGGGCGCCCTGCGCACCAGCACGCTGCGCGGCCGGCGGGTCGAAGCGCTGGGCGCCGCCGCCTATCTGGACAAGGCCGTGGCACCGGTGCTGCTCGGCACCAGCATGGGCGCCCATCTGGCCGCCTCCATCGTCCCGGAGGTGCGGCCGCGCGGGCTGGTGCTGTTCTGTCCCGCCGCCTACCCCGGGACCGCCGCCGACCAGCCGTTCGACGGCAGCCTCGCCCGGCCGGGCAACTACCCGGACTCACCGGCGTACGCCGGACTGCGGGAGTTCGAGGGGGACCTGCTCCTCCTGGTGGCCGACCACGACAAGGTCGTCGCACCCGCAGTGATCGAGGGATACCTGGCCAACGCGGGCCGCGCCCGGTCCGTGGAGGTCATGCGGTTCGACTGCGACCACTTCGTCCACCGGTGGCTGCCGGATCAGGACGCCCGCCGGGACGAGACGGTGCGGGCCATCGCCCGCCTGCTGTCCGCCGGACCATCCAACCGCTAAGGGATGAGGACTCATGTCGGCCGAACAGAACTATCTGAAACGACGTGACATCGCGAGCCTCAAGGCGGTCGAGGCGGCCTTCCACAGCGGCCCCCTCGCCGAGGTGCTGGACGCGGCGCCCGACATCGAGCGGCGCAGCGGACTGACCCGGGAGGCGTTCGACAAGGAGTACCGCGAACAGGGCAGGCCCGTCGTCCTGGAGGGGTACGCCGCCGACTGGCCGTCGGTGCGCACCTGGACGTTCGACAACCTCGCCGAGCGCTGCGGCGACGTGTCGGTCGTGGTGGACAGCTACAACAGCAAGGCGGCGCGGCGGACCACGTTCGCCGACTTCGTCTCGATGCTCAAGGCCGGCGATGGGGGGAACGCCGCCCCCATCTACCTCCAGGAGTGGTACTACAAGACCAACGCTCCTGAACTCGCCGCGGACATGCCCGAGATGGACATCGCCCAGTACGACTTCAGAAGAGACCTGTACGGCGAAGCGGCCTCCACCAACCACCAACTCTGGCTCGGCCAGCGAGGTGGCGTCACCCGCCTGCACCAGGACTCCTACTCGATCGACGTGATGCACGCGCAGATCGTCGGCGAGAAGCTCTGGTACATCATGGGCCCCGACGCGCAGTTGCTGGCCGGAGCGGACGGCGAGGTCGACGTCCAGGCGCTGGTCGACTCCCCGGACACCAAGCTCACCCGATTCGTCCTGCGGCCTGGTGATGTCCTGTACATTCCCGCCTACTGGTTCCACCGGATCGAACTGCTGACTGACTCGATCGGGCTGGGGCGCAAGAGCCTCGACAAGACCTTCCTGCGGCCGCACGTCCGCCAGCGGATCGGTGAACTGCTGGCGCTGGCGCTGAACCCGGACGAGTTGAAGGAGACGCACTCCGAGCTCTTCGACGTCGTGATGGCCCGCGGCCGTGCCCTGGCCCACCAGATGGACATCGACCTGTCGAGACTGCGGCAGTGACCGGTCGCGCACCGGCGGACACGAGGTACACGTGAGGAAGGCAGAACCCATGGGGCGAAGAGCCCACATATTGCTGGTCGGGGGCCGTGGGCACGAACTGCCCAAGGTGGAGCGCCTCGGGATGCGCTACTCGATGATCCAGATCCCCGAGCGGGTCACCGAGGCACAGCGGGCCGGCGCGGCGCACTACGCCGTGGGGGACTACCGGGTACTCGACGAGATCCTGCCGGTCGTACGCGCCTGGCACGCGGAGGACCCCTTCGACGCGGTCGCGTCGTTCACCGAGTACGGCCTGGAGCCCGCCTCCCGCTGCGCCCTCGACCTGGGCATCCCCGGGGACAACCTCAGCGCGGTGCTGGCCACCCGGGACAAGACCGCCGCCCGCGCGCTGCTGGACCGGCACGGGTTGAGCCCGGTCCGCCACCGGGTCTGCTCCGGCCCCGAGGCCGCCCGGGACTTCCTGGCGGAGCTGGCCGGGCACCCGATGGTGATCAAGCCGATCGACGGCGGGCTGAGCGAGGGGGTCTACGTCGTCGGCACGGCGGAGGAACTGGCCGAGCGGTGGGCCTGGACGACCCGGATGGCGGCCGGCGGCCCCGTGCTGGCCGAGGAGTACCTCGCCGGTCCTGAGTACAGCGTCGAGTCCGTCTCGCACAGCGGCAAGCACGAAGTGGTCATGATCACCGAGAAGCTGACCGCGGAGGCCCCGGGCTTCGTCGAGCTCGGGCACCAGATGCCGGCCAGGCTCGACCCGGATCGGCAGGCCGCGGTGGAGGACCTGATCACCACCTTCCTCGACCTGATCGGCCAGCGCACCGGCCCGGTGCACTCCGAATTACGGATCACCGCCGCCGGCCCCCGGCTGATCGAGGCGCAGACCCGGGTGGGTGGCGACCAGATCTGGGAGATGTGCGAGATGGTCAGCGGGGTCGACATGATCTCCGAGACCCTGGCCGCCCTGGTCGAACTGCCGCCCCCACCGCGGGTGCCCACCGCCGCCGCGGCGGCCATCCGGTTCTTCGGCTATGAGGACCTGCGCGTCACCGAGGTGAGCGGGGTGGCCGAGGCGCGTACCGCACCCGGCGTCGTGCGGCTGGTATCCACCCTGGAGCCGGGCCGGATCCTGGGCCGGCTGGGTTCATCCGAGAACCGGCAGGGCTACGTGCTGTGCGAGGGCGCCGACACCCGGGACGCGGTGGCCGCGGCCGAGGCCGCACGCGACATGGTCCACGTCGGCGCGGACCGCCCGTGAAGACGTCCGTCCCGGCGGCGCGTTACATCACGCTGCACTACTTCCTCACCAACACCGGCCTGTTCGGTCTGCTGTCCACGCTCGCGGTGTCCCTGACGGCGGCCCACTTCAACGGTGCGCAGACCGGCCTGCTGATCCTGGTCTTCACCATCGCCAACAAGACGGCCAAGGTACCGCTGGCCCGCTGGCTGGACCGGATCTCCGCGGCCTCGGCGGTGCTGCTCGGCTGCTTCACCGCCGCGGCCGGCTTCGTGTGCCTGCAACTGGTCAGCGGCATGCTTCCCACCGCGTGCGCCCTGGCCCTGGCCGGCCTCGGCGTGTCCGTCAACGCGCTGGCCAGCAAGCAACTCGCCGCGGACGCCAGCGACGGGATGGCCAGCCGAGCGCGGCTGTTCTCGATGGTCAACATCGCGGTGAACGTCGCCTCGGCGGTGGCGGCACCGGTGGCGCTCTTCTTCGTCGGCCGGCACCAGCACGGCCTGGTGCTGACCGGGGTGTCGGTCGTCTACTGCGTCGCCGGCGTCACCACCTACCTCAACTACTCCCGGACGCGGCCCGAGCGCCACACCCGGACGGCCGGCTCGTCACTGCGCAGCTACCTGACCGTGCTGCGACTGCCGGGCATGCGGGCGTTCATGCTGGTCAACCTGCTCGGCTGGCTGTGCTACGGCCAACTGTTCAACGCACTGGCGCTGCACGTCTCCGACACCTTGCACGCACCGGGCCGGCTGGGCTTCCTCTACACGCTCAACGCCCTGCTCATCGTGGTCTCCCAACTGGGCGTCACCCGGCTCGCGGAGAAGTGGAGCGGAGGCCGCCAGGAGACCACCGCGGTCGCCGCGTACGCGATATTCGCCCTCGCCTTCGCGGTCATCTGGGTGGTCCCCGGCTATCCGGGCGCGGTCCTGGGCGTCGTGGTCTTCACCCTGGCCGAGATGCTGTTCGTGCCGACCATGGACGTCCTGCTGCTGCGGCTGCTGGGGCAGCAGAGCCGGGCCATCGGCTACGGCGTCTTCTCCATCGCCAACGCGCTGGGCGAGGGCGTCGGCGGCGGACTGGGCGTCGCGGTCTACCGCTGGCTGGCCGGCGCCGACCACCCCGGGGTCTTCTGGCTGTGCGCCGCGATCCTGGGCCTGCTGTCGGCCGGCCTGACCTACCGGCTGCGGTCCACCACACGAGAGACGACCGGTCAGGAACTGGCCGGGACGGCGAACTGAGGGAAGTGCGTTGCGAGTACTGGTGGTCGGAACCAACCGGATGTGCCACGAGCGGCTGAGCGACCGCGGGCACGAGATGGTGCTCTTCATACCCCGCGGCAAGGCGCGGCCGGGCGATCACGCCGGGCCCTACCAGCATGTGGTGGTGCTGGACGACGACGCCGACCCGCGGCTGTGGGTGGAGCTGGCCGGGGTGTTGCACCGCGCCGAACCGTTCGACGCGGTGGTGGCGTACAACGAGCACACCTATCCGGTCGTCGGCGCGATCAGCACCGGACTCGGCATCCCGACCGTGGTGGACGTGGACCTGTTCGAACGGGTGCTGGACAAGTCCAGGATGCGCGAGACCCTCGACAAGCACGGCATACCCAGCTGCCGCCACCGGCTCGCCCGGGGCCGCGAGGAGGTGCTGGCGGCGATCGCGGAGCTCGGGCTGCCCTGCATCGTCAAGCCGGTGGACGGCGAGGCCAGCACCGGCGTCGCCCGGATCGACTCGCCCGCGGACATCGAGGCCGCGCTCGCGCGGGTCGGCGAGGAGACCCTGGAGCGCCGGGTCCTGGTCGAGGAGTTCCTGACCGGCGAGGAGTTCAGCGTCGAGGCCCTTTCGACGGGCGGCCGGCACCACGTGGTCGCGATCACCAAGAAGTTCAGCGACGCCCGCACCTTCGTCGAACGCGGCCACCTGGTCCCCGCCCCGCTCGACACGGCGGACCACGAGGCCATCGTCTCCTACGTCGAACGGGTCCTGGACGCCTTCGAGTTCCACGACTGCCCGTCGCACACCGAGGTCATGCTGACCGCCGACGGCCCGCGGATCATCGAGACCCACAACCGCATCGGCGGCGACTCCATCATGGACCTCGTGGAGCTGGCCACCGGGGTGGACATGTACGACCTGGTGGCGCGGCAGAGCATCGGCGAGGACGTGACCGCCGCCCTGCCCGAGCACGTGGCGGCCGAACGCACCGCGGTCGTCTGGTACGCGAACCCGGACGGTCCGCCGGAGAACGTGCTGTCGGAGGTCCGCAACGTCGAACGGGTGCGCGCGCTCGCGCACGTGGCCCGTGTGGACCTGCTCCGGCACCCCGGCTCCCGGCAGACCCCGGTACGCCAGAGCTCCGACCGCTCTGCCGCGGTCCTGGTCACCGCGAGCACCCCGGACGAGGCGCTGACCCGAGCCCATGACGCGGTGCGCACGCTGGAGTTCCACTACGTATGGACCCCGGACCAAGAGCCGACGCCGGCCCGGTGAGTCCTCCCAGGAGAGCACTGCCGCGACGGCTTCGCGGATCGGCCGTCGCTCTGGCGGCCGTGGCGCTGGCACAGGTCTTCCTGGCCGGGTGCGGGGCGGCCGACGGGAAGAACGCGCCGCTGCCAAGGGAGAGCAAGGCCGAGGCCCTGAGGCAGTCGCAGGACGTCACGGCCGGTCTGGCCGCGTCGGCAGCCGTGAAGGTCGACGCCAAGCCGCCATCGACGCAGTACACCCCGTGCGTGGGAGCCGACGGGGAGAAACCGACGGACGCCCGGTACCAGTTGCTGTACTACGCGAACCTCGACGTGCCGCCTGACCTGCAAGAGCCCGCCGATAAGCGGATGCGCGCGTACCTGACGGGCCGGAACTACCGCATCGTCGGTCATGTGGAGGCGTCCAACCACGGATCCGGATTCGAGATCGACGCGCGGAAGAACGACTGGCTCGTGGGACTGACGTCGATCAGTGTCGGCGAGGGTCCGTCGAACCGGGTCGTGGTGAGCGTCTACTCGCCCTGTCTCCTGCCGCCCGGTGCGCACCAACTAGAGCAGTAGCGGCCCGGCGTTCCCCCCCGGAGGGCAGTGCCTCCGCAACCCCGTGTCCGTCGTTCGTCGGCGGGCGTTGTCCGCGTCTGTTGTCCGCTGGGACGGCTTCGACGCCGGACAACCCCGCCGGCGGTATGAACGACATACGGAGCGCAAAGTGCTGCCGTCCACGTTCGCAGGTGCGCGGACACACACGGGGGTTGGGAAAGATGGACACGAAAGCGGAACCACACGAAGCACCACCGGAGCCGGACGTCACCCTGGGGGCCGGGGTGCGGATCTCGGTACTGCGCTGCCGGCCGTCGGACGCCGTCGATCGCCGCCCTGGACGGATCGCCCCGGGGACCTGGCCGCTGATGCTGGTCTCGGGCGGGCCACTGATGGTCGAACAAGGGCACGCCGGCACTCGGCTGGAGGCGGGGGACCTCGCGCTGCTGGCACCCTCCGGAACGATGGCCGTGACGGCGAGTGGGAACCTGCCCGCGCGAGCCACGGTGCTGAGCCTTCCGCAGCCCGCCCTGCCCATTCCGCAACACACGCTGCGCCGTCTCGTCGCCCGCCCGGTGCCCTCCACGACGGGCCCCGGTGCGCTCCTGGCCCATTTCATGGAAGGCGTCGCGGACCAGGCGGCCGCGCTGCGGTCGGCGCCCCTCGAACGACTCGGGTCGGCGGCGGCCGACCTCGCCGTGGCCTTCATCTCCGGCTTGGCCGCCCCGCCCGAGAGGGCCCCGCAGCAGTCCGGGGAGGCCGCACTCCTGGAGACGCTGACCGCGTACATCGGCGAGCATCTGGCCGACCCGGACCTGTCCCCGCGGAAGCTCGCCGCCGCGCACCACGTGTCGGTCCGCTACGTGCACCACGCGTTCCACCGGGAGCAGTGGACCGCCTGCCGGTACATCAGGGAGAGGCGGCTGGAGCGCTGCCGCGCCGACCTGACCGATCCGGCGCTCGCCGACATGAACATCGGCCGGATCCGCGCCCGCTGGGGCTTCAAGGACGACGCCGTCTTCGGCCGGGCGTTCAAGCGGTCCTACGGGGTCGCCCCCGGCGAACTGCGCCGGAACCACCTGGGCGGATGACGGCCGAACAACTGGGCGCTCCCGGCCCCGGGCGGGGACTCAGCCGCGGGTGCCCAGATCCAGCCGCTCCAGCAGTCCGGCGGCGGTGAAGGCGTCGACCAGGTGCCGGCGGCCTTCGGTGAAGTGGGCCCAGGAGTCGTAATGGACGGGGACGACGCGTCGGGCGCCGAGGATCGACGCTGCCTCGGCGGCCCGCGCGCTGTCGAGGACGATGGGTTCCCCGTCGAACAGGGCGGGGAAGCGCGGGGCTCCGGCGAACAGGACGGCGGTCTCCACCGGGCCGAACCGGTCGGCGATCTGCCGCACCGCGTCCAGCGAGGCGTTGTCGCCGCTGATGTAGACCGTGGGCAGGTCCTCCCCGGTCAGGACGAAGCCGACGACCTCGCCGGTGAACGGCTCGACCTGTTCGCGTGGTCCGGGGCCGTGGATGGCGGGCACGGCGGTGACCGTGACGGTGCCGCCGCCGGGCCGGTCCAGTTCGACTGGCGTCCAGTCGGTCAGCCCTTGGACGTGGCCGCCCAGGCGCTTCCCGCCGCCGGGGGTGGTGAGGACGACCGGGACGTCGGCGAGCAGTGCCCGGCCGGAGTCGTCGAGGTTGTCGCGGTGTTCGTCGTGGGAGAGGAGTACCACGTCGATGCGGCCGAGGTCGCCGGGTGCCGCGGCAGGGGGTGCCGTCTTGGTCAGGGTCGGCCGACCGGGCCCCGGCGGCTGGTAGACGCGCGGAGCGTCGAAGGTCGGGTCGGTGAGGAACCGGACGCCGCCGTACTCGAAGAAGGCGGTCGGACCGCCGAGGACGCGGATGGGGAAGTGGCTGCTGGTGGTACCGGCCGGGGCCATGACGAACTCCTCACGGATGGACATGGGTTTATCCGTGAGGCGCACGCTAGTCGTTTCTCACGGATGAAGGCAACCCGTACCATGAGGGGCATGGAGACGAGCGTGACAGCCGAGTCCGTGGTGGCGCCCGCATCGGGTGCGGAGCGGTACCCCGCCCTCGACTTCGTCAACAGCGCCGTCGCGCTGCCCGGCGGTCAGTTCATCGACCTGCTTGGCTCCCCGGCCGAGGCCGACCGATGGCTCGCGGAACGCGGCCTCGCCCCGCGGGACGTCGACCTGCGGGAGATGTGCGCGACGCGGCTGCGCTCGCTGCGTGAACAGATCAGGGCCCTGTTCGCCGCCCGGGTCTGCGGGCGGCCCGCCCCGCCCGCGGCGTTGTCCGCCGTCAACGACGCGCTGACCAGGACACCCACAGCCGCCCTGCTGGAGTGGGACGAGCGGACCGGTCCGTACCGCGCGGCCCCGCACCCCACCACCCAGATCCTCGACCACGCCCTCGCGGCACTCGCCGCGGACGCCGCCGACCTGCTCACCGGCCCCGACGCCGAACGCCTCACCGCCTGCGGCTCCACGCCCTGTACCCGCTACCTGCTCCGCCACGGTCGCCGCCATTGGTGTTCCACCCGTTGCGGTGACCGGGCGCGCGCCGCCCGCGCCTACGCCCGACGTACGCAGGGTGGCTCCGGCGACTGATCGGGGGTGTCCGGCGCACCGCGACCCGGCCGACGGGCGGGATGCGGGGAGATGGGCGCGGAGTGCGGTTACATCGTGCGGAATCGAGCGTTCCGCAGGAGAGGCGGCACTGTGCCGGACAGCCCGCGCGATGAGACGACCACCGACCCCCGGCGGGAGCCGTTGCAGCGCCTGCTGTTCGGCGGCGTGTACGGGACGGTGCTCGCCAGTTCCCTGGCGTCCGCCCTCGACAACGACAGCGGCCCACCCAATCCGGGCTACGACGCGTTGTGGGTCCTGGTCGCCGGCGTAGCCGCGGCCGCGGCCCACGGCTACGCCCATGCCGTCGCCCACTTGACGGCCCATGGCAGGAAGGTCACCGCCCACACCGTCAGGTCGGTGCTGTCCGAGTGGCCTCTCATCGCCGCTGTCGCACCGACCGTGGTGGCCCTGCTGGGTGCCGCCGCCGGATGGTGGAGCGAGGAGGGGGCGATCGACGTCGCCTCGGTCATCAACACCGCGGCGCTGTTCGGGTGGGGCCTGTGGGCCGCCCGCGTGGCGGGTCGCCGCTGGGCGTCAGCCTGCCGCGTCGGCGGCGCCGCCGTGCTGATCGGCCTGCTGATCGTCGGGGTGAACGCGCTCAGCCACTGACCTGTTCAGCCGACGAATTTCGGTGTCGGCGGGGGCGAGCTCATCGCGAACGCGGGGGGTGGGGGTTGCGGATTCCGAGTTCGAGGTAGCGGGCGCGGTTGCGCCACGGCCCGAGATCCGGGGTGTCCACCAGGACGTCGAACCACGGTTGTTCGTCGGGGGCCGCGGATTCATCGCGTTGCGGCAGCGGGTGGGTGGGCCGCTCGGCCCACAGACGTACCCATGACTGCTTGTCTCCCGAGGGTTCCCGCACGACCTGCCATGATTCGGGGTCGAGGAACCGGTGGACCGCTATGAGGCGGAGCAGGGTGGGATGCTCCGAGCTCGTACGGTCGGCGACGGACGACCACAGCATTTCCGGGGCGTCGAGCGCGGGCCGGAAGGTGTTGACGAATCGCTGGACCCTGATGGAGCCGACCCGGGTCAGTCGCGTCGCGCTGAGCGGACGGATGTTGCTGCCGTTCGGGTCGAAGGCCAACGTCTCGTGGGCGCCGCGGTAGTGGGGTTTGCCGTAGAGCGTGACCCCAAGGCGTTCCCCCTGGCGGAGCCGGTGGGTCTGCTGGAAGCCCGCGGCGGCGATGGCGCCGCCGACGGAGGCGAGGCCGGCCATCAGGACCCTGCTGCTGCGCTTCATGGCGACGCGGCACCTCGCTTCCGGCATGACGGCCTCCTCATCATGCACCACGACCGATCCGGCGATCCATGGCTTCGCGGGGGTGAGCACTTGCCAGGCGGTCGGCGGGAAGCACATGCTGACGGCGCGTTCGACCCCCGCGGAGTTCCCGGCGCAGCGAGGTCGGCCGGCCTTGCGACGGCGACTGGTGCGGCTGCGACCAAGAAAGCCGAAAAAACATCTGACGGCGATGTCGAGAACCCGCGGCCTGCTCCGTCCCAGTGGTGAAGGCGGCCACAATGGGTCGCAACAGCACCGAGGAGAACCACGATGGCCAAGTACCTGCTGCTCAAGCACTACCGGGGCGCCCCGGCCGCAGTCAACGACGTGCCCATGGACCGGTGGACGCCGGAGGAGATCTCGGCCCACATGAAGTACATGAACGACTTCGCGGCCCGGCTGGAGGGGACCGGCGAGTTCGTCGACGGTAAGGCGCTCGCCCCCGAGGGGACCTTCGTCCGGTATGACGGCGAGGGCCGCCCGCCGGTCACCGACGGCCCCTTCGCCGAGACCAAGGACCTCATCGCCGGCTGGATGGTGATCGACGTCGACAGCTACGAGCGCGCCGTCGAGCTGGCCGGGGAGCTGTCGGCAGCCCCCGGAGCGGGCGGCAGGCCCATCCACGAGTGGCTGGAGCTGCGCCCGTTCCTGACCGAGCCGCCCACCGTCACCGAGTGTGCCTGGAAGTGAACGAGGTACTGCTGCGCAGCCTCACGCCGAGCGTGCTCGGGATCCTCGTCCGCCGCGGAGCCGACTTCGCGGCGGCCGAGGACGCCGTTCAGGACGCGCTGGTCGAGGCGGTCCGCGTCTGGCCGGCCGACCAGCCGCGGGACCCGAAGGGCTGGCTGGTCACCGTGGCCTGGCGCCGGTTCCTCGACGCGACCCGGGCGGACACCGCCCGCCGCCGACGCGAGGACCTTCTCGACGAGGAGCCGGTGCCCGGCCCCACGCCCGCGGTGGACGACACACTCCAGCTGTACTTCCTGTGCGCCCACCCGTCGCTGACGCCGTCGTCCGCGGTCGCGCTCACGCTGCGTGCCGTCGGCGGGCTCACCACCCGGCAGATCGCCCAGGCCTACCTGGTGCCCGAGGCGACCATGGCGCAGCGCATCAGCCGGGCCAAGCGCACCGTCTCCGGTGCGCGGCTCGACCGGCCCGGCGACGTCGCCACCGTGCTGCGCGTCCTCTACCTGGTCTTCAACGAGGGCTACTCCGGCGATGTCGACCTCGTCGCCGAGGCCATCCGGCTCACCCGGCAGCTCGCGGCCGCGATCGACCACCCCGAGGTGGCGGGGCTGCTCGCCCTCATGCTGCTCCACCACGCCCGGCGCCCCGCCAGGACCGCGTCCGACGGGAGCCTGGTGCCGCTTGCCGAGCAGGACCGCGGCCGGTGGGACACCGGGTCGATCGCCGAGGGCATAGCGATCCTTCAGGCGGCCCTCGCCCGCGACCGGCTGGGCGAGTTCCAGGCCCAGGCCGCCATCGCGGCACTGCACGCCGACGCGCCCACCGCCGAGGAGACCGACTGGGTGCAGATCGTCGAGTGGTACGACGAGCTCGCGCGCCTCACCGACAGCCCGGTCGTCCGGCTCAACCGCGCGGTGGCCGTCGGTGAGGCGGACGGACCACGCGCCGGCCTCGCCGCGCTCGCGGCGCTGGACGACACACTGCCCCGCCACACCGCCGTGGCCGCGTACCTCCACGAGCGCGACGGCGACCTGGCGAGGGCGGCACGGCTGTACGCCGAGGCGGCCCGGAAGGCGACCGACCTCGCCGAACGCGACCACCTGACGCGCCAGGCCGCCCGGCTCAACGCCCGCCGGGGCGGCTGACCGGGTGGTGCCCGGCGCTGAAAGCCGTTATTTGCCGAAGCGTCGTTCGCGACTCGCGTACGAGCGCAGTGCGCGCAGGAAGTCCAGGTGGCGGAAGGCCGGCCAGTAGCAGTCCACCCAGTACATCTCCGCGTACGCGGACTGCCAGAGCAGGAAGCCGGACAGCCGTTGCTCGCCGGAGGTGCGGATGATGAAGTCGGTGTGGGCGGCGGCCGGTGAGTACAGGTGCCGGGAGATGTCCTCGACGTCGAAGCGCTCGACCAGCTCCGCGGGGTCGCCACCGTCCGCTATGTGCGCCTCGAAGGCGCTCTTGACCGCGTCGACGATCTCCCGTCGGCCGCCGTAGCCGACCGCGACGTCCACCTTGAGCCCGCCGCGCCCGGCGGTCGCGCCGGCTGCCTCCTTGAGCACCCGGGCGCTGGAGCCGGGCAGTTTGTCGAGCGAGCCGATCACCTGGACCTCCCAGGGACGCTCTTCGGCCGTGATGTCCCGAACGGTCGCCTCGATGATCTCGATCAGCGGGCCGAGCTCTTCCGCCGGGCGCCCGAGGTTGTCGTCGGAGAGCATGAAGAGGGTCACGTGCTCGATGCCCGCCGCGGTGCACCAGCCCAGGAACTCGGTGGTCTTGGCCCCACCCGCCCGGTATCCCTCCCGCACGTCCGAATGCCCCGCCTGCCGGGCCCAGCGCCGGTTGCCGTCGAGCATGATCCCGACGTGCTGCGGGCGCGGCAGACCGGCCAGGGTGGTAGCCAGCCGGCGCTCGTACACCGCCTCGATCGGCCGCCGCAGGAACAGCGGGAGCAGCTTCATGAACCATCTCCATCGCGTCGTGAAACCTCGGCGGACACTACCAGGAGCTCCCGCACGACTCGGGACAAGCACCCCCAACAGCCCTACGCCACAAGCCACTTGGGGGCGGGAAGGAGCCCTGTGGCGCGGCTGTATGGTGGGGGAATACCGTAGTGAAGCTGGTGGTGAACGCTCGGTGACCGATGTCAGCCGCCGTGCGCCTGGACCCGCAGATGCTCGGCCAGGGAGAAGAAGACGAAGAAGTTCGGGATCCGGCTGACCTCCGTGTGGATGAGGGGCAGCCATTTGCCCGCCACGCGGAGTGAGACGTGGCCTTGGACGACCTTGATCTGCTCGATGTCCGACCACGGTACCGACCGGGCTTTCGCGGTCACGCCCTGGGCGTCGACCGCGATGGGGCCGAAGTCCACCGTGCCGCCTCCCGCCACGGTGCGCAGTGCGACGGGGAGCCGGGCGCGGGTGACGCCCTCCTGGATCTCGCGGCCCCACTTCTCCGGGTCGACCAGGTCGTCGCCGAGCGAGAGCTCCTGCCCGTCGGGCCCGGTCAGGTGGTAGTGGTGGGTCGTCCGCTCGTGGACGCCGTTGCGCTTGTGCTCCACGATCCGCTG
This sequence comes from uncultured Actinomycetota bacterium, assembly GCA_963737305.1. Taxonomy (GTDB): domain Bacteria; phylum Actinomycetota; class Actinomycetes; order Streptomycetales; family Streptomycetaceae; genus Streptantibioticus_C. The sequence goes on along the minus strand of CAVTRX010000002.1, from coordinate 411,031 downwards.
CCGGACGGCGGTGGTGGGCCAGCGGAAGACGCGGGCGTTCTCCTGGTCGATGGCCACCAGGCCGAATTCGAAGGTCGCCGCGGCTTTGCCCGGGTTCTGACTGCTCGCTCTGAGGGCGGATGGGAGAAACAGCGCGAGGACGGCGGCTATCACCAGCAGGACGACGCCGAGGGCGTCATGGGTGGCGAGCATGACGAGTCCGAGCACGGCGCACACACCGGCGCCCAGTCCCAGCCCCCACAGCCGGGAGCCGGGCGGCACGTTGCCCGGATAGACCCCCCACAGGGCACCGAGCCCCTCGTCGTTTCCGATCTTCGTGATACGCGCCGGGATATCGGTGCGCTGCTGGGGCTGTGGGCCGGCGGACGGTGGCGCCGGGACGGGCTGCCGGGGCGCGGGAGGCCGCGGCCCCTCGTCGCGTTCGGGTGCCGGAGCGCTCGGCCGTTCGGAGGAGCCGGGGTCGTTCTCCCGGGTGTACGCGGCGAGCCAGCCCGGTATCGGGGAGCGCGGGTAGACGGCCAGGTCGTCGCGGTAGTGCTCGGGGGACAGCAGGTGTTCGTCGGGCAGCGGCTCGTCGCCGTAGTCGTACTCGGTGGTGATCTGAGCGCTCGTTCCGGCGCTGTGGGTGACGGTCAGCAGCAGCCGGCACCACGGCCCGGCCGGCATCCGCGCGGCGAGGTGCCGTTGCCGACGGACCAGTATGGCTATCTGCTCGGGAACCGGCACCTGACTGTGCCGGCCGGCGGACCAGAAGTGGAGCCGGGCGATCTCGGCGGAGAGCGTGAAGGAGAAGACCGCGGTGAAGCGTTCCCATCCCGGCGGGCCGAGCGGGGCCAACTGCTGCGCGATCGGGTCGAGCAACCCGGACGCCCTGGCCGCGATCGCGTCCCCGGGCGGAGCGACGATGGTGAAATCGCTGATGCCCCCGGGGCCGTCCGGACCGGCGTCGCCTCGCATCACCTCGTCCCTGAGGTCGGCCATGAACTGCTCCTCGGCGGGCAGTCTGCGGACGAACGCCTCCTCCGCCGCGAACAGATCACACGCCTGCTGCGGGGGGATCGAGCTGGAGATCTCCTTGACGCGCCCGAGGTCGCTCACCAGGAACACCGACCGGGCCACCGGCATGTCCAGGAACGCCATCGGGTCGCTCTCGTCGACGTCCACCGGCGCGTACACGCTCCAGCCCGCCGCGAAACGATCCGCCACCAGCCCCTGCGTCGGGTAGTCCAGCCCGCGGGAGCGGATCCGCCGCACGACCATCGAGATCGCCCGCGTCTCGTCCAGATGCCGGCCCTCGTCGGGCGCGGGGACATGGGCGAGGGGGCGGTCGGCCGGTCTGCCGGGGTCGATGTCGGCGGACGCCGAGCCGTGGTAATGCTGTGTGAGATCGAACCAGAGACACACCTCCTCGGCGATCGCGGGGTCGAGGTCGGCGGAGACCACCCACCAGGAGTCGCCGGCGTCCCGCCCGTAGAGAGTGACCGTGTCACCGTCCTCACGGCCGGCGATCACGTAGTCGGCCTCGTGGAGCGCCCCGAACTCGGCTGCCTCGGCGGGCGTGGGCGCCGTGGAGGTCACACTCTGCCCGAACGGCTCGCCGTCGACGTCGATGGCGGTCAACACGTAGTCGCCTTCGGGTATCGGGCCGGACCGCCGGCCGTGATCCCCGGTCGTGCCCGGCCGGTTCCGGGCGTCGTGCTCCCGGCGTACCTCCACGACGACAGGAGCGGGGGCATCGGTGATGAGGACCGACCACCTGCCGGCGGCATCCCGCCCGTAGAGGGTGATGTCGTCGTCATGCCGGACCGAGACGTAGTCGGCCTGGTGTCGGTCGCCGAACTCGGCGGCCTCGGCGGGGGTCGGCGCCACGGAGACGGTGTCCTCGCCGAGCCGTCGGCCGTCAGCTTCGGTGGCGGCCACCACATAACGGGTCATCAGCCCTGCTCCTGTCGTACGGGTGGGGGGTGCAGGGCCACGGATGGTACTCGTGTCCGCGATCGTTCACGGCGGGATCGCCTCGATCGCGTCTCTCAGGCGGTGCAGCGCGGGCCCGAGTTCGCCGAGGTCCGGGCAAGCCAGTGCCAGCCGGAGCGCGTGGGGACGGTGGGGTCCGGTGGCGAAGGCGTCCGCGGTGGACACCAGGATCCCTTCCTCCGCGAGGAGCGCCGCGACGTGATCGGGACGCTGGTGGGGTTCCAGGCCGAGCCACACCACGTACGAGGTCGGGTGCGCGGTGACGTCCAGGCCGGCGAGCGCGGCGCGGGCGATGTCCTGGCGGGCGGCGGCGTCCTTGCGGCGGTCCTTCTCCAGGCGCGCCACCGTGCCGTCGGAGAGCCACCCGGTGGCGAGCGCGGTGATCAGGCCCGGGGTTCCCCAGGCCGCCGCGCGAAGGCTCGTGGTGACACGGTCCACATGGCGGCCGGGCAGTACGGCGAAGCCGAACCGCAGACCGGGGGCCACGTTCTTCGACAGGCCGGCGACATAGCAGGTGCGTTCGGGCGCGAGGGTCTGGAGCGCGGGAGGCGGTGACGCTTCGAGGAACGCGTGGGTGCCGTCCTCGACGATCAGGCAGTCGTGTGAACGGGCGAGGGCGACGAGGCGGTCGCGCCGCTCCGGGTCCAGCACCCAGCCGAGCGGGTTGTGCACGGTGGGCATCGTGTAGACCGCGCGGACCGGCCGCGCACGACACAGCCGGTCGAACGCGTCGAGGTCGGGGCCGGTGGCCGTGACGGGGATCGGCGCCAGGTCGAGGCCGTGCGCCGAGGCGAGCAGCTTGATGCCCGGGTAGCTGAGCGCGTCGACGGCCAGGACGTCGCCTGGCCGGGTGAGCGCGCGCAGTACGCAATCGAGTGCCTGCTGGGCCCCACCCGTCAGCAGGACGTTCCGCGGCGTCGTGTCGATCCGACGGTCCAGCAGGTAGGTGGCCACGATCGCCCGGTGGTGCCGGTGCCCGCCCGGCGGATGCTGGCGCAGCAGCGCCTCGACGTCGCCCGTCGCCGCCAGCGCGCGCAGGGCCTGTCGCAGAAGGCCGGCCTGCCCCGGGGCCAGCGGCTGGTTGAACGACAGGTCCGCCACCCGCGGCACCGGCAGCGCACGCGACGGCTCCAGCCCGTCGTAGCCGGATCGCACCCGCACGAACGTCCCTCGGCCCGGCTCTCCCACGACCAGGCCCATGGCGGCGAGTTCGGCGTAGACCCGGGTGGCTGTGGCCAGCGCGATCCGCCGCTCGCGGGCCAGGGCGCGGTGCGTCGGCAGCCGGTCGCCCGCCGGGATCGCGCCGGAGCGGATGGCCGCGGCGAGTTCGTCGACCACGGCTTTGTAGGAGGGCGGTCGCATGCGGCACCTGCATCCGGCGTGTCGGGGGCGGTATGTATCCAGGACAATAGATGGATTGTCCTGGGACATGACTCCTAGCCTCGGTGCCTCCGCACCCAGGCGAAACGGAGTACCCGGCATGACCATCGACATCGAGCGGGACGACCACGTCGTCACGATCACCATCGACAGAGAACGCAAGCTCAACGCCCTCGACTATCCGACGATCGACGCGCTGCTCGCCGAACTGGACCGCGTCGACGCGGATGACTGCGTCCGGGCCGTCATCCTGACCGGCGCCGGGCGTACGGCGTTCAGCGCGGGCGCGGACATCCCGTCCCTCGCGGCCAGCATCGCCGGTGGGCCCGAGCGTGCCCTGCGCGAGTTCGTCCGCCGGGGCCACGCGCTGACCCGGCGGATCGAGGAGTTCCCCAAGCCGGTGATCGTCGCGGTCAACGGCCTCGCGTACGGCGCCGGTTGCGAGATCACCGAGGCCGCTCCGCTCGCGATCGCCGCCGAGCACGCGACGTTCGCCAAGCCCGAGATCTCCCTGGGCTTTCCCCCGCCCTTCGGCGGCTCGCAGCGGCTGCCGCGCCACGTCGGCCGCAAGCGCGCCCTGGAGATGATCCTGACCGGCGACCCGGTCCCGGCCACCCGGGCCGCCGAGACGGGCCTCGTCAACGCCGTCGTGCCGGCTGACGAACTCCTCGGCGCCGCAGGGGACTTGGCGGCCCGGATCGTCCGGCACGCCCCGACGGCCGTGGCGGCCTGCCTGCGCGCGGTCACCCGCGGCATCAACCTGCCGATCGACGAGGGACTCGCGGTCGAGGCGGCGTGCTTCGCGGCCACGGTGCCCACGGAGGGCGTGCGGAGCGGGCTGCGGCGCTTCCTCGACCGTTCGGCCACCTCGGGCTGAACGCGTCAGCCCCTCGCGGCGCTTGGCCGAGGTCCGTCCTCTACCAGCTCTGGGTGGTGGCGCCGGGCTGGAGGTAGAGGAAATGCCCGCCGTCGCTCCCCAGGAAGAGCCGCTCCGATCCCTCCAACCCGACGAGGTCGACCCGGCTGCCCTCGCTGCCCTCGACGCTGAGCCGCACATGCTCCAGGCACCAGTCGTCCTCTTGGGAGTCGCTCGCGTTGGGCACGGGTTCGAAGCGGATGTAGACGGGGTAGGCACGGACGTCCGCCATCGTGCGATACGTCGGGTTGTTGGCCGCGCCGGATTCGACGTTGGAACCGCTTCCGAAGACGAAAGTCTCGATCGAGCCCGCCGGCAGCTTTCTTCCCTGACCTGTCGAGCACCGGAACTCACGGCCGGCCAGGCCGAGGAATATGCGGCTGTCCGGCAGGGTCTCGGCCGTCCGGTAGATGATTTCGAAGCCGGCCTCCTGCGTGCTCGTCTGGAATGTGACGGTCACCTGCCTGATCGATTCTGTCATCCGTGGCCCCCTCCTGGCATCCGCGAAAAAAAGCCGGTTACTTGCGCGGTGTGGCTATTTCGGGCCGTTGTAGCGGACCAACCTGACGTGCAGATCCGCCGTGTTGCTCTTGCCCTCCGGGCTGGTGTACTTCTGGTTGAGTACCTGGAGATCGTGCGAGTAGAAACCCTCGAAGATCATGTCGGATTCGACTCCGTCGATCTTCACGAAACGCACGGCCCGCCACTTGTCCTCGGCGCTCAGAGCGTGCACCGAGACCACATCCGCCTGGGCGGCCTCGGGGCCGCGATTGGGCGATTCATAGTGCTCGAAGGTGATGACGAGGTCGCGCGACGGGCCGTTCGCGACACTCGCCGTGATCTGCAGATCGACCGTGAACCGCTCGAACGGGGTGATGATGGGGTAGTTGTGGTGAATGAACGTGCCCAGCGCCCACGCGGTACCGTCGACGTCCACGTTGTTGACGCCGCCATCGAATTCGTAAGAACTCGTCTCGCTTTCCGCGGGCTCACCCCAGGTGATCCTGCTGGTTCCCAGGCCGCGGAATGACGAAAGGTCAGACGGGCCTTTGGCGTTCTGCCAAACGCCGCTGATGTGGATTTGAGGCATAGTGATTGTGGCCCTTTCCGCTGGTCATCCGCAGCCCTTTGATCCCGCCGGTCGACACCAGGCTCGCCGGTGCCCAGCGCGCCGCGCAAGGCTGCCTTTCGGCCAGGGGGAGGCGTCGGCGGTCGTGGCCGGGGTGGAGGACAGCCCGCCCTGCCATTCGGGGGTTTTCCCCATCGTGGGCCGGACCGTGGCTGCGTAGGGTCACTTAGCGATCACCGATCCGACTCGCCCCACACGGGAGGACTTTCATGCGAAGCCGACAGACACGCGTCCTTGCGGCAGCGGTCTTGGCCGCTCTCACCGCCGGCGGGCTCTCCGCGTGCTCGGCCGTCAGCCAGGTGACCATGGCCAAGGCCTTCGAGGACGACGCCAAGGTGCCGCAGAAAGTCACCTCGATCCGGCTCGACGACAGGGACGGCGCGGTGAAGGTGGACGCTTCGGCGGGCACCTCCACGATCTCCGTGCACCGCAAGGTCACCTACCACGGTGACAAGCCGAGTGACGCGTCGTTCAGCGTCGAGAACGGCGTCCTGGTGCTCTCCGGCTGCGGCACCAACTGCGGCATCGACTACACCCTCGAAGTGCCGGCCGGACTTCCGGTGACGGGAGGCACGTCCAACGGCAGCCTCACCCTGACCGACGTCGGTGCGGTCGACGTGCACACGACCAACGCCGAGATCGCGGTGCACAGCGCGACCGGCCCGGTGAAGCTGCGCACGACCAACGCCGACGTCGACGTCAGGGACGTCAAGGGCGGAGACATCGACACGCAGACGTCGAACGGCGGCGTGACCATCCAGTCGGCCACCCCGCAGAACATCAAGGCCCACACGACCGGCGGCAGCCTCACGGTCACCGCGCCGCCGGCCGGTTACCGGATCTCGGCGGACAACTCCCACGGCCACAAGAAGATGGCGTTCACGAACGACCCGTCCGGCAAGTACCACCTGGATCTGTCGACGACCAACGGCGACCTGACCGTGAAGTCGACCTCCTGATGGACGCCGACGACTTCAGAGCGTCGCCCCGCCCGCACGGAACCCGGTGAGTGGCCCGCGTGGGCGGGGCGACGGACCTGCCCGGCTGAGCCCGGGTCCGGCGTGGCCGGTCAGGTACCCGCCGGGTACCAGACGATCCCGTTGCCGCCGTCGTGGGCGATGGTCTGGGTCATGATGTTGCCGGGCTGCCAGTAGAGCCCGTGCTCTTCGAAGACGCCGGGGAACGAGTCGAGCGTTGTGGCGTCGCAGATGCCGTCGGTGTGGATGCAGAAGCGCTCGACGGGGATACCCGAGAAGTCCGCCGGGCCCGTGCCGGGCGCGGTGAACCCCAGAGCGCTCCAGCCCGTGGGCACCAGGTGCCAAAAGCCGCTCCCCGGCTGCTCGGGGTCGGAGTAGAGCATGCCGTCGACCTGCGACTTGGGGATGTCGGTCCCGCCCGCGGCGATCGTCTGGAGAACCTCGTCGGCGGCTTGCGCGCCCTGGGAGTACCCGACGATCGTGTAGCGCGCGCCGGGATCGGCGTGGTGGGTGTTCACGACCGTGCTGAGCAGGTTGTCATACCCTTGACTCACGCTGGAGTCGTAACTCGGCGCCGACAGGTCAGGGCCGCTGCCGTCACCCGCCTGCCACGGGCCCATGCTGGCCGGGTAGCAGACGGGGACGGGGATGCCGCCGTTCAGGTTCTGGTTGGCGTACTGGTAGCTGCCGGTGCATTGCGGTGCGGGTGCGGCGCTCCCCGTCCCGCCGAGCTCGATGTAGTAGTGGTTCCCCGTGGCGGCGTGGGCCGCGGTGGGCGAGAGGGCGGCCGCGAGGGCCAGCGCCATGGTGAAGGCGGTCGCACAGGCCTTCAGTGTGTGACGACTCATCGATGTATGCCTGCCTCGACTGTCCGTGGGCGTCGAGCATCAGCGCCCCGAATTCCCTGTGGTGTCGTGCAACTGCCAGAGCAGCGAGATCTTGCCCAAGCCGCCGACACCTGAACCGCGAACCCGGCGCGCCGCACCCGCCCCTCCCTCTCCGGTAACACCGGCCGACGCGCGTAGCTCTGATCAATCGTCAGATTCCGGACGCCGGGGTGATCGGCCGCCCGCCGAGCCGCCGCAGCCGCCGCAGGATCCGCTCGGTCGGCGGCGAGGGGAGGGCGATGGTGCGGGCGAGGTCGGTCAGGTCGTGGGCGGCTTCCTGGATCTGGTACGGGTTCGGGGCCGCGGCGGCGAACAGGTCCAGGTGGTGGTCGGCGCCCGCCCAGTCGCCGAGGGCGCAGCAGGCTGCCATCAGGTGCCAGCGGGCGTCCATCGCCGGGGCGCCCTCCCCATCGGCTTCGGTGGCCACCGCGGACCGCAGCACCTCGTGCCACTCGTCCGGCGCGCGGTCCTCGCCGTCAAGGGTGACGAGCACCGCGTACTCGTGGCGCGCCAGCCCGGATCCCGGGTCGAGCCGCAGGGCCTGTTCCAGGTCGGTCCGGGCCTGCTCATGGCGGCCGGTGCGGTGGTAGGCGCGGGCACGGCAGGCCAGCGCCGCGGTGTACTTCGGATCGATGTCCAGCGCCCGGTCGAAGTCGGCGAGCGCCGCTTCGTAGTGACCCAGCCGGAGATGGGCGACCCCGCGGTGGGCGATCGCCCAGGCGTACTGCGGGCTCAGGTTCACGGCCTGGTCGAAGTCGGCGAGCGCGGCCTCGTGCCGGCCCATCCTGCGGTAGACCTCGCCGCGGTCCGCGAGCGCGCCGGCGTACTCCGGGGCGAGTTCGATCGCCCGGCTCTGCTCGATCAGCGCCTGGTCGTACCGTCCGAGGAACCGCAGCGTCTGGCCACGGCTGGCGATGGCCCACGTGTAGTTCGGGGTGGTCTCCAGCACCCGGTTGTAGTCGGCGAGCGCCTCGCGGTACCGGTTCAGCAGCCGGAAGACCTGACCGCGTCCGGTGACCGCCCACGGGTAGTGCGGGTTGAGCGCCAGCGCGTGATCGTATTCGGCCAGCGCCTCGGTGTAGCGCCCGGTCATCCGGTAGACGTAGCCGCGGTTGGCGATGGCCCTGGCGTGCAGCGGGTTGAGGTCGATGGCCCGGTTGAAGTCGGCCAGCGCGGCGTCGAACGCCTCCTGCATCGCGTACGTCGAGGCGCGCCCGGCGAACGCCCGGCTGAGAGTGGGGGCCAGCACCACGGCGGCCGAGTAGTCGGCGAGTGAGTCCTCGTAGCGGCCGCGGGTGCGGTGCTCCCGGCCGCGGACGGCGAGCGCGAGGGCCCGAGTGGCGTCGCCGGCCGCCGTGTTGGCCAGCAGCAGGGTCAGCGCCGGCACGGTGTCCTCGGCGCCGTCGGTGCTCTCCTGCAGTTGGGCGCCGAGCCTGGAGAGCGCGGTCGAGCCGGCGTCCTGACCGGCCCAGGACAGCATCTGTGCCCAGCGGCGGGCCATGGCCAGATCCTGGTCGCACGCCTGGACCGCGGCGTGCAGACCGGCCGGCAGGCTCAACTGCGGCTGAGCGCACAGCCGGTGGTACGTCTCACTGAGCTGGAGATCGAGCCAGGCGGCGTCGCCCCAGCGGGCCTCCGCCGGCAGCGTGGTCTCCAGTGCGGCCCGCCACCGGCCGAAGGCGTCGGCGAGCCGCGAGTGCTCCTCCCGCCACCGGGTGGGTGAATCCGTCCGTTGGCTGCGCAGCATCTGAGCGCGGACCACGTCGTGGTAGCGGCGGCGGTCGCCCTGCCGGGTGACGAACGGCAGATTGACCAGCCAGCGGTACCCACCTGGCACCGGGGCGGGCACGGCGGCGTGGTAGATGTCCTCATTGATGTGCAGCGGGAGCGCGCAGGCGAGGGCGGCGGCCCGGCGGCCGGGATCGGTCTCCCACTTCAGGAAACGTTCCACCGCCGTGTCCGACAGGTCCTCCACCCCGTCCGGTGAGTGCGGATGGCTGCGGGCCAGCGTGTCGACCAGCACCGGAAGGCAACGCGAGACGTTCAGGATCTCCTCGACCAGGTGATCGTCGGTGATGCCCCGACCGACCAACAGATGGCGGGCCTCCTCCTCGGTGAAGACCTCCAGCGGCATCTCCACCACCTGGTTGCCCGACCAGTCGGCGTCGAGCGGCCCCTGACCGGCCAGCACCACGACGACGTTCATGGGCAGTTCGCCGTAGTCGTCGTCCAGGACGAGGTCGCGCAGCCACTTGTCGAGGACCGCCCGGGTGCGCTCGTAGGTGTCGAAGAACAGCACCACCCACGGGCGGTGCCGGGCGACCACGGCGAGGTCCCGCAGGAACACCGGCGTCAGCGCCCGCACGGGTTCCATCACCAGCCGGGCGTCGTCGTGGCTGCGCAGCTTCGCGCTCACCGCGGCACGCAACCTGTCACCGCCCTGCGCCAGTTGCTGCGGATCGATGGCCCCGGCCAGGGCACCGAGACCCGGGACCATGCCCAGCCCGACCAGCCCCACCCGCGCGGCCACCGTGCTGGGCAGCGAGGGCGCGGACGCCGCGGGCGACCCGGCGCGGCTGCCCTCCGTGCCGCCGGCCAGCTCCAGCAGCAGGGCGTTCTCCACCTCATGGCGTAACTGGCGGTAGGCGGCCAGCAGTTTGTCGAAGTTCTTCAACGGCTCGCCCTGACGGCCCAACTGGCCGCTGACGGTCTCCATCGCCTCGATGGTTCCGTGGACGTCGTCATCGAGGTAGGCGGTGACGGCGTCATGGCCTCGCGCCACGCTCTCCCAGCGCCGCACCAGCCAGGTCTTGCCGACACCGGCCTGGCCGAAGACGTGGAAGAGGCACTGGTAGTCCTCGTCATGGGTGCCCAGCGTGAAGATGGCCCGGAACGCGTTGATCTCGGTGCCCCGGCCGACGAAGCCCGACTCCCGCCTGCGCAGACGCCACTCCCGCCGGGATTTGCCGCCCTCCACCATTCCGCTGCCCCCTCGACCGCCCACGTCCCCTGCCGTGGCCCCGGTCGAACTCTCCTTCCCACCCAGGAGACGCCGAATCCGCCGGGACGTGCCTTGACACGTGGGTCTGCCGGCGGCCCGGGTCCGGAAAGGTGCCGCGGGGCCGACTGTCCGAGTTTCGTAACGCGTACGCCGATCGGCCGGGACCGCCCGTGCCGGTGACGCAGCATGACGGGTATGACCACTGAACCCGCTGAACCCGCACAGCACGTCCAGCACGTCGAGCCCGCGGCCCGGGTGAACGACTACGACGACCTCGCCGAGAGGTACTCGGCGCAGAACGCCGCCGGGATCGTGAACGCGTACTACGAGCGGCCGGCGGTCCTGGCGCTCGCCGGGGACGTGGCGGGGCGGCGGATCCTGGACGCCGGCTGCGGTTCGGGGCCGCTGTTCGCGGAACTGCGCGAGCGGGGAGCCGACGTGACGGGCATCGACGCCAGCGCCGGGATGCTGGAGTTGGCGCGGAAGAGACTCGGCGACGGGGCGGATCTGCGGCAGGTGGACCTGCGGGATGAACTGCCTTTCGCGGACGGGGTGTTCGACGACATCACCGCGTCGCTGGTGCTGCACTACATGGAGGACTGGGGGCCGACGCTCGGCGAGTTGCGGCGGGTGCTGAAGCCCGGCGGGCGGCTAATCGCGTCCGTGGACCACCCGTTCGCCGTCCACGCCCGCCAGCGGCTGGCCGGGCGCAAGACGAAGTACCAGGAGACGTACAACTGGACCGAGGAGTGGACCATGGGCGGCCGGCCGGTCACCATGAGCTTCTGGAACCGGCCCCTGCACGCGATGACCGAAGCCTTCACCGCTGCCCGCTTCCGCATCTCCGTCATCGACGAGCCCCTGGCCGTACCGGCCGCCCGCGACCTGTTCCCCGAGGAGTTCCGCCTCCTCACCGTCAGCCCCTGCTTCATCTTCTTCGTCCTGGAAGCCGTCTGAACCGGCTGACCAGGGCTCGGGTTGTACCGTTCCCCCATGGCCGTTGATCAGGAACTCGTGGACGCCGCGATCGAGCTGGCACGCACCCGCTTCGCCGGGCAGGACTGGTCGGGAGCCGCCGCGCTGCGACTCGACGACGGCGCGATCCTCACGAGTACCGCCCCCGACGCGCCGAACAGCGCTGTCGCCCTATGCCACGAAGTAGGGGCCATCTGCGAGGCCTTCAAGCTGGGACGGCGTGTGGTGGCGTCGGTGTGCGTGACCGCCGCCGACCAGGACCGGGGGTACTGGATCCTGGCCCCGTGCGGCATCTGTCAGGAACGGCTCTTCGCCTACGGCCCGGACGTCGAGGTCGCGGTCCCGGAACCTGCCGACCCCCGCCGCTGGCACACGCTGCGGCTACGGGACGTCCAGCCCCACTGGTTCGCCCGGGTCTTCCCCGACGACGTCTGGCCTTACGAGCCGCAGAGCCCGGGATCCCCGAACTGACCTGAACCCGGCGCGAGGTCAGGGCAGGGTGAGGATGCGGGGGCCGTCCTGGGTGATGGCGATGGTGTGTTCGATGTGGGCGGCGCGGCTGCCGTCGATCGTGCGCAGCGTCCATCCGTCGGGGTCGGTGCGGTAGTCGTCGCGTCCCCCGGCCATGAGCATCGGCTCGATGGCGAGGGTGAGGCCGTGCCGCAGCGGGAAGCCGCGGCCGGGTCGTCCGCGGTTGGGGAGGTGGGGGTCTTCGTGCATCCGGCGGCCGATGCCGTGGCCGCCGAAGTCGGCCGGCATGCCGCATTCGGCGGTGCGGGCGACGGCGTGGATGGCGTGCGAGATGTCTCCGATGCGGTGGCCGACGGTCGCGGCGGCGATGCCGGCGTCCAGGGCCCGCTGGGTGGCGGCGATGAGTTCCAGGTCGGCGGGACGGGGGGTGCCGACGGTGAAGCTGATCGCGGCGTCGCCGGTCCAACCGTCCAGTTCGGCTCCGGCGTCGATGCTGACCAGGTCGCCGTCGCGCAGGCGGTAGTCGTCGGGGATGCCGTGCACGACGGCGTCGTTGACGGAGGCGCAGATCACCGCGGGGAAGGGGGTGGGGGCGAAGGACGGCTGGTAGCCCAGGAACGGGGAGCGCGCCCCGGCTTCGGCCAGGACGGCGCGGGCGGCTTCGTCGAGCTCGCGCAGGCGGACCCCCACGGCTGCCGCTCGGCGGGCGGCCGCGAGGGCGTGGGCCACGATGCGTCCGGCTTCTCGCATCCTCTCCAGGGCCGTGTCGGTCTTGATCTCCACCATGTGTCGTGACTCCCTGCCATGCGACGCTACCCAATACTTATACCGGTATTAGTATCACGGGTATGGTGAGAGTTCCTTTGAGCCCGCAAGAGCGTCGACGAGGGGAGCGGTTCGGGGCCCTGCTCCGCGAGGCCCGCGGTGACCGCAGCATGGTGGAGGTGGCAGCGGCGGCCGGGGTGTCAGCGGAGACGCTGCGCAAGATCGAGACCGGCCGGGCCCCGACGCCGGCCTTCTTCACCGTGGCGGCCCTGGCCCGCGCGCTGGACCTGTCGATGGACGACCTGGCCGCGTCCTGCGCGCAGGACGCGGAGGACGCCGACGGCGGTAGCCAGGCCATGTCCGCGTGAACTTCGGGAGGCCGACGGTCCGACCGGCACAGCGGGATGACCGCACCGGGCAGCAGGACCGTCGGCGGGTCTTCGAGCCTCAGTGGAACTCGTGAACCACCTGGATCTCGCCGACGATGTGGGCATTGAAGTCGTCCAGCTCCTCGGCGGGAACCCAGAGCTCGAGGATCGTCCGCCCGCCGGCCTGCTGGACGGGATAGCGGCTCAGGAACTCCGACTCGACCTTGAAACGAGTGACGAAGCCGGCGCCGTCGTGCTTCACGTTCCAGTCCCGCGCGATCCTGATCGCGTAGTCCTCGTTGAGGACGGGGTAGAAGATCGGCTGCTCGGGCAGCCGGGGCGGCCAGGCACGCCAGTCGAGCTCGCGGACCAGGTCCAGTTCCTTGGGGCCGGTGGGCCGCCACAGGGTCGTCGTCACTTGCTGGCCGGTCATCCCCACCACCTCCTGAACACCGGCCGCGGGTGCGGCGGGTCGTGACACCGGACGGTATCGGCGCCGTGACCCGAGCGGCCACGCGGTTTCCGCATCCTGGCGGGGTCGCCGAGTCGGCGTGGCCACGCCGAACGTGCGGGAGTCCCCGCGGTTCGTTCCGGAGATCCCGCACAAGTCCCTGCAAGGCGACGTCGCCCGCGCCCGGCGACTGGAGAAGCGTCAATATGCACCTGTTGGGGAGTCATCACGTGCTGAATCTTCCGAAAGCACTGGGAATTTCGCCGAATGGCGAAGTGCGCGAGGAGGTCGTCAACGGAGGACTCTCGGGAGCCCGGGTCGTCAAGATCGTCGACGCGCAAGAGAGAGTGCTCGCCTTCGTCAAGTCGGCGACCCCCGCCTCCCCGCATCTGGAGGAGGAACTGCGGGGCGAGGCCGAGCGCCTGACCTGGCTCGCGGACCAGGGCATACGTGTTCCGCAGGTGCTGAGTCTGAGTACGAAGGACGGTACCTGGCTGGCCACCCGCCCGCTGGAGGGGATCCCCGCCTCCGACGAGTTCCCCCCGGACGGGCGGTTCGCTGTGGTGACGGCGATCGCGGAAGCGCTGCGCGCGCTGCACGCGCTGGATGCCCGGTCGTGCCCCTTCGACCGCTCTTTGCCCTCGGCGCTCGCCACCGCCGAGAAACGCACACGCGAAGGGCTCGTCGACCACTCCTGGCGACTGGCCGGAAAGAGCGACGCCATTGCAGCCGACGCACTGGACGATCTCCGGAAGGCCATTTCCGCCACCGATCCTGGCGAACTCGTCGTGAGCCACGGTGATTTCTGCCTGCCCAACGTCCTGGTGTCATCCCACGGCGGAACGGGATTCGTCGATGTCGGGCGCATGGGAGTGGCGGATTTCCATTCCGACGTCGCGGACATTCTGCGCAGCCTGCGAAGCCATATGAATCCGCAATACGGCGAGCCGCACGCGCAGCATTTCCTCGACGTATATGGGCGGTCGGGAATCGACAGCGAACGACTGCGCCTCCACGACAGGGTGGAGGAGTTCTTCTGGCCGGCGCCTACCGGCTGACGGTGAAGGGCCGCACGTCGATGACCCGCATCCCGGCGGCGTGCGCCGCCTCGATGCCCTCGTCGCTGTCCTCATAGACCAGGCATCCCGCCAGGTCCGCCCCCAGAGCCCGCGCCGCGGTGAGGAAGATGTCCGGCGCCGGCTTGCCACGGGCCACGTCCTCACGGGTGACCAGGACGTCGAAGGCGTCGTGGAAGGGCTGATGGCGCAAGGTCGCCTCGATGACGTGGCGTGCGCCGCCGGAGGCCACCGCCATGGGCAGCCGGTACCGGGCGGCCCGTACCACGGACAGCACGGCGGGGTGCGGGCGTACGGTGTGGGCCGACCGCAGGAACAGCGCGTCGCGCGCCCGGACGACCTCCTGGACGGGCCGTGACAGCCGCGCGCCCTCCGTGGCGACGAGGGTTTCGATCATCTCGGCCGAGGACAGGCCGGTCCGCGCGTCGAACCACTCCTTCCGCAGCACCACCGCGTCCTCGGCCAGGGCGTCCGCCATGGCCCGGAAGTTGGCGTACTGACTGTCCACCAAGGTGCCGTCCCAGTCGAAGAGCAGGCAGGCGGCGTCGCCCGGATCGAGTCCCGCGGGCACGGCGGCTTCCCCACCCCGGCGGTCAGGCATGGTCCTCCGCTACGAATTCGGCGGCGCGCTCGGCGATGGCCGCGACCGTGGCGTGGATGTTACCGGTGATCATGCCCGGGACGACCGAGGCGTCCACGACCCGCAGCCGCGGGTCGACGACCGCCGCGCCGTCGGGCCCCGCCGAGGTTGGAGTGGTCGGCGACCGGGTGGCCTTCGGTCGTGTCGTAGGCGAGTGAGACCTGGACGGTCGGTTCCCGACGCATGTTCGAGTTTCGGCCAGGGGCCGGAATGTCGTTCTTCGGTCCAGGCCGAATCAGGTCGAGTTCGCCCGGCGGCCGGCGCGAGGCTGAACGTGGCGTTTGACGAGGGTGCGGTCGGTGACGGGAAAAGATCTGTTGCCGGCCGGGCTTCCGGAGGGCGGTGGCCGCCGATGACGGGTCACCGTACTCACGCGCCTCGACCGTGCGTTTCGCGAAAGAACGGGGGAAGTCGATGCGACGCGGTAGACGTGCCGGTATCTCAGGCGTGAGAGCCGCCCCGGTTCTCGTGGCGTGGGCTGTGTTCACAGCAATACTCGCCTCCACGATCGGGTGCGGACACACCACGGTGGTCAGGCGGACGCACAGTGCGTTGGTCAGTCACCTCCCGCGCACCAGGCCGTCGCCCATCGGGGCTCTCTTCGACAACAGAGCCGTCAGCCGGGACGACGATCCGGGCGCCGCGGACTTCGACGGTTCGGGCAACAGCCTGTCCGCGACGGACCTCGACAACGCGGGGTGGAGCCCTGGCGCGCCGGTGACGGTGAACGGGACCGCCTACGTCTGGCCCGCGGTGTCGCCCGGACAGCCGGACAACGTCGTCGCCGCCGGTCAGACCCTGTCGGTGTCGGGGAAGGGGAACGCCCTGGGCTTTCTTGCCGCCGCCACCCACGGCCCGGCGGGCGGCAGGGGAACGGTCCGCTACACCGATGGAACGACGTCCGGATACTCGCTGACCGTCGATGACTGGGCCTCCCCGGACACCACCACCTCCGCTGTCACACTGCCCCACCCGCACGGCCGGCGTGCCTTCACCGCGAGTCTCCGTGCGGTCACCGTGCCGATCTCCGAGTCGAAGAGGGTGGCCGCCGTCACCCTGCCGTCAGCCGTGGCCGGCGGAGCTGCCCCGGCGCCCGCCCTCCACGTCTTCGACGTCCGGGTGCGCGAAGCCGCGAGGGCACCGGACGGGCGGTTCTGGACGGGCAGTTGGGCCACGTCCTTCGGCTCCGCCCCCACCGCCCCCCAACTGCCCGGCTGGCGGGACCAGACACTGCGCATGGTGGTCCATCCGCACCTCGGCGGGACGATGCTGCGGCTCCGTTTCGCCAACACCTTCTCCCCGGCGCCGGTGCGTCTCGGCCGGGTGACCGTGGCCGTCCAGGCGACGAGGGGAACCGCGCGGGCCGTCCCCGCCCCCGTCACGTTCCTGGGCGGTCGGCAGGTGATCCTCCCCGCCGGCGGCGAGACCTCCAGCGATCCCGTCTCCCTTCAGGTCCCCGAGGGGCGGAACGTCCTGGTCAGCGTCTACCTTCCCGGACAGGTCACCACGGCGCCCGTCCATTCCTACGCGCTCACCACCTCGTACGCCACTAGCCGAGGGGGAGGCGATCACACAGCCGACCGTGGTGCCGGCTCGTTCCCTGGCACCTTCTCGTTCTGGACCTGCCTCAGCGGTGTCGACATGGCCACCACCAACGATCCGGGCACGGTCGTCGCCCTCGGCGACTCCCAGACGGACGGCGGCCACACGGCCAAGGACGCCGATCATCGGTGGCCCGATGACTACGCGGACATCCTCCTCCGCCGGGGGACCGGTGCTCCGGTGATCCTCAACGCCGGCATCTCCGGCAACCGTCTGCTCCTCGACCGCGACGACCGTTCCGGCGTCGCGGCGGTGAACCGGCTCGACCGCGATGTCTTCGCCCAGCCGAACGTCCGCGCCCTCATCCTCTACGAGGGCATCAACGACATCGCCCTCGACCACGCCGGCGCGACCACTCTGGAGGACGGCATCCGGCGTATCGCGGCGCAGGCGCACGCACGTGGCCTGCGGATCATCGCCGCCACCATCCCCGCCTTCGGCGACTACCGGCACCACACCCCGGCCGCGGAAGCCGTCCGCCGGGACGTCAACGCGTACATCCGCACCACCGGCGACCTCGATCAATATGTCGACTTCGACCTGGCCACCCGCGACCCCGCCACGTCCACCCGGCTACGCGAGGGGTGCTACGACCCGGCGGACGGCCTGCACTTCAACGACACCGGAACCCGCCTCCTCGCCGCAGCCCTCGCCGCCCTCCGACCGTGACCGCCGGACGGGCTCAGTCGGTGGCCTTGAGCCCGATCACGCTTCCGACGATCAAAGCCAGGAACAGCACCTTGAGGGCACTCACCGATTCCTCCCCGGTGAGCATCGCGTAAAGGACGGTGAGTACCGCGCCGATTCCCACCCACACGGTGTACGAAATACCGACGGGCAGGTCCCTCATCGCATAGGCCAGCCCCCCCATGCTCCCGATCAGGGCCACGGCGAAGAGCAGGGAAGGGGTGAGCCGGCTAAATCCCTCGGATTTGCCCAGAGCGGTGGCCCAGACGGCTTCCAGAACACCCGAGACAGCGAGAACGAACCACGACATGACAGTCTCCCGCGGGCCGTCTTGTCGCATACCGGGTACGGCGCCCCTCGTCCGGAAGCCCTTTTTCCGAGCTCAATTCCAACGTGTCACACCCGGCACCGATCGGCAATCTCGCACCACCCGCCACGTCCCGCGCGGCGGCGCGCGAAAGGGGCCGGCCGCGCGGTGCGTCGCCCCTACGGGACGTCACCTGAAGGTGCGTCAGATGTTCTCGGCATACGCGAAGTAGTACGCGGCCCAGTCGGTGAGTGGACGGTACCCGAGGCGTTGGTAGAGGGCGTTGCTGGTGGGGTTGGCCGCGTTGGTGAACAGGACGACGTCCGTGGCACCCGCGGCCAGCGCGGCGCGGCTCACCTCGACCGTCACGGCGCCCGCGTAGCCGCGGCCGCGTAGGTCGGCCGGGGTGTAGACGGGGTCCACCCGGGCCTGGCCGCCGATTATCGGGTTCACGCCCGCCATGGAGACGGGCGTGCCGTCCGGAGTCTCCCAGAAGGTGTAGCGCTTCTCGGCGAAGCGTGTGCCGGCCCAGGTGCCGGCGTCGATGGTGACGGCCTCCCCGACGTCCGCGGCGAACTCGCGGCACCAGCGCATGAGGTGCTCGTGGTCCGGCTCGCCCACGAGGCGGCTGCGGCCCGCGGGGACCGGCTCCGGTGGGGTGAGCGTGCCGAGGCGGTACAGGTGGAGCCGGACGCGGAGCGTCGGCGTCGCCCCGGTGTGCCGCTGCCATGCCTCGGCGAACGCGGTGGCGGTGTCGTGGTCCGCGCTGACGAAGGGAAGGGACTGCCCGAGGGCGACCAGGTGGGCGGCGAGGCCGTCGGCCTCCGCGGGAGTGAGAGGGGTGACGCACAGGCCGCCGGGTGGGATGCGGTAGAAGGTGGCGACGACCTCGCCCCCACGCTCCAGCCGGCCGAAGACCGGCACCCGGCCGCCGTACGCGGCGGTCCCGAGTCTGCGGAACTTATCGGTCGCCGTCAGCGGCATGGTGTGCAGTCCGGGGCGCGAGTGCAGGAAGCCGCCGGCTCGCGCGAGAAAGTCCTCGACGTCTTCGGTGAGGTACCACTCGTCCGGGCGCATGCTTCAGTATCCCCGTACGACCGGTCGCGCGAAGCGAAAGCCCGAAGACGTGATGCGCCGTCACGCCCAGAGCACCCTCGCCCGAGACCGCGCCCGCGCCGGCGGGCGAACGGCGGTGGGGGAGTCGAGTTCGGGTGGCCGGCGGAGGACGGCGAGGTCCGCGCCGTGTTATTCCGTGGGCCGCCGCTGCTGCCGCTCCCACTGCTCCTTGGCAATCTCGTACCGTACGTCGCCATGCTCGGAGCCCTCGATCATCTCCATGTCGGGGGGAGTGGGGATGGTCTCCGTGAGCGTCATTTCGAGTTTCTCCATGATGTTGCGCGAACCGTGGTTCACGGACATCGTCTCGGCCCAGACCATGCGCACGCCGAGCTGCGTGAACGCCTTGCCCAGCAGGGCCCGGGAGCCCTCGGTGGCATAACCCCGGCCCCAAGCCGCCTGCCGCAGCCGGTAGCCGAGTTCGACCTCGTCCAACGGCCCCTCCGGCTCGGGACGCAGGATGAACCAGCCGATGAACGCGCCGCCGTCCCTCTCGTGCGCGGCGAACAGCCCGAGGTCGCCGCCCCACTTCTCGTAGCCGGCGAGGATGTTCGGCAGATAGCGCTCACGAACGAGCTCAGGCGCCGTCGGATCGCCGCCGGTCAGGTAGCGCATCACCGCCGGGTCGCTGTCGAGTTCGATCAGCAGGTCGGCGTCATCAGCAGTGAAGCGGCGCAAGGCCAGGCGCTCGGTCTCCAGATAGGTGTCCACGAGCCGATCGTGCCCGATGCGACGCCGTGACCGCCCCGCGGCCCCCCCAGGCGATTGCGGCAACTAGCAGCTTTCGATGTGGTCGATCCGGAGGATCGGGAGCCACCAGTCGTGGTGGCTGCCGGCGGCGATCTGCTCGCACGTGCCGTCGGGGCCGAACGAGATGATCGGGCGAAGTCGCAGGCTGGTGGCGCAGCCGTTGGTGATGCGGACGTAGCCCGGGAACGTGTACACGTGGAACGTCACGCAGTCCGGCGCCGTGTCCTGCGGGGAGACATCACCCTGGGGCTGCGTGACCGCGGATCCGCCACTCATCGGCGCTGCCGATGCGCTCGCCGGCACCAGGCCGACCAGCGACAGCGCGCCGGCTGACACGCCGACAGCAAGCATTCTTCCAAGTCGCACGGTATTTCTCCTTTGCTATCGCCTTCGTTGTCTCGTGAGGAAAGCGGTAAGACGCCGGCATGGGGCTGAATCCGCTCAGGATGGTGCCGCGAATCTCCCCGTTTGCCCCATGACCGGCGCATCGGCGACCGGGTGCCTGGATCAGCCCCCGGATGCCACCCGGGCAGCTTCGCCGGGACGACAGGACCGTAACCGGCACGATCGACCCCGTCAACTGAGATGGATGAAGTCGGGTGACTCTTATTCACATCAGTTGACCGAGTAGGATGCGGACATGGCAGACGGCATCGTCAAAGGCGCGCTGGCGGCGAAGCTTGACCACCTGTTCAGCGTGGTGCGTCCGGCCGACAGCGACGAGTACACGTTCGACGAGGTCGCCGAAGCGATCAAGGCCCAGGGCGGTCCCACCATCTCGTCGACCTACCTGTGGCAACTGCGCAAGGGCCTTCGCGACAACCCGACCAAACGTCACCTGGAAGCCCTCGCCACGTTCTTCGGCGTACCCGCGGCGTACTTCTTCGATGACACGGAAGCCGAGCGCATCAACGCCGAACTCGCACTGCTCAGCGCGCTGCGCGACGCGCCGGTGCTGCAGATCGCCCTGCGCGCACGGGGGTTGTCGACGAAGAGCCTTGAGACGATCAGCGACCTCGTCGAACGGGTCCGCGAACTCGAAGGACTGCCTGACACCACGGATACCGCGGACCAATGATCCGGATCAGCCGGCGGAAGCTACGGCGCCGTTGCACCGCGCTGCTCCGCGACCTGCGCCTGCCGGACTCGTTCGACATCGCGACGCTGTGCGCCGAGCTGAGCACGCGGCGCGGACGGCCGATCCGCCAACTGCCCCTGCCCGACCTGTTCGACGTCTGCGGGTTGTGGATCGCCACCGACACCGCGGACCTGATCGCGTACGAGCAGCACACGAGCGCGCCGCACCAGGACCACATCGTGCTGCACGAGATCGGTCACATGCTGTGCGACCACTACCCCGCCGCGCTCAGCCCGGCCGAGCAGGCGCGGCTGCTCCTGCCCGACCTGGACCCGAACATGATCCGCCGGGTGCTGGGCCGCACCGGCTACTCCAGCGTCGAGGAGCAGGAGGCGGAGTTCCTGGCGTCACTGCTCGGCCAGCACATCCGCCCGGCGGATCACGACGACTCCGTCGCGGGCCGCCTCCGGTCCGCTCTGGAGAACGGTCGCGACCGTGGGTGAACTGCTGCGCGGCTACGTTCCGGTCCTGCTCGCCTGGGGGATGTGGTGGTGGCTGCGGCCGGGGCCGGTGCCCGGCCGTCGGCTCGTACGGCTCTGCGTGCTCGGCCTCGCCATCTCACAGACGGCGCTCACACCCGCGGTCATCGACTTCACCCGCGCCACGGGCCTGCACAACGTCGAACGGCTCATCGGCCACCTCGCCATGCTCGGCGCCGTCTGGGCGGGCGCCCAGATCATGCTGCGGCTGCACCGGTACGACGCACGCGCCCGCAGGCACACGGTGTGGGTGATCTCAGCGGGTGCTGTGATGAGCCTCCTGTTCGCTCTCACCCCGAACCTGTACCCGCAGTCGCCATGGGTCATGGAGTACTGCATCGCCTATGCCGTGGCGCTGCTGCCCGAGTTCACCGTCATCGGACGGCTCTGCCTGCGGGACGCGCTCAAAGCCCCGGACCGGACACTCCGCCTCGGCCTCGGCCTGGTCGTCGCCGGAATCGGTGCGGCGGCCTGCTACATGACCAGTAAGACCGTTGTCGCGATCTCCGCCCGGGCCCCGATCGACTTCTCGTGGGGCAAGGGCTTCGTGCTGAGCAAGGCGCTGCCGACGACGGCCCACCTGTGCGTGCTCGCCGGGGTCGCGGTGCCGGCGATCGCCGAGTGGATGGGACGCTACCGGCGCTACCGGCGGCTCGGTCCGCTGTGGTCCGCCCTCTACCGGGCTGAACCCGCCATCGCGCTGGAACCACCGGGCCTGCTGCGTGGCAACACGCTCTTCCCCACCCGGATGCAGCTGTACCGGCGAGTGATCGAGATCCGCGACGGCCTGCTGGCGATACGCCCCTACCTCCCCGCCGACAGCCCCGGCTCCGGTGAGTTCGACGACGAGCAGCGAGAAGCCGCCGGGATCGTGGCCGCCCTGCGCGCCCGCGAAAAGGACCTGCCACGGCGTTCGGCCGGGACCACCACCGCGGGCGGCCATGACCTCGGCAGTGACACCGAGTACCTGTGCCGGCTCGCCGACACCTACCGCGCCATCACGAAGGCCGGTCAGCGCGGTGCGAAGCGCGAGACGAGTGGCGTCCCGCGCTCGCGCGTCGGGTAGGCGACGAAGGCGAACTGGTTGCCGTCCGGGGCCCAGCTGTTGACGTTGAGACTGCCCTGCCCGCCGAGCAGCGCGATGTCGATCAGCAGGGTGTCCCAGTCGCTCGTGGCCACCGCCCGGATCCGGACGTCGAGGTCCTCGGGATGGCCGAGCGTTCCCGGCGGGAAGCTGAGGAAACTCGCGAGCCGTCCGTCGGGGGAGGCGTGCGGGAACCAGTCCACGTCGTCCGAGACGCGCAGCCGCGCCCACCCCGTGCCGTCCGGCCGGATACGGGCGAGTTGGGCGTGGCCGGGCGCGTCGGTGAACGCCTCGGTGTTCAGCCAGATCCACTCACCGTCCGGGGTGAACTCCGCGCCGTCGCTGTGCCCCGGCCCGGTCTCCAGCCGCCGGACGGCTCCGCCGCCACGCGCCGGGGCGATCACCACCGCGCCGGGCACCGCCGGGTCGTCGCGCACGGTCTCGATGAAGGCGAGCAGCGTTCCGTCGGGGCTGATGCCGTGCAGGTACTGCCGGGTTGCCCGGTCGTCGGTGAGCCGGACACCGGGGCCGCCCGCCAGCGGCGCCCGGTGGATGTGGCCGTCCTCCGCCGACATCAGGATCGTCGTGCCGTCCGGATGCAGGACGTGGTCGTTGTTCAGCGGCGGCAGCCCGTCGAGCGGAATCCGGCCGAGTGCGCCGGAGCCCGGGTCCAGCCGCCACAGGTGCCCGTCCCCGTTCAGTACGAGCGCTCCGCCGTCGCGCGTCCAGTTCGGCGCCTCCAGCAGGAGAGCGTCGGTCTCGTGGCACAACTCGACCGTTCCGCAGGCCACATCGGCGATCCACACCTGGCAGCGTTGGCCGTCGGCCAGGGCGCGACCGGACCCACGCGGCTCGTCGTTCACGGAACGTCTCCTTCTCGGGAACGGTGGAGCGTCAGCGCACGCCGCTCGGCGCGGTCGGGGCGAGGGGCGACGTGCCGTAGGCGATGGTGCTGCCAGCCGTCGCGTCGCAGTGTCCGTCGCCGTTCACGTCACCCAGGGCGACGCCGGACTCCCGGATCGTGGAGGTCAGCAGATAGTTCCACCGGCCCCCTTCAAGGCTGGAGTTGTACCACCATGTCGCTCCCGTGGCCAGGAACCGGTCCGCCGTGCCGTCACCGTCGAAGTCGCACAGCACGGTCGGGTCGCTGTCCATGGTGTTCAGACCGAACTGGTTGTCGGACGCGACGATGTCCGGGTGGTCCAGGTCGACCGTCTGCACCATCGCCGCGTTGTCGATGATCGGCAGCCCGCCCGGCAGCGAGTTGAACTGGGTCGACGTCGCGAACACGTTGTGCTGCACCACCGCGCTCGCCGAGGGCGTCCCGCGCAGCTTGAAGTCGGTTCCGTTGGTGTAGAGGAACGTGTTGTAGGCGATGTCCATCGACTCGCCGGCCGGGCCGCAGTAGTAGGTGAAGTCGTAGCAGGTGTCGCGGCCGTGCATGTCGAAGATGTGGGTGTGGGACTCGATGCCCAGGGTGACGGCGTTGACGCCGCCGTGCGGCAGGACCAGGTTGCGGTAGGCGAGGTACCCGGTTCCCTCGCGGCCGTCACCCGCGATGTCGTGGCGGTTGTAGTCGAAGACGTTCTGGTCGATCAGGGCGTAGGCGCCGTTGCTGACCTCCACGCCGTAACCGTTGCCGCTGAGGCGCTGGTTGTGGTGGAAATAGTCGTCGTGGATGCGGACCGTCGAGGAGTTGGGGTTGGCGTCGTTGCTGATCCGGCCGAGGTCGTCGCGGACCTCGACCCCCGAGCCGCGCCAGCCGTAGATCTCGTTGTGGTCGATCTCGACGTCGGTGCTGGAGTACGACATGATCCCGGTCGTCGTCGGCGAGTCGCCGTCGGCGTAGCCGGTGCCCTGGCCACCGTCGAGCCGGATGCCGGCGATGCGTACGTCGTCACTCGGAGTCGAGGCGTCCCGGCCGATGTCGAGCAGTCGGCTCGGGAACGATGTCGTGAACAGCCGCGGCCCCAAGGGACTCGACGCGTCGCGTTCCCCGACGATGCTCACGCCGGGGGCGACGAAGACGTCCGAGAGTCCGCTGAGGTCGAGTTCGACCGTGCCGGCGATCCGGACTGTGGTGTTCGCGGTGCCGATCGCCTGCACGAACTGCGATACCTGGTCGTTCCCGGTGATGTCCACCACCGCGGAAGGGCTCGCGGTCGGCTGGACGGCGGCCGCCGTCCCCGCGGCGAGAAGCGTGAGGACGGCCGAGGCCAGGCCGACGGCCCGGATCCGGGTCATCGCGTGCCGTGGTGCGGGTCTGGTACGGGACTGTCCGGGCAAGGTGGACTCCTCGTCAGGGGGAACGGTTGACGCGGTGACACCCCGCGGCATTCCGAACCGCCGGGGGCGCCCCGCAATCACTGAGGCGTTCCACCCCGTTCCAGGATCACCCCGCCCGGACAGCGGCCGTTCCACATCGGGTCACGGTTTGCGGGCGACGCCTACGTACACCGGCACCGGGATCGCCGGTGCCTCGCCACCCGACAGCACCGGTACCGCGGAGTCGGTGTCGGGTCGCCAGTCCTCCACCAGCGTCAGGCCGGGATCGATGAGGTCCAGGCCGTCGAAGAAGGCGGCCACTCGCTCCCGGGTGCGCGGCTGGACGTTCGATCCCTGGCCGTTGAGGCTGTGGGCCGCGTCGCCGACGGACTTCGCGTCCAGATCCGTCGTGATGTGGCTGATCACCAGGAAGCTGCCGCTCGGCAGGGCATCGATGTAGCGCCGGACCAGGTCGTGCGGGTCGGCGCTGTCCGGCAGCCAGTGCAGGACCGTCAGCAGCGTCAGCGCCACCGGCTTGGTCATGTCGAGCGTGGCGGCCAGTTCCTCGTGACCGAGGATGCTGTCGGGCTCGCGGATGTCGGCCTGGACGTAGGCGGTCGCACCCTCCGGGGTGCTGGCATGCAGGGCGCGGGAGTGCACCAGCACGATCGGGTCGTTGTCGGCGTAGACCACGCGGGCGGACGGCACGAGTCCCTGGGCCGTCTCGTGCAGGTTGGGCTGGGTGGGGATGCCGGTGCCGATGTCGAGAAACTGGGTCACCCCCTCGGCGATGACCGCCCGGACCGCCCGGTGCATGAAGGCGCGGTTCTCCAGCGCGGTACGCCGCGCCCCAGGCAGGAGGCGAACCAGCTCGGCAGCAGCGGCCCGGTCAGGCGCGTAGTTGGTCTTCCCGCCCAGCAACCAGTCGTATATCCGTGCCCCGTGTGGCACATCGATGCGCAGGTCGATCCGGGGTCGTATTTCCCGCTGCATCCACGAGTTGTCCGCCACGTCGCCTCCGAGCTTCCAGGGCCACCCCCGGTAGGAGGAACGCCCGCTGTACACGCCTGACCCGGCGTCAACGGCCAGTCTAGAACCGCAGGGGTGAGCCTTACGCGCGTCTCCGGGACGGGTGGGGGTGTTTGTGAACTCGTTGTCTGGTCGTTGTCGGTGGCAACGACCGGGGGCTGTCACCTTGTTGTCCGTGACAACGAGCAGACAACGAATTCACCAACAGGCAGACCCTCGCCGACCCCACGCCGGGATCCGGCGGCCGTGGAATATAAACAGAAGATACATTTCAAAGAATGCTAATGGCATTTAGCGGTTTGCCAAGTATTTAATGTCGCGGCCGATTGGTCGATATTCTCGCAGCGCATGTTATAGATGCGAAGTATTTGCTCGTGCGAGCGAAAGGTGGATGGCCGTGAAGGAATCCGCGATCGTCCTGCTCAGCGGCGGCCTCGACTCGACCACCACTCTGGCGGTGGCGAAAGACCGGGGATTCACGCCCCACGCGCTGAGTTTCAGCTACGGCCAGCGCCACTCCGCCGAATTGGCCGCCGCTCGGAGAGTCGCCGAGCGGCAGGGGGTGGAGCGCCACATCGTCGCCGACATCGATCTTCGGGTCTTCGGCGGCTCCGCGCTGACCGACGACGACGTCGAAGTCCCCAAGGGCCGCGGCGAAGCGGAGATGGGGGAGGGCATTCCCTCCACGTACGTTCCGGCCCGCAACACGATCTTCCTGTCGTTCGCGCTCGCCTACGCGGAGGTCGTCGGGGCCACCGACATCTTCACCGGGGTCACGGCCGTCGACTACAGCGGATACCCCGACTGCCGCCCCGAGTACCTGAAGGCGTTCGAGGACATGGCCAACCTCGCGACCAGGTCGGCGGTCGAGGGGACGCGCCGGATCAGGTTGCACTCGCCGCTGCTGTACCTGTCCAAGGCGGAGATCATCCGCAGGGGAACCAACCTCGGCGTCGACTACTCGCTGACCTCCAGTTGCTACGACCCCGATGACCGCGGCCGGGCCTGCGGCCGCTGCGACACCTGCCGACTGCGGCTGAAGGGCTTCGCCGAGGCCGGAATCTCCGATCCGATCGCCTATCAGGACGTGCCGGAATGACCTACCTGGTGAAAGAGGTCTTCTACACGCTCCAGGGCGAGGGGAGACACGCCGGACGGCCCGCCGTCTTCTGCCGGTTCGCCAACTGCAACCTGTGGACCGGCCGGGAGAAGGACCGTCACCGGGCCATCTGCTCCTTCTGCGACACGGACTTCGTCGGAGTCGACGGGGTGAACGGTGGCCGCTTCGCAACCCCCGAGATGCTGGCCGACGCCGTCGAGGAGCAGTGGGCGCCCGCAACCCACGCCCAGCGGTTCGTGGTCTGCACCGGGGGCGAGCCGCTTCTCCAACTCGACGCCCCCGCCGTCGAAGCCCTGCACGACCGCGGTTTCGAGGTGTCGGTCGAGACCAACGGGACCAGGGTGCCGCCCCCCGGGATCGACTGGCTGTGCGTGAGTCCGAAGATCGGCTCGCGGATGGTCGTGGAACGCGGCGACGAACTCAAACTCGTGTACCCCCAACAGCACGGCGATCCATCCCGGTTCGAGCATCTGGCATTCGACTCGTTCCGCCTCCAGCCCATGGACGGTCCTGACATCGAAGCCAACACCCGTGCCACTGTCGAGTATTGCCTGGAGCACCCCCGGTGGAACTTCTCCCTGCAGACCCACAAGTACCTCGGAATTCCCTGATGAACGCGGTACGTCCGCCGGAGCTCCCGGAAGGATTGGCGGCCGCCCGGCATTCGGTGTCGGTACGGCACAACTTCGAGACCGCGCACCGGCTTCCGCATCTGGCCGGAAAATGCGTCAACCTCCACGGGCATTCCTGGTGGATGGAGGCCACCGTGGCGGCCCCGCGACTGCACAGGGGGACGGTCGTCGAGTTCGGGGCGTTCAAGGGCCAGGTCCGATCCTGGATCGACACCCACCTCGACCACGGGGCCATGCTCGGAGCCGACGACCCACTCGCCGAGGTCCTGACCGCACACAGAAGCAAGGTCTTCCGCTTCGGAGCGAGCGACCCGGCGCCGGCGGAGCGCTTCGCCGAGGGACTCGCCCACCCGACCGTCGAGGCGGTGGCCGAACTGCTCGCCCGCGTCATCGACCAGGCCCTGCGTGCGCTGTCCGGGGCCGCGGGCGCCTTCGTACGGGAGGTCGTGGTGAGCGAGACACACGTCAACACCGCGGGATGGCGCAATGTCCGGAACTGACGGTCCCAACGGCCGTTCTGCCGCGTCACCGGTCGAGGAATGGTGCCCGTGACCATCACCAGCCATCCGATCAGCGAGGATGAGGACGAGGACGCGGCCGCGATCGGCGTCCCGGGCGTGCGTGCCCTGGCCGAGGCCACCGCACACGCGCGAGAGATGCTCGTGGCACTGGGCATCGACTGCGACACCGCGTCGACCGAACAAACCCCCCAGCGATTCGTCAGGGCTCTGGCCGAGATGAGCCGCGGTCTCCACCTCGACCCGGCCCGTCACCTGCGAGTGCAGTTCCCGCCCGAGTCCGCGAACCAGGGCATCATCGCCGCGGTCGACGTTCCCTTCGTCGCCCTGTGCGAGCACCACGTCCTGCCGTTCGTCGGCCGGGCGACCGTCGCCTATCTCCCGCAACCGAACGCGCACATCGTCGGCCTGTCCAAGCTCGCCCGGGTGCTCCAGGAGTACGGCGCGCGCCCCCAGGTCCAGGAGCGACTGGGCGGTCAGGTCATCGACGCCCTCACCCGGAACCTGGACTCGCTCGGCGCCGCCTGCCTGATCCGTTCCGAACACGCCTGCATGACCCATCGCGGAGCCAGGGCACATGGCGCGGTGATGGTCACCACTCACCTGGCCGGCCGGTTCAGCACCGACCCGAGCCTGCACGCACAGATCCTCGCCCTGGCACCGCACCACATCGGACGCTGACGCACACCGCAGGAGCCCGCCTTGCCCACCCCCACACCCGACGCCGACACCTCCTCGGAAACCGACGCCGCCGAGGTGCGCCGGCACCCCCTGTGCGGGCCCCTCGATCGGATGCCGAGCCGATACCGGGGACCCCACCGACTCGGCCACGCCGGCTGGCTGGGCTTCGCCGGACGGCTCGAACGCCGCGAGGAGATCGCCTTCGTCCGCAGTGCCACCGGCGGCAGCGACCGCGTCCTCGACGTCGGCGGGGGAACCGGTGAACTCACCCGAGCCATCGCGAGCCAGCTGGGCCACTGCACCACCGTCGAACCCCACGACTCCCGGGTCGCCACGCTCAACGAGCGCGTCGACGACGGCCGCACCGGGACGATCGAGATCATCCCCGGCCGCGCCGAGTCACTGCCCTTCGCCGACCGAAGCTTCGACGCGGTGCTGTCCGCCTGGGTCCTGCCCTACGTCGACGACCTGGAACGATCCGTGCACGAGATCGCCCGGGTATGCGACCCGGACCACCCGCGGGCCCGGGTGGTGTTGATCGGCGGGGCCCCGGACAACGAACTCGTACGCCTGCTCAACGAGACCTGCGTGCCGCTCGCCGGCGAACCCCACGACCATCAGGGCTTCCTGCTGGCCACCGCCGCCGAGGTCCTCGCCCACCACGGGTTCCGGCACTTCTCGCTGTACCGGACCGAGGCCGCACTGCACTTCCCGGAGACCACCCAGGAGGAGCGGGTCCGCGCCGCCACCACGGCCCTGGTCGACCTCTGGTACGAAGACCATCCCCGCGCGCCCGACATGCGACGGGCCATCGCGCCCGCGATCCGTCGCCACTTCTCCCGACGCCCTCACGCCATCGGCGATCAAGGTGTCGCACTCATCGCCCGGCCGGTGCCACCCCGGTCGTCCTAGCAACACCGCAGACACCGGCGGGGGAGAGCCGTCCACCGATCCCGCGTACCCGCCCACAAAGGACCACCAGCGTGAACATCGCCTTCGTCCTGCTGACACACAACCCCAGCGAGCCCGCCGGGATCGAGCGCAGCGTCGCCTCGCTCGCCGACGGCCTGCGAGAACTCGGCCATCGTGCCGTCATCGTGGCGGCCGGCCCGGCCACCGACGCGGACGATGACGACCTTCTGCGGCTCGCCGGTCTGACCCTGCCCCGGCCGATCCTCTACGACGAGGTGCTGAGCCTGCTCGTCGATCCGGAACCGGTGTGCCGCGAGGTCCACCGGCTGCTGCGCGAGCACCGCGTGGACCTGGTCTGCTGGGTCGACGCGGTCGTGGGGCTGGGTTACCTCGATCCCGCGCCGCGCGGTGTGCGCACCGCTTTGATGGTCCACTTCCTGCGCACCGACGAACGCATGCGGGAAAGCCTCGCCCATCGCCCGGACACCGTGCTGGCCGTCAGCGACTTCCTGATCGAGGAGGCCCGCCGGGCCGGACTCGACACACAGCACTGGCTCGCGCTGCCGAACGCCCTGCCCCGGCAGGCCACCGTGCCCACCGAGGACGAGCGCGAACGGCTGCGCCGCGGCGGTCCGGTGCGGACCCTGGCCCGCGCCGATCCGCAGAAGGGGATCTCCGAACTCCTGCGTGCCTGTCCCGGCGGCCTCGGCCGACCCGTGGACATCGTGCTGGCATCGGCCGGGTTCGAGTTCCGGCCCGGCATGCAGGACGAGGTGATCGCAGAATGCCGAGCCCTGGCCGCGCCCCTGCCGGACGTCACGATCCTGCCCGCCATGCCCTGGCAGGACGTCCAATCGTTCCTGGCGGGCGCCGCCGTCGCCGTGCTTCCCTCGGTTCTCCCCGAGACCTTCGGCAATGTCGCCGCGGAAGCCCTGTCGGTGGGAACTCCGGTGGTCGGCTACGGCCTCGGTCACCTGCCCACCCTCACCGGCGCGGCCGGCCGGATGCTGGACCTCGCCGACGGGCCCGAACGCCTGTGGCGGGCGGTCGCCGACCTCCTGGACGACCGGGACGCCTACCACGCAGCCGCGCGCCAGGCGCCCTTCCAGGTCGCCGACCACACCCCGGCGCGGGTCGCGAAGGCCTTCCTGCGGGCGACGAACCACCGAGCGGGCCCTCGGCAGCGCTTCGAAGACGAACGCACAGGTGAGCGGGCGAGGGGCCCGCGGGAAGTCAGTATGCTTCCCAAGAACTGACCCTGCATTACGGCTCGAAACTGGGAGTACCCGCGTGGCTTCGCCGACCTTCCGTGCTCGCCTCGACGGGATGCTGGACGCACTGCGTGCCGATGCCCGGGTCGAGTTGCTGGACGTCGTCGTCCGCCCCCCGGCCGCTCCCGGTGAGATCGCCGAGGCCGAAGCGGCGGTAGGGTCCTCGCTCCCGGCCGACCTGCGCGATTTCTACTCCGCGCACGACGGCGTGTTCGTGCTGTGGGGCCTGCGCGGCCGTGACTACCCGGAACGCACCGGACCGTTCGAATACCCCGACTACGGCCAACCGCCGGGCTGTATCAACCTTCTGCCGGTCCGTGAGGCGATCTCCCCGCAGTGGGAGTCGGTGGACCACGTCAACGAGGTTCGCCCGGAACACCAGGTGCTGTTGTTCGGGCAGGCCCCCGCTCAGCAGCCTCCGGTACGCGCGGTGTGCGTCGACAATTTCGCGAAGAGCCACCACGGCGATCTGATCTTCGGCCCCGAGTCGGTGATGGTCGTGTCGAGTGACCACGGCGCCGACATGGAGTCCTCCGACTTCTGCTCGTTCCGTACCTATCTCGATCTGACCCTCGCTGTGTTCGGCGCCGACCGTTACACCCACGGCCTCGGCATCGGCTGGACCCGGGAAGGCCGACGCGTCGACGCCTGGACCGAGCCGGCAGACCTGGACGCCGTCGTCAGCGCTTTGCTCGCTGAGGCGTGAGTGCCCGCCGGGGGCTGGGCCTGAAGTTCCCGGTTCGGCCGTCAGGGCTCGATCCGGGTCTTGCGTCGGTTGTCCAGACGATCAGGGCGCAGGTGGCGAGGGTTGCTCCGAGGAGGCTGGAGGCTGTCCAGCCGTGGGCGGTGTAGAGGGCGGTGGTCGCGGCCGCGCCGAGGGCGGAGCCGAGTGAGTAGAAGACCATGTAGCCGCCGATGATGCCGCTGATGCGGTCGGGATGGGCGCTGGTGAGCAGGTGCTGATTGCTCACGTGGACGGCTTGGACGGCGAAGTCGAGGACGACGATGCCGATGAGGGGAAGCCATAGCGTCCACCCGAGTCGGGAGATCGCCGCCCAGGAGAGGATGAGGAGGACGAGTGCGACGCCGGTGACGGGGATCGCTCGTCCCGCGTCCGCCCATCGTCCCGCGCGTGCCGCGCCGAGCGCGCCGGCGAGCCCGGCGAAGCCGAACAGTCCGATCCGGCTTTCGCCCAGATGCCAGCGTGCGTCGGCCAGGGGCAGGGACAGTCCGCTCCACAGGGCTCCGAAGGATGCGAACAGGAAGAACGCGATGAGTCCGCGGGTCAGGAAGAGGCGCTGCCGGAACAGCCCGCCGAGCGAGGCGAGGGCTTGTCGGTATCCGGTAGGCCTGTTGGGGCGTTCCTCCGGCGGCAGTACGCCGAGGACGAGGGCCGCGAGGCCGAGTGACAGCAGGGCGAGCAGGGCGTAGAAGCTTCGCCAGCCCCATACGTCGGCGAGTACTCCGGTGACGACTCGTGAGCCCAGGATGCCGACGACGACGCCGGAGGTCACCACGCCGATGTTCCGTCCGCGTTCGGCGGGCGGTGAGACGGAGGCGGCGTAGGCCACGGTGGTCTGCACCACGACGGCGAACATTCCGGCTGCCGCGAGCCCCGCGAA
Organism: uncultured Actinomycetota bacterium; assembly: GCA_963737305.1. GTDB lineage: Bacteria > Actinomycetota > Actinomycetes > Streptomycetales > Streptomycetaceae > Streptantibioticus_C. Next base: position 378,808 of record CAVTRX010000002.1, on the reverse strand, counting down.
CGCCACCCATGCGGCTGACGCCGTGGCGGTAAGGATCATGCCCGCCGCGGTGACCGCCAGGTGCACGGCGATGAGCCGGCGTCTGTCGACCACGTCGCCGAGCGGCACCAGCAGTACCAGCCCTGCCAGGTAGCCGAATTGGCCGGTGGCGACGATCCAGCCGGTGTGTGCCGCCGACACGCCGAGATCGTGTCCCATCGGCCGCAGGACCGTCTGCGCGGCGTAGATGCTCGCCACAGCGACACCGCACACCATCGCGAGCAGCAACCGCCGCCACGTGTTCATCGCACCCCAATCGGTAGCAGATTGCAACCGATTTGACGGTACGGCATGATGGTTTCAATTCGCAACTCATCGGGAGGTGTCATGCCGCGTACCGCAGCCATGCCTGCGCCGAACCCCGACTGGACCGACCCCGAGTGTCCGGTCGCCCGCACGCTCGACCTGGTCGGCGACAAGTGGATCCTTCTTGTCGTGCGCGATGCGATGGACGGGGCGCGATCGTTCACCGAGTTCCAGCGGCGTACCGGTATCGCGCGCAACATCCTGACCGACCGTCTTCGCAAGCTGACCGCTCACGGGCTCCTCGCCCAGCGCACCGCACCTTCGGGCCGCCGTCAGGAATACGTCCTCACCGATGCCGGCCGTGACCTCTTCCCCGTCATCCTCACCCTGCGGCAGTGGGGCGAACGGCACGCCTTCGCCCCGGACGAGGCCCACTCCACCCTCGTCGACCAGCACGGCATCCAGGTCCCGGACGTCATGCCGACAGCCGCCGACGGCACCCTCCTGAACACCGAGACCACTCAGGTGCGGAAGACCACGTAGCGGACCGGCGGTGGCCGGCCCGACCGGCCGTCTCCATGTCCCCGTACCCACCGACCAAGATCAATCCAGGTCGGCACCCGTTAGGGTCGCAGGCATGACGACACTCTCTGCCGGCAGCGCATTCGACTCGCTCCGCCTCGACGCCGTGCGCGACCAGGAGGCGCTGCGCCGGGTGTACCAACCCCCCAGCGACGCGGCCGTGCGCAAGCAGATGACCGAACTCACCAAGCAGACCCGGCGGTTGATCGGTTGCTCATCGCTGGTACTGGTCGCCAGCGCGGACGCCGAGGGCAACTGTGACGTCTCCCCGCGCGGCGGCCCCGCCGGGTTCGTCGCCGTCCTGGACGAACGGACGGTGGCGATACCGGACGCGACCGGCAACAAGCGGCTGGACACCCTGCGCAACGTCATCGCCACCGGACGGGCCGGGCTGCTGTTCGTCATCCCCGGGCGCACCACCACCCTGCGGGTGAACGGCCGGGCCTGCGTCTCCACCCGTCCGGAACTGCTGTCGCAGCTGACCGCCGTGGGCAAGCCGCCGGCCAGCGCACTGGTGCTGGGTATAGAGGAGGTCTACCCGCACTGCCCCAAGTCGCTGCTGCGCAGCGCGGCCTGGAAGCCGGAGGAGTGGCTGCCGGCGGACGCCCAGCCGACCTCGGCCGAGGTGACGCTGGCCCAACTGCGGATGCCGGAGCTGACGATCGCCGACATCGAGCAGGCGGAGGCGGACTCGCTGAAGCACCGGTACGAGTAACGGACCGACCACCCCGGCGATGGCCTCCCGTTCCAGCGAAGCCTTGCGAATCGCCGGGCAGCAGCGGTGGTGGCGGCGGCCGGGACACGGCCTAACGACGAGCGGTGATTCCGGCGAGGATGAGGTCGATTCCGGCGAGGAACTCCGTTCGGTCGTCGTGCTCGCGCAGTTGTCCGGCGACGTTTCGGGTGAACGCGAACTGCTCGGGGTCGAGCTCTTCCCACGCGGTCGCCATGGCGTCGAGGAACTCGGTCCTGTCCATGGCCGGCTGGACCGTCCGGGCGTTGGCGGCGTTCTGGCCCGCCACTCCGAGGATGTAGTTCAACAGCGTGGACGCCGCGGTGAACTGCGCGGCTACGGGCACTCGTAGCGCCTGGACCTGGCGTCCGACGCGTTCGAAGACCCGCAGCATCGACGACTGCCCGTGCGGGTGGGCGAGGTGCGTGCCCACCCACGGATGGACGTCGATCGCGTCGAACACGCCGAGCGCGAGGGCACGGATCGCCTCCTGCGGCGTCGCGTCGGTGTCGTCGTCGGCGATGGTGGCGATGACGGTTTCTGTGGCGGCGCCGAGGAGTTCGGTCTTGCCCGTGACGTGCCAGTAGATCGCACCCGGGCCGGTCTCGAGTCGCTCGGCCAGCGCCCGGAAGGTGAGCCCACGCTCGCCCACCGCGTCGAGGAGTTCGACGGCAGCGCTGACGATGTGCTCGTGGGAGAGCGGTTCCTGCCGTCGTTCCGGACGTCGCGTCCTGGTTGCCATGCGTCGATCCTAAACCCACGTGGAACACCGTTCCAGCTTGACAACGGCTGGAATGCCGTTCCAACCTGGACTCTCTGGAACGGCATTCCAGACCCGCCCGCCGGATGTCCATCCGGCGGTCCGCGCTCAGGAAGGAACCACCCATGACGACTCCGGTCACGATCATCGGCGCGGGGCTGGGAGGGCTGACGCTCGCCCGTGTGCTGCACGTCCACGGCATTCCGGCGACGGTCTACGAAGCGGAGACGGCGCCGACGGCCCGCGCCCAGGGCGGCCTGCTCGACATCCACGACTACAACGGGCAGCTCGCGCTCAAGGCGGCCGGGCTGTTCGAGGAATTCCTCGGCATCATCCACCAGGGCGCCGAGGCGTCGCGGATACTCGACAGGGACGGAAACGTCCTGCTGGACGAGCCTGACGACGGTACCGGCGGGCGTCCGGAGGTGCCCCGCGGCGCCCTCCGGCGGATTCTGTGCGACTCACTGCCCGCCGACACGATCCGGTGGGGGCACAAGGCCAGTGCGGTCCGGCCCCTCGGGAACGGCCGGCACGAGGTGACGTTCGCGGACGGAGCGACCGTGACGACCGGCCTGCTGGTCGGAGCGGACGGAGCATGGTCGCGGATCCGCCCGCTGTTGTCCGACGCCCAGCCCGTCTATGTCGGCACGTCCTTGATCGAGACCTACCTGTTCGACAGCGACACCCGCCACCCGGCAAGCGCCCGGGCCGTCGGTGACGGCTCGCTCGCCGCGCTCGCCCCCGGCAGGGGGATCTCCGCCCACCGCGAGCCGGACGGCGTCCTGCACACCTACGTGATGCTCGACAAGCCGCAGGAATGGACGGACGCCATCGACTTCACCGACGGCCGCGCGGCCACGGCCCGCGTCGCCGCGGAGTTCGACGGCTGGGCCCCGGAACTCCTCGCCCTGATCACGGACGGCGAGACCGCCCCCGTCCCACGCACCATCAACACCCTGCCGATCGAACACCGCTGGGACCGCGTGCCCGGCGTGACGCTGCTCGGCGACGCCGCCCACCTGATGCCCCCGTCCGGCGAGGGGGCCAACCTCGCCATGTACGACGGCGCCGAACTCGGCAACGCCCTCGCCGCGCACCCGGACGACATCGAGGCCGCGCTCACCGCGTACGAGGAGGCTCTGTTCCCGCGCAGTGCCGCCGCTGCCGCCGAGGCCTCCCGCATCCACAAGCTGTGCCTCGACGACAACGCCCCGCACAGCCTCGTCGGCTTCTTCACCGACCACGGGCAGGCCGGATGAGCCACAGACTCAGCGCCCCACGCCGCCGCTTCGGGCATTCCAGCGGGCGGCTGACCGGGGCGCCTCGTCATGGCGGCGACTGTCAGGGCGCCGGGGGGTAGACCCAGTCCCCGCTGTACGTTCCGCCCACGCACTCCCAGTTGTGGGGGGCGGGCAGCATCAGGACCCTGCCGCCGCCGCCTGTGCACTGGGCCTGGGTGATGAAGGGCGCGGCACTGGCGGTGCCGACGAGCCCGAGGCCGGCTGTGGCTGCGAGGCCGACGACGGTGAGGGCAGTGGCGAGGGAACGGCGCATCGGTGTCCTTCCGTGGCATGGACAGGCTGGTGCGAGGCCATCGTCAGGCAAACGGGCGGGACTTGAGACGAGCCAGGGCAGGAAATGGCCGGAACCTGCCGCGCCACTTTCACCCCGGACCCGGGCCGGACCACTTGCTGTCGGGCCGAGGCCGTCAGGCGTCGGGACGGGGTGGGGCGGGCGCGATCGTCGTCGACCACCATCCACCAGGCGCATCCCTTCCGGGCGAGTCCCCCGCACCCGCCCGGAAGGGCCACCAACGCCGGCTCCCCACCGGCGCGTTCGTTCCCCTGCCCGGTCAGCAGGGCCGGAGGTCAGGGCGTCGGGCCCGCGAGGTGGACGGACTCGACGGCGCGCTCGACGGTCGTCTGGTACAGACCGAGCGTCGGGTCGAGCACATGGTCACCGGCGCCGAGCCGGAAGATCCGGGTGTAACGGCTGCTCATGTGATCACCGTCGGGCAGTACGTTCATCGTGTTGATCATGGCCACCGCGTGCCGGGTGTCCCCGCTCGGGTCGAGGTCGATGACGGCGTACGCGGTCCGGCCGGCGTACACCGGCGAGGCGGGCGCGCCGCCGAGGCCTTCGGGGACCTTCGGCTTGACGGAGGGGTCGCCGGTCGCGGAGTCCCCGTTGTAGAGGGCGACCCGCGGGTAGTAGCTGAGGCCGCAGGAGCGCGTGCCGAGGTTGCGTACCTCGATGATCCGCTGCGTGGGGGCCGCCGCCCTGCGAACCAGGTGCACGGAGAGCTGTGCGCTGGTGCAGGGGTGGTGGAAGGCGTAGGCGTCGCTGATGGCGTCGCCGCCGCCCGTGCTCCCGCTCCCGCCACCGGACGGGGCGCGGGTCGGGGTGATGGACGGGGTGATGGACGGGCTCGGCGGTGGCGTCGGCTGTGTGCTCCGGGCCGGAGCGGAGGAGGTGAGGACGGGGTGCGTGGACGCGGCGGCCTTCGCCGAGGGGCTCGTGCCGGGGCCGCACGCGGTGAGCACGGCGGCACCGGCGAGCAGGGCCACGGCGGCGGACAGGGCGGATCTCACATGCATGGCGATGCCTTCACGTTGTACGACTGGGATCACGTCGAGACTGCACGCTTTCCCGTTCCGAATGCCACAGTCCCGCGACAGTTGGGGACGCTGGAATGATTCCGTCCCCTCTGACCTGCGATGATGTTGACGGCTGGAACGTCGGGCCGGAACGGGGCTGATAGTGGAATGACCACGCATATCGAGGAGTTCGCGGAGCGGCTGCGTCTCCTCAAGGAACGGTCGGGGCGAAGCTACGGGACGCTCGCCGCCCGTCTGCATGTCAGCACCTCGACACTGCATCGCTACTGCAACGGCGCCGCGGTCCCCGCCGAATACGCCCCGGTGGAACGGTTCGCACGGCAGTGCGGGGCAGGCGCGGAGGAGTTGGTGGCGCTCCATCGGCTCTGGCTCCTCGCGGACGCCGCCCGGCGCCTCGGCCCCGAGCGCCCGCCGCAGCCCGCCGTGGCGGGGGCGGGGAGAGTAGCCGGTTCCCCGGCGGCGATGCCGGAACCGGCTCCGGAGGACTCGAAGCGGCCGACGGGGGGCGAACGGCCCGATCCTGAGGCGGCGGCCCCCGGCTCACCGCGGGGAGCGGTCGCGTCGGCCGAGGGCAAATCGGCTGACGCCTCACCGGACCCCGTTGCCGCGCCGTCGGCTCCCTCGCGCCCAAAGCCCCGCGGCTCCCGGCGTCGTACCGGCCTCTTGGTCCTGGCAACGGCCGCCGTCCTCGCCGCCGCGCTGCCGCTGGCACTCCACCGCGTCCTGGCCGGCCGGCAGGCCTCGGGCAGCGGGGAAGCGCCCGTGCAGGTGACCGTCCTGTCGGACAACTGGGACACCCAGTGCGACCAGTGGTTCCTGGCACGGAAGCCGCCCACGAGGGTCCCGCCGCTGCCGCCGCTACAACAGACGAACGCGTGGGCGGCGGCGCTCGGCGGCGTTCCGGCGCAGGACCTGCGGCTTCAGCTGACCGCCCAGGGCCGGCCCGGCGAACCGGTCGTGCTGCACGCCCTGTACGTGAAGGTGGTCGGCAGCGCCGCCGCGCCGAAGGGAAACGGCTACACGCTCTCGTCCGGCTGCGGAGGTGGGCTCGCCCCCGCGTCGTTCGCCGTCGACCTCGACGCGACCGTACCCCGGGCCCGTGCCGTGTCCGGCTTCCAGGGCGGCGACCGCCAGCCCGCGGTCGACTTCCCGCTCCAGGTCTCGGCGAGCGACCCCGAGGTCCTGGACGTGGACGCGCACGTCCTGGACCACGATGTCACTTGGTATCTGGACCTCGTCTGGAGCAGCGGCACCCGGCAGGGCACCCTGCGGATCGACGACCACGGGCGCCCGTTCCACACTGTCGGCCTGAAGGGGGACCCGCTGTACTACTACACCGGCACCTCCTGGTCACCCACCGGGCCGACCGGCGGGCACTGAGCCCTCACCGGCCGATCCCAGGCCCACACGGGCGGCGCTGCGCCGCCTGACCCGCCGGGGGACACCGCATACCTTCGTCGCGGACGACCCCCCGAAAGTTGTATGCCTTCCCCACCCTTTCGTCGCTCCCGAAACCGACCGCCGGCCCTGCCGCGCCTGGGCCCGCCGGCGTGGAATAGGGCATGGCTCAAGTGGCCTGAGGATCAATCAGAGGAAGAGGACGAAGATGAGAATTCGTACCATCGCCGGAACCATGGCCGGCACCGCGGTTGCCTGCCTCGCTCTCACAACGCCGGCGTCGGCAGCAGTCACTCCTCCTGACGGCGGCAGCTGGGACTACAGCTGGACCACCTCGGATTCCTTGAAGGGCGGCACGGTCTACATCCAGAAGCACGGGGACACCATCGCGGTCTGCGACACCGCCGCCGACGGGCTCTCAGCCAGGGCCAACGTGGGCTACCAACTCGAAATCGGGGGACAGACATTCAACTACCCCATAACGGCCTCCGGCGGGAACGGAACCTGCGCTTACCACGACGCTTCAGAAGGCGGCATCTACGACCTCCCTGAGGGCTACACCATCAACGTCAAGGTCGGCCTGGGTCCGGACCTGGACCATGATGTCCCTGGTTCCTTCGTCAACGACCGCTGAGTAGCCGTCACGGACCGACAAGTGACCGCCCGGGTGGGAAGTACCGACCCGGGCGGGCGGGACCTCTCGTATCCCCAGCTGGGCAGTGGCGGTCTGCCGGGCATCGTGATTCGCCGGACCTTGTTGTCGGTCCTCACGTACAGTACGGCCAAAGGGCGCTCGGACCCGTGTTCACAACCTGGTGGGGGTAGCCGTCGAGAGCTTTGACGCGTCGCGTGGTGCGCGGTTGGCTGCCTACAGTGCCGTTTCCACATCGCTGGCGCTGTGCAGTGATCGCGAACTGTACGACCTGGTGGATACGGCTGCGCCGTTGGGTTCTGGCATCGGGGGGACCTCGGCGTTGCTGGAGGTGGGCGGGACCCCGGTCTTCGTCAAGCGGCTGCCACTGACCGATCTGGAAAGGCAGCCGGAGAACGTCCACTCCACGGCGAACCTCTTTGAGCTGCCCACCTTCCTTCATCCCGGCCTTGGGGTCCCCGGAGGCCCGGGATGGGGAGCCTGGCGGGAGTTGGCCGTGCACACCATGACGACGAACTGGGTGCTCGCACAGGACCATGAGGGCTTTCCGCTGATGTACCACTGGCGGGTGTTGCCGCACCCTGGGCAGGCGCTGCCCGAGCAGTTGGCCGACGTGGAGAAGGCTGTCGCCTACTGGGGAGGCGGACCGCAGGTGCGCCACCGGATCGAGGCGCTGCGGGACTCCTCGGCGAGCGTCGCACTGTTCCTGGAGTACATCCCGCAGAACCTGCACGACTGGCTGGACGTTCAGGTCAAAGCCGACGATGAGACGGCCGAGCAGGCGTGCACCATGGTGGCGAAGGAACTTGAGGCCGGGACGTCCTTCATGAACGCCCGCGGGCTCCTGCACTTCGACGGCCACTTCCAGAACATCCTCACCGACGGCAAGCGCCTGTTCTTCGCGGACTACGGCCTCGCGATCTCCTCCCGGTTCGACCTGTCGAAGGAGGAGGCCGACTTCTTCGCCGAACACCAGACCTATGACCGCTGCTACACCGTCACCCACCTGGTGCAGTGGCTCGTCACCGCCCTGTACGGGTACCAGCGGGACGAGCGCACCGCGTTCGTGCACGCCTGCGCCCGGGGGGGAGCCCCCGACGGGAATTCCGCCGCAGATCGCTGCGCTCCTTACCCGCCACGCTCCGGTCGCCGCAGTGATGACGGACTACTACCGCGAGTTCCGTTTCGAGAGCAGGCAGACCCCGTATCCCCTGGAGGCGATCCGCCGGATCGGCGGGCCGGACGGCATGGTCGTCTGACCGCCGCCGAACGGCACCGGCTGAAGAAAGCGGCCCACGGTCCGGGGGGCGGGGCAACGCAGCGTTCGCCCGCGAAACGGGTGCGCGCGGCGCACAACTGGTCAACGCCGGACACCCCTGGCCACTGCGCCTGCGCCAGGGCACGGTCCAGGAGGTGCGGCTGGGGATCGACCTGCCCTTCGGCGTTCCCTCACCCACCCCGCACCGGGCACAGGACCTCGATCTGCGTCCCGGTGACCGGCTCGTGCTCTACACCGACGGCATACAGGAACGCCAGGCGGAGACCGTCGATCTGCCCGGGACCATCCGTGACACCGCCACCGAACATCCCCGCGAGGTGGTCCGGACCCTGACCGCGGCGGTGACCGCGGCCTGCCGCGGCCACCTGATCGACGACGCCACCGCCCTGTGCCTGGACTGGTACGGCGCCACCGCGTGAAAGCACCACCCGCAGGGGCGACGGGGCATCGTGTGCCTAGGCCGTGTCTTGCGGATCTTGGCGGGCTCGCGACGCTCGGCACGGCGCCTCGCGGCGTTGCCGAAACACTCCGATAACACCGACTATCGGGATGCTTCGGCGCCTTGCGATACACCGCACCGGACGCCGCTCCCTGATCCACCCTGATCCACAAGACACGGCCTAGTAGTCGATCGTGCTGCCGTCCCAGTCACCGCCGACGCAGACTTCCCCGTCCACCTGGCCGCCGAACGCGGTGCACGCGCCGGGGGCGATGTTCGGTGCGGCGGTGGGTGCGGCGTGTGCGGTGGTGGCGACGCCGAGCGGTGTGGCGAGGCAGATGCCCAGGGCGATGAGTGTGGCGATGGCGTGCGTGCGCATGGTGTTGCTCCTCCGGTCGCGGAAGTCTTCCCCTGCTGGAAGACCTGGCCCCCGGACACCGCGGATATGCCTCCATTCCCCCGAACGGACCACCGACGCCACCCGCCCCGCGAGCACATCAGCCTGGAGGCGGGGGTGGACGGCGTGACCTTCAGGAGGTTCTCGTACTGATCGCGGAAGGTCGCTCCAACACGGCGATCGCGCGGGCCTTGGTGTTCAGCGAACGGGTTGTCCGTGTGCGTTCGTGTGTCACAGCGGGGTCGCCGGTTCGCACCACGTCGGGAACACAGTCGTCTGACGCTGCGTCATGGGCGGACAATAGAGGTCGGATGTATTCAAGGGGGATGCAATGTTACTGATCAAGCGATTAGCGGCGATGCTGCGGGCGGCGGATCCGGCGCGTAGGCGGCTGCGCCGGTACAGCCACCCGGACGCGCACCGCACGGCTGCGTACAACCTGGAACTGAGGGTTCTCCAGCACCACCGTCCCCCCAGCATTCCGCCCACCATCCCGCCCTTCATGTGAGCCGCCCGAGCCCGGCGCCGCCTCTTTGTGCCTGGCGCCGGGCTCGGCCGGGCGCGGTGAGCTCGCGGGGGCGGTGGGCTTGCTGGGGGTCCCGTCAAAAGCAAGCGGTGGGTGCTGGGGGCGATCGCCAAGGTGCTGCCGGCGAAGTCCGCGGTGATGGAGCGGTGAACGTGGCCCGCCAGAACGCGCGTCACGTTGCCGTGCCGCACGAGGACATCCGCGAACTCCTCGCCGTCGTCCAGACGCATATCGTCCAGGAACGGGATGCCCACCGCGATCGGAGGATGGTGCAGGCAGACGATCGCCGGCGTCCGAGGCCGGCGGCGGAGAGTCTCGTCGAGCCAGTCCAGCTGGGCGGTGCCCAGCCGGCCGCCCGGTGCTCGGGGGACCTTCGAGTCCAGGACGACGAGGGTGAACCCGGGGTAGTCCACGGCATAGTGCGTGCGGGTCCCATCGCCCAGGAACCGGGTGCCACCGAACTCCTTCAGCAGCACCTGGGGAGCGTCATGGTTACCCGCCACCAGGTGCGGCGGGGCCGGGAAGCGGTCGATCACCTCACGTAATGCCCTGTACTCCTCCGGCTCGCCCCGATCGACGAGATCGCCGGTGATCACCACGCAGTCGGGCTGTGGATCAAGCGTGAGAGCCGGCCGGCCGTTCTTCGAGCCGGGCGTCCGCACATCGGTGACCACCGTGGAGGGAGGGTCGCCCCGGCGTGGTGGGGGAGCGGGTGGGGGGCTACCATCCCACTATACTTATAACCTATAGGAAGCCCGCCCGTGCGTCCCGTCCGTCCGTCGGCTGACGGACCGCGTCCACCCGTAACCACGACAAGCCCACCGGAGGATTCGGTATGACCACCGCCTGGAACGTTCCCGGACTGCCCTTCACCCTTTCGCCCTCTTCCGGCGCGGCGTGGGGCGTCGACGAGGCGACCGCCACGGTGACGGCCACCGCGGCCCCGCACAGTGACATCTTCATCGACCCGGGCGCGGACTCCCAGCTCAACGCCGAAACCATGCTCAACGCCGCGACCCTGCTCGGTGTCCCCCCGGACGGGGACTTTCAGTTCAGCGCTCGCGTCACCGTCGACCTGAAGTCGACCTTCGATGCCGGGGTGCTGTTCCTGTGGATCGACGACCGGCACTGGGCCAAGCTCTGCTTCGAGTACTCCCCCGACCGCGAACCCATGATCGTCTCCGTGGTCGCCCGCGGCGTCGCGGACGACGCCAACGGGTTCATCGTCGACGGCCGAACGGTTTGGCTGCGTGTCTCCCGTATCGATCGGGCCTTCGCCTACCACGCGTCCCTCGACGGCAAGGTGTGGCGGATGATCCGCTTCTTCGCTCTGGGCGACACGTCCGCATCCGCCTCCATCGGCTTCCTGGCCCAGTCGCCGACCGGCGACGGCTGCGTCGTCACGTTCGACGAGATCCACTTCACCCGCGAGCGCCTGTCCGGACTGCGGGACGGTTCCTGACGCAGGCGGCAGCCATGGTGCGGGATCATCACCTTCGGCTCTCCCGGGGCCGCCGGCGACGGCTCGCCACGTAGGGCACGGTCTCAGCTGTCGGACTCCATCGAGAGTGCGCCCTGATCACTGGTGATCGTGACATGCACGGTCTCAGGGTTGGTGTCTCCCCAGACGCGGCAGTCGAACTCGGTGCCCTCCTTGACCACGATCGACAGAGGGCAGATCACCCTGGCGCCGGGGGTGTCCTTCAGGCCGCCGACCTCACCCGCCACCTGCTTCTCCAGTGCTGTCTGGTCCAGCACGCGCGGTGGTTCGACCGAGACGGGGCCAAGGGTCATCACCTTGACCGTGATCGCCACCGCGCAGACGGCGACCACGGCCGAGGACAGCGCTACGACGGTCCGGGCAAGGCTTCGCTGATCATTCACCCGAGAAGTCCTACCGAACCCCTGGCCGGGTGACAAGATGTGAGTCGGCGTCAGGTCCGAGCCCGCTGTAGCCCCCCAGGCTTCGGCCTCGGGGGTGACTCTTGTCTGTCTGGAGGCTGCGTCCAGCATGGCCAGGCAGTCTTGAGAGTCGGGCCGATGCGCGCGAAGATCTGTGTTCGTGGTGGCGATGGAGTGTCACATTCGTGGGCTCGGCGGTGTCTTCACGTCAAACGGCAACTTTTAAGGAGAACCAAATGGCGCTGCGAGTACCGAAGGCGGAACTCACCAACACCGAGCTCAAGGAAAACATGATCAAGCAGCTCGGTGCTGTGCCCGAGCCTGTCGAGGTGCTGTGGCACAGCCCCAACGTCGCGTTGGACAACCTGGAGTTCGGAGCCAAGGTCGGCGTGTGGGACGGGGTTGAGGCGAGCCTCAAGTCGTTCGCGCACATGGCCGTCGCGTCGCTGGTCGGCTGCAGCTGGTGCCTGGACATCGGCTACTTCCAGGCGCAGAACACGAACCTGGACATGACCAAGGCCAGCCAGGTGCCGCGCTGGCGCGAGTCGGACGTCTTCACGCCGCTGGAGCGGGACGTGCTGGAGTACTCCGAGGCGATGACGTGCACTCCGCTGACGGTCACCGATGAGCTGTCGGCCCGTCTGCTGGAGCAGCTCGGTGCGCCGGCGATGGTCGAGCTGACCGCCTTCATCGCTTTCACCAACATGGCGACCAGGGCCAACGTGGCGCACGGGATCAAGTCGCAGGGCTTCTCCGACTCGTGCGAGATTCCGCTGGCCAAGCGTCCTGACGCCGCGGTGTAAGGACCGCATGATCGAGGATCCGTTCGTCACCCATCGCAGCGTGCTGTTCACGGTCGCCTACGAGATGCTCGGTTCGGCGGCCGATGCGGAGGACGTGCTGCAGGAGTCTTTGCTGCGATGGGCCGACGTCGACCAGTCGCGGGTGGACGACCCTCAGGCGTACCTGGTCAGGATCGTCACTCGTCAGGCGTTCAACCGGCTGCCGGAATCGCTGCTGACCAGCCCCGAGGCCGTCGAGGACGTCGAACTCGCGGAGGGCGTGACCGTGGCCCTGCTGACCGTGCTGGAAACGCTTGGGCCGACGGAACGGACGGTGTTCATGCTTCGCGAGATCTTCGCCATGCCGTATGGCGAGATCGCCGAGGCCATCGGAGAGCCGGAGGCCTTGGTGCGGCAGATCGCGTCGAGGGCCCGCGAACACGTGGGGTCCAGCGGGGCGGGAGGCAAGTGAACCGGTCGACGTCGGCTCTTCGTGGTGAGGGATCCACCGGATCGGGCGACGGCTGAGAGGCCGGCGCATGGTGTTGCCCGAAGCCGGCACCGCCGTCCCGGGCCGGAGCCCGGGACGGCGAGTGGACAGGGCGATTGCCACCCGGGCAGCGGTGCCCGGGTGGCAGCCGATCAGCCGAACTGGCCGGGCTGGTAGTCGCCGCCCTGCATCCGAGTCATGACACCCAGACGGTTGGAGGAGTTGATGAGGCCGATGAGGGTTACCAGGGCGGCGAGTTGGTCCTCGTCGTAGTGCTTGGCGGCGTTCGCCCACACCTCGTCCGAGACGCCGGTGGACGCGTCGGCGAGGCGGGTTCCCTGCTCGGTGAGTTCCAGGGCGGCGCGCTCGGCGTCGGTGTAGACATTGGCCTCGCGCCAGGCGGCGACCAGGTTGACGCGTGCCGCGCTCTCGCCCTCGTGGGCGAGGTCCTTGCTGTGCGCGTCGGTGCAGAAGCCGCAGCCGTTGATCTGGCTAGCCCGGAGCATCACCAGGTTCTGGGTCGCGGACGGCAGTGTCGACTCCGAGATGATCGCCCTGCTCGCCGCGGCGAAGTGCTTCAGGGCCTTGGCCACGACCGGGCTACCAGACAGGTTCAAACGGGGTTCCATGACGCATCCCTTGTGTTGTAAACAGCTACACCTCTCCGACGAGACAGCTCGACGAAATGTGAGCCCGGAGAATGTGACCCATGTCACTCATGGTGCGAGGGTTGGGACGGTCGCGGAGAGCAACCGCCCTTCCGCCGTGGTCGGTTGTCGCACCGTCACGTGCGCGCCATCCGTGCCGGGCCACCAGACGGGCGGGCTGCTGACTGCTCGCCCGGGTCGTGAAGAACTCCGGAGTTCCCCGTCGCGGATAGCGGTTGCGCCTCGATGGGCTTCGGTCGCTCCCTATCCCGTGGGAGAACGGGCACGGGAATTCGCGGACATGCGCGCGTGTGCAAGATGCGGTGTTGCTCCATGGAGCCGTTTGCGGAATCCTGCTGTTCGTACTGTGATCCCACCAACGCGGCGAACGCGCCGAAGGCCACAGATTCCTATCTTTGCTGCCGGTGTGCAATTGCGGAATTGCTGATGTTGCACACTGCGTTCCGGTCAAGCCTTCCGTCTATGGTGACGCCGGTTGGATTCGCCCCTCACCGGGGGGAGTCCCAAGTTGAGGAGGAATATGTCAAGAGCAAGTAAGTCTTGGGCGGGGGTCTTCCTGACGACGGCCGTCGTGGGTAGCCTCGCCGCGGCTACGATCCCGAGTGCGGCCGCGTCCGGCAACCACCATCACCACCACGGGCCCAGGGGTTCGCTGGCGGCTCCTGTGGTCGTGGCGAGCGGGCTGAACAACCCGCGCGCGGTGCGGATGGAGTCCGACGGCTCGCTCCTGGTCGCGGAGAACGGCACCGGTCCGACCACCCCTTGCACGGCGCCCGGCGCCGGTGAGATCGCCCGGTGTCTCAGCCTCACCGGTTCCATCTACCGGGTGAGCGGCTCCACCAAGGGCCGTGTCGTCACCGGCCTGCCCTCCGAGGCGATCGTCCGGCCCGACGGCAGCACCGTGCTCACCGGCCCGAACGAGGCGCTGCCCGGGGCGAACGGCACCTACAACGTGCTCTACGGCCTCAGCGGTCTGCCCGCGGACCGTGACGGAATGGGTGCGGGCGCCGGACCGCTCGGCACGCTGAGCACCGACAAGGGCAAGGTCCTGGGCGACCTGGCCGAGCACGAGCTCGTCCACGATCCCGACTCCGTGGACGGCAACAACTCGGTCTTCTCCGACACGTGGAACTTCGCCCCCGACGGTCACGACTTCCTGGTCACCGATGCCGGTGCCAACGACGTGATCCGGGTGAACGCCGACGGCACCACCACGACCGCGTTCGTCCTTCCGAACAACGTCGTGCCGACGGCCTCCTCGAAGGTCGGTCCGATGGCACCGACCGGCCAGGTCGAGGCTGTGGCGACCGGCATCGTGCGTGGCGCGGACGGCGCGTTCTACATAGCCGACATGAGCGGCATGCGCACCGGCCTGAGTCGTATCTGGCGCTATGTGCCGGGTGGCAAGCCGACCCTCTTCGCCACCGGTCTGACGGATGTCATCGACCTCGCGCTGGACACCAACGGCGACCTGATCGCCCTGTCGTACGGCAACAGGACCTCCGTCCCGCCGGCCGACTCGGGCCCCGGCGAGCTGACCCGGATCAACCAGAAGACCGGGGCCATCTCCCCGATCGACACCGGCGACGTCCTGGTCAACCCCACCGGCTTGGCGATCGCCAAGAACGGTGACATGTACGTCACCAGCAACACCCAGTTCGGCGCCGACGGCAAGCTCCTGAAGTTCGCGGCCTCCTGATTCGGAGACCCCGCCTGCCGCGCTCGCGGACGAACGGTCCGGGGGGACGCGCTGGTCATTCGACCGGCCGTCCCCCCGGACCGTTTCCGCGTTCCGGCGCCCGCTGTGCGACGTCCCCCGCGGTCACCGCGTCAGACAGCCCTTCCTCACGTACTCTTTTTCCGCACTGCCAGCCGGACCCGGGTCGTTCGCAGTCTCCGCCTGTCCCGTATGTCAGCGGACTGCCTTACCGCCTCACCGACATCGCGACTGACTCAAGCGGAGTTCTTCCCACCGCTGACTTCCAGGCACTTCGTGGCAGCACCTCCGGTCCGGAGGAGTCCGGCGGGCGCAAGAGCCCGGCCCACGAGCTCGGAACACACCAAGGCAACGCGACGCCCGCCGGACGACCACCCACCGACTTCCACGCGCACCGGACGTTGCCGTAAGGCGACCGGACTACTGACCCGATTGACCTGCTTCTACAGTTGCGAGGCATCCATGACGGAAGAAGCCGTGAAGGAACCAGTCGTCTCCTTCCCCCAGGACCGTTCGTGTCCCTACCACCCGCCGGCCGCATACGAACCGCTCCGTCAGGCCCGGCCGCTGACCCGGGTCAAGCTCTACGACGGGCGTCTCGTCTGGGTCGTCACCGGCTTCGCCCTGGCCCGGGAACTGCTCGTCGACCAGCGCCTGTCCGCCGACCAGTCGAACGAGGCGTTCCCCTCGCCGACCGAGCAGTTCAAGAACCGTGTCCTCAGCCGCCGGCTGTCCCTGCTCGGCGTGGACGACCCGGTGCACAACGCCCAGCGCAGGACGGTGATCCCCAGCTTCACGCTCAAGCGCATCGCCGGCCTGCGCCCGCGCATCCAGGAGACCGCCGACCGGCTCATCGACGACCTCATAGCCCAAGGGCCGCCCGCCGAACTGGTGAGGGGGTACGCGCTGCCCGTCTCCTCACAGGTGATGTGCGCGCTGCTGGGTGTGCCGTATGCCGAGCACGAGTTCTTCGAGGAGCAGTCGCGACGGCTGCTGGGCGGCCCGACCCCCAAGGACACCGAGGAGGCCGGAGAGCACCTCGAGTCCTACGTGGGATCGCTGATCGAGCACAAGCGGCGCGAGCCCGGTGACGGATTGCTCGACGACCTGATCCACAACCAGCTCGCCGATGGAACCCTGCAACTGAGCGACCTGGTGAACCTGGCCGCCCTGCTGCTGGTCGCCGGGCACGAGACCACCACGAACATGATCTCCCTCGGCACGTTCACCCTCCTCGAACACCCCGACCGGCTCGCCGAGCTGCGCGCGCACCCGGAACTGATGCCCGCCGCCGTCGAGGAACTGCTGCGCTTCCTGTCGGTCGCCGAGGGCGCGCTGCGGGTGGCGACGCAGGACATCGAGATAGCCGGGCACACGATCCGGGCCAACGACGGCGTGGTGTTCTCCAATTCGCTCATCAACCGTGACACCGCGCTCTACGACTCGCCGGACGAGCTGAACTGGCACCGAGACGACCGCCACCACCTCGCGTTCGGCTTCGGAATCCACCAGTGCCTCGGCCACAACCTCGCCCGTGCCGAGATCGAGATCGCACTGCGCACCCTGTTCGACCGGCTTCCCGGCCTGAAGCTCGCGGCGCCCGCGCAGGAGATCCCCTTCAAACCGGGTACCACCCTTCAGGGAATGATCGAACTCCCGGTCACCTGGTAGGAGATGAACGTGCGGATTCAGGTTGATCGGGACCGGTGCGTGGGCGCGGGCATGTGCGCCCTCACCGCCCCGGACATCTTCACGCAGGATGACGACGGCCTCAGCGAGGTGCTGCCCGGTGGTGAGACCGGCGCGGGCGGGCCGCAGGTGAACCAGGCGGTACGGTCCTGCCCCGTGCGGGCCATCGCCGTCGAGGAGGCATAGGGGTCGGGCACCGGTGTGCGGCAGACGGGCCGTCCCGTCGGCGCCGCGCACCGGCACCCCCCAATCCAGCGCCCGTTCGGGACAGTTCCGCTCGCGTTACGAGAGTCGGAACAACCCGAGCGGGCGCTTTTTCGCGTTCGGCCGCCAATTCGCAGGCCGCCAACGCCGTTCGCCCCGTGGATGAGCAGGTCACCGGGTTCCGCTACGCCGGTTCGATGACGGTTCGCCGTTTCCGCCCGCGGATGGCGCCGGTCACCGCCAGCAACAATCCCGCGGCACACCGGTTCACAAAACTTGGGCACCGGGGGAATAGAACGAGAAAACAAGTATCCGTCAACTCCTATGAAGAAAGATTTTACCGGCGCGATGAGCTGACAGAGCACCCCCAGTCTTTGCGGAAGGCGGTGTTCAGCCTGTTGGGCTGGGGTACTCACGCGGTACTTGAGTGGAACACGATGTCAGTGATGCAGACTGGGGACTCACGTGCTGGCTTTGTCCTTGTACACGCTCCGTGGCTCTTGTAACTCAAGAGAGCCACTACCGGAAATGGATTCCGCTTCCGAATCGCTGTCAGGAGGTGCAAGTTGGCTCCGACCGAGCAGTTAAGTTATCCGGCTGTCGATCTCGACGAGATCGAGTCGTCGGCCATCTGGATCGAATCGCACCCGATCACCCGCATACGGATCGACTTGCTTGTCCTTGAGGACTCTCCTCGTCTGGAGGGGGAGGACAAGGATCATGTGATGCTGCTCGCCAAGGCCGGGGACTCCCTGCCCCCCATCACCGTCCACCGCCCCACCCTGCGCGTCATCGACGGGGTCCACCGGGTCCGCGCGGCGTTGCTGAACGGCGCCACCGACATCGCCGCGCGCCTCCTGGACTGCGACAAGGCCGCCGCGTTCGTCCTGTCGGTGACGGCGAACATCACCCACGGTCTGTCGCTCTCGCGCGCCGACCGGGTGGCGGCGGCAGCCCGCATCATCCGGACCCACCCGCACTGGTCCGACCGCGTGGTCACCGCCGCCACCGGGATCTCCGACAAGACCGTCTCCCGTATCCGCCTGCGGTTGTCGCCGGTGGAGAGCACCCAGTCCAGCACAAGACTCGGCCGGGACGGTCGGGTACGGCCCCTCAACAGCGGCCAGCACCGCCGCCGGGCCGCAGCACTCCTCCTCGACCGGCCCGACGCCAGCCTGCGTGAGGTCGCTCGCGCCACCGGACTGTCCCCGACCACGGTGCGCGACGTGCGTCAGCGCATCCACCGCGGCGAGGACCCCGTCCCCGGCCGCTATCGCAACAAGGGGGACGCCGAGCGCCCCCTCGCCATGACAAACCTGCAGCGCACCCCCGACGCCGCCGACATCGCTCAGGGGGTCGACCGGCAGAAGCTGCTCGCCCGGCTCAGTGAGGACCCCTCGCTGCGGCTGAACGAAGCCGGCCGGCGTGTCCTGCGCTGGCTGCACCACTACTCCGTCGGCACGGACGGCATCGAGACCCTCGAACGCGGAGTGCCATGCCACTGGGCACCCGAGGTCGCCGATCTGGCCCGCAGTTGCGCGGCCGCCTGGAACGAGTTGGCAGCGCAGCTCCAACGCCGCGCCGCATAGCGCCCTTTCCCGTACACCGCACGAGCACGAGCAGCCGCACGGTAGCCATCGGACGCAGGACGCACCACAACCGCCTCCGCCGAACGGGGACGAGGATCCGCGCGGACCAGGCACCGGCCACCGGCCCGATCCCGGGCCACCGCCACACCGCACGCCCGCTATGGAACCGACGCACTACAGGAGGCATTCCGTGTCCGAGCACGCCGAGACGCCCGGTACCCGTATCGGACCCAGGAACGGGCCCGGCACGGGCATATGGTTCATCGGAGCCCGCGGCTCCGTGGCCACGACCGCGGTAGCGGGATGCGCCGCGCTCGCCGCAGGGCTGTGCCCACCGACCGGAATGGTCACCGAGAACGAGGCCTTCGCGACCGCCGCGCTGCCCGACCTGTCCTCCTTCGTCTTCGGCGGTCACGACACCGTCGACTGGCCGCTGCCCAAGCGCGCCGAAGCACTCACCGAAGGGGGCGTCCTGCCCTACGGGCTGGCCTCGGCGGTGCGCGGCGAACTCGACGCCGCCGACCGGGAGATCCGCGTCGGCGGACCACTGGCCGGCGACAACCGCACCGACGAGCAGCTGATCGCGGCCTTCGCCGCCGACATCCAGGACTTCACCCGCCGCACCGGGGTCGCCCGGACCGTCGTGGTCAACGTCGCCTCCACCGAGCCCGCCCCGGCCGAGGGCGACACGCGGCTGCCCGCCAGCTCGCTGTACGCCGCGGCCGCCCTGAGCGCGGGCTGCGCCTACGTCAACTTCACCCCGTCGACCGGCTTACGCCACCCAGCCCTCGAGCAGCTGTCCAAGTCCGCCGGGGTGCCGCACGCCGGGCGGGACGGAAAGACCGGGCAGACCCTGCTGCGGGCGGTGCTCGCGCCCATGTTCCGGCAGCGGGCCCTGGAGGTGCGGTCCTGGTCCGGTACCAACCTGCTCGGCGGCGGGGACGGTGCGGCACTCGCCGACTCCGCGGCCGCCGCGGCCAAGAACGCGGGCAAGAACCGGGTCCTGGAGGACAACCTCGGCGTCCTGCCCGAGGGCGAGGTGCACATCGACGACGTGCCCTCGCTCGGCGAGTGGAAGACCGCCTGGGACCACGTGGCCTTCGACGGCTTCCTCGGCTCACGGATGATCCTGCAGACGATCTGGCAAGGCTGCGACTCGGCACTCGCCGCGCCCCTTGTCCTCGACCTGGCCCGCCTCGCCGCCCGCGCCCACCAGGCGGGGATCGCCGGGAGCCTGCCGGAGTTGGGCTTCTACTTCAAGGACCCGGACGGCGGCTCCTCCGCACTGGCAGAGCAGTACGACGCCCTCCTCGACTTCGCCGCGCGACTGGGGGAGCCGCGGTGAGCGCTCCCCGCGACCGGGAGGGACTCCCGCGCGTCCCGGTGATCCCGCTTCAGAGGGTTTTCGCGGTGCGCTCCGGCGCGCCCACCCCCGGCGGACTGGCGACTACTGTGCCTGCGGCGACGGAATTCAGCCACTGAGAGGAACTCGACGAGGTGCTGAGGAAAGCCATGAAAATTCAGGTTCTGGGTCCGTTGAGTGCCGAGGTCAACGGGGGATCGATCGTTCCGACGGCATGTAAGCCGCGGCAGATTCTGTCCCTGTTCGCCCTCTACCCGGGGCGGGTGATACCTGTCCCCACCCTCATGGAAGAACTCTGGGGTACCAAACCGCCGCAGAGCGCGCTGCCGACCCTGCAGACCTACATACTGCAGTTAAGGCGACACCTCGGCACCGCCATGGGGCCCGACGCCCCCGGCGCGGCCAAGGAGGTGCTCGCCACCAGGCACGGTGGCTACCTGCTGCAGATACCGGCCGAGAGCGTCGACGTGCACCAGTACGAGCGCATGGTCACCGAAGGACGGGCGGCCTTCGAGGCCGGCAACGACGACATAGCGGCCGACCGGTTCCGTCAGGCACTCGCCCTGTGGAACGGCCCCGCGCTGGTCGACGTACGTCTCGGGCCGATCCTGGAGATCGAGGTCATGCGCCTGGAGGAGAGCCGCCTGGGCACCGCGGAGCGGCGCATCGACGCCGATCTGCGGCTCGGTCGGCACTCCGAACTCATCGCGGAACTCACCGAGTTGACGGCACGGTACCCGCAGCACGAAGGACTGCACTCGCAGGCCATGGTGGCGCTGTACCGGTCGGGACGGCAGGCCTCCGCGCTGGAGATCTACCGCAAGCTGCGCATCCGGATGATCGAGGGGCTGGGCGTCGAGCCCTCGCCCCAGGTGCAGCGGCTGCACCAAGCCATGCTGGCCGTCGACCCCCAACTGGATGTCATCGCAGGACCGCGACGCACATCGACCTTCGATCTGTACGCCGCCTGAAGCCGCCCGGGCCGGCACCCCTCGTTCCGACGCAGGGTGGGGTGCCGGACCGAGACGGACTCAAGCCGCCTGCGGGCAGGTGTCGAGCGACACCGAACACACTCTGTCAAAGGCAGGTCGGTATGTGTCCCGCACCCGGGAGCCGATCGGAGCCCATGCGGCGAGAGAAGGTGGTCCTGGTGTCGGATGAGCGTGTACGCCGTCTCTCTCACACAGTGGAGGTGGCCGCGCCCGCAGGAGTCGTCTACGCGTTGATCGCGGATCCCGAGCGCTGGCCGCTTTACTTCCGTCCGTACCTGTATGTCGAGCGGCTTGATTTCGACGGTGTCCATGAGCGGCTGCGGATGTGGGTCGTCGCCGACGGACAGCTGAAGTCCTGGATCTCCCACCGGATCCAGGACTCCGCGCGGCGCTCGGTCTCCTTCCACCAGGACCTGCTCATGGAGCCCGCGGCGTCGATGCGCGGCGAGTGGTCGGTGCAGCCCGCCGGCCCCGACCGCTGCCGGGTGACCCTGGGCCACGAGTTCACCGCGGTCGGCGACCGGCCCGAGCACGTGGTGTGGCTGGAGCGGCACATGGCCGCCATCACCCACTCCCTGCTGCGGAGCCTGCGGTTCCTGGCGGAGCGGTGGACGCGGCTCGACGAACTGGTCCTGTCGTTCGAGGAGTCAGTGCGGGTCAAGGGGCCCGCCGAATTCGTCTACGGCTTCCTCTACGAGGTCGCGGACTGGCCTGGACAGGTGCCCCACGTGCGCCGGGTCACTCTCAAGGAGCCCCAGGTCGGCATCCAGCAGGTCGTCATGGACCTCGCCGCGGCCGACGGCATCGCCCACAGCGTCGCGTCCGTGCGGATGTGCTTCCCGCACGCCGGACGCATCCTGCACAAGG
Source organism: uncultured Actinomycetota bacterium (assembly GCA_963737305.1). Taxonomy (GTDB): domain Bacteria; phylum Actinomycetota; class Actinomycetes; order Streptomycetales; family Streptomycetaceae; genus Streptantibioticus_C. The sequence continues at coordinate 356,876 of CAVTRX010000002.1, read as the reverse complement.
AGACGGCATCTCGCAGGCTGATCTCGGCGCACTGCGGCGAGTGGTCGGTCGTCCCCGACGAGACGGGTGTGACCGTGGTGTCCCAACACCATGTCGTGCTGCGGGAGAAGGACGTCGAGCAGGTACTGGGCGTAGGGGCCCGCCTTGAGGACGCCCGCCGCTGGGTACGCGCGGAGCTCGGCTACGAGAGCCGGCAGACGCTGAGACTCGCCCAGGAATACGCCGAGTCGACCATTCGCGTGCTGTAGGACGGTCCCGTTTCCTGGGGTGCGGCAGGCGCCTGAGCTCCCGAGACCGCCACCCCCCCGGCGCCCGTGGGCCCCGGGTATCGACCGCTACCGGCCGATACCCGGGGCCCTTGAACTCGCTCAGGTCAGGTCCGGGATGCCGAACCAGCGGCGCAGAGCCTGGGCGAGACCGGTCGGGTCGGCGCCGGCCCAGGCGATGTATCCGTCGGGGCGGACCAGTACCGAGTCGACGCCGTCGAAGTCTCCCGGGGACTCCAGGGTGCCGGTGGCGGTGGTGACCCGGTCCTTCCAGCCGGCCGCCGCCTCCCGCAGCGCGGGCGCGTCGGACAGGTTGAGCACGACACCCAGCGCCGGGTGCAGCAACTCGAAGGTCTGCACCGTTCCGCCCTCGGTCCGCAGGGCACGGGGCGGCAGCCGGCGGCCGACGAGCGGGTGGACGTCCTCGCCGAGGTTGTAGCGGATGTCGATGTGGCTGACCATGCCGGACAGCAGCCGCTTGACGTCGTCGATGGCGAGCAGTTCGCCGAACATGTCGCGCAGCGCCTGGGATTCGTCGCCACCGAAGATGGCCATCGCCTGGGCCCGGGTGTTCATCAGCAGCCGGGTGCCCACCGGGTGGCGCTCTTCGTGGTAGGTGTCCAGCAGGCCTTCCGGCGCCCATCCCCGGACGGTGGCGGCGAGCTTCCAGCCCAGGTTGACCGCGTCCTGCACGCCGGTGCTCATGCCCTGGCCGCCCACCGGCAGGTGGATGTGCGCGGCGTCACCGGCGAGCAGCACCCGGCCGCGCCGGTACTCGGCGGCCTGGCGGGTGGCGTCGGTGAAGGAGCTGACCCACTTGACCTCGCCACCCGAGATGTCCTCGCCGGTCACCCGCAGCCACGCCGCGGCGACCTCGTCGAATCCGGGGGTCGCGCTGTCGTCGGCCAGCGACGAGCCGTACTCGCTCAGGATGATGCGATCCACACCCTCGCCGACCGGGAAGACCTGGACGAGGCCGCCGGGCAGCTTCTCACCGAAGGGACGCGGACGAACGCCGGAACCGACCACGTCGGCGAGGTGCATGAGCTGACTTCCGGAAGTACCGGGGAAGTCGATCCCCGCGGCCTTGCGCACCGCGCTGTGCGAGCCGTCGGCACCCACCACGAACAGGGCGCGCAACCGCTGTTCACCGACGGCGGTGGCCACGGTGACCGTGACGCCGTCCTCGTCCTGCTCCAGGGCGAGGAACTTGTGGCCGCGGCGGATGTCGGCACCCAGCTCGCGGGCCCAGTCCTCCAGTACCGCCTCCGACTGGGACTGCGGGATGCCGCGCGCCCCGAAGTTGGAGTCCTCGAGGACGGAGTAGTCGAACGGGATACCGCCGAAGTGCCCCATCGGGCTGGTCTCCACCGCGCCGAAGCGCGGGACGAGCCCGCGCTGGTCGAAGGACTCCAGGGCACGGGTGGTGAAGCCGAGGGCACGTGACTGGCCGGAGGGCGCCTTCAACTCCTCGGCGACGATGACCTTCGCCCCACCGAGGCGCAGTTCACCGGCGAGCATCAGACCGGTGGGACCGCCACCGACGACTATGACCTCCGCATCTAACTTCCTGTCCATGTCAATCCTTTCCTCGTGCGGGTCGGCAAGGCGTTGTGGTGGGAAACGTCTGTGTTGACGGCATGTCAGGACGTGGTGCGGGCGCTGAGCCTGGGTTGACAGGGCATGCATCGGCACGAGACACGGCAGTACGCGCGGACAGGAATCGCTGGGCCGATCCGGCAGGGCGGGAGCGGCTCAACGACCGCTCTCACCGTGGTGTTCAGTGGATACGGTTCTCATGCGATTTCCGTTCCTCCGCTGTTGCCCGGATTCCCGATGCCGCCTGGGCGCACCCCTGGGGTGCACTGGGAGAGTTCCATGAGCGGTCGGGGGTGTCAACGCTCGCCCTACCGGCGCGATAGCAGAAATCTAGCGCTTTGTAGATTACCCTTTTCGAAATCGACCGCCGCTGAAGCGGAACTCCAGATTCCGTGCTTTTTCGCAGGAGAACCCGGTGCCCCCGGGGTTTCGGGCCTCCAATGTGACGTGCGTCACTCCCTGGGGTTCTTGGCACGGCGGTGCTGGCCGTGTCACGATTTCGGCACGCCTCCCCTGCTCAAAAACAGGTCGGAGGCGTTGGACTGACTGCTGTGCCCTCAGGTCCGCGCAGACGAGACCGAGCGTTCGCGGCAGTCGGCTGTATCCACCAAGCAGCCGAAGTCCCTCTTCCTGAGAGGCTAACGCGCCTGACGCGTTGGCGACCTGGCGTGACTCGCCGTCGGAGCATCCGCTGACCAGTCGCCGCAACATCACTCCTTCCCCGTAACCCGGTCGGCCGTGGCCGCGTCATTCTCTCTTCCGCCCGCGCGGGATTCGGGAAGAGAACGACGCCGTCCGCGGCCAGGCTGGTTCTGTCTGGGCCCGCGCGTCAACTCGCCGATGAGCAGGTCGTGTTGAAGAGACCTTCTGGGCCGCCACCACAGAAATACCTCGTCAACCACCACGCCGAGAGATGGCAGGAAAGGGTGACCCGCCATCAGCTCAACGTCCCACGGCTCTTGCTGTCGAGACTCTAAGGAAGTGGATTCCAGAAATGCCAAGGCTATGCAAGCCGGCGATGAGCGCGCCGGAATACATCATCACGGTCGAAGAGACTCTGGAATTTGCCGAGAGAGCGCATGCCGGCAAGCCGCAGCTTGCTCTGGCGCTTCGCCTGATCCGCAACACGGGAGTGCAGAAGCGGCACATCGTCCAGCCCATCGAGAAGACGCTCCTCCACCCGGGCTTCGAGCAGCGCAACCGGATCTATGAGATCGAGTCGAAGAAGCGCTGCCCCGAGGTCATCGAGCAGGCACTGGCGAACGCCGAACTGACCGCCCGCGACATCGACGCGATCATCTACGTGTCGTGCACCGGGTTCCTGATGCCGTCGCTGACGGCATGGCTGATCAACAAGATGGGATTCCGCTCCGACACGCGGCAGATACCCATCGCCCAGCTGGGCTGCGCGGCCGGCGGAGCGGCGATCAACCGGGCCCACGACCTGTGCCTGGCCCACCCCGGCAGCAACGTCCTGATCGTCTCGTGCGAGCTGTGCTCCCTGTGCTACCAGCCCTCCGCCGACGACGTCGGCTCGCTGTTGTCCGACGGCCTGTTCGGCGACGCGGTCGCCGCCGCCGTCGTGCGCGGCATCGGCGGCACCGGCGTGGAGTTGGAGCGCAACGCCTCCTACCTCATCCCGAACACCGAGGACTGGATCTCCTACGCCGTCAAGGACACCGGCTTCCACTTCCAGCTGGACCGCCGGGTGCCCGGCACCATGGCGCCGCTCGCCCCCGTGCTGCGCGAACTGGCCAAGGACCACAGCTGGGACGCCGGCAAGCTCGACTTCTACATCATCCACGCCGGCGGCCCGCGCATCCTCGACGACCTCGCCAAGTACCTCGAAGTCGACCGCCAGGTCTTCCGGCACAGCTGGGCGACCCTGACCGAGTACGGCAACATCGCCAGCGCCGTCGTACTGGACGCCGCCCGCCGGATGTTCGAGGAGGACACCCCCGCCCCCGGCGCCACCGGCCTGATCGCCGGCTTCGGTCCCGGCATCACCGCCGAGATGGCCCTGGGCACCTGGGCAGAGGACGTCCCGTCCGTCGCCTGAGCCCCCCACACCAGCCAAGGAGGCGGAGCGTATGACCGGCCTGATCGTCCCAGCGGGTGCGGGGCGAAAGCTGATCACCAAGGCACAGGAAGTGACCTTCAAGGCCACCGAGGCGCAAGGGTCCGCCATCTCGATCTTCGAGGTGGTCGTGCCGCCCGGCTTCGACGTCGGGGCACACGTCCACACCCGTTCCCAGGAGTTCTTCTACGTCCTGGAGGGAGAGCTGGACCTGTTGGCGTTCGAGCCGGACAAGCGTACGGAGGAACGCTGGCACGACTGGGAGTCCCCGGGCGGCGACCGCGTTGTGCGGGCGGGCGAGGGCAGCTGCATGTTCGTCCCCTCAGGAGTGCCGCACGCCTTCAGGAACGCCACCGACAAGCCGGCCCGGATGCTGTTCCAGAGCTATCCGTCGCCCGATCACGAGCGCTACTTCGAGGAGATCGCGGAGATCTGGGCGTCCGGCGCCTCGGTGGACCCGGAGGCGGTCAAGGCGATGCGTCAGCGGTACGACGTCAGCCAGATCACGCCGCTTCGCTACACCCCGCCCGACGCACCGTCGACCGCGGCCCCCAGCGCCTGACAGAAGTGGCCGGCGACCCGCCGCCCCACCAGCGAATCCACCCCGACCGGCGTAGCGCGCCCACCACACCCGGCGCTCCGCGACCACACAGCGGGACGAACATCCTCTAACGGGAGGAGAAGCACGATGGAATCGATTCCTCTGGTTCACGCGAGTCTGGGTGAACGGGAACTGGCGGCCGTCGCGGAGGTGTTCGCCTCCGGTTGGCCGGCCGGCCAGGGTCCCAAGGGCAAGGCGCTGGAGGCCCAGCTCACCGCGAGGTACGGCGTCGGTGACGCCGTCGCGGTGAGCAACTGCGGCGCCGCACTCCACCTGGCCCTGCTCGCCCTCGGTGTCAAACCCGGCGACGAGGTCATCGTCGCCGACTACACCTTCCCCGCGCCCGCCCACGCGGTGCGCTACCTCGACGCGGTCCCCGTCTTCGCCGACGTGCGCGCCGACACCGGCACCATCGACCCGCAGGCGGTGGCCGACCTGATCACCCCGCGCACCGTCGGGGTGATCGCGGTGGACACGCTCGGCATCCCCGCCGACTACGCGGAACTGCAGGCCATCGCCGACCGCCACGGCCTGTTCGTCGTCGAGGACGCCGCCTGCGCGGTCGGCGCGACGTACCAGGGCCGCGAGGCCGGTGCGCTCGCCGAGGTGGGCTGCCTGTCCTTCCACGGACGCAAGGGAGCCACCAGCGGTGAGGGCGGGGCGCTGCTCGCCGCCGACCCGAAGATCGGGGTCGACGCGCGGCTGCGGTCCTCCTTCGGTATCGGCAGCATCTTCGACATGGGGAAGGTCGTCGGCCTGCCGATCCCGGAGTTCACCGAGATCGGCTACAACTTCAAGCTCTCCGACATCGCGGCGGCGATCCTCCAGGTGCAACTGAGCCGGATCGACGAGCTGCTGGCCCGCCGCAACGCCATCGCCGGCCAGTACGCCGAACTGTTCGCCGGCGAGGAACTCCTGACGCTGCCGTACGTGCCGGAGGACCGCACCCACGCCTGGCAGTCCTACATGGTGACGCTTGACGCGAGCGTGGACCGTGCGGCGGTCGCCGCCGACCTGCGCGCCCAGGGCATCGGCTGCGGGCACGGCACGTGGGCCACCCACACGCAGCCGGTGTTCGAGGCGAAACAGAAGTGCCCGGTCTCGGCGGACCTCTTCCAGCGCAACCTCGCCATACCCATGCACGCGGAACTCAGCACGAGCCAGGTCGAACGGGTCGTGGACGCCGTGCGTGGCGCGATCCGGACCCACTCGGCGTCCGCCCGCGTCCCAGGAGGGGCAGTATGACGAACAACCAGCCGTCACCGGACGGCGTACTGCGGCTGATCAACGGATACTGGGCCACCGGCCTCCTCGGCGCCGCGGCCGAGCACTCGCTCTTCACCCACCTCGAGGACGGGGTGGACACGGCCGTGAAGCTGGCCGTCCGCGCCCGGATCTCCGAGCGGGGCGCCCAGACCCTCCTCGACGGACTCGTCAGCGTGGGCCTGGTCGAACTGCGCGACGGCCGGTACCGCAACACCCCCGAGGCGTCCGCCTACCTGGTCGACGGCAAGCCCGCCTCGCTGGGCAGCTTCGCCAAGCTCAAGCTCAAGCACATGGGCAGCCTCACTGCCCTGGCGGACGTGGTCCGCGCCGGCGGTCCGGTGGCGAACCCGACGACCGAGGTGGCCGACAACCCGCACTGGGAGGAGGTCGTCCCGGCCATCGCCGCACAGTCGGTCCCCGCCGCGACACTCGCCGCCGAGATGTTCGGGCTGGCCGACGCCGGCGAGATCTCGATCCTCGACGTGGGCGGTGGCTCCGGCATCTACTCGGCCGTCTGGCTGGAGGCCAATCCGGCCGCCCGCTCGACCCAGCTGGACTGGGAGCCGATCAACGCGATCGCCCGCCGACTGCTGGCACAGCGCGGCGTGGCCGACCGGTTCACCTGTATCGACGGTGACTTCCACACCACCGACTTCGGCACCGCGAAGTACGACTACGTGTTGTACTCGCACATCGCCCACCAGGAGGGCCCCGAGGGCAACATCGCGGTCTTCTCCCGGCTGCGGCAGGCCCTCAAGCCCGGCGGCGCCCTGGTGGTCTGCGACTACGTCGTCGACGACGACCGCAGCGGACCGGCCTTCCCGCTGCTGTTCGCCTCGGAGATGCTGCTCAAGAGCAAGCAGGGCGGCACCTGGCGGCGCGCCGACTACCACGACTGGCTGGTCAAAGCCGGCTTCGAAGACGTCTCCTTCCACTCCGCGCCGCCCGCCACGCTGGTCGTCGCCCGGTAACGAGGAAGCCCTTCCGCCGAACGCCCCCGCGGTGCGCGCACAGGGCCGTGCTTGCCCCAAATAAAACTGTGGCAGATAAACGAATGTGGGGATGTATGTCCGAAAACACTGAGCTGGCAGGTATCTACTCGGTCATCGAGAAATGTTCTCGGCTGATGGACGTACCCTGCTCACACGACAAGGTCTGGCCGATCCTGACCGCGTACGGAGATACGCTCGCACAGGCCGTGGTCGCATTCAGGGTGGCGACCGGCGAGAGCAACGCGGGAGATCTGGACTGCCGTTTCACCATGCTCCCGAAGAGCCTCGACCCGTATGACGTCGCCCTCACGAACGGCCTGAGCGCGAAGACCGACCACCCCGTCGGAAGCCTGCTGGGAGAACTGCACCGGGAATTCCCCATCGAAAGCTGCGGTATCGACTTCGGAGTCGTCGGCGGCTTCAAGAAGACCTGGTCGTTCTTCCCCATCGACAACCTGCAGTCGATGTCCAAGCTGGTCAACCTGCCGTCGATGCCGGCCAGCGCGGCCGGGAATCTCGACTTCTTCACCCGGTACGGCCTGGCCGACCGGGTGAGCCTGGTCGGGATCGACTACCCGAACCGGTCGCTGAACCTGTACTTCGGCGCGGCGCCCGCCGAGGTCTTCGAGTCCGACGGCATCAGGTCGATTCTCCGGGAGGCCGGGCTGGCGGAACCCAGCGACAGGCTGCTCCGGCTCGGGCAGCAGGCGTTCGGTATCTACGCCACCTTGAGCTGGGAATCCCCGAAGGTCGAGCGGCTCACCATCGCGACCATGACGTCGGATCCCATGACGCTTCCGGTGCACATCGAGCCGAAGATCGAGCACTTCGTGAAGAACTCGCCCTACAGCACGGACGACCGGCAGTTCGTCTACGCGATCACGTCGTCGCCCAAGGGTGAGTACCACAAACTCCAGTCCTACTACAAATGGCAATCCCGGGTGAAGAACGTTCTGCTGGTGTCCGACAACGGATGACGGAATCCAGCGGAACCCACCGGAGAGGGAGAGAAGGAAACCGATTATGTCTGTGAACGTCGCCGTCATCTACTACAGCGCGACCGGCAGTGTCCACGCCATGGCACAGGCCGCGGCCGAAGGCGCGGAGAAGGCAGGCGCCACCGTGCGGCTGCGCCGGGTCGCCGAGACCGTTCCGCCGGAGGTGATCGCCACCAACCCGGCCTGGGCCCAGTACCGCAAGGACCACGCCGACGTCGCCGAGGCCACCCTCGACGACCTGGGCTGGGCCGACGCCGTGCTGTTCGGCGCCCCGACCCGCTTCGGCAACCCGGCCAGCCAACTGCGGGCGTTCATCGAGACCACCGGTCCCCTGTGGGCGCAGGGCAAGCTCGCCAACAAGGTGTGCTCGGCCTTCACCGCCAGCAACACCGCGCACGGCGGGCAGGAGTCGACCATCCTGGCGCTGGCGAACACCTTCTACCACTGGGGCGGCATCATCGTGCCCCCCGGCTACACCGACCCCATCCAGTTCCAGACCGGTAACCCCTACGGCACCTCCCACGTGGCCGGCGCGGGCGCGCCCAGCGAGGAGACCCTGCAGGCGGCCCGCCACCAGGCCCGCCGCGTCGTCGACATCACGGCCGCCTTCAAGGCCGGCACCGCGGCCCGCTGAGGACCCTCGCGCGACGCCCGTTCGCCCTGCGGCGTCGTCGACCCGCGGATCAGGAATCACGAGTTCGACATTACTGATTTCCGCCAACGGAAGTCATAGTTTCGGAGAGAGCCAACGGTCCTTCCGATGAAAGGAAAATTCTGGTGTCGCGTTATGACTGGGGCAAAGAGAATCCGGCGATCGACGAATTGCGGAAAGTCATCAACACGGCTCGGCTGGAGGTCGTCCGGCACCCGATCTACAACCGGTTGAAGACGCTCCAGGACGTCAACACGTTCAATGAGAACCACGTTTTCGCCGTATGGGACTTCATGTCCCTGCTCAAGAGCCTGCAACGCAATCTGACCTGCGTCGACGTCCCATGGGTGCCGCGGGGTTCGTCGGAGAGCCGACGGCTCATCAACGACATCGTGCTGGTGGAGGAGAGCGACGAGCTGGGCGAGGGCTTCATCAGCCACTTCGAGCTGTACGTCAAGGGTATGGAGCAGGCGGGGGCGGATGTCGCGACGATCAACGGGTTCCTGGACCGGGTGCGGGCCGGTGAGGACGTCCGCGGGGCGCTGATCGGTGCGCAGGTGCCGTCGGCCGCAGCCACCTTTGTGGGTGCCACGTGGGATTTCATCGAGAAGGCGCCTTTGCACTGCCAGGCCGCCGCGTTCGCCTTCGGCCGGGAGGATCTGATCCCGGAGATGTTCGACCAGGTCGTGAAGATCGACGACCAGGGCGGCCGGCTCGCCTTGTTCCGTGAGTACTTGGCGCGGCACATCGAGGTGGACGGCGAGGAGCACACCCCGATGGCCATGGCGATGGTCGCCGACCTGTGCGGCGACGACCGGGCCAAGTGGGAGGAGTGCGCCGAGACGGTGGTCCGCGCGTTGCGTGCGCGGGTCGCGCTGTGGGACGGCATCTCGGCGGCCCTCGACGCCTGATCGCTGTGCCGCCCTCGGCGACACAGCGATCAGGGCATCGTGGGACAGCGGCTGCGGCCGGGCGGCCTCAGGACGTCGGGGCCGCCCGGCCAGGGATGTGAACCCTGCCTCCGTACGGCGAAACCGCCACCGCCGCACCGGGGGGGAACGCCGCCACCGCCACTCGCCCATCACCGCCGCACCACGGCAGCCACAGGAATTCCACCATTAACACGCGCACGCCGATGGGCAGTTGCTAGCCTGCCCGACCGGACCCGCCCATCCGGGGCGGCAGTTCGCATTCCGACAGAACTTGATAAGGAGAACTCTCGTGCACATCGCATTGTGGGTCGTCGCGGCGGTGCTGGGCGTAGCCTCCCTGGGCGGCGGTGCCGTAAAGCTGTTGCAGCCGACCGAGAAACTGACCGCCATCGGCTGGGCCTGGGTCGAGGACTTCAGCGGCGGCACCGTCAAGACCATCGGCGCCCTCGAGATCCTGGCCGGCCTGGGGCTGATCCTGCCTGCCGCGCTCAACATCGCACCGATCCTGGTGCCGCTGGCCGCCGTCGGCCTGGTGTTGGTGATGATCGGCGCGGCCATCACGCACGGCCGGCGCCACGAGAGCCGGGAGGTCGTGATGACCCTGGTCGTCCTCGTCATCGCCGCCTTCGTGGCGTGGGGCCGCTTCGGCCCCTATTCCTTCTGATTCGCTGCGAGGACTGGCACCAAGACTGTGTTTTCCGGATCACGTACAGAGCTGGACGACAAGGGCGACGACCGTGACATTTCCCCAGGCGACCGTGGACGCCACCGGCAGAACCGTGCCGACCCCGGCGGGCGCGGTCGCCTCGGGAGCGGTACGCCCTGTCGGGACTGAGTGCCGGGCCGGGTGCGATGCTGCCCCGGCCCGGCACTGAACACCCGGATTCTCCCCGCTGAACACCCGGCTCCTCCACCCGCCGGGCGGCCGTATCCCGCCGCCCCACCGGAGCACCCTGTTCCCGTCCTGCTGAGGCCCCGCCCCGCACGGTGACACGCCGTCGCACGCAGGCTGACCGATGGGTGACCGGGTCATTCCTCCGCCACCCCGCCACACGGGTGGCCATGATCGTCTGCCGTACGTCGACGGCATGCCGCCCTCCGGCCCCGCCGGCCTGCTGCTGTGCGCTCTCGCGCCGCCGTACCTCTGTGCCCCGCACTCCTGCGCCCCGCACCTCCGCGCCGCGCGCACTTCCGCGACCGCACAGACAAGGCACCCGGCCTCCGAGGGCCTGCGATTCCCCCATGAACACTGCAGAGGAGACAGTGCGATGAAGGGCTCCACGGTCTACAAATCGATACAGAAGCGCGGTCTCCACATCGGACTCCTGCCGGAGATGGCCGCGGAAATCAACCCGTCGAACACGGTGACGCTCGACCACGACCTGGACGTCTTCCCCGAGAAGGGACGGCATCTGACGGTGGCCCAGTACGCCGAGGCGGTGGCCGACCTGGCAGCCCGGCTGTGGGCCGCCGGCGTCCGGCCCGACGAACACGTGGTGGTCCACAAGAGCGCCAACGCCGACATCTGGATGCTCAGCGCCGCGGCGTCCCGCATCGGGGCGATCCCCGTGATGCTGTCGCCCGCCCTGGACGCCAAGACGATAGGCGCCCTGCTGGAGCGGGTCGGCCGGCCGAACCTGGTCACCGACATCGCCAAGCTCGACGTACTGGCCGAGGTGCCGCTCGCGGACCTCACCAAGCGGGTCCTCATCGTGGCCGGCGACCGGCCGGGGGCGCGGTCACTCGCCGACCTCGCCGGATCGCCGCAGGTCGAGCCGGTGCTCCGGCCGATCGACGAGGCCGCCGTGATCACCCACACCTCCGGCACCACCGGGATCCCCAAGCTCATCGTGCACACACCCCGCACCCAGGGCCTGCGGCTCCTTCCGCAGTGGCGGCTGCTCACGCTGATGCGGAAGAAGGAGACCATCGCGATCCACATTCCCTTCGTGCACTCGCGGCTGGTCGCGGCGATGTCCCTGTCACTCCTGAAGGAACTGCCGATCCTGCTGCTCCAGGAGTCCGACCCCGACCGCATCGCCGACCACTTCGTCAAGCATCAGCCGGGATTCATCGAGGCGCTCCCCAACTCGCTGATGGAGTGGGAGCAGCTCACCACGGATCCGCGCAAGCCGTTCGCGTCGGTGAAGATCTTCAGCAGTACCTTCGACGCGATCCACCCCAGGACGATGAAGGCGATGCTCGACTCGTCCGGCAGGCGAGGCGCCTTCTTCTTCCAGATCTACGGGCAGAGTGAGGTCGGCCCGGCCGTCGGCCGCGCCTACTTCCGCAACTCGGCCCACAAGGCGAACGGCCGCTGTGTCGGCTGGGCGATGCCCATGGGCGCCGCGAAGGTCCGCGTGGTGAGCCGCAACGGCAAGACCCCGTCGAAGAAGAACCCCGGCTTCATCGAGGTCGCGTGGCCCGCCCTGGCGAAGACCTACTTCGCCGAGCAGGAACGCTACGACAGCAACCGCAACGGCGACTGGTGGCGGACCGGCGACGTCGGCTACCGCACCAGGTTCGGCTGCCTGCACATGCTCGACCGCGAGGTCGACATGATCGCCGGGGTGCGCAGCGCCCTGGAGATCGAGGACATCCTGCTCAGCAAGTTGGACGAACTGAGCGAACTGGTCGTGGTGCGCGGCTCGAAGGCCGAGCCGGTCCCGGTGGTCTGCACCGTCGACGGCGCACCGCTGGACCCGGACCGTTGGCGCGCGGCCGCCGCCGACTTCCCCGAGCTGGCCGACCCGATCCAGATCCCGCAGGCCGATCTGCCGCGGACCGCCACCCTCAAGGTGCAGCGACTCGAACTCGTCCGCTGGCTCGAGGAGCTCACAGAGCGGCAGGCGAAGGAAAAGGCGTGACCGCCGCAGAAGCGCAGCGTGCGGCCGGCCACCGATCCGTCACACCGTCACTCACCCGGCACGGGCAGCCTCCTACCCGAAAGGCGTCAGCGCAATGACATCAGAAGCCACACTCGCTCGGTTCCGCGAATACATGGTGGGCCCCTCGCGGTTCATGAGCCTGCTGTCCTGCTTCGAGCTGGGCATCATCGACCGGATCCGGGAGACCCCGGGCATGACCGCGGCGGCGCTCGGCGACGCGGTCGGCGTCAAGCCGGACGCCGTCGAGCAGTTGCTGTTCCTGATGGTCAAGGAGGGCTTCGTCGCGTACGACGAGGGCTCCGGCGCCTACTCCCTCGACGCGCTCGCGGACGTCGCGGAGCGCGACCTGCGGCGGGCGCTCACCTACATGAACATGATCAAGGTCGTGGCACTCAGGCAGCTGTTCTACCTCACGGAAAGCGCCCGGACCGGCACCCTCGTCGGCCTGCGGGAGCTCTACGGGAACACCGAGGGAACCCTGTACGACGTCGTGGCCGAGCACCAGGACCTGCGCGAGTCCTGGGCCACGCTGATGAACAACGTCACCGCGAACATCGACCCCTGGTTCTTCGGCAACGTCGACATCCCCGCCGGTGCCCAGGTGCTCGACCTCGCCGGAAACACCGGCCTCGGGGCGATCCACACCTACCAGCACAAGGGCTCCGCCGGCCTGCGGGTGACCACCTTCGACCTGCCGGAGAAGGAGAAGGAGTGCCTGGAGAACTTCCGGGCCCACGGTGTTGAGGAGCACTGCTCGTTCATCGGCGGCAACGTCTTCGACGAGATCCCCAAGGGATTCGACGTCGTGCTGATCAAGCACTTCCTGGACATGTTCGACAAGGACGACGTGTTCCGGATCCTCGAAGGCGTCAGCAGGTCGCTGGCCGTCGGCGGGCAGGTCAACATCATGGTCCCGGTGTATCCCGAGGACATCACGGACACCGACAACTACAACGTCGACTTCTTCCCGGCGTTCTTCATCGGCTGCACCATGGGCCAGGGCGGGCCGCAGAAGCTGTCGACCTACCAGAGCTGGCTGGAGCAGTGCGGGTTCAAGGTGACGAAGGCGATCACCAAGGACTCCACCGAGGTGCCGCGGGACGTCATTCCCGTCCAGGCCATCATCAGCGCGACGAAGGTCGCCTGACCGGCTGGGTCCGCACACCGCCCGAAACCCCGGTGACCCTCGCGTGAGAGGTGGTGCCTTGCCCGCCGGCAAGGCACCACCGGGGCCCCGGTTCAGCCGTCTCGGAACGCCTGCGCCATTCCTGGTCCAGACCCTCGGAAAGCCCGCCCTGTGGCGGGCTTTTCTGCTGCGTGCGAGAACCAATGGACACTTGGAGGATGAATGTCGAAAGCCACCGTGGCCGAAGAGGTGTATTCGGCCATCGAGGAGTCAGCTCGGATGGTGGGGGCGCCCTGCTCACGTGACAAGGTCTGGCCGATCCTGACCGCGTACGAGGACGCCCTCCCGGAAGCCGGAATGGTCTTCAGCGTGTCGACCGGCGAGCACCCCCCGGGAGAGTTCGACTACACCATCACGGTGCCCATGTCCTTCGGTGATCCCTACGCGGTCGCCGTCGCGAACGGCTTCGTCACGAAGACGGACCACCCTGTCGGCAGCCTGCTCTCCGACATCCAGGACCGCGTAGCCGTCACCGAGCACCTCATCGACGCCGGAGTCGTCAGCGGCTTCAGCAAGATATACGCGCACTTCCCTTTCGACTTGCAGGGGATTTCGGCACTCGCGGAACTGCCTTCCATGGCACCCGCTCTGAGCGAGAACATGAGCCTCTTCGAACGCCACCACATGACCGACGTGGCGATGATCGGAATCGACTACCAGCGCAAGACGGTGAACCTGTACTTCGCCCAGTTGCCCGACGAGTTCCGCGAGGCGGAGAACATCCTGTCGCTGCACCGCGAGATGGGGCTTCCGGAGCCGAGCCAGGGGTGGTTGGACTTCGCCCTGAAGTCCTTCCGGGTCTATGTCACCCTCAGCTGGGACTCGCCGAAGATCGAGCGGATCTGCTTCGCCCACCTGCCGGTCCGCACCTGGGACCCCTCGTTGTACCCCACCCGCATCGAGCCGGAGGTCGAGCAGTTCGTGACGGACTCCCGGCGCACCTACGGCGGCCAGCCCGTCGTCATCGCGGCGGTCAAGTGGACGTCGGAGGGGGAGTACCTGAACCTCGGGCCGTACTGCCGGCTCTCGCCGCTGATGCGGAACCTGTTGCAGCAGCTCGTCGGGGAGAGGCTGTGACCTTCCCCGGCCGGTGACCTCCGCAGCCGGACCGCCCCCACGACGATCCGGGGGCGCTCCCGTCCGGGCACGGCTGGTGCGGTGGGCGGGGCCGGCCGCACCAGCCACGGCCGCCAGGGCGCGGGCGAGGTACGACCCCTACGACACACGACCCCACGCACACGCCCCCACGCACCCGACCGCGATGCCGCGATTCCTGTTCACGTGATCCTTGCTGACATTGGAGGCAACCATGTCCGAAGCCACCGAGATCCAAGAAGGTTCGGCTGCCCTGAACGCGCTCGGCGGCGTCCTCGCGGAGGCGGGGGCCGCGTCGATCAGCGGGCAGCGCGAGCAACTGGCCGAGGGCCTTCTGCGGGCGTCCTTGACGCAGTGGGAGAATCCCGAAGTGCGGCCGCAGCTCCTGAAGGACCTCATCTCCGCACTCACCGACGACGCGGGCGCCGACAAGATGCGCTCCTTCATGTCCGCCCAGTCCTCCCATCTGTTCAGCCAGTTGGGGAAGGCGCTCGACTCCTCACAGACGATGGACCTCAAGCAGACGGCGGAGATGCTCAACGTGCCGCCGCTGAACATCAATGCGGCGCAGGCCCAGGTGTGGGGCATGGTCATCCTGCGCTACGTCCTGAAGCTCGAACCGCTCGCGTCGGCGCCGGCGGACGAGATCCTCGCCGTCTTCGCCCCCACCATCCAGCGCTACCTGGTCGGTTAGCCGCAGTCCGCCGCGACGGGGGGTCGTGCCCGCGGCACTTTCGTGAGGACTCTTGGCGTAGGGGCGTGCTCATGTCACTATTCCGATCGAGCTGACGCCCAGTACGGCATCTTGTTCTTCCGTGTGTCCTGCTATGCCGTACGAGGGCTACGAAAACCGTCAGGCCAGGTCCGTTGATCCACCACGGAGGAACGCGCTCTTGGCTTGTCAATCGACCCCCGGTCCCGCGCGGCGCCCCGAAGCGCGCATTCCCCACGTCTCGGCACAGGACGCAGAGTCATCGAGCCACCTGCCTGATCACGCTGACAGGTTCCGCGCGCGTGACCGGTGTGCCGATCCGGCCGTTCGTTCCGGGGGGAGCCCCGCGTCGACCACATCGCCGCCCGTCCGCGAGTGCACCGCGCCGGCCATCCGGCACGCCGCGTCTCCGATCGAAAGGCAGTGCGTACATGACAGACGTAAGAACCGCCGCAACGACTGTGGAGCGCGATCCGGAAAAGCGCCGGGTCGCGCTCCCCTCGCTCACCAGCCTCAGGTTCCTGGCGGCCGTGCTGGTCTTCTTCACCCATACCTCGCTGACCTTCAATCCTCTGCAGCCGAAGGCGTCGATCAGTTTCTTCGGCGGTGAGACCGGTACGCGGCTGGCCCACTTCTTCCAGTTATCCGGACCTATCGGGGTGTCCTTCTTCTTCGTGCTCAGCGGCTTCGTCCTGACGTGGTCGTGGAAACCGGGGGAGCGGACCACGGCCTTCTACCGCCGCCGGGTGCTGAAGATCTATCCCAACCACATCGTGACCTGGGCGCTGTCGATGCTGCTGTTCGCCGCGGCCGTCACCCCGGTGCACTCCTCGGTGGCGAACCTCTTCCTGGTGCACGCCTTCAGTAACCAGCCCGTCACCTTGCAGAGTGTCAACTTCCCGTCCTGGTCGCTGTGTTCCGAGTTGCTCTTCTACGCGCTGTTCCCCCTGTTCATCGCCGCGGTGCGGCGGATCTCGGAACGGACGCTGTGGCTGTGGGCGACCGTGCTGGTGCTTTGTGTCGCGGCTGTGCCGGTGCTGACGCGGTTCGTCCAGGGCGGCATGGTGATGCCGGGCTACGACGGCCTGACGGCGAACCAGATGTGGGTCGCCTACGCGTTCCCGCCGCCGCGCCTGTTCGAGTTCGTGCTGGGCATGATCCTGGCCCGGATCGTCGCCGCGGGCCGGTGGCCGCGCATCGGCCTGCTGCCCTCGGCGGTCCTGTTCGCCGTCGGCTACTGGTTGGGGCTCGTCGTCCCGCGGGTCTACGGCTTCACCCTCACCACGGTGATCCCGATCAGCATGATCATCTGCGCGGCGGCTGCGGCGGACCTGCGCGGCCGTGGAGGCTGGCTCACCAGCCGGACCATGATCTGGCTGGGCAACGTCTCCTTCGCCTTCTACCTGGTCCAAGGCGTGGTGGTCTTCTACGGCCGGACCAAGTTCCTGGACGCCCGCACCTTCGGCATCGCCCCGGCCATCGGGCTGCTGTTCTGCCTGTTCCTGGTGAACCTGCTGGCCGCCTGGCTGCTGTACAGCCTGGTGGAGAATCCGGTGATGCGTCGCTGGGCCCGCAGCAGGAAGCCCGCCCGGAAGGCATCGCCACAGACGCCGGACTCCATGCTCGCCGGCTGAACCTCCGTCACCCGAACCACCCCACCGCCGCCGCCCGAACCCGGGCGGCGGCGGTACTTTTTTGGTGACTTTCGATGCAGAAGCGACAAGGGGGAGCTGAGTACGTTGACTTTACCGACCTCGGGAGAGGGGGCGGCAGCAAGCCACCGGGCTCGTACAGCCGGTGTCGGCCGCGCCCACGCCAAGGCCATCGTGCTGGGGGAGCACGCGGTCGTCTACGGAGCCCCGGCGCTCGCCCTTCCCGTACCGCAACTGACGGTCACCGCGACCGTGACGCGGACCTCCCGGACCTCGGGCGAGCCGGGTGAGACGTCCTTCGCGATGAGCGGCTCCCCGTCGAAGCCGATGATGGCGCAGGCCTCCGAGAGCCTGCGCCGGCTGACCGCCGAGTTCAAGGCGGTCATGGGCGTGACCGACAGCCCGCACCTCGACGTGGTCATCGACGGCGCGATCCCCCACGGCCGGGGACTCGGCTCCAGTGCCGCGTACGCGCGCGCGGTCGTCTTCGCCCTCGCGGACCTCTTCGGCCGCGAGGTGACGGAGGACGTGGCGTTCGACCTGGTGCAGACGGCCGAGAACGTCACCCACGGCCGCTCCAGCGGCGTCGACGCGCGAGCCGTCGCCGCGTCCGGCCCCCTGCTGTTCAAGGCGGGCGAGATCGAGGACCTGAGCATCGGCTGCGACGGCTCGTTCATCATCGCGGACAGCGGCGTCGTGGGCCGGACCAGGGACGCGGTCACGCTGTTGCGCGAGGGGTTCCAGCGCCACTTGGGAGCACAGGAGCGCTTCCTGAGCCGGGCGACCCAGCTGACCGAAGAGGCCAGACACGCCCTCGCCGACGGCAAGCCGGAGGAAGTCGGCTCCCGGCTGACGGACTACCACGAACTGCTGCGCGCGGCCAGCCTCAGCACCGAGGGGATCGACGCCCTGGTCGAGGCCGCGCTCGCGGCGGGCAGCCACGGAGCCAAGATCACCGGCGGCGGCATGGGCGGCTGCATGATCGCCCTGACACCGCCGGAGCAGACCACCGAGGTCACCCGGCGACTGCACGAAGCCGGCGCCGTGCGGACGTGGGCCGTACCGCTGAGAGGGCTTGCCAACCATGCGTTCTGAACACCCGACCACCCTGCCGCGACCGCGGCGGCCGGCCACCGCGGGCAGCAGCGTCGCCGTCGCGCATCCGAACATCGCCCTGATCAAGTACTGGGGCAAACGCGACGAGCGCCTCATCCTCCCGCGCACCGACAGCCTGTCGATGACCCTGGACATCTTCCCGACCACCACCCGCGTCCGGCTCGCCCCCGAAGCGGCGCACGACCAGGTCACCCTCGGCGGCGAACCCGTCGAGGGCGAGGCGCTGCGACGGGTGGCCGCGTTCCTGGAACTGGTACGCGACGCGGCCGGACTCTCCCAGCGAGCCGTCGTGGAGACCGCGAACACCGTCCCCACCGGCGCGGGCCTCGCGTCGTCCGCGAGCGGCTTCGCCGCCCTCGCCGTCGCAGCCGCCGACGCGTACGGGCTCGACCTCGACGCCACCGCACTGTCGCGCCTGGCACGTCGCGGATCCGGGTCGGCGTCACGGTCGATCTTCGGCGGCTTCGCGATCTGGCACGCGGGCCGGCTCACCGGCACGCCCGAGCAGGCGGACCTCAGCTCCTACGCCGAACCGGTGCCCACCGCGCGAGTCGACCTCGCACTGGTCATCGCGGTCGTCAACGCCGGGCCCAAACCGGTCTCCAGCCGCGAGGCCATGCGGCGCACCGTCGACACCTCCCCGCTGTACGCGCCGTGGGCGGCCTCCAGCAAGGGCGACCTCGCCGACATGCGCAAGGCGCTCAGCGGCGGCGACCTCGCCGCGGTGGGGGAGATCGCGGAACGCAACGCGCTCGGCATGCACGCCACGATGCTCGCGGCGCGCCCGGCGGTGCGCTACATGTCGTCGGCCACGCTCGCCGTGCTCGACAGCGTCCTGCAACTGCGAAAGGACGGCGTGCCGGCGTACGCGACCATGGACGCCGGGCCCAACGTCAAGGTGCTCTGCCACCGCGCGGAGACCGACCGGGTGGCCGCGGCCGTCCGCGCCGCCGCCCCTGGCACCTCGGTCCACATCGCCGGCCCGGGACAAGGTGCCCGCCTGCTGGACGAGGCGGGACGATGACCCGTCAGCTCACGGTCGTCCAGCACGCGCCGGGCAAGCTGTTCGTCGCGGGCGAGTACGCGGTGGTGGAACCGGGCACCCCGGCGATCCTGGTGGCGGTCGACCGGTACGTCACCGTCACCGTGTCCGCCTCCGGCGGGGCCGACGTCGTCATCTCCTCCGACCTCGTCGCCCGCCCGGTGCGATGGCGATGGCACGACGGCCGGCTCGACGCGTGCGGCTCCGACGAGGAGCGGCGGGCCGGCGCCGGCCTGGCACACGTGGTGTCCGCGATCGAGGTGCTGGGCCGCCTGCTGGCCGAACGCGGCCTGCCCATGCCCGCGCTCAACGTCTCGGTCGGCAGCGGCCTGCACGAACGCGGCACGAAGTTCGGCCTGGGCTCCAGCGGCGCGGTGACCGCGGCGGCCGTCGCGGCCGTCGCGTCGTACTGTGGCCTGCGGCTCACGCCCGAGACCCGGTTCCGCCTGGCCGTGCTCGCGACCGCGTGCCTCGACGTCAAGGCATCCTGCGGTGACGTCGCCGCCAGCACGTGGGGCGGCTGGATCCTGTACCAGGCGCCCGACCGGGCCGCCGTGCTCGACCTGGCCCGCGACCGCGGCGTCGAGGAGGCGCTGCGCGCGCCCTGGCCCGGATTCGCGGTACGCCGACTGCCACCGCCCGACGGCCTGTCACTTGAGGTCGGCTGGACCGGCACGCCCGCATCCACCAACGGCATGGTCTCCGGCCTGCACCGGCGGACCTGGCGGGGCAGCGCGTCCCACCAGAAGTTCATCGAGACCAGCACCGACTGTGTGCTCGCCGCGGCCTCGGCACTGGAGCGAGGCGACCGCCACACGCTGCTGGACCAGATCCGACGCGCCCGGTGGGAACTGGCCCGCCTCGACGACGAGGTGGGCCTGGGCATCTTCACCAGCAGGCTGACAGCACTGTGCGACGCCGCCGAAGCCGTCGGCGGTGCGGCCAAGCCATCCGGAGCGGGCGGCGGTGACTGCGGCATCGCCCTGCTGGACGCCCAGGCATCGAAGGACATCGCTCACGTACACGAACGGTGGGCCGCGGCGGGGATCCGGCCCCTGCCGATCCGCCCTGCCATCGAAAGGAGCGGGAAATGATCAGCCAACGCAAGGACGACCACGTCCGGCTTGCCGTCGAGCAACGGCGTGAGCACAGCGGACGCAACCAGTTCGACGAAGTCTCCTTCGTCCACCACGCCCTGGCCGGCCTCGACCGGCCGGAGGTGTCGCTGGCCACGACCTTCGCCGGCATCTCCTGGCAGGTGCCGCTCTACATCAACGCCATGACCGGCGGAAGCACCAAGACCGGTCTGATCAACCGGGACCTGGCCATCGCCGCCCGGGAGACCGGTGTGCCCCTCGCGTCGGGATCCATGAGCGCGTACTTCAAGGACCCCTCGTGTGCCCAGACCTTCTCCGTGCTGCGCACGGAGAACCCGGACGGGTTCGTCATGGCGAACGTCAACGCGACGGCCTCGGTGGACAAGGCGCAGCGGGCCGTCGACCTGCTGCAGGCCGACGCCCTGCAGATCCATCTCAACACCGTGCAGGAAACGGTGATGCCCGAGGGGGACCGGTCCTTCTCCTCCTGGGTCCCGCAGATCGAGAAGATCGCGGCGGCCGTGGACGTCCCCGTGATCGTCAAGGAGGTCGGCTTCGGGCTGAGCAGTGAGACCGTCCAGCTGCTGGGTGAGCTGGGGGTGAGCGTGGCGGATCTCGGCGGCCGGGGCGGCACCGACTTCGCCCGCATCGAGAATGGCCGACGGGAGCTCGCCGACTACGCCTACCTGCACGGCTACGGCCTGTCCACCCCCGCCTGCCTGCTGGACGCGCAGAACACCGACTTCCCCGTGCTCGCCTCCGGTGGCGTCCGCAACCCGCTCGACGTCGCCCGCGCGCTGGCGCTCGGCGCCCGTGGCGTCGGGGTGTCCGGCGGATTCCTGCGCACCTTGATGGACGAGGGCGTCTCGGCGCTGATCGCGCAGATCTCCACCTGGCTCGACCAGTTGGCGGCGCTGCAGACCATGCTCGGCGCCCGTACCCCCGCCGACCTGGCGCGCCGCGACCTGCTGATCCACGGCGACCTTCGCTCCTTCTGCGAGGACCGAGGCATAGAGACCTGGCCGTTCGCCCAGCGTTCCCGCTCCGTCGGGACTCCTCACGAACTGATGGGATCGACACAATGACCGATGAGCAGGCGATAGCAGGGGTCCCAATGCGGTGGGTGGGGCCCCTTCGCATTTCGGGAAACGTCGCCACCACCGAGACCCAGGTCCCGCTCGCCACCTACGAGTCGCCGCTGTGGCCCTCCGTGGGCCGGGGAGCGAAAGTCTCCATGATGGCCGAGGACGGCATCGTTGCCACCCTCGTCGACGAGCGGATGACCCGCTCCGTGCTCGTCGAGGCGAAGGACGCGCAGACCGCGTACACGGCCGCGCGGACCATCGAGGCGCGGATCCACGAGCTGCGCGAGGTGGTGCGCGGCTGCAGCAGGTTCGCCGAGCTGATCGGCATCCGGCACGAGATCACGGCCAACCTGCTGTTCATCCGTTTCGAGTTCTCCACCGGCGACGCCTCCGGGCACAACATGGCGACGCTCGCCTCCGACGCGCTGCTCAAGCACCTGCTGCACACCGTTCCCGGCATTTCCTACGGATCGATTTCGGGGAACTACTGCACGGACAAGAAGGCGACCGCGATCAACGGCATCCTCGGTCGCGGCAAGAACGTGGTCACCGAACTGCTCGTGCCGCGTGACGTGGTGCGCCGGGTACTGCACACCTCGGCTGCCAAGATCGTCGAGCTGAACGTCCGCAAGAACCTGCTGGGCACCCTGCTCGCCGGCGGCATCCGCTCGGCCAACGCCCACTTCGCGAACATGCTGCTCGGGTTCTACCTGGCGACCGGCCAGGACGCGGCCAACATCGTCGAAGGCTCCCAGGGCGTCACCATGGCCGAGGACCGGGACGGCGACCTGTACTTCTCCTGCACGCTGCCGAACCTGATCGTCGGCACGGTCGGCAACGGCAAGGGCCTGGGGTTCGTGGAGACCAACCTGGTCCGGCTCGGCTGCCGGGCCGACCGCGAAACCGGCGGCAACGCGCGCCGGCTCGCCGTGATCGCCGCGGCCACCGTCCTGTGCGGCGAACTCTCGCTCCTCGCGGCGCAGACGAACCCCGGTGAACTCATGCGGGCGCACGTCCAACTGGAACGTGACAACAACACGGTGAAGGTCGGTGGATAGGGCATGCCCAGAGATTCCGCTATCGGAATTCACGATCTGTCGTTCGCGACAACCGAGTTCGTCCTTCCGCACACGGAACTCGCACAGCACAACGGCATCGACATCGGCAAGTACCACGTGGGCATCGGGCAGCGGTCGATGAGCGTACCCGCCGCCGACGAGGACATCGTGACCATGGCCGCCGCGGCCGCCGCGCCCATCATCGCCCGGCACGGCACCGACCGGATCAGGACGGTCGTGTTCGCCACGGAGTCGTCGATCGACCAGGCGAAGTCGGCCGGCGTGTACGTCCACTCGCTGCTCGGGCTGCCGTCGGCCGCCCGGGTCATCGAGCTGAAGCAGGCGTGCTACGGGGCGACCGCGGGCCTGCAGTTCGCCCTCGGCCTGGTGCACCGCGACCCCACCCAGCGGGTACTGGTGATCGCGAGCGACGTCTCCAAGTACGACCTCGACAGCCCAGGCGAGGCGACCCAGGGCGCGGCAGCCGTGGCCATGCTGGTCGGCTCGGACCCCGCGCTGGTGCGTATCGAGGAGCCGTCAGGGGTCTTCACCGCCGACGTCATGGACTTCTGGCGACCCAACTACCGCGACGCCGCACTCGTCGACGGCAAGGAGTCCATCACCGCGTACCTGCAGGCGGTGGAGGGCACCTGGAAGGACTACGGGGAGCAGGGCGGGCGCAAGCTCGACGAGTTCGGCGCGTTCTGCTACCACCAGCCGTTCACCAAGATGGCCTACAAGGCGCACAGCCACCTGCTGAACGCGTGCGGGCGGGACACCGACAAGGAAGAGATCGCTCGCGCCATCGGCCGCACCACGGCGTACAACGAGGTCGTCGGCAACAGCTACACCGCCTCGATCTACCTCGGCCTGTCCGCGCTGCTCGACCACCCGGACGACCTGACCGACCAGGCCGTCGGCTTCCTCAGCTACGGCTCCGGCAGCGTCGCCGAGTTCTTCGCCGGGATCGTCGTCCCCGGCTACCGCGAGCACCTGCGGACCGCCGCGCACCGCGAGGCGATCGATCGGCGCCGGCCACTCGACTGCGCCGGGTACCGCGAGCTGCACGAGCGGTCCTTCCCGACCGACGGCGGAGACCACCCCACCCCGCGCCAGACCACCGGACCCTTCCGGGTGGCCGCGCTCCGCGGGCACAAGCGCATCTACGAAACGCGCTGACCTGTCGGGAGACGCGAGGCGCCGAGGGGGCTGGGCGTGGCAGCGGTCATGTGCCGCGCCGTCGCCCACCGCTCCCGCGGTGCCTGCTCCCCACCGTGGCGGACCGAGGGTCGGCGTCACTCAAAACAAAGATAATCCCCCTGAAATGCTATGCCTATTCGGCCGTTATTGTCTACCGGATGGCGGGTCCTTTTTGGTATGCCACCGGCTCACGAGATCGGCTGCAGGGCGACTGGAGTTCTCCTCCAGCGGCAGTCGACTGCGAAAAGAGTAATTCGCGTACCGCTAGAATGTCACTCTTGCATGGATGGGCCGACGTTGACACTCTCGATCGCCCATGGAATTCTCCCAGTGCACCCATTGATGACTCCGTTCCCGCCGGCAATCGGCATGGAAACAGGCGATCCATGGCGAATGCGGGGCGCGCCACCTCATGAAGGAGATTCGATGGAGCTTCGCTCATGCCCGAGGAACCATGCCCAGGAAACGAGTGTCCCCACCGGGTCCGTGCTCTGCATTCCCTGTATCCAGCAGCTGGAACGTCATCTTCTCATGCTCCCCGGCCTCCACGAGGAATGCCTGCACGATATTTCGTCGCCTCCCAGGAGGATCAACCCGACGAAGGTGTCGGGGAGTCGCAAGAGAGATCACCTGAACATATCCATGCTCGACATTCGGCATGACATTCTTGCCATCCTGGAATCCTGGTCTGGAATCGTCGTCGAGAAACTCGGCGCCGTTGCCCCGGATCGCACCGTTCCCCACCTGGCGCGCTTCCTGATCCGCAATCTCGACTGGCTCGCCGCGCAGCCCCCGGCCGCCGAATTCGCCGACGAGATCGAGAACCTCCACATCGAATCCGTTCGCGCCATCGACCCTGATTCAGGAGACCGCAGCGCCCCCGTCACAGGGTGCGTCGTGGACAACTGCCAGGGAACGATCAACACCTCACCGCAGAACACCCGGAACGCGGCAAAGAGCGGCCTGAGTTGTTCGGCGGGACATTCATGGGAAATGCACGAGTGGCTCATTCTGCGACACCTCATGGATCGACAGCGGAGGGACGCAGCATGAACAAGCCGCCACGCTGCCGACTCGTTCCCACCAATGTGGCCGCTCTCGCTGCGGGGGTGTCGGAGGCGACCATCCGCAAATGGGTGAGTCGAGGAAAGATCACCCGCTACGGCACGCCGGGCCGCTCGGAGTTCGACATAGAGGAACTCACGCGGATCGCCTTGCAGCGCCGGAGCTGACCCGATCGCGAGCAGCCCGGAGTCGGCTTCGGATCCTCCGGCGAGCAGGGAGTAGGCCCAAGGATGAGCAACCCAGCGTCCCCGCCCGTCATGGAAGCCAAGGCGCCACCGTCGGGCTCCCTGAGCCACCGGCAGGTCCTGACCATCCTCAGTGGCCTGATGCTGGGAGTGTTCCTGGCCTCGCTGGACCAGACGATCGTCAGCACGTCGATCCGCACCATCGCTGACGACCTGCACTGCCTGAGCCGGCAGGCCTGGGCCACCACCGCGTACCTGATCACCTCGACGATCGCGACACCGCTGTACGGCAAGCTGTCGGACCTGCACGGCCGAAAGCCCTACTTCCTGACCGCGATCAGCGTGTTCGTCGCCGGCTCCGCGCTGTGCGTCCTGTCGAGGTCGATGACCGAGCTGGCGGCCTTCCGCGCCTTCCAGGGCCTGGGCGCCGGCGGCCTGATGTCGCTGGCGCTGGCGATCACGGGCGACATCGTGCCGCCGCGTGAACGCGCCAGGTACCAGGGCTACATGGTCGCCACCCTCGGCACCTCCAGCGTCGCCGGGCCGCTGATCGGCGGCTTCCTGGCCGGCCAGTCCAGCCTGCTGGGCATCACCGGCTGGCGCTGGGTCTTCCTGGTCAACGTGCCGGTCGGCATCGTCGCGATCCTCGTCGTCTCCCGGGTGCTCAACCTCCCGCACACCCGCCGCGAGCACCGGATCGACTGGCGCGGCGCGGTGTGCACCGCCGTCGCCGTGGTGCCGCTGCTGCTCGTCGCCGAGCAGGGCCGGCAGTGGGGCTGGGGTACGCCCCGGTCGCTGGCCTGCTACGGCGTCGGCGCGGTCGGCATCATCACCTGGATCCTCGTCGAACGGGCCATGGGCGACGACGCGTTGATCCCGATGCGGCTCTTCCGCAACGGCACGTTCAGCAAGACCGGTCTGCTGGCCGTGCTGGTCGGCATGGGCATGTTCGGCGGGATGCTGATGATCCCGCAGTACCTGCAGATCGTGCGCGGCTCGAGCCCGACCGAGTCCGGCCTGGAGACGCTGCCACTGATGCTCGGCATGATCATCGCCTCGGTCGTCTCGGGGCAGGTCACCGCCAGGACCGGCCGCTACCGGATTTTCCCGCTTGTCGGCACCGCGCTGATGACCGCCGCGATGCTGCTCTTCCACGGCATGCAGCGGGACACGCCGTTGTGGCAGACCATGGTCTTCATGCTCGCCTTCGGTCTCGGCCTGGGCGTCTGCATGCCGACCCTGGTCCTGGCGATGCAGAACGCCGTGCCGCCGAGGGACATGGGGGTGGCCTCCGCCTCCTCCACCTTCTTCCGCCAGTTGGGGGCCACCGCCGGCACCGCGGTCTTCCTGTCGGTGCTCTTCAGCGGTGTCGGTGACGCGATCTCCTCGGCCTTCGGGAAGGCCGCCCGCACCGCGGTCTTCCAGCACGCGCTGCACGACCCCACCGTGCTGTCGAACCCCGGAAACCAGCCGGTGATCGCCATGCTCAAGGGCGGCACGTCCCCCAGCGTCCTCGACGACTCGTCGTTCATACAGAAGCTGGACCCGCGGCTCGCCGAACCCTTCAGGACCGGATTCGCCGACGCGATGCACGGCGCATTCCTGCTGGGCGCCGTGGTGACCACGATCGCCTTCGTGCTGGTGCTGTTCATCAAGGAGGTCCCGTTGCGCAGGGTCTCCGGCCTGGAGGCACGCGCGGCGGCCGAAGCCGGGAAGGAGACGTGAGAACGAACGCCGCCGCAGGGGGTGGTGCGGCGGAAGCGCAACGAGGCCTCCGGGCGGGCGGTGCGGCGGAAGCGAAACGACGCGCCCGGGCGAATTCGATCTCTCCACGCATGGCAACGTGAGCCCCTATAGGCTGAGTTGACGTGCGCCACCTGAGTGCGACGCCCTGTCGCACTGGCGAAGGCAGGCGCGACCCAGGGGGGTTGGCGACGGCATGAGCACGAGGTCCGAGGGATCCGAGCAGCAAGACGGCCCGCTCGATCCGAGCCTGAGCGCGGTCCTGAGCGAACGGCGTCAGCTGATCAACCTCGCCTACCGGTTCCTCGGC
The DNA here is from genome assembly GCA_963737305.1 of uncultured Actinomycetota bacterium. Lineage (GTDB taxonomy): Bacteria > Actinomycetota > Actinomycetes > Streptomycetales > Streptomycetaceae > Streptantibioticus_C. The sequence continues at coordinate 330,059 of CAVTRX010000002.1, read as the reverse complement.
TCCGTGGCCGACGCCGAGGACGTCGTACAGGAGACGTACGCCCGCTGGTACGCCATGACGCCGGAGCAGCAGGAGGTCATCGCGTCCCCCGGCGGCTGGCTCACCAAGGTCGCCAGCCGCATCTGCCTCGACCTGCTCAGCTCCGCACGGGCCAGGCGGGAGCAGTACGTGGGCGAATGGATCCCGGAACCCCTGCCCGACCGCACGGAGTGGAGCAGCGGATGGTCGGGCGGCAGCGTCGACCCGGCCGACCGCGTCACCCTCGACGAGTCGGTCAACATGGCCTTCCTCATCGTGCTCGAGTCGATGACGCCCGCCGAGCGCGTCGCGTTCATCCTGCACGACGTCTTCCACTACTCGTTCGCGGAAGTGGCCGAGATCGTCGGCCGGACACCGGCGGCCTGCCGCAAGCTGGCCTCGTCGGCCCGCCACCGCATGAGCGCGCAGCAGACCCCCGAGACCGCGACCACCCAACGCGCCACCATCGTGCGGCACTTCAGGCAGGCATGGGAGACCAAGGACATCCAGGCCCTCATCGGCCTCCTCGACCCCAACGCCACGACGATCACCGACGGCGGCGGCATCGTCGGCGCCCAGATTCGCCCCATCGAGGGCGGCGAGCAGATCGCGCGCTTCTTCGTCGCCTCCGTCGGCAGCACCCCCGACACGACGATCCTGGAATGCCGGGTCAACAACCAGCCCGGCCTGGTGATCCAGCGCCAGGGCGCCACCATGTCCGTGCTCTCCTTCGACGTGGTCGGCGACCGGATCAAACACATCTGGGCAGTACTCAACCCCGAGAAGCTCCGCCCCTGGACGGTCTGACGGGCGGCCCGGCCTCGCGCGTCCGGTGGTGCGTGAGGGAGGGCATTCGATGCCGCGATCCAGTGGACCTCCACGAGGGATCGAGGGACATGAGAGATCGGCTGGTTAGTCTCACGACTGCCGAACACCCAGCGTCGGCGATTCCCTCCGGGTAACACCGCACGGAACGTACTGGGAGGCAAAACCATGTCCACGAACGCCCGTGTCCCCATCGACCCCGCGTCGAGTCGGCAGATCGAGAACCTCATCGCGCGGTATGCCGAACTCCTCGACGACGGAGACTTCGCGGGGGTCGGAGACCTCTTTGCCGAAGCCACCTTCGGGGGCGGCGGTACGCCGATGGCCGGCAGCGAGGAGATCGCGGGGTGGTTCCGCGACCATGTGATCGTCTACCCGGACGGCACGCCCCGGACGCAACACGTGACCACCAACATCGCCATCGAACGCGACGGGCACGCGGAGAACACCGCTTTCGCCCGGTCCTACGTCACCGTGCTGCAAGCCCTTCCCGAGATGCCCCCGCAGATCATCGCCGCCGGTCGGTACAACGACCGCTTCGAGTGCCGTGACGGGAAATGGCGCTTCACCGAACGGCGTGTCGACGTCAGGTTCTTCGGCGACCGAAGCGGTCACAGCCGGCCTGCCGTCAAGCAGGCGTGAACGTCGGCCACTGAGACGATGCCGTTGAGGCCCCGATCCGCCCGCCCGAAGGAGGGGGCTCTCCGTCACCTACCCGGCAACCCTCGCCGCCCACGGCCGGCCGCTGTGATGACCCGTCGCCCGCCGGGGGCGGGGCGGGCGCGGGGCCGGATGGACGGGGTCAGGAGGCGATGTTCGCGTAGGAGACGAGGACCGTCGCGGTTCGCGCCGTGGAACTGGTGGGGGCGGGGACGAAACTGACCTTGCCCGCGCCGGAGCAGGGGAGATTGAGGGTGCTCGGGATCGCGGCCTGCACCGCGTAGCTGCTCAAGGTGACGGGCGTGGTGATGGAGGTACCGCCGAAGTCGACGATGACGTGGTCGGCGGCCGAGCCCGTGTAACCGACGTCGGCGGACGATGAGGAGGCGGGCATCACGTCCACGGTCTGTCCGGAGACCGGGTGCCCGGTCTCGCCGGCAGTCACCGGGCCGGGGCAGACGACCTTGATCACGGCGTTGACCGAGGCGCCGTTGACCTGGCCGGTGAAGAACTGGTTCGGCCCGATCGGGGCCGGGTCGACTGTGGCGGCGGCCGAGGTAAGGCCGACGGCTCCGCCCAGCAGGGTGAGGGCGGCGATCGTTCCGTACGTTCTCAGGCGGCGGTGCTTGCTGTGCATGTCTACCTCCGAATAGGCGCGACCAGAGCCGCCCACGGCCCTGGTGGGCAGGGGGTGAACCGTGCAAGAGCAGCAGCATGATAGTGGCGCGGTATCCGCCTCGTACGGATGCGAACCGGCCACCTCATCCGACTCCGTACAGCGCGCAGCCGTCGTGGCGGATGGTGACCAGGACGACGTCGTCGGCCAGTCGGCCGCCGACGTGACGGCTCAGGTCGGCGTGGATGGCGGTGAGCAGGTCGGGCCGGGGTGAGGAGGCGGCCCACTCCTTGAGGCGGTCGACGAGTGGGTAGAACGTGCCGGAGCGGTCGCGTGCCTCGATCACACCGTCGGTGTACAGCAGCAGCGTGTCGCCGTGGGCGAAGTCGAATCGGTCGACGTGCAAGGGTGCCGGGGCGAGGTTGCCGAGTCCCACGGGCGGGGCCGGGACAGTGGCGGCGAGTTCGCGCACCGTGTCCCGGGTGATGAGCAAGGGTGAGGGGTGGCCGCAGTTGGCGATGTGGAGTCGGCCGTCGCAGACGTCCACCACGATGGCGGTGGCGAACCACTCCAGCAGGTGCTGGGCGGCGGGTGTGTGATCGGTGACGCCTGTCTCCGTTTCGGTCGTGTCGGACAGTTCCTCGCAAAGTCTTCGGTCCAGAAAGGCAGGCAGGGCGTTCAGCGGGATGCGGTGCCGTGCCGCGCGGCGGAACGCGTTGCCCAGGTAGCTGGCCAACTCTGTTGCCCCCAAGCCTTTGCCCTGGGCGTCCCCGACCATGATCCGGGGGACACCGCCGACGAGCGCGGCGGCGTACAGGTCACCGCCGATGGAGGCTTCCTCATCGGCGGCCAGGTACATCGAGGCGATCGCCAGCGGTCCCAGCCGGGACGGCAGCGGACGGACCAGTACCTGCTGCGCCGACGCGGCCACCCACCGTGCCTGTGCGAGGTTCCGCTCGTGGCGTTCACGCACCGAACTCGCCGCAACTGCCACCGCGCTGATCACGACGGCACCGAGCTGGTCGGCGACGGCGTCACCGCTCCACAGACCCTGCTGCCACGTCTGGGCCACCACCACACACAGCACGGCCACCACACCGACCAGCAGCACCAGCCTCGGCCGCAGGAAGATCGCCGCCAGCGCCGGAAGGGCAACCATCACTCCCTCCACCCCGAGCACCCCTGTCAGCCCTTCCACGGCCAGCAAAACCAGCAGGAGGACGACCATCGAAACGGTCACCACCCAGGGGCTGCGTACGAACGAGAGGGAACGCCAAGCCTTGATCATCGGCCGCATGGTAGCGACCCTATTCACCTCAGCGCGGCGCCCGGTGGCAACCCGGTGGTCCCACGGGGGGATGCGTCACCGTCAAGGCGCCGTCGCGGCCGAGGCGGGATCGTTTCACCATTGGCATGACGGGGCAGCTCCTGCGGCCAGGCGCCGGCCTGGACAGGGCCCGAGGAGCCGAGCTCAACGACTTCCCGCGCCCCGGGCAGACACCCCGGCCGAGTTGGGGTGCGTGGTACGTCAGGCAGGAGAGGGACATCCGGTCGGCGAGGACGCCGCCCATCAGGATGAAGGCGATCCGGAGTAACGACTGGCAGGCCGGCACGAGCCACAACCGTCGGCCGATGACAGGCAAGGTCGATAATCACCGCCAGAGCCCAGTGCCGGCGGCAACTTTCCTGCGATTCGACACCGAGATCCGCGGCATCGTCTGCACGGCGCCCGGAGCGTGTTTGCCCGCAGTACCTGTCAGCCTTGCTCGGTAGCATGCAACGCATGGCCATCAAACTTGAGAACGTCGGCATCGCCGTTCGCGACCTCGAAGCAGCGATCTCCTTTTTCACCGATCTCGGCCTCACGGTCCTCGGCCGCGACACGGTCAGTGGTGAGTGGACCGACACTGCCGTCGGCCTTGATGGCAATCACGCCAAAATCGCGATGCTCCAGACGCCGGACGGTCACGGTCGCCTTGAGCTCTTCGAGTACATCCACCCCGAAGCGATCGAGTCGAAGCCCACTCGTCCCAATGAGATCGGCATGCATCGCGTCGCCTTCTCGGTCGACGACATCGACAAAGCTCTTGAGGTAGCCGCAAAGCACGGATGCCGTCCGCTTCGCGGTGTGGCGACCTATGAGGACGTCTACAAGCTCACGTACGTCCGCGGTCCCAGCGGCATCCTTGTGATGCTCGCCGAGGAGCTGAAGAAGAACTGACGGCCGATCGGGTCAATCGGCCTCGTGCTTTCGAACCTACCCGTATTCGGCCCGGTCGTCGGCCGGCGAGCACGCTCCGGACGCCGGGGGACAGGTCACGCACCGAAGAAGTACTTGCGAGGGCGACGGACCCGATCCGCACGGACTCCGCCGGCGCCCGTCGGCTGGCCTGATCGCCCGCGAGCACGCTCGACGCCTCCGGCGGCACCAGGCCGAGGGGCGCCGCTGCCGCGGGTGTTCGCGACGGGAGCCGGGGGTGGTGGGTGACCGGCGGGCGCAGCGCGCCGCGGTAGGGCGGACCGGACGCCACGCAACCATGATGGCTTCGCGCCGACCGGATCGGCAAGCACGGCGGACCGGCCGCGGAAGCGGCGTCGCCCAGGCGGCCTGACGGTACTCGCAAGCGGTCACCGTCAGGCGGGCGGTCGATCGCGCGGAACAGCATTGGCTGCCACTTCGGAACGCGCTACAGTTTTTCTGCCCTTGTATTCGGCTGGACTGTCGACTCACGTAGAGACGCGAGTCGGTTCCGGCTGCAATCGGGAGAGGCGGAAGAGGCCGACCATGGAATCGTCGGAAAACAGGGCTTCGGAAACACCGGCTGCCTCGACCGATGAGTATCGGACCAATAGAATCGCTCATGTCGAGATTGATTCGGGCCCGTCCGAGTCCATGGATACGAGCTGGGGTCAGCAGGCTATCTGGGAGATCATCGCAGGCGTCGCGCCCCATGATGAGCACACCAACCTCGAATTGGTGGTGCCGGGCCCCGTGCGAGGTGGACTTCCATTCGTTCTCGACGTCCTCCGGTTGGTCATTGCCGAGCATGACTCCTTGAGAACGAGGTATGAGTTCGCGGAGCCGGATCATCTGCGGCAGAGGCTCGTGGAGCGAGCGTCACTTCCGGTGGAGATCTGGGATGTCACGTGCGGAGACGCACTCGCCGTCGCGGAGAAGATGCGTCACCGATTCCACAACGAGAGCTATGACATCACGTCGGGTCTTCCCATCCGAGCCGGCGTCGTCATGCGGAACGATGTTCCTTCGTTCCTTGTCCTGGGGCTGTCGCACATGGTCACCGATGGCTGGGGGCTTCAGGTGCTCATGGACGAGTTGAAGGAGCTGTTCGACTCTCCTCCCCGCAATGCCGATCCGACTCGCCTGAACTCTGTTCGGTGGCAGCCGAGAGACCAGGTCGAACTTGAGAGCTCGCCGGCCGCAGTGAAGCGGAAGGAGCGGTCGGTCGGTTTTCTGGCGAGTCAGCTGAGGGCGTTTCCATCCGCGATGTTTCCGGTGCCGTCCTACCCGGACCGGAAGCCGCGGCATCTGTGGGGGCACTTCGTCTCCGATGCCCTCGGTGCGGCGGCTCGGACAATCGCAGGACGCCGACGGGTGAGTTCGACGGCTGCGATCCTCGCAGCTTTCTCAGTCGTGCTTTCCTACAAGGCTCGCCGCGATTCCTGTTGTCTTTTCATTGGATTCGCGAACAGGCAACCGCAAAGTATGTCTGCGATCGGACCGTATATGCAGAGCGTTCCGCTTCGGGTGGGCGCGAGCGGTTCCTCTCTCTGGGAGATCATCAAGTCGACTCATCGTGAGGCAATGCGCGCGTATCGGTTCGCTCAGTATCCGCCCGGCGAACGAAGGGAGGTATGGGATGAGGTGAACAACGCACGCGGCATCGAAGTCACTCAGGAATTTTTCTTCAACTCTCTGGTGGTGTCGGCCGCGGCTTCCGTTGATGACGCGGAGCCGAGCGGGCGACTCGACGCACCGGCCGAGTCGTCGCTCACCTGGAGGACCGGCTTGGAGCGCGGCGGAACGAAGCTGTATGTCGGAGTCCAGTCCACCAGCGAACTGGATTTTATTGCCGATGTGCGATTCTTCAGTCCGGAAGAGGTTGAAGCGATTCTCCGTGCTGTGGAACTCCTGCTCGTCGAAGGCGCGAAGAAGGATGTCGACCCATTGCACCTTCTGTCTATGGCGGGCATCTCCCGGCTGCCGTTGGGAGCCGGGTGGGAATATATCGATCACTGCTGGACGGATATGCGGGCAACGCGGCAGCTGATCATTGAAGCCCTCGATGTCGCGGACTGCGCGCTGGTGCCGGTCCGTGGCGATGACGACAATGCGACCCTGGTGGCCTACGTATTTTCCAGGTCGGCCGATCTGTCCCCGGGGGAAGCGCGCACGGCCTGCTTTCGGCTCTTGCCCCGTTGGGTGGCGGCAATGGTGCCGCACTATTTTGTCATGTGCGAGTCGGCTCCCGAGGACCCCGGTAGCCATTCGGCATGGCAAGCGCAACGAGTACTTCGGGAAGGCACGGGTTTGCGGGAGTCAAAGCATCCCGCCGGGTGGCGCGGTGGTTCTGATCGGTGAGATACGCGCAGCGGCGCTCGCTTCAAGAAGCACCGATCATGACGGTGCCGTGAGCGCGCAGCAGTCCGAGAGCCTGGGCGCGCAGCACCGTGGCGAGCCGGTCGGTGGTGCCCAGTTTGCGGTACAGGCCCTCCAGGTGCTTGTGGACGGTGCGTGCGGAAATTCCCAGCCGACGTCCGATCCCTTCCGCCGTCAGGGATTCGGCGAGCAGCACGAGGACGCCGATCTCGCGGTGCGTCAGTCCGAGCTCCATCGCCCCGTCGATGTCGCCAGGTTTTCCGGCCGCCTTGCACTGGCTCATGGTGCGAAAATGGCGGCCCATCGCGAACAGCAGTGGCTGAAGGCGCCGGGCGTAGTCGCGCTCGCGATCCGTGAAGTTCCGTCCGTTGCGGTGGACGACCAGATAGAGCCTGCTGCCGCTGTCGGCCGCCGGGAGAGGTACGGCGAAGTGGCGCTCGGAGCCGAAGAGTTCGCGGGTGGCCGCGTACGTTTCGCTGGCGCGCCATGCGCGTTCGTCGATCACATCCGTGATCGCCAGGGGTGAGAGGTCGTCGGTGAGGGCGTAGTGGCGTGCCAGCGGATGGCCGCGCTTGATATGGGAGCGCAGCGCCGAGTCCAGCGGTTTCGAACCGAGCGACGCCGGCGTCCAGGCGTGGACACGCCCGTACCCCGATGCCCACCAGACCTCGGAAAGAACCCCGACCGTCCCGTGCAGGGCGCGCACCAGTTCCTCCAGGACCGCCTGCCAGGGGGATTCGCCTGCCGGTTGACTGAAGACCGACGTGGCAAGATCGATCATGCGTTCGTAGTCGCGTGCCAGTAAGTGTGCCATCCACGCCCCCCATGTTCGGCTGATCCGCGAGTCGGCACTACGTAGTTTTCCCCATCGCAAGTCGCCTTACTTTCCGGCACAGTCGTCTCACGGAAGAGTCTCGTATGCGGCCAAACAATCGAATGCCTGTTTCCGGATAAAAAGGATATTCAAGGTCGGGGGACTACTCGATGCGGATCGACTCGCCGGGTCGCGCAGTGGATGTCCGTCCGGCCGTCGGTCCTCCACGCCCCGGGGCGGGCGAGGGCGAAGTGTGGCCCTGGGGCGGTGATCGGCATGCCTTCGACGACGGGCCCCCTGGCAGCTCAACGCCCCGGCTCACAAGGAGGGCTGCGCTGTGACGCATATCCTGCCCGAACGGACCTTATTGCCCAGCGAATCCCGTTCATCGCCGGCAGTTGGAGTGAGCAGTCCGTCGGGATTCGACCGGGTCCGGATGCCGAAAACCGGCATCGAATTCCCCCAGCGAATGTCGTTCGACAAATGGCTGGTCGTCGGCAGGCAATTGTCGAACGTCGTCGCGTCGTCCGCATGGTGCCTGGGCGACTGGGTGGTGTACGGGGAGGCGTCCTACAACGGACGGTACCGCGACGCGATCGAGCAGACCTCGCTCGACTACCAGACACTGCGCAACTACGCCTGGGTGGCCAGACGTTTCACGTTCTCGCGGCGTCGGGAATGCCTGAGCTTCGGCCACCATGCCGAGGTGGCGGCGCTGCCCGAGCCGGAGCAGGAGTTCTGGCTGCGGAAGGCGGAGAGCTTCAAATGGTCGAGAAGCCAGCTGCGGCGTGAGGTCCGTACGAGCCTCAGCCAGCGGTCGGAAGAACCTGCTGGAACCGGAACGTCGGATGCCGGACCGGAGCGGAGGCAGACGCCGACCGGAGGCGAACCCGCACCGTCTGTCCCCGCGATCCAGATCAATGTGACGCCTACGCAGAGGGAGCTGTGCAGGCTGGCTGCCGACCGCGCCGGGGTCAGCATCGAGGAGTGGGCGGTGAGCGTACTCGACCACGCGGCCCGTAGCCAGGTCGACTTGGTGGGTGTCCCCATGGAGACAGGGCCCGGCACGGCAGGTGATGGCGGCAGGTGATCACCGCACGGACGAAGGCGGTGGGCGGCCGGCGTCCCGGGCTCGGCCGGGCAGTTTTTCCGACTCAGGACCGCAGGAGGAGTCCCAGACCGAACTCCTCCGCCGCGGTGCGGACTTCGCCGGGCTCGACCCGCTTGTGCTCCCGGGTCCGCAGCGTCAGACCCGCCACCACCGAGCTGACCGTCGCGGCGGCGGAAACGGGCAGTCCGGCCGCCAGGGAGAGGGCGAGAACGGCGGCCACCGCGTCGCCCGCTCCCGCCACATCGACGACACCGGTGCTGTAGGAGGGCACGGCGATCGTCTCCCGCGCACCGACGACGGTCATCCCGTCCGCGTCCTGGGTCAGAACGACGTAACCGAATCCTCCGGCCGCGCGGAGCCTCTTCGCCGCGGTGACCGGCGTCTGCTCTCCGCAGCCCAGGTGGCGCGCGAAGGCCCGCATCTCGAGAACGTTCGGGGTGATGGCGGTCGCGCCAGCGTACCTGTCGGGGACCGGGTTCTTGGGGTCGACCACCACCGGCCGCCTCATGCGGGAAGCAGCCTCGATGATCGGCCGCAGAACCGCCTCCGTGCAGGTGCCCTTCGCGTAGTCGGAGATCAGCAGGGCGTCCGAGCGCTCCAGGGCGGCCAGCGTCAGGTCGATCACCGCCTCGGCGCCCTCACGTCCCACGTCCCGGGTCGTCTCCCGGTCCCATCGCAGCAGTTGCTGACCCTGCGCGATGATCCGGCGCTTGTGCGGGGTCCTCTTGGTCTGATCCGTCACCGCGTGCACGCGTGCCCCGGCCTCCTCCAGCAGGGCAAGGGCGCGACGGCCCGGCTCGTCGTCTCCGGTGACGGTGACCACCTCGACGGAGGCGCACAGACCGGCCGCGGTCTGAGCCGCCGTCGCCACACCACTGGCACGGTACGTGGTCGTCTCCTCAAGGAAGACCGGCACCGGCGCCTCGGGTGAGATCCGCTCCACTGAGCCGGTGACGAACTCGTCGAGGAGCAGGTCGCCGACGACGCACAGGCGAATTCCCGACAAGGCCTCAAGGATGGTGTCGATGTCCTTCACTGCGCCCCCTTGCTGATGACATGACCCGAGCCAGGTCGCGAGACGCCCCGCAACAAGGTGATGGTTGTCCCGCCGGCGGGACAACCATCACCCTTGCGGATGACAGGGGTCATCCGGCGCCAAACCGGGCGGTGACGTGGCGGTGGGCGGCGAGGATGCCACGGCGCGTCCCGGGAAGGACACCGGTGGGCAGTTCACCGGTGTCGAACCATGCCAGGCGGACGGACTCGGGGGACATCCGCTCGGCGCCGAGCGGACCGCTGTGGACGGCCGCGAACCGGATGTCGTAGTGCGGCAGGGTGCGGTCGCCGCACGGAACGGGGTGAATGTCGATGTCCACCGGCTCCTCGCCGATGGAGATCCCTGGCAGCCCCGATTCCTCCGACGCCTCTCGCAGCGCCGCTTCCGGCAGCGTCTCGCCCGCCTCGCAGTGGCCGCCCGTCTGGAGCCAGAGTCCCAGCTTGCGATGCAGGGTGAGCAGAACGTGGCGCCCGTCCGGCGTCATGATCACTCCTGAGCAGGTGAGATGGCCGGTGCGGGTGCCCCGGGCGGTCGGCTCCGAGGTCTCCTCCACGAATCGCATGGTGGCCGCCTTCGTCGCGGCGGCCTCCGCGGACGGCGGTCGGTAGCCGCGCAGTACCGACAGGATCTCGTCGCGGAACCGGTTCGGATCCGGGCGGGATGGGGTCATAGGTGAACCAGTCGCTTTCGGGCCGTCACTTCGGATGCCGGGAAGCGTACTCACACCCTGTTGTCGATCACCGGCCGTGGTGTCGTGCCCTGCGGTGCGTGGGCCATGCCTCCGCCGTCCAGAGCCTCGTAGCACAGCCCGATCGTGCGCATCGAGTCCAGGGCGGAGGCCACATCGCACGACTGGCTCGGCCGGCCTTCGTGAAGTGCCAGGAAGTCGTGGAGTTGCCGGTGCATCAGTTCCTCGCCGGACTGTGTGTCGGCGAGCCAGGTGCGCCGGTCGCCGCGTAACGCCGTCAGGCGTCGGCCGTCGAATTCCAGGCGCTCGTCCTCCAGCCAGAAGGTCGCACGTTCCTCCGGCGGTGTGAGGTGGCGGCTGATGATCACTGTCCCGGTGGTCCCTCCCGGATAGGTCAGCAGCAGCGTCGCGCCGTTCTCGACGCCTCCCTGGTGCGGGCCACGGGTCTGCTGGGCGAACGCCGACACCGACTGCGGGACACCGAGCAGCGCGGTGAGGAAATCGAGGACGTGATAGCCCATGTCGAGGATCGCCCCTCCGCCCGCCAGGCTCCGCGACGAACGCCAGTCCTGATCCCCGGGGGCCAGACCCAGGGTGTACACGTACTCGAAGGCGATGGGCGGACGGCTGCTGCGGCCGAGTATCGCTTTGACGGTCGAGAGCACGTCGCCGTGCCGCCGCTGTGCGGCGATGGCGAGCTTGCCGGCTCCCTCCGTCACCAGCCGTTCGAGATGCCACGCCTCGGGCAGGGTTCTGGCCAGTGGCTTCTCCTTCAGGCAGCTGACGCCGTTGGCGAGGTAATGGCCGATCAACGGCACGTAGGCGTCGTGCGGCACGGCGACCACGGCGCCACTCGGTCCGGTCTCGGCCAGCAGCCGTGCGGCGTCCGTCGAGGTGGGGACGGTACTCCCGTAGGGCAGGAGGGCCTCGGCGCGCAGATCGCACAGCCCGACCAACCGGGTGGCATTGCATGCTTCGATCACGGCGGCGTGCTTCTTTCCGCGATTTCCGAGGCCGACTACGGCCATTCGCACAGGTCCGTCGAGGAACTCCAGCGTCGACCAGCAGTCGGTCATTGATCCTCCAGGTCGCTGAGCTACCGCTCCGGGCCCGACCAGGGCGCCAGCGGACTGGCCATCATGTGGCCGAGGCGCTCGACTTCCTTATTGTCCGAGGCCTCGATCCACCCCGCCAGCAAAAGCACTCGCGGATCCACCTGTCCCTGAAGAATGGCTCCGAGTGCGCCCACCGTGAGTCGCACATCGGCCGGTTCGTCCGTTGCGTGACATGTCGCTTCCGTCTCGCTCACCTGAAGGAGGAATCGGCCGGCGGTCTGTGGCAGAAAACGGTCGACCACTTCGAGACAGATCCGGTCGGTGCGGAAATACCGGCGTGCCGTGAGGGTCCTGGGCACATCGAGGATCCGGATCCAGAGGGCGTCGTGCAATTCTCGGTGCGCGAGGTGTCCGCCTCGTGCGGCGATCGACCGGGCCACGGCGTCGTCCAGGGGGCGATTGCGCAGTTCCAGGATATGCGTGTCCCGCGAGAGCGCTTCGGTGATCTCACGGTTCGCGGCGTTCGTCGCCGCCGTGAACTCCTCGACGACGACGGTCCCGGTGTCCTCGGCCCGGCTCCACATCGCGTATCCGTCCAGCACGCCCCCCGGCCGGCGATGCCCCCACACCCTCAAGTCGGTCGAGGCGGACGACAACGTGCGGTAGGTGCGCATCCACGCGCGCTCCCGCACGATCATGCCGGGAACCGTCGCCGCGACCCTTTCGTGCAGGTCGTCGAGTTCGCTGGAGAAGAGGTCGAGCTCCTCGACGTCCGGGAGCCCCGAGCCGTGCGGCCGCCGGTTGGCGAGCGCGGCCGTGACGGCCAGCGAGTTCGTCATGGGGGAACTGCCGATACCGCGGTGCATGGCGGCCATTTCCTCGCCGTTGACCGAGAAGACGAGGAAGGGGACCCCTTCTTCCTGATGGCGGAGGCATTGGGTGTGGAAAAGGCCGCGGCTCAGGCCGGGAAGCGTGACCTGGCGATCGATGGTCAGATTTCCGGTGACGATGGCGTCGACCTGCCGCGGGCCGGGGACCGTCACCCGGACGAGGCCCGATGTCGCCGTGCCGACGAGTTGATCTCCCTGGAACAGGGCGAGGTTCCGCTCATGATCGAAAGCGCCGTGCCACGCCTTGACATAGGACGCGTCGACATCGTGTCCGTATGCGGAGCCGAGCACCTGGAGAAAGCTCTCCACCTCGTGCTCTGACACCTGCCGAATGGTGAGGTTCCGTCGATTCAGATTGCCCGCTTCACCTTGTGTCATGAGTCCCTACCGGTAGGCGCGTGCCTGCAGGTCGAAGAGTTCGGCGTAGTGGCCGCCCCGCTCCATGAGCGTCTCGTGGTTTCCGATCTCCTCGATCCTTCCGTCGGACATCACGATGATGATGTCGGCCATCCGGACGGTGGAGAAACGGTGGGAGACGAGCACCGTGATGCCGCCGGATTCCGAAACGCCGCGCGAGGCAGCCGCCACGCGGGAGAAGAGGGCGTGCTCGGCATCGGGATCCAGCGCCGCGGTCGGCTCGTCGAGCAGCACCAGCAGTGGACGAGGCCGCATGAGGGCGCGGGCCAGCGCCAGCCGCTGCCACTGTCCGAGGGAGAGGTCGACGCCGCCGAACCGGCTGCCCAACCGGGTGTCGAGTCCGTCGGGGAGTCCTTCGGCGACGGCGGTGGCGTCGCCCTTCTCCAGCGCGAGCAGCAAGGCACGGTCGTCATCGGCGTGTTCGAGGTCGCCGAGCCCCACGTTCTCACGCACGGTGAACTCGAACCGGCAGAAGTCCTGGAAGCCGGCGGCAGTACGCGTCCACCAGTGATCGGGGTCGATCCTGCGCAGATCCCGGCCGTCGGCCAGCACCGAGCCGTCCACCGGGTCGTACAGCCGCAGCAGCAACTTGGCCAGGGTGCTCTTGCCGGCGCCGTTGTCGCCGACCACGGCGATCGTGGCCCCCGCGGGGATGCTCAGGTTCAAGTCGTCGAGGATCCAGCGGGTGGCGCCCTCGTACCGGAAGCGGACGTCGCGCACCTGAAGGCCCGAACGCAGTTCCTCCGGCGCGTCCTCGTGCCCGCCGGAGGCGTGGATCAGCCGGTCGGCGTGGTCGCGCAACCACACGTATCCGCTGAACAGCCTGAGCATCTGCCCCAACTCTCGTGCGCCGGCGGCCAGACTCGTGGCGGCGCGGTCGACCTGGGAGGACAGCAGAATCACCAGGGCCACGGATCCGGGGCTCAGTTCGCCCTGCCGTGCCCGCAGCAAGGTGAACGCCACCGCCGCGACGTACGCGAGGGTGAAGGCGGCGTTGGCCGATCCTTCCAGGAGCGCCCCGTGCCATCCCGCCCTGCTCCGGGTGGTCCGTACGAAGGTGAGGTGCTCGCGGATCCGGTGGAGGAGTTCGTGCTGCAAGCCGAAGACCCTCACCTCGACACCGTGCCGGGGATCGCGGCTGGTGTCGAGCAGGCGGTGCACGAGACGGGTCTGCGGTGTGGTGCGCTCGATGGCGGAGAACAGCAGCTTCCCGCTGCGGCCCGCCAGCCACACGCGTACCAGCCCGAGCGCCGGCAGCAGGACGAGGACCGGTTCGACGCGGATGAGCAGCCCCAGAACGGCGGCGGTGTTCGCCAGTGTTCCCAGGACGAGCATCAGGGTCCTGGCGCTGCGGGACAGCCGCCAGGTCTCCTCACGCAGCAGATCCAGCCGGTTGGCGCTCTCGGCGTTCTCGTGGATGGCGACGCTCGGGATCCGACCGGTCAGTTCGAGGATCTCCTGGTGCAGCAGACTGTTCACCCGCTCGTAGACGGTCGAGGAGATCGGTTCGAAGAGGGCCTCCGTCATCGCGGCGCATCCGACGCTGACGGCGATCAGCACGACGCCCGGCACGACGCTGCGGCCTGCGGCGATCGCGTTGACCACGAAGGACACGCCGAGCGTCTGGACCGGGGCCAGGGACGACTGCAGGACCTGCATCAGGCATTGCAGTACGACGAGCCCGGGCGCCGCGCGAAAGGCCGTTCGCAGCCAGAGGGCGAACGAGCGGTAGGTGTCACGCACGGGCTTCTCCGGTGCCGAGGTAGCGCTCTGCCTGCATCTTGAACATCCGCGCGTACAGGCCGTCGGCGTCGATGAGTTCGTCGTGACTGCCCTGTTCGGTGATCCGGCCGCCGTCCAGGACACAGATCGTGCTTGCTCCGCGCACCACCGAGAAGCGGTGGGAGATCATCAAGGACGTGACCCCGTCCGTCAGCTCCCGATAGCGGTCGACCATCTCCGCCTCCGCCCGCACATCGAGTGCCGCCGCCGGCTCGTCGAGGACCAGCACCCGGGCACCGGCCTCGACCGCGAACAGCGCCCGGGCCAGGGCGAGCCTTTGCCATTCGCCGCCGGACAGCGAGACCCCGCCCTCGAAACTGTGGTCCAGGACGGTCTGCCAGCCGTTCGGAAGCCTGCGATGCACCTCGGTGAACCCCGCTCGGACGGAGACCTCCGCCAGCACTTCCGGGTCGGCCGCGGACACCGGCGCGCCGAGCCGTACGTTGTCCAGCGCGGAAAAGGGGAACTGGAGGAAGTTCTGCACGATGGCGGCGATGTGGTGCTGCCAGCCGCTGAGCGCCGTGGCGTCGAGACCCGCCAGGTCGACACCGTCCACCAGGACCCGGCCTGAGGTCGGGTGGTAGCAGCCGGCCAGCAGCTTGACCAGCGTCGACTTCCCCGCGCCGTTGGCCCCGACCAGGGCGATCGACCGGCCCGCGAGGATCTCGAGGTTCAGGTCGCTCAGCACGTCGGTGTCGGAACCGGGATAGCGGAAGCTGACGTTCTCGAACCGGATCGACCGGGCGGGCCAGCCCGTGACGTCCGTCGGGCTGCCGGCTCGCCCGGGATGGCGTTCCTCGATCAGCGCGGCCAGTCCGGTCATGGATCGGTACGCGTCCAGTGCCCGGGCGGTCTCGGCCACGCCGGTGGCGTTGTACATCGCGCCCATGGCCAGCAGCGCGGCGATCGTGGAGGTGACGGACGCCAGCGGGGTGCCGTGTGTGCCGGCCTCGGCGGCCAGAGCGATCAGCGTGCCGAGCACCGCCAGATGCGACAGCATGGTGAGCAGGGTCGGCAACGCGGCGCGCCGCCGCGCCTCCCACTGCGGACCCATGGCCTCGGTCCACTCGTGAAGGTACCGGTTCACCAGATGCCCTCTCAGGCCGAAGACCCGCAGCTCTTTGGTGGCGGTCCGCAGACCCAGTTCGAAGACGTAGTCGGCGCGGCGGTGCCCACCGGTGGAACGGTGCCAGACGGCGAACTCCTCGGAGATGGTCCGTCCTGTCCGCCACTCCACGAACACGGTCGAGGCCAGTGCGGCCGCCGCCGCCCACCAGGAGAACAGCAGCCCGACCAGTACGGCCGATCCCGCCGCGGACAACCGCGTCGTCAGAAGGCTCAGTGTCGCCGTGGCGCCGATTCCGACCGCGAATCCGACCCGGCCCCTGGCGTGTGCCTGCGCGTCGGCGACGACCGGGTCGTCGAGATGCGACACACCGGTCGGCGCGAGCAGCGGGTCGGCGATGCGGACCCCCACGTCCTCGTTGACCAGGCCGCCGACGTCCGCGGCCGAAGCCGCCAGGACCGGCACCAGTACGGCGTTGAGCAGCAGGAGAACCGCCAGAGTCCCCAGCGGCCACAGCACGGCACCCATCGGCCCCGGCCCGCGCATTCCGGACAGCAGGCCGATGATCCGGCCGGTGACGAACAACAGGCCCATGGTGGTCGCCGCCTGGATGACCACCAGGACGACGGCGAGGAGTACCGGACCACGGGCGACGCGTAACCCGTAGCGCAACAGGACGATCACGATCAACCTTTCACACGGAATACTCGGACAGGCAGCGATAGACCGCTCGGACCGCGTCATAGGTGCTTTGCGGCAGCCGGAGCATCCTGTTCTTGACGTAGGCGAGCGAGAGCCGGTTGGCGGGATCGGCGAACCCCAGCGTCCCACCGGCACCCGAATGGCCAAAGGTCGACTCGCCCGGCCTGCGCCTCAGCGTCCCCGCGCCCGCCAGCATGGGCATGGGCAGCCTCATGTACCCCAGTCCGAATCCGTGGTCCCCGGGGCCCCGTCCATGGCCGGAGAACTCCTCCACCGACTCGGGACTCACCAGGCGCAGGTCCCGCCACCTTCCCTCCAGTGACAGGGCAGCGTACATGCGGGCCAGCGAACGGGCGTCGCCGATGCCGTTGCAACCGGGGATCTGCGCGGCCCGCAGCCTGTCGTCGTTGAGCAGCGCGGCCATGCGCGTGTCGGACTCCTCGGCGGCGGGGTGCAGGAAGACGCCGGAGTACGGGGCGGCGGCCGGGTCCAGTTCCCGGCCGGCGGCCACCAGTTCCCTCGCCCTGCGATCCAGCCGGGCCTGCTGCCGGGCGAGCCGTGGGTGTTCCATCGGGTCACCGGCCCGCATCGCAGCCACCCGGTGACCGATGCCGGGCGGCAGCCCGATCCACAGGTCGAGACCGAGGGGCCCGGCGATCTCCTGCTCGACGAACCGGCCGAGCGACCGGCCGTCGACCCGCCGGACCAGCTCTCCCACGAGGTAGCCGAAGACCAGGCTCGAGTAGTGGAACCCCTCGCCCGGCGCGAAGGAGGGCGGGGCGGCGGCCAGCGCCGAGGTCATCAACTCCCAGTCCGCCAGCTGACTGCCCGCCGCATCGATCACTTCCCAGTACCGGGGGAAGGTCAACAGCCCGGAAGTGTGCTCCATGACGTGGCGGACCAGGGTGCCCTGCTTTCCCGCAGCGCTGAACTCCGGCCAGATGGCGGCCACCGGGGAGGCGAGGTCCAGCAGACCACGGTCGACCAGGATCTGCGCGGCGAGCGTCACCACGCCCTTGGTCGCCGAGACCAGGGGGACCACGGTCTCCCGCCGCCAGGCCACCCCGGGGGCCGACTCCCCGGCCCAGACGTCGAGGACGCACCGGCCGTCGACGTACACGCTCAGCGCGACCCCCGACTCCCGGTCCTCATCGACGGATCTGCCGACGGCGTCCGCCGCCTCCTCGAAACCGCCCGCGACGGTCCAGCCCGGGTCGGTCAGCCGCATGCCAGGCACTCCACGAACGCGGCCACCGTCATCGTTCGCATGTCGGCCAGCTTGGTCACCGTGGCCGAGTCGGAGTAGTCGATCGCCACCGTGCGGCCCAGCAGGGCGCCCGCGCGCTCCAGAACCGCGAACACGTCCAGTGAGTCCAGCGCCAGATCGAAGCCCAGGGACGCGTCGGGAGCCACCTCGGCCACCTCGACCGCGAGGTGCGCCGCGATCGCCTCCCGGACCGCGCCGAGCACGCACGGTCCGGCGATCCCGCCGTCAGCCATGAAGCCTCCAGTCCTCGTACACCGACGCGCTCGTGCGGTCGATGCGAGCACGGTTCATCAAGCTTTCGTTGGTGATGTCGAAGAAGGCCGCCACCGCGATCCCCTCGCGCGGATCCGCGTAGGCCAGGACCGATCCGAGGCCGCGATGCCCGAGCGTGTCGGTCGAGCAGTCCGGTCCGAACACCCGGCTGCTCTCACCCAGGTCGCGCCCCTCGAACACGATGCCTGTGCCCAGCCGCGACCACACCTGGTGGCGGTGGTCGTACACCTGCCGGGGCCGGCGCACCACCTCGGCCCACACCTGCTCCGCGACGCCCGGTGGGGCCTTCGGGGCCAAGCCGATCGCCGCGTAGAGCCTCGCCAGATCCCGCATGGGCGCGCGGGCGGACGCCGGCCCGACGTCGCAGCACGTGCCGGCGTCGTCGACGGGGAGACGGAAGCGGTGGTCGGCCGGATCGCCCCGTACCTGGCGGGTGCCGGCGCCGGCCACCAGTGGTCCCTTGACCGCGAACTGCTCGGCCGTCATGCCCACATAGGTGTCGTGCAGGCCCAGCGGAGTGAGCACCTCCGTGCGCAGCACCTCGGACAGGTCCCTGCCGGTCACCCGGGCCACCACGTCGCCCATCAGGTACCAGGAGGTGAAGGGCAGGTAGGCGTGCTGCGTGCCAGGGGCCCAGCCCCGGGGCACCCGGGCCCGGCAGATCGCCGACAGGGCAGCCCCCCACGGCAGTCCGAGCAACTCCACCGGGTCGGTGGCCAGCCCGATGCTGTGGACGAGGGCGTGGCGCAGGGTCGCCTTCTCCTTGCCGTGCCGGCCGAAGCCCGGGACATAGCGTGCCAGGGGGTCGTCCCAGCCGATCCGACCCTGGGTGACCAGTTGCGCGAGGGCGATCACCAGCAGCGGCTTGGCCGTGCAGAAGAGCGGAGCCAGATGGTCCGTGGTCATGGGGGAGTCGTCCAGGGTGGAGCCGGATGCGAGGTCCACTCCCTGGCCGTCGGACGTGCGGACACTGAGCTGGGCGCCGGAGTGCCAGCCCAGTTCGACGCCCTCGTCCAGGACCCGCAGGGCCCGGGAGAAGCCCGGCAGCCGGGAGGAAGCACTAACGGACATCGGTCTCCCCCTGCGCGGTGGTCCGGTCCAGGATCCGTCGCCAACTGGCCAGGAACCTCTCGCCATGCCCTTCGAAGTCGTCGTTGAGTCGCTTGACGTGCCGCAGGACCACGCGCATCCGGGCGCCGTTCGGTGCCTCGCCGACGGTGCCGTACAGACCGGGCCACAGATACAGCAGCAGCAGTAGCTCCGCGTCCACGTCCTGGCCGAAGATCTCCTCCGGTCGGCTCGACTGCGCCGCGTACAACTCCCGCAGCGGCCTGGGCTCGGGTCCGTCCACCTCGGTGACGGGGGCCCGGGTGTCGAGCTCCAGACGTCGCCCGTCGATGTAGGCGACCCGGATGCCCTTGCGAACGCAGAAGTTGATGGCGTCAGCGGCACTGTCGGCGATCGGTTCACCGCGGTCGTTCAACGAGGTGTTGCACACCACCGGTACTCCGGTGACCTGGTGGAACGCCGACAACGCCCGGTGCAGGAAGGGGTCGTCGTGCTCGGACAGCGTTTGGATGCGAGCGCTGCCGTCCAGATGCGCGACCGCCGGAATCCGGTCCCGGCGCCCTTCGGCGAGCTGGAACGTCTCCAGCATGAACGGTGAGCGCCGGCCTCCTTCGAACCACTGCGCGGCGTGTTCCTCCAGCACGATCGGGGCGACGGGACGCCACCACTGCCGCTGTTTGACGTCGTTGAGGATCTGCTTGGTGCGCTCCTGCGTCGGGTCGCCCAGCAGGCTTCGGTGGCCCAGCGCGCGCGGGCCGATCTCAGCGGCTCCGTTCACCCAGGCGACCGGTTGGGCACGCAGGTCCGCGACGAAGACGGAGTCCTCGAACGGGCTCTCCCGCAGGATGCGATGCCGCCAGCGCTGCCGTGCCGCGGCCAGGCGCAACCTCTTCTCCCCGACGTACGGCAGGCCCGTCCGCACCGGGCGGGTGCCGAGTTCGCCGTTCGCGAAGAAACCCAGCAGTCCCAGGCCAAGGGCCTGGCCCGCGTCGTTGGCGCACGGCGGGGTCAGCAGGGAGCGGAACCCGTAGCGGCGCATCATCTCGGAGTTGGTGGGGCAGTTGAGCGCGTACCCGCCCGAGATCGACAGGTGCGTGTCCTGCGGCGGCCCGTCCATCCGCCGCAGCAAGGAGTCGATGCCCCGTGCGACGATCTCCATCGAGGCGCTCTGGATCACCTTGACGACGGCGCTGGCCACCAGTTCGTCCTCGGAGAAGCCCTCAGGCACGGTCGCTGCGAGCCCCCCGAGATGCCGCCGGGCCTGCTCGATGAGGGCCCCGACCCGATCGAAACAGCGGTTCAGCAAGGCGTAGCCGCCCCAGTACTCCTCCTCCAGCAGCACCGCCGGGTCGACGTCCACCGTGGCCGAGGTGGCGTGGGCGAGCGCCATCAGTGTTCCCGGCTCCAGGCCGAAGTGGCGCTGAGCGGACTGCCACAGCAGACCGGGGGACTCCACCGGGTGGAATTCGACCCGGCCCCGGACCGACGTGGCCCCCGCGTACCACTCGTTGCCGATCGGCCGGTCCTCCAGCGTGTAGTCGGGGCCACCGTCCAGAGCCAGCGCGACGATCCCCGAGTCGCGGAACGCGTCGGAGTCCATGCCAAGACCGGAGAAGAGGTGGCTCAAGCTGTGCAGCGGAAGATCCCGGCGGTCGAATTCCGGGATCGCCTCGAAACCGGTGACGCCCGGCGTCCCCCAAATCCTCTCGACCTTCGCCCGTTTGATTCCCTCTGTTTCGAGAAGGCGGTCGATCACGTCGTCCGGCCCGTGATGTTCGTACAGGGGCATCTCATGGTGTTTCTGGCCGGTCAGCCGCTCCAGTTCCCAATAGCGGATCAGTCTGATTCCGTCATCGCCCCGCTGCCAGAGCGCGACGCACTGGTCGTGCCGATGAGTGGTGAAGGCTCGCTCCTTCGGCGGACTCAGGTAAGCCGACAGAAGGAAGGATCCAGTGCCGTACCCGTCAGACGCGACGGGAGATTCCTGATCAATTGTCATGGACGGAGATCCTCGTTTTGGATGGAGCCGTCACTCGGATGTTGATCTCTGCCTTGGCTTTCCTGGTCACCGAAGATCACGGCACAGCCGATCCTTCCTCGGCTCAACGGAAGTCGGAATCCGGAGCGGAATGACTCAAGCAGGTCCGGCGCCGCGGGGTCAAGGTTCTCCGGGCGGTCCCGCCGGTCGCCACTCACGTCCCGTGGTTCTCCCTGATGCACTGCGCGTTCGTGGGCCGGGTGCGCCACACTGATCACCGCAACCGGACCGCGGGGGCGGGCCTGAGGGAGGAGACCTTGATGGAGCGCAGGCCGTTCGGCGTCGGCGGACCCGAGGTCAGCGTCGTCACGCTCGGAACGATGAACTTCGGCAAGGAGATCGACGAGCGGGGGTCCGTCGAACTGGTCGCCGAATACCTGGACCGTGGCGGGAACTTCGTGGACACGGCCGACTGCTACGGCGACGGGCGGTCGGAAACGGTGATCGGAGCGGTCAGGCGCCGGCTGGGGAACCGGTTCGGCATCTGCACGAAGACCGGACGGCCGATGTTCGACGACGAGAAACAGTCGGGGTACGCGAAGGAGCGGATCAGGTCCGCGCTTGAGGACTCCCTGCGCCGCCTCGGCGTCGAGCACATCGAGATGTACCAACTGCACCAGTGGGATCCGGCGGTGCCGGTCGAGGAGGCGGTGGAGACCCTCTCCGCGCTGCGTGACGAGGGCAAGATCGGTGCCTACGGGCTGGGCAACGTTCCGGCCTGGGTGCTCGGCCAGGCCTACGGCTGGTGCACCGGCCGGCAGCTCGCGACCGCGGCCGCCTACCAGTACCACTACTCGCTCGGCTGCCGTGACGCCGAGGCGGAGATCCTGCCGGCCTGCGTGCGGCACGGTGCCGGCCTGATGGTCTGGAGCCCGCTCAGCGGCGGACTGCTGACGGGCAAGTACGCCGAGGCCGGTGGCAGAGCCCGGCGGGGTGACAAGGCGGTCGGGAGGCGGGGTTACGCCTTCGAGCGCCTGGCCGATGGCTGGGAGGAGGTGTTCGAGCCGCTGCGCCGGGTCGCCGACCGGCTCGGAGAGCGGCCCGCGGCCGTCGCCCTTTCCTGGCTGCTGACGCGACCCGGGGTGGCAACGGTCATCGTCGGCGCACGGTCGGCCGGGCAGCTCGCCGATTCGATCGGCAGGCCCCTGCCGCGACTCGACGCCGGAACGATCGCCGAACTGGAGTCGGGATCGCCGGTCTCCACACCCTATCCGCAGGACTTCCTGGCGCAGGTACTGCCGGGCTGGGACCTCGTCACCGGGATGCCGCGAGAACCGCTCGACTAAACCCGCCCGGGAGCAGCCGGCGGAATCGGTCGCGTGGACAAAGGCATCGATGTACGGAGCCTATGTCCCTGTGTATAGTCGGTTCCGTTCGCAGCGAGACCATGGCTGCGATTCTTTCCGCGCACAGTTTGTGAACGCGTCAGCGACAGCGGGTGCGGTGAACTGCCATATCGCGGCAGGCCGACCCACGGCGAGTGGAGCGCTCCGTTCGTCGGTTCACGGTGCCAGTTGTGGAGTATTCACATGGAGAATGTGCTCCAGTCGGATGACAACTTGTTCAGGGAAGATCCGATCGAATTCCTCAGTAATCGATCCTCGGTCGACGGTGATTTCACGGAAGCTCAGCTCTTCGGACACCGTGTCCTGATAGCCACCTCGCGCACGGCCGTCCGTGAGATGTTGAACGACGAACGCGGGCGGTTGACGATCTACGACCAGAATCCGCGCCAGCACCGCGAGTTGTTCGGCAGCTCGATTTTCAGCGCGAACGGGGACGACCACGTTCGCACGCGCGCCCTGCTCACGTCATGCCTCGTCACCAAACGGCAGCTGCGACGATACCTGCCGTCCCTGCACGCGATCTGTGAGTCCCATGTCCGCGCCTGGGACGCCGATGGCGTGGACGACCTGTTCGCCGCCACCCGCGAACTCACCACGCAGATCTGCGCCGAGGTCGTCGTGGGTGCCGACCTCGACGGCAGTGGGTTCCGCGAGGCCGTCGACGCGTTCCTCGACGCCGTCCCGCTCAACGGACGCACGCGCTGGCTCTCCCGGCGGTACCTCAAGGGACGCCTGGCCTCCGCACGGCTGCGCAGGATGTGCGAGCAGCGCATGCGATCCGGATGCGCACCCGACACCCTGCTGGGCCAACTCGTCGACCACGCACCGGACGAGCGGACACGACGCGCGATCCCCCGCGAGATCCTCGCCGTTCTGGTGGCCGCGCGTGAGACGACCGCGGCCTTCTTGCTGTGGACCATGGTGGAGACCGCGCTCGACGCCGGGCTGCGGGACGCCGTCCGGGCCGAACTCGGTACGCGACACGCCGGAAACGCCGACCTGCTCGACCGCACCGCGCACCCCGCACTGCACGCTCTCGTGCAACGCGTGGCGCAACTGCACTCGCCCAACATGCTGGCCCTCCGCCGCCTCGCGCTGCCGTCGGCCCTGGGCGGACACCGGCTTCCCGAAGGCGCCCTGGTCGCCTACAGCCCCAGCCTGAACTCCCTGAGCGCGGCGCAACTGTGCAGGCACGTGACCGCCTCGGGCCGCGCGGTCGCCGCCGGATCTCCCGGACAGTCGGCCGACTCGCTCGCGTTCGGGTACGGAGTCCGTGCGTGCCCCGGCAAGCGGCTGAGCGAACTGGTCGCCATCACCCTGGTCGCCACCGTGCTGCAACGGTGGACCCCGCGCATCCGCTCCGCCGACCTGATGGCGGGAGTCCGTTTCCTTCCGTTACGCGTACCTCGCCGCCCGGTGCGGCTGGTCCTGGAAGATCCGGAGGTGCAGGGGCATGAAGGTCGGTGACATCGTCGCGCTGCTCACCGAGTACCACCAGGACAGCAGCCGCCGGATCCATCTGATCCCCAGTGAGAACAGCCTCAGCCTCGCCGCCCACGCCCCCTATGTCACCGACGCCCTGTACCGGTATTCCTTCGTTCCGGACAGCGGGACCAACTGGTCGTGGCCGGGGACGGACGAGTTCGCCGCCATCGAGCGCCACGCGCGGTCCCGGCTCGGTGAGTTGTACGGCGCCCGGCACGTGGACATGCGGCCGATCTCCGGGATCAACTGCATGACCCTGGTCCTGGCCGCCCTCGCCAAACGCTCCAAGGTCGTCTTCAGCATCGGCGTGCCGGACGGCGGGCATGCCCTGACCGGCGTGATCGGCCGCACCCTGGGCCTGGACGTGCGCCCGTTGCCCTACGACCCGTCGCAGTTCGCGATCGACACCGACGAACTGGCCAGAGCCGTACGGGGCGTGGAGCGCCCGGTGATCTACCTCGACCAGTTCATGTGCCTGTTCCCCCACGACCTGCGAGCCATCCGGGCAGCCGTCGGTCCCGACGCGGTGATCCACTACGACGGCTCGCACGTCATGGGGCTGATCGCCGGGGGCCAGTTCCAGGCCCCGCTCAAGGAGGGTGCCGACGCCCTGGCCGGCAGCACCCACAAGTCCTTCCCCGGGCCCCACAAGGCGATCATCCTGACGAACGACGACGAACTGTCCGCCGCCTACGGCGAGATGTCGAACGCGTTCGTGTCGCACCGGCACACGGCGGACGTCATCGCACTCGCCGTGGCGACCGAGGAACTGCACGAGTCCGGAGCCCAGTACGCCGAGGCCACCGTACGCAACGCCCGCTTCCTCGGCCGGGAACTCCTCGAACGCGGCCTGAACGTCTCCGCCGCGCATCTGGGTTGCACCCGCTCGCACCAGTTGTGGTTCGACCCGGAGCCCTACCTGTCCGCCGAGCAGGCCGGCCGGGCCCTGTTCGAGGCAGGAGTCGTGCTGAACGCGGTGGAGGTCCCCTACCTGCCGACCCCCATGGGCCTGCGCCTCGGCGTTCAGGAGGTCACCCGCCACGGCATGACCACCGAGTCCATGTCCCTGCTCGCCGAACTGATCGCCGGTGTGGTGCGCGGCACCGGCCGACCGGACCGGATGCGCGCCCTGCTGAATCAGCTACGTGAGGCCATGGAGCCGGCCGACCGAGACCGCAGGGCCGCGGCCGCGGCGTTCCTCGACGCCGCCCAGCGCATACACCGGCCGACCGAGGGAGGCGACCGTGCCTGAGTTCCTGCCGCCACCGGTGTTCGGGGCGCCCACCCACACCATGGACACCTTCGAGGTCCACCCCGACTGCCGCCACTACGACGGCGGCCTGCCGTGCCGATTCCGGCGCCCCTGCCACGGCTGCGAGCACTACGACCCGGTCGGCGACCGCATCCTGATCGTGCTTCTGGAGGCGCTCGGCGACATTCTCATCACCTCACCACTGCCCGCACGGATCAAGCGGGAGAACCCCACCGCGCACATCACCTGGCTGGTTGACGAACGCTGTGCTCCGCTGGTGCGCATCAACCCTCATGTGGACCGGGTGCTCGTCCACGGCTGGGAGAGCACCGAGCAGCTGCGGGCGGAAACCTTCGACACGGTGCTGGGGCTGGAGCGAGTCCGCTCCGCCGCGGCGCTGGTGGGCGCGATCTCCGCGCGCAAGAAGGCCGGGCTCGTGCACGGCGGGCGGCACAACGCGCTCGAAGCGCTCGACGAGCGGTCCCGCGAGATCCTGATGCTGGACACCTGGAACGACTACCGCACCAAGTTCAACGCCAAGTCGTGGACCGAACTCTACTTTCACGTCGCCGGTTTCGAGTACCAGGGCGAGCCCTACGTCGCCGAGCCGTCCCTTCAGGCCCGCGCCCGGGTGGAGCGCGCCTACCGCCGCCCGGACAGCCGCCGCGCCGTCTGCCTGAACATCGGCGGATCGTTCCCGCAGAAAGTCTGGCCGGACGGGCACTGGCTGCGACTGGCGCGCGGCCAACTCGCCGCCGGGCGGCGCGTCGTCCTCATGGGCGGGCCAGGCGAGGACGAGCGGTGCCAGGTACTGGTCCGGGAACTGCGGGCGCAAGGCGCGGGCCCCCAGGACGTCCTGTACGAGGCGCTCACCCTCGAAGAGACCTGTGCGGTCCCCGAGTTCTGCGACGCGATGGTCAGCAACGACAGCTTCGGCTACCACGTCGGCCTGCTCGGCGGTCTGCCCTGCGTCGTCCTGTTCGGTCCCAGCAACCCGGCGGAGGTGCTGCTCCCGCACGTGGACAACGTCCGCGTGGTGCGCTCCGACTACGCCTGTAGTCCGTGCGCCCACCAGATGCTGTGCGGCGGGGCCGGCGGCTGCATGGACGTCATCGAGCCGGATTCCGTCGAACAGTCCCTGGCCGACCTGCTCAAGGGTGTGCCGGACGAGAGCTGAGAGGAAGTGGGGCAACACCATGGGATGGTTTCTCGGCCTCGGCGGTGGTTACTTCCACGACGCTGCCGCCTGCCTCGTGCGCGACGGCAGCATCGTCGCGTTCGCCGAGGAGGAGCGCTTCTCGCGCCGCAAACACAACGACGACTCCCGATCCTGCCGGAAGGCGGTCAGCTACTGCCTGCACGAAGCGGGCATCACGATGGCCGACGTGGACGCCGTGGGAGTCGGCTGGAACGCTCGCTGGCCCGAACGGCGTGACTACCTGGACGACCCGGAACTCGCCCGGCGACTGCTCGGCGAGCACTGGACGGACGAAGTGCGGCGCAAAGGGATCCGGCTGCTGCCGCACCACCTGGCGCACGCCGCGTCCGCGTTCTACTGCTCCGGTTCCTCCGACGCGGCCGTGCTGGTGGCGGACGGATCCGGCGACGGAGTGTCCACCAGCCTGTGGCAGGGCGGACCGGACGGGCTGCGGTTGCTGAGGGAGTGGCCGTTCACCCAGTCCCTCGGCTGGTTCTACGAGACGGCCACCGAGTACACCGGCTTCGCCAGCTGGACGGACTCCGGCAAACTCATGGGGCTGGCCCCCTACGGCGAGCCGGTCTACGACCTCCCGTTCGTCAGGGTCGAACAGGGCGGCTACGAGATCGACCTGTCGGCCTTCGGGCTCGACCCCGCGGAGGACTTCTCCGCCGACTACGGCGACCTCGGCTACTACCGGCGCATGAAGGATGCCTACCGCAAGGCCTTCAGCAGCGTCGGCATGCCGCACCACCGGCCGGTGCGCGCCTACGACGCCGACGCCGGTGCCGTGGTGAACCGGACGGTCTTCGCCGCCGACCAGATGAACTTCGCCGCCTCCGCACAGCGGCGCCTCGAAGAATGCCTGGTGAGCCTGGCCCGCGAGGTACTGCGAGGCACGGGTGCCGACACGCTGTGCCTGGCCGGAGGAGTGGCGTTGAACTGCTCCGCCAACGGCGTCCTGCGGCGGGAGTCCGGAGCCCGGGACCTGTTCGTGCAACCCGCCGCCGGCGACGCGGGCCTGGCCATCGGCTGCGCGCTGGAACTCGCGCGTGAGGCCGGAAACCTGCCCGCCGAGCGTCCACGGCTGAGGTCCTCGGCGCTGGGACCCTCCTTCTCCGACGCCGCGATCGGCGCACTGCTCGGCCGGCTCTCGATCGACGCGGAGTACCTCGGCGACGGCTTCGAGGAGCGCGTCGCGGAGGGACTGGCGGCCGGCAAGGCGGTGGGCTGGTTCCAGGGACGTATGGAGGGCGGACCACGTGCCCTCGGACACCGCAGCATCCTGGGCGACCCGCGCGACACCGCGGTCCGCGACCGGATCAACCGTCGGATCAAGAACCGGGAGGACTGGCGGCCGCTCGCCCCGAGCATGCTCAGGTCCGCCGCGGACAAGTACGTCGACGGCGCTGGCCCCTGCGAGTTCATGATCGTGGCACACGAGGCGACCGAGCAGGCCAGGGCCGACATCCCCGGTGTGGTGCACGTCGACGGTTCGATGCGACCGCAGATCGTCGCGGACGCAGACGAGAGCCCCTACGCCCGGCTGCTGTCCGCCTTCCACGCCCGCACGGGTGTCGGCGTCCTGCTGAACACCAGCTTCAACCACGAGTCGGAACCGATCGTCTGCTCGCCTCGTGACGCCCTGCGCACCTTCTACTCGACCCCTTTGGACTGGCTCGTTCTCGGCGGCCACCTGCTTCGCAAGTGATAGCGTCGGCCGGCCGGTCGGCGGCTCGGCTGCCGTACCACCGCCGGGGGCGGGCGTCCCGCCGTGACGCGGTCGGCCAGGACACGCCGACCGAGTCCCCTTCATCGCCGGACACAGAAAGAGCGTTCCCGCCTTGAGCGATTCCGAATACATCAATCCAGAAGCCCTGAAGGCGCGTTTCGGTGACCGTATCCGGATCGGCACCGGATGCCGGATCTCCCGGTCCACGGTCATCGAGATCGCCGATGACGGCTTCCTGGCGATCGGAAACGGGGTCACCACCCGGCGCGGTGTCACCCTGGAAGTCGACCGGCAGGCCGTCGCCGTCATCGGCGACAACGTCGACATCGGTGAGAACGCCTTCATCTACGTGATGTGCGGGCTGTACATCGGCTCAGGGGTCGGCATCTCCAACATGGTCGACATCCACGACCACAACCACCGCGAGCGTGCCGCGCGGTTCCTGCCCGACAGCACCCTCGACACCTGCGCGAGCGGGTTCGAGGCGGCGCCCGTCGTGGTGGAGGACGGCGCGGTCATCTCCAACAAGGTGACCCTGGTCGCCGGGGTGCGGGTCGGGGCCAACACCCTGGTCGGTGCCAACTCGGTCGTCTCCCGGTCGCTGCCGCCCAACTCGGTGGCCGCGGGAGCGCCCGCGCGGCCGTTCCGCTCCTTCGACGGGCCGCTTTCGCAGGACCGGTCACCGCACACCCTGCGGGTCGGCTTCTTCGGCACCAGCATCATGGAGCATTACGAGGCTTATACCGCGCGGATGTTCCAGCAGTGGAACCTGCCCAAGGTGGGGGAGCAGGTCACCGTCGAGTCCGTGCGCCGGCGTGGCTATCCGGCTCGGCTCGCCGACACCCTGCGCGTCACCCATCCGCATGTCCGGTGGCAGTTCGACAACCACAGCATGGGCGGCGCCAACTCCCGCGACATCCTGGCCAGGGTCACCGCGGCCACCCGGACGCAAGGTGAACGCTATGACGTCGCCTACACCGGTTGCGGACTCAATGACGTCTGGCGGGGCTTCCAGGGCCGCACCGACGACGCCGTGGGAATCGACGAATACCGGAAGAACGTCGGCGAGATCGTGGCCCGGTTGAAGAGTTCGTCTCGACGCGTGGTGTTTCTCGGAGAGACGCCTTTCGCTCTTCCGGTGGACGAACTGGATGAGATGAACAGGGAACTGCGCGGATATGCCGAGGCGGCCCGTGCGGTGTGTGTGGCCCAAGGTGCCGAATTCGTCGACTGCTACGGTCCTTTCGTAGAACACGTTCGCATGACGGCGGGAATCGACGAAGAACACAGCCCCGGCCTGTGGGGTGACGGCATTCACCTGAGCGACCAGGGGGACGCGCTGATGGTGCGGATCCTGCTCTCCCACGCTGATTCGTCCCAGCTGTTCACCGATCTGTTCGAGTACGAACGACTCCAGCGTGACGCGGCGCTGATCCACTACCGGGAACTGACCGGTGGATGGCGCGCGTCGCGCGAGGCGCCGGCCGGAATCCCCGCGCCGGGCCGGCAGGCGGAGCCGGTGCCCGCGACGTCCCAGGAGACCGCGTTGCCGGTGGACCTGGCGCTCCCGCTCGTGAAGCGCTGGCGCAGTGCGGGACAGACCATCGTGTGGACGAACGGGTGTTTCGACCTGCTGCACGACGGTCACGTCAGGTTCCTGCGGGACGCCCGGGCGCTCGGCGACCGACTCGTTGTCGGCCTCAACTCCGATGAGTCCGTCCGTCGGTTGAAGGGGGCGGACCGCCCTGTCGTGCCGTTCGACCAACGCGCCGACCAACTGCTGGCACTGCGTTCGGTGGACTGCGTGGTCGCGTTGGCGCAGGACCGACCGGTGCCGGAGATCGAGGCGATCAGGCCCGACATCTGCTGCAAGGATGATTCCTACCTTCGACTGCCGCTTCCGGAGCGGCCGGTCGTGGAAGGCTACGGCGGCTCCATGCGCCTGCTGCCCCGCTACGAGGGACTGTCGACCACCGGCGTCGTCGCCCGGATCCAGCAGACCGGCCCGACCATCTGAGCTCCCCGCCGTCCTCGCCACCGCAACCTACTCCGAAACCCTGCCCGCGGATTAGGAACGGTGTGCGCGGCGGCCGATCCTTGACATGTGACGGAATCGTCGATCAGGCTTGACCGGGAATTCATGGATAACTGGAGTCTCCCCAACCGCAATGCGCGCTCGGATGATCGTCCTGGAGTGATCGAAGCCCGCACTCTGCCATCCGGCGGCGCGTGAGATCCGCGGCCGAATATCCGGATCGGGTTGTCCGCCGCTGGACGCGCCGTGCCGACGAACGCCGAGACCCGGTGTCGTATTTCGGAGGTGATGGTCTGTGAGGGTGTTGATTGCGGGTGCGAGTGGGCTCCTGGGACGAGCGGTGACACAACAACTGGCGGATCACGATGTCGTGGCCACCGCCCTGTCGCGGGAGCGTGAGGGCTACGTTCGCCTCGACGCCCGTGACGCCGACGCCGTGCGGAGACTGACCCGGCAGATCAGACCCGACGCGGTGGTCAACCTCGTCGCCGAGCGCCGCGTCGAGTTCTGGGACCAGGAAGACGTCCTGACGGAACGCAACGTCTCGACGGCCGTCCATCTCGCCGAGGCCTCCGACGCGATCGGCGCGCGTTTCGTCCACGCGTCGACCGACTACGTCTTCGACGGTTCCGCGTCGCCGTACCGCGTCACCGCCACGCACAGCCCGCTCAACAACTACGGCCGGACCAAGAGCCTCGCCGAGGCGGCCGTCAGGAAGGCGAACCCGGCCGGCGTCATCGTGCGGATGCCCGTCCTGTACGGCGAGGTCGAGCGGCTCGACGAGTGCAACCTGTCCGACCTCGTGCCGACGGTGATGAACGGCCGGACGCAGGTGCTCGACGACTGGGCCCAGCGTCGGCCGACCCTGGCAGCCGACGTCGCCGGGACCATCCGCGAACTGGTGTGTTCCGGCCGGCCGTACGAGTCGGTGCAGCACGTCACCGGTCCCGACGTCCTGACGAAGTACGAGATGGCGCTCGCCATCGCCGCCCGGGCCGGGGCCGATGCCGGCCACCTCACGCCCGACCGCAGACCGTCCGTGTCCCGGCCGCGGGACACGACACTGGAATGCGGCGGCCCGGGACGCGCGGGCGTCGGCGGATATCGCGGGTTCGCCGAAGGTCTTGACGCCGTACTCCCGGGCTATCTCGCCCTGTGGCGGAAGGCGCAGGCGTCATGACGGCAGGCCGGACCCCCTGGCTGGAGCCGCTCGTCGACGACTACCTCTCCGCGCTGTCGGACTGCCTCGACGCGGTGGTGGTGGACGGACTCCGCCGCCAGGCAGCGATCCTGGTGCGGGCCGTCAACTCCTCCCGCGGGACCGTGTACTCGGTCGGCAACGGCGGGTCGTCCTCCACCGCGGAGACCTTCCGCACCGACCTGAAAGGGGTACTGGGGGAGCGGCACGCCGCGCGGGTCTTCAACGGCTGGACCTCGCATCTGGTCGTCGACGCGGTCGGACAGCACGGATTCGAGCAGTCCACCCTCGGACTGCTGGACCGCGAGCGGCTCAGTCCCGACGACCTCGTCGTCCTGATCAGTGCCAGCGGCAACTCCCGCAATCTCGTGGCCGTCCTCGACGCGTGCCTGCGACGCGGCGTGCCGACGTTGATCTGCACCGGCAACCCGGGCGGCGAACTGGCGAAGCGATCCCTGGACCGCCTGCTGGTCACCAGCGGGGACCAGCAGCTGACCGAGGACGCCACCCACGCCGCGCTGCACCTGCTCATCATGGCGACCAAGGCGGAGATCGACGGACGGCCGCTGAACCGCCCGGCGATGCGGAGGCTGGCCGAGGAGATCAAGGCCGATCTGGCGCTGGACGTCGGCTGGCTCGACGACGCGTCGGACGCGATCGCCGACGCGGTGGTCCAGGCGCGGCCCATCTATGTGATGGCGCCGGAGGGAGGGACGCTGGCCTCGGCGGCCGAGCACGTGGCCCACAATCTGATGTGGGACATGTGCCATGACCTCGAAGCGGCCCCACCGGACGTGCGATGGGGTATATCGGTCGCGCACTTCACTGGCATGACCAACGACTCACCGGTGCAGGGCGACGCGATGGTCAGCCTCGTCCGACACGCGCACCCCGGCGATCTCCTCCTCCTCTTCAGCCACGACCCGCACAGCCCGGTCATGCGCGGAGTGATCGACTACTGCGAGAAGGCCGCCGTCCGCCTCTTCGGCAGCTTCGGGACCGCCCCGGTGGACCGGGAGATCAACGGGTCGGTGACGACCGGCGGGACGGATGCCTACCGGCGCGCGCTGCGCACCCAGTTGATCGGTCATCTGTTACTGCGTGCGTCCCGTCCCAAGGTCACCAGACGACTGCGCAACCACCTCGATCTCCTGGAAGAGGAGAGGCAGGCCAGGTCCCCGGTGGCGCCCCTCGCGGCCCGGGGCGGCATGACGACATCGGAGCCGATCGGATGACCGCCACGAACCGCACCGTGCTGGTCACCGGAGCCGCGGGCTTCATCGGCGGCCGGCTGGCCGCGCTGATGGCATCCAGCGGATGGAAGGTGACGGCCATCGACGTGCGCCCGGCGCCCGCGTTGCCGTCGGGCGTCGACTTCACCCGCACCTCCTGCGCCGACGCCGACGTGCTGGCCGCGGTCCGCGGGGGGCGCTACCGGGCGGTGGTGCACCAGGCGGGTATCTCCAACACCCTTGAGCCGGACTGGAACCGGCTCAAGGAACACAACGTCGACCAGCCGCTGGCCCTCGCCCGCGCCTGCGCATCGTCGCGGACCACGTTCGTGTACGCCTCCTCCTTCAGCGTCTACGGCAGGTCGGCCAGGGAAGCGGTTCGTGAGTCGGCCGAGCACGACGAGACCGTGAGCGGACCGCTCAACCACTACGCGCGCTCCAAACTCCTGCTCGACCAGCGGATGCGCGACCTCGACACGCCGCCCGCCGCCTGGGCCGGCCTGCGGTACACCAACGTGTTCGGGGTCGGGGAGCCGTTGGAGGGACGCGCCTCGTCGATCATCGCGCAGATCCTGCAGGCGGTGGCCTCGGGTCGGCCGATCAGGATCTTCTCCGACACGCTGACGGCCGGCCGGGACTACGTGCCGGTGAGCCGGATCCACCAGTTCGTCGAAAGCTTCCTGGCCGCCCCCACGGTCGTTCCGTCGGGTGTCTACAACCTGGGATCCGGACTGGCCGTGACCTTCGCCCAACTGCTCGACTGGGCGACCGGTTTCCACGGCGGCGGGCCTGTCGCCGTCCAACTGGTCGCCAATCCCATCGCCGACCGCTACCAGTACTGGACCCAGGCGGACAACTCCGCCGTCGCCGCACACCTCCCGGCGCTGGGGACGATGGATCGCCGCGAGATCCTGCGGCACGCCCGCGAATGCTTCGAGTTCTACGCCGACCACCCGATCGCGGCGAGCTGAGGGACCGGCGACCGGGTCAGGGCGTCGTGGAGGTGTCGATGGTCATCACCCTGGTGTACTCCCGCATCAGGTCGTAACCGTCCCACGTCGGGGTGAACCGCAGCGCGCCGCCCAGCGGAACCAGCCGGTCCACGCCGTACCCGGACAACTCCTCGGCCAGCAGACCGAGTTCGGCGGACGTGAAGCCGAAGTGGGTCATGGTCTGGTCATGGCGGGTCATCAGCGGGGCCAGGTCCCGCAGAGCCTCCAGCCGGGTCTCGGGGAACGTGCCGGCACCCAGCCAACGTCGTGGCAGCGCATCGGGATCGACCAGATCGAGGAAGGCCAGGGAGTTCCCGGCGAAGCGAATGCCCGACACCGCCCCCTCGGCGGCCAGCCCGTAGGCCGCCACCCGCTTCTCGATGGCCATCGCGGGACTGACGGTGTGCGCGTGCGCGGTCACCACTTCTTCGAGCACGTGGTGAAAGGATCGCCGCGCCTGCGCTGTGCTCGCCTGCTCGCCGATCCAAAAGACGGTGCCGGGCGAACTGCACGCCGCCTGATCGAACCAGAAGGCGTCGTTGAAGAAGTTCTCCGCCGCCCGTTGCCGCTCCCGCGCCGTCGCCGCGAGCCATCCGTCGGCGCGCAGGACGGTGAACGAGGACCGGTCGGGGAAGGGCAGGTCACGGGCGGACGGTTTGAGCGCGTGACGGCGGATCTCCCGCACCGCCCGGTCGCCTCCCCACATCACCCGCAGATCACAGGCGGCGGACAGCGCCGCGGTGACCTCCTCGTCATGCTCGTAGCCGACGACCGACTGGGTGGCGGCGACGGCCGGATGAGCGTCCGCCGCAGCGCGGTGGAACGAATCCAGGATCACCTCCGCCAGCGCTCCCGATCGCGATGACAGCCGCACGATGTTGGCGTTGCCGGCCAGGGCCGACAGCGCCCATGAGTAGACGAAGATCGTCTCGACGTTGGAAGGAGCGAAGTGCAGCACGAGGCCACGCGGGACGTGCAGCCGCGATCGGCCCTCGCGCAGCGGGGCGAGGGACCGCTCGGACTCGGCCCGTCGCAGGAAGAAGCCCAGCGCCGCCAGCTCGGGGTACCGGTGGCCGACTTCCGCGCTCAACCACTGCCGGCTCAGTCGGTCCAGGAAGTCCAGAATCCGTTCGTCGCCGGTCCGCAGCCGGCCCCCCGGCGGCGGCGCGGTGACCCGGGCCACGACCTCATCGGCGGTGAGGTCCGTCTGCCGGGGGAAGCGGATGGTCACCGGGGCCGTCACGACGCCCCCACCGACACGTCGCTGCAGCCGCGGACCTCCGCGGCCGGCACCCGGCCCAGCACGGCGAAACGCTTGCCTGGCCAGTCACCGTCGTCTATCCCCTGGATCACACCGATGTCCTCCGTGAGCAGCACGTTGCCGGGGTAGGAGGTGGGCAGCGTGCTCACCACCTCGATCACTCCCGGTGCGCCGACCGGTTGCTCCCGCCACGTCTCCGGATCCCTGATGATCACGTCGGCGAAGTCGGGGGAGTACAGCGAGCCGCCGCTCGGCCCCTCCAGGTGGACGACCCCCAACTGCTCGACCATGCCGTAGTAGTTGTGGATCTCCTTCAGACCGGTGGCCGCCGCGAGAGCACGGCGGAACTCCGTGTTGCCCACGGATCGGTCACGCAGCTTCTTCCATCCGCCCGAATGGATCAGGACGCCGTTGGACAGGTCCAGCCGGTCTTCCCTGGCCAGCTCGTACAGCGCGGTCCACACCATGAAGGTGAAACCGAAGACGATGAACCGCCCCGATCCGTTCCGGGCGAGGAAGCCGCGCACCGCCGGCAGATCCGGCGCCCCCTCGGCGTCGAGGACGAACGTGTGGTCGCGGCCGTACCCCATCATGCCGAGCACACCGGCCCCGCGGGCGGAGAGCGTCGACGCGCGGTTCAGGACCGCCGCGGTGTCGGCGATCAGCATCGGCAGCCGCTCGGTGCCGATCACCGGGCGCAGGGTGTCGTAGAGCGCCCGCTGCTGCGCGGACGCCGCGGGTGCGTCGAGGTGGATACGGCTGACCTCACCGGACGTCCCCGAGGAGGTGACCACCCGGACGATGTCCCGCGGCGGGACACTGGCGAGCCGGTGGTGCTTGAACATGCGGACCGGTATCCAGGGGAGCGAGGCCAGTCCGTCCCCGACCCCGCCCGCGGGGCCGATCGCGTCGAGCACCCGCCGGTACGCGGGGCAACGGTCACGGTGCCGGCCGATCAGCTCGGTCAGCCTCGGCAACAGCGCCGACCCGCGCTCGGCGGTGGTCAGGGTGAAGACGCCGACGGGGTTCGTCATGCTGAGGTCCCCAGTTCCAGAGCCCGGTAGTCGACCTTGCCGCTGGCGAGGCGCGGCAGCGTGTCCACCGGTTCGATGGAGTAACCCGACGGGTGCAGCCTCAGCTCCTCGCCGAGGACCTTCCGGGCCCGGTCGTCCGCCGCGGCGTCGATGCCGGCGCCGAAGACGGTGACGCCGTCGCCCGCCGCCACGACGGCGAACTCCCCGATGGGGGACAGCACGCGTTCGACATCGTCGAGGTTGATCCGGACGCCGAACACCTTGCCGATGCGGCCGGCCCGGCCCGTGAGCCACAGGCAGCCGTCCCCGTCCAGGTACCCGAGGTCCCCGGTGTCCAGCACCCCCCCGAGCGTGTCGCCCGCACTCAGATCGAACGCTCCGCGCGCGTAACCCCACATCACGTTCGGCCCCCGGTAGATCACCTTGCCGGGTGCCTGTGGCCCGGCGGGCTGTCCGCCGCCCGGCGTCTCGACGAGGATCCGACCACCCTTCAGCGCCGTGCCGACCGAGCCGGGTTTGTCCCGGGTGAGGCCGGCGTCCAGCACCGCCATGCGGGGAGACGCCTCCGTCTGGCCCCACATGACGTACACCCGTCCGCCCACTGCCCGCATCCGGCGGTCGAAGGCCGTGACGAGCCGTGGCTCAAGACGTCCGCCCGCCTGGGTGAGGACCTTGATGTGCGGGTGGGCGGCCGGGTCCCAGCGCATCCCGTCCAGCAACCGGTAACTGTGCGGAACGCCGCTCAACGACGTCGCACGATGCTCGGCGACCTGGTCCCAGAACGACCTGCTCACCAGACCGCCGTCAGCGATCAGGACGGTGGCGCCGACCACGAGGTGGCTGTTGAGCACGGACATGCCGTAGCTGTAGAAGAGCGGGAGGCAGGTGGGGGCGACGTCGTCCGGACGGATGTCCAGCGCGTCGGCGATGGCGGAGGCGTTCTCCAGCACCGCCCTCCGCGGCAGCCGCACCATCTTGGGGTCCCCGGTCGATCCCGACGTGGCCAGCAGGACGCCCAGATCAGGATGCGGCTCGAACTCCGGGGGCGCGAGGCGCTGCCAGCCCGGGCCGACGCCGTCGGGCTCCACCCGGCGGTAACCCTCGGGTACCGGGCCCGACTCCTGCTGCCCGGCCGGGTCGGCGACCCCGGTGACCAGGGCCGGCTGGTAGCGCGCGACGAGTTCCCGCAGATGGTCCGGCCGGGTCAGGGGATCGAGCAGGGCGACCGGGCGATGCGCCGCCCATGCGCCGAGATAACACATCACGCTGTCGAGGGAGAGACGGGTGAGGGCGAACACGACGCCCCGCGGAGCGGCCGACAGCGAGGTCGCGACGCGTTCCAGGCGGTCGTGCAGCGCACGCCCGGAGTACACCGTGCCGGTGGCACCGTCCACCAGCCTTGCCCCGTCGCCGACCAAGCCGTTCATCGTGGTCGTCCCTCGCCTGCGGGGCCCTCGCGGGAGAAGAACTCAGTCATCGCAGCCGAGTGCCGTGAGCATCGAGAGAGTGGCGGGGAAGCTGCTCATGTCGATGATCTGATCGGTGCTCAGCCGCACGTCGAATTCCTCTTCCACCACGGCGACCAGACGCATGTGACTCAACGAATCCCAGAAAGGTGTCTTCCGATAGACGAGGGATGTCACCGCGGATTCTTCATCGAGATTCAGCGCGCGAATGAATACTTTCCGCAGACGGGATTCCAACTCCATAGCCACTCTCCGTCGTCGATCCGCGGCAGGCCGGTGCGGCCTTTTCGTGGAAGGCAACAATTCGGGTGAACTCTCCTGCGCCGTGAAACACCCCGGTCCGGGGCTGTGCCATGCCGTGCTCGGCGGCAGAGCCAGACATCTGAGCCGACGAAACCTTCGGTGGAGGCGGAACGCGACCCGGACGACTCAGGCCGGTCAGGCCGGGATGCTCTCGAAGTTATCGCAAAGGGTCCGGCCCCCGCCAGCCTGAGAGCTGCCGCCTCGTCATGCAAGCGGCTTACGGTTACCGCAAAGGCCGGCCGAACGGTGACAGCGGTAATGCGCCGTCAGTAACCTGCCAGGGAACGGACCCGGGGTCGTGAACCCGACGACGGAAAGGGGAGGGGACAATGACCGACGCCTCCGTTGCGGAACGCCCCACGGCCACGACTGCGCCCGCGAAGAGCGCTCCGGGGCCTCACGCCGTCCGAGAACCCGCGGCCCACGGGTGACCGGCACAGCGGCCGGCGGACAGCCCGACAGCGGGGGCCGGAGCGGGTCGCACGGGGCGACCTCATGGGATCCACTCGCCGGCCGAGACCCCCATGAGACGGTCCTGACCGTGCCCGAGGAGCAGCGCGACGTCAGCGTGGCCGACCTGCTCCGATTGGGCGAGGAGTTCGCGGTGCTGGCGCGAGCCGGGGAGCGGAAGCTCCTCGTGCTGCTCGTCGCCGACCTGAGCCCCGCGGCCGTTGCCGTCTACCTGCACTGCCTGCGCGCCGGACACAGGGTGATGCTGCTCGACCCGCGCCTCGGCCCCGAACGGCGCCACCAGGTGCTGCGCGGGTTCCGGCCCGATGTCGTCCTCCTGCCGTCGAACGGGCACCTTGTCCCGCCGCAGGACATGCCGGACCACCTCCCCCTCGGCACCGTCGGGACCGCTCTCCTACTGCGCCGGGAGCGGTTCGGCGACCCCCTCGACCACCGCCACCTGGCCGTACTCATCGCCACATCGGGTTCGCTCGGTGCGTTCCGTTTCGTGTGCCTGACGTATTCGGGGCTTCGGCACAACGCGGAGGCCATCGTGGGCGCCCTGGGTCTGCACCGTGAGGACCGGGCGGCCTGGTATCTGTCCATG
The DNA here is from genome assembly GCA_963737305.1 of uncultured Actinomycetota bacterium. GTDB lineage: Bacteria > Actinomycetota > Actinomycetes > Streptomycetales > Streptomycetaceae > Streptantibioticus_C. The sequence goes on along the minus strand of CAVTRX010000002.1, from coordinate 291,503 downwards.
GCCTACAGCTACGGCCTGTCCGTCCTCAACTCCCATCTGGTCGCGGGAGGTTCGGTCGCGATCATGAGGCAGCCGCCGACCAACGCGGATCACTGGGGAGAGTTCGACGCGGCACGTTGCACGACGACCGCGGCCGTTCCGGAGACCTACCGGCTGCTGCACGCCGTCGGCCATGACTTCGCCGCCCACCCCACGCTTCGTCTGGCCACCCAGGCGGGCGGCCGGCTCCCGGAGCCGCTGGTCGTCGCCCATGCGACCGCCCTGACGGACTCGGGCCGCCAACTGGCGGTCATGTACGGACAGACGGAGGCGACCGCACGCATCACCTGCCACACCGGGGCCGACGTCCTGCGCCACCCGCTGTCGGTGGGTCGCCCGATCGCGGGGGTGGACGTCGCCGTCGAGGACGACGACGGCCGGCCGGCTCCCAGCGGGACGGTGGGACAGATCACGGTCTCCGGACCGGGGACCATGCTCGGATACGCGGAACGGCGCGAGGACCTGGACGAGCTGCCGTGCCACGGCCTGCCCCTGCTGCGCACCGGAGATCTCGGCCGGTTGAAGGATGGCCGGCTGTATGTGACGGGGCGGTTGGCCAGAATCGCCAAATGCACCGGGGTCCGCGTGGCCCTTGACGAGGTGGAGGAGTTCTTCACTCGCATCGGCCCCGCCGCAGTCGTGTGCGACGACGAACGGATCGTGGTCTATGTCGAAGGACCCGTCACCGCCTTCCGCGCTGCCTACCGGGAAGTCCTCAGAACCTATCTCGTGCCGCCCGCCATGGTGAGGTTGCGGTCCATCGGCACCATCCCCCGCACCATGTCGGGAAAGATCGCCTATCGCGAATTGCCGTCCCGTCCCGAACCGACCAGAAGATGAGGAAGTGGATCCGGTGCCTTCCATCGACGAGGCCACGTGCACGGCCTTCGTGGTCAAGGAACTCTCCGAGATCGTCGGAGACACCACGGTGAACGCCGACAGCAGCTTTCGACAGGCGGGAGGAGACTCCCTGCGGGCGATTCTGCTCGCGTCGGCGATCGAGGAGGAGTACGAGACGGAGATCGACGTGCTCGACGTCTTCGAAGCGGCCTCGCTGCGCGGTCTGGGAGCGCTGATCGCCGACCAGGCCGCCAGGCAGCGGAGCGAGGTGAATTGACGCGTGCCGGGCAGCGCCTTTCCGCACCTCCCCGCCCTCGTGGAACACCAGGCGCTCCGCCACTCCCGTGAACCGGCGATATCGGTCAACGACGAACCACCGTTGACCTACGGGGAGTGGTGGCGTCGCAGCACCGTGCTCGCGCGCGCCCTGCGGACGCTGATCGAGCCCGGCGAGCCGATCGCCCTGCCGTACGGAGCGGAGAGTTGGTGCGAGTTCGCCGAGTCGTACATCGCCTGCCAGTTGGCCGGGGGCATCCCCATGCCGGCCAAGCCCGGCCTGCCGGAGTCCGAATGGCACCGCCTCGTCCGTGAGTGCCGCATCGGGAGGGTGGTCACCGCGGACCCGGCAGCCGTACCGTCCGCGATACATGCCCGGATTCCGGTTCATGGCCACGACGACCTGTGGGCCACCGCCCGAAGGCGTCAACCGGATCCGGGACCCGGCACGGAGGTCCACCGGATCGCGAACATCCTGCTCTCCTCCGGTACGACCGGCAGTTCCAAGGCCGTGGCCGTCACCCACGAGGAACTGCTCGGGGGCAGCGCGCTGCCTGCCAACTGGGCCGGACTCACCCTGGTTCACGTCATGTCCCCGGCGAGTGCCGCCGGGATCGAGGGGGCGATGCTGCTCGCGCTCAAGAGCGCGCTGCACGCCACCACGGTCCACCCCGTCGAGCCCGTCGAACTCGTGCGGAAGCTGCGGCACGACGCCACCCGTGTGGTGCTGCTTCTGCCGTCGGTCGCCCTCATGTGCCTGCGGGCCGGACAGCTCGCCGAGCCCTCCAGGTCCCCCAGAATGGTGACGCTCATGGGTTCCGCGACCCCACCGGGTGTCCTCGCGGAACTGCAGGGCGCCTTTCCCCGCGCACGCGTGCTGTCCCACTACGGCGCGACGGAGGCCGGATCAGCCCAGCTGCTCATGCCGTTCGACGCCTCCCGGCCCCGGGCGGCGGGCCGGCCCATGGGTGACACCGAGGTCCGGGTGGTGGGACAGCACGGTCAGGGCCTTCCCGCCGGCGTTCAGGGTGAGGTCCTGCTGCGGCGCCGTGGCGCGCCGCAACGGCTCTTCCTGTCCCAGGACTCCGAGTCCGTCGTGTTCGGGGACGACGGCTGGGTGCACACCGGGGACATCGGCTACCTCGACGACGAGGGCTATCTGTACGTCGTGGACCGCAAGAAGGACATCGTGGTGCGCGGCGGGCAGAACATCGCTCCCTCCGAGGTGGAGGACGCACTCGTCGAACACCCGGCCGTGCGGGAGGCCGCGGCGTTCGGGATACCCCATGAACTATGGGGCGAGATGCTCGTGGCGGCGGTGGTGTCGGACGACCCGGCCGAGGTCAGCGCGGTGGCTCTGCGCAAGTTCCTTCGTACCCGTCTCGCCCCCTACAAGGTGCCCAGCCGGATCACCTTCGTCCGCGAACTGCCCCGCAACGACCTGGGCAAGGTGCGCAGGACGCAGCTTCGGAGCGACCACCTCGCCCGAACCGACGACGGCCGTGCGCAGGCGTCGCCCGCGAACTCCTGACAGCGCACCACGACTTCGACCATCTCGGGCCTGCCAGGGCCGAACGGTCGGCGACCCCGATCGAGGAGGCAACGCACCGTGGAATCCCCGCCGCCGACCACCCGGCCGTGCCGCTCGGCGGACGTCACCGCGGTGGGGGAGCCCGGTCGCCCGGCCGGCACCGGCGGTTACGTCTATCTGGCCCGGCACGGCGAGACCCGGTGGAACACCCTCGGCCGCAGACAGGGCCGCGCGGACTCGCCGCTCACCTCGCGTGGCCGCCGGCAGGCACACCTGAACGCCGAGTCGCTGCGGGGCAGCGGAATCGGCATGGTGTTCACCAGCCCTCTGGGTCGGGCGGCCGACACCGCCCGCATCGCCGCCGATGCCCTGGGAACCGACGTCATGGCCCTCGACGACCTGTCGGAACTGGACCACGGAGAGTTCACCGGGTGGACCCTCGAGGAGATGACGTCGAGATTCCCCGAGGAGATGGCCCGGCGGCTGGAGGACCGCTACAACTGGTCGTTTCCCGGCGGCGAGAGTTACCGGGACGTCGATCACCGGGCCGACCTGGCGCTGCGGGCGATCCATCAGCACGCCGGGACGGCGGCGATACTCGTCGTCGCCCACGAGATGATGAACCGGATGTTGCTGCGGCACCTGTTGGATCTCACCCCGGCCGAAGGACTGGCGCTCGGCCATCCGCACGACGTCGTCTATGTGGTCGACCCGCGTCGCGGAACGATGGGCGAACTGCGACCGCCGAGCCCGCGGTCGTGACGCCGCCCACGGCGAAGCCGGCCGCATCCATCACTTCAGGACATGCGCGATGGGCACGTCCAGTGCGGATCGCCCATGGAAGAACGCGGAGATTCTTGTTGAGATGAGCCGCGATTCCGCAGGGTCAAGAATTTCGCTGTTGTACCGAAGCGCGCCGGCGGTTCCAGGGCGTCGGCTGGGGCCGAAGATCTCCATGATCCGGCCGTCCCACCGCTCCATGACCGGGTCCCTCCTTATGGCCCAGAGCCAGTTCTCGAATTCTGCGAAGCCTCCGGACTCCCATTCTTCGGAGGGCGGGAGGGAGGCCACGTTCGCGGCCGCTTCCCACAGAGGGGGACCATCACCGAGAACGGCCTGCCCGAACCCGAGGGTTCTCGCGATGTCCTCCATGGGCACTTCTCCGTGCGCATAGGCATGCAGGATCTCCGCCTTGACGTTCCGCATGAGTTCGCGAACGGTGGGATTGTCCTTGACGCTGATCCGCAGCGGAAGAACGTTGAACAACGGGCCGACCACCCCGTGGTTGTGACGGGAGGCTCGGCCGTTGTAGATGATCCCGATGACGACTTCACCGTTCTCCGAGTAGACGGACGTGCCTGCCGCGAGAGCAGCGGTGTAGAGCATGGAAATCGAGTGGCCCCCGTAGTGCGCGGAAGGGTCCGCGAGGGCCGACCTCACCTCGTCCGAGATGACGATGGGTTCGTCCCGTAGTCGTTCACTGCCGACCTCCGACCTCGGACGGATCAGGGGGATCGAGAGTCGCGGGCTCACTCCTTCCAGATGGCGAAGCCAGTAGTCCCGCTGCCGGGACATCCGGCCGCCCTCTTCGTGGTTCCGCTCCTCCACCACATGGCGGTACTGCTTGACGGGGGTCGGGAGTCCCGGATCCTTCTTGTTGCGGAGTGCGTCAAGCGTCTGGTGGAGCTCGCGCCTGATGATGCCGATCGACCATCCGTCGATGACGATGTGATTCACCACGACGAGCAGGTACCGGGTGTCCGACATGGTGAAGTTGACCACTGTGGCCCGCAGTAGTGGTGCGACTGAGAAATCGAAGGGGTCTTCCATCACTCGTCGAACTGTTCCCACCGCCTCATCGGAGGAAAGGAAGTTCCGGTGGGTGCCAGTGATATCGACCGACGTGATGGCGACGTCCGCGCCGGGTGCGATCCTCTGCACCAGAGTACTTCCGTCGACTTCGAACGAAGTGCGTAATGTCTCGTGGCGCGTGATCAAAGTCGTTACCGCCCGTTCCAGCAGGGCGGGACGGATGTCGCCTTCCACCGGGATGATGATGACGATGTTGTCGGCATTCACTTCCGGCTTCAGCTGGTGTACCTTCCAGAATTTCCATTGTGTGGGTGACGCAGGTACTCGGATCGCTCCAGAGGAGGCAGTTGGGTCCATTTCGACAACCCTTCCCACACGGCAGCGGAGAGCATACGGCTCCCCTGCGGAACGAACCGGTCAGTGCCGGCCGGGGCGACGGCCGGCCGGATCGGCTGTCCGCGACTGGACGAGGGCGTAGGCGACCGCGACCACGGCGGCGCGGACGGCTCCGAGGGCCTCTTGGAGCTTGGCCGACCAACATCTGGGGGTGAGGTGGGGATCGTCGAGCCCGAGCAGGTGGAGGGCCCCTTCCAGAATGGCGAACTGCGCCTCACCATGGGGACGGTTACGGTCGATCGTGATCATGAAGGACGCGATCCTTTTCCGCACTTCCTCCCTCTCGGCCGTGTCGTCTCGATGCTCATCGCAGTGTTGATCCATCCCGATGACCCCCCTTGTCATTCCGGCAAGTGGTCGACCCTGGTCTCACGATGTCATCCGACCGACTCCCACGGCACGCTTGCCGATCCGGGCGCCGGCCGGGGAAGACTCCACCTCGCGGAAAGGGGACCGGCACCCGATGGCCCTTCCGCGAGGAGGACCACGGGCTCTACCTCACCGGCGCGGCGACGTAGCCCGGTGGCACACCGGCCGGTCAGCGCCCGCGCAGCCGACCGGTCAGCGCCGCCGCCGCGGAGCGGACACGACCGGGCGCGGTGAGCGCCTGGGCGACCAGGTGGCCGGACCCCCCGCCGAGCCCGGCGCCCGGATGGGTGGACGCCCCGATGTGCCAAAGACCGGGCACCGGCGTCCGGTGGTTTCCGGTGCTCGGCGACGGGCGCCACAGGAAGTTCTGGTCGAGTTCGCACGCGCCCCCGTACGGGTCGCCGTGGACGGCGTTGGGATTGGCCGCGGCCAGGTCGACCGGGGTGAGGACGTCGAGCGCGAGGACTTTCCCGTGCAGGTCCGGAGCGTGCCGTGCGATGCGGTCGAGTACCCGGGCCGCGTACCCCTGCGCGAGCGCCGGTGTCCAGCCGCCCGTGACGTCGAGCTCACCGGCGGCGTCGCCGACCGGGGCGAACGGCGCCTCCTGGAGCTGCAGCCACAACGAGGCGGCGTTGCCGGGCACGCGTGAGGGATCCAGCAGGTACTGCTGGCCCACCGCGATCGTGGGCCGGCCGGGGAGCAGCCCCGCCTCCGCCTGCGCGCAGGCGATCCCGCTGCTCGACGAGCCGTCAGAGACATGGATCAGCGGCACGCCCGCCAGCCGATCGTCACGCCAGCCCAGCGGCGCGGAGAGCGACACGTGGATCTGCAGGGCGCCGCGGCCGTACCGGAACCGCCGCGCCTCCTCGACGACCGTGTCGCCCACGGCCCCCGGCGGCAGCAGCCGACCGTACAGCGCGGTCGGCGTGACCGAGGCGACGACGGCGCGCCCGGCCCGCAGGACCTCTCCTGCCACGACGACCCCTGTCGCGCGGCCCCGCTCGACGAGGATGTGCTCCACGGGGGCTCCGGTGCGGATCGTCACGCCGCGCGATTCCAGCAGCGAGCGGAACGCGGCGACGAAGCGCTCCGCCCCGCCGGCGACCACCGGCAGCCCGAAGCCGTGCATCGTCGCGGCCATCACGGGCACCATGAAGCCACCCGAGGCGTGGTCGGGCGAGAGGCCGGAGTGCAGCAGCCAGGGGATCCACAGCTGGTCGACCTCGTACCCGGTGAACTCCCGTCGGCACCAGGAACGCCCGCTGCTGGCAAGATCGCGCAGCCAGCGTTCCGTGCCCGCGCGCCCCAGGCCGCGGGCCAGCCCGCCGGCGTGGCGGACCAGTGCGGCGGAGCGCAGCTCGGAGCTCATCAGGCCCGTGATCGGACCGGCGTGGCCGGCGAAATCCGCCAGCGCGGCCGCGTACCGGTGTCGATCCGCGAGGTGGCCGAACCCGGCGGCGGTGCGGTCCGGATCCCGGTCGGCCACGACGGCCCGGCCGTCGTCGGCGATGCTCGCGACGAGGGGGCCGTCGGTGTTGCGGTACTCCAGGCCGTGCTCGTGCAGTTCCTCGCCCAGGGCCGCGTAGGCCCCGCTCGCGACGAAGAGCGGATGCCACGAGGAGAAGGTGTCGTGGACGTAGCCGGGCAGGGTCCGCTCCTCGCTCGCGATGAAGCCCCCGAGCCGCTCGGCGCCCTCGACCAGCGTCACCGACCAGCCGCTGCCGGCCAGTTCGGCCGCCGCCACCATTCCGTTGATCCCGGAACCGACCACGATCGCGTCCGTCGTCGCGGCCATCATCGACTCCCTGTCCTCGTGTCGGACGGCACCGTCGGGGCGATGCCGATGCGTGCCGCCTCCTGCGCCGGAACACGCTGTCGCAGCATATGGCTGGTGATGCACCTAAAGTGCTGTATCGATCACCCATAGTGTGGCGGGGCTGGTGGACCGCTGAGCAGCCGTCACGGACCGACGAGCGGCCCGCTGCCTCACAGATCGAGCTGATACTCGAGTGTCTGGTGCGTCGGTTCGTAGCCGAGCAGGTCGTTGATGCTCCGCATGGGGCGATTGCTGTCGGCGGTATCGGTCAGCAGACCGTCGAGCTCGGGGTGGCGCCCGCGGGCCTGCCGGATCGACTCGGCCTTCATCCACCGGCCCAGGCCGTTTCCACGGTGTTCCGGCAGAACACCCGTACCGTAATGCTGGCCGTCGCCCATGCCGTCACCGGGGACGACCAGCTCGGTGAACCCAGCGATCGAGCCGTCCGACTCGTCGATGGCCACGACCGTGTGCAGCAGTTCGCCTCGCTCTTCGATGGTCCGCGCGGCAGCCCGGACCCGGTCCACATCCCAGGCCACCGTGCCATGGTCCATGTCGTCCATCGGCATGTCATCCATGGCTCGGCGCGACGCCGCGAACGTCCCTGCGAGGTCATCAGGAACGGTTCCGGACCACGACGTCAGCCGGTATCCGGGGTGCGACCGCTCAACGAGCTCATCGAGAGTCGTGATATCCACCTCGGCCAACGGCAACCGGGCGAACGTCAGCGTAAGGACCTTACGAAAACCCCGGGCCGGCAGGAAACGCGCACCGGCTGATCCGGCCTCCGCCTGGGCAAGAACGCGACGTCTGCCGTCTTCCCGGGCCGCGGCCACAGCCGCCTCAAGCAGCCGCGAACCGATGCCATGGCGTCGCTCCACCGGATGGACCTGGAGTTTCAGTTCGGCCAGATGCTCCTGTCCGGCATGGGTGAACAGACGCAGGAACGCCGATCCGACGGGAATGGCGTCGGCGTCGGACGCCAGCCAAGCCAGACGGTAGCTGGACAGACCGGGTTGGGGGTCGGTCAGTGGGGTGATGCGAATCGACAAGGTGTCTCCGTACCTTCAGGTTCCGAGGGGCCCGCGGGGCACGGTTTGCGGGGACGCCCACGTACAGCGGCACCGGACCGCGGCTGGACGTTGGAGTCTCCTGCACCGGTAGCGCTGGCTGGTGGGCGGGAAAGGCGTCAGCGGCGCACCGTGAAGAGGCAGTAGCCGTAGCTGAGGCCGAGGGTGTCGGGGTGGGAGGTGAGCCATGCGTCGGCGACGGGCCGGGGGAATTCGAGGCGGAGGACGGCTTCGAAATCGTGGCGGGAAGTGAAGCGCCATTCGCTGAGGACGTCGGTGCGTTCGGCGCTGTGGTCGGCCCACCAGGCGTCGGTGCGGTCGGCAGCGGCCGCGGGGTCGGCCGACGCGAGAGCGGCGGCCAGTAGGTCGGCGAACTGCCCGGAGCGCAGGTCGTTCGCCACGACGACCAGCGCTCCGCCAGGCCGCAGCACGCGCATGACCTCGGCCAGCCCCGCGTCGCAGCCGGGCGGGAAGAAGTAGGCGAACCTGGCATGCACGACGTCGACGGAGGCGTCCGGCAACGGGATGCGCTCGGCCGAGCCGGCCAGGACCCGGGCCCGGCGGCCCCGCGCCCGGGCGAGCGGCAGGAGCGCCGGATCGGGTTCGACGCCGATCACCTCGGCGGCCTCCTCGGCGTAGCCCGGCAGCCAGAAACCGCTGCCACAGCCGAGGTCGAGCAGCGTGCGGCCGGCCCAGGGCGAGAGGGCGCGCATGGCGTCGAGGACGCGTCCGCTGGGATCGAGCGCGCGGTTCTCGATCTCGTAGAGCGCCGGATCACCGCCCTGGTTCGGGGCCGGTCGGAAATCGGACAGCTCCACGGAACGCTCCTCCAGCCGGTGTCGACCAGCTCGCAGCATCCCGCCCGGCCCGGGCATCGGCAACCGCATTGAATACGGCCGACCGATCGGAGCGTTCGCCGCTGCGGGGGCCGGTGTTGGCGCGGAGTGTGGCGGCGAGTGCGCCCGTCACGAAAGATCGGGGCTGAGAACAGTGCGGAGGTAGTCGGCCATCGCGTCCCTGTTGCGGGTCAGGCACTCGATGCGTTCGGACAGCCGAACTTGTTCGCGTTGCAGCGTGGCGATCATTTCGGGTGTCACGTCGGTGGCGTAGATGGTCTGCTGCTTGTCCAGGCACGGAAGAAGCTGCTGAATGATCCGTGTCGGCAGTCCGGCATCGAGCAGGAAATCTGTACTTTGCCTTGAAAGCATGGGTACGTCTTGATCTCAGCTTGTTCGTGCGGTCCACGACAATCACGACTGCATCGGAGGGTCACAGTGAAACTCGGACTGCGTCTGCCCCAGAGGTTGGGAGTCGACCTGCAGCACGACTTGGTCGAGGCAGCCAGAACGGCCGAAGCGGCCGGATACTCCAGTTTGTGGACGTACGAACAGCTGCTCTTCGCGGAGACGCCCGTGGAGCCGTACGTTCCGCCGAACGTGCCGTGGCCGGAAAGCGGGCGGCAGACTGCCGACCCCCTGGCAGTCCTCACGACAGCGGCGGTGGTGACCGAAGAAGTGCGCCTCGGTACCGCCGTTCTGATCGCCGCACTCCACACACCCGTCCAGCTGGCGAAAGCGCTGGCCACGGTCGATCAGATCAGCGGCGGCCGCGTGGTCGCAGGTATGGGCGCCGGCTGGTCCACCGACGTGCTCCAGGCCACCGGGGCCACCCGAGCGGATCGGGGCCGGTTCCTCGACGAGACGCTGGACGTCTTCGAGGCCGTGTGGGGGCCGGATCCGGTGAACTTCCGGAGTCCTCGCGTGGTCATCAACAACGCCGCGGTCCTGCCCAAGCCGGTCTCGAAAATCCCCGTCATGCTCGCAGGTGGTGCCAGCAATCTGGGCCGCAGCGGCAGTCCCAAGGCCCTGGAGCGCATCGCCAGACGGGCAGACGGCTGGCTGCCGCTCCTCACCACACCCGGGTCGGCCGGAGCCGCGGAACTGCGCGCAAGTTGGGACCGCATCCGGGAAATGGCTTCTGAGTACGGCCGGGACACGAGCCGGATGGAGATGGTCGTGGTGGGAAACGTCACGTTCACCGACCGTCCGGCAGGACCTGACCGATCGGCGTTCGTCGGCACTCTCGACCAGATCTTGGACGACATCCACACGGCCGCGGAGGCGGGCGCGGACGAGCTCATCGTGGATCTGAATCTGCAGGACTGGTTCACCAGCACTCGGCAGATGCTTGAGACAGCGGTGGAGATCCGCGAACGGACCGCAGCCTCATGACCGGTGTCGCCAACGCCGAAGACGGCGGACACGCTTCTGTCGCCGGAATCGGCGAAGGCCACCCCGGCGCACGCGCGTGCGTCAGCGACCCAGGCGGCGGCACAGCCCCGCGGCGAGGGCCATCGTCGCCACACCGCCCCACGCGGCGACCGTGTAGGCGGAATCGGCCGGGAACCCCGCGTCCGGCGGGGTCATCGTCGCCAGGACAAGCCCGGCGAACGCGCTTCCGCAGGCGAAGCCGAGTGTGCGCACCAGCTGGTTGACGCTCATCATGCTCGCGGTCTCCGAGGGCCGGGTCGCGCGCACGACAGCGGCCGGCATGATCGAGTTGAACGCGCCGACGCCCGTGCCCAGCACCGTGATCGCCACGAGGGCACCGGCCAGGGTGGTGTGGTCGGTCGCGAACAGGACGAACGCCAGCAGCATGACCGACGCGCCGCCCGCCAGCAGACTCCGCAGGCTCGCCACCCGTGCCCCACGGTGCGCCAGCCATCCGCCGACCACGCCCGACACGGCGAACGGCAGCAGGACCAAGCCGGCCGTCAAGGTCGTCGCGCCGACGCCGTAGCCGGCTGAACGCGGCGTCTGCACCCAGCGGGTGATCAGGGTCTGCAACCCGTACGCGCCGATGCCCGCGACGAAGGTGACCAGGTTGGCGGGGATGAGCCCCGGCGAGCGGATCACCCGCAGGTCGACCAGCGGATCGGCGCAGCGTCGCTCGTGCCGGGCCCAGACGACGAGCAGACCCAGCGCGAGACCGGTCGCGGCGAGCGCCGCCGCCGGACAGGCGTGCCACAGCGCCCTGGTGCTCACGGCGAGCAGCAGCGTGGTGAGACCGGCGGCGAGCAGCACCGCACCGGTCACGTCGAGCCGGACCGGAGGCGACGGCGGGCAGGACGGCAGGACGGCCAGCGCGAGGGCGAGCGCACCGGCGATCACGGCCGTGGCGCACACGTAGGCGAGACGGACGCCGCCCAGGTCGGTGAGCCATCCCGCCAGCGGATAGCCGGCCCCGATGCCGAACGTGGCGGCGACCGAGATCTGTGCCGTCGTGGTGCGAGCCGCCCGCGTCGGCAGAGTGTCGCGGGCGACGGCCATCAGCGGCGCGGTGATCCCGAGCCCGAATCCTTGCGCCGCGCGGCCGATCAGCAGACCGGCGAGCCCCAGGGGCACGACGGTCAGCACACTGCCCACGAGCACGATGGCCAGAACACCGAGGATCGCGGGTCGGCGCAGGGCCCCGGAGCACAGGCGTCCCAGGATCGGTGTGGTCACGGCGCCGGTCAGCAGGGTGACGGTCAAGGTCCACTGGGCGATCGCGAGTGGAACGTCGTAGGCCGCGGCGACCTGCGTGATCAACGGTGCACCGACGCTCCCGACCACGGAGACGACGAGGGTGATGAGGACCAGTGATCCCGACAGCAGCCGTGGCCGTCGCACCGCGGTGTTCAGTGTTCGTCGCTGCCGGGCAGCGGATGCTCGAACGTGTAGTAGACCTGCTGGATCTGTGCGGCCAGTTCACGCACGCGGTCCGCGTGGGTGCGAGCGCCGCGCCCGTGTGCGATGTCGGCGAGGATGGCGGCGAGTTCGCTGAGTGCGTCCCGCGTGATCCCGCGCCGCGTCGTGTCCTGGAGGCCGACGCGTGTCCCGTACGCCTCGACGCCGGGCGCCGAGGGCAGCCGGATCGTGCTGAGCGCGATGTTGGCCTCCGCGCACGCGCGGGCGAACCCGTCCGCCTCTTCCTTGCTCGCCCAGGGCAGCAGCAACTGGTTGCTGCGGGTGAACCCGCGGTCGGGGAACGCCGGCGACAGGTCGTTGGCCTGCAATTGGGCTGCCAGGAACTGTGCGTTCGCGACCGTCTGTTCGGCGTAGGCCCGGCCGAACGCGGACATCTCCGCCAGGGTGATGCCCAACGCCAGGACCCGGTTGTTGTGGTAGTTCGCGAGCAGCAGGTCACCGGCCTGGTAGAGGGAGTCGGCGATCTGCTCGTCCCTGGCCAGGAGCAGGCCGCCCACCGGGCCGGGAAGGCTCTTCTGCGTCGATGCGGCGATGACGTCGGCGCCCTCGCCGAGGGGATCCTGGAACCGGCCGCCGGCTATCACGCCGAGCGGGTGCGCGGCGTCGTAGACGATCAGGGCGCCAATCCGGTCCGCGATCTCGCGCAGGCCGGCGAGGTCGACCGGGAAGAGCATCGCCTGTGACCCGACGAAGATCAGTGACGGCCGGTGCTCGGCGACATCCCGCCCGATCCGGTCCAGGTCCAGGTCCACGCCGTTGTCGGCGAACGCCAGTGGCACCACGCCGCCGGTCAGTCGCCCGCCCCACCCCTCGTCGCGGACGGTGTAGTGGGCGAGCGCCTCGGCACCACCGACCATGATCGGCCGGTCGCGAGGAGCCAGCGCGGTGATCGCGATCGCGTTGGCCAGGCTGCCGGTCGGCGGCCGCAGGTCCGCGGCGGTGGCGTGGAAGAGTGAGCACGCCAGCCCGGCGACGCCTTCCTCGATGCGGTCGACATCGACGCTGCCCAGGTGGTGCCGGCTGCGCGGGCCGCCGGAGGCGCCCTTGTCGGCGATGCTCGCGGACAAGGCGGCGCGAGCCCGTGGGCTGAGGGCGTTCGTCGCCGCGTTCAGGTTCACGCTCTCCAGTACGCGCCGCCGGTGGTTGTCCTGCTCCCACTCGTCGAAGCGTGCCAGGAGCTCGGCGGTGCCCAAGGTGGTGGTCATGTCAGCCTTTCGAGGAGGGACGCCACCTACCGAAGGCGGCTTCGAGAAGAGCCGCGACGGCGAGGACCTCGCCGTCGCGGTGGGGGCGTCCGACGACCTGGACACCGACCGGCATCCCGTCGGCAGCGGTGCCGCAGGCGACCACGGCAGCGGGCAGCCGCAGCAGGGTGACGGCGCGGCAGAAGGCCTCGATGTCGCTGCGTGGGCGCTCACCCTCGTCAATGGCGAACGCGGGTTCGATGCCCACCGGCGTGAGCAGGATCGGCCACGCGTCGAGGAAGGTCCGACTCGCGCGCCGGACCTCGTCGATGTCCTCAAGCAGGCCGCCGCGCGCCGGGACCGGCGGCTTGTCGAGCTCGGCGGCGACCAGCGCGGTCAGCTCGTCGCGTCGGCCTCGGCTGAGTTCGTCGATCTCCGGCTGCCCCTCGGCCAGCCGCAGTTCGGTGAGCAGCGGGTAGGCGCGATCGAACAGCGGTGGCCTGCGGTGCGCCGCGACGAATCCGGCGTCCGTGAGCACCCGGGCGCACCCTTCGACGGCCGCCGCGATCTCCGGCTGGACGGTGACGTTGCCGTCCTCGACGAACCAGGCACACCGCGGTGGAGCCTGGGCGGGCCCGGCGATGCCTAGGACCGCGGCGACGAGCTGGAGATCGGCGACCGACCGACCCAGGATTCCGATGGTCTGCAGCTCGGCCTGCACCGACTCCGGCCGCCGGCGGACCGGGATCTCGTGCGAGGTGATGGGCAGCACACCGTTGCCGTCGACGGATCCCGGGGTCGGTCGCAGGGCGGCGATGCCGGTGCAGTGCGCCGGAAACCGGACGGAGCCGCCGTAGTCGGTGCCGATACCGATCGCGCTCAGGCCCGAGGCGACAGCGGCGCTGTCACCACCACTCGACCCCCCCGCCGAGCGGTTGGCGTCCCAGGGATTGCGTGTCTGTCCGAACAGTGCGTTGCGGGTGTCCAGGTTGCCGATCCCGAACTCGGGGCAGTTGGTCTTGCCGACGAGGATCGCCCCGGCGCGCAACAGCGATGCGACGGCCGGGGCGGTCCGCCGCGGGACATGGTCGGACAGCAGCCGGCTTCCCGCGGTCGACCGGACGCCGGCCACCTCGATGGTGTCCTTGACGGTGACCGGCAGACCGAACAGCGGCGGCGGCGAGTGCGGCCAGGCGCTGGTCGCGGCCGCTGCCCGGGAGGTGGCGGACTCCTCCGCGAGCGTCGCGATCGCCCCCAGGCCCGGGTTCCGCTCGCGGACGGCGTCGATCGTCGCGGCCATGAGCTCCGCCGGTGACAGCGACCTGGAGCCGATCGCGCGACGCAGTTCGGTGGCGGAGGACAGCAGGTCCATCGGCTACGGCCGCCAGGCGAAGGCTCGCACCGGCGAGCCGCTGGAGCCGGGGACGGGCAGCGGCGTCGCCGCGAACATGACGCGTTGGCCGGCGATCGACTCCAGACGGGTGAGGCCCTCGATGATGTAGACGTCACTCTCCAGACACACCCGGTGCGCCGGCCATGGGTTGTGTTCGGTCGGCTCATAGCAGCGGTCGACGACCGTCCGCTGGTAGGCGTGCTCGAAGCAGGCGGTCTCCACTCCCACCGCGTGGACTCCGCGCTCGACGAGCCAGGACGCGGCCTCGACCGTCACGTAGGTCTGGTGGACCAGGTACTCCTCACGGGTGCCCGCCGGTTCGCCGACGCACAGCAGCGCGATGTCCCCCGGCTCCGGTTGCGGCCGGGCGGCCTCCAGGTCCGCCGCGGTCAGCCCGCGGCCCGCGGCGAACCGGCAGTCCATCACCACCGCCGGCCCCACCAGCCGGGACAGATCCACCGCGTCGATGCCGGGGGCGCCCTCGATGACGTGGACGGGAGCGTCGACGTGGGTACCGAGGTGGTCACCCAGGAGCCAGGTGCACTGCGTGGTGTTGTCGCCGGCCTCCCAACTGCGCAGCCACTCGACCTCGACGCCCTTGACCATCCAGCCCTCGTCGACCCGGCGTCCGCCGAGGGCCACGAGTGTCTCGAAGGTCAGCGGACGGGTCAGGTCGATCAACTCGCTCAGGGGAGCGACCTGCCGGACGCCGGTCACTGGTCCGCCGTCCGGCTCTCGGCGTGCCAGGCCAGCAGCGCGTCACGCCCCTCGATCAGGTGGAGCCGCGCGAGCTGCTCGACCAGTTCCGCGTTGTGCCCGACCATCGCGGCGACGATCTTGCGCCGCCGCTCCAGCAGACGCTCGGACTCGCCCGGCAACTGGCTGTAGGTGTACCGCAGATGCTGGCTGCGCTCCCGCACCATGTGCACGATGTCGGCGAGAACGTCACCCGGAGCGAGGTCGATGTTCGCGCGGACGCCCTCGTCGTGCGCACGGAAGAACGCGATCGGATCCTCGACCAGCCCGGCGAGCTCCTCCAGAGCCTCCTGCATCGTTGCCAGGTCCGCAGCGGTCGCGAACTCGGCCGCCCGCCGGAACGCCAAGGGCTCCAACGCGAGCCGGACCCGGTAGAGGTCGCTGAGGCCCTCCTCGCTCAGGTCCGACACCGTCACTCCGCGACGCGGACTCACCACGACCAGCCGCTCACCCTCCAGCTTGCGCAGCGCCTCACGCAAGGGCACGTGGCTCAGGCCGAATTCGTTCGCGATCTCCTTCTGCAGGAGCCGGGTGCCGGGTTTGAACGTGCCATCGAGGATCTTCGCCCGGATCGCCTCGTAGGTCGTGTCGTAAAGAGTATCTCTCGCCATGCAAAAAATATAACTGATGCGGATCGGGCGATCAATGGGTAGAAAATCGCAGGCCCATGGCCGAGGGCCGTTCGAGCTTGATGCGGCGTACTAAACGGTAGCTATCAGCGGTTTCAGTCTCGAATCGACCGTCACTGAGCCCGTCTTCGAGGAGTGCTGGACGGGGGAGGTGATCCAGGTCTCAACGAACTTATATACAATCTTCGATCGTTGGTCTAACCTCGCCCATCAACAGCGCGTCGTCTCGTTCGGACGCACAGCCCCTGAGGAGAGGTTCTGCCGGATGACCAGCAAGGTTCGTACCGTGGTCGGCGACGTTGACGCGTCGACGCTCGGAGTGACGATGACCCACGAGCATTGCGTGGTGGATCTGCGTTCGTGGTTCGTGGAGCCGGCCGACGCAGCCGAGCGAGACCTCGACCGCCCCATCGAGATGTCGATGCTCGGTGAACTGCGCCGCCGCCAGATGAGCACCACGCGCGCCAACCTGGTGCTCTCCGACGAGCACGTGGCGATCCACGAGCTCGGCCACTACCTGAAGCTCGGCGGCGGGGCCATCGTGGACGCCTCCTGCGTGGGCATCGGCCGCAACCCCGAGGCGCTGGTGAGGATCTCGCAGGCCACCGGCCTGAAGATCGTCATGGGCACCGGCTTCTACGTCGAGGGCGCGCACCCCGACTTCGTCAAGCAGGCATCGATCGACGACCTCGCGGAAATGATGATCAAGGACATCGAGGTCGGCGTCGGCGACACCGCCATCCGCTGCGGTGTCATCGGCGAGGTCGGCGTGAGCGGCATCGAGAAGGGCGCCGGAACCCACAAGACCGTCGCGATCACCGATGACGAGGAGAAGTCGCTGCGCGCCTCGGCCCGCGCCGCCCTCGCGACCGGCGTCGCGGTCAGCGTGCACCTGGACGTGCGGCCTCCCCGAGGCGCCTCCATCACGCTGGACATCCTCCAGGACGAGGGCCTGCCGCCCGAGCGGACGATCATCGGCCACCTCGACCAGGTCCAGGACCTCGACTACACGATGGGCGTGGCCGAGCGCGGCGCCTTCGTCCAGTACGACGCGTGGGGCCGGGAGTACTACCGCGAGGAATGGGGCTACGGGATCGTCATGGGCCAGGACATCTGGCGAGCCGACTACGTTCGAGAACTCGTGGACGCCGGGTATGGTGACAAAATCCTGTTCGCCCAGGATGTGTGCTTCAAGTCGGACCTGCGCACCTACGGCGGCTACGGCTACGGGCACATCCTCAAGAGCGTCGTCCCACTGCTGGAGGCGAAGGGCGTCAGCCGCGAGGCCGTCCAGTCGATCCTCGTCGACAACCCCAGTCGCGCACTCGCGCTCAGTCCCCAGCCCGCTCCCGTTCCGGCGACCACAGGAGAGCAGAGATGAAGTCGTTCACCACACTGATCAGCTCGGTGGCCGCCGCCGCGGCGCTGGCCCTCACGGCCGCCGGTTGTGCCCAGCACGGCTCGGACGCCGCCACCGACAAGAACAGTGTCACCACGGTGAGGGTCGGCATCACCGGTGCCACCGCCCCTCCGACCTTCTTGGTGCTGGTCGCGGACAAGCTCGGCCTCGCCGCCGATCACAAGCTCAAGATCCAGTACATCACCCTGTCGCCGAACGTCACCGCCCAGACTCTCGCGAAGGGGGCGGTGGATTTCGTGGCCGCTCCGTCCGTGGAGACCGCGATGCTGACCGGCGCGCCGTTCAAGATCGTGGCCGGTGCGGCCAAGAGCTACTGGGGCTTCTACGCGGACAAGGGCATCAGCGACTGGTCGGACCTCAAGGGCAAGCGCGTCGGTCTGCCCTGTGGCCAGGCGGCCACCTGCCACTCGTTCATGACCGACGTGCTCGCCGCACACAAGGTTCCGGCCGACTCGGTGACCTTCATCTACGGCACCGCACAGGGCAACTACGACTCGCTCCGGGCCGGCTCGGTCGACGCCGCCCTCACCACCGCCCCGTACACCTACGCCCTGGACGCCGCCCACAAGACGACCAGCATGGACCTGTCCGGCACCTCTCCCTACCTGTCGACCCAGATCACCACCACCGAGACGTACATCAAGAACCACAAGAAGACCGTCTCCGACTTCGTCACCGCCATCAGTGAAGCGCAGACGAAGCTGAGCACACTGCCGATCGACCCCAAGGTCCTCTCCGAGATCGACGCGTTCGAGAAGGCGAACGGAATCGACCCGGCCACGCTGGACCAAAAGCGCTTCCTCACCGATTTCGCGAAGAACAAGACCTGGCAGATCGTCCCCACGCGGACGATGATCGAAGAGGATCTCAAGCTGCTCTCAGCCATCCCGGACCTGCACGAATCCGCCGAGGGCAAGTCCTTCGACGATCTGGTCTACCAGCTCCCGCAATTCGAGGGACAGTATGAATGAGTCGACTTTCGGCGGAAACAGGAACGGCCGGCCGAGGCCGGCCGCCCTCCTCACCGCGGCCTCGGCGGAGGCCGGCGACCATCAGGACGACGACTCCGCTCTCCTGACGGTCAGGGACCTGACCGTCCACTTCCGGACGCGTTCGTCGCGGATCGACGCACTCCGTGATGTCGACCTGACCCTGCGCCGAGGCGAATTCGTCTCGATGGTCGGACCCAGCGGCTGCGGAAAGTCGACCCTGCTGAGGGTGGTCGCCGGCCTGCACACCGACCACTCCGGCGAGGTCATCCTCGACGAAGGCATCAGGCGGCACTCACTCGGCTTCGTGTTCCAGCGCGATTCACTCCTGCCCTGGCGCACCGTCCTGTCGAACGTGGCCGCCGGCCTCGAACTACGCGGAGTGGACAAGAAACAGCGCAACGAGCGCGCCCGATTCTGGATCAACCGGGTCGGCCTCGGCGGTTTCGAGGACGCCTACCCGAGCCAGCTCTCCGGTGGAATGCGGCAGCGCGCGTCCATCGCCCGGTCACTGATCTACGACCCCGAGCTGATCTTGATGGACGAGCCGTTCGGAGCATTGGACGCGCAGGTGAAGGGCCAGATCCAGGAGATGTTCCTGAGCATCTGGGAGGAGATGCGTCCCAGCGTCATCTTCGTGACCCACGACCTGGCCGAGAGTATCTACCTGGCCGAGCGTGTCGTGGTCCTGTCCGGACGCCCGGGCACCGTCAAGACGGAAGTCCCCGTCGACCTGCCACGACCCAGGACCTCACCGTTCGAGATCTGGCGCGACGAGCACTACCTGACCCTGTACACCCGCCTGTGGAACAACCTCAAGCCGGAGATCGAGGAAGGCACGAGCCAATGACAGCAGTCACCGAGGAGGCACCGGGCCGAGCGACCCGCCGACGAGCCGGTGCCTCGGCGAACCGGATCGGGGTCCAGACCCTGGCCGCGGCGCTGCTGCTCGCAGCATGGCAACTCGCCTCCGGACGACTCATCGACACGCTGTACATCAGCTCGCCACAGGCCGTCACCCAACGCCTGATCGAACTCATCCGCGACGGCCGGCTGCTCTCGAACGCCTGGGTCACCTTCAGCCAAGCCGGCCTCGGCTTCCTGGTCGGCATGGTCGCCGGCGTCGTGATCGGAAACCTCATGGGCGCCGTCCGTGCCTTCGGCCGCCTCGGGTCCCCGTACGTCACGTTCTTCTACACGATGCCGCGCATCGCGATCGCGCCGCTCTTCGTGATCTGGCTCGGCGTCGACTTCAGTTTCAAGGCCGCCTTCGTGGCGTTCGTCGTCGTCTTCATCTTCATCACGCCGACGTACGCGGGCCTCAGCTCGATGGACCTCGATCTCGCCAACGGGATCAAGGTGATGGGCGCGGGACGCTGGAAAGTGATCCGGATGGCGATCTTCCCCCAGCAGATCCTGTGGATCACCACCACGATCAAACTGGCCCTGCCCACCGCGATCGCGACCGACATCACCGCCGAGTTCGTCGCCTCACACAGCGGCCTGGGCTTCATGATGAACGACGCCGCCGGCATCCTCGACACCTCCAGCCTGCTCGCCGAGGTCGTGTTCATCTCGATCGTGGTGACCGCCCTGCTCGGCATCGTCTCCCTGATCGAACACCGCTGGTTCCGCTGGAGGACCGCCGGGTGACCCACACCACCGCACACCCCACGTCGCCGGCCGGGTCCGACCCCGGATCCGGCCGGCCGACCCGCACCGAACACGACCTCCTCGGCGAACTCGAAGTACCGCACGACGCGTACTACGGAATCCACACACTGCGCGCCAGGAAGAACTTCACGGCGACCCGCCGTCCGCTGTCGGCCTACCCGACCTTCGTCGCCGCGCTCGCGGCGGTCAAGCAGGCAACGGCGATGGCGAACGCCGCATCGGACCAACTGGACCCCGAAGTGGCAGCGGCCATCATCTCGGCCTGCGACCGGATACGGACCGGCGCCCTGCTGGAGGAGTTCGTCGTCGACCTCGTCCAAGGGGGCGCCGGGACCTCCACCAACATGAACGCCAACGAAGTCATCGCCAATCTCGCCCTGGAAATCCTGAGCGAACCCAAGGGCAACTACCACCGCGTGCACCCGCTGGACCACGTCAACAAGAGCCAGAGCACCAACGACGTCTACCCGACCGCGCTACGCGTCGCCCTGCACCTGCGCTCCGCGGACGTCGCACGCGAACTGACCCGACTCGCAGAGGCATGCGAGAACAAGGCAGCCGAGTTCAGCGGAATCGCCAAGGTCGCACGCACCCAACTCCAAGACGCCGTCCCGATGACCGTCGGACGCGAGTTCCAAGCCTTCGCCGTCACCCTGCGGGCCGAGATCACACTGCTGGGCGAAGCACGAGACGCCCTGTGCGCGGTGAACCTCGGTGGCACCGCGATCGGCACCTCGCTGAACACCCCCGCCGGCTACCCCCGACTCGCCCGGGAGCACCTCGCCGCGCTGACCGGTGTGCCCGTGCACGCGGCGCAGGACCTGGTCGAAGCCACCCAGGACGTCGGCCCCCTGGTCCAGCTCTCCAGCGCGCTGAAACGCACCGCGATCAAGCTGTCGAAAATCTGCAACGACCTGCGGCTGCTGGCCTCCGGACCCCGCTGCGGCCTGGGTGAACTGAGACTTCCGCCCCGACAGGCCGGCTCCAGCATGATGCCGGGCAAGGTCAACCCCGTCATCCCGGAACTCGTCAACCAGATCGCCTTCACCATCATCGGCCGAGACACCACCATCACCCTCGCCGCAGAAGCAGGTCAACTGCAGCTGAACGCCTTCGAACCCGTGATAGCCGGCGCGCTCTTCGACAGCCTCGACGAACTCACCCGCGCCATCGGCACGCTCACCGACCACTGCATCACCGGTATCACCGTGGACTCGGCGACCCTGAGGAGGAACACGGAGAACGCCGTATCCCTGGTCACCGCGCTCCTGCCGAAACTCGGATACGAAACAGCGACGCGAATCGCGGCAGAAGCGGTCGAAGAAGGCGCGACGGTACGACAGATCGTCGGGGCCCGCCAGTTGGTCGCAGACCCCGACCTGGACGTGCTGCTGGGCGGGGGTCAGCCGGAGAAGCCGGACGGGTTGTAGCAGGCACCGGTCGAGGAGTCGAACAGCGGCGTGGTGTCGACCGGTTCGTTGCTTGGTGGGTCGACGATCACCTGGGCGGAATCCTGGGTGAGGTCGTCCTCACAGTTGAGTACGTCGTCCGTGTTGCCGTTCTGTCCGTCGGCCCACAGGTCGATGTGGGACTTCCCCCGGTTCTCCCAGTCCTGGTCGCACTGGGTGCAGTCGTCCTCGTTGACGAAGTACCTATGCAGGTAGGGGTAGTAGACGATGGTGCCGACGGGCAGTTCGTCCTGGTCGGTCGCGTAGGTGACCGGGTCGCCGTACGTGCCCGTGCCGCTGGCGCCGTCGTGGAAGGTGGGGTAGCCGTCGCTCCTGGGGTAGGCGATGGCGTTGCCGGGAGGGGAGTTGTCCGGCCAGCCGTAGAGCGTGACCTGGAAGTTCCGCGTGGTGCTTGCCTGAGCGGTGGACGCCGTGCCGAGTGTGCCGAACGCGGCCAGGCCCAGGGCGAGCAGGCCGGCGGCGAGACCGGCCGGGCGACGCATGTGCAACCGCATGAATGCCTCCGGGACGTGCGAGTCCGATGTGTGGGGGGCGGGGTCCGTCGTGCGGACTCCGCGGAGCGGACGGTGTTGTGCTCTTTCGCGTTCCGGTCGACCCTTAATCGTAAGTAAACTTTCCTTACTTATAATCGCTTGGCGATGTCCAGTCAATGGGTCGCACCGAGTGCCGTGGAGTTGTCCGGGAACCGGACGCCGTGGACGAGATCGGGGGCGCGGTGCCGCTACGGGGCGCCCGTCACCGGCTCCAGTTCCTGACAGCGGTCGTCTTCGTGGCAGTCCATGAAGAACGCCGACCAGCTGATGGGGAGTTCGTGAGTTCCCCGGGCGAAGACCACCAGCGTGTCACCCCGACGGTAGGTCAGCCCGCCCTGGTCCTGCACCGGCCGGGTCTCCAGGGCCCGCGCCAACTGCGAGCCGTCGAACCGGAATTCATCATTCCACATGCCCACCAGGTCGGCGCCATCGCACCCTGTGCACTCCGATGATTCGAAATGCGACGCGGACTCGCCGCCGAGCAGTCGTGCCAGGGCTCCGAAGTCGCCTGCGCATGCGGCCTGGTGGACCGGGCCGACCGCCTTGCGCCAGGCACCGACGAACGCCGGATCGATCCCCTCCAGGTCGACCGGCCGGCACGCCGCGGAAGACGCGGTCACGGACCCGGCCGCGACGGGCGAACGGGGCGCCGGGGTGTGGCCTTTCACCAGCCACACCGTGACGCCCCCCGCGAGCACCAGCACCAACACCAGCAGCACCAGCCACCAGCGGACGCCCCCCTCGCTTCGATCGCTCCGCTCACTCAGCACGGCGGCTCCTGCCCGGCCTTCGCCGTCAGGGTCGCCGGATTCACCGGGTCGACCGACCACCCGTACTTCATCTGGTACACGCTTCCGTAGGTGTGCGGCGCCTGAAGCATCGCGGTCACCAGGAACGGCGCGCCGTGGTTGTCGATGACGGTGTGCTTTTCCTGGTCACCCAGTTCGTAGGTGACGACGAGCCGGAAGGAGACGTAGTGGAGGCGGGTGGTGGCCCGGATCAACAGGACCTGCTGATCGTGTTTGTGAAGCGTGATGCTGCGCTGCTCGAAGAACGGCGGGCCGAGCCCGATGTCCCTGGTCTGCCTGCCAGCCACATAGGTGGTCTTGTCGTCGAACCGCATGTCGCGGGCGACCGGGAACGGGCGGTCCATGTCGAACAGCATGTTCATCGACGGGGGGCCGGACTGTGGGGGAAGACAGAACAAGGTGCCCGCCAGAGGTGCCGTGCGCGACACGATCTGCGGCTGGATGTCGGTGATGAGGATCTGCTGGTTGGTGTGGCCGGTCAGAGTGAGCCGTAGCGAGAGCGTGTCGAGATTCACCGGGTCGGCCGACCGTGTCACATTGGTGAACGCCCCGGAGACTGCCGA
Organism: uncultured Actinomycetota bacterium; assembly: GCA_963737305.1. Taxonomy (GTDB): domain Bacteria; phylum Actinomycetota; class Actinomycetes; order Streptomycetales; family Streptomycetaceae; genus Streptantibioticus_C. Next base: position 268,186 of record CAVTRX010000002.1, on the reverse strand, counting down.
TCCCGTGCGCGACATGATGTGGCGTTGGGCGGTGGTCGGGTGGAAGACGTCCCGCGTGGCCGTGCTGCGGCCCTCGTCGTCGAGCCGAACCGGGTCGACGCGGACCGAGAGATCCGGCCCCAACTGGACGGAGTCCTCTACCGCCGGGCCGTCGAAGACCTGCCCCCACACGGAGGGAATCGCGGGGGTCAACGCAAGCGCCAGCGCCCCCAACACGGTGGCCTTCCACTCCTTTCGCAGTTCGCGCCACCATCGGGACGCTCGGGAGAGCGAACCGGCGGCCCGTGTCCCGGAGTCGGACCTGTCCGGGTCGGTCGGAGTGCCGGCGTGGCTGGGAGCCGTCGGCTCCGGCTCCGGCGGTGCGGGGCGACCGCCGGGTCGAGGAGTGCCGGTGTCGAGCGGCGCTGCGGCCCCTCGCGCCTCGGGTAAGGCGCTCGGTCGCCTCCGTGCCGGTCCTCTTCTTGCCATGATGCCCCTGGATGTTTGACGCGCGTCCGCAGAACTCAGGTCGCCGGATCCTCGACGGTCCTGCGGTGGTGGGTGTCGATGGTAGCCACGCCCCGACGCGCGCCGGAGACGCGCTCCTGGACGGCGGACAGGACGGATTCCGCCACTCTTTCACTCTGTGCACAGGCGCCCCATGGCGCGATGTGCATCATTTCAGCCACCCTTGTCAGGCTCTATGGAAATGGTACTGAGGGTGCTGGCATGCTCAACCCCGGCCCGGGGTGATCGTGGTCTCCGGCTCGTTCGCACAGCTCAACAGCCGTAGAGTCGTTGAAGATCGCCAACGCCACCGCCGTCAAAGAGCCGAGCGTTTCACCGCGCTACCCGCGTTTGACCCCCGGGATTCCGGCCGCCGTGGCAGCTGGAGCCGCTCTGTCGGGACTGTTCCGGAAAGACCTCACCTTCCTTCATCCTGCGGCTCACGAGGTGTCGATGTGATGGGTCACCGTTTCGATTCGGATGCGGACCGTGTGGCGATTGTCGGGATGGCCGGCCGTCTGCCGCAGGCGCCGGACCCGCAGGCGTTCTGGCGGTTGCTCTGCGACGGGGGCGACGCGATCACCGCACCGCCGGCCGGCCGGCAGGGCTCCCGGCACGGTGGCTTCCTGGACCGGGTGGACGGGTTCGACGCGGCGTTCTTCGGCATCTCGCCCCGCGAGGCCGCCGCCATGGACCCGCAGCAGCGGCTCGTACTCGAACTCGCCTGGGAGGCTCTTGAGGACGCCCGGGTCGTGCCGGGGACGCTGGCCGGTGGTCGGACCGGTGTGTTCATCGGCTCGACGTGGGACGACTACACCTCCCTGGTCTATCCCCGGCACGTCACACCGCACACGCTGACCGGCACCAACCGGGGCGTCATCGCGAACCGTCTCTCGCACTTCCTGGGCCTGCGCGGACCGAGCCTGACGGTCGACACGGCCCAGTCGTCGGCGTTGGTCGCCGTGCATCTGGCGGTCGAGAGCCTGTGCCGCGGTGAGTCGGTGCTCGCACTGGCGGGTGGGGTGAACCTGAACCTGGCCGCCCACCGTGAAGTGGGCGCGAGCGAGTTCGGCGGCCTGTCCCCTGACGACCGGTGCTTCACGTTCGACGCCCGGGCCAACGGGTTCGTGCGCGGTGAGGGCGGCGGCCTGTTCCTGCTGAAGCCGTTGGCGCGGGCCCTGGCCGACGGCGACCGGGTGTACGGCGTGATCCGGGGGAGCGCGGTCAACAACGACGGCGCGACGCAGAGCCTCACCGTGCCCAGCGCGGCGGCCCAGGAGGAGGTCATCCGGGATGCGTTGACCCGCGCCGGCGTGCGTCCCGCGGACGTGCAGTACGTGGAGTTGCACGGCACCGGCACGGCCGTCGGCGACCCGATCGAGGCCGCCGCCCTGGCTGCCGCGTACCGCGCCCCGGCCGAAGCCGGCGAGGACGACTCCGCCCGGGACACCGCCTTGCGGGTCGGCTCGGCCAAGACGAACGTCGGCCACCTGGAGGGCGCCGCGGGCATCGTCGGCCTGCTCAAAGCGGTGTTGAGCGTGCATCACCGCGCGCTGCCGCCGAGCCTCCACCACGTCACCCCGAATCCCGCGATCCCGCTCGACACGCTGAACTTGCAGGTCCAGACCGCTCTCACCGACTGGCCCCGGCCCGACGCACCGCTGATCGCCGGGGTCTCGTCGTTCGGCATGGGCGGCACCAACGCCCACGTGATCGTCGAACAGGCCCCCGATCCGGTCGCACAGCCGGCCCGTCCAGCCGTCCCGCAGAGCACACCGGTTCCCTGGGTCGTCACGGCGAAGACCGGGCCGGCCCTGCACGCGCAGATCGAGCGCCTGCGGGCGCACCTGCGCGCTCACCCGGAGCAGACCGCGGCCGAGGTGGCGCATGCGCTCGCCACCACCCGTACGCACTTCGCACACCGCGCGGTCCTGGTCGACTCCGCGCAGGTCGCCACCGGCCGGGTCGGCAGCCCCGGCAGGACCGTGTTCGTGTTTCCCGGTCAAGGCGCGCAATGGGTCGGTATGGGCCGTGAGCTCTACGCCGCCCACCCCGCCTTCCGGGCCGCGATGGACGAGTGCGCCGATGCGCTCGCCCCGCATACCGACTGGTCGCTGACGGATGTCCTGGACGGCGGCTCGCTCGATCGCGTGGACGTCGTACAGCCAGCCCTGTTCGCGGTCATGGTGTCCCTGGCGACGTTGTGGCGCGCCTTCGGAGTCGAGCCCGACGCGGTGGTCGGGCATTCGCAGGGCGAAATCGCCGCGGCACACATCGCGGGCGCCCTGTCACTGGCCGACGCCGCCCGGGTCGTGGCACTGCGCAGCCGTGCCCTGGTCGCCCTGGCGGGCGGGGGCGGCATGGTGTCCCTGGCGCTGTCCGTCGCACAGGCCGAGGAGTACGTGTCGCGCTGGGGCGCTTCGGTGACCGTGGCCGTGGTGAACGCCACCAACTCGGTCGTGGTGTCCGGTGATCCGGACGCGCTGTCCGAACTGCTGGAGTCCTGCGCGGCGGACGGTGTCCGGGCACGCGCCCTTCCGGTGGACTACGCCGCCCACTCGGCCCAGATCGAGACGATCCGCGACCGGCTGATGACCGACCTGGACGGCGTACGGCCGCAGCGCGGCACCATCCCCTTCTACTCCGCGGTCACCGGCGGACCGGTGGACACCGCCACCCTCGACGCCGGCTACTGGTACCGCAACCTGCGCGAGCCGGTCCGGTTCGACCTGGCCGCCGCGGCGGCGCTGGCGGACGGGCACGACGTCGTCGTCGAGGCGAGCCCGCACCCGGTGCTGCTGCCCGCCATGGAACAGACCCGCGAACAGGTCGGCGCGTCCGGCGTCGGTACCGGCACGCTGCAGCGTGACCGGGGCGGGCCGGCCGAGTTCCTGGCAGCGCTGTCCCGGCTGTTCGTGGCCGGCGTGCCGGTCGACTGGTCGCCGGCCGTCCCCCCGACCGGACCGGTCGACCTGCCCACCTACGCGTTCCAGCGCCGTTCGTACTGGCTGCCGACCCCGGAGACCGAGGCGCCCGCCGCCCCCGCCACGCCAGCCGCCCCCGCAGCGGTCAGCGGCCCCGACTCGGACGGTACGGGTGACGTGGTCACCGCGCAGATCGCGTCGGTGCTCGGGTACGACGACCCCGCGGGCATCGACCCGCGGCTCACCTTCAAGGACCTCGGCTTCGACTCGATCAGCGGGCTCGAACTGCGCAACCGGCTGATGGGCCTGCTGGACCGGCAACTCCCGTCCGGTCTGATCTTCGACTACCCGACGCCGGCAGAGTTGATCGCGTACCTGAGCGACGGCACGGCCGACCTGCTCCCCAGGGCGTCGGCGGTGGTGGACGACGACCCGATCGTCATCGTCGGGATGGGCTGCCGTTTCCCCGGCGGGGTGGCCTCGCCTGACGACCTGTGGCGGCTGGTCACCGCCGAGACCGACGCGATCGGCGACTTCCCTGACGACCGAGGCTGGGACCTCGGCGGCCTGTACGACCCTGAGCTGCGCAGCGGGGGAACGACGTACATCGCCCAAGGAGGCTTCCTGGCCGGGGCGGCCGAATTCGACGCGCCGTTCTTCGGGGTCTCGCCCCGCGAGGCACTCGCCATGGACCCGCAGCAGCGCCTCGTGCTGGAGACGGCCTGGGAGACCTTCGAGCACGCCGGCATCGACCCGACCTCGCTACGTGGCAGCCACACCGGTGTGTTCACCGGCGTCTGGTCATCCGGCTACGCGACCGGGCCAGGCCTGCCGGAGGACCTGGAGGGCTACCTTCTGACCGGCGCCGCGACCAGCGTCACGTCCGGCCGGGTCGCCTACCACCTGGGACTGCGCGGTCCGGCGCTCTCCGTGGACACCGCCTGCTCGTCGTCCCTGGTCGCCGTGCACCTGGCTGCCCAAGCGCTGCGGGCGGGGGAGTGCTCGCTGGCACTGGCCGGCGGCGTCACGGTCATGGCGACGCCGGTCGGCTTCACGGAGTTCTCCCGCCAGCGCGGTCTCGCCGCGGACGGCCGCAGCAAGCCGTTCGCAGCCGCCGCGGACGGCACGAGCTGGGGCGAGGGCGCGGGCCTGGTGCTGCTGGAGCGGCTGTCCGACGCCCGCCGACACGGCCACCGGGTGCTGGCGGTGGTCGCGGGAAGCGCGGTCAACCAGGACGGCGCTTCCAACGGCCTGACCGCACCGAACGGCCCCTCCCAGGAGCGGGTGATCAGGCAGGCGCTGGCGAACGCTGGTCTTCAGCCGTCTGATGTGGACGCGGTGGAGGCGCACGGTACGGGTACGACGCTGGGTGATCCGATCGAGGCGCAGGCGTTGCTGGCGACGTACGGTCAGGGCCGTGCGGAGCCGCTGTGGCTGGGGTCGGTGAAGTCCAACATCGGCCACACCCAGGCGGCGGCGGGCGTGGCGGGCCTGATCAAGATGGTCATGGCGATGCGCCACGGCCGGCTGCCCCGGACCCTGCACATCGACGCCCCCACCCCGCACGTCGACTGGGCGTCCGGCGACATCCGGCTGCTCGGCGAGGCCATCGCGTGGCCGTCCGCCGCACGCCCCCGCCGTGCCGCCGTGTCGGCCTTCGGCATCAGCGGCACCAACGCCCACCTCATCGTCGAACAGTCCCCCGATCCGGTCGTCGCCCCCCCGTCAGATCCGGTTGACGGCCCGCCGTCGGAGCCGGCACGCCCGACCGTGTGGCTGCTGTCCGCGAAGACGGACACCGGCCTGAACGCGCAGGCGGAGCGGCTGCGCGAGTTCGTGACCACCCATCCCGACGTGCCGGTCACCGCGATCAGCCGTGAACTGGCCGCGCGGACCACCTTCCCGCACCGGGCCGTGGTCGCCGGGGCAGACCGGGACGAGCTGCTGGCCGGTCTGGCCGTGCTGCCGCCGAGCCTGCCGGCCCGCTCGGGCGGTGCCGTGTTCGTCTTCCCTGGCCAGGGGGCGCAGTGGGTGGGCATGGGCCGCGACCTGTACGCGGAGTCCGAGGTCTTCCGTGCCGCCATCGACGAGTGCGCGGCCGCCCTGGCCCCGTACACCGACTGGTCGCTGGTCGACGAGCTGCACCATGGCGCGCTGGACACCGTGGACAGGGTGCAACCCGCCCTGTTCGCGGTGATGGTGGCGCTGGCTGGTCTGTGGCGGTGCTACGGCGTCGAGCCGGTCGCCGTGGTCGGCCACTCCCAAGCGGAGATCGCCGCCGCGCATGTCGCTGGCGCACTGTCGCTACCGGACGCGGCCAAGGTCGTGGCGCTGCGGTCCAGGGCGCTGGCCGAACTCGCCGACCAGGGCGGCATGGTCTCCTTGGCGCTGTCCGAGGAGCAGGCCGCAGACCGCTTGGTCCGCTGGGGAGAGCGGCTGACCGTCGCCGCAGTGAACGGACCCGGAGCGGTCGTGGTGTCCGGCTCCCCCGACGTGCTGGACGAACTTCTGGAGTCCTGCGAGGCCGACGGCGTCAGGGCGCGTCGCCTGCCGGTGAACTACGCCGCGCACTCCGTCCAGGTCGAGGCGATCCGCGAGCGGCTGCTCGCCGACCTGGCCGGCATCACGCCGCGCAGCGCGGACGTGCCGTTCTACTCCACGGTGACCGGTGAGGCGATCGACACCGCCGGCCTCGACGCCGGCTACTGGTACCGCAACCTGCGCGAGCCGGTGCGCTTCGACCTCGCCACCCGCCGGCTGACCGCCGCCGGACACGACCTGTTCCTTGAAGTCAGCCCGCACCCCGTGCTGGTGCCCGCGCTGGACGCCGCCGCCACCGGAACGCTGCGCCGCGAGCACGGCACTCTCGCCGAGTTCCTCGCCGCGGTGGGACGGCTGTTCGCCGCCGGAGCGGACGTCGACTTCCGCCCCGCCCTGCCCGGCGTAGGACCCCGGGTGGACCTGCCCACGTACGCCTTCCAACGCGAGCCCTACTGGGTGAGCGCGACCCCGCCGGCGCCTCGGGACGGCTGGCGGTACGAGGTGAAGTGGGTCCCGATGACCGGGGCGCGGGAGCCGGTGGACCCGGCTCGCTGGCTGGTCCTGGCGACGACGGTACATCCCTGGGTGGCGGCCCTGCGCGAGCGGGGTTTCCGGGTGAGCGACACCTTGGACGGCCGCCCCGAGGCGGACGGCGTGCTGTCGCTGCTGGCGCTGGACGAGGCACCGCACCCCGAACACCCCGCGGTCCCGATGGGCCTGGCGCGCACCCTGGACCTGGTGCGCACGCTCGACATCCCGTTGTGGTGCGCGACACGCGGCGCCGTGAGCACGTCGGACACCGACCCGCTCACCAGCCCGGCCCAGGCTCTGGTGTGGGGGGCCGGCGCATCCGCCGCGCTGGAGTTCCCCGAACGCTGGGGCGGCCTCGTCGACCTCCCCGACGTACCCGACGAGCCGAGCATGAGCCGACTGCTCGGCGTGCTCGCCGGCTCAGGCGAGGACCAGGTGGCGATTCGCGCCACAGGACGGTTCGCCAAACGCCTGCGCCGCAGGACTTCCGGTGGTGTCGCACAACTGTGGCGGCCACAGGGAACGGTCCTGGTCACCGGCGGCACCGGGGCGCTCGGCGGACACCTGGCCCGTCGACTGGCCCGGCAGGGCGCACAGCACATCGTGCTGGCCAGCCGCAGCGGCCTCGACGCCCCCGGCGCGCGGGACCTGCGCGACGAACTGGCGGCGAGCGGCGCACACGTGACCGTCGCGGCGTGCGACGTGGCCGACGCCGCGGCCCTGCGGGAGCTGATCCACCAGGTCGGCGACATCCGCGCGGTCTTCCACACCGCCGGGGTGATCAGGGCGACCCGACTGGCCGAGACCACACCGGCGGAGTTCGCCGAGGTCATCAAGGCCAAGGTCGCCGGCGCGAGCAACCTGGCGGAACTGCTGCCGGACCTCGACACCTTCGTGCTGTTCTCCTCCACGGCGGGCGTGTGGGGCGACGGCCACGGCGCGGCCTACGCCGCGGGCAACGCGTTCCTGGACGCCCTGGCCACCCAGCACCGAGCCCAGGGCCGGGCCACCACCTCCGTGGCGTGGGGAATCTGGGCCGAAGGCGGCATGGCGGACCTGCCGTCCGTACAGCGGCACCGTGCTCTCCTCGGCCTCGGCGAACTGAGCCCGCACCGGGCACTCGACGAACTCCAGGACGTGCTCGACCACGACGACGCGCTGGCGATCGTCACCGAGGTCGACTGGACCGAGTTCGCCCGCGCCTACACCCACGCCCGGCCCAGCCGACTGCTCAACGACCTTCCCGAAGCGCGCATCAGGCCCCGGGCACCCGAACCCCGCCTCGCCGCCGGCCGGAAGGACCTGCTGGAGCTGATCACCACCCATACGGCCGCGGTGCTGGGACACGCCACCTCCGAGCGGGTCGAGCCCCGACAGGCGTTCAAGGACCAGGGCTTCGACTCGCTGACGGCGGTGGAACTGCGCAACCGCCTCACCGCCGCACTGGGCGTACCGCTGCCCGCGACCCTCGTCTTCGACCACCCCACGCCCGCACGGCTGGCCGCACACCTGTCCGGCGAGCGGGCCGCGCCGGACGTCCCGGCCCTGAACACCACGGACGAGCCGATCGCGATCATCGGCCTGGGTTGCCGATTCCCCGGGGGCGTCAGCTCCCCCGAGGACCTGTGGCGCCTTCTCGAAGACGGTGTGGACGCGATCGGCGACCTCCCCACCGACAGGGGATGGGACCTCGACCAGCTCCACGATCCCACCGGGCGCCGCCCGCGCACCTCACGCACGTCCAAGGGCGGGTTCCTCGACGCCGCCGGTGACTTCGACGCGGCGTTCTTCGGCATCGCCCCCCGAGAAGCCCTCGCCATGGACCCGCAGCAGCGCATCCTGTTGGAGACCGCCTGGGAGACCATCGAGTACGCCCGCATCGACCCGACCACCCTGGAGGGCACGCAGACGGGCGTGTTCACCGGAATCTGGTCGACGGGCTACGCGGCCGGACCGATCCCCGACGAGCTGGAGGGCTACCAGGTCACCGGCACGGCGACGAGCGCGGGGTCCGGCCGGCTGGCCTACCAACTGGGCCTGCTCGGACCGGCGTTGTCCCTGGACACCGGCTGCTCGTCGGCCCTGGTGGCACTGCACCTGGCCGCCCAGGCACTGACGTCCGGTGCCTGCTCCCTGGCGCTGGCCGGCGGCGTCACCGTCAACTCGGCGCCCACGCTGCTCACCGAGATGTCCCGGCAGGGGGCGAGCGCCCCGGACGGCCGATGCAAACCCTTCGCCGCCGCGGCCGACGGCGCCGGCTGGTCCGAGGGAGCCGGCCTGATCCTGCTGGAGCGGCTGTCGGACGCCCGCCGCAACGGTCACGAGGTGCTGGCGGTGGTCCGGGGCTCGGCCACCAACCAGGACGGCGCCTCCAACGGCCTGACCGCGCCGAACGGCCCGTCCCAGGAACGCGTCATCCGCCAGGCGCTGTCGAACGCCGGTCTTGACCCGTCCGAGGTGGACGTCGTCGAGGCGCACGGCACCGGCACGACGTTGGGTGACCCGATCGAGGCCCAGGCCCTGCTGGCCACCTACGGCGCCGCCGAACGGGCCGAGCCGTTGTGGTTGGGGTCGGTGAAGTCGAACATCGGTCACACGCAGGCCGCCGCCGGTGCGGCGGGCCTGATCAAGATGGTCATGGCGATGCGCCACGGCCGGTTGCCCCGGACCCTGCACGTCGACGAGCCGACCCCGCACGTCGACTGGGAGTCCGGCGCCGTCCGGCTCCTCACCGAGCCCGTCGCCTGGCGGGACAACGGCCGGCCGCGTCGTGCCGCCATCTCCGCCTTCGGTATCAGCGGGACCAATGCGCATGTGGTCATCGAGCAGCCGGTAGAGGTGGATTCCGCGAGTGTTCGGTCTTCCGGGGGCCTTGCGGAAGACGTGGTGCTGTGGCCGTTGTCGGCGAAGTCGGATGTGGCGTTGCGTGCGCAGGCGGGTCGGTTGCGGGCGTTCGTGGAGGAGCATCCCGAGGTGGCTCCGGCGGCGATCGGTGCTGCGCTGGCTGGTCGTGCGCTGTTCGATCATCGCGCGGTGGTGGTGGGTGGTGTGGCGGGGCTTGACGCGTTGGCTACGGGTGGTGTGTCGGCGGGTTTGGTGACGGGGACGGCGGGACCGTTGGGTGGGACGGTGTTCGTCTTTCCTGGTCAGGGGGCGCAGTGGGTGGGGATGGGTCGCGACCTGTACGCCGAGTCCGAGGTTTTCCGTGCGGCTGTCGATGCGTGTGAGGTGGCGCTTGCGCCGTACACGGACTGGTCGTTGGTTGAGGTGTTGGTGGGTGGTTCGTTGGATCGGGTTGATGTGGTGCAGCCTGCTCTGTTTGCGGTGATGGTGGGGTTGGCGGAGGTGTGGCGGGCTCATGGGGTGGTGCCGGATGCGGTGGTGGGGCATTCGCAGGGGGAGATCGCGGCGGCTTACCTGGCTGGGGCGTTGTCGTTGGAGGATGCCGCCAAGGTGGTGGCGTTGCGCAGCAGGGCTCTGGTGGCGTTGGCCGGGCAGGGCGGCATGGTGTCGGTCGCGTTGCCTGCCGATCAGGCGGCCGACTACCTGGGTGTCTGGGGCGAGAAGATCACCATCGCGGTGGTCAACTCGGCCACCGCCGTCGTGGTGTCCGGTGAGCCGCAGGCCCTGGACGAGTTGCTGGCAGCCTGCGACCGGCACGGCATTCGCGCCCGCGCTCTCCCCGTCGACTATGCGGCGCACTCCGCCCAGGTCGAAGCGGTCCGCGAACAACTGCTCGCCGACCTCGCGGGCATCCGGCCGCGGTCCGTCGTGATCCCGTTCTATTCCACGGTGACCGGTGAGTTGATCGACACCGCCGGCCTCGACGCGGACTACTGGTACCGCAACTTGCGCGAACCCGTGCGGTTCGACCTGGCCACCACCCAGCTGACCGAGGCCGGCCACGAGGTGTTCGTGGAGGTCAGCCCGCACCCGGTGCTGGTGCCCGAACTGGCTGGTGTGGCCACCGGAACGCTGCGCCGCGAGCACGGCACCGTCGAGGACTTCCACCTCGCCCTGGCCCGCCTGCACGTCCAGGGGGGCGCGGTGACCTGGCCGCACGGCGGTGCGGACACCGTCCGGCTGCCGAGCTACGCCTTCCAGCGCAGCACCTACTGGCTGATGCCCACGGCCGGCGACCACGGCGACGGGCATCCGCTGCTGGGCGCCTTCCTGGAACTGCCGGACCAGGGCGTGGTGCGCAGTGGCCGGATCTCCACCCGCACCCACCCGTGGCTGGCCGACCACGCCGTGGACGGCACGATCCTGCTGCCGGGCACCGCCTTCCTGGAACTCGCCACCTCGACCGGCGAGACGCTGGACGACCTCGTCCTGCACGCCCCACTCCCGCTGTCGACCACGCCGACGGACATCCAGGTCTCCATCGGCGCACCGGACGACGCCGGCCACCGCCCGGTCGCCGTGCACGCCAAGGGCGACGGGGGTTGGGTCCGGCACGCGTCCGGCACCCTCGGCGGCCGGCTGACCCCCGGACGTCTCAGCTGGCCGCCGCGGAACGTCGAACCCGTGGATCCCGAAGAGTTCTACGCCCACCTCGCCGGCCTCGGCTACGAGTACGGGCCGGCGTTCCGCGGCGTGCGGGCCCTCTGGCGGGGCGATGACGAGCTGTTCGCCGAGGTGTCCGTTCCCGACGGCGCCCGGTTCGGTATCCATCCGGCGCTCCTGGACGCCGCGCTGCAGCCGCTCATCCTGCTCGGACCCGACACCCGGCTCCGGCTGCCGTTCTCCTTCTCCGGCGTCGGCGTGCACGCCACCGGCGTGTCCGCCGCCCGGGTGCACCTGACCCGCACGGGAACCGACAGCTACCGCGCCACCCTCACCGACCTGTCCGGCAACCCTGTCGCGGACATCACCACGCTGACCGTCCGTCCGGCGGCCGAGTCCCGGGCCGCGGTGCTGCACACCGAGTGGGTGCCCCACACCGAGGCCACCCCGGTCGACGTGGTGCCGAGCCCGGTCTTCGCCGCGAACGAGGCCGCCGACGCTGATGCCGTCGCCGTACACGCGCTCACCCAGCAGGCGCGCGAGCTCGTCCAGGACTTCCTCGCGCGGCAGCCGGCCCAGGCGGAATCCCGCCTCGCCGTGCTGACCAGGGGCGTGGCCGGCGCGGCCGTGCGCGGGCTGGTCCGCAGCGCCGCGGCCGAGCACCCGGGCCGATTCGTGCTGGTCGACATCGGGGACGGGTCCGAGGAACAGGCCGTCCGGGCCGCCGCGGCGGCCGGTGCCGAATCCGAGCTGGCCATCCGGGGCGGCACGGTCGTCGTGCCACGGCAGGCGAAGTACGTCCCTGAGCTCATCGCGCCGGACGGCGCGTACCGGCTGACCGAGTCCGGCACCGGACAGCTCGACGACCTGGCCCTGACCGGACAGCCGGACCCCGCCCTCCAGCCGGGCCAGGTGCGCGTCGCCGTGCGTGCGGCGGGCCTGAACTTCCGGGACGTGCTGATCGCGCTGGGCATGTACCCGGACCAGGCGCTGCTGGGCGGCGAAGGGGCGGGCACCGTCATCGAGGTCGGCCCCGGCGTGACGGCACTGCGGCCCGGCGACAACGTCATGGGCGTGATCCGCGGCGGATTCGGACCGCGTGCGGTCGCCGACCACCGGCTGCTGACGGCCGTTCCGGACGGCTGGAGCCTCACCAAGGCCGCTTCGGTCCCCATCGCGTTCATGACCGCCTGGTACGGGCTGTTCGACCTGGGTGAGCTGCGTCCCGGCGAGCGGGTCCTGATCCACTCCGGCGCAGGCGGTGTCGGGATGGCGGCCATCCAACTCGCCCGCCACCGGGGCGCCGAGGTGTTCGCCACCGCGAGCCCGGCGAAGTGGGAGACGCTGCGGAGCCTCGGCCTGACGGACGATCACATCGCCTCGTCCCGCACCACGGAGTTCGCGGACCGGTTCCCGGCCATGGACGTGGTCCTCAACTCACTGGCGGGCGAGCTGACCGACGCCTCCCTGCGGCTGCTCGCCCCCGACGGCCGGTTCGTGGAACTGGGCAAGACGGACGTTCGCTCTCCCGACGGCGTGACCTATCGGGCGTTCGACCTGGGCGAGGTGGATCCCGCACGGCAGGGCGACATCCTCGCCGCGGTCGTGGCGATGCTCGCCGACGGGGACCTGGCACCACTGCCGGTCATTGCGAGCGACCTGCGCCAGGCGGTCAGCATGTTCCGGATGATGAGCCGGGCCGGCCACACCGGCAAGATCGTGCTCACCGTCCCCCAGCCGATCGACCCGGACGGCACCGTGCTGATCACCGGCGGCACCGGCACCCTCGGCCAGGCCGTCGCCCGGCACCTGGTGTCCCGTCACGGGGTACGGCACCTGCTGCTCGTCAGCCGCAGCGGCGGTGCCGTACCGGACCTGACCGCGGACATCGCCGGCCACGGCGCGGACGTGACGGTCGTGGCCTGCGACGTCGCGGACCGGGCAGCCGTGGCGGAACTGCTGGACGGCATCCCGCCGACACACCCGCTGACCGCCGTGATCCACGCGGCCGGCGTACTGGACGACACGGTCGTCCAGCGGCTGACCCCCGAGCGACTCGACCGCGTGCTGCGCCCCAAGGTCGACGGCGCGTGGCACCTGCACGAGCTGACCCGCGCGCACGACCTCGCCGCGTTCGTCCTGTTCTCCGCGGCGGCGGGAGTCCTCGGCAACGCGGGCCAGTCCGGCTACGCCGCCGCGAACTCCTACCTCGACGCCCTCGCGGAACACCGGCAGTCCCTCGGCCTGCCGGCGGTGTCGATGGCGTGGGGCCACTGGGCCCAGGAGAGCGGCATGACCGCCCACCTCACCGCCACCGACACCGCACGCTTCGCCCGCAACGGAATCCGGCCGCTCAGCACGGACCGTGCGCTGGCCATGTTCGACACCGCACTGGCCAGCGGACGCCCGGCGCTGACCACCGCGGACCTCACGGCACCGCGCGCTCTGCCGGCGCCGAAGGCTCCCGAGTCGGACCTGCTGGGGCTGATCGCCACCCACACCGTCACCGTCCTCGGCCACGCCGAGGCCACCGCGATCGCACCGCGGCAGAACTTCCGCGACCTCGGCTTCGACTCGCTGACAGCAGTGGAGTTGCGCAACCGCCTCGCCGGTGCCACCGGTCTGCGGCTGCCCGCGACGCTGGTCTTCGACCATCCCACCCCCGCCGACCTGGCCGAGTACCTGGCGGCCGAACTGTCCGGTGTGCGTCGGGAGGTTGTCGCCGCTGTGCCGGCTGTGGTGGCTGGTGATGATCCGGTGGTGATCGTTGGTATGGGGTGCCGGTTGCCGGGTGGTGTGGGGTCGCCGGATGACTTGTGGCGGTTGGTGTCGGGTGGGGTTGACGCGATTTCGGAGTTTCCGGTTGATCGTGGGTGGGATGTCGGGGGGTTGTTTCATCCGGATGCTGATCATCCGGGGACGTCGTATACGCGGTCGGGTGGGTTTCTCGCTGATGCGGCGGGGTTCGATGCTGATTTCTTCGGTATTTCGCCGCGTGAGGCGTTGGCGATGGATCCGCAGCAGCGGGTGTTGCTGGAAACCGCGTGGGAGACGTTCGAGCACGCTGGTGTCGATCCGCTGTCGTTGCGTGGCAGCCAGACGGGGGTGTTCACCGGCATCTGGTCCTCCGGCTACGTCGGAAGCCCGGACCAGGCGCCGTCCGACGCCGAGGGCTACCTGGCCACCGGCATCTCACCCAGCATCACCTCCGGGCGCATCTCCTACCTGCTGGGGCTCGAAGGCCAGGCCGTGTCGGTCGACTCGGCCTGCTCGTCGTCACTGATGGCGATCCACCTCGCGGCTCAGGCGCTCCGCTCGGGGGAGTGCTCGCTGGCGCTGGCCGGCGGGGTCACGGTGATCGTGACCCCCCTGGGCTTCACCGAGTTCTCCCGGCAGCGCGCTCTCGCCGCCGACGGCCGGTGCAAGCCGTTCTCCGCCGCCGCGGATGGCACCAGCTGGGGCGAGGGCGCGGGCCTGGTGTTGTTGGAGCGGCTTTCCGACGCCCGTCGTCTTGGGCATCGGGTGCTGGCGGTGGTGCGGGGGTCCGCGGTCAACCAGGACGGTGCGTCCAACGGCCTGACCGCACCGAACGGCTCCTCTCAGGAGCGGGTGATCGCACAGGCGTTGGCGAACGCGGGGTTGTCGCCGTCGGATGTGGATGCGGTGGAGGCACACGGTACGGGTACGACGTTGGGTGATCCGATCGAGGCGCAGGCGTTGTTGGCGACGTACGGGCAGGACCGGGCGGAGCCGCTGTGGTTGGGGTCGGTGAAGTCGAACATCGGTCATACACAGGCGGCTGCGGGTGTGGCTGGTGTGATCAAGATGGTCATGGCCATGCGGCACGGTGAGTTGCCGCGGACCCTGCACGTCGAGGAACCGACCCCGCACGTCGCATGGGACACCGGGAACATGCGGCTCCTCACCGAGCCCGTCGCCTGGCCCGACACCGGGCGCCCCCGCCGCGCCGGCATCTCGGCCTTCGGGGCAAGCGGCACCAACGCCCACCTCATCATCGAGCAGTTCGCGGAGACGACCGCCGAAGAAGCCGCTCCGACCGACCCGACGGAACCCACCGTGTGGTTGCTGTCCGGCAAGACGGACACCGCGCTGCGCTCCCAGGCCCGTCGACTCGCGGACCACATCACCGCGCACCCCGAACTCCGGCCGGCCGACGTCGGTCGCGCACTGGCGACCACCCGCACGATGCTCGACCACCGGGCGGCGCTGGTGGGCACCACGCGAACCGACCTCATGGCGGACCTGGTGGCGCTTGCCGAGGGCGACCCCCGGGTCATCACGGGCGTGGTGGGTCCGGCGGGTGGAACGGTGTTCGTCTTTCCTGGTCAGGGTGGGCAGTGGGTGGGGATGGGGCGGGGTCTGTATGAGGCGTCGGAGGTGTTTCGGGGGGTGGTTGATCGGTGTGCGGTGGCGTTGGAGCCGTATGTCGATTGGTCGTTGGCCGAGGTGCTGGCTGGTGGTTCGTTGGATCGGGTTGATGTGGTGCAGCCTGCTCTGTTTGCGGTGATGGTGGGGTTGGCGGAGGTGTGGCGGGTTCATGGGGTGGTGCCGGATGCGGTGGTGGGGCATTCGCAGGGTGAGATCGCGGCGGCGTGCGTGGCGGGGGCGTTGTCGTTGGAGGACGGCGCTCGGGCTGTCGCGTTACGCAGCAGGGCCCTGGTGGCGCTGGCTGGGCGGGGCGGCATGGTGTCGGTGGGGTTGTCGGTCGAGCGGGTGGCCGAGCGTTTGTCGGCTTGGGGTGGGCGTCTGACGGTCGCGGTGGTGAATTCGCCTGATGCGGTGGTCGTGTCGGGTGATGTGGACGCGTTGGATGAACTGCTGGCGGTGTGTGAGGCCGAGGGTGTCAGGGCGCGCGGTCTGCCGGTCGACTATGCGGCGCACTCCGCCCAGGTCGAGGCCATCCGCGAGCAGTTGCTCGCCGACCTGGCCGGCATCAGGCCACAGAGCGCGGGCACTCCGTTCTACTCCACGGTGACCGGTGACCTGATCGACACCGCCGGGCTCGACGCGGACTACTGGTACCGCAACCTCCGCGAGCCCGTGCGCTTCGACCTCGCCGTCGAGGCGCTGGAACAGGCCCAGCATGACGTGTTCGTCGAGGTCAGCCCCCACCCGGTGCTGGTTCCGGCGATGGATGGCATCGTCACCGGGACGCTGCGCCGCGACGGCGGGACCGAGGACCTCTACGCCGCCCTCGCGCGCCTGCACACCCAAGGCGTCGCCATCGACTGGACACCGATCCTCCCGGCCGGCACCCGCCATGTCCCGCTGCCGACCTACGCCTTCCAGCACCGGCCGTACTGGCTGAGTCTCGCCGCGACACCGGGTGACGTGGCGGCCGCGGGACTCGATCCGGCGGGGCACCCGCTGCTCGGCGCCGTCGTCGAACTCGCCGTCGACCAGCAGGTCCTGCTCACCGGTCGGCTCTCGACGGCCACCCACCCGTGGCTCGCCGACCACGCCGTGCTGGGCTCCGCGCTCCTGCCCGGCACCGCGTTCGTGGAGCTGGCCGTGCACGCCGGGCGGCAGGTCGGCTGCGATGTGCTCGAGGAACTGGTCCTGCACGCCCCGATGGTGCTGCCGGACGACGACTCCGTGCTGGTCCAGGTCGTCGTCGGCGCGCCGGGTGAGGCGGGCCGACGCCCCGTCACCGTGCACTCCAGGACCGGGGACGACTGGGTACGACACGCCACCGGCACGCTCGGCACCGGCACCCGCCTGAACCCGGTCGACGGGGACCAGCCCTGGCACCCGATCGGCGCCCCGGTCGACCTGACCGGCTTCTACGACACGCTCGCCACCCAGGGCTACGAGTACGGGCCGGTCTTCGCCGGCGTACAGGCGATCTGGCGGGACGGCGACGACATCCACGCCGAGGTGGCGCTGCCGGCCGACACCCGCGAGCGGTTCGCTCTCCACCCGGCGCTGCTCGACGCCGCACTCCAGCCGCTGACCCTGGTGGCGGCCGGCCGGCTGCCGTTCTCGTTCGCCGGGGTGTCGATGCGGGAAGCCGGTGCCACAGCCCGGGTCCGCCTCACGCGCACCGGAGAGGACACCTTCCGGGTGGCGCTCGCCGACGAGTCCGGTCCGCTGGCGGTGATCGACCGGCTGACCGTGCGCCAGCGGCCTGCGGACTTCCTGGGCGCGCGCAGCAACCAGCTCTTCCGCGTCGACTGGGTGCCCGTCGAGCGCACCGACGAGAACCTGACCGTCCACCACGTCACGGCCCCGCCGGGCGACCCGGCTGCCGCCGCGCACACCGTTGCCGCCGAGACGTTGTCCGTGCTCCAGGACTTCCTCCGTACCGGGGAGGGCCGGCTGGCCGTCGTCACCCGGGGCGCGATGGGCCCGGGGCTCGTCGACCTGCCGTCCTCGACCGTCTGGGGCCTGGTGCGTGCGGCCCAGGCCGAACACCCCGACCGGTTCGTGCTGGTCGACACGGACGACCGGGTCGGGTACGCGGGAGACGAACCGCAGGTGGTCATCCGCGACGGCGCCGCCCACGCGGCACGTCTGGTCCGGGCCGAAGCGACCCGGGCACCCAGCCCCATCGACCCGGACGGCACGGTGCTGATCACCGGCGGCACGGGAACGCTCGGCCGCCTCGTCGCACGACACCTCCGGGACCGGCACGGCGTCCGGCACCTGCTCCTGCTCAGCAGGACCGGGGGAGAGGTGGACTTCGAGGCCGACGTGGTGGCCTGCGACGTGACCGACCGTGCGGCGCTGGCGGACGTGCTGGCCTCGATCCCGGCCGACCGTCCGCTGACCGCCGTCGTGCACGCGGCGGGTGTGCTGGACGACGGTGTCGTGGAGTCCCTGACACCTGAACGGATCGACCGGGTGCTCCAGCCCAAGGCCGATGCCGCATGGCACCTGCACGAGCTCACGAAACACCTCGACCTCACGGCGTTCGTGCTGTTCTCGTCGGCGGCCGGAGTGCTGGGCGGTCCTGGCCAGGCCAACTACGCCGCCGCGAACGCGTTCCTGGACGGCCTGGCCGTGAACCGACGCGAGCTGGGCCTGCCAAGCGTCTCGCTGGCCTGGGGCCACTGGGCCGAGTCCAGCGGTATGACGGGCCACCTCACCGACACCGACCGCACGCGCCTGGCCCGGTCGGGTGTCCTGTCGATGCCCACCGACCAGGCATTGGCTCTCTTCGACCAGGCGCTGGCCGGCACGGACCCGGCACTGGTCCCGGCCCACCTCGACCTGTCGACGGCGGCCGACCGTCCGTTGCTCCGTGGCCTCACCCGGAGCCGCCCCGCCCGACGGGTCCGCGAACCCGGCCTGGGGGCGGAGCTGGGAACCCTGGCCGGGCCCGAGCAACTCAGCCGCCTCATGACGCTGGTCACCGACCAGACGGTCGCCATTCTCGGCCATGCCGACGCCGGAGCCATCGGCCCGGACCGGGCGTTCAGGGATCTGGGGTTCGACTCGCTGACGGCTGTCGAGCTGCGGAACCGGCTGTCCACGGCGGTCGGTACCCGGCTGTCCGCGACGTTGGTCTTCGATCACCCGACCCCGCTGCGGCTGGCCGAGCATCTGCGTGAGGTGGTGCTCGGCAAGGAACGCCGGGCGCCTGTGCCGGTTTCCGCTGGGGTGTCGGGTGATCCGGTGGTGGTCGTGGGGCTGGGGTGTCGTTTTCCGGGTGGTGTGGGGTCGGCTGCTGATTTGTGGGGTGTGGTGTCGGGCGGAATAGATGCGATTTCTGAGTTTCCTGCGGATCGGGGGTGGGATTTGGGTGGTCTTTATGATCCTGCTGGTTCGGCGGGGACGAGTTATACGCGGTCGGGTGGGTTTCTGGGTGATGTGCGGGGGTTCGATGCGGGGTTCTTTGGTATTTCGCCGCGTGAGGCGTTGGCGATGGATCCGCAGCAGCGGGTGTTGTTGGAGACGGCGTGGGAGACGTTCGAGCATGCCGGTATCGATCCGACCTCGTTGCGGGGCAGTCAGACGGGTGTCTTCACCGGCATCTGGGCATCCGGTTACGGCGCCGGGGTTCAGCCGCCCGACCTGGAGGGTTACCTCTCGACGGGCACGGCGACCAGTGTGACGTCCGGTCGGGTCTCCTATCTGCTGGGGTTGGAGGGTCCTGCGGTGTCGGTGGACACCGCGTGTTCGTCGTCGCTGGTGGCGATGCATCTGGCCGCTCAGGCGCTGCGGGCGGGTGAGTGCTCGCTGGCGTTGGCCGGTGGGGTGACGGTGATGGCGACGCCTGCCGGGTTCGTGGAGTTCTCCCGGCAGCGGGGCTTGGCACCGGATGGTCGGATCAAGTCGTTTGCCGAGGGGGCCGACGGGACGAGTTGGGGTGAGGGCGCCGGCCTGGTGTTGTTGGAGCGGTTGTCTGATGCGCGTCGTCTTGGGCATCGGGTGTTGGCGGTGGTGCGGGGTTCTGCGGTGAATCAGGATGGTGCGTCGAATGGGTTGACGGCGCCGAATGGTCCGTCGCAGGAGCGGGTGATTTTGCGGGCGTTGGCGAATGCGGGTTTGTCGCCGTCGGATGTGGATGCGGTGGAGGCGCATGGTACGGGTACGACGTTGGGTGATCCGATTGAGGCGCAGGCGTTGTTGGCGACTTATGGCCAGGACCGGTCGGAGCCGTTGTGGTTGGGTTCGGTGAAGTCGAATATCGGTCACACGCAGGCGGCTGCGGGTGTGGCTGGTGTGATCAAGATGGTGATGGCGATGCGGCACGGTGTGTTGCCGCAGACGTTGCATGTGGATGCGCCGTCGTCGCACGTCGACTGGACGTCGGGCGACGTGCGGTTGCTGTCGGAGGCGCGGCCGTGGCCGGAGTTGGGGCGTCCGCGGCGTGCGGGTGTCTCGGCGTTCGGCATCAGCGGCACCAACGCCCACATCGTCCTTGAGGCGCCCGCCCCCGTTCCGGTTGAGCCTGAGCCTTCCTTTGGCTCTCCGGCCGCGCTTCCCGCCGGATCGATGCCGTGGCTGCTGTCGGCGAAGTCGGATGCGGCGTTGCGGGATCAGGCGCGGAGGCTACAGGCGTTTCTCGCCGAACACCCGGAGGTGACATGGGTCGAGGCGGGTGCGGGGCTGGCGGTGCGTGCTCACCTTCCGCACCGCGCCGTGGTGATGGATACGGCTGACCTGGAAGCGCTGGCGCAGGGAAGTCCCGGCCCTCTCACAGGGACCGCTTCCGCGGGGAAGACGGCGTTTGTGTTCTCTGGTCAGGGTGGGCAGTGGGTGGGGATGGGTCGGGGGTTGTATGGCGTGTTTCCGGTGTTCGCGCGGGTGTTGGATGAGGTGTGTGGGTTGTTGGGTTTGTCGCGTGAGGTGTTGTTTGAGGATGCGGGGGGTGTGTTGGACCAGACGTTGTTTACGCAGTGGGGTGTGTTTGCGTTGGAGGTGGCGTTGTTTCGGTTGGTGGAGTCGTTGGGTGTGAGTCCGGATTTTGTGGTGGGGCATTCGGTGGGTGAGGTGGCTGCTGCGCATGTGGCGGGGGTTTTGTCGTTGGAGGATGCGTGTGTGTTGGTGGAGGCGCGGGGTCGGTTGATGCAGGAGTTGGCAGGTGGTGGGGCGATGGTGTCGGTGGAGGCGACGGAAGAAGAAGTGGTGGAGTCATTGCCGGTGGGGGTGGAGGTGGCGGCGGTGAATGCGCCGTCGTCTGTGGTGGTATCGGGTGAGGTGGATGCGGTGGTGCAGTTTGGTGAAATGTGGCGGGGTCGGGGTCGGCGGGTGCGGCGGTTGTCGGTAAGTCATGCGTTTCATTCGGCGCGTATGAATCCGATGTTGGGGGAGTTCGAGCAGGTGGTGCGGGGGTTGTCGTTCGGGAATTCGGCGATCCCGGTGGTGTCGACGGTGATGGGCGTGCCGGCGGATTTGGGTGATCCGTTGTATTGGGTGCGGCAGGTGCGGGAGACGGTGCGTTTTGCGGATGCGGTGGAGTGGTTGAAGGGCCAGGGGGTGACGGGGTTTGTTGAGGTGGGTCCGCATCCGTCGTTGGTGTCGTATGGGTTGATGCGGCGCGGTCATGACGAGCCCGAGCGGTTGTGGGCTGCGTTGGGACGGTTGTGGGTGGGGGGTGCGTCGTGGCGGTTGCCGGTGGTGCCGGGGTCGGTGGGGGTGGATCTGCCGACGTATGCCTTCCAGCACGAGCCGTACTGGCTCCAGCCCACCACCGAAGGCCCGTCGGCCGGCCAGGGCCGGATCGACCACCCCGTGCTGCGGTCGGTGGTGGAACTGCCCGACGACCAGGGCGTGTTGCTGACCGGGCAGCTCGCCACCACCGCGCAGCCGTGGCTCACCGAGCACGTCATCCTGGGCTCACCGCTGCTGCCCGGCACCGCGTTCGTGGAACTGGCACTGCGGGCCGGCGAGTACATCGACCGCCCGACGGTCGAGGACCTGGTTCTGGAAGCACCGCTGGTGGTCGCCGACGGCATCGAGCTGTGCGTGACCGTCGGCCCCGACAGGACCGGACGGCGCAGCGTATCGATCCACTCGCGCGGTGGCGACGAGGAGTGGGTGCGGCACGCCACCGGCACCCTGGGCGTGGCGCCCGCCGCACCGCGGGCACCCTGGGCGCAGGTGTGGCCGCCGCACGCCGAACCCGTCGATCTGCACGCCTTCTACGAGAAGCTGGACGACGCCGGGTTCGCCTACGGCCCGGCATTCCAGGGCATGCAGGCGGTGTGGCGGGACGGCGACACCCTCTACGCGGAGGTCTCCACACCCGGCGACACCCGGTTCGTCCTGCACCCGGCCCTGCTCGACGCCGCCGTCCAGGCCGTGACGATCGCCGACGACCGGCCCATGATGCCGTTCTCCTTCGCCGGGATCTCCCCGTGGCGCGGCGGGGAACAGGCCCGGGTCCGGTTGACCGCCACCGGCCAGGACACCTACACCGTCGCCCTCGCCGACCAATCGGGCGCGCCGATGGCCGAGATCGCCGCACTGACCCTGCGTCAGCCGGCCGCCGCCGCGAACAGCGTGCCGTACCGGGTGGCATGGCCGTCCCTCGACACGGCGACGACGAAGCCGGACATCCCCGTCTACCACGCCGAGACGCCGGTCGAGACACTGCGGGTGATCCAGGGCTTCCTCAGCACGGACACCCCGCGCATGGTCGTGGCCACCCGCAACGCCGTGTCGGTCCTTCCGGGCGAGGACGTCGACCCGGACGCCGCCGCCGTCTGGGGCCTGGTCCGGTCGGCCGCCGTCGAGCACCCCGGCCGGTTCATCCTGGTCGACGGCGACGAGATCCTGCTGGCCGACGACGAACCCCAGCTCGCGATCCGCGCCGGTGCCGTCCACGTCCCGCGCCTCGAACGCGCGGAGGTCAATCCGCTGCCCTCGACGCGGGATCCCGAGGGCACGGTGCTCATCACCGGTGGTACGGGCACCCTTGGGAGCGCCCTCGCCCGTCATCTGGTCACCCGGCACGGAGCCCGCCACCTGCTGCTGGTCAGCCGGAGCGGACCGGATGCCCCCGGCGCCGCCGAGCTGACCGCAGACCTGACCGCGGCCGGCGCGAGGGTCACCGTCGTCGCCTGCGACGTGGCCGACCGCGAGGCGCTGGCACGGCTGCTCTCCGCACATCCGGTCAGCTCCGTCATCCACACCGCGGGCCTGCTGGCGGACACCGTGGTGGAATCCCTCACGCCCGAGCAGTTCGCTCAGGTGTGGGCGCCGAAAGCCCTCGCGGCACAGCACCTCCACGAGCTGACGGAGAACCTGGAGTCGTTCGTACTGTTCTCGTCGGCCGCCGGTGTGCTGGGCGGCCCGGGGCAGGCTAACTACGCCGCCGCCAACGCCTACCTCGACGCGCTCGCCACGCACCGGCACGCCCAGGGGCTGCCCGCCGTATCATTCGCGTGGGGCTACTGGGCCGAGGCCAGCGGCATGACGGGTGGTCTGACCGACGCCGACCGGCATCGCCTGACCAGAGCCGGCGTACTGCCCATGCCGACTGAGGAAGCGCTGGCACTGTTCGACATCGCGCTGACCGCCGGCACACCGACGCTGGCCCCGATCAGGTTCGACCTGCCGGCGCTGCGTCGTGCCGGCGACCCGCCCGCGTTGCTACGGGCACTGGTGAGGCCGAGGCGAAGGCGCACCGCGGACCGCGACTGGTCGCAAGCCGACGTGACGCACCTGGTCATGGCGCAGGTCGCCCTCGTCCTGGGGCACTCCTCACCGAAGGCGGTCCAGCCTGACCAGGCGTTCACGGACCTGGGTTTCGACTCGCTCACCGCCGTGGAACTGCGCAACCAACTCGACGCGGACACCGGCCTGCACCTGCCCGCCACCCTCGTGTTCGACCACCCCACACCGGCCCGGCTCGCCGCGTTCGTGCACACCCGGCTGCAGGGCGCCGGGCGGGACCCACTGCTCGCCGAACTCGACCGGCTGAAGTCCACATTGGACGCGACGAACGCCGACTCCGACTCCGACTACGACACGATCGCGGCCCGCCTGGAGGCACTGCTGGTGGCGTGGACCGCGAAACGCGGCGGCTCAGAGGAGAGCCTCGACGAAGCCAGCGACGACGAACTGTTCAGCTTTCTGGACGACACGCACCGCAGGACCGAGGCCATCCGCTCGGGCGAGGCCCGCAACGCTGAGGAGTAGCGATGTCCGACGAAGAGAAGCTCCGCACTTACCTCAAGCGCGCCACGGCCGACCTGAAGGTGCTCGGCAAACGTCTCGCCGACATGGAGGACGCGGCCCGCGAGCCGATCGCGATCATCGGGATGGGCTGCCGCTACCCCGGCGGCGTCGAGTCGCCGGACGGCCTGTGGCGACTGGTCGCGGACGGCGCCGACGCGATCACCGAGTTCCCGGTGGACCGGGGATGGGACGTCGTCTACGACCCCGACCCGGACCGGCCGGGCACGACGTACACCCGTTCCGGCGGCTTCCTCGCCGACGGGGCCGGATTCGACGCGGCGTTCTTCGGGATCTCGCCGCGTGAGGCGTTGGCGATGGATCCGCAGCAACGGGTGTTGCTGGAAACCGCGTGGGAGACCATCGAACACGCCGGCATCGACCCGACCACACTCGGCGGCAGCCGGACGGCCGTGTACACCGGTCTGTGGTCGTCGGGCTATGGCACCCAGCCGCCGCCGGACGTGGAGGGTTTTCTCGCCACCGGCATCGCGACCAGCGCCACATCCGGTCGGGTTTCGTATCTGCTGGGGTTGGAGGGTCCCGCGGTGTCGGTGGACACCGCGTGTTCGTCGTCGCTGGTGGCGATGCACCTGGCGGTCCAAGCACTGAGGGCGGGGGAGTGTTCGCTGGCCTTGGCCGGTGGGGTGACGGTGATGGCGACGCCTGCCGGGTTCGTGGAGTTCTCCCGGCAGCGGGGGCTGGCGCCGGATGGCCGGATCAAGGCGTTCGCGGAGGGGGCCGACGGCACGAGTTGGGGTGAGGGCGCCGGCCTGGTGCTGCTGGAGCGGCTTTCCGACGCGCGCCGCCACGGGCATCGGGTGCTGGCGGTGGTGCGGGGGTCCGCGGTCAACCAGGACGGTGCGTCCAACGGCCTGGCAGCGCCGAATGGTCCGTCGCAGGAGCGGGTGATTCTGCGGGCGTTGGCGAACGCTGGTCTTGAGCCGTCCGATGTGGATGCGGTGGAGGCGCACGGCACCGGCACGACGTTGGGTGACCCGATCGAGGCGCAGGCGTTGTTGGCCACCTATGGCGCCGCCGGACGGGCCGAGCCCTTGTGGTTGGGGTCGGTGAAGTCGAACATCGGTCACACGCAGGCGGCGGCGGGTGTGGCCGGTGTGATCAAGATGGTCATGGCGATGCGGCACGGTGTGTTGCCGCGGACGTTGCATGTGGATGCGCCGTCCTCGCATGTCGACTGGGCGTCGGGCGATGTGCGGTTGCTGTCGGAGGACCGGTCGTGGCCGGAGAGCGGGCGTCCGCGGCGCGCGGGTGTCTCGGCGTTCGGCATCAGCGGCACCAACGCGCATGTCGTCATCGAGGCCCCTGCTCCCGATCCGGTGGTGCCGTCGTCGGACTCCTTGCCCGGGTCGACGCCGTGGTTGTTGTCGGCGAAGTCGGATGCGGCGTTGCGGGAGCAGGCACGGAGGTTGCGGGAGTTCGTCGGTGAGCACCCGGATGTGTCCTGGGGTGGGATGGCCCGGGGGCTGGCGGGGCGGGCACGTTTCGAACATCGGGCTGTGGTGGTCGGGCCTGAGGGGCTGGCGGCGTTGGCCGAAGGGCGGGACGCGCCGGATGTGGTGAGCGGTGTGGTGGGTGCGGTGGGTGGGACGGTGTTCGTTTTTCCTGGTCAGGGTGGGCAGTGGGTGGGGATGGGGCGGGGTCTGTATGAGGCGTCGGAGGTGTTTCGGGGGGTTGTTGATCGGTGTGCGGTGGCGCTTGCGCCGTACACGGATTGGTCGTTGACCGAGGTGCTGGCCGGCGGCTCGCTGGATCGGGTTGATGTGGTGCAGCCTGCTCTGTTTGCGGTGATGGTGGGGTTGGCGGAGGTGTGGCGGGCTCATGGAGTTGAGCCGGATGCGGTGGTGGGGCATTCGCAGGGGGAGATCGCGGCGGCCTATCTCGCTGGTGCTCTGTCGTTGGAGGATGCCGCCAAGGTGGTGGCCTTACGCAGCAGGGCTCTGGTAGCGCTGGCCGGGCAGGGAGGCATGGTCTCGGTCGCGTTGCCTGCCGACCAGGCGGCCGACTACCTGGGTGTCTGGGGCGGGAAGATCACCATCGCGGTGGTCAACTCGGCCACCGCCGTCGTGGTGTCCGGTGAGCCGCAGGCCCTGGACGAGCTGTTGGCGGCCTGCGACCGGGACGGCATCCGGGCCCGCGCTCTCCTCGTCGACTACGCGGCGCACTCCGCCCAGGTCGAGACGATCCGCGAACAACTGCTCGCTGACCTGGCGGGAATCACGCCGACGACCGGCACCATTCCGTTCTATTCCACGGTGACCGGTGAGCTGATCGACACCGCCGGGCTCGACGCCGACTACTGGTACCGCAACCTCCGTGAGCCGGTACTCCTCGAACGCACCACCCGGGCGCTGCTCGACCGGGAACACGACGTGTTCGTCGAGGTCGGCCCGCACCCGGTCCTGGTGTCCGCGATCGAGGAGACCGGTCATCAGCATGGCTCGAACCCCTTCGTCACCGGCACACTGCGGCGTGAGGAGGACGATGTCCTGACCTCGCTGAGCCGCCTTCACGTCCGGGGCGTCCCGGTGCGATGGACGTTCCCCGACGCCACCCCACCGATCGGTGTGCCGACCTACGCCTTCCAGCGCCAGCCGTTCTGGCTGCGGCCCGTCCCGACCGCGTCGGGCGACCACCCGCTGCTCGGCACCTTCGTGGAACTTCCCGACGGCGCGGTGCTGAGCGGACGGATCTCGCTCGCGACGCATCCGTGGCTGGCCGACCACGCCGTGCAGGGCTCTGTCCTCCTACCAGGCACCGCGTTCGCGGAGATGGCGGCCCACGCGGGCCGCCGGCTCGGTCGCGCCGTCGAGGAACTCGTACTCGAAGCCCCACTCACCCTTCACGACACCCCGATTCACCTCCAGGTCGTGGTGGGACCGGAAGAGGCGGAAGAGGACGGCCGGCGTCCGGTCACGGTGTACTCGCGCGACGGCGACGCGTGGGTGCGGCACGCCACCGGCACCCTGGGCGACGAGCCGGCGCTGAGCGCCTGGGACTGGCCGCAGGGTGGCGAGGACGTCGATGTCGACGGGCTCTACGACTCGTTCTCGATGCGCGGTTACGAGTACGGGCCGGCGTTCCAAGGTGTCACCGCGGCGCGGCGGGTGGGCGACACCGTCTACGCCGAGGTGGAGGTGCCGGGCGAGGAGCGGTTCACGCTGCACCCCGCGCTGCTCGACGCCGCACTGCACCCCATGGCGTTCCTCACCGAACGAGCCGGCCTGCCCTTCGCCTTCGCCGGCGTGGTGCTGCGGCCCACGGCGAGCCGCACGCTCCGGGTACGCCTGTCCGCCACCGGCCCGGACACCTACACCGTTGCCATGGCCGAGCCCGACGGCACTCCGGTGGCGATGATCACGTCGCTGACCGTTCGTGAGGCCACCGCGAACCCGGACAGCATGTACGCGCTCGACTGGGTCCCGCTCGATTCCTCTTCCGACGGCGACACGTCGCATTCCGACGGCGACACGTCGGACGCGGTCGTGTACCAGGTGCCCGTGCCGCGGACAGCCGCCGTTGACGCGGCGTACGAGAGCGCACAGCACGTGCTCGCCGCGATCCAGGACCATCTCGCGGACCACCGGGAACGGCTGGTGATCGTCACCCGGGGTGCTGTCGCCGCCGTCCCCGGGGACGTGGTCGACCTCCACCATTCGATGGTCTGGGGCTTGGTGCGCGGTGCGCAGGCGGAACACCCCGACCGGTTCGTCCTGGTGGACGCCGACGACACCTGGGACCCCGGCATGGTCACCGGGCCGGACGAACCGGAGCTGGCGGTACGCAGGGGGGTGCGGTACGCGCCGCGCCTGGTCCGCGTCCCGGCGGGCCTCACCCCGCCGGCCGATCCGTGGCGGCTGGAGGACACCGGCACCGGCAGCATCGACGACCTGGCGCTGGTGGCCCGGCCGGAACTGGCGGAACCGCTGGGGCCAGGACAGGTCCGGATCGCCATGCGTGCGGCCGGGTTGAACTTCCGGGACGTGCTGATCGCGCTGAACGTCTACCCGGGCGAAGCGCTGATGGGCGGCGAGGGCGCCGGCGTCGTACTGGAGGCCGGCCCGGAGACCGGGTTCAGGGCCGGCGATCGGGTGATGGGCCTGGTGCCCGGCGCCTTCGGCCCGGTCGCCGTGGCCGACCACCGGTTGCTCGCCGGGATTCCCGACGACTGGTCGTTCGCCAGGGCCGCTTCGGTGCCGGTGGTGTTCCTGACCGCCTGGTACGGACTGGTCGACCTCGGCCGGACCGGGCCGGGGGACCGGGTCCTCATCCACGCCGGCACCGGTGGCGTCGGGTTGGCGGCCATCCAACTGGCCCGACGGCTCGGGGCGGAGGTGTTCGCCACCGCGAGCCCGGCGAAGTGGGACACGTTGCGGGCCTGGGGCCTGACGGACGACCACATCGCGTCGTCGCGCACCCTGGAGTTCGAGCAGAGGTTCCCGCCCGTGGACGTGGTGCTGGACTCGCTGTCCGGCGAATTCGTCGACGCGTCCCTGCGGCTGCTCAAGCCAGGCGGCCGGTTCGTGGAGATGGGCAAGACCGATGTCCGTGACCCCGACGACCACCCCGACATCGTCTACCGGGCATTCGACATCGCCGATGCGGGGCCACAACGGCTCGGCGAGATCCTGGACCTGGTCCTGCGTTCCTTCGCGGACGGGTCGTTCACTCCGCTGCCGATCGACGTGCGCGGGGTCCGGGACGCGGTCGACGTGTTCCGGCACATGAGCAAGGCCCACCACATCGGCAAGATCGTCCTGTCGATGCCGTCCCAGCTCGACGGAACCGTGCTGATCACCGGCGGCACCGGCGTGCTCGGCGGCCTGGTGGCCCGGCACCTCGTGCGCGACCACGGCGTCCGGCGGTTGCTGCTGGTGAGCCGGAGCGGCGGCGGGGAGGAGCTTCGCGACGAGCTGACCCGGCTGGGCGCCGACGTCACGGTGGCCAGGTGCGACGTGGCCGACCGGGACTCCCTGGCCCGGCTCCTGGCGTCCGTTCCGGCCGACCACCCGCTGACCGCGGTGGTGCATGCGGCCGGAGTGCTGGACGACGCCGTGGTCACCGAGCTGACCCCGGAACACCTGCGGCAGGTGTCCGAGCCCAAGGTACGTGCGGCATGGAACCTCCACGAGCTGACCCACGACCTGCGGGCGTTCGTCCTCTTCTCCTCGGTGGCCGGGCTGCTGGGCAGCGCGGGGCAGGCGAACTACGGGGCGGCCAACACGTTCCTCGACGCTCTTGCCACGCACCGGCGCGGCCTCGGGCTGCCGGCGAACTCGGTGGCATGGGGCTACTGGGCCGAGCCGAGCGGTATGACCGGACACCTGACCGACGCCGACCAGGACCGGCTGACGCGTGCCGGGGTCGTACCGCTCGCCACCGACCACGCGCTGTCGCTGTTCGACACCGCCCTGGCCACCGACCGGGCCGTGCTGGCTCCTGTGCACCTCAACCTGCCCGCGCTGGCGGGCGCCCCGGCGGTGCCGGCGGCCCTGAAGGGCCTGGTCTCACGCAGGGCGGCACGCCGTCCGATGCGACAGCGCGCCCTGGCCGACCGGCTGCGATCGCTGGCGGAGCCGGAGCGGTTGCCGCTGGTACTCGACCTGGTGACGGCCAGCACGGCGACCGTGCTCGGTCACCACGAGGCGGGCGCCGTACGGGAGCAGCAGCCGTTCAAGGACCTGGGGTTCGACTCGCTGACAGCAGTGGAGCTGCGCAACCGTCTCGCCGGTGCCACCGGCCTGCGGCTGCCCGCGACGCTCGTCTTCGACCACCCGACCCCGCAGCGCCTCGCCGAGTACCTGCTGGGCGAATTCCTCGGTGTGCGTCGGGAGGTCGTCGCTGCTGTGCCGGCTGTGGTGGCTGGTGATGATCCGGTGGTGATCGTTGGTATGGGGTGCCGGTTGCCGGGTGGTGTGGGGTCGCCGGATGACTTGTGGCGGTTGGTGTCGGGTGGGGTTGACGCGATTTCGGAGTTTCCGGTTGATCGTGGGTGGGATGTCGGGGGGTTGTTTCATCCGGATGCTGATCATCCGGGGACGTCGTATACGCGGTCGGGTGGGTTTCTCGCTGATGCCGCGGGGTTCGATGCCGATTTCTTTGGTATTTCGCCGCGTGAGGCGTTGGCGATGGATCCGCAGCAGCGAGTGTTGTTGGAGACGGCGTGGGAGACGTTCGAGCATGCCGGTGTCGATCCGCTGTCGTTGCGGGGAAGCCAGACGGGGGTGTTCACCGGCATCTGGTCCTCCGGCTACGGCGACCAGGCACCATCCACCGTCGAGGGCTACCTCGGTACGGGCGCCGCGACCAGCGTGACCTCCGGCCGGGTCGCCTACCTGCTGGGGCTGGAGGGCGCGGCGGTCTCCCTGGACACCGCGTGCTCCTCGTCGCTGGTGGCCATACACCTGGCCGCGCAGGCGCTCCGCTCGGGAGAGTGCACGCTCGCCCTGGCCGGCGGCGTCACCGTGATGGCCACCCCGATGGGCTTCACCGAGTTCTCCCGCCAGCGCGGCCTGGCTGTTGACGGCCGGTGCAAGCCGTTCTCCGCGTCGGCCGACGGTACGAGTTGGGGCGAGGGCGCTGGCCTGGTGTTGTTGGAGCGGCTGTCCGACGCACGTCGCCACGGGCATCGGGTGCTGGCGGTGGTGCGGGGTTCCGCGGTCAACCAGGACGGCACGTCCAACGGACTCGGCGCGCCGAACGGCCCCTCACAGGAGCGGGTGATCGCACAGGCGTTGGCGAATGCGGGCCTTGAGCCGTCGGATGTGGATGCGGTGGAGGCGCACGGCACCGGTACGACGTTGGGTGATCCGATCGAGGCGCAGGCGTTGCTGGCGACGTACGGGCAGGGTCGTGCGGAGCCGTTGTGGTTGGGGTCGGTGAAGTCGAACATCGGTCATACGCAGGCGGCGGCGGGTGTGGCTGGTGTGATCAAGATGGTCATGGCCATGCAGCACGGTGAGTTGCCCCGGACCCTGCACGTCGAGGAACCGACCCCGCACGTCGCATGGGACACCGGGAGTATCCGGCTTCTCACCGAGCCCGTCGCCTGGCCGGAGAACGGGCATCCGCGTCGTGCTGGTGTCTCTGCTTTCGGTATCAGCGGGACCAATGCGCATGTGGTCATTGAGCAGTCTGTAGAGGTGGATTCCGCTGCTGTGCGGTCTTCCGGGGGTCTTGCGGAAGACGTTGTCTTGTGGCTGTTGTCTGCGAAGTCGGATGTGGCGTTGCGTGCGCAGGCGGGTCGGTTGCGGGCGTTCGTTTCGGAGCATCCCGAGGTGGCTCCGGCGGCGATCGGTGCTGCGCTGGCTGGGCGTGCGCTGTTCGATCATCGTGCGGTGGTGGTGGGTGATGTGGCGGGGCTTGACGCCTTGGCTATGGGGGGTGCGGCGGCAGGCTTGGTCACGGGGACGGCGGGGCCGTTGGGTGGGACGGTGTTCGTCTTTCCTGGTCAGGGGGCGCAGTGGGTCGGGATGGGGCGTGACCTGTACGCCGAGTCCGAGGTCTTTCGTGGTGCTGTCGATGCGTGTGGGGTGGCGTTGGAACCGTACGTGGATTGGTCGTTGGCCGAGGTGCTGGCTGGTGGTTCGTTGGATCGGGTTGATGTGGTGCAGCCTGCTCTGTTTGCGGTGATGGTGGGGTTGGCGGAGGTGTGGCGGGCTCATGGGGTGGTGCCGGATGCGGTGGTGGGGCATTCGCAGGGTGAGATCGCTGCGGCCTATCTCGCTGGGGCGTTGTCGTTGGAGGATGCCGCCAAGGTGGTGGCGTTGCGCAGCAGGGCTCTGGTGGCGTTGGCCGGGCAGGGCGGCATGGTCTCGGTGGGATTGTCGGTCGAGCGGGCTACCGAGCGTCTGTCGTCTTGGGGTGGGCGTCTGACGGTCGCGGTGGTGAATTCGCCTGATGCGGTGGTCGTGTCGGGTGATCCGGACGCGTTGGACGAACTGCTGGCGGTGTGTGAGGCCGAGGGTGTCAGGGCGCGCCGTCTGCCGGTCGACTACGCGGCGCACTCCGCCCAGGTCGAGGCCATCCGCGGGCAGTTGCTCGCCGATCTGGCGGGAATCGCGCCGAAGACCGGCACCATTCCGTTCTATTCCACGGTGACCGGTGAGCCGATCGACACCGCCTGCTTTGACGCGGACTACTGGTACCGCAACTTGCGCGAACCCGTGCGGTTCGACCTGGCCACCGCCCAGCTGACCGAGGCCGGCCACGACGTGTTCGTGGAGATCAGTCCGCATCCGGTGTTGACGCCCGCGCTGGAGGAGCACGACGCGGGCGTGACGACCGGGACGTTGCGCCGGGACCACGGCACGCCGGCGGAGTTCCTGGCTGCCGCGGCTCGGCTGTTCGTCCGGGGCGTACCCGTGCGGTGGCCGCTGCCGGCGGAATCGCCGGTCGTGTTGCCCACCTACCCCTTCCAGCGGGAGCGGTTCTGGCTGCTCGGCGGTGCGGGGGACGTGTCCGCGGCCGGACTTGACGCGGTGGACCACCCGCTGCTCGGCGCCTGCGTCGAGGTGGGTGAGCAGAGGGTGCTGACCGGTCGGATCTCGCTGGCCACCCACCCGTGGCTGGCCGACCATGCCGTGCTGGGGACGGTGCTGCTGCCCGCGACGGCGTTCGTGGAACTGGTGGTGCACGCGGCCGGTGCGGCGGTGGAGGAACTGGTTCTTCAGGCGCCGTTGGCGCTGCCCGCGGACGGCGCGGTGGACGTGCAGGTCGTGGTGGGCGGGCCGGACGAGTCGGGCCGCCGCAGCGTCGAGGTCCGGTCTCGCGCGGACGGATGGGTGCAGCATGCCACCGGCACGGTGGGCGGGAGCCCAGCGGTGGGAGAGGCCCTGTCGCAGTGGCCGCCCACCGGTGCCGAACCCGTCACCGGGCTCTACGACACACTCGCCGCGGCCGGCTACGAGTACGGGCCGGCGTTCCAGGCCGTCCAGGCGGTGTGGCGACGCGGCAGCGAGGTGTTCGCCGAGGTCGCCGTGGCGGACGCGGCGCGGTTCACGGTGCACCCGGCTCTGCTGGACGCGGCCCTGCAGCCGCTGGCGCTGCTGGCCGGCACGCACGGAGAAGTGCGGCTGCCCTTCTCGCTGGGCGGGATCGCCGTTCACCGGACGGGAGTCAGCACCGCACGCGTACGGCTGTCGAGCGTGCTCCCCGGCACGTACGCCGTCACCGTCGCGGACGAGTCCGGCGCGCCGGTCGCGACCATCGAGGCTCTGACCACCCGGCCCATGGCCGAGCGCGGCCCGCAGTACGCGCTCGACTGGATTGCGCTGCCCACCGGTGAAAGCACCGATGAAACCACCGGTGGAGGCGCGCTCGGCGACGTGGTCTCGCCCGGCTCGGTGGCCGAGGCGCTGGCGGCCGTACAGGACGTCCTCGCCTCAGGGCGAGAACGGCTCGTGGTGCACACCCGGGGCGCGGTCGCCGCCGTCCCCGGCGACCGGGTCGCGGATCCGGAGGCCTCGGCCGTGTGGGGCCTGGTCCGGTCCGCCCAGTCCGAGCACCCCGGCCGATTCGTGCTGGTGGATGCTGACCAGCTGCCAGAAGCCCTGCCAGCCGGCGACGAGGACCAGGTAGCCGTTCGACGCGGCGTCGTCCACGTCCCCCGGCTCGTGCGCGCCACGCCCCCGGAGCCGTTCGAGGGACGGCTGACCCAGTCGGGCACCGGCAGCCTGGACGACCTCGCCTTCCTGCCCTACGAGGACGCCCCGCTGCGGCCGCATGAGGTGCGCGTCGCGGTCCGGGCGTCGGGCCTGAACTTCCGAGACGTACTGATCGCCCTGGGCGTGTATCCGGATCCGGTGCTGCTCGGCAGCGAGGGCTCGGGGATCGTGACCGAGGTCGGGGCCGAGGTCGCCGGGCTACGGGTGGGCGACCGGGTCATGGGGCTGCTGCCCGGCGCGTTCGGCCGGGTGGCCGTCGCCGACCACCGGGCGCTGGCGAGGATTCCCGACGAGTGGACGTTCACCCAGGCCGCCGCCGTACCGATCGCGTACCTGACCGCGTGGTACGGCCTCCGGGACCTGGGCGAGCTGAAGTCCGGCGACCGGGTGCTGATCCACGCCGGTGCCGGCGGCGTCGGCATGGCGGCGATCCAGCTCGCCCGGCTGTGGGGCGCCGAGGTGTTCGCGACCGCGAGCCCCGGAAAGTGGGACGCGCTGCGGGACCTGGGGCTGACCGACGACCGGATCGCATCATCCAGGACCGTGGAGTTCGCCGACCGGTTCGGGCCGTTCGACGTGGTGCTGAACTCGCTGTCCGGCGAGATCCTGGACGCGACACTGCGGCTGCTCGCGCCGGGCGGGCGGTTCGTCGAGATGGGCAAGGCGGACGTCCGGCCCGGTGTGCGGGCGTTCGACCTGGCCGACGCGGGCCCACAGCGGCTGGGGGAGATCCTGGCCGAGGTGGTCCGGCTGTACACCGCCGGCGAGCTGCGCCGGCCACCGATCACCACATGGGACGTGCGCCAGGCGCGGAACGCGCTGCGGTACATGAGCCGGGCTGAGCACATCGGCAAGATCGTCCTGACCGTACCGGCCGACTTGGACCCGGCCGGCACCGTCCTGATCACCGGGGGTACCGGGACGCTGGGCGGTCACGTCGCACGGCACCTGGTCGCCACGCGCGGCGTCCGGCACCTGCTGTTGGTCAGTCGAGGCCCGGCCTCGCAGGACCTGCTGGACGACCT
The DNA here is from genome assembly GCA_963737305.1 of uncultured Actinomycetota bacterium. GTDB lineage: Bacteria > Actinomycetota > Actinomycetes > Streptomycetales > Streptomycetaceae > Streptantibioticus_C. The sequence continues at coordinate 233,839 of CAVTRX010000002.1, read as the reverse complement.
CGCCCGGCTCGGTGCCGAGGTGACGGCTGCCACCTGCGACGTGACCGACCGTGCGGCGCTGGCGGACGTGCTGGCCTCGATCCCGGCGGAGCACCCGTTGACGGTGGTCGTGCACGCCGCCGGGGCACTGGACGACGGCTTGGTCGAGTCCCTGACGCCCGAACGCCTCGCGACGGTGTGGGAGCCGAAGGCGCGGGCCGCACGGCACCTGCACGAACTCACCGAGGGCCTCGATCTGAAGGCGTTCGTCCTCTTCTCCTCGGTGGCCGGGCTGCTGGGCGCGGCAGGACAGGCCAACTACGCGGCGGCGAACGCGTATCTCGACGGCCTGGCCGCGTACCGACGGTCCGAGGGCCTGCCGGGCGTCTCGCTGGCCTGGGGTCACTGGGCTGAGTCCAGCGGCATGACCGGCCGTCTGACCGAAGCGGACCGTGGGCGGCTCGCTCGTGCCGGAGTGCTGCCCATGACGACGGAGTACGGGCTCGGGCTGTTCGACGCCGGTCTGGACACCGCGGAGCCCGTGGTGGTCGCGGCCAAGCTGGACGTGTCCGCGCTGGGTGACCGGCCGGTGCTGCGGTCGCTCGTGCGTGCGCGGAAACCGATGAAGCGCACCGGTCTGGCGGGCGAGCTGGGATCGCTGCCCGAGGCCCGGCAGCGGGAGGCACTGCTCGAAGTGGTCAGCACCCACGCCGCGGCGGTGCTGGGCCGCGTGGACGAGATCGGCCCGGACCGGGCGTTCAGGGATCTGGGGTTCGACTCGCTGACGGCTGTCGAGCTGCGGAACAGGTTGTCCACGGCGGTCGGAACCCGGCTGTCCGCGACGCTGGTCTTCGATCACCCGACCCCGCTTCGGCTGGCCGAGCATCTGCGTGAGGTGGTGCTCGGCAAGGAACGCCGGGCGCCTGCGCCGGTTTCCGCTGGGGTGTCGGGTGATCCGGTGGTGGTCGTGGGGTTGGGGTGTCGTTTTCCGGGTGGTGTGGGGTCGGCTGCTGATTTGTGGGGTGTGGTGTCGGGTGGGGTGGATGCGATTTCGGAGTTTCCGCCTGATCGGGGGTGGGATTTGGGTGGTCTTTATGATCCTGCTGGTTCGGCGGGGACGAGCTATACGCGGTCGGGTGGGTTTCTGGGTGATGTGCGGGGGTTCGATGCGGGGTTCTTTGGTATTTCGCCGCGTGAGGCGTTGGCGATGGATCCGCAGCAGCGGGTGTTGCTGGAAACCGCGTGGGAGACGTTCGAGCATGCCGGTATCGATCCGACCTCGTTGCGCGGCAGCCAGACCGGTGTGTTCACCGGCATCTGGACCTCCGGATACGCGGGTGGGGTCGACCAGGTCTCCCGTGACACGGAGGGCTACCTGGCCACCGGCACGGCGACCAGTGTGACGTCCGGCCGGGTCTCCTACCTGTTGGGGTTGGAGGGTCCTGCGGTGTCGGTGGACACCGCGTGTTCGTCGTCGCTGGTGGCGATGCACCTGGCGGCCCAGGCGCTGCGCTCGGGCGAGTGCTCGCTCGCGCTGGCCGGCGGCGTGACGATCATGGTGACTCCGGCGAGTTTCATCGACTTCTCCCGCCAGCGCGGATTGGCGGCCGACGGACGTTCCAAGTCGTTCGCGGAGGGTGCTGATGGGACGAGTTGGGGTGAGGGTGCGGGCTTGGTGTTGTTGGAGCGGTTGTCTGATGCGCGTCGTCTTGGGCATCGGGTGTTGGCGGTGGTGCGGGGTTCTGCGGTCAATCAGGATGGTGCGTCGAATGGTTTGACGGCACCGAATGGTCCGTCGCAGGAGCGGGTGATTCTCAAGGCGTTGGCGAATGCGGGTCTTGAGCCGTCGGATGTGGATGCGGTGGAGGCGCATGGCACAGGGACAACGTTGGGTGATCCGATCGAGGCTCAGGCGTTGCTGGCGACGTACGGTCAGGGTCGGGCGGAGCCGTTGTGGTTGGGTTCGGTGAAGTCGAATATCGGTCATACGCAGGCGGCTGCGGGTGTGGCTGGTGTGATCAAGATGGTCATGGCCATGCAGCATGGGGTGCTGCCGCAGACGTTGCATGTGGATGCGCCGTCGTCGCACGTCGACTGGACGTCGGGCAACGTGCGGTTGTTGTCGGAGGCGCGGCCGTGGCCGGAGTCGGGGCGTCCGCGGCGTGCGGGCGTCTCGGCGTTCGGAATCAGCGGCACCAACGCCCACATCGTCCTTGAGGCGCCCGCCCCTGATCCCGTCGAGCCCGAGCCCACCTCCGGGTCTCCGGCCGCCCTTCCGACCGCCCCGGTGCCGTGGCTGCTGTCGGCCACATCGGACAACGCGCTACGAGCCCAGGCCCGCAGGCTGCACACGTTCCTGGCCGCGAACCCCGACACGGAAGGGATCGCCGCCGCACTCGCGGCGCGAACCAGCTTCTCCCACCGGGCCGTGGTGACCGACCCGGCGGCGTTGGCCGCCCTGGCGCGGGGGGAGGAACACCCCGGGCTGGTGGTCGGCAACACCCGTGGCGCCGGAAAGACAGCGTTTGTGTTCTCTGGTCAGGGTGGGCAGTGGGTGGGGATGGGTCGGGGTTTGTATGGGGTGTTTCCGGTGTTCGCGCGGGTGTTGGATGAGGTGTGTGGGTTGTTGGGTTTGTCGCGTGAGGTGTTGTTTGAGGATGCGGGGGGTGTGTTGGACCAGACGTTGTTTACGCAGTGGGGTGTGTTTGCGTTGGAGGTGGCGTTGTTTCGGTTGGTGGAGTCGTTGGGTGTGAGTCCGGATTTTGTGGTGGGGCATTCGGTGGGTGAGGTGGCTGCTGCGCATGTGGCGGGGGTTTTGTCGTTGGAGGATGCGTGTGTGTTGGTGGAGGCGCGGGGTCGGTTGATGCAGGAGTTGGCAGGTGGTGGGGGGATGGTGTCGGTGGAGGCGACGGAAGAGGAAGTGGTGGAGTCATTGCCGGTGGGGGTGGAGGTGGCGGCGGTGAATGGGCCGTCGTCTGTGGTGGTATCAGGTGAGGTGGATGCGGTGGTGGCGTTTGGTGAAGTGTGGCGGGGTCGGGGTCGGCGGGTGCGGCGGTTGTCGGTAAGTCATGCGTTTCATTCGGCGCGTATGAATCCGATGTTGGGGGAGTTCGAGCAGGTGGTGCGGGGGTTGTCGTTTGGGGTTCCGGCGATTCCGGTGGTGTCGACGGTGGCGGGTGAGCCGGTGGATATGGGTGATCCGTTGTATTGGGTGCGGCAGGTGCGGGAGACGGTGCGTTTCGCGGATGCGGTGGAGTGGTTGAAGGGCGCGGGGGTTACGGAGTGGGTTGAGGTGGGTCCGCATCCGTCGTTGGTGTCGTACGGGTTGATGCGGCGTGGTCATGACGAGCCGGAGCGGTTGTTGGCTGCGTTGGGACGGTTGTGGGCGGGGGGTGCGTCGTGGCGGCTGTCGATGCCGCCGGCGCCGGTGGGGGTGGATCTGCCGACGTATGCCTTCCAGCACGAGTCGTACTGGCTCCAACCGCCCACCCCCACCAACGGCCCGGACACCTCCGACCACCCGCTGCTCCCGTCCGTGGTGAAACTCCCCGACGGGCAGGGCGTGGTGCTGACCGGGAAACTCTCCGGGTCGGTCCATCCGTGGCTGGACGAGCACACCGTGTACGGCTCCGCCCTGCTGCCCGCCACGGCCTTCCTGGAACTGGCCGTCCAGGCCGGCGAACACGTGGCCGCCGAGGTACTGACCGAGCTCGTCCTCGAAGCGCCGCTCGTGCTGCCCGCCGGCGACAGCGTGCACATCCAGGTCACCGTGGGCGCCCTCGACGGCACCGGACACCGACCCGTCACCGTGCACTCCCGTGCCTCCGCCGAACCCGACGACTTCACCCGCCACGCGACCGGCACCCTGAGCCCCGTCACGGCCCAGGCCGACCCGCCAGAACCCAGGCCCACCGAGGCCGCACCCATCGACATCGGCACGCTTTACGACCGGCTCGCCGACGCCGGCTACGACTACGGGCCGACATTCCAGGGACTCACCGGACTCTGGCGGCATGGTGAGGACCTGCATGCCGAGGTCAGGCTGCCGGTGGACACCGCGGGACCGACCGGCTACCGCCTTCACCCCGCGTTGCTGGACGCAAGCCTGCAACCCCTCACCCTGCTCACCGGCATCACGGCCGAGGTCGGCGACCCGGGCGAGAGCCTGGCGCGGCTGCCCTTCTCGTTCTCCGGCGTGTCGATCGCCGGGTCGGCAGGTGCGGGCGACACGCTCCGTGTGGTGCTGCGCCCGACCGGGCCCGAGACGTACTCGGTGCGACTCGCCGACACCGCCGGCACCCCGGTCGCGACCATCGACGAGATCGTGCTGCGGCCCGTCGAACTGGCCGGCCTCGCCACGAAGCGCCACCCGAACACACTGTTCGCCGTCGACTGGACCCCGATGGCGGCACCGGAGAGTCCGGACGTCGAGACGGTTCTCCACGAGGTCACGGGCGAAGGGGACCCCGTCGCGGCCGCCCACGCGGTGACCAGGGAACTGCTCGGCACCGTCCAGGAGTTCCTGTCGAGCGGCACACCGGCCCGGCTGGTGGTGCTCACCGGCAGTGACCTGGCCTCGGCCGCCGCCCGGGGCTTCCTGCGCAGCGCGCACACCGAGAACCCCGGGCGGATCCTCACGGTCGGGCTCGACGGGACGCCCGCGTCACGGGCGGCGATCCCCGCCGCGGTGCGCGCCGCGGTGAGCAGCGACGAGCCCGAGATCGCCCTGCGCGGCGGGACCGTCCTCGTGCCGAGGCTGGTGAAGCAGGCCGTGGGCCGCCCGGCCGAACCCGTGGACGGCACGGTGCTGATCACCGGGGGCACCGGTACCCTCGGCGTACTGCTCGCCCGGCACCTGGTCACCCGGCACGCCGCACGGCACGTGGTCCTGGTCAGCCGGAGCGGCGTCGAGCCGCCAGGACTCCGGGAGGAACTGGGCGTCGACCTCACCGTCGCCGCATGCGACGTCGGCGACCGCCAGGCCCTGAGCGACCTCGTCGGCACCCTCCCCGACCTGCGGGTCGTCGTGCACGCCGCGGGGGTGATCGACGATGCCGTCGTGGGGTCGCTGACACCCGAGAAGATCGAGAGGGTGCTGCGTCCCAAGGTCGACGCGGCATGGCACCTGCACGAGCTCACGAAGGACATGGACCTGCGGGCCTTCGTGCTCTTCTCTTCTGCCTCCGGAGTGTTCGGCGGCCCGGGGCAGGCCAACTACGCCGCCGCCAACGCGTTCCTTGACGCGCTGGCCGAGCACCGGCACGCACACGACCTGCCGGCCACCTCACTGGCCTGGGGCTACTGGGCGCAGCCCAGCGGCATCACCGGGAACATGACCGAGACCGACCACCACCGGCTGGCCAGTACCGGGATGCTGCCGCTGGCCACCGAGACAGCCCTCGACCTGTTCGACTCCGCCCTGGCCGGTGGCCGGCCGACGCTGGTGCCGGTCCACATCGACCTCACGTCCATGGGCACCCCGCCCGCGCTGCTGCGCGGACTCGTCAGGCCGCGGCGTACGGCAAAGGCGGTGACCGACCCCAAGGACCTGGTCGGCAGGCTCGACTCGCTGCCAGAACCCGAACAACGCGCCCTGCTGCTCGACCTGATCACCACGCACAGCACGAACATCCTCGGCCTGACCACCGGCGGCATCGAGGACCCGCAACAGGCGTTCCGTGACCACGGCGTCGACTCGCTGACCGCCATCGAGCTGCGGAACCGGCTCAACGTGGCCACCGGTCTCGAGCTCGCGGCGACCGTGGTGTTCGACTTCCCGACCCCCGCGCAACTGGCCAACCACCTGTACGGGCAGCTGTGCGCGCCGGAGAACCGGATCGCCGGGCCGATGGAGGCTCTGCTGCGCAAGGCCGTCGCCGTCGGCCGGGCGCAGGACGGTCTGGAACTGCTGGCCACCGCGTCCCGGTTGAGCCCGGCCACCGAGGGGCCCAAGGCCGAGGCGGTCAAGCTGGGCGCCGGTTTCCTCCAGCCGTCACTGGTCTGCCTGCCCTCCGCACTGGCGTCCGGCGGGATCGAGGAGTACGGCCGGTTCGCCGCCGCCCTGGAGGCCACCCGCGACGTCACGGCCCTCACGCTTCCCGGGTTCGCCGGCGATCCGCTGCCGGAGAACGCCGACGTCGTGGTCGACGCGCTCGCAAGGGCCGCATCGACCGTCGGCAATCCCGTGCTGGTCGGCCGTTCGGTCGGCGCGTGGCTGGCACTGGCGACCGCGAAGGAGCTTGAGCGGCAGGGGGTCCGCCCGGCCGCCGTGGTGCTGATCGACGGCTTTCCCGAGGACCTGCCGGGCGTACTCACCGGAATGCTCGACGCCGAGCACCAGGTCCATCCGGTCGACGACGACCGGCTGCTGGCGATGGGCCGCTACCTCGATCTCGCCGGCGCGCCCGAGCCCGTCACCGCGCCGGTGCTGCTGGTGGGCACCGGGAAACGCGCGTGGCCCCGGCTGTCCACCACCGCCCAGGACATGATCACCGTCTCGGGCGACCACTTCACCGTCATGGAGAAGCACTCCGCCGCCACGGCGCTGGCAGTCAGCACCTGGCTCCTCGACTTCAGCGGGTACGGCACCGGACTGTCAGAACTCAGGGAAGGGAACGCACATGATCTGGGATGACGTCTACATCGGGGGGACGGGCCGATACCTGCCGCCGCGCACACTCGCGACGGATGTCGTGCCGGACACCGAGACCATGCGGCGGCTGCTCGCGCTGTCGGACTTCACATCGTTCACCCAGTCCGATGACGTCACCGAGCACGCGATGGCGGTGCGCGCGGCGATCGAGGCGCTACGGGAGTCCGGCCTGAGCGGCGCGGACATCTCGATGGCCGCCTACGCCCAGATGAACACCCAGGACCACATGGCGCCCTCCTGCCACCTCCAGCGTGTCCTCGGCCTCGGCCACGCCCTGGTCTACGAGGTCGAGGCGACCAGCAACGGCGGCTCCGCCGCACTCCAGTCCGCCGCCGCGCATCTGGTGGCCGACCCGTCCGCGTCCGCGACCCTGGTCACCGCCACCTCCCGGTTCCTGCCGCCCCGATGGGAACGATGGCAGCCCACCATCGGCATCTTCCTGGCCGACGGCGCGGTCTCGGCGGTGCTCAACCGCGAGGGCGGCCGGGCCCGGCTGGTCGCCACCGCCAACAGCTCCGCGACCCAGATGGAAGTCCTCGCCACGCCGACGATCCCCGACCCGAAGGGCCACCGCAACCGCACGCCCATCGAGGTCACCGGACTCGCGCCCTACCTGACGCTGATGAGCGAGGCGCTGGTCACCGCGGTCGAACAGGCCGCGAAGGAGGCCGGCGTCAATATCGCCGACATCACCCGGTTCGTCGTGACGGGGCTGGGGCTCACCCAGCTCCAGGTCGTCGTGCTGGAGCCACTCGGCATCGACCTGAGCCGTACCACCTGGCCGCTGCTGCGCGAACTCGGCCACGTCGGGCCGTGCGACCAGTTGCTCGGGGTGGACCACCTGCTGCACGACGAGAGCCTGCGGCCCGGCGACACGATCATGGCCATCGGCCTGGGCATGGGCTCCCGGTTCACCGCGAGCCTGCTGGAGGTCACAGAACAGCCCAAGCCGCGCACCACGACGACCCTCGCCGAGCCGGTGCGCGCGAGGAGCGCACGCCGCGCACCGTATGTCATCGACCCGTCGGGCGGTGACATCTTCGGCGAGGCCGGGAGCTTGCGCGAACGTGGCGCGGCCACCGAGGTCGAGCTGCCCGGCGGTGTGCACGCCTGGGCCGTGACCGGGCATGAGCTGGCCAGGAAGCTGCTGCTCGACCCGAGGGTCTCCAAGGACGCGAACCGGCACTGGCCCATGTGGCGCGACGGCGACATCCCCCCGGACTGGCCGTTGATCATGTGGGTGGCGATGCAGAACATGTTCACCGCCTACGGAAGCGACCACACCAGGCTGCGCAGCCTGGTGGCCAAGGCCTTCACCCCGCGCCGCATCGAGGCGATCCGGCCGCGCGTCGAGGAGATCACCGCCGGGCTGATCGACGACCTGGCCGCGGTGCCACCGGGCCAGAGCGTCGACCTGCGGGCGCGGTTCGCCTATCCGCTGCCGATCCAGGTGATCAGCGGCCTGTTCGGGTTGCCCCAGGCGATGGGCGAGGACCTGCGGCGGCTGGTGGACGCGGTGTTCAGCCTCGACGCCGACCCGGCCGGCGTGCAGGCAGCGTCCGGCGAGTTGTACCTGATGCTCAAGGAACTCGTCGCCGCCAAACGGGAGAACCCCGGCGACGACCTGACCAGCGACCTGATCACGGCACACGAGGAGGACGGCACCCGGCTGTCGGAACGGGAACTGCTGGACACCCTGCTGCTCACCATCTCCGCGGGCTTCGAGACGACGGTCAACCTGCTCGACCACGCCATCCACGCGCTGGCCACCCACCCGGCACAGCTCGACCTGGTCGTCGCCGGGACGAGCTCGTGGGAGGACGTGGTGGACGAGACCCTGCGCTGGCAGGCCCCGGTTCCCAACCTCCCGCTGCGGTACGCCGTCGAGGACATCTCCGCCGACGGCGTCGAGATCCGCAAGGGCCAAGCGATCCTGCTGTCGTTCGGCGCGGCCGGCCGCGACCCCTCGCAGCACGGAACCGACGCCGAGGAGTTCAGCGTCACCCGGTCATCGCGGCAGGACCACCTCACCTTCGGGCACGGGGTGCACTTCTGCATCGGCAGCCCGCTGGCGAAAATGGAGGCCATGACGGCGCTGTCGGCACTGTTCTCCCGCTTCCCGGGGCTACGGATGGCCGTGCCGTCGTCCGAGCTCGAGCCGCTGGGCTCCTTCTTCACCAACGGGCACAAGACTCTGCCGGTCATTCTCCAGGAGAGCCGATGAGCCACTTCGCCTTCGTGAGCGCGCCCGCGTCCGGTCATGTCAACCCGACGCTACCGCTGGTGGAAGAGCTCGTCCGGCGGGGTCACCGGGTCAGCTACGCGACGGGACCGGCCACCATGGACGGCCCGGTGGCCGCCGGGGCCTCGCCGGTGCTCCTGCCCTCCCAGCTGCCGTCGGACATGGCCTCGCGCGGCGACTTCACCGCGGACCAGCTCGCTGTGACGCTGGAGCACTACCTCGACGACGCCCGTGCCTCGTTTCCTGTCCTGTCGGAACACTTCATGGCGGATCGGCCGGACGCGGTGGCCTACGACTCCGTGACGTTCACCGGAAGGATGCTGGCGAACCTGCTCGGGGTGCAGGAGATCTCCCTGGTGCCGACCTTCGCCGAGAACGAGTCGTTCTCGGCGACACAGGTCTACCTGCCGCCCACGTTCGACCACACGCACCCTCGGCTGGTGGCGGCCATCCAGGACATGGGGAAGTTCGCGCAGGGGCACAAGTTCCTGGCCGACCCCAATCTGATGTTCGGCTATGTCGCCCCGACGAGCGTGGTGTTCATCCCCCAGGAGTTCCAGCTGTCCGGTGAGACCTTCGACGAACGGTTCCATTTCGTCGGGCCGTCGTTGAGCAGCCGGCAGGTCGCCCAGGAGTGGAGCCCCCGGTCGGACGCGCCGGTGCTGCTGATCTCGCTGGGCACGGTCTTCAACGACCGGCCGGAGTTCTACCGGACGTGCATCGAGGCGTTCGGGGACAGCGCCTGGCAGGTGGTCATGGCGGTGGGCGAACTGGACCCGGATTCACTGGGACCCATTCCGGCGAACTTCGAGGTGCACGCACGGGTGCCGCAGGTGGCGGTGCTGCGGCACGCGAAGGTGTTCCTGAGCCACGCCGGGATGAACTCGGTCATGGAGTCGCTGTACCACGGGGTGCCGTTCGTAGCGGTGCCGCAGATCCCGGAACAGCGGGTGGTCGCCCGGCGGGCGGAGGAACTGCGGGTCGGCAAGGCGCTGGCCGAGCCGACCGTGCGGGCACTGCGCGACGCGGTGTCCGACGTCGAGTCCTACCGCCCGCAGATGGCGGCCATGAGCCGTACCGTGCGCGCCGGCGGCGGTGCGGCGACGGCGGCGGACGTGCTGGAGAAGCTGCTGGTGCGGTAGCGGTCCACCCGGCCCGCCCTGCCCCGGCCCGAGCGGATCCGCTGCGGCGGAATGCGTGCGCACGCGTGCGGATGCGCTCGGGCCGGTGGTCTGCCATCGACACCTCCGGCCGGAAACAGGATCCGGTTTCCGGCGCATCCGCCCGCCGCCCCACGCATCCACCCTCGAAAGGAATCCCCCTCGTGCCTTCGACACCGCTCGCCCTCTCCCTGGCCAACCTGCTGCTCCTGCCGCAGTCCGGTTCGCGCCGCACCCCGGACCGGGCCTTCGAACGGCTCATCGCCCAGTCCGGGCAGGCGGACGGAGACCAGCAGTTCGTCGACGACCTACGGTTCCTGCTGCGCCACTGGGCCCAGGACCCGGACCTCACCCCCGTCGGCTGGCATTCGGCGCAGAGCTACGTCGGCAGGCACCTCACCAACCGGGCACGGATCAGCCGGCTGATCGCCGAGCATCCCGCGATCGAGCAGGAGCCCATCGAGAAGCCGGTGTTCGTGACCGGCCTGCCCCGCACCGCCACCACACTCACCCACCGGGTGCTCTCCCTCTCGCAGACGCACCGAAGCCCCCTGCTGTGGGAACTGCTCACCCCCGACCTGCACACCTCACCCAAGGAGCGGGAGAAGGTCATCACCGCCACCCGCCGGATGGTCAAGGGAGCCAACCTGTTCGCCCCCGGCTTCCGCGACATCCACCCCGTGATCGCCGACGGGCCCGAGGAGTGCACCCAGGCGATTCCGTTCACCCAGGTGCCGGTGTCCCACTCCCGCATCCCCGCGTACCAGGCTCGGCACTACCAGCGGGACTTCGTCTCCGACTACCGCTACCTCAAGCAGTTCTACCAAGTGCTCCAGTACGGCCGCCCCCGCCGTCGCTGGGTGCTGAAGTCCCCCTGGCACATCGACAACCTCGACGCGCTGCGCACCGTCTTCCCCGACGCCACCATCGTGTGGACCCACCGCGACCCGGCCGCCGTGGTGGCGTCGTTCTGCAGCCTGGTCGAGCAGAGCATGAGCGTCCACCTCCGCCCCGTCGACAAGCACGGCATCGGCGCCACCTGGCTCGATTTGCTGCGCGGTTACGTGGCCCGGGGGATGGCGGCCCGTGCCGCCATCCCACCGGAGGCGCTGGTGGACGTTCCGTACTCCTGGCTCGGGTCCGATCCCGCCGCGGGCGCCCCGAAGCTCTACGCGTCCGTCGGAGCCCAGTGGACCGACGCCGAAGCCGCCCTGCTCCCCGAGGCCACCGCCCGCCCCAAGAACAGCCGCCCCCACAGCTACGACCTGTCCCGCTACGGCCTGACCCGCGACGAGGTCGAGTCGGCCTTCGCCGACTACAACGCCCTGCGAGCCGAGGTCGACCGGGATTGACGGCCCGGAACCGGGCGGGGCTCAGGGGTCGCAAGGGCCGATACCGGGTCCGGAAGAGGATGCCGGCGAGGTGGAGCGTGGCCTGGCGGGCGATCGGGAGCTTGTCCGTTCGCGTGACCAGGCCACGGTGTCCACACTCAAGCAGCGATCTCAGGGGCCGGGTTCAGGTTCACCCCGCCCGCCGACGCGGGCACCGGTTCCAGCCCACGGATCACCAGGTGACCGGCAACTCCCGCAGGCCCCGGAAGACCAGTTCCGGCACGTAGGCGAGCTCGGACTCGTCAACGGCGAGGCGCAGTCCCGGATGCCGCTTCACCACGGACCCGATCGCCACCCGCATCTCCCGGCGGGCCAACTGCGCGCCGAGGCAGAAGTGCGGCCCGTGCCCGAAGGCGACCTGCGCTGCCGGTCCTTCGCGCGTGATGTCGAAGCGGCCGGGATCCGGGTACACACCGGGGTCGCGGTTGGCCGCGACGATGACCGGCAACACCGGTTCGCCCGCTCCCACCTGGACGCCCTCCAGTTCGACGGGCTCGGTCGTGACCCGGACCTCAGCGGAGGGAAAAAGCCGGCTGTAGCGCAGTAGTTCCTCGACCGCCGGTCCGATCAGATCCGGCGACGAGCGCAGCAACGCGAGTTGGTCCGGGTGGCGCAGCAGGGTCAGGAACGAGTTGCCCAGCTGGTTGACGGTCGTCTCGTGGCCGGCGATCAGCAGGCCCTCGAGGTTGGCCAGCAGCTCGGGTTCTGTGAGGTGGTCGCCCGCGTCGTTGGCGGCGACCATCGCCGAGATCAACGCGTTGTCCGGCTTCGCCCGCTTCTGACGCACCAGAGCGGCGAGCCAGTCCTGCATCTCGCCCTGTGCGGTGCGCAGTTGTTCCGGAGTGATGTTCGTGACGAACAGCCGCCTGGTCCAGCCGCGGATGGCCTTCGCCTCGGAGTAGGGCACGCCGAGCAGCTCGCAGATGACCATCAACGGCAGGGGAGCGCAGAGACCCGCCACAAGATCAGCGGTCGGATCGAGGGAGTCGAGCAGGGAGTCCACGATGGATTGCACGCGTGGCTGGAGCTGATCGACCATGCGCGGGCTGAACGCCTGCGACATCAGCTTGCGTAAACGAGTGTGGCGCTCGCCGTCCAGGCTGGTGATCAGTAACGGGTCGGCGGCGACGGACAGTTTCACCGGGCCGCCCGGAAGCATGGCCGCCTCCCGACTGAACCGGCTGTCGCTCAGAACCTGGCGCACCGCCTTGTGGGAAAGGGCGAGCCAGACGTCTTGCGGACCCATCGTCGCGAGGACGACCGGAGCCTGCGCGAGCAGAGCCTCGGCTTCCGGCTCGTTGTCAAGGTGGTGTGGTGTGTTGAAAGGGAACGTGGGTCGCATCGCTACCTCCTGACTGAATGTCACCAGGGGCGCGCACCGGCTGCCGGACGCGAACGGCCGGGTCTGATGCACGGACTGGTGGCAGCTGGGTTCAATGCCGCCGGGGGCGGTCGCGCTTCACGGTCGTCTGGAAGTCGGGGTCAAGCGGTTCAGCCGGAGTTGTCGGCGGCGCCGGTGGGAGGTCCGCTCGATCCATGTGGTGATCGCCGCGCGGAGTCCTCCCGGGTGGGCCGGATGGCTGTTGAGGATGTTGCAGGAGTGCAAAGAGGGATTCTATGGCGGCGTTGTCACCGGCGGTGTCGAATCCGATCGATCGGGTGCTGTAGTCAGACGGTGGCCGGAGACGCCGCAGGTCTGCCACCGATCCGGGAGCCTCCCGGCCGCTGTGACGGCCACGCACGGGACCACCGGACACCCCTCGCCGTCGTGCGTCAGCCGCCGGCGGACTCGGTTGCCGACCTGACGGCGTCCAGGACAAGTGCCAGCGCCGACTCGGGGCTCTCCTTGGTGCTGTCGACGGTCAGGTGGGGTTCGGTCCAGGGCTCCCAGCGCTCGCGCATGCGCTGGACGTGTTCCCAGGAGACGGTCGCGGGCCAGCCTGGGATACCGCGGGAGCGGCCGGTCAGTCGGGCGCGTTGGAGTTCGTCGTCGGAGCAGGTGCACTCCACGCCGACGAATGCCGCGTCGAGCGCTTCGGCGGTGGCCTTGAGGCGCTGGCGTTCCTCGACGCGCAGGGTGGTGGCGTCGACGACCGCGTCGAGTCCGAGCTGGAGTTGGCGGGCCATGGAGGAGAGCATCATCAGCTCCGACATCTGCTCCATGTTGTCCGCGCGCAGGACGCCGAAGGGCACGAGGGTGCCCAGTTCCCAGTCCATGGAGAAGACAGGGGCGCGCAGTTCGCGGGCCAGGCCCTCGGCGAGGGTGGACTTGCCGGTGCCGGGCAGGCCGGCCAGGATGACGGCGCAGGGTCGGCGGGCGCCGGCCGGTCTGGGCAGCGGGGTCAAGGCGAGGTAGTCGCGGTAGGCGCGATCGCCCATGAGGGTCTGGAAGTCGGTGCGGGCCTGTCCCAGCCGGGCGTCCTCGCCGAGTACCCGCAGCGCGGCGAGCAGGAGGTATTCGCAGCGCACGTACGTGTCACCGAAGATCTCGGCCTCGCGGCAGGCAGCCTCCAGCAGCGCGCCGCGGTCGATGGGGGAGGTGTCGGCCGTCCCGGCCGCTGGAATCCTGGCGATCAGCCCTTGGACCACCCAGCCGGCCCGGCCGGTGAGCGCCTCCCTCAGCGCGGCCAGGCTCGTCGGTCCTGCCGGGTCCAGCACGCCCTCGGCGGTCGAATGCAACGGAACGTCAAACACCCTTGTGTCCTCCTGCGACAACGCGATGGGGGCACGTTCCGCGTGTGTTGTGCTTCTCCACCCCTCAATGTGGGCGCGGGTGGCATTGTGTGATCATGCCGGTATGGCATCTGGTCGGATCATCTTCCTCAATGGCACGTCCAGTTCGGGGAAGTCGAGCATCGCCCGGGAACTTCTGAACATCCTGGACGACGGCGTCTGGTTCCACCTGGCGGTCGACAGCTTCAACGCGATGCGCAGCAAGCGGGAGCTCGGGACGGAGGAGCTCGACGCCGCGCTGCGGCGGACCAGGATGGGCTTCCACCGCTCGATCGCGGGCATGGCCGAGGTGGGCAATGACATCGTGGTCGACCATGTGTTGAGCGAGCCGTGGCGACTGCTCGACTGCCTGACGGTGCTGCCGTCCGAGGACGTGTTGTTCGTCGGAGTCCGTTGCCCGCTGGACGAGTTGACCCGCCGCGAGCAGGTCCGAGGCGACCGCCCTCTGGGCGCTGCGGCACACCAGTACGACCTGGTTCACGCCCACGGTGACTACGACCTGGAGTGCGACACCAGCACGGCAAGCCCACGCGAATGCGCACAGCGCATCAAGGACCACCTCCCGCACCGCTCCAGCCCCACCGCCTTCACCCGCCTCCGCCGACGCCACCTGAAGGACGACCGAGAACCGTCGGAGTGACGCCCGCGCCCACCGTGGAGTACACCCGCTTCGCGTTGGAGGCCTGTCCCGCGTGCTCGTGTTCGGGGCGCTGAGCCGCACCGCCTCTGCGGCGCCGCCCCGGCAGCCCCTGCGAAGTCGGCAGCCGCGGCCTGCCTGCGTCCGGTGCGGGCAGTCGTCGATAATGGGGGACATGTCCTCGACTCCGCCTCCGTTGCCGCAGCTCACCCCCGACCAGCTCCTGACCACCACCAGGTCGGTGCGCAAGCGCCTCGACCTGGAGAAACCCGTGCCGCTGGAGACAGTCCGTGAGTGTCTGGAAACGGCTCTCCAGGCACCGAGCGGCTCGAACCGCCAGTCCTGGCACTGGATGGTGGTGACCGACCCGCAGCAGCGCGCCGCGATCGGCGAGGTGTACCGGCGGTCGGTGTCGGAGTACCTCGCATCCGAGGGTTCGGCGGGCAAGCTGTTCTCCGACGACCCGGAGCGCGCCCCGGTCCAGCAGCGTGTCGGCAGCAGTGTCGCCTACCTCGGCGAGGTCATGGGCCGGGTCCCGGTCCTGGTGCTCCCGTGTCTGAAGCTGGGCGGCGGGCGGCTTCCGGAGGGCAACCAGGCGGGTTTGTGGGGATCGCTGCTCCCCGCCGCGTGGAGCTACATGCTCGCCGCCCGCACCCGCGCCCTGGGTACCGCGTGGACCACGCTGCACTTGGCGTACGAGAACGAGGTGGCCGACATCCTCGGCCTGCCGTCCGACGTGCGGCAGGGCGCGCTGATCCCCACCGCGTACTACACCGGAACCACCTTCAAGGTGGCCCCCCGCCAGCCCCTCGAAGAGGTCCTGCACATCGACCGCTGGTGACCACAAGCCGGACCCCCGCCCCCGCCCACCGCACGTGGACGGCCGGCACTCGACCGTGAAGGCCATGAGCCTTTCCCCTCTTCAAGGTGGCATTGGCCTGCTCGCCGACAGCACTATGAGGCGGGTCTTCGTGACCAGCCGGCGCGGTACGACGGGCAGCGGTTGTCAGTTGCCCTGGATACGCTGCCTGGCGTTGGTCCTCGCTGTACGTGTGGGGGTGCCAGTGTGTGAGGGGCTCGGATGGCTGGCCGGCCGGGACGAGGGGCTGGACAGCGTGGTGTTCGCCCGGGCGATCAGCCCGGAGGACCTGGCGGTGCGGATGGGTGGAGCGCCCGGTGCCGCCGTGGAACTGACCGGCCCCGATGCCACCATCTGCTGCCGGCGCTCGTTGCAGGCGGCATCCTGACCCCTGACGGGACGAGTCACCAAGCTGTGTGCCCGGGCTCTGCCTTGAGCGGCAACCGTCTCACGCTCACCGTGCTTGAGCAGCACTTCGGGCCATCTCTGCCCAGTAGCAGTGTGATGCGTGCGCCGCTGCCCGCCTACACCGTCCGCGGCCCGCGGCCCGCTCAGCCTGGGCCCCGATCCCGATGTCGACATCATCCGCGCCTGGGCCTCCGAGCACGGCTACTCCCTGAACTGGGGCCGCGGCGATCATGTACCGACCCCCATCCGTGACGCGTACGCCCACGCCACCGCTAAGCGTTCCGGTGCCGGTAAGTCGGTGGTGAGGACAAGGATGCGTCGAGTAGTGTCCGGGCTTTGATGACTGACTCCTGGGACACCATCGCCGACTGGTACGCAGAGCGACTGAGGTCCGGATCCGCCATGCACGACTTCGGAAGAGACGTTCTGCTCGACCGCCTCCCCGCACTTCTCGCAGGCCAGCGTGTCCTCGATCTCGGATGCGGAGAGGGGATCATCGCGCGAGCTGTGGCTGCCCGTGGGGCGTCAGTACTCGGTATCGACCCCTCGGCGCGGATGATTGAACACGCGCGGGACGCCGCGAAGAGTCAGCCGAACAGAATGGTTTTCTCGGTCGACGACGGATGCACGCTGGCCACGGTCGCCACCGGTTCAGTCGAGTGGGTGACCGCCGGATTGTCGCTGAACAACGTGCCTGATCTCGAAGCCGCACTCTCGGCTGTGCATAGGGTCCTCGTTCCGGGAGGTTTCCTGGTCTTCACGATCCCGCACCCCTGTTTCGAGGCACCTCACGCCGCCTGGACGGAGACAGCGGACGGGACCGTTCGCAGAGTTGTCGGCGACTATCTCACTGAGGGCTTCTGGCGCTCGGGCAACCCCGAGGGCGCCCGTCGGGCGGGAAACCAGCACCGGAAGCTGTCCACCTATCTGACCGCACTAGTGCGGCACGGCTTCAGGATCGAAGGCGTCGATGAGCCGACACCGGATGCCCGCGTCGTCGCCGCGCAACCGCGGCGTGTCGGGCTGCCGCCCTTCGTGGTCCTCCACGCACGTCGAGAGGCGTCCTGACTGTCGACCTGGTTGCCCAGGTCGACAGACTGCTGCGGACCCCGTCAGTCTTACGGGCGGCCGTACAGTTTGCACAGGTAGTACGTGCCGGGGTGTTTGCCGTCATCGAGGCAGATGCGGACGACAGCCGCGCCACCGGAGACGTTCGCCGCGACAGAGACGCTGAACGACGCGCTCCTGCCGCACACACCGGGGCTGTAGCCGTAGCCCAGTTGGGCCTTGGCGTTGGTGAGGGTGAACACTGAGGTGCCCCGGCAGTTGGACGCGTTCACGGACTTGTCTTCGCCCGACACGTTGACCGAACGGTTGTACCAGGTGATGGTGCCCCTCGTGTAGGTGTTCGCGATTGTGAGGTCGAACGCGGTGGTGACCCCCGAACCTGTGCCCCCTGAGCCGTTGCCCGTGCCGGCAGACGTTCCGCCCTGGGTGCCGGCATCCGTCCCCGTGCCGGCCGTGGGCGAGTGAACATGCGCGGGGTGCGTACTGCTGGCGGCGGTGTGCCGCCCCGGAACCTTCGAGTGCGGTGGGGACGACGGGCTCGACGACCCGGGGCCGGACGTGCTGCCAGTCGGGGTCGCACCCAACGTCGGAAGCCGCGCCGAGGGAAGCGAGCCGTGTGACGCCTGGGACGCGGAGGAGCCGCCCACCAGGGTGTAGACGGCAGTCCCACCCCCGAGCAAAACCGCCGCGACGAGCCCGGCGACAACAATCCGGCGACGAGAAACCACTGATGCCGGTTGCTCTGCCTGGCGCAGCGTCAACGATGCGGGGGTATAGGAACGCCGACTCGCGGCTCCCCCCTGCGGGGGAGCGGCTGCCGCCGGGCCGGACTCCGGATCGGCCGCCTGAGGCAGGGCCGCCGTAGTGGCTGCCGTAGGGGCAGTGGACGGCACGAACGGAACGTCCTCACGAGCCCCGGCGGCAGATGATCCGGGCGCCGCCGGAGCCGAAGGCCTGGCAGCGGCAGGACCGGCAGCGGCCGCAGCGTGAGCTGACCCGGCCGTTGTGACGGGCGTCTCCGCGACGGACCGCAGCAACTCCCGCGCCTGCGCCGCGGTGGGACGGCGCGCTGGGTCTTTGTGGGTCAACTCCGTCAGAACAGCGGCGAGCGGGCCGGCCTGAGCCGCAGTGGGCAGCGGGTCGTCAACTATCGCGTTGAGCGTCGACAACAGCGACCCACGGTTGAACGGGGGATGCCCCTCCACCAACGTGTACAACGTCACGCCGAGAGACCAGACATCCCCCTCCGGGCCGGACTCCAGGCCCTGGGCGCGCTCAGGCGGCAGGAAGCCGAGCGATCCGACGAACTCCCCGGTGCGGGTCAGATGGGTGACCGCATCGTCGCCGGCGCCGCCGGCGGCGATGCCGAAGTCGGTGAGGACCACCCGTCCGCCGTCGCGCTCCAAGAGCACGTTGCCCGGCTTCACATCACGGTGCAACACCCCCGCCGCATGCGCGGCGTCGAGCGCATCCGCCACCGCCGCGCCGATCTCCGCCGCCTGGCGCGGAGGCAACACGCCATCTTCCGCCAGCACATCAGCGAGTGAGACGCCGTCCACCAACTCCATCACGATGACGGGACGGCCGTCCTCCTGCGTCACGTCATGCACGGTGACCACGCTGGCGTGCCGGATACGGGCCGCGGCCCGCGCCTCACGCTGCATCCGGATGCGCAACTCGTCCAACTCGTCGCCGGAAGCGTCCGCTCGGGCCCGTAGGACCTTCACCGCGACCTCGCGGCCGAGGGCTTCGTCCATCGCCCGAACGACGATCCCCATGCCCCCCTTGCCGAGCTCGCCAGTGACGCGATACCGGCCGCACAACAACCGTCCGGACAGATCGTCCTCGCCCGTCGCCACCCTGCGCCATCCCCTCGCTCGCCAACCCGCACCCCGCAGCCACGCCTGCGGCATCGCACAGCGTAGAGGCTCGCACCCCTTCCCCTGCTCCCGGATGATTACCCCGGTGAACGACCCCACCGACCCACCCCGCACAGCGCGACTCCGCCCACCCCGGGAGCGCCGGAGCGCGGCCGGAGAAAAGCCGCAGATCGCACCTGTTGCCTTATGGCGTTTCCCCCGGGGGGAGCACGAGCCCGGCACTGTCTGGCTCGCACTGACCCACCCCACCCGAGGCGGCCTCTAGAGCCGGCGGTCCCCGAGGACGCCGGGGGGCAGGGTGCCGCTGGGCTCCGCTCGGCGAGGTGGGCGTCCATGGCGGCGTTCAGATCGGTCATGAGCTGCTCGAACTGTTCCAGGAGCTGTGGCGGGTAGGGGGACATCGCGGCATCGAGGCGGCCGGCGAGCGGGCCGAAGAACTCGTCCGCCCGCTCCTGGATGTGCCCGCCGCTGCGCAGGTTGACGATGCGCCGGTCGGAGTGCTCGCGGGTGCGGGTAATATGCCCGGCCGCTTCGAGGCGATTCAGGAGCGCGGTGGTGGCGCCCGTGGACAGGGAGATGCGCTCGCTCAGCCGGGCCGGTGACAGCGGGATCCCGCGTTCTTCGGCGGCGGCGATCTCCAGCACCGCGGTCGCGTCGGTGGAGTGCAGACCCAGCCATGCCGCGAAGCGCCGGCTCAACTCGGCGTAGTGGCCGCCGTAGATCCGCAGCCCTTCCATCAGCCGCTCGCGCTGCGCCGCGACACCGTCGCCCATCGCTTCTCGACGTATCCGTGGTGCGGGAGGCGCTGGGCGACCTTGTCGTCCGCCATGAGGCCCTTCGCACCACCTACGCCTGGGACCTGAGCGGTGCGCCGGTCCAGACCGTGCGTCATCCCGTCCCGGTCGACCTCACGGTGTGCGGTGAGGCGGACCCCGCCTGCGAGTCCGTCGAGGAGGACATCGCGACCCGGGACTTCGACACCGCTCGCGACCTCTCCCTGCGGGTACACGCACGGCTGCGGGACGGGAAGGCGGTGCGACTGCTGCTGTCGTTCCAGCACATTGCTTCCGACATCGCCACTGTTCGGATTGTCAGGGAGGAACTGGCCGAGTTGCTGGCCGCGCGGGCCGGGCGCCGCACGCCGCAGATGGAGCCGGTCGGGGCCCAGCCGCTGGACATTGGTCTCCGGGAGGCGCGCGGCGCATCGTGCAGCGAGCATGTCGCCTACTGGCTGCGTGAGTTCGGCCGGATGCCGGACAGGAATTCGGTGGTACGGACGCCCCGGGGGACGCCGTTCTACGCCGTGCGGTTCTCATCGTCGCTCGCCGCCACCCGGCTGGCGAACCTCGCCCGGCGGACGTCCACCACGCCCACAGCGGTCTTCGCCGCGGCACTGCTGGCCCTACTCTCCGTCCACTTCTCGCGCGAACGGCTGGTGTGCCACCTCCAGTACAGCGGACGCGGTCTCGAAGGCGCTGCGCGCACTGTGGGGTCATTGCACCGCACCTGCTTCATGGCGGTGGACGTCCCTGCCGGAGCGACGTTTCCGACCCTGTGCCGTTCGACCTGTTCGAGGATGATCGATTCATACGTCCACAGCGGCTGCAACCCCACGGACATCGACGACGCCCAAGCGCGCGTGGAGGGCCTGAGGGGTGTCGCCCTCCGGCACGGCATCAGTCTCAACCTTTCGCCCGGCGAAGCGGGGACCCGGCCGGCCCCGGCCGCGGTCGAGCGCCTGATCCCGGAGGAGATGGACTGGGACGGGGATTACGGCGGGGGTGTTGATGCCGACTTCAAGGGGGTCATCGGGACGGATCACGTCTCCCTCTGGGTGGGTGTTAGCGAGGCCGTCTTCCCGGGGCGATCGATGGTCTCGATCCTGCGCACCTTAAATGCGGTACTGCTTGATCTGACGGAGCGCATCGACCTGACGGCGGGTGAGTTCGCCGTCCTTCCCGCATCGGTGGAGAGCAGGCCTCATGTGCCGATGGCCGATCACTGCTGGATCGACGCGGAGGCGGTCCGAGGAGTCCTGTTGTCCTGTGAAGGGGTCAGGACGCTGGGGTCTTCGTGACGGGGGACGGCGGAGAGGGCGGTGCGGTGATCGCCTACGCCGCAGTCTCCGACGCCCGGGTGACGCCCGGTACTCTGCGATCCCATGTCATGGCGCACCTCGACCGCTGGGCCAACGTAGTCTGCCCCAGTCGTTTCGTCGTGTGCGGGGGCGTGCCCGCTAGGAACGGCGAGGCGTTCTGGCGCCGACTTGAAGTGCTTCACGACGGGGACGGACTCGACCGCTCCTTCCGGCCGCCGTGCGGGGCCGCCGAATCCGCCCTCCAGGAGCCGGTGATGAACGTCAACGGTGTGGGCAAAGCTCCGCTCCCGGCCACCTATCAGGAGGTGGGCGGAAAGCTTGCAAAAGCTCCGCTGGTCATTCGTGCATTGCGGTCGGTCGGGTATTCTGGTCTGGCGGTTGAGGATTTCCGCAAGCCTGTATCCCTGGCACAACTGGCCGCCCGGCTCGTGTGGGCGGAGGGAGACGGGATGAATGGACGTGGAATCTGAAGTGTACGACAGAATAATATCCATTGTTTCTCGCGTGGTTCGCGTGGTTCGCGTGAACACGGTGGACGAGGGGAGCAGCTTCTTCGATCTCGGAGTCTCGTCCCTCGCCCTGATCCAGATCGTCACCTTGATCCAGGAGGAGCGCGGAATCCAGGTCGACATCCTGAGCGCCGTCGAGGCACCGAGTGTGGCGTCCTTCGTGCGAGCGGCGGCCGCCGTTTGAACCTCCCCACGGCCCAGGCGGTACCGTAGACGGGCCGACATTGTCGCGGATGATCGGCGAACAGGGCTTCGAAACGTACCCCTGGTGTCCGGGACGGTGGCTCCCTGGCGTGGCGGTCTGCTGACGACACCGACACCGGATACACGGGATGCGTTGAGGGTCGAGCGGGAGCGGGAGGTGCTCTTCGCCCGGGCGTCCAGCGCGCTGTGCTCCTCGCTCAATCTCTCCGGCACTTCCTACGTCCCTCGCGCGGCCACCGACCACCCCGCCCCCGTCCAACTCGGAGGTGATCTGACGAGTCACACACCGCCCTTCACCCGTGAGAGGGAAGTGCAGAGAAGCACCGCTTGCCTGAGCTGCACTGATCTTCGTGGAGTCCTTGAAGCCTGGGTTACGATCCAGGCGTAAGGAGAACCGCCTGCAGTGCCAGCACCCGTAAGTACCCCGATGGACTCCGCGAGCGTGCCGTCCGCGAGGTCCGCTCGACCGGCCGTCCTGTGGCTCATGTCGCCCGCGACCGCGGCATCCACAAGGAAGCCCTGCGCGGCTGGGTCCGCCAGGCCGAGGCCGACGCCGGCGAGCGCAATGACCGCCTCACCACCGCCGAACGCGACGAACTGAAGGAACTCCCCAAGGAAGTTTCCGAGTTGAGGCGGGCCAATGAAATCCTCAAAGCAGCGTCCGTGTTTTTTGCTCAGGAGATCGACCGTCCCCGGACGAGGCCGAGCAGCTGATCGACCACCTGCGCGACAAGGGCCTCGGGGTCGATCCCGTCTGCCGGGTGCTGGACCTGTCACCGTCGACGTACTTCGCGCGCAAGACGCGCCCGAAGTCGGCCCGGCGCCTGCGCGACGAGGAACTGATTCCGCTGGTCACAGCCGCATGGGAGGAGTCCGCTCGAACCTACGGCGCCCGCCGGATCACCCGCGTGCTCGTCCGCGCCGGACATCAGGTGGCGCGCTGCACTGTCGAGCGGCTGATGCGTGAGTTCGGCATCGTAGGCGTCATCCGCGGTCAGCGCCGCCGCGCCACCGTCCCTGAGCCGGCCGCGCCACGTTCGCCGGACCTGGCCAACCGGCGGTTCACCGCCCAGCGTCCGAACCAGTTATGGCTGGCCGATCTGACCTACATCCGCACCTGGTCGGGCTGGGTCTACGTCGCGTTCGTCCTGGACGCCTACTCCCGCCGGATCGTGGGCTGGCGGGCCGCCACCCACATGCGCACCGACCTGCCGCTGGCCCGCTGGAGATGACGCTGTGGCGGCAGAAGACCAAGAAGGACGCCGACCTGATCCATCACAGCGACCGCGGGTCGTAATACGTGTCTATCCGATACACGGAGCGTCTTGCCGAGGTCGGCGCCTACGCGTCGGTCGGGTCTGTCGCAGACAGTTACGACAACGCGATGGCGGAGGCCCTGAACGGCACGTTCAAGGCAGAGTTGATCGAGCATCAGGGACCCTGGCGGGACTTCGACGAGGTCGAGCGGGCCGTCCTCCAATCGGTCGCGTGGTACAACAGTGAATGACTCCACTCCGCCCTCGGCTACGTACCACCGGACGAGTACGAACAGACGTACTGGGCGCAACTGGAGCAAGCCCCGCAGACCGCTTGATCACACGATCGCGAACTCTACAAAACTCGGGGCAGCTCGCGAGCGACCGCACCAGCCAGATCAAAGGCGGCGATACCCAGCTGATAGCCCAGGGTGGAGAAGTAGTCCACGCCGGTCAGGCACATCACCCGCCACCAGCGCTGGCCCCGCTGCGGACCCACCGGCTTGGCGTACGGGCCCGGCTGCCGCTCCCGCGCCGCGCTTATGGCACCGGAAATGCGTGCGGGCGGAGGTGGCCATCACACGGTCCCCTTCGGCCGTGAACGAACACACCGCCGAGAGGGACGGCGGTGGCGCGAAAACTGCATGGGCGCTGCATTGATTATGTGGGCGCCGGGATCAGCCCTCAGAGGCGTTCCACAGCTCGCTGAGTTCCGCCCAGTCCGGTGCCGGGCCCTGCAACGTGGTGGGCCTGTCGGTGACCGACGTGCGCAACCCGGTGAGGACCAAGTCCAGGTACCGCAAGTGGAGTGCGGTGGCTCGCTCGTCGGTGACGGGAATCCGCACGGTGAGGTGTTCGAGCAGCAACGGGACGTCGGCGGATGTGAAGTCGGCGCGCAGCGCTCCCGAGCGGTGGGCTCCTTCCACCAGGTCGTCGAGGGCGGCCCGGAGCTGGGCGGCGGCGGCCACGATCTCGTCCGTGGCCGGCAGCCGGCCGCCCACCAGGGGGAGCAGCGGACCGTCAGCACCCTGGGCCGAGAGCGCTTCCCGCAGGAAGCGAGCGAAGGCCGCCCAGGGGTCGGGCTCCTCGGCGAGAGCCGTGCGTGCCTGGGAAACGAGCTGTTCCATCCCCCCGGTCCGCATCCGCTGAGCCAGCAGTTCCTTGCTGGGATAGCGGCGGTAGAGGCTTCCCATGCCGATGCCGGCCCGGCGGGCGATTTCCGAGACGGGGGCGTCCCAGCCGAGCTCGGCGAAGACCTCGCGCGCGGCCTGCATGAGGCGGGCGTCGTTGCGGTCCGCCTCCCGTCGGCGGCCGCGCGGTCTGCCGGTCTGCGTGTCACCCATGGACCGGCATTCTCCTCTATCGGCGTGCCACGCCGTGCTCACCGTCGACGGTGAGCACTTCGCCGGTGACGAGGCCGGCTTCCTCGCCGATGAGCATCGCGATCGCCCGGGCCACGTCCTCCGGTTCCGCGACCCGCCCCAGGGGCGTGTTCTCCGCCAGCCGCCGCTGGAACTCCTGCGGCATACGCGCGCTGCTTTCGGTGCGGACGTAGCCGGGTGCCACGACGTTGACGGTGATGCCGAGCGGACCGGCCTCGTAGGCGACGAAGCGCGCGAAGGTGTTCAGGGCGGCCTTGGCGGTGCCATGGGCAGCCATGCCCGGGGCGGGCGGACCGTCGGCCACGGAGCTGGAGACATACACGATCCGGCCCTGCCCCTGGGCGCCCATGAGCCCCAGTGCCTGCTGGGTGAGCGTGTAAACGGAAGCCAGCTCGTCCGTCACCTTTGTCCTGAAGTCGTCCCAGGCGAGGGTCTGCACAGGGGTGGGGGTGAAGCGGGCACCGGCATTGCAGACCAGGACGTCCAGGCGCCCGTCAATCGCGGAACGTTCCAGCAGTTCGGCCGCCTGGCCGGGGTCGTACACGTCGGCCCGCACGGCGAAGGCTTCGCCGGCGTCGGCCTCGATGAGCTTGACCACCTGGTCGGCCGCCTCACGGTTCGAGAAATAGTTGACGGCTACGCGGTAGCCGCGAGCCGCCAGTTCCCGCGACGTGGCAGCGCCTATTCCCCGGCTGCCGCCGGTCACCAGGGCCGTCGGCTTGGTCGTGGCGTTCATGTGTCCTCCCGCGTCGGCGCGCTTCGTCGTCTCAAAATATCGGAGCGGAGCGCTCCGCTCAAAACTCTACCTGCGCGGGAGAATCGGTCCTTCCTGCACCGTGTTGTCCTCCGACATGAGCGAAGCAGTGGTAACGCGTGCCTACGGTGGTCCCGAGGCGCTGTCGGTGATCGATGTCGCCGTAGCGGCACAATGCGGTCTTCGCCGCCGAGGTCGGCCCGCTGGCCGTGCACGAGACGGTCCTGGCCCGGCGCCTGTCCGACCGTCTGTCGGCGGGCATGCTGCTGCTGGCCGACCGGGGTTCGTCGGGTTCGACCTGTGGCGAGCCGCCTCCGCTGGTGGCGCGGACCTGCTGTGGCGGGTGAGGAACAGCGCGGTCCTGCCCATGGTCGCGGCCCTGGACGACGGCTCGTACAGGGACAGGAACCGCCGGGCCGACCCGATCACCGTCCGGGTCATCGAGTACACCCTCGGCGCCCCGGACAGCGCGGTCTACCGGCTGATCACCACCATCCTCGACCCGCAGGCGGCCCCGGCTGCCGAGTTGGCAGCGTTGTATGTCCGGCGGTGGGAGATCGAGACCACGCTGGACGAGATCAAGACCCCACCAGGGCGGACCCGGCTCGTCCTGCGGTCCCAGCATCCGGCCGGGGTCGAGCAGGAGATCTTCGAGTTCCATGCTGGTCCACCACGCCCCTGCGGGATCTGATGCACCGGGCGGCCCGGCAGGCCAGCCGCGACCCGGACCGGATCTCCTTCATCCGCCCCCTGCGAATCGTCCGCAGTCACGTCACCGGACAGGCGGCGGTTTCCCCCTCCCGACTTGCCCAGGCCTTCCTCGCGACCCTCCGTGAGGTCGGCGAACGGCTCCTGCCACCTCGACGGCCGCGGTCCAACACCCGCGTGATCAAACGCAAGATGGCCAACTGGAAACTCAAACGGGCCGAACACCGACAACCGCCCCGCCCGGAGACCCCGGCCGTCACGATCGCCAAGTCGACCAAGACCACCCGACTTGCCGGGAACAACCTAAATCACCGATATTGGCCCCTAGGAGTCGTCTTCAAAGCTGATCTTGCGATGCGGGATCATGTCCGTGTGGTGCGTCGTCATGAGTTGTCGCATGCCGAGTGGGCTGTGCTGTCGCGGTTGTTGCCGGGGTCGGGGGTTGCCGGCCGACCCCGGTCGGACGACCGTGTGGTGCTGAACGGGATCGTGTGGAAGCTGCGGACCGGTACGGCCTGGCGGGACGTGCCGGAACGCTACGGTTCCTGGCAGACCCTCTACACGCGCTTCCGCAGGTGGGCTCTGGACGGAACGTTCTCGCGGATGCTGAAGGCGATCCAGGCGGAGAAGGACGCGGCCGGTGACATCGACTGGCTGGTGTCGGTCGATTCCACGATCGTGCGGGCCCACCAGCACGCGACCGGTGGAAAAAGGGGGCGGTCGACCGGGACGATACGGGTGATCACGCCCTCGGTAGATCCCGCGGAGGGCTGAGCACCAAGGTCCATCTGGCCTGCGATGGCCGGGGCCGCCCCCTCGGTTTCGTCCTGACCGGCGGCAACACCAACGACTGCACCCGCTTCGAGCAGGTCATGGACGCCATCCGAGTTCCCCGCACCGGCCCGGGACGGCCCCGTACCCGACCCGACCACATCATCGCCGACAAGGGCTACAGCTCCCGCAAAATCCGTGCCTACCTGCGCAGACGCGGGATCCCGCACACCATCCCCGAACGCACCGACCAAGCCACCAACCGCCGTCGACGCGGCTCACGCGGCGGTAGGCCGACAGGCTTCAACCGGCCCACCTACCGCCGCCGCAACGTAGTCGAACGCTGCTTCGGCCGCCTCAAGCAATGGCGCGGCCTGGCCACCCGCTACGACAAAACCCGCGAGTCCTACCAGGCCACCGTTACCATCGCATCCATCCTGCTTTGGATTTGATCTTTGAAGACGATCTCTAGTCGAACTGATCCGCTCGGTGAGTTCCTGGGAGCTGGCGGTCAGCCTGGCGCCGCCAGGTGCCCGGTCTTCCTACCCCGGGAATTGCCGGAGTGTCCCAGTCGGTACAGCAGTCGGTGGGCCCCTGCTGCGGACCGGTGCGGTGATGACGGCCGGCCCGGCGGGCTGGCTGATTCTCGGCGCAGCAGTCACGGGATGAGCCTGGTGCAGCGACTGGCGACCCTCGCCGCGCCGGCCGCGTCCCGACTGGCCGTCAGCGCCGTTGGAGGTTAGAGCCATTGTCGGCGCGCGAATTTCGCCTGTCGAATGCGGGTTCCCGGTCGGTGATCATGCGGTAGTGAGGGCGTAGAGGCAGGGCCTCCTGAGTAGCTCGTGGGTGTCGAATCCATCCGAGCGTCAGGAGGCCCTGTGCCGCAGTTCTCACCTCGATCTTTCGTGAGATCCGTCGACGGAGTCGGCGGGCCTTTGTCTTGTCGAGTGGGTGGCCGGCGCTTGGACAGCCCACCTCATGAAAGCCCGAGGCTAGAGGGCGATCGACTCGACGACGTCGTTGGGCCCGTGACCTCACGTCCTTGGCTTTCGGGTTGCGATGGCCCAGTCGCCGATATGAATAGTATGTTTGATTTGTCCAGTGGCAGATTCCTACGTCCCCAGTGTGTGGGTGGGCAGGAGGCGCGGTGACGCTTGGTAGGTCGGCCTTGTGAGTGACGCAGAGCAGTCTGAGCCGGTGCTGTTCGGCTATCCGGCGGCTCCGTGCGAGGTCGTCGGGGGCCAAGGCGCTCGGGGCGCGGAAGCGCTCCGCCTCGTTCTCCAGCTTGCGATGACATGCGTGGGCGGCCTGGGCGCCTTGGTGCACCTGCGCGACGGTGCCGCCGGCCGTTTGCGCCTGGTCGCGACCGGTGGGCTTACCGAGCAGAGCAGTGGGGGCTGGTCGGATCTGTCGGACCAGCAGGACGTGGCGCCCGCGCATGCCGTTCGGCGCGATGACATCGTCTGCGTTGCCGGGGACAGCCTGAGTATCGGCGCGGCCGGCACGGTGGCGGTACCCCTCAATGGTGCCGATGGGCCGGTCGGTGTCCTTTCCGTGTTCACGGCTGAGCCCGGCGAGCCGGACGAGGTGCAACAGGCGCTGTTGCGCGTGTTGGCGGCGTGGGCCGGTGAACGTCTGAGGGGCGGGCTCGGGCGGTGGCCCCGACCGGGCCCAATGGCCGAGGCCAAGCGATCGGTACGTATGGGAGAGCTGACCGCCGCACTCGCAGAGGCTGCCACCTCCCGCGATGTCGTCCAGGCTGTGGCCGACTTCGTCCTGCCTCCCTTCGGTGCCGACGGACTGCTGTTCGAGACGCTGGAAGCCGGCCGCCTGAAGGTCGTCGGCGCCGTGGGATACCCGCCTGAGTTCCTCTCCCTGGTCGACGGACTTCCGCTCGCCGCCCATGCGGCGTTCCTCGATGTGGTGCGGAGCCGTACGCCCCGGTTCTTCGAATCGAAAGAGGAGTTTCAGAGATTTAACTGGCAGTCTCCGATGCTGCGGCCCGTGATAGAGAAGTCGCCGAAGGAGGCGTGGGCATGCCTGCCCATGATGGCCTCGGGACGCGTCATCGGCGTGTGCATGGTTTCTTTCGGCGAACCGCGTTCATTCGACGACGGCGAGCGCACCCTGCTGACAGCTCTGAGCGGTCTGGTCGGGCAGTCGCTGGAGCGTGCCCGCCTGTACGACGTGGAGCACGCCCGCGCCCGGGAACTGCAGCGTGGCCTGCTGCCCAGGACGCTGCCGCGCCTGCCCGCCGCCAGCGCCGCCGCGCGTTATCTGCCTGCGGGCCGGGGGGAAGAGGTGGGCGGCGACTGGTACGACGTGATCCCGCTGTCGGCCGACCGGGTCGCGCTGGTGATCGGCGACGTCATGGGGCACGGCATTACCGAAGCAGCCACCATGGGCCGGTTGCGCACAGCCGTACGCACCCTCGCTGACCTGGAGATACCCCCCGACGAGCTGTTCAGCCGTCTCAACGACATGGTCTCCGACTTCGGCGAAGACTTCTACGCCACCTGCCTGTATGCCGTCTTCGACCCTGTAACGCGCACGTGCACGTATTCCCTGGCCGGTCACCCCCCGCCAGTCGTCGTCCACCCTGATGGCACCGTTCACAGCCCCGACGCGGTGCCTGACCCGCCGCTGGGCGCGGCAAATCCGCCCTTCGAGACTCACCAGCTGCGTCTGTCCGATCGAAGCCTTCTCGTCCTGTACACCGACGGGCTCGTTGAATCCGCCGCCCGGGATGCCGACCGGGGACTGGCCCAATTGCAGCGGACTCTCTCCCAGACCACGCTCGACGCCGGCGTCTTCAAGGCCGCCGACGAGGGGGACGACATACGACGTGTGGAGGAGCTGTGCGATCAGGTCGTGTCGGATCTGCTACCCGACCGTGAGCTGACGACGGACGACGCCTGCCTCCTCATCGTGAGTACTCGGTGTGCCGCTGCCCGTGATGTCGCCTCGTGCAGCCTCCCGGACGATCCTCGGGCGGCAGGACAGGCCCGCGAGTACGTTCGCGGGCAGCTCGACGAATGGGGGCTCGGTGATCTCGTGCCCACTACAGAACTGCTGGTGAGCGAGCTGGTCGGCAACGTCGCCCGACATGCCAAGGGCCCGATTCGCCTGCGCCTGCTGCGCAGCCGCTCCCTGACTTGTGAGGTCTACGACGGCAGCCTGACGACCCCCCGCATCCGCCACGCCAGTCACACCGACGAGGGCGGCCGCGGTCTGCAACTCGTCGCCGCCCTATCCCGGCGCTGGGGCGCCCGCTACCTTCACGACGGCAAATGCATCTGGACGGAGCAGGATCTCCCGTCCGCGCCACGCCTCCGGGGAGCGTAGCCCAAGACGGCGTGCCGCTCGGCTGATGATTCGTCACGTAGTTCACCGTTCGCTCACGGAAACAACGATCCGCCGTATCTCGCCCTTCGCCGCAAGCCCGGACAGCAGCGGCCTGGTGATTGCATTCTCACCAGCGATCTTCCTTCGCTTCGCACGCATACGGCCGACCTGAGTCTTACCGGCTGTGGCCCGACCGTCGGCGCCTTCGATGTAACCGCCGCGGGGATCGATTCGGCCGACTTGACGGGAGACACGACGGTACTTGGGGCTCGACGTTCCTGCCCCCGTCCTCGGGGGCCACGGATCCGGTCCTCGCGCAGGATCCAGGCTGTGACGCGCGCCGCTGTCGGGCGGACCGCAGCAGAGACTAAGCCTCGGCAGGCGAGGGCACTTCTGGGTTATGGCTGGTGACCAGCAGTGACATCTGGGCGGACTGCGTGTGGGATGCCCGGACTGCCTCATAGTCGACCGTGGGGCCTGTTTGGAGTCGTGATCATGTGGTGGGGTCGAGACTGCGCGGCCAGATGATGGTTCCGCGCAGTCCGGGCTCGGTGTTGCTTGGGCAGGCTGTGCTTGAGGTCGGCGTTGACGAGTTCGTGCCCCGCCATTCCACATGAGCTGGATGAACCCGAGGAACATCGCGGAAGGACATTCCAACGCTCTGGGCCACCCCGCCCCCACCTTGGGAGCCGCGCACCATCTTCACTGCGTGCCCACTGCCGCGCCGCGTAGAAGGCGAGTCCCAGCCAGATGACGACCACCGGAGCGAGTACCAGCATCAGCCAATCGACCTGCACCGGGTTCATCGAAAATTCTCTCGTCCGACTGACCGGTGACTCGTGACGACCCGTCGGGCAGCGGCCATCTGGTGGTCCATCATCCGGGCGGACGCTCGGGACCCCTCCCGACGCACGGCCTCCGTCATGCCCTCGGGGCACACACTTCGAGGGCCGCCTAGATGGGGAGGTTGCCCTGCGGAAGTGCGCCTTCGTCAGACGGCCGGCCCGCCTGCGGCCAGAACGCGGTCCAGGCGGATAGGGAGCTGCCGGTGGCGGACGCCTGTCGCGTGCCAGACCGCGTTCGCCACCGCCGCCGCCGCACCCACGATGCCGATCTCGCCCAGACCCTTGATGCCCGACGGGTTATGGGTGTCCGGGTCGTCGACCCAGTCGGCCTCGATGTCGGGAACGTCCGCGTTGGCCGAGACGTGGTAGCCCGCCAGGTCGCCGTTGGCCAGGCCGCCGGACGCCGCGTCGCGCAGGCCCTCCTCGTGCAGGGCCATCGACAGGCCCCACGTGATTCCGCCGATCAGCTGGCTCCGCGCGGTGAGCGGGTTGACGATGCGGCCGACCGCGAAGATTCCCAGCATCCGCCGTACGCGGACCTCGCCGGTCCTCAGGTCCACGGCGAGCTCCGCGAACTGAGCGCCGTAGCCCTGGCTCTCCAGCTCCGGCCGGTCCTTGATCAGCTCCGATGTGTCGGCCTTGGCGGTGATGCCCTCCGCCGGGATGTCGCCCGACGGTGCCAACTTCTCGCGCAGCGCCGTGGCCGCCTCGTTGATCGCCCACGCCCAGGACGGGGTGCCCATCGAGCCGCCCGCCAGGACCGCGGGGCCGAAGTCACTGTCCGCGATCCGGATCCGGACCCGGTCCTCCGGCACCGCCAGGGCCTCGGAGGCGATCAGGACCAGGGCCGTACGCGCTCCGGTGCCGATGTCGGCCGCCGTGATCCGCACCGTGAAGCTGCCGTCCGCCTCGGCGGTGATGGCGGCGGTGGAACCCGCGACGCCCGCCGAGTGCGCCGACGCGGCCACGCCCGTCCCAATGGACCAGCGGCCCTCGCGGCGTACCCCGGGACGCGGGTCGCGGTCCGCCCACCCGAAGCGGCGCGCGCCCTCCTCGAAGCAGGCGACCAGGTTGCGGCTACTGAACGGCAGCCCCGACGCGGCCGCGACCGCCGGCTCGTTGCGTCCTCGCAGCCGGATCGGGTCCAGGCCGGCCTTCTCGGCGAGCTCGTCCATGGCCGACTCGACCGCGAACGAGCCCGGCGCCCAGCCTGGAGCGCGCATGAAGGCCGGACCCGGGACGTCCAGCCCAACCACCTTGGCACGTACGCGCAGCGTGTCGGCGGCGTACAGGACACGACTGGGCCGGGTGACCGACTCGACGTACTCCTGGAAGGCCGAGGACTGCACGACCGCCCCGTGGTCGACCGCACGCAGCCGCCCGTCGGGGTCGGCGCCCAGCCGGACGCGCTGCGCCGTCGCGGGCCGGAACCCGACGAGTGAGAACATCTGCCGCCGTGTCAGCACGACGCGTACGGGCCGGTCGAGCACCGTGGTGGCCATCACCGCAAGGATCAACTGCGCGCGCACGCCCTTGGAACCGAAGCCACCGCCCACGTGCTCCGACCGGACGCGCACGGAGGAGGCGTCGAGGGAGAACAGCGCGGCCAGGATCTGCGCGACGCGGTAGGGGCCCTGGTTGGAGTCGACGACCTCGAGCCGGTCGTTTTCCCATCGCGCCATCGCGGCGTGGGGCTCCATCGCGTTGTGGTACTCCTCGGGGGTGGTGTACTCCGAGTCCACCACCAGGACGGACGCGGCCAGCTCCGCCTCGACGTCGCCCTTCTCCAGGTCGGGCAACACCGGGGGGCGCACCTTCGGCGTGTAGGCGCCGGGGTGGTCCCTGCGGAACGTCACGTCATGCGTCTCCTCGTCGTACGTCACGACGAGCGCCTCGGCGGCGGCCCTGACCTGCTCGACCGTCTCCGCGACGACGAGAGCGACCGGCCAGCCGTGGTGCGGGATGTAGTCGTCCTGCAGGACCTGCAGTGTCTGGTCCGGGCCGAAGAACCCGATGCCCGGCGTGAGGCGCGGCGCGTTCCCATGGTGCAGGACACCGAGCACCCCGGACATCCCGAGGACGGACTCGACGCCGATCGAGCGGATGCGGCCGCGGGCGATGGTCGAGGTGACCAGCCACCCGTGCGCGAGCTCCGCGAACGGCACGTCGCTGGCGTACCGCGCCTCCCCGGTGACCTTGGCGCGCCCCTCCAGCCGCGTACGCGAGGCGCCGATCCCGCCCGGAGCCGTACGGGTGGGCGTCGTGACGGACGGCGAGATCATCGGGCAGCCTCCTCGGCGAGCTCGGTCAGCACTTCCACGACCAGGTTCGTGATCAGCGGCAGCTTGTAGGCGTTGTGGGGGAGCGTCCGGGCGGCGGCGAGTTCGGCCGAGGCCGCGGCGGCGAACGCCTCGGCCGTCGCCGGCCCGCCGACGAGCGCGTGCTCGGCCTCACGGGCCCGCCACGGCCGGGACGCAACCGCCCCGAAGGCCAGCCGTACGTCGCGGACGACTCCGTCCTGGACGTCGAGGGCGGCGGCGACCGAGCCGTTGGCGAATGCGTAGGAGGCGCGTTCGCGCACTTTGCGGTACCGCGAACGGGCCGCCACGGGCGCGGCCGGCAACGTCACCCCGGTGATCAGCGCGCCGGGCGGAAGCGCGGTCTCGCGGTGCGGAGTGTCGCCGACCGGCAAGTAGAACTCCGACAGCGGAAGCGAGGCGGGCCCGTCGGGCGTGTGCAGGGACACGGCGGCGTCGAACACGGCGAGCGCGACGCCCATGTCGGACGGATGGGTGGCAACGCAGTGCTCGGACCAGCCGAGGACGGCGTGGTTGTGGTGCTCGCCGCCGATCGCCGGGCAGCCGCTGCCGGGCACGCGCTTGTTGCACGGCTGCGACGTGTCGGAGAAGTACCAGCAGCGGGTGCGCTGCAGGAGGTTTCCGCCGACGGTGGCCATGTTGCGGAGTTGGCCGGACGCGCCCGCGAGCACGGACTGGGCCAGCGCCGGGTAGCGGCGCCTGACCTCGGGATGGGCGGCGAGGTCGCTGTTGGTCACGGTCGCGCCGATGCTCAGCCCCCCGTCGGCGGCGACCTCGACCCGGTCGAGCGGCAGCCCGCGTACGTCGATCAGCAGCGCGGGCCGCTCGACGCCAGTCTTCATCAGGTCGACGAGGTTGGTGCCGCCGCCGAGGAAACGTCCCTCGGGGTTCTCGGCGAGCAGGGCGACCGCGTCGTTCGTGTCAGCCGCGCGACGGTAGTCAAACTCCCTCATGCGTTCACCCGCTCCTCGCCGGCGGTCGAAACGGTGTCGCCCGCGTGCTCGCCGGCGTGCATCTCCGCCGCGGCCGTCGCGACCGCGTGCACGATCGAGACGTACGCGCCGCAGCGGCACAGGTTGCCGCTCATCCGCTCGCGTATCTCCTCGTCGTCCAGGGGAGGGGGACCAGCCTCGGGCCGCACGTCGCCGGTGGCGGCGCTCGGCCAGTTCGCGGCGTGCTCCTCGATCACGGCGATCGCCGAGCAGATCTGGCCGGGCGTGCAGTAGCCGCACTGGTAGCCGTCGAGGTCGAGGAACGCCTGCTGCACCGGATGCAGCCGCTCGCCGTCGGCGACGCCCTCGATCGTCGTGACCGAGCGCCCGTCGGCGGCCACGGCGAGCTGGAGGCAGGAGTTGGCCCGCCGGCCGTCGAGCAGCACGGTGCACGCGCCGCAGTGCCCCTGGTCGCAGCCCTTTTTCGTACCGGTCAGATCGAGCCGCTCGCGCAGGGCATCGAGCAGGGTGGTGCGGTTGTCGACGGTCAGATCATGTGTCTCACCGTTGACTCGTAGCGCTATGGCGGTGGACTTGGTGGAAGCCATGAATTCTCCACTCGGTGGGTGGCGGTCCGGCTTGTGGCCCGTAGGCCGGTTCTCGGCGCGGAGGTCAAAGACGGCCGCGGTCACCGCTACCTGCTCGGCCCCGTTGGACTGGCGACTGTGCATGCCCGAACACTGGGGCGACGCGCTGGCGGCCGATGCCGATACGGCGAGGGCAACGAGGCAACGTTCCCGCCGCTGCTGCCCCGTCCCGTGACACGGCTCACTACGCACTCCAACCCCGCGCACACCAGCGCCCGAGGAGGCCAGCTCGCTCCTTTAAGTTCGCAACTTGGTCAGGGCGCTGGTGAGGCGCTCAAGCTCGTCGAGCATGGCTTTCGCACCACTGTCAAGTTCGGTGTTGGCCTGGAAAACACCGTTGGTGTCGATGAACTGGGTGAAGAAGGGGATGGTGGCGGCCTCGACGACAGGCACCATGCGTAGCGCTCCGAGTACTGGCCTCAGCGCCGTGGCTGCCCGGGTGCCGGCGGCCACTCCGCCGTAGGAGACCAGGCCGGCGGCCTTGTAGGCCCATTCGACGAACAGGAAGTCCAGGGCGTTTTTGAGTGATGCGGGGAACGAGTGGTTGTGCTCCGGGAAGACGAACACGAACGCGTCGGCGCGCTTGACCGTCTCGCTCCATTGTTTGGTGTGCGGTTTGGTGTACTGCTGTAGACAGGGATTGTGCGGCTCGTCGTATACGGGCAGGTTGATCTCGGCCAGATCAACTAGTTCGACGTCGAACCCTCCGTGTTGTAGCGCGATGCGCTGTACCCAGTCGGCGACGGCGGGGCCCTTCCTCCCGGGACGAGTGCTGGCGACGACGACTTGCAGGACAGGGGACATCCGGTCTCCTGGGTTCTGTCGGGGCAAATGGTTATGGCTGGATGAGCGTGCGGCGAGGGTTTACCGGCCGGGGCCGCCTGGTCGATCGAGATCTGCAGGTGCCGGGCGGCCAGGGTGGGGGGTTTCCCACGGCGAAGCGACGACGCATCGTCGCGAGCTCCACCCCTTCAGCCTGGAAGCTCTACGTTCATGTCGATGGTTCATATTAACATGTGTATATGTGATCTACCGGTGGCCTGTGCGTGCCTGATCCGGGTGCCGGGGGTGTGAAGCCGGAGCGCGCACCACACATGGCGCGCTCCTGGTGCGGCCCGGAGTTCGGTGTGTGTTCCCTGGTGATGCGGGGTGGGGGAGGTCTCCTGCGGGGGTCTTCCGGGGGGCGCGGTCTTCCAAAGATCTTGGTCGACCCATGTTGACGGACACATATTCACATGTGACCATCCCGTTAACGCGCTGGTGATCAGCGTCGCCGAGGGAGGATGTGCATGAGTGCTCAGAAGAGGTATCTACTGCCCCAGCCGACGGTTCCGCCGGAGTTGTTCGTCACGCCGGAGCGTCAGGTGCGGGGCAGTATCAACGCCTACCGGATCGAGCAACTCCCTGCCGGGAGCACGCGGGAGTACCGCGATATCACGGCGACGGACGGCGCGCTGTCCTTCGGCCTGCTGCACCTGCCGGCCGGACCGCAGCCGAAGACGGTGGCCGTCTTCATGCACCCCAGGACGAATCAGAGCCGCCAGTATCTGACCCCCTACCTGCTCGAGGCCGGACACGCGGTGTGGGCGCAGACCGGCCGCGGTCTGCACAACGACACCGACCTGGTGCACGAGGAAGCGGTCCTGGACACCGCGGCGGGTATCCGGATGCTCAAGGAACGTGGTTTCGACAAGATCGTCCTGATAGGAAGCAGCGGGGGGACATCGCTGCTCTCCTACTATCAGTGGCAGGCCTCCCTGCCGCCCCAGGAGCGCATCACCCACGGCCCGCACGGTGAGCCGACCCGGTTTGCCGCGGAGGACATGCCTCCGGCCGACCTTTTCGTAGCGCTGGCCCCGCACTCCGGGGAAGGCATCGTCCTGCTCAACATGCTCGACCCCGCGATCGTCGAAGAGTCCAACCCGGTGGCCATCGACCCCGAACTCGACATGTTCAACCCCGACAACGGCTACCGTCCCTTTCCGGAGCCCAGCAAGTACGCCTCCGACTGGCTTACCGCCTACCGTGCCGCACAGCGCGCCCGGGCGCGACGCATCGACGTCCTGGCCCGGACCCTGCTCGCCGACTACGCCGAGGCACGGCAGGCCGCCAGCCTCGAACAGCTCAGCTCCCCCACCGCACGGCGCGCGTTGATGACTCCCTACATGACCGTCTACGGCACGCTGGCCAACCCCGCACACACCGATCCCACCATCCACCCGAACCACCGGCTGCCCGGCCACGGCGTCTCCCCGGGCCACCCGCTCAGCAGCAGCTACGGCCCACAGTCGTACGGCCGGCTGGTCACCGCCCGCGCCTGGCTGTCGACCTGGAGCGGCCTGTCAGCCCAAGCCGAATGGGCCCACGCCGCAGCACACATCCACGTTCCCACCCTGGTCATCCTGCCCCTGGGCGACTCCAGCTCCTACCCGGAGCCACATGAGGAGATCTTCTCGCGCGTCCCCGCAGCCGACAAAACGTTTGCCACGCTCGACCACGCGCACCACTACCTGTTCCTGCTGCCCGGCGCCCCCGTCGACTACGACCCGCGGGAAAAAGCAGGAGAAATCGTCACACAATGGCTCACCCAGCGCCTCTGACCATTTCAAACAACACAGACCAGAGTTGCGTATCCCCGCCGCTTCGGGCATCCGGTGGTCATGCGGACCGCGGGCGAGGGGCCGGACCTCTTGCTCGTCGCGCCGGCCTCGTGCTCGCACGACGTCTGGGCGCCGACGTTCCCGCGGCTACGGCATCACTGCACGATGCACGTTGTCGCCGGCCGGTCACGACGTTTCACGACGATGTCGACCGCCTGGTTACTGGCTACCCGTCGGTAGGGCGGCCCAGGTGATGACGGACTCGCTGAGCCTGTCCACACGGGTTGTCGACGAGGCCGGGATCGTCTCGGTCAACACATACGACCGCTCCACGGACGACATGCCGTTCAGCGGAGTGAAGGAGAGCGGCCACGGCCAGGAGAGCGGCGTTGAGGGCCTGGAGCCCTACCTCCTCCGCAAGGCCGTCCTGCAAGCCAGTGAATGAGTTGGAGTAATGATGACGGATGTCGCGATACAGCAGGAGACCGAGCTGTTCATCGATGGGCGTTGGGTCCCCGGGAGCGGCGAACAGGTGGAGGTGGAGAATCCTGCCACCGAGCATGTGATCGGGGCAGTCACCCAAGCGTCCTCCGCAGACGTGGATTTCGCGGTGGACGCCGCTGGGCGCGCGTTCCCGAGATGGGCCGCGACCTCGCCTAAGGAACGGGCAGCGATCCTCAACCGGGTGCGTGAACTGCTCACCGAGCGCGCTGACGTGTTCGCCGACACCATCAACCGGGAGCAAGGTTCGCCGCCCAAGGTGGCCCGTAGCCTCCACGTGGATACGCCGATCGCGGTGATAGGTGCGACGGTGGACGCGCTGGGGGAATTTCCATTTCGTTCGGAGGTCGGCAACTCGCTGATCCTGCGAGAGCCGGTAGGCGTGGTCGCCGCGATCACACCTTGGAACCTGCCGTTGCACCAAGTCGTCGTCAAGGTGGTTCCAGCGCTCGCCGCAGGCGCCACCGTGGTGCTGAAACCGGCCGAGCTGACACCGTTGAGCGCCTTCGAGCTGGCGCGGGTCTTCGACGCCGCCGGATTGCCGCCCGGGGTGTTCAATCTGGTTCCCGGCAGCGGCCGGACCGTAGGCGCCCAATTGACCCGGCACCCGGGTATCGCCCAGGTGTCCTTCACTGGATCGACCTCCGTGGGCCGCTCCGTCGCAGCCGTCGCAGCGGAAAGCCTCAAGCGGGTGACGCTGGAGCTCGGCGGCAAGTCCGCGAGTGTCGTGCTGTCCGACGCTTCTCCGGAGTTGCTGGCCAAGGCGGTCAAAATCACGGTGGCCAACTGCTTTCTGAACGGGGGACAGACCTGCACGGCACTGTCCCGGCTGATCGTGCCTACCGACCGGCTGGACGAAGTAGAGCGCTTGGCGGCTGAGGCGGCGGCCAAGTACATACCGGGCACGCGGCTCGGCCCGCTTATCTCCGCCCGGCAACGCAAGGAGGTGGAGACCTTCCTGACCCCTGGGATGGGCGGCTCGTCGGCCGTCGCCGTGACGGAGCCTGTGCAGCTGCCGGAACGCGGCCACTGGGTGAGCCCTACCGTCGTCTCCCGAGTGGAGCCAAGCTCCCGCTTGGCCCAGGAGGAGGTGTTCGGCCCCATCCTGTCGATCCTGGCCGCCGACACCGACGACGCGGCCGTGGCCATCGCGAACAACAGCATCTACGGCCTCGGCGGCGCGGTGTGGGGACAGGACCAGGACGCCGCACTGGCGGTGGCCGGCCGACTGCACACCGGCCAGGTCGACGTCAACGGCGCGGCGTTCAACCCCGCTGCTCCCTTCGGCGGTTACAAGCAGTCAGGTATCGGACGTGAGATCGGGGCGTTCGGTATCGCCGATGTCCTGGAGACCAAGGCGGTGCAGCGATGAACACAATCAGTGGCGAGCCCATGATGCCGGGCACCGAAGCGTTCCCGCACGAGGCGCGCGCCGCCCTGCTGCGGGACGTCGGCGGGCCGATCCGGGTGGAGCCGATCTGGCTCAAGGCGGTCGGGCCGGCAGACGTCCGTGTGCGGATCGAGCAGACCGGCGTGTGCCACTCCGACTTGTCCCTGGCCACCGGCAAACTCGTTCAGCCGATGCCCGCCGTGCTGGGGCACGAAGCGTGTGGTGTGGTCATCGAGAAGGGCAGCAGCGTTACGGACATCGACGTCGGACAGCGGGTGATCCTGCTGTGGATCACGCCCTGCGGCACATGCTTTCACTGCTCGAACGGCGAGACGTACCTGTGTGAGACCGGATCGACCCGCACGACGGAGCCGTACGCCGTCACCGCGCAGGGTGAATCGGTCTACCCGGGGCTCACCGTGGGCTCATTCGCCGAGCAGACCGTCCTTCCCCGGGCAGCGGTCGTCGCGGTACCCGACGACATTGAGACCTCCGATGCCGCGTTGCTGGGCTGCGCGGTCACGACCGGGGTAGGGGCTGCGACCAACACAACAGGAGTGACTGAGGGATCGTCCGTGGTGGTGATCGGCCTCGGAGGTGTCGGCCTGTCCGTCATCCAGGGGGCCCGGCTCTCCGGCTCCGACACAGTGATCGCGGTCGATCGGAACCCTGAGAAGGAGAAGTACGCCCTCACTGCCGGTGCGACTCACTTCCTCACCGCCGACGATGAGACCCGAAAGGCGGTGCGGGCGCTGACCGGCGGACGTGGCGCGGACTTCGCCTTCGACTGTGTGGGCTCCTCTCGGACGATCCGCGATATGTGGTCGATGACGCGGCGTGGAGGTGCGGCGACCGTGGTCGGGATCGGCGGCAAGGACGACCGGGTGGACTTCTCGGCGCTGGAGCTGTTCTACTTCGCGCGGACGCTGCGAGGCTGTGTGGCCGGCTCGACTGACGCCGAACAGGACCTGCCGCGCTACTTCGACTGGGTGCGATCCGGCCGGCTGAAGCTGAGGGAACTCGTCACCGGACGGGGCGGACTCATCGACGTGGCGGAGGCCCTGGCCGAGTTGGCGGACGGTCACGGTGTGCGGACCCTGATCGATCCGGCCGCCGTCGCCGGGGACTGAAAGCGAACCGTTCTGGGTTCAGTGGAGACACGATTTCCTTGCAAGGATCGAGTCATGGCACGTCCCTCACGTACCCTGCTGAGCTGCGACGTCGTGCGGTGCGCATGGTCGTCGAGGTGCGCCCCGACTATGAGACCGAGCCGCGATGAAGGCCTCACGAGCAAGCGCGGAATCGGAACTGCCGAGACGGTGCGCCAGTGGGTCCGGCGGGACCAGATCGATTCCGGGACCCGACCCGGGACGACAACGGAGGAAGCCGCCCAGGTCAAGGCCCTGAAGAAGGAAGTCGCAGAGCTCAGGCGGGCGAACGAGATCCTCAAGGCGGCGTCGAGCCGATGTGCTGCCCATCCTCGACACATCCCCTGACGATGCCGGCGAACGGCTCGAACGGAGTTGACTGGAGACCGACATGCTGGACATAGCCAGGAACCTGCATCCGTGGGTCGCGCGAGGACGTGACGTCGCGGCGGCCACGGTGGTGGCGGTGAGCGGCAGCGCGCCTCGCGCACCCGGCGCCGCACTCGCCGTCGACACCGACAGGACGGCGATCGGGTCGGTTTCCGGCGGCTGCGTGGAGGGCGCCGTCTACGAGCTGTGCGGACAGACCCTGGCGGACGGCGAGCCGGTCCTGGAGCGCTTCGGTTACAGCGACGATGACGCCTTCGCCGTTGGCCTGACCTGCGGCGGAGTCATCGACACCCTCGTCACGCCGCTCCGCTGGGACACCCCCGGACGGCAGGTGTACGCCACAGCGCTGGCCGCTGCCGAGGCGGGAGAGGCCGTGGCACTGGCCCGTATCACGGACGGCCCGGCCGATGTGATGGGGCGCTCTCTTTTCGCACGGTCCGACGGTTCGTACGAGGGTGGTTTCGGTGCGCATCCCGGACTGGATCGCAGGTCCGTCGCCGAGGCCCGTGCGCTGCTGGACGCGGGGCGGACCGGGACGGTCGCCATCGGGGCCGACGGTTCGCACTGCGGGCGGCCGCTCACCCTGCTGGTCTGCGGACGAGAAGTTCGACATCGGCGGCGTCGTCCTGCTGGCCCTCGGCCTGCTCGCCGTCGTCTTCGGCGTCATCAAGGGAGAAACCTGGGGTTGGACTTCGGGCGGCACCCTGGGCGTCATCGCGGCTGGCGTAGTGAGCCTGCTCGTCTTCGGCTGGTACGAGACCCGGGTTGCCTCCCCGCTGCTGCCCATGCGCCTCTTCCGCAGCCCGGCTTTGACCATCGGCACGCTCATCACTGTGTTGAACTTCTTCGTGCTGCTCGGCGTGATCTTCTTCGCCATGCTCTACCTGCAGAACGTCTGCGGCTTCAACCCTGTGGAGGCGGGCGTGCGCACTCTTCCGCTGAGCCTCGCGTCGGTCATGGCCTCGCCGCTCGGCGCGGCACTCACCAGCCGGTACGGGCCGCGGCTCACCATGCCGCTCGGCATGGTACTCCAGGCAGCCGTCTGCTTCATCATGCTCGGCTGGAGCGCGGACTCGACGTACGGCCTGATGTGGCCGCCGTTCATCGGGCTCGGCCTGGGTGTGGGCATGGTGATGTCCTCCTCCTCCGAGGCCATCGTCAGCAACGCCCCGGTCAGGGACGGCGGCGTCGCGGGCGCCCTCCAGGCGACCGCGTTGCAGATCGGCGGCGCTCTGGGCACCTCCGTCCTGGTATCGCTCATCGCCAGCAGGGTCGGCTCCACCCTCACTGGCGAGCTGACCTCGGCCGGCGTGCCCGCACGGGCGGCCCAGGGCCTGCACGAGGCCAAGGACGCGGTCTCCATGGGCGCAGCCCCGGTCTCTGCCGAGATGCCCGCACAGCTCAAGTCCGCCGTCGTTGAGGGAAGTCACCATGCCTTCATGAACGGCCTGCACACATCTGTGCTCGTCGCCGGTGTGCTGTGCGTCATCGGCGCCCTGGTGGCGGTGGCCGGTGTACGCCGCGCCTCCGAGCCGGCCAGCCGCTGAGAAAGACAGACCAGGTACTGACTTCGGCTCGTCGGGGTGAACTTCCGAGATGTGCCTGATGGACTTGCTGTGGTGGCTGTATCCCGTGATGTGTGAGGTATGCAGATGGGGGGCGGGCTGACCGCTGCAGGGCGTCAGCGCCGCGAGTCGGTGCGGATGCAGGCAGCCGAGCTGTTCGAGCAGGGGATAAAGCCGTTGGAGGTGGCACGGCGCCTGCGGGTGAGCGCGAAGTCCGCCTACCAGTGGCACCAGTTGTGGCGGGAGGGCGGTGCGGGGGGCTCTGGCCTCCCGCGGCCCGAGCGAGTCGCGGTGCCGTCTGTCCGCGCGCTGTCTGGAGAAACTGGCCGGGTATCTGGAGCAGGGCCCGGCCGAGCACGGCTGGGTGGAGGACCAGGTGTGGGCCGCGGCGAGGGTCGCCACGCTGATCGGTAGGAAGTTCCACGTCTCCTACAGCGTCTCGGGTGCGACGAAGCTGATGCACCGGCTCGGCTTCAGCCCGCAGGTGCCCGCACGGCGGGTCGCCGAGCCCGACGGGCAGGCTGTCACCGTGTGGAAGGAGGAGACCTGGGACGAGGTAAAAGAACCCGGACGCCTGTCGGTGGCCGGACTGCTCGCCATACGGCCCGGCTCCCTCACCCGACTGTGCCACCGCCTGAGCACCCACCCCTCCGGCAAAGGCAAACGCCGCAGTATGAGCGAGCGTGACTTCATCGCGCTGATCGACGGCGCGCACCAACTCGTCAAGGCGCCGCTCGTACTGGCATAGGACCGCCTGAACACCCACGTCTCCCACACGATGCGCGAGCTGATCGCCGAGCGTGCATGGCTGACAGCGTTCCTGCTCCCGGCGTACTCACCCGACCTCAACCCCGTTGAGTGGGTATGGGCACACGTCAAACGCAGTCTGGCCAACCTCGCCGTCGTCGCACTCGACCGACTCGAGGCCCTTGTACGCAACCGGCGCAAACGCTTGCAATACCGGCCCCGACACCCTCAACGGCTTCATAGCCGACACCGGTCTGACCCTCGGCATCCCGACATCACCCTGACAAGCCGAAGTCAGTAGTCAGTTCAGGCGCTCGATGACCATCGCCATGCCCTGACCGCCGCCGACGCACATCGTCTCCAGACCGAACTGCTTGTCGTGGAACTGGAGGGAGTTGATGAGCGTGCCGGTGATGCGGGCGCCGGTCATGCCGAAGGGGTGTCCTACGGCGATGGCGCCACCGTTGACGTTCAGCTTGTCGAGGTCGATACCGAGCTCGCGGTAGGAGGGGATCACCTGGGCGGCGAACGCCTCGTTGATCTCGACCAGGTCGATGTCCTCGATGGTCAGGCCCGCGCGGCGCAGGGCCTGGTTGCTTGCCTCGACCGGGCCGAGGCCCATGATCTCGGGGGAGAGGGCGGAGACGCCGGTCGACACGATGC
This sequence comes from uncultured Actinomycetota bacterium, assembly GCA_963737305.1. Lineage (GTDB taxonomy): Bacteria > Actinomycetota > Actinomycetes > Streptomycetales > Streptomycetaceae > Streptantibioticus_C. Next base: position 190,057 of record CAVTRX010000002.1, on the reverse strand, counting down.
GGGCCAGCGGGGTCAGGCCGAGCTCGCGTGCGTTGGTGTCGCTCATGATGACGACCGCGGCGGCGCCGTCGTCCAGGGGGCAGCAGTTGCCAGCGGTGACCAGGCCGTCGGGGCGGAAGACCGGCTTGAGGCCCTGGACACCCTCCAGGGTGACGCCGGCGCGCGGGCCGTCGTCCTTGGAGACGACCGTGCCGTCGGGGAGGGTGACCGGGGTGATCTCGCGCTCCCAGAAGCCGTTCTTGATGGCTTCCTCGGCGAGGTTCTGGGAGCGGACGCTGAACTCGTCCATCTCCTGGCGGGTGACGCCCTTCCGGCGGGCGAGATTCTCCGCGGTCTGGCCCATCGTGATGTAGGCGTCCGGCACGAGGCCGTCCTCGCGTGGGTCGTGCCAGGTGGTGCCCTCCTGCTCCGCTACGGCGGCGCTGCGGGCCTCGGCCTCGGCGAAGAAGGGGTTGTGCGTGTCGGGGAGGCTGTCGGAGCTGCCCTTGACGAACCGGGAGACCGTCTCCACACCGGCCGAGATGAAGACGTCGCCCTCGCCGGCCTTGATGGCGTGCAGGGCCATGCGGCTGGTCTGGAGCGAGGAGGAGCAGTAGCGGGTGACCGTGCAGCCGGGGAGGTGGTCCATCCCTATCTGTACGGCGACGATCCGGCCGAGGTTGTTGCCCTGCTCGCCGCCGGGGCGGCCGCAGCCGAGCATGAGGTCGTCGATGTCCCTCGGGTCCAGCTCGGGGACCTGGGCGAGGGCGGCCCGGATGATCGTGGCGGTGAGGTCGTCCGGGCGCAGGTCCTTGAGGGAGCCCTTGAAAGCGCGGCCGATGGGGGAGCGGGCGGTCGAGACGATCACGGCTTCGGGCATGACGGCTCCATTGGCGTACGGGGTGTGCAGGGCTGTCTGGGGAGTTACCCGCACGTGGTCCGGCGTGGGCGCGAAGGTCACCGGCTGGTCAGGTAGGGGATTCGCCCGGTCAGATGGCCGAGCGAGGTGCCGTACGTCTCCCGGATTCGCAGGATGCCGTCGGTGAGGGCGAACGTCGCGTAGTCGGTGTAGACACGGCTCACGCAGCGCCGGCCGGTGAGCGGGTACGTACATGACGGGACGAGCTTGGGTGAGCCGTCCTTGCCGAACAGGCTCATGATCACGTACACGTCTCTGGCGCCGATCGCGAGGTCCATCGCTCCGCCGACCGCGGGGATCGCGTCGGGCTCGCCGGTGTGCCAGTTGGCGAGGTCGCCGGTGACCGACACCTGAAACGCGCCGAGGACGCAGACGTCGAGGTGTCCGCCGCGCATCATCGCGAAGGAGTCGGCGTGGTGGAAGTACGAGGCTCCGGGCGTCTCGGTGACCGGGATCTTGCCGGCGTTGATGAGGTCGGGGTCGACCTCGTCCGGGCCGGCGGCGCGTCCCATGCCGATCATGCCGTTCTCGGTGTGCAGGACGATGCCGGCCTCGGCGGGCAGGTGGTCGGCGACGGCGGTGGGTCGGCCGATGCCGAGGTTCACATACGATCCCGGCGGGATGTCGCCGGCCACGCGGGCGGCGATCTCCGCGGTGCTGAGCGGGCCGCGGCCGGTGTGCTCGGCGACGCTTTCGAGACTCGTCATGCCAGTTCCTCCGTTGGGGTGTCGCCCGGCGGGCAGACGACGAGACGGTCGACGAAGATGCCCGGTGTCACCACCGCCTCCGGGTCCAGCCCGCCGACAGGCACGACCTCACTCACCTGCACGATCGTGGTCGTGGCGGCGGTCGCCATCACCGGGCCGAAGTTCCGCGCCGTCTTGCGGTAGACCAGGTTGCCCATCGTGTCCGCGCGGTGTGCCTTGATCAGCGCGACATCGCCGTGGATCGGGTACTCCAGCACGTAGTCCCGGCCGTCGATCGTGCGCTGTTCTTTGCCCTCGGCCAGTGGCGTGCCGACGCCGGTGGGAGAGAAGAACGCGCCGATGCCCGCGCCGGCCGCGCGCATCCGCTCGGCGAGGTTCCCCTGCGGGACCAACTCCAGCTCGATCTTCTTGGTGCGGTACAGCTCGTCGAAGACCCAGGAGTCGCTCTGCCGCGGGAACGAGCAGATGATTTTGCGTACCTGTCCTGTGGCGAGCAGCGCCGCCAGCCCGGAGTCGCCGCCGCCGGCGTTGTTGTCCACGACGGTCAGTTCGCGTGCGCCGGTACGGCGCAAGGCGTCGATCAGCTCCATCGGCTCACCGGCATTGCCGAAGCCGCCGATCAGGATCGTCGAGCCGTCGGCGATGCCGGCGACCGCGGCGGCCACGTCGGCTGCGATCACCGGAGTCATGAGCCGCTCACGTTCTCGAGGACAAGCGCGAACGCGTCGCGTCCGGTCACCCGCGCGATCGGCCCGCATCCGATCGCGGCACCGGCCGCCTGCGAGCCGAGCAGCAGGGCCGAGGGGCCGTCGTTCAGCAGCGAGGCGTTCCCGGCCGTGGTCGTGCCGTCGGTGCGGAACGACGGCACGACCACGGCGAGCGTCTCGAGAGTGCTGTCGGGACGGATGCCCAGCGCGGCCATTCCAACCGTGCCACGATGGGATCTGGAAAACGGCAGGCGATTCTGTCGAGCGGTGATTGACACATTCGCTCCGGCATCAGCAGACATTGAGGCACCTCCGGGGGTCCACGATTCGGACGATCTGGTCAACCGTGTGGGTGTTTTCTGCGGTTGGGCATGCCTGGTTCTGTTGTCAAACGCCAGGCATGCCCGCATGAGGTAGGCGGCGCAGTGGATTCCTTGCGCGGGCGAGAGAATGCAACCTCGCCTCCCGCCATTGCGATGGCGGCACCGGTTCCCGGGTGAGGGCTGATCGAGCCCGAGTCACCCGGCCCAGCAATTTTATGGATTCCGTACTTAAAATGTAGATGGCCGATGCGCGCGACGCCGCCGAGCACCGCGTCCGTCGGGAATGGACTAATGGCCCTCGATCGCCTCGACCGAGATTCCATCGCCTTCCAGCCGTTCCGCGGGCATCGTAGTAGGAGGAAGACGCACTTCGTCGTCACGGCGTCCGAGCGCGCGAAGCTGAACACCTCTGGTCTCTTTTGCTATGTATGCCCCGATTGCGGCGATGAGCGAGCATGCACTCCCGAGCAGCGCCATCGGAACCCAATTGGACTGTTGCTCGCCCATGAGGGAGGCGCCGATGGTAGGGGCGAAGCCAGCCGCGACACCAGCGAGCGTTACGCCCATCGCGTACCCGGTGAACCGAACCTCCGTTGGGAACTGTTCGATGAACAGGGCCCCCGCGCCATTTGCCATCGAGATGCCGCCCCAGACCCCAACCAAAGCAAGTAGGATCAGTGCGATATTCCCTGTGTCGATTGCCATGAAGACAGGGAAGAGACACAGGCCTGCTATTACCGATCCGGCCATGCGGACCGGGCGGCGGCCGATCTTGTCGGCGACATGGCCAGAAAGAGGCTGGACCAACGTCCCGATGATCCCCGCGGCGATCATGCACCAGAGAAAGGTGGACGTCTTGATGCCGTGCGTGACGGCATACTTGAGGGCGAAGACGTTGAGGATCGAGGGGCACACCGCCATCAAGGTGCCGGCAATCGCCAGCAGGAGACTCGGCCAGTGCCGACGGACCATCAGTGCCACTGGTATCTTCGCCGTGGCCTGCGCCCCCTTCATCTCGATGAACGCTTCGGTTTCACTGACTGATCGGCGGATGTACCAAGCGACGAGCAGGAGAGGCGCAGCCAGCAGGAAGGGTATGCGCCATCCCCACGAAAGAAGGGCGCCCGGCGAGAGGTGAGACATCGGTATGAAAATGCTCACGGCGAGGACGGTGCCGATATTGACACCTGCCAAGTTCCAGGAGGAATAGAAGCCACGCTTGGCGTCGGGTGCGTGTTCGAGAGCGAGCACACCTGCACCGCCGACTTCAGCACCGGCAGAGAGACCTTGAAGGCAGCGAAGGAGGACGAGAAGGACGGGTGCCGCGGGGCCGATCTGCTTGTACGTCGGCAGAACTCCCACGCAAAACGTGGAGATACCCATTAGCGCGAGGATCCAGAGGATGACGTTTCGGCGGCCGACGACATCTCCGAGCCAGCTGAACAGCAAGGCCCCCAGCGGTCGGAACACGTAGGCGACACCGAACGTACCGAAAGCAGCGAGTGTTCCACCCGCCTCTCCCAGTGGCTTGAAGAAGAGTGGCCCGAACACCAAGGCCGCCGCGGTGCCGAAAATGGCGAAGTCGTAGTACTCGACCGTCCCGCCGAGGAATGCTGAAGCCGCCGCCTTCTTTGCCATGCTGCTGTCGGCCTTGCTTGGCTCACTCGACCGAACGGATACGGGATTGTCGTGATCAGACACTGATCCTCCTTGACCAGGGGTATGATGGCAGGCGAGACGTGCGCACGGGCACGCTCTTCTGCGGTACGCAGACCCACGCTGGTGGGATCTGGAAATTCGAGACACATGGACATATGTGTTTATGAGTCGCAGATTAAGCGCCCACCCGATGCCTGTCAATGGGTCTGCCAACTCAAATCGCTATCGTGCATCAGATTCAAAATAGACGGTGTCTGCGTCAAGAATGTCGAGCGCGGCATGCGGGGAGCTCGCGTCGGCTGCTATCGGGATTCGAGGACGGTCTCCGCCGCCATCTCTTCAAGCCGGGCGCCTTGATGCCGCAGGCTGCGCGGCACGATGAACAGTCGTTGATCACGAAGCCCACCAGCGAGACGCCCGCCATCTTCACACGACAAAGATGCACGACGCGACCGCCTGCAGCGTCTATCGACTTTCCGTCACCTGGTAACCACAGCCGACATGCAGCTCGACCCGGGCCAGCGGCCGCCCCAGGCACTAGTGCACACCGAAACCGAACGCCAAGTGATGGCGGGCGTTGCGGCGGATTTTCAGGTGGTCCGGGTCGGGGAAAGCGCCGGGATCCCGGTTGTCGATTTCGTTGGCCAGGATCACACCCTCGCCGGTGCGGATGGTCTGACCCCCCGATCTCGATGTCGGCTGGCGTCACCCGGCGCCGGCCGGTGTGGACGATGGTCAGGTAGCGCAATAGTCCTCGACCGCGCTGGCGATCAGCTTGGGGTCGGTGGTGTTGCAGCAGCCCGGCCAGTTGGCCGGGCTGCTGCAACAACGCAAGGGTGCCGAGCGCAATCATGGAACCGAAAGGAGTTTGCGCCTGGTGCCACACTGGTGGCGAGCAGGTGCTCAGGCAGGTCAGGCTCCGTGCCAGTTGCTGAGGTAGTCGTCGGTTTCGCAGGCGAGCGCTGCGTCGCCTACTTCCAGGGGCTGGTACGTGTCGATCATGACGGCCTGCACATTGCGGATCTTGATGACGCCGGGCTGGTGGGCCGCGTCGGCTTTTTCGATCTCTCCCGCGCGAGGGCCGTGCGTGAAGCCGCCGGGGTGCCAGGTGATCGTGCCGTCGTTGATACCGTAGCCGGCGCGGGGGCCACTGGCGGCCGCGAGCCAGAACATCAGCTCGTCCGAGTCCACATTCGTGTGAGCAAGCGGGACTTGCGCAGCCTCGGGGTGGTACGCGCCCACGTGCGGCACCATGGCGCACACGACGAAGCCAGAAGCCTCAAAGACCTCGAAGTTGGTCGGCGGCTGGTTGAGACGGTTGGTGTACGGCTGGAACTCGTCCATGTTGAACGCGTAGGGGTAGAGGCAGCCATCCCAACCGACGACGTCAAACGGATGGTTGGCGTATACATAGCGGGATCCGCCGTGATGGTGGCGAACGTACACGTCCACATTGCCGCCTTCGTCCACGACGAAAGGCTCCGTGGGCGGCCGCAGATCGTGCTCGCTGTAGGGAGAGTGCTTCAGGAACTGGCCGCTTTCGGAGAGATAGCGTCGTGGGGGACGAATGCTTCCCTTCGCCACGGCGATCAGCAGTCGGAGTGGTTCTTCACCGACCGGCACCACGCGATGAATAACAGCCATGGGCATGACGACGAAGTCGCGCGCGGTGACCTCGAGGACGCCGAACACGGTTTCTATGCGAGCCCGCCCCGATTCCACGAAGTACAATTCGTCACCCGTGACGTTGCGGTAAAGCGGGGAGGGGCGGTCCGCCACGACGTAGCTGACCCGTAGGTCGGAGTTGGCTGCCAACAGCTTGCGGTTGCGGACCGCGTCGCCGCCCTGGTCGAGCTTGTGGGTGTGCAGGAGCCGGGGCATGAGCGGGTTGTTCGGCCGGGACTCCTGGTCAGGAAGTTCCCACGCGTCGATGGAGACCACGTCGGTCGGCGCGTTGTTGTGGTAGAGGATCGAGAAGTCGGAGGCAAAGCCCTCCTTACCGATCATTTCGTCACGGTACAGGCGGCCGTCCGGGTTGCGGAACTGAGCGTGCCGTTTGCGAGGAAGCTGTCCGATAGCGCGATAGAATGTCACTTTTACCTCAACTCTGGTCTGTGTTGTTTGAAATGGTCAGAGGCGCTGGGTGAGCCATTGTGTGACGATTTCTCCTGCTTTTTCCCGCGGGTCGTAGTCGACGGGGGCGCCGGGCAGCAGGAACAGGTAGTGGTGCGCGTGGTCGAGCGTGGCAAACGTTTTGTCGGCTGCGGGGACGCGCGAGAAGATCTCCTCATGTGGCTCCGGGTAGGAGCTGGAGTCGCCCAGGGGCAGGATGACCAGGGTGGGAACGTGGATGTGTGCTGCGGCGTGGGCCCATTCGGCTTGGGCTGACAGGCCGCTCCAGGTCGACAGCCAGGCGCGGGCGGTGACCAGCCGGCCGTACGACTGTGGGCCGTAGCTGCTGCTGAGCGGGTGGCCCGGGGAGACGCCGTGGCCGGGCAGCCGGTGGTTCGGGTGGATGGTGGGATCGGTGTGTGCGGGGTTGGCCAGCGTGCCGTAGACGGTCATGTAGGGAGTCATCAACGCGCGCCGTGCGGTGGGGGAGCTGAGCTGTTCGAGGCTGGCGGCCTGCCGTGCCTCGGCGTAGTCGGCGAGCAGGGTCCGGGCCAGGACGTCGATGCGTCGCGCCCGGGCGCGCTGTGCGGCACGGTAGGCGGTAAGCCAGTCGGAGGCGTACTTGCTGGGCTCCGGAAAGGGACGGTAGCCGTTGTCGGGGTTGAACATGTCGAGTTCGGGGTCGATGGCCACCGGGTTGGACTCTTCGACGATCGCGGGGTCGAGCATGTTGAGCAGGACGATGCCTTCCCCGGAGTGCGGGGCCAGCGCTACGAAAAGGTCGGCCGGAGGCATGTCCTCCGCGGCAAACCGGGTCGGCTCACCGTGCGGGCCGTGGGTGATGCGCTCCTGGGGCGGCAGGGAGGCCTGCCACTGATAGTAGGAGAGCAGCGATGTCCCCCCGCTGCTTCCTATCAGGACGATCTTGTCGAAACCACGTTCCTTGAGCATCCGGATACCCGCCGCGGTGTCCAGGACCGCTTCCTCGTGCACCAGGTCGGTGTCGTTGTGCAGACCGCGGCCGGTCTGCGCCCACACCGCGTGTCCGGCCTCGAGCAGGTAGGGGGTCAGATACTGGCGGCTCTGATTCGTCCTGGGGTGCATGAAGACGGCCACCGTCTTCGGCTGCGGTCCGGCCGGCAGGTGCAGCAGGCCGAAGGACAGCGCGCCGTCCGTCGCCGTGATATCGCGGTACTCCCGCGTGCTCCCGGCAGGGAGTTGCTCGATCCGGTAGGCGTTGATACTGCCCCGCACCTGACGCTCCGGCGTGACGAACAACTCCGGCGGAACCGTCGGCTGGGGCAGTAGATACCTCTTCTGAGCACTCATGCACATCCTCCCTCGGCGACGCTGATCACCAGCGCGTTAACGGGATGGTCACATGTGAATATGTGTCCGTCAACATGGGTCGACCAAGATCTTTGGAAGACCGCGCCCCCCGGAAGACCCCCGCAGGAGACCTCCCCCACCCCGCATCACCAGGGAACACACACCGAACTCCGGGCCGCACCAGGAGCGCGCCATGTGTGGTGCGCGCTCCGGCTTCACACCCCCGGCACCCGGATCAGGCACGCACAGGCCACCGGTAGATCACATATACACTTGCCAATATGAACCATCGACATGAACCGGAAGAACGGATCGTCGTGAGCAGTCGACCGCAGCAGGTTACGGACGACAAGGATGTCCTTGATCCGGACGTGGCGATGCAGGTGCAGATCTACCGGCACGTGCGCAGTGAGATCCTGGACGGCCTCTGGGTCGGGCGTGCCGACTTCCCTGGAGAGCGGGACCTCGCAGCACGGTTTGGCGTCAGCGTTATCACATCGCGAGCCGCTCTGGAACGCCTTGCGTCCGAAGGCTTGATTTCCCGCGGACGTGGAAAACGGACCGAAGCCATTTATGAGCCAACCGATCCGGGCCCGGTACCCACCGGACGCGAGCGGGCCAAGCGGACGAAGATCAGCCTCCTCGAAGCAGGTGTCAACATCGCCCCTGCCGCCGCATGCCGCACCTTCGGACTGCGCCCTGGGAGCCACCTCTGGCAGTGCGTGCGCCTGCGGACGTTCGACGGCCGCCCCGACATCGTCACCCAGAACGCGCAGCCGGTCGACGTCGGCATGCGACACACCCGGCGGTCGCTCGAGAGCAAACCGATGTCGCAGATCTTCCAGGCTGAAGGGGTGGAGCTCGCGACGTTGCGTCGCCGCTTCGCCGTGGGAAACCCCCCACCCCTGGTTGCCCGGCACCTGCAGATCTCTGTCGACCAAGCGGTACTGGTTCGCTTACTGATCGCCTCCGCCCCGTCGGGCGAGGTGATGGATTGGGTCCGCGTCTACATGCACCCGAATCGAGTCGAACCCGAAGAGATCCTCGACCATGCCACCGACTCCTGGCAGATCTACATCGAGTGACTCGACAGAGGAGAGAACAGGCGCCCGACGTCGGTCTTTCTCGCGCCTCGAAGGCCGACGCTGCCAAACGGCACTCTCCACCGGCGCTGTCAGGTACCTCACTCTGAGTAGACGTTAAGTCCCGGTGCGGCGGCGGGTGCGGATCAAGGAACCGTCCAGCAGGGCCACCCCGCCACCCGGTCGGGCGATCTTCTTCGGCGCACGGTCCAGGCGCGGGGCGCGGGCGGCCGGCAGCCCGACGACTTCCCGCACCCACCGGGACACCGTGGTGCGGTGCACCGCGTTCCCGCCGGCCAAAGGCCGCCAAACCGAGGTCGAGCAACTTGCAGGCGCAGCCCAGCCGTGTGGTGTGGTGGCCATCGACGGCATGCCGGGAGTCGGCAAGACCTGCCTTGCCGTTCACGTCGTCCATCAGTTGAGCAGCCGTTTCCCCGACGGGCAGTTGTTCATCCGCCTGCACGCCCACACCCCCGGCTACCGTCCCGCCGATCCCGCGGCCGCCTTGGGGTGTTCACGAGTGGGGCTGACCTGGACCGACTCGGGATCTTGAAGATCGTTTCCCAGCCCGCCCATGATCGCTTCCCAGATGACTCACACCCACCTCTCAATGGCTGAAGACCGAACATCTCCAGCGTCGGTTTGCTGACAACGACTTGCAGAGGGGGGTCGTCCCGCCCCGGGCTGAGGCAAGGTCGCGGCCAGGGTGCCCGGCCTGCTCAAGGTCCTGCGCGAGCACGAACCGGAGTACGTACTGCTCGACGGGACGGTCGCCCGAGTGCGACCGCGGCGGCGATGGCCGGGCCGACTTTTCGCACAGCATCGTCGCCACGGTGTGACGGGCAGGTCGTGACAGACCCGACCGGGCAGGTTCTGTGGATCTCGCCCGCGTTGCCGGGCCAGTGCCACGACCTGACCGCGGCCCGCACCCACCGGATCATCTGGATCTGCGAACGTCAAGGCGTCCCTGTCCTGACCGACCGCGCCTACCAGGGCGCCAGACCCTGGGTCACCACCGGGCGCAGACGCCCGCCCGGCGGGCAGTTGTCCCTGTCGGTCAACGGGAGCGTTCCGCCAAGGTCAGCAGGAGGTGTGCAGATTCCGGACGGAGAAAGTCGGAGTGGGCACCCGAGGGGTGGAGGCGGCTGCCGCGGTAGAGCCAGTCGGCGTCGATGTTCACCAAGCGGTGGTCCAGGACCTGCTGCGGGTAGTCTGCGCTGATGGGCAGTAGTCGGGTGGAGAACTGGGGGATCGGGGCAGCCCCCGCACCGGAGTGGCCTATCCCTGGCGTCTTCTCGGCACGCAGGTGCCAGAAGCCTGTGGCACGGTCCCAGCGGGAGTGCGTGAGGGCGATCGGGCCGCGGAGCGGGGCACCTGGGCGCGTAGCCGTCGGGAACAGCCTGTCGAACTGGCGGAGGAACGCGTCGCGTGGGGCCGCCATCTGGAAGATCAGCATGCTGTCGACGGTGAAAGGGCGACGGAGGTCGGACGGCGTGCTCCAGCCGAGCACCGGCGGCTGTTCGGCCGCCCGCTGCACCGCCTCGCACAGGAAACGGCCGCCGAAAGAGTGGCCCATCAAATGGAGGTATTGGCCGGTCCGGTTGGCCAGGACCGCCGGTCCTGAAGGGTCGGTCCGTTCGGCGTCCAGGTAGCCCAGCAAGTGGCCGATGACGTAGGAGGCATGGCCCTTGCCTTCGGCGCTCATGGCGTGGGCCCGATCCTTGATCCTTTCGTAGCCCTTCTTCCCGGGCAGGCTGGACGATGGCCAGCGGACTACGACGCACCAAGGGCGGTATCCGGATTTCAGGGCCGGGTAGCGGTCCGGGGCCGACTCGTACAGTGCGACGGACAGCTCCAGCAGTTGCTTTGCAGTCCGGGTCGCCTGGGCCGGCGGAGTCTGCCAGCCGTGGACGTAGACATGAATATCGGTGGCCCAGTCAGGAAGGGTCAGTCGCCGTGCCAGGTGCTCGGCAACCCGGGTGACCGGTACCGGTGGCCCGCCGCCCGGCGCTGTCAGGCGGCCTTGCTCGTCGAGGTCGATCTCCGCCGGGGGTGCGAGCTGTGACCTTTGCCGATTCGGCTTCTGCCGCTTTCGGGGCGCGATCATGAGACGAAGTCCAGGCGGGCGTTGATGCCGCCGTTCAACGAATAGACGAGGGCGAGCGGATTGTGAAACTCCCGCGCGAAGTGCCGCACCAGGCACTGGCCTATGGCGCCCGCCGTGTGGGCACCGGTCAGATAGCGGTCGAGGAAGGCGTACGCGTACTCGGCCGCGAAAGCCTCTGGGATCTCGATCTGCGGTGCAAGGACACCGTCGGCGCCCTGGTCGATGAGCTCCTGCCCGAGGTGCTTCAGCCTTCCCGGCTCTGCTGCCTTCGCCGAGTGGCAGGCGTTCAGCAGTACGAAGGGCTTGAAACGGGACTGAGGACTACGGAAGTAGTAGCGCCGTTTGCGCTTCACTACGGGGCCGTCGATGTCCTCGGCATCGGAGAGCCGTACAGTCAGGACCTGGCTGGAGGCACCGGTGTTCACGAAGCGGCCGTGGCACCAGAAGTACATGACATCCTCGTGCAGTACGGATCGCGATAGGGCCTCCAGAAGCTCGCTTCCGCGGGTGCGGACGGTCAGCAGGGAGCGCTCCTCCAGCAGCTTCTGCACCTCGTGCGCCCGGGCCACGTGATCGAGGGTCGTGTCCTTGTTGAGGCTGGTAGCGACCCGTTCGCGTCGGCCCAGCGGGGCGTGGTCCCAGGGGTAGCCGGTACGGGCCTGCTCAATCTGGTGTCGATGGCCCAGGAACGCCTCCCAGGGACTGTCGCATTCCGCGGGGTCCACCGCAAGCATGGGCCACGGCAACTGCCATTCAGAGTCGAAGCTGATGCGCAGCTGCTGCCCGCCGGCGAGGGCACCCAGCAAGAACTCGCGGAAGCGGCCGAGGTCGTAGCCCGTCCCGTCGAGCAGCACACGGAGCAGGTCGAAGCCCTCGTCCGCCAGTTTCACCACCAACGGGTCGGTCAGCTCGCGCAGTTCGGTCAGATCGACGGACGCGGCCAGAGGGCGATCGCCCACCCCCTGCCCGTACCCGAGATCGGCGATCTGATGAAAGACCACCTGGTCGCGCCAGATAGCCAGCAGCCGGTCCGTGCGATCCAGCAGTTCCTCAGCGGGCACCTCCAACGGGGCCTGGTGCCACGGATCGGTGCCGAGCGCCGACGTGTCATGGGCCATGATGCTCACGCCCGTGCCGGACCGGTACAGCTTTACGCGCAGCCCGGCAGAGACCTCTTCCACCGCGGCGCCCTGTGAACCGCCTCTCTGGCGTGGCACCCCCGAGAAACTATGGGAGGGGTTCTCGAGCACCTCCACACCGGGATCGTGCATCATACGGGTCAGCCCTTCCCAGAACTGTGTTGTGTACCCTCGCTCTGGATGCGGGAGCCCACTACGCGGACGGTCGTCCGCAACTCCTGTAACACCAGTCCGGATGCGTGGTCGTACAGCGTGAAACGGATGTCGTGCTCCCCCGGCTCGTGCGCAGTCAGCACGAAGCACGCCGGATCGCCTTCGGGGTCGTACTCCGCCATAGCCGGTCTCACCGAGGCATCGGTTCGCCAGGAGGGGATCACCATCATCAAGTTTGGTGGGGCCCCCGTGTTCCCTTCCTCGCGTACCAGGCTGATCTCGATCGGCGTCGGACTGTCCTCCCTCGGCTCCTCATCCGTCGGCAGCGACAGGCGTACCCGCCATGCCGGGCGCGCGGTACGCAGCCGCCAGCGGAGTTCTTCAACGTCGGGGTGGTCCGGCCCGTAGACCCGCTCCCAACGAGCCATCATTTCCTCGTCAGACGGCGCGGATTCCGGGTCGCCGGCCTCCAGCGACGTGAGGGCCAAGGTGGCGAGGCTCTCCAGCGTGAGCGGGTGGTCGGGGCTGAAGACCTGGGAGCGGGCGGCGTGGACGGCCTTCAGCAGTGCTATCGCCGCCGTGTGCTTGCCCGCATGGGCGAGGGTGTCGGCCAACTGGACGGCAAGGGTGGGCAGAAAAGCAGAGTAATCCCGGGCGAAGATCTCAACAACCAAACCCAGGCGCAGGAGTTCGTCGGAATCCTCGGACGCTGTGCGTTCAGCGCTTACGCTGGCGGCATTCAGATGAACCCGAGTGACGGCCTCAGCCGTCATGGGAAGATCCAGACGGCCGGCCGTCAGCCGGGCTCGGGAGCGAAACAGTTCTCCGAGGACCCCCAGCGCCTCCTCCGGCTGGCCTGCCTGCGACAGTGCATGCGCCATGACCGGCAGGTGGTCCAGTGTCTGCCGGTGCCCGGCGCCGAACAGACGGGTGGTGTCCTCGATCAGGGCACGGGCCATGAGCACTGCGTGGTCCGCGGAACCGATGTCCGCTGTCAGCCAGGCCAAAGTGCCGCGTACCTCGAACGTCAGAGGGTGCTCTTCGGGGAAAACCGCTTCATACCGCTTGAGAAGGTCCTCGAGAACGACAATCGCTTGCCGTGGATCGCCCATCTCCCGATAGGCGGATGCCAGTGCCCTGCGGCAACTCAAAGAACGAGGGTGGTCCGCACCCCGCTCCTGATCGTTGTCCTCGACCAAGGCCAGGAGGTCCTCAACCGCCTGTACACGGCCGCCGAGCAGACGCCGGGAGAAGGCCAGACCCTTGCGGGCTGCAAGCGTATCGCTGTGCCCAGACCCCTGTACGCGGGCGCGGTCCTCCACCAAGGACTCGCGGAGAACCAGGGCCTGCGTGAGGTGGCCCGCGCACTCGTGCGCCCACGCGAGACGTTGTCGTGCACCGAGCGTCGTGACGTCGTCCGATCCCCGCAGCCAGGTGAGGTCCTCCACCAACCGCATGGCGGCCTCAACGGCACGGTTGGCTGTGGAAGCCCCCAGCAATGTCCATACGACGGCGTCGCGCAGTTCGAGGGTACGAGCATGTTCTGCGCCCAGTATCCGTTCGTGGTCGCGCAGCAGAACCTCGAGGTCCCGCAGCGCTCCTGCACAGTCGCCGGCCGACGCCCACCAAAGAGCCACGGTGCGCCGCGTCCGCAAGACGTCGGGACGGTCGGCGCCCTGGATGCGCGTGCGGTCCTCCAGCAGCGCCTGACCGCGATCTATGGCCCGCTCGTAGTCGAGCCGATCGGAGAAGGCGAACGCCTGAAGTTCCCTGACCGCGAGCGTCTCGGTGTGCTCGGGACCGCAGAACCGTGTGTACTCCTCGACCAGCGTCTCGTACCCGACTATGGCCCGCTGGTACTGGCAGGATTGCCGCCACGCTTCCGTCAGCAGCAAGCGGGTGCTCAACGTGGTGATGTGGTCCCGGCCGCGCATTCGAGCGGTATCAGTAAGCAACTGCTCGGCGAGTTCTGCGGCCCGGATGTGATCGCCTGCGGCGCTGTACCCCTTGACCATGTCATAGCGGGATGACAGCACGGCGGGATGATCAGGCCCGTCGATGCGCTCGCGCTCTTCGAATACGGCCTGCAGTGTGCTGAGCGACGCCCGGTGTCGCCCGGCTGTTCGCTGGACCATCGCGAGGTCCCGCCGCGAGCGCAGGGTGCGGGGGTGCGTGGTGCCCCGCTTCTCGCTCCACGCTTCGACTGCCTCTTCGTACGTAGCGATGGCGCGGTCATGCTGCCCATCCTTCGAACAGGCGTCTGCCAGGTTCTCCAGCGTCAGCAGGCTGTCCGGAGCATCATTCCCCAGGAGCCTGCACCGGTCATCGAGCAGTGCGGTGAAGTCGGCGATCGCGCCCGCATGGTCCTGATCGCCCATCCGGGCCAGGGCCAGCCCGTTGCGGTCGTGCAGAGTATCCGGGGCATCCGGGCCTAACAGGCGGGTGTGGTCCTCGATCAGCTTCTGGTACGCCGTGATCGCATGCTTGTGCTGCTGGGCGGACCGAAAGACGAGGGCTCGCCAGCTCCTGACGTTCAGTGTGTCCGGATGGTCCGGGCCTTGGATACGGGTGTGGTCGGCGATCAGCGCGTCGAACGCCTCGCCCGCCCGGTCGTACCGCGCGGCCGCGCGGTGAGCCGCCCCTATCCACAGCCGTACAAGAAGAGTCATAGGGTGGTCAGGCCCGTGGAGCCGTTCGTAGTCCTCGACCAGAGGCTCGTAGCGCTCCATCGCCTGGGCCAGACGGTCATCCTCGGCGAACACCCGGGCAAGAGCGAGCCGTACCTCGAGCACACGAGGATTGTCGGGGCCGAGGAACCGCTCCATATCCGCGAGCAGTGACTCCAGCTCTCGGACTGCACGACTGTGATTGCCAGCCCACTGCAGAGTGCGGGCCAGGGCTTCGCGTGTCGCGAAGACATGGGGATGCTCGGGGCCCAGGACGTCGCTGCGATCCCGTAGGACGTCCTCGAAATGCCCGATCGCGGCTGGGAAATCGGAGGCTGCACGATGGGCAAAAGCCAGGTTGGCACGAGCGGTCAGCGCTGCGGGATGCCGATCGCCGTGCACCCGGCTCCGGTCCGCGAACAGTGCCCGGCGCTCCTGCACCGATCGCCGGTGATTCCCTGCGAGCTGCCAGGTGAATGCCAATGCCGCCCGGGCCAGCATCGTCTCCGGGTGATCCTTGTCCCTGACCCGGGTGTAGTCAGCGATCACCGCCTCGTACACGGCGGCTGCCCGAGCATAGTCCGCCCGGTCCCGATGACTCTCCGCGATGTCGTCGCGGTAAAGGAGCGTTGCAGGATGGTCGGGCCCCTGCGCCCGAGCGCTGTCCGCCGCCAGCGACTCGAACTCCCGTAATGCAGCATCCGGCCCTTCGGCCTCGGCCAGAGCCCACCCCAGTTCGTGGCGGCTGCGCAGGGTGTCCGGGTGATCCGCGCCCTGCACCCGGGCCCGGTCGTCGACCACCTCCCGGTACAGGACGACCGCTGTGCGCGCATCGCCTGCGGTTTGGTAGGCGGAGGCCAGCCAGCCGCGGCTGGTGAGCGTGTCGGGGTGGTCCGGGCCGTGCTGGCGTCGCCGGTCCTCGATCGCCTGCTGGTAAAGGCTCAGTGCGGTGCGGTGGTCACCGGCCTGTAGGTGGGCGTAAGCGAGGTTGGTTCGACTGGCGAGGGTGTCCTCGTGCTGTGCTCCCAGAAGGCGTTCTCGGTCGGCGACGACTGCCTGGAACTCCTCGACAGCAGCCTTGTACCGACCTGCCGTCTGCAGCGCGTAGGCTAGGTTTTTGCGGGTGGTGAGAGTGTCCGGGTGTGCCTCGCCCTGGACCCGGCGGCGGTCAGCAGCCACGGTCATCAGCCCCTGCACGGCCTTGATGACCTCGCCGGATTTGCGGTGCGCATACGCCAGCCGCTCCCGGGCGGTGAGGGTCTCCACAGCGTCCTGGCCATGGGAATGGGCGCGATCGAGGTAGACGTCCTGGCACAGTCTGACCGCACGGGCGGGGTCGCCAGCTTTTGCGTGCAGTTCCGCCAACCGGTCGCGGTCGGCGAGAGTGGTCTCGTGGTCCACACCGAGCAACCGTGTGCTGCCGTCGACGGCTTGCTCCATCAAGGGGATCGCCAGGACGTGCTGTTCCCGCTCGACAAGTTCGTCGGTGCCGAGCCGGTACATCTCGACGGCTGCAGCGTCCGGTTCAGCGGAGGGTCCTGTCTCCGCGAGTGCCTGGATGTGCGCCAGCATCTGCCGTACGCGTTCGGGGGTGGCCCCTGAGAGTACGGCGGCCATTACCGCCTCGGCCAAGTCGCGGGTCTCGGGCACCTTGGCCGGATCGGCACGCTGGAGGGTCTGCCGGACGAGCCTGTGCAGAGCCGGCCCCTCGGGGCCGAGGCCAACGAGGTGGTAGGCCGCCAGCGCGGCGAGCGAGCCCTCAATGTCCTGGACACGTTGTCCCAGTTGGTCGATCACCTCGCGGGCTATGGCCTCGGGGGCGTACCAGGCCAGGGTGTGCAGGAGAGGGACGGCGGAGGGGTGAACGGCTCGGATCGACTCCAAACTCGTCCGCCAGATCCGGGCAATGGTCCGGTCCGAACCGCCCGGCCCGTCGCCCAGTACCGTGTCGGGCAGCCGGGCCAGCTTGTCCCGATAGGCGGCGAAGCCGATGCCAGTCTCCCTCAGATAAGCGCCAGCCTGAGCCAGGGCCAGGGGCAGGTGCCCGAGGTCCGCCGCAAGCAGGGAGGACTGCGAGACTGCAGCACCGGATTCAGCCGTGTGGGCATCCGTGCCGAGTCCGGACGTCCGGTGCAGCAGGGTGACGGCGTCTTCGTGATCGAGCACGTCCAGACTGACCAGAGCGGTGTTCGCGGGCCAGCCGGTGCCGAGGCGACTCGTGGCCAGTTGGTGGCCGTGGCCAAGTAATCGCCCCAAAAACGGGGTCAGTTCCTCGGGTCTCTCCACATTGTCGTAGACGACCAGCCAGTCAGAGTGGGTCTCCAGCCACGTCAACGCCCACTCGGTACGTTCCCTGGCGGTGACCTCGCGTGCCCACGTCGGATGCAGACGCAATGTGAGGTCGCCGAATCCGGATGTGATCTGCTCCTTGGTCTCGGCGACGATCCACCAGACGAGCTGGTACCGGTCACGCTGGTCGTGGGCGTATCGCAGAACCAGTGCCGTCTTGCCGATACCGCCCATGCCGCTCACCGTGGTCGTCTGAGTGACGACTCCGCCGCCGGTGCACAAGGCCACGCCCAGTTGCAACGAATCCAGGGCCCGGCCGACGAAGGGCTGTGAGGGCAGCGCGGGCAGGTTACCCAGGCGAAAGGAGGGGGCAATCCGCGCAGCGGATGCCTTCGCCTGATCAGACAGAACAGTCGAACGTCTCTCCAGGTGAGGGTCGCCACCCATGTGGGAAGCTTCGACGTCCTGACCCGGAACCGTCGAGTCACTCTGCAGGACGGAGGGCACCGTGGGCTGTAACTCTCCGACGATGATCATGACTCCCCCATGGCGACCATCTGCAACCTGCGGAGTAATCAACCTTACGGACAGACACGGGGATTGTCAGGAGGTCGAGGTTCGAAGTCATCCTCAGGCAGACTGGGCCAGTGCACCCCGGTGCACACCCAGCGCAGGATTCCGTCGACTAGACGAGAAGACACCCAACCGCGACACAGCTCACACCCGCATGCCCGGACACGGCCGAACCCCGCCCCTCGCATGCCAACACCCCGGATCCCACGGACCAACACCGTCCCACAAGCACTCCAGAGCCACCCCCAGCCCGATCACAGCCAGCAAGAAGCCCCTGAAACGCCAAGATCCCGCCCGATCTGCTCGATCGGGCGGGATCTCGTCAACCGATCCCGAGAAAACTCGTGAACGGTCCCGTTGGTTGTCGGGTGTTCACGAGTGGGGTTGAGCTGGATCGGGGTGGGGCTATCAAGATCGCATACCAGATGGCTCAAGATCGTTTCCCAGATCGGTTGCGGACCCCGGCGTAGCCGGGGTCCGCGTTCGACCCACGGTGCATCCGTGTGACGGCGCCGTATGACCCCAACAACACGGCCCAGACGCCGGGTGCGTGCTGCGCGAGCGGCTGGGCAAGTCAGTAGCGTGAACAGTTCTCCGTCGAGCACGATGGCGCCCACGGCAGCCCCGCGCAGCACGGCTGCCGTGGTCCGACCACGCCCGGAGTAGGCGCCGAGCAGCGCTTGTTCAATGCCTGTTCACCTACCGCGTCGCCCCCTCCAGGATGGCGGCACAGGATCGGGCTGCGACGCTTCGCGTGCAGTGAGAATGCGGCGCACGACCCACCGCCTGTGGTGCCCTCCGTCTTCAACACATTCCAAGGTCAACTCGAGTTCGAACTGTGACGGACCCCCGTGTTCCATCTGCGCGATGAGGTCGATCCTCTTTCCCGGAGCTACAGAAGCGAACTGCTTGTTCTTCCCCTCTGATTCGTGACCGTCCGAGCTCGGCGCCAACCATCGGAAGTGCGCTCCATCTGCTCGAAGGACAAGAGAGTGCAGAGGAGGCCCCTGCTCCATCGTCAAGGTTGCCGTTAGGAAGCGTTCCCCAACGCTGCCCCAGACCCATTGTTCGTCGCTCACACGGAAGACCGGGGTAGCCGCCTCATCCCGGACTTGACGGGCATCACTCAGAGCGGCTTCTGCCACACGCGCTTGGTCTCGCGCGAATCGCCCTTGCCAGAGCGCGACGCCCGCACCGACCACCGCGATGCCGGCGCCGGTCCATGAACTCCAGTCTCCGACCTCCACCAACGTCTCCTCCCCATGGGTTTCGAGTCGGTGGCGAGTGTGACATGTCGGCACCGCCCCGATACTACGAAGGACAGACCCGGAGGCGAGGACCTCGTTTGACGTGATCATTCCCGGGGCCGTTCTAGCAGGGCGTGGAGCAGAGTGACGACCGCGACACCCACTAGGAGAGCGACCCCGAGGGCGGGACACTGGAAAGCTATGTACGTCGCCCCGCCTCCCGCAAACAACAGGATGGCCGTACGCAAGTCGATGGGCCCCCTCATCCGTGGACCGAGCGGTATCGGCGCTGCGCGAGACGACGTTGCTGTTCCACAGCCAGCCGCTTCGCCTTGCGGCGAACATGTTCGCCAAACCTCACCGGGTCAGTGACGCCAGCAACGGCTGCGGCCTCCACCCAAGTTTCCCCCATGCCCTCGGCCAATGCGATTACTACCCCGAGTTCAACCGTGTCCAATTGACGCAAGACAGCGTTCAGCCGCACATCCTCGAAGAAGCCTCCCGTCGTGTGCTCCAGCAGGTCAATGTCGGCAGCAACCAAGTCGTATAGCGACAAGTCGCCGGCCAGCACCGCATCCAGGGAGAGCACCCGCCCGTGTCGGGTACGGCGCCGCCAGACTGGAGTCAGGTTCCGGTGCGCCAAGCGAGCTTCGGCCTTCAGCGTGCCGAAGGCACTGTTCGGCAGGAAGCCCGTTTCCGAGAGAGGGGCTTCCCAGCCACTGAGCAGAGCCGTCGACGCCGCCTCGCGCCACCGAGCACCAGTCGGGAGCACCAGGTACCCGGTGATGAATTGGTCAAGTTTTTGGTCAGAAATGCCTCTGAGCACAGTGGCGCGGATGTGCACCGCCGCCCCAAGGTCACCATTGGCCCCCCAGCCGGTAGGCGTAACCTCCGACGCGCTGGTGCGTTCCCGCGGCTGCACCGCCCGAAGACCATCGGCAGTAGACCTCGTGGTCAGGTATCGGCCATTTTTCGATAAATCGAAGTATTCAGTGATCATTTGCTTGACAGCTGGAGTGAGCCCTTCGGGGGCAACGTGGGATGCCGCCAGCGTGGTGCTCTCTGGAGTGGAGGGGCAGTGCATGCCGCACTTCCTCATTTCATGTCGGGGTCTTCACCTCTCGGCCTCGGGCGGCAGGCGTACCGACAGGAAATCTCAGACGATCGCATGTGACGTCGGTCACGTTAGGTCTGCTCGTGTCGCAGAGCGGCGTTCGACGGCAGTTGGGGAAGCAGTATCCGCGCTTGGAGCCGCGGCGGCCACCGGCGGCCCGAATCGTCTGTCGGGCAGCGGTGCGCACCGGGTGATGCGCAGGCAGTCGACGACTCTCATTCCGCTGGCCGAGTCCCACAGGTGATAGACGTCGCGGGCGGATCGAGGCGTGCCAACCCGGGCCGTCCGCCGCCTGCTGCTGCTCTGCGTCATGGCAGCAGATCGGGTAGCGCGGGTGGCGAAATGTTGACACGACCCGTACGGTACCGGCCCCTCGTCACTGGCTCCGTCGGCCCCGCCGGTGGGTACTGCCTTCGGTGGACGCCGCGGCGGCAGGCGTTGACGACGAGGGAACCGAGACGGCAGGTCTGGCCGGCCGGTGTACGGCCGCGCCTGTCGGCGGACCGGACAACTGCTGCGGTGCGAGAGCAACCGGGCCCACACCGCGGCCGCTATGTGACGGACGACGTGAAGTGGTACGGACACCCGGTGGCAGCGCCTCTAAGCTGGGTGTCTTTCAAGGTCTGGAGATGCATCGGATGGACATTGCCGTCAGCATCGCTGAAGCGACGACCGCCCACTACAGCGTGGGGGAAGAAACCCGTTCCCTGTTCTCCTGGCTGACACGGGAGGAGGAGTTACGCGGCCGGGTCAGGCTGGTGGAGGTGCAGCCCCCACTGCCGGGGACTCTTGGGTCGCTCCCCACCGAGTTGCTGGTGATGCTGGGTCCCGGTGGGGCGGGAGCTGTGCTGGCCAGCGCGGTGATCGCCTGGATCCGGCATCGCACCGCCGAGGTGAACTGCACTCTGAAACGCCCGGACGGGACATCGGTGACCTTGACCGGCAAGCGGATCCGCAATGCCGATATCGCTCAACTTGGCGAGTTGATCGGGCAGGCGACTACTGCCCTGAACGCCCAAAGTCACAGCGAAGAGGGCTGACAGGTTGTCCGGCGACACACGGAGCGGGTTGAGCGGACCAGGCACACGCGTGCTGTTGGTCGGCACCGGCAGCTACAGCACCGCTTCTGGCCTGCCTCAGGTGCCCGCTGTTGCCGCCACCTTGGCTGACCTGGGAGAGGTGCTGATCCGACAGTGCGGGGTGTCCCCGGGCAACTTACGGGTCCTCATCGACCCGGCCTCTCCTGGCGAGGTGGGACTGGCACTGGCTGAGGACTCCGAGCAGGCTGAGGAGGTCCTGCTCGTCTACTACGTTGGACACGGCCTGGTGAGTGTGGCCGGCGAGTTGTATCTGGCTACCGCCGGCACCGACCGACATACCAGCCGCATGCTGTTCACCGCCCTGCCCTACACCGCTGTCCGCACCTTGCTGTTGGAGAGCCGGGCCCGTTCGATCGTGGTGGTCTTGGACTGCTGTTTCTCCGGGCGAGCGACCGGAGTCCTCGGCGGCCAGGAAGACAGCAGTGTGGCAGTGGACCTGGCCCGCGTCAGCGGTGCCTACGTCTTGACCTCGGCCGCCCCGGAGGAACTGGCGCTGGCCCCGGTAGGGGCTCGCCACACCGCGTTCACCGGCGAACTGATCCGACTGCTGCGCGACGGCGACCCGGACGGTCCACCGCAACTCACGCTGAACCATGTGTACCGCCACCTGAGCAACGTCCTGTCAGCGCGAGGCTTCCCCCAACCACAGCGGCGAGCCAGCCAATGGATCGAAGATCTCCCCCTCGCCGCCAACCCGGCCCCCCGCCTGCTCAGACCCGGCCCCGAGGACGAGGCCATAGGGGAGGTCGATGCGTGCCCCTACCCGGGGCTGGCCGCGTTCGGCGCCGAGCAAGCCCAGTGGTTCTTCGGCCGAGAACGTCTCACCACTGAACTGGTGGGCCGACTGGCCGCACGCCTGGACCAGGCGCTACCTCTGGTGGTGGTCGGCGCCTCGGGATCCGGCAAGTCCTCTCTGCTGTGCGCCGGACTCCTGCCGACTTTGGCCGCCGGCACACCGCTGGGACCCGGCTCCCGCACCTGGCCACGACTACTGTTCACCCCGACCGCAGACCCGGTCGGCGCGCTGGCCGCCCAGATCGCCCGCCTGGCCGGGGAACACCCTGAAGCAGTACGTGCCGAACTGGTCATCGATCCCCGCAATTTCGCCGACACGGTTCGGCGCGCCCTGGGCGCCCAGGCTGGTGGGGGCGAAATCGGCGGAGCCCGCATAGTCATGGTGATCGACCAGTTCGAGGAGACCTTCACTCAGTGCGCCGACGAACGCGACCGGCAAATGTTCATCCGCGCCTTGAGCGCCGCGGCCGGCACCGAGATCGACACGACCGGGCAGCGGGAGCCGGGCCGCGGCAGTGAGCCGCCCGCACTGGTGGTTTTGGGAATGCGGGCCGATCTGTACGGCTGGTGCGCCGCTTATCCCGAACTGCTGCCCGCACTGCAGGACGGACAGCTGGTGGTCGGCCCCATGCGGGCCGGTGAACTGCGGGCCGCCATCGAACGTCCCGCCGCAGCAACCGGCCTGACCCTGCAATCCGACCTGGTGGACACTTTGCTGTTCGACCTGGGAGCTGACGACACATCCGGCAGGGAGGACGAGCCAGGCAGCCGTGTCGAATACGACCCCGGGACCTTGCCCATGCTGTCCCACGTCATGCGGGCGACCTGGGAACACCGCGAGGACGGGACCTTGACCCTGGCGGGCTACTACGCCGCCGGCGGCATCCGCGGTGCTGTCGCGACCACCGCCGAACGCGCCTTCCAAGACTTCGATACCGCCGAGCAGCAGGCAGCCCGCCGACTACTGCTGCGCCTGATCCACATCGGCGACGGCGTCCCCGAAACCCGCATGCGTGTCGACCGCGACTCGCTCCTCGCCCAAGCCCCGGAACCGGATGCAGCCGCCGCGGTACTCGATGCCCTGGCCGTCGCCCGGCTGGTCACCGTGGACGCTGAAAGCGTCGAAATCACCCATGAAGCACTCCTGCGCGCCTGGCCACGGCTCCGCGGCTGGATCGACGCCGACCGTGCTGGACTGCACACGCACCAGCAACTCACCGAAGCCGCGACCGCCTGGGACGGCGACAACAGGCCTGTCTCTCGCTTGTACCGGGACGACGACCTGACGGTGGCCGACCGGTGGGCTGAAGAAGCCGACCACCGGAGCGATCTGGGCACCGTCGAACAGGAATTCCTCACTGCCAGTCAGGCACTTCGCGCCCGCCAAGAACGACGCCGTGCCCGTCAACCCCGCCAACTCATCGGCACCTTGAGCGTCCTGCTCACCGTCGCCGTGACAGTCGGAGCCATTCTCTACTTCAAGCAGTCCCCGCAAAAACCTGAGCCGCCCACCATCCTGAGTACCCATGCCGAATCCGTGACCGTGATGGCATACAGTCCCGACGGCCGTGCCCTTGCCATTGGCAGCCGCGACTCGGTGCAGTTGTGGAACGTCGCCACCGGCAAGGTTGTCTTCCCCACTTCAGGCGTTCACATTGGTACCGGCTTCATGCCGGTCGCGATCAGCCCCGACGGCCGCACGCTGGCCGCCAGCAGCCAGGACGGGTCAGCACGGCTGTGGAACATCCCGAGTGGTTCGCTTCTCAGCAAGCTCACGAAGGTCGGCGCCGACATGAAGTCGATTGCGTTCAGCCCCGACGGGCACATTCTGGCCACCAGCGACGGTCAAACGGTAGGACTGTGGGATATTCATGATCCCCTCCGCCCCGTACTGCCCTCTGGCGCCTCCCTAAGCAACGGCGCCGACGTGACGTCCATCGCGTTCAGCTCCGGCGGGCAAACCCTGGCCGTCAGCACTCAGGACGGGAAGATACGGCTGTGGACCGTCTCCAAGCGACAACTCCACCGCACCCTCCGGGGCGATGGCCCGGGCTCTACGTCGGTCGCGTTCAGCCCTGACGGGCAGGCCCTGGCCGCCGTCGACAACCGATCCGTGCGGCTGTGGGACGTTGAGGATCCCGTCCACCCGGTGAACATCGACCCGGGCACCGGCACAGGACCCGTTTCGGTCGCGTTCAGCCCCGACGGCCGCACCCTGGCCACCGGCGGGGGCCGTTCGGTACGGATGTGGAATATTCACAATCTCGGCACCCCGACGATCTCCGCCACCCTTCAGGGCAGTGTCACAGACTTGCTGTCGATGGCCTTCAGCCCCGACGGCCGCACCTTGGCCGTCGGCGGCCAGGACGGGACCGTACAACTGTGGAGCACAGCCGGGATCAACCGTCGCTAAGGCTTCTCACCTGCGTCTCACAGGTGCAGGTAGTCGGCGATCCCACGGTGATGACTTCACCCGCGTACCTTGCGAGCCGCCGGGGCGGCAGATCGACCACCGGCGGCCCGGAGAATCATCCCGCGTGACGACGATGATCCTGCTGCCGCCGTGTTTGGCGCGGCCTGCTCCGGACTCTCCGGTGCGCTGGTCGGCCTCATGGTTACGTCGGAACCGGGGGCGGCCGGGTAGATGATCACGTGGCGTCCGGCGGGGCGGCGAGGGGTGGCGGCTCCGCCGGAGGGTGTGCAGGCCTGGCCGTACCATCGCCGTGAGGTCGGCCGAAGGCGATGAAGGAGAAGGGCCGCCGACCTTGGCTCCGTAGTAGCGCCGGTGTTTGCTCTCGTGCCGGCTGGTGTCGGCCATGACGAGGTGCACGTTGTCAACAAGCTTCCCGCCCTCACCGTTGACGGTAGCCACGGCTGAGGGGGTGTCAACGAAGTCAAGGAGCACCGCACGGTCGCCGGAGCCCTCCTCGGTGGCCTCCTGACTCCGTGCTCACGCCATCAGGCGGACCCCGGCGCTTGTCTCTGTCGGCAGCTTCTGGGCGGGGCACTCGTCCAGCACCCGCTCCATCGCCGTCTGTTCCGCCCCGGTGATGGACAGCCCGTACTTGGCCTTTACCGCGACCTGCCGAGCTACGTACGCGCAGCGGTATCCCGCCATCGGCGGCAGCCATCGCGAGGCGTCGTCATCGCCCTTGCCCTCGTTCGTCGGCCCGTCGACCGACACCAGGTTCAACGGGTCGTTCGCCAACTCCTTGCGTAGTGCGGGCGCCATTGCGGCCGCGCCCGCCACCCACGCATTGCCCAACGGCACCAAGTGGTCGATCTGCACCGCCGAGGAGGTGGCCCGCCCCCTTCGGAAAGCGATCATCCGGCCGGTGTACGGGTCGGTCAGCACACCGGATTCCACCGTGCAGGGCCCGATCAGACGCACATGCGTCAGATCCCGGCGCAGGATGTCGTCACGCGTATCGCAACGGTTGCGGCCCCCGGCGCACTCGTGGCATCCGTCCACGCCGCATCAGGTTGTGTGACAGTGGCGGCATGGATCTCGCGTACGCCGTGTCAGTACCACCGCCCAGGACCTAACCCGGCAGATCGACGCGCTCCGCGCCGCCGGAGTCGCCGAGGAGCACATCTACGTCGACAAGCGCACCGGCGCGAACATGGACCGCAACGGCCTGATCACCCTGTTGGCCTTCGCCCGGCCCGGCGACCGGATCAGCGAGCGCACGTTCCCGGACGCAAGGTCCCGTGTTCACAGCCCACGACGACTGGGCTTATGGGCAATGATGCGCGAATCATGAATCGTGGTCTTGAGGGCGGAGGAGCTGCGCGAGGTCTTCCGTGCGGCTCTCCGGCAACCGCTACCGGGCGGAACCGCTGCTTGCCCTGGCGCCGGCCGGGGGGAGGTGGGGTGCGTCGGGGGGTCTGGCCATCTCGCTGGCGGGATCCCGCCAGCGTCTATCAAGCGCCGTTCATCGAGGGCTTGGGCGGACTCGCGAGAGCTGCTGCCGTCGCTGAGGCTGTTCCGCGAGGGGGGTGAAGGAGCTCGGCGAGATGTGGAGGTAGCGGGACGGGGTGGCGGCCCACGACTGCCAGCCCCGACGACCTCATCGAGATGCAGGTCGTCAACGAAGAGGTGCGCAAAACCGCTGGTGGAGAGACGCCTGGCCCGCTGCCGGCCGGTCGCCGGACCTTGATTCGGCGACCGGAGGGTCTGTGACCGCGCCCTCGCCGACCGGCACGTCGATCGTCGCCCCACTTGCCGCGCGATCCGCCCGCATGGAGGCCGCGACATTCGCCGCCGTCGGGCCAGTACAAGGTGGGTCGCACCCGGCAATCGACTCGGCTTACCATCCGTTGCATTCAATCGGTAGCCGCTGTTCTCCAGGCTCTGCTCCGCCTCATGAGACACGAAGGGCCCGCTCTGCAGGCGGCTCAAGGCACTGCAATACCGGCACGGCCCCTGGCGAATTCCTCGCCGGGGATGGGCCTGGCTCTTGACAGACCAGACACGCCTCAATGCGCCGAAGTTGTTTGCTCCGCCTGGCCCGCTCGTGGCACCGACGCCCCGCGGGCCTCACCGGGTTTCCGCGTCGCCTCCGTCGGGGCCGATGCAAGCGGTACGCTCCTGTAGCGAAGGGGGGCGGCAGCGTGGACACGGCAGGCTTACTCGCGCTGGGCGCTGCGGGAGGCTCTCTGCGTGGTCTGGTCGACGCCTACAATCAGGTGGTGGCCTGGCAGGCGGCCCGCCGCGAACACCTCAGGACCCCCGCGTCTACCAGCCGGCCGGTACCGCGCCTGGCGCAGTACGTCGATCCGGTGCCGGATAGTGTCGCTGCGGCCTTCCATATGGCCCTGGGCGCGGCGGCATCGGCGATGTTCGGCCTGTCGGGACAGATCACCGGGGCCTACGCGGCGATCGCCGTGGGCATGTCCGCCCCAGCACTGCTCACCCAGTTGGGCCGCGTGCAGAGCGTTAGCGAGGCCATCACCGGGACGTCTCCGTCCCCGCCCGCCCCGGAAGCGCCCCGGCTGAACGGCGTCTCGGAACAAGAGGGCGCGCGGTGACGGCGGCCAAAGGCGTCGCCATGCGCATGGTCGCATTCCTGCTCGGCGTCCCGGGCAGCCCAGCCGCCGTTGCCGGGCTCCGGCCGCGCGACGGCCACAGCCTGGCCCGGCGCTGTCTCGCCGCGATGCTCGGCGTAGCTCTGCCACCCGTACCAAGACGAGCCGTTCGTATGGCCGAGATGCCTGGCCCGCTGCCCATCGCGGACACCCAGACGACGTCGGCGGACCACGACGAGTGGCAGACACCCTGGGTGTACGAACTCGCCCCGCTGCGGCAGGTACCGGCCGTGGCCTGGCAGTCGAAGCAGCAGTCTGCCTGGCTCTGGGCCGTCATAAGCGCCATGGTGGTGGCAGTGATCGTACCGACGGTCGTTCTTCCCGGAATGAACCGGACATCGCGGACGGCTCCCGGATCACTTGCCTACCTGCTTCCCCCCACCGTCCGGCACGCCGGGAAGATTATCGTCGGTACGACGGCGGCCGACCAGGCACCGGTGGCGATCGCGGCCGGCGGCACAATGAGGGGACTGGACCCCGACCTCCTGCGCGCCATGGGCAGAACCCTGGGCATCCAGGTCGTCTTCGTCCGCGCGAGCCGTGCCGCCCTCATTCAGGGCGTCGAAAGCGGCCGCTACGGCGTCGCCGCCTCGGGGCTCTCCGACACATCTGCCCGCAGGGGCCGTGTTGACTTCGTCGACTACTTCGTCGCCGGATCGGCGATCGCTGTGCGTGCGGGCAACCCTGGTCATGTCCGGTCCCCCGCGGACCTCTGCAATAAGCGGGTCGCCATCGTGCCCGGCAGCTCCGGCGATGCCATGATCACCGCCCAGAAGTGCATTGAGGTCCTGGCCCTCCCAACCGTTGCGGATGCGCTGGCGAAGGTCCGGGCAGGAATGGTGGACGCCTGCGTGACGGACTTCCCCTCAGCGGAATACGCCGCCAGAGCCCAGGACTCCGGCATTACGGTTGTCTCATCGCAGATCGATCCCGGTCCGTACGGCTTCGCGGTCGCCAAGGGCGATCCCAAACTCCGCCAGGCCCTCAAAGCGGCACTCGACGCGATCATCGACGACGGCACGTACGGACTCATCCTGGCCAGGTACCATCTCGCCGGCGGCGCCGTCACCGCCGCCCGCGTGAACGGCGGCAGCTGATCCCGTCGCTGGCGATCAACCGGATCGTCGATCCGGCGGTGTTGTTCGCCCGCAGGGGGATCGTCCTGGCGGATCTGCCGGAAAATACCGGACTGGGCCGCTGCATCGCCACGTCGTCACCTGGAACGACCTCGCCTGCGGCGACCGCGAGGCCGTGGCCGTCCTCGTCGCCTTCAACAAACGTCTTCCAGGTAGAGCGTTTTCTCCTGGGGAAGGCGTTGGTTCGGGCCTCAGGTGGCGTGGGCGTCAGGCGGCGCTGCTCACCAGGCGGTCGATCACTTGGCAGAGGATGTATGGCAGGCACAAGTCCTGCTTGTGGGGGCCGGGCGGCACGGCGGGGGGAGGCGGGGAGGCGGACTGGAAGCCGCCGCCTGGGACTGCGGAGGGGCCGGTGACGGGTACGACGCTACGCCCGGTGCCTGCGGACTCGCCGCGGCCAAGTGCGACCTGCTCGGTCCGGGTTGGCGGACGTTCGATCACCGTGGATGCGTGGGGCGCTGTGGCGTTCGGGCCGGCTGCTGCGGTGCCCGACAGGGAACCCGCAGCAGCCGTTCCGATAGCGTGGGAGGCTCCCGCCGCGGCCCCGTCCGGCGCGGAAGCGGCAGCCCGATGGGTCGAGGAGTGCGGGCCGTAGACCAAGCCGAGGGCCGCTAAGACGGCGGTTGCGGAGACCACCAGCGGTATGCGCCTTCCGGTGCGGACCTTGCGGTGCCTGCCCATGGAGTCCCTTCCGCTTGCGGAACATAGAGTTCCGAACCCGAAAGATCGTAACACGGCGCACGAGTTTGATTGCAGTAAGTGACAATCCGTGCTATCGCGCGGGAAGAGAGAATCGGATCACGCCCGGGCCTGCGGGGCGCGACACGAAAGTGCTGATCGGACCTTCCGTGGGTGCATCACGGGTGCGCCACCTGGGGCCTGTGAGTGCGTCAGCGTGCCTTGTCCCATGCCCTGGCCTGCGCGGAGTGCCACTCTCCCCCTGCGGCGAACGTGCGTGGCGCAGTGGTGCGCCCGTCACCCTCCCTCCCGGTCCGATACGACGAATCATGATGCCGAACTCCCTCCCGGCATTACTGTGAGGAATGTGAACTAAACTGAAAGTAAGGGGGGTGGCGTGGGCGAGGCAGAAGTCCAGGAGGCCGTCAGGATGATGGCGGCGCCCGACCAACGCGGCCAGGGCCGCGCTGAGATACCGGAGACCGCTCACCTGAATGCTGACCGCCTGGCCGCGGTAGAACGCCACGCGGTCAGCGTGCGCGTGTGGAACCCGCAGATGGTTCCCGACCTGCTGCAGACCGTCCAGTACGCCGCCGCGGTCATCCAGCTGTCCATGCCTGCCCTGCCGGTGCAAGAGGCGCAACGCCGTGCGGTCCAGCGTGCCCGGCGCGTCCAGGCGTTCCACCAGCGTTGGGCACAGCACGCGTCCGACATCGGGTTCGCCTGGTTCATCGTCGGTGAGTCCGCACTGCGGCGGCCGCTGACCCGCCCCTGCATTCACGCAGGGCAACTGCGCCGGCTGCTGGATCTGGCGGAGCTGCCCAAGGTCCAGCTTCAGGTCTTGCCCGACGAAGTCCCGACCCTGGGCCGACTCGGGCACTTCGGTGTCTACGGCCTGCAGCCCTCTGCCCGTGCCCCGGAACCCGGGCAACTGCCCGGCACCCGCGTGTGCTACCTGGAGACGCCTGTCGGCTCCTGGTACACGACGCGGCGCGAGGACGTCGCCCGGCTCTACTCCGAGTTCTCCGACATGATCAGCGTGGCGTACGACTTCGCCGACTCGCGCGGGTACCTGGAGGAGGAACTGGCCAGATGGACCGTTGCGCCCGCCACGGAGCAGCGTTCGTAGTGTCTGTTTCCAAAGGCCAGGACAGCGTTTTCCCGACCCAGAATTCGAATGGGATCCCCCCGAGGCTCAGTGAGCGGGAAGCGGGACCGTTGAGCCCTACGCAGTCTGCGGCTCCGGTACCTGCCCGGCATCGGGGCCGCGTCACCTTCTTGGGGACATCCGAAGGTCCTGATCTCTCCGAACGGTCAGGACCTTCGTGCTGCCGACCGGTGTTCTGTACGGTCCGGACCGTGGGACTGCCAGACCGCTGCACAGCCAGAAAGCAGAGTTGCCCGGAACGTCGGCGTTCCGGGCGGTATCAGGCTACGGTCGTGGGGCTGCCCGATGGGGTGGCCTTGTGGTGTTCGGCGTTGATGCGCTGGGCTTCTTCGAGTTGGTCTTCGAGGATGACGATGCGGCAGGCGGCCTCGATGGGGGTGCCCTGGTCGACGAGTTCGCGGGCGCGGGCGGCGATGCGCAGCTGGTAGCGGGAGTAGCGGCGGTGGCCGCCTGCTGAGCGCAGCGGGGTGATGAGGCGGGCTTCGCCGATGGCGCGCAGGAAGCC
Source organism: uncultured Actinomycetota bacterium (assembly GCA_963737305.1). GTDB lineage: Bacteria > Actinomycetota > Actinomycetes > Streptomycetales > Streptomycetaceae > Streptantibioticus_C. The sequence continues at coordinate 159,482 of CAVTRX010000002.1, read as the reverse complement.
CTGGGTGGTGTTGAGCATTTCGGCGGCCCGGCCCATGGTGTAGGCGGGGTAGTCGTCGTCGTCGAGACGGCCGTACGAGTCGTCTGCTGTCATCTGTTCCTCTCTGGGGCGCGTGGAGGGGCCCTGGTGCCATGTGGCACCAGGGCCCCGAAGGAACTGCTACACCATCTGCCGGCCCTGAAACTGCGCCGGCCTACTGTGTCCGCACTGCCGCCGAGGGGTCGGCAGGGGGTGCGGGGATCGCGGTTGCTCGACCGGAGACCACCTCACTATCGATGTCCTGCGGTACCCGGGCTCAAGACGTCTACCCGGGCGATCCTGATGGCGCTCGGCTCCTCCGTTCTTCCCTCTTGATCAACACTTACTGAAGGGACTTCATCCTGCTGGTACTGCTCTACTGCGTACTGCTGGTGATGCGAACTGCTGTGACCTGAGTAAGCGTCACCCTTCGGCAGCCAGCCCCGTCACCCGTCCTGCATCTGCTCTGGCTTGGAACCCCACTGCCGAACTTCCCGGTGCGCGCGCCCGCAGCCGACGCCTTCACCGAGGTGCTGCTCACTGACTTCACTGCTGGATACTGCGAACTGCACTTACTGGTACTGCCACCGCGTCCACCGCGGTCCTGCTGATGGCAGCCCCTGTCCACTGCGGGCCACCCGGTCCGGTCGCCAGTCCCGTCGCCGCCCTGCACCAGCCCTGGCTTCGAAACTCCGCCACCGCACCGTCCTGCGAACTGCAACTTCCCGTACTGCTGGCCGGCAGTTCGTCTCTGCCAGGCCCTGTCGATCTCGGCTACGAGAGAAACCATAACCACCCCACCGCCCAATGTCTACTCCGGCCGCCATAGATTTCCGGGTGTCTGACAGTGAGGCAATCCACCTCGAACGGTGAGGGGGTGGCGCGCGCCCGCCCTCGCCGGGTTAACGGGTGCCGGCCCGGGGCACGAGCCCCGTGCAGACAGAATCCGGCCGTCACGATCCAGGGAACCAGGGTGACCTGATGGACACGATGAGCGTCGCTGTCGCACCCGCCCGCTCCGCGACGTCCGTCGGCGGCGCACGCGACAGCGTCCGGAACTTTCTCTACGGTCTCGTCCGCCCGATGGCGGCCGAGGCCGCCGACACCGTCGTCCTGGTCGTATCGGAACTTGTCACCAACGCCCTGCGCCACGGTGGCGGCACCTGCACCCTCGACCTGACCACCCACCCGAACTACATCGAGGTGGCCGTCCACGACCGCAGCCCACAGCCGCCGCGCCTGCGCACCCCCGACCTCAATGGCGGCACCGGAGGCTTCGGCTGGCCCATGGTCAACTGCCTCGCCACCACCACCGCCGTCACCCGCCATGCGGCCGGCGGCAAGACCGTCAGCGCCCTCCTCGCCTGGTAAAGCCTGCTTCCATTCCTTGAACGAAACTGCCCCCGGCGAGCGCCGGGGGCGGGGTGAGGGAAGCGGGCTCAACGGGTGCTGTTGGAGAGCTCTTTGTGGTCGGTGAGGGGGGCGGGGGTCGACGCCGCGGGTGGCATGGTCGGTGTGGACAGTGGCTGCGGTCAGGCGGGGGACGGCGTGGACGAGGGCGTGTTCGGCGATGACGGCCAGGGCGTGGGCGTGGACGACGGTGTGGTCGGGGGCGACGACGATGACGGTGTCGGCGCGTAGTGCGTGGCCGATCCAGCGCATGCGGACCTGGCCGACGTCGGTGACTCCGTCGACGTCGCGGAGGGAGTGTTCGGCGGTGTCGATGAGTTGCGGGTCGACGGAGTCATCAGGCGCCGGTAGACCTCGCGGGCGGCGTCTTTGAGGACCATGGCGATGGCGGCGGTGATCAGCACGCCGGCCGAGCACGAACGCGATGCCCCAGCGGAACAGCGGTGAGCGTGTCGGCCGCGTTGTGGATGGTGTCGCCCAGCAGCGCCACCGGCCCGGAGAACGCGACGATCACCGCCTGGACAACAGTGGTGGCACCGAGGACCACCAGCGACAGCCACAGGGTCCGCATGCCCTCCCGGGAGGTCTCCATCACCTAGTCCACTGTGCGGCCCTCGTCGGAGCCACTGGACAGCTGGGCGCGCAGTAGTGCTGCGCCGTTACCTGAGGTCAGAACGGGCATGCAGGCCTCCTCGCCAAACCCGAGTTCGGAGAACAAACGCCCGTAGTAGCCTAAAAGTCACTTCGGTGCGCGCGTGGGGGAGCGAGGGCGTCGACGAGGCGATGCAGAGGCCACAGAGCCGGGTCTGTAGCGTCGACCGTCTGCAAGACGGCGAGAGCGGGATCCAGCACGCAGGCGAGCCTCCCGGAGCGGGCAACCGCACCGATGTCCCGCTGCACCGCCCTCAGGACGGACTCGCGGCAGCCGGTCCGCGCCAAGACCGCAATCAGACCGTGCTCCGTCTCACGCGGCACCCACACCCCCTCGAGAAAGGCATCCCGCAACATGGCGGCATCACGCCGCAACGCCCACCAGGCGTAGTCCGCAGCCAGGATCTCCTCGCCAAAACGGCCGGGCCGAGTGCCATAACAGACCCCACACAGCGGGACCAGGCGGGCAACACCCAACGGCGGCCGCACCACCGCCGACGTGAAAGGGGCAGCAGGGACCGGATCGATGCACAAGTAACAGACTGGCTGCACCAGCTCCAGATAGCGCGTGCCGCCAGGTCTGCGTGAAGGGAGTCATACCGATTCAACGCCAGCCGGGCCATCCGACCACCTGAATCCACTCATACAGGTGAGACGCAGCCCGCCTGCTCTCCGTCCGCCTCGGCGGTCGGCGTTCCCCATCCGGTACTCAGCAAAGGCGGGATGGCCACGGTGACCTCGACCAAGTTCAGCCGAGGGCGGCCCCGACGGTGTGCGGACCGCACGATGCTCCACAAGCATCACTTCACCTACCGGTGAGAGACGGTGGCGCGGACGAAAGTGCCAACTCCGCTTCCTACACCTCGAATGCCATCGCTGGCACCACATGGGCAACAGCCAACGGGCCAGTTCGCCCTGCTGAGCTGCTAAGCCCTTGGGGCTTGCTTGAGCCGGATCCCGGGATGACGGGCACGACCGGTTCTGAGCGCAGAAACGAAGCTGGCTACCTGACCGTCGACAGCAGTGCCCGGGGGCAGTGTCAGCGCCACCCACGTGCAGCCGCGCTCGCGTGGCAGCGTGCACCGCCGCAGTGGGGCTCCGCCTCCAGTCGAGAGACGCCTTTGATCTCCTCATCGAGGCTTTAGAGCCCCCGGTCGGCACCCCGCCCCCGACCGCTCGCATAGCCGCCCGGTGGTTCGCGGGCCCCTCCGGACGGGGTCGGAGAGCCGGGCCGAGAGGAGTTCCATCCACGCCGCCTCACGTGAGGAGCGATGGATGAGACCTGGCCGCAGACTGCCTCACCGACACCCGGGCCCGTGTACGACGTGTCCCACGTTTGGCTGGTTTCGCACTGGTGAACGCGACGGCGGCCGGCGTGCGGCGGATGTCGGCCGCACATCGATCACGGTCACTCTGCCTTGGTGCTGTGTCTACGAGGCCCAGCGGCAGGTATCGGTTCCCCAATCGTCGACACAGATCTTGAAGCCCAGGGCGTTGATCGGTGCGGGCCAGGTGACATGGGAGCTCCAGCTCGCGTACCCGCCGTGGCAGCCGAGATGGTTGTAGTGCTTTGTCAAGAAGTGGCCGCTCGCGCTGCCGTCTTCGACCCACGCCTGGATGTAGGAAGGGTGCCCGTCGCACTTGTTGTCCTTCACGGACATGTTGACAGGGCGGTAGGCGTAGGAGCTGCTCCTGGTGTAGGTGGCACTTCCACAGGCCCCGTTGAAGCACGCGTCCACCCGGTGGTTCGACGCGGGGGAAATGCTGGACCGGGCGTGAGAGTGGTGATCACCGGGGCTGTCGAAGGCGTAGGAGGGCGTTGTGGTGGCGATACCAACACCCAGGATGGCGGCCGCTGCTGACAGGGTCAGGCGTTTGCGGGCGTTCACGGTACGGGCTCCTTCTTCGATTGGTGGGTGACGGCGACACAGGTGGTCTATGCCGTCCGCTTTTTGCGACCAGGTGCACGACGTCCGTGTCAGGGGCGTACGAGGCCGTAGAAGACGGAGCCGGACAGGGTGTAGGTCTTGTCGTAGACGCCGATCTGGCTGGGGTGGGCGGGGTTGGATGTGTTGCCGGAGATCACACGGACGGTGTAACCGCTGATGTGGTCGACGACGCCGATGTGGTAGCGGTTGTGTGCGCTGCCGAAGATGATCAGGTCGCCTGGCGCAGCGGAGCGGAGGTGGCCGGTACTCAGCCACTTGTGGTGGCTGACGGCCCAGTCGTAGACGCTGGGCACGTAGGTCATGTACGGAATGCTGACGCCCGCGTCGCGCCAGACCCAGGTGGCGAAGGCGGCGCACCAGTCCCCGCAGACGCTGTAGGGCTTGCCTGGAACACAGTTGCGGCCGTCGGCCCGGGTGCCCAGCTGGCTCTTGGCGACCTTGACGATCTTCGTGCGCAGCGCGCTCGTGGTGTGGCAGGAGGCCACGAGCCGGGTGATGTGCATCGAGGACATGGTGGCCGGCCCGGCGATGCCGTCGGCGGTCAGGTGGTGGGCGTGCTGGTAGGTCTTGACGGCCTTGAGGGTGCTCGATCCGTAGGTGCCGTTGGCGGTGACCTTGGCCTTTCCCTGGACCTGCTTGACCACGCTCTCGAGGGCGCCGAGGGTTTGGGATCCGATGGCGCCGTCGATGGTCAGGCACCGGTCGCTTTGGAACGACTTGGCCGCCGCTTTGGTCTTGGCGCCGGCCACCCCCTCGGGGCGGCCCGCCGGGTAGGCGAGACCGTTGAGGTCGGTCTGCGCGAGCTTGACGGTGGCCGACGCGCCACGGACAGCGGCCGCAGGCGAAGCGCTGGCCGTGGTTGCGAGCGAGCCGCCGAGCGCCATGGTCAGCGTCGCCAGAGTGAGTATTTTCCGCGGTTTCATGAGGACGTCCTCGGGTCGCTTGGGTTGGTGTGCGAAGCGTGGTGGGCCGTCCGCGTAAGAACTCGGCAGCGGACACGCGGACGGTCCAGAGAACAGACACCGGCCGGACGCCGGCGGTGAAAACGATGTCCGTGTCGTCTTGCTTGCGTTATCGAGCGTGCGGGAGCCACCCATGAGCCCCGCTCCCAGCGCAGGCCGATGCCGCTGTCGGTTGGCCGCGGGGCCGGGGCGGGGACCCTAGAGGAGCGCACTCACCACTGTGCCTTGCAGTTGACCAGCTTGGTTGTGCTGACCTTGCGGTCGCAGGCCCAGACGCGGATGGCGTACTTGTTGTCGAAGGTCCAGGAGCCGAAACTGGCGACCTTCACCGTGTGCCGGGGAGAGTAGTGCCAGGCGCCGCCGCTCCAGCTGTAGTAGCTCAGGGCGAACACCGCTTCGAGGCCGTTGCCCCGGATCCCGTCCCGCGCACCAGTGTTGGAGAACGACCCCCCGTAGATCCTCTCCCCTTGGGGGGTGTAGCCGGTTACGTGGTAGCGGTAGGTGCCGCTGATCTGGGTGTTCCCGCTCAGACTCCGGGCGCTGATGTAGTAGGTCGTGGAGCCGGCCGGGGTGGCGTGCGCAGGCGTCGCCGCGGCTGCGCCGCCGACCAGTGCCACCGTGGCTGCGAGGGCAGCCGCGTGCTTGCGAATGTTCATCGTTCCCTCATCGCATTCCGGCGGTGCTCGTCGCGCCGCCTGACCTGGGCCGGAGATATCGGCAGATCCCTCTGCCTCCGGCAGGACCGCGGCACAGCCGGGATGGCTGCGCCGGGGATCTTCGAACTGACTCGGGATACGGACTTACCGCCCTCAATCCCTGTGGAACTACGATCCAGCGCTGACTGTGAGAAAACTGTGCGAACAACCTAAAACAGCGCGCACACGTGGATTCCGCTGGGAATATCAGGTCTGATACCTGCGATACAGGGAGCCGTGATGGCAGTCGGGTTCCGATTACTTGGCACCGCCGAAGCCCAAGGCGATGGCACGGCGATCGATCTGGGGCATCCAAGGCAGCGCGCGGTGCTGGGAGTGCTGTTGCTGGAGGCCAACCGGATCGTCTCCACCAGCCAGTTGCTCGATCGTGTGTGGGGCGAGTGTTCCCCGAAACGCGGGCGGGAGACCGTCTACAACTACGTGTCCCGGCTGCGCACGGCGCTGCGCGCGGTCGAGGACGAGGTTCGCCTGGAGCGCCGCTCAGGGGGCTATCTGCTCGCCGTCGACAAAGAGGCTGTGGACGTACATCAATTCCGCTGCCTGGTCACCCGAGCTCGGACCGTCGACGACGATCGGGGGGCCCTGGAGCTGTTCGAGCAGGCTTTGCAGCTATGGCGGGGCGAGGTGTTACCCGGTGTGGACACGCCGTGGGTGACCGGCCTGCGCGTCACCCTGGACAACGAACGTCTGGCCGCTGAACTCGACCACGTCGATACCGCGTTGCGCTGCGGCCGGCACACGCTCCTGTTTCCGAGCCTGTCCGCCCGCGCGGCGCGGTATCCGCTGGACGAACGTGTGGCCGGCCAGATGATGCTCGCCCTGTACCGCAGCGGCCGCCAGGCCGAGGCCCTGGAGCACTACCAGGTGCTGCGCCGCCGCCTCGCCGATGAACTGGGGGCCGATCCCGGCCCGGACGTACAGCGCCTGCACCACCGGATACTCACCGCCGATGCGTCGCTGACCGCTCCGTCCCGTCCTGGGCCGGCGCCGAAGGCGGTGGTAGTCCCGCGCCAGCTTCCCGCCGCGGTCCCCTACCTCGTCGGCCGGGTCCGCGAGTCGGCCGCGCTCACCGCACAGGTGGAGTCCGCTGCCGGATCGGGGACCGTGGTGATCACCTCGGTCGGCGGGACTGCCGGGATCGGAAAGACCGCGCTGGCAGTGCACTGGGCACATCGGGTCCGGGACCGGTTTCCCGACGGGCAGTTGTATGTGAACCTGCGGGGGTTCGACCCGCGGGCGCAGGCGATGGACTCGGCCGAGGCGGTGCGCGGCTTCCTCGACGCCCTCGGCGTCACCCGACAGCACGTCCCGCCCAGTCCGGAAGCGCAGATCGCCCTGTACCGCAGCCTGCTGGACGGCCGCAGGATTCTCGTGGTGCTGGACAACGCCCGCGACGCCCAGCAGGTCAGGCCGCTGCTGCCCGGTACCGCGGGGGCAGTGGCGGTGGTGACCAGCCGCAACCGGCTGCCCGGCCTGGTCGCCGTGGACGGCGCGCACCCGATCAGCCTGGACCTGCTCACCGAACAGGAGGCACACCAGTTGCTGATCCGGCGACTCGGCCCCCGCCGGGTGGCCGCCGAACCCCAGGCGGTACGACAGATCATCGCCCGCTGCGCCCGGCTTCCGCTGGCACTGACCATCGCCGCCACCCGCGCCGCCCAGAGCGGTTTTCCCCTCGCCGCCCTGGCGGAGGAACTGACCGAGACCGCCCAGCGACTGGACGTCCTGTCCTGCGACGACCCGGCCGGCGAAGTACGGGCGGTGTTCTCCTGGTCGTACACCGCACTCACCCCGCCGGCGGCCCGACTGTTCCGGCTGCTGGGACTGCAACCGGGCCCGGACATCTCCGTCACGGCGGCGGCTGGCCTGGCCGCCCTGCCACCACACGAAGCACGCGCGCTACTGGCCGAACTGACCCGAGCCAGCCTGCTGACCGAGCACGCCCCAGGCCGGTACGCCCTCCACGACCTGTTGCGCGACTACGCCGCCGAGCAGGCCCACTCCACTGACCCCAGCCAGGAGCACCATGCCGCGACGCACCGGATGCTGGACCACTATCTGCACACCGCGCACGCCGCCGCCCAGTTGCTGGACCCGACCTGGGACTCGCTGATCCTGCCCCCGCCGCTGACCGGGGTCTCCCCGGAACATCCCGCCGACCACGAGCGCGCGATGGCCTGGTTCACCACCGAGCACGCCGTGCTGCTGGCCGCCGTCCACCACGCCGCCGCCACCGGATTCAACGCCCACACCTGGCAGTTGGCCCAGGCCCTCGCCACCTACCTCGACCGGCGCGGGCACTGGCACGACTTGGCCGCCGTCGGTAACGCCGCGTTGAACGCCGCCGACCTGCTGGCCGACCCCCTCGGGCAGCCCGTCGCCCACAGCATCGTCGCCCGCACCCACCGCCGTCACGGCAACTACGACGCCGCCCGCGCTCACCTGCGCCACGCCCTGAACCTGTTCGGCCGGACCGGCAACCTGCCCGGACAGGCCGATGCCTACATCGAACTCGCCAGGTTACAAGGCTGGCGGGGCCCGCACGCCGAATTACTCACGCTCGCCCGCCGGGCCCACACCTTGTACCAGTCCTGTGGCCACCGACTGGGGCAGGCACAGGCCCTCACCGCCATCGGCTGGGCGCACACCCGTCTCGGCGACCACGCACAGGCCCTGACGTACTGCCGACAGTCCCTCCCCGTCCTCGAGGAGTTCGACGACCGCGAACGACAGACCTACGCCTGGGAAAGCATCGGCCACGCTCACCAGCACCTGGCCCAGCGCTCCCAGGCCGTCACGTGCTACCGGCACGCCCTTGAGCTGTGCCGCGGCTTCGGTGATCGCTTTCTTGAAGCGGACGTCCTCGACCGCCTCGGCGACACCCACCACGCCGCCGGCGACCCCGACGCCGCCCACAGTGCCTGGCGGCACGCCCTGACTATCCTCACCGAACTCGACCACTCCCAGGCCGACGAGATCCGCGCCAAACTCGCCGCCGTCGGCACCCCCTGTGAGCCCGAGCCAGCGGCGCTGAGCGGCGCCGCTGGTGAGCGGCCGCTGCAGTGCCCCATGCACCACGGGTAACCGGGAGCGTCCAATAGGCGGATCCGATGGTGGTCCGCAAGGCCGTCGGCTTGGCCACTCCTGGGGTACCGCACCGGTCGGTGTTCTTGTCCTGCTTCGTTTCAACGCCCGTAGCGTGGGGCAGTTCGATCTCGTTTCAGGTGTGGTCCGTGTGACCGCGCTTTTTCCCTTCGCCCACGGAGGAACCATGAAGACTCGCATGCTTCTCGCGCCCGCCGCCTTGGCTGTGGCCGCAGTCACGGTGATCGCGGCGCCGGCTGCGCACGCCAGCGGGACGAAGATGTCGCAGTCGGCTGCGGCGTCCAAGTTCAAGGCGGCCGGCATCACGTGGAGTTCCAGCGGTCACTGCACCACGCGCAGCAACTCGACCTGTACCTCGTTCGCCCAGATCAATTCCGGCACGGTGAACGCGATCATCACGCTGAAGAAGGCGAGTGGCTGCGCCATCAACATCACCGGCGGCACCGAGGTCGGCCACGCCTCCGGTACCTACAGCCACTACAACGGCTACAAGGTGGATATCTCGCACAATTCATGCAACAACGGCTACATACACAACAGCTTCACCTACATCGGCCTGCGGGGCGACGGTTACCCGCAGTGGAAGGCGGCCTCCGGCAACCTCTACTGCGACGAGGGCAGCCACTGGGACATCACCGTCTACTGACAGCCCGTTCCTCACCCCCCGGTTCTCCCCGTCCGACCCTTCGGACGCCTGAGCGGTCTCCCGGCGCCCGCTCGTGTGCCCGCCGCGCGTGGGCACACGGCGGCGGCCTCCCGGTGCGCGACGTCTGTGCGACGCCACGGGGATATGGGGGTCAGGGGCATTTTCCCTGCCCGAGAGAGTTCCCTCGAACGAGTGAATTTTGTTCGTGTGTCCACAGTTGCAACAACGGCGTATATGCCACTGTAGCCGTTATGTAGTGTTGTCGGCCACCTCAAGGGATCTTTTATCTTCTATCCCGATACTGAGGGCAGGCGTAGGGGAAGGGGGTTGACTTCCCGGTGCGACGAGTCGGGGCCGACGATGTATGGGTTACGGATGTCTGCGGATACCGGTCATGTGCCCGGAAACGGTGCATGATCTGCGGGAACATCCCAAAAAAAGACCGCCCGTGACGTTTCGCGGTGCGGTGTTGTGTCGGCTTGCCGCGTTTTCGTTGGAGCCTGTCTGATTGGCGCCCCGGTCGCCGATGCAGCCCCTCCGTGGGTCGCGTAGCGCTGTGCTGCTCGCTGAGACCGGACATGCACGCGTCGTTATGCTCCCTTCTCGAGGCAGGAACCCCGCATCCCGTGCGGCGGAAGGATTTCCATGGGCAGACATCGCAAGGTCCGCATCAGACGGCGAATACCGTTAATCGTCTCCGCTATCGCCATCGCTGTCGTGGCAGCGGGCATCGAAATGGTCTGCGGCCCGCATGCCACGGTCCATCGCGTTGCCGATCCCCCGACCACCCGGGCCACTGTGAAAACCTCCGACTCCAACGATTCGGCCGCCACAGGGTTCCTGCCGGGCGCTGCGCCAGCCCGACCTCGCACTGCGAGGCCCCCCACCGTCGCGATGGCCGACCCCCGGCCCACCTGGGATGAGCAGACCGCACACAGCCACGACACGCCGACTGGCCACGACCGGAACGCCGCACTCGGCACTGGTTCCTCGGCATCGCCGGGCGGTGGCATCCCGTCCACTGTCCACCCCTCACCCGTCCCCATCGTGCCGTCCGGCCCCAACTCGCAGGACACGTTCCTGCCCTACCTCCTTGGCCACGTGGTCGACAACTTGGTGAGCACCGCCGCATGAACCATTCGGTGTGCCGCAGTCGTAAACACCGCTGACAGCGACGTACAAGGACGCCCCCACCCCGGCCGGCCGCGAGGCGGTGAGGCGGGCGGGCATCACGTGGTCCCCGCGCAGGTGGGGGTGAACCTGTGCCGCGCAAAAACTTGGGTTTGGGCTGTTGAACAGGTCGTTTTCGTGTGGTCAGGCTGCGTGGTGGTACTCGTTGATGAGGCCGCCGAGCAGTTGGGGGCGGTGGATGTGGCCGTCGAGCAGGATCGCAGAGGCTGGCTCCCGGGCCTCTTCGGCATGGGGTGGTTGTTGATGGAGGGATTGGTGGGGGTGGTGCCGGTTGTAGTGGTCGGTGTAGGTGATCAGCACGGTGCGCAGGTGCTGCTCCCAGACGGTGGACGCGGCCACCTGGATCCCGAGAACGAGGAGTCCGCCGTGGATGCGGCGATACCCCCAGTTCGGATTCTCCCGGGCGAGGCGGAGCGCCAGGGCGCGGATGGAAGGCACGGTCCGCGGCCGTCCCGGGGGCTTCGGCCGAGACTCCTCGGCGTGGCGGCGGGCGACCAGGTCCCGGTGCCAGCGCAGTACCGTGTCCGGCCGCACCAGCAACCGCACCCGGCACAGCACCTCCACCGGAATCTGGTGCAGCAACGCCGCCAGGAACGCCCGATCGCCCGGGGTGAACCGCACCTTTTTCTTGCCAAGTTGGCGCTGCAGGACCGTGATCTGGTGCCGCAGGGCGAGGATCTCGGCGTCCTTGCCCCGGTCGCTCATCGGCAGCAGGCGCAACAGAGCGAACGCGTTCGCCACGGTGAGGTAAGCCAGTCGCAACAGCACGACGGACCATCATGCCGGGGCAGTCACCAGCCGCACGAGACGCCCCATTCCCGAGCCCCCGAGCCCCCGCGCACTCCCCACCAAGGCTCCCACGAGGGCGGATGAGGTTTTCGGCAGGCGCAGGACCAGATCGGCGCCCTCGGACTCGCCCTCAACGCCCTGGTGCTGTTCAACACCCGGTACATGGACGCCGCCGTCACGCAGCTGCGCGCCGACGGGTTCGACGTACGGGATGCGGACGCGGCCCGCCTCTCGCCTTCGTGCGGCACCACATCAACATGCTCGGCCACTACTCCTTCTCGCTGCCGGACCTGCGTTCGCGCCGGGTCAGCATGCCGGTGGCCACCGCCATGGCCACCACGACGCCGCAGGCCCTGGCCCTGCACGATCTCTACCGGCGGGGCGGGTTGCTCGGCGACGAGGAGTGCCGGCGCGCCAGGGAGCTGATCGAGCAGACCGGGGCCCGGGACCAGGTTCTTCGCCGGTCCCGCCGTCACCTGGACGACGCGCTGCAGCACCTTGCCCTCGCTGACCCTGCCCCGGTGTCGGCAGCCGAGTTGACGGCCGTGGCGCGGCTGATGGTCGAACGCGACCGCTGAACCGGCGATACCCCCCATGACGTCAGGAGGCTCTCCGTTGATCAGCTCCGTGTGGGATTCCGTACCGGAAGGCGGTGGGGCCGGCATGGCTGGGCCGGGACTGTGGAGGGTGGGTGCGCGGTCATGCAGCCTGTGATCACCTATCGTGTGCCCGATCTGACCGAAGGGCTGGCTCCCGTGCGCAGGCACCCCCTGGCGGACGAGGTGTGCGAGTACACCATCGACTGGATGGCCCGCGCGGCCGGGGAGTTCCTGCCCGCTGAGCTCGCGGAGGAGTTCGCGCGCGGAGGCAGCGATACCCTCGTCTCCTATCTCTGGCCGGACACCGTGCCCGATCGGTTGCGGCTCCTTACCGTCATCAACGGCTTCGCGTTCATGCCCGACGATGTGGCTTCGGGAAAATATGCCGACATCCTCAGCCCGCAAGAGACCCGAGCCTGGCTCGGACAGTACGCCGCTGCCTGTGCCGGTCGCACCGATCGGCTCACTGCACGATGGGCCTTGGATCTCGCTGATCTGTGGCAGCAGACGATGGAACTCAAGCCTCGGAAGACCGTGTCGTGGATGCGGCAGGAGTGGCTTCGGTGGATGGCCTCCTACAACGACGACCCGCCCAAGACGTTCAGCGAGGAAGAGCGATTCGAGAACGGCGGAGGACCGGTCAGCCTGGCGATCACCGCGTCCAGTCTGGGACTGGACGTCTCCCAGGCCATGAATGACGCTCTCTTCCGGGCGGCGGCGCACGACGCGATGGTTTTGTCCTTGCTCATCAACGACGTCATTTCGTTCGGCAAGGAGATCCTCACCAACGACGACGCACGCAACCCGATCCGCATGTTCATGGAGTCGGACCACCTCCCCGTGCAGGAAGCCGTTGACCGCGTCTGCGCTCGCATCAGCACACTGCGCGAACGTTACCTGCAACGACGCGCGCACATTTTGGACTCCCCGCTCGGCCGGTTGTCCGGCGCCGCTGACTTCCTGACCGCACTCGAGTCCGTCATCACAGGGGTTGCGCGATTTCACGCGACCGCCCCGCGCTACCGGAGCTCTCCCGAGTCCACCTGGGACGGCTCCGGCCCCGCCCTGGTCCATGTGTTTCCCGACCGTGTCGTGAACACAGCCGTCCTCGACAGGCAGTAACCCAGGGAATCGCGGGGACACCGGGGCGGGAGGCAGATTCACCGGCGGGGCTCCGAAGCCCCGCCGGTCGAGTGCGGTCGGCCGGGATCGTCGGTGCGGCCGGTTGGGCCGGCCGCACCGACGCGCAATCGGTGCTCAGAACCCCGGGCTCACCCAGTGCGCCACGACTGAGGTGCGCCCGCCGTCGTTGCTGAGAACGGACGCGTTGCCCTCTCCGCTGTAGCGGCCGTGGAGCGTCACTTTCTCCCCGGCCTGGAAACTGACCAGGACTGTTTGTCCGACCGTGTCCTGGACCGACTCGGTGTCCGGGCCCTGGCGGCCGTGTGTTGCCTCGCTGCCCTCGATGCGCACGCCGTCCTTGCCCAGCCACGTGTGGATCCACAGGGCCTTCTGATCGCCCGACCTGAAGGAAGTGCGGACGTGATAGGTGAGCTCCCACACCCCAGGAAAGGGGATCGTGAGTTCCGGTACCTCGACGATGCGCTCGTCGGCGGTGGTGAGGGCGTGGTTGAAGGCGAGCGGACTGGTCTGTACCCATTGCGAGCCGCCCAGTACGGAGGCCGCAGTCGTCGTCGCTGTCATGACCGGAACGCTAACTATGATCACACCGAGTAAGGCAGGTCCTCCCGGCAAACCCACCATTCGAGTGATCAGGAAGCTGAAGCCGGTTCAGACACAAGTACTGGCAGGGCTGGTCACGGGTTCGCTGCGACGGTCGGCGTCATGGCCGGGGGCGGCGGTTTCTCGGGGGCAGGCGGTGGTGTGGGTGTGAGGCGGTGGGTGAGGTGGCCGAGGGCGAGGAGGGTGAAGTTGTCGGCGAGGGTGGGGATGGTGAAGCCGAACGGGCGTGGCCCTATGGAGTCGGGGAGGGCGGCGATGGATCCGTCGGGGCGTTGCTGGGTGAGCAGGTAGGTGGTGCCGTGGATGGCGGGGTCGAGTGCGGTGTCGTCGCCGTGCGTGCTGAGGGTGATGAGGGCGTAGGCGGTGCTGAGGGCGTCGCTCGCGGCGCCGTGGTGTCGGCCCCAGCCGCCGTCAGGGTTTTGTGAGTTCAGTACCAGTCGTGTGGTCTGTCGGGTGATGTGGTGTGCGGGGCTGCCGGGTGTGGTGTGAGCGGGGTGGCGTGAGGCGGCGAGGGTTGCGCGGAAGACGGTGTGCAGGCGGCTGCTGCTCCAGTCCGGGGGGAAGGAGCCGTCCGCGTGCTGCTGGGAGGCGAGGTGGCCGAGCGCGGCCTCCAGTGCGGTGTGCCGGCGGTGGTCCTGGGTGCTGAGGGCGTTGGCGGCGGCCGCGGTCATGGAAGCTTCCGATGGTGCGCCGGCCAGGTAGGTGGGATAGCCGCCGTCGGGTCCGCGCAGGGCGTGCAGGGCGCCGATGGCACGGCTGATCGCCGGGCGGTGGATCTTCGGGCCGGTGACGTGGAGGACTTCGACGGCGACCGAGGTGCAGTCCACGTCGGCGAGCCGGGCGACTTCGGTGTACGACCAGCCGCCGCCGGGCTGCTGGAGGCGCAGCAGGCGCCCTGAGATGGCGTTCAGTACCGGTGCGGGGGTTGCGGCGGCATGCAGGGCGATGCCTGCGGTGGCGGTCACCCAGGTGTCCTCGTCGCAGATGAACGGCATTCCGCCGTCCGGCCGTTGGTGCTCCACCGCGGTGCGAATGCCGTCGGTGACCAGGCGGTGGTGGCCGGGCAGGAGGGCCAGGGCGTGCAGGACCGACAGGTGGATCAGGAGGTTTCCCTCCCACACGATCCCCGGGTGCTGGGTGGAGCGCAGCAGTTGAAGGTCGGTTGCGTCGATCAGGTGGGGCTGCTGGTGGGCGTGGGCGAGGATGGCCTTGACCGCGGTGACCTGGACGCGCGCCCAGGTGTGCAGGCCGCGCAGGTCGAACGCGTCGGCGTCCGGGGGTTGCGTGTCGGGGGTGGCGCCGAGCAGGTGGAGGATCGCGTGCAGCAGGGCGCGTTTGCGTGGCCCGGTGAAGTGGGGTGCTTGGGCGAGGAACGCCTCGACGTCCAGGAGATCGGCCGCGGCCGGCCGGCCGTCGAGGGCGGTTCGGGCCAGCAGCCGGTCCAGCGGTTGAGCGGAGTCGCGGTGCCCCGTGAGGTATGCGGCCAAGCGGTCGCGGACTATGGGTTCCCGGTGGGTGCGTTCCAGCAGGGCGTGCAGTAGGGCGGATTCCAGGACGCGGCTGTGGCAGGGGTCGCGGACCGCGCCGTCCGGGTCGACCCGGGACAACAGGTGGGCGCGCAGCCGGGCGGTGGCGGGTGCGAGGCCGGTGGGGAACGCGGCACGCGGCCAGCGCAGCGGGCCGGCGGTCGCCGGGGGGAGTCTCATCGGTCATTCCTGGGTGCGTCGTCGATCGCGGGGGTTTGTCGCCGTGTGCGTCCGTCAGGACCGAGGCGGTGGCGGCCGATGTGCCGGCTCGGGGGTGGGGGCGAAGCGCCCGGTGACGGCCAGCCAGTGCAAGGTGGCGGCCATGAACCGCTCCACCAGGTCCACGTAGCGGCGCAGTTCCTCCCACCGGTCCTGCGGCACAGGGGGTTTGGCGCGCAACGCCGCTGCGGCAGTCGTGAAATCGGCGCGGCGTTCCTCGATCATCGCAGCCGCCCATAGCCGGGCCACGCCCGTCGGGCAGCCGTCCTGCCGGGTGAGGACCGACACCAGGTTGTCCTGGCCGGCGGCCTCGTCATCCGCGGCCGAGGCCAGGTCGTTCGCCCAGCCCGCGACATCGGCCACCGCCCAGCGCAGATCCGTCAGCCGGGCATCCACCCGAAGATCCTCCACCAGTTGGGCGTGACCGGTGCGTTCGAGGATGTCCAGCATGGGCAGCAGGGTGATCGTGCGGCGCCGCAGCCCGATGTAGTCCCCCAGTGGCAGCCGTACCCCCGACCTGCGCAGGGCGACCTCCTGCTCGCAGGCGTCCAAGAAATCCGTGTAGTCCGCGGTGAAGCGATGCCGCCAGCCGGCAGACATCCCCGCAGCCGTCTGCTCCCACAGCCCCGACAGCACCGCCGCGTGCGGGAGATCAGCCACGGACGGTCCCACGCCGGGTGCCAGTACATGCCGCAGGGGGTCGGTGAACCCTTCCAGCTCACCCGGGACCGACCCCAGGCCCCGCCGGTCGATCTGGTCGTCCACCCAGCAGATGAACGCCGCCCACCGCGCCGTCAACGCCACATCCGCAACATCGCCCCGCGGCAGAGCACCCTGGGCCAACACATCCAGCCGCATCGCCACAAGACGCCGCTCCCCACGGGCATCCGCCACCAACCCCGCCCCCCGCGCCCACGGCAGCACCAACTCCGGCCCGTAGACCGCCGAGACCGATGAAACGTCAGACATCCCCCGATCCTCCCAGGCCACGGGCAAAGAGCTGGGCGTCACGGCGGCAACCGTGTCGCGCTGGGCCAAGCATCACAACATTCCCCGGTAGAACAACCGGCACCTAAGCCGTCCTGACCTCGACGTCGAGACGATCCCTGCGCTCTTGAGCCCGGCGCTCAGCAACAACTACCAGTTGCGCTGGCTCCGTACATTTCTCCAGGTCGCCGGATACCGTTCCTTGTCCGAGGCGTGCGCGGCACGCGGTCTGCCCACGCACAGCGTCACCATGCATCTGCTGCGTCTGGAGGAGGAGATCGGCGGCCTGCTACTGGTGCGGTCCACGAAGAACGGGCCGATGGAACCCACCGGCCTCGGACACGAGGTCTTTGCTGCGGTCTTGCCTCTGGCGCGAGAACTCGGGCTGCCCGCCGCTACGGCTCAAGCGACACGGTCTCCCGTGCGGGCGAATCACCGGTGAAGGCCCCGGACAACCGCCGCTGCGGCAGCGCGGCTGGCCGGCCTCCCTGCTCTGCTGCGGCTGGCGGCAGGAACCAAAGGCGAACAGCGGCGTCTCCGCCGTTTCCTGGAAGCCGTCCGCTATCCCACCCTGACGGCGTTCGCCCGCGACGCGGACCTCGATCCGGGCACGGTGACCCTGCAGATCCGCAAGCTGGAGCGGAACCTGGATGGCCAGCTCCTGGTCCGCGGCGGAGTCAAATTTGCGATGCAGCTCACCGGCCTGGGCAAGAAGGTCGTGGCCGCCGCGCAGCCGTACGTCGACCAGCTCGGTGATCTCCACGGACCACGCCACAAGCCGAACGCCCTCACGTCGGCGAAGCTGTGATATCCCGCAGGCGTGAGCGGCGGTGAATCTGGGCGATATCTCTGCGCGGGCCGCGAGGAATCTGGAACATGAGAGGCGTGGAGGACTGGTCCGACTGCAATGACCCTGACGAACTGCGTATCGGTCTCGATGTAGCTCTGCAAGAGAAAGCGGAGCTCCGCGAGGAACTCGCTCAGGTCAAGGCCGAGAACGTGCACCTACGTGCGCGACTGGGCAAGACCGCCCCACTGTGCCAGCGGCGCTGCCACCCGTGGCCGACTCCATGAGGCGTTCCACCCCGTTTCAGAGCCGCCCCGTCCCGGCAGCGGCCGTTCTACCTCGTTCCGGCCGCCGGGGGCGGCGGGGCCGCACCCGGCAGCCGTGGGCTCACCCCGCTGTGCCCGGCAGCGGCCCGGTCACCTCGATCAGCATGCTGCTCCACGCGGCGACGGGTGCGCTGTTCATGACCAGGAGCAGGTCGCCCTGCTGGAACTCCCCGTCCGCCATGCCCCCCTGGAGGTTGAGGGCGATGTCGGAGGAGCCGACGTGCCCGTACTCCCGCAGGTTCTTCCGGCAGATCTGGGCCACGGAGATGTCGAAGTTCTGCTCGTAGAAGTCGAAGGAGGCCGTGGAGAGGTTCTGGGTGACGAAATGGTCCACGTCCTCGACGGAGACACCCTGCCTGGCGAGCATTTCCTCGTTCATCCTCGCGAAGCGCTTCCTGGTCTCCACCGCCAGGGAGAACGAATACCGTTTCGGATCCGCGCAGATCTCGGTCCACGATTCGAAAGGCTGGTCCAGGTAGTCGACCTGGAAGAGATCCCAGTATTCCCCGTTGGTCTCCAGGGTCATGTCGAGAATCCGCAATGGCCCGTCATGGGCGAGGCGCAGCGCGGTCGCCCCGTCGCCGTTGACCGTCACCGGGCGGCGGTAGCGCCGAGGGCCCGGCGGTGTGCTGCCGTGCGCGAGGACGACACCGGGCAGCGCGGGATCCGCCGCGAGCAGTCCGCGCGCCACCATGAGCCCGGCCGACACCGACACGCATCCCAACTCGGAGACTCCCAGGGCGAGACCGCCGGTCAGCCCGGCGCCCCGCTGCGCCCGGGTGGCCTCCGACACCATCAGCTTCTCCGGGTACCGGCCGCTGATCAGGACGAACGCCTCCTGTGCCGCCGGCCGTTCCGCCGGCTCGCCGACGAGCAGCGCGGCGGCCTCCGTGGCGAGATCGGTCGAGGACCGGTCGGCCGCGTCGCGCACCGCGGTCACCCCGAGCCGTCCGACTATTTCCCGGTCGAGTTCGGAAAGCTGCTCGCGCTCCGCGAGTTCGGCTATTCCCAGACGTTTTCCGGGGATAACGGTTGCGATATCAGAGATCGCCACCATCGTGGTCACCTTCGATCGAATACGCGGCCTTCGTCGGACGCGCGGCATTCTCGCACAGCGGGTTCGGGGAGTTCAGGCGAACGGCGGGGGAGCGGTGTGGGGGCGTCGACGCCCGCGCGCCGCCCTCGTGAGCGTGCGTGCGAGGGTCCTCGGGGATCTGATCATCTTCTGGTCGGGCCGTATCCGCCGTGCCATAATCGGCGGGACCGACACTCTGGTGATCTTGGGAACCGCGCGGGGGATGGATGCGGCTGGAGGGCAGGTGCGCGCTCGTCACCGGAGCCGCGCGCGGTCTGGGCCGCGCCTGCGCGACGGCGTTCGCCGCCGAGGGTGCCGACCTGGTGCTGCTGGACGTCGCCGCGGACCTGCCGGGCGTCGGGTATCCGCTGGGTACCGGGGGCCAGTTGGAGCACACTGCGGAACTGTGCCGTCGCGAGGGCGCGGCGGTCCTGGTACAGCGGGCCGACGTGCGGGACTCCGCGGCCGTCGACGCGGTCGTGGAGGCGGCAGCCGACCGGTTCGGGCGGATCGACGTCCTGGTCAACAACGCCGGGATCGCCGCCCCCTCGGGGAAGGCGGTGCACGAGATCACCGACGCCGAGTGGCAGTTGATGCTGGACGTGGACCTGTCCGGAGCCTTCCGGACGACCCGGGCCGTCGTTCCGCTGATGACCGCCCGGCGGGCCGGCAGCGTGATCAACGTGTCGTCCACCGCGGGACTGGTGGGTTACCGTCATTTCGCCGGGTACGTGGCGGCCAAGCACGGGCTGGTCGGCCTGACCAAGGCCTGCGCGCTGGACTACGCGCCCTTCGGAGTGCGCGTCAACGCCCTGTGCCCCGGATCCGTGCGGGACGACGCCGACGTGGAGGGCCGGATGCTGGCCGAGATCGCCCGCAGCCTGCGGGTGCCCGTCGAGGAGCACGAGCAGTTGTTCGTGGAGGCCCAACCGATGAACGTGCTCGTCGAACCGGATGACGTCGCGCGGGCCGCGGTCTGGCTGGCCGGTGACGACTCGCGCAGGGTGACCGGCATGGTGCTGCCGGTGGACGGCGGGTTCACCGCCCGGTGACCGGCCGACCGGAGGGCCCGCCGAGGCGCGCGGAACACCCTGCCGACTGCCACAGTGCCGCGCTGCGGATCCGGCCGCGTCCGGCGGGTCCGCCGCCCGAGGGAGTGTGGCGGGAGGCGGTACCCGCCCGCTCCGGCGACGAGTCGGCGCTGCGGCGGCGGACCGCGGAACTCGACCGCCCACTGGACCCGTCGGCCCGCTATTCCCACCGCGCGGTGCTGCTGGAGTACGAGGACCGGGTGGCCGATCTCGTCCTGGTGGCCCCCCGCACGACGGACCTGGGCGCACTCGCGGAGCGGCTGATGGCCGGCGGCGGCCCGCCGCCGCACGGCGAGGCACCGCCCTCCGCCGCCGGGCGGCCCGGCACACCACCGCCGTGGGGACTGGGCACCGGTCGGGCAGGCTCGCGGGAAGCCCTGCTCACCGTCGATGCCGGCACCCCGCACCCACCCGTCGGGGACGACATCGCCCGCGCCGCGGTGGCCCTGGTGCTCGCCTGGTACGAGCAGCGGCCGCCGGAGGCGGGCACCGTCGGTGAGTTCGTCCGGGCCGGTGCGCTCCCCGGGGCCGCGGACGAGGCAGCGGCGGGGTACGCGTCCGCCGGAAGTCCCCCGCGTGCCGGCGCGGTCGGCGAACTGGTGGAGTACCGGCCGTGGCAGCGGGCGCCGTTCCCCCTGACCGTGGGTCAGGGGCCGTCGCCCGGCGGTACGCGCTGGACCTGCCGGTACCGGCAGGACTGGTTCGACGCCGCGGTGGCCGGGCAGTTCACCCGGCACGTCGCGCACACCGCCCGGCTCCTCGCTTCCGCGCGGCCGCAGTCGCCCGTATCACTGGTGGACCCGCTCGATCCGGCGGAACACCGCCGGATCGCCGGACTCGGCGCCGGCGCGGCCCTGGAGAGCCAGGCGACGACCATCCACCGGATGGTCGCCGAACGGGCCGGACGGCACCCGCACCGCACCGCCGTGGTCTGCGAGGGCACCGCCATCGACTACCGGGAGCTCGACGAGCGGGCCGGCCGTCTGGCACCGCTGCTGCGGAGGATGGGCGCCGCGCCCGGCACCCGGGTGGGAGTCTGCCTGGACCGGTCGGTGGACCTGGTCGTGACGCTGCTGGCGGTGCTCAAGTCCGGGGCGGCGTACGTGCCGCTGGACCCGGACCACCCGGTGGACCGCCTGCGCCACACGCTCCAGGACGCCGCCCCCGTCCTGGTCGTGGGGTCGGCGCAGCGGCTGCCGGACACCGGGCCGCTGCCGAGGTACGACCTGGCGGAGTTGGTCCGGCGGGCGGACACCGAGCGGCCCGGCGCGGACGGCCCGCCGCCCGGAGCCGAGTGCGGACCCGACGACCCGGCGTACGTCATCTACACCTCCGGGTCCACCGGGCGGCCCAAGGGCGTGGTCGTGCCGCACCGCAACGTGGTCAGCCTGCTGGCGGCCACCGAAGGGGAGTTCGAGCTGGGCCCTGACGACGTGTGGACCGCGTTCCACTCGGCGGCGTTCGACTTCTCGGTGTGGGAGATCTGGGGCTGCCTGCTGACCGGCGGCCGACTGGTCGTGGTGCCCTACTGGGTCTCCCGCACACCGCGGGAGTTCCACGCGCTGCTGGCCGCCGAACGGGTGACGGTGCTGAGCCAGACCCCCTCGGCCTTCGGACAGCTCGCCCGGGCGGACCTGCGGGCCGACCGGCTCGCGGACCTGCGGCTGGTGGTCTTCGGGGGCGAGCCGCTGGACGCCAGGGTGCTGCGCGCCTGGTTCGACCGCTATCCGGCGCGCGGCTGCCGGATGGTCAACATGTACGGCATCACCGAGACGACCGTCCACGTCACCGCCGGGACGGTGACCCGCCTCGACGCGCTCGCCGGCACCCGCTCGGTCGGGCGGCCCCTGCCGGGCTGGCGCGTGCGGGTGGCCGACCCCGCCGGCCGGATGCTGCCGCCGGGGGTCGCGGGGGAGATCCACGTCGCCGGGGCGGGTGTCGCGACCGGTTATCTCGACCGGCCGGAGCTGACGGCCCAGCGGTTTGTGACCGACCCGGTCACAGGGGAGCGCTGGTACCGCAGCGGCGATCGGGGGCGGCTGCTGCCGGACGGCCGGCTGGAGCACCTGGGACGGCTGGACTCGCAGGTCAAACTGCGCGGGTTCCGCATCGAGCTGGACGAGATCCGCTCGGTGCTGCTGGAACTCGAGATGGTGTCGGACGCGGCCGTCGTGCTCCGCGACCCGGGCACCGACCGCGCGCGGCTGGACGCCTACGCGGTGCTCACCCCCACCGGCGGATCGAACGGTGACCCCGCCGCGATCCGGGGGCTGGCCGCCCGCCTGCTGCCCGACCACATGCTGCCCAGCACGGTCACCGCGGTGCCGGCGCTGCCGCTGACGCCCAACGGCAAGCTCGACCCGTCCAGGCTGCCGGACCCGGTCGGCCGGCCACGCGGCCCGCGGCCGCCCGCGCCGGGAGCCGAACACGGACTGGCGACGCTGCTCGCGGTGTGGGAGGAGGTCTTCGAGGGCCCTGTCGGACCGGACGACGACTTCTTCGCGCTGGGCGGCAACTCGCTGCTCGCGGTGCGGCTGGCCGCCGCCGCCCGGGACCGCCGGCTGCCCGCGCTGTCCCCGCGCGACCTGTACCGCAACCCGACCGTCCGCCTACTCGGCGCCTTCCTCGCCGAGCACGCCGCCGCTCCTCGCGCGACCCGCCCGCGGCGCAAGGGCCGTCTGCTGGACCTGCCGTGAACCGTCCACCGACCCGGGGAACCACATGCGCCTGACCGCCGAGTCCACCACCGTGGCACCGGAGACGATCGATCTGTTCGACCCCGGCTTCTACGCGGTGGGGGATCCGCACGCCGCCTGGCGCACCCTGCGCGAGCACAGCCCCGTGCACTGGCAGCAGGTCGACTCCGAGCGGGGCTTCTGGTCGCTGACCCGCTACGACGACGTGTGCCGGGCGCTGCGGGAGTTCCGCACCTTCTCCTCCGAGCACGGCAACCTCCTGACCGTACTGGGCACCAGGGATCTGGCGAGCGGCAAGATGCTCGCGGTCACCGACCCGCCCCGGCACACCGTGATCAAACGGCAGGTCAACTCCTACTTCACCGCCGCCGCCGTCCAGGCGTTCGAGCCGCAACTGCGTGACCTGGCCCGGCGGGTGCTGGCCCCGGCGGCCGGCGGCGAGGTCTTCGACCTGGCCGCGGCGACCGCGTTCTACCCCATCGCGTTCACCGCGTTGGTGATGGGCATCGACCGCGAGGACTGGGTGCGGCTCAAGCGGTTCGCCTACGTGGCCATCGCCGACCAGGACCCGGAGTTCACCGAGGGCAAGGACGCCGCACGGGCGCTGGAGCGGGCGCACGCCGAGATCTTCGCGTACTTCATGGGGCAGATCGGCCGGGACAACTCCGCCCGCGACGACCTGACCGGCGCGATCGCCCGGGCCCGCGACGGGGACCGGCCGCTCGGCCGCGACGAGCAGCTGTACAACCTCTACAGCGTCCTGCTGGGTGCCACGGTGACCACCTCCCAGGCGGCGAACGCGGCCGTCCTGGCCTTCGTCGACAACCCCGGCCAGTTCGAGCTGTGGCGGAAGACCGGCTGCACCGACTCGCTGGTGGAGGAGGTCCTGCGGTGGTCCTCACCCGCCAACCACTTCCTGCGGCACACCACCCACGACCTGGAGATCGGCGGGGTGCGGATAGCGGCCGGCGACCCGGTGGCGGTCTGGCTCGGCTCGGCGAACCGGGACGAGACCGTCTTCGACCGCCCCTACGACTTCGACGTGACGCGCGACCCCAACCGGCACATCGCCTTCGGGGTCGGCGCCCACCGCTGCATC
Organism: uncultured Actinomycetota bacterium; assembly: GCA_963737305.1. GTDB lineage: Bacteria > Actinomycetota > Actinomycetes > Streptomycetales > Streptomycetaceae > Streptantibioticus_C. The sequence goes on along the minus strand of CAVTRX010000002.1, from coordinate 135,897 downwards.
GGCGCGCCGATGGCCCGGCTGGCGCTGCGGATCCTCTTCGAGGAGATGCGCGAACACGTCGAGCGCTTCGAGCCGGCCGGACCCGTGGAGCACCTGGCGTCCAACTTCATCGCCGGGATCAAGCGCTTCCCGGTCCGCGCGGTCCCCAAGCCCGGCCACGAGGACGCGCTGGCCGGCCTGGAGCCGCTGTCGCAGACGTGAGGCCGCGTCAGCCCGGGTCTCACTCCAGGTCGGCCAGCAGCGCCGCGATCCGGGCCGCTCCGGCGCCGGTGATCACCGAGTAGTGGTCGCCGGGCGCCTTGGTGACGGTCACGGTCTCGGCGAGGTCCATCCACAGCTCCGCCTGGGAACGCTCCTCCTCCGGCTCGACGAAGTGCAGTTCCACCTCGGCGGGCCGGGGCAGGTAGGCGCGGGCCGCCACCAGGTTGGCCTCGGTGATCGCCAGGCGCCGCTCCATCTCCTCCACGTCGCCCAGGCCCGTCGTGCGGGCCAGCCACTCCAGCGCCTCCCGGCGCGGGCCGCTCCACAGCCCGTCGGGTGGTGCCACCGGATGGGCGGGCACGAGCCGGAGCGCTTCGCGCGCGAAGGTCCGCAGGACCCCGTTCCCGGCGAGTTCGGCCTCCCAGTCGAAGTCCGCGGGCGGTGTGGTGTCGATCATCAGCACGGCCGGGGCACTCCCGTCGGCCGGTCGCGTCCGCGCGGCCATCTCGTAGGCCAGCAGCCCGCCGAGCGACCAGCCGGCGAAGACCACCGGGCCCGAGGTGACGCCGGACAACTCCCGCAGGTAACCCGCCGCGGTCTCGGCGAGGGTGCCGTCCGTCCGGCCGGAACTCTCGAAGGCGCACACCTGCCAGTCGCCGCCGAGCGCCGCGACCAGTTCCGCGTAGCACAGCGCCGCGCCGCCCACCGGGTGGGCCAGAGCCAGCACGGGCGTGCGTGTGCCCCTGCGCAGCCAGTTCAGCGAGGCCGCGCCGCGGTGAGACCGCGAGCCGGCGCCGGTGACCGCCGGTTGTTCGGCCTCTTTCGACTCCGTCGCCTCGGCGCCGTCCGGTGCGGGCCGCTCCGCCGCGCCCGCCCGGTCCAGGCGGGCGGCGAACGCCCCCACCGTCGGCGCCTCCAGCAGGGTGGACATCGGCACCCGCACCCCGGTCCGTTTGCGCAGGTCGCTCATCACCCGCGCGGCGAGCAGCGAATTGCCGCCCAGCGCGAAGAAGTTGTCCTCCACGCCCACCGCGGACACACCCAGGGCCGCGGCCCACGCGTCGGCCACCAGACGCTCGCCCGCCGTGCCGGGCAGGGCCCCCGAGACGGGGGCGCCGGCCGTCTCCCTGACCGCCTGTTCGGCCAGGAGCGCCCGGTCGATCTTGCCGTTGCCGGTGATCGGCAGTGTGTCGAGCACCAAGTAACCGGACGGCAGCATCGCGGCGGGCAGATGGCGCTCGGCATGCGCGCGGACCGAGGCGACCAGCTCATCGGTTGCGCCGTGCCGGGCCGGCCCGCCGGCCGCCGGCCGCAGGCAGGCGACGATCCGCCGCACGCCGCCGGCCACCACGGTCACCGCCGCGTCGACGTCCGGATGGACGGCGAGCACCGCGTCGATCTCCCCGGGCTCGACGCGGACACCGTTGACCTTGATCTGGTCGTCGTCGCGGCCGCGCAGCTCCAGCCTGCCGTCCGCCAGCAGCCGCGCCAGGTCGCCGGTGCGGTACAGCCGGGCGCCGGGCGGCCCGAAGGGCGAGGGGACGAACCGCTGCGCGGTCAGCCCCGGACGCCCGTAGTAGCCGCGGGCCACACCCGCGCCGCCCAGGCACAGTTCGCCGACCACGCCGGGCGGCACCGGACGCAGGTCCCCGTCCAGCACGTGTGCCGTGGTCCCACCGATCGGCCGGCCCACCGGCAGCACGGCGGGCAGCGGTCCGGCGCCGATCGTGTCGCGGGTGGAGTGGACGGTGGTCTCGGTGGGCCCGTACATCTGCACCAGCCGGGCGACCCGCTCACGCACCCGGGAGGCGAGTTCGGCCGGGACCGCCTCACCGCCGGTCATCGCGGTCAGCCGCGGGTCCCCCGGCCACTCGGCGAGCAGCAGCATCTGCCACAGCGCGGGGGTGGCGAAGAAGAAGTCGGGGCGCCACGTCCGCAGGAACTCGGCCAGCGCGGCCCCGTCGCCGCGCCGGTGCGACTCGCTGACCACCAGTTCGGCGCCCGCGTGGAGGGGCAGCAGCACCTCCAGGACGCCGATGTCGAACGAGACGGGAGAGGCCGCCGCCATCCGGGTGCCGGGCGCGATGCCCAACTCGTCGCGGGTGTCGTCCAGACAGGTGGCCAGCGAGCGGTGGCTGACGCCGACGGCCTTGGGGCGGCCGGTCGACCCGGAGGTGTAGAGCAGGTAGGCGAGCTGGTCGGGGTCGACCGCGGGAAACACCGGGATCCGCGAAGGATCGGCCGGCGGCAGCAGCAGGTCCACCGCCTCAGGGGGCAGGTCCGCCGCCGGGCGGTCGGTGATCAGCGCCCGGGCCCCCGCGTCCCGCAGCATGCCGGCCTGACGCCGCGCCGGGTGCGCCGGGTCCAGCGGCAGCAGGGCGCAACCGGCCCTGGCCACCGCGAGGAGGGCGGCGGGCAGTTCGCCGCGGTCGTCCAGCAGCACGCCGACCGGGCTCTCCGGGCCGAGGCCGGCGGCCAGCAGGCGCCCGGCCAGCCGGTCGGCGTCCGCGTTCAACTCCGCGTAGGTGATGGCGCGCCCGGCGTGCCGGACCGCGACGGCCTCGGGCCGGTCACGGGCCCACGCGGCGACCGCGTCGGCGGGCAGCGGGCCGCCGCGCCTCTCGGGACCGTGCCCGAAGCGGCTCACGGCCTCCCGGTCGGCCGCGGTCGACCAGCGCAGCTCGGCGGCCGGCCGGTCGGGCTCGGCCAGCGCGGCGGCCAGCAGCACCGGGAAACGGGCCACCATCGCGCGGATGGCCGCCGCGTCGAAGATGTCCTCGTCGTACCCGCACAGCACCTCGGTGCCGTCGGCGTCCCGCAGCAGTTCCAGTACCAGGTCGAACTGGAGCGAGGTGCCGTGCAGATGGAAGTCGCCGACCTCCAGGCCCGGCAGGGCCGGCGCTTCGGCGTCGGCCGGCCGGTAGGAGAAGGTCACCTGGACCAGGGGCGAGGACGCCGGGTCGCGGTCCGGCCGGATCACCTCGACGAGCCGGGAGAACGGCATGTCCTTGTGGTCGAAGGCCCCCAGCACGCTGTCTCGTTCGGCCTCGACCAGTTCGCGGAACGACGTGCGCGCGCCGACCGTGCCGCGCAGCACCAGCATGTTGATGAAGAAGCCGACCAGATCCTCGCTGCCGACGTGGTCCCGCCCGCTGACCGGCGCGCCGATGAGCAGGTCGCGTTGGCCGGACGAGCGCCACAGCAGCAGCCGGAACGCGGCCAGCAGGACGATGAACTCGGTGGACCCGGTCTGCCGCGCGAGCTCCCGCAGCCCCGCGTCGAGGCCGGCCGGCAGACGGTCGAGCGCCACCCCGCCCAGCGCCCGGCGGGTCCTGGGCCGGGGCCGGTCGGTGGGCAGGTCGACGGTGTGCGGGGCACCGGCCAGCCGCCGGGTCCAGTAGTCGGTCAGCTCCGCCAGCCTGGCGTCGTCGACGTCGGCGCGCTGGAGGGTGACGAAGTCGCGGTGGCCGAGGGTGAGCGGCGTGAGGCGGGGCGCGGTGCCGGTCACCGCCGCCCGGTAGAACTCGCCGATCTCGGTGAGCGCGATCCCCACCGAGGCGGCGTCGATGACCAGGTGGTGGGCGGTCATGACGAACACGTGGTGGCCGGGGCCGAGCCGGTAGAGCCGAAAGCGCACTGGTGGGCCGCTCCGCAGGTCGAACGGCCGAAGCAACTCCGCCCGGCCGGCCCGCCGGACCGCCTCCTCGGTGGCGCACTCCACGACCGCGAAGTCGGGCACCACCGCCGGGTCGGCCCACTGCCGGGGTTCGCCGTCGGTGCTGTCGAAGACGGTCCGCAGCGCGGCGTGCCGGTGCGTCAGCCGCGCGCAGGCGTCACGCAGCGCGTCGGCGTCCAACAGGCCGCGGATCCGCCAGGCGGCCGGCACGTTGGACATGCCCAGCCGGTCGGTGAACACCTCGCGGAACCACAGGCTCTCCTGTTCGTAGGACAGCCGGTACGGATCGTCGTGCGTCGTGGTCAACTGCGCTCTCCCTCCACCCGTCGCCGGTCTCGCGGGCTCACCGCGCGGCCGCGATGACGTCCAGCAGGTCGCCGGCCGACTCCGCCAGGTACATGTGGCCGCCCGCCACCTCCACCAGCCGCAGCGGCCGGGCGGTCACCGCCTGCCAGCCGGCCGCCTGATCCCTGCTCACCAGGTGGTCGTCGGCGCCCAGTACCGAGGTCACCGGTAGCGGCAGCGGACCGGCCTGGCCCGGGCGGTAGTTCTCGTGCATCTCCACGTCGGCGCGCAGCACCGGCAGCAGCATGTCGCGCATCCCCTCGTCGGCCAGTGCCGGATGGTCGTACCCGGCGAACTCGCGTACCAGGCCGAGGAACTCCTCGTCGGGCAGCCCGGTCGCCCGCCGCGGGCGCGGGTCGTGGGGCGCCGGCGAGCCGCTCACCACCAGACGCAGCGCCGCGGGGTCGAGGGTCTCGGCGAGCCTGCGGGTCAGCTCGTAGGCCAGGACGGCGCCCAGGCTGTGGCCGAAGACGGTCAGCCGCGGATACAGGCCGGACAGCTCGGCCACCTCGGGGCCCAGGTCGTCGACCGCTTCGGCGACGTCCAGGTACGGCTCCTCGTCCAGGCGCTCCTCCCTGCCGGGAAGCTGCACCGGCACGATGTCCAGCCCCTCGGGGGCCTGCTCCCGCCAGGGGCGGAAGAAGGAGGCGCCGGCGCCGGCGAACGGCAGGCAGATCACGGCTGTGCGCTCGGTCATGGGGTCGGTTCACTCCGGTTCTTGGGCGGTCACGGTCGGGTGGCTGCCCGGGGGCGGCGGACCCAGGTCCGCTCCAGCCGGGCGCCGAGGTCAGGGTGGTGCAGCAGCCGTGACTGCTCCACCGCGTAGCCGGCGATGTAGTCGCGGAAGGAGTCCAACGGTTCCTCGGACTGGTGCAGCAGACGGCGGTTGGGCGCCACGGCGTGGTCGGCCAGCCGTTCCACGGCGGCCTTGGCGGCCTCCGGGAGCTCCTCGGGGGCGCACACCTCGTCGCAGAACAGGGCGGCCTCCGGGTCCCCGGTCGAGATGTGGCGGTTGCGGAACGTCAGCTGGCGGGCCAGCCTGGGTCCCGCGAACCGGGTGAGCCGCAGGTTGGCCGCGCCCGGGATGATGCCCTCGGTGAGGGCCGGGAGGCTGAACCGGCTGCCCTCCGCCGCGATGACCTCGTCGAAGACCAGCAACTGCTGCAGGCCGCCGCCGATGGCGAACGAGTCGACCAGCGCCAGCCACGGCTTCTCGACCCGCTGGGCCGGCCCGCCGTCCGCGCCGTCCGGCACGAGGCCGCGAAGGATCTTGCTGAGGTAGCCCAGCTCCCGGCGGAGCATGAAGCCGAGCAGGGTGATGCGCCCGGCGTGCAGGTGGGTCAGGTTGATGCCGGCGCTGAAGACCCGCTGCCCGGCGTAGCGCGGATGCTCCATCGGGCCGCCGCGCAGCACCCCGACCCGTATGCCGTCGTCCAGCAGCGCCAAGTCGACCGCGGTCTCCAGTGCCTCCACCGTGCCGTCGTCCTCGGCGTTGAGGAAGGCGGTGTTGCGCAGGGTCAGATGGGCCGCCGGTCCCACCCGCTCGACCAGCACCTGCCCGAGGTCGGCGGTGCCGGTGCGCAGGAACTCCGGCAGCGCCTCCCGGGCGGCCCGGGTGGGCCGGAGCATCGACTCCACCAGGTGCACGCCGGACCGGCGGCGGCCCAGCAGGGCTCCGAAGAACAGCCCCAGTTCGACCTCCCGGCCTTCCTTGTCCGCCTGCCGCAGGCCGTTGTCGGCGGTCAGCCGGGCCCGGTCGGGCACCAGACCGGGATGGAGCTCGGCAGCCGTGGCGGCGAGCCCCTCCAGGCGGGGGTGGTCCCGGTAACCGCCGGTCAGGTCCTCGTACAGCCGCTCGGCGTGCGTGGCCAGGAACGCGGCGCGGGCGCTCTGGCACGCCGCGCGGACCGCGTGCGCGGTGCGGGCCTCCCCCTCGTCGCGCTCCGGTTTGGCGGGCAGCGTGGCCAGTGTCTCCTCCGCGGCGCCCACGAAGTCGCCGAGCAGGGTGCTGTCGGCCTCGTAGCGGCCGGTGATCCGGGGGACCTCGGTGGCCCAGTCCTGCGGCGACAGCATCGTCAATCCCTTTCTGCGGCGGAGCGCCCCGGCCGGGGCCGGTGAGGTGGGGGGCCGTCAGGCGGCGATCCGGTGCCCGCCGTACGGGGGTGTGGCGCGACCACGGTCTACAGCTCCGAGATCAGGCGCAGGTGGCCCGGGAGCGCCGGGACCGTCGCCGCGGTGTGTTCCAGGACGGTCACACCGCCGCGTTCACCGGCGCTGGTGAATCCGGCGAACCGGTAGGCCACCATCATCGGGCGGTTGCGGCCGGTGGGCACGAACTCGCCGGTGAGCCGGACCCCGGCGTCCGCGGCCTTGGCGATGACGTGGTTGAGCAGCACCGTGCCGATGCCCCGGGACATCACCCGGCAGGAGACCAGCAGCAGCTTGAGTGTCCACAGCCCCGGCTCGTGGTCGACCAGGACGAGTCCCACGGTGCCGTAGTCGCCGAAGCGGTCGCGCAGCGCCGCGACGAGCAGCGAATGGCCCTCGGAGTCCCGGAAGCCGTCGAGTTCCTGGTGGGAGTAGGTGTAGCCGGTGGCGTTGAGCTGGTGGGTGCGCACCGTGAGCTCCTCGGCGCGCGGCAGGTCGTCAGGGCGGGCGTGCCGGACGGTCAGCTCCATGTCCAGCGAGGCCAGGAACTCCTCCGGTGGACCGGTGAAGTCCTGCTCGGCGTCGTCGCGCCGTAGCTGTGCCCGGTACATCTCCCGGCGGCGGCGCCCGTCGAGGGTGACCGCGGCCGGGTTCAGTTCGGGGCGCTCCAGCAGCCCGTGGCCGACCTCGGCCGCGTCGGCGACCCGGATCCCCGGATGGGCCCGGCCCACCTCCTCGCGTTCGAAGGCGTCGTCGTCGACGAACAGGAAGGCGTCGGTGGCGAGGTTGAGCGCCTCGGCGACGCGCCGCACCGAGGCCGACTTCGCGCCCCAGCCGATCTGCGGGACCAGGAAGTACTCGTCGAGCCCGCTCTCCTTCAGCCGGGCCGTCGCCGCCTGCTCGTCGTTGCGGCTGGCGATCGACTGCACGATGCCGCGTGCGTCGAGCGCGCGCACCGCCTCGGCGGCGCCCTCGCGCAGCGGGGCCGCGCCGTCCTCCAGCAGCACACCGTGCCAGAGCGTGTTGTCCAGGTCCCACACGACGCACTTCACCGGCGGTTGCGTGCTCATCCCTGCCCCCTCGTCCCCTTGTCCCATTCAGCTCGCCGTGTGGCCGAAGCGGCCGATCATCGTCTCGCACAGCTCGTTGCCGCCCTCGATGACCTCCATGACCTTCGCGTCCCGGTAGTACCGGGACGCCGGATGGTCAGGGGAGCAGCCAAGAGCCCCGAGGATCTGCACCGCGTCGCGGGCCGCGTCGGCGGCGGCGATGCCCGCGAAGTACTTGGCCTGGGTGGCCGCCATCGGAGCGTCGGGGCTGCCCGAGCCGATCAACTCGCCGGCCCGCAGCGCCAGGAGCCGTCCCGCCTCGGCGCTGACCACCATGCGGGCCAGCAGCCGCTGCACCAACTGATGGCGGGTCAGATCACGGGAGGCGGCGTGCTCCCGGCTGACGTCCAGGCACGCCTGCACGATGCCGATACTGCCGCAGGCCACGCTGTAGCGGCCCAGGGTGAGCGCGGTGGCGGTGAGGAACGGATGCGCCCTGCCCTGCGCTCCCACGACGGCGTCGGCGGCCACCGGGCAGCCGTCGAAGCGCAGTTCGGCCAGCATCGCGCCGCGGGTCCCCAGCATCCCGTTGATCGGTGCCACCTCAAGGCCCGGGGTGGACCGCTCCACCAGGAACGCGGTCGGCCCGCGGTCGGTGCGGGCGAAGACGAGGAAGAGATCGGCGAGTTGGCCGAAGCTGATCCAACGCTTCACCCCCGTCAGGAGGAAGCCGTCCCCGGACGGTTCCGCGCGGGTGGCGACCTGCGCGGCGTCGCTGCCGGTCTCCGGCTCGCTGAGAGCGAACGCCGCGATCAGCTCTCCGCGCGCCAGCCTCGGCAGCAGCCGCTCGCGCTGCCCGGGGGAGCCCCAGCGGCGCACCGTCTCGGCGACCATGTCGTGCACGGTCAGCAGCGAGCGCACGGACGAGCAGGCCCGGCCGATCTCCTCGTGCAGCATCCCGTAGGACAGGGCGTCCAGTGCCGGTCCGCCGTACTCGGCGGGCAGCAGCGCCCCCAGGTGCCCGGCCCGCCCGAGCTTTGCGGGCAGGCCCGGGTCGATGCGCTCCTCGGCGTCGTGCGCGGCGGCCAGCGGCGCCACCTCGGCGTCCGCGAAGGCCCGGAACCGCGCGCGCAGCTCGCGTTGCCCATCGGTCGGGGTCAGTCGCACGGCAGCGCCCTCAACCGGTCGCGCCGCAGGCGGTCTTGCCCGCGACGAACGTGGTGATGGCGTCGACGGAGGCGAAGTGGCTCAGTTCCAGCTCCTCGTCCTCCACCGTGATGCCGAACCGGTCCTCGACGAACGTCACCAGTTGGGCGGCGAAAAGCGAGTTGACGAATCCGGCAGCGAAGATGTCCTCGCCGTCGGCGACGTCCCGCGACAGCGCCGCCGTGATGTACGTCCTGGTGCGTTCCCGGATCTGCTCGGGAGTGATGGTGGCGTCCATGACCGCCCTCTCGTGCGTGGTGGTGTGGGCTCAGGCCGATGAGTAGTCGAAGAAACCGCGGCCGCTCTTCCTGCCCAGGTAACCGGCCTCCACCATGCGCCGCAGCAGCGGGCAGGGCCGGTACTTGCTGTCGCCGAACTCCTCGTACAGCGCCTCGACGCTCAGCAGGATGGTGTCGATGCCGATCAGGTCGGCGGTGGCCAGCATCCCCATCGCGTTGCCGAGGCAGTCGGTGAAGATCCGGTCGATGTCGTGGGGGTCGGCGACCTTCTCCTGGACGAGGAAGGCCGCCTCGTTGACGGCGAGCATCAGCACCCGGTTGGAGACGAAGCCGGGGGAGTCCCCGACCAGGACACCCTCCTTGCCCATCTCGGTCAGCAACTCCCGCGCCCGGGCCAGGGTCTCCTCGCTCGTGTGGGTGCCGCGGACCATCTCGACCACCGGCTTGAGGTGCACCGGGTTCATGAAGTGGATGCCCAGCACCCGGTCGGCGCGCCCGGTGCGGGCCGCGAGCCGGGTGATGGGGAAGCAGGAGGTGTTGGCGGCGATGACCACGCCCGGGGCGCACACCGCGTCGAGCCGGTCGTAGACCTCGCGCTTGACCGACCACTCCTCGGTGGTGTTCTCGATGACGAACTCGGCCTCGGCCAGCCGCTCGTAGTCGGTGGTCGGCTCGATCAGCCTCAGCGCCGCGGCGGTGTCGCCGCCGTGCTGGCCACCGAGCATCCGGGCGAAGCGCATGTCGCGGCGGATACCGGCGAGCGCCTCGGCCAGGACCTCCTCGGTCCGGTCGACCAGCACCACCCGGTGCCCGGTGACGGCGAGGCTGTGCGCGACGCCCCGGCCTATGGTGCCGGCGCCCACCACCCCGATGGGGTTGATCGTCATTGATCGACTGTCCTTCTGGTCGGTTCGGTTGTGCCGATCACTCGGCGAGCAGCAGTGAGGCGAGGTCCGCCAGCAGCGGAGCGGGGTCCGTGAACAGGTAGAAGTGGTCGCCCGGGTACCGCGTGACGGTGAACTCCCCGCCCGCGCAGACCTCCCAGCCGGTCAGCAGCCCGGTGTCGACCACCGGGTCGTCGGCCGCGGCGAACACGTGCAGCGGGCACTCCAGCCGCTCCGGCGAGGGCCGGTGGTAGGTCTCGGCCAGCACCAGGTCGGCGCGGATCACCGCCAGCGCCCGCGTCACGTAGTCCTGGTGCCGCAAAAGGGCCTCCGGCATGCCGCCGGTGACACGCAGCCACTCCAGCAACTCCTCGTCGTCCATCAGGTGCCGGCGCTGCGACGGCACGAGATGCGGCGGGCGGGCGGACGACAGCAGGACCGCCCGCGGTCCCGGCAGCCCGCGCCGGATCGCCGCCAGGGCCGTCTCGTACGCGAGGAGCGCGCCGAAGCTGTGACCGAACAGCGCGTAGGGGGCGCGGAGTTCACCGCCCAGTGAGTCGAGTACGGCCTCCACCAGCTCCGTCAGGGACGGTGCCAGCGGCTCGGTGGGCCGGGTGCCGTGGCCCGGCAGCTCCACCGGCAGCATCTCCACGCCCTCGGGCAGGTGGCGGCGCCAGGCGCTGAAGGCCATGGCGCCACTGCCCGCGGGAGGGAAGCACAGCAGCCTCAGCGCGGGCGAACCCGCCGTGAGCCGGCCGACCACCCATGCGCCGCCGGTCGCGGGGGCGTCCGTCCCGGGCCCGCTCATCCGGCGCCCCCCTCGGCGGCGACGACCGCGCCGGACTCGCCGTCCGCGCTGTCCAGCTCCCGCATGGTCCGGTACAGCGGCAGGCCGATCAGCAGCACGGTGAGGATCATCAGCGTCCCGCCCACGACGATCGGCACCCGCAGCCCGAACTGCCCGGCCAGCGCGCCGCCGAGCAGCCCGCCGAGCGGCATGGTGCCCCAGGTGACCAACTGGTCGACGCTCATCACCCGTCCCATCAGGGAGTCGGGGATGACCTTCTGCTGCGCGGAGATGCCGATGACGTTCCACACCATGGTGGCGATCCCGAACAACGCGCTGGCCGCGCCCACCACGTACGCGTCCCGGGCCAGGCCGATCGAGGCGGTGGCCACTCCGTGCAGCAGCATGGCGGTCACCACCAGCACCGCGTCGCTCGCCAGCCTCCGCAGCCGGGCGACCAGCACGCTGCCCAGCAGGGCGCCGACCGCCGCGGTGCTCCACAGCAGGCCGTAGCCCCAGCCGCCGACGTGCAGCAGGCGGGTGCAGAACAGTACAAAGATCGAGGTCGTCATGGCACGCGTGAGGTTGGCCATCCCGAAGCCCACGATGATCGTGCGGACGAAGCGCTGGTTCCACACCCAGCTCAGGCCCACCCGGGCGTCGGCCCACACGGTGGTGCGCGGGCCGGGCTTCTCCTGCGGCCGGAAGTCCCCGGTGACCCCGAGCAGCAGCAGCGCCCCGGCCAGGTAGCTGAGGGAGTCCACGGCGAACGGCGCGGCGATCGCCAGGGCCACCAGCAGGCCGCCCAGCGGCGGGCCGGCCATCTCCTTGGCCGCGATCTGGCCGCCGAACATCCGCGCGTTGGCCTGCGGCAGCAGGTCCTTGCCGACCAGCTTGGGCAGCATGCTGGGGGCCGCCGAGGAGAACAGCACCTCGCACGTGGTCAGTGTGAAGACCAGCACGTACAGCACGGCGATCGACGGCAGCCCGACGACCGCCCACAGGGTGAACCCCATGACGATCACCGTGCGCACCAACTGCACCCGGACCATGACGGTACGCCGGTTCATCCGATCGACCAGCGAGCCGCCGAGCAGCGAGAGCAGCAGCCACGGCAGCCCGGAGGCGATCGAGACGCCCGCGACGGCCAGCGGGTCGCCGGTGATGCGGGCGGCCAGCAGCGGCAGGGCGGCGAGCCGCAGCCCGTCTCCGAGGTCGGAGACCACCGTGGCCGACCACAGCCGCGCGAAGTTGCCGCCGAGTTGGGGGAAGAGCGTCCATCCCCTCCGCGGCCCGGCCGCCGGGGCCGCCTTGCGATCCCGGCCGGATTCGTTCTGCGCCATTGTCTCCCTGATTCCCTCATCGGGCCCGCGGCGCGGGCGACGGTTCACGCGCCCCCGGCGCCTTCCGCCATGCGGCGGCGCAGACTGAGCGGGCGCATGTCCGTCCACGCCTCGTCGATGTGCGACAGGCACGCCTCCTTCGCGCCGGCGAAGCCCTCCTTGGACCAGCCGGCCGGAAGCTCCCGGTCGGCGGGCCAGATCGAGTACTGCTCCTCGTGGTTGACCACGACCGCGTACTCCTCGTCGGTCTCAGACATCGGATCCGGCTCCTTGCTCTGTTCGTTGCGGTCGTCGGGGTGTCCCCGGCAGGTCGGCCGGCGAGGCGGTCAGTGCCCGGCGGTCGAGCTTGCCGCTGGGATTCAGCGGCAGGCTCTCGTGCCACCGGTAGGCGCCGGGCAGCATGTGGGAGGGCAGTGCGCGGGCGAGCAGCGCGCGCAGTTCGTCCTCGGCCGAGGTGCCGGGGGTGCCCACCAGGTGGGCGACGAGCCGCTGGTCGCCAGGACCGGCCTCGTGCACCGCGACGGCCGCGGCCTCGACCGCCGGATGCCCCGAGAGCACCGACTCGATCTCGCCCGGTTCGATACGGAAGCCGCGGACCTTGACCTGGTCGTCGACCCGGCCGAGAAACTCCACGACCCCGCCGTCGAGCACCCGAGCCCGGTCGCCGGTCCGGTACAGCCGCTCGCCCGGCGCGCCGAACGGGGACGGCACGAAGCGCTCCGCGGTCAGCCCCGGCCGGCCCAGGTAGCCGCGGGCCAGCCCCGCCCCCGCGACGTACAACTCGCCGGGGGCGCCGACCGGGCACGGCCGCAACCGCTCGTCCAGCACGTACATCCGCAGGTTGGCGATGGGCCGGCCGATCGGCACCGTGGGCGACGGGCTGTCCTGTACGCAGTCCCAGACACTGCACTCCACCGTCGTCTCGGTGGGGCCGTAGAGATTGAGCAGCCGGGTGGAGGAGGCGTCCATGACGGCCTGCCGCAGCTCGGGGAAGAGCGTCTCACCGCTGCACAGCATCAGCCGCACCCCACGCAGCGCCGCGCCGCCCGCCCCGGCCAGGAACAGCCGCAGCATCGAGGGGACGAAGTGGACACCCGTCACCCTCTCCCGCCCGATCAGCTCGGCGAGCCCGACGGGGTCGCGCTGCGCCCCGGGCGCGGCGAGCACCATCGTGGCGCCCGCGACGAGCGGCGCGAAGAACTCCCACACCGACACGTCGAAGCTCATCGGGGTCTTCTGCAGCACCCGGTCCTCGGCCCGGAGCGGCTCGAACTCCTGGCTCCACAGCAGGCGGTTGACGACCGCGCTGTGCTCCACCACCACGCCCTTGGGGCGGCCGGTGGAGCCCGAGGTGTAGAGCACGTAGGCGGGATGGCCCGGCAGCGGCCCCGGCACCCGTGCCGGCTCCGGAGCGCTGCCGGCCTCCAGCAGGGCCCACAGGTCCGCGTCGAGGTCGAGCAACCCGGCGTCCGCCGCGGCGTCGAGCGGGATGGCGCCCGGGCCGGTGAGCACCAGTCGCGTGCCGCTGTCGCGCACCATGTACTCCAGCCGCTCGGCCGGGTAGCCGGGATCGAGCGGCAGGTAGGCGGCGCCCGCGTACAGCACCGCGACCAGTGCCACCACCAGCTCGGGCGAGCGCTGGGCGCACACCCCCACCACGCTCTCCGGCCCCGCCCCGCGCTCCACCAGCCGGGCGGCCAACCGCGCCGCCATGACGTCGAGTTGACGGTACGTCAGGTGAGTGCCGTCGAAGACCACGGCCACCTGGCCGGGGGCGCGGACGGCCTGCTCGCGAATCAGGCCCGCCACAGTGGTGTGCGGGTCACGCTCGCGGGCGGTGTCGTTCCACGTCCCGACCAGCGCGGTCCGCTCGGCCTCGTCGGTGAGCTCCAGCGAATCCAGCGCGCCGTCCGACAGCGCGGCTCGCCTGACCAGCGATCGCCACCGCTCCACCAGGCGCTTTGCGGTACGCGGCCGGAACCGGTCGGCGTCGATCAGCACCGCGCCGCGCAGTTCCTCGCCGCTCTCGCGCAGCTTCCACAGCAGGTCGAGCCGGCCGTGCGGGGTGTCGAGGCCGGGCCCGGCCAGGCCGGACTCCTCGTCGCAGACCTCCACCGCCACGCTGAAGTCCGGATGCGACCCGGCGGTGACCGATGGCCGCCGCAGCGCCTCGGCCGCGGCGATGCCCGCGGCGGCCCGGTCCACCAGGGTCGCGAGGGTGGCATCGGGGTTCACCGCGATCCGCACCGGCAGGCAGTCCGGTGCCTGCGGGGTGCGCAGGCCGACCACGACGTCGCGTTCCCCGGTGAGCCGGGCCAGCAGGGCCGCGACCGACGCCAGCAGACCGGCCGCCGGATCGCCGAGCGACCGCGCGACGTCCGCCTCCAGACGGAACGGCCGCACCGTGGTGGCCCCGCCGGGACCGGCGACGGCCCCCGCCCGGTCCGGCAGCAGCGCCACCCGCGCGGGACCCGGAGCCGGAGCCGACGGCGTCGCCGGCACGTCCACGACCCGCCCGCCGTCCGAGGGTCCCCCGCCGGACGGCAGCGCCTCCCGTACGGCTGCGGCCAGTTCGGCCGCCGAGCCGGTCCCCGACAGGCGCGCCACGACCGTCGCGACCCCCGCGCCCGCATCGCGCGGGGCGGCCTCGCCGGACGCGTCGACCAGACCCACGAAGTCCACGTCGGCGCCCTCGGCGGTCAGCAGTGCCGCCGTCTCCTCGGCGAGCCGCGCACCGGCCCCGAAGCCCAGCAGGCGGTACGGCCCGGCCGGGCGGGCCCGGCGGACGGCCGAGGCGCACCCGGCGGCGCCGAGGCCCGCGTCCACCGCGTACACCGGCGCACCGGAACCCAGCGCGCGGGCGAAGGCGTGCCGGGCGGCCAGGTCGTCGCCATCGCCGTGCAGGCAGAACAACGCCGGCGCCTCACCCAGCGGTTGCAGCGCCACCGCGAGCCGGGGGTCCAGACTGCCCCCGGCCGCCCGCACCGCCCCGGCCAGGGCCTCGGGGGTGGAGTGGGCGAACATGACGCTCACCGCCAGCCGCACACCGCAGCGCCTGCGCACCTCCGTGAGCACCCGCATCACCAGCAGCGAATGCCCACCGAGGTCGAAGAAGTCGTCACGGTGGCCGACATCCCTCCCCAGCACCGCGCCGAAGAGCCCCGTCAACGCGGCCTCCAGCAGGTCGGCCGGGCCCTCGTCCCACCGCGCGCGCGGCACGGCGGACGGCTCCGGGCGGCCGGAGTCCGGCCCCTCACGCCGCAGTTCCACCACGCCCTCGGCCGTGGTCCGCGCCGCCAGGCCGGTGCGCCGCAGACGGGCGCCCGGCCGACCGGAGAACGGGTCCGGCGGGAAGTCGCGCGCGGTCGCCGACGGCTGCCGCCACAGGCCCAGCCCCACCGCGGCCCCGCCCACGTGCAGTTCACCGGTCACCCCGGGCGGCACCGGCTCCAAAGCGGCGTCGAGCACATACAGCTCCACCCCGGGGGCGGGGCGCTCCAGCGCCACCCACTCACCGGCGGGCACGGAGCCGGCGAGCGGCAGCGGCAGGCCGGGCAGCGTCACCGGCGGCTCCGCGGCGGCTGCGTCCCGGCCACCGGCGTACCGCAGTACGGCGTCCAGCAACTCGACCGGACCGGCGCCCTCCGGCACCCGCGGGCCGTCGGCCGGATCGGCGTCCGGCCCGCCCTGCCGCTCCCACCAGGCACACGCCGCGGCCAGTGCCCGGTGGTCGAGCACCACAGCGTCGCCCGTGCCGCGGTACACCACCACGGCGGGGTCGGCGGGTGCCGCGCGGTGCGCGGAGCCGGCTTCCGGCGCGGGGGCGTCCGGGAGGCCACCGTCCGGCATTCGCAGCACGGCGCCCGGCCACGGCAGCACGCTGTCGCCGTCGGTGACCAGCAGCACCGGGGCCGCGTGTTCCAGGACCGCCGCCCGCTCGGCGAACGACAGCTGCGGATCGCAGGGGACGTAGACCGCGCCGGCGGTCAGGGCGCCCAGCAGCGCGACGGCCGCTCGCTCGCCGCCGAGCAGTCCGGCCACCGGGTCGCCGGGGCGCACCCCCCGCGCGGTGAGGGCCGCCGCGAGCCGCCCCGCGTCGGCGTGCAGCCGCGCCACAGGGCCCTCGTCGCTCTCCCCGGCAGAGCGCGCCAGCAGCGCGGGCAGCGTGGCGTCCGGGTCACGCGGCGCGGGACCCCGCCCGCCGCCGAGCACCGTCCGCCGCCGCGGTCCGTCGAGCAGCGGGAGCCGGGACAGCGGCGCGTCGGGATCGGCGACGATCCCCTCCAGGAGGGTCAGGAAGCAGTCGGCCAGCCGGGCGATCTGCGGCTCCTCGAACAGGTCGAGGCTGTACTCGAGGACGGCGGGCAGCTCGGCCCGGCCGTCGTACTCCCACACCGCGAGCGACAGGTCCCACTTGGCGATGCCCGGCGGCAGCCCGGCGAACATCTCCTCGCGGTCCGGGTGGTACTCCAGGCCAGGCCCGATGTCCCGGGCGTTCTCCGGCAGGTTCTGGTGGACGTAGGTGATCTGGAACAGCGGGTGGCGCGAGACGTCCCGGGTCGGCTGGAGGTCGGCCACCAGCATCGAGAAGGGCAACTCGTCGTGTTCCAGCGCCCCGATGACGGTGGTGCGCACCCGGGCCAGCGCGTCGCGGAACGACGGGTCGCCCGACAGGTCCGTGCGCAGCGGCACCGCGTTGTTGAAGTAGCCGATCAGGTCCAGGACCTCGGGCACCGACCGGCCCGCGGTCGTGGTGCCCACCACCACGTCCTCAACGCCGCTGTAGCGCGCCAGCAGGGTCTTCAGGGAGGTCAGCATGGTGGTGAACAGCGTCGTGCGCTGCTGGGAGCTGAGCGCCCGCAGACCGCCCATCACCGCCGCCGGAATGGTGAAGTAGTAGTGGGCGCCGCGCCCGGACGGCCGCTCGGGCCGCGGCCGGGCGTCCGGCAGGTCCAGCGGGCGCAGCCCGGCGAGCCGGGCGCGCCAGTAGCGCAGCAGTTCCTCACGCCGCCCGCCGGCCAACCGCTCGCGCTGCCAGGCGGCGAAGTCCTGGTAGCCGATGGGCAGGTCGGGAAGGTCCGGAGTCCGGCCCTGGACGGCGGCGGTGTACAGCTCCCACAGGTCGCGGTCGAGGATCGCCGGGGTCCAGCCGTCGTAGACGCTGTGGTGCGCCACGAGCAGCAGGATGTGGTCGTCCGCCGCGAGCCGGACCAGGAGCTTGCGGTAGAGCGGCCCGGTGGTCAGGTCCATCGGGGCCGCGGCGGCCTCGCGCAGCAGCCGGACGGCGTCCGCGAGCCGCCGCTGTGGGTCGGCCGAGCCGGACAGGTCGACGACCTCCAACTCCCGCTCGTCCACCGGCCGAAGGACGATCCGCGGCTCGCCGTCCACCTCCACGTAGCGGGTGCGCAGCACCTCGTGCCGCGCCTCCAGCCCCGCCAGCGCGGTGCGCAGCGCGTCCACGTCCAGCACACCGCTCAGATGCAGGTCGACGGGCACGTTGTACAGCGGCAGGCCGGGCATCAGCTGGTCGAGGAACCACAGCGCGTCCTGGCCGTGGCTGGGCAGGTACTGCTCCCGGCGGGGCGCCTTGGGGATGGCCGCGCCGGCCGGCGCCGCGCTCCCGGCACCCGAGCCGCGGACCACGGCGGCCAGGTCCCTGACGGTGCTGTGCTGGTAGAGGGCCGGCAGCGCCAGCCGCACACCGAACCGCTGGTTGAGGCGCTCCAGGACCGCCAGGCCCAGGATGGAGTTGCCGCCCAGCTCGAAGTAGTCGGTGTCCTCGCCCAACTCCTCGATGCCGGGGATCTTCAGCACCGAGGACCAGATGCCGGCGATCTCCCGCTCCGCGTCGGCCGTACCGCCGGGCGCGACCCGCTCCACGGCGGGTACCGGCGCGACGGCGGGGGCACCCGCCGCGCGGACCTCTGGCCAGCAGGGGGTGGCGGCGAACGGGTATCCGGGCAGTTCGACCCGGCGGCGCGTCTCACCCGCGTACCAGGTCTCCCAGTCCGGCGTGACCCCGGTCTCGTACAGCCGCGCGGCCTCGGCCAGCACCCCGTCGCGGTCGCGGGCACCCCACCGGTGGTGGTCGCGGGAGGTGAACGCCGGGCCCGGATCGCCCAGCAGGCACAGCACCGAGGGCTGCTGCCCGGACAGCCGGGCGGCGACCTCGCGGGCCTTGGCGTCCGCGGCGGCGGGATCGGCGGGCGGCGCGCTCGCCGCCTCGGCGAGCGCCTCGGACAGCGGCAGTTCGCCGCGCAGCGCGCGGGCCACCGCCTTGCCCGATCCGATGCCGACCACCACCGCGGGCGCGAGCCCCACGGCACG
The DNA here is from genome assembly GCA_963737305.1 of uncultured Actinomycetota bacterium. Lineage (GTDB taxonomy): Bacteria > Actinomycetota > Actinomycetes > Streptomycetales > Streptomycetaceae > Streptantibioticus_C. The sequence goes on along the minus strand of CAVTRX010000002.1, from coordinate 117,692 downwards.
CAGCAGCCGCCCGGTCGCGTACTGGTGGGCGACGGCGGGCGGCACCTTCGGGCCGCACTCCCGCCAGGCGTCCCGGTAGGCGGGGAAGGCGTCGGCCAGCGGCCCGGGTTCGGGGGCGTGCTCGCCCGGCTCGCCGATCACCAGGACCAGCCGCCGGTCCACCGTCGGCTCGGCCTCGCCGTCCCCGCCGGCGGCGAGGGCGTCCCGCAACCCGGAGCGCAGCGCCTCGGGATCACCGGCCGGGAACGCCACCCGGCAGGGGTGGTCGTCGCGCCCGGTGTTGAGGGTGAACTGCACGTCGGGAAGGTCGGCCGCGTCCAGCGCGGACACCCGCTCCAGCAGCCGCTCCAGTCGGCCGGCCAGGGCGGCGGGAGTGGCCGCGGAGACGGTGGTGAGGTCGGCGCGGACCGCAGCCCGGGGTGCCCCGGCGGGCGCGGGCGGACCCTCGACGACCACATGGACGTTGGTGCCGGTGAGGCTGAAGGCGCTGACCGCGGCCACCATGGGCACACCGTCGGGCCCCTGCCAGGGACGCGCGGTGGTGTTGACGTGGATCGGCTCGCCGTGCGCGGCCAGTTGCGGGTTCGGGCGCTCGAAGTGCAGCGACGGATACAGGGTGCGGAAACGCACCGCCAGGATCGCCTTGGCCAGCCCGGTGATGCCCGCCGCGTGGTCGAGGTGGCCGAGGTTGGTCTTGACCGAGCTGACGGCGCAGGCGTGGCGGCCCGCCCCCGCGGCGCTCAGCACCCGCTGCACCGCCTCGATCTCGATCATGTCGCCGAGCCGGGTACCGGAGCCGTGCGCCTCCAGGACGTCCATCCGCGCCGGGCTCATCCCGGCCTGCCGCCACGCCTGGGTGATCACCTCGGTCTGGGCGGGCAGCCCCGGCGCGGAGAAGCCGTTGGAGCGGTCGCCGTTGTGGTTGACGGCGATGGCGCGGATCACCGCGTGCACCGTGTCGCCCTCGGCGAGCGCCCGGTCCAGCGGCTTGAGCAGCAGCAGGGCGCCGCCCTCGCCCTGGCAGGTGCCGGCCGCAGAGGCGTCGAAGGCCCGGCAGCGCCCACCCGCGGCCATCACCTCGGGGAACGCCGCCGCCTCGGACTGCTCGAGCGGCAGCAGGTGCAGGTTGAGCCCGCCCGCCAGCGCCACCTCGGCCGTGCCGTGGGCCAGTTCCCGGCAGGCGTAGTGCAGCGCGACCAGTGAACTGGAACACCCCGTCTCCAGCGCCAGCGCGGGACCGCGCAGCCCCAGCAGATAGGACACCCGTCCGGCCAGCGCGGGCGCGGCCGTCCCCAGCATGGTCAGCAGGCTGCCCTCGCCGACCAGCGCGGTGTACTCGGGACGCGGCGCGCTCAGGAACACCCCGCAGCGCCGGCCGCGCAGCGCCGACAGCGCGTACCCGGCGTTCTCCACGGCCGCGCAGGCGAGTTGCAGCGTCAGCCGCTGGTGGGGGTCCATCGCCTCGGCCTCGGCCGGGGTGATCCCGAAGAACGCCCGGTCGAACTCGTCGATACCCTCGAGCGTCGCCATCGGCGGGTGGACGCCGTCGGGATCCAGGCCCGCCATCTCCAGCCGGCGGCGCGGCACCGGGCGCACCGCGTCGTGCCCCTTGAGCAGCAGCGCGTGCAGTTCCTCGACGGTGTCGGCGTCCGGCAGCCGGACCCCCATACCGATGACGGCGACCGGCGGGAAGCCCTCTTCCGGCGTGCCGTTGCGGCCGTCCACGGCGGGCGGAGGCGTTGCGGAGGACATGTGGTGGCGGTTCCTTCCTGGTGGGTCTGCCCGGTGCTGCCGTCCTGCCGCCGTCATACGTCCAGCTCGGCCTCCGTCGGGCCCCGGCCGAGCGCGCCGGAGCGGCTGTCGAGGACCTCGGCGATCTGCGCGTACGTGGTCAGCTCGAAGAGTTCCACCAGCGAGAAGTCCACGCCGGGGAAGAGGTCCTGGATGGTGTTGAACAACTCGGCCAGCAGCAGGGAGTTGCCGCCGATCTCGAAGAACTTCGTGTCCCGGGCGATGTCGTCGACGCCCAGGATCTTCCGCCAGGCGTCGCGGACCTTCTCCTCGGCGGGGGTGCGCGGGCCGTCCTCCTCGGGCGTGGAAGAGGCGGAGAAGTCGGGGGCAGGCAGCCCGGCGAGGTCCACCTTGCCGTTGAACGTCAACGGCATGGTGTCGAGCCTGACGAAGGCCGCCGGGACCATGTACTCCGGCAGGGCGGCCCGCAACTCGGCGCGCAGTTCGTCGTCGGTGACCGGGCCGGCCGCCGCTTCGGTCACCAGGTGGGCCACCAGGGCGCGGCCGCCGGGCAGGTCGTCCCGCGCGGTGACGACCGCCTCGCGCACCGCCGCGTGGCGGGTGAGCACCGCCGCCACCTCCCCGGTCTCGATACGGAAACCGCGGACCTTGACCTGGCCGTCGATGCGCCCGAGGAACTCGATCCGGCCGGACGGCAGCCACCGCACCAGGTCGCCGGTGCCGTACAGGCGGCTGCCGGGCGGACCGTAGGGGTCGGGCCGGAACCGTTCCGCGGTCAGGCCGGGCCGGCCGACGTAGCCCCTGGCCAGCCCGTCGCCGCCCAGCCACAGCTCGCCGGGCACGCCGACGGGGACCGGGCGGTGGTGCCCGTCCAGCACGTAGGCGCGGGTGTTGGCGATCGCCCGGCCGATCGGGACGGTAGGCCGGGCGGTGTCGACGTCGTCGATCTCCTGGGCGGTGGCGAACAGCGTGCACTCGGTCGGGCCGTAGACATGGACGAACCGTGTGTCCGGCAGGTGCGGCAGCAGCTTGCGGGCGTGCTGCGGCGACAACACGTCCCCGCCCACCAGCAGTTGCGGGACCCGGCTCAGCTCATCAGGGAACTCGTCGGCGGCCACGTGCAGTTGGGGCGAGATCAGCAGCATCGTGGTGATCGGGTACCGGTCCAGGGCGTCGCGCAGCACGTCGGGGAAGGGCAGTTCGACCCGCGGCAGCGCCACCGCCCCGCCGTTGAGCAGCGCGCCCCACACCTCCAGCAGGGAGGCGTCGAACGACAGCGGCGACAGGTGCAGATGCACGTCACCGGGCCGCAGCGCCGCGTAGTCGGAGCCCTTGACCAGCCGGGCCAGCGCGCGGTGCGAGACCCCGATCCCCTTGGGCGTGCCGGTCGAACCGGAGGTGTAGATGACGTACGCCAGGTTGTCGGCGTCGCCCTGCGGTTCCGGGTCGGTCGCCGGGTGGGCGGCGATCCGTGGGCCGTCGGCGTCCAGGGCCACGGCCCGGGCGCCGGTCGGATCGAACGTCCCGGTGTGTTCGGCGGTGGTCAGCACGACCTGGGCGCCGGCGTCCCGCACGCTGTGCCGCAGCCGGTCGCCCGGGTGGGTCGGGGGCAGCGGCAGGTAGGCGCCGCCGGCCTTCAGGATGCCGACGACGGCGATCAGCAGCTCGACCGAGGGCGCCAGGCAGACGCCGACCGGCGCATCCGGGCCGACGCCCAGCCCGCGCAGGTGGTGCGCCAGGCGGTTGGCCCGCTCGTTCAGTTCCCGGTAGGTCAGCCGGCCCGCGGGATGCAGCACCGCGGGGGAGTCCGGCGCCGCCGCGGCCTGCTCCTCGAACAGCGCCGCGGTGGTGGCCCGGTGCGGGAAGGGGGCCGCGGTGTCGTTCCAGTCGTCGACCACCAGCCGCCGCTCGCCGGCCGGCACCGCCTCCAAAGCGGACAGCCGGGCGCCGGGATCCTCCACCGCCGACTCCAGCAGCCGGACGAAATGGCCCGCCATCCCGGCGACGACCCGCGGGTCGAACAGGTCCACGTCGTATTCCAGGAACCCCGCCAGGGTCTCCTCGTCGTCGTACAGCACCAGCGCGGTGTCGAACTTCGAGATCCCCAGATGCAGATCGACGGGCTCCAGCCGGGCGCCGGACAACTCCACCTGCCCGGCGGGGCGCTCCTCCAGGGAGAAGACGGTCTGGAAGACCGGGTTGCGGCTCAGGTCGCGGTCCGGCTGGAGTTCCTCCACCAGACGGGAGAAGGGCAGTTCGATGTGCTCCAGGGTGTCGAGGAACTCCCCCTGCACCCGCGCCAGCAACTCCCGGAAGGAGGGGTCGTCGCCGGTGTCCAGCCGGAAGACGGCGTGGTTGACGAACAGCCCAATGACGCCGTCGACACCCGTGAGCCCGCGATTGCTCATGGGCACGCCCACGCACGGGTCGACCGTGCGGGTGTAGCGGGTCAGCAGGACGTGGTAGGCCCCATACAGCACGCTGAACAGCGTGGTGCGTTCACGGACCGCCAACTCCCGCAACCGCGCGGCCAGTTCGGGACCGATGTCGAAGCGGTGCTCGGCGCCGCGATGCGCCTGCACCGGCGGGCGCGGCCGGTCGGTGGGCAGTTCGAGCACGCCGGCCCCCCGCAGCCGGCCCTCCCAGAACTCGACGGTGCGGGCCACCGCCGATCCGGTCAGCCGCTCGCGCTGCCACTGCGCGAAGTCCGCGTACTGGAACGGCAGTTCCGCCAGGTCCGCGGCACCCCCCTCGACCTCGGCGTTGTAGAACGCCGCGAACTCCCGCAGCAGCACCCCTTCCGACCAGCCGTCGGAGACGATGTGGTGGGTCGCGGCCACCAGCAGGTGCTCCGAGTCGGCCACCCGCAGCACCCGCACCCGCAGCAGCGGGCCGCGGGTCAGGTCGAAGGGCACCCGGGCCTCGTCCACCGCGCGTTCGGCCGCCTGGCCCTCGGTCGTCTCCAGCACGGCGAAGTCCAGCGGGACCTCGCCGAGCGGCCCCGGCTCCTCGATGAGCTGGAGCAACTGCCCCTCGCTCCAGGCGAAGACCGTACGCAGGCTCTCGTGCCGGCGCACCAGTTCCTCGAACGCCCGGCGGGCCGCCTCCGGGTCGAAGGCCCCGACGACCCGGACGGCGGTCGCGATCACGTAGGCGGCGGACGGCTCGCCGATCCGGTCGATGAGCCACAGCCCCCGCTGAGCATAAGAGGCGGGCATTTCGGCGAACTGCCGCTCGGTGTCGCTCATGATCCATCCTCCGGCAGGGACTGCGCCTCGCCGGTGGGGCGAGGCGGTAGGACGATGGCGCGGCCGGTGCGCCGGGGACGCGGTGCACGCACCGGAACGGGCGGCCCGTTGTGACCCGCGGGTCCCCGCACGCCCAGACGGGCGGTCAGCGCCGAGGCGGTACGGGTCTCGAAGACGTCCCGCACGGTGGCGGTCCCGAACCCCTCGGCCCGCAGTTCCGTCACCAGCCGCACAGCGGCCAGGGAGTTGCCGCCGATCTCGAAGAAGTCGTCGTGCACGCCCGCGTGTTCGCCGAGCAGCCGGGTCCACACCGCGTGGACCTGGAGCAACGTCTCCTCGTCGGCGGGCGCGGACGGTGCGGGCCCGGGCACGGGGGTGCCCACCGGCGCCGCCCGCGTCCCGGCGGTCACGGGTGCGGGCAGGCGCGAGAGCCGAAGTCCCGGGTCGGCGAGGGCGGCGGCCAACAGGGCCGGGTACCCGTCGGCGACCGCCGTCGCGGTGCCGGCGTCGAACAACTCGGCGTCCAGGCTGAAGCGGACCTCGGCGGACTCCTCCAGGACCCGTACCTCGACGCTGACGTCCATGAACGACGTCTCCAGCGGGAGCGCGACGCGTTCGGCCCGCAGCCCCGCGAGTCGGGGTTCGGGATCCGCCACCGCGAGCACGAACATGGCCTGGAAGAGCGGATTGCGGCCGAGTTCACGCTCGGGCGCCAACTCCCGCACTACTTCGGAGAACGGCAGCGCGGAGCGCTCCGAGGCGTCCAGGAACTCGCCGCGGACCCGCCGCACCAGCTCGGTGAACTCCGGGTCGTCCGACGCCTGCGGCCGCAGCACCACGGTATTCAGGAAGAGCCCGACCACCGCGTCGCTGCCGGGCATGGTGCGGTCGCTCAGCGGTACCCCGACGCACACGTCGTCCTGCCCGCACCAGCGCACCAGCAGGGCGTGGTAGGCGCAGGCCAGGACCGTGAACAGCGTGGTGCGCTGCCGCCGCGCCAACTCCCGGGCACCCCGCAGCAGTTCCGGCGGGAGGGTGACGAGCCGCTCCACCCCGCGGTGCCCCTGGACCGGCGGACGGGGGTGGTCGGCGGGGACATCCAGGGGCCTGGCGCCCGCCAGCCGCTCGCGCCAGTACCCGGTCAGCTCCGCGACCGCCGGCCCGGTCAGCCGCTCACGCTGCCACGCCGCGAACTCCCCGTACTCCAGGGTCACGTCGGCGAGCCCGGCCGGCGCGCCGGTCACCTCGGCGTTGTAGAGCGCCGCGAACTCCTCCAGCAGCAGCGCCTGCGACCAGCCGTCGAAGACGATGTGGTGCACGGCCACCACCAGCAGGTGGTGGTCCTCCGCGAGCCGCAGCAGCCGCACCCTCAACAGCGGGCCGCCCGCCAGATCGAAGGGCACGCGCACTTCTTCGACCGCCCGGGCGATCGCCTCCCACTCGGCCACGGCGGCCACCGCGAAGTCCAGCGGCGCCGTGCGCTCGGCCACGACGCGCAGCGGCCCGTCCGCCCCCTCGGGGAAACTCGTGCGCAGCGCTGGATGCCGTTCCACCAGCGCGGCGAAGGCGGTGCGGACCGCGGCCTCGTCCAGCTCCCCGCGCAGCCGCAGGGCGGTCTCGATCGTGTAGACCTCGGCGGCCAGCCCGGTCCGCTCCAGGGTCCACATCCATTCCTCGTACGACGAGGGGCGTTGCGCGACGGGCATGCTCTCGTGCCTCTCCCTTCAGACCCGGCCGAGTGCGGCCAGCAGCCCGGCCGGGGTGGGACTGTCGAAGACGGCGCGCAGCGGCAGGGCCGCGCCGAAGGTCTCGGTGACCTGGCCGAGCAGTTTCATGGCCAGCAGGGAGTGCCCGCCGAGGTCGAAGAAGTCGTCGCCCACCCCGACCCGTTCGGCACCGAGCACCTTCGCGAACAACTCCGCCATGATCCGCTCGTCCCCCTCGGGTTCGGGGGCCGGATCCGCTGCGGCACGCCCGTAGACCGGCTCGGGCAGCCCGGCCCGGTCGAGCTTGCCCGACGGCCCCAGCGGGAGGCTGTCGAGCACCATGAAAGCGCCGGGCACCATGTACTCCGGGAGAACGGCGGCGAGTCGGCGCCGCAGCTCCCCGTCCGCCGGAGGCTCGCCCACGGCCGTGACGTAGGCGACGAGCCGCACGTCCCCCGGGGCGTGCTCGCGGGCGGTCACCACCGCGCCGCTCACCCCTGGATGGGCCGCCAGCCGGGCCTCGATCTCGCCGAGCTCGACCCGGAACCCGCGGATCTTGACCTGGTGGTCGATCCGGCCCAGGAAGTCCAGCCGCCCGTCGGCCAGGTACCGCACGAGGTCCCCGGTGCGGTACAACCGGGCACCGGGCACCGGGCTCCACGGGTGCGGCACGAACCGCTCCGCGGTCAGGCCGGGGCGCCGCAGATAGCCGCGGGCGAGCGCCGCCCCGCCGATGTACAGCTCGCCGGGCACGCCCACCGGCACTGGTTCCATCCGCCGGTCCAGGACGTACAACCCCACGCCGTCCACCGGCGAGCCGATCGGCACCCGCCCGTCGGCACGCTGGTCCAAGCGCCAGTGGGTGACCTCGACGGACGCCTCCGTGGGTCCGTACAGGTTGTGGACGGGCACCCGCTCGCCCAGCGCGTCGCGCAGCGCCCCGGCGAGGTCGGCGTCCAGCGCCTCGCCGCTCAGGCACAGCATCCGCAGACCACGCAGCACCGGCAGGTGCCCGGCGGCGGCGAACGCGCGCAACATCGAGGGCACGAAGTGCGCCACCGAGATCCGCTCCTCGCGGACGATGCGCGCGAGATGGTCCGGGTCGCCGTGCCGGCCAGGCTCGGCCAGGACCAGGGTGCCGCCGGTGACGAGCGGCCAGAACAGCTCGCAGACCGACACGTCGAAGGTCACCGGGGTCTTCTGCAGCACCCGCGTCCCCGGACCCCCGCTCGTCAGCCGCCTGGTCCACAGCAGCCGGTTGGCCACCGACCGGTGCTCCACCTCCACGCCCTTGGGCATCCCGGTCGACCCCGAGGTGTAGATGACGTACGCCAGGTCGTCGGGGAGGGCGACCGGTTCCGCCCGCGCCTCGTCGAGCGGAACGTCGACCCGCAACACCTCGGCGGAGGCCGGCAGCCGGCCCGCCGAGGCGGCGTCCGTGACCACCAGCAGCGCCCCGCTGTCCTCCAGCAGCCAGGCCAGCCGCTCCGCCGGATGGGCCGGATCGAGCGGCAGGTAGGCGGCGCCGGTGGCCATGACCCCCAGCAGCGCGGCCGGCAGCGCGAGGGACCGTTCCAGACAGACCGCGACCACCCGGCCGGCCCGCGCGCCACGCCCAGCGAGCGCCGCGGCGATCCGCCCGGCCCGCTCGGTCAGCTCCCGGTAGTCGATCTCCCGCCCGGCGAAGCGGCAGGCCGCCGCGTCGGGGGTGCGGGCGGCCTGCTCCCACACCAGACCGGGGACGGTGGCTGCGGGGGCGGGCAGTTCGGTGCCGTTCCATCGCGCGAGCGTGCGGCGCTCCTCCTGCGGCAGCAGCGGCAGCCGCGACAACGGCGTGTCCGGCTCGTCGACCAGCGCGAGCGCGACCGTGCCCAACCGCTCGGCCATCCGGCGCACCGTCGCCGCGTCGAACAGCGAGGTGCGGTACTCGACGGCGATCTCCAGCCCGCTCTCGTCCGGCTCCGACAGATGGAACGTCAGGTCGAAGATGGCCGCGCCGGTGTGCGCCTCCCGCCGCTCGCACACCACCCCCGGCAGCGCCAGCCCCCGGGGACCGTCGTCCTGGACCACCATCACGTCGAAGAACGGCGAGCGGCCCGCCGTCCGCGGCGGCGCGAGCTCCTCCACCAGCCGCTCGAACGGCACGTCGCGGTGGGCGAGCGCGTCCAGGACCGTCCGCCGGACCCTGGCCAGCACCTCGGCGCCGGTCGGGTCGCCCGACAGATCGGTCCGCAGCACCAGGGTGTCGCTGAAGAACCCGATCACGTCCTCGTAGGGCGGCTCCCGGCGGGAGACCGGCGCGCCCACCGTGATGTCGTGGCCCCCGCTCCACCGGGCCAGCAGCACCTTCACCGCTGCGAGCAGCGTCATGTAGGGGGAGGCCCCGGCCCGCCCGGCGAGCCGCCGCAGAGCGTCGGCGGTACTCGGCGCGAGCCGTACACGGTGCAGGGCGCCGCGGCTGTCGGGACCGGTGGGCCGTGGACGGTCGCCCGGCAGCTCCACCTGACGGACGCCCGCCAGGTGCCGCCGCCAGAACGCGAGCGCAGTGGGATCCGCCGGGCGCGCGTCGTGCCGCGCGGCGAAGGCCGTGTAACCGGCCGGCCGGGTGGGCGGCTCCCATGGACCGCCGGCCCGCGTCGCCCGATACGCGGCGGCCAACTCCCCGGCGAACAACGCCAGTGAGGCGCCGTCGACGGCGATGTGGTGGAAGGCGAGGCCGAGCACCCACTCCTCGTCCGCGGTGCGCAGCAGGGTCGCCCGCAGCATCGGATCGCGCGTCAGGTCGAAGGGCCGGCCCACCAGTTCCGCGAGGTGCTCCTCGACCGCTGCGGAACGCTCGTCGTCCGGCACCGCGCGCAGGTCCCGCCGCACCAGCAGCGTCTCGGGCGCGTCCGACACCCGCAGGAACGGCTCGCCGGTGTCGTCGGCCACGGTGGTGCGCAGCGCCTCATGCCGGGCCACCAGCCGGCCGAGAGCCCGCTCCAGCGCCCCGGCGTCGAGCGGACCGCGAATGTCGAAGGCGTACGGCACCACGTAGCGGGGACTGCCCGGCTCCAGGCGGTCGAGGAACAGCAACCGCCGCTGGCCCGACGACAGCGGTGCGCTCAGCGGGGACCCGCCGTCCGCGGGCCGGGCGGGCGGGGCGCAGGAGGCGGACGGCACCGGGGCCAGTCGGCAGGCGGCCGCGAGCCGGGCGACGGTGCCGTGTTCGAACAGGGCGGTGGCGCTCACCCCCTCGCCGGTGCGCTCCCGCAACTCGGTGGCGACCCTCATGGCCGACAGGGACGTGCCGCCCAGGCTGACGAACGTGTCGTGCGCCCCCACCGGGGTCACGCCCAGCACCCGGGACCACACGTCGGCGGCCAGCCGCTCCCCGGCGGTACGCGGGGCGGTGTACGGGCTCAGGTGCGCCGGGCGGCTGCCGGAGGGAGCAGGCAGCGCCCGGCGGTCCGTCTTGCCGCCGGGCGTGAGCGGAAGTGCGGGAAGGTCGACGAAGACGGAGGGCACCATCTGCGCGGGCAGCCGCTCGGACAGGAAGGCCCGCAGCTCGTCCGGGTCGACGGGCGGCCCATCCGGTACCACGTAGCCCACCAGCCGGGCCGACCGCACGCCCTCGTCGGCGAAGACGGCGGCGGCCGCCGCGGCCACCCGGGGATGGGCGGCGAGAGCCGACTCGACCTCGGACAACTCGACCCTGGCGCCGCTGACCTTGACCTGCTGGTCCAGCCGCCCCAGGTACTCCAGAGCGCCGTCCGGCAGGCGGCGGCCCAGGTCACCGGTGCGGTACAGCCGGGATCCGGGGTCGGTTGCCAGCGGGTCGGGAACGAAGACGAGCGCGGTGGTACCGGGCCGCCCGAGGTAGCCCCGGGCCAGCCCCGCGCCCCCGACGCAGATCTCGCCGGTGCCACCGGGAGCGGTCGGCGTCAGGCCGCCGGGCTCCAGCAACCGCACGTAGGTCCCGGGAATGGGATGCCCGATGGGGACGGCGGGACGCTCGGGGACCGTGCCCGGCCCGAGGTGGTGCCAGCTGACGTCCGCCGAGGACTCCGACATGCCGTAGATGTTGACCAGCGCGGTGCCGGGCAGCAGGCGGGCGAACCGCCGGGCCAGGTCGGCGGGCAGCGCCTCGCCGCTGCTGAAGACGTGGGTGAGCGAGGTGGAGGCGGTCGGCACCCCGGAGGAGTCGTGCAGCAGGGCCCGCAGCAGTGCCGGGACCAGGACCAGGCGTGTCGCGCGGTGGTCGGCCACGAAGCGCCACAGTAGCGCGGGGTCGCGCGCCACCCGGTCGGGGACGACCGCCAGCGAGGCGCCCGCGGTGAGCGGAGCGAGGATCTCCCAGATGGTGTCCGCGAAATCCGGTGACGTGCGCTGCGCGAAGACGTCGTCCGGACCGAGCGGATAGCTCTCGTGGAGCCAGGCCAGGCAGGCCGCCATCCCGCCGTGCGTTCCCATGACCCCCTTGGGGCGTCCGGCGGATCCGGAGGTGTGGGTGACGCAGGCCAGGTTCTGCGGTGTCGTCAGCAGCGGCAGGTCGTCGTCGCGCAGGTCCGACAGCAGGGCCTGGTCGGTGTCGAGGCGCAGGACGTGGGGCGCCACCCGGGAGAAGCGCCCCGCCAGCCGGGCGCGGGTGAGGACGGCGGCGGGGGCGGCCGTGGCCAGGAGATCGCGCAGCCGGTCCACCGGTTGCGCCGGATCCAGTGTCAGGAAGGCGCCGCCGGCCTTGAGGGTGGCGAGCATCGCGACGACCAGGTCGACCGAGCGCTCCACGCACACCACCACCGGCACGTCGGGGCCGACCCCGCGCGAACGCAGGTACCGCCCCAGCCGGTTGGCCCGCTGGTTGAGCGTCAGGTAGCCGATCTCCTCGCCGCCGTCGCGAACGGCGACACGGCCGGGGTGGTCACGGACCCGCTGTTCGAAGAGGGGATGTAAGCACGACGCGTTGATCACAGACCGCATCCACGACCGCCCCCGCACGCCATAGAGACCCGCTGTCGAACCGAGACCAGTTCCGAACACCGCCTCCAGCGGCGGGAATTCGCGGAGTCTTGCATGGATCATCTGACGATGTCAACGCCTGATGATCACATCATTAATAACAAACGCGCAGGTCACAGCCATGCGCCGGTGACCCGGCGGAGTACCGGGACAAGACGGCCCCGCCGGGCGCGGGAAGCCGGGCGGCGCGCCGCGTCAGTAGCCCTTCGGCGGCCTGTTGGGGTCGAACTGCTGCACCTTCGAGGCGAGATTCGAACCGTCCGCCGCCACGTGGTACCTGTCGCGGACGTACCGGATCGAGGAGGCGATGGAGGCCACGGGGTCGTAGATGTTCACCGAGGTCCCGGCCGCGTGGTAGCGGGCGAACGTCTGGGGGATGCACTGCACGACGCCCCGGGAGCACTGGAACGGGGTCAGCGTGCCGTTGATCCTGCGCACGGGTTCGTTCAGCCGGTAGCCGTCCCCGTAGTCCCGGACCTTGCTGTAGCCGTGCGGTGTGATGGCGTTGGTGTCCCACAGGTTGCAGGCGTTGGGGTTGCCGGACGACTCGCGTGGGGCAGCCGTCTTGAATCCGCCGATCCACTGCCGGTTCGCCGGTACTCCGGCGGCGGTGCACGCCTGCGCGATCCAGTCCTCCAGGGCGCCGTCGGCCGAGTACCGGTCGAACGCCACCTCCTTCGGCTCGATCCGTTCCGACGCGCTGACCGCGCCGCTGGTGCCGCCCGTCGGGACGGGGACGCTCCGCACCTGGAACAGCCCGGAGCGCTGGCCGAGTTCGGTCAGCGACCTCTCGCCGGGCGTCCCGATGGCGTCATCGCCGCTGTAGTGCAGCACGGTGCGGCGGAACTCGTCGTAGAGGGACTGCGTGGCCTGGTCGAAGATCCCGGGCAGATCGGTCACCACGGTGTGCATGACCTTCTCCAACCCGGTCTGCACGAGCGTCACATCGGCCTTCGCGCTCGCCGTCCCGCCCGGTTGCCCCTCCTGTTCCTGCGGGCTGTGGGTGGAGGCCCACATCACCTGGTTCACGCTGATCCAGGGCAGTGCGAAGACCGGCGAGGCGCCCGCGCGGACGTTGAACGACCTCGACTTCTCCGCCAGTCCGACCAGCGACCGGGTGTCCGGCGGACTTCCGTCGTCCGCCCCGTCCAGACCGAGCCGCTCCTTGCGGAAACGGTCGAAGAGCTCCTGGGTCTCCCCGTCGAAGACGCCGTGCCTGCCGCCGGGCAGCACGCCCATCACGGCCTCCAACGCGTCCTGCACCAGGCCCACTCCGTCCGCCGGATCGCTCTGGCTGGGGTCCGAGACCCGCTCCCCGTTCCCGTCGGGCGTGGCGGCCAGGGCCAGCTGGTCGGCGGACACCCACGGCAGCGCCGCCTCGGCGGGCGCCACCGGGGAGGGAGCGGACACACCGGCTGAGGCGGTCGTCCGATAGGTGAACCCCTCCTTGTCCCGCAGGCCCGGATCGGCGGTCACCACGCCCTCCGTGAACAGCGGCAGTCCGTAGCCGTACAGGAAACGGTCCCTGCGCGGACGCGTCTTGAGATACACACCGTTGCCCTCGGGGGACCCGTTGGCGTTGGTGTTCCCCTCGATCGTGTAGGCGTTGTCGGCGTCGTACCGGTAGACGAGACCGACGTGACCGCCGCCTCCGGAGCCGAAGAAGACCATGGCCCCGATCGCGGGGTAGTACGAGAAACGGCTCCTGCTCCGGTACCAGCCGACCCCGGTCGCACAGGACGCCGTCACCGGCGCCAGGCTCCTGAGTGCCGCCTGCTGGAACGCCCAGGACTGGAAGGTCTGGCACCACGCCTGGTTCTGCGACCACTCCAGCCCCGGGACGGCCGGCGAGTACTTCTGGTGATTGTCGTAATGTCCTCCGGAGAACCCCTCCCGGTAGCCGACTTCGGCCTTCTCCACTGAAATGAGCTTGTCCGCCTGATTCATCGTCCTCTTCCTTCCCGCGATTCCATGGTCCGGGCAACGGCAGGATCCATGAAGGCGGGAGAAAAGGGCTCCGATCCGAGACTCACCCTGTCGTCCGCGGCGGCCGGCGTACAGCGAACACGATGCTCAAGCCATAACACCTCCAAGAAAGCGGGTCGCGGCTGCGACGGGCCTCCTGCTTGTGACGGTAGTAGCGGTGCGCGGTGGCCGCATCCCGGCAGCCGGTCCACCGCTGACGCCCACCGGGCCGACTCAGTCCATGGCGAGCCCGCCGTTGACGGGTACGCACGTGCCGGTGATGAAACCGCTTTCCTCACCGGCGTAGAAGGCGATGGCCTCGGCCACGTCCTGCGGTTGGGGACCCGCCCCAACGGCGTGCTCGCTGTGATCCGCTCCTCGACCTCCCGGGTGCGCAGCGCGCCGATCCGGGTGTCCACTGGGCCGGGGGAGACCACGTTGACGGTGATGCCGTGCGGTCCGAGCTCCTGCGCGACGTACCGGGCGAACTGCACCAGCGCCGCCTTGGAGCTGCCGAGCGCGATCATCCCCTCCCGCGGGTGCCTGGCCAGGTTGGTGGCGACATGGACGGTCCGGCCGTACCCCCGGTCGACATCGCCGGTGCCACCGCCTTGGTGAGGGCGAAGGCGGCCAGCATCTCGTCGTGGAGCTTGCCGCCGAACTCCCCCAGGTCATGTCCTGGAAGGACTTGATGGCATACGGGATCAACGCGGTGTTGACCAGGACGTCGGCCGGACCTCAGCGCGCGGACACTGCCCGTACCAGCCGGTCCACCTCGTCCGGGTCGCAGATGTCGGCCCGCACCGCCATGGCTTCGCCGCCCGCGGTCCGGATGGAATCGACGACCTCCTGGGCGTCCGCGTCGCTGGAACGGTAGTTCACCGCCACCCGCATGCCCCGGAACGCCAGCAGCCGCGAAGTGGCCGCCCCGATGCCGCGGCTGCCGCCGGCGACCAGGGCGACCCTTCCCGATCGTGTGGTCATCGCATCCGCCACCGCGCCCCCTTGATTGAGTGATCGGTCAACCATAAGACGTCGTTTCCTTTGGACTGTTGGGTCGTTGTGCTGTGCATGACGAGTTTGGTTGAGCGGCTGGTGCCGGAGGAGTTGTGGGTGTTGTTCCGGCGGGTGGTGCCGGAGAGGGTGGTCATACGTCCGCAAGGTGGTGGGCGTCGTCGGGCGGGCGACCGTGAGGTACTCGCGGCGATCGTTTTCGTGGCGACGACCGGTTGCACCTGGCGGCAGTTGCCGCCGGTGTTCGGCCCGGCCTGGCCCACGGTCTACCGCCGCTTCGCCCAGTGGTCACAGGCTCGCGTCTGGGCACGGCTGCACCGCGTGATCCTCGACGAACTCGGCGTCGCTGGTGAGCTGGACTGGTCGCGGTGCGCGATCGACTCCGTCAGCGTCCGCGCCCTCAAAGGGGGCCGTTGACGGGACCGAATCCGACCGACCGTGGCAAGAAGGGATCGAAAATCCACCTCGTGGTCGACCGGAACGGCCTGCCGATCTCGGTGGCGATCACCGCAGCCAACACCCACGACAGCCTCGCACTGAAGCCGCTCGTCCAGGGCATACCGCCCGTCCGCAGCCGACGCGGCCCACGTCGCCGCAGGCCGGACAAGCTCCACGGGGACAAGGGCTACGACTACGACCAGCTGCGACGATGGCTCCGCGGCCGGGGCATCATTCCGCGCATCGCCCGCCGTGGTGTCGAATCCTCCCAGCGCCTCGGCCGACACCGGTGGGTTGTCGAGCGCAGCATGTCCTGGCTGTCCGGCTGCCGGCGTTTGCACCGGCGCTACGAACGCAAGGCCGAGCACTTCCTCGCCTTCACCGCCATCGCCACCAGCCTCATCAACTACCGACGCCTCACCAAGTGAAACGACGTCTAAGGAGCGAACGCCTGGCGCGGTGCAGGTGGAAGGCAGCTATGAGCCGCCCGATTGCGAGGGGCAAGCTCCCGGAGGACGGTGGAAACAGCGGATCGGCTTCGGGGATTGTCCCGAGGCTCGGCGATCTCACGTCGACTTGAGAGGCGGCGACTATGAATCCCGCATGGCAAGCACGGCACGACTTGTCCGCTACTCAGTATCAGGCCGAATTCGACACGCTTGGCCGCCAGGGTTTCCGCCTGCTCGACGTCAACGGTTACAGCGTCAATGGTGCCGATCATTACGCCGCCGTATGGGAGCAGTCTCCCGGCCCGCCCTGGGAGGCGCGGCACGGACTGACGAGCGACGAACACAACAGGCTCTTCCAGACGCTCCCCGCCCAGGGGTTCCGTCCGGTCTCCGTGAGTGGCTACGACAGGGGCGGGCAGCCCCGCTTCGCCTCCCTGTGGCAGAAGAACCCGGGACCCGCCTTCGAGGCGCGGCACGGAATGACCGCCGACCAGTACCAGGCGGCGATCGACGACCACATCGCGAGGGGATTCCGTCCGGTCGACCTGTCCTGCTACTCGGACGGCGGCCAGGTGCGGTTCGCGGCGGTCTGGGACCAGTCGCCCGTGCCCGGCTGGGTCGCGCGGCACGGCCTGACGTCCGCCGACTACCAGGCGGAGTTCGACCGCCTGGCAGCGCAGGGCTACGTCCCGCTGCGCGTGAGCGGCTACGAGGCGGCGGGGGACACCCGGTACGCGGCGATCTGGGTCAAGGGGTCCGTGGTGACCTGGCAGGCCCGCCACGGCTTGTCCTCGGCGGACTACCAGTCGGCCTTCAACGACCTCCTGGCACGCGGCTACCGGCTGGAGAAGGTCAACGGTCACACCGCGGGCGGGCGGACCTCGTACGCGGGGATCTGGCACAAGCCGTACCTCTCCGACGACGACGAGACCTTCATCCGGCAGACCGTGACCACGTTCATGTCCGGGCACGGCGTGCCGGGTGCGTCCGTCGCGCTCGCCGACTCCGGGCGGCTGGTCTTCGCCCGGGGCTACGGAGTGGCCGACCCGGCCACCAGCGCCCCCGTGACCAGTGGCCATCTGTTCCGCATCGCCAGCGTCGCCAAGCCGATCACGGCAGTCGCGGTCTTCCGGCTGATCGAACAGGGGCGCCTGCACCTGAACGACCGCGTATTCGGACCGAACAGCGTCCTCGGCACCACCTACGCCACCACGCCCTACAGCACGAACATCGACCAGATCACCGTGCAGCACCTTCTGGAACACACCAGTGGGTGGGCCGGCTCGCAGGACCCCATGTTCCGTCACCTCGACCTGACCCAGCACCAGCTGATCGACTGGATGCTCGGCCGCGACGCGGCCGGGGCCTTCAACGCGCCGCTGAGCCACACCCCGGGCACCACCATCGAGTACCTCAACTTCGGATACTGCCTACTCGGCCGCGTGATCGCGCAGATCATGGGCCTGCCCTACGAGGACGCCGTACGCCGCCTCGTCCTGGAGCCCTGCGGCATCACCGACATGCACGTGGCCGGCAACACCCTCGCCGACCGGCGGAGCAACGAGGTCGTCTACACCCCGCAGGGCACACCCGGCCCGTACGACATCCTCGTCTCGCGCATGGACTCGCACGGCGGCTGGCTGGCCTCACCGACAGAGCTGCTGCGTTTCCTGACCAGGGTGGACGGTTACCCGGAGAAGCCGGACATCCTGTCGGCCGGCTCCCTCACGACGATGTACACGCCGACGACCGCCCGTACCCCTTCCGGGGATCGGTCCGGATACGCCAAGGGCTGGGTCACCAACACCGCGGGGACCCACTGGCACGACGGTGACCTCACCGGCAACGCCGCGATCCTCGTCCGCACGAGCGGCCATCAGGGCTGGGCGGTCGTCGTCAACTCCCGTGACGACGCGCACCTGGACGTGATGCGCAAGGACCTCGACGACATCATGTGGACGGTCGTGCGGCACATCACCGACTGGCCGGCGCACGACCTGTTCTAGCGCGGTCCGACCACCAAAGTCACCTCTGCGTGGCGGAGCCCCGCCGCGCAGAGGTGACGCCGTGACGCGCCCCCGCATATCTCGGAAGGGCTGCGCGTATACGAGGGCGTCAGGGGAGACGACAGCATCATGGTTGCCGAGAGCCCAGTCGATGACGGCTTCTTCGCGGGTCTTCGCGACACACAGCGCCGCCCGGATCGGTTCGTTGAGCATCTCGTATTCCCCCACAGGAGGCTCGCATGTCCACGTCAGGAAAGCCGCTCGCCCGCCGCAGACTTCTCTCGTTGACCGGCACCGGTGCCGTCGCGACGGCGACCGCCGGAGTGCTGCCTTCGCGGGCGTACGCCGCCGCGACCTCGGCGCCTGATCTGGGGATCACGCCGGGCGGCAACGCCACCACCAACCGCAACAACCTCGTCGCGGCCCTGCAGAATTCCTCGACCGCCATCACGTTCCCAGCCGGTGTGTGTTCTGTGACGGTGAGCAGCCAGCGGTCGGCCGGAGAACATCAGCCGGTACTTCGCGCTGGCTCCCACGACCCGCCCTAGGGATCGTCTTCAAAGCTGATCATGTGATGCGAGATCATGTTGGGTGTGGTGCGTCGTCATGAGTTGTCGGATGAAGAGTGGGCTGTGCTGTCGCGGCTGTTGCCGAGTTCGGGGACTGCGGGGCGGCCCCGGTTGGATGATCGGGTGGTGCTGAACGGGATCGTGTGGAAGCTGCGGACCGGTTCGGCCTGGCGGGACGTGCCGGAGCGCTACGGGTCCTGGCAGACCCTCTACACCCGATTCCGCAGGTGGGCGTTGGACGGCACGTTCTCGCGGATGTTGCAGGCGATCCAGGCGGAGAAGGACGCGGCCGGGGATGTCGACTGGCTGGTGTCGGTGGACTCCACGATCGTGCGGGCCCACCAGCACGCGACTGGCGGGAAAGGGGGGCGGTCGACCGGGACGAAGCGGGTGATCACGCCCTCGGCCGATCCCGTGGAGGACTGAGCACCAAAGTCCACCTCGCGGTCGATGGTCGCGGCCGTCCCCTCGGCTTCGTGCTGACCGGCGGCAACACCAACGACTGCACCCGCTTCGAACACGTCATGGACACCATCCGCGTCCCGCGCACCGGTCCGGGCCGGCCCCGCAGCCGGCCCGATCACGTGATCGCGGACAAGGGCTACAGCTCCCGCAAGATCCGCGCCTACCTGCGCCGGCGCGGCATCCCCCACACCATCCCCGAACGCGCCGACCAGACCGCCAACCGACACCGGCGCGGCTCACGCGGCGGCAGACCAACCGGCTTCGACCGGACGATCTACCGCCACCGCAACGTCGTCGAACGCTGTTTCGGCCGCCTCAAACAGTGGCGCGGCCTGGCCACCCGGTACGACAAAACCCGCGAGTCCTACCAGGCCACCGTCACCATCGCCGCCATCCTCCTCTGGATCTGACCCTTTGAAGACGACTCCTAGGCCGTGACGCAAGCGCAATCTGACGCCGTTCGTGCCACAACGAGCCCACCTCGGCGACGAGTTCAGCGATAGCAACAGCCGACAGCCCCGTGACCATCTGGTTGCTGATGATCACTGCCCGCGTCACGTTCCCCGTCATCAGACCATGGTCAACGATCGAGACCCCGACACGTCACCGCCTTACCGCGCACGAGCTCGTTGTGGTGATGGCGAGGTGCGCGCCGCGATGTCCTTGTCACCGCCCTGACCAGGAAGGTCGGCGGGAGGCCACCAGCATCTGTCGGTGGTGGACTGGTACTTGGGTGGGTTGCCAGGCTAGGCTCATGGGTTATCACCCCTATACGCAGGTGACCCCGGCGGTGCTACCAACACCCCGGGGTCTGACACCGAAGAGGTAAGTCTTCGATGCGGATCCACCTTAGCGTGCGTAAGCGCGCGTTTACTGTGCTGGGTAACGAGGTCTTGCGGGACCGGAGGCTCAGCTTCATGGCCCGTGGGATTTTGGCCTATCTGCTGTCGCTTCCGGACGGTGCCCGCGAGGATGTCCGTACCCTCGCTGACAGGAACCCTGGTCTGGGGCGTCGCGGAGTAGCCAAGGCGTTGGAGGAACTGGTCGAGTCGGGCTACTACGTGCGCCGGACCGTGCGGGACCAGGACAGCGGGCGGGTGCGCACCGAGACGCACATCTTCGATTCCCCGCAACCTGTAGGGGTGCCGCTTCCCGTGCGCGCGGGAACCGGCCAGGCGCGGGCCGGGAAGGCGGGAGCGTTCCCCCAGGGGAAGAAGAACCCAGGGGAAACACCTCCCACCCGCACGACGCAAGCGGGCACGCCCGCAAGGCGGGCGGGGGAGGCACACCCGGAACCGGATGCTGCGATGTCGGCGGAGTATGTGCTGTTGGCCGGGGTGGTGAGGGCAGAGCCGAGGCTGACGCTCGGCATTGCCGAGGTGATCGCGCTGGCACCGCTCGCGGCCCCGTGGCTGCGGAGCGGCCTGTCCGATCTGGAGATCCGAGCTCTCCTCACTTCCGGGTTGCCGCAGGTCGTGCATTCACCCCGCGCCCTGCTGGCGGACCGACTGGTCCGAAAACTGCCCGTCTTGCGCGCCCCTCGGGATGCCGTGGCCCCAGCCGCTTCCATGGCCGAATGCGCGGGATGCCGTAATCCGCTGCCCCGCGGTCGGACCAGCGGCGTGTGCGCTGCTTGCGTTGGCACCGGGGGAGCCACACCCGCATCCGTACCTGGCGCGGGGCAGAGGGCGTCGGCCAGCGAACGCGTCCGTGCCCTGAGAACAACCCTGCACGCCTTTCCTCCGCTGACCGCTGCCAAGGTTTCACCACCGCACGGACGTCGACTCCTGCACCGGGTGTCAGCCGCCCCGGCCGGAGTTTGGGCCGGCCAGGACGGGAGTATGTGACCGCTACGCAGGTCACCTGCGGCTCCAGCGGTAGAGCTTCCTAATGTCGTTGTCAAGCCGCTGCGATCACTGGAGGTGTGACGTGGTAGCACCGTCGGTCACGGATCAGCGCCCACAGGACGTTGACCCGTCGACGGGCCAGAGCCATCACGGCCTGAACGTGCCGCTTGCCCTCCGCGCGCTTGCGGTCGTAGAACGCCCGCGAGTTCGGATCGCAGCGGATGCTGACGAGCGCCGAGGTGTAGAAGACGCGTTGGAGCCTGCGGTGGTAGACAGTCGGGCGGTGCAGGTTGCCGTGGACCTTGCCCGAGTCGCGGGGTGCGGGGGCGACGCCGGCGAAGGCCGCCAGGGCGTCCGGGGAAGGGAAGCCGTCCAGGTTTCCGCCCACGCCGGCCAGGAACTCGGCGCCGAGAACGGTGCCGATGCCCGGGACGCTCTCGACTATCGCGGCGAGTTCGTGCTCGCGAAACCGGCCCTCAATGAGCTTGTCGATCTCGGCGATCTGCTCGTTGAGGGACATCACCTCCTCGGCCAGACTGTGGACCAGCCTGGCGATGGTCTTCTCCCCGGGAACGGAGGTGTGCTGGCGCTCGGCGGCGTCAACCGCCGCCTCGGCGAGGGCTCTTGCGTTACGGACCTTGCGGTTGGCCAGCCACTTCGTCAGCCGGGCGGTGCCGGTGCGGCGGATCGCCGCCGGTGTCTGGTAGCCGGTCAGGAGCTTGAGCGGGCCGACGTTGGTCATCTCCAAGACCCGCTCCAGGGCCGGGAACATGCTCAGCAGGGTGCCGCGCAGGCGGTTGACGGACCGGGTCCGGTCCTCGACCAGGTCGGCCCGGCGGCCGGTCAGCAGCTTGAGCTCGATCGCGGCCTCGTCGCCGGGGCGGATGGGTTGCAGGTCGCGGCGCATCCGGGCCTGGTCGGCGATCACGAAGGCGTCGCGGGCATCGGTCTTGCCCTCGCCGCGGTAGCCGTCGGCCGCACGGTTCACCAGACGGCCGGGGATATACAGGACCTCTTGGCCGTGGGCGACCAGCGGCTCAGCAGCAGGGCCGGCTCCCCGCCGGTCATGTCGATCGCCCACGTCACCGGCTCGCCGTCGGCGAGTGCGAGGACGTCTGCGATCAGGTTCAGCAGCTCGGGCTCGTCGTTGGCCACCCGCCGCGACAGCCGGGTCCTGCCGTCCGCGTCGAGGGCCAGGCCGTGATGGTGGCCCTTGCCGCTGTCGATCCCCGCCCATATCCGGCTCATCGTGCTCCTGAGGTGCATGTTCGTACTGTTCGTACCACGGACGACCTCGCCGGCATTGCTCTACTCAGCGACGTGCTCGCACTTCCTAATCGGCGGCCGAGTCGTCGTGGGGTGCTGGGCGGCGAAGCGAGGTTAGCCACGAGACGGCAGCCGCCTGATAGCCACACCCAGCACCCCCGGGTGGTCCAACCCTACGAATGACCAGACCAACCCGGCTCAGAAGGTAGAGCCGCCTGATCCGTGCTGGCAGTCCGCGGCGACGGAGATGTAGGTGTCGAAGGGTGCGAGCCAGAGCATCGGGTCCGGCGTGTAGCCGGCGTCGGTGATGGCTTCCTGGGTGCGTACCAGGGACTCGGGGTGGAACCGGGCCGGGGCCATCGGCGGCTCGGGGACGTGATGGACGAACATGCCCAGCCGTTCGCACAGCCGGGCGTACACCTGGGTGTTGAGGATCAGGGCGTGCCAGCCCTCGTCCACGATCCGGGAGGGACGCAGGCCGCGGCCGGGGGCCGCTGCCGCGGCGGCCACGAACTTGATGGCCTCCTCGGTGATGCGCTCGGTCAGTTCGACGGCCATCTCGGGGTTGTTGCGGGCGACGGTGGCCGCGACGCCGGCGAACTGGTCCGCCGTCAGTAAGGCGCGCGCCGTGGTCTGTACGCTCATTTCGATCTCCTTGGTTGGAGGTTGACCCGTCTCGGCCGCGATCGCTGTCCAGGCAGCGGCCGGGACGGGGGTCAGGTGGGTGGGGACTGCGGGTCCTCATCGCCCGGGGTTTCCGCGGCTGCCGGGATGGTGCTCTTGTCCGGGCGCCAGCGATCCTCTGCTGACACGCCGGGGAGCCAAGGCTCTCCGGCGCTGTTGATCGCGATGGTTCCGCGTGGCGACATGTGAGACCCCTACGTGTTGGGCTCGTCGTCGGTGCTTTCGGCACCGCCTGCGGCGGCGTCGGCGGCGTCCTCGCGCTCCACGTGTTCGGCCCAGCCCTGCATGATCCCTGCGTCGCCGGGGCGGACCATGCCGGTCTGCGACGCTCGCTGGGCGACCTCACGGACGTGCTTCGGGGGTGTCCTGTGCTTGCTCATGGGTGCCTTTCGTGTCTGAGGTGGCCCGCCCCGGCCGAGGCTTGGGACCGGCCGGGACGGGGTGGGGCCGCCCTCCCACGGGACACGCGAGTCCGGGCACGGGGAGACCCGGGTGAGTACCGCGCGCGCTTCCATCCGGGGGAGGGCGGGTCAGAACCGCCTGCGGCCCGCATCCGGGGAGGGACGGACCGCAGACGGAGATCAGGGGGTCAGGGGGAGGGTGCGGCGCGCACCGGCGCGAGGGTCAGCGGATCGACCTCTCCGGCGGCCGTCTCGATCCGCCCGCCGCACAAGTGGATCTGACGGCGTATCGCCCGCTGCACCACCCGGTCAGCGGACAGGCGGTCCCAGTCCTCCACGAGGACCACGACTTCGTGCCCGAGGCGACGTGCCCCGAGCACCTGGGACACCATCGTGATGTAGTGCGGCCGGCCGCGGCCGTCGATCTGGGCGGTGTCGGCCTTGTCGACCCACACGCCGACCGTTTGGTACCCGCGGGCCTCGGCGTAGTCGCGCAGCGCGGCCAGCCTCAACTCGGCGTCCGAGTCGAGGGTGTGGTCGTAGATGAAAGCCCTGGTCACCAGACACATCCCGGGCAGGCACGCGGGTACCAGAAGCGCGGGCGGCCGATGCTCGCGCAGCGCTGCCGCCCGAGGTCGACCGCGTCCTCGCCGAGCTTGGCGCCATCCCACACGCAGCGGAAACCCCGTATCTGGTCCACGTCCAAGTCCGCGAGCCGAGGTAGGTCCCGCGTGGTCACGGTCTCATCTCCCGCGATCCGTACAGCGAGTCAACCGCGGCGGACAGGGCCGAGCACAGGTTGTCCGGGTTCGTCTTCCACACGTCCGCGGCCGGCGGACGCACCCAGTGCGGTCCGGTGGGGCGGGTGAGCGTGGCGCAGGGGATCGCGACGTACTGAGTGGTGGTCAGCGTCCGGGTGTACGGGACGGTCCAGCGTGCTGCGGTGCCGGTGGGCACCAGCCAGTAGTAGCAGCGCTCGGCCGGGTCGCGGAGGACGGCGGAGTCCTCCTCGCCGAGGATCGCGAGCGCGGCCATGGCGGGGCGGCCGAGCGCATCGCCAGCTCGGATGGCATCCCACCACCGGCCGGCAGGTCGAAGTGCGATGGGGCCGCCGTCGGCGGGAGACTCCGGCGGCAGCCAGTCCAGCGCTGAGGGGATGTGGCTGAGGGACATGGCATCTCCGAGGCTGAGTGGTTGACACCATCAGCCTGCTCACTGCCAACGCTCGTGAGTTTCACGGCTTGTGAAACATCGTCAGGTGATGCCCAACCAGCTCGCCAGCCCGACCAGAGAGTTCTTGCTGTACTTCTCCAGCTCGATCAGCGTGCGAACGGTTTCACGAACCTGCGGATGATTCCGCGTCTGCTCAGGCGACGCCTTCCGGGCGGCGGCGATCGCGGCGACCGCCTTGTCGCGCTGCCCGTAGTCCAGCCACCCCTTGGCCAGGTCCATGTACCAGCGGCCGGCGCGCACCGGTGCGATGCCCACAGGTAGCCGGACCGTGGTTGCCAGTTCCGCGACGCGGCTTCCGTCGTACATCTCCACGGCTACACCGAGGGCGTGAAGGTCGCAGTTCGCCGAGCCGAACTCCAAGCCGTAGAAGTTCCTGCTCGCGGCCGGGCCGAGGAGATGGGCGGTCTCCCGTGCCGCGCCGATGTGGTCCCAAGCAGCGCCCCCGTTCGAGGCCCGCGCGGCGAACACCGCACTCCGCAGGTGCGCCGCGCCGTACACCGCCAGGGCCGCGGGCTCCATGCGGGCCGGGTCGTCGCCGAGGTCGTACCGGATCCGGTCAAGGAGCCGGGTGCCGCGGTCGTAGGCGGCGGCCTGGAGGAAGAGCGTCGAGCGCTGCCACTGGGTGCGGGCGATCCGCAGGTGATCGCGGGATTGCTGCGCTGCCCACTGCACCCGGTCCATGCCGATCGCCCGAAGGTCGAACTTCCCGAGGGCGTAGGCGATCGCTGTCACGCCGGTGTACGCCTCGCTGAGGAGTCCGTACACCCGCGCTTGCTCGGCGTCATCCACCGTGTGGCACGCCGTCGACAGCTCATCCAGGAGTGCGGGCAGCACCTCGCCGAGCTGCCCGTACCGCGCCTTGCGCCCGAGGTCCGACGCCTTCTGCACGTCGGCCGCGAGCGCTGCGATCGGCCGGACGGGAAGGTCTTCGTCGGGCAAGTCCCAGGAGAGGATCGACCGTTGGATGTGGGGGATGGTGGCGTGCACGCGGCCGTTCTGCGGGTCGTCGTACGGTTGGCCAGTGAGCTGGCCCATGCTCACGCCGAGGGCGCGAGCGGCGCCTGCGGTCAGTGACGGTGTGGCTGGCTTGTGGCCACGTTCGACCTGAGCGATCAGGCTTTTCGAGCAGGGGATGCGCAGGGCCAGCTCCGTCTGGGTGAGCCCGCGGGCCTTCCGGGCCGCGGCGATCCGTGGCCCGATCCCCTCCCGGTTCTCCGGTACCTCCGGCATACTGAACTCCGTTCTGACCTCGACAATCAGAACGGTACTCTCGGCTCCGGTTGAGAGTGCATGAACGGCCCCTGCCACATGTGGCAGGGGCCGTTGCACAGAGGTTCCACACCGTGAGGCGGTAGGTGCACAGCTCGGGCCGTAAGGCATTCCGCTCTGGTGCAGGGACATTCCTCGGGGCCACGATCGAGCCATGAACGTTGACCTCGAAACCGTTGCCGACGCCGCCATCGCCTGCGCCCTCCGCAAGGACACTGACGGCTACGCCAAGCTGGTCCAGGATCTCGACGCCAACCAAATGCGGGCCGTGGCCTGGAGCGTCGCCGAATACACCGCCACCAGCATGATCGAACGCGTGGAGGACGCCGGCCTTCCACACCCGCGCAAGCTGGCCCTCGAACTGTGGCGGGGCGTCATGCTCCGACGCGCCGCGAAGGGCTGAGCGTCACCGCTCCGCCAGCTCGCTGGCCGCCTGCTGCTGGAGCGCACCCTTAGACGTCGTTTCCTTTGGACTGTTGGGTCGTTGTGCTGTGCATGACGAGTTTGGTTGAGCGGCTGGTGCCGGAGGAGTTGTGGGTGTTGTTCCGGCGGGTGGTGCCGGAGAGGGTGGTCATACGTCCGCAAGGTGGTGGGCGTCGTCGGGCGGGCGACCGTGAGGTACTCGCGGCGATCGTTTTCGTGGCGACGACCGGTTGCACCTGGCGGCAGTTGCCGCCGGTGTTCGGCCCGGCCTGGCCCACGGTCTACCGCCGCTTCGCCCAGTGGTCACAGGCTCGCGTCTGGGCACGGCTGCACCGCGTGATCCTCGACGAACTCGGCGTCGCTGGTGAGCTGGACTGGTCGCGGTGCGCGATCGACTCCGTCAGCGTCCGCGCCCTCAAAGGGGGCCGTTGACGGGACCGAATCCGACCGACCGTGGCAAGAAGGGATCGAAAATCCACCTCGTGGTCGACCGGAACGGCCTGCCGATCTCGGTGGCGATCACCGCAGCCAACACCCACGACAGCCTCGCACTGAAGCCGCTCGTCCAGGGCATACCGCCCGTCCGCAGCCGACGCGGCCCACGTCGCCGCAGGCCGGACAAGCTCCACGGGGACAAGGGCTACGACTACGACCAGCTGCGACGATGGCTCCGCGGCCGGGGCATCATTCCGCGCATCGCCCGCCGTGGTGTCGAATCCTCCCAGCGCCTCGGCCGACACCGGTGGGTTGTCGAGCGCAGCATGTCCTGGCTGTCCGGCTGCCGGCGTTTGCACCGGCGCTACGAACGCAAGGCCGAGCACTTCCTCGCCTTCACCGCCATCGCCACCAGCCTCATCAACTACCGACGCCTCACCAAGTGAAACGACGTCTTAGTCCCCTCCCTACTTCTTCGGCCAGCGTGATCCGTCGCAGAGGGGCCGCGGGGGCGCACGTGCCAGTGGCGGGCTCGACATCGAGGTCACCTCGAAGGGAGGGGCGGCGGACGCTGTCATCCGGCGGCCACCATGGGTGCGAGAAGTCTGCGTATGGTGATCCGATGCTCGGCTTCGTCCAGCCGCATCACCAGATCGATCTCGCTGCCAGCGGCCAGTGTTGTTGCTGGGGTGGCGGGCAGTGAGAGGACGTGCGCCAACGCGGCGTCCTGGTCGGCCAGCGTTTGATGGGCCACAACGTGGGCGCGGGTCTGTGCCCACCTGTCGGCTGCTGTCGGGTCGCGCGTTGTGGCGGTGGCGAGTCGTATGGTCCTGTCCCGGCCCAGCTCGTCCTGGAATCGGGCCGTGTGCTCGCACACATATGCCGTGTCGCGGCTTGCTAAGCGAGAAACGAGACGATGGCGGCCGACAGGTGGGCGCGGGGGCAACCAGTGGTTCAGCCGGCGCGATGGTGCGCGATGGCGGCTCACGCTGTCCTGCCAGGAGTGATTCCTCCCTCAGAGGCGGGAGCTGATTGGTGAGGAAGGCGGCATGCGGCCCACACCACGAGGGTCCGGGTGCCGTCCACGCGATGTCCCCACAGGTCGGCGTACCCCGCGATTTCCGCGAGGCCCCGGCCGCCTTCAGCATTCTGGTCAGGCAGGCTTGCGCGCAACGGAACGGCTACCAGGCCAGCGTTGTAGACCGACACCTCGATCAGGTCGGCTGTGCGGGCTACCAGCACCGTGATGCGCGGGCCGTCTCCGTGGCAGATCGCGTTAGTTGCCAACTCGCTCACGATGATCGTGAGGCGGTCGATCAGGGCCGGCGGAGCGGCCCACGTGGTCAGGACTTGCTTCACGTGGCCGCGGGCTTTGCGAGGCGTGTCCCGGCTGGACCCGTCGAGATCGACCGCGCGCCGGGACTCCCCCCTGACACGGGAGGCAGCCGGGCCAACGCCCTGTGGTGGGACAAGATTCGGGCTGTCGTGCAGGGCGGACATGGGCCCTACCTTCCTCAGCAGTGGGGCCTACAGATGGATGAGCAGGACCTACAGGTCGCGGATCGACGGGAACCAGCGAACAGGCTCGCCCGAGGAGTCGCGGTGCCGCCGATATGACGCCATGGCAGTAGCGACCCTCTCGGCCAAAGCGGTGGGGTCGGTATAGGGAACGGCCCCACCTGGTGCGGTGACCCACCTGCGGCCGTGAACCCGCTGTGACGGGCCCACTGACGGCGACGGACAACGCCACAGACCGGAGTCCACGGCCGCGCACAACGTTGGGTCGACGACCGGCCAGGCCTCAGCGGTCCCGGCGGGGACCACGATGTCAACGCGGCCTGGCCCCTTCGGGCACTGGCTGCCGTGATCTTCGTAGGTCGTTTCAAGCACGGGACCGAACGCATGGCCATCGGCCCGCAGCAGGGCGAGCGCGCTGAACCCAAGGCTGGCTGAGAGGCGTATGACGTCCCATCGGGCGCCAATCGGCACGGTCACCGTGACCCCCACGGCCCCCTCGATC
Source organism: uncultured Actinomycetota bacterium (assembly GCA_963737305.1). Taxonomy (GTDB): domain Bacteria; phylum Actinomycetota; class Actinomycetes; order Streptomycetales; family Streptomycetaceae; genus Streptantibioticus_C. The sequence continues at coordinate 89,504 of CAVTRX010000002.1, read as the reverse complement.
CACGCCATCAACTCGGCGGCATCGCGCAGACCCGCGTGGACAGCCCACTTCAGGGTTTCCTGTGCGTCATGGCTGAGCACGATTCGTCATCCTCCGGGGGGGCCGCAGGCAGGGGAGAAGATCGACTGTCGCCGAGGGTGAGAGACCGCAAACGAACCGTAGCGACGCTTCCACCTTCCTCGCGAATCCGCGCATCGTCAAGTCGCTGTTATGCGAATTCGCAAAACGCCGACTCGTTGGGACGCGAGGAGAGGGCACACTAGGTCGTGCACCACGCCAACGGAGAGGAGGAGGGACTCATGGCACAGCCGCCTCAGGTCAGCTACCGCCGCGGTCGCCTTGGGGGCGTTCTCGGCCGGCTGCGAGACCAGGCCGGGATGACCCAGGGCGAGGTCGCGGCCCAACTGTCGATCACCGATGATCGGATCAGCAGGGTGGAGAACGGGAAGGGGAAGCTGGACATCCCACTCCTGCGGGCGCTGCTGGGTGTCTACGGCATCGATGATCCCGAGATGGTGTCCGCCCTGGAGGACATGGTCAGGAACGTGGTCTCCCGTGGGTGGTGGTACAGCTACAACTCATATCTACACACCGCGTATCAGGACTTCTTGGGGCTGGAAGGCGATGCCGACGAGGTCAAGACCTGGCAGACCCTGCTGATCCCGGGCCGGTTGCAAACTGAGGAGTACGCTCGGGCGCTCCTCGTGGCAGGCCAGGGGATCGTTCACTCCTCCCCCGAGCAGGTCGCGAAACTGGTCGCGGTCAGGATGCAACGACAGGGGCATCCATGGCCTCGCCAGTTCTCCGTAATCCTCAGCGAGGCCGCCCTGCGCGGCTCCATCGGTACCGAGATCACACGTCGCCAAATCGAGCACCTGATCATCACCTCTGAGACTCCGGCCGTCGACCTGCGTGTCATGCCTCTCAGCGTCGGTCCGCACGTGGGACTCGACGGACCCTTCAGCTTGTTCCGATTTCCGGATGGTGGACGCCTGGCACATCTGGAGTCGCTGGTAAGCAGCTTTTACCTGGAAGACAGCGGATCCGTGGCCGCATATGCCCGCGGATTCGAACAGTTGATGTCCATTGCGCTGGATCAAGACGATTCGCGGGCACATCTCGAACACCTGGCCCGTTCGCTGTAGGGCCTGCCCCAACCCGACCACTAGGAAGGAACAGAATGGCGACCAGCGCCAACAACCAGCACACCGCACCCGATGGGTGGACCAAAAGCAGCTACAGCGGTCAGACGGGCGACTGTGTGGAGTGGCGTCGTCCCCAAGCCTGCACGGAGGGGATCGAGATCAGGGACTCGATCAACCCGTCGGGCCCCACGCTCACCGTATCGCCGGAGGGCTGGCAGTCCTTCGTGAAGTTTGCAGCCACCTTTGACGTCTAACTCACGAGCAATCCCGTGGCCAAGCTAGCCAGCAGACGCAAGCCGAGCCACGCGGCCAGGCGATCCGTGCACGATTGCTGAACAGCAAAGGGGGGCTGGTCCAGTACGCCGGACCAGCCCCCTTTGCTTGCCGGAAGGATCGATCCCTGGCCATAGCTTGAGGGACGTTCGATCGTCGGATACACAGTATGCACCCGTACGGGTGACGCTGTTCGGACCCAGTAGAGGATGCCGCCGGGCCGCAGGTTGCCGAGGGAGACCTGGGTGCCGACGGTGGACTGCGACTCGGAGACCCGCGGCAGGTCCACGCCGATGGTGCGGAACGCGGCCTGCACCAAGCTCGAGCAGTCGTAGGGTCGACCGGTCCCTGGGCGCGCCGCAGCTCCAGGCCGGTCCGTCGGCGTTTTTGAGCGGCAGGACAGACAGGGACGCGAGCAGCTCGCCTCCGGACTGCATCGGCTGGGTGTGCGCCAGGGCCGGCTGGCCGGTGACGAGGACACCGCGCAGTACGTCGGCGCCGCCAGTACGCCATGCTCAAACGGGCCCGTATCTCCATCCGCTTCGGTACGTTGAACAACTGCCTGTTCGACGCCGCCAACTCCGTCGGCGCCCTCTGCCTGGGGAACGCCGTGATCCTGCCCGGACATACTGGCCCGCTGCCCGACCGCTGCGGTAACAGCATGCTCGGCATCCAGCACGTCGCGATCTGGGACAGCGAAGACCGCACCCTGCTCAAGCTCCTGGATACCCCCAGCCTGCCCGCCGGCCGACGCGCCGCCCTCGAGCAGCAACGGGCCAGTGTCCAAACGCTCCTGCGGAAGGCTTCACGGTGACCGGCGTCGCCGGCCTTTCCGCCCGCACCGAAACAGCCCTGCGCGAAGCCATGGCCCGGCTCTTCGCCGGCAAGCCGACCCGCACCGACGGGCGGCTGACCAAGGACAACCTCGCCATGGAAGCCGACGTCAGCCCGGCGACCATGTTCCGGGCCAAGATCGTGCTTGCCGACTGGGCTGCCCACACCTCCGCCCACGGCACCCTGACCCCCGGCGAAGCCCGCCGCGACGCCGCCATTCACGATCTGCAACGCAAACTGGCCCAGGCCAAGCGTGAGATCACCGACTTGCACCAGCAGCTTGCCGCGGCTGCCACCGTCATCGCGGCCCAGCACCACGACAGCCAACTCCTGCGAGCCGAGCACACCGTGGCCGGAACCGTCACCAGACTGCCGCCCTGCCCCCGCGACCGGATCTCCACCCGCTGACAGCACCACCCCTTACGCTCGTTCCCAAGTCGGTAACAGCCGCCGTGCTGAGGAGGGGACCATGCCGGAACCCGGCGTCCCGCTGCCGCTGGGTCTGTACGGTGACTGGTGTATCTCCTGATCAAGGAAGCACCTGATGAGCGACGTGATCGCCTCTGTCGAGGCGCATGAGGATGGACGCCAGGTCGAGCTAGGTCATGGACGGCATGGCCGAATGGCAGAACCGGCCCCTCGATCCGGTCTACCCGGTCGTCTTCATCGACTGTATCCGTGTGAAGGTGCGTGACGGGCAGGTCGCCAACCGGCCGATCTACGTCGCCCTCGCAGTCACCGTCGACGGCACCCGCGACATCCTCGGCCTGTGGGCCGGCGACAGTGGCGAGGGCGCCAAATACTGGCTCCAGGTACTGACCGAGATCCGCAACCGCGGTGTCGAGGACGTATGCATGGTTGTCTGTGATCGACTGAAAGGCCTGCCCGACGCGATCGGGACGGTCTGGCCGCATGCGATCACGCAAACCTGTGTCGTTCACCTGATGCGGGCATCGTTTCGCTATGCGGCTCGCCAGGACTGGGACAAGATCTCCCGCGCGCTCAAGCCGATCTACACCGCCCCGACCGCCGACGCGGCCGAAGAGCGGTTCCTGGAATTCCAGGAGGAATGGGGCACCAAATACCCCGCGATCGTGCGGCTCTGGTCGAACGCCTGGGCCGAGTTCGTGCCCTTCCTCCAGTTCCACGCTGAGATCCGCAGAGTCGTCTGCACCACCAACGCCATCGAGTCGGTCAACGCCCGCATACGGAGCGCAGTCCGCGCCCGCGGGCACTTCCCGAACGAGGCTGCCGCGCTGAAGTGCGTCTATCTGGCTGTCATGAGCCTGGACCCCACCGGCGCCGGCCGCAAACGCTGGACCATGCGATGGAAGCCCGCACTCCAGGCCTTCGACATCGCCTTCGACGGCCGACTCTCCATCGGCCGCCGCTAACCCACACAACCCGAGTTACACCAGTCGCTGGACAGACCCCCTCTGACACGGCTGACGACAGTCCATGTCATTTTCGTGCAGACCATCACAAGGCATTGTCGTTGTCGGCGTCGGTGAACGCATGGATCGCGCCCAGGATCGAACCGCTGATCAGCTTGGCGGCGACTGGGTCATCGTTGGCGAGGATGGCCTGGTTGTGCAGGGCGTCGGTCAGGACGAACAGGAGGCGGGCCTGCGGGTCGTCGTTGATCTCTGCTGCGAGGCGTCCGGTTTCGTCGCAGTCCATGGTGGCGCTGATCCCGAACGCGGCGATGATGATGCGGTGGAGCGTGTGCTGCCCGTACGCGGCCAGCAGCATAGGCAGCGGTCGCTCGCCTGCCCCGCCAGCCAGGACCGCGAGGGCGCCATCGTTGTCAACGCCGCTGACTGCGGTGCCCATGGGGGAAGCCACGCCACGTGGGCAGCATGTCAGCGGCCGATGGAGCCGAGTTGCCCTCCACTGAGTCCTTCCGCCGTGGCTTCCAGCCGCAGCTGCAACGGCCTCAACCTAGTCGCGTCTACGGGCAACGCTCCGGACAAGTCCGCCAGGTCCACCAGCAACTCCTGGACCAACCAAAAGACTGGGGACGCCCCCAGGAACAACTCCATCTGCTCCGCCGCACGTTCCCACTCACCCAGCCCACACAACACCACCATCAAATTGGCCCGCCCGGACAGGGCACCCGGCCCACCCTTATCCGCCTCTGCCGTGAAGATTTCCACCGCCCTAAGACGTCGTTTCACTTGGTGAGGCGTCGGTAGTTGATGAGGCTGGTGGCGATGGCGGTGAAGGCGAGGAAGTGCTCGGCCTTGCGTTCGTAGCGCCGGTGCAAACGCCGGCAGCCGGACAGCCAGGACATGCTGCGCTCGACAACCCACCGGTGTCGGCCGAGGCGCTGGGAGGATTCGACACCACGGCGGGCGATGCGCGGAATGATGCCCCGGCCGCGGAGCCATCGTCGCAGCTGGTCGTAGTCGTAGCCCTTGTCCCCGTGGAGCTTGTCCGGCCTGCGGCGACGTGGGCCGCGTCGGCTGCGGACGGGCGGTATGCCCTGGACGAGCGGCTTCAGTGCGAGGCTGTCGTGGGTGTTGGCTGCGGTGATCGCCACCGAGATCGGCAGGCCGTTCCGGTCGACCACGAGGTGGATTTTCGATCCCTTCTTGCCACGGTCGGTCGGATTCGGTCCCGTCAACGGCCCCCTTTGAGGGCGCGGACGCTGACGGAGTCGATCGCGCACCGCGACCAGTCCAGCTCACCAGCGACGCCGAGTTCGTCGAGGATCACGCGGTGCAGCCGTGCCCAGACGCGAGCCTGTGACCACTGGGCGAAGCGGCGGTAGACCGTGGGCCAGGCCGGGCCGAACACCGGCGGCAACTGCCGCCAGGTGCAACCGGTCGTCGCCACGAAAACGATCGCCGCGAGTACCTCACGGTCGCCCGCCCGACGACGCCCACCACCTTGCGGACGTATGACCACCCTCTCCGGCACCACCCGCCGGAACAACACCCACAACTCCTCCGGCACCAGCCGCTCAACCAAACTCGTCATGCACAGCACAACGACCCAACAGTCCAAAGGAAACGACGTCTAAGCCACTGATCCCGCGCACTGCCCATTCCCAACAGACTCAAGACCACCGCACACTCATGGCACGCCCAGGCGTCGTTGGGGTTGAGTTGGATGGCGCGGTTGAGGTCGGTGAGGGCTTCGTCGTACCGGCCCAAGGACCGGTAGGTCGTGCCGCGGCTGGTGAGGGTCCAGGTGTCGTTGGGGTCGAGTTCGATGGCGCGGGTGAAGTCGGTGAGGGCTTCGTCAAAGCGGCCCAGGAACCAGTAGGTGTCGCCACGGCTGGTGAGGGTCCAGGTGTCGTTGGGGTCGAGTTCGATGGCGCGGGTGAAGTCGGTGAGGGCTTCGTCAAAGCGGCCCAGGAACCAGTAGGTGTCGCCACGGCTGGTGAGGGTCCAGGTGTCGTTGGGGTCGAGTTCGATGGCGCGGGTGAAGTCGGTGAGGGCTTCGTCAAAGCGGCCCAGAGACTGGTAGGTCCGGCTGCGGCTGGTGAGGGCCCGGGTGTCGTTGGGGTCGAGTTCGATGGCGCGGGTGTAGTCGGACAAGGCTTCGTCGTAGCGGCGCATGAAGTGGTAGGTCAGCCCGCGGCCCGCAAGTGCCCGCGCGAGGACGGGGTCCATGGTCAGGGCTGCCGTGTAGTCGGTGAGGGCTTCGTCGTAACGCTCGTGGTGGCGGTGTTCGCGAGCACGGATTGTCAGCGCGAGAGCTCGTGCGCTGGTGCTGGCGCCGGGGAGTCCGAGCAGCGTGGTCAGCGCCGGGGTGCTGCTGGTTTCGGCGTCGGCAGTGGTGACGTGCAACTGCTGGCCGAGGCTGACGAGTAGGTCGTCTTCGGTGTCATGGCCGGCGTCTTCCACCATCTGCACCCAGCGGCGGATCGTGGCGATGCCGTGGTCGCAGGCGTGGATGAGTTGCAGGATCGCGTTGGGCAGCGCTTGGCGGGGGTGGGCGCACAGCAGGTGGTAGGTCTCGTGCAACCGGGCATCCTGCCAGCCGGTGTCGTCCCAACGTTCGTCGGTGGGGAGCGTTTCCTCTTGCGTCTGGCGCCATTCACGGAAGATGGTGGCGAGGCGAGTGTGGTCGGTGGTCCAGCGGATGGGGGACCGGGTGCGCTGCAGGCGGAGCATTTGGCCGCGCACGACGTTGTGGTAGCGGCAGCGACCTGCCTGTTCGGTGACGAACGCCAGGCTGCGCAGCCATCGGTACCCGTCAGGGGCTGGCTCGGTCACAGCCTCCCGGTAGATGTCCTCGTTCAAGTGCAGCGGCAGCGCGCAGGCCAGGGCTGCCGCATGCCGGGTGGGATCGGTCTCCCATTTCAGGAACAGCTCTACCGCTGTCTCAGCGGGGTCGTCGATGGCGTCAGGGTCGCTTGGTCGGGCTTGCGCGAGCATGTCGACGAGGACCGGCAGCCGGCCGGACACGTGCAGGATCGTGTCGACCAGACGTTCCTCGGTGATGCCTTTGTGGGTCAGCAGTTGCCGGGCTTCGTCTTCGGTGAAGATCTCCAGCGGTATCTCGGCTGCGACTCCACGCCAGTCGGGGGACAGCCGTCCGCGGCCCGGCCAGCACGACCACCACGTTCAGCGGGAGTTCCCCGAAGGTCGCCTCGAGTACCGTGTCGCGCAGCCAGGCGTCCAGGAGGGGCCCGGTCTGTTCCCAGGTGTCGAAGAACAGCACCACCCAAGGGCGGTTGCTTGCGGCCGCGGCCAGGTCCTCCACGAAGACCGGGGTCAGGACCCGCTCAGGGGACAGCACCAGCTGGACGTCCTCCGGGCTGCGGAATCGGGCGCTGAGCACCGACCGCGCACGGTCGAACAGCTGCGCGGCCTGCTGCGCGTCGACAGCCCCGACAAACGGCCCCAGCCCGGGCACCATGCCCACTCCGGCCAGCCCCGCCCGGGTGAGCGCCAGTGTGACCGGCGACGTCGCCTGGCCCTGCCCCCCGCCTGTACCGCCCGCCGTGGAGTGGGCGACCAGTGCACCATCTGCCTCATGCCGGCGCTCCCGGTACCTGCCCAGCCACTTCTCGAAACCCTTCAGCTCGACGCCCTGACCGCCCAACTGCGCGCTGATCGCCTCCATGGCCTCCGCGGCACTGTGCACACCGTCATCCACGTACGCGGTCACCGCTCCGTGCCGATGGGCCTCCTCCTCCCACCGCCGCACCAGCGACGTCTTGCCGACCCCACCGTTGCCGTGCACGTGGAAGACGAACTGGAACGCCCCGTCCTGAGCGCCCAGGGCGAGGTTGGCACGGAACGCGGCCACCTCGTTCTGCCGCCCCTTGAACGCTGCCCCTCGTTGCCGGCGGATCCGCTCCCGCCTGGATAAGCCCTGCCCAGCCACCCCCGACCCCCCTCGATGTCTTCTCTCATCATTCACCCGCCGCTGCGATGCCCCAAGCCCGCACGTGTGGCCACGACTTCCTTCGGCCACCGACAACCGGCGGCTCCGGGCGTATTTTGCGGGCGGTCCGCTGCGGTCTGCAGAGGTTGCACGGGGGAGGTTCAGGTCAGGCAAGGCCGCCTTGGCAGGGGCTGTCCTTGAAGACCAACGGGTCCGCGTTCTTGATGTGGCGATCGTCGCCACATGATCACTTGTACGCGACAGGCCCAGGCCGCGGTCCGGATCGCTCAGTGTGTCGGCGAAGTGGTCCCGGTCGGTGGGGCTTGATCGGCGGGCTGGTCGAGTTGCTGCTGGCGGCGGCGCTGCTCGTTGCGATGGTCCTCAACGCGCTGGGTGAAGGTCTTCAGCGCATCTTCTTCCTGGTCCGCCCCGAAGTCGCTGTACATGCCGATGCCGAGTGAGAAGGCGTTGGCCTCCTCTTCGATGGCGTCGGCGGTCTGCAGGAGGAAGTAGCTGCGCTCGCGGTACTTGTAGTAGCCGGTGAAGGCGGCCGCCAGCGTGACGGTGAAGCCGATGGCGACGATGCTGATGTTCTGCCACGTGAACGCGTTGCGGGTCTCCAGCGCCGCGACGGTGGTCGTGGAGGCGGACCCGATGGTGATGAGGTTCTGCAGCATGTTGTGGACGAGTCGGTACCACCGGCTGTCGGCCCGGTGCTGCTCGATGAACCCGGCGACGTCCTCGCGGTAGAGGCTGCGCCGCTCCCGCAACGTCGGGTAGGTAAGGGAGTTGAGGAACCGTAGTTTTTGCTGTGAGTCATCGAGCTCCGTCTCGATGACCGCCATCCGGGAGTTCCGCCGACGGGGGAGTGCCGCGGCGGCGACCGATCCGGCGATGAGCAGCAACACTCCGCTGACGACGTCGACGCGCAGCACCGCGGCAGGCAGCCCCCAGGCCACGACCAGGGCGACCAGGCCCGTCAGGAGGCTGCATCCGGAGACGGCCAGCGCCACGTATCCGATGCGGACCGCGCGCCGCCGCCGAGCCACAGCCCGCCCCTGACGGGTCACGGTCTGCCGTAGTTCGCGCACGTCGGCCCACTCCTCCAGCACGGCACGTAACTGGTCGGCACTGAGCTGCTGGTCGGCCTTGCTCAGGCGGTGGGCGGCGCTGTCGTTGATATCGCGGGGCACCAGACCTCCCGATTCGAGCGATGTTCGCGATCACCCGAGCCTGCCATGCCTCGCTGCGCTGCGTCAGGGCGTTGATCAAGCGCGAGCAACTGGTGCTGCCGCCCGTCGTGCGGCCGAATTCCACCCCTCCGCTCGTCGACGTATGCCGCCCTGGCTGCCTGGTGCGACCCGCGCCGTCCTGCTGCCGAAGCACGTTCATCGGTAGCGTCGGGGGAGAGAAAGGACGGGTGGGTCGACGGCCTTGTGTTGGCCGGACGACTGCGTTGGATGCGCCAGTTGCGGGTGTTGGTGGTGGGTGGTGTTCGTTCGATTTGCTGTGTGACGGGTGGGGTGTTCGGACGGTGAGTGGCCCGGCGGTGGAGCGCCGGGCCACTACTGGTGACGACCGTATGCTGCCGGTCAGACGGCAGGTGGAGGTCAGCGGTGCCCGCGGCCCCAGCTCTTGACGGCGATGGTGCGGCCGTGGGCGTCACGGAGGGTCGCGGTGTCGCTGCTGTTGTTCCAAATGTAGGCGTGTGAGTCCTGGTAGACGTCGCGGGTGGTGTCATGGCCGGTGCCGGTGTGGACGCGAACGGACTGGTGGCCGCGAAGGGTCAGATTGCGGAACTGGTAGCTGTGGCGGGAACTGTCGCTCAGGATCCAGTGGCGGAGGTCGACTGACCCTTGGCCTCGGTTGGTGACGGTCACCCACTCCGAGTTCAGGGAGCGGTTACTGCGGTCGTCGCGGCCAGGGCTGTCGTATTGAACGGCACCGATGGCCAGTTGGGGCCGGGGGAGTGGCCGATGGGTGCTGGCGGAGGCCGGGAGCGCCACGGCGCCCAGGAGCGCGGTGGCGACGGTTGCGGTGGTGGCCAGGCGGAACAGTCGGGACATGAGACCCCTCGTGGTGCGGGGCACGGCAGAGCCGCGCCGTTCGTGCTGAACCGGTGGTTGCCGGCAAGACCACTGTGACGAACCATCAGCCGTCAAATCTGAATAAACATCCCAATGTTGCATGATCGGGACATTTGATTCGAGGGATGGGGTCCACCGCCGTAGCCCGATCGCGGCCCTGCAAGTGGACTCTGGCTGTGGAGGTGTCCGTTCGATTCCTTGTTTGTGGCGGGCGGGTGGCGTATTGAGGGTTGGTATGGCAGTGAATGAGCCCAAGATCCTCTTGGTGGGTTTTGCCTTGTCAGGGTGGGTGTGTGGTGGTGGCGGTGGGTGGCGTGCCGTGGCGCATGTTCTGCACCAAGGATGTGTTTTCAGTCACAACTAGGCACGTTCGTCCTGGTGGGGGGCACCGTGTGCGTTCGAACGGTCACGGATAGTCTAGAAAATCTGGTGACCAGTTAACTCTGGGGGCCTCCGGAACGGTGAGCTGGACGGGAACACAAGTTCCGCCCCTTGCCCGCAGCGCCGCGGGCAAGGGGATTCGTCTCCACCCGAAAGGAGGGCCCGTGGGGCATTCATGGTCCTGGTACTCGCTAGCCGCAGCTGGCGCCTACCGGTTGACTGCGGCGATGCTCGACGCCGGATTCCGGCGTCTGGCCCGCTTCGCCTCGCAGGCTCGTACGGAGCACTGCCTCACTATCCACATCCAGGTCTGCGCCGCTCCCCGGCGGCACCGGCCTGGTAGAACCACTGACCCCCGGCCCGCGGCCGCAGCCGACCCGCTCCCTGCCGGGGAGGACGAGTGAACGACCCGTCTGACTTCGACCGGGAGAGCGACAGCCCCAAGCTGCCGGTGGACTTCGAAGTCTTCTTCCAGCAGGAGTACAAGGCCTTCTTGCAGTTCGCGAGAAAGCGGCTGCGCTCGGTCCAGGACGCCGAAGAAGTCGTCCTAGACGCCAGCGCACGGATCTTCAAGAAATGGGACGAGGCCTTGTCGCACCCCAATCCGGTCGCCCTGGCCTACAAGATCCTCGACGGCTTCGTCGCCGACTACTGGCGACAACTGTCCCGCCGCCGGGAAGACCCGGTCGCCGAACCGCCAAGCCCGGCGTACTTCGAAAGCCTGCGCCCCAACGCCGCTCTTGAACATGCCCTCGACACCCTGCGAGCCATCGCACCGCTCCAAGCCCAGTGCGTGAGCATGCGCCACCTGGACGAACTCTCCTATGAGGAGATCGCCGAGCTGCTCGACATCACTGTCGGCGCGGCCAAGACCAACGCCTCCCTGGGTAAACAGCGCCTGAGGGACATCATGACCACCCCCCGCCGGGGTGAAAGGACATGACCGTGGACGAATTCCTCCCCGAGACCGAGGACCGCTACCAGACAGCCGAAGACGACCCGGCAGCATTCACCAGACGCCTCGTGCAACGGATCCACGCCGCCCGCACCGGAACGGTCAGCCTGGTCCGCGAAACCCCCCGACGGGCCAGCCGTGACGCACACCGCCCGGACGGCGCCGGTCCCCCCCGCAACGGACTTCTGCGCGATGTGCGCGGCCTGTGCGACCGCGTACTCCGCTCGGACGACATCGACCTGCTCGCCGCCTTCGTCATCGACTTCGACGGCGCTGGCGCGCGCACCTTCGCTTGCCTCCTCTACACCCTCAACCGCCTGGAAGGGGCCCTGTTCTGGTGGAGATTCGCCGCCGGCACTGGTGACGAACTCGCCGCACACTTCCTGGCCATGTACCACGCCGCGGTCGGTCCCTCACCCGACGCCCGCGTCTGGCGCATGTTCGCCCGGTTTCTCGGCTTCACACCCGCCCGGCATCTGCCCCGGCCGGTGCGCGAAGAAGGAGATCTCGCGGCCGGATTCGCCTCGCTGGTACGAGAGTCCACCATGGTGGACTTCATGAACTCCGACAGCCTGCCCAAAGAATTGATCGCCTCCTGACGCACGCCTGGCCGCATCCGCCTGTCCCAGCGGGTGCGGCCACTAGCGCCGCCCGGCCCGCTCCCGCCCGCGCTGTCCCGTGTCTTGCACAGGGGGCCGGTGTCTATGACGGCAGGCGGACCTCGGGACTGGTCTCTGTCGGTAGCTTCTGCTGCGGGCAGGCGTCCAGCACGCGTTGCATCGCCGTCTGTTCCGCTCCGGTGACGGACAGCCCGTACTTGGTCTTCACAGCGATCTGCCGGGCCACGTACGCGCAGCGGTATCCCGTCGTGGGCGGTAGCCATCGCGAGGCGTCGTCATCGCCCTTGCCCTCATTCGTCGGCCCGTCCACCGACACGAGGTTCAGCGGGTCGTTCGCCAGCTCTCTACGCAGCGTCGGCGGCATCGTGGCCGCGTCCGCACCCCACGCGTTGCCCAACGCCACTAGGTGATCAATCTGCACTGCCGAGGAGGTGGCCCGGCCTCTTCGGAAGCTGATCGTCCGGCCGGTGTAGGGGTCGGTCAGCACACCGGACACCACCGTGCAGGAGCCCGTCAGGCGTACACGTGTCAGGTCTCGGCGCAGGATGTCGTTGCGGGTGTCGCAACGGTTGCGGCCACCCGGCGCGCTCGTGGCATCCGTCCACGCCACACCGAAGTCCCGCAGCCGGTCATACGCCGACATCGGCCCGTTCGGCCGCACCTGCAGCATCGCGAGGGCGCCCGCCGCCGACCCGGCGCCGGGGTCGACGGGCCCGTTGGCAGCGGCCGGCACTACCGCCGACTGACATCCCGTTACGCCCAGAGCCCCGCACACCACCGCGATCACAGACGCTTTCACCGCCATCCTCCGTTTAACAGGAAACGGTAGATATCGTCACAACTTAGCGTGAGGTGAGTCCGGAATGGGGGAGCGTGGGGGCGTTGGAGCCGATCGTGCCGCCACTGCGCGGCGACGTCGTCGCCGACGCTCGTCAGGTCCATTGCAGCGGACTGCTCAACCGTCGGCAACGGCACACCGGACGGGCCAGCTTCCTCTCCCGCGTCCATGAGTTCCTGGGCGCGCGCTATGGCGTACCGCGCGGCGTACGTCCGCTGGGATTCTTGCCGTTCTCGGGCGACAGCGGCTGGCCACCGGGCATCGTCCTCGGCGCGGGCCTGGTCCAGCAGGGGGCGGCGGTGAGGCTGACTTGGACGTACGGCAGGAGGGACACCTCCACGGCTTCCTGGCCGGGTGGTGCGGCGGAGATCGGCTCGTACACCGCGCCCGCCGCTTCGGCGCAGGCGCCGATCAGCGTGGTGAGAGCGGCGATCAGCCGCGCATGGCGACGTCGGCGGGCGGGCAAGGTCAGGTCGGGTGGCATGGTCACTCCCGCACTATGCAGCCCGGTGCTTACCCCGTAGGTCTCTTTCGGCCGACCAGGTCTTGGACTGGTCGGGCTGGACGGGATTCCACCTTGGATTCCAGCTCGCGGTCCACGTTGTTCCGTCCGTGAGCCCGTTCCACCGCCCGTCATTCCAGTACGGCCGTTGCACCGCCGGTCGTTCCAGCCGAGGCCGGGATTCCAGTCCGTGTTCCAGAGGTGCGTTCCACCGGGGCGTTCCAGCGTCTTGCGTGCCGGTGGTGAGCAAGCGCCCCGGATTCCCCTACCGGTGCCGGGTCCAACACTCCCCCCAATCCCCCTACCGGCGGTTCCCGTTCACCGGGCACTGTTTTTGCTGGTCACCCCCCTTGTACCCTGCTTGCACCACCTCCCGACAACCCCTTCTTCCCCTCCCACCTCGTGGTGGAGGGCCTCCTCGAGTTCGAGGCCGGGGGCCGGCGGCTGTTCGCGGGGGAGCCGTGCGGCGACGGGAGACTGGAATGGCCGGCGGTTCGAGGTCGTATCCGTACGGGTCGACGTCGCGGATGCGCGCGGACACCCTCGTAGTGCTCGGCGTGCTGAAAGTCGCCACCGCCGACCAGATCCAGCGCCTGGCCCGCCCGGCGGCCCGCGACAACAAGTCGCGCGCAACGCACTGCTGGACTTGGCTAAACACGGGCTGACCCGCTCCGAGGGCAGCACCGCAACGGGACGCAAGTTGTGGGGGTTGACTCCGCTCGGGCTGGCCGCGGCCGCCGAAGTCCTGCCGACCGGCACCGTGCTGGGCGGCATCGCCCGCAGCGCGGGACGCTCCGGCGCACCGCACGCCATGGCGGTCAACGAGACATTCATCGCCTTGATCCGCCCGCGGCCCGACGGCGACAGCCAGGAGCACGGTGCCGGGCCGGCGGGGATCGGCAGTATCACCACGGCCACCACCGAGGCGAGCCACCACCTGCCGTCGGCCGGCCGCAACCGGGCGACGGTCCGCGCGGACGGGGTGCTGCGTGCACCGGAGGCCGGGCTGCCGGTGTTGTTGATCGAGGTCGACCGCGGCACCGAAACCGCGGCCGCGGTGGCTGGGAAGTTCGAGTCGTACCTGCGCTTCTTCCGGCTGACGGCCAAGGACCGTACCGGGAAGGAGCAACCGGTGTGGCGAACGCTGTACCCGCCCACCGGCCGGGAAGGCTATCCGCCGATAGCCATTGTCTACACCGGCCGGCCCGGCCCGGTCGCGATCCGCAACCGGATGGCCGCGGTGGAGGAACTGACCCGGCAGCACTGGCAGGGCCACACCCACGGCCCGTTCCAGGAAGACGGGGTGCGCCTCGACGGCTGGACGGACTACGCCGACGCCATCCCGATCCTGGCCGTCGCCCTGGCCGACCTCCAAGCACAGGGCCCTCACGCGGCCGTGTGGCTGCGCCACGGCCACCACACCGGCCACGACCTGGTCGAAGACCGGCTGGAAACACTGGCCGACGCCCTGGACAACCCCCACAACCTCACCGCCTACCAAGTCCGCTACCGCGCACACGACCAGGCAAGGCAAGAGCGGTACGCCCGGGAAGAAGCAGAGCGCCGCCGGGCCCGGGAAGAGGCGGCCGACGAGTGGCTGCGCGCGGCGGAGGCGGAACGCGCCCGCAAGGCAGCGGTTGAGCCCCCACCCCCGCGGTGTCGACGATGCGGTGGCCCGCTCGCCGGCCCCGACGACGACGGCCGCGACTACGGTATTCCCGCGCCCGACGGGACGCACTGTGCGGCCTGCCGCAGCGAACTGGCCCGGCCATGGCTGCTGCGCACCCTCTTCCCCCGCCGACCGACCTGACCAGGTTCCCGCGGCGCCGGCCACCCGGCGGTGCAACACCGGGTGCAACACGGGATGCCTGCAACGGCCTGTGACCTGGGGCGATCCCCCCATCGTTTTCGGGTGTTGCAGCGTTGCACCCGCTCGCCACCGCGACCCGTGCCTGCTCCGCGACCGCCGCCCGAATGGCTCGGGGCCAACCCTCCCCGTATCATCGAACGCGTGAGCGATTTCCCGCCTGATCTGCCCCGACTCCACGTGCTGCGGACCTACCTGCGTCTGCAACTGGCCGGGGTCGAGCGGCGGATCGGCGAGCTGGAACACACCACCGAGACGGGGTGGTGGCGCCTGGTACCGGGCCGCCCGGGCAGGCCGGGCGGGATCCTGCACCGCGGGGACTGCGCCCTACCCGGAGGCGTGAAGCTCAGCTTGACCGAAGCCCGGATCGCCCTCGACGAACAAGACGTCCAGGCGTGTAACCGCTGCGGCGCAGCAGAGCGGCTCCGCGCCGGATGACCCGCTCGTGCACACAGCCCAACGACTCCCGACACAGTCCAGACTGTGTGCTCGCCACAGCCCCGCCACCCCCACACAGCCGGGCGATCATCGGCGCATGACGACGACACATCCCGCCCTCGCCGCGTTCCGTACCGCCCATGCGCGATTCACCTCGGCACCTGGTCCGATACCGGCCAGGGCCGCCGCTGTGGAGGCCGTCTACTGGTCGACCGTCCTCCACGACCACCTGCGCGCCACCGGCAGCCCCGCCCTCACAGGGCCGCGGGCCGACATGCTGCTGGCCGCCCGCTATCTCCTCGCGCACGCGCATGCCCTGGTTCCGGTTGTCGAGGGTGGGGTGCTGCGGTGGCCGCCTATGGGGGAGAGACTGCCGTCGGGCGAGGGACGGTTGGTGTGGGGGCGGGCCGCGTATCGGGACCAGTTCGAGCCTGTGCCGGTCGACGTCGTCCTGGACGAACTGGCGGTTCGGATGGACCGAAGCCGCCGCCAACCTGTGAGGCTGTGAGGTACAGCGTCGAGCGGCCCGCGCGAACCACCTCCCGTGCTCCCCCGACGCCCGTCAGGACGCCGAAGAGGGGTGTCGAAAAATGCCTGTCCCCCCTGCCATCGCTGGTCACAGGGTTCGGTACCTGCCGCTGCCTGGCGGTCCGATGCGCGGCTGACAGGTACTGACAGGCACCGACGCGTTGGACGGACAGAACACGAGGGGATAAACAGCAACTCGCAGACAGGCGTAGACAGGCGGGGACAGGCCCGGGGCGGAGGCGGTCAACACGTTCCGGGGCGGGCGCCCGCCTATGCCGATTCAGCCCCCGCCGCTGCCGCTCCGCCACCGCCGCAAAACATCCACCGCCGCGACGCTGCCGGGGTGTTCGGGTCCGAGAATGCGTTCGCTGTCGGCAACGACGTGCTGGAGGAGGGTGATGGCGTCGTCGGTGCGTCCGGCCTGCCAGTAGGAGGAGGCAAGGTTGGCGCGGGCGCGCAGCGTGTCGGGGTGTTCAGGTCCGAGAATGCGTTCGCGGTCGGCGACGACCTGTTCCTCGATGCGGATGGCGTCGTCGGTACGCCCGGCCTGCTGGTAAGAGACGGCGAGGTTGTTGCGGGCGCGCAGGGTGTCGGGGTGGTGGGGTCCGAGGAGGCGTTCGTAGTCGGTGCCGACCTGCTCCAACAGGGTGACGGCGTCGGTACGCCCAGCCCACCGATAGGAGACGGCGAGGTTGTGGCGGGCGCGCAGAGTGTCGGGGTGTTCGGGTCCGAGGAGGCGTTCGAGGTCGGTGCCGACCTGCTCCTGGAGGGTGATGGCATCGTCGATATGCCCGGCCTGCCGGTAGGAGAGAGCGAGGTTGTGGCGGGCGCGCAAGGTATCGGAGTGTTCAGGACCGAGGATGCGGTCGCTGTCGGCAGCGACCTGCTGGAAGAGCGTGATGGCGTCGCTGGTGCGCCCGGCTTGCCAGTAGGAGAGGGCGAGACTGTTGCGGGCGCTCAGGGTTTCGGGGTGTTCGGGTCCGAGGATGCGTTCGGCTTTGTGGGTGAGAGGTTCCCAGTAGTTGATGGCTGCGGCATACAGGCCGGCGTCGTAGAGGCTGGTGCCGGCCCGGTAGAGCACACGGTGGCCGTCAAAGTTCCACAGGTGGTCGCCAGCGTGGGCGATGATGCTGGTGGTGTTGGCGCGTAGGACGGCGCTGAGCGCCCGGTCCGAGTGTTGATGGCGATATTTGAAAATCCCCACCCCGTGCTCAGGGGTGGGGGCAAACGTGCTCGTGTGATCTCCCCACCCTTCGTGTGATCTTGGTCGGCGTGTCGGGATGGCCGGTGGGAGCAATGGCAAGCCTGCGTGGGCAACGAGTTCGGCCTCTTCGGAGGGCTGAGTGCTCACGTGGGAGGAAGACGTGGATGCGCACGCGCTGCGTCGTCAGGGTTGGACGATCTCGGCGATCGCCCGGCATCTTGGCCGGGACCGCAAGACGATCCGTGCCTACCTGAACGGCGAGCGTGTCCCGCAGCAGCGCCGCCAGGCCCCGGACGCGTTCGTGCCGTTCCTGGACTACTGCCGCCAACGCCTGTCCGATGACCCGCACTTGTGGTCATCGACCCTGTTCGACGAGATCGTCCAGCTCGGCTACGCAGGCGCCTACTCGACCTTCACGCGGGCGCTTCGCCGCTACGAGGTCCGGCCGCACTGCGAGCCCTGCCACGCGTCGCAGGGCCGGGACCGGGCGGTGATCGAGCACCCGCCGGGCGAGGAGATCCAGTTCGACTGGGTCGAGCTGCCCGACCCGCCCGTCGGCTGGGGCGTCGGCGCCCACGCGCACCTGCTGGTCGGGGCGCTCGCGCATTCAGGCCGGTGGCGGGCGGTGCTGGCGGAGTCGGAGGACTTCCCGCACCTGGTCCGGGCCCTCGACCAGGTGCTGCGCAAGCTCGGCGGGACCGCCAGGCAGTGGCGTTTCGATCGGATGGCGACCGTCTGTTACCCCTCCAGCGGCCAGGTCACCCCGACGTTCGCCGGGGTCGCGAAGTTCTACGGCGTCCAGGTGGCGATCTGCCCGCCGCGGCGGGGCAACCGCAAGGGCGTC
Source organism: uncultured Actinomycetota bacterium (assembly GCA_963737305.1). Classification (GTDB taxonomy): domain Bacteria; phylum Actinomycetota; class Actinomycetes; order Streptomycetales; family Streptomycetaceae; genus Streptantibioticus_C. The sequence goes on along the minus strand of CAVTRX010000002.1, from coordinate 71,645 downwards.
GTGGAGAAGGCCAACCACTCGGCGGCGCAACGGTGGTGGCGCACGGTCCCGGACGCGCTGACGGTCGAGCAGGCCCAGTCCGGCGTCGACAAGCTCGCCGTCCGGATGGACGAGCGCCGCCGCAGCGTCGACGGCGTCAGGGTAACCGTCGCCCAACTGGCGGCCGGGGAGCCGATGCTCGCGCTGCCTACGCTGCCGTTCCCGGCCGAGCTGGAGGCCGTGCGCACGGTCAGCCCGCAGGCCTTGGTGAGCTTCGACGGCAACCTCTACTCCGTGCCGCCCGGGATGCCGGGGGTGCAGGTGACCGTCCGGCATCGGCTCGGCGAGGACTACCTGCACATCGTCACCGCGGGCAAGGCTGTCGTCGCCCGGCACCGGCTCGCCCCGTCCGGGGCCGGACACAAGGTCCGCGACAGCGGCCATGTCATCGCGCTGGAACGGGCGGTCCTCGCCCAGGTCAGCGACCGAGCCCCTTGCAAGACCAAGACGCGTCGGCCGCTGTCCGAGGCCGCGCTCGCCGAGGCCGAGCGGCTGCGCGGCCGGGCAGTGGGCGCCGGCCCGGCCGAGCGGGTCGTGATCAACCTCGACACCTATGCCGCCGTGGCCGACCGGCTGCGGACCGCCCCAACACCCGAGGAGGAACCCGGCGAGTGAGCACATCACCGACCCAGATGAGTGAAGCACGCCGTTACTCGCAGCTGCGGGCCCACCTGTCCTACCTGAAGCTCAACGACGCGTTCGAGGCCCTGCCCCGGGTGCTGGACCAGGCCCGCGGCGAGAACCTGTCGATGACGGCCGCACTGGAGCGGCTGCTGGAGATCGAAGTCGAGGCGACCGAGGCCCGGCGCCTCGCGGCCCGGGAGCGGTTCGCCTGTCTGCCCGAGCCCTGGACCCTGTCCGACTTCGACTTCTCGGCCCAGCCCGGCGTCGACGAGAAGCTGATCCGGGACCTGGCCACCCTGCGGTTCCTGGACGACGCCTCGAACGTGTTGTTCGTCGGCCCGCCGGGGGTGGGCAAGACGATGCTGTCGGTCGCGCTCGGCCGGGCCGCGGTCGACGCCGGCCACCGGGTCTACTTCACCACCGCGGCCGAGCTCGCGGCCAAGTGCCACCGGGCCGCGCTGGAGGGCCGCTGGAAGACCTGCATGCGTTTCTTTGCAGGTCCGAGGCTTTTGATCATCGATGAACTCGGCTACCTCCCGCTGCCCGAGGACGGTGCCTCGGCACTGTTCCAGGTGATCAACCAGAGGTATCTGAAGTCGAGCACGATCCTGAGTACGAATGTCGGCATTGCGGACTGGGCCTCGGCCTTCGGCGATGCCACCGTCGCCGCGGCGATGCTGGACCGGCTCCTGCACCGAGCCGCCGTGGTCGGTATCGACGGCCCTTCCTACCGGCTCCGCCACCACCAGAGCCGCGCCGAGACCCTTCGCCAGGGAGTGAACGCCCGTGTCTCCTGAAATCGACGACACCAGCACGGAGTTGGAGCGGACCTGCCCCGAGTGCGGCACCGGCTTCACCGTCGAGTCCGTGGCCAGCCGCCGCAAGTACTGCTCGCCGGCCTGCCGGGAAACCGGATGCGCGCACCTGCCCAAGCAGCGGGTCTGCCCCCAGTGCGACCAGGAGTTCACCACTGACCTCAGTCGAAAGCGGATCTACTGCTCGGCCGAGTGCCGCACCGCCTCCCGCGCGGCCCAGACCGAGACCCGCACCTGCCCCGTCTGCGACAACCCCTTCGAGGCCGGGAAGACCGTCCGCAGCGTCTACTGCTCGATCGTCTGCCGCCGCGAGGCCGAGCACCGCCGCGACCAGGCCCTGGACGAGGAACGAGCCCGCCGTCTCGGCCAGGCGCCACCGACCCCGGCCGCGATGCCGGCCCGGCTCGAGCTTCCCCCGCCACCGGTCCGCCCGGCCCGGCGTCAGCCCGCCCAGGTCCGCGACCCGCTGGAGCCGACCGCGACGCGGAACTGCCCGCACTGCCAGCAGCCGATCACGATCGTCGCGCTGCTGGCCACCCCGGAGGCCGCCAGACCGACGATGCCGCACCACCGCACCGACGTCGTCCCGCTGCGGAGGAGCCAGTGACGGACCCCTTCACGCTCCGCCAGATCGACGAGTTGGTCACTCGCAGCCACAGCGACGGCATCACCGACCTCGCCGCGGCCGCGCTGATCGAGCCGACGCCAAGCTCCTGCTCGTCCCCACGGCGATCCGGGAACTGGACACGCCTCCGGCCTGGGCCCTGCCCGGCGGCCCCGTCCTGCCCGGAGAGACCGTGACCGACGGCCTGCACCGCATCCTCGCGCAAGCCCTCGGCTACTCGAACGCGCAGATCACCGGCTTCCTCGGCATCGTCGACGCCGAGAACGGCACCCGCACCTTCGTCTTCTCCACGACCGTGGACCATCCCGACAGCGTCTGCTGGGCCGGCGACGTCCCGCACCGCTGGATCGACAACATCAGCATCAGCGACCTGGTCCCCGAGATCAATCCGGTCCTTCGCGCCTACTACACACTCGACTTCAGCTGACCCTCACCAATCACCCGGCCCGGCGACCTTCGGTCGCCGGGCCGCAAGGTGATGTCGTCAGGCGTTGGATGCATCCGCGACGGGGAGCCGTTCCGTTCCGCCGCCGAAGGGGAGGAAGACAGTGCGGCTGGCGAGGAACCAGGCGCCGTCGATCTTGCGGAAGACGTCCTCATAGTGGCCGACGTTCGCCGGGAGCCGGGGCTCGATCATCCCGCCTGAGTAGCCGTCGACCCGGTAGGTCGTCAGATATGAGACGGCCCGCGCTGTCGACTCAGACTCCACCGTGACCAGGATGTTCGTCATCAGACGTCGGGACAGCCTGTCTGCCGGGCGGGAGGCGAAGTAGGCGCGCAGAGCCTCGCGCCCCTCGATGCGCCGGTCCCCGAAGGGCCAGTGCCAGACCCCGTCGGGCGTGAAGAGCTCGGCCACCGAACCCGGTTCGCCGAGGTCAAGGCGGTGGATGAAGTCCACGATGATGCGCTCGCAGGCGCGTTCCGCGAGCATCCACTCGACCGGGGTGATGATCTCGTCGTCCATGCCCCTGTCTATCAGCCCTGACAGGCTCCAGGGCAACGGGTTTTCCGCGCCAGCACCGGCAGGACGCGCTCTTCGCTCCCCACCCTCCCCACTCGATTCACCAGCGGACGAACTGAGGCGAAGATCGACCCTGGGGATTTTCGCGAAGCCTCATCATGGTCGGGGTTGGGCCAGATGTTGAGGAGGGCGTCGGCTGCTGTGGTGTAGATGTCGGCTCGACTGGTGTGGGGGGTGGTTTCGCGGGTGGCGCGGGCGGTGAGGGCGTGGAGGGTGATGGCGCGGGGTTCGGCGGGGGCATGGTCAGTGAGGAGTCCGTAGCGGTGGAGTACCCGCACCACAGCACGCCCCCGATCGTGGCCGAGGTAGTCCTGGACGGCTTGGGTGTCCCATAGGGCTCGGGGGTGTCCGGCGGGGTCGAGGACGGCGGCCAGCTGCAGCGCCGGCACTACGGCGGGTTCGACTGCTTGGGCGGCGTTGAGGGAGAGCAGGAGCGTTGCGGCGACCTGCCGTCCGTACCCCTCAGTGTCGGCTTCTTCCGGAAGTAGCGTGTCCAGGTGGGTGTCCTGGTGGTTGAGCAGGTCCAGGTATTCGGTGCAGGGCACATCGTCGTTGATCATGTAGGCGGCTGCGTGGGACAGGGCGAGCGGCAGCCGCCCGAGTGCTTCAGTGAGTGTGTTTTGTGCACCGTCCAGCAGGTGCCCGCAGCCCGCCTCGGTCAGCCGCTCACACAGGTAGGCAGTAGCTTCCGGGCCCGTGTAGGTGTCGATGGGCACGATGGCCCGGCCGTTACCGGACAGGACAGCGTCTCGCCGCCGGGTGGTGACCAGGACCCGCCCGCGGCCGCTCGCCGGTGTCGGTGGCCACCAGCGGCCCATGGCTTGAGGGTTGGTGATGTCGTCCAGGACGATCAGCCAAGAGCGTTGGGTGGTGGCCAGCCAAGCGAGGAAGGTCTCGGCGTCAGCTTCCGCGTCCTGCCCCGCCGTACCGGGTGCATGTACGAGGGTCGCAGCCCTGGCGTACGAAGCGATGACCTGGGTGGTCTCGGCTGCCGGTACCCATATGACCATGTCGGTGCCCTGGGTGAGGGCTTGGTGAGCGTAGCCGGCAGCCAACTGCGATTTGCCAGTGCCCCCACCGCCGGCCAGAACCTGGGCCAGCACTACCGTTGCGTGCCCGGCCCGTGCCTGGTCGATCCGCTCCCGCACGTGCGGGCGTTGCTGGTAGGCGGAGGCCAGGGGTGGGACGGTTCCTACCTGTACCGGCCACAGCACCGGCGGCACTGTTGTTGTCGGCGGGGCGTGGAAGTGGTTGTGCTGCTCGTTGTGGTGCCCGCCTTGGTGCCCGGCCGGCCCGTTGAAGGTGTCGCCGGTCACGGGTTACTTCCCGAAGTGGTTGGTCTGCTGGTTGTGGCTGCCGGTTTGCACCGCTGCTGGCCCGTGGAAGACGTTGCCGTCGACGACCCCACCGCCCCCGGCTCCAGCCCCGGACTTGTCTTCTGTGGCTTGTAGGTCGGCCACCACCTGGCGCAGGGCGTCCGCGAAGCCGGGGTCGTCCTCCATCGCGGCGGTCAGCGAGGCGGCCACCAGACGGCTGGTCGTCTCACCCGGCCTCTCACGTCTCCCGTGGCCTCCCGCTCCAGACGTTCCAAACCCTGCGACCGGGGGCCGAGCTTGTCGACGACCAACTGGCGCAGCCGGTCCATCAACAAGCCCCCCGCCGTGTCGGCTTCCTGCCCCACCCGCTCGGCCAGCGTCTTCCCCCGCCGCTTCGCCCACGTGAACAGATAGGTGGCCACCGCTATCTCGATCCCCGTCATCATCCCCCAGTCACCTGATCAGTCATCAGATTCTACCGGTGCACACCAGGCAGGTCTGGAGCGAGCGCGCACCGATCCGGCCTGTCCCGGCCGGCCCACCACCCGTCCGCTCACCAGGTCAGCCGCCGTGCCACTCGATTAGCCGGTCGTCGGCGATGTCGACGAGGTCGACGTCCACCCACGCGCCGGCCCGGCAGCCGAACTCCAGCACATCGTTGAGGTCGTACGCGTCGCCCAGGATGCTGTGCCCCACCCGGACCCGGCGCCTCCCGTTGCGGGCTAGCGGTTCCACTACGACATGGGGTTGTTTCACGCGTCTACCCTCACTCGCCCGGACGCGGGGAGCGAGCCCAGGGTGAGCCGCCCCCATGCCTGTCCGCGGGGTAGTCGGGTCCGGAGCAAGCAGATGTGCGACCGCTGGATGGGCCTGGCGGGCTGGTGGTGTGGGATTGGGCGGTGCGCAGGGAAACCGAGCGCTACCAGCGCTTGCTGACTGTCCCGCGCACGGCGTCTTTCCGCAGCCGGTGGCCTCCGGCGCCCGCGCTCGGCCTGGTACGGGCTGGACCGGCAGATTACGAAGTCGGCGAACCCACACGACCTGTCGGCCTCTGCACTCTTGCGCACGAGGGTGCCGAACTTGCCGCCGGGATGTAGCTGGCTCTTAGCAAACGACTTCGTTGGGAGTGGTGCAGGGGGAAATAGTTTGTCTTGCCCCCGTCTCGTACCCCCTGCACCTCTGTGCCCCCGGGAAGTCTCGCCGGATTCGGAGCGCGGCATCCACGTCCGCCTGCGCTACCTGACCGCCTCCCCCGTCGGCTACCAGGCCATGGACCGCGCCGGCATCACCGTCCCGGTTCCCTTAATCGGCCATAAGGGAGATGTTGCCTGTTGGTGGCATGGAGCTGACGATTCCGAAGCAATAGGTATGTACTTTCTTCGTGGAGTCCAAGCTCGGGGTCGGCGCAGTCCGCACAGCCGGCCCTTGTCTTCCCAGCTACTCAACAGGAGTTTTCCTTGCCGGTCTTACGCCCTCGCCGCCGTACCGCCGTCTGGGCTGCCACGCCCGCGGTGTTGCTGGCTGCCCTCCTCGTTCCGGGCGGCCCCGCCCTCGCCGCCGCCCCGACCCCTGCCACTGCGCGGACGGTCAGCACGCTCCCCGTCCGCACTACGCCCCTCGTTGACGGTTCCACGGCCCGGATCACCGAGCTGGGGTTCAAGGACTACAAGCTGGAGATCGTGTACCAGGGTGTGGTGACGGCCACCTTGGAAGCCAATCAGCACGATGCCGGTGTCGACGCGAACGACATGTTCGTCGTCCTTACCTTCGACGGCCAGGTGGCCTCCTGGATCGGCGGCGGGACTGAAGGTCCCGGCTCGTTCCCCCTGCCCGACGGTTCCACGGCCCGGATCACCGAGTTGGGGTTCAAGGACTACAAGCTGGAGATCGTGTACCAGGGTGTGGTGACGGCCACCATCGAGGCGAACCAGCATGATGCTGGTGTCGACGCGAACGACATGTTCGTCGTCCTCACTTTCGACGGGGGCTTCAGCGCCTGGATTGGCACTGCGCACTAGCCCCGCGTCGTAGACATGCCGGGGCGACACTCCCATTTTCGCCCCCGCCGAGCTACGCAGTCTTCCGCCGGGGCATCGCCGTGGCCCCAGCCACTGGCTGGGGCCACGGCGATCCAACTGCCGCGATTCCAGGCGGGTGTATCAATAGCTGCACCAGTGGCTGTGTGAACAGCCACTCCCATGGCAGCCAAACGACCCGACGCTGGTCGGAGGACAGCAGCCGCTTGGTCACCTCATGACAGCGGACCAGCCCGCGCCCACAGCACATGACTAGGCCATCAACAACCGAACCTGACTGACGCACAACAGCTGCCACCAGCGCGTCCACTCACACCCTGGCCCATGGCCCACCACCGTCTGCCGGACTCATCGTGCTACGGGGTCGGGGTGAGTGGGTGTGAGGGGTCGTCGAGCCAGGCGTGGTGTCCGGCGGGGGTGATGGTCAGGCCGTACCGGTGGAATCCCGGCTGGCCGGCGTGGTCCCACTGCTGCCAGGCGGCTTCGATCTCGTCCCATAGTCGTCGGGGGCCGGATTGCCGTACGTCGAAGGAGTCGGCACCCGGTACGGAGTCGACAGTGGCCCAGGAGGTCACCGCGGTGTCGAACAGCCACCAGGTCCAGCCTGCCCCATGGGGTGTGCGCCGGTAGTACACGTCGTGCAGGGTCAGGCCGACGGCGAAGGAGGCGAGCCAGTTGGTGCCGAGGGTCTCGGGGTCGAGGGTGGTGGAGGTTTGGTCGGCGTTGCCAGGCCAGTCGCCGGGCAGGTAGGCGTCGACGGGTGGGGCCTGGTAGCGGTGCTGGCGCAGGAGCATGAACGCCGAGGAGCGCGTGAAGTGCCCCTGGGCGCTGCCGGGCTCGGCGATGGTGAGTTGGGCGATGGCACCGCCACCGAACAGCGGTGAGAAGGGTGTGACGATCAGTCCGCCGGGGCGGGTCTGGCGGAGCCAGGCGGCGGGGACGTGTGCGACGGAGCAGGTGGCCAGGATGCGGTCGTAGGGGGCGGCGTCGGGCCAGCCGTCCGCGCCGTCACCGACCACCACCAAGGGGCTGGCCCCCGCCGCGGCGAGGTTCTCCACGGCCTGGGCGGCGAGTTGCTTGTCGAATTCGACCGTCACCACGCTGCCCGACCCGAGCTGGCGGGCGAGGAGAGCGGCGTTCCAGCCGGTGCCGGTGCCGATTTCCAGGATCCGGTGGCCGTCGTGGACGGTGAGGTCCTGGAGCATGGCGGCGACCATCGTCGGCATGGACGCTGACGAGGTCGGCACGATGTGCCCGGTGTCGTCATGGCCGTCGTCCCACTGGGTGACCGCCGCGGCATCAGCGTAGGCCGCGGTCATCCAGGCCGCGTCGTCGGCGTTCCGGTCCACTTCCTGGTAGCCGTCGGTGGTGGTGGTCCAGAAGGTGTCGGGCAGGAACAGGTGCCTGGGTGTGTTCTGGAAGGCGTCGGTCCAGGACGCGGTGAGGAGACCGGCTTGGTGGAGGGAACGCAGCAGGTGGTCGTATGCGTGGGGGACGGCCGGCTGTGGGCCGGTCACTTCTTCTTGTGCTTCGGGTCGGGGGTGGGGTTCTGTCCGTCCGGGCTGGGCGGCGGGCCGATGATCGGGCCTCCCGGTTTGGCGTGGCCGGGGTCTTTCCCGTCGTCCGGTCCGCCGGTGGTGGGTGTGTCGCCGGCCATCATTTTCCCCCTGGTGTGGTGCGAGTCGTCAGCGGTGGTCCTTCCCGGACCGCTATCTGACATTTAGTCAGATCGAAAGCCGGGTGAACAGGCGCTTTCTTGTCAGGCCTGTAGGTGCTCGCGCGACTGGCGTGACACCGGTGCGTACCGGGACCGGCTCCGCCAGCGTCCCCGGCAGCCGGTTCAACGACTCACGAAGGCATACCGATGCGGGACGGCCAGCTGGTGCCTTCGGCGCGGTCTGCGGCTGGGCCGGGCGTGATGGAAGACGCCGAAGTGGGTGGGGCAGCGATATCCGATCGGGTGTCGTGGTCGACGTGGACGGGTAGGTCCGGCAGGCAGAGCGTGTAGTGGTGGCGTGGGGGTGGACCGGGTGGCGGGTGGACGGCGGCGCAAGTTCGGCGCGGTGCGGCAGGTCGGCGGCCGGATCGACCCGGAGCACCGCCGGGGGCAGAGCACGCGGGTGGTGATCTCGCACATCCGGTGCGAGATGTGTGATTCGGCCCGGCTGCGGGTCGGGCCGAAGAAGGCCGAGTGCGAGGCGTGCCGGCAGCGAGCTGAGCGGCGCAAAACCCGCAGGGCAGGGTTGAGACAGTCCTTGGCGCGGGTGACAACCTTCGACCTGATCCGGCGCCGGAGCGCTGCTGTGGAGCAGATGCTGCGCCGTGCCGAGCAGTGGGAACTGCTCGGCACCCATCCGCTGCCTCACGGGCTGGAGAGTTTGGAACGGCTGAGGGCGGCCCTGGATCACGTCGCGGTCATCGACGCCCGGCTGCGCGTCGTGTTCGAGACCGGGACCGCCTTATCGGGCCGACCGCAGCCGCGAACCGATGAAGCGGTGGCCTTCCGACGCCGGCTCTTCACCGACCTGGCGAAGGCACGCCGTGACATCGCGGTGCTTCCGACCGGGCCGGTGGCCGAGGATGGTGAGCCGATTCCTGAGGTGGGCCTGGTGTTGTCCACTCATGCTTTTGCCTTGGCGCGGGCGCAGTTCGGTCACCGTCAGGCGGTGGCCGCGTTCGACCAGTGCGGGATCCGTCTCGCGGTCGCGTGGAAGGACATCGGGGTGAGTCCGGCCCGGTTGGGTGCGGCGCTGGCCGGGCGGACGGGTTGCGACGAGGGGGCGGCCGCGCGTGTGGCTGCGATCGACAAGGCCATGACACGGCAGGCCAGCGAGAAGGACAGCCTCCGGCGCCGAGCGCTCGGCATCTGACCGGTGGTGACGCCCAGGCGCTCCGTCGGCCCGACACGGTGTGCGACTGGTCCAGCGGTTCCGGGCGGGAAGGGGTGGGGTCTTGGAGGTGACGGTGATCAATCGTGAGTGCCTGACTGCTGCCGGCGCGGCCCGGCCGACGTTCCCGGTGCGCGTTCGACGCGACGAAGGCCGGGTGGCGCTGGCCTCGCTCCCACCCGCCGTGGGGGCGGTCCTCGAAGAGGTTCTTCTGCCGTCCGACTGGGACGAACTCCAAGGGCTCGGCCGGATCGTGGTGGGGGAGAGCCGCGCACGGCTGTACGTGACGGACCACGGCGCCCCCCAGGGGCGGCTGGTGCTGTGTCTGCGACAGGCCGGCGCGGTGCGAGTGGAGGGCCCGATCAGCCCGGTTGCCGGAATGTTGTTCACCCGTACGCGGGCGGCGGCCCTTCGAGTGAGCGCGTGGCATCGGGCCGCCGGCAGGGTCGAGGAGGCGCTGCGCTGGAAGGCGTTCGCGCGCCGACTGCTTCTAGCGCGGTGGTCATCCCAGCGGGACCGCAGCGTCCGGGCGGCCTCGGGCGGACTGCCTGGGTTTGGGAGACGTGCCTAGCTGACGGTCGCGAGCCACACGGATTCCGACGGGTGCTGATGCGACAGCGGCCGGGTTTCCCCGCCGACCTTCCCTGCCTGTCGCATCCGCCGTAGTCGCGCCGCGTCCAGGGCGTCGGTGGGTAGACCAACGGCTTGTCGGGGTCTGAGGTTGCCCTCGGCTGGCGACGGCCCGTGTTATCTAGTGTTGTCAAGCAAACCTCTTGGTGAGTTGATTCATAGATGCTCAGGCATGTACCTGGCTACATGACGGCGGGTCACAGGCGTGCTTGAGGTCCAATCTGATGACTGTCCTGGCCTCGTGGAGTGGCCCTTTCCAGTATTGTCGGATGCCCCGCGGCTCGGCCGCGTGCGAAGAAAGTGGCCCACGGCCTTCGGCCGCGGGCTGGGATGGACCCGGTGTGCGTGGCGGACTGCAGGGGAGCGCGGATGGTTGTCACAGTTGCGATCACGGGGGCGGGAGCGGCGGATGAGCTGCGTTCCTTACATCAGTGGCTGATCGCCGAGGAAGAGTTGCGGGGTCGGGTACGGCTGGTGCAGTCACCTCCACCGACTGGCACTCTCGGCTCGATCCCACAAATGTTGGCGGTCGCACTGGCCCCTGGTGGGGTGGCGGCGGCGTTGGCGAGCGTTGCTATCGCTTGGATGCGGCAGCGCAGGGGTGAGGTGGTGTGCAAGATGACGCGGTCGGACGGGGCGAGCGTAGAGGTCTCGGCCCAGCGGGTCCGCGGCACGGACGTGGAGGAAGTACGAGTGCTCGTCGCCGAGCTGGCCAAGACATTGGATGAGGGGACCAGGGACACCGAGGGACCTGCGATTGACTCGGCTTCCTCGTCCGGGCAGTAACTCCGATGACGATGTTGAGCGCGCCGGGGACTCGGGTGCTGCTGATCGGCACCGGTGCTCACAGCGCGGACTCCGATCTGCCGCCGGTTCCGGCCGTGGTGGGCACCTTGGCCGATCTGGAGCAGGTGCTGGTCGAGCGGTGTGGGCTCGCGGAGGAGAACCTGCGTGTGGTGCGTGACCCAGCGAATCCAACCGAGTTGGGGATCGCCATCGCGCAGGAAGCCGAACGCGCTGAGGACGTGCTGTGGGTGTACTACGTGGGGCACGGGCTGGTTAACCCTGCTGGCGAGTTGTATCTGGCCACGGCCGCCACTGATTCGCGCCCGGGTTGGGTGGGTTACACCGCGCTGGCCTACTCGGCGATCCGAGGCTCTCTGCTGCAGAGTCCAGCCCGGTCGATCGTCGTCGTGCTCGACTGCTGCTTTTCCGGGCATGCGGTGGGATTCCTGGGTGACGCTGAGGGGCAGGGGGCGGACTTGGCCCGGGTCCACGGCGGGTACGTCCTGGCAGCGGCAGCCAGGGACGAGCTGGCGCTAGCCACGCCAGGTGCCCCACATACCGCGTTTACCGGTGAGTTGATCCGTCTACTCGCCGAAGGGGATCCAGAAGGCTCCCAGCAGCTGACGCTACGGCAGGTATACCGGTACCTCGACCGTACGCTGCCCGCGCGGGGCTTCCCACGCCCCCGCCACCACGCCAGCGCCTGGATCGACGATTTGGTGCTGTGCCCGAACCCTGCCTACCGGCCGACACCCTTATCGTCTGTCTTGCCCGTGCCGACGCCAGTTCCAGACGATGCGGTACCGCGGACGTGCCCCTACCCGGGTCTGGCCGCGTTCGGCCCCGGACAGGCCCAGTGGTTTTTTGGCCGGGACCGGTTGACAGCCGAGCTGGCTGAGAAACTGGCCGGGCGTATGGACGCAACCGACCCGCTGGTCATCGTGGGCCCTTCCGGGTCGGGTAAATCCTCCCTGCTGGGCGCGGGCCTACTGTCCGCTCTAGCCAAGGGTGATATGCCGGTGCCTGGGTCCAAGACATGGCCGCATCTGCTGCTCACTCCGACCGAACACCCGTTGACAGAGTTGGCCACCCGCCTGGCCCGGATGAGCGGCACATCGCGTACATCGCTGCGCGAGAAACTGGCCGACGACCCGCACTGGCTGGTCATCACCGTTCGCGAGATGCTGCAGGCCCGAGCTGGCCAAGCCGCGATCACCGGATCGCGGCTGGTATTGATGGTGGACCAGTTCGAAGAGACCTTCACTCAGTGCGCTGACGCCATGGAGCGACAGGCGTTCATCAGCGCTCTGTGCGCTGCCGCCAGTGGCGACGGCGGTGAGCCGCCAGCACTGGTGATCTTGAGCCTGCGTTCGGACTTCCATGGCCACTGCGCGGCCTTTCCCGAACTGCGGCATGGCCTGAACACCTCGCTGTTCATCGGACCGATGAGCGCCTCCGAACTGCGTGAGGCCATCGAACGGCCCGCCCGGCTCACCGAACTGGCCCTGCAGCCAGGGCTGGTCGACGTTGTGCTGCGTGATCTCGGTGCCGACCGCGAAGCACAGGATCACGACCCAGGGGCGCTGCCGCTACTCTCCCATGCCTTGCGGGCCACTTTCCAATACCGCGAGGACCGCACTCTGACCGTGGCCGGTTATGTGGCCGCAGGCGGTATCCGGAATGCGGTCGAGACAACCGCAGAAAACACCTGCAGCGATTTTACCTCCACCGAACAGCAGATAGCTCGATCACTGCTGCTGCGCTTAGTCCATGTCGGCGTGGGCACACAGGATACCCGCCGCCGAACCAGCCGTACCCGCCTATTCAAAGGCCTGGAAGATTTGGACACCGCAGCCTCGGTCCTGCAAACATTGGTTCGCGCCGGGCTGGTCACCCTTGAGACCGAAACCGTCGAGATCCCCCACGAGGCACTGCTGCACGCCTGGCCACGGCTACGCGAGTGGATCGACAGAGACCGATCTGGACTACATATCCATCAACAGCTTGCCGAGGCCACCGACGCTTGGAGTCGGCAAGACCAGAATCCCGCTAAGTTGTATCGTGGGACCCGCCTTGGTCTCGCCCGCGACTGGGCCAGCGACCCAACCCGCCACATCCATCTCATGCCCTTGGAACGTGAGTTCCTGGACGTTAGCACCCAAGCTGTCCGACGGCGGCGGAAGTTGGTAGGACTGCCAGCAGCTGCACTGTGCTTTTTGCTCCTGCTGACCGGAGTCACTCGAGTTATATACGTTAGCCAGCACAATGACACATCGCCAGCCCCAGAGAGGGCCGGGGGCATACTGTTTATCGGGGTCAGTGTAGATCAGCCGGGGCTGAGCGTGCAGCAACGGGCATATGCTGATCCAGAGGGCTTCGAGGTAGATCTTGCTCGGTATATCGCGAAGGACCTCGGTAAAAAGGTCGAGTATATACCTGTGAGGCCGGAGGATCGAAATATCTCCCTGAGGGAAAAGAAAGTGGATCTCGTCATTGACAGCTTCGCCATAACTGGCAGACGGAAGGGTATGGTGGACTTCGCCGGACCGTACTATGTAGGCAGACAGAATCTCCTCCTGCGCCACGACAATGAGGCCAGCACCCCGAAGGACCTCGACGGCCAGTTCGCCTGCACGGCGTCGTATTCATCAAGCCAGGAACAGCTGCATCACCTGTTTCCAGAGATTAAAATAGTGCAGCGCAACAGTTACAAAGAGTGCGTGGGTGATCTGTTGAACGGCAAGGTGGACGCGGTGGCCGGTGGTGAATTCGCTCTCGCCGGGTTCGCCCGCCAGTATCCGGAACTACGCATGCTCAAGGAGCCGTTCGGTAAGACCGAGCAGTATGGTGTCGGAATTCGGCATGGCGACGCCACGCTACGGCGCTCCGTGTGCAGCTCGATACAGCACTATGTCAGTAGTGGAACATGGAAAAGCTCCTACAACAAGTACTTGGCGTCCCCCGGGCACCCCTCGCCGAAACCAGCTACTTGCGACGACCTGCCGCAGGAGTGAATTACTGACTTGTACGTCCGTTCCGCAGTTGCTGTCTACCGGTGTCGCGGACCTCATGCAGGCGCTCCAGGCCAGCATGGACGCAGCAGGGAAAGAGGCGTCCGGCGAAGAAGGCGGCCAGGCGGCGGACGGGATAGTTGCCGGCGTTTTCGCCTTCCGGCCGGATCGCCGGGCTGGGTGGGCGACGCGGTGGCGCTGTTCCGGAGGGGAGGCGATGGGGTCCCGGGTGATGGCGATCGAGTCTCGCCGGGTTGCGGCTGCGACGCCCCCGGCGGACCACCATCACTGACCCTCACGCGGTGAAGGCGCCAGACCTTCTCAGCCGTTGATTTCACCGCGCCGCAGGTGAACACCAAGTACGTCGGCGACATCACCTGTCTGCCGGTCGGCGGCGGAAAGTCTGCTACCTGGCCACGATCATCGACCGTGCCTCACGCCGGCTCGCGGGCTGGACGATCGCCGACCACATGCGCGCGGACCTGGTCGTCGATGCCCTACATGCGGCCAAGCAGGCCAGGGGCAGCCTGGCTGGCGCGGTGATGCACACCGACCACGGGGCCCAATACAGCAACCGGGCCTTCACCACCGCCTGCAGCCAGCCGGCGTCATCCAGTCCAGGGGGCCATCGGCTCGAGCGCGGACAACGCCGCGGCGGCGAGCTGGAACGCGACCACGAAACGGGAGACGCTCCAGGGCCGGAAGGGCTGGTCCAGCGAGGGCGAAGCCGGCCTGGAACTGTCCACTGGCTGCACCGCTGCAGCACCGTCCGCCGCCACATCCGCCATGGGCACCGCAGCCCCATCGCCTACGAGAACGCGCTCAACACAAGATCAACTACATTCGCCCAAGCCACATAATCCCGTGTCCAACATCCGGGGTCAGGGCCCGATGGCAGCCTCGACCCGTGGCAGCCTGGACGGCGCTGTGTTCCACTCCGACCACGGAGCGCAATACGGATCCCGGGCCTTCGCCGGCCTCTGTGACCAGCTCGGGGTCACACGGTCGATGGGCGCGGTCGGCACCAGCGCCGACAACGCGGCCTGCGAAAGCTTCCACGCCTCCCTGAAACGCGAGACCCTCCAGGGCGCCCACGACTACGGCGACGCCGACACCTGCCGCCAGACCGTCTTCGCCTGGCTGACCCGCTACAACACCCGCCGCCGGCACTCCGCCAACGACCACCTCAGCCCCAACGCATACGAACACCGACACCACACCGCTAAACTCACACTCGCCGCGTGATCAATAACCGCGTGCCCACCTTCACGGGGGAAGGCTCCTCCTCGCGCTGGTGAAGGGCGAGCCTCCGCAGGCTGCCTGCCGCTGCCCCAGCCCGAGACGCGACCGGCACCTGCAAGCCGCAGATGGTCCGGCAGGCTCAGCGGGCATTTGGATATCGTTCCTCTTCCGCCAGGTTGAACAAATCGCTCCGTTGCTGGTCACGAGCTTGATTTGGTCTCGTTATGGCCTGGCCCGCTCTTGTCATGGTCGGCACAGGTCTCATAATTTGACGGTCGTTCGGTCTTGGCCTCTTTGGGGGCGGCGAGAGGAGCGGGCCCGATGCGAGGGCGTCCTGAGAGTTCGCTGGACCCGGACGACGGGCCGGTTCAGCGTCTGGCGTACGGGCTGCGGAAGTTACGTGAGGGGGCAGGCCGTCCCTCCTACCGGGAGATGGCCCGGCTGACGGGCTTCGGATCGAGCACCTTGTCCCAGGCGGCAGCCGGCGGACGGCTGGTGTCCCTGCCGGTCGTCCTCGCCTATGCGCAGGCCTGCGGCGGGGATACGCAGGAGTGGGAGCGGCGCTGGCACCACACCGCCAAAGAGGAAGCCGCTCAGCGTCCGCTGGATGAGAGGGCCGAGCCGCCCTACAGGGGCCTTGAGCGGTTCGAACCAGGTGACCGGGATCTGTTCTTCGGCCGGGACGATCTCACCGCTCAACTGGCCGCCCACGTGTGGGCGCACCGACTGGTCGCGGTGGTGGGAGCATCGGGCAGCGGCAAGTCTTCCCTGCTGCGAGCCGGACTGATACCCAGGCTCCGGACTGAAGAAGCACCAGGTCCCAGGCCAGCAGCCCTCCGCATCCTCACGCCGGGGCGGCACCCGATCCTTTCCCACACCGCCAAGCTGGAGCCGGAGCCGGTAGGGGGCGAGACTATAGTTGTTATCGACCAATTCGAAGAACTTTTCACCTTATGCATGGACATAGCTGAGCGCACAGCGTTCCTCGACCTCATGCTGACCGCCACAGCTCCGGATAGCCGACTGCGGGTGGTGATCGCGGTGAGGGCTGACTTCTTCGCTCGCTGCGCCGAGCACCACCTGCTCGCCGAAGCATTGCGGCGGGCCACGCTCGTGGTCGGACCCATGGGCCCGACCGAACTACGCGAGGCGATCGTCAGACCGGCAGCCGCCGTCGGCCTGGTAGTGGAACGTTCCCTGACGGCCAGGATCGTGCGGGAGGTAGCAGAGGAACCCGGTGGACTCCCGTTGATGTCCCACGCACTGCTGGAAACATGGCGCCGACGGCGTGGTCGCACTCTTACCGAGCAGATGTACCTCGCCGCAGGCGGGATCCACGGAGCCATCGCCAGAACTGCCGAGGGCCTTTACGCCCAGTTATCCCCTTCCGAGGCGGAAGCTGCCCGGCGGATCCTGCTACGGTTGATTACTCCTGGTGATGGAGTGCAGGACACCCGCCACCCTGCCGACTACGCCGAGCTTGACGCCAATTCCCCTGAGGTTGTTTGCGTCCTCGAAAGGCTCGTCCATGCGCGGCTTTTGACCCTCGATGGCGACCGTGCCGACCTTGCCCACGAAGCCTTGATCACCGCCTGGCCCCGCTACCGCGCCTGGATCGAGGAAGATCGTGATCGCCTGCGCCTGCACCGTCGGTTGACCGAAGCCGCCCGCGCCTGGGATGACCTCGACCGCGACCCGGGCGCCCTGTATCGCGGCACTCGCCTCGCTGCGGGTCGCGATGCCTTCGACGCCGAAGCTCACAGTAGCCTCACTCCGTTGGAGACCGACTTTCTCAACGCCAGCATCGCGGCACACGACCACGACAGGCGTGCCGCCGCTCGCACCACACGGCGCCTGCGTACGCTAACCGCAACCCTTTCTGCTCTGCTGGTCCTTGCTGTGACCGCAGGGCTGATCGCCTGGAACCAGGGCCGCATAGGTGAACAGCAGCGGCACGTTGCCGAGCAGCAGCGCCACGTTGCCGAAGCTGCCCGGCAGGTGGCACTGTCTCGCCAACTTGCCGCTCAGTCGGTCGGTTTGATGGGCACAGACCCAGAGTTGGCGTCGTTGCTGGCTGTTCAGGCTTACCGGACCAGTCCCACCATCGAGGCTACGGCCAGCCTCTACACCGCCGCAGCCTCCCCCCTTAAGCGCCGCCTGGTCGGTCACAAGGCCAGTGTGGTGTCAGCGGCTTTCAGCCCGGACGGACGTACCCTGGCTACGACAAGCGACGACCACACAGTGCGGCTATGGGATATGGCCACAGATCAGCCCCTGGCCACCCTCATCGGTCACAAGGCCAGTGTGGTGTCAGCGGCTTTCAGCCCGGACGGACGTACCCTGGCTACGACAAGCGACGACCACACAGTGCGGCTATGGGATACGGCCACCGGTCGCACGCTGCGGCTATGGAGCTTGCCCAACGGCCGTACCGGAAAGAGCACTAACGGCCATAAGGACAGCGTGGCGTCGGTGGCGTTCAGCCCGGATGGCCGCACCCTGGCCACGTGTGGCGCTGACGGCGCGGTGCGGCTATGGGATGAGCCCACAGGTCGGCCTCGGAGCAGCTTCGCCACTCCTGACGCTGTCGTGTCGGCGGCCTTCAGCCCGGACGGACGCACCGTGGCCACCACAAGTGGGCGGGGCACCGTGCGGCTTTGGGATGTGGCGACCGGCCAACTCCGCACCACCCTCGCCGACACCAGTGGCGACCTGACGTCGGTGGCGTTCAGCCCGGATCGGCACATCGTGGCCACCGGCAGCCTCGACGGCACGGTACGGCTGTGGGATACGGCCACCGGCCAACTCCGCATCACCCTCACAGGTCACACCGATGTCATCAGTTCGGTGGCGTTCAGCCCGGACGGACGTACCCTGGCTTCCACGAGCGAAGACCGCACGGTGCGGTTGTGGGATACGGCCACCGGCCAACCCCGCATCACGCTCCCCGGACGCACCGACTGGGTGGTGTCGATCGCGTTCAGCCCGGACGGACACACCCTGGCCACCGGAAGCAACGACGGCATGGTGAGACTATGGGAGGTCGGCCCTATCCGGCCCCGCATTACCCTGAGTCACCTTAGCGTCGTCAGATCGATGGCGTTCGGACCCGACGGGCGTATCCTGGCCACCGGCAGCGAGGACCAAAGGGTGCGGCTGTGGGACACGACCACCGGCCGTACGCTGACCACCCTCACCACCCCTGGCGTCGTGATGTCGGTGGCGTTCATTCCCAACGAGCACACTCTGGCTGCCGGAAGCAACGATGGCACAGTGCGACTGTGGGATACGATCGCTGGCCACTACCGGACCACCCTGGCCGGCCACACAACCTCCGTGGGGGTGACGTTCAGCCCGGACGGACGTACTGTGGCTTCCACGAGCGAAGGCCGTACGGTGCGGTTGTGGGATACGGCCACTGGCCAGCCCCGTACCACGCTCCCCGGACGAACCGACTGGGTTGCGTCGGTTGAGCTCAGCCCGGACGGTCACACTCTGGCCACCTGCGGTGCTGACGGCACGGTGCGGTTGTGGGATACAGACACCGGCCAACCTCGGGTCACCTTGGTTGGCCACACCAACACCGTGGCCGCAGTGGCGTTCAGCCCGGACGGCCGCACCCTGGCCATCACCAGCGCAGGCAACGAGGTGCGGTTGTGGGATACAGACACTGGCCAACCTCGGGTCACCTTGGTTGGCCACACCAACACCGTGGCCGCAGTGGCGTTCAGCCCGGACGGCCGCACCCTGGCCACTGGTAGTGCTGACGGCACGGTGCGGTTGTGGGATACAGACACCGGCCAACCTCAGGCTTCCCTGGCCACCCCCGACATCGTCAGGTCGGTAGCATTCAGTCCAGACGGACGCACCCTGGCCACCACAAGCGCCGACCACCATCACTCCGATGACACGGTGCGCCTGTGGGATGTAGCCCCACCCGACCAGACCGGAGCCATCAACAAAATCTGTGAGGCTGTTCACCGAGGCTTCACCGCGCAGGAACGGTCGCTGTACCTCCCGGGGCAACCACCCAATCGCCTGTGTAGCGCTGGCATGTTGGCTGACGGGGGATCTTCCGGTTGATCGTGGCGTAGGGGGGAGTTGTCCGTGGAGAGCGCGTCGCCATCAGACCGGGCGGCATTGATATCGTCCGTGTGATCTCTCACTGCGCTGGCACGCGCTCTGTCCACTGACCGAGGTCCCGGCCCTGGCGGTCGCTCATCAACTCGGTGAAGAGGCGAATGTGTTCGGTGGTTCTGCCGAGGGTGGGGCCAGCGGGCGAGAATCTGCTTGAGCTGCTGGGCCTGGTCGTCGGTGAGGCGGTCTGGGCGGCGGGTGATCCAGCTGGTCACGTCCCGCACGGACGGCGCTTTGCGGGGCGGATCGTTGTGCGGGAAGGCTTCGCGGAGCCGCTGCACGTACTTCTTCACGACGCTCTCGCCACCGGGATAGCCGCGCTCTCGAACTTCCTCGAACAGGCGGTGGGCGACGGTCAGCCCTCCGCCCACCGTTGATGCAGGTAGGGCCTGTAGGGATCGAGGATGCCGTTCAAGCCCGGTCCACCGTCTGACCAGGAGCTCCTCCACGGTGGCCGCATTCGCGAGGCGGCGGACGGTGTTGCGGGCATCGGCCTGCGAGTGCAGGAAGTCGGGTCAGGTGCTGGAGGCCCGCTCGGGCGCCGGATCGGTGCCAGCGTCCTTGGGAATCTCCCCGATGGTAGACGCGGCCACCTGGATCCCGAGGACGAGGAGTTCGCTGTGGATACGGCGATAGTCCCAGCGGGGTTCTCCCGGGCGAGGCGGAAGACCAGGGGCGTGGATGGAGTGCACGGTCCGTGGTCTTCCCGGGTGCTTGGGTCGGGAAGTGCCAGCGTGGCGGCGTGCGATCAGGTCACGATGCCAGCGCAGCACCGTGACCGGCCGCACAAGCAACCGGACCAGGCGCAGCACCTCTACCGGAAACCGGTGCAGCAACGCCGCTAGGAAAGCCCGATCGTATGGGGCGAACCGCACTCTCTCCTGACCGAGTTGCTGTTCCAGTACCGTGATCTGATGGCCTAAGGCCAAGATCTCCACATCCTTGTCCCGGTCGCTCATCGGCAGCAGGCGCAGCAGGGCGAACGCGTTCGTCACGGTCGGGTAGATCAGTCGCAACAGCACGACCGACCATCACGCCGGGCGGTCACAAGCCGTACGAGAGGCCCATTCCGAATGCCCAAGCCCCCGACTTCGCGCACCTTCACAAGAGCTCCCACCAGGACGGATGAGGTTTTCGGCAGGGTGATATCTGCACCCAGTGTTCCATGATCGCGTTCATTCTCGGCATCCGTACGCCGTTGAGCACCATCTCGATGCCCGGGTCACGCGGCACAAGTAAGATTCAAACGGTTGCTCTATTCTAATGTGCTGTCGAACAGACAGGTTGCTGTGATTGGCCCGCAAGATATAGTGAGCGTTCTTGCGGGGTGAAATCACGCCGGAGCGTGCGACAGATCTTTTCTGCTGCTGCGGCGGGGCTCGGTAGTGCGTTCCACAACTGTATTTCGGCGTCAATCGTGCTGATGGCGATGGTGTGCCCGTCGGGGCTGAAGCCCACCCAAGTAACAAGGGCTGCGCTGGCATCAAGAGTGATTCGGAGATGGCCGGTGGTAACGTCCCAAAGCTGTATTTTGCCGTTTGCCGTGCTGGTGGCGATAGTGCGCCCGTCTGGGCTGAAAGTTATCCAGGTGACGGGGGCCGTGCTGGCATTAAGAGTGACGCGAATGTGGCCTGTGGCATCCCGCAGTTGCGCTGATCCGTTAGTTCCGCTGGTAGCGATAATGTTCCCATTTGGACTGAAGGCCACGGATACCGGATGGCGAGTGTTGGTGACCGGCGAAGTAGACGCCATCGCAACGCCCATGACGATGTCCATTCGGCTGGCAGCGATATCCCACAGGTCCACTTCCCCTCCCCTGCTGCTGACCGCGAGGGTTCGCCCGTCGGGACTGAAGGCTAGTGAGGATACTTTGATGCCGTTGTCCCTGAAGTAGCTTGCAAGGGTGGTGACTGCTTTTCCTGTGGAGGTGTTCCATAGTTGGACTGTGCCGTCACTGCCTGCAGCGGCCAGTAGATGTCCGTGGGGGCTGAAGGCGATTCCTGACTGGCCGTCGGCATGGCTAAGTACAACTCTGGCGGTGCCAGCGGCCGCATCCCACAGTGTCGTTGTGCCCCTGCTGCTGACCGCGAGGGTTCGTCCGTCGGGACTGAAGGCTAGTGAGGATACTTTGATGCCGTTGTCCCTGAAGTAGCTTGCAAGGGTGGTGACTGCTTTTCCTGTGGAGGTGTTCCATAGTTGGACTGTGCCGTCACTGCCTGCAGCGGCCAGTAGATGTCCGTGGGGGCTGAAGGCGATTCCTGACTGGCCGTCGGCATGGCTAAGTACAACTCTGGCGGTGCCAGCGGCCGCATCCCAGAGTCGTACGGTGCTGTCGTTGCTTCCGGTAGCGAGAGTTCGTCCATCAGGGCTAAAGGCGAGCGAGGTAATAGCGTCGGCGTGGCCGATGAATGTGGCGTTGGTTCGGCCGTTCGCTGCATTCCAGAGTCGTACGGTGCTGTCGTTGCTTCCGGTGGCGAGAGTTCGTCCATCAGGACTGAAGGCGAGCGAGGTAATGGTGCCGGTGTGGCCGGTAAAGGCAGCCTCCGCATGGCCGCTCGCCGCATCCCAGAGTCGTACTGTACGGCTGTCGCCGGCAGCAATCTTTCGACCGTCCCGGCTGAATGCCAAACTAGCCACAGCGCCGTCATCGCCGACCAACTTACCCCGCGAATGACCTGTGGCCACGTCCCACAGTCGCACGCCAGTGTCTCCGCCGACAGCTAGACTGCGTCCGTCCGCACTGAACGCCATGGCGCGAATGTGTCCCGTCACTGCGAGACTGTTGCGAAGGCCGCTGTGCTCCACGTCCCACAGTCGTACCTTGCCGTCATTGTCGTAGGTAGCTACCGTGCGCCTGTCTGGACTGAGCACGGACGCAGCGGCTCCAGAGATGCCTGTGGATACGGTTCGAAACCGGCGCGTCGCTAGGTTCCACGACTCGACTTCGCCACTCCAACGACTGACGACAAGATGGTGTCCATTCGCGTCGAACATCAAGGAGGCGGCACCATTCATGCCAAATGCCAAGGGGGCAGCACTATATTGCTTGAGCAAGGTAGGGCGGTCACTGCTCCGGCTGGACAGAATGGTCGGGGGTCGGCCTTCAGCGGTTGCCCATACGAGCACCGTGCCGTCGAAACTGCCAGTTGCTAACTGGCGCCCGTCTTGGCTGAACGTTAATGAGGAAACAGGTCCGAGACCTTTGGCGAGGCGGCGCTTCAGGGGTAGTGAGGCGGCGACGTAGAGACTGTCAGTGGCCTCGGTTGTCGGGCTGCTGCGGTACGCCTGGATGGCCAATAGCGATGCCGTATCGGGTTCCGTCCTGATGAGAGCGGTGGATTGGGTGGCGAGTTGTCGGGAGAGAGCGACTTGTTGTGCGGCGATGGCTTTGTGTCGGGCTTGTTCGCTGGTGTGGGTCTGGTTCCAGGCGATGAGGCTGGTGGTGATGGCGAGTGCGAGGAGCGCGGACAGGGTGATGGTGAGGGAGCGAAGCCGTCGTGTGGTGCGGGCCGCGACTCGTGTGGCGTGGTCGCGTGCGGTCGTGCTCGCTGTGAGGAAGGCGTGTTCCAGGGCGTTGAGGTCGGTGTGGTGTTCGGGGGTGAAGGTGTCTTCGGCGGTGGCGAGGCGGGTGCCGCGGTAGAGGGCTCCTGGGTCTAGGTCGAGGCTGTGCCAGGTATGCGCGGCTTCGGTGAGCTGGCGGTGGGTCCGCAGGCGTTCGCGGGCGTGCCCGATCCAGGCGTGGTAGCGGGGCCAAGCGGTGATGAGGGCTTCGTGGGCGAGGTCGACGGTCTCGCCGTCGAGGGTGATCAGTCTGGCTTTGACCAGCTGATCGAGGACGTTCGCGGTGCCGGGAACACCGGTGCCGGTGGCGTCGAGTTCGTTGCGATGGGTGGGCCGGCGGGTATCGGGGGTACCGTCTCCAGGGGCGACGAGTCGCAGGAGGATCCTGCGTGCGGTGTCGGCCTGGAGCGGAGAGAGACGGGTGTAGAGGTCTTCGGCGGTCCGTGCGATGGAGCCGTGGAGGCCACCGGCAGCCTCGTACATCTCCTCGGTGAGGGCGCGGCCACGGCGACGGCGCCACGTTTCCAGCAGGGTGTGGGACATCAGAGGTAGCCCGCCGGGCTCCTCAGCCACTTCCTGCACGATCCGGGCGGTGAGGCCGCGTTCCACGACCAGGCCAGTCGCAGCTGCTGGCCTGATGATGGCCTCGCGCAGTTCCGCCGGGCCCATGGGGCCGACCACGAGCGTGGTGTCCCGCAAGGCTTCGGCCAGACGGTGGTGTTCGGTGCACCGGGCGAAGAAGTCGGCCCGCACGGCCATCACCACCCGCAGTCGGCTGCCCGGCTTCACCGCGGCCACTACCTGGTTGAGGAAGGCGGTCTGTTCGGCGGGGTTCGTGCACAAGGTGAACAGTTCTTCGAACTGGTCGATGACGACCACCGTGTCACCCTCAGCCTGGACCGGTTCCAGCTTCGCCGCATGAGCAGAGAGTGGATACGGCCCCGGCGTCAGGATGCGAAGCGCAGCCGCCCGCAGATCCGGCCCATCTGGTGCCTGGAGAGCGGGGATCAGTCCAGCACGCAGCAGCGAGGATTTCCCACTTCCCGACGCCCCCACCACCGCGACCAACCGGTGTGCGCGCACGTGCGCGGCCAAGCGGGCGGTGATCTCCTCCCGGCCGAAGAACAGGCCCTGATCACCCGGTTCGAACCGCTGCAGACCCCGATAGGGAGGCGCGGCATCTTCCTCCGGCATGCGTCGTACGGCTTCCTCTTCAGATGCCCGACGCCACCGCCGCTCCCATTCCTCCGTATCCCCGCCACAGGCTTGGACGTAGGCGAGGACCACCGCCAAGGTCACCAGCCGTTCGCCGGCCGCGGCCTGGGACAAGGTGCTCGCCCCGAGACCGGTACGCCGGGCCATCTCGCGGTAGGAAGGACGTCCCGCTTCCTCTCGTAGCTTGCGCATCTCGAACGCCAGCCGCTGTATCGGCCCCTCGTTCGGGTCGAGCGGACTCTCAGGACGTCCTCGCATTGGTTGTTCCCCTCCCTCTCCGCCTTGAGGCGGAAGCTGACTGGCGATCAGATTAGGGACCGCCTCTTGCGGGTGACAAGGCGGGGGATCCGGCCTCGAAGGTTCTGATCGTGGGCTGTTCGGGGGACCCGTTTCCTTTGTTCAGCCTGGTGGGAGGGGCCCGATATTCAAATGCCGCGACCGCTGGACTAGGTGACGTAACAACCCGGCCCGGTGCTCGTGCCTCTCGCTCCGGCATGAGCTGTGGTGTCCGGCTGGTGTGATCGGTCGCTATGCCAGTGCTGCTGGAGCAGCCTTCGGTCAGGCCAGGCGGGGCCGTACCTGACCGGCAGTCCGTGTCCTTCTCCGAGAACGATGAAAGGAATCACATGAGCAGGAAGATCGCAGCGAGGTTGCTGGTCGCGGCAGCAGCCGCAGTGAGCGTGGGGGTGCTCGCGGCTGGCCCGGCTGTCGCCTCAACCGACGACGGCTTCGCTATCTCCACCAATGACGGCCCCGGTTGTGGCGTGGCGGAGTATGTGGACTACGGCGCCGGGGCGTCTGGCGGCGGGGACAACGACGACTACATCGTCGTCCACGACTTCTGCTCCGACGGCCACGGCGTCGAGGCATACGCCTGGCAGAACGGCACCTACCTGGGCGACAAGTACAACGGCAACGGCTTGGCCGGCGCCCCCGTTGTCTGGGACCCGTTCTCCAACGGCAACGTTGCGCCGGGCGACAGCGTCGGCCTCAAGGTGTGCCTCGTGGACGGCCCCGGAAACCCGATCGAGTCCACCTGCTACTCGGAAACCCATTTCAGCGTTGACGGCTGAACCCCGCACCGGGCTGACAGCTACCTGACACGGCTGAGCGCCCCAGACGGGAACCCACGTCACTAGGCCACCTGCCTAGGAATACAGAAGCGCCCGGTCCTGCAGTCTCCTGGGACCGGGCGCTTCGGCCAGGTGCTCCAGTGCGGCGCCTCCACCGGGACCGGCAACAGTCTCTTCGCCGTCGGCCTCTACGCTCGGAGTGTTCGGATCCCAGAATGCGTTCACGGGCGCGGCCCCCGCTGCTTCGCCCATGTGAAACAGGTACACCGCCGCCGCGGCCTCGATCCCCGTCATCGCCCCAAGAATGCCGGCGTCGCCGATCTCCGCCGAGGTGACCTTTTCGGGGGCTTTGCAGCGGCCCAGTTCATTGAAGCCCTTGGCAGTTCGGGTCCGCGCAGCCGGTCAGCTCGAACGACCGGTCCGCCGGCGGGCCGTCGAGCCATTTGGCTCGCATAGCGTGGAGCCTGTCGATGTCGGAGGCGAGTTCCGGCAGCTGCGTGCGTAGGTCCGCCGCCCACCCGTTGGTGAGGGCCCGGACGTTGGCGTACAGCTCTCCGTTTCGTCCGCCGACGGCAACCAGGACGTCGCATTGGGATGGAATGACCATCAGTACGCACCCGTCGGAGACCTTCCCCGCGCGGATCAGCTCCCGGACGGCTGCCTGCTGCCGGTCCATCGTGGCCCGGTTGACCGGGCGGCTCCAGCATGACCACGCCGTCCTCCGGTGCGCCGTCCAGGCCCCGGCCGACGAGTTGGTTGCTCTCGTAGAAGGTCACCATCGGGGCCAGGTTGGGCAGCTCCCTGCGTAGCTGTTCGGCCCACGACGGTGTCAGTCGCTCCCCGTTCAGCAGCACCTGGCCGCCTTTGCCGCACGCGGCGCCCAGCACTTCACCGGTCGGCAGGAAGTGGTACTTCACCTCTTCGCCCGACTCCATCAGACCCCGGTCGATGGCCCGGTCCCTGCATCAGGCCTGGGTGACGCTGAGGGGCAGGGGGCGGACTTGGCCCGGGTCCACGGCGGGTACGTCCTGGCAGCGGCAGCCAGGGACGAGCTGGCGCTAGCCACGCCAGGTGCCCCACATACCGCGTTTACCGGTGAGTTGATCCGTCTACTCGCCGAAGGGGATCCGGAAGGCTCCCAGCAGCTGACGCTACGGCAGGTATACCGGTACCTCGACCGTACGCTGCCCGCGCGGGGCTTCCCACGCCCCCGCCACCACGCCAGCGCCTGGATCGACGATTTGGTGCTGTGCCCGAACCCTGCCTACCGGCCGACACCCTTATCGTCTGTCTTGCCCGTGCCGACGCCAGTTCCAGACGATGCGGTACCGCGGACGTGCCCCTACCCGGGTCTGGCCGCGTTCGGCCCCGGACAGGCCCAGTGGTTTTTTGGCCGGGACCGGTTGACAGCCGAGCTGGCTGAGAAACTGGCCGGGCGTATGGACGCAACCGACCCGCTGGTCATCGTGGGCCCTTCCGGGTCGGGTAAATCCTCCCTGCTGGGCGCGGGCCTACTGTCCGCTCTAGCCAAGGGTGATATGCCGGTGCCTGGGTCCAAGACATGGCCGCATCTGCTGCTCACTCCGACCGAACACCCGTTGACAGAGTTGGCCACCCGCCTGGCCCGGATGAGCGGCACATCGCGTACATCGCTGCGCGAGAAACTGGCCGACGACCCGCACTGGCTGGTCATCACCGTTCGCGAGATGCTGCAGGCCCGAGCTGGCCAAGCCGCGATCACCGGATCGCGGCTGGTATTGATGGTGGACCAGTTCGAAGAGACCTTCACTCAGTGCGCTGACGCCATGGAGCGACAGGCGTTCATCAGCGCTCTGTGCGCTGCCGCCAGTGGCGACGGCGGTGAGCCGCCAGCACTGGTGATCTTGAGCCTGCGTTCGGACTTCCATGGCCACTGCGCGGCCTTTCCCGAACTGCGGCATGGCCTGAACACCTCGCTGTTCATCGGACCGATGAGCGCCTCCGAACTGCGTGAGGCCATCGAACGGCCCGCCCGGCTCACCGAACTGGCCCTGCAGCCAGGGCTGGTCGACGTTGTGCTGCGTGATCTCGGTGCCGACCGCGAAGCACAGGATCACGACCCAGGGGCGCTGCCGCTACTCTCCCATGCCTTGCGGGCCACTTTCCAATACCGCGAGGACCGCACTCTGACCGTGGCCGGTTATGTGGCCGCAGGCGGTATCCGGAATGCGGTCGAGACAACCGCAGAAAACACCTGCAGCGATTTTACCTCCACCGAACAGCAGATAGCTCGATCACTGCTGCTGCGCTTAGTCCATGTCGGCGTGGGCACACAGGATACCCGCCGCCGAACCAGCCGTACCCGCCTATTCAAAGGCCTGGAAGATTTGGACACCGCAGCCTCGGTCCTGCAAACATTGGTTCGCGCCGGGCTGGTCACCCTTGAGACCGAAACCGTCGAGATCCCCCACGAGGCACTGCTGCACGCCTGGCCACGGCTACGCGAGTGGATCGACAGAGACCGATCTGGACTACATATCCATCAACAGCTTGCCGAGGCCACCGACGCTTGGAGTCGGCAAGACCAGAATCCCGCTAAGTTGTATCGTGGGACCCGCCTTGGTCTCGCCCGCGACTGGGCCAGCGACCCAACCCGCCACATCCATCTCATGCCCTTGGAACGTGAGTTCCTGGACGTTAGCACCCAAGCTGTCCGACGGCGGCGGAAGTTGGTAGGACTGCCAGCAGCTGCACTGTGCTTTTTGCTCCTGCTGACCGGAGTCACTCGAGTTATATACGTTAGCCAGCACAATGACACATCGCCAGCCCCAGAGAGGGCCGGGGGCATACTGTTTATCGGGGTCAGTGTAGATCAGCCGGGGCTGAGCGTGCAGCAACGGGCATATGCTGATCCAGAGGGCTTCGAGGTAGATCTTGCTCGGTATATCGCGAAGGACCTCGGTAAAAAGGTCGAGTATATACCTGTGAGGCCGGAGGATCGAAATATCTCCCTGAGGGAAAAGAAAGTGGATCTCGTCATTGACAGCTTCGCCATAACTGGCAGACGGAAGGGTATGGTGGACTTCGCCGGACCGTACTATGTAGGCAGACAGAATCTCCTCCTGCGCCACGACAATGAGGCCAGCACCCCGAAGGACCTCGACGGCCAGTTCGCCTGCACGGCGTCGTATTCATCAAGCCAGGAACAGCTGCATCACCTGTTTCCAGAGATTAAAATAGTGCAGCGCAACAGTTACAAAGAGTGCGTGGGTGATCTGTTGAACGGCAAGGTGGACGCGGTGGCCGGTGGTGAATTCGCTCTCGCCGGGTTCGCCCGCCAGTATCCGGAACTACGCATGCTCAAGGAGCCGTTCGGTAAGACCGAGCAGTATGGTGTCGGAATTCGGCATGGCGACGCCACGCTACGGCGCTCCGTGTGCAGCTCGATACAGCACTATGTCAGTAGTGGAACATGGAAAAGCTCCTACAACAAGTACTTGGCGTCCCCCGGGCACCCCTCGCCGAAACCAGCTACTTGCGACGACCTGCCGCAGGAGTGAATTACTGACTTGTACGTCCGTTCCGCAGTTGCTGTCTACCGGTGTCGCGGACCTCATGCAGGCGCTCCAGGCCAGCATGGACGCAGCAGGGAAAGAGGCGTCCGGCGAAGAAGGCGGCCAGGCGGCGGACGGGATAGTTGCCGGCGTTTTCGCCTTCCGGCCGGATCGCCGGGCTGGGTGGGCGACGCGGTGGCGCTGTTCCGGAGGGGAGGCGATGGGGTCCCGGGTGATGGCGATCGAGTCTCGCCGGGTTGCGGCTGTGACGCCCCCGGCGGACCACCATCACTGACCCTCACGCGGTGAAGGCGCCAGACCTTCTCAGCCGTTGATTTCACCGCGCCGCAGGTGAACACCAAGTACGTCGGCGACATCACCTGTCTGCCGGTCGGCGGCGGAAAGTCTGCTACCTGGCCACGATCATCGACCGTGCCTCACGCCGGCTCGCGGGCTGGACGATCGCCGACCACATGCGCGCGGACCTGGTCGTCGATGCCCTACATGCGGCCAAGCAGGCCAGGGGCAGCCTGGCTGGCGCGGTGATGCACACCGACCACGGGGCCCAATACAGCAACCGGGCCTTCACCACCGCCTGCAGCCAGCCGGCGTCATCCAGTCCAGGGGGCCATCGGCTCGAGCGCGGACAACGCCGCGGCGGAGAACTGGAACGCGACCACGAAACGGGAGACGCTCCAGGGCCGGAAGGGCTGGTCCAGTGAGGGCGAAGCCGGTCTGGAACTGTCCACTGGCTGCACCGCTGCAGCACCGTCCGCCGCCACATCCGCCACGGGCACCGCAGCCCCATCGCCTACGAGAACGCGCTCAACACAAGATCAACTAAATTCGCCCAAGCCACATAATCCCGTGTCCAACATCCGGGGTCAGGGCCCAACCTCCGTGAACGAGGCGGCGGTCATTTGTTCAGCCTGGCGGGCGGGACCTGATAACCAATGCCGTGGCCCCTGAATCTGATGACACAAGCAACCCAGTGGGGTGCCGAGGGTTGGTGACCTGCCGGCCTCCGTACCTGTGGCGGCCAGACGCCGCCATCGACCATTTCGTGAACCATCTCTAACGGGGGTTGGAAGAATGAACGTATGCAAGTTTTTTGTTCTTTTTGCGGCTGCTGTTGTCTTCAGTGCCGTTCTGGCAATGGCTTTGGCCTCACCCGCGCCTGCATCGACTGTCGCTGTGTCGACGGTTGAGGTCACGCCTGCCAACTATTGCTGCTGATCGAGGTTGTTCGCGCCGGGCCGACGGGTAATTGCGGCCCGGCGCCGCCTCCGGGGCTTCTTGGGGGTCCTACCGGGCTGGCCGTGTGTGTTCGTTGGCCGACTGAAAGTGTGGTGTCGTGGCCGGGCTGGCCGGTTGTGGTGCGGGTGCTGAGGAGTGCCGTGCCGAGTGGGGTGGGATAGTGCAGTGCGGTGTTGGGGTCGTGGAGGGTGCGGATGAGGCGGGCCTCGCGCAGGACGGTGAAACGATGCAGCGGTCAAGGGGGCAGGTCGCACGCGAGCAAAGATTCGACGGACTCCTCCACCGACTCGACGAACAGGTTGGGTGACGATGTCACTGGGCGGGACGCCAGAATCCGGTGCTCCGATATCGCCACCAGTAAAGGACTGTGCGGTCGTCAGGCCAGGGGGCCAGTTGCACGGCCTTGGGCTCGAAGTGGTCGCGGTCGGTATCGATGGGGCGCCAGTTCGGGTCCAGCGGCTCGTCGTCTTCGGGACTCCTGACGTGTTCCGTGGATCGCTCGTCGCATGCTCCGTAGTTCTGGAAGTTCTGCTGGGCCTCGGTCAGCGAAGGCCGGTTGGCGCCACCTGAGTAGTCCGGCCAGCGCAGTTGGACGACGTCGTCCTCCCAAGAGCAGACCGGGCAGATCTGATATGAGCCGGGCTCGTTGTTCATCGTCAGGTGGCCGCAGCACACGCAGGGATACTTCAGGATCACGTCCGACATCCTGCCGGATGCCTACGTGAAGCCCCAGCGGGTTTCCCGGGTTTGCATCGAGACCCGCATTATTGAGGGGTGCCAAGACGATCGTCTACGACCGCACCAAGACTGTCGTGCTTCGGCACGTCGCGCCGGGCGAGGCGGTGCTGCTGCACCCGGAAGCCGTCGCGTTCGCCGGGCACTGCGACTTCGACGTCCTGGCGCCTACCGGCCTCAGGGCAAAAGCCGGGGCGAACGGCAAGTCCTGATCGTCCGCGACCATGGGCTGGCTGGACGGGCTTTCTTCTCGATCGACGAGACGAACGCCGCCTTCTCGGCCTGGATGCTTCTGCGGCGGGCGGAGGTGTACGGCACCCACGGCGAGGTCATCGGACAGAGGTAGTGCCGGGACCACGTTGCCCTGCGGCCGTTGCCGCCGACTCCCTATGTGGTGGCCTAGGCCGTTTCCTTCGGATCATCGTGCGGACCAGATGAAGATGGCTGCGATGTGGAGTCCGGCGAGGTAGATGGTGGCGGTCTTGTCGTAGCGGGTGGCCAGGCCGCGCCATTGCTTGATCTTGTTGATGCAGCGTTCGACGGTGTTGCGCTGCTTGTAGGCCTCGCGGTCGAAGGCGGGCGGCCGACCACCGTATCTACCGCGGCGTTTGCGGTGGGCGGCTTGGTCGGCGGGCTGCGGTATCACCGCGCGGATGCCGCGTCTGCGCAGGTGGGTGCGGATCGCGCGGGAGGAGTACGCCTTGTCGGCGAGTACCACGTCCGGCGTGATGCGCGGGCGGCCGACAGGACGGGGTACCCGCAGGCGGTCCATGACCTGCGTGAACGCGGGTGCGTCACCGGCCTGGCCGGGGGTGAGGCGTAGGCGAGAGGCCGGCAGCGGCTGTCGGCGGCGAGGTGAACCTTCGTGGTCAGCCCGCCGCGGGACCGTCCGAGGGCATGGTCGTGCGGCTCGCCGGCCGGAGCCCCTTTTGACGGGCCCCGGCGGCGTGCTGGTGCACGCGCACGATCGTGGAGTCGACCGAGACGATCCAGTCGAGATCGCCCTCGGCGTCAGCCTGGGCCAGCAGCGCGGTGAACACCTTCGCCCAGGTGCCGTCAACGGCCCACATCCGCAGCCGGTTGTGGGCGCCCTTCCACGAGCCGAACTCGGCGGGCATGTCCATCCACGGCGAACCGGTCCGGAACTTCCACGCGATCGCATCCGACACCTGCCGGTGATCACGCCACCGACCACCCCGCCGAGGCGTCCGATCCGGCAACAACGGCTCAATCCGCGCCCACTGCGCATCCGTTAACGACACAACCGGTCCAACGATCAGATGATCCGAAGGAAACGGCCTGGCTGGCTCCCGTTGCGGGAAACGGGCCTTAACGGTTTTCGGGGCTTCGGCTGCCCGCATCATGCCGGGCGGCCAAGAGTCATACCAGGACACCATTTCGAGCACCCCGCGCCCGAGACCCCGCACCTTGATCACCAGCCATGACCAGGGTGGATGAGCTTTTCGGCAGGCGCAACGCTGGTTAGATCAGCTCAGTGGGCATGCAGCCACCACTCCGTGACAGCGAGTGCGATGGGGCCCAGAGTTTTGGCGACGCTAATGACGGCTTGACGCAGGGTTGCGCGTGTGAAGGGGTGCCGCAGAACTCGGGTGATGAGTCCTGTCACTGGAATTGCAGATCCTGCTTCGTTGCTCTGCTGAACTTCAAGTGCCCCGTTACTGGCCATGGATTCTTGTGCCCTTCTGAGGATCTTGTGAAGTCGTGAGTTGTCGACCCGTGACTGACAATGACCCAGTGAGACGCTGTCCGGCAGCAGTTCCGGACGATGCTCGGACAAATCTCGGACAGGCGCAGCGCGGCAGAAGGGCCCGGAAGGATGCGTTATTCTCCCATATTGCCGCCCTTTCCCGGTAGCGGATTTGACTCATCGGAGAGGCCCAGAATACCAAGTGAGGAACTCCGCCTGGGTGTCAAATTTTCCAGGTCGTCGCCACCACGACCCATTCTCTCTACAAGAGTGGCGACTACATCGTACCCAAGAGCATGCTCTGGAGAAGATTCATAGAGATTATCCAACGCATCCCAGATTGCCATCGCCTGGCTGGCGTCATGGTAAAATTGATATCCTAGATAACTCCGAACGCTAATCTCGCTATTGTCGCCGATTCCTGCATCGCGGAGCGTTCCATTTTCATAGCTTCTGCCCTCATGTACAAGAACCCACTCCACAGTATTGTGCACATAGGCCAAACGTCGAGGCTGCGGGAGCTCGCGGAGGAAAATTTCTCCAACGATGTGTCTGGCCGCAGCCCGAACATCCATGTCGAGGGGAAGAGTGACCAGTGCACGCTCTCCAGTACTCCGAAAAACCACCATAGGACTCACCATCCCACCGGCCTGAGCCGAAGTCTCAGGGACTGCATCCTCGTGCGCTCGGTTGCTGTCATGTGGGGTGATACACGCATCAATCAGACGGACCATCTGTTGTAGAGTGGTCACTCTCGCGATCAATTCGTTGGGGCTCGGCACCAGCCCGTCCGTGTCTCTAACGCCCGCCGCACGCATTATCCGCAGGATGTCCTCCCGGGATTTTGCCGAGAGAGCCTCTTCTAGATCACACAAAATCCTACTACGAATGCCTTCATTCTCCTGATTTGCCAGTTTTCTGGCCATGGAGAGATGTAATCTCCTCCAGTTTCCCAGATTCGGCTCGCCTTTCTTCCCTGCATTCTTATGGCATGCCCGGACAAATGTTTTGACAAAGATCCAATCGGGCTTCGATTTTCCGGAAAGCTTGTCCTGGATGGTGGATCTTCTATAGGGAGAATTCATATCTTTTGTGAGCTTCTCAAGTAGGCGGATCGATGGGTTTCCGCAAGAAGCCCTTAAATCTTGCAAGCGGGATGCAAATGAATGCAGCGGATCATCGTTGTCAGCTGAAGAGCTCCGAGTCTCGACCATTTTTTTATTCTACCCAACCTGTGGGCTTGCCGGGAATCAACACGGCGGTTTGATCTTGGTTTTGTCGGGGTCGAGGAATCTGGCGACGTCTTCCTGTGTGTGGAAACGGGCTGTTGAGGCGGGGAGGTGAACACCATGGGTTTCCAGGAGCGGCCGGACGTCTTGCGCTGCGCGGCTGATGGTCATGGCGGTGGTGTTGAAGAGCTGGCCCAGGAGGTTCATGGGTGCGAGTTTTCGCAGGTGGAGCACGGTGGCCAGGACGCGGTCGGCTGAGGTGAGTTTGGCTTTGGCACCTGCGCCAGGGGCCACCAGGCGGTCGTGGCCTCGGCGTGTACGGAGTACTTGCTCGCGTTGAACCTCCATCGCTGGAGTCAACGTCTCGATGAGTTCGCTCAGCTGCCGGCGGGTCATCCCGGTCAGTTCTGGGTCCTGGAGTGAATGCCGCGTGAGGCGGGCTGGTCGGTCCGCCAGGGCCTCGTCCGGTGTACTGCCGGTGGTGGGACTGTAAATCGTTCGGTGTAACTCCCGAGCATGGAGGATGCACCGATGACCAGTGAGAACGTGACCGAGGCCGAGGCCGTCGAGCTGTTGGAGGCGGCCCCCTGCCAGCCGGGGCTCAGCCGTCCGCGGCCGGCCAGCACGACCACGACGTTCAGCGGAAGCTCCCCGAACGTCCCCTCAAGGATCATGTCGCTTAGCCAGGCGTCCAGGAGGGGGCCGGTCTGCTCCCAGGTGTCGAAGAACAGCACCACCCATGGACGGCTGCCCGCGGCCGCGGCCAGGTCCTCCACGAAGACCGGTGTCAGGACACGCTCCGGCGAGAGCACCAGCTGCACGTCCTCGGGACTTCGGAACTGGGCGCTGAGCACTGACCGCGCGCGATCCACCAGCTGCGCCGCCTGCTGCGCGTCCACTGCCCCGACAAACGGACCCAGCCCCGGCACCATACCCACCCCGGCCAACCCAGCCCGAGTCAGCGCCAACGTCACCGGCGACGCACCCGACGGCCCCCCACCACCCGCAGAGTGGGCCACCAGAGCACTATCCGCCTCATGACGGCGCTGCCGGTACCGGCCCAGCCACTTCCCACAACCCTTCAGCTCGACACCCTGACTACTCAATTGCGCAGTGACCGATAACCTCCGCGACACTGTGCACGCCATCGTCCACATAAGCCGTCATCGCCCCATGCCGACGGGCCTCTTCCTCCCACCGCCGCACCAGCGACGTCTTGCCCACCCCACCATTACCGTGCACGTGAAAGACGAACTGGAACGCCTCATCCTGGGCGCCAAGGGCGAGGTTGGCCCGGAACGCGGCCACCTCATTTAGCCGCCCCTTGAACCCTGCCCCGCGCTGCTGACGGATCCGCTCCCGCCTCGATAAGCCTTGCCCAGCCATCCCGAGCCCCCTCCGAAGTCCCCCTGTGGATGGCCGTCTACGGTGACGCTGCCCGCACCCTCATCCAGGACGCGATCGACACCCTGGAGTGAATCTCCGCAATTTCCCGCAACTTCGTTGAGACCGCCCTGGCCGCCTCCGTACCGTCAGGATTCCGACGCCCAGCCCGGAAGGCGGGACCTGATGCGTGCCCACCACGATGCCTACGGCCCCCGCCAGCCTGCACCGTTTCCGACCGCCCGGGCCAACCACGGCTCCACCCGCTTCCTCAGCGCCGCCCGCGACGGCACCGGCACGCCGGGCAGTAACGGGCCCGCCTCCGGCCCCTACGCGGTGCTGTTCGACCCCGACAGAGACGTAGACTTCCTCCCCCTCGACCGGGAGCCGCACTTGCAGCTTGTCCAGGCGGTGTTGGCCTGGGACGGCGCGGAGCAGGCGCCCCGGCCGGGCGACTGCGAGCAGATCGGCCTCCAGCTGACAGGCCACGCCCGCTTGGTCGCCGCCGACGTCCGCCGCCTCGCGAACCTGCTCCCGCCGGACAGCAGGGCTCGGGCGCTCGCCGAAGTCGTCCTCGGCGAAGCCGACCGGCGCCTGGCCACAGCCCCCCAGGGCACCGTGGCGTCCGCGCAGAACCGTGCCCGGATGCTGCGAGCCCTCTACGAACGGCTGGACCGGCTGGGCGCAGGCCCGGCGGGGCCGACTGCTTCCTCCTGTCCTTGAGCGGCTTGTCGTCCTAGCCGAAGCCGACCGCCGCCTGTTCACCGGACTGCAGGGCACGATCCGTTGCGTCCGGGCCGCACCCGCCTCGTCCGCGCTCTGTACGAGCGCCTGGACCGTCTCACCGACATCGCGCCCGCCAGGGCTCCGTGAACCACCGCGCACCCAGGCGCGAGCGAAGCATCCCCTGGGTGTGTGGTGCATCAACGCCACGGCTGACCCGCCCGGGCTGGGCGGGCACCACTGGACACCGAGAGGGGCAGCATCATGAGTACCGCAGCGACCGAGCTGACCCGGTTCCTGACTGTCACCGGCCAGCGCCTTACCAACCCCGCCGCCCAGCCCACCGCGAAGGAGCCGACCGTCGCATGGTGACCCTGCGCGCCCTGAGCCCCGACGATGCCGACGGCCTCACCCGCATCTACAGCGGCGCATCCATCCGGTACACCACCGGCAAGCCCCTCACCCTCGACCAAGCCCACCATAAGATCCACACCGCCCTCGCCCGAGCCGCCGAAACCCCGCGCGCGCAGTGGAGCTGGGGCATCCTCCAGGAGAACGACCTGGTCGGCCTGATCGCCTTTCGGCGGCGCACCCAGGCCATGGGCACCCTCAGCTACATCCTCCGGGGTAGACATCTGGGGCAACGGCTATGCCACCCATGCCGCTCACCAGGTCGTCGGTCGCCTTCACCACCGCCGGCTTCAACCGGCTGGAGGCCATGCACCACCCCGACAACCCCGCCTCCGGCCGTGTCCTGGTCAAAGCCGGGTTCACCCGTGTCGGCACGTCGGACCGCGACACCGAGATCGGAACCGTCCCCTACGAGCTGTATGCGTTGGAGACCACCGACACCTGAACCGAAATGCACAGGGGACGAGGCCCGATCAGGGGGGCATGGGTTCGGTGATTCCTCGGATGCGCTCGGGTGGTGGCGTCAGAAGCGGAGTAGCAGGCGGCGCGCCCTCTACCAGCGGCATCCCAGCAGGGATACCGAGTGATACCGGGCCAGGAGGTCGATGCCGTGGGGGTCGAGCAGGCACGCCGGGGGCGATCCGCCCTGGCGGCCCGAGAGCCGCAGAAGGAAGGCATTTTCGTGAGCATGATCCAACCGGTTGCCAACGGGTTACGCACCGATCACCCGGTTCCCGGACTGCCGTTCATCAACGACGAGTGGCTGCTCCTGGACAATCCTGACGCGATCGAGCGGACCGGCCGTAATCAGGGCGAGGGGCTGTGGGGGCGCACGGATCGACTGCGCGGTGGGGGGTGGGTGGCGTTCACCACCGAGACGAAGAACCGTGACTACGCCTGGGCCGTCCACCAGCACCCCGAGCACGGGCGGACCGTTCTCCTGATCCGCGATCGGGATATGAGCAGCCTGCACCACGACTGGATGTACGGCCGTAACGGGTTCCTCTACCGGCATGGCGGCTACTGGTGGGATGGGACCTGCTGGTACCGGCCCCAGCAGATCGTTGACCGCGCCTACGAGGGGTACGAGGCGCGGCCGGTGACGGGTGCTGTCTCCGTCACGGCCCTCGACATCCTGGCCCGCCCGGCGACGTCACACACCGCGCGGGTCGCGAAGATCGCCGACTTCACCGTCTCGGAGGGACCGCTGCCCCACTGGCGTGAGCATCTCGCCCTGTGGGCCTCCCACCACAAGCCCGGTTCCCTGCCACTCGACCAGTGCACCGTCGATCTCCGGGCACCGGAACTCGACCCGGCCCATTTCGTCGACCGCGCTGGCCTGGCGCAGATCGCTGAACTGGAACTGGAGGACCTGCCGCATCCGGAGTACGGACGCAAGGACCTGCCCCCGCCCCAGGCCGAGACATCCGAGGGCTCGCAGTGGTCTCGACCGGTCGCCCGTGACTGGGCCGAGCAGTACCACCGCACCCACGGCCCGAAGAAGCTGTTGTCCGCGACGACGACGTTCGGCACCGACCAGCCCCGGGGGCTGGTAGACGACCACAACCGTCTCACGAAGATCATCGCCGACAGTCTGAAGGACGCCGAGGAACCCAAGACAAACCGCCTCTTCACCCGCAGCGGCAAGACGAACTACGAGGAACAAGCCGCGCACCTGGCCTGGTGGCCCGCAGTCGCCATCAGCGACGGCACCGACAGCTTCATCCCCCTCAACGCCGTGCGCACCACCATCGTCGAAGCGGTCCTCGGGGGACTCGCCCGGGATGTCGAAGACACCGACGCCTCCAAGAAGATTTTCCTGGGCGACCTCGTGGGCGATGTCGTTCGCCTCATCGACTGGTACATCCTGAGGAGACCCCCGGAGTGTGGACACACCTGACAATGGATCTTGATGGTCCTGGTAGGTGTAGATCTGCATGGCAAGGCCCTCGAAGTACAACGCGGAGTTTCGGTCCGACGCGGTGGCGTTGTGGCGGGCCGCGGCCGGTCGGCGGACGTTCAAGGACGTCGCGGCCGATCTGAATGTCAACCCCGAGACGCTGCGCACGTGGGTGCGTGACGCGGAGGGTCACACGGTGCCCGGCAGCGTGCCGGAGGCGGAGGACGTCCGGGCGGAACTCGCCCGTCTGCGGGCGGAGACCGCCCGGCTGCTGAAGGCCGAGAAGGAATGGCACCTTGAGCGAGAGATCCTGCGCCGGGCAGCTGCCTATTTCGCGAAGGAGATGAAGTGAAGACCCGCCGCTGGGACTTCGTCTCCGACCACGCCGAGACCTTCGGCGTGCAGCGGATATGCCGGGTCCTTCAGGTCTCCCGCTCCGGCTACTACCGGTGGATCGCCGGCACGGCGGCCCGTGCCCGGCGGCAGGCCGCCGACGACGCCCTGGTCGCGGAGATCCGCGAGATCCACACCGGGCACAACGAAACCTACGGGGTCCGCCGTGTCCACGCCGAGCTCCGCGGCTTCGGGCAGACCGTCAACCGCAAGCGCGTCGAGCGCCTGATGCGCCGGCACGGCATCGGGGGCCGGCACCTGCGGCGCCGCAAGCGCACCACTGTCCCGGACCGGCTCGCGCCACCCGCTCCGGACCTCGTCCGCCGCGACTTCTCCGCCGCGCATCTGAACGAGAAGTGGTGCGGCGACATCACATACGTGCAGGTTGGCGGTTCGTGGCTGTATCTCGCCTGCGTCCTGGACATCTGCTCACGCCGGGTGATCGGCTGGTCGATGGCCCCGCACATGCGCGCCGAGTTGGTCATCGACGCCCTGCAGATGGCGGTGGCGACCCGCGGCGGCCACGTGGACGGGGTGATCTTCCACGCGGACAGAGGGTCGCAATACACCTCCGCCGCGTTCGCACAGATCTGCGACGGTTTCGGGATCCGCAGGAGCATGGGCCGTGTCGGCTCGAGCTACGACAACGCCCTCGCCGAGTCGTTCTGGCAGGGGCTGAAGGGAGAGACGATGCACCAAAGGCTGTTCTCGACGATGCGTCAGGCGCGGCTGGAGATCTTCCAGTGGCTGACGTACTACAACGCCCGTAGACGCCACAGCGCCCTCAACTACCTCTCACCTGCCGAGTTCGAACGGCAGCACCAGAAAGACCGCAGACTCACACTCGCGGCATGAACCCCCGTGTCCACACTCCGGGGGTCTCCTCACCACCCTCCCAGTCCAGCAGGCTGGACCGGTGCCCCGAGCAGT
The DNA here is from genome assembly GCA_963737305.1 of uncultured Actinomycetota bacterium. Taxonomy (GTDB): domain Bacteria; phylum Actinomycetota; class Actinomycetes; order Streptomycetales; family Streptomycetaceae; genus Streptantibioticus_C. The sequence continues at coordinate 32,424 of CAVTRX010000002.1, read as the reverse complement.
CTGGTTCGTCGGTGCACCGGTGGTGGTAGACGAGGCGGACGGGAGAGTCTCGAGGTACTTGCGCTCCTGGCCGAACAGGTCCATCGGGACCACGATCGCCTCCAGCTCGGCGGAGCGGGGGGCCTTGGGGGCCATGTGCAGGTCGGTGATCTGTCCGGGGCGGAAGATGCCCAGCGAGGTGTGGCGCTGCTGTTGGTCGCGCATCAGGGCGCACAGCGAGGGGACGACGAGCGGGCGCACGTACTGGGCCCGGCAGGCTGGGAGACCTGTCCCCGGGTGAGCGGCGGGTCTTCATCAGTGAAGGCAAGGGCGGGCACCAGCGCCTGATACCCGTCTCAGCGCGGTTCTTCAGCGCGGTCGGCGACTACCTGGACACCGAGCGTCCCCGAGTCGACCACGACCGGCTGTTCGTGGTGTTGCGCGGGCCGACCCGCGGTCGGCCGCTGTCCGCCGACGGGCTGGACGAGATCCTCGACGGCGTTCGGAGGCGGGCCGGCCTGCCGAAGCTGACCTGCCATCAGCTACGGCACACCTGCCTGACCCGGCTGCGGGAGGCGGGCATGGCCCTGGAAGCGGCACAGGCCCAGGCCGGACACCGCTCCATCGAATCGACCCGGATCTACATCAACCTCCCCGTTGACAGCGACGGTATCCCCTCTTCCCCCCAACAACCCCGTCGTCGCCGAGTGTCTATGCGTGGGTGAGGTAGCCCTCTTGGAGGAGCATCGTGACCAGGACGATGCGGCCCTTCTCGTCAAGGTCTCCCTCGATGTCGGCCGCGGTGAAGGCATCCGCGTCCCGTTGGGCGACGGAGCGGACGATGTCCGCGACACGGGCAGGGAACTCGACCGACTTGCCATTGAAGGACAGGCTGGTCGTCTCCTCGGTGACAGCGAACAGGGCTTGGGTCTCAGGACGGCGACGCACCCGGGTGGTGGCGCTCACCGCTCCGACGCCTTGCAGGTCGACCAGGTGGCCCAGCAGTTCAGGCGAGCGCTGGTTGACGACCCGGTCCCAGATCTCTCCCGACACCATAACCTCGGGCGATGCCAGCTGGTCCCGCAGCGAGTCCGACAGCTGCTCGGCCAGACCCTCCGCCGTCGCACGCGCTGCATCGTCATAAGTGAACCCCGCAGGCAACGCACGACGGAAAGCAACATCGTTCTCAACAACCGAACGAACAGCGCCCATGATCAGGTCTGCCCACAGTACGGGATTGACGGCAATGGTCAGGTGCATCGAAGCCTCGTCGGTCGAGGCGCCCGCGTGCACCGTTCCCCTCGGCAGATACAACATGTCGCCGGCCTCGAGGGTGAAGCCGTGGGTGATCTCCCCCGGGCCTTCCTCAGGGGTACGCCACCGCTGGCTCTTCAATGGGAGTTGGGCGGGGGCGCCGTAAAGGTTCCACTTCTTCGATCCGTGCATCTGTATGACGAATACGTCGTGTGTGTCGTAGTGCGGACTAAAGCCCCAGTTTCCCGGCGGGGTGAGGAAGATGCCCCCCTGCGGATTGAAGCCTTGATTGTTGTCGAGGGACCGGCACAGGCGCATGAGGCCCTCATGCCGTTCCTCGATCGCGTCGATCACGATCGTGTAGTCTTCGCGATAGCGCTGGTAGATCACTTCCAGCTCGTTGCCGCGGGCGTTCTCGTCACCGGATGAGGCCAATAACTCCGAAATAGGTGTCTCATCACCGTTGATCACTACCCGGATCAGGTCGGAGCGGAAGTTTGTCACCAGGAGCGCCCGGTCCAGGTCGGCGAGCGTGAACAGGTCGCGGTAGTAGGACCTGTCCTTCCGCTGCACCAGCAGGGGCTTCTGCTCGTAGTACTCCGCGAAGAAGGCGTCGACGCCGATCGGTGAGATGAGGCGAGCCAGATCGTAGTACGCCGAGACTGGCCGTACAGTCTCGGCGGCCTCCGTGTGACTATTCATAGCTAGTCGCTCTCCGTATTGTTTGGCCGCTTGCTGCGAAGCGGTCGTGTCTTTCGGATACGTTGAGTCTTGTTGCTGCATTTCCTGAATATCGCAGTTTCGGTCGCGCTCTTCGGATCCTCAAAGCGGTCTGGGACGTCGCCTTACAGGACCTCGGAAACCTCCAGCCCAGCTTGTGAGAGTTGAGCGGTGATCTCGGTCGCCGATCCCAGCGCAACGATGATCACTGGGTGGCTTTCGATGAGGTCGCGAAGCGCTGAGGAGGCGGCGGATGCGGTCACGTGCTGAAGCGCGTCGGTGCTCGCGTCCAGATGGTCGAGTGGGCGGCCGTCCACCACCAGTTCTGCGAGCTGGCTACGCACCACTCCAGCTCGCTCGTACCGAAGAGGCGCGACCCTGGTGAGCTGCTGAACGGCGGATGTCCATTCCTGGGCTTGGATCCCCTCGCGGGCCGCAGATTCGAGCTGGCCCAGCAGTTCGGTCACCGCGCTTCCCGTGCCCTTGCCCCGTACGGAGCCCTTGATCAGCATGAATCCGTCGTTGCCTTGCCTCTGGTAGGAGGCGCGCAGGCCGTAGGAGTACCCGCGCTCCTCGCGCAGTACTGAGTTCAAGCGGGACACGAGGATGCTGGCGAACAGCTGGAGGGTCGTCTCGGCCCCAGCCGGCTCGGTTTCCCGGTGTTTGGGGCCTTGGAAGCCCAGGGCCAAAGTGGTCTGGACGGATCTGGGTCTGTCCACGACAACGATGTGCGGCTGGTGTGTGGGACGGACGGTGTAGCGCGGCGCGGTTATCGGCATCGTCGAGGTGCCTGTGGTCGACCAGGTGCCGAAGTGTCGATCGGCGATGAGTGCCACGTCGACGCCAGAGAGGTCTCCGGTGCAGACCAAGGTGGTCCGGGTGGGCGTGACGCAGGCTGTGTGAAGGGAGTGCAGCGCGGCACTGTCGAGTGCTTCGACCGTGGTTCGGGTACCCCGGACAGGTCGCGAGAACCGGTCGTCCACGGTGAACAACTGACTCAAAAACTCCTGGTGTGAGCGGGTGCTGGGGTCGGAGTTCTCGTGCGCGATCTCACCGATGCGCAAGGCACGCTGACGGCTTACCTCGGTCTCGCCGAACTCGGGTTGACACACAGCTGCTGCCAGCAAGGCAGCTGCCTGGTCGAGGTTGCGCACCGGAACGTCGATGTCGGCCCATGCACCGGTGAAGCTGAGGTCGGCCCGGTAGTTGGCACCGAGTCGATCGACGGCTTGGGCGTAGCCCTCGGAACTGTAGTTCTGAGTGCCTTCGTCCATGGTGCGCAAGGCGAGCGCGATGACGCCGTCCTGCCCGTAGGGCTCAAGCTTGAGCGGTAGATCGAGAACAGCGGTGAGCCCGGCCAGATACTGATCCGGCATGTGACAGCTGATCACGTCTAATCCGTTGTCCAGCCGAGTTCTCGTGGTAGCCGGAAAGCGCCAGGGTCTGGCGGCGATGGGTGTTGGGGCGAGGGACGCCAGAAAGTGGGAGGTCATCGGTTGTCCTTGCTTCGGAAGGCGACGACAGCCCTGTGACGGGGGGCCAGCCAGTTCGCAGTGCTGGTCCTGACCTGTTCCGCGGTGACTGCATGCACGGCCTGGACGCGGCGGTTGACCAATTCGGGTGCACCGAACAGGGTGGTGTATTCGCTGACGGCGGCGGCGCGTCCGGCATAGCGGCCCATGCGGCTAAGCCATCGGCGCTCCGTCTGGGCTTGAGCGGCGGCCAGTTCCTCATCGGTCGGGCCGTGTGTGGCCAGGCGTTCGAGCTCGGTTACCAGCGCGTCTTCTATCTGTTGCACAGGGGTGCCAGGTGCTCCGATCAAGGTCAGCTGTGTGTAGCTGTTGCCGTCGACCAGTCGTTCTACGCCTGCCGATACCGCCTGGGCCAGGGCACTGTCGCGGATCATTCGCTTGTAGAGGCGGCAGGTTCCGCCGGTCGCGAGGATACTGACGGCCAGTTCGAGGGCGTCGAGGGTGTTGTCGGGCTCGGCCGGGGCGCGGAACGCGACGAACAACGCTGCGCTGGGAAACACTCCGAGGATTTCGTGGCGGGTTGGAGTCGCCAAGGGCGGCAGCGTCTCGCTGATTGTCCCTGCGGCGGCAGGTCCGGCCGACAGGTCGCCGCAGTACCGTTCAACGAGCTCGAGTCCTTGTTCGGCTGTGATGTCCCCGGCGAGGGAGATCACAGCGCGGCTGGGGGTGTAGTGCCGCTGGAAAAAGCCGAGGACGTCGTCCACGGTGGCGCGGTCGAGGTCTGCGAGCGAGCCGATGGGGGGATGGTCGTAGGGGTGGCCTTCTGGGAAGAGGACGGAGAGGGCCCTTTCCAAGGCGGTCCCGTAGGGCTGGTTGTCGACGACCTGGCTGCGCTCCTCTTTCACAACCTTGCGCTGGCGGTCCAGGTTGTACTGGTCCAATGCGTGAGAGAGTATCTTCATACGGTTCGCGCCGAGCCAGAGCGCGAGCTCCAGGGTCCCGCTGGGCACCGTTTCGTAGTAGGTCGTGCGGTCGAAGCTGGTGGCGGCGTTGAGATTTCCACCGTGCCGCCTCAGTAGGGCGGCCGGCTCGCCTGAGCCGAGACTGTCCGCCGCCTGCAGCAGCAGGTGCTCGAAGAGGTGGGCGAAGCCGGTGCGGCCTTTGGACTCGTGGCGAGATCCGACGCTGAAGGTGGTGTTCACTGCGACGACGGGAACGGTGTGGTCCTCGGTCACCACGACGCGAAGTCCGTTGCTCAGCTGACGCCTCACGATCGGGTAGTCCGTCACGAATGTGCTTTGACCGTGTCGCAGGTCTCGACGGTGCATCTATGCGGCCTGTGTCGCGTCGGCCAGCATGCGCGGGAAGTCACGCCGGCGCTGGCCGACGGTGTGTGCGAGGAGTTGTGCCAGCGCGTCGAGGCTAGGGTCTGCGAGGGATTCCTCCCAGCTCTGCCACCATGTGCCGCCTTCCTCGGGCGCACGGAAGACTGCACGGTAGCTGACGCGGCTAGGGAGCTGAGTGGCGGTGTCGGGGTACAGCCGGATGACGAACTCTGCCTTGAGCGCGGTGATCGACACGATGGTGGCCGAACGGAACGAGGGGCGAACAAGCACCGTCAGGTCGCCGGGTACCGCGCTTGCGTGCCGTTCCTTCATGATGCATATATCCATAGTTGTCACCGTTCGACCGTTAGCCTGTGGTTGTCCGTGCCGGCGCGGGCCGGCTGGTCTGAATTGTCACCAGTGCGCGCTCGCTGAGGAGCAGCCGAAGCAGGACTAGGCGCCCGGGCAGGTCGAGGAGACCGTGCGGCTCGTCGACGGTGAACGGGCTGAGGCCTCGGCCGGCTATCCACTTCACATCTGCTGCGGCATGGCCAGGCAGGGTGAGCTCTCGGTCGAGGAAGCGGAGCGTCAGTTGCCCGTCCTGCTGGGTGAACCCGAGAGGGACGTCCGGCTGGAGCCGGACAGGGCTGTGGGCATCGAGGGCCTCGATCTCGTCGGCGCCTGCGACCGGATGCGGGCGGACGCCCAGCGGTCCGACCCCGATCGCAGGCACACGGTACTTCCGTGCGATCAGCAGTGACCGGAGACTCCTTTTGAGTCCCAGCATCCTGATCAAGCGTATGCGCAGGCTGAGCCCGGTGTACGCCTGTCCACCGTTATGGTCGTCGAGGAGGACAAGCGTTGGCTCGAAACGCCAGGCGGGGCGCATCGTGTCGAGCAAGCGGCGGGATTCCCGGTCGCGCAGGTCGGCGAGGTGGATGATGCCGGCGAATGCGTTCTCCAGTTCGTCCGCGAGCAGCGTGCACCGCTCGCAGCGGCCGTCGTACAGAAGGTACTTTCCTGGCGTCATCATGATAGGTCCGCTGCCTCCGTCTGGTCGGCCGACCTGGCCAGCAGCGCCGGGTACTCGGTCCCGCGGGCCAGCAATTCCAGGTGGCCTCCCCGTTCCACGATCCTGCCTTCTTTGAGGACGATGATCTCGTCGGCGTAGCGGACAGTGGACAGGCGATGCGCGATGGTGATGGTCGTACGACCTTCCGATAACCGGTCCAAGGCTTCCTGGACCGCGGACTCCGTCACCGTGTCCAGCGCGCTCGTCGCCTCGTCGAGCACGAGCACTCGCGGATTCCTCAACATGGTGCGAGCGATCGCCAGCCGCTGCTTCTCGCCGCCGGAGAACCGGTACCCGCGCTCTCCGACCAGCGTTGCGTAGCCCTGTGGCAACGCCATGATGCTGTCGTGGATTTTCGCGGCTCTTGCGACCTCGACCAGTTCTTCGTCGCTAGCCTCGGGCTTGGCGAAGCGAAGGTTGTCGGCTATCGACGCGTGGATGAGGTAGCTCTCCTGAGAGACGACGCCGACGATCTCGGTCAGTGTCGATGTCGCGAGGTCGCGGACATCGACTGCGTCGATGGTGACGCGCCCCTGGGCCACGTCGTACAACCGGGGGATCAGGTAGCCGAGGGTCGTCTTGCCCGAGCCCGTCTCGCCCACGACGGCGAGTGAGCCTCCCGCGGGGATGTTGAGGTTGATGTCCCTGAGCGTTGGCCGGCCGCTGCCGTCGTACTGGAAGTGGACGTGTTCGAAGGCGACGCGTCCGCGCGGGGTCGGCAGTTCCTTGGCCGTGGTGGGTTCGGCTATGTCGACAGGCAGGTCCAGGACCTCGATGACGCGGGCGAACAGGGCGAGGTCGCTGTGGATGGAGATGCTCAGCTGCAGGAGGTTCATGGCGGGGCTGAACATGGACTGTTGCAGGGTGGTGAAGGCGACGAGCGTCCCGATGGACACGAGGCCAGAATCGTGTCCGCTGGTGGCGCCTGCGACCCAGTAGATCGAAACCGGCATCGCGGCCATGACTACCTGAACGGCCCAGGTCCGCCAGCGGCCCGATAGCGCAGTCTTGACCATCAGTTCGGACAGTTCGTCCGATTGCGCAGCGAACTCCTCGATCAGTCGACTCGAACGGCCGAGGGTGCGGCTCAGCAAGAACCCGCTGACCGAGAGCGATTCCTGCAGGGCGCTCGACATCGCTGCCATCTGCTGCTGCCTCTGCTTGGCGAAGGCGCGCCTGGCCGATCCGACCTTCTGGCTCACCCAGGCCAGTAGGGGCAGCATCAGCAGCGAGACGCACGCCAGTCGCCAGTCCAGCGCGAACATCGCCAGCATCGATGCGATGACGGTCGTCGCGTTCGCGGCCAGAGAGCTGGCCGTGTTGGTGACGGTTCCCTGGAGGTTGCCGATGTCATTGGCGATCCGGGACTGAATCTCGCCGGTCTTGGTGCGGGTGAAGAAGGCCAGACTCATCCGCTGCAGGTGCGCGTACACCCGGCATCTGAGGTCATGCATGACGCGCTGGCCGACAACGGCTGACAGCACGCCCTGGACAACGCTCAGTGTGTTTGTGATCGCCGAGGCCGCCAGCATCGCCAGGGCCAACGCCGTCAGCAGGCCGATGTGGCGCTGAGGAAGCGCGACATCGATAATTTCACGCAAGAGGAGGGGCATGGAAAGCGCCGACAGTGCCGAAATGGCAATGACTGCGGAAATGAGACCCGCTTGTTTCCAGTAGGGCTTGAACAGTCGGAGGGTCCTTCGGAATGTCGCCCAGTCGGAAATACTACTCGCGGAGTCAAGGGATGTTGCAAGGGCTTTTTTCGCATCTGTCTGCACTGGGTCATCTACCTTGATCGTGTGCCATTTGCGGCCATATTCCTTCCGGCGCAATCGTAGCCACCAGGAGAGACGCAAGGAATTAGAAACGAAGCGGTCTTCGAGGTCACCGCGGTCACCTCGAAGACCGCTTCGGCGCCTGTCAGCCCCTCGGTCCGGGGTCCGCGCAGAGGCAGTCAGCAGACGGTTCATCGCCGTGGGAGGGCTGTTCCACCCATTCCGCGACTACTGAGGGAGTCGTCAGCAGTCGAAGGTGTTGTGGTCGTCGTAGCCCGGGACGCCGTGCTGCATGTCCTTGCCGGAGCTGTCCCACGGGTCACAGTCGTCGTAGATGCCGGCGACTACGGGGCCAGGGACGCGGAGCACCTTGACGTCCGACAGTTCGAGAGAAGACATGTCGTGCCTCCATTATTTGTTGAGTGCTCATTGCCTGTGTGCAACGAACGATTAACAGCGTAGCGACGGAATTTTCCTGTACCAAGGAGAATTGCCCGCACCTCACCCGCAGATCCGGCTGCGGACAGCTACGACCGAGCCGCTCACTGAGCCTCTTTCATCCTGAATAGTCGCAGGTCAGCAGCACGTGGATGGCCTGGACGATACGGCTGATGCGACGGGTTGAGCAGCGTGCTCTGCGCATGATGCGCCAGGATTTGAGTCGGGCGAAGGCTCGTTCGCCCGGCGCTCGGTGTCGGGCGTGGTCGCGGTTGAACTGCTGGTAATGCTCGGGCTGTTCGCTGTGGTGGTAGTAAGGGGTGCGGAAGGTGGCGCCGGCGCCCTGGTAGGCGCGATCCGCGAGGACGAGGATCTGCCGGGTGAGGCAGGCCTGGACGATGCCGTGGGCGCGGGCGGAGGTCAGGTCGTGGGTGCGGCCGGGTGTCGCGCGTGAGAACCACAGCGGGGTGCCGTCCGGGCGGGCGATGACCTGCACGTTCATGCCGTGCTTCTTGTGTTTCTGCGAGTAGTACGGCTCGTCCGCACGGACGCGGTCGGTGGGGATCACAGTTCCGTCGACGATGACGTGGTCGCCTTCACCGAGTCCGGTGAGGGCTTCCTGGAGTCCCGGGGCCCAGGAGGCCACCACGTCCAGGGCCTCGTCCACGTAGCGCCAGGCGGTGGCCTGGGATATCCCGAAACTGAAGTTCCCCCGTGATCTCGGACACTCGTTGTTATGCGGCGAGGGTGTGTCGTTGTCGGGTCTCGTGCGGGGTGAGGTAGCCCCAGCTGGGGTGTTTGCGTAGCCGGCGGCGGTTGTAGAAGGTCTCGATGAAGGAGAAGACCTCGGCGCGGGCGGTTGCCCGGTCGGGCCAGGTCCGGGTGCCGATCTCGGCTTTGAGGACCGCCCAGAAGCTCTCGGCGGCGGCGTTGTCGTAGCACGAGCCGGTGCGTCCGGTGCTCGCGCGCATGCCCAACCTGGCTATTCTGCTTCGGAATTGGGTTGACGTGTATTCGCTTCCGCGGTCGCTGTGCGCGATGCAGCCGGACTCCAGGCGGCCGCGCCCGTGGGCCATGTGCAGGGCGTCGACGACCAGGTCGGCGCGGTGGTGGTCGGCCATCGCGTAGCCGACGACCTCGCGGGTGGCCAGGTCCAGCCAGCAGGCCAGGTAGAGCCAGCCCTCGCTCGGTGGGCAGGTAGGTGATGTCGCCGACCAGGCGGGTTCCGGGCCGGTCCGCGGTGAAGTCGCGGCCGATCAGGTCCGGTGCCGGCCGGGCCTGCTTGTCCGGGCGGGTCAGCGACCGGCGCCGGCGGCGGGTGACCCCGGCGATGCCGCGTTCGCGCATCAGCCGCTCGACCCGCTTGCGGTTCACGCCGTGGCCCAGCCGCCGCAGCTCGGCGTGAACGCGCGGGACGCCGTAGGCGCCCCGGGAGGCCAGGTGGACCACGGTGATCTCGTGTGCGAGCGTGTCATCGGCCCGACGACGCGCGCGTCGGGCCTCCTCGCCTTCCGCCCAGGCGTAGAAGGAGGAGCGGGGCACGTCGAGGATGCGGCACAGCAGGGCGACCGGATGGTTGGCCTTCTCCGCCGCGATGAACCGGTAGACCTCGCTCACCGGTCGCTCTCCCGCGCGAAGAAGGCCGTGGCTTTTTTCAGGACCTCGATAGTCTTCTGCTGTTCGAGGTTCTGTCGGCGCAACCGGCGCAACTCCTCCTGCTCGGCACTGGTCAGTTCGCCGGGGCCGCCCTCGCCGCGGTCGATCTTGTCCTGCTTGACCCAGCTCCGCAGGCCCTCCGGGCTCACGCCCAGGTCCCGGGCCACCTCGGTGACCGTCTTGCTGGAGGAGCGGGCCAGCGCGACGGCGTCGCGCTTGAACTCCTCCGAGTACCGCTTGCCCTGCTTGTTGCTCACCTGGCTCTACTTCCTCTGGAACCTCACGTCCCAGTCTCCAGGTCCACGGGGAAGCTTCAGGCCGTTACCGTCGGGTCAACGGTCAGATAGCACTCCGTGTCCAACGGGACGTGATCAAGGCCAAATGTGCCCCCTATCTCGCTCGCGGAAAACCCGCGAAGAAGACACCCCTGATCAACAGTAGCGATCACGCGATCGTGGCAACGTTCGGGAGCGTCTACCGGGGCATTGTCCAGTACTACCTGCTCGCCGGAGACGTCTTCCGGTTGCACCGGTTGCACCGGCTGCAATGGGTCATGGAGATTTCCATGCTCAAGACTCTCGCGGCCAAGCACCGCTCGTCGGCGTCGAAAATGTCAGCCAAACATAAGGCCAGAATCGACACTCCCAACGGTCCCCGAGTATGTTTCGAGACCCGTATCGAGCGGAAGAACAGGAAACCACTGGTGGCACGGTTCGGTGGAATTCCTCTCCAACGGCAGCGAGCGGCAGAACTCGCCGATCGCGAGCCGGTGCGGGTGGGGTGCGGGTGGACTATCCGCAGAAGGAACTCATCGCAAGGCTTCTCGCGGACACCTGCGAGATCTGCGGAGGTAAGGGCAACGTGCAAGTGCACCATGTCCGCGCTCTCGCCGACCTCGCGCATGCCGGATGGCAGCCTTCCGACTGGACACGCGTCATGCTTCAACAGCGCCGCAAAACCGTCGTGGCCTGCGACATCTGCCACAACCGCATCCACTCAGAAAGGCCAGCCAAACCACTCACGCAGTAGTCACTGGAGAGCCGGATGACAGGGAAACCGTCATGTCCGGTTCGGCGGGAGGCCGCGCGGAACAGGACCCGCCCTCACGGCGAGCACCTCGCCGCGCGGCCGACCCAACGTCCTGGCTCGCCGGCTGCTGCCGGTTACACCGCCGCTACGAACGCAAGGCCGACCACTTCCTGGCCTTCACCAGCATCGCCTGCACCCTCATCTGCTACCGCCGACTCACCAAATGAGATGACTTCTTAGCGATGGGCAGATCGCCCGGCTGGAGCGGGAGTTGGAGCGCGGTCCGCTGGTCCATGGTTGGTCCGATCAGCGGTGGACGCTGGCGCGGGTGAAGACGTTGATCGGCCGGCTCTTCCACTGGATCGTCTTCGAGGACGAGGCCGGGCAGTCGATGACGCCGCCGCGTGCCAGGACCTGGGGCCGGGTGGGCGCAACGCCCGTGGTGCGGGTCCGGGGCCCGGGCTCCGGGCGGGTCTCCATGGCCGGCATGACCTGTTACAAGGCAGGCGAGCGGTCCCGGCTGATCTACGCGATCCGCGAGTACCGGGGCCGCAAGGACGAACCGAAGGGATTCGGCTGGCGCGACTCCCGCGACCTGAACGCGCGAAGACGGCCGGGCTGACACATCTGACACGGCAGCTGTAGTTCCGGTCATGGCTGGTCTTGGAGGGTGCGACGGCTTGGTGGTGGCGGCGCCAGGCCATCCAGTGCAGGACGTGTTCCGTGCTCCGGATGGGTGGTATGAGAACGAATGCCCGCAGGAGCCGGATGAGTTCGGGGCAGGTCAGCGGGACGAGAGGGGCCTGTTCGGCAGAGCCGGTACTGGTCGTGGCAGCAGCTGTAAGGGCGAGGACGGCGGCAGCGATCAGGGCGAACAGTGACCAGCGCATCCAGGAGTTCCAGCAGGTCACCTGGCCTTCATCCAGGCCGGTGAAGGTCTTGCCGAGCTGGAAGGCCTCCTCGATCCGCCATCTGCGGCAGATCACCTCCGCGAACTGGGCGAGGGTGACGTTCCCGGGCGCCCAGCAGCGGAAGAAGGAGACCTCGCCGGTGTAGCGGTGCCGGCGGGCGACCGGTCGATCACCACCCGCACCGATGCGGTGACCACGGCCAGGTGCACGGCGACCTGGCACAGCCCGACCCCTTTGATCGCTCCGGAGTACTGGCGGCCCGCCCCGACACAGCCGGTCGAGGACTTCGCGTCCCCCGTCTCGTCCGCGACCAGCACCACCTCCTGGGTCCGCGAGTTCACGCACGACCAGGCGGGCGATCGCGTCCCGGGCCCGTTCGTGGTCGAACGACGCGCGTGACAGCAGGTGCTGCAGCGCCTCCACGGCCACCTGATCCTGATACGTCCTCACAAACGTTCATGATCACGGTGGCCGTGCCCATGCCCGCAATCGGCCCCGCAAGTCGCCGACCAGCACAGACATCGGAACTACAGCTGCCGTGTCTGAACCTCGACGGCACCGTCATTCGCACTGACCGCGTCGCCGCCCCCGGCCCCAACGGCGCAGATCTTTGGTGGTCCGGAAAACACAAGCACCATGGCGGGAACGTGCAGGAGTGCTGTCACGTTGGTTGAGCAGGTGGGATGATCTTCGTGTTGATCATGTTGGAGGGGATAGCTGGTGTCGTCTGCGCCGCTGTCATACAGGGGGCACCGGTACCCGGTGGAGATCATCGCGCGCTGCGTGTGGCTGTACTTCCGCTTCCCGCTCAGCTTCCGTGGGGTCGAGGAGCTGATGCTCCAGCGTGGTGTCATCGTCTCCTACGAGACCGTGCGGCGCTGGTGCCTGTAGTTCGGGCAGGCCTACGCTGACGGACTGCGCCGCCGCCGACCTGTGACCGGGGACAAGTGGCATCTCGACGAGGTCTTCGTCAAGATCAACGGCGAGCAGCAGTACCTGTGACGGGCCGTCGACCAGGACGGCAACGTGATCGACATCCTGGTGCAGAGCCGCCGCAACAAGGCTGCGGCCAGGCGATTCTTCCGCCGGCTGTTGAAGAAGACCCGGGTGGTTGCCGCGGGTGTTCGTCACAGACAAGCTCCGCTCCTACTGCGCCGCCCACCGTGAGGTCATTCCCTCGGTCGAGCACCGCTCCCACAAGGGGACTGAACAACCGGGTCGAGAACAGCCAACAGCCCACAAGGCAGCGATAACGGGCCATGAAAGGCTTCCGTTCCGCGAGCGGGGCGCAGCGGTTCCTGTCCGCGTTCAGCGGCATATCGCCCCACTTCCGACCCCGCCGCCACCTGATGACCGCCGCAGAACACCGCCTCGAAATGAGCGTTCGCTTCACCATCTGGGACCACGTCACCGAGAGCATCGACCTGCCGGCCGCAGCCTGACCGTGAGTCCGAGACCCGACCCCACCCATTCCGACACACCGCCAGACGATCACGCGCCCGCCAACGTGACAACGCCCATTCAGGAGATGCCTTGCTGTCACTGCGTGATGAAGCCTTCAACAAGCCTATCATCGCAGGTAGCAAGGCATCTCTTCGTTTCGAGACCGGTCGGACTCGGACATCAGCCAGTGCATTCGGGCTCAGGCGTGGGTGAGGTAGCCCTCTTGGAGGAGCATCGTGACCAGGACGATGCGGCCCTTCTCGTCAAGGTCTCCCTCGATGTCGGCCGCGGTGAAGGCATCCGCGTCCCGTTGGGCGACGGAGCGGACGATGTCCGCGACACGGGCAGGGAACTCGACCGACTTGCCATTGAAGGACAGGCTGGTCGTCTCCTCGGTGACAGCGAACAGGGCTTGGGTCTCAGGACGGCGACGCACCCGGGTGGTGGCGCTCACCGCTCCGACGCCTTGCAGGTCGACCAGGTGGCCCAGCAGTTCAGGCGAGCGCTGGTTGACGACCCGGTCCCAGATCTCTCCCGACACCATAACCTCGGGCGATGCCAGCTGGTCCCGCAGCGAGTCCGACAGCTGCTCGGCCAGACCCTCCGCCGTCGCACGCGCTGCATCGTCATAAGTGAACCCCGCAGGCAACGCACGACGGAAAGCAACATCGTTCTCAACAACCGAACGAACAGCCTTCTTCAGGACGTCCGCCCAGATCACCGGGTGCATCCCGATCGTGACGTGCATCGATGCCTCGTCGGTGGAGGTTCCCGCGTGCACCGTTCCCCTCGGCAGATACAACATGTCGCCGGCCTCGAGGGTGAAGTCGTGGGTGATCTCCCCCGGGCCTTCCTCAGGGGTACGCCACCGCTGGTTCCTCAGCGGCAGATCGGCGGCGGCCCCGTAGAGATTCCACCGCTTCGACCCGTGCACCTGAACGATGAAGACGTCGTGTGTGTCGTAGTGCGGACGGAAGCCCCGGTTTTCCGGCGGAGTGAGGTAGATATTGACCTGGGGGCTGAATCCCTGGCCGTTGTCGAGGGCCCGGCACAGACGCATCAGACCTTCATGCCGCTCCTGAAACCCGTTGACGACGATCGTGTAGCCCTCGCGATAGCGCTGGTAGATCACTTCCAGCTCGTTGCCGCGGGCGTTCTCGTCACCGGATGAGGCCAACAACTCCGAAATAGGCGTCTCCTCACCGTTGATCACCACCCGTGTGTGATCGGCCCGGTGGTTGGTGACCATGAGCGCCCGGTCCAGGTCGGCGAGTGTGAACAGGTCCTGGTACCAGGACCTGTCCTTCCGCTGGACTACCATCGGCTTCTGCTCGTAGTACTCTGCGAAGAAAGTGTCAGCGCTGATCGGCGAGATGAGCTGGGACAGGTCGTAGTAGGCGGAACAAGGCCTGATTGTCTCATAATTCGTCGCACCATCAGTCATGACACCCACTCCTCGATATTCTCCGACTGGCGTCGCAGGCAGCAGCCAACATGCGACAAATTGGGTTGATGCCGAACGCGAGTCGCTCACCCATTTCGATTTCCGTCGAAACGCATGCTTCAAGCAGTGATTTTCGTACGGCCTCTTCCCCATGGCGATACCTACGCTACTGCCGAATCCCCGTCACTTACAGGAACATCCTCCGCATCTTTCCCGCAGATACGAACACGCTCAGCGATGGTAACTGACAGTCGAGTACTGATCTTTGACGCTGCGTTTGATGATCAGGTCATCTTCGGCATATCGGATGTATGGGGACTCGGACTCGTATGCTGTTGAGCCCAGTTGAGCTGGAGTAGCGGCACATGCAGGCGGCTGACTTATTCGAACGAGGGATGCGTCAGAGCAAGGTCGCGGAAGGACGTTGTCACGTTGTTGGGTGTGTGGGTGTCTGACGGTGGGTGCTGTCACGTTGGCTGTGGGATGATCTTCGTGTTGATCATGGTGGAGAAGGTCGCTGGTGTCGTGTGTGCCGCCGTCGTGCAGGGTCACCGGTACCCGATCGAGGTGATCTCCCACTGCGTATGGCTGTACTTCCGATTCCCGCTCAGCTTCCGTGAGGTGGAGAGCTGATGCTCCCAGCGCGGTGTCATCGTCTCCTACGAAACCGTCCGCCGGTGGTGCCTGAAATTTGGACAGGCCTACGCCGACGGACTGCGCCGCCGGCGGCCCCGACCGGGGGACAAATGGCACCTGGACGAGGTGTTCGTCAGGATCAACGGCGAGCAGCGGTACCTGTGGCGGGCCCGTCGACCAGGATGGCAACGTCCTGGACATCCTGGTGCAGAGCCGCCGCGACAAGGCTGCGGCCAGGCGGTTCTTCCGCCGGCTGCTGAAGAAGACCCGGGTGTTCGTTACCGACAAGCTCCGCTCCTACCGCGCCGCCCACCGCGAGGTCATGCCCTCGGTCGAGCACCGCTCCCACAAGGGACTGAACAACCGAGCCGAGAACTCCCACCAGCCCACCCGACAACGCGAACGCGCGATGAAGGGCTTCCGCTCCGTCGGCGGAGCACAACGCTTCCTGTCCGCCTTCAGCGGTATCTCACCCCCACTTCCGACCCCGCCGCCACCTGATGACAGCCCCCGCACACCGCCTCGAGATGACCCTCCGCTTCACCCTCTGGGACCACATCACCGGCGCCACCGGCCAACCCATCACAGCCTGACCACAGACCGACTCCTGAGCCCCGTCACGCCCCAACACACCGTCAGATACCCACACACCCAACAACGTGACAACGCCCTCTACCGTGATCACGCCGAGGTCGAGGACCGCGTCAAAGCGATCAAGCAGATCGGACTCGGGCTGCTGCCCTCGAAGTCCTGGCAGCTACATGTCACCTGGGTCCTGGCCGCCACGATCGCCGCCGACCTCGACGCCTGGATGCGGCTCCTCCTCCTGCACGACGAACCCGATCTCGCCGCCACCGAGCCGGAGACGATCCGCATGAAGTTGTACCACCTGCCCGCCCGCCTCACCTCCCACGCCCGCCGCTGCACCCTCCACCTCGACCGGACCTGGCCCTGGGCGACAGCGTTCACCACAGCCTGGCAGCGAGCCGATCAGCTTCCGGCCCGCACCTGACGGCCGGCCACCAACCCGACAAGGACCAGGAAGGAGCAGGCCAGCAGGATTCCGGCCCCGTGGAAGTCGGCGCACCCGCAGCGTCACGCGAAGGCCCCCCACACCGACGAGCGGGACAAACAGGGCAAGTCGTCGAACCAGCCAGACCGATCAGGTCACAGACGAATCGAGGTCAATGGTTCATCCTCGATGGGAGAGCCAGCCGAGATGTACTTTCCAGATGCTTCCTGTCGAGCCATGACGAACAATTGACGCATTGTGCATTCCTCGATGCCCAGCGATACTGCGATGCGCCTGATCGTTGATGCCCGAGGATGTAGCGTATGGCCGAGCTCGATTTCTGTTATTGTTCGGACGGAAATCCCTGAGCAGTCCGCCAGCTCTTCCTGGGTGACGCCGGCGCCATGTCTCGCCCGGCGAATGATCTGCCCCAGATGGCCTCTTTCGAGTGACATTGAAATACCCCCGGTTGTCAAGCTTCTCAGGCTCGGTGATGCTTCGGCAATAATTGTTCCTCAACGGATGTCCTGGGAGATATACTCCGGTCGAGGCTGGTGCCTCGATCCCCAGGACCTCTTCCAGCATCTACTGCTGCGCCGGCGCCAGCTTTTTCCATCCCCGGGGTTGCGCTCCCACCCATTTGCCCAGGTCTTCGCTCTGGACGACGACTTGGCCTGGCTCGGTCGGCAGCTCGCCGCCGGTCTGAAGGTGCGCCCGGGGCAGGGCGAAGCGTCGTTGCCATTCGCGGCACCGCCACGTGAGACATCGTCTAAAAATCTCCCGTTTCGGGGGAATGCATCAACGCCGAAGGCTTCGTTTGGCTACGTGTTCAGCATTTCGCGTGTTGCCGGTGAGACTCGATCTGATTCGGCCTGACCCGAACAACGACAATCCCGAAACCTCGGACGGAACCCCACAGACCATCCGCAGGGCTCGTTTGATCTTGGTGTTGCTGCTGGTCACGGGGTGATGCCGAGGAGGTCGAGGGGCGGGTGAAGGGTTCGTAGGACATCTCGCGGAGGCCAGCGGCGATGTTGGTGTGAACCGCCCCGGGTTCGGTGGAGACCTCAGATTGTGGTTTTGACCTGGTGTTTTGTGAGTTCTGTGTAGTAGTTGGTCTCGTACTCGACGGGTGGGACGTGGCCTATCTCACCGTGTAGTCGTCGGTGGCAGTACCAGTCGATCCACTCGGCGGTGGCCAGCTCAACCTGGGAGAGGGTCTTCCAGGGCCGCCGCGGCTTGATCAGCTCGGTCTTGAACAGGCCGATTGTGCTCTCCACCAGGGCGTTGTCGTATGCATCTCCGACAGATCCTATGGAGGCCGCGATGCCGACCGCGTCCAGGTGTTCGGCCAGCTTGAAACTGGTGTACTGGCTGCTGGCGTCGCTGTGATGTATCAACTCGCCGCGAATATAGGGATATTCATCGCGGTCGCGCTGCCACAGTGCCATCTCCAGAGCGTCCAGGACGAGCTGGGTCTCCTTCGACGTCGCGGCGGACCAGCCGACGATCCGGCGGGAGAAGGTGTCCACGACGAAGGCGACGTAGACCACCCCGGCCCAGGTCGCACCTTCAGTTTCGCCCCGAAGGTGAAGGGCGTCGCCAGCTACACCTACTCGTTCAACGGGGGCGACCCCGTGACGGTCAAAGCCGGCGATGACGACCAGCCTGTCAGCATCCCGTGGAGCCCCACCGACAGCGGCTCCAACTATCTCTACGTCTACGCAACCACTAAAGACGGCATCCAACTGGCCGGCTCTTGGTACTGGTTCACCGTGAACTGACAAGGCCCAGCTACGGTGTCCTGGAGCTGTCGTCACCTGCCGTGCACCCGGCAGGTGACGACGATACGGCTGGCGCTGCCCGGTACAGACCCCATCGCCGTGCCAGATGCGTGCCAGAACGACCGGGGAACCACGGTCAAGAGCGGTCACACTGCGGCCGTTCCTCCGCCCAGTCGCGCGACTCTTTACGCAGGTCATAGCAGCAACCAGCCTGCTCTACCCGTTGATTCCCAAGCTCATGTCTACAGCAGCGAAGTACTGCAACCTCCCCGACCGCAGGCGACCAGCGGGGGACTGTAAATCGTTCGGCTCTGTTCCGTAGTCGGTGGTGACGGTCAGTGGCAGTTATCGGAGCAGGATGCGGTGGCGGAGGAGGTCGAATTGTGCTCGGCCGTGCATCTGTCGCATGATCCTTTTTGTTCGGGTGTTGACGCCCTCGGTCCGGCCGTTGTGGTGGGGCAGGGTGAGGCCGGCGTTCACGGCGGCGCGGTCGAGTTCGAGGCCGTTGCAGAAGCTGTGCAGGTGGGGCAGGTCGGCAGTGCGGACGGTGGTGATCCACTGGGTGAGCTTGTCGTTGTTGGCCTGGGCCGGGGTCAGAAGCACGGCGAACTCGCCGGTGAGTCGGGCAAGTGCGGTCATCTCCGGGCAGGCCGCGGTGAGGAGGCCGAGCAGGTCGGCGTCCTTGGTCCACAGGTGCTCGGGGTGGGTGAGCAGGAGACGGGCGAGGCGGCGGGGGGTTGTCACAGGGCGGTCGCCTTCGGCACGGCCCTGGTTGAGGTAGCGGACCAGCAGGTTGGCACTGCCGGTGTAGCCCAGGTCCCTGATTTCCTGGAGGAGGTGGGTGACGGGGATGGCCGGATTGTCGGACCGGCGTCGGTGGAGGTGGTCGCGGTAGGGGTCGACCAGGGTGGGTCGGTAGCGGGGGGTGATGCGGTCGGCGGACGGTTCGGGGGTTCGGGCGTAGCGCTTGACGGTGTTCAGGGCGAGGTTCAGTCTGCGGGAGCAGTCGAGCAGGCCGACGCCGGAGTCGAGGAGGGCGTGTACCTTGTGCCAGCGCTCGCGGGTGGTCTGCTCGCGCACGCCGCCAGGCCGGGGCGGGTTGACGGTGGCCCAGCAGGGGGCATGGGCGCGGACCTCGGCCAGGACCTTGTCGCACAGGTTCCGCCACAGATGCCAGCGGTCGCTGACCTGCACCGCGTCGGGCAGGGCCCGGCGGATCGCCTCGGCATACGTGGCCGAGCCATCCCGGCACACGGCCTCGACCCCCTTCTTCCCGCACAGCCATTCCTCCAATGTGGCGGCCTCCCGGTCGGGCAGCACGTCGATGCGTTCCCCGGTCACGGCGTCGATGATGACCGTGGCGTAGCGGTGGCGGCGGAAGATTTCAAGTCCAGTGAGACGGTTGTAGTGCTACGAGATCTGTGGTGTCGGTTCTCTGCGTTTGGCGGGGTCGTTGATCCATGCGTTCTGGGGTAGCTCGGGTGGTGTGGGGCGGCGGCCGAAGCGTTCGGGGTGGCGGGTGTACGCCGTGGCGAGGGTGACGGCTCTCTGGTCGCGGACCTCCTCGGCGGTGCCGAATGGGACGCTGGCGGGTGTGTGCCACCCGATGCCGGAGTGCCGGTGTTCATGGTTGTAGTACGAGGTGAAGGCGTCGAACCATTCGCGGGCGTGGGCCAGGGAGTTGAACCGTTCGGGATAGTCGGACATGTACTTGGTGGTCTTGAACTGGGCCTCGCTGTAAGGGTTGTCGTTGGAGACTTTCGGCCGGGAGTGGCTCCGGGTGACACCGAGGTCGATCAGCAGCTGGGAGACCTTCTTCGAGGTCATGGAGGTGCCTCGGTCGGCGTGGACGGTCTCGGGCACGATGCCGTTGCGTTCGATGGTCTCGCGGATCAGCTCCTCAGCGCGTCCGGCTGATTCGGCGCGCTCCACGGTGTGGCCGACGATGTAGCGGCTGAAGATGTCGATGATGACGTAGGCGTGGTACCAGCTGCCCTTGGCTGGTCCAGCGAGCTTGGTGATGTCCCAGGTGAAGACTTGCGAGGGGGCGGTGGCCACCAGTTCGGGCACGGTCTTGGCCGGGTGGGTGGCCTGGCGGCGCCGCTCACCGGACTGCCCGTGCCCGCGCAGGATCCGGTACATCGTGGAGATTGAGCAGTGGTAGCGGCCTGCGTCCAGCTCGCGGGCCCAGATCTGCGCGGGTGGCAGCTCCGCGTACCCGGTGCTGTTCATCAACTCCAGTACGGCCGCGCGCTCTTCGTCCGTTGTGACGGGCCAGTGATCTTCAGGTGGTTGGGCTGTTCTGGTCTGGTGTTCCGTCTTTTGGGGTGGGATTCGGGACGGTTGAAGCGGTTGCGTTCTGGTGTGATGTGCGTGGTCTGGTGGGTGTGTTCGGTTTGGTTGTTCGGGGGCTTGGCCTGGGTTTCAGTAGGTGTGTGGGATTGATCTTGGGTTTCTCGTAGGTGTGGTGGCACGTCTATAGGCGGCTGTGTTCTCTGCGAGCTTTGGGGTTCGTTTTGGTGGTCAGTGGCGTGTGTGGGTGAGGAAGACGCGGAGGGGATCGTTCGCGTTGAGGGGCAGGTGTGGGAGCCCGAGTTGGTGGGCGATGAGGTTGAGGGTGTCGTCGGTGGTGTGGTGTGGCCGGTCCGGCAGGGTGGCGAGTGTGCGGGCGAGCCCAACGGTTTCGGGATAGATCACCAGGTCGCGTGCCAGGAGTGCGGGGGAGGCGCTGCTGGTGGTGGCCAGGTGGGGGTTGTCAGTGGTCAGTCGGGTGAGGCGGGTGTGCCAGCGGTGGGTGAGGTGTTGCTGGTGGTCGTACCAGCGGGTGGTGATGGCGCGCGCGGTGGTCCAGGCGGTGGCCGCGCGGGGGTGTCGCAGCAGGCGCTGGTGACGGCGGTGTGCGGTGGTGAGTTCGGGCACGCCTTGGGTGCGGATGGTGGTGGTGAGTCGTGGGTCGGGGGCGGCTTGGTGGTGGCGTGGGCACATCAGCCGGTGGGGTGCCGGGTGGACCCATGCGGTGTCGGTGGCGTCGTGGCTGTGGTGGCGGTTACACAGGGTGCAGGCGTGGACGGGCTGCTGTTCGGTTTCGAGCCGCTTCCAGCGCGCGGCTGCTTCGGTGCTGTGGGTGTCGCCGGGCAGGGCGAGGTGGGGCAGGGAGCGGGTCAGGCGGGGGAGGGGGATGCGGGCCAGGACGGCGAGGTGCCGGGCCGCGCGTGCAGTGAGGATGAGCCCGGCGGCTGGTGGTGTGCCGTGGCCGTGGAGGGTGATGTTGGCGCCGTCGAGGAGCTGGGGCAGCGTCAGCTGGTAGGTGTCGGCGAGACTTTGTACATAGGAGGCGGTCGTCTCATGGGGCAGTGGCCGTACGCGGAGCACGCCCGGCGCGGCTGAGGGGATCCGCAGCCAGGCCCCTGCGACGACGATGCGCTGTGCGGCGCCGACCCCTGCTGTGGCGAGGGTCGTGTCGTCTGTCCGGCTCACGGCGTGCTGGTACTCCGGCTTCGCGGCCGTGTGTGGGGGCGGTGGTGCTGTTCGGCGAGGTGGTCGAGGCGGATGGCGTCGAGGGTGGTTTTGGTGATGCGTTCGGTGCGGTCGATGAGGGCGGTGATGGCTGCTTGGCGGATGAGGCGGGCGAGGCTGCCGATGCGGCCGGCGGTGCGTTCGTGCAGGTAGGGGGCCAGCTTGGGGAGGGTGCCGGGCCGGTGGTGACGCAGGTCGAGTGCGCTCTCTATGGCGGTGATGAGGTTGTGGAAGGGTTCTTCGTCGCCGAGGCGGGCGGGGAAGGGGTCGCAGTCGATGAGGGAGGCGCGGCCGGCGAGTTGGGAGCCGCGTACGCCGGTGAACAGGGGTGTGGTGGTGACGTCGATGCCGGCGTAGACGAAGGTGGCGCCGATGCGTTCGGTGAGGTCTTTGATCAGGTCGGCGCTCTGGGCGCCGGTGGTGGTGCGGGGGTTGAGGCGGTGGATTTCGTCGATCATCACCAGCTGAACGCCCGCGGCGGTGTAGGTGTGGCAGACGGCGCCTGTGATCTGGGCCTGGGACATGCCGGCGGCGACGGGGATGCCGAGGTAGCGGGCGAATTCGGCGGCGAGGGTTTTGGCGCTGGCGGCGGGCGGGACCAGGACGTAGGCGACGGGGACCTGCCCGTCTGTGGCTGTGGGGCCGTGGCGTCGGGTGTGGGCGAGGTGGCAGGCGCGGCCGACCTGGAGCAGGGCGGTGGTTTTTCCGGCGCCGGCGGGGCCGGTGACGATCAGGGAAGGCCGTGCGGTGACGGTCTGGTGGCGGCCGAGGATCATCAGGGTGCGCACGTTCTTGGCGAGGGCGTCGATGGCGGGGGTGCGCACGGTGACGAACCGCGAGTGATAGGCCAGGCGTTCCTCGAGGCTGCGGTGCGGTGTGCCGGGTGGGGGAGGGGCTGTTACGGGGGTGGTGGCGAAGGCCTGGAAGCCGTCCCAGGTGGTCACCGTCTGTGGCTGCGGATCAGGGGCGTCGCCGTCGGCGCTTGCCGCGGCACCGGGAGACCGGTGCGCTGCCGACGGGAACCCCCCGGCCGGTGCATCGCTCGTGCCCGGCGAGGCGTTCACCACTGCTCGGCTTCCGCTTCGGCGTCCCACAGCCCGTACCCGCCTGCCGCTCCCGGCAGTACGCCTATGCCCTCCGGCTCGCTTGTGCCGGTCCCGGCCGCGGTGTCGACGCTGATGAGGTCGTCCAGGCTCTCGCTCCAGTCCGGTGCCGGGGCCGGTGCGGTCTGTGCGTCGAGTGGGCGCCGCTGGCCTGGAAGATCGGGCAACTGTGCTGCCGTACCGGCGCGGGATGCCCTGCGTCGGCGGGTTTTGTGCTCGGTCTCGGCGGGGTGGCGGGTGCGGCGCAGGAGCTGGTCGAGGGCGTCGGCGAGGGCGGCCTCATGCTGCTCGCGGTCTCCGCGTTGTTCGACCTCGGCCTGGACGTGGCGCCAGATGGCGTCGTTGAAGGGCTGGTGGACGTGGTCGCGGTGGATCCACGGGATTTCGTGGAGGTGTCCGTCGGTGAGGCGGACGAAGATCTGGCGGGCGTCGTGGGGGTTGTAGTGGACCTCCCACTTGCCGTCCTTGGCCTCGACGGGGGAGCGCTGGCCGCGGTGGGGGTCGAGGATGTTGTGGTTGTAGGTGCGGTAGTCGAGGCGGATGCCGCGTTCGGTGATGGGCTGCCAGCGCACCGGCAGCAGTTCGAGGTAGTCGGCCCCGGTGAGCGGGACGGGGACGTATCCGCTGATGGTGATCAGCGCGGCCCACATCTGGTTCGGGGCGAGGGCGGTTTTGGGCAGGATGGGATGGCGCAGTCCGTCGTGGGGCCGGTTCTGCCAGCCGCAGGTGATCCACTCATCGAGGAAGTCCTGCAATTGCGGGATCGTCCACCGCGCCTCGGCCTCCGTCGCCAAGCCGCGGCGCTGGGGGTGGGAGCCGGTGTGGCCAGCGACGTGCTGGCAGAACAGATCGTTGATCGAGCCGAAGGTCCGCTCCACCACGCCCTTGGCCTGCGGCCGCCTCGGAGGAGCAGGCTGCACGCTCACCCCGAGCGTCTCGCACGCGGCGACGAAGCCCTGCGAGAGGTAGATCTTCCCGCGGTCGACGACGATCGTCTCGGGCACGACCACCGGGCGTGCGGCTGCTGCCTCCAGGCGTTCGTCCAGCGACAGCATCCGCTGATACGGCACCTCCGCGTGCGACAGATGAAGCGACTGGGGCCAGGCCGGCCGGGCAGGATGCGGGACAGCCATCTCGGCCAGGAGCAGGGCTGCGTCGACGGCTTTGGTGCTGTGCGGGCGCAGGACGGCGGCCAGGATGGAGCGGGTGGCGACGTCGACGGCGATCGTCAGCTCCGGCCGGCCCAGGCTGCCGTCCTCCAAGACGGCCATGATGTCCAGGCGGGTGGTGTCGATCTGCACCTGCTCCCCGGGCCGCAGCACCACCGGCGCCGACGAGGCGCGGGCGGGTGCGGTGGCGGTGCGCGCCGGGCGTCCCGGGCGGTCGGCCGGGTCGGCCAGCACACTCACCAGCCGGTAGAACGTCGAGCGTGACGGCATCTCCACCACCCCGCGCCCATGGGTGTCCTCCAGGATCTGCCCGACCAGTACCTGCAGTCCCTTCACCGTCCCCTTCGAGCGGCCCCGCTGGCGCCGCAGCGCCTCCAGCACCCCGGCCACCACCCGCTCATCCGCATATCCCGTCGGATGACGGCCACGGGCCGGTACCACGCGCTTGTCGACCAGCCCCCACAACCCCTGTTTACGGTAGGAGTGCCGCATCCGCTGCACCGTCGTAGGCGTCACCCGCGCGAAGCCGAGCGCCGCCAGCTCCTGCGCCTTGGCCGCGTCCCGCTGCGCCAGCGTCCACCGCGCGGGGTCGTACTCGGGCCGCATCGTCTGGCCGTCACGGCCGCCCTCAGGGTGCGGCCATCCGGTCTCGACCTCCCGGATGTGGGGCAGCCAGGCCAGCGCCCGCTGCTGGGCCGCCACTGGAACGGTCTCGAACAGTCCCCACTGCGGCACCGTGTCCGGTGCCCGCGCGCCCACCACTTCGAAGCCCGGATCGGCGAACAACCGCCCCAGCAGCAGGCTCACTTCGGCGCCCGTCTCTTGCAGCAGGTAGACCCGCGGCCCTTGCAGGGCGGCGACCTGCCAGGTCTGTCCCCGGTGGGTGACGTGCGCGCCGACCTCCACCACCGGCCGCCCGCTCTTACCGTGTGTGCCGCCCACTGCACTCGCCCTTTCCTTGGCCGCTCCCGGCGTTCAGCCGCTTTTCGACACTCTCACCACTGCGTTCTGCGTCCGCGCAGACCAGCGCCCCCTCGTGCAGCGGCTCATCAAGAGGCGTCGTCAGATGCCCGCACCACAGCGCGTGATAGACAGCCGGCAGTACTTGCAGAGGCTCACCCACCGCAGCTGTGCCGTCGGCCAGCGGGCAGGGCACGGCGAATGCTTCGGCCAGCGCGGCCTGCAGCCCGGGCGGGCCCTGATTGCGGGGGTGGCGGTAGCCGGCCAGCCACCGCAGATTCGCCGCCACCACTGCGGGAGGCGGCTCGAGGCGCCGGTAAGCCCAGCCCACGCGTGCGCACACTGCCTCCAGGACCACCCGCGCCCGCTGCGCCCGGTGTCCGCCGGCGGTCGGGCTTGAGGGGCAGTCGGCGAGCAGGCCGGTGCCGTCCGTGTACCGGGCGAAGAGCTGGGGCACCCACGAGCGCACCCGCCCGTCGGACGTGTCCCGCCACAGCAGCCGTACCGGGCGCGCGGACAGGCCGGTCACGTCCGGATTCCGGTCCAGGATCATCAGTTGAATGAGCATCGCTGCCGAACCGTGCACCACATGCCGTCCGGTAGTCGCCGACCACCACCAGCCGGGCCCCCACCGGCGGCCCGGCACGACCGGAAACGCGGATACCGGCGCCAGGTTCTCGAACCGCACCGACATCGCCGCCCGATCCCACGCCAGTTGTGTCGCCTGTCCGGCAGCAGTGGCGAAGGCGGCCTCGACTCCCGCACCGCTGCCCCCTGCGGCAGCCTGCCGCGCCAACCTGCTGTGCCCGCGCCCCTCCATCTCCAACACCCAAGCGCACGCGAGCCTGTTGAGCGCCGTAATCCGAATCCGCCACCCGAACGGGCGAACGACGCTCCGTTTGTGACGGCGCGTCCGTCCCGTCAGGACTCCGGTGGTCCTTCTACGGCATGGCACCCAGGAGCCCGGCGCGTGACCACCGAATACCTCGACTACTTCCGCCAGAATGCCGCCCACGGGCAGCTCGCCGGACTCCTGGCCCTGGGGCAGAAGTCCGGCCTGCCTGCACTGGTCTGGACGATTGTGACGCCGGTCGCAGAGGACGACGCGCCGCCACGCCCGCAGGCCCCCGTCAGACTCCCGTGACACTCCCCGACCGTCGACGGTCGACGGTCGAGTCGAGCAGGTCGCCAGGCTTGGTGTGGGGGGCGGGTTGCGTACCGGGACCAGTTCGAGCCAGTGCCGGTGGCCGTCGTCCTGGACGAACTGGCCGAACTCCTGGACGCACCGTCGACCCTCGTAGTCGGTTGACCCGAGGGCCCCCGGGACCCGCTGACCGCCGGTAGGGCGCCGTCCGGGGGTGTGTGTACCCCCTGCTAGATGCTAGAGGGCAGGTCAGCGTCGGGCCACCCGCTAGAGGGGGTGCTAGAGATCGTCTTCAAAGATCAAATCCAAAGCAGGATGGATGCGATGGTAACGGTGGCCTGGTAGGACTCGCGGGTTTTGTCGTAGCGGGTGGCCAGGCCGCGCCATTGCTTGAGGCGGCCGAAGCAGCGTTCGACTACGTTGCGGCGGCGGTAGGTGGGCCGGTTGAAGCCTGTCGGCCTACCGCCGCGTGAGCCGCGTCGACGGCGGTTGGTGGCTTGGTCGGTGCGTTCGGGGATGGTGTGCGGGATCCCGCGTCTGCGCAGGTAGGCACGGATTTTGCGGGAGCTGTAGCCCTTGTCGGCGATGATGTGGTCGGGTCGGGTACGGGGCCGTCCCGGGCCGGTGCGGGGAACTCGGATGGCGTCCATGACCTGCTCGAAGCGGGTGCAGTCGTTGGTGTTGCCGCCGGTCAGGACGAAACCGAGGGGGCGGCCCCGGCCATCGCAGGCCAGATGGACCTTGGTGCTCAGCCCTCCGCGGGATCTACCGAGGGCGTGATCACCCGTATCGTCCCGGTCGACCGCCCCCTTTTTCCACCGGTCGCGTGCTGGTGGGCCCGCACGATCGTGGAATCGACCGACACCAGCCAGTCGATGTCACCGGCCGCGTCCTTCTCCGCCTGGATCGCCTTCAGCATCCGCGAGAACGTTCCGTCCAGAGCCCACCTGCGGAAGCGCGTGTAGAGGGTCTGCCAGGAACCGTAGCGTTCCGGCACGTCCCGCCAGGCCGTACCGGTCCGCAGCTTCCACACGATCCCGTTCAGCACCACACGGTCGTCCGACCGGGGTCGGCCGGCAACCCCCGACCCCGGCAACAACCGCGACAGCACAGCCCACTCGGCATGCGACAACTCATGACGACGCACCACACGGACATGATCCCGCATCGCAAGATCAGCTTTGAAGACGACTCCTAGGTCTAGCGGGAGCGCTAGCGGGCACGGCGTGCCCGTGCCGGGGCCCGCGGCTTCGGAGGGGTAGCCGGGGGCCGCTTCCGCATCAGCTCCCACCCCTGTCCCACCCCCTGTCCCACCCTCGCCTGTCCCAGCCTCTGACCGGGCATTTTGGGCCTCCACCCCCCGTGCGACGGGGGGTGGGACAACCCACTCCTCCGCCGTGCCGGGTTCCGCCTCGGTCCGAAACCCACCCGCCCAACACATGTCCAATGCTTGCCCAGCAGATGTCTATTTGCTGTATAGTTAAGGCTATGACCAGTGGATTCGATGGTGTTGATGCGCTCTTGGCGGAGGCGAGGCTGACAGCGGCGATGCCGCCGCCTGCCGAGCGGTTGCGGCTGCGGACGGCTGCGGGCCTGTCCCGTCAGCAGGTGGCGACCGCGGTGGGGGTGGGCCGGCAGTCGGTGGCGAACTGGGAGACCGGCGTCAGTGATCCGACGCCTCCGGCCCGGGTCACGTACCTGCGCCTGCTGGAGGGCCTGGCCGCCCTCCATCCTGCCGCCGAGGACGTCGACGAGCCGGCCGCCGAGCTCCCTGCCGCGCTCGCCGTCACCTCGACCCTTGCTCCGGCCCCGGCCCCGGCGTCGGGGGAGAGTTCGGTGGCGGCTGCGGCGCGTACCGCTGCCTACCGTCAGCAGGCCGGCCGCAGTTCCCGTTCGGCGGCCCGCGCGCAGTCCGACACCGCAGCGATGATCACCCGCGCCGTCGACACCGAACTGGAGCGCGCCGGAGGCGATGCCGACGCGGCGACCGACGCCCTGATCCGGCGGGCGATCCCCGACGTGATGGCCCTGTGGACCGAGACCCGCACCAGCGCCCGTTACGAGCACACCAGCTTCCCGGCGCTGCCCGATGTCCTGCACAAGCCCCGCAAGACCGACCCTGACCTTGTGTGGGAGGCCCGCCCGTCGTGGCGTCACCCCGGCTACCGCCGCACCCCCGACCAGGACGGCCTGCACGTCACCCCGCTCGACACCAACGCCGCCTACCTGTCCGCGTTGAAGGTGTGGCTGCCGATCGGGAAGCTGGAGCACTCCACCGGCGGCGTACACGACCGCAAGCGTGCCGGCATCCACCTGGTCACCCCCGCACCGTGGAACCACCCCCACCTGCCCAACCCGATCGGCGACCGCGAAGAACCCGGACCGGTCTGGATCACCGAATCCACCCTGCGCCTGCTGCTGCGCCTGGCCGGCCCCAAGCACCGCCTCACCGACGCCCCGACGATCCACGAGAGCTGGACGTCCGGCGCGACGGAGAACCTCCTGGACGACCTGCGCGTGCTGCTCGCCACCGCCCGCCAGGAAGCGATCGACGCCGACGACACCGTCACCCTCGCCTACATCAAAGCCATGTACTCCAAGTTCGTCTCCACCCTCGGCGAAAGCATCCACAACCGGGAGATCGTCCGCCCGGACTGGATGCACCTCATCCGCGCCCAGGCCGGCGCCAACCTGTGGGGCCGCGCCTACAAGGCCCACCAGGCCGGCCTCACCCTCATCTCCGTGATGGGCACCGACGAACTCCACGTCACCGGTGCCGACTGGCGACAGACCTTCACCGAGGGCCGCGCCCTGACCGAGGTGAAGATCAAGACCGACAGCAAGACCGGCGCCCCCATGGACTACCGCGTCGCCCCCGTCGGCGGTGAGGGCCGTGGCTGACGGTTCCCGCTGGCGCGACTTCGGCCGCTATCGCGCCCAGGGCATCTCCGGCGGCGACGGTCTCGGCTACGGCATCGAACGGATGGTCACCGGCATCCGCTCCTCACCCGACTCCCTGCGCGGTGTGCGGGCCCGCGCCCACTACCTCGACACCCCCGCCGGCCGCGAGGCGATGCGGGAGGCCGGGATCACCGCCGCCCCCCGCACCGCCGCCGCCTGGCAGGCCGGCACCCGCATGCCCACCAAGGCCAACCGCGCCCGCCTGGACTCCGCCTACTGGACCCTGCGCCGCCGCAACGTCGCCGCCGACCTCAAACGCCGCCTCTACAACGGCGGCCGCGGCACCCGGGTGGAGATCGACCCGGTCGACCAGTCCAGGGTCGATCGCCGACACCGCCGGGACCTCAACACCCGCCACCTCACCATCCGCCCCCGCCACTGGGACACCGCTGTCGACGCCTGGCTCGACGACGACCACCAAGCCCTCGACGACCTGTGGGACCACGAGATCACTCCCGACCTCGGTACCGACTACGACGCCTACACCTACATCTCCTCCGTCGGCTGGTCCTACTGACCCCACCCCTGCGGTTAGCGTCACCAGGAGGCGTCACCGCCCTACGGTCCCGAAAAGGGGGGGTGTCAAAAATGCCTGGCATCCTGTCATTGCAGGTCACAGCCCTTTAGTGCCTGGCGGTTGCCTGGCGGTAGGCATCTCGTCCGCCAGGCAGCCGCCAGGCAACCGGCGGTGCGTAATGGGATAAACAGCCCTCTCCGCCAGGCAGCCACCAAGGCATCGACAGGCACCCGGCGGCCGCGGATCCGGCGCGCAGGGGAAGCCGGCGGCGCGGGACGGCGTGCGGGGGGCATCACCGGGTGCATTGCCGGGTGGCCCGGGTGCAACACGGGGTGCAACATGATCATGCTGCAACGGGTTGTGACCTGGGGCTATCCCGGTTGTCGCGTGGTGGTGTTGCAGTGTTGCACCCGACCTGGTGCGGCGAGGCCCGGGGTGGCGGGCCCGCCGGCTCACCTGTGACAGCGAAGCCGGGACTGATGTCACCGAAGTCGGGACAACGCGATTCCGTGACACTGAAGTCGGGAACCGGGCCGGTCAGAGCGGGTGGTGGCACCGCCAGGTAGAACGGATCCCCCCTCCCGGCCGCCCCGGCGGGGGATGGCGGCGCAGACCGCTCGCCATCTGTCGGGAGCCTGTTCGCGAGCAGCCTTTGTCCCATTGTGTCCTGTCTGTAGGCGGCCCGGACGCCTGTACGTGCGAGGCGTCGACGTACAGGCAGCCGACAGGCATATATGGGCTCTGACCAGCGCAGTGCCCTCGTGCTGACCACCCGCGCACGCGGAAGGCGCGGAGCCATCCGAACTGGCGCCGCGCCTTCCGTGCGTCACCGTACCGCCCGGCCCGCCCGCGTCCACAGGCTCTCCCGCCGGCGGGCTGGCCCGGTACTGGCCCACCGGCACGCCGTCGACCGCTGTGTCCGGGCGTACCGGCGTCGGGCCCGTTCCTTCTGGACTGCACCGTCATCCCAGAAAATAGCTTGATTTCTCTGTTTTTAGGCGTGAGTAACTGTGTGTGAATATTTGTCCGAAAGGGTGGCTTTGTTTTAAGGGAAGCTCCCGGGAGGGTGGTTCGCAGTGCCCGACAGAGGGTTGGGCGCTTGGGGGGAGGAAAAGGTGATGAATGGTTTGACGGTTCGAGCGAGACTCGTGGTGGCGGCTACGGGGGCGCTTGTGCTCTCCGGAGGCTTTCTCGTGGGAGGTGCGTCTTCGGCGTCCGCGGCGACCTCGCCGTCTCCGACGGTGGTCCGGCCGGCGGCGATCAACTGCCCTGGGGCGAACGATGTGTTCGCCCCCGACGGCGGGGCAATGGGGTGCTTCAACCCCACGGGCGAGCACCTCTTCGTCTGTGACACCGCAGCCGACGGGCATCACCCCGAGGTCGACTACAGCATCAACGGCGGCACCTGGACCGGGGCGGCGTACGACCTGGGCGCCGGGAACTGCGAGGACGTGAACCTCGACATCGCCGAGAGCGGCTCCATCAGTTACCTCGCGTGCACTGTTGAGGGCACGACCGCCCTGTCATGCAGCGGGTACATCACGAGGTCCGCGAACGGCTGACCCCGCCAACCGTCCCCGGTGGGCCTCACAGACCCGTGAGGCCCACCGAGGGCATGACCACGGCCATGCTCACACGGGTGCCGGGCAGCGTTCAGCCGGCTGCCCAGTCGAGTCCGAGGCCGGCGAGGATGGTGAGCTGGTCGGGGGTCAGTTTCGCCCGCCGGGCGGGGCTCTTGATGTTCGACAGCCACACGCCCAGGCGCACCTCCACCTCACCGTCGCCTGCGAGGGTCTGGCCGTCGGGGCCGGCCGGGTGGAGGGTCTCGGTGTGCTGTCGGGGGATCCGTACGTGTCCTTCCCGGTCCCGGTATTGGGCGAGTGCGGCCGCCCCGCGCTGGAACGGGCTCAATCCGGCCAGCCCCTCCACCCCTGCGGGCCGTTTCGCCTCGGCCGGGGCAGCGGCCTCGAGGGCGGCCGGGGCGGCTGCTTCGATCGCGGTGGGCGGGTCGGGGGTGATGCCGAGCACGGCCAGGCGCTCGCGCTGCCCGTCACTCAGCCGTCCCCACCCGTCCCGCTGGCTTTGGAGCCACCGGCCGACGTCTTCTCCGCCCACCCGCACACCGGGCAGGAGCTCCGCCAGCGTCGCCCCGCCCTCGAGGAGCTGCCGCACCGCGGCCAGACCGCGCTGCCAGTCGATCGGCCAGCCCGGGTTCCAGTCCGGGTCGATGCCCTCCAGGAGCCGGCGGCGTTCCACAGCCCGTTCCGGGTTGGCACCCAAACCACCCTGCTTGCGGCAGTTGGCCAGCCACTGCCCCACCGCCACCCCATCAGCCGCCGCGTCCTTCGGCGCGGCCAATGTGGCGTGCACCGCGAAGTACGTGCGCGCCGCCGCCAGATTGGTCAGGAACCGACTATCGGCGACCGACCACACCATCCCCAACTCGTTCAGCAGCTCGACGCGCCACGGCTTGAGGGTGCCGGCGTTGAAGGACCTTCGCTGTTCGCTGATCCACGCCCCCAGCGGGTAGGACTCCCCGCCGCCGGTGTCGACCGTGCCGTCCAGTGGCACCCGCGCGTCCCCGCGCTCTCCCACCCACACCCGCAGCGCGTTCAACCCGGCCAGCCACACCTCGGAGTCCGGCCGCAACACCCGGGTGCGCAGGAACATGGCGATCACATCCGGGCTGCGCGGGAGGCTGAAGCGCAGCAACGGCACACCCGACCGCTTCTTCGCCGCAGCCCGCGTCCCGCCCCCACCGGCGCCGACGTCAGTGCCGGCCGCATCGTCGGCCTGGCCGCCGTCCTCCCGGCCGTCACCGCCGTCGTCGTCCCCCAGCCCAGCCTCGCCGGCCGTGCTGTCCCCGTCGGCTTCGGGCTGCACGGTCTCGGGGTCGAGCCCCACGACGCTCAACGCGGCACCGCGGGCGGTGGTGGTCCGCAGGATCAACCGCTCGGTCACGCGTTCGTCGTGAGCCCTCAACCCCTGCAACACAGCCACAAGGCCCCGGTAGCTGGCAGAGGCGATCATGTCGTCCGGGTCCTCCCCAGGTGCTAGGAAGACCGGCACGATCAACCTGGCGACCTTCCCCTCGCCCGGGTCCT
>CAVTRX010000001.1:4952500-5407500 GCA_963737305.1 uncultured Actinomycetota bacterium | reverse complement strand
GCCTACGAGCTCTTTACGCCCAATAATTCCGGACAACGCTCGCACCCTACGTATTACCGCGGCTGCTGGCACGTAGTTAGCCGGTGCTTCTTCTGCAGGTACCGTCACTTTCGCTTCTTCCCTGCTGAAAGAGGTTTACAACCCGAAGGCCGTCATCCCTCACGCGGCGTCGCTGCATCAGGCTTTCGCCCATTGTGCAATATTCCCCACTGCTGCCTCCCGTAGGAGTCTGGGCCGTGTCTCAGTCCCAGTGTGGCCGGTCGCCCTCTCAGGCCGGCTACCCGTCGTCGCCTTGGTAGGCCATCACCCCACCAACAAGCTGATAGGCCGCGGGCTCATCCTGCACCGCCGGAGCTTTACACCCACCACCATGCGATGGCAGGTCATATCCGGTATTAGACCCCGTTTCCAGGGCTTGTCCCAGAGTGCAGGGCAGATTGCCCACGTGTTACTCACCCGTTCGCCACTAATCCACCCCGAAAGGCTTCATCGTTCGACTTGCATGTGTTAAGCACGCCGCCAGCGTTCGTCCTGAGCCAGGATCAAACTCTCCGTGAATGCTTGATTCGCGGAAGAGCGGCACCACCAGGGAGGAATAGTCCCCGATCGTGCACAGCGTCCTCGCTGTATATTTTTTCTTCAAAGGAACCACATCCACGAACCACACCGGAGAATTCCGATGCCATCCGAAGACGGGGTATCAACATATCTGGCGTTGACTTTTGGCACACTGTTGAGTTCTCAAGGAACGGAAGCTTCCTTCAGTGCCGTTTCCGGCCCCTCCGGGCTTTCCCTTCGATGTCTCCGACTCTATCAGATTCAGCGAGACGCTTTATCCGGTCCGAATTCGGAAGAGTGTGCTTCTCCGAAATGCTCCGGTGAAGCAGAGGGGGCAGATTCTGCCCGATCACCGTGGACCTTACCAGATTCACGACAACCGTACTAACCTACCTCCCCCCTCATCCCGTGTCAACGGGATTTGCGAGGCGAGTTGGAGATTACCAGGTCAGGAGGGTCCGTCGCACATCCGGAACGAGGAGGGCGGCGATTCCAGCTCCTCAAGGTCGATCCCGGGGGCGGACAACACCACGTCCCCGGCGATGTGGACCGGGTACTGCTCACCGGTGTCCAGGGCTCTGACCTGGTATTCGTCCACGATCAGGGGGTCGTTGTCAGTGGGGTGTGCTGTCCTGTCGACCAGAGCCCAGGACTGATCCACAGTCCGGGGCGCGAGTACGGGGGAGGTGAGGGCGACGAGACGGACAAGGGTTGCCGGGGCGCCGGGTTCCATCCGCAGCAGGCGGGCGGTGGCGACCAGGAAGGCGGGGGATGTCCCGGTGAACGAGTGGGCGGGGGCGTTGCCCTCTCTGGCGGGGACCGCGGTGTCGTCGGCGGGGAGGCCGGCGGCACCGCGCGCCGCGGGGGCGGTGCGGACCCAGGTGACGCCGTTGAGGGCGGCACCGCGGACCTGCCAGCCACCGGCGTGCAGTTCGAGGCGAATAGGACGCCCGACGGCGTCGACGGTGAGGTCGACGGAACCACTGTCCTCACCGTTCGGCGCGGTCGTACGAGCCGTGTAGCGCCAGCCGGCCGGACCGGTGGCGCAGTGGAAGCGTTCGTCGCCGAGGGGGGTGTGGTCGTGGGTGTCGTGGAACGAGTAGCGGCCGCGTGGCATGGTCGGGGCTTTCGGTTCGCCTGGATTCGGTGCGCCAAAGGGCGGGGCCCCCGCCGGTGGTACCGACGGGGGCCCGCACTCGATGGATCAGGTGGATCCGACGGATCCGGCGGATCGCGTGGATCAGTACCGGTAGTGGTCCGCCTTGTACGGGCCCTCGACCGGCACTCCGATGTAGGAGGCCTGCTCCGGGCGCAGGGTGGTGAGCTTGACGCCGAGGGCGTCGAGGTGGAGGCGAGCGACCTTCTCGTCGAGGTGCTTGGGGAGCACGTAGACGTCGGTCGGGTAGGCCTCCGGCTTGGTGAACAGCTCGATCTGGGCGATCGTCTGGTTCGCGAAGCTGTTGGACATCACGAAGGACGGGTGTCCGGTCGCGTTGCCCAGGTTGAGCAGGCGGCCCTCGGACAGCACGATGATCGTCTTGCCGTCGGGGAAGGTCCAGGTGTGCACCTGGGGCTTGACCTCGTCCTTGACGATGCCGGGGATCTTCGCCAGGCCGGCCATGTCGATCTCGTTGTCGAAGTGGCCGATGTTCCCGACGATGGCCTGGTGCTTCATCTTGGCCATGTCGGAGGCCATGATGATGTCCTTGTTGCCCGTGGTGGTGACGAAGATGTCGACGATGTCGACCACGTCGTCCAGGGTGCTGACCTGGAAGCCGTCCATGGCGGCCTGGAGGGCGCAGATCGGGTCGATCTCGGTGATGATGACCCGGGCGCCCTGGCCGCGCAGGGACTCGGCGCAGCCCTTGCCCACGTCGCCGTAGCCGCAGATGAGCGCGACCTTGCCGCCGATGAGGACGTCGGTGGCGCGGTTGATGCCGTCGACCAGCGAGTGGCGGCAGCCGTACTTGTTGTCGAACTTCGACTTGGTGACCGCGTCGTTGACGTTGATCGCCGGGAAGAGCAGCACGCCGTCGCGCTGCATCTCGTACAGGCGGTGCACGCCGGTGGTGGTCTCCTCGGTCACGCCGCGGATCTCCGAGGCGAGCAGGGTCCACTTGTTGGGCGACTCGGTCAGCGTGCGGTTGAGCAGCTGCAGGATGAGGCGGAACTCGTCGCTGTCGGCGGTGTCCGGGTCAGGGGCGGCGCCGGCCTTCTCGAACTCGACGCCCTTGTGGACCAGGAGGGTGGCGTCGCCGCCGTCGTCCAGGATCATGTTGGGGCCGCCGGTGGGGCTGTTCGGCCAGGTGAGGGCCTGCTCGGTGCACCACCAGTACTCCTCCAGGGTCTCGCCCTTCCAGGCGTAGACCGGGATGCCCTTGGGGTCCTCGGGGGTGCCCTCGGGGCCCACGGCGACGGCGGCCGCGGCGTGGTCCTGGGTGGAGAAGATGTTGCAGGAGGCCCAGCGGACCTCGGCGCCGAGGGCGACCAGGGTCTCGATGAGCACCGCGGTCTGCACGGTCATGTGCAGCGAGCCGGTGATGCGCGCGCCGGCCAGCGGCTGGGCGGCGGCGTACTCCTTGCGGATCGACATCAGGCCGGGCATCTCGTGCTCGGCGAGGCTGATCTCCTTGCGGCCGAAGGTCGCCAGGGAGAGGTCGGCGACCTTGAAGTCGGGGCTTGCGGAGGTCGAGCTCATACGAAGTGCTCCTCGCGGATCGATTCGAGGGTGGGCATCGGTCGGTGCACTGCGGCGTCACGGCATGGCAAAAGGCCGTGCCGAGGGCGACCGGACAGACCGGTCCCCGCAACCCGCAGCACAGCCCGTCGGAGGCCCTCTCTCCCTCGGTCGGCCCGAGTGGTACCGGGCCGCCCGACCGCCATCAGCAGCGACGTCTGGCTGATGCCGAATCTACACCGAACTGCCCGGGGTACCCAGTGCGTATCGGCTGAAATGCGGGATCCGGAGGGGCGCGAGGGGCGAGTTCGGGTCAGTTGTCGGCGCCCCGGGCCGCGGCGGATTCGCTGTAGATGTCGGGTTCCAGATAGATCACCCGGGCGATCGGGACGGCCTCGCGGACCCGCGATTCGGCGGCGTCGATGGCGAGCGCCACCTGGGCCGCGGTGTCGTCGTGGCGGACCGCGATCTTGGCTGCGACCAGGAGTTCCTCGGGGCCGAGGTGGAGGGTGCGCATGTGGATGACGCCGGTGACGGTGGCGCCGTCGACGACGGCCGCCCGGATGGCGGCGGTGGTCTCCGGGCCGGCGGCCTCGCCCAGCAGCAGGGACTTGGTCTCCGAGGCGAGCACCAGGGCGATGACGATCAGGAGGCTGCCGATGCACAGGGTGCCGACGCCGTCCCACACGCCGTTGTGGGTGAGCACGGCCAGTCCGACGCCGGCGAGGGCGAGGACCAGGCCGATGAGCGCGCCGAAGTCCTCCAGCAGGACGACGGGCAGCTCGGGGGCCTTGGCGTGGCGGATGAACTGCACCCAGGTCTGCTTGCCGCGCACGGTCTCGGCCTCGCGGACGGCGGTGCGGAAGGAGTAGCCCTCGGCGATCACGGCGAAGACCAGGACGCCGACCGGCCAGTACCAGTGGTCGACGGTGTGCGGGTGGCGGACCTTCTCGTAGCCCTCGTAGAGCGCGAAGACGCCACCGACGGTGAAGAGCACGACGGAGACGAGGAAGCCGAAGACGTAGCGCTCGCGGCCGTAGCCGAAGGGGTGTTCGTCGGTGGCTTGTTTCTGGGCCCGTTTGCCGCCGATCAGGAGCAGCACCTGGTTCCCGGAGTCGGCGACCGAGTGCACGCCTTCGGCGAGCATGGACGACGAGCCGCTGAAGGCGAAGGCCACGAACTTGGCTGCGGCGATCGCGAGGTTGGCGCTGAGGGCGGCGATGATCGCCCTGGTTCCGCCTGACGCGCTCATGAGTGCGGGATGTTCCTTCCCTCGGCGGGTGGCATGGCCTTGAGTCAGACGCGCACGGTGGCGCGGAAGATGGTGCCGTCGCCGGTGACGGTGGCGTGTTCGCCGGCCGGCAGGTAGGCGGAGTGGCCGCGTTCCAGGGTGAGCCGGGTGCCGTCGGAGCCGGCGAGGGTGGCGTGGCCCGCGGTGCACAGCACGATCTGCGGGGCGCGCGGGTCCAGGGTGCGGGGGCTGTCGCCGGGGGCGAGCGGGTAGCGGGAGAGCCGGAACTCGTCGGTGGGGGTGTCGTAGGCCTCCTCCCCGGTGCCGGCGGCATCCGGCAGCGGGCGCACCAGTGCGGGGGCGGCGGATTCGAAGCGTACGACGCGCAGCAGTTCGGGGACGTCTATGTGCTTGGGGGTGAGGCCGCAGCGCAGGACGTTGTCGGAGTTGGCCATGATCTCCACGCCGAGGCCGTCGAGGTAGGCGTGCGGGACGCCGGCTCCGAGGTAGAGGGCTTCGCCCGGTCGCAGGGTGATGTGGTTGAGGAGCATGGCGGCGATGACGCCGGGGTCGCCGGGGAAGCTCGCGGCGGCCTTGGCGTAGGCGGCGTAGGAGGCGGCGAAGGGGCTGTCGGTGGTGGCGAGCCGGGCGGCGGCCTCGGCGGCGCGGTCGACGACGGCGGCGGTCGCGGTGCGGTCGGCGCCCAGTATCGCGGCGAGGACCTCGCGCAGGGCGTCGCTTTCTGGCTTGGCGCGCAGGGCGTCGGTGTAGGGCTTCAGTTCGTCGATGCCGAGGCCTTCGATGAGGTCGGCGGCCTCGGTGGCGGGGCGGAATCCGCACAGCCCGTCGAAGGGGAGGAGCGCGCAGATCATCTCGGGCTTGTGGTTGGCGTCCTTGTAGTTGCGGTGCGGGGCGTCGACGGGGATGCCGCGGGCTTGTTCGTCGGCGTATCCGGCCGCGGCCTGGGCGAGGTCGGGGTGCACCTGCAAGGAGAGGGGGGCGCCGGCCGCGAGGATCTTGAGCAGGAAGGGCAGCCGGGGGCCGAAGCGGTCGACGACCGGGTCGCCGAGTTCGCCGCACGGGTCGGCGGCGATGACCTGGTCGAGCGGGACGGGCCCCGCGCCGCGGTCGAGGTGCGAGGGGGCGCCGGGGTGGGCGCCCATCCACAGTTCGGCCTGCGGTTCGCCGGTGGGCTCGGTGCCGAGGAGTTCGGGGATGGCGGTGGTGGAGCCCCAGGCGTACGGGCGCACGGTGTTGGTGAGCTGGTCCATGCGGTTCGGTCTTCCCCTTCTCGGGCGTGCGCGGTCTTCGGCTGCCGTGGTGGCGCTACACGGATGGTCCCTCGCTGGGGGCGAGCGCCAGGTAGACGGCGGCGAAATCCGTGAGGGCCAGCAGTTCCGCGAGGGATTCGGCTGCGGTGCCCGCGGGGGCCTCGATGGCGCTGAGCGGGGTGCCGTGGGCGGCGGCGGTCTCCTGCGCGGCGCGGGCGGCCCGGCCGGGGGCGTCGCCGGATTCGCGGAGCAGGACGATGCGCGGGCGGAGTGTCTCGGGCTCTTCGACGCGGTCGCGGAAGAAGTCGTCGTCGCCGCGCGGGCGGCCGGCGTCCAGCAGGGCGGCGTGCGCGGCGAGGGCTTCGGGCAGGGCCGCGGCCAGGGCGGGCCGGCCGGCGCGGGTGGTGAGGAGGGCGGCGAAGCGGCGGGCGACGGGGCCGGTGGCGGGGCTTTCGCTCCACAGCAGCGGCAGGGAGCCGGCCAGTTCGGCGGCGAGGGTCTTGGCGGGGTTGCGGTAGGTGTCGGCCGCCGGGCCGAAGCGGGCGGCGGCGGTGTCGAGCCGGTCGGCGACGGCCTGTATGGAGTGGGGTGGGGCGGAGAGCAGGCCGACCCGGTCGGTCAGGGCGAGCAGCGGGGTCAGCAGGGCCCAGAAGGCTCCGGGGTCGGTGGCCTCGGCGGGGCCGGCCGCCTGGTGCGCGGTGGTCGGCCGGTAGGACGGCGGGGCGAACGGCAGGGCGAAGCCGCGGGCTTGCTGGAGCGCTTCGGTCAGCGGGGTGCCGGCCGGGGCGACGGCGGCGGCGGTGCAGCCGTGCCGGTAGGCCTGTTCGACGAGTTGGATCAGGCCGGTTTCCGTGCCGTCGTGGGTGGCGAGCAGCAGCAGGTCGAGCGGTCCTGCCCAGCCGGGCAGGGTCCAGCGGCGCTCGTGGGCGCTGGGGTTGGTGCCGCCGACCGGGACGGTGAGCACCGGGCAGCCGGCGAGCGTGCCGATGAGGTCGGCGAGTTGGCCGGGGGCGGCGCCGGGGCCGGCGATCAGGACGGTGCGGGGCCGGCCGTCGGGCCGCAGGCCGTCGAGGCCGGCTTCGGTGGCGTGCCGGGCGGCGGTGCGGACCCGGGCGCCGGCCGCGGCGGCGCCCAGCAGCAGCCCGGCGGTGTCCGCGCGGGCGAGGGCGTCGGGGCTGTCGAGCAGCGACTCGTCGAACATCGTGTCCTCCGGCCTCGTGCGGTCTCGCGTCGCGCGGTCTTTACGGGCGGGCGTTACGCGGGGCGGCGGGCTTCGTCGATGAGGAGTACGGGGATGTCGTCGCGGACCGGGTAGGCCAGGCCGCAGTCGTCGCCGGTGCAGATCAGTTCCGCCTGGTCGGCGTCCTGGTCGCTCTCGCGCAGCGGTGCGTGGCACGCGGGGCAGGCGAGGATCTCCAGGAGGCTGGCTTCGAGCGGCATGGTCGGGTCCTCTTCGGGTCTGGCGGCTGGTCGTGGCGTCGGTGCGGCGCGCTGTCGCGGCTGCCGTGGGCGCGGGGCGCCGGGGCGGCTCACGGCCAGGCCAGACTACCGTCATGGTCCGCGCCGGGGTCGGCGGTGTGCTGGGCCGGCCCCGGCGGGCGGGTGGTTCAGCCGCGGACGACGGCCAGGACCTCGTCGCGGATGCGGTCGACGTCGGTGCTCTCGCGGGCTTCGATGTTGAGGCGCAGCAGCGGTTCGGTGTTGGAGGGGCGCAGGTTGAACCACCAGTCGGCGGCGGTGACGGTGAGGCCGTCGAGGTCGTCGAAGGTGACGCCCGCTCGTCCTTCGAAGGCGGCGCGGACGGCGGCGGTGCGGGCGTCCTGGTCGTCGACGGTGGAGTTGATCTCGCCGGAGGCGGCGTAGCGGTCGTAGGAGTCGACGAGTTCTGACAGGGTGCCGTCCTGTTCGCCGAGGGCGGCGAGGACGTGGAGGGCGGCGAGCATGCCGGTGTCGGCGTTCCAGAAGTCGCGGAAGTAGTAGTGGGCGGAGTGTTCGCCGCCGAAGATCGCGCCGGTGCGGGCCATTTCGGCCTTGATGAACGAGTGGCCGACGCGGGTGCGGACCGGGGCGCCGCCGGCTTCCTTGACGACCTCGGGCACCGACCATGAGGTGATCAGGTTGTGGATGATCGTGCCGCCGGGGTGTTTGGCCAGTTCGCGGTCGGCGACCAGGGCGGTGATGGCGGACGGCGGGACGGGGGCGCCGCGTTCGTCGACGACGAAGCAGCGGTCGGCGTCGCCGTCGAAGGCGAGGCCGAGGTCGGCGCCGGTCTCGCGGACCTTGGCCTGGAGGTCGACGAGGTTCTTGGGGTCGAGGGGGTTGGCCTCGTGGTTGGGGAAGGTGCCGTCGAGCTCGAAGTACATGGGGACGAGGTCGATGGGCAGGCCGTCGAAGACGGTGGGGACGGTGTGGCCGCCCATGCCGTTGCCCGCGTCGACGGCGACCTTCAGCCGGCGGATGCCGCTGAGGTCGACCAGGTCGCGCAGGTAGTCCGCGTAGTCGGTGAGGACGTCGCGGTGGGTGATGGTGCCGGGGGTGGCGTCGGTGGCGGGCAGGCCGGTGGCGGACCATTCCTCGGCGTACCGGCGGATGTCGGTGAGGCCGGTGTCCTGGCCGACGGGGGCGGCGCCGGCCCGGCACATCTTGATGCCGTTGTACTTGGCCGGGTTGTGGCTGGCGGTGAACATCGCGCCGGGCACGTCGAGCTTGCCGGAGGCGAAGTAGAGCTCGTCGGTGGAGCACAGGCCGATCTCGACGACGTCGGCGCCGCGGGAGGCGGCACCGCGGCCGAAGGCGTGGGACAGGCCGGGGGACGACGGGCGCATGTCGTGGCCGATGACGATCCGGGAGGCGTCGGTGACCGTGGCGAACGCGGCGCCGAACAGTTCGGCGAGGGTCTCGTCCCACTGGTCGGGGACGATCCCGCGGACGTCGTACGCCTTCACGATCTGCGTCAGGTCTGGCACAGCGACTCCAGGTTGCAC
The DNA here is from genome assembly GCA_963737305.1 of uncultured Actinomycetota bacterium. GTDB lineage: Bacteria > Actinomycetota > Actinomycetes > Streptomycetales > Streptomycetaceae > Streptantibioticus_C. Next base: position 5,398,779 of record CAVTRX010000001.1, on the reverse strand, counting down.
AAGCGCCGGGCAAGCGCGGCGGGGATTGGCGACGTCTCCAACCTACCGGCCGCCTCATCCGCCGCACGGCACGGCACGGGTGCCCGCCGGGGGTTCCGGGGGCGCGCATCGTCGCGGGGGTCTCACCCGCCGGGGGGCCTAGGCCGTGTCTTGTGGATCAGGGTGGATCAGGGAGCGGCGTCCGGTGCGGTGTATCGCAAGGCGCCGAAGCATCCCGATAGTCGGTGTTATCGGGGTGTTTCGGCAACGCCGCGAGGCGCCGTGCCGGGCGTCGCGAGCCCGCCAAGATCCGCAAGACACGGCCTAGGGCTCTGGGGAGCGGAGGACGCGTAGGTGGCCGCGGCGGGCTACTTCCACGGGGTCGCCTTCGCGGGCGCCGGGTGGGGCGGGGCGTTCGTGGGGGCGGGCGGCTTCGCGGACTGCGTTGGCCAAGGCTTCGAGGTCGTCGCCGGTGGGCCGGGCGGGGCCGGTGTCGACGGCGAGCCGGACGACCTCCCAGCCGCGCGGGGCGGTCAGCCGGGCGGAGTGCTCGGAGCACAGGTCGTAGCAGTGCGGTTCCGCGTAGGTGGCCAGCGGTCCGAGGACGGCGGTGGAGTCCGCGTAGACGTACGTCAGCGTCGCGACGGCGGGACGACCGCACGCGGTGCGCGAACAACGACGTACAGGGCTCACGACGTTGGACGGTACCGCACTCTTGAGCGGGCCGCGACGACTCTCCATGACCTCACCCGGTCGTGTCGTCGCGCAGGGTCCCGGTCGCCTGATCCCGTGACGCGCGGACCGACCTGCGGGAAGGGTTCGGGCGGGGTGACGGCGCGAGGAGCGATGGTCACCTATCGCGACAAATGGTGACAGATGTGGTGTGTGAGACGTTCAGCTGAGCGGATGCGTTCGGTCCGGTTTGGGTAGTGAACGCGCATTGGAGAACATCACCGGAGTTGTACGCGGTCCGCCGGACGGGGTTGTGACCGGCGCCGCGTGCCGGGCCGCACGGTGAGGGGAGAGCGGCGGCTACGCTGCACATGATGGACACGCCCGTTCCGCCTCACGCGCCCGGCCAGGCGCCAGGCCCGCACTCCGGCCAGGCCGCAGGTCAGCCGCACGGTCAGCCGCCGGGTTCGGCCTCCGGCCCGGCGCCGGGTCAGCCGCCCGCCGCGGCGCCCGACCGCCCGGCGCGCCGCCGTGACCGGCACGGCCGCGGCATGCGCGGTCCGATCGCGCCGCCGCAGGTGCCGTTGTCGGTCAGCCGCTCGGACGCCTTCGACGACCTGGTACGGGACGCCGCCGACCGCCTGGAGCGGCGCTGGCCGCAACTGGCGGAGGTGGAGTTCGCGGTCCAGGAGGTGCCGCCGCCGGCGCCCGGTGAGGAGCCGGACGACGTCGTGCCGCTGGGCCGGCTGATCGCCGCGGGCGCCTCGGGGCGCAATTCCCCGAACCGGATCGTGATCTACCGGCGCCCGGTGGAGATCCGCGCGAAGTCCCGCGACGAGCGGGCGCTGCTGGTCCACGAGGTCGTGGTGGAGCAGGTCGCGGAGCTGCTGGGGCTCTCCCCGGAGACCGTCGACCCCCGCTACGGCGAGGACTGACCCGGCGGGCTCCGGGGGCGCGCTCAGCGGTCGAGGATCGACAGGTCCTGGTCGGCCTGCGGTACGGCGACCATGCCGCCGTCGTCGGGCATGGTCTGGATGGTGAACGAGGGCACCCGGTCGCCGGAGACCGCCAGCTCGCGTGAGGCGTAGACCGGGCCGCCTGACAGTTGTTCCACGGTGATCGCGTAGGTGCCCTTGCCGGTGGCGCCGAACGTGTTGATCACCTTGGTGGTGCCGGGCTTGAGGGTGACCGTGGTGCTGACCGGTGCGCCGCCGGTCGAGGTGGACGAGGTGGTGACCCTGACGGTGGCCGCCGAGTCGGTGGCCACCAGCGCGAGCGTGCTGCCCTTGGCGCGGTTGTCGGCCGCCGTGGCACGGGTGCCGACGGGGTCGGTGGCGGGCACGAACGCGGTCTCCTGGTTGCCGCCCTTGCCCCGGGTGACCCGCAGGGCCGCCACGAAGGGTGCGGCCTGGCCGGGGTCGGTCGGGGTGAGCCGCAGCGAGCCGGCCTGCTGCTGGGTGAGGTTGGGCAAGTTGACCTGGGTGGTCATCCCGCTCTTGAGGTGGACCGTCTCGTGTCCCGCCGGGGTGATCGCGCCGGTCGGGGTGAGCAGCTGGACCTTCAGGTCGGCGTCGCTGCCGCTGGTGGGGAAGGCGACCAGGCTCACCGAGGAGGCGTCGGCGGGGATGCCGGGCAGCACCGCGCTGTCCGCGGGGGGCGCGGAGGCGGGCAGCCAGTCACCGCCCGCGACGGTGTCCATGGCCTGGATCACCGCGCCGACCCGGCCGGTGCGGGCCTGGACGTGGACGGTGAGGTCGGCGTCCTCGTGGCCCTTGGTCAGGGTGGACAGCAGGACGGGCACGCTGGAGCCGCCGGGGATGGTGATGCCCTCGCCGCCGGGGGCGTCGACGGCGCCCTTGGAGTCGTACAGCTCGATGTCGGCGACGGCCGCGCTGTCGTCGGGGTTGGTCAGGTGGACGTAGTCCTCGCGGTGGGTGGCGGTGCTGGCGCCGGGGAACCAGAAGTCGGCGCCCGCCATGCCGCAGGTGGTGCCGAGCAGGCCGCGGCCGGCTTCGGCGTCGATGGTGGTGGTCTCCTGCACGGTCCAGCCCGGCGCGAAGCTGCCGTCGGCGGTGCCGATCAGCGGCCAGGTGGTCTTGCCCGCGGCGCCGGTGACCGGCTTGCCGGTGGACTTGAGCGGGACGAAGGGCTTGGGGTGGGCGGGTGGCCTGGCCTCAAGGCTGTCGCCAGCGCCGTCGGCCTGGACACCGGGCAGCAGCTGCGCGGTGCCGCCGGAGGCCTGGGAGGGGCCCGGGGGGGTGTAGGCGGCGTAGGTGCTGGAGTCGTAGTCGGTGCCGGCCGGTGCCGGGCACAGCAGGGTGGAGCGCTGGATCGGCTTGCGGACCGCGGAGGCCGGGGCGCCCACGGCGCCGGGGGCGCCGGTCGGCGCGGAGAGCGCCGGGGCGGCGGCCGCGGCGATCCCCAAGACGACGGCGAGCGCCGCGACGACGCCGATCAGGGTCAAGGTGCTGCGGTTCACTGCTGGTCGCTCCCATCACCGTAGGCCGGGTCGTACGCGGGGTCGTAGGGCGGCTGCGGTGGCTGTTGCGGATAGCCGTACTGGTCGGTGTACTCGCCGCCCTGCTGGTACGGCGGGTACTGGGCGGGGTCGTACTGGCCCTGGGGGTACTGGCCGTCCGGGTACTGGGCGGCCGGGTACTCGCCGGTGCCGTAGTCGGCCGCCGGGTACTCGCCGGTCTGATAGCCGCCGGCCGCGTAGTCCCCCGCCGGGTACTGGCCCTCGGCGTACTGCCCGTCCGGGTACTGCCCGTTCTGGTACTGGGCGTTCTGGTACTGGCCGGTGGGGTATTCCCCGGTCTGGTACTCGCCGGTCTGGTACTCACCCGTCTGGTACTGGGCGCCCGCGTACTGGCCGGTGTCCTGGCCGGGGTAGGTGCCGTCGGGGTAGCCGCCGTACTCCGGGGCCTGCTGCTGGTCCGCCGGATAGCCGTACGCACCCCACTCGCCGTAGCCCTGCTGCGGGACGGCGGCGGGCTGCTGCGGGTCCTGCCCCGGCTGGGGCGGCTGGGCCTGCTGCGGCGCCTCGGCCTGGTGTTCCGGCTGGGCCTGCTGGGGTACCGCCGGCTGGTCCGGTGCGTCGTCCGGCAGCGGCGCCTCGACGGGGAACTCCTCCCCCGCCGGCACGCCCTCCGCCTCGGCCGCGGCACGCAGCCGCCGGGCGCGGCGGCCGTCACCGGTCGCCTGGTCGGTGAAGCCCGCGGCCTCACCGGTGGGCTCCTCGGGCAGGTCGTCGTCGACCTCGGCGCGGCGGCCCGGCAGCGCCATGACCACCACGACCAGGGCGAGGAAGCCCTGGAGCACCAGCCACACGTAGTGGGTGAACGGCGTGTCGTACGTCAGGTCCAACCGGCCGCCGGACGAGGGGAGTTGGAAGCCCTGGGCCCAGCCGTCGACGGTGGTCGCGCTGAGCGGGCTGCCGTTGAGGGTGGCCTGCCAGCCGGGGGCGGCGGTGTCCGCGACGCGCAGCACCCGGCCCTGGGGTCCCGAGGGGATCGTGGTGTGCGCGTCGACCTTGCCTGAGGCGACCAGCACCGGCTTGGCGGCGCTGCCCCCTGCGCCCTTGGGGGCGGTGATGGTGATCCGGGCGACCTCGTCGCCGACCTGCCACAGCGCGGTGCCGCCGGCCTGGCTGAGCCGGCCGAGGCCCGGGGTGCTGTCCAGGGTCCGGCTCATGTCGGCCGGGGCGCCCTTCTCCAGGAGCACGAAGCTGATCGCGTAGCCGCCGAGCCGGCTGGTCTGGTCGGCGCCGGAGCCGGCCACCAGGTTGGCGACGATGCTGTCCAGGCCGGGGTTGGCGCCGGACTCCGCGATGATCTCGCCGTCGCCCATCCGGGCGCCTGATCCGCGGACCAGGGTGTACTGCACGTGTCCCGGCAGGCCGCCGATGATCAGGGTGCGGGCCTGGTCGCGGGTGGAGCTCTCCTCGGCGACGAAGGCGGGCACCTGGGTGGGGTCGCGCCGTTGCAGCGGTCCGGCCGCGCCGCCCGCCATCCAGCCGACGGCCGCGATCAGCGGGGCGAGGGCGCTGGCGATGACGATGATTCCGGCGACCGGCTGCTTCCAGCCGAAGCCGGAGGCGGAGATGCGCTCGCGGGCGCCCTCCGCGCCGACGGCGGCGGCGGCGATCAGCGCGATCCCGTAGAGCAGGGTGCTCGGGCCTGACCAGGCCGAGCCGTTCTGCAGCGCGGCGGCCAGCAGGCCGGCCAGCGCGACGGCCCAGGCGGTCAGGATCGCCAGCCGCCGCTCGGTGCGCAGCAGCGCGCCGAGCGCGGCGAGCACCAGGCCGGCCATCAGCAGCCCGGTGGTGGCATTCGGGCCGCCGGGGCTGAGCATCAGCAGGTCCAGCGCGGAGGCGTCGCCGCCGCGGTAGGGCAGTCCGGCCTCCCGCAGGAAGAACCCGGGGTTGCCCAGCAGCGTCAGCGACCAGGGGGCCAGCACCACCATCGGGGTGGCCAGCACCGCGAGGGAGCGCGCGGCCTGCGGCACGATCTGCCCGCCCTGGCCGCGCACCACCCGCAGCACGGTAGTGGCGACGGCCAGCGCCAGCGCGACCGGCCACACGATCGGGGTGAAGGCGGTGGTGACGGTGAGCACCAGGGCGTAGGCCCAGGTCGCCCGCCAGGTGGGGCGTCCGCCGCCCTTGAGCGCGATCCCGCCGGCCGCGACGGCCGCCCGGGCCATCAGGGGCAGCAGGATCGCCAGGAACGCGGTGCCCAGCCGGCCGCCGGCCAGCGCGCCGGTGGCGGCGGGCAGGAAGGCGTAGGTGACGGCGCCCCAGGCGCGCAGCAGGCGGGATTCCACCAGCGGGCGGGAGGCGAAGTAGGCGGTCACTCCGGCCAGCGGCACCGAGCAGACCAGCAGCACGGTCAGCGCGAGGCCTGTGCTGCCGAACAGCGCGGTCGCCAGCAGCGCGACGATCGCCAGGTAGGGAGGTGCCGCCTCGGTGCTGCCCACTCCGACGGAGTGCCACGCGCCGGTGTAGGTGCCCCACAGGTCGTGGGCGCCGACGGGGGCCGGCAGCAGGGCGCCGCCGGCCAGCGAACCGTTGCCGAGCAGCGAGCGGCAGGCGATGAGCGAGACGAGCAGCAGGACGGCGAAGAGCATCGGTCCTGGCTTGCGGGCGATCCGCTTGAGCCGGGCGAACTGCTCGACCTCCAGGAAGTCCGCGTCGTCCTCGCCGGGTCCTGACTCGATGCCGCCGCCGTGCCGGCCGGCCGAGGAGGAGTCGGGTTCCGAGCGTCCGGAGATGTTGCTGTAGATCTGTTCCGCGGTGGCCCGCAGGGTCGCGCCGGGTGGTGGGAAGAGCGCCCGCATCTCGGTGGGCGGCACCACCGGGCGGCCCCGGTGGCTGCGGGCGCCCAGTACGCGTTCCGGGCGCAGCAGCACTCCGAACAGGCCGGCGATCTCGTCGAGCGCCTGGCCCGGCACCTTGCCGACCAGGTAGCCCAGGGTGCGCAGCAGGGTGCCGAGGACTATGCGCAGCGCCACGTACGGCAGCAGCGCGCCGCGGGTGTTGGCCAGCAGGGTGTAGACGGCGCCGGCCTTGTCGACGCGGTGCGGGTTCTGCGCGGAACGACCGGCGCAGTCGACGGTGCGCCGCTCGCGGGAGGCCGCCTCCGCGTGCCGCAGGACGGCTTCGGGGGCGACGAGCACGGTGTGGCCGGCGGCCTGGGCGCGCCAGCAGAAGTCGACGTCGTCGCGCATGAGCGGCAACCGGCGGTCGAATCCGCCCAGTTCCTCCCACACGTCGCGGCGCACCAGCATGCCGGCGGAGGAGACGGACAGCACCTGGCGGACCTGGTCGTGCTGGCCCTGGTCCTGTTCGCGGCGCTCCAGTCCGGTCCAGCGCCGGCCGCTGCGGGCGATGCTGACGCCGACTTCGAGCAGTGCCCTGCGGTCGTACCAGCTGCGCAGCTTGGGGCCGATGATGGTCGCGGAGGGCGTGGCGTCGGCGACGCGCAGCAGTTCGGCGAGGGCGTCGGGGGCCGGTTCGCAGTCGTCGTGCAGCAGCCACAGCCACTGCACGGGGTCGATCTCCTGCTCCGGCTGGTCGTAGACGTCGTCGTTCCAGGTGCGGGTGACCGGGTCCCAGGCGCTCTTGCGTCCGAGGTAGGGCAGTTGGTCGGGCGACAGGGGCGTCGCGGTGCGGGCCGCCTCGGCGACGGCGGCGCCGAAGCCGGTGCGGCGCGCGAGGTGCAGCACCCGGTCGGCGCCGAGCGATTCGGTGAGCAGCCGGGAGGTGTCGTCGGCGCTGCCGGTGTCGGCGGCGATCACGTCCTGGACCGGGCGCTCCTGGCCGAGCAGGCCGGAGAGCGCGTCGGGCAGCCAGCGGGCGCCGTCGTGGGCGACGAGCACCGCGGTGACGATGTGACGCGGGAACTCCGGTGGGCTGGCGGGAGAAAACGCCGCTGTTTGGGCCGTGAAGGCGCCCTGTTGGCTGTGCACGGACATCGAGGTGCGGGCCCCGGTTCGCTGGACTTCGGTGGACGCGCGTGGCCCTCGTGGGACGTGTCGGAAGGGACTCGGACACGTCCGAGTTCTGTCGCGTGTCTCGGACGGCAACCCACACTAACGGCTCAGCGACAACAGCGGTCCGCCTCCTGGTCGGTGGACCACGGAGGCGAACCGGGTGATTTGTCGCGCTGGTGCGCTATGTACCCGCCGGGGGTGAGGCGGGTCCTCAGATGGCGGCCTTCTTCAGGCGGCGCCGTTCCCGCTCGGACAATCCGCCCCAGATGCCGAAGCGCTCGTCGTTGGCGAGTGCGTACTCGAGGCATTCGGAGCGGACCTCACAGGCGAGGCAGACCTTCTTGGCCTCGCGGGTGGATCCGCCCTTCTCCGGGAAGAAGGATTCCGGATCGGTCTGCGCGCACAGCGCGCGCTCCTGCCATCCGAGCTCTTCTTCCGCCTCCTCTGCCAGCAACAGCTGGAACTGCTCGGTCATGCGCGCCCCTCGTCCGTCCGTCGCTTCCCCGTGATGCCGTCGGCGACTGTTGAAGTCGTAAACGACACGAGTGAAATTACAAGTGTCCGGATCCGGGCCAGTCAAGCCGAGATCTGCTATTGGGTCGCTTATTCACTCCGCGGAACCAAGGGAAAGCAGAAAGTGTTCAAATCGGCCCAAATTATGACACCAGTCATCTGCGGTCCCATCCGCCACTCGCGCCTGTCCACAAGGACGCGGAAGGCTCGCGCAACGTTCCCCCGCGCGCCGTGGAGCGGGAGGGATCACAATCCGACCGCGGAACATGGCCATGTTTCAGCGGCCGGATGCTGCGGCACATATCCGCACGCATTCCTGAACAAACCTTTCGCCAGTCAGACCAACCGGATCAGGTGAATCATCACCGACAAAACGCCCATCAAGTTGACAACCACACCGGCCAGCCGGTCTGCTTGACCCATGTCGTCGACCCACGTGCCCGCCCGGACTCGCTCCCGCGAGTTCCGTCGTGCCGCCGTGCCGGTTCATGGCTCGTTCTCCTGTCGCCGCTGTCACAGCTGTTGTCGCTGATCCCCTGATCCCGCCGATCCTCCGGCGGTTCGACACAGCGCGGCGTTCCCTCTCGTCCGCGCGGCCCCCCGTTCGCTCCTTACGACAGGAACGCCCGTGTCCCGCGATTCCGCAGCCGCCCCCACGCCCCAGCTCTCCGACATCTCCATCGCCGGCGACCCGCTCGCCTTCCCCCACCTGCTGGCCGCCCCGCCCGAGCACCCGGGCACCGTCGCCGGGTTCGCCGCACTGGCCACCGCCATCGCCGCCGACCGCGACCAGTGGGAACCGCTGGTGCGCTACGACGCCACCACCCGCTGGTACGCCCGGCTGCGCACCGGTCCCGGCTACGAGGTGTGGCTGCTGAGCTGGGTGCCGGGCCAGGGCAGTGGCCGGCACGACCACGGACCGTCCTGCGGCGTACTGACCGTGCTCCAGGGCACGCTGACCGAGCACGCGCTGACCGGCGGCCGCGAAACGCGGCGCACCCTGCCGGGCGGCAGCCAGCGGTTCTTCGCCCCCGGCTATGTGCACGAAGTGGTCAACGACACGTTGGAACCGGCGCTCAGCCTGCACGTCTACTTCCCCGGCCTGACCGAAATGACCCCGTACGTGGCATGCACGGCGCCCGCCCGCCCGGATGTCGTGGCCCCCTGACAGACTGTGCTCCATGCGCATCGTGGTTCTGGCAGGCGGCATCGGGGGCGCGCGGTTCCTGCGTGGGCTGAAGTCGGCCGCCCCTGAAGCGGAGATCACCGTCATCGGCAACACCGGCGACGACATCCATCTCTTCGGGCTCAAGGTGTGCCCCGATCTCGACACCGTGATGTACACCCTCGGCGGTGGCATCCACGAGGAACAGGGCTGGGGCCGGGCGGACGAGACCTTCGCCGTCAAGCAGGAGTTGACCGCCTACGGGGTGGGCCCCGACTGGTTCGGGCTCGGCGACCGGGACTTCGCGACCCACATCGTCCGCACCCAGATGATCGCCGCCGGCTACCCGCTCAGCGCGGTCACCGAGGCGCTGTGCGCCCGCTGGCAGCCGGGGGTGCGGCTCATCCCGATGACCGACGACCGCGTCGAGACCCATGTGGTGATCGACACCCCGCAGGACGGCCGCAAGGCCGTGCACTTCCAGGAGTACTGGGTGCGGCTGCACGCGTCGGTGCCCGCGCAGGCCGTCCTGCCGGTCGGCGCCGAGCAGTCCAAGCCGGCGCCCGGCGTCCTGGAGGCCATCGCCGCCGCCGACGTGGTGCTCTTCCCGCCGTCCAACCCGGTCGTCAGCATCGGCACCATCCTCGCCGTGCCCGGCATCCGCGAGGCGATCGCCGACGCGGGCGTGCCGGTCGTCGGCCTGTCCCCCATCGTCGGCGACGCACCGGTGCGCGGCATGGCGGACAAGGTGCTCTCCGCGGTCGGCGTGGAGTCCACCGCCGCCGCGGTCGCCCAGCACTACGGCTCAGGACTGCTGGACGGCTGGCTGGTCGACACCGTGGACGCCGACGTGGTGGCCGAGGTCGAGACGGCCGGGATCCGCTGCCGCGCGGTGCCGCTGATGATGACCGACGTCGTCGCCGCGGCCGAAATGGCCCGCGAGGCCCTGCGGTTGGCATCGGAGGTGCGCGCGTGAACCCGCTCTCCTTCCAGGTCCGCGGCCTGACCGGCATCCCCGAGGTCCAGCCGGGCGACGACCTCGCCAAACTCATCTGCGCCGCCCGGCCCGATCTCGCCGACGGGGACGTGCTCCTGGTCACCTCGAAGATCGTCAGCAAGGCCGAGGGCCGGATCGTCGCCGCCGCCGACCGCGAGGCGGCCATCGACGCCGAGATGGTCCGGCTGGTGGCCCGTCGCGGGGCGCTGCGCATCGGTGAGAACCGGCAGGGCCTGGTGATGGCCGCCGCCGGGGTCGACGCCTCCAACACCCCCGCCGGAACCGTCCTGTTGCTCCCCGAGGACCCCGACACCTCCGCCCGCCGGCTGCGCACCGCGCTGGCCGACGCGCTCGGAGTGTCGGTCGCCGTGGTGATCACCGACACCTCCGGGCGGCCCTGGCGCAATGGCCTCACCGACATCGCCATCGGCGCCGCCGGACTGCGTGTCCTGCACGACCTGCGCGGCGGCACCGACACCCACGGCAACGAACTCAACGCCACGGTGGTCGCCGTCGCCGACGAACTGGCCGCCGCCGCCGACCTGGTCAAGGGCAAGGCGTCCGGCATCCCGGTGGCCGTCGTACGCGGGCTCGGGCACACCGTCCTCGACGAGGACGGCCCCGGCGCCCGGACGCTGGCCCGCGGCGCCGCCGACGACATGTTCCGGCTCGGCACCTCGGAGGCGGTACGGCAGGCGGTGACCGCGCGCCGCACCGTGCGGGCCTTCACCGCGGACCCCGTCGACCCGGGAGCGGTCCGGCGCGCGGTGGCCGCGGCGGTGACCGCCCCTGCCCCGCACCACACGACCCCCTGGCGGTTCGTCCTGCTGGAGTCGGCCGACTCCAGGACCCGGCTGCTGGACGCCATGCGCGACGCGTGGATCAGCGACCTGCGCGGCGACGGCTTCTCCGAACAGGCCATCGCCCGGCGGGTGCGGCGCGGCGAGGTGCTGCGCGGAGCGCCGTACCTGATCGTGCCCTGCCTGGTGGCCGACGGCGCCCACACCTACCCCGACCCGCGGCGCAACGCGGCCGAACGCGAGATGTTCGTGGTCGCCGCGGGCGCCGCCGTGCAGAACCTGCTGGTCGCCCTGGCCGGCGAACGACTGGGGTCGGCCTGGGTCTCCTCCACCATGTTCTGCCGCGACGTGGTGCGCGCGGCGCTCGACCTGCCCGCGGGCTGGGATCCGATGGGCGCGGTCGCGGTCGGCTGCCCGGCGGCGCCGGCCCCGGCCCGGCCGCCGCGTGACCCGGAGGAGTTCCTGGTCACCCGCTGACCGCCGGCTCGGACCGGGGGTGGCGTCAGATCAGCCGGATGTCGTTCGGCGAGAACCGCGGCGCCCGGCGCGGCACCCGCGGGGCGACCAGCAGGATCAGCCGCGCCGCGCGGTGCCGCTGACCCTCGTAGGGGGCCAGCAGTTCCAGCATCCCGGCGTCGTCAGTGCGGCGTTCGCCGGTGAGCGCGTACCCCACGAGGTTGGGCAGGTGCAGGTCCCCGACGGTGATCGCGTCGGGGGCGCCGTGGCTGCGCTGGACCGTCTCGGCCGCCGTCCACGGGCCGATGCCCGGGATCACCCGCAGCCGGGCCGCGGCGTCGGCTGGCGACATCCCCGCCGCCTCCTCCATCCGCGCGCCGGCCCGGGCGGCCCGCACGATCGTCGACGCGCGCTTGTTGTCGACCCCCGCGCGGTGCCACTCCCACGAGGGGATCAGCGCCCACGTCCGCGCGTCCGGCATCACCCGCAGCCCCTCCAGCGGGCCGGGCGCCGCCTCGCCGTGCCGGTGGAGCAGCAATCGCCAGGCGCGGTACGCCTCGTCCGCGGTGACCTTCTGCTCCAGTACCGCCGGGATCAGGGACTCCAGCACCAGTCCGGTACGGGTCAGGCGCAGGCCCGGGTTGCGGCGGTGGGCCTCGTGTACCAGTCGGTGCCGGGGCCGGAAGCCCGACGGGTCGTCGTCGCCGCCCAGCAGGTCGGGCAACCGGTCCAGCAGCCATTGCCCGCCCGGGCCGAAACCGTCGGCCGTTACTTCACTGCCAGCCGTCGCCTCACTGCCGGCCGTCACCTCACCGGCGGACGACCGGACTCGGATCGTGCCGGGGCCCTGGGGGGTGCGGGAGGCACGCCATACCGAGCCGTCGGGGGTGATACGGAAGGCGGGGTCGCCGGGACCCCGGCCCAGGGGGGCGAGGGTCCGCGCGAGATCGAGGGGACCGGGAGGGGTCCATCGTCGGGTGGCCTGAGAGGTCGGCGCGGGGTGCACGAGCCGAGGGTAGTCGCCGCCCTCCGAGGGTCGTGGCGAGGGTGCGGGCGGTGGCGGAGTTTCTCTGCGCCGCTACGCGGCTTGGGGGCCGGAGCGGCGGGGGCCTCGGCGCTGCGCGCCTCCCCAGTGTTCTCCGGCGCTGCGCGCCTTCGGGGATGGGTGGGGGTGTTTGTGAATTCGTTGTCTGGTCGTTGTCAGCGACAACGGTCAGGGTTGACAACTTGTTGTCCGTGACAACGAGCAGACAACGAATTTACAGAAAGGCACACGTGCCCCGGGCGCGAAGCGCCCGTCTACCGGTCCTGGATGGTTTCGGCTGCTCGGCGGATGGCTGGCAGCTGCTTGTAGAGCTTCGTGCCGGGGCACTCCGTCGTGAAGCCGTCTCGGTGGCCGGAGATGGTGGCGAACTTCACTCGCACACCCTTGCGGTACTTGTTGCTGCCGCCGGAGGTCAGGGTGGTGGTGGCGTTGGCGTCGACGTCGGTGAGGCTGAGTTTCCAGGCGGCGAGTTTCTCGATGGCGGTGAGGGCCGCCTTGGAGGGGTTGGTCTTGGTGAAGGTGCCGATGACGGCCACGCCGCTGGTGTTGGTGTTGAAGCCCAGGGTGTGGGCGCCGAGCACCGCCCGGGTGACTCCGCCGGCGCGGCCCTCGTAGATGGTGCCGCACTTGTCGATCAGGAAGTTGTAGCCGATGTCCCGCCAGTGCTCGCTCTTGACGTGGTAGCGGTAGATGCCGCGGATGAGCGCGGGCGCCTGGGCGCAGGAGTAGCCGTTGCCGGTGGCGGTGTGGTGCACGAACATCGCCTTCACCGTGCCGGTGTAGGAGAAGGCCCGCTCGCGCAGTCCCTCGTCGGCGCCCCAGCCGGACCGGGTGATGATCTTCGGGCGTGGGGCGGGGGCGTCGTCGGCGAGGTAGGTGTCGTAGGCGTCGCCGAGGTCGTAGTCGTCCCAGGTGTCGGGCTCGTCGCCGCTGGAGGCCCGGTCGGCGGGGCCGGTCGCGGGGGATGTGCCGGGGTCGACCATGTCGACGCGCAGGCCCTTGGGCAGGGTGGGCGTGCCGGCGCGGGTCCCGGTGGCGGCGGTGGGGGTGACCCGGACCTGGACGCCGTCGGCGTCGCCGACCCACAGCGGTGCGGTGCCGCCGCGGACCTGGCCGGTGGCGCGTTCCGGGGAGCCGAGGTCGGGGACGTCGTCGCTGTTCTCCAGGTCCTGCCAGTCGGACCAGGCGCCGGTGGTGACCGAGCGGGTGCGGACCTGGACGGTGCCGTTGAGTCCTGCGGCGCCGTCGTTCCAGGTGATGCCCACCAGGGAGAAGGGCCTGACGGCCTGTGAGGTCACCCCCTGGGCCCCGGGCGCCCCGGCGGCGCGGGTGGAGTCCGCGTCGGCCAGTGGGACGAGTGGCAGGGAGTGGGTGGCGCCTTGCGCGTCGCTCAACGTGCCGGGTGTGGTGGCTCCGGCGGGGAGTGCCATCGGGAGGATGAGCGCGGTGGTGCACGCGCAGGCGGCTACGAGGGGGGAGGCAAGGAATGCACGCATACCCAAAATATGCCCATAGAGAAGGAATATTGCGAGTCGTCAGCTGATGTCCCGTCCGTTACTGACGACCCGTCCGGCCGAGCGGGCGGGGGCGGGCCGTACGCTGGCCGCGTGAACGACACCGCCGCAACACCCGCCGATCTTCTGCGATTCGCGCTGGCCACGGACCCCGGACGGCCGTTGCTGACGTTCTACGACGACGCCACCGGCGAACGTGTGGAACTGTCGGTGGCCACCCTGGCCAACTGGGTGGCGAAGACCGCGAACCTCCTTCAGGACGACCTCTCCGCGCAGCCGGGTGACCGGGTGGCGTTGTTGCTGCCGGCGCACTGGCAGACGGCGGCCTGGCTGCTGGCGTGTTTCTCCGTCGGGGTGGTCGCGGTGCCCGGTGGCGATCCGGCCGGGGCGGATGTGGTGGTCAGCGGTCCTGACACCCTCGCGTCGGCGCTGGAGTGCCGGGGGGAGCGGGTGGCGCTGGCGCTGCGCCCGTTGGGGGCTCGGTTCGCGCAGGCGCCGGAAGGGTTCATGGACTACGCGGTCGAGGTGCCGACTCAGGGGGACCGTTTCGTCCCGTACGCGCCGGTCGACCCGGCGGCGACCGCGCTGGTGCTGCCGGACGGGACCGCGCTGTCGGGTGCGCGGATCGTCGAGCGGGCCCGGCACGATGCTGCCGAGCTGGGTCTGGAGGCGGGGTCGCGACTGCTGTCGGGGCTGTCGTACGACGACTGGGCGGGGTTGGCCGCGGGGCTGCTGGCGCCGCTGGCGGTGGGTGGTTCCGTGGTGCTGTGCCGGAACCTCGACCGGTTGGAGCCGGAGGCCCTGGAGCGGCGGCGTACGGCCGAACGGGTGACGCACACGGCGGTCTGACGGCGGTCAGACGGCGGGCGGTCGGCCGCGGCGGCGCCGGGAGTTTTTCACCCGGATGGCCTACGTCGCCGGGCCGTGACCGGGGATCGGGGCGACGATCGTCGGACGGAGCCGTACCCGACCGAAGGCTGGGGGCCGACCGTGACCGACACCGAGGGCCCGGGCGGGGGCGGCGCGAGCGTGGCCGACGGGTCGGGCGGGCGCCGTCGTCGGCGGCGCCGCTGGCTGCGGTTGCTGGCGCTGTCGCTGGGCCTGCTGGTGCTGGTGGTGTCGGGGGTCGGCTGGCTGCTGTACGCCCGGCTGAACGGCAACATCCGCACCGACAGCGGCGCGGAGGCGGAGCTGGCCCGGCATGCCAGGGAGCGCCCGCCGCCCAGCGCGCACCACGCACAGGACATCCTGATCATCGGCACCGACAGCCGTGGCGGCGCCAACGACGCGTACGGGCACAACAACGGCACCCAGCGTTCCGACACCGTGATCCTGCTGCATCTGGCGGGCGGGCGGGACAGTGCGACGGCGGTGAGCATCCCGCGTGACCTGATGGTGCGGATGCCCGCGTGCACCGGACGGAACGGTCGCCCGACGCCGGCGGGGACGGCGCAGTTCAACGCCTCGTTCGAGCGCGGCGGCGCGGCGTGCACGATCCGTACCGTCGAGCAGCTCACGGGCGTGCGGGTGGATCACCATCTGATCGTCGACTTCACCGGGTTCAAGCGGATGGTGAACGCGGTGGACGGGGTGCAGGTCTGTGTTCCGCGGCCGATCCGGGATCCCGACGCGCATCTGCGGCTGCCCGCAGGGCGGCAGGTGCTCGACGGTGAGCAGGCGCTCGGGTACGTGCGCTCCCGGCACGCGTTCGGCAACGGCAGCGACACCGGGCGGATCCAGCGGCAGCAGGCGTTCCTGTCCTCGTTGGTGAGCAAGGTCAAGAGTGACGGGGTGCTGTTCAATCCGGGGAAGCTGTATCCGGTGCTGGACGCGGCGACCAGGTCGGTGGTGGCCGACCCGGGGCTGGATACGTTGACCAAGCTGTACGACCTGGTGGCGAGCTTGCAGCACACGCCCAGCAGCCGGATCCGGTTCATGACGGTGCCGCGTGAGCCGTACCCGGCCAACCGCAACCGGGACCAGTTGACGCAGCCGGCGGCGGGTGAGTTGTTCGCCGCGCTGCGGGCCGACCGGCCGGTGAGCCGGCAGCCGAGCGCGCCGTCCTCGGCGTCGGCGGCCGCCACGTCGGGCGTTTGCGGTCGACAACGCTGAAAGGCCCACGATTTGTCACCCATGCCCCTCAAGCGCTGAACTGTGCCGTGAGTTGTACAGATCGGGCAGTGACGGAGGACTTGGGCGACTGTGGCAGATATCGACCCCGCCGATCAGTGGGTGCTGGACCCGGAAACCGGTACGTACCAGCTGCGGTTGGAGGGCGCGCCGGCTCCGGCACCGGGTGCGCGGCCGGAGCCGGAGCCGGTGGTGGACGGTGGTGGGGAGCGGCGGCGCGGTGGGCACCGGGCGCCGCGGGCGGTCCGCCGCCGGCCGGGGCGGCGCAGGGCGCTGCTGTGGGGCACGGGGGCGCTGGCGCTGCTGCTGACCGCGGGCGGGGTGACCGGTTCGCTGGTCTACCGGCATCTGAACGGGAACATCTCCACGGTCGACGTGGGGGATGTGGGCGCCAAGAGCGTGGCGGCCGCGGGGCCGATGAACCTCCTGGTCATCGGGACGGACCGGCGGGTGGGGCTGGGCCGGCGGTACGGGGACGCGGGGAGCGTGGGGCACGCGGACACCACGATCTTGTTCCATGTCGCCAAGGACCGTTCCGGGGCGACGGCGTTGAGCATCCCGCGTGATCTGATCACCGACGTGCCCGACTGCCCGACCCGGTCGCGGGACGGGCGGGTCAGGGTGGTTCCCGGCCGGCGGGGTGTGCGCTTCAACACCAGCCTGGGGCAGGAGGGCCGCGACCCGGGGTGCGCCATGCGGACGGTCGAGGCGTTGACGGGGATCCGCCCGGACCACTTCGTGATGGCGGACTTCACGGCGGTCAAGGATCTGTCGACGGCGGTGGGCGGGGTGGAGGTGTGTGTGGCCAAGGACATCGACGACCGGGGCGGGTCGGGGCTGCGGTTGAGCAGGGGACGCCATGTGGTGGCGGGTGAGCAGGCGCTGGCGTTCGTGCGTACCCGGCATCCGGTGGGCTTCGGCGGGGACCTGGACCGCATCAGGTTGCAGCAGCAGTTCCTGGGTTCGCTGATCCGGCGGATGAAGTCGGGCGGGACGCTGGGCGATCCGGCCAGGTTGTGGCGGCTGGCGGAGGTGGCGACCAGGGCGCTGACAGTGGACACCGGGATCGGCACGGTGCGCAAGCTCAGCGATCTGGTCAGGGGGCTGGGTTCGCTGGACGCGGGGAAGGTCGCGTTCACCACGGTGCCGGTGGTCGACAACCCGGCCGAGGGACCGGTGCACAGCACGGTGGTGCTCGACGAGGGGCCCGCGCGGCGGCTGTTCGGGCTGATTGCCGCGGACGGTTCGCTCACCGGGGCGGCGTCGCCGGCGCCGCGGGTCGCGGGACCGCTGGACGGGCCGCGGGCCGCACCGGGTCAGGTGTCGGTGGAGGTGTTCAACGGCAGCGGGGTGTGGGGCGGGGCCCACTCGACGGTGGGGTGGCTGCGGGAGGCCAAGGGCGTCGAAGGGGCGATTGTGGGCGGCAACGCGCCGGCCAGGATCGCCAGGACGACCCTGGTCTACGGGCCGCAGCAGGCCGGCCAGGCGCGGGAGGTGGCGGCGCTGCTCGGGCTGCCCGCCGCCGCGATGCGGGCGTCGGGTATCGGGCGGACCGCGCTGATCCTCACCCTCGGCCAGGACTTCTCCCGGGCCGGGCGCCCGATCGCGGCGCCGACGACGGCCCCGGTGGGGCTCCGTCAGGTCAGGGCGTCCGACCGGAGCGTGTGCGCCGGATGACCGTTGTGCGGGTGGGGCGTGGGGACACCGTGACCGAAGCTGTGCAACCACTGATCGGTTCCGGCGGTCCTTAAGGGTTGACACCCAGGAGGCTCCATGCAGGACAGCACCGCGGGGAGGGGCGGCATACGCACCTCCGCGTCCGATGTACCGCCGCCGGTGGGGAGCGCCTCCGGGCGGACGTCGAGAGTGCCGGGCCAGCGCGGCGGGGGCGGCTCGGGCCGGGGCGGTCCGGCCGGCGGCGGACCGCGACGGCGGCGCCGGTGGCGGGTACTGAAGTGGCTGTCGATCTGCACGGCGCTGGTCGTCCTGGGCACCGCGGGCGCGGGCTATCTGTACTACCGGCATCTGAACGGCAACATCCGCAAGGGTGTGCGCAGCAGCGGCCGGTCCACCGTGCACCGGGCCAGGCCGAACGCGGCGGGCCAGACTCCGCTCAACATCCTGCTGCTGGGTTCCGACAGCCGTAACAGCGCGGACGACGTCGCGCTGGGCGGAAGCCGGGAGAACGCGGGCGGGCCGTCCCGGGCGGACGTGGAGATGCTGCTGCACGTCTCGGCCGACCGGCGGCACGCGGCGATCGTGAGCATCCCGCGCGACACCCGGGTCGACATCCCGCAGTGCACCGACCCGGACACCGGGCGAAGCTATCCGCCGGTCAACGACATCATCAACGAGTCGCTCAGCCGCGGCGGTCCCGGCTGCACGCTGGCGACCTGGCAGAACCTCACCGGCGTCTACATCGACCACTGGATGATGGTCGACTTCGCGGGCGTGGTGAAGATGGCCGACGCGGTCGGCGGGGTGGACGTGTGCGTGCGGGAGAACCTGTGGGACCACCCCACGCCCGCCATCCCGCACGGCGGATCGGGGCTGAAGCTGACGGCGGGCACGCACCGGGTGGCCGGCAAGCAGGCGTTGCAGTGGCTGCGGACCCGGGACGCGTTCGGCAGCGACCTGGGCCGGGCCAAGGCCCAGCACATGTATCTCGCCTCGATGATCCGCGAGTTGCGGTCGCAGAACATCTTCACCGACCCGGCGCGGCTGATGGGGCTCGCCGACACCGCCACCCGGTCGGTCGAGGTGTCGCAGGAGATCGGCACGGTCGGCGAGTTGTACGACCTGGCGGAGCAGCTGAAGAACATCGCGCCGGACAGCATCACCATGACCACGATGCCCAACATCCCCGACCCGCAGGACCCGCAGGCGCATCTGCTCCCGGACGGGGCGAACGCCGCGGAGCTGTGGTCGATGCTGCGCAACGACATACCGTTCGACAGCAACGGCAGGCCGGCCGGCGGCTCGGGTCCGAGCACCGGACCGGGCGCGGGGCCCGACGCGACGCCGACCCCGGCGCCGAAGACCTCCGGCCCGCCGGCCTCGGCGCCGGACGCCATCGCGGTCACCGTGCTGAACGGGACGGCGGGCTCCGACGGCCGGCCGGTCGACGGGCGGGCGACCGCGATCACCGCGCAGTTGGCGGCCGACGGTTTCCGCCAGGCGCGGACCGGTGCCGACGCCACCAGCCAGGCGGGCACCACGGTGGCCTATCCGGCGGCGAGCGGCGCGCAGGGCAGGGCGGACGCGATCGCGGTGGCCGACGCGCTGCACATCCCGGCCGGTTCCGTGAAGTCCGCGGCGGACGCGCAGGGGATCACGCTGACCGTCGGCGCGGACTGGACCTCCGGCACGGACTACGCCAGCACGCTGCCCACCCCGGGCAAGGTGCCCGGGGGTTCGGACGCGCTCAGCGGTTCTGACACCGGGGCGTGCATGGACGTCTACGGGCCCTACCAGTGGTGACGCTCACACCGCCGGTTCTGAGACCGCCGGGCGGCGGCTGGCGATGACCTTCCTGGCCAGCGACTTCGGGCTGGTCAGGAAGCCCCAGCCCCAGGACATGTGCATGGTCGCCAGGGCGAGCGGGATCCGCAGCCGGGCGCCGGCGTCCAGCTTCCGGCCCGCCGGGAGAGAGCCCAGGACGACGGCCGCGAGGTAGCCGGCCGGCACGATCCAGCCGATCGGGTGGACCAGCGCGCCGACCACGACGCCCGCCGCGATGGCCAGCACCGCCGCGGGCGGGGCCAGGTAGCGCAGGTTGATGGAGCCGGAGTGGAAGCGGGCGACGACGTGCCGCCAGCGGCCGTAGTTGCGGTACTGCTTGGCCAGCTCCCGCACGCTGGGGCGCGGGCGGTAGGAGACCTTGAGTTCGGGCGAGAACCAGATCAGGCCGCCCGACTCGCGGATGCGGTAGTTCAGCTCCCAGTCCTGGGCGCGGATGAACTCCTCGTTGTAGCCGCCCTGCCGCTCCAGCACCTCGCGCCGGAAGACGCCCAGGTAGACGGTCTCGGCCGGGCTCGCGGCGCCACCGGTGTGGAAGACGGCGTTGCCGACGCCGATCTTCGAGGTCATGGCGGCGGCCACCGCGCGCTCCCAGGCGTTCTCGCCCTCGGCGTGCATGATGCCGCCGACGTTGGCGGCGCCGGTCTCGTCCAGCAGCCGCACCGCGGTGGCGATGTAGTCGGGCGAGAGCATGCCGTGGCCGTCGACGCGGACCACCACGGGGTGGCGGGACGCCTTGATCGCGGCGTTCAGCGCGGCGGGGGTGCGGCCGGTGGGGTTGGGCACGGTGTGCACCCGCGGGTCCTCGGCGACGAGCTGCGCGGCGATCTCGTCGGTGCGGTCCGTGGAGGGGCCGAGGGCGATCACGACCTCCAGCTCGCCGGCGTACTCCTGCTGGAGGATGTGCGTCACGGACTCGCGGAGATGGCGCTCCTCGTTGAGCACCGGCATGATCACCGAAACGGGGCGGCCGTCGAGCGGCTGAGCGGGGGTCTGGTCGGCGTTCATCGGCGGACACGTTACCGCGAACGGTGGAAGGCGGTACGCGCCGGGCGGGTGGCCGTGGTGCGGCCCGACGGCGTGGGGACGCGGTTTTACGACGGCACGGGGTTAGCGTGCTGATCCTATTTGCCGCTTGTATTCGATTTGCCCGCCCGCCCGACATCGGAGGTCCCGCCCATGCCCCAGCCCGCCGGAGGCCGCCAGGTGCGCCGCGGTGCCGTGCGCGGCGGCCCGGTCCGCCGCGCTCCCGCGCACCACGGCGCGCGCCGCCGCCCCCGGCTGCGCAAACGCCGCGTGATGCGGGTCGCCGGCGCCGTCTCGCTGGCGGTGCTGACCACCAGCGGGCTGGCGAACGTGGCGATGGACGGCATCGGCAAGGGCATCGGCCGGGTCGACGCGTTCTCGGGGCTGGACAACCGCCCCTCCCGGGGCGCCGGCCAGAACTTCCTGCTGGTCGGCACGGACGGCCGGGACCGGATCACCCCCCAGGAGCGCGAGCTGTACCACCTGGGCGGCGCGCCCTGCCACTGCACCGACACGATCATGCTGGCCCATCTGTCCGCCGACCGGACCCGGCTGAGCGTGGTCAGCGTGCCACGGGACTCCTACACGCGGCTGCCCGCGTCCAACGGCCGCGGCACCCGCCCGGCGAAGGTCAACGCGGCCTACCCGGCCGGTGGTCCGAGCCTGATGGTGCGCACGGTGGAGCGGATGACCGGGGTCCATCTCGACCACTACCTGGAGTTGGACTTCACCAGCTTCATGAAGACCGTCGACGCGGTCGGCGGCGTGCCGGTGTGCACCGCCCGGCCGCTGTACGACCCCAAGTCGGGCCTCGACCTGCCCGCGGGCACCACGCTGCTGAACGGCGGGCGGGCACTGGAGTACGTGCGTGCCCGCTACCTGGACGGTTCGGCGGACTTCGGGCGGATGCAGCGGCAGCAGCGTTTCGTCGCCGAGCTGATCCACCGGGCGACCGGCACCGGGGTGCTGCTGGACCCCGGGCGGCTGGGCGACACCGTCGGCAGCGCGCTCGGCTCGATCCGCGCCGACAAGGACCTGCGTCCCGCCGATCTGGTGGACCTGGCCACCGCGATGCGCAACTTCTCCCCCAAGTCGGCGGAGTTCGCCTCGGTGCCGGTGCGCGAGACCAACCACAAGGTGCGCGGCGTCGGGACGACGGTGACGTGGGACCCGGTGCGGGCGGCCAGGCTGTTCTCCGCGATCCGGGCGGACCGGCCGCTGATCTCGGCCGGCACCGCGGCCTCCCACCGCCAGGCGGCGGCGCACCGGCCGCGGGCGATCCCGGTCGAGGTGGATCCCGCCCGGGTGCGGGTCGCGGTCAGCGGCCCGGATCCGGCGGCGGTGTGGCGGACCGCGGCGGAGCTGCGCGCCACCGGTTTCGCCGTCGAGCGGACGTCCACCGAGGCGGCCGGGCACGCCGCGGCCGGCTCCCCGGGCGCCGGGCGGGCGAACGCGGGCGGGCAGGCCGTCATCTCCTACGACCCCCGCTGGAACCGGTCGATCCGCTCGCTGTCGGCCGCCGTCCCGTCCGCCCGAGTGCGCCCGGCGCCGGGCTCGGGCGGGGTGCTGCGGGTCGCGCTGGGGTCCGGGCGGGCGGCGGTCGCCCCGGTGCGGCCGGCCGGTCCGGCCCCCGCGCCCGACCCGCGTACCGGGGTGGCCGCGGTCACCGGCGAGGAGGAGTTGTGCCGGTAGCACGCGAGAGCGGGCCGTCCCGGGGACGGCCCGCCCACTACGACACAGCGCTGATCACTCGGTCACACGACCGGCTGCGCGTGCTTGACGGGCTTGGCCGACTTGGCGGGCGTCACGTGCTGGTGCGCCGGCTTGGCGGGCTTGGCCGGGGTGGTGTGCTGAGTCGGGGTGGTGTGCCGGGCCGGCTTGGCGGGCTTGGCCGGGGTGAGGTGCTGCCCGGGCTTGGCGGGCGTCACGTTCTGCTGGGCGGGCTGGGCCGGCTTCGCGGGGGTGAGGTGCTTGGCGGGCTTGGCCGGCTTCGCCGGGGTGGTGTGCTGGGTGTGCTGCGCGGGCTTGGCCGGCGCGGGCTTGGTCTGGACGACCTGGGAGCCGGTCAGGACCGGGTTGGCGGTCCGGTCGACCACGACGCACTGCGCGGTGATGCCCTGGTTGTTCATGGCGTACCCGGGCTGCCACCCGGTCGGGCAGGTGTTGGTGCTCGGGGCGGCCGAAGCGGTCGCCGGGATCGCGACACCGAGACCGACGACAGCCAGAACGGTGAACGCGCCAACAGTGGTGCGATGCATGTCTTTCCTCTCATCGGGGCGTGCAGACACGCCCGGTCGCCGTTAGGCATGCACCGAGAGGAGTCCAATTAATCTGAATAATCCGTTTAATCACTCCGCCGGCGGAGCGCTGTCCCCTGCCCGGCGGGCAGGCGCGGCGGCCCGCCGCTTCCCGCGCAGGTCCAGGATCGCCCGGCGCTTGGCCAACCGGTGGGTGCGCCGGATCTGCGCCTCCTCGAACCGCCGCCGGTCGCGTTCGCTCTCCGGTACGACCTGCGGCACGGCCCGCGGACTGCCCTCCGCGTCGACCGCGACGAAGACCAGATAGGCGCTGGCCACATGGGTCGCCGGGGCGGACTCGTTCCACCGCTCGGCCATCACCCGGACCCCGATCTCCATCGAACTGCGCCCGGTCCAGTTGACCTGCGCCTTCACATGGAGAAGGTCACCGACCCGCACCGGTTCCAGGAACGCCATCTCGTCCATCGCCCCGGTGACCGCCGGGCCCTCGGAGTGCCGGCCGGCCACCGCGCCCGCCGCGTCGTCCACCAGCTTCATCACCACGCCGCCGTGCACGGTGCCCAGCAGGTTGGTGTGCTGCGCCGTCATGATGTGCGACAGGGTGACCCGGGAGACGGCGGTCGGTTTCGGGGCGGGGGGCTGGCTCATGCCCCCACCCTAGAAGGGCGCGTTTTTCCTTTGCCCACCGCGTTCACACCTCTGCCCTGATCCGCCGTACGACTCGT
This sequence comes from uncultured Actinomycetota bacterium, assembly GCA_963737305.1. Taxonomy (GTDB): domain Bacteria; phylum Actinomycetota; class Actinomycetes; order Streptomycetales; family Streptomycetaceae; genus Streptantibioticus_C. The sequence goes on along the minus strand of CAVTRX010000001.1, from coordinate 5,375,491 downwards.
ACAGTCCAGGCGGACGCGGCGCACTCGTGTTTCGTACCCGGGTCGTTACTGGTCACGCCGGCCGCGGGCGAGAATCGTTGAGGTCATGAAGCCGGAAGTTCCCCCGATCGCGGCGCCGGTCCGACTGAGCGCCACGCACTGCCGATTGGCCCTACGCGCCGAGCCCCACACGCTGGCCGTCGTCCGCCGGGTCGTGCGGTCGCAGTTACGCGAGTGGGACTGCCAGGAGCTGACGCTCCCCGCCGCGATGTGCGTGACGGAGTTGCTGAGCAACGTCCACAAGCACGTACGGTCACCGGACTGCGTGCTGACCCTGCGGAAGATCACCGGCGGCATCCGGATTTCGGTGATCGACACCGACCCGCGGATGCCGGTGCTGCGCGAGCCGGACCACCTCTCGGAGAGCGGACGCGGGCTGTTCCTGATGAGCGAGACCGTGCGGGAGTGGGGAGCGGTACCCACCGGGGACGGCAAGGAGGTGTGGTTCACCCTGTGCACGGAAACGCCCCCCACATGAGCGCGGTGCGACGGCCGCTGCCGGGGATGACCCGGGAGGTCATCGACTCCCTGGCCACCTGGACGTGGTTGCAGGCGACCGCGATCGGCCGGATCGCCTTCGCGCTGGCCGCCCATCCCGAAGGAGGCGCGCAGGCCGAGGCGTTCGCGGCGGCGCTGCGGCTGGCCGAGCCCGCCTGCCGGATGCCGTACGTCGGCGAGCGGGTCGCGGTCAGCGGCCCGCGGGCCCAACTACGGCTGGATCGCTGCTCGTACGCGGTCGATCTGGCCGCCGTTCCGCAGTGGACGTCCTTCGCTGCCGACGGCGGCCCGATCGCGCTGATAGTCGGGCTGGATCCGCTGCCCCGGCACGCGCCGGCCCGGGCGGTGGAGTCCTATCTGGGACGAAGCCGCCTGAGAACCGGCACGACCAGGGCGCTGCGACCCCGGCGCGCCCGCTAGGCCGTGTCTCGGAGCCTGCGCTCCCGCGCTGCCCGTGCGGTGGCGCGGGGGCGGTCCCATGATGGAGGGACCGGGGGCAGGCACCGGAGGGCGCGGATGACGGGCTGGCACGTGCGGGACTTCGAGCCGGACGACCTCGAAGCGGTCGTCCGGCTCGACAGCGGCGGCGCCGAAGCCCCCGGCGGCGACGAGCTGCCGGTCTTCCGGCTCTCCGAGGTGGTCGCCGCGCTCCAGGCGCACCACCCCGGGGTGGTCGCTGTCGCCGACGACCAGCTGGTGGGCGCCGCGGTGGGCCGGGTGGAGGGCGACCGGGCGTGGGTGGTGCGCATCGGGCTGCATCCGTCCTGGCGCAATCTCGGCATCGGCAGCGCGCTGCTGTCCGCGCTTGAGCACCGGTTGCAGGCGATGGGGGCCAGGACGCTGGGCGCGCTGCTGCCCGGCGACGGCACCGGGGCGACCGCGCTGCGCAACTCCGGTTTCCGGCCCAGGGCGGGGCTGACGTACTTCGAGAAGACCGAGGCGGTCACCGCGCAGGACGTGGTGCTGCTGGCCTCGCTGGGCGGGGTGGTGCCGGCCGGCGGGCTGTGGCGTGAGCTGGCCGGGATGGCGGCGGAGAAGGAGCTGATCGAGCGGCGGCTGGTGCTGCCGCTGAGCCATCCGGAACTCGCCGCCGAGCACGGGGTGGAGCCGCCGCGGGCCGTCGTGCTGTTCGGTCCGCCCGGCACCGGCAAGAGCACCTTCGCCAAGGCGGTGGCCGGCCGGCTGGGCTGGCCGTTCGTGGAGCTGTTCCCGTCGCGCATCGCGCTGGAGGGGGAGCTGGCCACCGGGCTGAGCAGGCGGTTCGACGAGGTGGCCCAGCTCGACCACGCGGTGGTCTTCATCGACGAGGTGGAGGAGGTGGCCGGGATCCGCCACGAGTCGGCCGCGGTCTCGGTCGGCGTGGTCAACGAACTGCTCAAGTCGATCGTGCGGTTCCGCGACCGTGACAGCCGGCTGCTCATCTGCGCCACCAACAACGTCGCCACCCTCGACCCGGCCTTCCTGCGCCACGGCCGTTTCGACTACGTGCTGCCGGTCGGGCCGCCGGACCACCAGGCGCGCCGGGCGCTGTGGTCCAGCTATCTGGCCAGGGCGGGGGCGGCCGAGCGGATCGACATCGAGGCGCTGGCCCAGGCCAGCGACGGGTTCACCCCGGCCGACATCGCGCAGGTGGCCCGTACCGTCGCGCAGACCCTCTTCGAGCGCACCCTGGACTCCGGAACCCGTGCCCAGCCGGCCTCGGAGGACTACCTGCGGGCCATCCGCCGGACCCGGCCCACGGTGACCCGGGAGATGGCGCTGGAGTTCGCCGACCACACCAGCCGCTACGGCCGCACCTGAGCCGGCCGGCTCGGGAGCCGCCGGGACACAGCGGAATGAACGTACGGTCACCATTCCATCAGCTCTGCTACAGAACGGTCCCCGCGGACCTATGCGGAATGCCCACGGGGCACACTGCTGGGCATGGACGGATGGCGCGAGGGTTGGAACGACGAGGGCGAACCGGAAGGTGCCCGCGTGATGCCGCACGTACGGCGGCAGGACGGTTACGGACAGCAGCCGCACGAGCGCCGCGCGCAGTCGTACCCGCAGGGGCAGCCCTCGCACGGCGCGCACGGCGAACCTCCGCTGCCGCCGGAGCTGTCGCCGCGCGGGGCGGCGAGGGCCGGCGGCGGGCGGGTACCGCGGCAGGCCGACGGTGGCGGCGGCTACGGCGGCGGCGACACCTACCGCGGTGGTGGTGGCGGCAGCCGGCCGAAGAGCTGGCCCAAGCGCATCATGTACACGGTGCTGACCTTGGTCGTCGTGCTGATCGCGGTCTCGGTCGGCACGTACTTCTGGGCGGACGGCAAGCTGACGCGGACCGTGGATCTGGGCGCGCTGCCGGACCGGCCGGTCGCGGGCAAGGGCACGAACTACCTGATCGTCGGCTCCGACAGCCGCGACGGGCTGACCTCGGCGCAGAAGCAGCAGCTGCACACCGGCTCGGCGGACGGCAAGCGCACCGACTCGATGATGATCCTGCACGTCGGGGACAACGGCGACACGCTGCTGAGCCTGCCGCGTGACTCCTACGTCACCATCCCGGCGTTCACCGGGGAGTCGGGCAAGCACTACCCGGCGACGACCCACAAGCTCAACACCGCCTACTCCTGGGGTGGCGGCGCGCTGCTGTCGCAGACCGTGGAGCACGACACCGGTATCCGCATCGACCACTACGCGGAGATCGGCTTCACCGGCTTCGTGAACCTGGTGGACGCGCTCGGCGGGGTCGACATGTGCCTGAAGAAGCCGATGGTGGACAAGGCGTCGGGCGCCGACTTCAAGGCGGGCTGCCAGACGTTCGACGGCAACCAGTCGCTGGAGTTCGTCCGCGAGCGGCACCAGGAGGCCGACCAGGACCTGGGCCGGATGCGCAACCAGCAGATGTTCCTGTCCACCCTGGCCCACCAGGCCGCCTCGCCCTCGACCGTGCTCAACCCCTTCAAGCTCTACCCGGTGCTGAGCGCGGGCCTGGAGACCCTGGAGGTCGACAAGGACATGAGCCTGTTCGACCTGTCGAAGATGTTCTTCGCGATGAAGGACGTCTCCGGCGGCGACGGCAAGTCGCTGACCGTGCCGATCGCCAACGCGAACCTGCAGACCGCGAGCGACGGCGACGCGGTGGCGTGGGATCGGACCCGCTCGGCCCAGCTGTTCGAGCAGTTGCGCAACGACGAGGCGATCACCGGTTCCACGAACTGACCCGGTCCGCATCGCACTCCAGGCGCCCGGAGCCCGCGCGGCTCCGGGCGCCGCGCTGTGCCGCCGCGGATTCCGGCCGCGTGGCGCGGCGCAGAAGAATCGTTTCGCCCCACCTGACCCCTTCTAGGGTGATCCCACCCGAATTCATCTGTTGTGAGAAGGGATCATCTGTTGATGTCTGTGCGCAGGGCCTTCACGGCCACCGCCGTCGCCGCCACCGCCGCCGGTCTGCTGTTGTCGCTGTCCGGTTCGGCGCTGGCCGCCACCGGGGACTTCTCCTACCTGTACACCAGGCCCGGCGGTGACCAGCTCATCGGGAAACTGGCGAACCCGCGCAGCGGTGAGTGCCTGACGCTGCCCGAGGCGGCCGACCTCGCCCGGCCCGCCGCCGTCTCCCCCCGCAACGACACCGCCTCCACCGTGGTGATGTACACCGGACTCGACTGCACCGGTCAGTACTACGTGCTGAACCCCAAGGGCAAGGCCACCGCACGGCTGGAGCTGCGCTCGGTCTACTTCTCCTGAGCCACCCGCGAACGCACGAACGGCGCGGCCCCCGGCGGATTCGCCGGGGGCCGCGCCGCGTGTGCGGGGTGCCGGTCAGCCGGTGAAGGCGGCCAGGCCGTTCGGGGTGCCCAGGCCGGTCGGGCCGTCGTAGCCGGTGGCGGCGGAGCACAGGTAGGACGGCGAGCAGCTCGCGGTCGCGCCGGTGGTCACGTCGTTGAGCGAGCCGGTGTGGGCGTAGGGGAAGGACGCCGGGGTCGAGCCGGCGGACGGGGTGCCGGCGTCGGCGTAGACGCTGGCGATGATCGGGGACGCCACGCTGGTGCCGCCGAAGACCTCCCAGCCCGGGTCGCCGCCGTAGGTGTCGTAGACCGCGACACCGGTGGCCGGGTCGGCCACCGCGGAGACGTCGGAGACGGTGCGCTTGGCGCAGCCGGTGTCCTTCTGCCAGGTCGGCTTGGCGTCCACCGCGGAGCAGCCGGAGCCGGCGCCCTCGTCGCTGGAGGTCGACCACACGCTCTCGCCCCAGCCGCGGGCGCTGGAGTTGCGCGACAGCGCGGTGCCCCCGACCGAGGTGACGTACTTGGAGGCCGCCGGGTACTCGACCCCGTAGCCGCTGTCACCGGAGGAGGCGGTCACCACGACACCGGGGTGGTCGTAGTACTTGGTGTCGGAGGTGGTGTCCGTGGAGGACTCGCCGCCGCCGTAGCTGTTGGAGACGAACTTGGCGCCCAGCGCGACGGCCTCGTTGACCGCGGTGCCCAGGTTCGCGGTGGAGGCGGACTTGGCCTCGACCAGGATGATGTGGGCGTTCGGCGCGATCGCGGAGACCATGTCGACGTCCAGCGACTCCTCCTCCGCCCAGCCCGCGTCGGCGGTCGGCAGGGAGGTGGTGCTGCCGGTCTGGCTGACCTTCTTGAAGCAGCCGTTCGCCACGGTGCAGGCCGGCAGGCCGTACTGGGCGCGGTAGGTCGCCAGGTCGGCGGCGGCGTTGGGGTTGTCCATCGCGTCGACGATGGCGACGGTCTGGCCCGCGCCGCCGTTCGCCGGGAGGTTGTAGGCGCTGAGCAGGTCGCTCGGGCCGAAGCCGGAGGGGGTCGCGTTCGGGTTGACGCCCTTGGCGGCGGCTCTCTCCACCACGCTCGTCACCTTGAGCGCGTTACAGGACATGAAGCCGGTCCCGGCCGGGGCCGCGCAGGAGTGGGTCCAGGCGACGTGGTGCGAGCCGGCCGGCGCCGCGCCCGCCGGGGCGGCCATGGACAGACCCGAGGCCGCGAGGGCGGCGACGCTGACGACGGAGTACGCGATGCGACGCGAACGCGCCGCGAGGGGGGTGCGCAAGGTAAGTCCTCCTGAGACGGATCGAACCCGAGGGATCGCACAAAGCCGCAGTACACAGGTGCGGTGGTGTGGTGCGGTGCCGCGGTGCGGGGGTGCCACCCCGATTCGGGGTGGCTGGCGGAGAACGTACTGTTGACGTGGACCCTTCAACAAGATGTAGCGGAGAAGATCGACCTCGGCTTTACCTTCGCCGCCCGGGCACGGGGAAGTCTTGATGAACCCATGGGCATAGAACGGCCGAAGCCCGGTTTCACGCGGGGTCCGGGCGCCGCCCGTTATGCTCGGCTGTCGCCCCGGCTCCACGCCCACCACGGGCTACACCAGGGCGTGACCGCGCCGCACCCCGAAAGGCATGTTCCCGTGACGCTGAAGCTCACCGTGATCGGCACCGGCTACCTCGGAGCGACGCACGCCGCCGCCATGGCCGAGCTGGGCTTCGAGGTGCTGGCCCTCGACATCGACCCGGCGAAGATCGCCACGCTGTCCACCGGGCGGGGGCCGATGTTCGAACCGGGTCTCGACGAGTTGCTCGCCCACCACGTGGCCGGCCTCGACGGCTCCACCGGGCGGCTGCGCTTCACCACCTCCTGGCAGGAGATCGCCGACTTCGGCGACGTGCACTTCGTGTGCGTCAACACCCCGCAGAAGCGCGGCGAGTACGCGTGCGACATGAGCTACGTGGACAGCGCCTTCGAGTCGCTGGCCCCGCTGCTGGAGCGCCCCGCGCTGATCGTGGGCAAGTCCACCGTGCCGGTGGGCAGCGCGGACCGGCTGGCGGCTCGGGTCGCCGAACTCGCCCCGGCGGGCCCGGCGGTCGAACTCGCCTGGAACCCGGAGTTCCTGCGCGAGGGCTTCGCCGTCGAGGACACCCTGCACCCTGACCGGATCGTCGTCGGGGTCCGCGACGAGCGGGCCGAACGACTGCTGCGGGAGGTCTACGCGACCCCGGTCGCCGAAGGCGCCCCGTTCGTCGTCACCGACTTCGCGACCGCGGAACTGGTCAAGAACGCCGCGAACTCCTTCCTGTCCACCAAGATCTCGTTCATCAACGCGATGGCCGAGGTCTGCGAGGCGGCCGGCGGCGACGTGGTCAAGCTCGCCGAGGCGATCGGCCACGACGAGCGGATCGGCCACAAGTTCCTGCGGGCCGGGATCGGGTTCGGCGGCGGCTGCCTGCCCAAGGACATCCGCGCGTTCATGGCCCGCGCCGGGGAGTTGGGCGCCGACCAGGCGCTGACCTTCCTGCGCGAGGTCGACTCCATCAACATGCGGCGCCGCGGCCACATGGTGGAGCTGGCCAGGGAGGCGTGCGGCGGCGGCTTCCTCGGCAAGCGGATCGCGGTGCTCGGCGCCACCTTCAAGCCCGACTCCGACGACGTGCGCGACTCCCCCGCGCTGAACGTGGCCGGCCAGATACACCTCCAGGGCGCGCAGGTCACCGTCTACGACCCCAAGGGCATGGAGAACGCCGCCAAGGTCTTCCCCACCCTCGGCTACGCGCCCACCGCCATGGACGCGGTGCGCGGCGCCCACATCGTGCTGCACCTGACCGAGTGGCTGGAGTTCCGCGAGCTGGACCCGGCAGCGCTCGCCGAGGTCGCGGCGGGACACCACGTGCTGGACGGCCGCAACGCCCTGGATCCGGCCCTGTGGCGCAAGGCGGGCTGGACCTTCCGGGCGCTGGGCCGTCCCAACGCCTGACCCGCCTACTCGGCCGCGCCGCCGTCGAGTTCCTCGATGGTGGCGTTCGAGGGGCCGCGCTTGATCCGCACCTCGCGGGCGACCGACTCCGCGTCACGCAGCACGCGTACCGCGTTGCGCCAGGTCAGCTTGGCCAGGTCGGCGTCCGACCAGCCGCGGCGCAGGAGTTCGGCGACGAGGTTGGGGTAGCCGGCGACGTCCGCGAGGTCGGCGGGGACGAACGCGGTGCCGTCGAAGTCGCCGCCCACGCCGATGTGGTCGACGCCCGCCACCTCGCGCATGTGGTCCAGGTGGTCGGCGACGGTGGCGGCGGTGGCGACCGGCCGCGGGTTGCGCTCCTCGTACTCCCGCTGGACCTTCATGCCCTGCGGGGTGGTGTCCAGCGCGTGCAGCCCGTGGGCGCGCATGTTCTCGTCGGCCGCCTCGGTCCAGGCGATGGCCGCGGGCAGGATGAACTTCGGCACGAAGGTGGCCATCGCCACGCCGCCGTTGCCCGGCAGCGTCGCCAGCACGTCGTCGGGGATGTTGCGCACGTGGTCGCAGACGGCCCGCGAGGAGGAGTGCGAGAAGATCACCGGCGCCTCGGAGACCCGCAGCGCGTCCCGCATGGTGGCGGGCGCGACATGGCTCAGGTCCACCAGCATGCCGCAGCGGTTCATCTCCCTGACCACCTGCTCGCCGAAGGCGGTCAGGCCGTTCACCTTCGGCTCGTCGGTCGCCGAGTCCGCCCAGGGCACGTTGTCGTTGTGGGTGAGCGTCATGTAGCGCACCCCCAGCGCGTACAGCCCGCGCAGGGTGCCCAGCGAGTTGTTGATGGAGTGCCCGCCCTCGGCGCCCATCAGCGAGGCGATCCGCCCCTCGGCGCGGGCGGTCTCCATGTCGTCCGCGGTGTGGGCGGCCCGCAGGTCCGCGGCGTAGCGGTCGATCAACTGCCGTACGCAGTCGACCTGTTCGAGGGTGGCGGTGACCGCGTCGTCACCGGCCAGCCGGCTGGAGACGTAGACCGACCAGAACTGCGCGCCCACCCCGCCCTTGCGCAGCCGGGGGATGTCGGTGTGCAGGGCGCCGGTCCGGTCGCCGGCGATGTCCAGCCGGTCCAGGTCGTAGCGCACGTTCTGGCGCAGCGCCCAGGGCAGGTCGTTGTGGCCGTCGACGATCGGATGCGCGGCCAGCAGTTCGGCGGCGCGGGCCAGGTGGTCCATGGTGATCCCCTCAGGTCGGTTGCCGCCGCGCGGACGGCGGGCGGGCGTTACTTGCCGAACCCGAAACCGGCGCTGCCGCCCCCGGTCTTGGCGCGCAGCCGCCGGCCCTTCTCGGTGGCCTGGCTGTTCAGCTCCTCCTGGAACTGCCGCATGCGGTCCCGCAGTTCGGTGTCGTGCGCGGCGAGGATGCGCACCGCGAGCAGCCCGGCGTTGCGGGCGCCGGCCACCGAGACGGTGGCGACCGGCACCCCGGCGGGCATCTGCACGATGGACAGCAACGAGTCCATGCCGTCGAGGTACTTCAGCGGTACCGGCACCCCGATGACCGGCAGGGTGGTGACCGAGGCGAGCATGCCCGGCAGATGGGCGGCGCCGCCCGCACCGGCGATGACCGCCTTCAGACCGCGCTCGGCCGCCTGCTCGCCGTAGCCGATCATCTCGCGCGGCATGCGGTGCGCGGAGACCACGTCGACCTCGTAGGCCACCTCGAACTCGTCGAGGGCCTGGGCGGCGGCCTCCATGACGGGCCAGTCGGAGTCGGAGCCCATCACGATGCCGACGAGCGGCTGGTTCACCGTCACTGTCACTCCTGGATCGTTCCCCGCAGGTAGTCGGCGGCGTGCCGGGCGCGTTCGCGCACCTCGGCCAGGTCGTCGCCGAACGTGTTGACGTGCCCGACCTTACGGCCCGGCTTCACGTCCTTGCCGTACATATGGATCCGCAGCCCGGGATCGCGGGCCATGCAGTGCAGGTACGCGAAGTACATGTCGGGGTAGTCGCCGCCGAGCACGTTGGCCATCACGGTCCACGGCCGCAGCGGGCGCGGGTCGCCGAGCGGCAGGTCGAGCACGGCGCGCAGATGGTTCTCGAACTGCGAGGTGACGGCGCCGTCCTGGGTCCAGTGGCCGCTGTTGTGCGGACGCATGGCGAGTTCGTTGACCAGCACCTCGCAGGTGCCGTCGGCGGCGCGCACCTCGAACAGCTCGACCGCGAGGTGCCCGACGACGTCGAGTTCCCGAGCGACACGCAGCGCGATCTCCTGGGCGTGCGCGGACAGCCCAGGCGACAGCCCGGGCGCGGGCGCGATCACCGTGTCGCAGACCCCGCCGACCTGGATCGACTCCACCACCGGGTAGGCGACGGCCTGGCCGTGCGGGGAGCGGACCACGTCGGCGGCGAGTTCGCGGACGAAGTCGACCTTCTCCTCGGCAAGCACCGGCACCCCGGCCCGGAACGGCTCGTGGGCCTCGTCCTGGTCGTGGACCACCCACACGCCCTTGCCGTCGTATCCGCCGCGCACCGTCTTGAGCACCACGGGGAAGCCGTCGCCCTCGGCCGCGAAGGCGGCGACGTCGGCCGGGTCGGCGACGATCCGGTGCCGGGGGCACGGTACGCCGATCGCGGTCAGCCGGGCCCGCATCACGCCCTTGTCCTGCGCGTGCACCAGGGCGTCGGGCCCCGGGCGCACCACGACGCCCTCGGCCGCGAGGGTACGCAGGTGCTCGGTGGGGACGTGCTCGTGGTCGAAGGTCAGCACGTCGACACCGCGGGCGAAGGCGCGCAGCGTCTCCAGGTCGCGGTAGTCGCCGACCACCACGTCCGCCGCGACCTGCGCGGCCGAGTCTCTGGCGGTGTCGCTGAGCAGCTTGAAGTGGATGCCGAGCGGGATACCCGCCTGATGCGTCATACGGGCGAGCTGGCCGCCGCCCACCATGCCCACTACCGGGAAAGTCACCCCCACAGGGTATCGGCCGTGGCGTACCGGGCGGACGACGGCCTCGTAGGAAGGCACGAGGGGCAGCGCGGGTGCCTGTCGGATCGCACAGGGAATGCGCGGAAGGTCACTTTGCGGTAAGGCGAAATTTCCTCCGATGACAGCGAACCTCCGCCCGCTGTCGACCGTCTTATCTGACGGGTGGGGACTCGCCGGTCCGCACCCCGGCTGCCAGGACCGAGCCGTCTTCGACAGGCGGCCGATCACCCCCGACGGTTAGCATGAGAACCACGGGAAGCAGCCGAACAGCCCAATCGCACCGGCAAGCCCCCGACGACACCGACAGGCAGGGTCAAGCGACATCATGAGTCGACTGAACGCGCTGAACACCCGTTTGAGACTCCTCTACCGTGAGATCGCCAAGTTCGGCCTCGTGGGCATCGCGGGTATCGGCGTCAACCTGCTGGTCTTCAACGTGCTGCGCGGGATCACCGACCTGCAGACGGTCCGGGCGAGCATCATCGCCACGATCGTCTCCATCGCCTTCAACTACGTCGGTTTCCGCTACTTCACCTACCGTGACCGTGACAAGAGCGGGCGCGGCAAGGAGATCGGCCTGTTCGCCTTCTTCAGCGCGATCGGCGCGCTGATCGAGAACGGCGTGCTGTACACCGCCACCTACGGCCTGCACTGGGACGGCCCGCTGGCCAACAACCTCTTCAAGTTCGCCGGCATCGGGGTGGCCACCCTCTTCCGCTTCTGGTCCTACCGCACCTGGGTGTTCCGCTCGCTGCCCGGCCGGGCCATCGAGCAGGCCGAGGCGATCCTCACCGTCGCCGAGCGGCAGGCCCGGATCGACTCCGGCCGCAAGTAGCCACCGGCGCGCGCACGGCACGCCCAGCGCACTCAGCGCACCGCGGGACGGTCCCCCTGGGGTCCGTCCTGCGGCGTTTCCACGTCCGCCTGACCGGCCCTGCCCTCCCGGGCGAGGAAGAGGGCGAAGACCGGCGGCCGCTGCTGGAGCAGTTCGAGCCGTCCGCCGTCCGCCTCCGCCAGGTCACGGGCGACGGCCAGCCCCAGCCCGGTGGAGTTGCGGCCGCTGACGGTGCGCTCGAAGACCCGGGAGCCCAGGTCGGGCGGCACGCCCTGGCCCTCGTCCGTGACCTCGGCCACCGCCTGGTTGCCGGTGACCCGGGTGTGGATCACCACCGACCCCGAGCCGTGCATCAGGGCGTTCTCGATCAAGGTGGCCAACACCTGGGCGACCGCGCCCGGGGTGCCGACGGCGCGCAAGCCCCGGGTGCCGGACCGCGAGACGCCCCGGCCCTCGCCGCGGTAGGCGGGGCGCCACTCCGCCAGCTGCTGCTTGATCACCTCGTCCAGGTCGAAGGCGACCGCCGAGCCGGAGCGCGCGTCACGTGAGTTGGTCAGCAGCCGCTGGACCACGTCGGTCAGCCGCTCCACCTGGCCCAGCGCGATCGTCGCCTCGTCCTTGACCGTGTCGTGGTCGTCGGTGGCGATGATCTCCTCCAGCCGCATGGACAGCGCGGTCAGCGGGGTGCGCAGCTGGTGGGAGGCGTCCGCGGCCAGCCGGCGCTCCGCGGTGAGCATCTTGGCGATCCGCTCGGCGCTGCCGTCCAGCACGTCGGCGACCCGGTCGAGCTCGGGCACCCCGTAGCGGCGGTGGCGCGGGCGCGGATCGCCCGACCCCAGCCGCTCCGCGGTCTCCGCGAGGTCGACCAGCGGCGCGGCCAGCCGCCTGGCCTGCTGCACCGCGAGCACGACGGCCGCGGCCACCGCCATGGCGGCCACCGCCAGGATGACCAGCAGTGTCCTGCCGACCTCCTGGCTGACCACGCTGCGCGACTCCTCCACCACGGCGCTCTCGCCGTGCGCGCCGGAGCGCCGGGCGGAGATCACCTTGCCCGCGGGCGGGCTGCCCAGGGTGATCGGCGACTGCCCCGGCACCCTGATCACCGCGTACCGGCCGTTGTCGATCTGCCTGCTCAAGGCGGGCTGGGAGACGGTCTCCCCGGCGGCGATACGGTTCTCCACCACGCCGACCAGCTGGACGGCGTCGGACTGCACGCTCTCCTTGGCGCTGCTCTCGATCGTGCGGCTCTCCACGATCACCAACGAGATCCCGAAGACGGCGATCACGACGAGCACCACCGCGAGGGTGGAGTTGATCAGGCGACGGCGCATTGGTGCCGGGGCTTCAGTTCTTCTCGAAGCGGAAGCCGACGCCCCGCACGGTGGAGATGTAGCGCGGGTTGGCGGCGTCGTCGCCGAGCTTCTTGCGCAGCCAGGAGATGTGCATGTCGAGGGTCTTGGTGGAGGACCACCAGGTGGTGTCCCACACCTCGCGCATCAGCTGGTCCCGGGTCACCACCCGGCCGGCGTCCCGCACCAGCACCCGCAGCAGGTCGAACTCCTTGGCGGTCAAGGACAGTTCGTCCTCGCCGATCCAGGCGCGGTGCGACTCCACGTCGATGCGCACGCCCTGGGTGGCGGGCTGGGCCTCGGCGCTGCCGCGGCGCAGCAGCGCGCGCACCCTGGCCAGCAGTTCGGCCAGCCGGAACGGCTTGGTCACGTAGTCGTCCGCGCCGGCGTCCAGGCCGACCACGGTGTCCACCTCGTCGGCGCGGGCGGTGAGCACCAGCACGGGGAAGCCGTGGCCCTCGGTGCGCAGCCGACGGCATACCTCCAGGCCGTCCATGCCGGGCAGGCCGAGGTCGAGCACGAGCAGGTCCACGGCGCCCTGTAGTCCGGCGTCGAGCGCCGTGGGGCCGTCTTCGCGCACCTCGACCTCGTATCCCTCACGGCGCAGTGCGCGGGCCAGCGGTTCCGAGATGGAGGCGTCGTCCTCGGCGAGCAGAACTCGGGTCATGGGCTGATGGTAGTCCGCATGGCATGACCTGGGGGCGAGAGGGCAGCAGCCCTGCCGTCCACCGGGCGCGCGGACCCCGCGCGGTCGCCCCGCAGGACTCCGGAGCGCCCCTGTGAAGAATGTCTCAAGTCGGTGCAATTGCCGCTTACATTGACCTAACGTACCCAGACGTCCGAAGCGAAAAGCAGACCTTTGGCAGACACACCTGGCCAAGGGTCTTCCTCTGCGCCGGAACCGACACGAATCGGCTCCGCCGCTGAGCGCCCCCGACCACAAGGATCGACATCCATGCCTTCCCGCATGCCACCAAGCCAGACGATGGACACCGGGTCACGGGTCACCCCCGTGACGGAGGGGAAGACCTTCTTCGGTCATCCACGCGGTCTGGCCACCTTGTTCATGACCGAGATGTGGGAGCGCTTCAGCTTCTACGGCATGCGCGCGCTGCTCGTGCTGTATCTGGTCGCCCCGGCCTCCCAGGGCGGGCTCGCCTTCAAGGCGGCCACCGGCGCGGCGATCTACTCGGTCTACAACGCCACCGTCTACCTGCTGGCGATGCCGGGCGGCTGGATCGCCGACCGGCTGTGGGGGCCGCGCAACACGGTCGCCGTCGCGGGGGCGGTGATCATGACCGGCCACTTCCTGCTGGCGGTGCCGCTGCGGGGGTCGTTCTTCGCCGGCCTGGTCTTCATCGCGGTCGGCTCGGGTCTGCTGAAGGCCAACATCTCCACGATGGTCGGCCATCTCTACCCCGACCGGAACGACCCGCGCCGGGACGGCGCCTTCACGATCTTCTACATGGGCATCAACCTCGGTGCCTTCGCCGCCCCGCTGGTCATCGGCACCGTCGGCCAGAAGGTCGACTGGCATCTGGGCTTCGCGCTGGCCGGGGTCGGCATGGGGCTCGGCCTGGCGCAGTACCTGCTGGGCACCCGCCACCTGGCGGCCAAGAGCTTCGAGGTGCCCACCCCGCTGCCGACCTCCGAGCGGGCCGGGCTGCTGAAGCGGGCCTGCCTGTGGCTGGCGGCCGCCGTGGTCTTCTACGGGATCGTCACCTTCACCGGCGCCTTCACCATCAACTGGGTGCTGTGGCCGCTGTCGCTGGCCGGCCTGGCGCTGCCGGTGCGGTACTTCTGGACCATGCGGCGCGACCGCGGGATCACCGCGGACGAGAAGCGCAAGGTCACCGGCTACATCTGGTTCTTCCTGGCCGCCGCGGTGTTCTGGATGATCTACGACCAGTCCGGCTCCACGCTGACGGTCTTCGCCAACAACGACACCGCCTCCACCCTGTGGGGCTTCCACTTCCCCAGCAGCTGGTTCCAGTCGCTCAACCCGCTCTACATCATGGCGCTGGCCCCGTTCGTGGCCATGCTGTGGGTGCGGCTGGGCCGCCGTAACCCGAGCACGACGCTGAAGTTCGCCTTCGGCCTGATCGGCATCGGCGTGTCGTTCGGCGTGATGATGCTGGCGGAGGCGGCGGCCACCGGTGGCGCCAGGGTCACCCCGCTGTGGCTGGCCATGGTCTACCTGATCCAGACGGTCGCCGAGCTGTGCCTGTCACCGGTCGGACTGTCGGTGACCACCAAGCTGGCGCCGGAGAAGTACGCCGGCCAGATGATGGGCCTGTGGTTCCTCGCGGTGACCGCGGGTGACTGCGTGGCCGCGATCGTGCAGCTGGTCGCCGGGGACGCGTTCTTGTCCGAGACGTCGTTCGCGATCCAGGGCGCGGTGGTGGTCCTGGCCGGGCTGGCGTTCGTGGCGTTCCGGCGGAAGGTGATCGCCCTCATGGGCGACGTCCGCTGACGGCGGACGCCCGCCGGCGGCGGGGGCGGCAGACGGGGGGCTGCTGGGAACGGCTCAGGCGGGCCAGGCGAGCTCGGCCCAGACCGTCTTGCCGGTCCCGCCGTCCGCCTGCCGCACGACGCCCCAGGCCAGGCACAGCCGCTGGACGATGAACATGCCGTGGCCGCCGGGGCGGCCCGCGCGGTGCGGGGTGCGCGGGGCGGGCTCCCCGGTCCCGCTGTCGGTCACCTCCAGCCGCAGCAGCTTGGGCGCCGGGTGCAGCCGCAGCTCGTCGGGGCCGCCGCCGTGCAGGCAGGCGTTGGTGACCAGCTCGGAGACGACCAGCAGGATGTCCTCCGCGCTGGCCCTGCGGTCGGCGGTGGTGGCGGGCAGCCAGCCCCACTCGTGCAGCGTCTGGCGGGTGAAGTCACGGGCGAGCGGCACGACACCGGCGGCACCGGCGAGCGTGACCCGACGCGACGCGCCGGGCAGCCCGGCCTCACCGTTCAACGGCTCAGCCGGGTCGCCCGGAGCGCCGTGATCAGGTCCACGGTCGTCCGGCGCAAAGGGCCGGGTGGTGCTCATCAGCGCTTCACCTCACCGATGTCCGACAGTTCGAGATGTCTCCTGCCCGACGGAAACCGAGCGACACCCACGGATTCACGTGAGCCTCAGGCGTGGTGATCCGCTCCACGACGGCCGCGAGGCCGCGTGCCCGGGTCACTCGTTCAATGCGTCGGCCAGCGTGTCATGGACGGTGAAAACCGCCTCGGCACCGGTGATCTCGAACACCCGGGCGACAACGGGTGTGAGGGCGGCCAGATGCACCCCGCCGCCGACGGCTTCAGCCTTGAGCCGGGCGCCGAGCAGCACGTTCAGACCGGTGGAGTCACAGAACTCCAAGCGGGAACAGTCGACCACGAGCTTGGTGCAGCCCTCGTCGACGCTTCGCTCGAGCGGCTCACGCAGCAGATCCGCCGTGTGATGGTCCAGCTCGCCGGCGGGTGTGAAGATCGCACAGTGTCCCTGCCGCTGCACCGCGACACTGAGACGGTCCCGGCCGGCCGTGCCGACCACCCCGCGGTCCATGCGCTTATCCTCCTGATTGCCTGTGACTGCGCCCATGAACCCTACGCCGTCCGTGCACCGGACGGTAGTCGGGCCATCGGCCGGTTCCGGAAGCGCAGCCCCCACCTGCGCGGACGCCCGCGCATATGCCGGAGGGTCCGCGGGTGGGACGTGCCGCCACCGCATCCGGTTCCCCTCCCCCGCCCTCCGGGAAGGCCCCGCGCACACGGTCCGTGGACAGTGGAGCACCGGCTGTGGACACCAACCGCACACCTGGTGGCGCCCGTCACACCGGATGTGCACAAATGGTGCGAGTACTTCACGGCGGACTTGCGATGAACGACGTCAAACGGGTAGGGCTGAAGAGAAGGCGTTCGTGAACGTCGGCGCTCGCGGTGATCGCGGGACCGGCGCGAGGGAGGAGATCATGACCCGGCTCGAAGCGCAGACGGAACCCGCACAAGCCAAGGAAGAACTGGAAGGGCTTGAAGGTCTGCCGGAGATCCCGCCGTTCGACGAGGTGGGACCGGTCGACGCCAGGGCTCTGTCCAAGACGCTCTTCGCCCGGCTCCAGACGCTGGAGGAGGGCACCCACGAGCACGCCTACGTGCGCAACACCCTGGTCGAGCTGAACCTGGCCCTGGTGAAGTTCGCCGCCTCCCGCTTCCGCTCCCGCAGCGAGCCCATGGAGGACATCGTCCAGGTGGGCACGATCGGCCTGATCAAGGCCATCGACCGGTTCGAGCTGAGCCGCGGGGTGGAGTTCCCCACCTTCGCCATGCCGACCATCATCGGCGAGATCAAGCGGTTCTTCCGCGACACCTCCTGGTCGGTGCGGGTGCCGCGCCGGTTGCAGGAGCTGCGCCTGGACCTGGCCAAGGCCGGTGACGAGCTGGCCCAGAAGCTGGACCGGGCGCCGACCGTGGCCGAGCTCGCCGAGCGCCTCGGCCTGGAGCGCGACGAGGTCGTCGAGGGCATGGTGGCGAGCAACGCCTACACCGCCAGCTCGCTGGACGCCCAGCCGGAGGAGGACGACTCCGAGGGCGCGCTCGCGGACCGGATCGGCTACGAGGACAACGGCCTGGAGGGCATCGAGAACGTCGAGTCCCTCAAGCCGCTGATCGCCGGGCTGGCCCCGCGCGACCGGCAGATCCTCTCGCTACGCTTCGTCGGCAACCTCACCCAGTCCGAGATCGGCGAGGAACTGGGAATCTCCCAGATGCACGTCTCCCGGCTGCTGACCCGCACCCTGAACCGGCTGCGCCGCGGACTGCTCACCGAGAGCTGATCGGCGCCACCGGGCTCCCCCCTCTCCCTTCGCCACACGGATCCGCCCCCGCGGGGCCCACCGGCCCCTCCGGGGGCGGTCGGCCGTCCGGGGGCGGTCGGCCGTTCCGGCGCGGTCTCACATCGCGCGGACGCCCTTGCGCCAGACCGCGCCGACCAGCGGAACGCCCGGCCGATAGGCCAGGTGGACGTGGGAGGGCGCGTCCAGCAGCGCCAGGTCCGCGCGTGCGCCCGGCGCGATCCGTCCCACGTCGTCCCGGCGCAGCGCCCGCGCGCCGCCCGCGGTGGCCGCGTACAGCGCCTCGTCCGGGGTCATGCCCATCTCGCGCACCGCGATCGCCACGCAGAACGGCATGGAGCTGGTGAAGGACGAGCCGGGGTTGCAGTCGGTCGACAGCGCCACGGTGACCCCCGCGTCCAGCAGCCGCCGCGCGTCGGGGTACTCGGCCCGGGTGGAGAACTCGGCGCCGGGCAGCAGCGTGGCGACCGTCCGCCCCGCGCAGCCGGCCAGGGCGTCGATGTCGGCGTCGGTCAGATGCGTGCAGTGGTCGGCCGAAGCGGCGCCCAGCTCGACCGCGAGCCGCACCCCGGGGCCTGGGCCCAGCTGGTTGGCGTGCACCCGCGGGACCAGGCCGCGGGCCGCCCCCGCGGTCAGCACCGCGCGGGCCTGGTCGGCGTCGAACGCCCCCCGCTCGCAGAAGACGTCCACCCAGCGGGCGTGCGGCGCGCAGGCGTCCAGCATCGGCGCCGGTGACCAGGTCCACGTAGGCGGCGGGGTCCTCGGCGTAGGCCGGGTCAGGGGCGACGATGTGGGCGCCGAGGTAGGTGACCTCGTCGGTGTGCCGGCCGGCGATGCGCAGCGAGCGGGCCTCGTCCTCGACGGTCAGCCCGTAGCCGGACTTGGTCTCGATGGTGGTGGTGCCCTGGCGCAGCGCCTCGGTGATCAGCCGGGTGACGTTCGCCTCCAGCGTCTCGTCGGAGGCGGCGCGGGTCGCGGCGACCGTGGTGCGGATGCCGCCCGCCGAGTAGGGGCGCCCTTCCATCCTGGCGTTGAACTCCGCGGTGCGGTCGCCGGCGAAGACCAGGTGGGAGTGGGAGTCGACGAACCCGGGGATCAGCGCCCGGCCCCCGGCGTCCACGTGGCAGTCGGCGGGCGGGGCCGCACCGGTCGGGCCGACCCAGGCGATCCGCTCGCCGTCGATGACCACGGCCGCGTCCCGGAGCAGGCCGAGCGGCCCCGAGCCGAGAGAGGGGTCGTTGGTGACCAGGCTGCCGATGTCGGTGATGGCCGTCGTCATGGTGGCCGGGACGGTGGCGGGCGGCGTCATCGCGGGGTTGCTCTCCTTGGTCGGCCGCTGCGGCGGCATGGGCGTCGGCGCGGCGCCGGGGTCAGTCGCGCAGGGCCGCGACGGCCTCGGCGAGCGCCGCGGGCACGTCGGGGACCAGTTGGTGCTGTCCGTCACGGACGACGTGGCGGCCGCCGACCACCGTGTGGCGCACGTCGGCGGCGGTGGCCGCGAACACCGCGGTCTCGGCGCCCAGCTCGGGCAGCGGTCCCGGCGGTGCGCGGGGTGTCCAGCGCGATCGTGGTGAGGTCGGCGAGCGCGCCGGTGTCGATCCGGCCGGCCTGCGGCCAGCCGAGGCTCGCGTGGCCGTCCTCGGTGGCGGCGCGCAGCAGCCGGGCGGCGCGTCCAGTGGCCGCGGGTGCGGCTGCGCAGCCGCTCGTCGAGCTCCAGTGGCCCGCGCCTCCTCGAGGAGGTCGATGACCGCGTGGCTGTCGCTGCCCAGGCTCAGCGGGGTGCCGGCGGCGGCCAGCCGGGCGGCCGGGCCGATGCCGTCGGCCAGGTCCCGCTCGGTGGTGGGGCACATGCACACGGTCGCGCGGGCGTCGCCCAGCAGCCGCGATGTCCTCGCTCGGTCAGGTGCGTGGCGTGCACGGCGGTGGTGCGCGGCCGCCAGAAGCCCGCGTCCGCCAGCAGCGCGGGCGGGGGTGCGGCCGTGCACCGCCAGGCACGCCTCGTTCTCCGCGGGCTGCTCGGACAGGTGGACGTGGGTGGGCACGCCCTCGGTCAGCCGGGCGAAGTCCTGGTAGCCGTCGTCGGCGGAGAAGGCGCGCACCGAGTGCAGCGCGGCGCCGATCCGGGCGTGCCCGCGGGGCGTGAGCCGGCTCCAGCGCTCGTGCCAGCGCTCGGTGCCGCCGTCGCCGAACCGGCGCTGCACGCCCTCCAGCGGGCGGTATCCGTCCGGGGTCAGTCCGCCGTGCAGGTAGGCGGTGTCCAGCAGGGTGATGCGGATCCCGGCCTCGCCGGCGGCGGCGATCAGCGCCTCGCCCATCGCGTTGGGGTCGCTGTAGGGGGTGCCGTCGGCGCTGGTGGTGCAGGTAGTGGAACTCCCCGACGCAGGTGATGCCGGCCAGCGCCATCTCCGCGTAGACCGCGCGGGCCAGCGCGAAGTAGCTGTCGGGGGTCAGCCGGCCCGCGATGTCGTACATCACCTCGCGCCAGGTCCAGAAGGTGCCGCTGCCGACCTGGACGGTGCCGCGCAGGGCCCGGTGGAAGGCGTGGGAGTGGGCGTTGGCCAGGCCCGGCAGGGTCAGTCCCGGCAGGGTGACCGAGCCGGCCGGCGGGACGGTCGACGCCGGGGCCGGACCTCGGTGATCCGGCCGCCCTCCGGGTCGGTGCGGATGACCACCGCCGGCTCGACGCGATCACCGAGCCAGGCGTACTGCGCCCAGTAGGTCTGTGCGGTCAGCGACACGCGAGGCCCTCCAGTACGTCGGCGAGCGCGGCGACTCCGGCGAGGCAGTCCTCCTCGGCGGCCGATTCCGCCGGGGAGTGCGAGACGCCGGTGGGGTTGCGCACGAACAGCATGGCGGTCGGGTACGGCGGCGGACAGGATACCCGCGTCGTGTCCCGCGCCGGTCGCCAGCACCGGGGCGGGCCGGCCGTCACCGTCGGCGAGGGCGTGCGCGATCCGGTCACGCAGCGTGTGCTCGAACTCCACGACCGGGGTGAAGGACTCGCGCACCACGCTCGACCCCGACGCCGTCGCGGGCGCCGCGCTCGGCGGCGGACCGCTCGATCTCGGCGACCAGGGCGGCCAGCGTCTCCTCGTCGGCGGCGCGGGAGTCCAGCCAGCCGCGCACCAGCGAGGGGATGGCGTTGACGCCGTTGGGTTCGACGGCGACCTTGCCGAAGGTGGCCAGCGCGCCGGCCAGCCGGGCCTTCTTGCGGGCGGCCAGCACGGTGTTGGCGTAGGTCAGCATCGGGTCGCGGCGGTCCTCCAGCCGGGTGGTGCCGGCGTGGTTGGCCTCGCCGGTGAAGTCGAAGCGCCAGCGGCCGTGCGGCCAGATCGCGGAGGCCACCCCGACCCGGTCGCCGCTCAGGTCGAGCGCCCGGCCCTGCTCGACGTGGAGTTCGACGAAGGCGCCGATGCCGGCGAGGCGTTCGGGGTCGGGGCCGATGGCCGTCCGGGTCGTATCCGGCGCGTTCCATGGCCTGCGGCAGCGAGACCCCGTCGCCGTCGCGCAGTCCCGCGGCCTGCGCGGGGGTGAGCGCCCCGGCGGTCAGCCGGGAGCCGACGCAGGCCAGTCCGAAGCGGGCGCCCTCCTCGTCGCCGAAGTTGACGACCGCCAGCGGCCTGGCCGGCTCGCTGCCGCGGGCGCGCAGTTCGTCGACGGCGGCGAAGGAGGACACCACGCCGAGCGGCCCGTCGAACGCCCCGCCGTCCGGTACGGAGTCCAGGTGCGAGCCGGTGACCACCGCGTCGCCCGCGGCCGGGTCGCCGAGCCAGGCCCACTGGTTGCCGTTGCGGTCGGTCTCGTAGCGTCAGCCCGCGCGAGAGGGCCTGCTCCTGGAACCAGGCGCGGCAGTCGCGCGTCCGCGCCGGTCCAGGCGTAGCGCCGGTAGCCGCCGGAGGAGGCGTCGCGGCCGAGCGGCAGCAGTTCGCGCCACATCCGCAGGAAGGCGCTGCCGCCGTCCACCGGGGTCACTCGCCCTCCCGCATCGGCACGCGCACCGCGCGCTCGGCGGCCACCTCGTCGGCGCGGTCGTACCCGGCGTCGACGTGCCGGATGACGCCCATGCCCGGGTCGTTGGTCAGCACCCGGCGGATCTTCTCGCCGGCCAGCGCGGTGCCGTCGGCGACGGTGACCTGGCCCGCGTGGATGGAGCGGCCCATGCCGACGCCGCCGCCGTGGTGGATGGAGACCCAGGACGCGCCGGAGGCGACGTTGACCATGGCGTTGAGCAGCGGCCAGTCGGCGATCGCGTCGGAGCCGTCGAGCATCGCCTCGGTCTCCCGGTAGGGGGAGGCCACCGAGCCGCAGTCCAGGTGGTCGCGGCCGATGACGATCGGGGCGGCTCAGCTCGCCGTGGCGACCATGTCGTTGAAGCGCTCGCCGGCCTTGTCGCGCTCGCCGTAGCCGAGCCAGCAGATGCGGGCGGGCAGGCCCTGGAAGTGGACGCGCTCACCGGCCAGCTTGATCCAGCGGGCCAGCGACTCGTTCTCCGGGAACAGCTCCAGGATCGCCCGGTCGGTGGCTGCGATGTCCTTCGGGTCGCCGGACAGCGCCGCCCAGCGGAACGGGCCCTTGCCCTCGCAGAACAGCGGCCTGATGTAGGCGGGCACGAAGCCGGGGAAGTCGAACGCCCGCCCGTAGCCGGCCAGTTGGGCCTCGCCGCGGATGGAGTTGCCGTAGTCGAAGACCTCGGCGCCGGCGTCCATGAAGCCGACCATCGCCTCGACGTGCCGGGCCATCGACTCGCGGGCGCGCAGCGTGAACTCGGCGGGCTTGTCCTCGGCGTAGGCGGCCATGTCGTCGAAGTCCACGCCCGAGCGGCAGGTAGGCGAGCGGGTCGTGGGCGGAGGTCTGGTCGGTGACGATGTCGATCGGCGCGCCCATGGCGAGCAGCCGCGGCAGCAGGTCGGCGGCGTTGCCGAGCAGGCCGATGGACAGCGGCTCGCGCTGGTCGCGGGCCTCGACGGCCAGCTCGCAGGGCGTGGTCGAGGGAGTCGGCGCGCACGTCCAGGTAGCGGTGCTCGATGCGGCGCTCGATGGCGCGCGGGTCGACAGTCGATACAGATCGCGACGCCGCCGTTCATGGTGACGGCGAGCGGCTGGGCGCCGCCCATGCCGCCGAGTCCCGCGGTCAGGGTGATGGTCCCGGCGAGCAGCCGTCGCCGTCCGAAGGCGGCGTGCTTGGCGGCGACGGCGGCGAAGGTCTCGTAGGTGCCCTGGAGGATGCCCTGGGTGCCGATGTAGATCCACGAGCCGGCGGTCATCTGCCCGTACATGGTCAGGCCGAGGGCCTCCAGGCGGCGGAACTCCTCCCAGTTCGCCCAGTCGCCGACCAGGTTGGAGTTGGCGATCAGCACGCGCGGCGCCCACTCGTGGGTCTGCATCACGCCGACCGGGCGGCCGGACTGGACGAGCATCGTCTCGTCCTGCTTGAGGTCGCGCAGGGTGCGGACCATGGCGTCGAAGGAGCGCCAGTCGCGGGCCGCCTTGCCGGTGCCGCCGTAGACGACGAGCTTGTCGGGGTGCTCGGCGACCTCGGGGTCGAGGTTGTTCTGCAGCATCCGCAGGGCGGCCTCCTGCTGCCAGCCCTGGGCGGTCAGCGTCGAGCCGCGGGGTGCCCGGACCGGGCGGGGACCGGGTACCGCGCCGGGTGCTGCGCTGTTCTCTGCGGCCGATGCGGACATCCGGGTCGCCTCCTCGCGCGTCGTCGCCCGACCCCGCATGGATCGGACCATTCACATACTTCCGTTATGAATACATCCAGTCAACAGCAGCACCGCCCGCTCCGGACATGGTGAAGTGGGGGCCATGGCCACAGCGGAGACCGACACCACCGGTGGTGACACCAGCATGACTTTCGGCGAGCGGGACGGCACGCGCTCCCAGAGGCCCGACGACGGTTCGGCCGGACGCCGCGCGCGGGCGCTGCGCGCCGCCGTCGAGCAGGGGCTGCTCACCCCCGACCAGCCCGTCGTGGGCCTGCTGGACGTGACCGGCGTCCGGCGTTCGGCGGCGGCGCTGCGGGAGGCGTTCGCCACACCCGGGGTCGAGGTCACCCACACCTTCGCGGTCAAGGCCGCCTCGCTGGTGCCGGTGCTCAGGCTGCTGCGCGCCGAGGGGGTCGGCTGCGAGGTGGCCAGCCCAGGGGAGCTCGCGCTGGCCCGCGCGGCCGGGGTGCCGGCCTCCCTGACGGTGCTGGACTCGCCCGCCAAGACCATCGCGGAACTGCGCGAGGCCCTCACCCTCGGCATCGCCGTCAACGCCGACAACCCCCAGGAGCTGGCCCGGCTCGACGCGGCGATGGCCGGCAGCCCGTCGGTCTCGCCCATCGGGCTGCGGATCAACCCGCAGGTCGGCGGCGGCAGCATCGGCGCGATGAGCACCGCGACCGAGACCTCCAAGTTCGGCGTCGCGCTGCGCGACCCGGGCGCCGAGGAGTGGGTGATGCGGGCGTTCGCCGACCGCCCGTGGCTCACCCGGCTGCACAGCCACGTCGGCTCGCAGGGCTGCCCGCTGGAGCTGATGGCCGAAGGGGTGCGGGCCACCTACGAGTTGGCGGAACGCGATCAACGCCGCCGCCGGGCGCCAGCAGGTCGACACCCTCGACATCGGCGGCGGACTGCCGGTCAACTTCGGCTCCGAGGAGACCACGCCGACCTTCCGGGAGTACGCCGACCTGCTGCGGGCCACCGTGCCGGGGCTGTTCGGCGGCCGCTACGGCATCGTCACCGAGTTCGGCCGCTCACTGCTGGCCAAGCACGGCACGATCCTGGCCAGAGTGGAGTACGCCAAGACCGCCGGCGGCCGGCCCATAGCGGTGACCCACGCGGGCGCGCAGGTCGCCACCCGCACCGTCTTCGTGCCGTCCGCCTGGCCGATCCGGGTGGCCGCGCTCGACCCGTGGGGCCGGCCCAAGGAGGGCGACCCGGTCGTCCAGGACGTCGCCGGGCCCTGCTGCTTCGCCGGCGACATCGTCGCCGAGGCCCGTCCGCTGCCACTGCTGGAGCAGGGCGATCTGGTCGCCCTGCTGGACACCGGCGCCTACTACTTCTCCAACCACTTCTCCTACAACGCGCTGCCGCGCCCCGCCGTCCACGGTTTCGCCGACGCCGCCGACGGCACGGTGCGCTTCGCCACGGTGCGCGAGCCGCAGACGCTTGCCGAGCTCACCGCCGAGAGCGGCGGCGCCCACGCCGGCTCGCTGGTGGCGCTGGGCGGCTCGTGACGGCCTGACGCCGGACCGGTCAGCGGGCGTCGTCTGACGCCCGCTGCCGGACCGGGTCGGCCGCGGTGCCGGTCAGGTAGCGGGCGGCGACCGCGCGGTTGTACTTGCCGAACATCACGCCCAGGGTGCGCAGTTCGTCCTCGCTCCAGTCGCCGAGCAGGTCCGCGATGCTCTCGGCGCGGGCCCGGCGCACGGCCTCCATCAGACGCAGGCCCTCCTCGCTGGGCCGCACCACGCAGCGCCGCCGGTCGGCCGGGTCCGGCTCGCTCGCCACCAGTCCGGCGCCGCGCATCGCCCCGACCTGCCGACCCGCCGTGGAGGGGTCGACGCCCAAGGTGGCCGCCAGGGTGTTGATGTCCATCGGTCCGCTCTCCGCCAGCGTTCGCAGCAGCAGGTACTCGGCCCGGTCCAGCGTGTCGTGGATGTCGGTACGGCGGTTGAGCAGCTCGAAGTGGCGTACCAGCACCGCTGTTTGACGCTCGATCACCTCCAGGGCCGCGCGGGAGCCGTCCGTGCCGTCAACCATGGCGTTCACCACCTGCCCTCGACCGGATATCGGTACGATACGTTTAATTATCGGTATGGTACCTGGATCCGGAGAGGACGCTGAATGGCACACGGGTCGCGCGGCTGGACACGAGAGGCCTGGGACCGGGTCGTCGCCTCCGACCCGGGGCTGAACAGAGCGCGGATGGCCGTCTCGGCGGCGATCGCGATGGCCAGCGCGATGGGCCTGGAGTACGGCTTCGCCCGCGTCACCCACGCGGGACCGCAGGGCACGCTGGTGGCGATGCTGCTCGGCACGATCATGGCCATGATGGGCTCGATGGCGCTGAGCGGCACCGGGGTGTGGCCCAAGGTGCGCACCGCGGTCTTCTTCCCGGTGATGATCGGCGCCGGCATGGTCGTCGGCGTCGCGGTGGCCGGCCACACCGACCTCATGCTGGGCGTCTTCGTGGTCGTGATGTTCATAGCGGTCTACGTGCGCAGGTTCGGCCTGGCGTTCTTCTTCTACGGCTTCATGATCTGGATGGGGTACTTCTTCGCCGCGTTCCTCGGCGCGACGATCTCCGCGGTGCCGGCCATGCTGTACGCGGTCTGCGTGGCCACGGCGTGGATCCTGCTGCTGTCGGTCACGGTGCTGCGGACCAACACCCGCCGCACGCTGCGCCGCACCCAGGCGGCGTTCGGCGCCCGGTCCCGGGCGGTGGCGCGGGCCTGCGCGGACCTGCTGGAGGCGGACCCGACCGCCCGGCGCCGGGTCGACCGACTGCGCCGCCGGCTGCACGGGCGCCAACTGCGCCTCGCCGAGGCGGCGTTGATGATCGAGGGCTGGTCGGCCGAGCCGGGCGCGCTGCCGAAGGGCTGGTCGGCGCCCGCACTGCGCCGCCGGCTGCTGGACGCCCATCTGGCCGTCGACGCGCTCGCGACCTCGGCGGAGGCGCTCGCCGCCGACGGCGGCGTGCTGGTGCCCACGGCCGCCAGGATCACCGGGCTGATGGCCCGCCGCGAGTACCGGGCGGCGCTGGAGTTGGCCCGCCCGCTGCTGGAGTCACCGGCGGTCGGCGCGGCCCCCGAGCCGGACCGGGCGGCGTCCGGCGGGCCCTGGCCCGGACACCATCTGGCCGCCGCGGCCGTCGAGTTCGTCACGCTGGCCCTGGACGCCGCGGGCCCGCCGGACGCGGATCCCGCCGACCCCACCGGGCTCGCCGAGTCCGCGGAACCACAGGCGGGGTCCACCCCCGTGGTCGTGCTGGCGCAGGGCATGCTGCCAGGATCCGCCGCGGTGGCCGGTGAGGTCGACGCCCGCGGCAGCGGCTGGAACCCGCTGAGCCGCCTGAACCTGACGACCCGTCAGTCCATCCAGGTGGTCGTCGCCGGAACGCTGGCCATCGTGGCGGGCCGCGAGGTGTCGGAGACCCGCTACTACTGGGCGGTGCTCGCCGCCTTCATCGCCTTCGCCGGCACCGCCACCCGGTCCGAGACCACCATCAAGGCCTTCAACCGGGTGCTCGGCACGCTGGTCGGACTGGGCGCGGGCGTCGCCTTCGCCCACCTGACCGCCGGGCACACCATGTGGGTGCTGGTGGTGATCGTGGTCAGCATGTCGTTCGGCTTCTACCTGGTGACGGTCTCCTACGCGTCCATGATCTTCTTCGTCACGATCATGGTGTCGCAGCTCTACAGCGTGCTGCACGAGTTCTCCGCGGGGCTGTTGGTGCTGCGTCTTGAGGAGACCGCGCTGGGCGCCGCGATCGGCATCGCGGTGGCGCTCGTGGTGCTGCCGACCAGCACCCGCGACACCGTGCGCACCGCACGGCACCGGTTCTTCGCCGCGCTGGCCGAGCTGCTGGGCGCCTCGGCGACCCGGCTGGAGGCCGGCTACCCCGGCACCGCCGACAGCGTGCAGGACGGGTCGCTGGACGCCGAACTCGACTCGCTGACGCTGGCGATGGACCACCGCATGCAGCAACTCGCCCTGGTCGCCCGGCCGCTGACCCGACCGCTGGTGTGGGGCAGCGATCCGCGCCTGGTACGCCACCGGCTCACCCTGTTCGCCGCGGCCACCCGGCACACCCGAGCGCTCGCCATGGCACCGCGCCGGTTTCCCGACGGCGACCACCCGGCCGAACTGGCCGCCGCCTGCCGGTCGTTGGCGCAGGCGGCGCAGGAGCTCGCCGCCGGGCCGCTGCCGCACGGCCACCCCGCGCCCGAGGTGGAGGGCCGACTGGCCGCCGCGGAAGCCGCGTTGCTGGCCCATCGCCCGCAGTGCCCGGGCACCCAGCTGCCCCCGCTGACCGGGCCCCTGGTCCACCTGCGCCAACTGCTGGGCGAACTGGCCGTCGTACCGGGCACGTTGGCGTTGCCGCCGCGCCCGGTGGCGACCGCGCGGACGACGCCCGGCGCCCATGAGCGGGCGCCGGGGGCCTCGGCCCTCGCCGTGCTTCCGCTGCCGGCCGGCGGCCCCGGCCCGGCCATCCGCGGCCTGGTGCGCGACGGTTCCGGGACGGCCGTCCCGTCCGCCACTCTCACCCTCACCGACGTCAACGGGCGCCAGTTGGGCCGAGCCGTGCCGCGTGCCGACGGCCGCTTCCTGATGGACGTGCCAGGGCCTGGCGGCTACCTGCTGATCGGGTCCGCCGGGGAGCACCGTCCGCGGGCGGTCGCCGTCACCGTCGCCGACCGCCTGGTGGACGTCACCGTGCTGCTCGACCGGCTGGGCGGGCTGACCGGCTCGGTGCGCGACGCGGTCAGCGGGGCGCCGGTGCCGGGCGCGGCGCTGACGGTCACCGACGCCGAGGGCAGGACCGCGGCCGGCGGGCGTCCCGGCGAGGACGGCGGCTTCCTGTTCGCCGGGCTGACCCCTGGCTCCTACACCGTGACGGCGGTCTCCGCCGGTCATCGCCCGGTCTCGGAGCGGGTCGAGGTGACGGGCGGCGAACCGGTGCGGCACGAGGTGCGGCTGGCGCCGGGTGCCCGGGTGAGCGGCACGGTGCGCGGGCGGACCGGGGTGCCGGTGCCCGAGGCGCGGGTCACCCTGCTCGACCCCACCGGCAACCTGGTCGGCTCCGCCACCACCGATCCCGACGGGCGCTTCGGCTTCCCCTCGCTGTCCCCCGGCGAATACACCATGATCACCCGCGGCCACTTCCCGGCCACCGGGTCGGTGGCCGTCCCCAAGGGCGGCCGAGCCGACCTCGACCTGGTCCTCAGCCCCCACCTGACCGCCCGCGCCTGACCGCTCCCGCGGGGGGCAAGCCGGTCCGCCGGGCCCGGCGGAGAGCAAGCAG
The DNA here is from genome assembly GCA_963737305.1 of uncultured Actinomycetota bacterium. Lineage (GTDB taxonomy): Bacteria > Actinomycetota > Actinomycetes > Streptomycetales > Streptomycetaceae > Streptantibioticus_C. Next base: position 5,347,223 of record CAVTRX010000001.1, on the reverse strand, counting down.
GCGGGCGCCCCGCTACTCCACGAACAGGCCCCGGGAGGCCGCGCGGGCGTCGAACTCCTCCAGCCGGGCCTGGGCGTCCGGCAGGTCGTCGCACATGGCCTCCAGCAGCACCCGGCCGAGCATCATCGGCGCGCACGGGGTGTCGAAGACCAGCGCGGTGCCGACGGCGGCCGGCAGCAGCAGGTCGGAGTGCTTGGCGACCGGCGCGAAGGAACTGTCGGCGACGGTGATCACCGTCAGCCCGGCGTCCCTGGCGTACTGGAGGGCGTCGACGACCTCCCGGGGGTGCCGGGGCAGCGCGAAGCACAGCAGGACGTCCGCCCCGGCGTGCGCGGCGGCCTCGATGCGGTCGATGAGCATCGTGCCGCTCTCGTCCAGCAGCCGGACGTCCGGATGCACCTTGGCCGCGAAGTACGCGAAGCCCCTGGCCTGGGCGGAGGCGGCGCGCAGCCCCAGCACCGGCAGCGGGCGGGAGGCGGCCAGCAGCCGGCCGGCCCGGGCCACCGGCTCGGGGTCGGCCAGCAGCGCGGCCAGGTGCCGGAGGTTCTCGATCTCGGCGTTCACCGCCTGCTGGTACTCGTTGTACGACTCCTCGCGCACCGCCTGCGGCGCGGGGGCGACCTCCCGCAGGTGGCGGCGCAGCGCCGGGTAGCCGTCGAAGCCGAGCGCCACCGCGAACCGGGTCACCGACGGCTGGCTCACCCCGGCCAGCTCCGCGACCTCGACGCTGGACAGGAACGGCGCGTCGGACGCCCTGCGCACCAGGCAGTGGGCGATCCGCCGTTGCGTCGGGGTCAGCCGGTGCCCGTCGAACAGCTGCATCAGGCGGGTGGCTCCCCCGTCGGGCGTCGCCATCACGTTCTCCCGGCCGTCTTCACCACGTCGTCATCCCTCGGTCTGGATCCATCGGTCTTCATTCAGCGTGCCACGATTGTGCATGACCCCATACAGCCGGGCCATCGGCGTCCGGCACGGCCCCATCCTGCGGATACGGCGAGGGGCCGGGTCCGCGGATGGTCCCGCGGGCCCGGCCCCGGTTGTGCCAGGTTGACCGGTTATGAGGTAACGGCGCTACCGCCGGGTCAGTTCCCCCCGGAGTGGTCGAGTTCCCCGACCCGGTCGGGCAGCTCGCCGGCCGGCGCGGCCACCCCGCGGTCGGCGTGCCCTGGCCACCAGGCGGCGTGGCCGATGAGGGCGGTCAGGGCGGGGGTGAAGAACATCGCCATCACGAAGGCGGACACCAGGATGCCGAAGGAGACCGCGAAGCCCATCTCGGTCAGCAGCGAGTTGCCGGACAGGGTGAGGGTGGCGAAGGTGGCGGCCAGGATGAACCCGGCGGCGGCCACGGTGGGTCCGGCGTGCCGCAACGCCTCCGCCGCGGCCTCCCGCGGTTCACGGCCCGCTCTGGCCTCCTCGCGCAGCCGGGCGATCATCAGGATGTTGTAGTCGGTGCCGATGGCCACCACGAACAGGTACATGATGATCGGCAGCAGGAAGACCAGGCCGCCGCTGTTGCTGCCGCGCTGGAAGAGCAGCACGGTGGCGCCCAGGGTGGCGGCGAAGCCCAGCCCGACCGAGGCCATCAGGTACCAGGGCGCGACCACGCTGCGCAGCAGCAGGCCCAGGATCACCATGATCAGGATCGCGGCGACCGGGAAGACGACCTTGTAGTCGTGGTCCTGGGCGGCGTTGATGTCCTTGTAGACCGAGGTCAGGCCGCCGACCAGCGCCTTGGTGCCGGGCGGCGCGTCGGCGTGGGCCACGTCGCGCAGGTCGCCGACCGCGTTGATCGCCGCCCCGGTCGAGGCCTCGTACTTGAGGATGACGGTGAAGTCGGCGGTGGTGCCGGTCTTGTCCAGCTGCGTCATCCGGGCCTCGGCGACGCCGGGCACCGCGGACAGCTTGGTCCCGAAGGACGCCATGCGGTCCAGCTGGTCCTTGCTGAGCGCCTCGCCGGTGGTGCTGGTCAGGAAGACCGAGGTGGGCTGGGCGGCGCCGGCCGAGTAGGCGTCCTCCAACTGCGTCTGCACCACCATCGACTCGGTGGTCTTGGGCATCGAACCGGACGCCAGGTCGAAGGAGGCCTTGAAGCCGAAGGCGCCGAGCGCCAGGGCGACCATCACCAGCCCGGACACCGCGGCGACCAGCGCCGGGCGGCGGCGCACGGTCTGGCCGAGCGCGGCGAAACGGGTGCCCGCCGGCTCGGCGCGCCAGGCCTTGGAGGGCCAGAACAGCGCGCGCGGCGGGATCAGCGAGCAGATCGCCGGGAAGAGGGTGACACCGGCCAGCAGCGTGACGGCGACCATGATGGCCAGCGCCGGGCCCATCTGGGTCAGGAAGCCCAGCGTGGACAGCGACAGCGCGAGGAAGGCGATGATGACCGCGCCGGCCGCCGAGGCGATGGCCTCACCGACCCGGGCCACCGCGGTGACCATGGCCTCCTTGGGCTCGTCCCCGGCCCGCAGCCGTTCCCGGTAGCGGAACATGAGGAACAGGAAGTAGTCGGTGCCCACCCCCAGCAGCACCACGATCAGCAGCGCCGAGATCGAGCTGTTGGCCTGGAGCCCGAACAGCTTGGTGGCGTCCGCGATCAGCGCGCTGGCGATCGAGTAGACCAGCGCCAGCAGCAGCACCAGCGGGGTCAGCGCGACCAGCGGCGACCGGAAGATGATCAACAGCGTGATGATGATGATCGCGAACGAGCCGCCCAGCGCCAGCAGGTCCGAGGTCTTGGAGGAGTCCTGCTGGTCGAGGCCCTGCGCCGCGGTGCCGCCGACCTTGGCCTGAAGGTGAGTGCCGCCGGTCAGCGCCTTGGCGTCGGTGCGCAGCGTCTTGGCGGCGGTGCTCTGGACCGGCTGGCCCACCGTCTTGGCGTTCATCTGCACGGAGCCGGCGACGAACTTCCCGTTCCTCGACGGGGGCGCGGTCACCACCTTCTGCACCTGCGGGATGTGCTTGCCCAGCAGCGCGTCGTCGATCCGCTGGACGTCCTTGAGGTCGGCGGGCGTCAGCCGGGCGCCGTCGGTGCGCTGGAAGAGCACGATCGCGGACGGCGTGAAGGCGGCCGGGAACGCCTTCTGTTGCAGGGCGCCCGCCTGGATCGACTCGTAGCTCTTGGGCAGGAAGCTCGACTCGTCGCTGTTGGACGGCAGACCGGGTGCGGTGGCGACGATCGCCACGGCGGCGATCACCCACGCCACGATCGTCCATACGGGATGACGGACGACGGCGCGTCCTATTCGGTGAAACATTCGGGTGGTGCCCTCCGGGGCAGGACGAACCACCGTCACCCGGCGAGCGGACACCGGGCGCCGGCGATACCCACCGGCCGGCCGCGCGGCCAACTGATGGGGTCGTTGGGAGCTTTGGAATGATCGGGGATCGGCGACATCCTAGAAACTTGTTTGCCGACCGGCAAGCGAAATCCCGCTGACCGGCCGGCCGCCTTCGTCACAACGGCGGCAGAAGCTTCTTGAGCGGTTTGCCCAGGGCGTTGCGCGGCAGGGAGTCCATGAACCGGACCACCCGCGGCCGTTTGTGGACGGACAGGTGCCCGGCGACGAAGGTCGATCAGATCCTCCTCGCTCACCTGGTCGGCGACCACGTACGCGACGATCTGCTGGCCCAGGTCCTCGTGCGGCGCGCCGACGACCGCCGCCTCGCGCACCGCGGGATGGTCCAGCAGGGCGTTCTCCACCTCGCCGGCGCCGATCCGGTAACCGCCGGACTTGATCAGGTCGGTCGAGGCCCGGCCGACGATGCGGTGCATGCCGTCCGGCTCGATCACCGCCATGTCCCCGGTGCGGAACCACCCGCCGGCCGCGCGCGATTCGGCGGTGGCCTCCGGCCGGCCCAGGTAGCCGTCGAACAACGTCGCCCCGCTCACCTGGAGTTCGCCCACGGTCGCCCCGTCGTGCGGCACCAGGCCGCCGTCCTCGCCGACCAGCCGGGTGGAGACCCCGGACAGCGGCAGGCCCACCGAGCCCGGCCGGCGCTCACCGCCGGCCCGGGTGCTGATGGTGATCAGGGTCTCGGTCATCCCGTACCGCTCGACGGGACGCGCCCCCACCAGGGCGGTCAGATCGCGGAAGACCGGCGCGGGCAGCGGCGCGCTGCCGGACACCAGCAGCCTGGCCGAGGACAACTGCCGGGCGGCGGCCGGGTCGCCCACCACCCGGGACCACACCGTGGGCACCCCGAAGTACAGGCTGCCGCCCGCCGCCGCGTAGGCGGTCGGGGTGGGCCGGCCGGTGTGCACCAGCCGGCTCCCGGTGCGCAGCGCCCCCAGCACGCCCAGCACCAGGCCGTGCACGTGGAACAGCGGCAGCCCGTGCACCAGGGTGTCGTCCGCCGTCCACTCCCACGCCTCGGCCAGCGCGTCCAGGTCGGCGGCGACCGCCTGCCGGCTGATCAGCACGCCCTTGGGGGCGCCGGTGGTGCCGGAGGTGTACAGGATGAACGCGACCGACTCCGGGCCGGGTTCGCGACCGCTGAAGCCGCCGCGCTCGGCCGGGTCCACCGCGAGGGTCTCGACCCCCTCGTACGGCGCGTGCCCGCCGCCGGCCGGCACCAGCACCAGCGAGGCACCCGAGTCACGCAGGATGTGGGCCCGCTCGGCCGGTCCCGAGTCCGGCGGCACCGGCACCACCGGCACGCCCGCCAGCAGCCCCGCCACCACCGAGATCACCGTCTGCGGGACCGGTTCGGCGTGCACCGCGACGGCCGGGGCGCCGACGATCCGTCCTGCCACGGCGCCGGCCGCGCCCAGCAACTGCTCGTAGGACATGGGGTGGCCATCGATCGTGAGGGCGTCGGGCCGGTCCCGGTCCGGTGTGCCGAGGGCGGTCAGCAGTTCCATCGGGCTCCCAATCGTCGGGTCTCGGGTGGTCCTGGTGACCGTACAACCCTCCTCACGAAGGAGCCGACCCCCGGGAGAATTCGGGGGCTACCCCCACTCACAACGGCCTTGCCGGCGCCTACGGTGAACCCCATGAGTGCGTCTGACCCAGAGCTCAACAAGGAGCTCAACGCCACGCTCCAGGCCCGCAAGGACCTGGGGGCGGAGTACGAGAACGAGCTGATCGACTCGTTCCTTGACAAGGCCGCCCAGCGGCTCGACAGCCAAGTCGAGAACCGGGTGCGCCGCGAACTCGCGCAAGCGCAGATGACCGGCGCCCGGGTCGCCGGCCGCGGCGGCCGGTCTGGGCCCGCCCACGACCACGACAACCGCAACCGGCGCTTCGGCCTGGCGAGCGTGTCGATGGTGCTGGCGATCCCGCTGTCGGCCATCGGCGCGGTCAACGCCCATCTGCCCGGTCTGCTGGTCACCTGGGCCGGGATCGTGGGGGTCAACGTCGCGCACTCGCTGGGGACCGCGCTGACCGACCGCGGCCGGCGGCGGGAGCGGCCGGCGTCGGAGTGGGACTGAGCGACCCCGGCCCCGTGTGAGGTTCGGGGCGGGGACCACCGCACCCCGGCTGTTGGGCCAGGGGCGGGACGACGGCGGTCCCCGCCGGACGCGAGTCCGGGTCAGGGACCGGTCACGTCGCGTCCTGGGCGAGCGAGGAGTTCAGGGAGCCGCTCCGTCCGTCCTCGCCGCCTCACGTGTCGGTCTTGCCGACATCCACCAATGTGCCCGAGCCGTGTTAAGCGCGTGCTGCGCCGACGTGACACCGGCGTACCGTTTCGGCACGGCCGGTGAACTCCGCCGTCACCCGCGCCCGGCCCGCCCCGGGCACCCGGGCTACTTGTTGCCCTGGGCCAGGTAGGTGAGCAGGTCCTGGCGGCTGACGACGCCCCGGGGCTTGCCCTCCACCAGCACGACGGCCGCGTCCGCGCTCTGCAGCACCGCCATCAGGTCGGAGACCGGCTCGCCCGAGCCGACCTGCGGCAGCGGCGCGCACATGTGCCTCTCCAGCGGGTCGTCGAGGTGGGCGCGCTGGGTGAACAGGGCGTCCAGCAGCTCGCGTTCCGCGACCGAGCCGATGACCTCGGCGGCCATCACGTCCGGGTGGCCGGCGCCGGGCTTGACGATCGGCATCTGCGAGACGCCGTACTCGCGCAGCACCTCGATGGCCTGCCCGACGGTCTCGTCCGGGTGCATGTGGACCAGCTCAGGGATGGCGCCGCCGCGGTGCAGCAGCACGTCGGCGACCCGGCCCTGCTGGCTCTCGTCCTCCAGGAAGCCGTAGTCGGCCATCCACTCGTCGTTGAAGATCTTGCTGAGGTAGCCGCGTCCGCTGTCCGGCAGCAGGACCACGACCACGTCGTCCGGGCCGAGCCCCTCGGCGACGCGCAGCGCCGCCACGACCGCCATCCCGCACGAGCCGCCGACCAGCAGGCCCTCCTCCTTGGCCAGCCGCCGGGTCATCTGGAAGGAGTCCTTGTCGGACACCGCCACGATGTCGTCGGTGATCTGCCGGTCGTAGGCGCTGGGCCAGAAGTCCTCACCGACGCCCTCGACCAGGTAGGGGCGCCCGGAGCCGCCGGAGTAGACCGAGCCCTCCGGGTCCGCGCCGACGATCTTGACCCGGCCCTCGGAGATCTCCTTCAGGAAGCGCCCGGTGCCGGTGATCGTGCCGCCGGTGCCGACGCCCGCCACGAAGTGGGTGATCCGGCCCTCGGTCTGCTTCCACAGCTCGGGACCGGTGGTCTCGTAGTGGGAGCGCGGGTTGTTCGGGTTGCTGTACTGGTCGGGCTTCCAGGCGCCGGGGGTCTCGCGCACCAGCCGGTCGGAGACGTTGTAGTACGAGTCCGGGTGCTCGGGGTCGACCGCGGTGGGGCAGACGACGACCTCGGCACCGTAGGCACGCATGACGTTGATCTTGTCCGCGGAGACCTTGTCAGGGCAGACGAAGATGCAGTGGTAGCCCTTGCGCTGGGCGACGATCGCCAGACCGACACCGGTGTTTCCCGAGGTCGGCTCGACGATGGTGCCGCCGGGCTGGAGCTCGCCGGACTTCTCGGCCGCCTCGATCATGCGCAGCGCGATGCGGTCCTTGGCCGACCCGCCGGGGTTGAAGTACTCGACCTTGGCCAGCACTGTGGCCTGGATGCCGGCCGTGACGCTGTTGAGTCTCAGCAGCGGGGTGTTGCCGATGAGACTGATCATCGAGTCGTGGTAATGCACGACGTCCTCCGGATGTTTCCCTGTGTATGGGGCGAAGCCTAAGGGCAAGCGGCCTTCAAGCGTTGCGTTCACCGCGGCCCGTAGCGGGCAGCAACCTGTTACAAGCCTGGAAGGACGGGGTGCCATGTCGAGGGCAAGAGTGGCACGGCGGATCGCGACCGCGGCAGCGTTCGGCGGCGGCGGTATCGGTTTGCTGGGTGGGGCCGCGGTCGGATTGGTGCTGACGGAGGTGCGACTGGCCAAGAGTGCCGTCGGTACCTCCGCAGAAGTGCCCCCGGTGGCCGACGGCCGCTACGGGGGCTTTCTCGACGGTGGGGGGCCGCCGCTGCGGATGGCCTTCCTCGGCGATTCCACCGCCGCGGGGCAGGGTGTGCACCGGGCCGGCGAGACCCCCGGCGCGCTGCTGGCCTCCGGGCTGGCCGCGGTCGCGGAGTGCCCGGTGGACCTGGTGAACGTGGCGCTGTCCGGCGCCCGGTCCGACGACCTGGAACGGCAGGTCGCGCTGCTGCTGGGGGGTTCCGCGCCGCCGCCTGACGTCTGCGTGATCATGATCGGCGCGAACGACGTGACGCAGCGGATGCCGCCCGCCACGTCGGTGCGCTACCTGGCCGGCGCGGTGCGGGCGCTGCGCGAGGCGGGCGCGCAGGTGATCGTCGGCACCTGCCCTGACCTGGGCACCATCGAGCCGGTCTACCAGCCGCTGCGCTGGATCGCCCGCCGGATGAGCAGGCAACTGGCGGCCGCCCAGACGATCGCGGTGGTCCAGGGCGGGGGGCGGACCGTCTCGTTGGGACAACTGCTGGGCCCCGAGTTCGAGGCCCGGCCCCGCGAGATGTTCGGTCCCGACAGCTACCACCCGTCCGCGGCCGGCTACGCCACCGCCGCGATGGCCGTCCTTCCCACCCTGTGCGCCTCGCTGGGCCTGTGGCCCGACGACGAGCGGGCCGGCGCGGTGACGGAGACCGAGATGCCGGTCGCCAAGGCCGCCGCGACCGCGGCCGCCACGAGCGGCACCGAGGTGACCGCGGCCGTCACCGCGAACGGCCGGCGCGCGCCGTGGGCCCTGCTCAAGCAGCGCATGCAGCGCCGCCCGGCGCCGACCCAGGACCCCCAGGACTCCCAGGAGTCACTGACGGCGACCTGAGCGGGGTGACATAGGGCACTGTCCGGGGCGAAGCTGGCTCGGCGGTCGGGGCTAAGCGTACGCTTAGGCAAACCCGACCGCCGAGTAACGGAGTGCGCGATGCCCGAAGCCGTGATCGTCTCAACCGCCCGGTCCCCGATCGGCCGGGCCTTCAAGGGATCGCTCAAGGATCTGCGTCCGGACGACCTGACGGCCACGATCATCCAGGCCGCGCTCGCCAAGGTCCCCGAACTCGACCCGCGCCAGATCGACGACCTGATGCTCGGCTGCGGTCTGCCCGGCGGGGAACAGGGCCACAACCTCGGCCGCATCGTCGCGGTGCAGATGGGCATGGACCACCTGCCGGGGTGCACCATCACCCGCTACTGCTCCTCGTCGCTGATGACGACCAGGATGGCCATGCACGCCATCAAGGCGGGCGAGGGCGAGGTGTTCATCTCGGCGGGCGTGGAGACCGTCTCGCGCAGCGTCAACGGTTCCTCCGACGGCATGCCGGGCACCCACAACCCGCTGTTCGCCGGCGCGGAGGAGCGCACCAAGGCGCGCGCTGAGGCCGGCGGCGTCGGCTGGAGCGACCCGCGCGAGGACGGCCTGGTCCCGGACGCCTACATGGCGATGGGCCAGACCGCGGAGAACCTGGCCCGGCTCAAGGGCGTCACCCGCGAGGACATGGACGAGTTCGGCGTGCGGTCGCAGAACCTCGCGGAGAAGGCCATCGCGGACGGCTTCTGGCAGCGCGAGATCACCCCGGTGACGCTGCCGGACGGCACGGTCGTCGCCAAGGACGACGGCCCGCGGCCGGGCGTGACCCTGGAGGGCGTGCAGGGGCTCAAGCCGGTCTTCCGCCCCGACGGCATGGTCACCGCCGGCAACTGCTGCCCGCTCAACGACGGCGCCGCCGCGGTCGTGGTCATGTCCGACACCAAGGCGCGCGAACTGGGTCTGACCCCGCTGGCCCGGATCGTCTCGACCGGGGTGACCGCGCTGTCGCCGGAGATCATGGGCCTGGGCCCGGTGGAGGCCAGCAAGCAGGCGCTCAAGCGGGCCGGCATGACGATCGGCGACATCGACCTGGTGGAGATCAACGAGGCGTTCGCCGCCCAGGTGATCCCCTCCTACCGGGACCTGGGCATCGACCTGGACCGGCTGAACGTCAACGGCGGGGCCATCGCCGTCGGCCACCCCTTCGGCATGACCGGCGCCCGCATCACCGGCACCCTGATCAACTCCCTCCAGTGGCACGACAAGCAGTTCGGTCTGGAGACGATGTGCGTCGGCGGCGGGCAGGGCATGGCGATGGTGCTGGAGCGGCTCAGCTGAGCCCGCGGCCGGGTTCGATGGCCGGAGGTTGTCTGAGAACCGGCTGAGAATTCGACGGAATCCGAAGATCCCCCCTCATGCCACCAGGCCGGGGGGATCATCGTATTCGCAGGTCGGAGCGGGTATTGAGCGGACTTCGAGCACCGTTGCCGCGCGGCGGGTGAAGAGCGGAACCGTCCATTTCGTGACGTTCCGCACTGCGAAGGCCAATGGTTTCAGGGCAGAGTGTGTCCTGGGGAGAGAAGTTTCCGCCGTCCGCAGAGCCGCTCAAGCCGCCGGAGCCGAAGCCCCGCTTCGGTCCCCCCACGTCCAGGAGCCCCAGTGAGCGCCATCAGCTCTTACCCGCTCGTCCCACTGCTGGTCACGACCGCCGCCCTCGCGGTGGCGGCTGCCGCCCTGCTCGCCACGCGCCGGCTGCGCCGCGAGTTGACGGCCCTGCGCGGTGAGGTGGCCGGTCGGCTGGAGCAGGACGGGCGGACGGCGGCACTCCTGGTACCCGGCGCCCGGACCGCCGAGCACGACGAGGAGATACGGGCCGCGGTGGCCGATGCGCTGGCCGCGGAGCGGGAGCGGGAACTGGCGGAGGCCCGGGCGTTCTGGGCCGCCCAGGAGGCCAGGGAAGCCGCTGACGCACCCATTTTCGACGGACCCGGCTTCGACGGACCCGGCTTCGAGGGCCCGGCCTTCGACGGCACCGGCTTCGACCCGGGGTTCGAGGTGCTGCCCTTCCTGCCCCGCCAGGTGGACCACCTCGCGGGCGGCGAAGCGGAACCCGTTCCCGCGCCCCCCGCCACCCCCGCGCAGCGCCGCCATCCCTCGGATCCGGAATTCGCCCCGCCCCCGGTGGTGGCCGGCCCCGAGCAGACGGTGGCCCGGCTCGCGGAGCTGGCCGAGGCCCGCACCCCGCTGGCCGACGTGCGCCCCGGGCCGCTGGGCACCCTCGACCTGTACGTCTTCACCGACGGCACCACGCTGTGCCTGACCCCCGGCGACCGGGAGACGGCCGAGCAGTTGGCGGCGGCCCTGGAAGGCGGCGAGGCGCCCGTCCTGCTGGGCGGCTCCGGGGTCTCCGGCGCCTACGCGCTGACCTTCACCTACGGCACCCGGTCCGTCTTCGTGCTGGCCGACCGGGTCGTCGCCTCGCTGTGACGGAGGCGTTCACCACCGGTGGACCGCCGGCTCACAACAGGTGATCGACGTCGGCCACCTTGCGTAGCGCGGCTCGCAGCGCATCGTGACGCCCCGGGTGTGCTTCGAGCGCCGCGGCCAGGTCGTGGCCCGCGACGGCGATCTGGTCGCCGACCACGAAGACCCCGTCGTCCGGCATCAACAGCAGTTCGCGGTCCGGGCGTTCGAGCCGCTGAGCGGCCGCGGACAGCTCCCGGGCCAGCGTGCGGCCGTCGGTGGCCACCCGCAGCAGCCGGCTGAGCGGCAGTGCCCTGAAGCGGTCGGCCAGCCGGTCCACCGCGGTTCGCAAGGGGGCGCACTCGAGCATGACGGCGACTTTATACGTGCGCACGATTCGTCCGGTACGCCCGGGACGGTTGCCAACACCCAACCACTAGGGCACGGTGGGGTAACGGAACGCACCACCGGAGGCGCCGATGTCCCAAATGATCTTCTCCGAGGAAACCCACCGGAACCTGCTCTCCCGCATCCCCCAGTGCACCGGCCGTGAGGTCGGCGACTGGCTTCGCGCCCTCGACGAGGGCCCCGCGCTCCTGCGCTTCGACGAGAAAGTCACCTGGCTCCGTCGTGAGCACGAAGGGCTGTCCTACGGACACGCCAAGGCGATCGTCCACGAGTACGACCTGAGGCGGGCCGCCCGCAAGCTTCGGTAACCACCGCCACCACTCCCGGGACCCCGACGACCACGACGGGCCTCCAGAGGCGGCACGCGCCGCCCGCCGGGGGTCCGTCGAGGTGAGTCAGGCGGATTTCGCCAAAAAGCATGCGCGGTACATTACTTGAAGAATTGACAAGAAACCGGTCGGCCTTCTTCCGCGGTCAACCGCGGTAGAAGGAGTGCCCGGAGCCGGACTTGAACCGGCACGACCCGAAGGTCAGTGAGGTTTAAGCTCACCGTGTCTGCATTCCACCACCCGGGCATGGTGAACTCCCCGCACAGCGGTCGGCGGGGAGGTCTACAGAGCACTAAAATCCTAGCTCGATCCGGCCTCCGATCAGGTGAAACTCGACCCTATGTTGTCTGATTTTAGGGTCGCTTGACGGACCATCAGAACCGGACGAACGCCCTGGTCCATACCGCCACCGGCCAACATTCAGTGGAAATCGCGGCGCCACGGCGCCTCACCGATCTCAACACAAAATGACGAGAATTCGCCGAACCCCCTCGCGCGCACGGGCGAGGGGGCGGCGGGAATATGCCTCCGCTGTATGCGGCATAGCCTAGAGGGCCGGGGAACGCGCCTCGAACAGGGGTCAGTTGCCGCTTCGCGGGGCCAACCAGGCGGCCCGGGTGCCGGGCATTCCGGAACCTCCGCCCTCGGTGGGACGTACCGCGAGGATCTGGTTGACACCGATGCGGTTGCGCTCGAAGGCCAGCGCGGAGGCCGCCATGTACAGCCGCCAGACCCGGGCGCGGCCGGGCGAGGTCTCGCGCACCGCCTCGTCCCAGTGCTCCTCCAGGTTCGCCACCCAGCCGCGCAGCGTCAACGCGTAGTGCTCGCGCAGCGCTTCGACATCGCGGGCCTCGAAGCCGGCGTTCTCCAGCAGCGAGAGCGTCGTGCCCACCGGGGCGAGCTCACCGTCGGGGAAGACGTACCGGTCGATGAACTCGTCGACGTGGTAGGCCTCCTCGTCCATCAGCGGCCGGCGGGCGATCTGGTGGTTGAGCAGCCGGCCACCGGGCACCAGCAGACCGTGCAGCGTCTTCGCGTACGCCAGGTACTGGGCCGAGCCGACGTGCTCCGCCATGCCGATCGAGGAGATGGCGTCGAACGGGCCGTCGTCGACCCGCCGGTAGTCCTGGACGCGGATCTCGATCCGGTCGGTCAGCCCCTCCTCGGCGATCCGCTTGCGGGCGTAGGTGGCCTGCTCGGTGGACAAGGTGATGCCGACGGCGCGCACCCCGTAGTGCCGGACGGCGTGCAGCACCATCGAGCCCCAGCCGCAGCCGACGTCCAGCAGCCGCTGGCCCTCACGCAGATCGAGCTTGCGGCAGATCAGGTCGAGCTTGGAGTACTGCGCGTCCTCCAGCGTGCCGCCCGGCTTCTCCCAGTACGCGCAGGAGTAGACCATCGACGGGCCCAGCACCCGCTCGTAGAAGGTGTTTCCCACGTCGTAGTGGTGGTGGATGGCCTGCCGGTCGCGGCGCATGCTGTGCAGCGCGCCACCGGTCGGACGCACCTCCTCGGGGGGCGGGGCGGGCGGCAGTCCCGGGCCGATGAGCGAGGCGGCCTCGCGCAGCAGCCGGCGCACCGCCGGGTCGCGCAGCGACAGCACCGCGTCCACCGCGGCCGCGCCCTTGCGCCGGGCCGGGGTCTCGTCGCGCTCCCACAGCAGCCCGGAGAGCCGGTCCAGCGCCTCGTACAGATCGCCCTCTATGTCCAGGTCGCCCGCCACCCAGGCCCTGGCCAGCCCCAACTCGCCCGGCTTCCACATCACTCGGCGCAGCGCGCGCCGGTTGCGCACCACCACGACGGGGGCGTCCGGCGGGCCCGCCTCGCTTCCGTCCCAGGCGCGAACGCGAACGGGCAGCGCGGTGCCGAGAGCCGCTTCGGCGAGTGCGGCAAGCCGTCCGGCGGCATCAGCCATGGTGCGTACCTCCACTGTGGACGTGACATCCAATAGATCCTGGGTAACTCCTCGCAATCCGAAACCGGATCCGCGGCGGTCTTAGTCCCCGGATCGCAAACCGGATACCACCAACGGACGCATCCGAAAACGCCGAAAGCGCCCGCCCCACGGATGGCGGACGCCCTCGGCGCCGTTGCTACCTGCGTGTTCTCAGCCGACGACGACCTTCTCGGCCTCGGCCTCGCGCACCGCCCGCGCCTTGGCGACGGCCGCGGCGGTCACCGGAGCGGCGGCCTCGTAGAACTCCCCGCGCGGGTTCTCCAGCGCGCCGAGCGCGACGACGTCCCGCTTGAGGAACATCGCCAGCGTCCAGTCGGCGAGCACCCGGAACTTGCGGTTGAAGGTCGGCACCGCCATGCCGTGGTAGCCGCGGTGGCAGTACCAGGCGAGGCGGCCCTTGAGCTTGATCTTCCCGAACAGCAGGGCCACGCCCTTGTGCAGGCCGAGACCGGCGACCGCGCCCATGTTCTTGTGCTTGTAGTCGTGCTGCGGGAAGCCGCGCAGCCCGGAGATCACGTTGTCGCCGAGCACCTTGGCCTGGCGCAGCGCGTGCTGGGCGTTGGGCGGGCACCAGGCGCCCTCGCCGGAGGCGAGGTCGGGAACCTGGGCGTTGTCACCGGCGGACCACGCGTAGTCGGTGCCCTGGACCTGGAGGGTCGGGCGGGTGTCGACGTGACCGCGCGGGCCGAGCGGCAGGCCGAAGTGGGCCAGCGCGGGGTTGGGCTTGACGCCGGCGGTCCACACGATCGTCGAGGCGTCGACCTCAAGGCCGTTGGCGAGCACCACGTGCTTGTCGACGGCCGACGTCATGGAGGTCTCCAGATAGACCTCGATACCGCGCTCGCGCAGGTGCTCAAGGCCCCACTTGCCGAGCTCGGGACCGACCTCGGGCAGGATCCGGTTGGCGGCCTCGACGAGGATGAAGCGCATGTCCTCGCGCTTGACGTTCGTGTAGTACTTGCACGCGTCGCGGGCCATGTCCTCGACCTCGCCGATGGTCTCGGCGCCCGCGAAACCGCCGCCGACGAAGACGAAGGTCAGCGCCTTGCGGCGCAGGTCCTCATCCGCGGTGGAGTCGGCCAGGTCCAGCTGCTCCAGGACGTGGTTGCGCAGGTCCACGGCCTCCTCGACACCCTTCATGCCGATGCCGTGCTCGGCCAGGCCGGGGATCGGGAAGGTCCGGGAGACCGCGCCGAGCGCGACCACCAGGTAGTCGAAGGGCAGCTCGTACTTCTCGCCGACGGGCGGCTCGATGACGGCCACCTTGCGGTCCTGGTCGACCGAGGTGACCCGGCCGGTGAGTACCTCGGCCCGCGGCAGCACGCGCCGCAGGGGCACGACGACGTGACGCGGGGAGATGCTGCCGGCCGCAGCTTCTGGGAGGAAGGGCTGGTACGTCATGTACGAGCGCGGGTCGACGACCGTGACGGTCGCCTCGCCGTACCGCATCTTCTTCAGGATGCGGCGCGCCGCGTACAGGCCGACGTAACCGCCGCCTACTACGAGGATCCGTGGACGCTCCGTGGTGCTCATGGCTTCGAGTATGGGGCACCTGGAACCCCCCGCTCGTGAGCCCCTTCACAAGGTTGGGCGGCCGTTGTGTTACCCTGCCCGATTTCACGATCCCCCTGGTCGCGGGGGCCGGGAACCATTGATCATCGCCGTCCGTTGGACCCCCCTCGTGAGCAGCGACGATCCCGCCGCCACCGGGGGCCGGCCAAGTCCGTGCAGCCTTCACGTAACCCTGCCGAAACATGGCCGCCCGGGCCCCGGACCCCCTGGTCGGGCCGCCGTCCGGGGGAAAGTGACCCGAAGGGCGGGAACTTCATGTGAAGAAATTCACGAACTTCGTCCCGCCCCCTGGCACGGCACCCTCCCGGCGCCCGCTCAGACGATCGAATCCCTGCTCAGGCAACGTGCGCGTCCTCCGTTACGGGCAATCGGCGGGTGGCCGCTGACGCCCCCGTACCCCTCAGCGACGGCCGGTCGTTGGAGGGTGCGAAACGGACGCGAGAGAGAAGGGCCTGGACATGGATCAGGGACGGACGATGGGCAAGCGGGCGGCCGTGGTGGGCGCGGCGCTGGGGGCCGCGCTGGTCCCCGCCGGGGCCGCGCACGCGAACGTCATCGGAGTCGGGAACGCCGCCTTCGACAACTCCTGCGCCAACCACGGCGGCGCGCACGCCCAGGCCGCCACCGCCTCCGGCAGCGGCCTGGCCGCCGGCAACCAGCTGGGCCTTCCGCTGTCCCTGCCGCGCAACCGCTGCGGCAACAGCGGCATCGTGTGCACCGTCGATTTCATGCCCAGCGAATAAGAACGGTCCGGGTCACTCGGAGATGGACGACGGGACGACGCGCACGGCGGGTGTGTCGGCGCGGGACACGGCCGTACGGGAGATGGCCGCCCTGAGCGGGCGGGCGCTGCCGTCGCTGCGGGAGTGGGTGGCGGACCGGCCGCGGCTCGGCGTCGCCCGGGCGCTGCTGGTGCTGGCCACCGGCGACCGGCTGGACGACGCGGAGCTACGCGAGGAACTGACCGTCGCGTACCAGGACGCGCAGGCCGCCGACGCGCGGTCGGTGAGCCTGGTGCACGGCGTCTTCCTCTACACCCACCGCCAGTTCACGATGACCGCCGATCACCTGGTCACCCATTTCGCGCGGTGGCCGGGGGACGAGGTGGCCTCCTTGATGCTCGACGCCTTCCACGCGACCGGGGACCCCGGCTACCGCGCGCACGGCGACGAGTTGACCGAACGGCAGTGGACCGCGGCCGGGCCGGACCACTGGATCTGGACCAGCAGGATGGCCTGGACGCGGGCCGAGCAGGGCCGCGTCCAGGAGGCGTACGAACTCGCCGAACAGGCCCTGGCACTCCACCCCCGCTCGGGGCTCGCCGCGCACGCCAGGGCCCACGCCGAGCAGGAGCTGGGCGCCGGCCCCGCCTCCACCGCGTTCCTCGACCGGTGGCTGGCCGCCGACCCGCGGGCGGTGCAGTTCAAGCACCTCAACTGGCACGCTGCACTCCAGTCACTGGCCTGCGGCGACTTCGCCGACGCGCGGCGGCGGGCGGACCACGTGCTGGACCGCTCGGACGTGGGCATGCGGTCGGCGACCAACTGGCGCCTGCTGCTGGCCGGGCAAGAGCCCGCCCGCCGCTGCGAGCCGGACCACGTCAGGGCGCTGCTGGCGGCGCCCGGCGGGACGGCCGAGGTCTTCCACACCTTCAACCTCGCCCTCGCGCTGGCCGTCGAGGCGGCCACCGACGACCTGTACGCCCTGGCGCGGCGGGCCGCCGCCGACGAGCGGCCCGACTTCCGCGATGTGCTCGCGCCCGTCGTCCTGGCGCTGGCCGAGATCACCGCGGGCGATCCGGGGACGGCGGTCGCCCTGCTGACCGCACTGGGCGAACGGGTGGAGCGGATCGGCGGGGTCCGGGTGGAGCGCGAGATCGTCCAGGACACCCTGGCCCGCGCGCTGATCGGCACCGGCGAGCACGCCCGCGCGGCGCGTCTGCTGCACCATCGCACCACCACCCGCCGCCACCACAGCTATGAGGACCTCCTGCTGCGCCCGGACCCGCCGGTCGTCAGCCCCTCACCCGCCCCGCCCCGGGCCTGCGCCCCCTGACCCCACCGGGAGTCCTGCCATGCCCGCGCCGCAAGTGATCGTCGTCTCGCCGCGCGGCAGCGGCACACCGCTGCTCGCCGAGATCACCACCGCACTCGGCTACACCCCGTACGGCACGATGAGCGGCGCCGGGTCCACCGGCGACGACCGGCCGGGACGCGGCATGGTGCTGCCCCTGCTGGCCGCGGCCTACGGCCCTGAGCACGCCTCGCTGCTGCTGCGCGGGCAGGGGCAGGAGTGGGACCGGCTGGAGGTCGCCTTCCAGGACGCGGTCAGCGCGCTGTGGCGGGTGTGGTGGACGCGGCTCGGCCAGCCGGTCACCCTCGCCTCACCGGTCGACGCGGAGCTGGAGCGCCGGCTGACCCGGGTGCCGGACTCAGAGCTGGCGGGCCTGCTGCCGGGCCGAGGCGCCTGGTACGTCACCGAGCTGGACCTGCGGCGGGCCGACGGCGGTTTCCTGCGCGACTGGCAGGCCACCGGCCGGCCGCCGGTGGTCTTCCACCACCGGGACGTCCGCGATCGGATCATCAGCCAGATCCGGCTGCTGTCCCGGCCCGCCGGGCAGGTCGGGACCCTGCCGGACCACCTCGTCTACCGCGACATCGTGCACGCGCTGCCCACCATGGACGCCAAGATCACCCTCGCGCTGACCGACCCCTGCTTCCCCGGCATGCGGGAGGCCCGCACCTGCCAGTGGCTGCTGCGCCACCCGGCGGTGACGGTGATCAGCCACGAGGAGCTGGCCGGGCCCGGGCTCGGCGGCAGCACGCCGGCCCGGTCACGCGCGGTGGCCCGGCTGCTGGACGCCACCGGCCACCCCGGCCCGGCGACCGTGCCCGAGCCTTCCGCCGGGCAGGGCGGCGACGGCGACCTCGCGGTGGGCGTCTGGCGCGAGCACTTCACCGCCGACCACGAACGGCTGCTTGACCGGCTGCTGGGCGGTGTCCCGGCCCCGGCAGGGGAACGCGTGGCGGCGCCCGCCGGAGGCTGAGGACCGCCGGCTGACACTGGTCAGGCGACGTCGAGTGCGGTGTGCCAGGCGATGCCGTCGAGGATGTCGTGCTCACTGACCACGACCTCGCGGGCACCGGTGCGTTCCATGATCGTCAGCAGCACGAGGGCGCCCGCGCCGATGACATCCACTCGGCCGGGGTGCATGACCGGGATCGCCGCGCGTTCCGCGTGGGTGGCGGCCAGCAGGCGCTCGGTGATCGACCGGACCTGGTCGACGCCGATCCGGGAGTGGTGGATCAGCTCCGAGTCGTACGCGGTCAGGCCCAGCGCGATGGCCGCCACGGTGGTGACCGAGCCGGCCAGACCGACCAGGGTGGCCGCCTGTCCCAACGGCACCGTCAGCCCCGCCAGGTCGATCGCCGCCTCGATGTCCGCCCGCACCGCCGCGACCGAGGAAGCCGACGGCGGGTCCTGCACCCGGCCGTCGCGCACCAGGTGCCGTTCGGTCATCCGCACACAGCCGACGTCCACCGAACGGGCAGCGCGCACGGCGTCGTCACCTATCACGAACTCGGTCGAACCACCGCCGATGTCGACCACCAGGAACGGCCGCTCGATGTCCCGACGGCCCGTCAACTCCCTTGTGGCGCCGGTGAAGGAGTACTCCGCCTCGCGGTCACCGGTGATCACCTCGGGCTCGGTGCCCAGGATCTCCACCACCCCGCGGGTGAACTCGTCGCGGTTCTCCGCGTCACGGGAGGCCGAGGTGGCCACGAACCGCACCCGCTCCGCGCCGAGTTCACGGATCGCGGCGGCATACTCACGGCAGGCGGCGAAGGTGCGTTCAAGGGCCTCGGGGGCCAACCGCCCGGTGCGGTCGACGCCTTGGCCGAGCCGCACGACGGTCATCCGGCGGTCCAGGTCGATCAGCCGCCCGGTCGCCGGGTCGGCGTCGGCCACCAGCAGACGGATGGAGTTCGTACCGCAGTCGATCGCGGCGACCCTGGTCATCGGCCGGGCTCCGGGTCCGCGCCGGAGGCCTCGTCCGCGCACACGCACCGCCCCTTGCGCCACCACTGCGGCAGCATGGCGATCGCCTCGTCGCCCAGCGGGTTGACGCCGGGGCCGGCCGCCAGCGCGTGGCCGACCAGCACGTGCAGGCACTTGACCCGGTCGGGCATCCCGCCGGCGCTGGGGAACCCCTCCAGCACCTCGACGGCGTCCCGGCGGGCGATGTAGTCCTCGTGGGCGGCCTGGTAGCCGGCCGCCAGCTTCTCGTCCTGCCCCAGCCGGGCGGTCATCCGCGCCATCACGCCGTCCGCCTCCAGCGTGCCGATGGCCGACGCCGCGCGCGGGCAGGTCAGGTAGTACAGCGTCGGGAAGGGCGAGCCGTCCTCAAGGCGGGGCGCGGTCTCCACGACGTCGGGCAGTCCGCAGGGGCAGCGGTGCGCGACGGCCCGCAGTCCCCGTGGCACCCGGCCGAGTTGTCCGGCGACGGCGGCGACGTCGGCCTCGGTGGGTGCGGCGGTGTCGGTGTGCGGCGGGGGCGTTTCCATGTACGGCATTCTCCAAGGGACCCGGGAGGCACCGCCTCCCGGAGGACTTCTCATCAGTGTGGTGCGTCCGCGGCGTTCACGCCGTCCCACAGATTGTCGTACCAAGGCCGGGAAGCGGCGGCGCCGGATGCGGATCCGTCAGGTGAACCCGCCGTGCCCGTGCCGCCCGGCATGACGAACCCGGTCTCACCGGGCATCACGTAGTGCAGCTGCTCGCGCGCCTGCGCCCGCACATAGGCCGGATCCGCCCAGCGCGCCTTCTGCTCCCGCAGTTGCTCGACCCGCTGGTGGGCCTGGCGGACCTGTTCGCGCTGCCCGGCGATCTGCGAGCGCTGGGCGATGTACTGCCGGGTGGGATACGCCAGGGCGACGACCAGCGCGCAGACGGTCAGGGCCAGCAGCGCCGCCCGGCCGGTGAGCCTGCTGCGGCGCGGGGTGCGGCCGGTGGCGCGGTAGACGCGGGCCTGCGCCTGCTGGCCCAGAGCCTTGAGCCGCGCCGCGGTGGGGAACCGCTCGGTCGCCACGACGTCTCCCTCCGTACGTGCCTGGCGTCCCGTACGCAGCGCCGGGACACGGACATCCCCGCACACGGTACGGGACCGGGTGCGGGGAGGCCGGTATCGGCCCGGGGTCGCCCCCGTGCCGTGCGTCCGGCGGCCGCGCGGCGTACCGCACGGCCGCCGGCGCGCCTCAGACCTTGAAGCGGGGGAAGGCGCTGCGGCCGGCGTAGACCGCGGCGTCGTCCAGGATCTCCTCGATGCGCAGCAGCTGGTTGTACTTGGCGACGCGGTCCGAGCGGGCCGGGGCGCCGGTCTTGATCTGCCCGCAGTTGGTGGCGACCGCCAGGTCCGCGATGGTCACGTCCTCGGTCTCGCCCGAGCGGTGCGACATCATGCACTTGTAGCCGCTGCGCTGGGCGAGTTCGACCGCGTCCAGGGTCTCGGTGAGCGAGCCGATCTGGTTGACCTTGACCAGCAGCGCGTTGGCGGTGTCGCTGTCGATGCCGCGCTGGAGGCGCTCGGGGTTGGTGACGAACAGGTCGTCGCCGACGATCTGGACCTTGTCACCCAGCTCCGTGGTGATGGTCTTCCAGCCGTCCCAGTCCTCTTCGTACAGCGGGTCCTCGATGGAGACCAGCGGGTAGGCGTCCACCAGCTCGCCGTAGTACGCGCTCATCTCGGCGGCGGACCGCGACTTGCCCTCGAACTGGTACGAGCCGTCCTTGTAGAACTCGGAGGCGGCCACGTCGAGCGCGAGCGCGATGTCCTGACCGGGCTGGAAGCCGGCCTTCTTGACGGCCTCGACGATCAGGTCGAGCGCCTCGCGGTTGGAGTCCAGGTTCGGCGCGAAACCGCCCTCGTCGCCGAGGCCGGTGGACAGCCCGCGCTCCTTCAGCACGCCCTTGAGCGTGTGGTAGACCTCCGCGCCCCAGCGCAGCGCCTCGGAGAACGACTCGGCGCCGATCGGCGCGATCATGAACTCCTGGATGTCGACGTTGGAGTCCGCGTGGCTTCCGCCGTTGAGGATGTTCATCATCGGCACCGGCAGCACGTGCGCGTTCGGGCCGCCGATGTAGCGGAACAGCGGCAGGTCGGACGCCTCGGACGCGGCGTGCGCCACGGCCAGCGAGACGCCCAGGATGGCGTTGGCGCCGAGTGAGGACTTGTCGGGCGTGGCGTCCAGGTCGAGCATCGCCTGGTCGATCAGCCGCTGCTCGGTGGCGTCGTAGCCGACCAGCTCCGGGCCGATCTGCTCGATGACGGCCAGGACGGCCTTCTCGACACCCTTGCCGCCGTAGCGGGACTTGTCCCCGTCACGCAGTTCCAGGGCCTCGAAGGCCCCGGTGGAGGCGCCGGAGGGGACCGCGGCGCGGCCGGTGCTGCCGTCGTCGAGGCCGACCTCGACCTCGACGGTGGGGTTACCTCGCGAGTCGAGGATTTCCCGGGCTACGACGACGTCGATGGACGGCACGAGCATCTCCTTTGGGAATGTGTTGCCTCGCCGCTCAGCGTGCTGGCCGGCGATGCCGCTCGGTGTGGTGACTCGGTGTTCGCGGGATGAGCCTAACCGTCTCGCGGCGTCCGTCCGGCAGACGGTGCGCGCGTGGGCGCGAAATGACCCCGGCCGGACACGCTCGGGGGAAGACGTGTCCGGCCGGGGAGTCGATCACCGGGCTCAGCTCAGGCGGAGCCGCTGGCCCGGGAAGATCAGGTTCGCCTTCTTGACGAGGTCCTTGTTCAGGTCGAACAGCTTGTGCCAGCCGCCGGCCACGTGGCGCGCCCGGGCGATCGAGGACAGCGTGTCGCCCGACTTGACGAGGTAACCGCCGGCGGCGTGTCCGGCCGGGGCGGCCTTGGTGGCCGGGGCCTTCTTCGCCGGGGCGGCGTGGGAGCCGGTCTGGGTGGCGGAGCCGGTCGAGGCCTGGCCGGGGTGGACGTCGGGGGCCGGTCCGCCCGAGGTCAGGCCGCCCGCGGAGGCGCAGGACCAGGCGTCGGGACCCTGCTGGGCGAGCAGTGTCTCGGCGACGGCTATCTGCTGGTCCTTGGTGGCCAGGTCGGCGCGCGGGGCGTACTTCTGACCGCCCGCGCCGTCCCAGCTGGACGCGGAGAACTGCAGGCCGCCGAAGTAGCCGTTGCCGGTGTTGATGTGCCAGTCGCCCCCGGACTCGCAGCGGGCGACGGCGTCCCAGGTGGAGACCGACGCCGCGGAGGCGGAGGTGGCGCCCACCAGCGGGACGGCTATCGCGGTGCCGGCCACTCCGGCTATCGCGGCGAGACGGGCCGCCCTGGAAGCGGGCAGCTGGACACGACGGTGCTTGGCCATGGAGAAGTCATCCTCACCGACGCCTACGAGGTCAGCTGTCGGGTGCGGGCGTGAGTTGCCCGGTCGCGCGCTCGGTGGCGCGCGGCTTGACCCCGAGCCGGTCCCTGTCACTCCGGTGCCGTGTTCTGATCGGGCACCCGGTGGAACCGGCGAAGAACCTTGGGTCCCCCGCTCCTGCCCACGGCGCTTTCGCGTCGGTTGTTCCCGTCGGTCGGCGGCAGGACTCGGCGTTCCTGACCGGCGGGGCCCGCAGTGGCGAGCGGTGACGACCATAAGCACAGCCCCCGGGCGCCGGACAAGCGACGACCGGGACGGGCCGACCCAGGGTCAGCCCGTCCGCGGGGTCCGGGGAGTTGACAGAGCCGCAGGTCGGGACCGAACAAAAAGATCGAACTGGACCTTTGTTCCGGATCACCCGCGGAGAGTTATGTCACAGCATCAGGGACGCTCAGGCCGTGTCTTGTGGATCTTGGCGGGCTAGCCAAGGGTGAGGTGCTGCCCCGGCAGGATCAGGTCGGGGTCGGAACCGACGACCGACTTGTTGGCCGCGTACAGCGACGGCCACCCTCCGGGCAGCTCGTGCTTTGTGGCGATTTCATAGAGGTTGTCACCCGGCTGCACGGTGTACGGGCCCTGCTCGGCGCCGCCCTGACCGTCGCCGGGGACGGCCGGCGGCTTGGCATGGCGGCCGGAGGAGGCGCCCGGAGTGCCGGACGGCGCGGTCCCTGTGGTGCCAGACGCGGCGGGGGCGGGACTCCCGGAGACGGTCGGCGCGTCGGACGAGTCCGACGAAGGGGACGAACTCGACGAAGCGGTCGAAGGGGCGGAAGTCGCCGAGGGGTTCGACGAGGGCGAGGTGGCGCCGGGATCCGGGGAGGCGGTCGCGCTCCCTGAGGGCGCCGTGGAGGGCGACGGCGGCGCGGGAGGCGGCAGCAGGCTGCCCAGCAGTCCCGGGCCCGGCGCGGGGTTGACGCCCGGCAGACCGGGGTCGACCGGTGAGCCGCCCAGCAGGGAGCCGCCGGGAGCGTCGGTGCCCGGGTCGACGTCCGGGGCGGGGTCGCCCCGGGTGAGCCCGGCGTCCACCGCGCAGCCGGTCCAGTAGCCGGGCCCCTGGTCGTCCAGCACCTTTTCGGCCACGGCGATCTGCTGCTGCCGGCTGGCGAGGTCGGGGCTTTGGGCATAGGCCGTGCCGCCGTAGCGCTCCCAGACGTTCTGGGTCAGCTGGAGTCCGCCGTAGAACCCGTCCCCGCCGTCCGCGCTCCACGAGCCGCCGGTCTCGCAGTTGGCGACCTTGTCCCAGGTGGAGACCGACGCCGCGTGCGCGGCCCCGGCGGACAGCAGCGGAATGGCCATCCCGGCGCCGGTGGCACCCATGGTCACCACGAACTTCGGCGCCTGACGCGGGCGGCGGTGCTGACCGTTCCCCGACGTGAGCATGGAGTGCCTTTCTCCGACAGCGGTGACGAGCGCAGAGCGTAGCCGGGTCGCGGGCGTAGTCACAGGCGGATGTAGCACAGATCACGTAAAGGTCACGCGTTTGACGTCCCGTCAGATACGCAGGGTCTCCCGCCGGTCAGCGGAACGTCACCGGCAGCTCCCGCAGCCCGCGCATGATCAGGCCGCCACGCCACCTCAAGTCGGCCGGATCGGCGGCGAGTCGAAGGTCCGGCAGCCTGGTCAGCAGGCGGGAGAGGGCGACCTGCCCCTCCAGCCGGGCCAGCGGGGCGCCCAGGCAGTAGTGGATGCCGTGGCCGAAACCCAGGTGCGGATTGTCGCGGCGGGTCAGGTCCAGCGTGTCCGGCTCCTCGAAGCGCGCCGGATCCCGGTCGGCCGCCGCCAGCACCACCAGCACCGGGTCCCCCTCGGCGATCCGGGCACCGGCCAGCGTCAGCGGCTCGGTGGCGAACCGCCAGGTCGCCAGCTCCACCGGGCCGTCGTAGCGCAGCAGTTCCTCCACCGCCGAGGCCGGCACACCGCTGTCGCCATCACGCAACGCGTCTTGTAGCAGCCCGCGTTGGACCGGGTCGCGCAGCAGCGCGTACGTGCCGTTGCCGATCAGGTTGACGGTGGTCTCGAACCCGGCGAACAGCAGGATGAACGCCATCGCGGCGGCCTCGTTCCCGGTGAGGTGCTCACCGTGGTCCGAGGCGCGGATCAACCCGGAGATCAGGTCGTCGCCCAGGTCGGCCCGCTTGCGGTGGATCAGCTCCAGCAGATAGCCGCGCATCTTCTTCACCGCGCGGGCCACCCCGCCGCGCGGACCGCCGCTGTGGCGGATCATCGCCCCCGCCCAGTCCCGGAAGTCGTCCTGGTCCTGCGCGGGGACGCCCAGCAGGTCGCAGATGGCGTAGATGGGCAGCGGGAAGGCGAACTCGTGGATCAGGTCGGCGCTCCCCCGCTCCGCGAAGCCGTCGATCAGCCGGTCGGCCAACTCCCTTACCCGTGGCTCGAAATCGGCGACGCGACGCGGGGTGAACGCCTTGGAGACCAGCCGGCGCAGCCGGGTGTGGTCGGGCGGGTCGATGTTGAGCAGGTGGGTGGTCAGCTCGGCGTTGCGCTCACCGGGTATGCCCACCTTGCCCTTGGCGTGCGCCCGTTGCTCGCCGTGGCGATCCGGGTTCTTGCTCAGCCGGGGGTCGGCCAGCGCCTGCCGGGCGTCCGCGTACCGGGTGACCAGCCAGGCGTCGATGCCGCTGGGCAAGGTGGTGCGGTGGACCGGCTCGTGCTCACGCAGCCAGGCGTAGGCCGGATAGGGATCCGTGGCGAACTCCCAGGTGAACAACGGCGGCATCCCCTCCGGTTCCTCCGCTGACGACACGGCGGGGGCCGCAGGTATGGGGGCGGTCGGTTCCGGTGGGAGAGCAGGCTGGGAGTGCACGCCCTCGACGGTATCCGGCAGGCGGCACCGGCCGGGACTCCGAGCCCGCCCGGCGGCCGGGCGGTACTCCCCGACGCCCTTATGATCATGACGCGGACCGCCGAACTCCCTTGTCAGGCAAGGGAGATGACGGCGGTCCTTCCGGCTGCCCGGCCGCCGCGTCCCGCGCGGCACAGCGGGCGGCGTGACGAGGGCCAGAGAGGGGACACCATGCGCGAGGAATACTACGAGCGCGAAGAGATCATCGAGACCGGCGGCTTCTTCGGCGGTGAGGAGGTCATCGAGCGCGAGGTCATCGTCGAGCGCGACGGCTTCTTCGGGCGCGAGGAGATCATCGAGCGCGAGGTCATCGTGGAGCGCGGCGGCTTCTTCGGCGGCGAGGAGATCGTCGAGGAGATCGTCGAGCGCGACTTCTTCTGAGCCCGGACCCGCTCCCGGCCGCGATCGCCGCGCCGGACGCCGCCGCTCAGCCCGTGGACGAGGCCGCCAGCACGTCCCGGCTGAGCCGGTCGGCGAGCCGGGTGGTCTCCGGCAGCCGGTACGCCGGGGCCAGCGCCAGCACATGGCGGCAGGCGGTCTCCAGATCGATGGCGTGGCCGGTGGAGACGTAGACCGGCTTGACGCCGTCCTGGGTACGCAGCACCCGGCCGACGGTCTCCGAGCCGTCGGTCAGCGGCGCCCACGCGCCGCGCTCCTGGCCGAGCCGCCCGGCGTCCCAGCTGCCCACGAACGGCGTCTTGGCCACCCCGGCGGTCGGAATCCCGGTGATCACCCCGAGATGGCAGGCCAGCCCGAACCTGCGCGGGTGGGCCAGCCCCTGACCGTCGCAGAGCATCAGGTCGGGGGTGCGCTCCAGAGCGCTCAGCGCCTCGATGAGCACCGGGAGTTCGCGGAACGCGAACAGCCCGGGGACGTAGGGGAACGACGCCTGCCCCACGGCGGTGGCCCGCTCGACCGGTTCGAGACGGGCCGCGTCCAGCACGACGACCGCCGCCGCGACCAGCCCCGCCGACCCGCCGCCGTCGCCCGCGTAGGCCACGTCCAGACCGGCGACCAGCCTCGGCGCCCGCGGCCCGGGCCCGGCGTGGTCCGCCAGCGGACGCAGCCGGTCCTGGATCGCGACGGCCTCGGCCTCGTCCTTCGGCCACGGATGGGGCAGATCGATTCGCATGTCCGCAGGTTATGGGGTCGGGCGGCGCCCCGCCGTGTCTTGTGGATCAGGTCCTGGCGGCCTCGGCCTCGCGGATGGCCTGCCGGTAGCGCCGGGCGGCGGCGCGCAACGCGGACTCCGGGTCGACACCCTCGGCCTGCCCTTCGGCGGCCAGCGCGAGCAGGCGGTCACCGAGCCCGTCCGCGGCGGCCGGGTCCTGCGGCGGAAGCGGCAGTCCCGCACCCCGGGCCCGAGCGGCGAGCTTGGCGGCCAGCGCCAGCGCCGGCTGCTCCAGCGGAATGCCGTCCGTCACCGACTCCCGGCGCTTCTCGGCCGCCTTGGTGCGCATCCAGTGCTCCTGGACCTGCTCGGGGGTGAGCGCGGTCTCGGTGCCGAAGACGTGCGGATGGCGACGGATGAGCTTGTCCACGATGCCGGCGGCCACGTCGTCGATGGTGAACGGCCGCTCCGGGTCGTCCTGCGCGATCCGCGCGTGGAAGATCACCTGGAGCAGTACGTCGCCCAACTCCTCGCGGTACGCCTCCCGGTCGCCGCCCTCGATCGCCTCGACGAGTTCGTACGCCTCCTCGATCAGGTACTTCACCAGCCCCTCGGAGGTGCGGGTGGAGCTCCAGGGGCACTCGGTGCGGATCCGGTCCATCACCTGGACGAGATCGAGCAGCCGGCCGCCGGGCAGGTCGTAGGAGGCGGGCAGCAGTTCCAGATCGGGCATCCGCACCCGTCCGGAACCCGCCAGCCGGGCCAGCTCGTCGGTGAGTCCGGGGTCCGGGTCGTCCGCCGGGACGACGATCACGGTGCGGCCACCCGCGGCGAGGTCGAGCAGCTCCCGCCCGCCCACCGAGGCGTGCTCGACGGTGATCCCGGCCTCGCGCAGATACGGCAGCTGAGGGTGGGAGGGGTCGGGGCACAGCACCACGTCGGCGGTGCGCAGCGCCTGCCACGCCGGCCAGGACAGCAGGCCGGGGGCGACCCGGTGGCTGGTGGTGAGCAGGACCACGCGGCCGGGGCCGGCGTCGGGGGCAACGGTGTCGGTCACCCTCCGAACGTACCCCGGTACGCCGACAGCGCCGTCCGGGGACCCGGTGGTCCCGGACGGCGGCGAGGGCGGCGTCAGCCCTGCTGCGGCATCACGGCGGGCTGCTGCGGGGCGGCCGCGTGCAGCCACGGGGTGGCGGCGGCGGTCAGGCTGAGGGTCTTGGTGTTCCAGCTGCCGTAGCGCGGGTTGACGTCGACGCGCAGCTCCCGCGAGGCGGTGCCCATCGCGGAGGTCACGGCCTGCTGGCCCGGCTGGGTGGTCAGGTCGACCCCGAGGGAGCGGGCGATGCCCTGGGCCTGCGCCTGCGCCGTGAAGAACGTGTCGACCTGGGCGGGGGCGACGGCGTACTGCTGGAGCAGCGCGGTGTGCAGCGCCTCCATGCCGCCGGCCTGCTGGGCCGACTGGGCCTCCAGTAGCTGCACCTCGCCGCGGCCGATGTGGACGCCCGCGTCGGTGGCCGCCCGGTCCAGCACCTGGTCGAAGACCATGCTGTTGAGCGTCGAGCGGGCCAGGTCGCTGGTGGCGCCGATGAGCTGCTCCGCCTGCCCGGTCTTGTCCTGCGCGGCCCGTACCTGCTTGACCTGCGTCTGGAGGTCGGCAACGGAGATCGTCCGTCCGCCGACCACGGCCGCGGAGCCGGGATGCTGGGCACCGCATGAGGTGATCAGCGGTGTGGCGAGCAGCAACGCGACAGCGGTCAAGGAGAGCGTGGCGGTGCGACGGCGGACCATGGGGCCTCCTGGCGGGAGTGTTCGAGCGGCGGTGCGGTGACCCGGCGCTGATCGAGAATAAGGACTCACGGCGAGTGATATCCACTACTCCGCGAAACGAGATCGCCCGCCGCCGGGTACCGGCCTCCGAGGCGGCTTCGTAGATCGACCGGCCGCGCGGGCACCACCGCGCCGAGGCAAGGCTTCTGGCCCGGTATCGGACTGCCCGGAACATGCCAGGTCCCGATGAGTCGTACATGTCCGAATGAGCCGCAGTTGTAGGGGATTTGACCAGGTGGGGAATGTGATGCTCCCCATATGACGCACATCACATACGGTCCCGGCTAGTGGACGCCTAAAGGCGGTGTAAGCGGGAAACGGCGGCGATTCCGGCCCTCGGCGACAACTCCTCACGACGAAGCCAATTAGTAGAAAGCGATATTGCCAGCCGATTTTCCGGCCGCTAGACATTGCCGAGCCGCAGGGTCCGCGAATCGAATCGCCGGCCTTTCGTCGAACCCGCTCGACGCCTTAGGGCAATCTCCGGTGGGCAACTGCCGGACGACGACTGCGGTCTAGCAACTGGAAGGTCCGCACCCCCATGCCCAGACATGCCCGCATTCGCCTCACCCTGGCTCACAAGGTATCCGCGGCAACCGTTGCCGCTGCCGGAGCGGCAGCCCTCGCATTCGCCGTCGTCCCCGGAACCGCACAGGCGCACAACACCCACGAATCCGCCGCCGGCGCCCCCGTGGCATTTACCACGACGGCATACGACACCGCCCGCACCCAGCACGAGGGAATGGCCAAGCAGTACTGGTCCGCCCACCACCGCTGGTGGCTGGCGAAGGAGAAGGCCGAAGCGAAGGCCAAGGCGGAGGCGAAGGCCAAGGCAGAAGCCAAGGCCAAGGCCGAGGCCCACTGGAAGGCCGAGAAGGCCAAGCGCGCCGCCGCCGCCAAGAAGGCCGCCGCTGCCAAGGCGGCAGCCGCCAAGGCCGCCGCCGCGAAGAAGGCAGCCGCCGCCAAGGCTGCCGCCGCGGCCGCGGCACCCGCCGCGAAGCCCGCCCCCGCGAAGCCGGCCGCCGCCACCACGAAGTACGCCAACAACCTCGACGGCTGGATCAAGCAGGCGCTGGTCATCATGGGCCAGCACGGCATTCCCGGCACGTACAACGGCATTTACCGCAACGTCATCCGGGAATCCAGCGGCAATCCCAACGCGATCAACCTCTGGGACAGCAACGCCGCCGCCGGACACCCTTCGAAGGGCCTGCTCCAGACAATCGACTCGACCTTTAACGCCTACCACGTGGCAGGCACGTCGACGAACATTTACGACCCGGTCGCCAACATTGTCGCCGCGTGCAACTACGCGTACCACGTGTACGGTTCGATCGACAACGTCAACGGACCGTACTAGAAAAGCCGAGTTCTAGAGCACGATCGAGTTCAGGAACTCAGCGGTCCACACGAGCAGTTCACGGCCGACCACCGGTTTACCTCCAATGGTTCCGGTGGTCGGCCGCGGTACGAGTACCTGCTTGGTGGCCGGCTTCAGCACACTGCGCGAATGCAGCCGCTTGAGGCGCAACTCCTGCGACTCCCGCAACTCCACCGGGCCGAAACGGACGTTGGAACCCTGCAAGGTGATGTCGGTCACCCCGGCCCGGCGCGCCAGCAGCCGCAGCCCGGCGACGAGCAGCAGGTTCTCCACCGGCTCGGGGAGCTTGCCGTAGCGGTCGACCAGTTCGTCGCGCACCGCCTTGACGTCCTCCTCGGAGTTGACGGCGGCGATCGAGCGGTACGCCTGGAGCCTCAGCCGCTCGCCGGG
The DNA here is from genome assembly GCA_963737305.1 of uncultured Actinomycetota bacterium. Lineage (GTDB taxonomy): Bacteria > Actinomycetota > Actinomycetes > Streptomycetales > Streptomycetaceae > Streptantibioticus_C. The sequence goes on along the minus strand of CAVTRX010000001.1, from coordinate 5,317,225 downwards.
CGCGTAGTCGTGCGGGACATGGGCGTCCACCGGCAGCTCGATCTTCACCTCCAGCGGGGCCTCCTCCACCGCCGCGCCGGACTCCAGCGCCGACCGGTAGTCGGCGACCGCCTCGCCCACCATCCGCACGTACAGGTCGAAGCCCACCCCGGCGATGTGCCCGGACTGCTCGCCGCCCAGCAGGTTGCCGGCGCCACGGATCTCCAGGTCCTTCATCGCCACGTACATGCCCGCGCCCATCTCGGTGTGCTGGGCGATGGTCGCCAGCCGCTCGTGCGCGGTCTCCGTCAGCGGCTTCTCCGGCGGATACAGGAAGTAGGCGTAGCCGCGGTCCCGGCCACGGCCGACCCGGCCGCGCAGCTGGTGCAGCTGGCTCAGGCCGAAGTTGTCGCCGCGCTCCACGATCAGGGTGTTGGCGTTGGAGATGTCGATGCCGGACTCCACGATCGTGGTGGAGACCAGGACGTCGAACCGCTTCTCCCAGAAGTCGACCACCACCTGCTCCAGCGCGCCCTCGCTCATCTGACCGTGCGCGGTGGCGATCCGCGCCTCCGGGACCAGTTCGCGCAGCCGCGCCGCCGCCCGGTCGATCGACTCGACCCGGTTGTGGATGTAGAAGACCTGTCCCTCACGCAGCAGTTCACGGCGGACCGCCGCCGAGATCTGCTTGGTCTCGTACGGGCCGACGAAGGTCAGCACCGGGTGCCGCTCCTCCGGCGGGGTGGTGATCGTCGACATCTCCCGGATGCCGGTGACCGCCATCTCCAGGGTGCGCGGGATCGGGGTGGCCGACATGGTCAGCACGTCGACGTTGGCCCGCAGCTTCTTCAACTGCTCCTTGTGCTCGACGCCGAAGCGCTGCTCCTCGTCGACGATGACCAGGCCCAGGTCCTTGAAGCGGGTCTCCGCAGAGAACAGCCGGTGGGTGCCGATCACGATGTCGACCGAGCCCTCCCGCAGCCCCTCAAGCACCGCCTTCGCCTCGCTGTCCGACTGGAACCGCGACAGCGCCTTGACCACGACGGGGAACTGGCCGTACCGCTCGGTGAACGTGCCGAAGTGCTGCTGCACCAGCAACGTCGTCGGCACCAGCACCGCGACCTGCTTGCCGTCCTGCACCGCCTTGAACGCCGCGCGCACCGCGATCTCGGTCTTGCCGTACCCCACGTCGCCGCAGATCAGCCGGTCCATCGGGACCGACTTCTCCATGTCCTCCTTGACCTCGGCGATCGTGGTCAGCTGGTCGGGGGTCTCCGCGTACGGGAACGCGTCCTCCAACTCCCGCTGCCACGGGGAGTCCGGGCCGAAGGCGTGCCCGGGCGCGGCCATCCGCGCCGAGTACAGCCGGATCAGGTCCGCGGCGATCTCCTTGACCGCCTTCTTCGCCCGCGCCTTGGTCTTCGTCCAGTCGGCGCCGCCCAACCGGTGCAGGGTCGGCGCCTCGCCACCCACGTACTTGGTGATCTGCTCCAACTGGTCGGTCGGCACGAACAGCCGGTCGCCGGGCTGCCCCCGCTTGGCCGGCGCGTACTCCACCAGCAGGTACTCGCGGGTGGCGCCCTGCACGGTGCGCTGCACCATCTCCACGTAGCGGCCCACGCCGTGCTGCTCGTGCACGATGTAGTCGCCGGGCTGGAGGGTGAGCGGGTCGATGGTCTTGCGCCGCCGCGACGGCATCCGGCCCATGTCCTTGCTGGCCGACTTCTGCCCCGACAGATCGGTCTCGGTGAGCACCACCAGCTTCAACGCCGGGTCCACGAAGCCGTGTTCGATCGACGCGCAGGCCACATGCACGACGGACGGCTCCGGCACGGTGGGCAGGTCGGTGTCCAGCCGGGCGGCGATGCCCTCGTTGCCCAGCACCTCGACGGTACGGGTGGCGGGGCCGTGCCCCTCGGTGACGAACACCGCCCGCCAGCCCTCGGCCAGCCAGCCCTTGGTGTCCGCGAGGGCGCGGGCGCTGTCCCCGCGGTAGGTCTCCGGCGCGTGCATCCCGAGCTTGACGGTGTCCTCGTCCAGCTCGTCGTCCCCGGCGAACTGGCTCACCGACCACCACGGCATGCCGATGTCCTGGGCGTGCTCGCGGACGTCCGCCAGCGACCACAGGCTCGCGGCGCCCAGGTCGATCGGCGCCTCCCCACCGCCGGCGGTCGCCGCCCACGACGCCTCCAGGAACTCCCTGCTGGTCGCCACCAGATCCGCCGCGCGCGTACGGATCCGCTCCGGGTCGCAGACCACCGCCATGCTGCCGTCCGGCAGCACGTCCATCAGCAGCTCCATGTCGTCGACCAGCACCGGGGCCAGCGACTCCATGCCCTCCACCGCGATGCCCTCGGCGATCTTGCCGAGCAGCTCGCCCAGCTCCGGGTGCTCCTCGGCCAGATCGGCCGCGCGGGCCCGCACCTGGTCGGTCAGCAGCAGCTCCCGGCACGGCGGCGCCCACAGTCCGTGCTCCGCCACTTCGAGACTGCGCTGGTCGGCGACCTTGAAGTAGCGGATCTCCTCGACGTCGTCGCCCCAGAACTCCACCCGAAGGGGGTGCTCCTCGGTCGGCGGGAAAACGTCGAGGATCCCGCCGCGGACCGCGAACTCCCCGCGCTTCTCGACCAGTTCCACCCTCGCGTACGCGGCGGCGGCCAGCCGGTCCACGATGTCGCCGAGGTCGGCGCGGGTGCCGCCGCGCAGGCTCACCGGCTCCAGGTCGCCCAGTCCGCGGACCTGCGGTTGCAGCACCGACCTGATCGGGGCGACGACGATCTTGACCGGGCCGCTGGTGGGGTCGTCCTTGCTGGGGTGGGCGAGCCTGCGCAGGACGGCGAGCCGGCGGCCGACGGTGTCGGAGCGGGGGGAGAGCCGCTCGTGCGGGAGCGTCTCCCACGCGGGGTACTCCACGACGGCGTCGGGGGGCATCAGGGAGCGCAGTGCCGCGGCCAGGTCCTCCGCCTCGCGGCCTGTGGCGGTGACCGCCAGCACGGGGCGCTCCGCGCGGGTGGCGAGGGCGGCCAGCGCGAACGGCCGCGCGCCGGGCGGGCCCACCAGGTCGAGCCAGGGCCGGTTGCCGTCCGCGGCGGCCTTGACCGCCTCTGCGAGGGCGGGATCCTTGACAACGACGTCCAGCAGACCGTTCAGGCTCATGAAGGCCAGCGTAAACGGCTTCGGGGTGCGGGCTCGCGGCGGCGTCGTGAGGGGGTGGTCGCGCACCGTGGCCGCCGGGTCGGGGGCGGGCCGGGGCGGCTCCTTGTGGACAACGTATTTACGAGCCCCGCCTCCCCGGACCATGCCCTGCCTGGCCTGATACGGGGCTCACAAATACTCGACAATGTCCACAAGAAGCCACCCCGGCCCGCCCCCTCCTGCCCAGTGGCGACACCGTCCCGGTGGGGGCGGGCCTATGAAGAAGCCCCGCTCCCCCACCGGCTGGCGGAGAGCGGGGACGGCGTGAGGGGGTGGGGAAGCCCACCCGGCCCGGAGTAGGAAACGAGCGTGAGGGGGTGGGGCGGGGTGGGGGCTTGTGGACTTTGTCGAGTATTTGTGAGCCCCGTATCAGGCCAGGTGGGGCATGTCCGGTTCGGCGGGGCTCGTAAATACGTTGTCCACAAGGGCCCACCCCGCCCCACCCCCGACGGGGGCGGGGCGGACCCTGGGTGACCGACGGAGTCAGTCCGTCGCGATCGCTCCCAGCACGTTCATGCGGGAGGCCCGAAGGGCGGGGGCGAGCGCGGCGAGCAGGCCGACGAACGCCGAACCGATGAAGACGGCGACGATCGTGGACCACGGGATGGACAGCGTTCCCAGACCGTTGAGGGCGAGAAGCTTCTGCGCCGACGTCCCCCAGCCCATCCCCAGCCCGAGCCCGATCACCGCGCCGAACAGGGCGATGACCACCGACTCCAGCCGGATCATGCGCCGCAGTTGCCGCCGCGACAGCCCGATCGCCCGCATCAGGCCGATCTCCCGGGTCCGCTCGACGACCGACAGGGCGAGGGTGTTCACCACGCCGAGGATCGCGACGATGATCGCCAGCGCCAGCAACCCGTAGACGAGGTTGAGGAGTTGGCCGATCTGCTTGCGGAGCATCGACTTGTAGTCGGCCTGGTCGCGCACCTGCACCTGCGGGTAGCCGTGGACCGAGGCCTTCAGCGCGGCGTAGGCCGACGCGGGGTGGTCGTGGTCCGCCGCGGTGGCGAAGACCATGAGGTCCTGCGGCATGGCGTCGGCCGGGACGAAGCGCTTGGCGGTGTCCAGGCCCACGTACATCGCCCCCTGGTCGAAGGAGGTGTCCTTCGAGGTGACGGCGTAGATCTTCAGGTGGGTGGTACGGCCGCCGTCGCGGAAGGTGACGGGGAGGGTGTCGCCGGTCTTGAGGTGGTGCTTGTCGGCGAAGGTCTCCCCGACGGTCATGCCGCCGGAGGCGTACGCGTTCTTGACGTCACCGGAGATGACCGGGACGCGCAGGTCGTCGGCGTAGGTCGGGTCGGTGACCACCAGATCCGTCTTGGACTTGGTGCCGTCGGGCAGCGCGAGGGTGGCCGGCAGCGCCTTGTACTCGGTGACGTGCCCCAGGCCCCGGGTGGACTTGATGGCCTTGACGATCTGCGGGGTGAAGCCGCCGGTCTGGGTCTGCATGATGAAGTCGGCGCCGACGGACTTGTCGATCTGGACGCTGGCCGAGGCCACCATCGAGGAGCCGACCACCGACAGCCCGGCGACCAGCGCGAGGCCGATCATCAGGGCGGCGGCGGTGGCGCCGGTGCGCCGCGGGTTGCGCAGGGCGTTGCGCTGCGCCAGGCGGCCGATGGGGCCGAAGGGGCGCAGGGCCACCGCACCCAGCACCCGTACGACGCCGGCCGCGAGCAGCGGGCCGATGACGACGAAGCCGATGAGGGTGAGCAGGACGCCCAGCGCGAGGTAGCCGCTGCCGGCCTTGGCGGCGTGCGCCCGGGCCGCGGCGACCAGCGCGCCGGTGCCGGCCACGGTGATCACCAATCCGGCGATGCTGCGCAGCACGGTGGAGCGGGTGGCGGTCTGACCGCCGGTGGCGTCGCGCAGGGCGGCCATCGGGGAGACCTTGCCGGCCCGGCGGGCGGGCAGGTAGGCGGAGACCACGGTGACCACGACACCGACGACCGCGCCGACCAGCGGGGTGCGCGGCTTGAAGGTGATCTCGCTGGTGTCCAGGTGCATGCCGATGTGGTTCATCAGGTTCATCAGGACCATGGCGATGCCGAGCCCGGCGGCGATGCCGAGGGCGGAGCCGATGACGCCCAGGACGACCGCCTCGATGAGCACCGAGCGGTTGACCTGCCGGCGGCTGGCGCCCAGCGCCCGCATCAGGCCGATCTCCCGGGTGCGCTGGGCGACCAGCATGGAGAAGGTGTTGACGATCAGGAAGATCCCGACCAGGACCGCGATGCCGGCGAAGCCGAGCATGGCGTCCTTCATCACGTCCAGGAAGCCGCCGACGCTGGACTTGTTGTCGGCTGCCGACTCCGCCTCGGTCTTGGCGGTGTAGCCGTGGCCGAGGTCGGCGACCGCCCGTGCCTTGAGCTGCTTGTTGGTCACGCTGCCGTCGCCGTAGGCGTCGACCTCGGTGAACAGCCCCGGCTTGCCGAGCAGTTCGTGCTGCGCGGTGGGGGTGTCGAGGAAGACCAGGGTGGCGCCGGGGTTGGTGCTGCGGAAGGTCGCGATGCCGGTGATCTTCTGGGTGAAGGTTCCGTACGCGGTCATGATCTTGACGTCGTCGCCGAGACCGACGTGGGTGCGGTCCGCGGTGTCGGCGTCGAGCATGGCTTCGCCGGGCCCCTTGGGGGCGTGCCCGGAGGTGACGGTGAGCGCCGGGTGCGGGGAGTAGGCGCCCGACCAGTTGCTCGCGATGGTCGGCGCGCCGGAGGTGGGGCCGAGGTTCTTGTCGCCGCGCGGGTCGACCAGGGTGACCGCGGTGATCTGCACCGATCCGTGGGCGGACTTCACGCCCGGCTCGGTGGCGATCCGCTGGACGACGGAGGCCGGCATGGTCGCGGCCCTGGCGCCCGCCGCGCCCTCGTCGGCGACGGCCTTGGGCTGGACGGTGAGGTCGGCCGCGGTGCTGTCGAAGAGCTTGTCGAAGGTGGCGTTGACGGTGTCGGTGAACACCAGCGTGCCGCAGACGAAGGCCACGGACAGCAGGACCGCGACCGCCGAGAGGATCATGCGGCCCTTGTGCGCGTAGAAGTTGCGCAGCGAGGTCTTCAGGACCGTCACGACGTCCTCCCGCCGGCGAAGCTGTGGATGCGCTCCAGGACCTGCTCGGCGGTGGGCTCGGCCATGTCGTCGACGATGCGGCCGTCGGCGAGGTAGAGCACCCGGTCGGCGTAGGCGGCGGCGACCGGGTCGTGGGTGACCATGACGATGGTCTGGCCCAGTTCGTCGACCGAGCGGCGCAGGAAGCCGAGGATCTCCGCGCCGGCCCGCGAGTCGAGGTTTCCGGTCGGCTCGTCACCGAAGATGATCTCGGGCTTGGCGGCGAGCGCCCGCGCGACGGCGACCCGCTGCTGCTGGCCGCCGGACAGCTGGGAGGGCCGGTGCTTGAGCCGCGCGCCGAGCCCCACGGTCTCCACCACGGTCTGCAGCCACTCGCGGTCCGCCTTGCGCCCTGCGATGTCCATCGGCAACGTGATGTTCTCCATCGCGTTGAGGGTGGGCAGCAGGTTGAAGGACTGGAAGATGAAGCCGATCTGGTCGCGGCGCAGCTTCGTCAGCTGCTTGTCCTTCAGGCCGGTGATCTCGGTCGCGCCTATCCAGATGCGCCCCGAGGTGAGGGTGTCGAGCCCGGCCAGGCAGTGCATCAGGGTGGACTTGCCGGAGCCGGAGGGCCCCATGATGGCGGTGAACTGGCCCGTGGCGATGTCGACGTCGACCGCGTCGAGCGCGACGACCCGGGTCTCGTCGGTGCCGTACGCCTTGGTCACCTGACGTGCCTTCGCGGCGACGGCTGTGCGTCCTCCACTGCCGCCCGCCCGGGGAAGTGATACAGCCGTGGTCACGTGAGTTCTCCTGGTTCATCGGTTTCCGCTGGATACGTCCGGTGTGCCGCGTCATCAGCGTGCTGGACAGCGGTGGTGAACGCGATGGGGTGGGTCGCCGTATCGGAAGAGGGGTTGTCCCCACCTTCACGGCCCCCGTCGCTTCGGCATCGCCAGGCTAGCCAACGCTCCGGCGCCTCAACGTCCTCCGCCGGGACGAACCGCTGGTAGGAGGAAGGTCGCAGCTCCCCCTAGGGGTTGGCGGGGAATCCGGGTTACGCGTCTCAGGGGCGGCGTGGAATGGTGTGGGATACACGGGATTTCGACGGTGACGGAGGAAGGACACGGCGTGCCGGACTCGGTGAGCGGTCCCACGGTCGGTGCGGCCGAGGAGACGACGGAGGGCGGCACGCCCCGAATACGCCGCGGGCCCGTGGTGGCGGCCCTCATGCTGGCCATGACGCTGGCCGCCATGGACTCCACCATCGTGGCCACCGCGGTCCCGCAGATCGTCGGGGACCTGGGCGGCTTCTCGGTCTTCTCCTGGCTGTTCTCCGGCTATCTGCTCGCCGTCACCGTCAGCCTGCCGGTGTACGGGAAACTCGCCGACACCCTGGGCCGCAAGCCGGTGCTGATCACCGGCATCGCGCTGTTCCTGGCCGGTTCGCTGCTGTGCTCGTGTGCCTGGAACATGGCCGGGCTGATCGCCTTCCGGGTGGTGCAGGGGCTGGGCGGCGGCGCGATACAGGGCACCGTGCAGGTCGTCGTCGCCGACCTGTACGGGCTCAAGCGGCGCGGCAAGATACAGGCGGCGATATCGACGGTGTGGGCGACGGCCTCCGTGGTGGGCCCGGCGACCGGCGGGTTCTTCGTCACCTACGCGGACTGGCGGTGGATCTTCCTGGTCAACCTGCCGTTCGGCCTGCTCGCCATGGTGCTGATCGGCCGGTACCTGCGGGAGGCCGGGCACACCGTGCGGCGGCACCGGGTGGACTGGCCGGGCGCGCTCGGGCTGTTCGTCTCCGGCGGACTGCTGCTGACGGCGCTGGTGCAGGGCGGCGTGGCGTGGAGTTGGCTGTCGGCGCCCTCGCTGCTGATGTTCGGGGCGGCCGCGGTGAGTGCCGGGGCGACGGTGTGGATCGAGCGGCACGCGGCGGAGCCGATCATCCCCGGCTGGGTGTGGCGGCGTCGGGTCATCGTCGCGGTCAACCTCGCGCTCGGCGCGCTGGGGCTGCTGATGATCGCGCCGACCGTCTTCCTGCCGACCTACGCCCAGTCGGTGCTCGGACTCAGCCCGGTCGAGGCGGGGTTCGTGCTGTCGGCGATGACGTTGAGCTGGCCGGTGACGGCCGCGTTGAGCAGCCGGGTCTATCTGCGGCTGGGGTTCCGCGACACCGCGCTGATCGGCATGGGCGCCGCGGCCGCGGTCCTGGTGGGCTTCACCCTGCTGCCCTACCGGGGGCCCGCGTGGCAGCCCGCACTGGTAATGCTGGCGCTGGGGGCGGCGCTGGGGCTCTTCCAACTGCCGCTCATCGTGGGCGTGCAGTCCACGGTGGGCTGGAGCGAGCGGGCGACGGCCACCTCCTCCATCCTGTTCTGCCGCCAGGTCGGGCAGAGCATGGGGGCCGCGCTGTTCGGCGCGGTCGCCAACTCGGTGCTGTCCGCCCGGCTGCGCTCGGCACCGCCCGCGGTGCGCCGGCAGGGCGGTCTGCCGAAGACCCTGGACGGGGTCGCCCCGGCGCTGCGGCACGCCGACGCGCTCACCGCCGACTACCTGCGCCGCGCGGTGTCCGCCGCCGTCACCCACGTCTACCAGGGCTCGGCGATCGCGGCCGGCCTGGCGCTGGTGGTCCTGCTGGTGGTCACGCCACGGCACTTCCCGGTACTGCCGGACGAGGAGTGAGACGGACCGCGTTCTGCTGCTCGCCGTTCACTCGTCCTGTTCTTCGGCGGATTCCGGCGGCAGCGCGCGGCCGGTGAGGGTGGACAGGCTGTTGCGCACATGGGCGAGGTGGGAGCGGATCTCGTCGCGGTGGGACTCGTGGGCGCGCAGCGAGCGTTCGCTGTCCTGTTGGACGCGTTCCTCGGTGGTCCTCGCCTGGGAGATCAGTTCAGCGGCGGTGGACTCCGCCTCGGCCTGCATGCGCCGGGCGTCCTCCACGGCCCCGGCGTGCGCCCGCTGCGCCTCGGCCAGCAGCCGTTCTGCCTGCGTGGTCAGGTCGGAGAGCCTGGCGTCGACGCCCGACTGGCGGTCGGCCAGTTCGCGTTCCATGGCGTCGAGCCGGGCGTTCTGCTCCTTCTCCAGTTCCGCGAGGCTGCGGGCGATGTCCTGGCGCACGCCGTCCAGGGCGCGTTCGGCGTCCGCGTCGAGCCGGCCGGCCTCCGCCCGGGCGGCGCCGAGCAGTTCGTCGGCCCGCTGGGTGGCCGCGTCCCGCAGACCGTGGGCCGCGTCGTCGGCGGCGGCCAGGCACCGCTCGGCGTCCGCGCGGGCCTGCTCCCGCAGGGCGCGCCCGGCCCGGTCGGCCTCCTCGTACTCGCCGCGGGCCGCCGCCTCGCCGCGGTCCCGGACGTCGGCGGCCTCCGCCTCGACCACCCGGAACAGTTCCTGCGCGCCCTCGCCGAGCGACTCGTAGGTGGCCGGGCCCAGCGCCTCGGCCGCGGCGCGCACGGTGGTGGCCTCGGCCTCCATCTCGTTGGCGAGGACGGTCAGGCGCGCGGCGCGCTCCCACGAGTGGTCGCGTTTCTCCGACAGGTCGGCGAGGAACGTGTCGACCTGCTCGGGATCGTAGCCACGCCCGCGGGCCATGTTGAAGCCTTCGGGGGTCACCGACTGAGCCATGCCCTGCCCCTTCTCCGAATGCCGGATGCCATGCCGGCCACCGACTTCCGACAGTGGCATGCCGCCCATTTTTAACTGATTTGGGCCAAATATGCACGGCGCAACGCCTTCACGAAGGCAGGCAAAAGGGCGCGTTCCGGCGAATGGATCCGCCGGGACGCGCCCCGAAGTGGCCGGGAGCCGCCCCCTACAGGAGCCCGTCCCACATCTGTTCCAGCAGCACCGCCCACCAGTGGTCGGGCGAGGCCAGCGCCGCCGGGTCCAGGGCGGCCAACTGGGCCTGGAAGTCCACCGTCCAGCGACCCGCCTGGTCCGGGGTCAGCCCCATCCGCAGCCGCCACATCCGGCCCAGCAGCGCCACGCAGCGGGCGAACTCCGGCAGCGAGGTGTTGACGAACTGCGCCGGGCTGGACTGCGCACCCGGCACCGCTTCGAGCGGCACGGCCATGATGTGCGCCGTGCCGTACTGCACGCACAGCTGACGGCCGAAGTCATTGCCCATGACCAGGTACGACGCCGCGTCCGGCGCCGTCGGCACGCCGCGCTCGGCGGCCACCTCCGCCAGCGTCGGCACCGGCATGCCCGGCTGCGCCCGAGCCCAGAAGAACGGCCCGAAGTCCACCGGCAGCCCCGCCCACACCAGCGTCTGCGCGACGATGTCCGGCACACCCTGCCGGGCCACCGCGCGCTGGTCGAAACGGAAGACCGCCCGCGGCCCGAACGCCTGCGCCAGCTCCTGCCCGATGCCGTCCAGCGGGATCGGCGGAACCCGCTGCACCTGCGCGGGGTTGGGCAGCGGCACCCGCTGCGGACGCGGCCGGGCCGGACCGTCGGCGACCTGCGCCAGCTCTCCTTGGTGGGTGAGCAGATGCTGGACACCCTGCTGACGCGAGGCGTGGTCACGGCCGTAGGGCGCGGTGTGGCTCACCCGCACCTGCGGCCAGGTCTCGCGCACCATCCGGGCGCAGTAGCCGCCGGGCAGGTCGCACGACTCCAACTCGGTGTGCAGCTCCAGCACTTGCTGCGGGGGGACGTTCAACCCGCGCAGCTCGTGCAGTATCTGCCACTCCGGGTGCGCGGTGCCCGGCGCGCTGCGCCGGATGATCTGCTGCTCGGAACCGTCACTCGCCCGGTACCGCAGCACCGCCATGTAGCCGGGCCCGACCACCGGCACGCCCTGCGGCGGCTGCGGAAAGCCGTAGGCGCCACCGGGCACCGCGGGCGGCGGCGGAGCCATACCGGGTCCTGGGGGCGGCGGGGGCGGCATGCCGGGCGCGCCCACCGGCGCCCCGGCCTGCGGGACCACCGGGGGCGGGCCGGACGGGCTGGCCAGCATCGTCGCCTGCGCATGCCGGTCGCTCCCGCCACCCGGCACCCCGGGAGGCGGCGGCGGAGGCGTGCCACGGCCCGGCACCCCCGGCGGGGGCGGCGGCATGCCGGGCCCCGAGGAGGGCGGACCCACCGGCGGCGGGCCCGAAGGCGAGGCAAGCACCGTCGCCTGCGCGTGCCGGTTCTCTCCGGTGCCGGGGGCCGCGGGCGGCGCCCCCGGCCCGCTGGCCTGCGGGACCACCGGCGGCGGACCGGATGGGCTCGCCAGCATCGTCGCCTGCGCGTGCCGGTCACCCCCACCACCCGGCACCCCGGGAGGCGGCGGCGGAGGCGGCGTACCGGGTCCGCCGGCGGCCAGGTCGTCCAGGTCGAGCGAGGGCACCATCTGGGTCGGGATGTACCCGGCCGCGGGGGTGCCGGGGGCACCCGGCCCGGTCGGGGCGGGCGGCGGCCCTGGCGGGCCGGCGCTGTGCTGGGCGGAGCGCGGCGGCAGCCCGCCGGGAACCGCCTTGGCCGTCTCCGCCGACGCGATGTCCGCCGCGCCGGGGTGCGGCGGCAGCCCGCCGCGTACCGCCTTCGCGGTCTCCGCGTCGGCGATGTCCGCGGCGCCGGGGCGCGGCGGCGGCAGGTCGGGTCCCGGCCAGCCGGGCGGCGGGGTGTGGTCGGCGGCGGGGCCGGCCGGCGGCGGCAGATGCGGTGCGGCGACCGGCGGCCCGCTCGGCGGCGGCAGGTGCGGCGCGCCGGCGGGGAATCCGCTCGGCGGCGCGGCGGCGGCCGCCCAGTCCGGCACCGGGCCGGTCGGCTCGTCGCCCTCGTCCGGCTCGGGGATCACCGGCGCGACCCTGGTCCGCGGCAGTGAACTGCCCGCCGGCAGCAGCTCGGTCCTGGCCTCGGACCGGGCGCTCGTCTGCGGGTCCGCCAGATCCTCGTCGGAACCGCTGATGGCCGGCGGCGGCAGTGCCGCCTCGTCCGTGCCGAACCCGGTGTTGGTGTCCGACCAGCCACCGGCCGCGGGCACCGGCGGCGTCGGCGGTCCCGCGGACGGGAAGGGCTCCGCCGGGGCGACCGGCTCCGGGCCCGCCGGCGACCCCCACGGGGTGTCGGAGGAGGTGTCGTCCGGCACGGCGATCTCCGACGTCGCGGACACCGCGGGGGCGTCCGCCACACGGCGGTGATCGGGGATACCGAGCTTGTCGGCGGCGTCCTGCAACCACTGCGGCGGGGTGAGCAGGAAGGACGTCGCCTCCAGGTCGATCCGGCCCGGCCGCTGCGGCTCCGGCTCCGGCTCACCGTCGTCGTCCCGGCCGTACTCCTGCTCCCACCGGCGGATCACCTCGTCCACCGGCAGGCCGGGCCACAGCGTGGCGCTGCCGTCCGCGCGGGCGATCACCAGCCGCGACCGGCCGCCACCGGAGGTCGGCCCGTCCGCCCGGTCCTCCGCCCAGCACACGAAGCCCAGGTCGAACTCCTGGATCCGCGCCTCCCGGCGCTCGTACGCGGGCACCCCGCCGTTGACCCAGTTCTCGGCGCGCTCGCGCGCCTGCGCCGACGTCACCACTGGCCGCTCACTCCTCCACCGGGACGGCCTGGGCGAACCCGCCGTCCACCATCAGGTTCGCCACCGTCTCCAACTCGGGCGGATTGCCCGCCAGCCGCAGCAGGAACTCGTCCAGGTCCTCGCCGCACGGCAGCAGCAGCGACCCGACCCGCTGCTGCGGCGAGTCCCACGCGTCGTCGGTGTCCCGCGCGTCGTCGTACGCGCAGAACCACACGGTGCCGATCCGCTCGCCCTTCACCTTCAGCGCCAGCAGCCCGCCCTGGAGATACCCGATGCCCAGGTAGTCCTTGGTCAGATGGTCACGCAGGCACTTGTTGGCATACCGCAGGTCGTCCAACGCGGCCTCGTCGCGCAGGGCGAAGAACGGCTGGTCGACCAGGAGACCGAGCTCCGGGTCGAGCGCCGTGCCCATCGGGGCACCGCCGCCCGCCGCCTTGAGGAAGTCGCGGTAGGCACCCGGCAGCCGGTAGCCCAGGTCCTCCTCGGCCTCGCGCAGCCGCCGCTCGTCCACCTCGTCGGCGCCCGCGTCCTGCGGCAGCGGCAGATGCACCGGCCGGGTCTCCTGCAACGGCCGGGTCCCGCGTCGGGTGTGGTCGGCCGGCGAGGTCGCCAGCCCCCCGTGGTGCCGCAGCAGCGCCTTGACCTCCACCGGGATCAGTTCCATCCGGCGCCCGCCCACCACGTGGTGCCAGGTCCAGCCGTGCGGGGTGGCGACCGGCGACGGGCCGGCGAACAGCTCGTGACCCGCGTGGTACTGGGCCGCGTTCGCCGACACGTAGTCGGTCAGCCGCAGTTCGTCGACGCCGAAGCCGTCCGGCGGCTCGGCGATCTCGGCCGCGGCCCGCGCGTACGGCGAGAAGTCCGGATAGCCGTTCTCGTCCACCCGGACACCCTGCGGATAGCGGGCCGCCCTGAGCGGGTCCGGGAAGTGCACGACCTGCCCGGCGTAAGCCGCGTTCGGCGGGGCGGCCGTTGCCCCTAGCCGACCTGTCGTCATGGCGGATGCCCCCTGCTGGATCTGGCGTTTCAGCACAGCCTATGGGGTGTGGCAACACCCCTGCCCCCAGCCCACGACAGCTCCCCGCCACGGCCCGCGCCACGAACTCGACCACCCGCGCCGACCAGCCACTACCCGGCCGGGATCACCGCCGAGACCCGGAAGCCGCCCGCGGCGTTGGGCCCGGCCACGAACCCGCCGCCCAGCGCCGACACCCGCTCCTTCATGCCGACCAGACCGTTCCCGCCGCCGGGCAGCCCCGCCGAGGGCTGCGCGTCCGGCGGACCGTTCTCCACCAGCACCGCGATCTCCTCCGCCCGATAGGCCACCCGCACCAGCGTCTTCGCACCCACCGCGTGCTTGTGCGCGTTCGTCAGCGCCTCCTGCACCACCCGGTACGCCGTCCGCTCCACCGGCGCGGCCAGCGGCCGGCGATCGCCCTCCTCCGACAGCGACACCACCATCCCCGCCGCCCGGGACTGCTCCACCAGCACGCCCAACTGGGCCAGATTCGGCCCGTCCACGTCCACCCCGTCGACCACCGCCGGCACCGAGGAGGACGGCGGCGTCAACGCCGGCTCCGGAGCACCGTCCCCGGTACGCAGCACCCCCAGCATCTGCCGCAACTCACCCAGCGCCTGCCGGCCCATGTCACCCAGCAACTCCGCGCTGCCCGCCGCCCGGTCCGGATCCGAGCGCAGCACCGACCGGAGCGCCGAGGCGTGCACCACCATCAGACTCACCCGGTACGCCACCACGTCGTGCATCTCCCGGGCGATCCGGGTGCGCTCCTCGATCCTGGCCCGCTCCGCCCGCTCCCCGGCCTTCTCCGCCAGCAGCGACAACTCCCGCTCCAGGTCGTCGGCCCGCTCCCGCAACGTCTCCACCAGCCGGCGGCGCGCCCCCACATACAGCCCCAGCAGCACCGGCGGCGCGGTCAGACCCACCGCCACCAGCACCGAGATGACCACCACCAGCCACTGCGGGGTGCGGTAGCCGCCATGCACCAGGTCGCGGTCCATCTCCACGAAGGCCACGATCAGCGTGCCCGCGACCGTCATCGACACCAGCGCCGCGATGATCCGCCGCGGCAGCCCGGAGGCGGCCAGCGTGTAGAGCGCGACCACCCCCATCACGAACCCCATCTGGGCCGGGGTCACCGCCAGCGCGATCAGCACCACCGCCACCGGCCAGCGCCGCCGCAGCAGCAGCGTGGCGCCCACCAGCACGCCGAAGACCGCCCCCAGGACCGGCGGGCACGCGTTGTCATGGGCGAACGACGCGCCCTCCGCCGCGCACTCCAGCGCGGAGACCCCCGCCAGGAAGACGTCCAGCACCAGGCTGCGCCGCCTGGGCCACCACCATGGTCCTCCGCCCGACGGCCTCTCCGGCCCGCCCGGCCCAGCTTCCCCCGTCAGTGTCATACCCGTCAGCGTATGCGGCCGTCCCCCTGATCGCTCCGGCCACGTCAGGTAACAGGACGCATATCCTGGTCAGGTCGGACAGCGCGGTCCGCACCGCAAGCCATTCCCTCGCAATCCACCCGCACGGAATAGCAAGGAGCCGCACCCGTGAGCGTCGCCGACACACCCGCAGGACCGCCGGGCAGCACCGACAACGCCGCACTGCGCGCCGACATAAGCCGCCTCGGCGAACTCCTCGGAGAGACCCTGGTCCGCCAGGAAGGCCCCGAACTCCTCGACCTCGTCGAACAGGTCCGCGCCCTCACCCGCAGCGACGGAGAGGCCGCCGCCCGCTGCTCGGCGAGACCGACCTGCACACCGCCACCAAGCTGGTGCGCGCCTTCTCCACCTACTTCCACCTGGCCAACGTCACCGAGCAGGTCCACCGCGGCCGCGAGCTGCGCGCCCGCCGCGCCGCCGAGGGCGGACTGCTCGCCCGCACCGCCGACCGCCTCAAGGACGCCGACCCCGAGCACCTGCGCGAGACCGTCAGGCACCTCGACGTCCGGCCGGTCTTCACCGCGCACCCCACCGAGGCCGCCCGCCGCAGCGTGCTGAACAAGCTGCGCCGCATCGCCGAACTCCTCGACGCCTCCGGCGGCGCCGCCCGACCGACCCGCGCCAGGACCTGCGCCTCGCCGAGAACATCGACCTGCTGTGGCAGACCGACGAACTGCGGGTGGTACGCCCAGAACCCGCCGACGAGGCCCGCAACGCCGTCTACTACCTCGACGAACTCCACGCAGGACGCCGTCGGCGACGTGCTGGAGGACCTCGCCGCCGAACTGGAACGCGTCGGCGTCCCGCTGCCGGCCGGCACCCGCCCGCTGACCTTCGGCACCTGGATCGGCGGCGACCGCGACGGCAACCCCAACGTCACCCCCCAGGTCACCTGGGACGTGCTGATCCTCCAGCACGAACACGGCATCACCGACGCCCTGCGAGATCGTCGACTTCCTGCGCGGCGCGCTGTCCAACTCCATCCGCAACAGCGGGCGCGAGCCGGGAACTGCTGGCCTCCCTGGAGGACCGACCTCGCCGACCTCCCCGAGATCAGCCCCCGCTACAAGCGCCTCAACGCCGAGGAGCCCTACCGCCTCAAGGCCACCTGCGTCCGCCAGAAGCTCGTCAACACCCGCGAGCGCCTGGCCGCCGGCACCGCCCACGACCCCGGCCGCGACTACCTGGGCACCGCGGGACTGCTCGCCGACCTCGTCCTGCATCCAGGACTCGCTGCGCGCCCACCGCGGCGGCCTGATCGCCGACGGCCGCCTGGACCGCACCATCCGCACCATCAGCGCCTTCGGCCTGCAACTGGCCACCATGGACGTACGCGAACACGCCGACGCCCACCACCACGCCCTCGGCCAGCTCTTCGACCGGCTCGGCGAGGAGTCCTGGCGGTACGCCGACATGCCGCGCGACTACCGGCGCAAGCTCCTCGCCAAGGAACTGCGCTCGCGCCGCCCGCTGCTCCGGCAGCCCGGCGCCCGCTGGACGCCGACGGCGCCAAGACCCTCGGCGTCTTCCACACCATCCGCGAGGCGTTCGAGCGCTTCGGCCCCGAAGTCGTCGAGTCCTACATCATCTCCATGTGCCGGGCTCCGACGACGTGTTCGCCGCCGCCGTGCTCGCCCGCGAGGCCGGACTGGTCGACCTGCACGCCGGCGTCGCCAAGATCGGCATCGTGCCGCTGCTGGAGACCACCGACGAGCTGCAGGATCGCCGACCGGCTGCTCGACGAGATGCTCTCCGACCCCTCGTACCGCAAGCTCGTCTCGCTGCGCGGCGACGTGCAGGAGGTCATGCTCGGCTACTCCGACTCCTCGAAGTTCGGCGGCATCACCACCAGCCAGTGGGAGATCCACCGCGCCCAGCGCCGACTGCGCGACGTCGCCCACCGCTACGGGGTGCGGCTGCGGCTCTTCCACGGCCGCGGCGGCACCGTCGGCCGCGGCGGCGGCCCCTCCCACGAGGCGATCCTCGCCCAGCCCTGGGGCACCCTGGAAGGCGAGATCAAGGTCACCGAACAGGGCGAGGTCATCTCCGACAAGTACCTGCATCCCCTCCCTGGCCAGGGAGAACCTCGAACTGACCGTCGCCGCCACCCTCCAGGCCTCCGCCCTGCACACCGCGCCCCGGCAGTCCGACGAGGCGCTGGCCCGCTGGGACGCCGCCATGGACAGCGTCTCCGAGGCCGCGCACGACGCCTACCGCGCGCTGGTCGAGGACCCCGACCTGCCCGCCGTACTTCTTCGCCTCCACCCCCGTCGACCAGCTCGCCGAACTCCACCTCGGCTCCCGCCCCTCCCGCCGCCCCGACTCCGGCGCCGGCCTCGACGGGCTGCGCGCCATCCCCTGGGTGTTCGGCTGGACCCAGTCCCGGCAGATCGTCCCCGGCTGGTACGGCGTCGGCTCCGGGCTGAAGGCCGCCCGCGAAGCAGGCCTCGGCGACCACCTGGACGAGATGCAGCAGCAGTGGCACTTCTTCCGCAACTTCCTGTCCAACGTCGAGATGACCCTGGCCAAGACCGACCTGCGGATCGCCCGGCACTACGTCGACCACCCTGGTCCCCGACGCACCTGCGGCACGTCTTCGCCACCATCGAGGCCGAACACGAACTCACCGTCCGCGAGGTCCTGCGCGTCACCGGCGAACGCGAACTCCTCGACTCCAACCCGGTGCTGCGCCAGACCTTCCACGTCCGCGACGCCTACCTCGACCCCATCTCCTACCTCCAGGTGGCGCTGCTGCACCGGCAGCGCCAGGCCGCCGCCCAGGACGCCGAACCCGACCCCGCGCTGGCCCGCGCACTACTGCTGACCGTCAACGGCGTCGCCGCCGGGCCTGCGCAACACCGGCTGACCCCGAACGGACGCCCGGCGGCGCCCGAAGGACGAGCCCTCAGCCCAAACCGAAGGGCGCCGCCACCAGCACCGCCCCCAGCAGCGCGGTCGCCCACGCCACCCGGCGCAGCCCCAGGCCGAACCCGAGCGCCAGCGCCGCCAGCAGCAACGCCCCGGCCACCGACCGCAGCGCGAACAGCACCCCGGCGAACCCGGTGCGCACCACATCGGTCGTCCCCGGCTTCACCGCCACCGCGAACCGCTGCCCGGTCCCGGTGGTCACCAGCCGGTCCACCCGCACATCCGACAGGTCGGAACCGTCACCGCCGGCGGTGAACGGCCCGGAACACGACGAGGTCCCGCAGGAACTCACCGTCATCGTGCCGCGCTCGAACCCCGACGCCCGGGCGTCCTTGACCGCGCCCCACGACACCCACACCCCGGCCGCCAGCACGGCGACGACCAACGCGCCGGCCACCACCGCCTTGATCAGCAGCAGCAGGCCGTACACGCTCTCGGCCAACCGTCTGGCCCGGCTCCGTCTGACCATGCGGGGATCCTTGGCCATAACCGGCCGAACGGTCAACCAACAGTGGTCAAACGCCTGTCCCGCGCGGCCGTACCGCTCCCCCGGCGGCCCCGCCCTCAGCCGTTGTAGGCGCTCTGCGCCCGCTCCAGCCCGTCCGCGATCAACGCCTCCACCGCGTCCGCCGCCCGGTCCACGAACCACTCCAACTCCTTGCGCTCGGTGGAGGAGAAGTCCTTGCAGCACGAACGCCGCCACCTCCATCCGCCCCGGCGGCCGGCCGATCCCGCACCGCACCCGCGCGTAGTCGGGACCCAGCGACTTGGTGATCGACTTCAGCCCGTTGTGACCGTTGTCACCGCCACCGCGCTTCAACCGCAGCGTCGGATAGTCGATGTCCAGCTCGTCGTGCACCGCGAGGATCCGGTCGGCGGACACCTTGTAGAAGTCCCGCAGCCCGGTCACCGGACCACCCGAGAGATTCATGAACGTCATCGGCTTGGCCAGCACCACCCGCTGCCCCGCCGAGCCGCCCCTCCACCACCTGCGCCCGGCTCTTGTGCGCCTTGAACCGGCCACCGATCCGCCCGCCAGCACATCGGCCACCATGAACCCGATGTTGTGCCGGTTGCCCGCGTACTCCGGACCCGGATTGCCCAGCCCGGCCACCAGCCAGGGCCCCTCGGCCTCACTCATGCCCACTCCCGAAACGATCCGCCGCCCGGCATGCCACTGCCGTCCCGCTCGACGAGCGGGACGGCAGTCAAGTCAACCAGAAGCGGCCGGTCCCGACCGGAACCCGCCGCCCGGACCGGCGATCAGGCCTCGGCGGCCTCGTCGCTGTCCGCCACGGCCTCGGCGGCGTCCTCGGTCTCGTCGGTCTCGGCCGGGGCCTCGGCCTGCGCGGCGACGATCTGCAGCACGACCGCGTCGTCCTCCACACCCAGCGTGGTGCCCTTCGGCAGCGTGATGTCCTTCGCCAGGACGGACGCGCCGGCCTCCAGACCCTCCACGGAGACGGTCACGCTCTCCGGGATGTGGGTGGCCTCGGCCTCGACCGGCAGCGCGTTCAGCACGTGCTCGATCAGGTTGCCGCCCGGCGCCAGCTCACCCTCGACGTGCACCGGCACCTCGACGGAGACCTTCTCGCCGCGCTTGACCTGCAGCAGGTCGATGTGCTCCAGGAGGCCCCTGACCGGGTCCTTCTGCACCGCCTTGGGGATGACGAGCTCGGACTTGCCCTCGACGTCCAGGCTGATCAGCACGTTGGCGTTCTTGAGCGCCAGCATCAGCTCGTGGCCGGGAAGCGACACGTGCACCGGGGCGGCACCGTGACCGTAGATGACACCGGGAACCCGGCCCTCGCGGCGGGTACGGCGGGCGGCGCCCTTACCGAAATCGGACCGCATCTGGGCGGCGATCTTCACCTCAGCCATGACAGCACTCCTCGTGGAAGACGACGGATATTGAAGACATCTGCCGCTCGGTCCACGACGGACCTGCCTCGAAGATCGAAAGCGCGTCGATAACGGAGATCCGCCGCCGCCACACAAGCGGAAACGGCCTCCCTCGCCGAGCAACCTGATGAGTCTACCCGGCGGGAAGGCCGCCCACGAAATCGCTCCCACACCCCCGGCGGCGCCCACGGCACCGCCCGGCGGATCAGCTCACGCCGTCGAAGAGACTGGTCACCGAGCCGTCCTCGAACACCTCACGGATCGCGCTGGCGATCATCGGCGCGATCGGGAGCACCGTCATCTTGTCCAGCGACAACTCACCCGGAGTCGGCAACGTGTCGGTGAAAACGAATTCCCCGACCCGCGAATTCTTCAGACGGTCGGCCGCCGGACCCGACAGCACACCGTGCGTCGCCGTCACGATCACGTCCTCCGCGCCGTTCGCGAACAACGCGTCCGCCGCCGCGCAGATCGTGCCGCCCGTGTCGATCATGTCGTCGACCAGCACACAGATCCGGCCCTCGACATCACCCACCACCTCGTGCACCGTGACCTGGTTGGCCACATCCGGATCACGCCGCTTGTGCACGATCGCCAGCGGAGCGCCCAGCCGGTCGCACCACCGGTCCGCCACCCGCACGCGCCCCGCGTCCGGCGAGACGATCGTCAGCTTCTCCCGGTCGACCTTCGCCGCCCACGTAGTCCGCGAGCAACGGCAACGCGAACAGGTGGTCCACCGGACCGTCGAAGAAACCCTGAATCTGATCCGTGTGCAGATCCACCGTCAAGATCCGGTGCGCACCCGCCGTCCGGAACAAATCCGCCATCAACCGCGCCGAGATCGGCTCACGACCGCGGTGCTTCTTGTCCTGCCGCGCATAACCGTAGAACGGCACGATCACCGTGATGCGCTTCGCGGAAGCCCGCTTCAACGCGTCGATCATGATCAACTGCTCCATGATCCACTTATTGATCGGCGCGGTATGACTCTGAATCACAAACGCGTCGCAGCCGCGAGCGGACTCCTCGAACCGCACATAAATCTCACCGTTGGCGAAATCGAAGGCCTTGGTGGGCACCAACTGAACACCCAGCCGACGCGCCACCTCCTCCGCCAACTCGGGGTGAGCGCGGCCGGAGAAGAGCATCAACTTCTTCTCACCGGTCGTCTTGATCCCGGTCACTGCACCGTCTCCTCAATGATTCGGCTGGTGTTCGACACAGTGTCGCCCACACGTCGACCTGCTGGCGGAATTGCGTGCACCCCACACGGTACGCCCAGCACCGCACGCCACGACACCCGGGCGAATCCGGTCACCGGCCGATCATCGCTGATCACTCACCCCGTTCGGCCCGCTCGGCGGCCTTCGCCGCCGCACTTCCCGGCCGCTTACGAACCACCCAACCGTCGATATTCCGCTGCTGACCGCGAGCCACCGCCAACGCACCCGACGGAACATCCTTGATGATCACAGAACCCGCCGCCGTGTACACACCATCTCCCACTGTGACGGGCGCCACGAACATATTGTCCGCCCCCGTCTTGCAGTAGCTGCCCACCGTCGAGTGGTGCTTGTGCTCACCGTCATAGTTCACGAACACACTCGCCGCGCCGATATTGGTGTGGTCGCCAATCGTCGCGTCACCCACATAACTCAGATGCGGGACCTTCGTCCCCTCACCGATCGACGCGTTCTTCATCTCCACATAGGTTCCGGCCTTCGAAGCGCGCCCCATGCGGGTCCCCGGACGCAGATACGCGTACGGCCCCACGCTCGCCTCGGCGCCGATCGACGCGCCCTCCGCCACCGTGAAACTCACCCGGGCGCCCTCGCCCACCACGGTGTCCGTCAACTGCGAATGCGGGCCGACCTGCGCCCCCGCCGCCAGCCGCGTCCCACCACGCAGGATCGTCCCCGGCAGCACCACCGAGTCCGGCTCGAACTCCACCGTCACATCCACCCACGTGGAGGCCGGGTCCACCACCGTGGTGCCGGCCAGCATCGCGTCCCGCAGCACCCGGTCGTTGAGCATCCGGCGCGCCTCGGCCAGCTGGACCCGGTTGTTGATCCCGGCGATCTCCCGGTGGTCCGCGGCCACCGCCGCGCCGACCCGGTGCCCGGTGCCGCGCAGGATGGACAGGGTGTCGGTCAGGTACTCCTCACCCTGTGCGTTGTCGGTGGTGACCTTCGACAGCGCCTCGACCAGCAGTTTGGCGTCGAAGGCGAAGACCCCGGAGTTGATCTCCGTGATGGCGCGCTGGGCCTCGTCGGCGTCCTTCTGCTCGACGATGGCGGCGACCGAGCCGTCGGCGTCGCGCACGATGCGCCCGTAGCCGGTGGCGTCCGGGACGTCGGCGGACAGCACGGTGACCGCGTTGCCCTCGCGTTCGTGGGCGGCGGTCAGGTCACGCAGCGTGCCGGAGGTCAGCAGGGGGGTGTCGCCGCAGGCGATGACGACGGTGCCGTCCAGGGCGATGCCGTCGGCGGCCAGGGATTCCAGGGCCATCCGGACGGCGTGGCCGGTGCCGTGCTGCTCCGCCTGGACGGCGGTGCGCAGGGCGGGGTCGATGGCGGTCAGGTGGGCGGTGACCTGCTCGCGGGCGTGGCCCACGACGACGACGAGGTGTTCCGGTTCCAGCGCGCGGGCGGCGGCGACCACGTGGCCCACCAGCGATCGCCCGCACATCTCGTGCAGGACCTTCGGGGTGGCCGACTTCATGCGGGTGCCCTCACCCGCGGCAAGGACGACGACGGCAGCCGGCTGGATCGGGCTCACGTGGAGGCTCCTCGGCGTTGGGAGGGTGGATACCCGCAGGATACCGAGGGGTAAGACGTAGGACATGCGCAAGGGTCCCGACCTGCGCGGTCAGGACCCTCGTACCTCGAAACTCAAGCTCCGCCGCCAGGACTCGAACCCGGACCGAAGAGCACCAAAAGCTCCCGTGCTGCCAATTACACTACGGCGGATCGCTCGTCAAGCGATCGAGTCGGCCCCGGATCGCTTGCTGGCCTCCACTATGCCGTACCACCAGCCCTCGACGCGACGGTAAAGCTCGGCGGCATCCCTCACCCTGACCTCCAGGCAACCCCGGTATCCGCCACCGACGTTCTTGCGGACGGTCTTCGGGTTGTGTCTCTTGAGTGTGGTGGCACCGAACGCGGCGGCGTCCACCCCCACCAGGGCCGCCCAGTGCCGCCGCGCCGCCGCGGCGTCCGCCGACTCATGGATCATCAGGCGGAAGCGCACCGCGTCCCGCGCCACCCCGAGCAGGGCGAGCCAGCGGACGAAGACCTCGATCACCCGCGGGTCGCTGTTGACGAAGGCGATCCGCTCACGGCGCCGATGGGGTTTGTCCTTCTCGCCCTCCGCCCAGTACAGGCCGACACCCACCAGGAACAGCTCCCGGTCGGTCATCGGGCCGATCTCGGCTCCGGCGGCGGCCTTGGTCCGTTCCCGCTCGGGTTCCCGCCGCTCGCGGTACGGACCCCAGCGCGCCTCCCTCATACGGCTCAGGCGCTCCGGCGAGGGCGGTGGCTTCGGCAGGTCCCTCACCCACAAGGAGACGGAGCTCTTCGAGACGCCGAGGGTGCGGACGATCTCGGCGTAGGTGTTTCCGGCTCGGCGCAACTCACGGGCGCGGGCCTGCATTTCCGGCTTCGCGTGAACCATGGAACAAGCGTTCCAGTGTCCGCTCGGCAAATCCATGGGTTCGGATATCGACCACCCGATCGGGGGTTTTCACTCGATTGGGCGTGACCTCGACATTTATGGATCGTTCGGAACGTGCTCCCGTGCGGCCTTGATGACCTTGAAGGGTGGGCACATACCCGCGAAGTGGGGTCGCGCGCGGTGCCGGGTCGCCGCGCACGCCCCTGCCATACTTACGCCGACGTAGGTTACGGTTCCGTAGGTCCGTATCCATTCCCACCCCCGAGGGACATCCATGACCACACAACCGGACGTGATCACCGAGTCCTGGGATCCCGAACCCGAGGAGACCGAGGGCAAACAGCTGCCGAACGCGACGCTGGGGGGCGACAGCAAGGGGTCGGTCGAGCAGATCACCCTGGCGCTGTTCATCGGTGTGCCGTTCGTGGCGCTGGTGGCCGCGATCCCGATGGCGTGGGGCTGGGGGATGAGCTGGCTCGACCTCGGTTTGATGATCTTCATGTACTACCTCGGCTGCCACGGGATCACCGTCGGCTTCCACCGGTACTTCACCCACGGCTCCTTCAAGGCCAACCGCGGGCTGCGGGTCGCGCTGGCGATCGCCGGCTCGATGGCGGTCGAGGGACCGATCGTGCGCTGGGTCGCCGACCACCGCCGCCACCACAAGTTCTCCGACGCAGAGGGCGACCCGCACTCCCCCTGGCGCTACGGCGAGACCGTCCCCGCCCTGCTCAAGGGCCTGTGGTGGGCGCACATGGGGTGGATGTTCGACGAGGAGCAGACCCCGCAGCACAAGTACGCGCCCGACCTGATCAAGGACCCGGCCATCCGGCGCGTCTCCCGGCAGTTCGTGCTGTGGACGACCGTCTCGCTGCTGATCCCGCCGGTGGTGGGCGGCCTGGTAACGATGACCTGGTGGGGCGCGTTCTCGGCGTTCTTCTGGGGCTCGCTGGTACGGGTGGCGCTGCTGCACCACGTGACCTGGTCGATCAACTCGATCTGCCACGCGGTGGGCAAGCGGCCGTTCAAGTCGCGTGACCGGTCGGGCAACGTGTGGTGGCTCGCGGTGCTCTCGTGCGGCGAGTCGTGGCACAACCTGCACCACGCGGACCCGACCAGCGCCCGGCACGGCGTGCTGCGCGGCCAGGTCGACTCCAGCGCGCGGATCATCCGCTGGTTCGAACTGCTGGGCTGGGCGTCGAACGTGCGCTGGCCGAGTTCGGACCGGATCGCCGCCCGGCGCAAGGAAGATGTCGCCAAGGCGGCATGATGGAGCCCGTGGCGACGGACGGCGGCAGCGGCAGTGAGGGCGGACCGGCGCAGGCGAAGCCGGCGCCCGTGCGGCGTGCCCGCCGGGTGCGGATGACGGGCAAGGAGCGGCGCGAGCAGCTTCTGGACGTCGGGCGCGCCCTGTTCGCCGAGCGGGGTTTCGAGGGCACGTCGGTGGAGGAGATCGCCCACAAGGCGGGGGTTTCCAAGCCGGTGGTCTACGAGCACTTCGGCGGCAAAGAAGGCTTGTACGCGGTGGTGGTGGACCGTGAGATGCGGATGCTGCTGGACATGGTGACCAGCGCGTTGACGGGGGGGCATCCGCGGGAGTTGCTGGAGCAGGCGGCGTTCGCCCTGCTGGACTACATCGAGCGGTCCACGGATGGTTTCCGGATCCTGGTGCGGGATTCGCCGGTGGCGCAGTCGACGGGCACGTTCGCTTCGCTGATCAGCGATATCGCGACGCAGGTCGAGGACATTCTGGGGTTGGAGTTCAAACAGCGCGGGTTCGAACCGAAGTTGGCGCCGATGTACGCGCAGGCTTTGGTGGGGATGGTGGCGTTGACGGGTCAGTGGTGGCTCGATGTGCGGCGGCCGAAGAAGGCGGATGTCGCGGCGCATCTGGTGAATCTGGCGTGGAACGGGCTGTCGGGCCTGGAGCCCAGGCCGCGATTGGTGGGTCATCGCAAGGCGTGAGCCGTCGCGGGGTGGGCTCCAGGCGGTGGGGCCGGGCGTGCGGTGCGGTCAGCCGAGGGGTTGCAGGAATTCGAGGCGGTTGCCCACCGGGTCCTGGGAGTAGAAGCGGTGGTGGCCGGGGAGGTTGTCGTCCCAGGTGACGGGCGCGCCCTGCTGTCGTAGGCGTTCCGCGTAGGCGTGGATGCCGGTGACGCGCAGTCCTGGGTGGGCTTTCTTCGCGGGGGTGAAGTCCGCTTCGATTCCCAGGTGGATCTGGACGTCGCCGGTGCCGAACCAGCAGCCGCCGCGGGCGGCGAGTGCGGGTGGTTTGGGGATTTCGGTCAGGCCGAGTACGTCGCGGTAGTAGGTGCGCAGCAGGTCCTCGCTGCCCGGTGGTGCGGCGAGTTGGACGTGGTCGACGGCGGTGATCACGGGTGCTGCCGGTTTCTCTTGGTGGCCACCGCGAAGATGCGGCGGAAGGGGAAGACGGTGCCTTGGGGGGTGCTGGGGTAGGCCTTGCGCAGCAGGTCGCGGTATTGGCTGACGAATTCGTCGCGGGCGGCGGGGTCGTCGGCGAGTGCGGTCAGGACGGGGCGCAGGGCGGTGCCTTTGGTCCAGCTGAGTACCGGGTCCTCGCCGGCGAGGAGTTGGACGTAGGTGGTCTCCCAGGCGTCGACCTCGCAGCCGTGGCCGGTGAGGAGTTCGAGGTAGCCGGCGCTGTCGAGGATGTGGGTGTAGCGGCGGCCTTCTCCGTCGAGGCGGTCGCGCCATTCGGGGGTGTCGCAGAGTTCGTCGAGGAGTGCGTGGCTGGGTGAGGTGAAGTTGCCGGGGACCTGGAGTGCGAGGGTGCCGCCGGGGCTGAGGGTGTCGATCCAGGCGGGGAGCATGTCGGGGTGGTCGGGTACCCATTGGAGCGCGGCGTTGGAGACGATGAGGTCGTAGGCGCGGTCCGGGGCCCAGGTGGCGGCGTCGGCGGGTCGGAAGTCGAGGGTGCCGCCGCCGGGGGTGGGTCCGGCGAGCCGGGTGGCGTCGGCGAGCATTTCCGGGGAGTTGTCGAGGCCGGTTATGTGCGCGTCGGGCCAGCGCTCGGTGAGGACGGCGGTGACGTTGCCGGGTCCGCATCCGAGGTCGGCGATGTGCGGCGGGTCGCCGGGGATGGCGGGGATGCGGGCGATGAGGTCGTGGAAGGGCCGGGTGCGGTGGCCGGAGTGGCGCAGGTACTGCTGTGGATCCCAGGTCGCCTGTTGCATTGGGGGAGCCCCCTTGGTGAGGTGCTTGTCGGTGGGAGGTGCCGGGTGACCTCCCGTGGCCGACATTGCCCATACGATCCCCCCACCAATCTCTTGATGTCAAGAGACTTCATGTCGACAGAACCACTACACTGATCGCATGGAGGACGAGGTCGACAGGCTGGTCGCTGCGTGGCGTCGTGAGCGCCCTGACCTCGACGTGGGGCCGCTCGAAGTACTGAGCCGGGTGAGCCGGCTGGCGAGGCATCTGGACCGGGCGCGCCGGCTGGCGTTCACCGAACACAGCCTGGAGCCGTGGGAGTTCGACGTGCTGACCTCGCTGCGCAGGGCGGGGGCGCCGTATCAGCTGTCTCCGGGGCAGTTGCTGACGCAGACGCTGGTGACCTCGGGCACGATGACCAACCGCATCGACCGCCTCGCCAAGCGCGGGCTGGTGGAGCGGCTGCCCGATCCGAGCGACCGGCGGGGTGTGCTGGTGCGGTTGACGGCCGAGGGCCAGGACCGGGCGGACGAGGCGCTGGCCGGGCTGCTGGCGCAGGAGCGGGCGATCCTGGGTGAGCTGTCGCCCCGGCAGCGGGACGAGTTGGCCGGGCTGCTGCGGAAGTTGACGGCGCCGTTCGACAACGTGCCGGGCTGAGGCGGGCGTTCGACCCCGCCCGGCGGACGCGCGGTTCTTCGATCCCGCCGGACGGACCCCGAAAAGCTCTACGCGGGCGTGCTGGTGCTGGTGATGGCGAGGTCCACGGGGCCGACGCCGGCGCGCCGGGCCAGTGCGACGGCGGCCAGGGTGGAGTGCACTCCCAGCTTGCCCAGCACGTTCTGCATGTGGGTGCGGACGGTGTGCGGGGAGAGGTAGAGCCGTTCGGCGACCGCCTTGCGGCCGAGGCCGGCGACCATGCAGCGCAGGACCTCCTGCTCGCGCGGGGTCAGCGATTCGACGAGCCGTTCGCTCTCGGTGCGGTGGCGGCGCGCGGCCGTCAGTTCGCGCAGCACTCCGGTCAGCAGGGCCGGCGGCAGGTGGGTCTCGTCGCGCAGCACTCCCCGGATGACGGCGAGCAGCCGGGACAGTGAGCTGTCCTTGGCGACCCAGCCGGACGCCCCGGTCTGGAGGGCGCGGGCGGCTCGGCGCGCGTCGTCGCGTTCGGCGAGCACGACGGTGCGGGTGGTGGGGTGGGCGCTGCGGACCCGTTCGACCAGCGCGATGCCGTCCACCGGGACCTCCGCCGGGGTGGCGGCTGCTATCCGGGGCAGGGCGGCCGCCTGGGCCTCCGGGGTGCGCGGCGCGGGCACATGGGCCAGGACGCCGAGGTCGGCGTCGACCAGCATGACGTCGTAGCGTCTGCCTTCGGCTGCGCCGCGGTCCAGGCAGCGTTGGGCCGCGGGTGCGCTGCCCGCGGCTGAGACGTCGACGTCCGGCTCGGCCGCGAGCGCGGCGGCGAGCGACTCGGCGAAGATGCGGTGGTCGTCGACCACCAGTACGCGGATCCGGGCCACGCGATCACACTCCCCCTGTGGCGGGTGGCGGACGATTCGTGGGTACGTGTCGAGCCCGGTCGGGTGCCCTCAGCCGCACGACATCCCGCCGTGGGTTGCTTGTTACCCGTCCTCGGGTTCCCCTACCCGCTCTTTCGCCCCATGGTCTGCTCCGGCCCCCACCGGAACGTTGCGAGAAAGCCTAGGGCGAACCGAGGACAATCGGTGCCGGAATACCGAACTCGGACGTACCTCAGGTCACTTGGAGTTGGGGCACATCCGCGCGCGAGGGGAGCGCGTCGGCCGGACGTACGCCGTTCCCGCGCTCCGCCAAGCCGCTCGTACGGGCGTTCGCGCGCCCCACCGGGCGACCCTGGCGCCTTCGCGCCTGCGCGCCACCCTGGCCTGCGCGCCGCCGTGCCCCGGCGGGCGGCGGGCGGCGGGCGGCGGGCGGCGGGCGGCGGGCGGCGAGGGCCTCATGCCAGCCGGCGTGCTCCGGCGCTCGGGGTGGCGGGAAAGACGCGCGGGGCGGTGTGGCCGGCCGAGGCGAAGGCCGCGGTGACCGCCTCGGTGACCTTCTCCGCTGCGCCGTCCTCCACGAGCACGATCGCGGAGCCGCCGAAGCCGCCACCGGTCATCCGGGCCCCGATCGCCCCAGCGCCGTAGGCGGTGTCGACGACGAGGTCGAGTTCCGCGCAGGAGACCTTGAAGTCGTCGCGCAGTGAGGCGTGCCCGGCGCACAGCAGCGGGCCGATGGCGCGGGGGTCACCGGCTTCGAGGTGGGCGACGACCTGTTCGACGCGGCGGTTCTCGGTGACGATGTGGCGGACCAGGCGCTGGATGTCCTCCCCCACGCCCTGGTCGCGCAGCCGGGCGAGGGCGGCGTCCAGTTCCTCGTAGGCGATGTCGCGCAGGGCGGGCACGGCGAGGGCCGCGGCGCCCGCCTCGCAGCCGCGGCGGCGCTCCCCGTAGGCACCGTCGCTGTTGGCGTGTTTGACGCGGGTGTCGACGACGAGCAGGCGCAGTCCGGCGTCGTGGAGGTCGAAGGGGATCTGCCGTTGCGACAGGTCGCGGGTGTCGAGGTGGAGGGCGTGGCCCTCGGTGCAGCAGGCGGAGGCCGTCTGGTCCATGATCCCGGTGGGCGCGCCGACGAAGACGTTCTCGGCGCGCTGGCACAGCCGGACCAGCCGCCACGCTTGCAGCCGCAGTCCGAACAGGTCGGACAGCGCGAGGGTGGTGACGACCTCCAGGGCGTGGGAGGAGGAGAGCCCGGCGGCGATGGGGATGGTGCTGTCGTAGTGGATGTCGGCGCCGGTGATCCGGTGGCCCGCGTCGCGCAGCGCCCACACGGCTCCGGCCGGGTAGGCGCTCCAGTCGTCGAGGGAGCCGGGTTCGAGGTCATCCAGCCGCAGTTCGGTGGTGCGGCCGGAGGGGTCGTCGCTGGAGTGCAGGCGCAGGAGCCCGTCCTCGCGGCGGGCGACGGCGGCGACGGTGGTCTGGCTGATGGCGAACGGCAGGACGAAGCCGTCGTTGTAGTCGGTGTGCTCGCCGATGAGGTTGACCCTGCCGGGAGCGGCCCATACCCCCTCGGGAGTGAATCCGTAGGTCCTCTGGAACCCGTCGGCGGTCACTGTCCGTTCTCCTCCTGTGACGTGAAGTCCTTGGTCTGCTCGAACTTCCAGGCGTCGCGGACGATCGAGGTGAGGTCGGCGCGGGCCGGCTTCCAGCCGAGGCGGGTGCGGGCCCGCTCGGCGGAGGCGACGAGCACCGCGGGGTCGCCGGCGCGCCTGGGGGCCGCGGTCTGCGGGATCGGGTGGCCGGTGACCTCGCGCACGGTCTCGATGACCTCGCGCACGGAGAAGCCGTTGCCGTTGCCGAGGTTGCAGATGAGGTGCTGGCCGGGGCGTGCCGCGGCGAGGGACAGCAGGTGGGCGTCGGCCAGGTCGGCGACGTGGATGTAGTCGCGGACGCAGGTGCCGTCCGGGGTGGGGTAGTCGTCGCCGTAGACGAGGATCGACTCGCGCTTGCCGCGGGCGACTTGGAGCACGAGGGGGATCAGATGGGACTCGGGGTCGTGGCGTTCGCCGTGGAAGGTGCCGTTGCGCGCCTCATAGGCTCCGGCGACGTTGAAGTAGCGCAGTGAGACGGCCGCCAGGCCGTGGGCGGCGCTCTCGCGCGCTGATCATGTGGTCGACGGCGAGTTTGGTGGCGCCGTACGGGTTGGTGGGCAGCGTCGGCTGGTCCTCGGTGATGGGGACGCGGTCCGGCTCGCCGTAGGTGGCGGCGGTGGAGGAGAAGACGAGGGTGCGCACCTGTGCGGCGCGCATGGCTGCCAGCAGTTCGATGGTCCCGGCGACGTTGTTGCGCCAGTACTTCTCCGGGTCGGTGACGGACTCTCCGACCTGGGAGCAGGCGGCGAAGTGCAGGACGGCGTCGTAGGACGGGTCGAGCAGGTCGGCGGCGTCCTGGATGCGGCCTTCGACGAAGGTGGCCGCGGCGGGGACGCCTTCGCGGTGGCCGGTGGACAGGTCGTCCAGCACGGTGACCTGGTGTCCCGCTTCCAGCAGGTGGGCGGCCACGACCCCTCCGACGTACCCGGCTCCGCCGGTGACCAGGAGTTTCCTGGGCCCGCCGCCTCGGGTGTCGGTGCCGCCGTTGCCGTCCGCGCGGTGCGCGCTGCTGGTGCTGCTCACTGGCTTGTCGCCTTTCCGTCGTTCATCATGCCGCGTCCCGGGGTGACCGGCCGGTCACCGGGTCGGCGGGGTGCCGTGGAATCCGGGAGTGGCGATCTCCCGTAGCCGGGCGGCCGCGCTCTCGGGCGGGACGTCGTTGATGAACACATTCATGCCGGACTCCGAACCCGCGAGGAACTTCAGCTTGCCGGAAGTGCGGCGGATGGTGAAAAGCTCGAGATGCAGGCCGAAGCCGGGGCGCAGCGGGTGGCGGGCGGGGGCCTGGTGCCAGGCGGCGATGTAGGGGGTGGGTGGTTCCCCGGTGCCGAATATCCGGTCGAAGCGGCGCAGGAGTTCCAGGTAGACGTGCGGGAACTCGGCGCGGGCGGCGTCGTCGAGGGCGGGCAGGTCGGGCACCCGCCGGTTGGGGTAGAGGTGGACCTCGTAGGGCCAGTGGGCGGCGTGCGGGACGAAGGCGGTCCAGTGTTCGCCTTCGATGACCACCCGGGTGCCCGCTTCGCGTTCGGCGGCCAGGACGTCGTCGAAGAGGTTGCCGCCGGTGCGTTCCCGGTGGGCGGCGAGCGAGTCGAGCATGCGTTCGGTGCGGGGGGTGACGAAGGGGTAGGCGTAGATCTGGCCGTGCGAGTGGTCGAGGGTGACACCGATCTCCCGGCCGCGGTTCTCGAAGCAGAAGACCTGTTCCACGCCGGGGAGCTGGGACAACTCGGCGGTGCGGTCGGTCCAGGCCTCCAGGACGAGCGCGGCCTGCGCCGGGGTGAGGTCGGCGAAGGAGGCGTCGTGGTCGGAGGTGAAGCAGACGACCTCGCAGCGCCCGGCCCCCGGCCGATGGGTGAACAGCCCTCTTCGGTCCGCGGCCCGCCCGGGCCCCGGGGCACCGGTCAGCGAGGGGAAGCGGTTCTCGAAGACGACGACGTCGTAGTCGTCGGACGGTATCTCGGTGAGCTTTCCGTCACGGGAGGGGCACAGCGGGCACTCGTCGGCGGGCGGGTGGTAGGTGCGGCCCTGGCGGTGCGAGGCGACGGCGACCCAGTCCCCGAGCAGCGGGTCGTGACGGATCTCGGTGGCCGTGGTGGTGAGATCGAGCGGGCGCTGGTCGACGGCGTCGCGTACCACGTCGTCGCGTGAGTCGTAGTGCACCAGTTCGCGACCATCGGCGAGCCGGGTCGTCGTCTTCTTCACCCCGTGGGCTCCTCACACATCCATACACTCCAGCTGCCCAACATAACCGAACACAATGAACCACAAGCCAACAGTCCCGTCAATGCCGGGACGCTGCGCGGGCCTGCGCCGCGACATGGCCAAGGGAGCAGCCCGTAGGGCGAGAGCAACAGAACGTGTTCGCTCTTGGCCGAGCCGGACCGCCCAGCCCGACAGGAGGCAACGGGAAGCGAAACGAGGAGGCACCGGGAGGCAGAAGGAGAAGGCAACAGGAGGCGGAAGGGGGCGTGCCGGGGTGGGTTCTTGTGGACACTTACGTGTATTTGTGAGCCCCGTGGTCGACCAGGCAGGGCATGTCAGGTTCGGCGGGGCTCAAAAATATGCGGTCCACAAGGACCCACCCCGGCACGCCCCCGCCCCACCCACGAGGGGCAACCGTCAAAGAAGCGCTCACCCAGGATGCGGCTGCTGAAGAATCCCCGCCGCGGCCCGGTCCAGCAGCCCGGTACGCGCGGCAAGCGCCGCCGCCTCCAGCCGCGACCCCACCCCGAGCTTCATCAGAACCCGCTGCACATGCGTGCGAGCGGTACTCGCCGCGATGCCCATCCCCGCCGCGATCAGCCGGGTGTCCTCCCCCTCGGCCACCCTCACCAGGACTTCCAGCTCACGCGGCGTGAGCATCTGAAGCAGCCGGCTCCCCTCGTCGTCCGGCTGGGCCGCGGGGTTGAGCAGTTCGGCGAACGCCCCCTGCAGCAGTCCGGGAGCGATCGCCACCTCACCGGACCGCGCCTTGGCCATCGCCCGCTCCACGCCTTCGATGCGCTCGTCGTGCCGTACGTAGCCCGATGCCCCGGCCGCGAAGGCCGCCGCGATCCCCCGCGGGCTGGGCACCGGCCCGAGCACCACCACGGCCACCGCGGGCCGCTCGCGTTTGATGCGGACGACCGGGTCGAAGACGCCGGGTTCGGCGGGCGAGGCGGTGCCCAGCAGGCACACCTCGGGGGCGCGGTTGATGACCAGATCGGCCGCGCCGGCGCTCGGCGCGCCCGCCGCCAGCACCCGGTGGCCGCGCAGCTTCAGGGCCGAGGCCAGTGCCTCCGCGAGCAGCCGGTGGTCGTCGACCACCACGAGCCGTACGCCCATCTGGGCCTTCCCCCATTCACCCCTGGGCGGAACGGCCCCCGGTCTCACCGGATCCACGCGCGTGCCCCCTCATGACGTAGCGCGGCCGGCCCGGTCTGATTCGCCGTCCCCCGACGGCCCGGGTCTAGCCGGAAACTACACGCTTGTTCGACATCCTGTGCTGCTTCCCGCCCAGAAGCATCCCCCGATTCCGAATCCCCCTCCCTTCCCAGCCGCTTCATACGCGAAACAGGCCGGATCGGTACGCATCAGGTCCGAAGGACGGCCATAAATACGCGAGCGGCCCCCGCACACCGTGGTGTGCGGGGGCCGTCGGGCGGCATTCCGGTTCGGCTGCCGGAGGCAGGTCGCCGGAAGCGGGGTGTCAGTGCAGGACGGTCAGCAGGTCGGGGTAGCTGCCGGACTCGGTGATCTCGGTGAGCGACATGGCGAGGGAGTCGTTGTGCCAGCCCTCGGTGAGGTTGTTGACGCCGGGCCCGTAGGCGGTGTGCTCCTGGGCCTGGGTGGCGGAGGAGAAGGTCTTGTAGACGGACATCGCGCCGGTGGACTCGTTGACCTTGAGGATCTTTCCGGGGTCCTCGTAGCTGGTCTGCTGGTAGACCACGAGGGAGTCGCCCTCGATGCCGACCAGGTCCATGGGCTGGGCGCCGTCCTTGGTCAGCCACTTGCTGGTGCCGGTGGTCAGGTCGAACGCGGCGATCTCGTTGGTCAGGTCACCGGCTCCGGCGCTGCCGGGGTGGTCGGAGGTGGCCATGTAGAGGGTGTTGCCGGAGACGGCGACGTCCCGGCAGGGCGTCATCTGGGTGGGCGGGCAGTCGATGTCGTACTTGGTCAGCCCGTCGGAGCCCTTGCCCAGCGAGATCTTGCCCTGGAGCCGGCCGCCGTCGATGTTCCAGATGTCGGTGATCAGGCCGTCGCCGCCGGCGCCGATGCCGACGACCACCGGGTTGACCGAGATCACGTTGCTGACCTCGGTGCCCGCGGGGGCGTCCCAGGTCCACTTGGCCTTGCCGGTCGCCGGGTCGATGAGGGCGACGTGGTAGGGCGCGCTGTCGGCGAAGCCGCACTTGTAGACCTCGACCATCTGCGCCCCGCCGGCGAACCCGGCGTCCTGGCAGGTGTCGCCCGAGCCGGAGTGCCAGCCGCTGGCGCCGGTGGTGGCCACGAAGGAGACCGTGCGGTCGTCCCAGGACATGGCGACCGTGTTGCCGCTGATGGCCATGTCCATGTCGTCGAACTCGTAGGCGCTGGTGGAGTTGGAGGGCAGCGGCTTGTGCCACAGCAGCTTGCCGGTGGAGATGTCGATGACCATGACGTTCTCGCAGCGGATGCCGTACTGCACCGCGATCTTGTCGCTGACGCTGCCTTCGGCGGCGTCGCAGGTGCGGCCGGCCGGGGTGGGGACCGACCAGTGGCGGCTGCCGGAGGTCAGGTCGTAGGCGGTCACCTCGGTCGTGGACTGCTTGATGACGTCGTTGCCCTGGAACCACATCCCCGGCGTCTTGCCGATGATCTGGGCCTTGGAGACCTTCGGTGCCGCCACCGTCCACTGCACCTTGCCCTGCGCGGTGTGCGAGCCGCCGCCTCCGCCGCCGGTGGTGCCCTGGCTGCTACCGCCGGAAGTGCCGCCGTCGGCCTGGGTCTTGGTGTCTCCGCCCGAGGTCGCCAGCCAGATGCCGACGCCGATCACCACGGCGAGCGAGACGACCGCCGAGATGATCGTGACGAGCCGGTTCCCGGACATCCGCCGGCCGCCCGCGGCCGAGCCCACCGGAACGGTCGGGTAGGGCTGCGGTTGCTGCTGCTGGGGGTAGGCGTACGGGTTGCCGCCGGGGGCCGACGGCTGGCCCCAGCCGCCCGGCTGCTGGGGCGGCGGGGCCTGGGCGGGCTGCTGCGGCGCGTACGGGTTGTGGCCGGGGGCCGGGGGCTGCTGCGGGTAGGCGTACCCCGGCTGCTGCTGCGGCGGTTGCGGTGCCTGCGGGTGGCCGTAGCCCTGGCCCGGCTGCGCGGGCGGTTGCGCGGGCGGGTAGCCGTAGCTCTGCGGCGGGCCGGCCGGCGGCGGGGACTGCGGTGCCTGGCCGGGCGGGGGTGGTGCGTAGGGGGACGGCTGCCCGGCCGCCGGTTCTCCCCCGCCGCCGGACGGCTGCGGAGGCTGGGGAGGCTGCGGTGGGTGCGACATGGCTGATCCCCCGTGAAGAGCAAATGGAGTGGCGGTACGGCCCGGATGACCCGGGCGGCCGAAAACCTTTTGTATCACTGGGTATGGACACGTCGCGGAACCGGTCCTTCCCGGATCGACCGGTGAGACCGGCCCGCGACGTTGCCGTTACGTGCCCGCTACCGGGTGGCGTGCGCACCGCCCGGCTCGCGCCCGGCCCCTAAGGAGCAGCGCCGCTTCCCGCATTCCGTTCGCCGGGGCTGCCCGGTACCGGGCAGCCCCGCCACAACGGCCGTAAAGCTATGCCTCGTCGGCCAGTTCCAGCCAACGCATCTCCAACTCGTCGCGTTCCTCGCCCAAAGCGCGCAGTTCGGCGTCGAGTTTGGCGACCGCGCCGAAGTCGGTGGGGTTGTCGGCGATGCGGGTGTGAAGGGTGGTCTCCTTCGCCCCGATGCGGTCCAACTGGCGCTCGATGCGCTGGAGTTCCTTCTTCGCCGCGCGGGCGTCGGCGGCCGACGACTTGGGTGCGGCGGCAGCGGCGGCCGCGGGGCGGGACGGTGTGGGGGTGGCCGCCTCCAGCATGGCGTGGCGGCGTTCCAGGTACTCGTCGACGCCGCGCGGCAGCATGCGCAGGGCGCCGTCGCCGAGGAGGGCGAAGACCCGGTCGGTGGTGCGCTCGATGAAGTAGCGGTCGTGGCTGATGACGACGAGCGAGCCGGGCCAGCCGTCGAGGAGGTCCTCCAGCTGGGTCAGCGTCTCGATGTCGAGGTCGTTGGTGGGCTCGTCGAGGAAGAGCACGTTGGGCTCGTCCATCAGCAGCCGCAGGATCTGCAGGCGGCGGCGTTCACCGCCGGACAGGTCGCTGACCGGCGTCCACTGCTTCTCCTTGGTGAATCCGAAGCGCTCGCACAGCTGCGAGGCGGTCATCTCCCGGCCCTTGCCGAGGTCGACGCGCTGGCGGATCCGCTCCACGGCCTCCAGCACCCGCCAGTTCGGGTCGAGTTCGGCGACCTCCTGGGAGAGGTGGGCGAGCTTGACGGTCCGGCCGACGACGACGCGGCCCGCGGTGGGCTGCTTGTCCCCGTCGGAGAAGGCGGCCTCCGCGAGCGCGCGCAGCAGCGAGGTCTTGCCGGCTCCGTTGACGCCGAGCACGCCGATCCGGTCGCCGGGGCCCAACTGCCAGGTCAGGTGGCGCAGCAGGGTCTTGGGGCCGGCGCTGATGGTGACGTCGTGCAGTTCGAAGACGGTCTTGCCCAGGCGGGAGTTGGCGAACTTCATCAACTCCGCGGTGTCCCGCGGCGGGGGCACGTCCGCGATGAGTTCGTTGGCGGCCTCGATGCGGAAGCGCGGCTTGGAGGTGCGTGCCGGGGCGCCGCGGCGCAGCCAGGCGAGTTCCTTGCGGGCGAGGTTCTGCCGCTTGGTCTCCTCGGTGGCGGCGCGGCGTTCGCGCTCGGCGCGGGCGAAGACGTAGTCGGAGTAGCCGCCCTCGTACTCGTGGACGTCCGCGCGGTGCACGTCCCACATGCGGGTGCACACCTGGTCGAGGAACCAGCGGTCGTGGGTGACGCAGACCAGCGCGGAGCGGCGGACCCGCAGGTGTGCGGCGAGCCAGGCGATGCCCTCGACGTCGAGGTGGTTGGTGGGCTCGTCCAGGATCAGCAGGTCCTGCTCGGCGATCAGCAGCTTGGCCAGCGCGATCCTGCGCCGCTCGCCACCGGACAGCGGGCCGATGACCGTCTCCAGGCCCTCGGGGAAGCCGGGCAGCGACAGGCCGCCGAACAGTCCGGTCAGCACGTCGCGGATCTTCGCGTCGCCGGCCCATTCGTGGTCGGCGCGGTCGCCGATGATCTCGTGCCGCACGGTGGCCGTCGGGTCGAGCGAGTCGGCCTGGGTGAGCACGCCGAACCGCAGGTCGCCGACGTGGGTGACGCGGCCGCGGTCGGGGTCCTCCAGCTTGGCCAGGACGCGGATCAGGGTCGTCTTGCCGTCGCCGTTGCGGCCGACGACCCCGATGCGGTCGCCCTCCGATACGCCGAGGGAGATGCCGTCGAGCAGGGTGCGGGTGCCGTACACCTTGCCGATGGACTCGACGTTGACGAGGTTGACCGCCATATCACTCCATGCTGGACGCGCTCAGGGGTTGCCCGGTCCCGGGATCGGGTCCGGGCCGGTCTCCCAGCGTAGTCGCCCGTTCAGCGGCCGATGACGGTCGCTCCCGGCACCGGACCCGAGGTGACGCGGACCGCGCGGCAGGTGCCCGAGGCGAGCAGGGCGCCGGCGACCGCCCGGGCGGCTTCGGCGTCCGCGGCGAGGAAGGCGCACGTCGGCCCGGATCCGGACACCAGTGCCGCCAGCGCGCCACCGGCCGTGCCGGAGCTCAGCGTCGCGGCGAGCGAGGGGCGCAGCGAGATCGCGGCGGCCTGGAGGTCGTTGGCGAGGGTCGCGGCGAGGGCGGCGGCGTCCCCGGAGCGCAGCGCCGCCAGCAGGGCCGGCGAGGGCTGCGGGTCGGGCACGTCGGCGACGGTGGAGCCGGTGCCGCTCTCCTCGCGCAGCCGGTCGCACTCGCGGTAGACGTCCGGGGTGGACAGTCCGCCGTCGGCGACCGCGAAGACCCAGTGGAAGGTGCCGCCGATCTCCAGCGGTTCCAGCAACTCCCCGCGGCCGCGGCCCAGTGCGGCGCCGCCGACCAGGCTGAACGGCACGTCGCTGCCCAACTCCGCGCAGATCTCCAGGAGTTCGTCCCGCGAGGCACCGGTGCCCCACAGTGTGTCGCAGGCCAGCAGGGCGCCGGCGGCGTCCGCGCTGCCGCCCGCCATGCCGCCGGCCACCGGGATGTCCTTGTCGATGTGCAGGTGGACGTCCGCGCTCGCTGCCGTACCGCTGGGCCAGCGCGAGGGCGGCTCGGGCGGCCAGGTTGCCGCGGTCCAGCGGCACTTGGGCGGCGTCCGGCCCGGACACGGTGATCCGCAGGGAGTCCGCGGGCGTCGCGGTGACCTCGTCGTGCAGGCCGACGGCGAGGAAGACGTTCGCCAGGTCGTGGAAGCCGTCGGGGCGCGAACCGCCCACCGCGAGCTGCACGTTGACCTTCGCGGGCACCCGGACGGTGACCGGCGCGCGGGTGGCGGACGGGACGGGGGAGGCTTCGGCGGTCATCAACGGGCTCCTGCTTCTGCGGGCGGCGTGTGCTCCGCGATCCGCGCGAACTCCTCGACGGTCAGGGACTCGCCGCGGGCCTGCGGTGAGATCCCGGCGGCGGTCAGCGCGGCCTCGGCCGCGGCGGCGGAGCCCGCCCAGCCGGACAGCGCGGCGCGCAGCGTCTTGCGGCGCTGGGCGAAGGCGGCGTCGACGACGGCGAAGACCTGCCGGCGGGTCGCGGTGGTCGCCGGTGGTTCGGCGCGGCGGACCAGCGAGACCAGTCCGGAGTCGACGTTGGGCGCCGGCCAGAAGACGTTGCGGCCGATCGCGCCCGCGCGGCGCACGTCCGCGTACCAGGCGGCCTTGACCGACGGGACCCCGTAGACCTTGGAGCCGGGCGGGGCGGCGAGCCGGTCGGCGACCTCCGACTGCACCATCACCAGCGTGCGGCGCACCGTGGGGAAGGTGGCGAGCATGTGCAGCAGCACGGGGACGGCCACGTTGTAGGGGAGGTTGGCCACCATCGCGGTCGGCGCGGGTCCTGGCAGTTCTGTCACCCGCATCGCGTCGCTGTGCACCAGCGCGAAGCGGTCGGCGCGCCGCGGCAGCCGGGCGGCCACGGTGGCCGGCAGCGCGGCGGCGAGCACCGGGTCGATCTCGACGGCGACGACCTGACGCGCGGTCTCCAGCAGGGCGAGCGTCAGCGAGCCGAGACCCGGACCGACCTCCACGACCACGTCGTCGTCGCCCACCTGCGCGGTGCGCACGATGCGCCGCACGGTGTTGGCGTCGATGACGAAGTTCTGGCCGAGCTGCTTGGTGGGGCGTACGCCCAGCGCGGCCGCGAGTTCGCGGATGTCGGCGGGTCCCAGCAGCGCGCCGGGTTCGGTGAAGGGGGTGCTGCTCACCCGGTAAGCCTACGGAAGTCCGGCGACCGCCTCGTACCGGCCGGGTCTCAGCGCAGCAGCCGCACGCCGCACGCCGGCCACGGTTGGGTGCCGCGCCGCAGGAACAGGCGCTTGGCGCGCCGGGTCTGCTCGGCGGCCGGGGCGTCCTGTGGACGGCCGTGTCCGCCGAGGGCGTGCCAGGTGCGCAGGTCGAACTGGTAGAGCCCGCCGTAGGTGCCGGACGGGTCGATGGCGTGCGGACGGCCGCCCGCCTCGCAGAGCGCCAGGCCGACCCAGTCGAGCCGGTCGGCGCTGACGGCCCGGTCGGGGGCGGGGGCCGCCGCGCAGGTGGCACAACAGGCCAGGAACGCCACCGCCACAGCACGCGCGAGGCCACTCGTGGTTCCACGGTTCATGGTGTTCACGACAACGACCCTAGCGAGATCGTGACAATTCGCCACGTATCGGACGCGCATCGTTCGTGACAACGTTGTGCGCCGTGCGCCGCCGGACCAGTGACGTCAGTAGCCGAAGACCCGGGCCGTGTTCGCCGCCACCGCCGCGCCCAGCTCGTCCACGTCGACCCCCCTGACCTGCGCCATCGCCCGCAGTGTGACCGGGATGAGGTAGGGCGCGTTGGGCCGGCCGCGGTAGGGCGCCGGGGTCAGGAACGGCGCGTCGGTCTCCACCAGCAGCAGCTGCGCCGGTGCCACGGCGAGCGCCTCGCGCAGCGGTACGGCGTTCTTGAAGGTGACGTTGCCCGCGAAGGACATGTGGTACCCAGCGTCCGCGCACACCCTCGCCATCTCGGCGTCGCCCGAGTAGCAGTGGAAGACCACGACCGGCGGCGGGCCCTCCTCCCGCAGGACCCGCAGCACGTCGGCGTGCGCGTCGCGGTCGTGGATGACGAGCGCCTTGCCGGACCGCTTCGCGATGTCGATGTGCCGCCGGAAGGAGTAGGTCTGCGCCTCGACGCCCTCTTCCCCGGTGCGGAAGTAGTCCAGTCCGGTCTCGCCGATGCCGCGGACCTGCGGAAGCTCGGCGAGCGCGGCGATCTCGTCCAGCGCGAAGTCCAGCGCCTCCATCCCGCCGGGCTTGCGGGCGCCCTGCCGGGACCAGCCGTCGGGGTCGCCGTGCACGATGCGCGGCGCCTCGTTGGGGTGCAGGGCGACGGTGGCGTGGACGGCGTCGTGGCGGGCGGCCGTCTCGGCCGCCCAGCGTGATCCTGCGAGGTCGCAGCCGACCTGGACGAGCGTCGTCACCCCGACCGAGGCGGCCTTGGCCAATGCCTCTTCGACGGTGCCGGACTGCATGTCCAGGTGGGTGTGCGAGTCGGCCACCGGCACCGCGAGCGGCTCCGGCAGCGGTGGAGCCGCGCTCTTGTCGGGTGCGGGGGATGGGGTGGCCGCCATGGCGTGGAGTCTACGAGCCACGCCATGGCGTGCGTCGGGCGGCCCGCGGGTGGCCGCCGCGCCGGCTCAGGCCGCGTGGTCGCGCGGGGTGCCGTGCCCGTCGGGCCTGCGGTGGAAGTGCGCGATGAGGTCGGCCAGCCAGTGGTGGCGCTGGGCCGGCCG
This sequence comes from uncultured Actinomycetota bacterium, assembly GCA_963737305.1. Taxonomy (GTDB): domain Bacteria; phylum Actinomycetota; class Actinomycetes; order Streptomycetales; family Streptomycetaceae; genus Streptantibioticus_C. Next base: position 5,276,121 of record CAVTRX010000001.1, on the reverse strand, counting down.
CGTCTCGCCGCTCGCGTCGGCCCGGCTTCACCGCCCGCTCGCTGCGGGGGCGGATCGAGGTCGGTGACCGGCGCGAACAGCGACTCCACCGCGGGCAGCTGGCCCTTGGCGACGGGCGGCGGCGGGGCCGCGGGCCGTGCCAGGCCTCCCCAGCGGGCCGACGAGACCCGGCCGGACCGCATGATCCGCACGAGGTGGCCGTCGCAGTTCGGGCAGGACGGCCGGGTCAGCGGCGAGGGCACCGCCGCGGTCGTCCACGTGGTAGACGACCCGGGTGTGCCCGTGCTCGTCGGTGTGGTGCTTATCTCGTACGACTGCTCCCAGCCGTGCCCGCACTTCATGCACGCGAAGGAGTACGCCTCGTGGACGGTGCCGGCCGACGCCGGACCGGGGGTTGAGGCGCGCGGATTGCCGAAGGTGTCGCTCATGGCAGCTCCTGGTGCCCTCCGGACCAGGTGTCCGGAGCGGGTCTTCCACTACCAGCGAACGCCTCCGGCGGCCGGACCGCAGCAGGGGAATCCAGCTCTTGGGCCACTTTTGGGGTGATTGTGGTCTGCGCCCGGATCACCCGGGGTGTTCCACGACAGCCCTTTACCCCCGCTTGTGGCACGCGCCGGGGGTACGCCGGAGCGTCAGCGGGCGCTCTTGGCGGCCACCACGGCGTCGAAGACCTCCCGCTTGGGCAGTCCGGCCGCCACCGCGACCGCGGCGATCGCCTCCTTGCGCCGCTCACCCGCCTCCTCACGCACCGCGACCAGCCGGGCCAGCTCCTGCGGCCCGAGGTCCTGGGGTGCGGCGGGCGGCGCGCCCTCGACCACCACCGTGATCTCGCCGCGTACCCCCTCGGCCGCCCAGACCGCGAGTTCGCCGAGCGCACCGCGCTTGACCTCCTCGTAGGTCTTGGTCAGCTCCCGGCACACGGCGGCCCGCCGCTCCTGACCGAACGCCTCGGCCATCGCGGCGAGGGTGTCGGCGATGCGGTGCGGGGCCTCGAAGTAGACCAGGGTGCGGCGGTCCTCGGCGACCTCCCGCAGCCTGGACAGCCGCTCCCCCGCCTTGCGCGGCAGGAAGCCCTCGAAGCAGAACCGGTCGACCGGCAGCCCGGAGACCGCGAGCGCGGTGAGCACCGCGGAGGGTCCGGGGACGGCGGTGACGTGGATGTCCCGCTCCACGCAGGCGGCGACCAGCCGGTAGCCGGGGTCGGAGACCGACGGCATGCCCGCGTCGGTCACCAGCAGCACCCGGTCGCCGCCCGCCAGCGCCTCGACCAGTTCGGGGGTACGGGCGCTCTCGTTGCCCTCGAAGTACGACACGATCCGCCCGGCGGGCGTCACGTCGAGCGCCTGAGGTCAGCCGCCGCAGCCGGCGGGTGTCCTCCGCGGCGACGACGTCGGCGGCGGCGAGTTCGGCCGCCAGCCGCGGCGAGGCGTCCGAGGGGTCGCCGATGGGGGTTCCGGCCAGTACGAGTACTCCAGTCACGGGCCCAGTCTCCCCTGTCCGCCGATCCGCCACGGACGGCGGCGGTCGCGGGGGCCCGCGGGGACCGGGGAGTGCGGGGGGGTGAGGGGACCGCAGGGGGCCGGGGAGTGCGGGGGGCGAGGGGCCGCAGGGGGCCGTTGGGCGAGCGTTGGGCGGGCGTTTGGCGGGCGGAAATCCCGGTGGGAACCGGCGGTGCCCGGCCGACGCCCGCGAGCCTTCCCTACGATGGGCCGGTGACGAGTGAGACCGCGACCGACGCCGCGTACGGAGCGACCGCCCCCGGCGCACCGCACGACCCGGGAACGCCGACCGCCTGGGAGCTGCGGCTGCGCCGCTTCGGGCACGTCCGGCGGCCGCACGCCTCCGCACGCGACCGGCTGGACGTCCCCTTCCCTGAGCCGGGCATGCGGATGTGGGGGGCGTTCGGCCTGGACCGGGACGGGGCACGGCGGGCGGCCCGCTGGTCGGGGTGGCTCGGTCCGCTGCTGGTGGCCGCCTTCGCCGGGGTCCTGCGGTTCTGGCACCTGGGTTCACCGCGCGCGGTGATATTCGACGAGACGTACTACGCCAAGGACGCCTGGTCACTGCTGCACCTCGGCTACGAGGGCACCTGGCCGGACAACGCCAACACCGTGATCCTCCAGCACCCGCAGCGGATCCCGCTGAGCGCGGACCCCTCGTACGTGGTGCACCCGCCGGTCGGCAAGTGGATGATCTCGCTGGGCGAGTGGGCCTTCGGGCTCAACCCGTTCGGCTGGCGGTTCATGGTCGCGCTGCTGGGGTCGCTGGCGGTGCTGATGCTGTGCCGGATCGGGCGGCGGCTGCTGCGGTCCACCGCGCTGGGCTGCCTGGCCGGCGGTCTGATGGCGGTGGACGGGCTGCGAGTTCGTGATGAGCCGCACCTCGCTGCTGGACCTCATCGTGATGTTCTGGGTGCTGGCCGCGTTCGGCGCCTGCTGGTCGACCGGGACCGGGCGCGGGCCCGGCTGGCGGCGGCGCTGCCGCCGGACGGCGGGCCCGACGCGGCGGTCGGGGCGGGCACCACGCTGGGGTGGCGTCCCTGGCGGCTGGCGGCCGGGGTGCTGCTGGGACTGGCGTGCGCGTCGAAGTGGAACGGGCTGTTCTATCTGGCGGCGTTCGGCGTGATGACGGTGCTGTGGGACGCCGGGGCGCGGCGGGTCGCGGGGGCACCGCGGGCCTATGTCTCGACGCTCGCGCGGGACGTCTTCCCGGCGTTCCTGTCGCTGATCCCGGTCGCGGTGGCGACGTATCTGGCGTCCTGGAGCGGCTGGTTCGCCACGGACAAGGGCTACTTCCGGCACTGGGCGGACGGCCGCGGCGGCACCTGGTCGTGGATCCCGGCGCCGTTGCGCAGCCTGTGGCACTACCAGCACCAGGTCTACGACTTCAACGTCAACCTCACCCAGCCGCACACCTACCAGTCCAACCCGTGGAGCTGGCTGGTCCTGGGCCGTCCGGTCTCCTACTTCTACGAGTCCCCCAAGACCGGCCAGAGCGGCTGCACGGCCGCGGGCGGCTGCGCGCGGGAGGTACTGGCGCTGGGTACGCCGCTGTTGTGGTGGTCGGCGTGCTTCGCGCTGCTGTACCTGCTCTACCGCTGGGCGATGCGGCGTGACTGGCGGGCCGGGGCGATCCTGTGCGGGGTGGCGGCGGGTTATCTGCCGTGGTTCAACTACCAGCAGCGCACGATCTTCCTGTTCTACGCGGTGGTGTTCGTCCCGTTCCTGTGTCTGGCGCTGGCCATGATGCTGGGCGCCGCGCTGGGCCGCCGCGGGGCGACGGAGCGCCGCCGCATGTGGGGCGTCGTCGGCGTCGGCACCCTGGTCCTGCTCATCGTCTGGAACTTCATCTACTTCTTCCCCCTGTACACCGGCATGACCATCCCCATCGACGCCTGGCGCAACCGGATGTGGCTCGATACCTGGATCTAGCTGGGCAGTTGGCGGCGGGGCATCCACTCGGTGGGTGCCCCTCCGTCGTCGTTGGCGGTCGTTATTGGTGACCGTTGGCCGCCTCCGGACGGCCCAGAAACGGCCCAGAGACGGCCCGATGGTGGTCACGGTGTGCGCCGCGCACAAGCCAAGTGCTTAGAAGCCGCTCGGCCAATGTGGTGGAGGCGGGGTTCTGACCTGCGGGTTCGTGCCGGCGGCTCGCTAATGAGCGAGCCGCTGTCGGTACATGGTCCGGGGGCGTGTGCCGGACGGTGTCGCCGGGCCCAGGAGGTCGCGAGCCGAGGCCGGCGGCATAGCTGTGGGCGCGACGAGACAGGCCCCGTGGGGGCGCGCAGGTTGCGTCAGAGGAAGCAGTGTCAGTGTCGCTGATTATCATATGATCATGACCTTGCGCTCATTCCTTTACGACGCTTGCACCAACTTCGACCGGTCAGCCAGCGTCAGCAGTCCCACCGCGAAGCTCATTCGCTCAGCGCCTTCAGTTATCGGCCACCTGGTGCCTGCTGGATACCTCGTGAAGGGAAGCGCCGGTAACGGCAACACCGCGGCTTGCCCCTGGGTTGCCTTCTTCGACCCTGATGAGACAACTTCGGCGAGGCGGGGCATGTATCTCGTCTACCTTCTTGCCGAGGACAGCAAGACCGTGGCGCTCAGCCTGAACCATGGCGTTACCGAGATCACGGACGCACTGGGAGCTCGCGAAGCTCGAAAGCGACTCAAGGCTGAGGCCGGCGCTATTCGAGATGCCCTTCCCGATGAATCTTGCACCGGACTGGGCGCAACCATTGACCTCGGGGGGCGGGCGGGCTTGCCTCGGTCTTACGAGGCAGGCAACTTGTTGGCGATCACATATGAGGTTGCCGCGATGCCCAACGAGGAGGTCCTTCGGGCCGACTTGGAGCGGATGATCTCCTTGTACCAGGACGCCCTTGCCATTCGCGAGGAGGTTCGCCGCACGACTCGCGACACCATCGTCACCGTTCAAGAGAAGCCGCAAGTCGGGGTCTCTGATGCCCTTCTTCACTTCGCGCCGAAAAGCGATGAAGAGTACGTGCAGGTCGTCAGCGCCCGAAGGCTGCGAAAGAGCCGCAGCCACGAAACGCTCGTCTCCGAGTACGGACGGCACCTCATTGGCCAGAAAATTGAGGTAGGAACCAACGTCCACCCGCGGGACATGGTGATCGTCAAAGATGGGGTTCACTGGTTGGCGGAGGCCAAGTTCGTGCGGCGAGGCAATGTCACCAGCGCTGTGCGAGAGGCAATCGGCCAGTTGGCCACGTACGCTTTTTGCCTCTACTCGCCTGATGCCCAGCCGAAGAGGCTGGCGTTGTTCTCTGAGGACATCGGAGATGTCTACGAGCGGCTGCTTGAGCACCATGGCATCGCGGCAGTCTGGCGTGGCGCGGATGGCTGGGTGGGCTCGCCCGCGGCCGTTGCCGCGGGTCTTGCCTAATGCGGAGAACTCCTGCTGCGCCCGCTACCTCACCCCCGACGACCTCGCCGACATCCTGGCTGTCCCCCTCAAAACCCTCTACGCCTGGCGCAAGAAGCGCACCGGCCCGCCCGCCTTCCGCATCGGCAAGCACCTGCGCTACGACCCCACCGCCGTCCACGACTGGATCACCACCCAGCAGACCGCCGACGCCGCGTAGAAACACACCACCACCACGGGCCGGGGACGACGACCGTCGTCCCCGGCTCTCCCCATGCCCGCGCACCGAAAGGACAGCGGCGCCGCATGGCGGGCCACATCCAAGACTGCTGGTACAAGACTGAGAAGACCGACGACGGCAAGGAAGTCCGCGTCAAGACAGACCGCCACGGCGTCGGCATGCGCTACCGGGCCCGGTACATCGGGCCCGACGGCACCGAGAAGCCAAGAGCTTCCCCGACCGGCAGCGCCGCCTCGCCGAACAGTGGCTCCGCGCGACCGAGGTGGACATGTCGCGGGGGCAGTTCATCGACCCGACGGCCGGCAAGACCACGTTCAAGCAGTACGCCGACCGCTGGGTGAAGGCGCACCAGGGCGAACTCAACAGCAGCCAGGCTGCCGAACGACGTCTGCGGCTGCACGCCTACCCGTACATCGGGTCCCGCCCGCTGGGGTCGTTCAAGCGCGAGCCCATCCGCGACTGGCTGGGCGACCTCAAGTGGGCGCTCCCCACCGAGTCACACCGGCGGATCGTTGTCGCCACGGTGTCGGCTGTGCTCTCGGCCGCCGTGGACGATGACCTGTTGACTCGGAACCCCTGTCGGGCCCGGTCGGTGCAGGTCCCCAAAGCGAGCTCTCCCCGGGTCAGACCCTGGTCCTCCGAGCAGGTCTTCGCCGTCCGTGCTGCGCTCCCCGGTAGGTACCAGCTCTCTGTGGACGTCGGTGGAGGCTGCGGGCTGCGTCAAGGCGAGATCTTCGGACTCTCAGAGGACGAGGTGGACGATGTCACCGGCTGGCTGAACATCAGCCACCAGATCAAGCGCATCCGCGGGGAGTTCGTGTTCGCCCCACCGAAGGGAGGAAAGGCGCGGGCGGTGCCATTGGCTGCGTATGTATCCTCCGCCATCCGGGCTCACGTTGCGATCTTCCCCCCGGTCACCGTGACTCTGCCGTGGCGGACACCGGACGGCGAGCCGGTCACCAAGCGGCTGTACCTTTCCGGGCCGACCGGTACTTACATTCGCTCCAGTCACTTCAACGATCGCCTATGGAAGCCTGCCCTCGCGACCGTCGGCATCATCGACGCGCCCGAGGATGGAGAGCGGTTCGCTGCCGCGCGGGAACACGGCATGCATGCGCTGCGGCACTTCTACGCCTCGGTGTTGCTCGACGCCGGGGAGAACATCAAGGCACTGAGCGCGTACCTCGGGCACGCGGACCCGGGCTTCACCCTGCGGACGTACACCCACCTGATGCCAAGCAGTGAAATGCGCACCCGGAAGGCCATTGACGACCTCTTCGGACCATGATCACGGCCCACAGGCGGCCCAGGAGGGCCGACGGCCCGCCACCGCGTCCGAACGCCCTGGCCAGCGCCTCATGGCCTGGCCAGGGCGGGCACTTCGACGCCTGGCGCAACCGGATGTGGCTGGACACCTGGATCTAGGGCTTGTCTTGTGGATCTTGGTGGATCAGGGAGCGGCGTCTGGCGCGGTGGCTCGCAAGGCGCCGGAGCGCCCCGATAGTGGTTTTATCGGGGCGTTTCGGCAACGCCGCGAGGTGCCGTGCCAGGCGTCGCGAGCCCGCCAAGATCCGCAAGACAAGCCCTTAGCGTCCGGGGTGGAAGGTGATGCGGTAGCCGCCGTCGCCTGAGGGGCCGGACTGGAAGCCGGCTTTCCACAGGGAGTGGAGGCGGTTGGCGTAGAGGATCTTGCGCAACTCGTCCGTGTCCCCGCAGACGCGGTCGCCGATCGCCACGTCCTCGAACCACAGCCCGTAGGTGTCCCCGTCCGCGTCCAGGAGCAGCAGGCACAGGGTGTCCGTCACCCCTTCCGCCGGGCGGCTGCCGGCCAGGGACTCACCTTCCGGCTCCTCCCCGGAGCCCGACAGGTCCCGCAGCGAGCGGCGGGCCTGCGGGGAGGCCTGCGGGTGGTCGGCGTCGACCGCCCGCTGGTACCACGCCCTCGCCCTGTCGGGATCGCCCTGCTCCGCGTGCAACGCGCCCAGGCTGCACATGGCCTTGGGAGCCACGTCGGGATGGCCGGAGTCGGCGGCACGCTCGTAGAGCGCTTCGGCCGAGTCCGGCCGGTTCTCGTCGTACTGCCGCATCTCGCCGAGCGACAGCATCGCGCCGGGCGCCCGCTCCCCGCCGGAGCGGATCACGAACTCGTACGCCTCGGCCGCCGCGCGGTGGTCTCCGACGGCGTTGAGCACACCGCCGAGCAGGAACGCGGCGGTCGGCGCCTTCTCCGGGTGCCGTGACGCCCACCCGACACGGTACGCGGCGATGGCCCCGGGCAGGTCGCCCTGGTACTTGCGGATGATCCCCAGCTTGATCGCGGCTGCGGGAGCGGCCTCGGGATGCCCGGAGTCCATGGCTCGCCGGTAGGCGGCCATGGCCTTGTCGACCTGCCCCACCCGGTTCTTCTCGTCGCCCAGCCGCAACTCGTCCATCGGACCGCGCCCACCGAGTCGCCCGAATCCCCTCACCATCGGCCCGCCACCTTTCGTGCGTCTCCGGAGCAGTGACAACGGGCGCACGGTACCGGCGCCGGCCGGGACCGGTCCCCGCCGCGCATGGGCGATGTCACGTTTTCCTGGGGCGGGGGCGTCCATGGGGTGACCGGATCGAGTCAGTCGTGAACGGGAGTTCGCCGATGTCCACCTCGTACGTTGTGGTCGCCCTGGTGGCCGCCTTCATGGCGGGTTTCTCCGCCACCTGCGTCTTCTTCCGCGCCAAGTGGGTCGTGGAGCCGATGGCCGAATACGGGGTCCCCGAGTCGTGGTGGCCCTGGCTCGGCACGGCCAAGGCGGCGGGCGCGGCGGGTCTGGTGGTCGGCCTGTGGGTGCCGGTGATCGGCGCGGCGGCCGCGATCGGGCTGGTGCTGTACTTCCTCGGCGCGGTCATCACCGTGATCCGCGCCCGCAGCTACGCCCACATCGCCTTCCCCCTGATGTACATGGCCCCGGCGGTGGCCGCCCTGGCCCTGGGCGGCCTCACCCCCTGACCCCGCCGACGGCCTCCCGACCGTCGGTCGAAACGGTCGATGAGGCTGAAGGCGATACTCCGTTCGGCCGCTGTGGGGGGTGTCGCGGGGCCGGGTCGGGGTTTGCGGGGGGTGGGGGCGGCAGGGTGGGGGGACCACCGGGCGATGAGGAGTGCGCCATGCTGCTTTCGGTTTCGGCTGTGGTGCTTTTCGGGTTCTTCGTGGTCCTCCTGCTGAAGACCAAGTCCCTCAGCCTCGGTTCCTGCTTCGTGGCGGCGATGTTCGGCTTCTTCCTCGCGTCAACCGGAGCCGCCGCGCCGATCAACGAGTTCACGGTCGACATGGCGGCGGTCGTCGCCGGGATCGGCCGCTGACGGGGGCCGGTTCACCGCGCGGCGCGGGCGGCCTGTGTCCCGGTTCTGTACCGGTTGTGTGCGCATCCTGTCCGCCGATGCGTTCTTGACCTGACGGTCTGCCCTGTGGCATAGAGTGCCCCCCGCGTCACGCTCCTCGTCTACTGGTGCGGCGGCGTCGATCGTCACGTCCGGGAGGGGCGCCAAAAATGCAGCGAGGGACCAAGGGTGTCGTCATCGGCGGATTGTGCGCCGTACTGGTGGGCGGGGCCGCCTACGGCGGTTATCACCTGTACACCGGGATGTCGGCCGATCCGACGGTCCATTCCGAGGCCGCGCCGAAGGTGAAGACCGGTCCGCTGAGCGCCACCGAGGTACACACCGCGGCCGCCGCCTTCCTGACGGCCTGGTCTTCGGGGGACGCGGTCAAGGCGGCCGGGATGACGGATGACGCCTCCCAGGCGAGCACCCGGCTGGCCGCCTTCCGTACCGAGTTCCACGCCACGTCGCTGACCCTCACCGAGAAGGCCCCGGCGGCCGGAGGCACGACTGCGGGCAGCGCGACAGCCGGCAGCACGTCGGCCGGGGGCACGACGGCCGACAGCACGAAGGTGCCCTTCTCGGTGAAGGCGGCCTTCGACTACGCGGGACAGACCTCGGCATGGACCTACGACTCGGCGCTGACCGTGGTGCGCGACGGCATCACCGGCAAGCCGGTGGTCAAGTGGACGCCGTCGGTGCTCTATCCGACCCTCACCCAGGGCCAGTCCCTTCAGGCCGCCACCACCAGTCCCCCGCCGATGACGGTGGTCGACCGCCGGGGCAACACGCTGACCGGTACCGCGTACCCGTCGCTCTCCGGCGTCCTCGCGCAACTGCGCACCCGGTACGGCACCAAGTTGCACGGCACCCCCAGCATGGCGATCCGGGTCAAGACCAGCACCGGAGCGGCCGGGCCGGTGCTGCACGCGCTGTCGCAGGGCAAGGCCGGGCAGTCGCTGCCCACCACCATCGACGCCGCCATCCAGGCCAAGGCCGAGCAGGCGGTCAAGACCGAGGGGCCGGACGCCTCGGTGGTCGCGGTCCAGGCGAGCACCGGTGACATCCTCGCGGTGGCCAACAACCCCGCCGACGGCTACAACAAGGCGATGCTCGGGCAGTACGCGCCCGGCTCCACCTTCAAGGTCATCACCGCCTCCACCCTGCTGTCGACCGGCAAGTACTCGCCGACCACCCCGCTGGACTGCCCGAAGACCATCACCTACGGCGGGCGCAGCTACCACAACGTGGAGGGCGAGTCCTTCGCGTCGGCCACCGTGGCCGGGGACTTCGCCGCCTCCTGCAACACCGCCTTCATCTCGACGGCCAACGTGATGCCGGACGGCGCGGTGGAGAACGAGGCCCGTGACGTCTTCGGGCTGGGCCTGACCTGGAACACCGGGGTGTCCAGTTGGGACGGCAAGGTCCCGGCCGGCTCCGGATCGCTCAAGGCGTCGACGTACATCGGCCAGGGCCAGGTGCAGGTCAACCCGCTGAACATGGCGTCGGTGGCCGCGACCGCCCGGACGGGCGTCTTCCACCAGCCGGTGCTGGTGCCGATCTCGGTCGACCACCGCTCCATCGCCGTGGCGCCCCGCCAGTTGAGCTCGACGGTCGACTCCGAACTCCAGTCGATGATGGTGCGCACCGCCCGCTCCGGCACCGCCGCGCCGACCATCGGCGGGCTCAGCGGTGACGTCGGCGCCAAGACCGGCACCGCCGAGGTCGACGGCCAGACCAAGCCCAACAGCTGGTTCATCGCCTACCGCGGTGACATCGCCGCCGCGGCCGTCGTGCCCAAGACCGGCGAGGGCTACAAGTACGCGGGGAAGATCGTCACCGCGATTCTCGCGATGAGCTGACCGACCGATCCCCTCATGGTGCCGGTGTGCCGGGGCGCGTTAGCGTCGTGGCATGCCGGCATCGACGCGTTTCCCCCTCCTGTCCCGCAACGACCGGTCCGCGGCGGGAGGTGATGCCGCGTGACGCCGCTGATAGCGGCCGCGGTGCTCGTCGCGGCGGTCACCCACGCCAGTTGGAACGCTCTCGCGCACCAGATCAGGGACCAGCTTCAGGCGTTCACGCTGGTGGGGCTCGGCGGCGCGGTGGCGGGCGGGGTGCTGGCGTGCTTCGCACCACTGCCGGCGGCGGGAGCCTGGCCCTACCTGCTGTCCTCGGTGGCCGTCCATGTGACGTACATGCTGTTGCTGATGCGGTCGTTCCGGCTGGGCGATTTCAGCCAGATGTATCCGATCGCGCGCGGCACGGCACCGCTGGTGGTGACGGTGCTGGCGGCGGTGTTCATCGGCGAGCGGCCGGGGAGCTGGCAGACGGCGGGTGTGGTGCTGGCCAGTTGCGGGTTGGCCGGGGTGGCGTTGTGGGGGATGCGCGGCGGTGGTTCGTCCGGCCCGCGGTGGCCGGCGCTGACGGCCGCGCTGTGCACCGGGCTGGCCATCGCGTCGTACACCGTCATCGACGGGAGCGGGGTGCGCGCCTCACACAGCGTGCTGGGGTACACCGGCTGGCTGCTGCTGTTGCAGGGCTGGCAGATCCCGCTGTTCGCGCTGGTCAGGCACCGGGGCGAGTTCGCCGGGTGGCTGCGCCCGGTGGCGGTGCGCGGGTTGTCGGGCGGCATGCTGTCGGTGCTCGCCTACGGGCTGGTGCTGTGGGCGCAGACCAGGGGCGATCTGGCGCCGATCTCCGCGCTGCGTGAGTCGTCGATCATCGTGGGCGCGGTGATCGGATCGGTCTTCTTCAAGGAGCACTTCGGCCGTTCTCGGCTGATAGGCGCGGTCGTCATGGTCGTCGGGATCGGGCTGATGCTCCACAACGGCTGAACTCCCGCGGGCGATCCGGCGGCGGTGGCGTCCGCGGCCGATCCGGGACCCCTCCCGAAGTGGCGGCGCTACAACGGTGTCGGCGCCGAGTTCGGCGCTCCGGCAGCGGCCGGCACGCAAGAGGGAGATCCGCCATGCAGTCGGGAAACCGGAAAAGGGGCGTCGCGACCGCCGCGGCGGTCGGCGGCCTGCTGACACTCGTGATCGTCCTGTCGGGCTGCGACCCGTCGGGCGGTGGACCTGCCGGGGGCGGTGTGCCGCGGGCTACGGCCTCCGCGTCGAAGTCCGCCTCGCCCTCGCCGTCACCGTCGCGGTCGGCCTCCCCGACGCCGTCGCTCCCGGCGATCCGGCACACCGACGTGCACGCCTGCTACGACGGCCGGTGCGAACTGGACGTGAAGGCCGGGACGACGATCGCGCTCGACGCCCGGCTGGGGGTGGACAACCTGTCCGTCACCTCGGTGAGCTCAGCGGGGGTGGACATCTCCACCGTCGGCTCGGACGGCTTCATCGGCAGCCTGCTGGAGCAGCGTCCCGACCAGGGCGGCCCCTCCAGGGTGAACCAGCTGACCATCGCCGTCGAGGCGATCTACGGCGACATGGCGCTGATCAGGCTCTCGCTGGCGAAGTAAGGTCCCGTCCCGAACGCCGGGGCCCGCCCTCCACGGGGGAGGGCGGTCACCGGCGGGGCGGGCTCGGGCACGTCCGAGCCTGACCGGAGCCCGGCTCAGCCGGCGTTCTTGATGGCGGAGATGTCGAACCGCAGCTTGATCTTGTCGGAGATCAGCACGCCACCGGTCTCCAGCGCGGCGTTCCAGGTCAGGCCGAAGTCGGAGCGCAGGATCTCGGAGCTGCCCTCGAAGCCGACGCGCTCGTTGCCGAACGGGTCCTTCGCGGCGCCGTTGAACTCCAGGTCGATGGCGATCTGCTTGGTGGTGCCCCGGACGGTCAGGTCACCGGTGATGCGGTAGTCCTCGCCGCCCAGCGCCTCGGCGCCGGTCGAGCGGAACGTCATCGTGGGGTGTTCCTCGGTGTTGAAGAAGTCCGCGCCCTTCAGGTGCCCGTCACGGTCGGCGGAGCCGGTGTCGATGCTGTCCATGCGCACGTCTATGGAGGCCGTGGACTTGGCGGGCTCGCTGCCGTCGAGGTTCAAGGTGCCCTCGAAGTCGAGGAAGCCGCCCTTGACGTTGGTCACCATGGCGTGCCGGGCCACGAAGCCGATGGTGGTGTGGGCGGCGTCGATCGTGTACTCGCCGGTCAGCGCCGACAGGTCCGGGCTCACGGCTGCGGCTTCCGAGCCGGCGGTGGCGGTTTCCTTGCGGCCGAAGAGACCCATGGCTACTCCCTTGGTAAGAGCTGCGGCCTCGGGTAAGAGTCCGCGTTGTCAGTTGAACCTTCAACGAGATTGACTCTAAGGCTATTCCCCCCGTCCTGCAACGGTGAACTCACCAACCGTGATCGATCATTCCCACCCACGCGAAATACCCTGGACCCGCTCATGCCGTCTCGAATGGTGGGCCGCCGCGGCGGCGGCCGGCGCCAGGGCGGCGAGCGGGGGGTCGCCGCGGGCCGGTCGGCGGGAATCCAGCGGCGGGCGGCGACCACCGGCGCCGCCGCGACGGGCACGTCGACCAGGAAGGCCGGCCGCCGGCTCGGGCCCAGCACGTCGACGGCGATCAGCAGCCGGACGTCGGGTGTCGTTCCGCAGCGGTGCGAGGCCGGCGCGAGGACGGCGGGACCCAGGCCGACGACGCGCCGGTGCCGGGGTCGTCGGTGTCAGGGGGCAGGCCCTCGCGGGTGGGGACTCGGGGGACACTCATCGCCCCCACGATGTGGCGCGGCGGCCCGGGCGGGCCGGCGTCTTTCGGACGTCGCGCCGCCCGGGCTCACGCGCCGAGCGGGTCCGGTCCGGCAGATGCCGGACCGGACCCGCGCTCAGCCGGTCGCTACGGTGCGCCTCAGAAGCGGATGGCGCCGGAGCGGGTGGGGGTGTGGTGCACGGTGCTGTGGGCGCCGAAGCCGGGGGCCATCGAGAACGAGCCGCCGGACAGCGGTCCGGGGACGTAGCCGCCGCTGTCGAGGGCGTCGGGGCCGTAGTTGGCGAACGCCTGGCCGTTGACCGTGATCCCCGTGAAGGTCAGCTTGCTGAACGACGGGTAGCTGGAGGTCGGCGACTCGATCACCGCTTCCGCGGTGGCGTTGTCGGCGCTCAGGCTCTTGGTGACGTGCTGGGTCCAGCCCTTGGTGGTGTCGCTGATGGTCAGCGTGTAGCTGCTGCTGCCGTTGTAGACCACCGAGGCGGTGAACTTGTCGCCCTGGGAGACCGGGTTGCTGTAGTAGACCGGCGCGGCCGGGTACATCTCGTACCAGGCGGCCAGCTCCGGCGAACCGCTGGAGCAGTCGGTCGCCACGCCGGTCTGCTCGACGGTCTCGTTGCCGTAGCCGTCGATGCCGACCCAGGGGGCGAACAGGTCGTCGAAGGAGTTGCAGGTGACAGCCGGCTCGGTCCACGATCCGCTGATCGTGGTGAAGCCGCTGCCCTGGACGGCGTATCCGCCCCAGATGCTGTCCTCGTGGGACGAGACGTGCGGGCCGAAGCCCACCGACGCCGCGGCCGAGGTGCCGGCGCCCGCCGGGATCATCACGGCCGCCAGCAGAATGCCGGCGGCGGCGAGACGGGTCTTGGCGAACTTTCCTCTGACGCCTGAGTTGATGCCCATGTGCCGTGTCTCCTGCGGGGGGTAAGGAGGGAAGGGATGGCCGATCGGACCAGGAGCCATCGTCCGCGCGGCGTCCTGCCCACCTCAAGGGCGCCGGCCACCCGGAACTCGTCATGACGGGAACATGACACCGGCGGGGAAGAGGTGTGAACTCGCGCACAGCGCCCCACCGGCCCCGGCCGATGCCGGTCGCCGGTGGAGCGCGGCGGCGAACTGGCTCAGCAGCTCAGGTTGTTGCCCGCAGTGGTCCCGAGCACCTGGACGAAGCTCTGGTAGAAGTTGACCCGGTCCTGCACCTCGGCGGGGTTGCCGCCGTTGCACTCGATGCTGCCGTTGATGCTGCGGATGGTCTCACCGAAGCCGGCGCCGTTGACCATCGCGTTGTGCGGCGTCATGGTGCCGGGTCCCGACTGGGTGTTCCAGTACCACAGGGCGGTCTTCCAGGCGACCGCCGAGTCGTTCTCCACCAGGTAGGGGTTGTCCAGCAGGTCGATGCCCAACGCGTCGCCGGCCGCCTTGTAGTTGAAGTTCCAGCTGATCTGCATCGGCCCGCGCCCGTAGTACGAGGCGGTACCGGCCGGGCAGCCGTAGGACTGCGAAGTGTCGCAGTAGTGCGGGTAGTTGGCGGTGTTCTGCTCCACCACGTAGCGCAGGCCACCGGTCTCGTGGGCGACGTTGGCGAGGAAGGCGGCGGCCTCCTGGCGCTTGACGGTGTCGCTGCCGGTGTTGGCGAAGCCGGGGTAGGCGCTGAGCGCCGCGGTCAGGCCGGAGTAGGTGTAGAAGGCGTTCCGGCTCGGGAACATCTGGTTGAACTGCGCCTCGCTGACCACGAATCCGTCGGTCGGCGGGTTGCCGCCGCCACAGGTGTAGGGCGCCCAGTACCAGGTGCTGATGGTCGGGTCGTAGCCGGGATTGTCGTGCAGGGCCTGGTAGAAGCCGCCGTTGGTGTACGTGACGATGTCACCGGTGACGTAGGACTGGCCGGCCACCCACGCCGGGTAGTCGCAGCCGGAGCCGCCGCCACCGGGGGTGGTTCCGTCGCACGCTCCCTGGTCGGCCCACACGTCGGCGGAGCCGGGCGTCTCGCCCTGGGTCCACCACTTCGCCGACCAGTTGTGCCCGTTGTAGGAGGCGCTCTGCCCGCCGGTGTAGACGCCCGACGAACTCCAGCCCGTCGCACAGGCCACCGCGGGGGCCACGGCCGGGGCGGTCGCCGAGGCGGACGCCGCGGGCAGCAGCACACCGAGCGCGAGGGCCGACACCAGCACCATGAACAGTGCCGCAACGCGTTGTCTCAATCGACTCACTCCTTCGCGCGCCCCGGTCGCCCCGGGGTCGCCATGGGGGTGAGCGAACCAAATCGAAATCGCGCCGCTCCGTCAAGGTCTAGACCAAGCCAGCATCCGCGGGCCGCGACTCAACCGTGGTGGCCGAAGGCCCGGTTCATCCCGAGGTTGCTGACCAGCAGGCCGCCGTCGACCGGCAGGGTGACCCCGGTGATCCAGGAGGCGTCGGGCGAGGCGAGGAAGGCGACGGCGGCGGCGATGTCGTCCGGCTCGCCCACCCGCCGCAGCGGGTACTGCTCGGCGGCGCGCTCCAGGACGTCGTCGCGCCCGGCCCACCCGGGGGTGCGCACCGTGCCGGGTTCCACCAGGTTGACGCGCACCCCGCGCGCCGCGGACTCCACCGCGAGGGTGCGGGTGAGCCCGGCCAGCCCCGCCTTGGCCGCGCTGTAGGCGTGGTTGCCGAAGTGCCGCTCGGCGTTGACGGAACCGATGTTGACGACCGAGCCGCGGCCGCCGGCCGCCGCCAGATGCGGCAGCGCCGCCCGGCAGCACCGGTAGGCGCCGTGCAGGGTGATCTCGAAGTCCCGGTACCAGGAGGCGTCCTGGTACGTCTCGAAGCCGCCCGGGTCGGGGTGGCAGGCGTAGGCGTTGTTGACCAGCACGTCGAGCCCGCCGAAGGTCTCGACGGCGTAGCCGACCGCCGCACCGACGGCCTCGGCGTCCGCCACGTCGCAGACGAACGGCGTAGCGCCGATGCGCTGCGCGGTCCGCTCGGCGCGCTCCCGGTCGGTGTCGGTGACGAGGACGGCCGCGCCCTCGGCGGCGAACCGGCCCGCGATGGCGGCCCCGATGCCCTGGCCCGCGCCGGTGATCATGACCCCGTAACCCTCGAATCGCCGCATGCGGTCAGCCTAGGCGGTGCCCGGCCGGGCCTCGGGGGACGACTCCAGGCGGTGCCCGGCGGATCCTGGGCGACGTCTTCAGGCGGTGGCCGGCGACTCCCGGTCGGCCAGGCAGGCGCGCACCGCTCTGACCAGTGCCTGGGCGCGGTGGTCCGCGGTGACCGACTTCTGCAGGCCGTTGGTGACGTAGCCGAAGCCGACGCCCGACTCGGGGTCGGCGAAGCCGAGCGATCCACCCCGGCCGGGGTGGCCGAAGGAGCCGGCCGACAGCAGCGGGCAGGACGGGCCGTGCAGCATGAAGCCGTGCCCGAAGCGGGTGTTGACGACCAGCACCCGGTCCGGCCCCTCGGATTCCACACTGCGGGCGGCGGTCAGGGTGGCGCGGGCGAACAACGGCGGGCGGCCGTCGACCTTTCCGATCAGCGCCGCGTAGAACCGCGACAGCGACCGCGCGTCGGCGACCGCGTTGGAGGCGGCCAACTCCGCTGCCCGGTACGCCGGTTCGTTCTCGTCCACCGGCAACTCGATGGCGCCGAAGGCGCGCCGGGTCAAGGAGTCGGGGTCGGCGTAGGCGTCGGTGACCGAGCGCTTGGGCCGGGCCCGCAGGCCGCGGGAGGCGGGCGGCGGCGGCGCGTCGACCGCGGCGATCCGGCCGACCCTTTCGGCCTGCCGGTCGGGCAGGCCGAACCACAGGTCGAGCCCGAGCGGGTGGGCGACCTCCTGGGCGAACCAGCGGCCCAGGGTGCGTCCGGTGGCCCGCAGCACCAGTTCGCCCAGCAGCCAGCTGAAGGTCTGGGCGTGGTAGCCGTGGTCGACTCCCGGCTCCCACTGCGGGCGCTGCGCTGCGACCGCCAGCGGCCCTGAGACCCCGTCCAGTGCCTGACGCACCGTCAAAGGGGTGTCGAGGGCGGGCACTCCGGCCCGGTGGGTGAGCAGATGGCGTACCCGGGCCTGTTCTTTTCCGGCCGTTTTGAACTGCGGCCAGTAGGTGCTGACCGGTGCGTCCAGGTCGAGTTGCCCGCGCTGGTGCAACAGCAGCGGGACCGTGGTGGCAGGCCCTTTTCCCGCGGAGCGGATGATCTGGGTGGTCTCGCGCTCCCACGGCCGCCCCGGCCGGTCGGCCTCGGCCTCGCCCGCCCACAGGTCGACCACCAGCCGCCCGTCGTGGTGCACCGCGACGGCGCCACCGCGCTCGCCGCGCTCCTCGAAGTTCTTCACGAACGCCTCGCGGACCGGCTCGAAGCCGTCCGCCACCGTCCCCTGGACGTCCACCACTGCCCGCTCCCCACGCCGACTGCCCCCGCTCAATGGTGCACGGACCACCGTGCCGGTACCGGCCCGGGGTGCACACCCGGCGAGTGGCCCGGAATATACCGTTCCGCGAGAGATTCGCCCGTTCGGGTTGCCCCAGGCAATCCGGCCCAGAAACATGGACGTCGTGACAGACGGCGCGTATCTGAGGTTCCCCCATCTGCACGGTGAGCTGATCTGCTTCGTCTCGGAGGACGATCTGTGGCTCGCACCACTGCCCGCGCCCGGTGCCGGTCCCGGCCGGGCGTGGCGGCTGACCGCCGACCGCACCAGGCTGGGCCCGCCGCGCTTCTCGCCGGACGGCACCGCGATCGCCTTCACCAGCTGGCGCAGCCTGGATCCCGAGGTGCACCTGGTCCCGGTGGAGGGCGGCCCGGCGCGGCGGCTGACGTACTGGGGCGGACCGGACGCCCGGGTGTGCTCCTGGACGCCGGACGGGGCCGGATCCTCGCCGTCTCCTCGCACGGACAGCCGTTCGCGCACTACGCGTGGGCGTACGAGCGTCACCGCGGACGGTTCGCCGGGCGAGGTGCTGCCGTGGGGCCGGGTGTCCGGCATCGCCGTCGACGGCACCGGCGATCGAGCGCCGCACGCTGATCCTCAACGGGACGCCGTCGCACGAGCCGGCCGCCTGGAAGCGGTACCGCGGCGGTGCGACCGGCCGCCTGTGGCTGGACGGCGTACGTCTGCTGCCGGAGCTGGCCGGCCATCTGGAGTGCCCGATGCTGGTGGCGGGCCGGATCGCCTTCCTGTCCGACCACGAGGGGGTCGGCAACCTCTACTCCTGCCTGCCGGACGGCTCCGACCTGCGGCGGCACACCGACCACGGCGAGTTCTACGCCCGCGCCGCCTCCACCGACGGGCAGCGGGTGGTCTACCAGTGCGCCGGGGAGCTGTGGCTGGCGGAGGATCTCGCGGATCCGGCGGCGGTGCCGCGCCGGCTCGCGTGCGGCTGGGCGGCCCGCGCAACGGCCGGCGCTGCTACCAGGTGCCGGCCGCCGCCCACGTCGACCGCGCTGGCCTCGACACGACCGGCCGGGCCAGCGCGGTGTGCGTGCGCGGCAGCCTGTACTGGCTCACCCACCGCGACGGCCCGGCCCGCGCCATCGCCGACCAGCCGGGCGCCCGGGTCCGGCTGCCGCGGATGCTGGGCGGCACCGGGCGGATCGCCTTCGTCACGGACGCGGGCGGTGAGGACGCCGTCGAGATCGCCGACCTGCCCGGGCGGGCCGCCCGGCCACCGGTGCTGGGCGCCTTCGGACCGGTGGCGCCCCCGGTCCCCGTGGTGCCGGGACAGGCCACCGGGCCAACCGCGGTCGACGGCCCGGTGCCGGCCGTGCCGGAGCCGGCCACGAAGAACTGGCGCGGCGCGGGTGTGCCGGAGCAGGACCGGGCGGACGCGGGTTCCGCGGGGACGGACGAGACGCCTGCCGGGCCGCCCCCGGACTCGGCGGCCGCCGCGGTGGCCGCGGCCGGCTCGTCGGAGAGTTGTCCGCCGGTCCGCGCGGACGGGCGGCGCCTCGCCTCGGGCCGGCTGGGCCGGGTGCGCGAGATGGCCGCCTCGCCGGACGGGAGCGTGCTGGCGGTGGCCTCGCACGACGGGCGGCTGCTGCTGGTGGGCACCGGTGAGGGCGACCCGGCGGCGGTCGGCACCGACGAGGACGACTTCCCGGTGGACGAGCCGCGGCCGGAGGCGCCGGCCGCGGGGACGGTCACCGAACTGGTCAGGTCGGACAACGGCCCCGTCCGTGATCTGGCCTTCTCCCCCGACTCGGCGTGGCTGGCCTGGTCGCACCCGGGGATCGGCCGGTCGCTGCGGATGGTCCGGATCGCCCGGCTCGCCGACCGCACGGTCATCGACGTCACCACCGGCCGCTTCGAGGACGAGCAGCCGGTCTTCACCCGCGACGGCCGCTATCTGGCCTTCCTGTCCTGGCGCGGCTTCGACCCGGTCTACGACGTCCACACCGGCGACCTGTCGTTCCCGCTGGGCTGCCGTCCGTATCTGGTGCCGCTCAACTCCGCGACCCCCTCGCCGTTCGCGCTGCCGGTGGAGGGGCGCCCGGCGGGCGGCGGGCTCGATCCGGCCGGCAACGGGGAGACGCGGCCCGGTGGTGGTGGAGGCGGAGGGACTGGCGAACCGGGTGACGCCGTTCCCGGTGCCGGCCTCGAAGTACTCCTCGCTCTCCCCGGTGCGCGGCGGCCTGGTGTGGCAGCGGTGGCCGATCTCGGGCGCGCTCGGCGAGACGTTCGCCAATCCGGCCGACCCCTCCTCCCGGCCGACCCTGGAGTACTTCGACCTGGCGAAGTCCCGGCGCGCCGAACTCGTGCACCACATGGACTGGTACGAGGTCAGCGGCGACGGCAGCCGGCTCGTCGTGCAGGACGAGGGCGAGTTGGCGGTCGTGCCGTCCGGCGAGCGCGGCGACGAGGACTCGACCGTGGTGCTCGACATGCGGCGCATCCTGCACGAGGTGGACCCGGCGGCCGAGTGGCGGCAGGCGTACGCGGAGGCGGGTCGGATCGTGCGGGACCACTTCTGGGCGCCCGACATGTGCGGCGTCGACTGGGACGCGATGCTGGCGCAGTACCGCCCGCTGGTCGAACGGGTCGCCTCCCCCGAGGAGTTCGCGGACCTGCTGCGTGAACTGCTGGGCGAGTTGGGCACCTCGCACGCCTACTGCTCGCCGGCCCGGCGCAACGAGGGCCCGCCGCACTACCAGCGGCCGATCGGGCCTGCTGGGCGCCGACTTCACCCGGGAGGCGGACGGCTCCTGGGTGGTCGCCCGGATCCTGCCGGGCGAGTCCTCCGACCCCAAGGCGCGCTCGCCGCTGGCCGGCACCGGGATACGGGAGGGCGCCCGGCTCACCCATGTCGACGGCCGCCCGGTGGATCCGGTGACCGGTCCCTATCCGCTGCTGGCCGGTGCGGGCGGCACGACGGTGGAGCTGACCTTCGTCCCCGCGCCACGGGACGGCGGTTCCAACGGCGACGGGCACCCGCGCCGGGTCGCGGTCGCCCCGCTCATCGACGAACGCCCGCTGCGCTACCAGGACTGGGTGGCCCAACGGCGTGCCGTGGTGCGGGAGTTGAGCGACGGCAAGTGCGGCTACCTGCACATCCCCGACATGGGCGGCTCCGGCTGGGCGCAGTTCAACCGCGACCTGCGGGTGGAGGTCTCCCGGCCGGCGCTGATCGTGGACGTGCGGGGCAACGCGGGCGGCAACATCAGCGAGTTGGTGATCGAGAAGCTCAGCCGGACCATCCTGGGCTGGGACCTGACCCGCGACGCGCAGCCGGTCAGCTACACCGACCACGCCCCGCGCGGCCCGATCGTCGCCGTCGCGGACGAGGCGACCTCCTCCGACGGCGACATGATCACCGCGGCCTTCAAGCTGCTCGGCCTCGGCCCGGTGGTCGGCGCCGCGCACCTGGGGCGGCGTCGTCGGCATGTCCGGCCGCCACCGGTTGGGCGACGGAACGCTGATCACGGTGCCGATGAACGCCGCGTGGTTCGACGCCTACGGCTGGCGGGTGGAGAACGAGGGCGTACCGGCGGACATCGAGGTGCTGCGTACCCCGCTGGACTGGGCCGGGGATCGCAACGCCCAGCTTGTCGGTGGCTGTGACGACCGCGCTCGACCTGCTGCGCCGCCATCCGCCGGCCACCCCGCCCGACCTGTCCGGGCGGCCGGACCGCTCGCGCCCGCCGCTGCCGCCGCGCGGTTGACGCGGCGGTGACGCGGTGAAGGGCACGTCCCTGATGGGGGCGTGCCCTTCAGCGGTCCGGGCGCGCTCGCGGCGCGGGACTCAACTGTCGTCGCCGAGGCGGTCCTTCATGTCGCGGTGGTCCATGGTGTCCTCGCCCTCCGGCATGTCACCGGACTTCGAGGCGGCCCGACGGCGTTCTTCCTCTGTCATGTCGGACGGGTCCTTCGAGGAGCGCTGGCGCCCCTCGCCCGGCATCGGCCGCCGGTCCTGCTCGGGGCGCTGCCCGGTGCGCTCGCCACCGCGCCGCTCGGGCTTGCGGGGAGATTTGCCGGACTCGTCGTTGAAGCGGTCCTGAACGCCCATGATCACTCCTGATGGGTGTGGGGGAATGGGCCTCCATCAGAGAAACACGCCCTCCCCCACCCCGCATCTTGAAGCGTGACGATCCGCTACGGAGTGCGATCACCGCAGGTGGGATCCGTTGTCAGGGACGTGGCGCGCCGTCGCGGCGGGCGGATTCGTCGGCCTGGCCGCCCGCGCCGACCAGTCCGCGCCGCTGGTGCGCGGTGGCCCGCAGCCGCGGGTCGGCGCGCCGCATCTCGCGCTTGCCGACGGTGCCCGACCACCGAGGGGATCAGGCCGCGCACCGTCTGCATGCCGCGCAGCCAGCGCTGGGCGTAGACGTGCGGGGAGCGCCGCTCCATGCCGTCGGCGAGCCGTCGCACGGCCGGCTCCAGCGGATAGGTGCGGTTGGTCGGCCACGGCAGCCGGGAGCGCAACTCCCGCATCACGTCGTCCTGGTCGGCGCCGCGCACCATGTCGGTGTCGGTCCAGCTGAGGTAGCCGACGCCCACCGTGACGCCCCGGTAGCCGACCTCGGCGCGCAGGCTGTGCGCGAACGCCTCGACGCCCGCCTTGCTCGCGCAGTAGGCGGCCATCATCGGCGCCGGGGTCAGCGCGGCGAGCGAGGCGATCTGCAGGTAGTAGCCGCGCGATTCCACCAGTGCGGGCAGGAAGGCGCGGGCGGTGGCGATACTGCCGAGCAGGTTGACCTCGATGACCCGGTCGAACGCCCAGGGGTCGGAGTCGAGGAAGGGCCCGCCGGTGGCGATGCCGGCGTTGGCGACGACGGCGTCCACCCGGCCGAACTCCTGGACGACCTCGGCGGCGACCCGGGCCATCGTCTCCCGGTCGGTGACGTCGGCCTCCCAGCTGCCGGGTGCCCAACTCGCTCAGCGAGCGCCTGCGAGTTCGGCGGGCTCCAGGCCGACCAGCGCGACCCGGGCGCCGCGGGCGGTCAGTTTGCGGGCCAGCAGGGCGCCGACGCCGCGGGCGGCACCGGTGACCACCACGACCTGGCCGCGGACGGACTTGCTCATGCGGACTCACCTTCCTTCGCCTCGACCTGATCTTCCGTCAGGTATTCGCGGGCCAGTTCGCCGATGATCCGGGCGACCGTGTCCGGGTCCTCGATCGGGGTCATGTGGCCGAGCCCGGGCAGTTCGGTCAGACCCACGCAGTGCGGCAGCGCGGGCCGCGATGCGCTGGGCGTGCACCGGGGGGGTGAGCTTGTCGGCGGTGCCGACCAGCACCGCGGTGGGCGCGCCCAGTTCGCGGACCTGCTCGTCCAGCATCGAGGGAGGCCAGCACCCTGCCCCACGCCGAGCGCGACCGGCGGGCGCAGGCGTGCACGACCCGCACCGTGAAGGCGACCTGCTCGCGGGTCGAATCCGGGCCCAGCACGCCGTACTTGAGCGCCGCGCGCAGCAGCGGGCCGTGACCGGGCCGAGCGGCGCGCGAGGACCTCAGCAGCGTGCCGGTGGACCGCGGCCCGCACCCAGGCGTTTCGGACCCGCGGCGGCAGCACCAGTGTCTCGGCGACCAGCCGCTCCGCTGCCGGTGCTGGCCAGCAGCACCGCCGCGGCGCGCGAGCCGACGGCCGGGCCGGCCGGCCGCGGCCATCAGCGTCATGCCGCCCATGGAGTGCCCGGCGAACACCGCCCGCCGGCCGCCCGGCAGCACCTCGGTGACCACCGCCTCCAGGTCGTCGGCGAGCGCGTCGGTGCTGTAGCGGGCCCGGTCGCGCGGCAGGTCGCTGCGGCCGTGACCGCGCTGGTCGTACGCCACCACCCGGAGGTGCGGCGGGAGTTCGCGGATGACCGGCGGACCAGAAGAGCGTGGAGCAGGTCCAGCCGTGGCTGAGGACGACGGTCGGGCCGTCCGGCGCGCCGTGCTCCTCGTACGCGATGCGGGTGCCGTCGGCGGAGGTGACGAAGCCGGCCCGGCGCGGGGTGGGCGGGTCGTAGCGGTCTCACGCGGTCACCTCCCGGCGAGGCCGGGACCACGGCGGGCACGACGTCGTACTCCGCCGGGTCGATCCGCTGGGTGGCGCGCCGGAACTCGGCGGTGGTGCCCGGCCACAGCGTGGTGTTGCGGCCCTGGCGTCCAGGTACCAGCTGCGTGCAGCCGCCGGTCTCCACACCGTGCGGCCCATCCGCTGCTGCAGTCCCGGCGTTCCAGGCGCGCACCGCCTCGGGGCGGGCGTCCAGCGCGGCGGCGCCGGTGGACTCCAGGGTGCGCAGGTAGTCGGCCACGTAGTTGAGCGGCCGACTCGATCATCAGGACCATCGAGCTGTTGCCCAGGCCGGTGTTGGGGCCGATGATCAGCAGCAGGTTGGGGAAGCCGTCGACCGCGCAGCCGCGCAGCGCGGCCATGCCGTCCTTCCAGTGCTCGGCCAGGGTGCGGCCGTCGGCGCCGCGGACCCGGTCGCCGATCGGCATGTCGGTGACGTGGAACCCGGTGCCGAAGATGATCGCGTCGACCTCGCGCTCGGTGCCGTCCGCGGTGACGATGGTCGAGCCGCGCACCTCGGTCAGCGCGCTGGTGACGACCTCGGCGTTGGGCTGGGCGAGCGCCGGGTAGTACGTGTTGGACAGCAGGATGCGCTTGCAGCCGATGGTGTAGTCGGGGGTGAGCTTGGCCCGCAGCACCGGGTCCTTGACCGCGCGGCGCAGGTGGTTCCTGGCCAGCTGCTCGGGTGGCCTTCATCAGCTGCGGCCGCTTGGTGAACGCGCCGACCTGGAACTCCCGTACCAGCCACAGCAGTTGGCGCCGCGGCGCGCTGGGTGGCGGGGATCGTGCGGTGCAGCCACCGCTCCACGGCGTTGATCGCCGCGGTCCATCCGGGGCATGACCCACGGCGGGGTGCGCTGGCAGCACGGTCAGCCGCGCCACCTCGGGCTGGATGGCGGGCACGATCTGGATCGCGGAGGCGCCGGTGCCGACCATGGCGACCCGCTTGCCCTTCAGGTCGTAGTCGTGGTCCCAGCGCGAGGAGTGGAAGACCTGGCCGGGGAAGTCCGCCAGTCCCGGGATGTCGGGGATCTTGCGGGTCGGACAGCGGCCCGGTGGCCGACACCAGCGACGTCGGCGGTCAGCTCGCCCTGGCGGTGGTCAGTTCCCAGTGCCGGGCCTCGTCGTCCCAGCGGGCCTCGTGGACCTCGCTGTCGAAGCGCAGGTGCGGGCGCAGTCCGAAGGTGTCGGTGACCCGCTCCAGGTAGGCGCGGATGTGCGGCTGGCCGGAGAAGGCGCGCGGCCAGTCGGGGTTGGGGGCGAAGGAGAAGGAGTACAGGTGGGAGGGGACGTCGCAGGCGCATCCCGGGTAGCTGTTGTCCCGCCAGGTGCCGCCGACCGAGCCGGCCCGCTCCAGGATGACGAAGTCGGTGATGCCCTCGCGGCGCAGCCGGACCCCGGCCCCCAGGCCGCCGAACCCGGACCCGATCACCGCCACCCGGACGTGTTCGCGTGTCTCCGCAGCCATGCCGCCTCCCAGCACACTCACTCTCCGAACCGCGCCAGCGATTACTGGCGTAGTCCGGAGAGTAGAACAGACGCGTTACCGGCGGTAGGGGTCGGGTCGGGATTCGGCCGACGGGCCCACCCGCCGGATCAGCCGCCGCGGACCGTGTGCCGGGGTCGGCTATGGGAGTTGAGCGGCGGACTGGTGAGTGTGATCTGCCGCACGAGTTGCTGGAAGCAGATCAGCGCGGCGATCGGCGGCAGCCCGGAGACGGCGAGCCCGACCGGGGTGTGGCCGGAGTGGGCCACGCACAGGTAGACCGCGACCGCGGAGAAGCACACCACCACCACCCAGGAGTGCACCGCCCGCCTGCGGTGCACCGCGGACCGCAGGATCGACAGCGCGGCCACCAGCCACGGCCCGTACACCAGCAGCGGCCACCAGGCCGCCAGGTCGCCGAACCCGCCGGGCAACGCCAGCCTGCGCAGCGGACCGTAGGAGACCACCCCGCTCAGCGCGCCGACCACCGCGACGATGACCGCGGTGACGCAGGCGATCAGCAGGCTGATCAGCTTCAGTGACGGCACCGGGCCGCCGCCCGCCAGGCGTCTGAGCCCGCTCAGCGCTCTGACCACCCGGCGCGGGCGTCTGCGGTGCGCGTAGCGCTGCCGGGGGACGACGGCCGCCGGCGGCTCCGGCTCGGCGGTCCGCAGCAGCCTGGCCAGCCCTTCCTCGAACTCCCAGGACGCGCTGTACGCCTCCTCCGGGTCGAGCCCGGCCTCCGGCGCCGCGAACCCCGGCTCCGCCGCCCGGAACCGCACCCCGTACTCGAACGGTTCGTGGGCGCTGACCCCGCGCGGCATGGTGTCGTGGGCCGCCTCACCGTAGGGCGCCTCGTCGTAGTGCACCGGTCCGTGATCCCGGTACATCGCGGCGTGATCCGTGTACACCGGTCCGCGGTCCGGGTAGACCGGCCCGTGATCCGCGTAGACCTGTCCGTGGCTGGGGTCCACCCGGCCGGAGCCGCCGCCCCCGTAAGAGATCGTGTTCCCGGTCCACTCGTCAGCGGCGTCCGGCCAGCCTCCGGCGTTCATGACAATTCCCCCCGTCGCGTCCCACTGCGGTACCCACCCTCGACCGCGCGCCCGGCAACCGCCCGCGCACACCATTCGCTCATCGTCACGCCCGTCCAACGAAGCATTCTTTGCCGGGATACGCCCTCATAAAGTCAAATGTCCGCTTTATTCGAAAGACGGATCTTGCTTACGTTCGTCGCACGGCCGTCCGGACGGCGCCACGTAAGCTGGCCGACGTGGAGCAATCAGGCGCACGCCGGGAACGTGGGCGCGAGTACCGGATGGCGGAACTCGCCAAGGAAGCCGGGGTCAGCGTCCGGACGCTGCGGTTCTACCGGGAGCGCAAGCTGCTGCCCCCGCCGCGCAGACAGGGCCGGATCGCCTGGTACGCCGACACCCACCTGGCCAGGCTGCGCACCATCGGCGCGCTGCTGGATCGGGGCCACACCCTGGGCGGCATCGCCGATCTGATCGCCGCCTGGGAGAACGGCCGGGACGTCGGCGAACTGCTCGGGCTGGAGGGCGCCATCGCCACCCCCTGGTCGCAGGAGACCCCGGTCCGTCTCACCCCGCGGGAGCTGGCCGACTCCTTCGGCGCCGAGATGACCGCCGAGAACCTGGCCGCCGCGCTCGACATCGGCTACGTCTCCGTCGACGGCGAGGACGTGGTCCACACCAGTCGCCGGCTGTTGGACGCCTCGGCCGCACTGGTCCGCGAGGGCGTCCCGCTGTCCGCGGTGCTGTCGGTCGGCCGGGCGGTACGCGGGCACGTCGACGCGCTGGCCGACCTGTTCACCGTGCTGATCCGCACCCACGTCATCGACCCGGCCGCCGATCAGCTGGCCCCGGGCGACGCCACCCGGCTCGCCGAGGCGCTGGACCGGCTGCGCCCGCTGGCCAAGAACGTCGTCGAGGCCGAACTGTCGATGGCCATGGACCGCCGGGTGCGCGCCGAACTCGACGACTGGCTGTCCGTCCACACCCCGGCCGGGAAAACCAGTACGCCTACCGGCCCGGTCGGCGGTAGAACAACCGGTGGAACGACAGGCACGACAACCGGTGGAACCAGGTGACCATGCCGATGAGGATCACATTCACCCCGCTCACCCGCGAGGACTTCCCCCTGCTGGCGAGCTGGCTGGCGCTGCCGCACGTCCGTGCCTGGTGGCTGGACCCCGAACCGACCGTCGAGAGCGTCGAGGCGGACTACGGCGAGGTGGTCGACGGCAGCGATCCCACCAAGGCGTACGTCATCATGCTCGACGGCGAGCCGATCGGCATGATCCAGGCCTTCCTGCACGCGGACGAACCCGAGTGGGACAAGACCATCGGCGTGCCGGGGGTGGCGGGCATCGACTACTTCATAGGCCCGCTCCAGCACTGCGGCCGCGGTGTCGGCAGCACCGCCATCCACGACTTCAGCACGCTGGTCTTCGGCTTCTACCCGGACGTCACCGGCATCGTCGCCGTCCCGCTGACCGCCAACCGGGCGTCCTGCCGCGCCCTGGAGAAGGCCGGCTACCGCAATCTGGGCGACCGGGAGCTGGAGACCACCGACCCCTCAGACGCCGGCATCAACTCGATCTACCTGCTGCCCCGGTAGGCGCTCCGCGGCAGGGGCCCTACGCGGCGGGCAGGTCCTTGTGCAGGACGAGGCACGGCCGGCCCGCCTGCCGGTCCTCGCGGTGGTCGATGGCGCGGTAGCCGAGCGCGGTCCAGAACGCCAGCCCCCGGCGGTTGCCGTCCTGCACCGCGAGCCGCACGCCGTCCCGGCCCGCCTCGGCCAGCCGTGACTCGACCAGCCGGGCGGCGGCGCCGCCGTGGCCCTGCCCGTGCAAAGCCCCGTCGACCAGCAGCAACCCGATCCACGGATAGGTGTCGATCGGGTCGGGGTGCTCGTGCAGCACGCACGCCAGCGCCACCAGCCGGTCGCTTTCGTCACTCGCCAGCAGCACCTCGGCGGCCGGATGGGTCAGCTCCGCGTTCAAGGAGGCGGCGACCTGCCGCTCCCCGACCCGGTCGGGGTCGGGGAAGTCCCCGGTCAGCCGCCAGAACTCCGCGTTCGACGCGTACAGCGCGGTGATCCGCTCCAGCAGGGGCTGCGGCAGGGCGCCGTCCACCGGCGTCAGGGCTTGGAGTCGAAGACACATACCGGGCAGGCTAGTGCGCCGCCTGGGCGTCCCTCACCCGGTTTTCCGCCCGCCCCTGGCCCGCCGGGGCCCGGCCTCACAGCGCGGCGCGGTCACCGGTGGAGACCGCCGCGGTGGCGTGCGCGCCGCGCCGCGCGTCGGCGGCGACCTGGCCCGCGGTCAGCGCGTAGCCGGTGTCGGCCTCGGCGGAGGAGCGGGCGAAGACGATGCCGTAGACCCGGCCGTCGGTGGTCAGCAGCGGGCCGCCGGAGTTGCCGGGGCGCACGTCCGCACGCAGTTGGTAGATGTCGCGGGTGGTGGAGTTGTCGCCGTAGATGTCCTGGCCGGTGGCGGTCAGCCGGCTCGCGACGGTGGCGGCGCGCAGGTCGAGGCCGCCGTCCTGCGGGTATCCGGCGACGACGGCCGGGTCGGTGCGGTGCGCCTGCCCGGCGAAGTCCAGCGACGGGGAGGGCAGCCCGGGCACGTCCAGGACGGCCACGTCGGTGCGCGGGTCGAACAGCACCACCCGCGCCCGGTACGGCAGGCCCACCCCGCCCACCTGCACGCTCGGATCGCTGACCCCGGCGACGACGTGCGCGTTGGTCAGCACGTGTCCCGCGGAGTAGACGAACCCACTGCCCTCCTGCCCGCGCACCCCGCCGTCGACATGGGCGGCGCCCTCGATCTTCACCACGCTGCGCCGGGCGGCCTCGGTGGCGGCCGGGGTCACCGCGTCACCGGAGGGCACCGGCACCCCGGTGGTCGGCTCGTTCTCGAACGGGTTGAACACCTGCGGGAAGCCCGCCCCGGACAGCGCGCCGGTGGCCTTGCTGAACCACGTCGGGGTCTGCGCGGGCATCGCCCGGTCCACCGAGCCCAGCACCGCCGACCCGCGTATCTGCTGGTTGAGGCCCGGCAGCGGCGCGGTCACCAGCACGCTCGCCGTCAGCCAGGCCACCGCCAGCAGGGAGACCGCGCCGGCCACCGCGCCGCCGGTGCCGTCCGCCCAGCGCACCGGCCCCCACTCCAGGTGGCGGCGCACCTTCCAGGCCAGCCGGTCGGCCAGCGCGTGTCCGACCACGGCCGGGACCAGCACCACCAGCAGCGCGACGAAGAAGGCCGGCACCGTGCCGGCGGTGACCGCGCCCAGCGCGAAGGGCAGCGCCCACACCCCGAGCACCGCGCCGCCGAGGAACCCGGCCAGCAGGATGCAGCTCGCCACCAGCCCGCGGCGGTATCCGGAGACGGCGTAGGCGATCGCGGCCACCACGAGGATCAGGTCGAGCACGTCCATACCGGAGAAAACGCCCACCGGGCACGATCGGTTCCGCTTCCGCCTCTTCGGGGCGCGCGGTGGGGGCTGCCCGGCGAGGCACGATGTCGGATTCCGGCTAGCCCCCGGCCCGCCCGGCGGAGATCCTTGAGCTGTGTACGAGGACTTCGACCGCTGTGTGCGCGCCGTGCGGTCCAAGGACGCCCGGTTCGACGGGTGGTTCTTCACCGCGGTGCGCACCACCGGCATCTACTGCCGCCCGAGCTGTCCTGTCGTGCCGCCCAAGGACGAGAACATGTCCTTCTACCCGAGCGCGGCGGCCGCCCAGCAGGCCGGGTTCCGGGCGTGCAAGCGGTGCCGGCCGGACGCCAGCCCGGGCTCCCCGGCGTGGAACGAGCGCGCGGACCTGGTGGCCCGGGCGATGCGGCTGATCGCCGACGGGGTCGTCGACCGGGACGGCGTGCCGGGGCTGGCGGCCCGGCTGGGCTACAGCACCCGCCAGGTGGAGCGGCAGCTGCGCGCGGAGCTCGGCGCGGGACCGCTGTCGCTGGCCCGGGCGCAGCGCGCCCAGACGGCGCGGCTGCTGATCGAGACCACCCCGCTGCCGATGGGGGACGCGGCGTTCGCCGCCGGGTTCGCCAGTATCAGGGCGTTCAACGCCACCGTCCGCGAGGTGTTCGGCCTGACCCCCACCGAGTTGCGCTCCCGGGCGGCGCGCGGGCCGGGGCCGGCGGCACCGGGGGCGCTGACGCTGCGGCTGCCGTTCCGCGAACCGCTGTGCCCCGACAACCTCTTCGGGCATCTGGCGGCCACCGCGGTGCCGGGCGTCGAGGAGTGGCGCGACGGCTGCTACCGCCGCACCCTGCGGCTGCCGTACGGTCCCGGGGTGGTCGCGCTGAGCCCGCGGCCGAAGTACGTCGCCTGCCGGCTCGACCTGGCCGACCTGCGGGACCTGTCCATCGCGATCAGCCGCTGCCGCCGGCTGCTCGACCTGGACGCGGATCCGGTCGCCGTGGACGAACTGCTGCGCCGCGACCCGCTGTTGGCGCCGTACGTCGACAAGAGCCCGGGCCGCCGGGTGCCGCGCACGGTCGACGGCCCGGAGTTCGCCGTACGGGCGGTGCTCGGCCAGCAGGTCTCCACCGCGGCGGCCAGGACGCACGCCGCCCGGCTGGTGACCGCGCATGGCGAGCCGGTGGACGACCCCGGCGGCGGGCTGACCCATCTGTTCCCCGCGCCGCGGGCACTGGCGGCGCTCGACCCGGCGGCGCTGGCCATGCCGAAGTCCCGGCGCACCACCCTGACCACGCTGGTCGCGGCGCTGGCGGACGGCGGCCTCGACCTGGACGTGGGCAGCGACTGGGCCCGGTCGCGTGCCGCGCTCGCGGCGCTGCCCGGCTTCGGGCCCTGGACCGTCGAGGTGATCGCGATGCGCGCGCTCGGCGACCCGGACGCCTTCCTGCCCACCGATCTCGGGGTGCGGTACGCGGCGCGGGAGCTGGGGCTGCCCGCCACGCCCGCCGCGCTCACCCGGCACGCCGGGGCGTGGCGCCCCTGGCGGGCCTACGCCGTGCAGTACCTGTGGGCCACCGGCGACCACGCCATCAACCGACTCCCGGAAGAGTGAACCCATGCGCACCCACACCGTGACCGACTCCCCCGTGGGGCCGCTGACCCTGGTGGCCGACGGGGGACGACTGCGCGGTCTGTACATGACCGAGCACCGCCACCAGCCGGACCCGGCGACCTTCGGGGAGCGCGATCCGGCGGCCTTCGGTGCCGCCGTCGAGCAGCTGGGCGGCTACTTCGCGGGCGAGCTGACCGACTTCGACCTCGAACTGGCCCCCGAGGGCACGCCGTTCCAGCAGCGCGTGTGGACGGCGCTGCGCGAGATCCGCTACGGCGAGGTGACCACGTACGGCGAACTCGCCCTGCGCATCGGGCAGCCCACCGCGTCGCGGGCGGTCGGGCTGGCCAACGGCAAGAACCCGCTGAGCATCCTCATCCCCTGCCACCGCGTGGTGGGCTCCGACGGCAGCCTGACCGGCTACGGCGGCGGCCTGGAGCGCAAGCGTTTCCTGCTCTCCCTGGAACAGGGCCCGCAGGAGGGAGCGCTGTTCTGACCCGGGGCCGAGTAGGTCGGACGGGTGCTAGATCCACCCGTCCAGGGATTTGAGGAAGCCGTCGAAGTCGTCGCGGTGGATGCAGTGACCGGCGCCCTTGACCGTGCGGACCTCGAAGCCCCGGTCCGCCAACGCGGTCGCCTGCGCGGCGCCGATCAGCGTGCTGTTGTCGGCGAGCTGCACCAGTGAGGGCACCAGCGGCCGCGCGGGCTGGAAGCAGCCCAACGGCCGGCCGCCGGCGAAGCCGGCCGAGAGCGGGTCCCACAGGGCGAGGGTGGCCATCTCGACGTCCAGGTCCTCGGCGTCCCAGCGCGGGTTGAGGAAGGCGATCTGTTCTCGGCGCATGGTCGCGAACTGCGCGAAGACCGCCGGGTCGACCGCCCGGGCGGGGTCCGCCGAACCCCACGCGGGATCGGAGTAGACCGCCCGGTCCGGCCGCAGCCGGTCGACGGCCAGCGACAGGCTCAGGGCGCCCAGCGAGTGGCCGATCGCCAGCTCAGCGCCGGTCGGCAGGGTGTCGGCCAGGTCGTCGGCGAACAGCCCCGGGCTGTAGGCGGCGGAGTGCGGGCTCTGCCCGTGGCCGCGCAGGTCGACCGCGACGACCCGGTAGCCCCGGTCGGCCAGCGCGGGGCCCACCCTGCGCCAGGACCGGTAGTCGGACATGATCCCGTGCACCAGGAGCGCGATCCGCTCGCCGGCCCCCCACTCGTGGGTCGTCAGCCGCATTCGGTGTGCACCTTTCGTCCGCCAACGCTGTCTTCCACCCGCTGTAACGGGCGCGGACCGCGTTCGGACATCACCCGCGACGGAATACCCGGGCGGTGCGGACCGTTGTGCCAACCCGTACGCGACGGGTGCGCCGGCGCGACGGACGACCGGGAAGCGGGTGGACGGCATGAGCACGGTCGAGCTGACCAAGGAGAACTTCAACGAGGTCGTGACGGGGAACGGCTTCGTACTGATCGATTTCTGGGCGTCCTGGTGCGGCCCGTGCCGCTCCTTCGCCCCGGTCTACGACAAGGCCGCCGAGCGCCACCCCGACCTGGTCTTCGGCAAGGTCGACACCGAGGCGCAGCCGGAACTGGCCGCCGCCTTCGACATCCGCTCGATCCCCACGCTGATGGTCATCCGGGACAACGTCGCGGTCTTCGGCCAGCCGGGCGCGCTGCCGGAGCAGGCGCTGGAGAGCGTCATCCAGCAGGCCCGCGACCTGGACATGGACGAGGTGCGCGCCTCGGTGGCGAAGGACGGGGAAGCGCAGAAGTAAGCCCGCTCAACCCCGCTCGACGGCCACCTCGGTGGCGACCGCCAGCAGCGCCCGGCGCTTGTCCTCCGCGGTGCCGGGCTGCTCGCGCATCGCGAAACCGCCGAAGTGGATGGTCAGCAGCGCGCTGGCGGAGCGCGCCTGTTCGGTCAGCTCGGCCTCCGGGTCGATGACCAGCGCCCACATCGCCGCCAGCCGGGCCCGCAGGTCCTGGCCGATCGTCAACTCCCGCAGCGCCGCCTGGTTCTCGTACAGGAAGGTGAACAGCGGCGTGGCGTAGGCCACCGCCTCGCTGTAGCGCCTGAGCAGCTCCCGGCGCACGTCCGGGGTGCGCGGCTGGGTGCCGCCCCACTCGATCAGCTCGTCCAGCGGTCCGGCGTAGGACTGCACGAGCGCGACCAGGATGTCCTCCTTGGTCTTGAAGTGGTAGTAGAGCGCCGCCTTGGTGACGTCGAGTCGTTCCGCTATCTCGCGCAGCGACGTCCCCTCGTATCCCCGCTCGACGAAGAGTTCCAGGGCAACGTCCTGGATGCGCCGGCGGGTGTCCCCGCGACGCGCTTGCGCTGTGCCCATGACCGCTCTCCCACATTCGTCGCCACGGCGTCCGGCTTACTGTACTCAGCTAGCCGTGCGGCAAGTAAGACAGTGGCAGAGAGTGACACTTTCACAAACTGGGTTGCCTGTTTATGAGGGGTCTAGTACAGACCGGTCCACCCCGTTCCGGCCAGCCTCAGATGGCCAAACGCCTTGAGAAGCGGTGGTATGACCAGGGCACACTGGCCGGAAGTGGGCGCATCGCTCAGGAAGCAACCCGACAGCCTTGTTTGTTTTTCGGTGAATCGGTGGCAGGATGCCCACGGAAACAGCACAGCCCTCCCGTTTTACCGGAACCGACTGGGGTGAGCCGCCCCGTCACGGGTCATCAGAAAGGACAGGTGCCGAAAGATGCAGGTACGCGCCGCGCGAACTCGCCAAGCCCTCATCCTCGCCGCCGCGGAACTGATCGACGACCGCGGCATGAAGGGCACTGGGCTGCTCGACATCAGCCGGGCCGCCGGGGTCAGCAAGGGTGCCCTGTACTTCCACTTCGCCTCGAAGGACGAACTCGTCACCGCCGTACGGCAGGAGGCGCGCAGCTCGGTGCTGGCGCTGGCCGACGAGTGCCTGGACGACCGCAGTTCGACGCTCGCCGGGGCAGCCCGGTTCACCACCGCCATGTCGCGCCACATGCGTGAGGACCCGGTCCTGCGGGCCGGGTTGCGCCTGGAGTCCGAGGGCGCCGGTGAGCGCACCGGAGGCGGCTCGCTGCGTCAGGGGTGGCTGACCGTGCTGCGCGAGCGGCTGGCGGCCGACGCCGACGCCGGCAAGTTGTCGGAGACCACCGACGCGGGCGACACCGCCAACCTGGTCGCGGCCGTGACGGTCGGTCTGGAGGCGCTCGGCCGCGAGGACGAGAACTGGTGGGATCCCGGAGTCACCACCGGCATATGGCAGTTGCTGCTGCGGCTGGCCGGTTCCGACGACGAGAGCGCCTCGCAGGTCGCCGCGGCGCTGGGCGCGCTGCGCGAGGACGCGGCGCGCGACGGCGCGGACGGCGAGTTCGCCGACCGGGCCACCGAGGCCGACGAGCCGGCGGGCAACGTCTCGACGCTGCCCCGCGAGGCCGTCACGGTGGGCGTCCCCCAGCAGTCCGGTCCCATCGAGGCGACCGTCGTGCGCCTGCCCACCCCCGCACTCCTGCCCGAACGGCCGGCGGCTCTGGCGAGCGCGGCGTCGTACGACAGACGATGAGTTCGGGTCCATCCGCGCGGCTCGCGCCGCACCCTGACGTTATGTCAGGTCTGTCGTACGGTCTGCGCCAGGTCGGCGGCGGCTTGCCGCACCACCTTCCTGGCACCGGCCGTCACGCCGGACGCTCCCGCCTGCGCGGCGGGGGCGCCGGTGTGGTCACCGCCGCCGTCCGTCTCGGCGTCCGCGTCGTCCTCCCCGGCGGACGCGGCGGTGGTTGCCTCCTGCACCATGGCCAGGGCGACCGGCCCACGGTCCGCGTCGGCGACCAGATGGGGCAGCAGCCCGGGGATCGCCAGCGAGGGCAGCAGGTACTTCCACAGCGCCGCGATCCTGCGCGGCAGGTCCCGGCGCTCCTCGTAGACCTGGGACAGCAGCTGTATGCCGGTGAACGCGCCCACGATGAGCTGGGTGACCTCCTCGGGATCCACCGGGGCGAGGAGTTCGCCGTGCGCCTGCGCCTGCGTGAGCAGCCCGAGGATGACGTCCGCCGGCCCGCGGTAGGCGGAGGCGGTGGGCGTCTTGTACGAGGCCTGCTCCACGCTGAGCCGTACCGCGGCCCGTAGCACCACGTCGGTGCGCAGCCGCTGGGCGAAGGCCATCGTGAGATCGATGGTGGCTTGCAACTTCACCTTGTTCGGCGGCGGCACCAGGGCTTCGGACTGAGCGTCGACCACCGCGTCGGCGATGGCCTCCTTCGACGGGAAGTGGAAGTACAGGGCGCCTCGGGTGAGACCGCTCCTGGCGAGGATCTCAGTGGTACTCGCACCCTCGTATCCCAACTCGTCGAAAACCGCCGCCGCCGCTTCCAGGATCGTGCGCCGTGTCCTGACCGCCCGGGCCTGTTGCGCCATTTGATCTCCGTAACCCTTTGATAACCAAACCGGCTTGTCTGTATCTTAACCGGAGCATCGTTCGCTGATCTTTTTGAGTGGCGTCGCGATCAGCGATTGTGCCGATTGTTTCTCGCCCCCGCAGAGACAGGTATCCCGCATGCAGTCGTCGAGCGTTACCACACCCCAGGTCCCTTTGCCCCGTTCGGCTGTCGCACTCGCCACATCGCCCCCTGCCCCCGCCCACGAGCCCCCCAAGCACGAATTCCCTGATCTCATGACCACGGTCCCCCGACAATACGTGCATCGGGCAGCGGTCAGTGAAGTCTTTCTCACGAACTGGGAAACCGACGGTGCCGACGGTTTCGTTGTCGCCGCCCAATGGCCTCGTGGCCACGCGTTGTTCGCCCCGCGTTGCGGTCAGCAGGACCCGATGCTCATAGCCGAGACAATCCGCCAGGTCGGGGCGCTGCTGGCACACGCGAAGTTCGATGTACCCCTTGGCCACCATTTCCTGATGTGGGACCTTTCGTACTCCGCGATCCCGGACACCCTCACCGCGGGCACCACCCCGACCGATCTGACGTTGCGGGTCAAATGCCACGACATGACGCTGCGGGGCAAGCAACTGTCCTCGATGCGCTACCGGGCCGAGGTCTGGCGGGGCGCTACGCGCATAGCGGTCGGGACGGCCGGTTACAACTGCACCTCGCCCGCCGTCTACAAGCGAATACGCGGCGAGCGCCCGCTCACCCTCAGCTCCCCCCTCGCGCCTCCGGTCGACCCGGAGACGGTGGGCCGCAAGCGTGCCATCGACGTCGTACTGGCCGATCCGGCCGCCGCTGAGCCGCCCGCCCAGTCCGGCGCCTGCGCCCAGGTGACCGACCTGGCCGCGCACGCGGCGAGCAAGGCGTGCGCCGGAGCGCCCGGCTCACGGCGGCGCTGGCTGCTGCGGGTGGACACCACCCACCCGGTCTTCTTCGACCACCCCGTCGACCACGTGCCCGGCATGATGCTGATCGAGGCCGCGCGGCAGGCGGCGCAGGCCCTGCTGGGCCCCGGCCCGGTGCAACCGGTCACCGTCGAGAGCACGTTCGAGCGTTACGCGGAACTCAACGTCCCCTGCTGGATCGAGGCCGAGGCGGGCCGGCCGGACGCCGCGGGCCGCACCCCGGTGACCGTCACCGGGGTGCAGAACGGCGACCCGCTGTTCACCGCTTCGGTCATCACCAGCCCGCTCACCTGACCACCGTCCCGGACCCGTCGGGGCGATCCTCGCGCGAACGCGAGGATCGCCCGGTCAGGTCCGGGGAGTGTGTGAACAGCGCCCGCCCGCGCCCGCGGCGCGGGTGGGCGCCCCGCACACCACGACCAGAACGGGGAACCATGCCCGGCACCATCACCATCACCGGGGCGAGCGGCTTCATCGGCAGCCGCGTCGCCCTGCACGCCGCCCGCTCGCTGCCCGGGCACCGGCTGCGTCTGGTGGCGCACCGCAAGCCGCTCGGCCCGCCCGCCTCCGCGATGGTCGAGACGCTGCCCGGCGACCTGGCGGACCCCGGCTCGCTGCGCGGGCTGTGCTCCGACAGCGACGTGCTGATCCACTGCGCCTCGCAGATCGGCGGCCCGCCAGAGCTGTGCGAGGCGGTCAACGCCCACGGCACCGAGGCGCTGATGGCCGAGGCCCGGCGGGCCGGTGTCGCGCGGATCGTCTACCTCAGCACCGCCGCGGTCTACGGGCGCGGGCCGTTCCGCGGCGCGCGGCCGCAGGACCTGCCGACGGCCCCGCTGTCGGCCACCTCACGCAGCCGCCTGGTGGCCGAGCAGGCGGTGCTCGACGCGGGCGGGATCGTGCTGCGCCCGCACGTGGTCTACGGCACCGGGGACCGCTGGGTGGCGCCGGGTCTGGTGAAGCTGATGCGGGCGCTGGACGCCACCGTGGACGGCTGGCCGGCCCTGCTGTCGCTGGTCGAGGTGGACGACCTGGCCCGCGCGCTGGTCGGCGCGGCCGTGGCGCCCGGCCACGCGCTGTCGGCCCGCGTCTACCACGCCAACCACCCGCGCCCGGTGGCCGTCCCGGTGCTGCTGCGCACCCTGGCCGAGGTCTGCGGGCTGGCCTGGCCGGCCGAGGACATCGGCTACGACCAGGCCTGCGAGCGGCTGCGCGCCCAGGGCCGCTCCAGCCACGACCTGGACATGCTCGTCACCGACCACAGCTTCGACAGCGCCCCGCTGTGGGCCGATCTGGCCTGCGACCCTGGCCCGGGGTTCGCCGACCGCTTCCGGCCGCACGCGCCCTGGTACGAACGGTCGCTGGCCGTCGCCTGACCCTCAGCGGGGGCCTTCGGTGCGCGGGATGCCCAGCGGGTTGCCGTCCCGCAGTTGCGGCGGCAGCAGTTCCTGCGGCCAGTCCTGGTAGGCCACCGGCGCCAGCCAGCGGTCGATCGCGGTCGCGCCGACCGAGGTGTGCGCCGAGGAGGTGGTGGCCGGCCAGGGGCCGCCGTGGTGCATGGCCCAGCACACCGCGACCCCGGTGGGCCAGCCGTTGTGGATCAGCCGCCCGGCCCGCCGGGACAGCACCTCGCCCACCTGCTCCGCCGCCGCCAGGTCGGCGGGCTCGGCGTGCACCGAGGCGGTCAGGCTGCCGGGCAACCGCTTCAACGCCGTCCGCAGAGCCGCCACGTCGCCGTAGACGACCACCAGACCGGCCGGGCCGAAGCATTCCTCACCGAGCCGCTCCGCGTCGCTCTCGAAGGCGTCCAGGCCGGTGCGCCACACCCGCGGGGCGACCGCCCAACTGCCCTCGCCCGGCTTGCCTTCGGCCAGCGTCCGCAAACCGGACCACTCGTCCATGGCCGAGACCTGGTCGGCGTAGGAGCGCCGGATGCGGGCGGTGAGCATCGGCGCGCCGCTGGAGCCGCCGACCGACCGGCCCAGCGCGGCCAGCAGTTCCTCGTCCTCCGGCACGAACAGCAGGCCAGGGTTGGTGCAGAACTGCCCGCCGCCCAGGGTCAGCGACGCGGCGTACTCCTGCGCGATCCGCTCGGCCCTGGCCGAGGCCGCGCCGGGCAGCACGACGACCGGGTTGACGCTGCCCAACTCCCCGTAGAACGGGATCGGTTCGGGCCGCCGGGTGGTCAGGTCGTACAGCGCGCGTCCGCCGCGCAGCGAGCCGGTGAAGCCCACCGCCTTGATCTCTTCCGCCCGCGCCAGCGCGGTGCCCGCCTCGAAGCCGCTGACCATGGCGAAGACGCCGCGCGGCGCGCCGGCCTCGCGCAGCGCCCGGCCGACGAGCCCGGCCACCGCCAGCGAGGTGCCGGGGTGTCCCTCGTGCGCCTTGACCACCACCGGGCAACCCGCGGCCAGCGCTGAGGCGGTGTCGCCGCCGGCGACGGAGAAGGCGAACGGGAAGTTGCTGGCGGCGAACACCGCGACCGGGCCGAGCGGTCGCAGCATCCGGCGCACGTCGGGCCGCCCGAGCGCGGAATCGGCCTGGGTGAGAATGGCCTGAACGTAACCCCCGTCCCGCAGCACGCCCGCGAACATCCGCAGTTGGCCGGTGGTGCGGCCCACCTCGCCGCGCAGCCTGGTCATGCCGAGCGCGGTCTCGCCGTCCGCCAGGGCGGCCAACTCCTCGGTGTGCTCGTCCAGCAGGGCGGCCACCGCCTCCAACGCCACCGCCCGGTCCGCCGCCGGCCACCGCGACCAGGCGGGGAAGGCCTCGGCCGCGGCACGCAGCACGTTCGTCACCTCTTCGGGTGAGGTGAAGGGGACCGGATCGCCGACCGGTTGGCCGGTCCGCGGGTCGTATCCCTGGACGGCTTGCAGAGTCATGAAGGGTCTCCTACTGGTGACGCTTGACAGTGTTCTGGCTGAGTCTTAGCTTCAGAAGCATAGTTCGCAAGTATGACATCAGTCCACATACATGAACGGAATCTGAGGTGGCGATGCTCGACGGCGTGCTGTTCTTCCCGGTGACACCGTTTTCCCCCACCGGTGCGATCGACACCGATGTCCTGGCCGACCACGTACGGCAGGGGATGGACGCCGGCCCCGGCGGGGTGTTCGTCGCCTGCGGCACCGGGGAGTTCCATGCTCTGGAACCCGGCGAGTACGAGCAGGCGGTGCGCACGGCCGTCGAAGTGGTGGACGGCCGGGTGCCGGTCTACGCGGGAACCGGCGGACCGCTGCCGATCGCCGAGCGGTTCTCGGCGGCGGCGCGGCGCGCGGGCGCCGACGGCCTGTTGCTGATGCCGCCCTACCTGGTGAAGGCGCCGGCCGCCGGCCTGGTCGCCTACACCCGCGCCGTGGTGGACTCCGCCCGGCTGCCGGTGATCGTCTACAACCGCGGCAACGCCGTCTTCGACGTGGACTCCGCCGTCCGGGTCGCGCGACTGCCCGGCGTGGTGGGCTTCAAGGACGGCGTGGGCGACCTGGACACCCTCTCGCGGATCGTGGTGCGGGTGCGGGCCGCGCTCGGCCCCGACGGCAAGGACTTCCAGTTCTTCAACGGGCTGCCGACCGCGGAGGCCACCGTGCCCGCCTACCGGGGCATCGGCGTCGACCTGTACTCCTCGGCGGTCTTCTGCTTCGCCCCGGAGATCTCGCAGGCCTTCTACCGCGCGGTCGGCAAGGGCGACGAGGAGCTGACCCGCCGTCTGCTGGCCGACTTCTTCCACCCGCTGGTCGAACTGCGCAACACCGTGCCCGGCTACGCGGTCTCCCTGGTGAAGGCGGCCGTGCGGCAGCGCGGGCTGGCCGTCGGCCCGGTGCGCCCCCCGCTGGTCGACCCCAGCGCGGAGCACGAGGAGCGGCTGCGGCGCATCGTGGCCGACGGCATGGCGATCGTCGGGGCGGCGCTGTGAGCGCGATCCGGATCACCGGGACCACCATCACACCGGTCGCCTTCGCGGACCCGCCGCTGCTCAACGCGGTCGGTGTGCACGAGCCGTTCGCGCTGCGCGCGGTGATCGAGGTGCACACCGACGCGGGGCTGACCGGGCTCGGCGAGACCTACGCCGACGCCGGCCACCTCGACCGGCTGCACGCCGTCGCCAAGGGCCTGCCCGGCAAGGACGTGCACGCCCTGCACGAGGTCTACCAACTGGCCGCCGACACCCTGGCCGGGGTCCGCGGCACCGACGGGCACGGGCTGACCGGGCTGATCACCACCAGCAGCACCGTCGACCGGGTCTTCTCCCCCTTCGAGGTGGCGCTGCTCGACATCCAGGGCAAGGCGGCCGGCCGGCCGGTCAGCGACCTGCTGGGCGGCGCGGTGCGCGACCGGGTCCCCTTCAGCGCCTACCTGTTCTACAAGTGGGCCGCCCATCCCGGCGCGGAACCCGACGCGTGGGGCGAGGCGCTCGACCCCGAGGGCATCGTCGCCCAGGCACGCACCATGCTGGACGAGTACGGCTTCTCCGCGATCAAGCTCAAGGGCGGGGTCTTCCCGCCCGAGGAGGAGATCGCGGCCGTCATGGCCCTGCGCGAGGCGTTCCCCGACCATCTGCTGCGGCTGGACCCCAACGCGGCGTGGAGCGTGCCGACCTCGATCAGGGTGGGCCGGGCGCTGGAGGGGGTGCTGGAGTACCTGGAGGACCCCACCGCGGACATCGAGGGGATGGCCGAGGTCGGCCGCGCGGTGCCGATGCCGCTGGCGACCAACATGTGCGTGGTCGCCTTCGAGCACCTGCCGCCCGCCGTCGCGGCGGGCGCGGTGGACATCGTGCTGTCCGACCACCACTACTGGGGAGGACTGCGCCGCTCGGCGCTGCTGTCGGGCATCTGCGACACCTTCGGGCTGGGGCTGTCGATGCACTCCAACTCGCATCTGGGCATCAGCCTGGCCGCGATGGTGCAGTTGGCCGCCGCCACCCCCAACCTCACCTTCGCCTGCGACACCCACTGGCCGTGGAAGACCGAGGACGTCATCGTGCCCGGCACGCTCGGCTTCACCGACGGCGCGGTCGCGGTGCCGACCGCGCCGGGACTCGGCGTGGAGTTGGACCGTGAGGCGCTCGCCGCGCTGCACGAGCAGTACCTCAAGTGCGGCCTGCGCTCCCGGGACGACACCGGCTACATGCGCTCGATCGACCCCGGCTACGTCAAGAAGGTGCCGCGCTGGTGAGCTGAGTGCCTTGTCCGACACCGGAAGGGCCGGCGCCGGGAGCTGTGGAAGGCTCCCGGCGCCGGCCCTTCGCCGTCGGCGGCGACCGTCAGGAGAAGGTGACGATCTGCGCGGTGCCCGGCGCGACGGTCACCGTGGCGGCACCCGAGCGGGTGACCGGCACCGCACCGGTGCGCTCCCGGCCGGTCGCCGTACCGGAGGAGTCCACCGAGCGGCCGCCCAGCGTGATCGCCGAGGCGTCGGTGGACGCCAGGCCGCCGGGCGCCGAGGAGGCCAGCGTCAGCGCGCGGCCGGCGTGGAACCTGCCGGGCAGCGTGAGGTTCACCACGTCGTCGGTGGCGGCGTCCGACGCCGGGTCGGTGACGTTGACCAGGACGACGGTCAGCTTCCCGTCCCGGCCGCGCACGCCGTAGGCGCGCAGCTGCGGCAGGGCGGCATCGGGCAGGTTCAGGTCGACGAACTGCCCCTCGGGGACCTGGCGGAACGCCCAGATGCCGTAGTAGAGCGGCGCGGCGGACAGCCGCTGGGCGTCGAGCGCGCTCTGGTCCGCGGCGCAGAACGCGCCGTAGTAGCGGTAGGAGATCGGGTAGTCGGCCGAGTCGCGGGCCTTGAAGTCACCGCAGATCGCGGCGGTGTTGGTGTGGAACTGCAGGCGGTCGACACCGGTCCGGGTGGACTCCATCAGGTAGTCCAGCGCCCACAGCGAGGTGGCGTAGGAGTCGCTGACACCGGGCTGTCCGCTGCACGAGGCGCTGTTGGACTCGTTGATCACCGACGGCACCCGGCCGCCCAGCCGATCTCCCTCGGCCACCACACCGGCCAGCTTGGTGCGGGTGTTGGTGTAGCTGGCCGCCGACATCAGGGCGGCGATGGTGGTGTTGGAGGCTCCGCAGTGGCTGCCGGGGTAGTAGTGCGAGCTGAGTTCGGAGATCATCCTCGCCGGGTCGCCGGAGGCGGTGTCCCCCAGCGCCGCGCCGATGACGCCGTCCAACTGCGTGTTGTTCGCGGAGGTGTTGGCCGACGGGCCGGAGACCTTCAGGTGGGCGTGCGGCAGGGCCGCGCCGACCGCCTGGTGGTACGCCTTGAGCACCGCGTAGTACTGGTCGGGCGTCAGCGTGGTGACGTTGTCGTACTCGTTGCCCACCTCCACCGACATCAGCCGGCTGCCCAACGTGCGGTAGGCGGCGGTCACTTCGGCGACCGCCTGGTCCATCGACAACTTCGGGGAGGGGTCCTTGGTCGGGCTCTTGATCTGCGACGGGTCGATCACCGCCTTCAGCGGCACCCCGAGGGTGACCTTCCAACCGGTGTCGTCCAGCAGCTTCTTGAGCTTGTCCAGGTCGGACTGGTCGACGGTGCCGCCGATCGCCTCCGGCGGTGCCGGCGCGTCCCGGTAGGCGCCGAAGGCCGGCCACACCAGGTCCATCGAGTAGCCGCCCAGCCGGATCACCCCGTGCCGGCCGAGGGTCTTCAGCCGCTTGCCCAGCAGTTCGTCGGTCAGGAACCCGTGCGCGAAGTCCGCGGACTCCACCGAGAAGCCCTGGTTCTCACCGGTGACGTAGGGCGCGGCGTGGTCGGTGGTGGCGGTCAGGTCGAAGGTGCTCGACCCGGCGGTGTCGGCGGCAGCGGGGGCGGGGTGGGCCGACGCGCTGCCGGGCCCGCCGAGAACGCCGGCCGCGACGGCGGCCGAGACCGCCAGCACAGCCACGGACCTCGACAGCACCCGGCGGTTGCCGGAGCGGTGATCTTGCATGGGGTGCCTTCCTTGCGTTGAGCGGTCGTGGTGGGCCAAGACACGGCCTAGGCCGTGTCTTGTGGATCAGGGTGGATCAGGGAGCGGCGTCCGGTGCGGTGTATCGCAAGGCGCCGAAGCATCCCGATAGTCGGTGTTATCGGGGTGTTTCGGCAACGCCGCGAGGCGCCGTGCCGGGCGTCGCGAGCCCGCCAAGATCCGCAAGACACGGCCTAGCGGCCGGCGTTGCTGGTGACCACGGCGGCCTCGCCGGGTGCCAGGGTGATCGTCGTCCGGTGGCCGTGGACCGGTGCGGCGGCCGGGCGGAAGCCCGGCCAGCTGCCGTCGGCCGCGACCTGGCGGCCGTCGATCCGCACCTGGGCGGCGTCCAGCGTCCGGCCGGCCCCGGTCGGGTCGTAGGGGGTCATGCGGTCGACCACGGCGACCCGGCCGGGGACGGCCACGGTCGTGGTGACCGGCGCGTCGCCCTTGTTGATCAGGAACAGCCGCCTGCTCCCCGCCCCGGCGTCGACCTGCCAGGCCT
This sequence comes from uncultured Actinomycetota bacterium, assembly GCA_963737305.1. Taxonomy (GTDB): domain Bacteria; phylum Actinomycetota; class Actinomycetes; order Streptomycetales; family Streptomycetaceae; genus Streptantibioticus_C. Next base: position 5,232,182 of record CAVTRX010000001.1, on the reverse strand, counting down.
TCAGCGGCGCCGCCGGGTCGCCGCCGGCCACCGCCACCGGCCGCAGCCCGCCGGTGCCCTGGGCGAACCGGCCGAACAGCAGCATCGCGTAGTACAGCGGGGCGGCCGTCGGCGCTCCCATCGCCGTGCCCGGGTCGTAGTCGATCGCGTTGTAGTACGCGTTGCCCGCCTCGGGCTCGAAGATGGCGTTCAGTTCGGCGTTGTGGAAGTTCACCCCGGTCGCCCCGGTGGCGCACCCGGTGTTGGCGCCCGGCCGGTCGGGCGGCTGGGGGCAGGCGGTGTGGAACATCAGGTCGAGCGCGTAGGTGGCGCTGGCCGCGACGTCGCTCACCTGGTCGGCACCGCGGTTGGCGGCGGTGTTGGTCTCCTCCAGCCGGTAGCCCAGGCCGTGGGCCGCCGCCGCCGAGGCGTGGGTGTAGGCCTGGTAGTCCAGGCTCTGCATGTGCTCGTCGGACAGCAGCGCGGTGGTGCTGGCGCAGCGGTAGGGCTTGTTCACACAGGTGCGGGCGAGCGGGTAGAAGTGGTCGGTCGCGTACGCGCCGAACGCGCCGGCCCGGGCCTTGGCGGTGGCCGCGTCCGCGTCGAGGATCTGGTCCCAGTCCCAGAAGTAGCGGGTGGGCACCGTGGATCCGGCGACGCTCTCCCAGGGCAGGATGTCCTCGCTGGTGTTGGGCGCGATGACCGGGAAGGGCCCGGAGACGGCGGGCGCGGAGTAGGTGGCCAGGTCGCCGAGGTAGCGCGCGAGGTTCGAACCGTAGGACAGGTCGGGCTCGTTGCCGAGTTCGACGCCGGCCACCTCCCGCGCCGCCGGGCCCTGGAAGGCGGGCGCGACGCCCTCGGTGACGAAGGCGTGCGCGTTGTCCGGGGTGGCCCACGGTCTGGTGTCGGTCCGCGGCGCCATCGTGGTGCCCAGCACCGCGCCCCACGCCGGGGTGCCCGGGCCGCCGTGCCGGGTGTCGAGCGCGTCCAGGGTGGCGCGGACGTAGCCGATGTCCTGCGGCGTGATGTTCCGTACGGTGTTCTGGCCGGTCGCGTCGAACGGCATGGCGTCCTGCGAGGAGCCGCCGACCCGCAGCATCCCGGTGCCCAGGTTCCTCAGCAGGTTGGCGAAGGCCGGGCGGGCGTTCGGGCCCATGTACCGCTCGACCAGCGACCACTCGATGCTCAGCCCCACGAAGTGCGCCGGGACCCGCCCACCGGGCTGCGGGTGGGCATCGAGGGCCACGTAGGCCTCGGCCCGGCCTCCCCCGCCGGCCGCGCCGCCACCCACGGGCACGCCGGTGGCGGACGACGGCACCGACAGCGCGCTCGTCGCGAGGACCGCGAGGCCCAGGGCCGCTGCCCGGGTGCCCCGGGAGACCGGCCGTCTTCTCTTGACTTCGTTCATGGCTCGGATCACCCTGCGTCGGGTCGGATGCGGTGTCGGGGAGGCCGGGGTGCGACTCAGGCCGGCTGGGCGGCGGGTTCCTGGTCGTCCTCCACCGGGCGGTCGGAGCCGATGGTGTCGACGATGTCGTCGGTGACCGGGTTGCGCTCCGGCAGGACCAGGCCGATCACCACGTACAGCACCAGCGAGGTGACCAGCGGGACGAGCAGGACGGTCGCCTGGCTGGCGGTGTCGATGCCGTACTTGATCAGCGCGTAGGCGGCGAGTCCGCAGGCCCAGGAGACCAGCGCCGCCTTCGGGCCGCAGCGGCGGAAGGCGGGCAGCAGGCCGAGCAGCATCGGGATGGAGATCGGGCCCATCAGCGCGCCGACCCAGGCCACGATGATCGTCAGCACCCCGCCGAGGTGCACCGCCTGGGTGGCTATCAGCATGCTCAGCAGCACGAAGACCACGGTGCAGATCCTGGCCACCCGCAGGGCGGTGTCGCCGGTCATCTCCCGGGCCCGAGCGCTCATCGCGGGCAGGATGTCGCGGGTGACCACCGAGGAGATGGCGTTCGCGTCGGAGGAGGCCATCGCCATGGTGTGGGAGAACATCCCGGCGAGCATCAGCCCGCCCAGACCGGCCGGCAGGAAGCTCTTGGCCATCACCGCGTACGACTGCTGCGGGTCGGCGATGTGCGGCAGCAGCACCGGGGCGGCGATCGCCGGGAAGAGCAGCACCATCGGCCAGACCAGGTAGAGCGCCGCGGACAGCCGGGCGGAGCGGCGCGCGTCCTGCGGCGAGGCGGTCGCCATGTAGCGCTGCGCCAGGTTCCACATGCCGCCGTTGTACTCGAACGTCTTGATCACCAGGTACGCCAGCAGGAAGGCGGTGGTGTACGGCCCGACCAGCGGGTGGGTGTGCCCGGACGGCAGCTTGTCCCACACCGTGCTCAGCCCGGAGACGCCGCCGAGCCGGTCCAGGACCACCCAGATCATGGCGATCGCGGCGATGCCCTGGATGATGAACTGGCCGAAGTCGGTGAGCGCGTCGGCCCACAGCCCGCCGACCGTGCAGTACACGAGGGTGACCAGGCCGGTGACCAGGATGCCGGTGTTGAAGGACATGCCGGTGAAGACGTTGAGGATGATCGCGACCGACGCCCACTTCGCGGCGACGTCGAACACCTTCAGCAGCGCGCCGCTCCACGCCAGCGCCTGCTGGGTGGGCACGTTGTAGCGCTTGGCGAGGTACTCCAGCGGCGAGGCGACGTTGTAGCGCTGGCGCAGCCGGTTCCACCGCCCGGCGAACAGCACCGAGCCGATGGCCGTGCCGACCGCGAGCGGGAAGAACGCCCACACGTAGATGGTGATGCCGTAGGTGTAGGCCACGGCGGCGTAGGCCACGAACATCGCGGCGCTGTAGCCGGACATGTGGTGCGAGATGCCCGACAGCCACCAGGGCATCCGGCCGCCGCCGGTGAAGTAGTCGCCGACGCTGCGGACCCGTTTGTGCGACCAGTACCCGATCAGCAGCATCACCACGAAGTAGCCGCCGACGGCCAGCCAGTCCAGCCCTGCCATGTCGAACTCCTCGCTGCGCGCTCACGGTTTGCGGTGTACGGAGAACGGTTTACGATTCACGTATGTGGATTGCGTTCTCGTCTGTGTCTGTATTCACCGGGAGGCTAGCTGTCCGTATGATGACGGTCAACGGCTTGGAGAGGGAAAAAGATGACTACTCGCGTGGCCGCTGCGGCCGACCTCGGCGACCAGGGACGCGGGCTGGTCAAATCGGCCGAACGAACCGTCCGGATCATGGAGGCACTGGCCGAGTCGGCCCAGCGCATGACCCTCGGCCAGTTGCAGGAGACCACCGGCTACCCGCGCTCCAGCCTGCACGCGCTGCTGCGCACGCTGACCGCGCTGAAGTGGATCGAGGCGACCGAGGAGGGCGAACTGGCCTTCGGCATCGGGCCGCACGCCCTGCTGTGCGGGACCGCCTACCTCGACCGGGACCCCGCCCTGCCGCACGGCATCGCCCAGATCGAACGGCTGCGCGCCGAGATCGGCTACACCGCGCACTACGCGCGGATGGACGGCCCCAACGTCATCTACCTGGCCACCCGTGAAGTCACCGACGTGCGCAGGGTCGCCTCCCGAGTGGGCCGCCAACTCCCGGCGCACGCCACCTCGCTGGGCAAGGCGCTGCTCTCCGAGCTCACCCCCGCCGAGTTCGAACGGCTCGTGCCCGACGACGAACTCACCCCGCTCACCGAGCACACCGTCACCAGCCGGGCGGACCTGGTGCGCGAGTTGGAGGAGACCAGGGCCCGCGGCTGGTCGCTGGAGCGCGAGCAGAACACCCTCGGCATCTGCTGCGTCGCCAGCTCCGTCTCCTACCGCATCCCGGCCACCGACGCCATCAGCTGCTCCATCCCCATCGCCCAGGGCACCTCGGAGGAGATCGCCCGGGTGGGCGAGGCCGTCCGCCGCCACACCGACGAGCTGGCACAGATCCTGCGCCGCAACGGGGTCCGCTGACCGCCTGACGCGGCAGAGCGGGCAGCGCAAAGAATGATGGCAACTGGTGACAGTGCGGACCTATCGGTCCCCAACTGGGCCTTTTATACGTCTGGTACCGACCGGTAGCCAGCTCTAGCCTCGATGCATGGAGCTGGACGTGAGGCATCTCAAAGCGCTGTGTGCCATCGCCGACATGGGCAGCCTGCACAAGGCCGCGCGAACGCTGGGCATGACCCAGCCCTCGTTGACCACTCAGCTCAGACGGATCGAGAAGACCCTCGGCGGCGAGCTGTTCACCCGGGAGCGCACCGGCTGCAGACCCACCCCGCTGGGCCGTTCGGTGGTGAGCCGCGCCAGACCCCTGGTCGCCGAGATGATCGCGCTGATCGCCGAGACGAAGGCCGCCGCCGTCGGCGGGGACGGCCCCGGGCTGCGGCTCGGCTCCACCGCGACGCGGGTGGCGGCCGGCTGGCTGCGCCGGCTGCGCAACCGGCTGCCGGACACCGAGACCGAACTGCGCGTCGACGTCTCGGCGAACGCCCTGCTCAAGATGGTCGCCGACGGACGGCTGGACGTGGCGTTCGTCCACGAGGTCGAAGGCTGCCCGTTGCGCACCCCGGCCGGACTGGAACGCCGCGTCCTGGTCGAACGCGAGCCGCAGTTCGTGGCGTTGGCCGCCGACCACCCGGCCGCCGGGCAGGAGGTGGTGGACATCGTGGACCTGGCCGGCGAACGCTGGATGGTCGACCCGACAGGCGACGGCGAATGGGACGGCCTGCGGCGGGTGCTGGGCGCCGCCGGCGTGGCGCCCCGGGTGCTGCACGGCGACTACCTGACGGCCGCCTCCCTCGTCGGGGTCGGCGAGGTCGTCACCATCTGCCAGCCCACCTCCCGCCCGCGCCCCGACACGGTCATCCGCCCGCTGCTGCGGGACCCGTTGGGCGTGTGCCTGCTGATGGTGGTGCGCGCCGGCGCGTACGACGACGCCATGGCGGCGGTCCACGCCGACCTGGAGTCCGCGTACTGGGAGGCGGCCTGGCAGGTCGCCGAGTACCGCGACTGGCTGCGGAACTCGGTGCGGCGGGAAGTCACGGTGGGCTGAACGGTTCTTCACCCGACGGGACCGTCCGGAAGGACCGGACGGTCGACGGGTGCCCCGGCCGGAGGCGGGAGCCGGGGATTGGCGGAGTCGGGAGCCGGGGACCGGCCAGACGGGGCCGGGGGTCGGCGGGGGCGGGGGGCTCGTATCGTGGGGGGCTCGTATCGCGGATCGACCGGCCGCTCCGCAGCACCATCCGTCTGGAGCCGCGAATGAACGACTTCCCCGACCGCCCGCTGCGCATCGGCACGCGCACCAGCCCGATGGCCCTCGCGCAGACCAGGCTGGTCACGGCGCTGCTGAAGGAACTCCGGCCCGGTCTCGCCGTCGAGGCGGTGCCGATCCAGACGGAGGCGGACCTGTGGCAGGGCGACCTGGCGCAGGTCGGCGGCAAGGGGCTGTTCGTCAAGGCCATCGACGCCCGGCTCCAGCGCGGCGAGGTGGACATGGCGATCCACTGCCTCAAGGACGTGCCCGGCGACGTGCCCATGCCCGAGGGGCTGGTGTTCGCGGCGATGCTGCCGAGGGACGACGTGCTCGACGTGCTGGTCACGCCGGCGGGTTCGGCCGTCAAGCACCTCGACGAGTTGCCGGCCGGGGCGCGGATCGGCTCGTCCGCGGTGCGGCGCAAGGCCCAGGTCAACCGGGTGCGCCCGGACCTGGAGGTGGTCCGGGTCAGGGGGGCGGTCGGCAGCAGGCTCGACAAGCTCGACGGGGGGACGGAGCCGGGCGGCGGGCTGGACGCGATGATCCTGGCGCGGTCCGGGTTGGAGCGCCTGGGTCTGGAACACCGGATTCGGCAGGTCTTCACCGTCGAGGAGATGCTTCCGGCGGTGGGCGCGGGGGTGCTGGCGCTGGAGTGCCGGGAGGCGGACGCGGCGGTGGCCGGTCTGCTGGCGCGGTTGGACGATGCCCGGACGCGGTCGGAGGCGACCGCCGAGCGGGCGATGCTCGGTGACCTGCGCGGTCACTGCAACAGTCCCATCGCGGGGTACTGCGTCACCGAGCCGGACGGCCGGCTCGCCCTGCGGGGGATGGTCTTCTCCGCGGACGGCACGAGGTTCGTCCGAGCCCACGCCCGAGCCGAACCGGCCACCGCCCCCACCACCCTGGGCACCCAGGTGGCCGCCGCCCTCCTGTCCCAGGGAGCGCAGGACATCATCGAGGCCATCCCGCACTGACCCGGATCCCACAACTGCCCGTACCGTCGCGGGGGTTCAGCTGTCGTCGGGGCGGTTCATGACCCACCACCACGTGAGCAGGCCCCTGTTCTTCCAGCACCAGCCGACGACCCCCGCGGTCACCGCGAGAGCCGTGATCTTCTGTGCCCGCGACATGCTCATGCCCGCCCCTCCCGTTTCGCACCAGGCTACTGGCAGGGTCGCGGGCCGGGCAGGGGTCGTCGTACGCCGAAAAAGCCCCCACCAGGCAAACCTGGTGGGGGCTTTGAGATGCGGTGGACCTGAGGGGATTCGAACCCCTGACCCCCTCGATGCGAACGAGGTGCGCTACCGGACTGCGCTACAGGCCCTTGCAACGAGGAAAACTCTAGCATCCTCGGGGTGGTGGGCGTGAATCGCATTTCGGCGTAGCGGCAGGTCACTCGTTGGCGGCGCGGGGGCGGTCCACGTGGTCGGCGGAGCCCAGCGGCGGCGGCGCGTACTGGTCGAACAGCGGCGTCCGCCGGGCCGACCCACCGGCCTGCCGGGGTGCCGGATCCGGGGCGGCCGGCGTCGAGCGCGACGGGCTCCACGGGTCGGCCGGGCCGAGCTCGGCGCCGCCATGGGTGCGCGGCGCCACCGGCGCCGTGACATACGTCGGCAGCGGGACCGGGACCGGCTCCCACCCGTCGTCCGGCGGGCTCTGGTCACGCTGCTGGTCGACCCACTCCGCGTGGTCCGTCTGCTCGACCAGCGCCCTGCGGTCCGCGGTCTTGGGCGACGGCTCCGGGGCGCTCTCCGCCGCCGGGCGGGAGCGCTCACGCAACCGCCGGGCGGCCTCCGCGGCCCGGCGCTGGTCCATCGTGAACTCGAACCGGTGCCGCTCGGCCCGCCTCAGATGCGCGATGTACAAGGTGAGCAGGATGCCCGGCGCCGCCGGTGCCCACAGGTAGCCCAGACCGCCGACCGCCGCGGCCACCGCTCCCCCGGTGAAGACCAGGAACAGCATGCTGGTGGTGCGCCGCCGGCGGGCCAGCACCTTGGCGCGGGCCGCGGCCGCCGCGCGGGCGTGCGGCGCGGCGGCGTGCGGCGCCGGATGCGGTGCGGGGTGTGCCGCCGGCACCGGCGCCGGGCCGATCTCGGTGGCCGGCACCGCACGGTCCCGGACGTCGACGTGCTCGGGGATGGCGTCGGGTGCCGGGTCCTGGGCCGCCTGCGGCTCGGACTCGGCGGCGGGGGCCTCGTCACGCGCCCTCGCGTACCGGCGCTCCATGGCACCCCGGCCGGACAGCAGCCGGATGGCGGTGGTGAAGCGTTCGGTCGGGCGGGCTTCGTTCAGCTCGTCCTGCCTACGGAGCCACATCGGCACCAAGTAGGCAGCCCAGGCCCCGACGATGACTGCGTAGATGAGGCCGCTGCTGCTCACGCCCAACACCGTAGGGGCGATGGGGACGGGCCAACAGCAATTTCGCGCGGTGTGTCGCACGATCTGGCTGATAGGCCGAACTTTTTTTCTGATTGTCGAGTTGGCTGGGTGCCGAATGCTGACATTCAGCAGCCAATTTCGAACATTTATTTTATTTCTGTGATGCTCCAGGGCGCGCCCGGTGCCAGCGGGCCAGCAGGCCCTCCGGGACCTCGTCCGCGGTCAGCGCGAACACCAGGTGGTCGCGCCACGCACCGTCGATGTGCAGATAGCGAGGCCGCAGACCCTCTTCGCGGAAGCCCAGTTTCTCCACCACGCGACGGCTCGGAGCGTTCTCCGGGCGGATGCACACCTCAATGCGGTGCAGGCCGACATTGCGGAAACAGTGGTCGACGGCGAGTGCGACCGCGGTCGGCATCACACCCTGGCCGGCCACCGCCTCGTCGACCCAGTAACCGATATGGCCGGAGCACATCGAACCCCAGGTGATTCCGGCGACCGTCAACTGCCCGGCCAGCCGGCCGCTGGTACTCGATGACGAACGGCAGCATGCGGCCCGCGTGCGCCTCCGCCCGCAGATGGCGCACCATCTGCCGGTAGCGTGGGCCGTTGGATGAGGTGCCCGGGCGGAGCGGGCGGCACGGTGGCCTCCCAGGGCCGCAGCCAGTCCCGGTTGCGCCGGTTGACCTCACGCCAGACGCGCTGGTCACGCAGCCTTATCGGGCGGAGGGCGATGTCGCCGTCCACCAGCTCCACGGGCCACGATCCGTTCAGCTCGAACTCCCCGACGATGGGTGGTCGCCGCCGCGGATCTGGTCGACGGCGTGGGCCAGCAGCGGCGCGAGGACGGCTCAGTCCGTCGCGCACACCGCCGGTCGACCCGGGTAGGTTCACGACCAGGGTGCGCCCGGCGACGCCCGCGACGCCACGGGAGAGCGCCGCGGTGGGCACCTTGTCGCGGCCCGCGGCGCGGATCGCCTCGGCGATGCCCGGGATCTCGTACTCGATGACCGAGCGGGTCGCCTCCGGGGTGCGGTCGGTCGGGGTCAGATGCCGGTGCCGCCGGTGGTCAGCACGGCGTCGTAGCCGTCGGCGACCGCGTCCCGCAGCGCCTGCTCGACGGGGTCACCGTCGGGGACCACCCGCGGGCCGTCGACCTCGAAGCCCCACTCGGCCAGCGCCGCGACGATCAGCGGCCCGCCCCGGTCCTGGTAGACGCCCGCCGCCGCGCGGTTCGAGGCGGTGACGGCGAGCGCGCGGTACCGGACGGCGGATCCCCCGCCGGGGGAGGCGTGGCCGCCCTGCGGTCTGCCGCCGTTGTCGGGGGCGGGCCCGTCCGTGGTGGTCATGCGCGGCTCCAGTCGCCGGACTTGCCGCCGGTCTTGTCCTCGACGCGGATGTCGGTGATCACGGCTGGCCTTGTCGACCGCCTTGACCATGTCGACGACGGTCAGCGCGGCGACGCCGACCGCGGTGAGCGCCTCCATCTCCACGCCCGGTGCGGTCGGTGGTCCGCACGGTGGCGGTGATCACCACCGCGTCGTCGGTCGACCGCGAGGTCGACGCGAACGCCGGACAGGGCGAGCGGGTGGCAGAGCGGGATGAGCTCGGGGGTGCGCTTGGCGCCCATGATGCCCGGCGATGCGGGCGGTGGCCAGCGCGTCGCCCTTGGGCATGCCCTCGCCGCGCAGCAGTTCCACGACGCGGGGCGAGACCAGCACCCGGCCGGTGGCGGTGGCGGTGCGCGCGGTGACGTCCTTGCCGGACACGTCGACCATGCGGGCGGCGCCCGTCTCGTCGAGATGGGTCAGATGGTCATGGGGACTGCTCATGGTTCTCCCGATGCGTTTCCGTGCCGTGGGCAGACCGTACCGGCGCTGTACCGACAGTCAGGTGAGCAGGACCACGTCGACGTCGGCACCGGCCGCCACCTCGGTCGCCTCCTCCGGCACCACGATCAGCGCGTTGGCGTGCGCGAGTGCCTCGACCAGGTGCGATCCCGCGCCGCCGACCGGGGTGACCGTCCCGCCGCCGGCTCCGGGCTCGTACCGGCCGCGCAGGAACTGCCGTCGGCCCTCGGGCGAGCGGGCGATCCCCTCGGCGCAGCGGGCGCGCACCGTCTCGCGGTGCACGGGTTCCAGGCCCATCAGGGTGCGGATGACCGGACGGACGAACAGCTCGAAGGAGACGTAGGAGCTCACTGGGTTGCCCGGCAGAGCCAGCAGCGGGGTGCGGCCGGCGCCGATCAGGCCGAAGCCCTGCGGCTTGCCCGGCTGCATGGCGAGCTTGCGGAAGTCGACCGCGCCGCTCTTGTCGGCGCCGCCCTCGGACGACGGATCCTCCGGCCCGCCCAGGCCGCTCAGCGCCTCCTTGACCACGTCGTACGCGCCGACGCTCACGCCGCCGCTGGTCACGACGGCGTCGGCGCGGACCAGCTGGTCCTCGATGGCGGCGCGCAGCGAGGGGGCGTCGTCGGCGACGGCGTCGACCCGGTAGGCGATGGCACCGGCGTCACGGGCCGCGGCGGCCAGCGCGAAGCTGTTGGAGTCGTGGATCTGGCCCGGGCCCAACTCCTCGCCGGGCTGGACGAGTTCGCTGCCGGTGGACAGCACGACGACCCGCGGGCGGGGGCGTACCCGCACCCGGGCGCGCCCCACCGCGGCGAGCAGCCCGATCTGCGGCGGGCCGAGCAGGGTGCCGGCGGCCAGTGCCAGCTCGCCGGCGGCCACGTCGCTGCCCCGGCGGCGGACGTGGGCGCCGGTCCCGGCGGCCTGGTAGACCCGCACATGGCCGGTGGAGCCTGACGGGTCGGCGCTGTGGGCGCGCATCGAGGTGGCCGGGCCCTGGCCGAGCCCGCCGTCGGTCCACTCGACGGGGACGACCGCCTCGGCGCCGGGTGGCAGCGGCGCGCCGGTCATGATGCGGGCGGTCTCGCCGGGGTGCACGGTCGGCAGGGTGCCGTCACCGGCGGCCACGTCGCCGATGACCTTCAGCACCCGTGGCGATCCGGCGCGGGCCTCGGCGATGTCGGCGACCCGGACCGCGTAGCCGTCCATGGAGCTGTTGTCGAACGGCGGCAGGGCGACGGGGACCGTGACGTCCTCGACCAGGACGCAGCCCTGGGCCTCCAGCAGATGCAGGTCGATCGGCTCCAGCGGCGTCAACTGCCGCAGGATGTCGGTCAGATGCTCGTCGACCGACCACAGCCGGCTCTCGCTCTCCGGCCCGCCGTCCAGCGCGTTCGCGTTGCCCATGGACTCACTCTTGCATGTCGTGCTCGACGTAGTCGCGCAGCCAGGCCCGGAAATCCGGTCCCAGGTCCTCCCGCTCGCACGCCAGCCGCACGATCGCAGCGCAGATAGTCGCTGCGGTCGCCGGTGTCGTAGCGGCGGCCGGTGAACAGCACGCCGTGCACCGGGCCGCCGGGGGCGGTGCCCCGGGCGAGTTCGCGCAGCGCGTCGGTGAGTTGGATCTCGCCGCCCTGCCCGGGGGCGGTCTGCTTGAGCACGTCGAAGACGGCCGGGTCCAGGACGTAGCGGCCGATGACGGCGTACGAGGAGGGTGCCTCGGCGACCGGGGGCTTCTCGACGAGGTCGTTGACCCGGACGATGGAGTCGCTGCCCTCGATCGGCTGCACGGCGGCGCAGCCGTACTGGTGGATCTGCTCGGCCGGCACCTCCATCAGGGCGAGCACCGAGCCGCCGAACCGCTGCTGGACGTCGATCATGGCGGTGAGCACCGGGTCGCGCGGGTCGATCAGGTCGTCGCCGAGCAGGACGGCGAAGGGCTGGTTGGCGACGTGCGGCTCGGCGCACAGCACCGCGTGGCCCAGGCCCTTGGGGGCGCCCTGGCGTACGTAGTGCATGGTGGCCAGGTCGCTCGACTCCTGGACCCTGGCGAGTCGCGATTCGTCGCCCTTGCGGGTCAGGGCCTCTTCGAGCTCGTAGTTGCGGTCGAAGTGGTCCTCCACCGGGCGCTTGTTGCGGCCGGTGACCATCAGCACGTCCGACAGCCCGGCCGCGACGGCTTCCTCGACCACGTACTGGATCGCCGGTTTGTCGACGACCGGCAGCATCTCCTTGGGGGTGGCCTTGGTGGCCGGCAGGAACCGGGTGCCCAGCCCCGCCGCGGGGATGACAGCCTTGGTGATCCGAGGTGGCAGGAGTGTCATAACCGCACGATAACCGCTGGATGTGTGGCAGACATGAAGCCGCGGGTGGACCTGTGTATGAACACCGGGTGCGGATTCCCGGCCCGGCGGTGATCGAGAGGGGCGAAATGGCCGACGAGCCGAGCGACGCGGAGCCCGGGAGCAAGGCCGAACTGCGCGAGCGGCTGCTCGGGGCGCGCCGGGCACGGTCCGGGCCCGGGCGGGCGGCCGCGGCGGCCGCGCTGGCCCGGCACGCGCTCGGTCTGCCGGAACTCGCCGGGGCGGCCACGGTGGCGGGATACGTCTCGGTGGGCGGCGAGCCGGGCACCGGTGAGCTGCTGGAGGCGCTGCGGGCGCGCGGGACCCGGGTGCTGCTGCCGGTGCTGTGCGCCGACAACGACCTGGACTGGGCGCTCCACCTCGGCCCCGACTCGCTGGCGGCCGGGCCCAGGGGGCTGCGGGAGCCGTCGGGGGCGCGGCTGGGCCGGGACGCGGTGCTGACGGCGGACGTGGTGCTGCTGCCGGGTCTCGCGGTGGACCGGGAGGGGATGCGGCTAGGGCGCGGCGGCGGGTCGTACGACCGGGTGCTGGCCCGGCTGGCCCGGGCGGGGGCGGCCCCGGCGCTGGTGGTGCTCCTGTACGCGGACGAGGTGGTCGCCCGGGTCCCGAGGGAACCGCACGACCACCCCGTGCACGCGGTGATCACCCCCGAGGGGGTACGGCGCTTCGGCTCCCGGGCCTGAGGCCGTGCCTCGTGGCCGGGGAGCCGCGCCGTCCTACGGGCTGAGCGTCATCTTGTCCTGGGTGGTGCGGGCGACCTCGGCCTGGGTGTAGTGCCAGGGCAGCAGTTCGCCCTCGGCCCACATCTTGGTCTGGTCGTCGTAGTGCGCGTCGTAGGCGTGGCCCGAGGCGCCGGTGAGGTTGATCCAGCGGGACTTGTCGAAGTCCGCGAGGCTGACGACCATCCGCATCGAGGGCACCCACACCACGTCGTAGCCGGCCGAGGCGTTCCAGCCGGTGGCGTCGACCGCCGCCTCGCCGCCGGACAGCTGCCAGGGGCCGCGGTTGAGCAGCCACTTGACTATGGCCGGGCCGCTGGTGCCGAGCGTCTGGTTGCGCAGCTCCATGGTGTGCAGTCGGCCCCAGCTCCAGGTGTTGATGTCCTTGCCGAGCTTGGAGGTCATCTCGTAGCGGGCGTCGGTCATCGCCTTGAGCAGCAGCTCGTCGCGGTCGGTGGGGGGCTTGGTGGTGGTCGTGGAGATGTTCCACCAGGGGCTGTCGGGCTGGGTCAGGATGCCGCGCACCACCTCGAACCAGCGGTCGCCGCCGTCCGGCTGGGCCTCCTGGGGGTCGGCCGTGCCGCACTCGGTGACCAGCCGCTCGGTGCCGTTGAGGTTGTCGACCGGGCCGGTGCCGCCGACCGGCGGCACCCGCAGGCACTGGCCCGTCGGGCGCAGTTCCTTGGGCATCTTGTTGCCGAAGGCGAGCTTGAGGGTGTTGCGCCACACGGCGTTGAAGTACGCGGCGGCCGGCGAGTCGGTGTCCTGGTTGAAGTCCCAGCCCTCCAGGAGCTGTTGCGCCTGGCGTACGTAGGAGGCGGGCACGTTGATCTTGAGCAGGTAGGGCACCAGCAGCTTGGCGATCTCGCTGCTGTTGTCCATCTGCATGGTCTGCATGTCGTCCATGGAGATCTTGCCGCCGCCGGCGATCTTGGACGCGATCAGATCGTTGATCCGCTGGCTGCGGGTGCCGTAGTCCCAGTCCTGGGTGAGCATGCAGGGGTAGCTCTTGTCGGTCACGGCCTGGTTGGCGGTGACGATGTAGCCGCGCGCGGGGTTCTCCTCCTACGGCAGCTCGGACTGCGGGATGGGCTTGGGCTCCCAGGCGTAGGCGGAGTCCCAGCCGGGCTCGGGGTAGGTGCCGTCGTCGCCGGCCGGGCGGACCGGGATCTGGCCGGGCGCCTGGTAGCCGATGTTGCCCTTGGTGTCCGCGTAGATGAGGTTCTGCGAGGGCACCGCGAAGTCCCGCGCGGCGGCCCGGAAGTGGGTGAAGTCGGTGGCCTGGTCGAGTTCGAAGACCGCGTCCATCGTCTTGCCGGGCGTGAGCGCCGTCCACTTCAGGGCGACCGCGTAGCCGGCGCCGCGGTCGGGCGCGGAGTTGCCGACCGGCGGGACCTGCCCGACGTCGGTGAGTTGGTCGCTGCGGTCGGAGACGATCGGGCCGTTGTTGGTGGAGCGCACCGTGATGACGCGGGACTTGCCGCCCGCCACCTTGATGGTCTCCTTGCGGGTGGTGAACGGCACCTGCTTGCCGTCGTACAGGTAGGTGTCGGCGGTGACCTTCTCCAGGTACAGGTCGGTCACGTCGGCGCCGAGGTTGGTCATGCCCCAGGCGATGTCCTGGTTGTGGCCGATGACCACCCCGGGCATGCCGGAGAAGGTGTACCCGGTGACGTCGTACGGGCAGGCGGGGCTCACGCTGCGGCAGTGCAGGCCCATCTGGTACCAGAGCGACGGCAGCTGCGGCGCCAGGTGCGGGTCGTTGGCCAGCAGCGGCTTGCCGGTGGTGGTGTACTTCCCGGACGACCACCCAGGAGTTGGAGCCGATGCCGGTGCCGGAGGGGCCGAGCAGCGACGGCAGGTTGCCCACCGTGTCGGCGATCGAGGTGAGTTGGCCGCTGACGTCGTGCAACGCGGTGCCGACCTGGGTGGACTGCGAGCCGGTGCCGGAGGCGGGCACGTACGCCGGGTCACTGCCGTCCTGCGGATCGGTGACCGAACCGCCGCTCACGATCGGGAGGTTGCGGCTGTAGGGGTACCCGGGATAGAGCTGCGCGATCTGGCCTTCGTCAGGCGACTGGTCATCAGGGCGCGGTCGATCTCGTCCTGCATGTTGCCGCGCAGGTCCCAGGCCATCGCCTTCAGCCAGGCGACCGAGTCGACCGGCGTCCACGGCTTCGGGCTTGTAGTCGTTACTGCAGGCCCAGCGCCGCGTACTCGACGGACAGCGCCGAGCCGTGGTGGTCCGCGAGGTAGGCGTTGACGCCGTCGGAGTACGCCTGCAGGTACTCCTTGGTGGTGGCGTACAGCTTGGTGGTCGTACTCCTGCTGGGCGACGCGGTCGCCAGCCCAGGGTGCGCAGGAAGGCGTCGTTCTCCACCTGCCCCTTGCCGAACATCTCGCGACAGCCGGCCGGAGGTGAAGTGGCGGCGCACGTCCATCTCGTAGAACCGGTCCTGCGCCTGGACGTAGCCCTGGGCGCGGAAGAGGTCCTGCGGGGTGTCGGCGTAGACCTGCGGGACGCCGTAGGCGTCCCGCTTACCTCGCACGGGGCCGGACAGGCCCTTGAGCTTGAGCGAGCCCGTGGTCTGCGGGAAGGAGGCACGGACCGTGCTGACGCTCCAGTACGACCCGTAGCCGATGCCCGCCACGAGCAGGAGCACCACCACGATCACGAGAGTGCGTGCGCGGCGGCCCTTCTTCTTCGCTGGCGGGGCGGACGTGTTGGCGGGCATCGCTGTCCTTCGCGGGGCAGGGCCGAAGTACTGCCAGTAACCATATGGGGCTTGGCTGAGCAGCCAGGCACGCGGACCCCGTGACCTGGGGCGAGAAGCCGGTCAGTCGGCGCACGCGGCGCGGCGCCCGTCAACCGGAATGCCAAGAGCAGGTAAAATGATCGCAAGGCGAGCAGCACGCCAGCCCGGCCCGCCCCGTTACGGAAGGACCGCGCCCTGACCGTCCACCACCTCAACGAACTCCTGCTGGTCTGCGCGCTCGTACTGCTGGTCGCCGTGGCGGCGGTCCGGCTGTCGTCCCGCAGCGGGCTGCCGACCCTGCTGATCTACCTGGGCATCGGCGTCGCCATCGGCCAGGACGGCATCTTCGGCCTGCACTTCGACGACGCCCAGCTCACCCAGGTGTTGGGGTACGCGGCGCTGGTGGTGATCCTCGCCGAGGGCGGTCTCGGCACGAAGTGGCACGAGATCAAGCCCGCGCTGCCGGCCGCCGTCGGCGCTGGCCACCGTCGGGGGTCGCGGTCAGCGTGGGCGTCACCGCCGCCGCGGCGCACTACCTGGTGGGCCTGGACTGGCGGCAGGCGCTGATCATCGGCGCGGTGGTCTCCTCCACGGACGCCGCCGCGGTCTTCTCCGTGCTGCGCAAGGTGCCGCTGCCCGCCCGGCTGACCGGCGTGCTGGAGGCCGAGTCCGGCTTCAACGACGCCCCCGTGGTGATCCTGGTGGTCGCCTTCTGCACCACGGGCCCGGTGGACCCCTGGTACGTGCTGATCGGCGAGATCGCCCTGGAACTGGCGATCGGCGCCGCCATCGGGCTCGCGTCGGCTGGCTCGGCGCGCTCGGCGCTGCGGCACGTCGCGCTGCCCGCCTCCGGCCTGTACCCGATCGCCGTGATGGCGCATCGCGGTGCTGGCGTACGCGGCCGGCGCCTTGGCGCACGGCAGCGGCTTCCTCGCCGTCTACCTCGCCGCCCTGGTGCTGGGCAACGCCAAGCTGCCGCACCGGCCCGCCACCCGCGGGTTCGCCGAGGGGCTCGGCTGGATCGCGCAGATCGGCATGTTCGTGCTGCTCGGCCTGCTGGTCACCCCGCACGAGCTGGGCGACGACATCGTGCCCGCGCTGGTCATCGGGCTGGTCGCTCACCGCTGCTGGCCCGACCGGTCTCGGTCCTGGTCGGCCTGTCGCCGTTCCGCGTGCCCTGGCGCGACAGGCGCTGATGTCGTGGGCGGGGCTGCGCGGCGCGGTGCCGATCGTGCTGGCCACCATCCCGATGGTCGACCGGAGTCGCGGACAGCCGACGGATCTTCAACATCGTCTTCGTCCTGGTGATCGTCTACACCCTGGTGCAGGGCCCGACGCTGCCCTGGCTGGCCCGGCGGCTGCGGCTCGGCGCGGGACCGAGGGCGCGGCCGACCTGGGCATCGAGTCCGCGCCCGCTGGAACGGCTGCGCGGCCACCTGCTGTCGGTGGCGATCCCCGAGCGACTCGCGGATGCACGGCGTCGAGGTCGACGAGCTGCGGCTGCCGGCCGGCGCCGCGGTCACCCTGGTCGTCCGGGACGGCACCAGCTTCGTCCCCAGCCGCTCGACCATGCTGCGGCGCGGCGACGAACTGCTGGTCGTCGCCACCGACCCGGTGCGCGACGCCGCCGAGCGAGCGGCTGCGGGCCGTGGGCCGCGGCGGCAAGCTCGCCGGGTGGCTGGGCACGCCGGGCGACGAGAGCGGCTCGTCGCCGAGCGCCTGGTCGCACGGTCGGCGCCCCCGGAGGTGAAACGGGCCGCCGGGAAGCGGACCGCTGGAGATGACCGCCGGGAGGTGACCGCCGGCAACCGGACCGCTGGGAGATGACCGGTATTATGTGCGAGTTGTACACCACCACCTCTGCCTGACGCAGAGCTGGCGCGACCGCATGGCGGCCGCGGTTCCGCGGTCGCCTGACGTCGTGGACCCGGTATCACCGCAGAACCGCGCGAGAGGACAGCTCTCGGCGCCCCCGATCGCGGTGCGGCGTCACCAGGCGGCAGAAAGGCCCGGCCGTGGCATCCACGGTCACCACCGTTCCATCGAGGCAGCCCGGCCCGTTCCGGTTACCGGCAGCTGCTGCGCACCCCGTGCGCCTGGACGTTCCTGCTCCCCGGCTTCGCCGCGCGGCAGCCGTTCGCGATGCTGACCATCGGCATCGTGCTGCTGGTGCGAGCACACCACCGGCTCCTACGGCACCGCCGGGCACCGCCGCGGCGGTGACCGGCGTCGCCATGGCGCTGTTCGCGCCCGCAGTGCGGCCGGCTCGCCGACCGGTTCGGGCAGCGGGCGGTGCTGCTGCCCGGCGTGCCCGCTGCACGCGGCGTCGGTCGTCGCTGCTGACCGTGCTCGCGCTGGCGCACGCCCCGCTGTGGGCGCTGTTCGCGGCGGCGGTGCCGGCCGGCGCCACGGTGCCGCAGGTCGGGCCGATGGTGCGGGCCCGCTGGGCGCGTGGCGCTGGAGGGATCGCCGCTGCTGCTGACGACCGCCGCGGCCTTCGAGTCCGTGACGGACGAGTTCACCTTCGTCATCGGCCCGGTGCTGGCGACCGCGCTGTGCACCGGCGTGCACCCGGCCGCGGGGCTGATCGCCGAGGCGGCGCTGACCCTGGCCGGCGGTCTGCTGTTCGCCGCGCAGCCGCGGCACCGAGCCCGTCCCCTCAGCGGCCGCCGGGCTGCCCGGGGCCGCACGACCGCGCGTCTCGGCCCTGTCGGTGCCCGGCGTCCGGGTGCTGGCCGCGGCGTTCCTCGGCATCGGCGCGGTCTTCGGCGGCATGCAGGTGTCGCTGACCGCGTTCACCCAGACGATCGGGCACCCGGGCGCTCAACGGCGTGCTCTACGGGATCTTCGCCGCCGGGCAACATGCTCTCCGGCGTGGTCTGCGGGGCGACCGCGACCGGCGGCCGGTCCACGCCGCGGCGGCGGCTGCTGGTCGCCTACGCGGCGCTGGCGCTGACCTGCTCGGCGCTGTGGGCGGTGCACTGCCGCCGGTGACCGGCTCGGTGGCGTCGCTGGAGTGCTCGGCCTGCTGGTCGGCACTGTGCATCGCGCCCGCGCTGATCACGCGGCTACACCCTGGTCGGCGCGCTGGTGCCGGCCGCCGCGCGGACCGAGGCGTTCACCTGGCTGACCGGCGCGGTGGCGCTCGGGCAGGCGGCGGCGGTCGACGGCGGCCGGTCAGCTGGCGGACGGGTTCGGGGCGGGCGCGGCCTTCCTGGTGCCGCTGGCCGGCACGGTGCCGCCGCTCGCGGTGCTGGTGGGGCTGCGGGGACACCTGCTGCCACGGCCGGCCGCGCGCACGGCTCCGCGGGCGCGTCGGTCACCGCGAACCGGTCGCAGTGGACTGACGCGGCGGAATGCTGCACTATGGAGCGTCGTTAGCACTCATTGAGTGAGAGTGCCAGGAGGAGTTAGTGCCGACCTATCAGTACCAGTGCACCGAGTGCGGCGAGGGCCTTGAGGCGGTGCAGAAGTTCACCGACGACGCGCTGACCGAGTGCCCCAACTGCCAGGGCCGGCTGCGCAAGGTGTTCTCGGCGGTCGGCGTGGTCTTCAAGGGTTCCGGTTTCTACCGGAACGACAGCCGCGGCTCGTCGTCACAGCGGTACCCCGGCGAAGTCGGCGATCGGCCGGCGGTGAGTCCAAGAGCGAGTCGAAGAGCGCGGACACCGAAGAGCGGCGACTCCAAGAGCGGTCGAGTCCAAGACGCCGGCCAACGAGCGAGACGAAGTCGACGACCCCGGCCGCCAGCGGCGGTTCGGCCGGCTGAGCCTCGGCCTCGGGTGCGTCGCGGCGTCACCGACTAGGGTGACGCCATGACGCAGAACACCAGCGCCGCAGGCCGACATCGGGGTCATCGGCGGGTCCGGTCTCTACTCGTTCCTGGACGACGTGACAGAGATCACTGTCGAGACCCCCTACGGGCCGCCGAGCGACTCCCTTTTCCTCGGCGACGTCGCGGGACGGCGAGTTGCCTTCCTGCCCCGGCACGGCCGCAAGCACCACCTGCCTCCGCACGGCATCAACTACCGCGCGAACCTTTGGGCGTTGGCCTCGCTCGGCGTCACGCCAGGTGCTCGGCCCGTGCGCGGTGGGCGGGCTGCGGACGGAATTCGGCCCCGGGACGCTGCTCGTGCCGGACCAGCTGGTGGACCGTACGAAGTCGCGCGTCCAGTCGTTCTACGACGGCGAGGCGCTGGCCGACGGCACCCGGCCCAACGTGGTGCACATGACGTTCGCCGATCCCTACTGCCCCGTCGGGCGCGCCAGCCGCGGTGCGCACCGCGCGGGCCGGCGGCTGGGAGACGGCGGTGGACGGCGGCACGCTGGTGGTCGTGGAGGGACCGCGCTTCTCCACGCGCGCGGAGTCGCTGTGGCACGCGGCGCAGGGCTGGTCAGTTGTTGGTATGACCGGTCACCCGGAAGCGGTACTCGCCCGTGAACTCGGCCTGTGCTACACCTCGTTGACCCTGGTCACCGATCTGGACGCGGGCGCCGAGACCGGCGAGGGAGTCTCCCACGAGGAGGTCCTGCGGGTCTTCGCGGCCAATGTGGACCGGCTGCGCACCGTACTGTTCGACGTGGTCGGCGCGCTGCCGGACGCGGATTCGCGAGACTGCCTGTGCTCCCACGCGCTGGACGGTCTGGACACCGGACTGCCTGCCGCGTGGACTCGCTGACCGGTCAACTGCACGTACGACAAAGGACTTCGCGGTGAGTGAGAGCAGTGGGAAGCAGCCAGGGCTGCTGGACGGTTTCAAGACGTTCCTGATGCGGGGCAACGTCGTCGATCTGGCGGTCGCGGTCGTCATCGGCGCCGTGTTCACCAAGGTCGTGAACTCCGTCGTGGACGGCGTGATCAACCCGATCGTCGGCGCGTTCGGTACCGCGGACCTGTCCTCGTACCACTCGTGCCTCAAGGGGCACTGTGCGATGGACGCCGCCGGGCACGTCACCAGCGGGGTGTTCATCCTGTGGGGCTCGGTGCTGGGCGCGGTGCTCAACTTCCTGATCACCGGCGCCGTCGTCTACTTCCTGATGGTGCTGCCGATGTCCCGCTACCTCGCGCGGCGGGCCGCGCGGCTGAAGGCGGAAGCCGAGGTGCAGGCGGAGGTCGAGGCCATAGAGGTCTCGCTGCTGCGCGAGATCCGCGACGAACTCGTCCGGCAGCGCGGTAGCGCCACCCACGGCTCTTAGGCCGTTCGTTGTACCACCGGTGGTCCGGTCCTCGCCCTGGGCGATGGCCGGGCCATCGGCGTTCCGGACCGCGGATTCGCGTTCCGAGGCG
Organism: uncultured Actinomycetota bacterium; assembly: GCA_963737305.1. Lineage (GTDB taxonomy): Bacteria > Actinomycetota > Actinomycetes > Streptomycetales > Streptomycetaceae > Streptantibioticus_C. The sequence goes on along the minus strand of CAVTRX010000001.1, from coordinate 5,211,631 downwards.
CGGATCCCGAGGGGGCGCGGGCTGCCGGTCAGATGTGGTGCGGGGGCTTCTCGTCCAGGAACCGGGCCAGGTCGCCGCCGCCGGCCGAGGGGCGGTCGCCCCAGCCGCGATCGGTGTCGTCGGCGGCCGGGCGGTCCAGCGGATCGTCGAAGACCAGCCCGACGGGCGGCTGGGCGGGCTCGGCGTCGGGGGCGCTGCTCATGCCGCCCAGCGTACGGGAGACAGCGCGTCGCCCCCTGCTCCGATCCGGCCGCCGTGCGGCGGTCAGGCCGCCTCGTGGTCGAAGCCGGTGTCGTGGGCCATCCGCTTGAGCTCGATCAGGGCGTGCTTCTCGATCTGGCGGATGCGCTCACGGGTCAGGCCGTGCTGCTTGCCGACCTCGGTGAGGGTGCGCTCCTTGCCGTCCTCCATGCCGTAGCGGGCGCGGATGATGGAGGCGGTGCGGCCGTCGAGCCGGCCGATCAGGTCCTCCAGCTCCTCGCGGCGCAGCATGACCAGCACCGAGTCCTCGGGCGAGGCGGCGGAGGTGTCCTCCACCAGGTCGCCGAACTGGGTCTCGCCCTCGTCGTCGACCGCCATGTTCAAGCTGACCGGGTCACGGGCCCAGTCCAGCACGTCGGCGATGCGCTCCGGGGTGGTCGCCAGCTCCTCGGCTATCTCCGCGGGCTCCGGCTCGCGGCCCTGCTCGCGGTTGAACTCCCGCTGCACGCGCCGGATACGGCCCAGTTCCTCCACGAGGTGGACCGGCAGCCGGATGGTGCGCGACTGGTCGGCTATCGAGCGGGTGATGGCCTGGCGGATCCACCAGGTCGCGTACGTGGAGAACTTGAAGCCCTTGGCGTAGTCGAACTTCTCCACCGCCCTGACCAGTCCGGCGTTGCCCTCCTGGATCAGGTCGAGCAGCGGCAGTCCGCTGCGCGGGTAGCGGCGGGCCACCGCGACGACCAGACGCAGGTTGGAGCGGATGAAGACGTCCTTGGCCCGCGCGCCGGCCTCTGCCACGGCGCGCAGCTCCTCCTCGCTGACCCCGTCGGCGCTCTCGCCCCCTTCGAGCAACCGCTCCGCATAGACTCCGGCCTCGATGGCCCTGGACAGCTCGACCTCCTGCGCCGCGTCGAGAAGGGGCGTCCGCGCGATCTCATCGAGGTACATGCCGACCAGATCGCGGTCCGCCACCTCACCGCTGGTGGCGCGAGCGCTGCTGGGCCGCCCGTCCGTGCGACGGCGGGCGACTGCCCGGGTTGCCATGCCTGCTCCTTCTACGTCATTCGTTCCGATAAGAGTCTTTTCGTCCAGAGGTCGCGGGGAGACCTCTATGGCTCTCGTGCCCACTCAGTTGGGAACAACGACTGGAAACAGGACAGAATTCCCATGTCGAGCGCCGAGTTTTCCGGCCATGCAGTACCCTGCGGGCCCTCACCGGACCGGCCGCGGCGGTGACCCATCGCGACACCCGTCCGGCAAAACGCAGGTCAGCGGGGGTTCGAACGAGGAAAACGGCGAAGGGTGGGGCGGCCCACCAGGGCTGCCCCACCCTCCTACCCGCGGACGATCGATTGAATCTTCAATGATGTCCGTCCCTCTGTCGGCCGAACGCCGACCCCGGTGGCCGAATCCGGCCGTTCCGGTCGCTCAGTGCACGACGACCGGCACCGGCAGGTCCTCCTGCGCGCCATCCTGCGCGCCGCTGCCGGAGACGGTCAGCGAACCGCCCTGGTGGCCGGTGTTGATCAGGGTCACCGCCAGGACCGCGGAGACCGCCAGGATGCCGACCGCCCACCAGATCGCCACCGAGTAGCCGTGCACCATGGCCTGCGCCTGGAGCAGCTTTCCGGCCGCCGGGGTCGTGGCGTGATGCGAGCGGACGAACGCGGTGGTGGCACTGGCCGCGATGGTGTTCAGCAGTGCCGTGCCGATCGAACCGCCCACCTGCTGTGAGGTGTTGACCATCGCGGAGGCGACTCCCGCGTCGCGCGACTCCACCCGGTAGGTCGCCAGGCTCATCGCCGGCATGAACGCGGTGCCCATGCCCAGGCCCAGCAGGATCTGACCGGGCAGCACCAGGCCGGCGTACGAACTGCCCACCGAGATCTGGGTGAGGACCAGCATGCCGGAGGCGGCCACCAGGAAGCCGGGACCCATCAGCCAGCGCGGCGGAACCCGGGTCATCAGGCGGGCACCGATCTGCGTGGAGCCGGTGATCATGCCCGCGATCATGGGCAGGAACGCCAGGCCGGTGGAGACCGGCGAGTAGCCCTTGACCACCTGGAGGTAGTAGGTGAGGAAGAGGAACAGGCCGAACATCGAGATCACGGCCAGGCCCAGCGAGAGGTAGACACCGCCGCGGTTGCGGTCGGCGATCACCCGCAGCGGCAGCAGCGGCGCCCGGACCTTCGACTCGACCAGCGCGAACCCGGCCAGCAGCACGACCGAGGCCACGAACAGCGCGATCGTCGAGCCGGCCGTCCAGCCGTTGGAGGCGGCCCGGGTGAAGCCGTAGACCAGCGAGACCAGTCCGGTGGTGGCCAGCAGGACGCCGGGGATGTCGAGGCCGTTGCGGTTGCGGGTGCCGGCCGGCTCACGGATGACCACGATGGCACCGATCGCCGCGACCACCGCGAAGGCGACGTTGACGAACAGCGTCCAGCGCCAGTTCAGGTGCTCGGTCAGCAGACCGCCCAGGATCAGCCCCAGCGCGCCGCCGCCACCGGCGATGGCGCCGTAGATGCCGAACGCCTTGGCACGCTCCTTGGCCTCGGTGAACATCACCGACAGCAGCGACAGCGCGGCCGGCGCCAGCAGCGCGCCGAAGGCACCCTGCAACGCGCGGGCGCCCAGCAGCATCCCGGTGCTGACCGCGGCACCGCCGAGCGCCGAGGCGCCCGCGAAGCCGAGCAGACCGATGATGAACGTCAGCCGGCGGCCCACCAGGTCGGCGATCCGCCCGCCGAACAGCAGCAGCCCGCCGAAGGCCAGCGTGTAGGCGGTGATCACCCACTGCTTGTCGCCGTCGGATATGCCGAGCGCTCTTTGGGCCGAGGGCAGCGCGATGTTCACGATGGTCGCGTCGAGCACCACCATCAACTGGGCGAGGGCGATGAAAACCAGCGCCTTCCAGCGCCTTGGGTCGAGTTGGGAGACGGAATCAGGCATGGGGGTACCCATCTGGCTAGCTGTGCGGAAGTTCGACAAGAGGGAGGGGCCCGCGTCGTTGCGGGTCCGCTCGTTGCGGGTCTGTGTGGTCCAGGCGGTTCAGGTTCAGGAGGTGCGGCCGCGTCGCAGGTCGTCCAACGTCACGGCGTTCCCCGGCAGGACCGAGGGCGCCGGGGCCCGCAGGCCGTCGAGGAACAACTGGAGGTGGCGGTGGACGAACTGGTCGATGGCGATACAGGCGGTACCCGGCAGCGGCCGGGACAGTTGGGAGAGCGCCACGAGTACGTCGCCCGCGGCGACGTCGTCACGCAGTTGTCCGCCGGTCCGCGCCCGAAGCATCAGGGTCTCCAGGACCCCGGCCAACCGGGCGCGGGCGGCGGACAGTTCGGGGTCGTCATGGTCGAAGACGCCCGACAGCAGCGCGCAGTGCGCACCGATGCGGTCGTCAGCGCCCTCGTGCACGAAGCGCTCCAACGCGGCGAAGGCGTCCGGCTCTTCGGCCAGCGCCGTCTCGCCACGCTCGGCCGCCCGGCCGAGAACGCTCAGCACGACGGTACGCAACAGCTCCCGCCGGTCGGCGAAGTTGCGGTAGAGCGTGGCGTTGCCGACGCCGGCCCGGCGGGCGATCTCGTCCAGCGGGATGTCGGGGCCGTACTCCACGAGCGCCTCGCGGGCGGCGGTGACGATCCGCTCGCGGTTGCGGGACGCGTCCGCCCGCATCCGTGACGGCCTGCTCTTGGCGATGGCGCTCCGCACGATGGCGCTCCTTCCCTGCGACGTGTGATCCGGCGGAACCGATGGTCCGCTGATCCGGGGAGGAGTTCCCCGGATCGTCAGTCGTAGGGGTAACGGGGAGAGTGTCCCCGGTTATTTCGGGGCCGATATGTGACCCCTGTCACTCATCTCCGTTGTGGCTTGCCTGCGCCCGGATCCGGCGCATGATCACCACCGCCGCGCCCGCCGCGCCGCCGGCCAGCGCGGTGGCCACCACCCAGGGACGGTCCAGGACGTGGCAGGTCGCGTGGTCCAGGGAGTAGCGGCCTGGCCCCGCGACGGCGATCGCGGTCGCGGCGGCGCTGAGCACGCCCGGGTGCTCCAGGCCGCCGTTCATGTTGAAGAAGCCGTTGGGGGCGTGGAAGGAGGACGCGGTGGCCATCGTGGCCGCGGCGGCGGCGCCACCGGCCGGGGTGGCGAGCCCGAGGGCGAGCAGCGCGCCGCCGCCCGCCTCGCCGAGCCCGGCGGCCAGCGCGCTCTGCCGTCCCGGGGTGAACCCCATCTGCTCCATCGCCTGCGCCGTGCCCTCGGGCCCACCGCCGCCGAACCAGCCGAAGAGCTTCTGCGAGCCGTGCGCGATCAGCGTCCCGCCGACGGCGAGACGCAGCATGAGCAGTCCGACGTCCTTGCGCTGCGACATTGCGGGTCCTCTTCCGACGTTTTCCGGCGTTCCGGCGCTTGCGAGCGGGGTGCCGGTCCAGTCTTGCCAGCGCTCGGGCGCGCCGCCCGTTGAGGTACGCCGTCCGGCGGGTGCGTGGGCCTGCGGCGCGCCTGGCACCGGGGGTACGTCCGTCGGGCGGAGGCACGCGCGGTGGGCCGGGGCGCGCGGCACCGGGGGGCGCGCGGTGGGTGGGGGCGCGCGCGGCCGGGCGGCGCCGAGGGCGCGCACGGCGGGCGGGGGCGCGCGGTGGGTCTGGGCGCGCGCGGCCTCCTAGCGCCGGGGGCACGTGGGGGGCGGGCGGCGCCGGCAGCCACGTACAGCGACCGCCGGAGGCACGAGTTACCGGCGAGTTGCCCGAAACCCTCGACGGCCCGGCGCCACGGCGGCTAGAAGGGGTTCATGACGTCCACCAGGTCCACGCTGAGGATCGCCAACTGCTCGGGCTTCTACGGCGACCGGCTCTCGGCCGCCCGCGAGATGGTCGAGGGCGGCCCGATCGACGTACTGACCGGCGACTACCTCGCCGAACTCACGATGCTCATCCTCTGGAAGGCCCGGCAGCGCGATCCGCAGGCCGGCTACGCCGTCTCCTTCCTGGCGCAGATGCGCGACGTGCTCGGCACCTGTCTGGAGCGCGGCATCAAGATCGTGGTCAACGCGGGCGGCCTCAACCCCGCCGGGCTGGCCGCCAAGCTGGGCGAGCTGGCGACGCGCGTGGGGCTCGCACCGCGCGTCGCGTACCTGGAGGGCGACGACCTGCTGCCCCGGCTGGCGGAGCTGGGCGGGCGCGGGGAGACGTTCGCCCACCTGGGCAGCGGCCGGCCCCTGGAGCAGGCCAGGGCCGAGGGCGTGGAGCCGGTCACCGCGAACGCCTACCTCGGCGCGTGGGGCATCGCCGAGGCGCTGCGGGCCGGCGCGGACGTGGTGATCTGCGGCCGGGTGACGGACGCCGCCCTGGTCGTGGGCCCGTCGGCGTGGGCGTTCGACTGGGCGACCGACGACTGGGACCGGCTGGCCGGGGCGGTGGCCGCGGGCCACATCGTGGAGTGCGGCGCGCAGGCGACCGGCGGCAACTACGCGTTCTTCACCGAGATCGCCGACCCGCTGCGCCCCGGTTTCCCGATCGCCGAGATGCACCCGGACGGCAGCTGCGTCATCACCAAGCACCCCGGCACCGGCGGCGCGGTCACCGTCGACACCGTCACCGCGCAGCTCCTCTACGAGATCGACCGCCCCGGCTACCTCGGTCCCGACGTCGTCGCCCGGTTCGACACGGCCGTACTCACGCCGGACGGCCCGGACCGGGTACGGGTCAGCGGGGTGCGCGGCGAGCCGGCCCCCGACACCCTGAAGGTCTGCCTCAACCACCGCGGCGGCTACCGCAACACCGCCGTCTTCATCCTGACCGGCCTCGATCTGGCGGCCAAGGCGGCCTTCGCGGAGGCGTCGCTGCTGGACGCGGTCGGCGGACGGCAGAGGTTCGCCGAGTACCACTCCCGGCTCGAACCCTGCGAGGGCGGCGCCCGGCTGACGGTGACCGTCAAGGATCCCGACCAGGACGTCGTCGGCCGGTCGCTGTTCACCGCGATCGCGAGCACCGGACTGTCCGGCTACCCGGGCCTCCACCTGGAACAGGCCTCACCGCGTGCCACGGAGTACGGCGTCTACTGGCCCGCCCTGGTCTCCGCCGACGCCGTGCGGCCCGAGGTGGTGCTGGCCGACGGCACCCGGATCGCGGTCCCGGAGCCGCCGCGCGAGCCGTACGAGGGGGCGCCCGCTGGGGCGGAGGACGAACCTTCTGGGGGCGCGCGGGCGGGCGGGGAGCGTTCCGGGGGCGGGTCGCGTTCCGGGGGCGGGTCGCGTTCCGGGGGCGGGTCGCGTTCCGGGGGCGCGCAGGTGATCGGGCGCGCGCCCGCGTACGACGGCGGTGGGCCGACCGTACGGGTGCCGCTCGGCACGCTGATCGGGGCGCGCTCCGGCGACAAGGGCGGCGATGCGAACGTGGGGCTGTGGGCACGGGACGACGCGGCGTATGCCTGGTTGCGGTGGTACCTGGACACCGACCGGTTGCGGGAGCTGCTGCCGGAGGCCGCCGACCTGCGCGTCGACCGCTACGAGCTGCCGAATCTGCGGGCGGTCAACTTCGTGGTCCGCGGGCTGCTCGGTGACGGCGTCGCCGCGTCCACCCGGGCGGATCCGCAGGCCAAGAGCCTGGGCGAACACCTGCGGGCCCAGCCGGCGGAGGTGCCGGCGGCGCTGCTGGGAGTTCCGGCCGCGGGATGACGTGAGCCGGGGGGCCGGCGGGCCGGGCGGTGCCGGCGGCCGGGGCGGGGGCGTGGGTCGGCGGCCGGGGCGGGGGGCCGGCGGACCTCGGCGGTGGCGTCCAGCGGGCGTACTCGCGTGTCGGGCAGAAAGATGAGCAGTGACCGCGCCGGTCACGGGCAGGCGAGGAGACGAACGCAAGCCCGAGAAAGGACGGACACCGTGGCACAACCCAGGATTCTCGTGGTGGGAGCAGGCTTCGCCGGCATCGAGTGCGTACGCCGTCTGGAACGCGGCCTCTCCCCCGGTGAGGCGGACATCTCCCTGGTCACCCCGGTCTCCTACCAGCTGTATCTGCCCCTGCTGCCACAGGTCGCCTCCGGCATGCTCACCCCGCAGTCGGTCGCCGTCTCGCTGCGCCGCAGCCGCCGCCACCGCACCCGGATCATCCCCGGCGGCGCCATCGGCGTGGACGCCAAGGCGAAGGTCTGCGTCATCCGCAAGATCACCGGCGAGATCGTCGACGAGCCCTACGACTACATCGTGCTGGCCCCCGGCAGCGTCACCCGGACGTTCGACATCCCGGGCCTGACCGAGTACGCCCGGGGCATGAAGACCCTGGCCGAGGCGGCGTACATCCGCGACCACGTCATCTCGCAGCTGGACCTGGCCGACGCCAGCCAGGACGAGGACGAGCGGATCTCAAGGCTGCAGTTCGTGGTGGTCGGCGGCGGCTACGCGGGCACCGAGACCGCGGCGTGTCTGCAACGGCTGACCACCAACGCGATCAAGCGCTACCCGCGGCTCGACCCGAAGCTGATCAAGTGGCACCTGATCGACATCGCCCCGAAGCTGATGCCGGAACTGGGCGACAAGCTGGGCGCGAGCGCGCTGGAGGTCATGCGCGGGCGTGGGGTGGAGGTCTCGCTCGGTGTGTCGGTGGCGGAGGCCGGGCCGGAGAAGGTGACGTTCACCGACGGCCGGGTGATTCCGTCCCGCACGCTGATCTGGACCGCGGGGGTGGCGGCGAGCCCGCTGGTCAGGACGCTGGACGCGGAGACGGTACGCGGCCGGCTGATGGTGACCCCCGACATGGCGGTGCCGGGGCTGAACGGGGTGTTCGCGGCCGGTGACGCGGCCGCCGTGCCGGATCTCGCCAAGGGTGGCGACGCGATCTGCCCGCCGACCGCGCAGCACTCGATCCGGCAGGGTCGCAAGCTCGCCGACAACATCCTCGCCACGCTGCGCGGCCGGCCGACGCAGCCGTACGAGCACCGGGATCTGGGGCTGGTGGTGGACCTGGGCGGCACGGACGCCGTCTCCAAGCCGCTCGGGATCCCGCTGCGGGGGCTGCCCGCGCAGGCGGTGGCCCGCGGTTACCACTGGTCGGCGCTGCGCACCGGGGTGGCCAAGACCAGGGTATTGACCAACTGGTTGCTCAACGCGGTGGCCGGTGACGACTTCGTGCGTACCGGTTTCCTGGCCCAACGGCCGCCCACGCTGAAGGACTTCGAGTACACGGATGCGTATATGACGGCTGATCAGATCCGCGAGCACGTGGCGTCGGTCAACGCCCGCGACTGACTGACAGCCCCCAGCGCACCAGGGGGATCTGCAACGGCAACCGGGCGTAGGCGATGGCCTGTTGGGGGGCGGGCCGGTCGCGCCAGTCGAGTGCCATCTTGACGTTGGCGGGGAAGACGGCGGCGAAGAGCCCGGCCGCGAGGAGGCCGCCGGCCTGCCGGGTGCGGGGTACGGCGACGGCGGCGGCGACAGCCAGTTCGGCGGCGCCGCTCAGGTAGGTCCAGGTACGGGGGGAGCCGGGCAGCGACCGGGGAACGATGGCGTCGAACTGCCGGGGGACGGCGAAGTGCGCGACCCCCGAGGTCGCCAGCAGGGCGGCGAGCAGGCGCGCGGAACGCGAGGACGGGGTCATCGAAACCTCCGGCGAGCGGGTACGAGGGGGTGCCAGCAGGTGCCAGCGGGTACGAGCGGGTGCCAGCGGGTGCCAGCGGGTGCCAGCGGGTGCGAGCGGACAACGGACCGGTCACATTACCCGCCAGTCACATCCCCCACCCCATCCCCCCTCCCTCCGTCCCCACCCCACCCCGGCGAATCCGCTAACCTGTCCTCGGCTGCCAAAAGCGGCCACGCCTCCGTAGCTCAGGGGATAGAGCACCGCTCTCCTAAAGCGGGTGTCGGCAGTTCGAATCTGCCCGGGGGCACCAGCCGCCGCACGTGCGGCGCGTACGACGAAGGCCCAGGTCAACCGGCGCGAAAGCCGGGAACCTGGGCGGCGTTGTCCAGCCCCAAGTCGACCGCGCCCAGACCACGAGCTACAGCGTGGAGGGCTTCGGCCTGCGCTACCAGCTCTCAGGCATCAACGCCGCCATCGGCCTGGCTCAGCTCGACCACTTCGAGGAGACCGAGACGACTCGCCGTGCCCTGTGGCGTGCCTACCGGCGGGCGCTCGCCGGCCTGGACGGCGTTGCCCTGGTCGACGTCGATGTCGACCGCACGGTGCCGCACCTGTGCCAGGTCCTCATCCCCCACCGGGACGACGTGCACGTGCGGATGAAGTCCGGCGGCATCGGTGTTGGCGTCCACTACCCGCCCAACCACCTCCAGCCCGCCTTCGCCGAGTGGCGCCGCGACTTGCCCGCCACCGAGCAGGCCGCCTCTGAGGTCCTGACGCTGCCGTTCCACCAACACCTCACCGAGACCGACATCGACCAGGTCGTCACCGCCCTCGGCCAGGCGCTCACCATCGGGGCCGGCGTCTCCCACCATCCCAGCTAGCGCTGCTCTACTGCTGCTCGGCCACGGACAGGAGCACGTCCACCAGCCGGTCAGCAGCGTCCGGCCGCCCCTGCTCGCGTGCCCTCCGCGCGACGTCCTCACGCCGCGCGGGGTCCGCGAGCAGGGGCTCCACTGCTTCCTGGAGCGCCTGCGGTGTCGTCTCGTCGAGCAGCGCGACCGTGGCGCCGGCCTCGTGCAGGTGACGGGCGTTATGCGTCTGCTCGTTGCCCGCCGATGAGGCAAGGGGGATGAGGACAGACGCTTTGCCCAGCGCGGTCAACTCCGCAATCGTGCCTGCACCACTGCGGGAGATCACCACGTCGGCCAGGGCGAGGACATCGGGCAGCTCCGGCCCGACGAAATCCGTGAGCAAGTAGCGGCCGACCCGGTCGCCCGGGAGGGCCGTGGCCTTCTCCTGCAGTTCCGTCAGATTCGCCTGCCCGCACTGGTGAATGACGTTGGCGCGGGCCAGCAGCCACGGCAGGATGCCGCTGACCAGGGTGTTGATCTGCCTCGACCCCTGAGCGCCCCCGGTCACGTAGACCGTGGGGAGTCGTCGATCGAAAGACTGCCCCAGGGCTGCGAGCGCCTTCTCTGCGTGGCCGGACAGCACCTCGGGCCGCACCGGGTTCCCCGTGACAACTGCCGCCTTGCGAGTCGACTCCGACAGGAGTTGCAGGGTTGCCTCGGAGGACAGGGCGATACGCGTAGCAGCGCGGGCGAGGCCACGGTTGGCCAGGCCAAGGCGGACCGTCTGCTCGTGCACGACGAGCGGCCGACGGCACATCTTGGCCGCCAGGCCCACTGGAACAGCGACGTACCCGCCGGTGGCCAGCACCACGTCGGGGCGGAAGTCGCTGACGATCGAGCGGGCCTGGGCCACGCCGAGCGGCACCTTGCCCATGTCCTTGACGTTCGCCGGTGAGACGAGCTTCAGCGGGTTGCTGGACCTCCGCACCTTGCCGGTGGCCACCGTGGCGAAGGCGATACCCTCGCTGGCCGCGACACGGGCCTCCAGACCGTCAGGCGTGCCGACCCACAGGACATCAAGCGCACGGCCGGTGGCACCGAGCCGGGCTTGCAGGGTCCGCACCGCCGTCAGTGCCGGGTAGGTGTGGCCCCCCGTCCCGCCACCCGTGACGATCAGGCGGAAGGCAGCAGGGTCGTTCACGTGGACCTACCAATCGGGCTACGTCAAGGCTCAGCTCGTGCACTGCGGGTAGCGGATGGGCGGACGATAGCAGCCAGCCCCCGGGATGGACGTGGCGACCTGACGTGGCGACCTGCGCAGGACTTCAGCATGCCTCGGCTGGCCAAACCGCCGGTTCCTTCGTTGCCGGTGTCGACGCGGTGCGAGAGGACGTATGTGTCCAGGTCAGCCCGTACGAGGGCTGACCTGATTGCGTGACCGGTGCGTGACCGGAGGTCCCGCGCCAGCCCAGAATTCCTGGAGCGAGCCGGGCCCTACCCCGCTCTGGCCTGGGCCTGACGGTGGCCGCAGCGTAGCCAGAGCGAGGCAGAGGATTCCCTCTCCTCTCCTAAGCGGGTGTCGGCAGTTCGAATCTGCCGGGGGCACCACGTGCCGCTGACGCGGCAGGTACGAGGGGCCCAGGTCAACTGGCGTGACGCCGGAAGCCTGGGCCTTGTTCGTCAGACCGGGGACACCGGCGAGCGGGCGACGCGGGTGCACGAGTGGTTCGGTGGGACGCTAGAACAAGCCGAGAGGATCAGGCACGTGCCAACCGAGCGCCCGCACTCCGTGAGCGTCGCCGGCGTCATCGTCGACGACGCGGGCCGAGCGTTGCTCATCCAGCGCCGGGACAACGGGCAGTGGGAGCCGCCCGGTGGTGTCCTGGAACCGGGCGAGACGATTCCCGACGCGCTGCGGCGCGAAGTGCTCGAAGAGACCGGCATCAAGATCGCCCTCCCGGCGGCCCTCACCGGCGTCTACAAGAACATGACCGGTCTGATCGTCTCCCTGGTCTTCCGCTGCGAAGCCATCGACGGCCACCCCACCACCGGCGACGAGACCCGCGCCCTGCACTGGGCGACCCGCGAACAGGTCACCGAACTCGCCGACGAGGCCTACGCGATCCGCATCCTGGACGCCCTCGACGCCACATCGCCACCAGCCGTACGCGCCCACGACGGCATCAAACTCATCTAGCACCACCCACCAACTGGCCCTGGTCACTAGGCACTTCCGGGGCAGCCCGCCGGTACCAGTTCCGCGAGACGCGGCAGGTCACGCGTGGTCACGGTCTCATCTCCCGCTCCCCGTACAGCGCTTCGACCGCGGCTGAGAGGGCCGAGCACAGGTTGTCCGGGTTCGTTGCCCACGCGTCGGCGACCGGTGGACGCACCCAGTGCGGGCCGGTGGGGCGGGTCAGCGTGGCGCAGGGGATCGCGACGTACTGGGTGATGGTCAGCGTCCGGGTGTACGGGACGGTCCAGCGTGCTGCGGTGCCGGTGGGCACCAGCCAGTAGTGGCAGTGCTCGAAGGGGTCGCGGAGAACGGCTGACTTCGTCTCGCCGAGGACCGCGAGCGCTGCCATGGCGGGGCGGCCGAGCGCATCGCCGGCCCGGATGGCATCCCACCAGCGGCCGGCTTGGCGGAGGGCGATAGGGCCGCCGTCAACGGAAGACTCCGGCGGCAGCCAGCCAAGGTGGGCAAGAGGGGTGGTCACGGTGCGGCTCCGGTGGTCTGCGGAACGGCACCGTCGGGTCCTGGCAGGGATGGACGGCGCCGCTGCTCGTGCAGATCACGCTAGGAAAGCGCGCGACCACCGCCCAGTGACAGGCTGCCCCATTCACGGAAGGGGATGGGACGGGGCGCCCTACCTGTTGAGGCCGAGTCGGACCGCAAGTCCCAACACGGCCGCGTCACGCCGCGGTGACCGACCCAGCAGTTCGTCAACAAGCTGACGGGACGTGGAGTGGTAGCGCATCCACTCGGGCGCGTCCGCCTCGGCGGTCAGCAGCGCCCGGCCCGCTTCACCGTCTCGGCCCAGATCGGCATAGGCCGTGGCCCGGTCGACATGGAAACGGGCCCGCCATGTGGGCGGCAGGGAGCCGAGGTCCGGCACAGTGCGGGCCGCGCGAATCGCCGCTTCCGGTTCCGCCATCTCCACAAGGAAGTTGACCCGGGCGATGCCGGTGTTCGTCGGCCCGAACGGCGTCGCGTACACCATGCAGTCCTCACCGATGCTGCCGGCCACCCCGGTCGTCAGTCTGAGGAGTTCCTTCACAGCCTGGTGCTTCTTCTGCCGCACCGCGGCCGTGGCCGCCCGTAGCAACAACACGCCCCACAAGGCGAGATCCTGCTGTGCGGAGCGGAATGTCGGCTCGATCTTCTCCGCCCGCTTGAGCGCGATCCGCTCGGCGTCCGCCAGCCGCCCCTGCTTGGTGAACACCCACGACAATGTGGAGACGGCCAACGTCTCAAGGTTCGGGTCGTCGCACTCACTGATCGCCGCCAGCGAGCGCTTCATGGCCGTGAACGCCGCGTCCTCTCGGCCAAGTGCCGTGAGCGTCGTGGCGGCCACCTGGTAGGCCACGGCAAGCACACTGTTCGCCGCCGCCCGATCGGCGCCGGTGTGGGCGTGCACTGCGGCGCGAGCATCACGGATCAGTTGCGGCAGCAGGATGCCGATCTCCCGCATACGCCCTTCGCGGCGGATCGCGTCCGTCGACCGCAGGGCGGCCTGCAACTCCGGGATGGTCGGCGGGTCCTCGGGGTCGCTTTCCTCGCCGAGGAGATCCGACACCGGAGAGACCGCCTGCCGTAGGGCGAGGACCGACGGCAGACCGTCCTGGCCCGGAGCGGACGTTTCGAAGGTGCCTGGCTGAGCCAGCAGGGTGCTCGGCTCCGTGTCCAGGGCGCTCGCCAGGGCGTTGAGTGTGCTCAGCCGGGACGAGTGGCGTCGGCCTTGTTTCAGTTTCCGCACCACGTCCACCGACAGACGTGCTCGTTCTGCCAGTTGTTCCTGCGTCAGGCCACGTCGGCGCCGCAGCTCGGCGATCCGATCGCCCATACCTGAATCGGTTGTTCCGCTCATTTTCACCCCCACCTGAAGATTTGGCCTTCCACGGTACGCGCTACCGTCCCATCACAACGAGTTCCGTGGGGGGAACCATGCGTACACACCACACCGCGGCCGCAGCGCTGCTGCTCCTGCCGTTGCTCGCCGCCTGCGGCACCAGCACCACCACCCCGACGCGGGTGGGCGGGAGCGGCGACGCACCACAGCCCGCACCAACCGTCACCGCACCGCAGGACGCCACCGCGGTCACGAACCGGCTCGCTGCCGCCGTGCCGGGCCTCAAGACCGTCGTCATCTACACCGCGGCCACCGACCCGAACCATCTCCTCGGCCGGCCCGGCGGCTACTCGTCGAAGACCGCGTTCACTGACCCTCGGGTGAAGGCATCCGACGTCGAGGGGGAACGGAAGGACGCGATCGATCGCGGCGGCTCCGTCGAGGTCTTCCCGGACACCGCCGGCGCACAGGCGAGGGCCAAGATGGGCGCCGCGATCTCGAAGTCCATGCCGTCGCTGGCGGAGTACGACTACGTGCACGGCACCGTCCTGGTACGCGTCTCGCACCTGCTGACGCCCGACCAGGCCGCTGCCTACAAGCGGGTGGTGGACGGGCTCTGACACACCCGCCGGACGAGCGGACTCCCTACAGCCCACCGGGGCCGGCGGGGGCCGACCGGGGGCGCCACTCTGATGGGGGTGATCGGGGTGCGTCCGTCCGAACAGTCCGCCACGCTGGCGGAGGGACCGCGTTCTCGCTCGTCGAGGCTGGGACGAGGCCGGGACGTCGACACACGGGAGTCGTGAACCGATGGGCTGGTGCAAAGGACGTCTCCTCGGCGCTCTGATCCTGGTCGGCGTCCTGGCGGTGTCGGCATGCGGGTCGGACCGGGCCGTCACGGTGTCCAGCACCAGCACCAGCACCACCGGCACTGCCACTCTCGACGCGACGACCCGGGCCAGGGTCGAACGCATCGTCCGCCGGTTTCAGGACACCAACCGCACCCCGGGGGTCCTGGTCGGCATCTGGAGCCCGAAAGGGAACTTCGTCAGTGCCACCGGCGTCGCCGACCTCGCGACCGGGGCGCCGCTCCGAGCGGACACGCAGTTCAAGATCGCGAGCCAGACCAAGACGTTCACGGCCAACCTCGTCCTCCAACTGGTGGGAGAGGGGAAGGTAGCCCTCGACGACCACATCTCCCGGTGGGTGGCGGGCGTGCCCAACGGGAACCGGATCACGATCCGGCAGCTCCTCAACCACACCAGCGGCCTCGCGGACGGCTTCACGTCGCCCACCGTCCAGGCGAAGGTGCCCACCGGCTGCACCGTCGCGGAGCTCCTGTCGGCCGAGGCGAAGTTCCCCCCTGTCGCGCCGCCCGGCACCACGTGGTCGTACAGCAACTACGGTTACAACCTGCTCGGCCGGGTCGTGGAGCTGGCCGGCGGCCAGGATCTGAGCACCGCGGTCCAACAGCGCATCGCCCGGCCGCTCGGACTCCGCCGCACCCTGCTCCCGACGTCGGGAAACGGCCTCAGCAGGCCCTTCACCCACGGGTACGGGCTGGGCGACGTCGGCCCCACCCAGGCACCCACCGCCTCCGATGACGCGACGGCCCTCCCGGCGTCGTGCCTCTGGGCGCACGGCGGCATGGTCTCGACGCTCGCGGACATGCGGGTGTGGTCCCGCGCCTTGGCGACCGGTTCGCTGCTCAAGCCGGAGGTCTGGGCCGAGGCGACCAGGAACCCGATCCCCTTCGTCTTCGCGGGGGACTACAACGGGCCCGGCACGTGGCGTTACGGACTGGGATTCGTCGAGTCCGGCGGATTCATCGGCGGCGAGGGCAGTTTCGCCGGCTACGAGTCCACCGCCATGTACTCGCCCACCCGTCGGACGGCGATCGAGGTGGTCTCCACCAAGAACCCCAACGCCATCACGCCTCCCCCGATGTTCCAGGCTCTCGCCATGGCGGTCTACGGCACCGACATCGGCTTCGGCCTCACACCGGAACAGGCGCTCGCGCCGACGTTCATGGCGGCGGGGAAGTAGCGGGACGTCCGGCCGGGCGAGTGGCCGACCCGGCGCCGTGGTCAGTCCGGCGCGGTGGCCGAAATTCTCCGTACACTGACGGGCATGGCATGCCGCATCAGTGAGCTGGTCATCGAAACCACCGACCCCGACCGGCTGGCCGCGTTCTGGAGCGAGGTCCTCGGCTACGTCGAACTCGATCGGGAGGACGACGGAAGCATCGAGATCGGGCCGCCCGACGTCGGCTTCGGCGGGCCGCAGCCCACCATCATCCTCAGCCCCAACAGCAACCCCCACCCCGGGAAGCTGCGGCTGCACATCGACGTCAACGCCACCGACCGCGACCAGGACGCCGAGTTGGAACGGCTGCTCGCACTCGGCGCCAGGCCCGCCGACGTCGGCCAGACCGGCAACGAGAACTGGCACGTCCTGGCCGACCCGGAAGGCAACGAGTTCTGCCTCCTGCACGCCCGACTCCGGCCCCTCTGACCGCAACCGTCCCGAACGGTCCGCTGGCGAACCGCTCGGTCATGCTGCTGGCGGTGCTCCCCGGAAGAGTTGCCGCTCACGACGCCTGTCAGGAAACCCCTGGACGGACGCCGTGGTCGGTCAGGGTTCGGAGCAAGGCCTCGCGGGGCGTTGTTACCAGGCGGCCTCCCGTGAAGCGGGGGTCTTCGGTTACTTCGGCCACACACCGCGCGGGGGGCCGCAACGAGTGGGCCTCCTCGTCCGTGGTGAATTCGGCTTCCGCCAGGACCAGGCCCCGCAACGGGCCGTCGAAGACGTCGATGCCGAAGGGCGGCACGCTCAGGCGCGTCTTGGACAGCACGGCGGCCGGCAGCGAGGCGAGCAGGTCGTACTCGGCCTGCGACAGGTACGTGTTCGTGATCAGCCCCTGCACCGCGCCGCGCCCGGCGACCGGCACCTTCTGGGTGAGCTTGAGCTCGCAGCCGCCGTCGGGCAGCTCGACGCGTCGCAGCCGCAGCCGCGTGCCCACCAGATACCGGTCGTCGATCCTCCGGGTGGCCACCACCACCGACGATGCTGGCGGTTCGGACAGCAGGAACCGCCGCTCCCGCTCCACTCGCGCGTACTTTCCCGGCCGGACCGTCATGGCGCGCTCGTCGCCCCCCTCCCCGTTCACTCGGGGAACTCGTCTTCGGGCAGGTAACGCAGGCCGCCGCACAGGCGGTCCAGGTCTTCTGTGGCGGCCGTGACGCGGGCGGGGTCGGCGACCGCGATCACCGACGCGAAGAGTCCGTACTCCTGAACGTCCCACGCGTACCGCAGACTTGCGATGACGCCACCGTCGTCGTCCCTCCCGTACCGGACCGCCCTCTTGCCGGTGCCCAGCGTGGGAACGGCGAAGTCCTCGACGAGGGGCGGCTCCACGGCGGGTTCGTCGAGCCCGAGCGCGTAGCGGAAGTGGGGCTCGTTGTCGTCCGCCGACTCGTAGTCGCCGACGTAGCAGGCGAGCGGTGTGTCCCGCGGTGACGGCAGGTGCAGGAAGATCTCGAAACCGGGCCGGAAGTCCGGAAGGACCTCGGCGCACCGCACGAGAACCCGCGCCAGCTCCTCCACCTCCCCGGCGCCCGGCGTCAGACCGCTGTCCTTCCAGCGGACGAAGGCAGCCGCCGTGCTCCACGGCACGGGATCGGGGAAGGAGTCCTCGAAGCCGGGCATCGGCCACTCCGTGGGCAGCCGCATCCAGCACCGTTCGTCGACGTCGGTCGCTTCCAGGTAGTACTCGGTCATCGTGCGGGCGCTCCTGCGCAAGCGGTGAGGCGACGTCCCGTCAGGTGGCGCAGCCTGCTTGGGTGTTGGTGGGTGTGGGGGCCGGGGGGGCCGCCAGGGGCTGGCCCGCGGTCTTGAAGTCCTTGCCCAACGTGAGGACCATCGGGTCGCGTTGGCCGGTGGCGGTGCCCGTGCCGTGCAGGGCCGCCGGAGGCAGATGCATCGCCGCCGCCAGGGCGCGGGCCTGGTCCACGTGGTCCGGGGCGTAGACGAGCGACGTGGTCGTGGTGACCTTCGCCGGGCCGCCGTTGCTGGTCCGCAGGTAACCCTCGGTGTTCTGCATCCAGTTCAACGCCGCCTCCGCCTGGCCGAGCACCCCGCTGCCGTTCAGCACGGTGACCCGGACGTCCAGCGGGGACGCCGTCGGGCCCGACGGCAGCGCATGCGCGTCGCCCGCGGTGGACGTCTGGGCGGAAGGCGGGGCGGAGGGCTTCGCGGTGGAGCACACCGTGGCCTTTCCTCCCCCGTGCAGCAGCAGGTAGCCACCGGTACCGCAGCCGAGCAGACCGACGACTCCCAGCGTCCCGGCCAGCCAAAGGCCGCCGCTTCCACCGGAGTTGCGGCGCCGGCCACCACCACGCCGCGAACGGCGGTCAGCGGCGGCGCGGGCGGCGGCCCGTGAACCCGGTGCGGGCATCAACTCCAGTTGGGACCGCGCCGGTTCGACCGCCCGGGGCTCGGGGTCCGGCTCGGCCGGCTCGTCCCGCCACAACCGCTCGCCGACCGGACGCCACTCCGGCGCGGGGTCCTGCTGCCATGACGTGTCGTCAACGACCGCGGGCAGTGCGGGAAGGCGTTCCTCCGGCAGACGCATCCGGTACTCACCGGTGACCGGATCGAGGACCCACTCGTCGGCCGGGTCGCTCTCCCCCGACCAGTCGCCGCCGTGGCCGACCGGGTGGTGGGAACCACGCCCGTCTGCCATGTCCACGCGCCGTCCCTCCCCTGCTTGTCACCACCCCGTTCCCGGGCCACGGGCGGGTCCGGCGCCGGGCCGCGCCCGTCGGTGCCGGTGCCCGGCTCAGTGCGCGGAGTCCGGCACGTCGCGGGCGTCCGCGTATGCCTGGGATGGGGTCATTGGCACACCGTTGAGGTTTACCGTTTTGTAGGAGCCGACCTTAGCGCAAGCACCTTTACGGTCGGCGGTCTGGGAGTCGGCCTCCGACAGGGCTGCGTGCGGGTCGGCGGGCGGGGTGGTCGCGGTGCCGCCGGGGTAGACGGAGCCGCTGGTCCAGTCACCGCCGATCACCAGGGTCAACCCGGTCCCGGAGCCCTGCTTGAGGTGGGCGGCGGGCAGGCCGAGGGCCTTGGCCGCGGTGCGGGCCTCGGGCTGGTGGCCCGCGGGGTAGGTGAGCGTGGTCGCCGTCGCGGGCGCCGGGGCGTTGTCCGTGGTGGTCTGCCGGCTGAACCCCTTGTCCGTGAGGGCGCCGGCGACCGTGGCGGCCCGGCCGGGCAGGTCCGTCCCGTTCCGCACGGTGACGGCGATCC
The DNA here is from genome assembly GCA_963737305.1 of uncultured Actinomycetota bacterium. Classification (GTDB taxonomy): domain Bacteria; phylum Actinomycetota; class Actinomycetes; order Streptomycetales; family Streptomycetaceae; genus Streptantibioticus_C. The sequence continues at coordinate 5,192,635 of CAVTRX010000001.1, read as the reverse complement.
GGGAGGCCGGCACCGCCCCGGAGCCCGAGCCGGAACCGGCTCCCCCGCTGCCACCCGCACCGCTCAGCGACTGGTCACCGGCGATGCTGGTGAAGAGCGTCCGGGCGCCGGGGCCGGGCACCAGGCGGTTCTGGTCGGTCGGGTCGGGGGCGGTCTGCATGGTGGTGAAGGTGATCCGTTTGGCCGGGACCTTGTTCACCTCGGTGGCCAGGCCCGTCAGCTTCTTGACGCTGTCGAGGCCGTTGTCCACGGTGAGCGCCTTGGTGGCGGCGTCGGCGAGGGAGTAGACCTTCGCCGGGTCGGTCAGCGTGCCGGCGCTGTGGAACTCGCGGATCATGGAGCCGAGGAACATGTGCTGCGCCATCGCCCGCCCGCGGTCGCCGCCGTCGCCAAACCCGTAGCGGGTGCGCACGAATTCGAGGGCCCCCTTGCCCTTGAGGGTGTGGGTGCCCTTGGCGAGCTTGAGGTGCGACTCGGTGTCGTAGACGTTGTCGTCCACGCAGACCGGCACCCCGCCGACCGCGTCCGACATGCTGACGACGCCGGAGAAGTCGACCATCAGGAAGTGGTCGATGGGTATCCCGGTGAGCTTGTGGACGGTGTCCACCTGGCACGAAGCCCCGTACGCCAGCGCGGAGTTGACCATGCCGTGAAAGCCGGAGGTGGAGTTCTGGCCGTCCGGGTCATGGCAGGAGGGGACGTCGACCATGGTGTCGCGGGGGATGCTCATCACGGTGGCGTTGGACCGGTCGGCGGAGACGTGGACCACCATCTCGACGTCGGCGTGGCCGTGGCCGGTGACGTCCTTGCAGGCGCCGCCCAGTTTGCAGTCGGCGGCGCTGCTGCGGGAGTCGGCGCCGATCACCAGGAGGTTGAGCGGGGTGCGGCCGGCGGCGTCCTCCTTCTCCTTGCCGCCGCCGTCGATGGCGACGCTGCTGATGTTCCCGTTCAGGTGCTGGTAGAGCCAGAAGCCCGCGCCGCCCGCGACCAGCGCCAGCGCGGTCATGCCGATGGCGACCTTGCGCAGGACGCGACGGCCGCGCCGGGTGGGCGTGCCGCCGGTCGTATCGCTGTACGCGCGGCTGCCGGATGTGCCGCGCCCGCGGCGTCGCGGGGAGCCGCCGCGGTGGGTGGGGGCTGCCGCGTGAGCGCTTCCGGACCGGCGGAGATCCTCGTTGCCTGAGTTCCTGCGGGGACTCGGCGGTCCGGTGACGTCATCGCGGGCGGCCCGGCCACCGGGATTGTCCCGGGGGTCGTTCATCTGCCACTCCCTGGTTCACACCGGCCTCGATGCGGCCGGCGTCGTCGCCACGGCTGCCGGGAAAAGGGGGCCGGCCGTTGCCGGACGGCCGTGGGGCGCGGGCCGCCGCGGGGCGGCGATCGGTGCGCGTGGCCGTATCCGTCGGCGGAACGTGGCGTCGGATGGGTCGTACGGTCTGGAGTTGGTCACGCGCGATCTGGTGCACGCGAGGTCATGCGTGGGTCACGCCTGGGTCGTGCGCGGTCATGCGTGGATCGTGCGCGGTCGTCCCTGGGTCGTGCGCCGTCATGCGTGGCCGTGCCGTCCACGGCGGGCCACCCAAGTCGTGCAATCTAACAAGGCCACTGCCCGAAACCGGCCTGATCAGGGGGTTCGGGTGAGGAATCCCACAGACCGGACCCTGCTCGTACGGCATGTCGTGTTGACGGGCACCTGGGTGCCGGACAAGGGTCAACGGCCAGTCGCACACGCCTGAATGAGCCGATCGAGGTTGCCCGATGATCTTCATCACCGCGAAGTTCCGCATCCTGCCCGAGTACGCCGACCGTTGGCCGGAGATCTCCGCCTCCTTCACCCGGGCGACCCGCGACGAGCCGGGGTGCCTGTGGTTCGAGTGGTCCCGCAGCCTGGACGACCCGACGGAGTACGTGCTGGTCGAGGCGTTCCGCGACGGTGACGCGGGGGCGGCGCACGTGGGTTCCGAGCACTTCAGGGCCGCGCAGGAGACCCTGCCGCGGCACCTCGCGGAGACGCCGCGCATCGTCAACATGGACCTCCCGCAGGACGACTGGTCGCTCCTGGGCGAGATGGCGGTCGACGGCAGGGCCTGACCCCTCCCACGACGCCGCCGGGAACCGAACCGTGAGGTCGCCACCATGCTGCTGTGGATCAACGGCCCCTTCGGGGGAGGCAAGACACAGACCGCCTACGAGCTGGCCCGGCGGATGCCGGGCAGCGTCGTCTGCGATCCCGAGCACGTCGGCTTCGGCCTGCACCGGACCCTGCCGCCCGCGCTGCGCGGCGACTTCCAGGACATCGCGGCCTGGCGGCAGGGGGTGCGCGAGGTGCTGGGGATGGCGCTGCGCGGACACCGCGGGCCGGTCATCGCGCCGATGACCCTCGTCGACGCCGGCTACTTCGCCGAAATCGTGGGCGGATTGCGGGGGGATGGCCATGATGTGCGTCACTTCACCCTGCTCGCCGAGCGGGCCACCGTGCTGCGCCGGTTGTCGGAACGCGGGCTGGGCCGCGGGCTCAAGCGGGAGAGCTTCGCGGTGGCCCGGCTGGACGACTGCCTCGACCGGTTGCGGGGGCCCGGGTTCGCCGAGCACATCAGCACCGACAACCTGACGATTCCGCAGGTGGCGGAGGTGATCGCCGACCTCGCCGGGCTGCCGATCGCGCCCTGCGCCGACGGGCCGCTGCGGGGGCGGCTACGGCGTTACGCGGTCGGCGTACGGCACATCCGGTGGGGCTGAACCGGGCGCCTCGCGGCGGTCGCGCGGCGCCCGCCGCGGGTTCCGGATGACGGCACGCGGTGCCCGGGCCGCCGGTAAACGCGGCGCGGGGTGTCAGTCCCCTCCCTTAGTCTTTTCGCATGCAGTCCAATTCCGAGCTGTTGCTCCGCGACTCCGCCTTTCTGCGCCTGGAGCGTGCGCAGCAGCGGATACGAGCCCTGACCACGGGGCAGAGCGTGCTGACGCCCGCGGACCGGCTCGAGCTGGCCCAGTGGCAGCGTGAGTGGGTCGCGGCCTGGCGTGAGTCGGAGTACGTGGCGGCCGCCTGAGCCGCCCTCGGCCGCCACGAAACCCCACGGCGGCGCCGCACCACCCCCTCCGTCGTCCGCGCCACCCCCTGCGTCGTCTCCGCCTCAGCCGTCGTCCCCGTCTCAGCCGAAGTCCGCGGCCACCGGGGCCATGGGACCGCCCAACGCGTTGCGGTGCTCGGGCATCCGCAAGGTCGTCATCCGGCGCCGTCCGACCGCCCGCTCATAGCCGTACGAGGCGTGGATGGCGAGGGCGAGGGCGGCGGCCTTGGGCCGCGGCCAGCCCAGGATCCGGCCCATCCGGGACATGACGGCCAGGCTCACGTCGCGGTAGGTGCGGATCTCGGCCTCCGCGGTGCTCTCCAGCATCGCGAGGATCACCCGACCGTGGCCCGCCGCGGCGAACCGCAGCAACTCCTCGTGGCAGAAGGCGAGATGGTTGTCCTCGTCGCTGGAGATCATCCGCACCGCGCGGCCGACGTCGGGGTGGTCGGCGAAGACCGACTTGAGCAGCCTCATCTGTTCCGACGCCCGCTGTTCCGTGACCCTGCTGTGCGCGAGGTAGGTGATGATGTCGTGCTCGCTCAGCGGTTCGTGGCGGCGCAGTCTGGCGTGGGCGAGGCCGATGCCCTGCCGCTCCAGGTTCATGGTGTAGTCGGTGTCGTCGGGCACCGGGACCAGGTCCAGGCCGCGCTTGCGCAGGAGTGCCTTGAAGATGCGGCCGTGCTTGTCCTCGTCGGCGCCGTGCCGGGCCACCTTGGGGGCGAGCTCCTGGTCCCCTACGAGGGCGGAGATGCGGCTGTTCTCCCAGCCCCCTTGGTCCTCACCCTTGGCGGCGATGCTGCAGAACAGCCGGAACGAGTCGTCGTTGTCGTGGATCTCCTGGAACAGGCTGCGTGCCGAAAGCATCGAGACCACTCTCCCGGACCGGAGCACCGGCTTCCCGGCGGCATCTGTATTTCAGACAATGTCATGAAATATTGAATTCCAGGCGGCTTCGCTCAGCAACAGATGAAGCCGTTCGGGTGAAGCTCGACCGGCGCGGGCACGAACGCACAAGCGACCGCCGTTCTCCTAGCATGGCGTAATGACTCCCCCGGACACCGACAGCACCACCAGCACCGCCACCACCGGCACGGCCCCCGGCACCACCCCCGGCTCCACCGGTGACGACCGGGCGGCGGAGGTGTTGCGCCGGATCTTCGGCTACGACTCCTTCAGAGGCGAGCAGCAGGAGATCATCGACCACGTCGTGTCCGGCGGGGACGCGCTGGTGCTCATGCCGACCGGTGGCGGCAAGTCGTTGTGCTACCAGATCCCGGCGCTGGTGCGGAACGGTGTCGGGGTCGTCATCTCGCCGCTGATCGCGCTCATGCAGGACCAGGTCGACGCGCTGCGGGCGCTGGGGGTGCGGGCCGGGTTCCTCAACTCCACGCAGGACCTGGACGAGCGGCGGCTGGTGGAGGCCGAGTTCCTCGCCGGCGAGCTGGACCTGCTCTACCTCGCGCCGGAACGCCTGCGGGTCGACGCCACGCTGCGGCTGCTGGAGCGCGGCCGGATCTCGCTGTTCGCCATCGACGAGGCGCACTGTGTGGCCCAGTGGGGGCACGACTTCCGGCCGGACTACCTGGCGCTGTCCGCGCTGCACGAACGCTGGCCCGACGTGCCGCGGATCGCGCTGACCGCGACCGCCACCGAGGCCACCCACACCGAGATCGCCTCCCGGCTGCGGCTCCAGGACGCCCGGCACTTCGTGGCGAGCTTCGACCGGCCGAACATCCAGTACCGCATCGCGTCCAAGGACGATCCCAAGCGGCAGCTGCTCCACCTGCTGCGCGCCGAGCACCCGGGCGACGCGGGCATCGTCTACTGCCTGTCGCGCGCCTCGGTGGAGAAGACCGCGACGTTCCTGGTGGAGAACGGCATCGAGGCGCTGCCCTACCACGCGGGGCTCGACGCGCGGATGCGGGCCGACCACCAGTCGCGCTTCCTGCGGGAGGACGGGCTGGTGATGGTCGCCACCATCGCGTTCGGCATGGGCATCGACAAACCCGACGTGCGCTTCGTCGCGCACCTGGACCTGCCGAAGTCCGTGGAGGGCTACTACCAGGAGACCGGCCGGGCCGGCCGGGACGGGCTGCCGTCGACGGCGTGGCTGGCGTACGGCCTCCAGGACGTCGTCCAGCAGCGGAAGATGATCGACACCTCCGAGGGCGACGACGCCCACCGGCGCCGGCTGGGGGCGCACCTGGACGCGATGCTGGCGCTGTGCGAGACGGTGGAGTGCCGCCGGGTGCGGTTGCTGGCCTACTTCGGCCAGCCCGGGAAGCCGTGCGGCAACTGCGACACGTGCCTGACGCCGCCGCAGTCGTGGGACGGCACGATCCCGGCGCAGAAGCTGCTGTCGACGGTGGTGCGGCTCAAGCGCGAGCGGAACCAGAAGTTCGGCGCGGGGCAGATCGTCGACATCCTGCTGGGCAAGAAGACGGCCAAGGTCATCCAGTTCGACCATGACGCGCTCAGCGTCTTCGGGATCGGCTCTGAGCTGCGCGAGGCGGAGTGGCGCGGTGTGGTCCGGCAGCTGCTGGCGCAGGGCCTGCTGGCCGTCGAGGGCGACTACGGAACGCTGGTGCTGACCGAGGCGAGCGGTGAGGTGCTGGGCGGGCGGCGCGAGGTGCCGATGCGCCGTGAGCCGGAGAAGGCGGCGAAGGCCGCCAAGGCCGGGCCCGGCAAGTCGCGCCGGGGCGCCGCGGCGCCGGTCGACCTGCCCGAGGAGGCGCTGCCGGTCTTCGAGCTGCTGCGTGCCTGGCGGGCGGCGTCGGCCAAGGAGCAGGGCGTCCCCGCCTACGTGATCTTCCACGACGCCACGCTGCGCGAGATCGCCGCCTCCTCGCCTTCCACCCTGGAGGACCTCGGCGGCATCACCGGCATCGGCGAGAACAAGCTGGCCAAGTACGGGCAGCAGATCCTCGACACCCTGGCCGGTCCCCCGCAGGAGTGACGCCACGCGGCCGGCGGCGCGGGGTGCGGCTACGCGACCGGGCGGCGCGGGGGTCCCGCTGCGCGACCGGGCGGCGCGGGGTCCCGCCACCAGAGCCGGGCGGCGGGGTCCCGCTGCGTGCCGCGTTGCCGTCGGGAATACCCCTGGGGGGTATAACGTTCCCGGTGGGTAGGAGGCCTTCGAAGGGAGTGCGTCGTGACGGTGACAGCCGGCGGTGAGGTGGAACTGGAGATCGGCGGGATGACGTGCGCGTCATGTGCCGCGCGGATCGAGAAGAAGCTGAACCGGCTGGAGGGCGTGACGGCGAGCGTCAACTACGCCACCGAGCGGGCCAGGGTCCGGCACGGGGAGGCGGTGGCGGTCGGCGACCTGATCGCCACCGTCGAGGCCACCGGATACACCGCCACGCTGCCCCGGCCGCCCGCGCCCGACTCGGCGGACGAGGCGGCCGGGGCGGACCCGGGCGCCCCGGCCGCACACGACGAGCTGTCGGTGCTGCGGCAACGCCTCGTGGCCGCCGTCGTGCTCGCCGTGCCAGTGGTCGCGATGGCCATGATCCCGCCGTTGCAGTTCCGCGACTGGCAGTGGCTCTCGCTCACCCTGGCCGCGCCGGTCGTCGCCTACGCCGGGTGGCCGTTCCACCGGGCGGCGTGGACCAATCTGCGGCACGGCGCGGCCACCATGGACACCCTGATCTCGATGGGCACCCTGGCGGCGTTCGGCTGGTCGCTGTGGGCGCTGTTCCTCGGCGACGCGGGAGATCCGGGCATGAAGGACGCCTTCACCCTGTCGGTCTCCCGCGGGCACGGCGCCGGCTCCATCTATCTGGAGGCCGCCGCGGGCGTCACCGCGTTCGTCCTGGCCGGGCGCTACTTCGAGGTCCGCAGCAAGCGCCGTGCCTCGGCCGCTCTGACCGCGTTGTTCCACCTCGGCGCCAAGGACGTGGCCGTACTGCGCGACGGCGCGGAGGTCCGGGTGCCGGTCGCGCAGCTGGCGGTCGGCGACCGCTTCATGGTGCGGCCGGGCGAGAAGGTCGCCACCGACGGCGTGGTGCGCGAGGGGGCCACCTCGATCGACGCCTCGATGCTCACCGGCGAGTCCGTGCCCGCGGACGTCGGCCCGGGCGACACGGTCACCGGCGCGACCGTCAACCAGGGCGGCCGGATCGTCGTGGAGGCGACCCGGGTCGGCGCGCAGACCCAACTGGCCAGGATGGCCAAGCTGGTGGAGGAGGCGCAGAACGGCAAGGCAGCGGCGCAGCGGCTGGCCGACCGGATCTCCGCGGTCTTCGTGCCCGTCGTCATCGTGCTCGCGCTCGGCACGCTGGCGGGCTGGCTGGTGGCGGGCGAGGGGGCGGTGGCGGCCTTCACCGCCGCGGTCGCCGTGCTGATCATCGCCTGCCCCTGCGCGCTGGGACTGGCCACACCGACCGCGCTGATGGTCGGCACCGGACGCGGCGCGCAGCTGGGCATCCTGATCAAGGGCCCCGAGGTGCTGGAGTCGACCCGCGCGGTGGACACCGTCGTGCTGGACAAGACCGGCACCGTGACCACCGGATCGATGACGCTGGCCGCCGTCCACCTCGCCGACGGTGAGGAGGCGGAGCGGGTGCTGCGGCTGGCCGGCGCCCTGGAGCACGCCTCCGAGCACCCCATCGCCCGGGCCGTCGCCACCGCAGCAGCGGAGCGCACCGGCGCGCTCCCGGTACCGCAGGAGTTCGCCGCCGTGCCGGGGCTCGGCGTGCGGGGCACCGTGGAGGGCCACGCGGTCCTGGTCGGCCGGGCGAAACTGCTGTCCGACCACGCGCAGGAACTACCCGCCGCGCTGGCGGACGCCAAGGCGCGGGCGGAGGCCGAAGGGCGTACCGCGGTGGCCGTCGGCTGGGACGGGCGGGCACGCGCGGTGCTGGTGGTCTCCGACGCCGTCAAGCCGACCAGCGCGCGGGCGGTGCGCGGGCTGCGCGCCCTGGGCCTGACCCCGGTGCTGCTGACCGGCGACAACGCGGCGGTGGCGCGGGCGGTGGCGGCGGAGGTCGGCATCGCGGAGCGGGACGTGATCGCCGAGGTGCTGCCCGAGCAGAAGGTCGAGGTCGTCAAGCGGTTGCAGGCCGAGGGGCGCGGGGTGGCGATGGTCGGCGACGGCGTCAACGACGCCGCCGCGCTCGCCCAGGCGGATCTGGGCCTGGCCATGGGCACCGGGACGGACGCCGCCATCGAGGCCGGCGACCTGACGCTGGTCCGCGGTGACCTGACGGTGGCGGTCGACGCGATCCGGCTGTCGCGGCGCACGCTCGGCGTGATCAGGTCCAACCTCTTCTGGGCCTTCGGCTACAACGTCGCGGCCCTGCCGCTGGCCGCCGCCGGGCTGCTCAACCCCATGATCGCCGGAGCCGCGATGGCGTTCTCCTCCGTCTTCGTGGTGGGCAACAGCTTGCGGCTGCGGAGGTTCTCCCCGGACGTAGGGTGAACGAAGACGGCCTCAGCACAACGTCAAACGAGGAGCGAAGGATGTCCGGGACCACCGCAGACCACTCCGTCCGGCTCGACCGGCTGCCGCAGTGGGAGGCGCTCGGCAAGCACCGCGAGCAGTTGGGACAGGTGCGGCTGCGGGAGCTGTTCGAGGCCGACCCCACCCGGGGGACGCGCTACGGGCTGGACGTGGGCGACCTGCACGTCGACTACTCCAAGCACCTGGTCACCGACGAGACGCTGACGCTGCTGCGGGAGCTGGCACAGGTGCGCGGGGTGGCGGAGCTGCGGGACGCGATGTTCCACGGCGAGAAGATCAACGTCACCGAGGACCGCGCCGTGCTGCACACCGCGCTGCGCGCCCCCTACGACATGGTCGTCGAGGTCGACGGCGTCAACGTGGTCCCCCATGTGCACGCGGTGCTCGGCAAGATGTCGGTCTTCGCCGACCGGGTGCGCTCCGGTTCGTGGACCGGCCACACCGGCCAGCGCATCAAGACGGTCGTCAACATCGGTATCGGCGGCTCGGATCTGGGCCCCGCGATGGCCTACGAGGTGCTGCGCCCTTACACGGCACGGGAGTTGGGCTTCCGGTTCGTCTCCAACGTGGACGGCGCGGACCTGCACGAGGCGCTGCGCGGACTGGACCCGGCCGAGACGCTGTTCGTCATCGCGTCGAAGACCTTCACCACGATCGAGACGATCACCAACGCGACCTCGGCGCGCGACTGGCTGCTGGCCGGCCTCGGCGGCGACGAGGCGGCGGTCGCCAAGCACTTCGTGGCGCTGTCCACCAACAGCGAGAAGGTCGCGGCCTTCGGCATCGACGTGGCCAACATGTTCGAGTTCTGGGACTGGGTCGGCGGCCGCTACTCCTTCGACTCGGCGATCGGCCTGTCGCTGATGATCGCCATCGGCCCCGACCACTTCCGCGAGATGCTCGCCGGATTCCACCTGGTCGACGAGCACTTCCGGTGCGCGCCGCCGCAGGAGAACGTGCCGCTGCTGCTCGGCCTGCTGGGCGTCTGGTACGGCGGCTTCCACGACGCGCAGTCGCACGCGGTGCTCCCCTACAGCCACTACCTGTCCCGGTTCACCGCGTATCTCCAGCAGTTGGACATGGAGTCCAACGGCAAGTCGGTCGACCGGCAGGGCAACCCGGTCGACTGGCAGACCGGGCCGGTGGTGTGGGGCACGCCGGGCACCAACGGGCAGCACGCGTACTACCAGTTGCTGCACCAGGGCACGAAGCTTGTCCCCGCGGACTTCATCGGCTTCGCCCAGCCGATCGAGGAGCTGGGTGAACTCGCGGGCCAGCACGACCTGTTGATGGCCAACTTCTTCGCGCAGACCCAGGCGCTCGCGTTCGGCAAGACGCCGGAGGAGGTCGCCGCCGAGGGGGTGCCGCCGGAGCTGGTGCCGCACAAGACCTTCCAGGGCAACCACCCGACGACCACCATCCTGGCCAAGGAACTCACTCCCTCGGTGCTGGGCCAGCTCATCGCGCTGTACGAGCACAAGGTCTTCGTGCAGGGCGCGATCTGGAACATCGACTCCTTCGACCAGTGGGGCGTGGAACTCGGCAAGGTGCTCGCCAAGCGCATCGAACCCGCCCTGACCGAGGGCGCCGACGTGCCGGGGCTGGACAGCTCCACCACGGACCTCGTGCGGCGGTACCGGGAGCTGCGCGGTCGCTGAGCCCGCCGGGGAACACCTGAACACACAGGCACCGCCCGTTGTCCACAGGTTGTGGACAACGGGCGGTGCCTGTGTACGAAGGCTCAACCCAGCCGGGTCAACTTGTCACCGAAACCAGGGGCGTTCATGTCGGACGCCAGCGCCACCGGGACCTTGACCTGCCCCGGGCCGCTGCCGACGGTGAGCGTGCCGACCTTGGTGCCCGCCTTCGCCGAGTGCGGGATGCCGGTGGTGGCCAGCGCGATGCCGACCCTGATCCCCGACCAGCCGACGGCCCGCACGTCGGCGGTGGCCACCACCGGGGTCCGGCCGCCGAGACCGTTGTCGACGTAGCCGACGACCTCGCCCTTCCGTATCACCGGCGCCGAGGTCAGCGACTGCTGAGCCGTCAACACGAGTTGAAGGCTGGCGGCGGTGACGGTGTCCAGGATCGACGGCTTGTACTGGCCGAGTACCGCGCCGATCACCAGCTGCGTGGTACCGCCGACCTGCTTGGTCGCGGCGAAGACCAGGTTGCCGCCGGCCGCGGTGCTGGTGCCGGTCTTGATGCCGACGACGTTGTTGGTGCCGACGAGGTGGTTCCAGTTGTTGTACGTGTCGCCGCTCGCCGTACGGTAGCTCGGCTCCCCGACCACCTTGCGGAACATCGGGATGGCCATCGCCTTCTCCGCCAGCTTCACCTGGTCACTCGCGGTGCTGACGGTGGTGGCGGTGAGGCCGCTGGGGTCGGTGTAGGTGGTGTGGGCCATCCCCAGCTGCTTGGCGGTCGCGTTCATCTTCTTGACGAACGCCGCCTCCGACCCGGCGTCCCAGCGGGCCAGCATCCGCGCGATGTTGTTCGCGGAGGCGATCATGATGTCCTCGAGCGCCTCGAACTGGGTGATGTGGTCCCCCGCCGTCACCTTGACGACCGACTCGCCCTCCGCGCCGAGGTTGAAGTCCGCGGCGGCCTTGGGGTCGACGGTCAGTGGCACGCCGGTGCCGGAGCTCATCGGGTGGTCGTGCAGCACGACGTACGCGGTCATGATCTTGGCCACGCTGGCGATCGGCTCGGGCTTCTGCGCGCCGAAGGTGCCCATGCTGCCCAGGCCCTGCACCTCCAGCGCCGCCTGTCCCTCCGACGGCCACGGCACGGCGGGCGCGGAACCGGCGAAGGTGTACGACGACGCCTTGGTGAGCGCCAGCGTCGGGGCGGGCAGCGGCCGCACCGCCTGCACCACGCAGAAGACGACCACCAGCAGCGCGACCAGCGGCGTCCAGATCTTCACCCGCCGCACGGAGGTCCGCAGCAGGGTCTCCGGCGGCGGAGGTGTGTTCGTCAGCTCCGCCAGCAGTTTCAGCGGCGCGTCCGGCGTCGGCGGCAGCGGCTGCTGCTTGGTCCGCTCGGGCCCGACGCTCCCCGTAGGCGTGGCGGCGGGGGGCAACGGCCCACCCGGGGCCGCGGCCGGAGGCACGGACGGGGGCTGCGCGGGCTTGGCAGGCGCTGTCGCGGGCGCAACCGGCGGACGGGCAGGCGGGGCGGGTGCCTTCGCCACGACACCGCCAGCGGGCCGCTCAGGGACGCCGGCGGTCTTGGCCGGCGGCATGGTGAGCGACATGGTTCGATCGGCGGGCGCGCGCTCCGCGGGCTTCTCGGGGACGGCGGGCTCGGCCTTGGAAGCGGCCGCAGCCGGGACCGGGGTCACCTCGGGGGCGTCGGACGCCTCGGGCTCCGCAGACGCCTTGGGCTCCGCAGACGCCTTGGGGGCGTCGGCCTTCGGGGCCGCGGGCGCCTCGGGGGCGGCCGGAGCCGGAACCGGGGTCGCGTCGGAGCCGCCGGACGCCTTCGGCTCGGCAGGCTCGTCGGAGTCGTCGGAGTCGTCGGAGTCGGCCGGGGCCGGCTCGGGCTCCGCGGGCTCCTGCGAAGCAGCGGGCTCGGCGGGCTCGGCCTCAGCGGCTGTCGGAGCCTTCCCGGAGCCGGCGGGCTCCTCCGGCTCCTCGGAGTCCTCCGGGGCCACGGCCTCGGGGTCGGCCACGGCCTCGGGGTCGGCAGGGGCGTCGGCGGCAGCCGCTCCCGCACCCGCACCGCCGGAGGCATCGGCCTCGTCGTCGGGCTCGGCCTCGACCGACCCCGCACCGCCGGAGGCATCGGCCTGGGGGGATTCGGGGACGTCCGGGAGGTCGGCTACCGCGATCGCGGTGACCGCCGCGTCCCCCTGGGGTTCCGGTTCGCCCGCCGGCGTCGCCGGACCGGCCTCGGGGGGCGGCGCGTCGCGCCGCACCGCGAGCCTGGGGTCCGCTGTTTTCCCCGTCGTCTCCCCCGACGACTCCTGCTGTTCCGCCCTGCCGGGGGAATCGCCCGCCACTCAGACCTCCCGTAGACCTCAGGCGGGCCGTCGCGTCCGACGGCCCGCTCACCCGTATTACCGGCCAGTGTCCTGCGCATGCCTGTGCCACCGCCGGGAGACCCGCCGGTAGCCGTTCCGCAGCACCACCCGACCGGTAGACGAGAACGACATACCTACCGGTTCCCACCGATAAGCCACCGGCACTCTCGACAGACGGTGTGAGAGGCGTCACCCTGTCATTCATCCACGCGGGGAGGCATGGATGGGCAGGAGCCGCAGAACAATTCCGGAGGAGCTTCTGCTGCTCGCCCTGGACCCGGCCACCGGGTACCACGGCGCAGCCGCAGTCGCTCGACCTCGGTCTGGCCGGAGCACAGCTAGTGGAGCTGGCCCTGGCGGGACGGATAGCCCCAGACGGGGATCGTATCGCCGTGGTGCACCCACGGCCGACAGGAGATCCAACTCTGGACTCCGCGCTCGAACTGCTGCGCAGACGCGGCAGTCCGGTCCGGGCCGTCCACTGGATCGGCGGGCCCCGGCTGGGGCTGCGCCAGACGTACCTCGCGCACCTGGAGCGCTGCGGCATGGTGCATGCCGTGCCGGGCCAGATGTGCGGGGTGCTGCCGACGACCCGCTACCAGGCGACCGACAGCGCGGTCAGCCGGGAGATCAGGGCCCGGCTGGACAACGCGATCCGCACCGGCGTACCGCCGGACCCGCGGACCGCGGCGCTCGCCGCGCTCGCCCACGCCGTGGGTCTCGGCAAGCACCTGTACCCCGGCAACGAGGGGCGGTCCTCGCGATCGCGCCTGCGGGACCTGATCAGGTACGACCCGATGGGCGGTCTCGTGGCCCACGCCGTGATGGACGTGCAGAACGGTGTCGCGGTCGCAGCCCCGCCGGGCACCGCGCCCAGGCGGCGGCGCAGGCACCGGCGCGTGGCGGCGGCCATGGCATGCCGGCCAGGGTCGCGATCCGCTGACCCACTCGTCCGCCGAACTGTCGTGACGCGCGGCGCGCCGGGTCGCACTTCGAGAAGCGGACCCGGCGCACCGCGCGTCTGCCGGTGCGGAAAACGGGTAACGGCGTATCAGCGGTGCAACAGTTCAGCTCGTTTCGTCGTTCCATGTGGCGTTACGGCCGCTGTTACGCCGTATTCTCCAGCGCGCCCGCTGACCTGTGATGGCAGGCTGCTCACCGGTAGACCCGGTAGTACAAGGCGCCGCCGCCGGCACAGGCGCGGTTCGTAGTCGGAGGTGCAGTTCCAGTGGCGTCCAACGTCAATCCCACTGTCAGGCGACGCCGTTTGGGCTCGGAGCTGCGCAAACTCCGCGAGCAGAAGGGCATGACGGCCGAGGAGGTCGCGGCCCGGCTGCTGGTCTCGCAGTCGAAGATCAGCCGACTGGAGAACGGCCGGCGCAGCATCAGCCAGCGTGATGTGCGCGACCTGTGCGGGGTCTACGGGGTCGAGGACTCACGGATCGTCGACTCGCTGATGCAGATGGCCAAGGAGTCACGCCAGCAAGGCTGGTGGCACGCCTTCGGCGACGTCCCCTACAGCGTCTACATCGGTCTGGAGACCGACGCGGCCTCGCTGCGGGTCTACGAGCCGCAGGTGGTGCCCGGTCTGCTGCAGACCCGGGAGTACGCGCGAGGCGGTCATCGCGGGAATGCTGCCGGAAGCCACCCAGGCCGAGGTCGACAAGCGGGTCCAGGTGCGGCTGCAAGCGCCAGGAGCGGATCACCGATCCGCGCGCCCCTGCTGCGGCTACTGGGCGGTGCTGGACGAGGCGGCGCTGCGCCGGGTGGTCGGCGACGAGGGGATCATGACCGACCAGCTGGAGCACCTGGTGGAACGCAGTCACCATGCCCCATGTCACCGTGCAGGTGCTGCCCGTTCGACGATGGGCGCCCACCCGGGGATGTACGGCCAGTTCGCGATCCTGGAGTTCGCCGACGCCTCGGACGCGACGCGTGGTGTATCTGGAGGGCGTCACCAGCGACCTCTACCTGGAGAAGCCGAACGACGTCCACGACGTACAGCGTGATGTACGAGCATCTGAGGGCGCAGGCCCTGGGTCCCGACCAGTCGCGGCAGTTCATCCACGAACTCACCCAGGATTACTCCGGGTAGCCCCGCACACACGGGAGCCGCAGGCTACACCGCGGCGCCTGGCCCGCGGAAGGCGCTCAGTGAATATGCCATCCGGTCGAGTGAACGGCCGCTCCGTGCAAGGAAGTTGCCGAGTAGCGTCTTTGACGTCACGACGCGTCGACGCACCCCCAAGGCAACTCTCACACCCGGAGCCGAAATGAACGAGCAGCACAACCAGCAAGGTGTTACGGCGGCTTGGAAGAAGTCGTCGTACTCCGGGGCGCACGGTGACTGCGTGGAGGTCCGCACACCCGGGCCTCATGCCGTCGCGGTGCGTGATTCCAAGGACCCCCAGGGTCCGGCACTCACCTTCACCCCGCAGGCCTGGGCCGCCTTCCTGACGGACGCCGGCGCGTTCGGGCAGTGATCAGCGCGGCAGTGATGGACCGTTAGGTACGCAAGCCCTCTCGACCGGCCCGCCGTCCTGGCCGAGGGGGCTCGCCGCCGTTCCTGAGCGCGGCCGTCCCACCCGCGGCCGGCGGACCGGGGCCGCCGGCGGTCAGGACGGCGGGTAGCGCTCCAGCCACGAGGGTGCCGCGTTCAGCGAGGTGGCCTGGGTCATCTCCATCGAGAAGTCGTCGGCCAGTTGCAACAGCGCGCCGCGGCCCTCCAGTTCGACCACCCAGGCCGGCGGCAGCGCGGTCTCCCCGTGCTGCACGCCCAGCAGGTTGCCGCAGATCGAGCCGGTCGAGTCACTGTCCCCCGAGTGGTTGACGGCCAGCAGCAGACCGTGCCGCACGTCCTCCGCGACCAGCGCGCAGTAGACACCGATCGCCAGCGCCTCCTCCGCCGTCCAGCCCTCCCCCAGCGTCTGCACCCGCTCCGGGGTCGGCAGTCCCTGGCGCACCGCGCCCAGCGCCCGTCGCAGCGCCTCCGCGGTCTCCTCGTGACCGGGGTAGCCGGTCAGCAGGGACAGCGTGCGCTGCACGGCGGCGTCCAGCGGCTCGCCGTGCGCGAGGCCGTGCACGATGACCGCGAACGCGCCCGCCGACAGATAGCCGGTGGGGTGGCCGTGGGTCTGGGTGGCGCATTCGACGGCGAGTTGGAAGACCAGCCCGGGCTCCCAGCCGACGAGCAGTCCGAACGGCGCGGACCGCATCACCGTGCCGCAGCCCTTGGAGTCGGGGTTCTTCGGCTCCGCGAGGGTGCCCATCCGGTCGTCGCCCAGACCGCTCAGGCAGGCCCGGCCGGGGGCGCGCTGGGCGTAGAGCCATTCCTCGCGGGCCAGCCAGCCGGTGTCCTTCTTGCGCTCGTCGGGTCCCCAGTCGGCCTGGGTGGCCGCCCAGCGCAGGTACGCGTGGTGCACGTCGGTGGGCGGATGCCAGGTCCCGGCCTCCCGGCGGACGTGCGCCCGGATGAGGCCCTCCATGGTGAACATGGTCATCTGGGTGTCGTCGGTTATCGACCCGCGTCTTCCGAAGGCCGGCACGTAGTCGGTGACACCACGCTCCCCGTGGGTGCGGCGTATCGCCTCCAGCGAGTCGAACTCGATGCCCGCGCCGAGCGCGTCACCGATGGCACCCGCGAGCAGGCAGCCGCGTACCCGGCTGCGGAAGTCCTGCTGCTGTGCCCGTCCCCAGATCCCGCTCACGTTTCGAGTCCCCTCCCCTTCCCGGCGTAGCACTGTAATGGAAAGGTGAAATGAACAGGTCAGTTGTCGAGAACCGGTAGCAACTCCGGTAGCCGACCGTCGAATTCCAGCCCCGTCGAGCGGCGCTCGCTCGCCACCTCGCCGTACAAGGTGGTGCGCTGCCGGGCCGGCCGCCCGGCCGCCTCGCGCGATGGCCTCCAGGTCGCGGATGGACCGGTAGGAGCCGTAACCGGAGCCCGCCATCCGGGAGATGGTCTCCTCCATCAGGGTGCCGCCCAGGTCGTTGGCGCCGGAGCGCAGCATCTCGGCGGCGCCCTCGGCGCCGAGCTTGACCCAGCTGGTCTGGATGTTGGGGATGTACGGGTGCAGCAGCAGCCGGGCCATCGCGGTCACCGCCCGGTTGTCGCGCATGGTCGGGCCCGGCCGGGCGATGCCGGCCAGGTAGACCGGCGCGTTGGTGTGGATGAACGGCAGCGTCACGAACTCGGTGAAGCCGCCGGTCTCGCTGCTGGATTTCGGCCAGCAGCCGCAGGTGGCCCAGCCAGTGCCGGGGCTGGTCGACGTGGCCGTACATCATCGTGGAGGAGGAGCGGATGCCCGACTCGTGGGCGGTCCTGACGACCTCGATCCAGGTGGCGGTCGGCAGCTTGCCCTTGGTGAGGATCCAGCGCACCTCGTCGTCGAGGATCTCGGCGGCCGTGCCGGGGATGCGTGCCGAGGCCGGCCTCCTTGGCGGCGCATCAGCCAGTCGCGGATCGACATCCCGGTGCGGGTGGCGCCGTTGACCACCTCCATCGGCGAGAAGGCGTGCACATGCATGCCCGGCACCCGCTCCTTGACCGCCCGGGCGATGTCGAAGTAGGCGGTGCCGGGCAGGTCGGGGTGGATGCCGCCCTGCATGCACACCTCGGTGGCGCCCACCTCCCAGGCCTGCTCCGCGCGGTCGGCGACCTGGGACAGCGAGAGGGTGTAGGCGTCGGCGTCGGTGCGGCGCTGGGCGAAGGCGCAGAACCGGCAGCCGGTGTAGCAGACGTTGGTGAAGTTGATGTTGCGGGTGACGATGTAGGTGACGTCGTCGCCGACCGCGTCGCGCCGCACGTCGTCGGCGATCCGGCACAGCGCGTCCAGCGCCGGCCCGTCGGCGTGCAGCAGCGCCAGCGCCTCGGCGTCGGTCAGCCGGGTCGGGTCGTCGGCGGCGGTGGCCAGGGCGGCGCGGACGTCCGCGTCGGACCGCTCGGGCGGCCGGACGGGCGCGCCGCCGCCTGCTCGCGCAGCGCCTCCCAGTCGCCGTAGACGTCGTCGAAGTCGTCGCGGCGGTCGGAGGTGCGGCCCTCGGTGTCGATGGCGGCGTGCAGGTCGGTGCGGCCCGCTCGCGGTGAAGACCTCTTCCGGCTCCTGCCAGGGCAGCCCGCGCGGCTGCGCGTCCGCCCGGGCCAGCCCGGTCACCGGGTCGGCCAGCGCGCCGACGTGCGGGAGCAGCCGCGGGTCCAGCCACGGCTCGCCGCGCCGGACGAACTCCGGGTAGATGGTGAGGCGTTCGCGCAGCGTGAAGCCCGACTCGGCGGTGCGGGCGGCCAGTTCGTCGATCTGCGGCCAGGGGCGCTCGGGGTTGACGTGGTCGGGGGTGAGCGGCGAGACGCCGCCCCAGTCGTCGATGCCGGCGCCGATCATCGCCGCGTACTCGCCGTCCACCAGGTTCGGCGGCGCCTGGATGCGGGCCGCCGGGCCCAGCACCAGCCGGGCGACGGCGATGGCCGCGGCCAGTTCGTCCAGTTCGGCGTCCGGCATGCCGCGCATCGCGGTGTCCGGCTTGGCGCGGAAGTTCTGCACGATCACCTCCTGGACGCCGTGGTACTGCGCGGGCCACCCGGCGGATCGCGAACAGCGACTCGGCGCGCTCCGCGTAGCTCTCCCCGATGCCGATCAGGATCCCGGTGGTGAACGGCACGTTGGAGCGTCCGGCGTCCTCCAGGACCCGCAGCCGCACCGTCGGGCTCCTTGTCGGGCGAGCCGTGGTGCGGGCCGCCGGGCTCGCGACCACAGCCGGGTCGCGGTGGTCTCCAGCATCATGCCCATCGACGGCGCGACGGGCTTGAGCCGCTGCAGGTCCGTCCAGGACAGCACGCCGGGGTTGAGGTGCGGCAGCAGCCCGGTCTCCTCCAGCACCCGGATCGCCATCGCCCGGACGTAGGCGAGGGTGTCGTCGTAGCCGTGCGCGTCCAGCCACTCGCGGGCCTCGCGGCCAGCGGTCCTCGGGTCGGTCGCCGAGGGTGAACAGGGCTTCCTTGCAGCCCAGTTCGGCGCCCTGGCGGGCGATCTCCAGCACCTCGTCGGGGGAGAGGTACATCCCGTGGCCCTCGCGGCGCAGCTTGCCGGGCACGGTGACGAAGGTGCAGTAGTGGCACTTGTCGCGGCACAGCCGGGTCAGCGGGATGAAGACCTTGCGCGAGTAGGTGATCACCCCGGGCCGGCCCGCCGCGTCGAGGCCGGCGTCCCGGACCCGGGCCGCGACCTGCGACAGCCGGGCCAGGTCCGCCCCCCGCGCCCGCAGCAGCACCGCCGCCTCGCCGGCGTCCAGCGCCACGCCGTCCCGGGCGCGGGCCAGCGCGCGGCGCATGGCGTTGGCGGTCGGGGCGGGCTCTGGCGGGTGGATCGGGATCGAGTCCATTCCCCGAGCATAGAAGCCATTTCCGGCCGTACCGGAAGCACCTCGCTGCGCCTTGTGTCACAGCGGCCACAGCCGTCACGGCCGCTCCCGGCCGTCTCGCCGATCCCGACGTGCCCGGGGGGACCCCGGCCTACGCTGGCCGTGTGACGGATGACGTGAGCGAGACCACACTGACGCTGAGCGGGCATCTGCCCGCCGGCGCCGCCGACTTCGTGGACCTTCCGGTGAGCGTCCCGCCGGGGGTCAGGGAGATCGCGGTGTCGTACGGCTACGACCGGCCCGAGGTGGCGGGCGGGGCGCTGGGCAACGCGTGCGACATCGGGATCTTCGACCCGCACGGGTTCCGCGGCTGGTCGGGCGGGGCCCGCGAGGAGTTCGTGGTGGGCGCCGGGCGGGCCACGCCGGGGTATCTGCCCGGGCCGCTGCCCGCCGGTGAGTGGCGGATCGTGCTGGGTCCCTACACCGTCGCGGCGCCGGGCCTGGACTACACGGTGACGGTCACCCTGCGGCACGGGGACGGCGGCGAGGAGCCGGCGGCCGTGCAGCGGCCGCGCTACCCGGCCGCGCGGGCCAAGGGCCGCGGGCGCGCCTGGTACCGGGGGGACTGCCATCTGCACACCGTGCACTCCGACGGTGCCCGCACCCCGCACGAGCTGGTCGAGGCGGCCAGAGCGGCCCGGCTGGACTTCATCGTCACCACCGAGCACAACACCACCTCCGCGCACGGCGAGTTCGGCCCGCTGGCGGGCGAGGACCTGCTGGTGCTGACCGGCGAGGAGATCACCACCCGCAACGGGCACCTGCTGGCGCTGGGCACCGAGCCCGGCGTCTGGTTCGACTGGCGCTTCCGGGCCCGCGACCCGCACGCCCACGAGCGCACCGCCCGGGCGATCCGGGAGGCGGGCGGCCTGGTCGTACCGGCGCATCCGTACGGGCCGCACCTGGGCAGCGGGTGGAGGTTCGGCTACGAGGAGGCGGACGCGCTGGAGGTGTGGAACGGCACCTGGACGCTGGACGACGAGGCCGCCCTGGTCACCTGGGACAACTTACTGGGCCACCGCGCGCTGCCCGCCATGGGCAACTCCGACGCGCACCGCGAACCGCAGGTCGTCGGGCTGCCGCAGACGGTGGTGCTGGCCGACGCCCTGGAGCGCACCGCGGTGCTGGCGGGGATCCGGGCCGGGCGCTGCTGGATCGCGGAGTCCTGCGACGTCGACGTCTCGCTGAGCGCCAGGTCGCCGGACGGCCGGACCGCGGGGATCGGGGAGCGGCTGGCCGTGGCACCGCAGGAGGTGGTGACGGTGACCCTGGAGGTGTCCGGGGTGCACGACGCCATGGTGCGGCTGGTGACCGACGAGGGACAGGTCCATCTGACCGGGCTGCCCACCGAGGGCGGCACGGTCGAGTGGCGGACCACGGCGGCGGCGAGCGCGTACGTGCGCGCGGAGGTGCGGCACGCCGCGAACGGCTCGATGGCGGCTCTCACCAACCCGGTGCGGCTCGGGGCGCCGACGGACTGACCCGGCGCGGGGTCGCGGCGCGGAGTGGTCGCGGCGCGGGGCGGTCGCGGCGCGGGGCGGTCGCGGCGCGGGGCGGTCGGGGCGCGGGGCGGTCGGGGCGTACCCGGTCGGGGTGAATCCGCCGGCCCGGCCGACCGGTGCGGCGGGGGCCGGCCGGCCCCGCGGTGATGGCCTCGGGCCCTCGCTGGGCGGCTTTTTGAGCCTGTTTCGGTCACGGAGTGATTTCAGGGCAAAGCGGGATCGCGGTCCGGCCAGGTACCGTTGAGGACACGGGGTCGGACGACGGGGAACCGAAACGACCAGCCGGACGTCCCTGGTGATGTCGGACAGAACGCGCTGTGATCGAGGAGCATGCGTTGATACGGACAGGTGGTGGACCCGTCGGAGCTGCGGCTCGCGGCAGGCGTGCGGCGGTCGCGGGTGCGTGGCTGTCGATTCTGGCTCTCGGGGTGAGCGCCTGTTCCACCGCGGCGCACGGCCAGAACCAGCCGGCCAAGCCGGTGATCGCACCGAACCCGGCGAAGATCGACGTGGCGCTGGAGAAGAACTCCTCCGGTGACGTGATACCGGACAAGCCGGTCAAGATCACGGTCAGCCAGGGCACGCTGGCCTCGGTGACGGTGGCGGACTCCAAGGGCGACACCATCGAGGGGGCGCTCGACCAGTCCTCCGGTGTGTGGACCCCGTCGTCCCCCTTCGGCGTCGGACTCAACTACACCCTGCGCGCGAGTGCCACCGCGCCCGGGCACACGAACGCCAAGCCCAAGATCAGCGAGGTGAACTTCACGGTCGAGACGCCCGCCAAGGGCATGCTGCTCGACTCGATCACCCCCGGCAAGGGCGGTGTGGTCGGTGTCGCCATGCCGATCTCGATCGTCTTCTCGCACCCGGTGGCCTCCTCCGCGCGGTCCACGGTGGAGAAGCAGCTCAAGGTCACCGCGAGCCCCGCGGTCAGCGGCGCCTGGCACTGGTTCGGCGACCGCCGGGCCGACTGGCGGCCTGAGCACTTCTGGCAGGCGGGCACCCAGGTGACCGTGGACGCGCAGCTCAACGGCGTCAACGACGGCAACGGGCGCTACGGCATCCACAACTACGAGCACAAGTTCACCATCGGCAACGACGTCGAGGCCGTCGTGGACGTACCCAGCCACAAGCTGAACGTCTACAAGAACGGCACCCTGGTGCGCGCGCTTCCGGCCGACGCCGGCAAGCAGGGCTTCTCCACCTGGGGCGGCACGATGGCGGTCATCGACAAGGAGTCCGAGGTCCGGATGACCTCGTGCAGCGTCGGCATCGCCTGCGACAAGGGCAACCCGAACTACTACGACCTGACGCTGCCCTGGGACGTGCACCTGACCAGCTCGGGCACCTACGTCCACTACTCCACCGGTGACACCAACCCGGGCGAGGACAACAACTCGCACGGCTGCATCCACCTGTCGCTCTCCGACGCGAAGTGGTTCTACAACTACGTCAAGCAGGGCGACCCGGTGACCGTGAAGGGCGAGTCGGAGATGGCCGCGCCCGACAACGGCTACGCCGACTACAACCTCAGCTGGTCGAAGTGGCTGGCGGGAAGCGCCCTGGGCGCCACCACCACCGCCACCGCCGCCGACTGACCCACCGGTAGCGCCGAGGATCTGGCGGCTACTCCATGTCCGGCCCGAAGGGGCCGCCCGTCTCCCAGACGGCGCGGCCCTCGTGGACCGGCAGGAGTAGCCGCCAGACCGCGTCTTGCATCCCTTGCAGCGACGCTATCCAGCCCAGCTCGGGCTCCTTTGCGCCGAGCCGGCCGGCGTCCTGCAACTCCTGGAGCACGTGCCACAGGTCGCTGTGGCTGAAGGCCGGCTCCATCCGCCCGCCCGACCGGTCCCCGGGCGGCCCCGGCACATAGCGCCGGTAGGCCTCCGCGCTGCCGAGCACGCCCACCGGCCGCCAGCGGTCCGCCAGTTGGAGCACCGGGCGGCCGCCCACCATGACGCCGTCGGCCTCCAGCACCGGGACCCTCTCCCGGTCGACCGGCAGCGCCGACCAGCCGTCACCCGAGGTCAGCACCGCGGCCGGGGCGACCCGCTCGACGGCCGAGGCGACCCCCTGGTCCCGGCCGAGGTGCTCCTCGCCGTAACCCTCCAGCAGATACGGCACCGCCACCATGCCGGCGTACAGGCAGCCGTAGAACGCCCCTGCGAAATCCGGCCCTTGACGGTAGACCAGCAACACCCGGCTGCCCGGGGGCAGCGCGCCACCCAGCCGGGCGGCCACCGCCCGTGCGCGGCGGTCGAGTTCGGCGTAGCTGCAGGCGGCCGTGGCGGCGAACGACGCGCCGGGCAACGACCCGTAGGGCACACCGAACGGCAGCTCAGCGGCCCTCCTTCGCAGCATTCGGCCAGGTGTCACAACGGCCCGCATCCTCCCGCGCGTCGCCGTCGCGCCACGGTTCGAAGGCGCTGACACCAATCCACTGTGCGGTGTACACCATGAGCACATGACAGGTCCGACACTCCTCTCCCCCACCGGCATCACAGACGGAACATCGCATTCCGATCAATTCGAGCTGATTGGCGCACAACCGCCCGCCAGGACGTGACCACCCGGGGTACGAGAGGGCAAACTGGCCGCACGCGGATGCACACATCACATGCGGAGATGGTCCCGGCTCGCGATGAACGATCGATATACGCGACACATGAACGCGGTCCACACGACCGGCGAAGCGGTCGCTGCCGGTGCGGAATGGAGGCTGTGATGATTGGCGGAACGGTGCCGGGTCTGCGCTTCGCACTCCTGGGCCCGGTACGTGCCTGGCACGGTGACGACCTGTTGTCGGTCGGTTCACCGCAGCAACGCGCCCTTCTCGCCGCCCTTCTGCTGCGCGGCGGCCGTACCGCCACCGCCGACGAACTCATCGAGGCGCTGTGGGGCGAGCAGCCGCCGGACAGCGCGCTGGCGGCGTTGCGCACCTACGCCTTCCGGCTGCGCAAGGTGCTCGGCGCCAAGGCGCTGGCGTCGGAGTCCGGCGGTTACGCGCTGCGGACCGAGCCGGGCAGCGTGGACGTCGCGGTCGCCGAGGCCCGCTCCGCCGAGGCGGAACGGGCCCGGGTCGCCGGGGAGACCGCTCGCGCGCGTGAACTGTTCTCCTCGGCACTGGGGTTGTGGGAGGGCGAGCCGCTGGCCGGGCTCCAGGGCCCGCACGCCGACACCCAGCGCACCCGGTTCAGCCAGTGGCGGCTGTCGCTGCTGGAGGCCCGGCTGGAGCTCGACCTGGAACTCGGCGGGCACATCGAGGCGGTCTCCGAACTCACCGCGCTGACCGCCGAGCACCCCCTGCGGGAGCGGCTGCGTTCCCTGCTGATGCTGGCGCTCTACCGGGGCGGCCGGCAGGCGGAGGCGCTGGGCGTCTACAACGACACCCGGCGGCTGCTCGCCGAGGACCTGGGCGTCGACCCGTGCCCGGAACTGTCGGAACTGCACCAGCGCATCCTGGAGGCCGACCCCGACCTGGCGCCGCCGGTGACCACGGCCGACCACGGCACCCCCGCCGTCGCGGTCCGGCCGGCCCAACTGCCCGCCACCGTCGTCGACTTCACCGGCCGGGACGCCTTCGTCTCGGAGCTGGTGGCCGAGCTCGGCAACGCCGAGAACGGGGTGATGGCGCTGTCCGCGGTGGCGGGCATAGGCGGGGTCGGAAAGACCACGCTGGCGGTGCACGTGGCGCACGAGGCCAGGAACGCCTTTCCCGACGGGCAGTTGTACGTGGACCTCCAGGGCCAGGACGCCCGGCCGACGGAGCCGGAGATCGTGCTGGCGTCCTTCCTGCGGGCGCTGGGCACCGCGGACTCCTCGATCCCCGACGGGCTGGACGAACGGGCGGCGCTGTACCGGTCGGTGCTGGACGGCCGGCGGGTGCTGGCGCTGCTGGACAACGCCCATGACGCCGCCCAGGTACGCCCGTTGCTGCCGGGGACGCCGGGCAGCGCCGCGCTGATCACCTCGCGGGTCAGGATGGTCGGCCTGGAGGGCGCGCACCTGGTCGACCTGGACGTGATGAGCCCGGAGGAGGCGCTCCAGCTGTTCACCCGGATCGTCGGGCGCGAGCGGGTGATGGCGGAGCGTCAGGCGGCGCTGGACGTGGTGGCCGCCTGCGGCTTCCTGCCGTTGGCGATACGTATCGCCGCCTCCCGGCTGGCGACCCGGCGCACCTGGACGGTCTCCTTCCTGGCCCGCAAGCTCAGCGACGAGCGGCGCAGGCTGGACGAGTTGAAGGCGGGCGACCTGGCGGTCAAGGCCACCTTCGAGCTGGGGTACGGCCAACTCGCGCCGGAGCAGGCGCGTGCCTTCCGGCTGCTGGCGCTGCCCGGCAGCCCCGACCTGTCGCTGGACGCCGCTGCGGCCGTGCTGGACATGGACCCCTACGAGGCCGAGTCCCTGCTGGAGGACCTGGTCGACATCAGCCTGCTGGAGTCGGCCGCGCCCGCCCGCTACCGCTTCCACGACCTGATCCGGTTGTTCGGCCGGGCGTGCGCCGAGCGGGACGAGAGCGCCGCCTCGCGCGAGGCGGCGTCCGCCCGGCTGCTGGACTTCTACCTGGCGTCGGCCGCGTCCGCGTACGCGCTGGAGAACCCCGGGGACCGGGCGCTGGACCACATGGCGGCGACCCGCCGTCCTGGGCTGTCCTTCGAGAGCAGGGACAAGGCGCTGGAGTGGCTGTTCTCCGAGGCGCCGGGGCTGCTGGCCACGGTGTCCCGGCAGGCCGCGACGGGTGCGGCGACCGGGCTGCGCGAGGCGGTCGACCTGCTGTTCGTCGCCCAGTACCTGATGGAATCCGGGATCCACTCCCTGCACTACGAGCGCTGCACCCGCGCGGTCATCGACGCGGCCGACGCGCAGGGCGACGCGCTGGTCGAGGGCCGGGCCCGGGCCCTGCTCGGACGGAACCTGAGCTGGTCCACCAGCCGCCGCGCCGAGGCGGACGTCGAGGCGCAGCGCTCCTTGCTGCTCGGCCTGACCGCCGAAGACCCGCTGACCTGCTGCTACGCGCCCACCCTGCGCGGTCTGGTCGCCAAGGACCAGGGGCGGCTGGCCGACGCGACCGCGTACTACCGCGGGGCGCTGGAGGCGTTCCGCGAGGACGGCAACCTGCACGGGGTGGCCGGCGTCCTGACCAACCTCTCCCGGGTCTACTGCGAACTGGGTGACATCGATGCCGCGGTCGACACCGCCGCGGAGGCGGTCGGCATCCACCGCCGGATGCGCTCCGGCTTCCGGCTGGGCTCCGGCCTGTACGGGCTGGCGATCGCGCTGACGACCGCCGGCCGGTTCGACGCCGCGCTGGCCGAACTCACCGACGCCCTGGCGATGTTCCGCGAGGCACGCCAGCAGGTCTGGCAGGGCGCGACCTTCCTGCGGATGGCCGAGGCGCACCTGGCGGCCGGCCGGCCGCGGCAGGCCGCCTCGCACGCCGAGCAGTCCCTCACCCTGCTCAACGAGGCGGGCGGCCACTGGCAGAAGGCGAACGCGCTGGCCGTGCTCGGCCACTCGCTCGCCAGGATCGGCCAGCCCGACCGCGCGCGGGCCTGCTGGCACGACGCGCTGGGCATCCATCCCGACCCGCACGGCGAGGAAGCCGCCAAGCTGCGCCGGCTCCTCGACGGTCCGACAAGTTCCGCCGTGGCGGTGTAATCCCAGCTCCGGCTGGGTAAGCGAGGCCGTTTATCGGTTGCTTATCGACTCCTGCCAGGATTCCATCACTTCGCAACAACCCGCCTGGTGGCGTACGGGGGTCGTCACCAGGCGGTGCCCAATCAGCTCCACACGGAACCCAACGGGAGAACCGTATGACGACCAATGCTCCGGGCAGCGAGAAGGAAACGCGCTCCGGCGTGGGCGTGGAGATCGGCATCGCCACGACCACCGAGGACATCGAGGAGCCCAAGACCGAACAGGCGCAGACCACCGAGGACGGCAAGGACCGGCCCGCGGGCGATGGTCCGATCATCAAGCCCGACAACTGGAACAACACCTGACAGCTTCGGTCGCCGGGGGGAGAGCGGGCTCACGGGGTGATGCCGGGACTTCGGCACGGGGGGAAGACGCGAACGCCGACCGTGGCGCGGAGGGGGCGCCACGGCCGGCTTTCGCTGTGCCGCCCACCCATCCATCACTCCGAGAATGGAGCAAGTATGCGTCTGATGCAGAGGGTCGCCCTGGTGGTGGCGGGCATCGCCGCCACCCTGGCGGTCGTCGCGCTCCCGAGTGCGACCGGCGGACCTGACGTCCCGGCGGCCGGCGGCGCCGGCAGTTCCACCCAGCCGGCGCAGCCGGACAACTGGAACAACATCTGATGGACGTGGTGACGGCGGCGCGAGTGGCCCCCGTCACCACCCAGGGGCGCGGGCGGTGACCGCCTGCTCCGCCCAGACGATCTTGCCGGTGTCGGTGCCGCGGGTGCCCCAGCGGCGGCTGAGCTGAGCGACCATCATCAGCCCGCGACCGCCCTCGTCGTAACTGCGGGCGCGCCGCAGCCGCGGGAGGGTGTTGCTGCCGTCGGCGACCTCGCAGATCAAGGTGTCCTGGAGGATCAGCCGCAGTCCGACCGGCCCCGAGGCGTAGCGGATGGCGTTGGTGACCAGTTCGCTGACGACGACCTCGGTGGTGAACGCCACCTCCTCCAGCCCCCATTCGGCCAGCCGTGCCGCGGCCAGTTCCCTGGCCTGCCCGACGACGGCGGGATCGCGGGGGAACTCCCACGTCGCCACCCGGCTCGGGTCCAGCGCCCGGGTACGCGCCAGCAGCAGCGCGACGTCGTCCTGCGACCTGGCCGGCAGCAGTGAGCCGAGCACCGCGTCGCAGTTCTCCTCCAGGCAGCCCGACGGCCGGGTGAGCGCCGCCCGCAGCTCCTCCATGCCCGCCTCCACGTCGCGGTCCCTGCGCTCCACCAGCCCGTCGGTGTACAGGGCGAGCAGGCTGCCCTCCGGAAGCTGCAACTCCACGTTCTCGAACGGCAGCCCGCCCAGTCCGAGCGGCGGGCCGGCGGGCACGTCGATGATCCGCGTGGTGCCGTCGGGCAGCACCAGCACGGGCGGCGGGTGCCCGGCACGGGCCAGGGTGCAGCGGCGCGAGACCGGGTCGTAGACCGCGTAGAGGCAGGTCGCCCCGGCACCCGGGTTGTCGTAGGCGTCCTCGTCGGGGTCGGTCTGCGGCGAGGAGGGCCGGCCGACGATGTCGTCGAGGTGGGTGAGCAGTTCGTCCGGCGGCAGTTCGCTGTCGGCCAGGGTGCGCACCGCGGTGCGCAGCCGGCCCATGGTGGCCGAGGCGTGGATGCCGTGGCCGACCACGTCGCCGACGACCAGCGCGACCCGGGCGCCGGACAGCGGTATCGCGTCGTACCAGTCGCCACCGACCCCGATCTGCGCGTCCGAGGGCAGGTAGCGGCCGGCCAGCTCCACCGCCGCCTGCTGCGGGAGGCGCTGCGGCAGCAGGCTGTTCTGCAGGGTCAGGGCGGTCTGGCGCTGGCGGGTGTAGCGCAGCGCGTTGTCCATGGCGACGGCCGCCCGCGCGGTGATCTCCTCGGCGAGCATCAGGTCGTCCTTGTCGAACTCCAGCGGGCTGCGGTGCCGGGTGAAGACCGCGACGCCCAGCGTGGTGCCGCGGGCCCGCAGCGGCACCACCATCGCGGAGTGCATGCCGAAGCTGGTGGCGCTGATCTTGCGCCCCGGACTGAGCCGGGCCCAGTCCTGGTAGGCGGGATCGTTGAGGAACGCGGTGATGAAGGGCCGGCCGGTGGCCAGGCACCGCGCGTGCGGGGAGTTCTCGAGGAAGGTCTCGGTACCGCCGGTGGGCAGCACCGACTCCGGGCAGCCCTCCAGGACCGACCGCTGAGCGGTCCGGCGCACCAGGACGGACCCGGCGGGCCGCCCGGACGCCGGCTCGACGTCGCCGAGCACCGACTCCAGCAGGTCGACGGTGACGAAGTCGGCCAGCGCGGGAACGAGGACCTCGGCGAGCTCCTCCGCGGTGGTGCCCACGTCCAGCGTGCTGCCGACCCGGTCGCTGGCCTCGTTGAGCAGGGCCAGCCGCTCGCGTGCCAGGTGCTGGCTGGTGATGTCCATGCCCAGCGCGCACAGGCCGACCACCGTGCCCCGGGAGTCCTTCAGCGGGGTGAAGCGGCCGGCCCACGCGTGCTCGCGGGCCTCACCGGGCATCCGGTGCCTGCTCTCGGAGTACGCGGGCACGCCGCCGTCGAGCGCCTCACGCAGTTTGCGCTGCATCTCCAGGCCCTCGGCGCCGGGGAGCAGTTCGCTCACCGTGCGGCCCAGCAGCTGCGAGGCGGGCAGCCCCCAGATCCTGCACGCCTGCTCGTTGACCCGCAGGTAGCGCAGGTCGGTGTCGTAGAGCACCCCGACGAACGGCATCTGGTCGAAGGCCCGCTCCACCAGCGGGTCGTCCATCGGCTCGGCGCCCTTGAGCGGGGTGATCACCAGCAGCTCGCGTGGCGGGCCGGTGTCGTCCGGAACGGCCAGCCTGAGCAGTTCCGCCTCCACACCGCTGCCGTCCCGGTGCAGCATCACCGCCGTCCCGGTGCCGCCGGGCGCCCCGAACAGCAGGTCGTACGTGGTGGTGGCGGCGTCGTCCCGCAGCAGCGTCTGGAGCGGCCGGCCCAGCACGTCCTGCGGACGGTGTCCCAGCAGCTTCTGCGCCCCGGTGGACCACGCGGTGACGATGCCCTGGGAGTCGTACGCGGCGACGGCGGCGAAGGCCGTGTCGGGCAGCTCTCGCCGCGTCCGGCCGGTCGCCAGCTCGCCCTGGTCCACGACGTCCCGTCCCGCCCCGGATGAGGCGTTTCTCTCGGCAGTCTGTCTCGTCGGCGTTTGGGCCTCTTGTCGCCTTTGCCAGTGATATCAGTGTGCGACCGAGAATAGGCAAAGGCAAGGTAAAGCCCTGGCGTCGGGCAGGGGTGCCCCCGGGTGACGGGTGGGGAAAGCCGACGGCCGGGCCCGGTGGAGATCGGGCCCGGCCGGGAGGACGTCAGGGTCGGCGGGAGCCGGATCCGGTGCCCTTGACCGCGTCGAGCGCGTAGACGCAGCGGTCCTTGCTGCACGCGTACACCACGCCGTCGCGCACCACCGGGGAGCCGGTGATCGCGCCGCCGGTCTCCAGCTTCCAGCGCAGTTGCCCGCTGGCCGCGTCGACGGTGTAGAGGCAGTGGTCCATCGACCCGAAGTGCAGCCGGCCGCCGGCCGCCACCGGTGAGCCGACGACGTCGCCCTGGGTGGCGAACCGCCACTTCGGGGTGCCCTCGGTGGCGTCCAGGGTGTAGAGCGCGCCGCCGCTGCCCAGATGCACCAGACCACCGCTGACCAGCAGCGGCTCCGCGGTCTGCCGCGCCTCGGTAGCGACCCGCCAGCGCTCGGCGCCCGAGTGGGCGGTCAGCGCGTAGACCGTGCCGCGGTAGTCGACCGCGTAGACGCCGCCCGCCGCGTGCGCCGGGGGCGCGAAGATGACGGCCGGCGCGTCGAAGCGCCACCGCTCGGTGCCGTCCGCGGCGTCCAGCGCGAGCACCCGGTTGCCCGCGGTGAGGTGGACGCGGCCGTCCGCCACCACCGGCGGCACCGGCATGCCGCCGGCCACCGCGGCGTCCTCCAGCCCGTGCCACCACAGCTCGGTGCCGGTGCGCGCGTCGAGGGCGTGCAGCCGGCCGCCGCCGCGGTAGTAGACGGTGCCGTCCACCAGCGCGGGACCGGCCTCCGGGGTCTCGAACTCGACCTGGGCGCCCACCCGCTCCCAGCGCGGTTCGCCGGTGGCCGCGTCGTAGCCGCGCACCCCGCCGCCCCGCAGTCCGGTGACCACGGTGCCGGCGCCGACCCGGACGCAGTACACCCAGCCCTCGACCGAGACCCGCCAGCGCTCGGAGCCGTCGGTGGCGTCCAGGGCGTACAGGCTGGAGCCGTCGGAGGCGTGGATGCGGCCGTCGGCCACCGCCATCGTCCAGGCCACGTCCCGGGTCTTGAACTGCCGCTGCCCGGTGGCCACATCGAGGGCGTGCACCTCAAAGGAGGTGACGTAGAGCCGGTTCCCTGCGACGGCCGGGGTGCCCCACACGTCGTTGGACATCCGGAACCGCCAGGGCCGCCAGCGCGCGTCCGGTCCGGCCGGGGCGGGGGCGGGCACCTGCGGCGACGCGTGCCGTCCCTCGCCGTTGACCCGGCCGTCACCGGTGAAGGCCGGTGGATGCGGGGCGGTGGGCTGGCCCTGCCCCCGGGCGGACCAGGCGATGCCCGGCGCCGGGCCGAGCCCCGCGTCGTCGCCGAAGGGCTCCTTGCCGTCCGCGGCCCGCGGCCCTGGGCCTATCGGCACCGACCCGGCCAGCTGGACCTGCCGGGCCTCCGGCTCGGGCACCCCGGCCGGCGGCCGCGAGGGCATCGGCGGCGGCGCGACCCGGGACGCCGCGGCGACCGCGGTGCTGCGCCGTCCGCTGCGCTGCTCGATCATGGCCACCGCGTTCGGCGGCAGCCAGGTGGAGACCGTGCCGTTGTCGTCGCCTGAGGCCAGCAGATGCGGCGCAAGCTGCGCCTGGAGATCGGCCGGGCTCGGCCGCAGGTCCGCCTCCATGCGCATGCACGACTCGATCAGCGGCCGCAGTTCGTCGGGCAGGCCCAGCAGGTCGGGCCCCTCCCGCAGCAGCATGAAGACCGTCTCGACCGGGTTGGCGCCGCGGAAGGGCGCGTGCCCGGTGGCCGCGAACACCAGGGTCGAGCCCAGCGAGAAGATGTCGCTCGCCCCGGTGACGCTGCGTGAGTCACGCGCCTGCTCGGGCGACATGTACGCGGGCGTGCCGACGGCGACGTTCGTCATGGTCAACCGGGTGTTGGAGACCCCGCTGGCGATGCCGAAGTCGATCACCCGCGGGCCGTCCTCGACCACCAGCACGTTGGACGGCTTGAGGTCGCGGTGCACCAGACCGGCGCCGTGGATGGACTGCAGCGCCTCGGCGACCCCGGCCGCCAGCCAGCGCACAGCCTGGGCGGGCATCGGTCCCGACTGGGTGACTATCTCCTCCAGCGAGGGGGCCGGGACGTACGCGGTGGCCAGCCACGGCACCGCGGCCCGCGGGTCCGCGTCGACCACGGCGGCGGTGTAGAAACCGCTGACCGCCCGGGCCGCCTCGACCTCACGCGTGAACCTGACCCGGAACAGCTGGTCCTCCGCCAGCTCGGCCCGGACCGTCTTGATCGCCACCCGCCGACCGGATGCCGAGCGGGCGAGATAGACCAATCCCATGCCGCCGGCGCCGAGCCGCCCGAGGACCTCGAAAGGGCCGATCCGTCTCGGGTCGTGCTGCGTCAGCTGCTCCACTGCCCTGCCACCTCCCCGTCCCCCGAATTGTTGCAGCCCCGGTCGGCCTCTCAATCGATACCGAACCCGGGTACGCGGCCTGATTCTCCCCGGGATGGGGCCCGGTTGCGAACGCGGGGCGATTTGAGCGTGGCGTCCCGCATGGCGCGTAACGCACGGTAGCTCCCGGAAGCCGCCCGTCAACCGGGGTCCGGGCCGCGCGGCCCCCCGGAGCATAGGGCCAGCCCGGCGGATTCCGGTGGATCGCCCGGCGGCCGGCCCTATGACCGGCCGGTCGCCCTGGAGGGGTCGATCACGGTGAAGTGCGCCCCCTGGTCGTCGACGACCGCGGCGAGCCTGCCGTGCGGGCTGTCGCTCGGCTCGCGGTGCACCCGTCCGCCGAGCCGCAGCACGGCGCCCACCGCCGCGTCGCAGTCCGCCACCGCGAACATGAGGGTGAAGTGCGGGGGCAGTTGGGCCGGGACGTCGTCACCCATCCGCAGGCGCCCGCCCGCGAACACCCGGTCCGCACCGTCACCCAGCGTCCACACCTCGTAGTCGAAGTCGCCGCCCGGGCTGCCTATCTGCGCGCCGGAGAAGCCGAAGACGGCTCGGTAGAAGGGGTCGGCGGTGGCGGGGTCGCGGGTGTTGAGTTCGGTCCAGCAGAAGGAGCCCGGCGCGTCCCGCACGCCGAAGCCGGGATGGCCCGTCCCCTGCCAGACGCCGAAGACCGCGCCGGACGGGTCGGCGGCGGTCAGCATGTGGCCGGCCTCGCCGACCTGGCCGGGGCCCATGAGCACCTCACCGCCCGCGGCGCGGATCCGCTCCGCGGTCGCCGCCACGTCCCCGGAGGCGAAGTGGACGTTCCACGCCGTGGGCATCCGGCCGTCGGGCTTGGCCAGCAGCGCGGCGGCGGGCCGCCCGTCGAGCAGGGCCAGGCTGTAGCCGTGGCGCTCCTGGTCGGCCTCGCCGAACGTCCAGCCGAACACCTCTCCGTAGAAGCGCCGGCCCGCCGCCAGGTCGGGGAGCATCACATCCGCCCAGCAGGGCGTTCCCTCCACGAATGCGGCCATGACCTCGGTCCTTCCCCGTGCCGGTGTGTCCCGGTGGCCACGCTAGCGGTGGGCAAGCGCTTTCGCCCGGCCGATGGACCACTAAAAATCGAACACATGGTCAATTTTTTCGGCGCGGCTGAATCTGGTTGTACTACAAGCCGACAAATCAGCCGAACGAGACGTTTCGACTGGTCATCAAACCGGGCGGCCGGTATCGGCCGATGGGTCCACCGCGTGTACACATTGCCTCACAGCCCCCGGACAGCTCCGCGAAACGCCGATCTGACCTGCGTATTTGCCGAAAGAGCTGACGGCGTACCCATTTGCACTCCGCCGAATCGCGCCCTGATCACCCGAAGGTAAACTGACGGCATGACAGGACAAGTTCGTACCGTCGACGGCCGGGTGGCCGGGCGCCGCGGGCAGGCGACGCGGCAGAAGCTGCTCGAATGCCTCAGCGAGATGCTCAGCACCTCGCCGTACCGGGACGTCAAGGTCATCGACGTCGCCCGGATGGCGGGCACCTCCCCCGCAACGTTCTACCAATACTTCCCCGACGTAGAGGGCGCGGTCCTCGAACTGGCGGAAGACATGGCCAAGGAAGGCGCGAGCCTCACCGACCTGGTCGCCGACCGCAGCTGGACGGGCAGACCAGCCTGGGCCGCGGCCGAGGAACTGGTCGACGGCTTCCTCAGCTTCTGGCGCAAGAACGACGCCATCCTGCGCGTCGTCGATCTCGGTGCGGCGGAAGGGGATAAACGGTTCTACAAGATCCGTATGAAGATCCTCAACGCCGTCACCGGATCGCTGACGGACTCCATCAAGGAGTTGCAGGCGAAGGGCCGCGTCGACACGTCGGTCAACCCGGCCGCGGTGGCCGGGTCCATGGTCGTCATGCTCGCCGCCGTCGCCGCGCACCAGAAGGGGTTCCAGTCCTGGGGTGTCAAGCAGGCCGACCTCAAGCCGAACCTCGCGCTCCTGGTCCATCTGGGAGTGACCGGCAGGAAACCGACCCGATAGCGCCGCACCCCATGTCCATGATCCTTCCCGGAGTTCCGTTACCGACCATCCGCTTCTTCCGTCCTGCCACGCGATGACGCGGGCGCCCGCCGACCCTCGGGGGAGTTGCCGGCCGGCGTCCGCGACCGCGCACGGAAGAGCGCTCCCCCATGGCCCGGCTCACCGGCCGGCGCGGGGTGGGGGCATCATCGAGGCATGCAGCGACAGCCCCCGCGCGGCGCCCTCGTGCGCCTGCTCTCCCCGACCCGGGAGAGCTCATGGACCCATCTGCGGGTCCACCTCACCGTCTGGACCCTGCTGACACTGCTGTGGATCAGCTGGCAGTTCTGGGGCGACGGCCCGGCCATGCGCCGGCTGCTGATGATCCTGCTGGCCGTCGTCTCGCTCACCCAGGCGCTGAGCACCGCCGCCGTGATGCGCAAGAAGCGCGAGAGCGAACCGCCCCACTGACCACCGGCGCGCCGGATCGGCCCTAGGCCGTGTCTGGCAAATTCCGTCTGCCCCGCGGCGCCTGGCACGCACGCTCGCTGCGTTGTCGGATCATCCGAGTAGGCCCACTACGAGGACGACCCTCCGCCTTGCGATCGCACGCACCAGACGCCGCGGGGCCCGCCCTGCGGGCGGACGACGCCATTTGCCAGACACGGCCTAGGCCGGCGCCGGGTCGTCGGCGAGGCGGGCGTGCAGGTGCATCGCCCGGAAGCCGCCCGCGGGATCCGTCATCGCGCCGCGCAACGTGCCCTCGGCGCCGTACGCGCAGTGCCGCGCGACCGCGCAGGAGGGGTCGTTGCCGACGGCGTGGCCGAGTTCGAGCCGGTAGAGCCCCAGGTCGCCGAAGGCCCAGCGGGTGCACGCCTCCAGGGCGCGCGAGGCCAGCCGCCTGCCACGGGCCTCGGGCAGCGTCCAGTAGCCGACCCGGCCGCTGCGCATCTTCCGGTCGATCATGGCGATGCCGACGCTGCCGCCCACCACGCCGTCCTCCAGCACGGCGAACGTCGCCATGTCGCCGCGCCGCCAGCCCTGTTGGCGGCTGCGTATGTAGCCGAGCGCGCCCTGGGCGTCGCTGATGTGGGCCAACGGGACGTTCCAGCGGCGGAAGTCCGGGTCGGTCAGCCCGCGCAGCGCGAAGTCCAGGTCCCCTTCCTCCCAGGGCCTCAGCACGAGTCCGTACGCCTGAATCTCCACCGTTTCCAGCACCCCGACATTCAACACCCCCTGATACGGCCCCAGGAGGGGCCCCCGGGGCCGCCGGGAGCCCCCTTTCTCAGGCGGGCGCCATCAGCGGCGGACCGGCCGCCTTGCGGCGCATCAACAGCGCCATCAGCGCGGCGACCGCGCACAGGGCGCCCGACGCGTACCAGGCGAGGTCGTAGGAGCCGAAGGCGTCGCGGACCACCCCCGCGACGAAGGCGACCAGCGCGGCGCCGATCTGGTGCGAGGCCAGCACCCAGCCGAAGACGATGGGCGCGTCCTCGCCGTAGTGCACCCGGCACAGCGCCAGGGTGGGCGGCACGGTGGCGACCCAGTCCAGGCCGTAGAAGACGATGAAGAACAGCATCGGCGGGCGCACGCTGGAGGCGAAGAGCATCGGCAGGAAGATCAGCGAGATGCCGCGCAGCGCGTAGTACATCGCCAGCAGCCGACGGGAGTCGAAGCGGTCGGTGAACCATCCGGAGGTGATCGTCCCGACGATGTCGAACAGCCCGATCACCGCCAGCAGGCTCGCCGCCGTCGTGGCCGGCATCCCGTGGTCGCAGGCGGCGGGCACGAAGTGGGTGCCGACCAGGCCGTTGGTGGAGGCGCCGCAGACCGCGAAGGTGCCGGCCAGCAGCCAGAACGGCTTGGTGCGGGCGGCGGAGAACAGCACGGTCAGCGCGCGGCGCCCGGCACCTGAGCGGCGCGGCGGCGCGGGCACGGCCACCGCGGGGTCGGCGCCGTAGGGCTGGAGCCCGATGTCCTGCGGGTGGTCGCGCAGCAGCCACACCACCAGCGGTACGACCGCGAGCGCGGCGCCGGAGACCACCAGCGAGGCGGTCCGCCAGCCGTGGGTGTCGACCAGCCGGGAGACCAGCGGCAGGAAGACCAGTTGCCCCGCCGCGCTGCCCGCGGTGAGGATGCCGGAGACCAGACCGCGGCGGCGGACGAACCACCGGTTGGTGATCGTGCCGACGAAGGCCAGCGCCATGGATCCGGTGCCCAGGCCCACCAGGACGCCCCAGCACAGCGTCAGCTGCCAGCTGGCGCGCATGAAGACGGTCAGTCCGCTGCCCGCGCTGACCAGCAGCAGGGCGCTGACGACCACCTTGCGTATGCCGAAGCGGTCCATCAGCGCGGCGGCGAACGGCGAGGTCAGCCCGTACAGGGCGATGTTGACCGAGACGGCGCCGCTGATGGTGGCGTCGGACCAGCCGAACTCGGCGTGCAGCGGGTTGATCAGCACACTGGGCACCGCGCGGAAGCCCGCGGCGCCGACCAGTGTCGCGAAGGCCACCACCGCGATCCACCAGGCCCGGTGGACGCGAGGCGAGCGGCGGGGAGCGGACCGGGAGCCCGACTCTTGATATGTCTGTGTCACCCATCAATCCTTGACAACCGGGCACGGACCGGCGAGTGGCCCGATGGCCATGATGTGCAAGGATCGGGCCATGGAAGACGGCCATGGGACGTAGCCGGCCGGACGGGCCGGATGCCACCGGTGCGCGGGGCGCGGGCGCGCCGGTGCCGCACCGGGTGGCGGTGCTGGTGCTGGACGGGGTGATCCCCTTCGAACTCGGCATCCCCGCGCGGATCCTGGGCGGCGCCACCGACGTGGCGGGCCGTCCGCTGTACTCCCTGGTGACCTGCACCCCGACGCCCGGCCTGGTGCGGACCGAGGCCGACTTCTCGATCCTGGTCGAGCACGGACCGCGGGCGCTGGCGGACGCGGACACCGTGGTGATCCCGGCGTCACGCGGCCCGAAGCGGGTCTTCCGCGAGGGCCGGCTGACCGAGCCGCTGGAGGAGGCGTTCGCCCTGATCCGGCCGGGCACCCGCATGGTGTCGATCTGCACCGGCAGCTATGTGCTGGCGGCGGCGGGCCTGCTCGACGGGCGCCCCGCCACCACGCACTGGCGCGAGGCCGAGCACTTCCAGCGGCTCTTCCCCCGGGTGCGGGTGGACGCCGACGTGCTGTTCGTGGACGACGGGGACGTGCTGACCTCGGCGGGGGTCGCGGCCGGCATAGACCTGTGCCTGCATCTGGTGCGCCGCGACCACGGCACGGCGGTCGCCAACGCGATCGCCCGGCGCACCGTGGTGCCGCCGTACCGGGAGGGCGGGCAGGCGCAGTACATCTCACGGCCGGTGCCGGACGCCTCCGTGGCGACGACGGCCGCGGCCCGGGCGTGGGCGCTCGCACGGTTGCAGGAGCCGCTGTCGCTGCGGGAGATGGCCGAGCGGCAGTCGATGAGCGTGCGGACCTTCACCCGGCGCTTCCGCGAGGAGACCGGGCTGAGTCCCGGTGAGTGGCTGGTGCAGCAACGGGTGCAGCGGGCACGGCAGTTGCTGGAGTCGAGCGATCTGCCGGTGGACCGGGTGGCCCGTGAGTGCGGCTTCGGCACGGCCGCCTCCCTGCGCCAGCACCTCCACTCGGCGCTCGGCGTCTCCCCGACCGCCTACCGGCGCACCTTCCGCGCGATCTCGTAGCGGCGCCTTGTTCTGATCAGGGCGGGTCAGCCGAGGGCGGCGCGCAGGGCGACCACCGCGCAGGTGGCCCGGTCGACCTCGCACCAGATGCGCTTGCCGGCCCCCTCGCGCTGCCAGCCCCAGCGGTCGGCCAGCCCTTCGACCAGTTCCAGACCGCGGCCGCCGGTGTCGTCGCCCTTGGCGTGCCGGGGCGAGGGCGGGCGGGCGCTGGTGTCGGCGACCTCGACGCGGACCGTGCCGGCCGGGGCAGGACCGGGGAAGAGCATGCGCAGCACCGCGGGGCAGCCGGTATGCACCACGGCGTTGGTGACCAGTTCCGAGATGAGCAGGAGCAGTGTCTCGGCGACCGGTTCGTCGGCCCCTATGCCGGAGCCCAGCAGCCGCGAACGCGCCCACCTGCGAGCGCGCCCCACCTCCGCCGGGTCAGGCCGTACCTCCATCTGAACCTGCACCTGCACTGCTCACACCATCCGAACCGGCGGACACGTCGCCACACGCCCGTGCGTCGTCACGGAACGTGACGACACTTTCGGGGGGCATGATCGACGGTCAGTCACCGCTACAAGGGCTTCCGGTGCCTTCCGGGCCGCGACGGCGGTCCGGCCGCCCGTCGCCCGGCGCGCACGCTTCGCTCCCGCTCGGCGGCGCTCGGTGAATTCCCGGGGAAGATCACGCGCATTGCGCGGATTCCGAGTGCCCGGCACCATCACACCGGCCTCCGCTGGGGCACCGGTGCGATTGTTGCGTTTCCGAACGACTCGCACTCGATGGAGAGTACCCGAGCGAGGCCCCGACTCCACCCCGTGACAAGTCACACCTCGGACACAACCCGGTCTCAACGCACGGTAATGGATTTTCATCCGACAGAACCCGTCATTTGTCCGACAGACTCTGTCGTCCGGCGAAATCGAAAACACGCCCGAGCGTTAAACCGGAGGCGTTCGCCGGGGGCAGCGGCCAGAATCGGAGGATGTCCGAGTCATGGGTGATCGACGAACTCCGATACGCAGGTCCTGAACACCTCGACCCCGATTTCGTCGCCGGGTTCGACATCAAACAGGGCCGCCCTGATCCGGCGCCGGATATCGCCGCACTGCGCGACCACGGGGTGGACGAGGACTCCCTGGTGGTCGATCTGGGCGCGGGAACCGGCCAGTTCGCGGTGGCGGCCGCCCGGGTCTTCCGCACGGTGGTGGCGGTGGACGTCTCCCCGGCGATGGTGGAGTTCCTGCGCGCGAGGGCGGCGCGCGAGGGGCTGACCGGGCTGGAGTGCGTGCGCGCGGGCTTCCTCGGCTACCGGCACGCCGGACCACCCGCCGACGCCGTCCACACCCGGCACGCGCTGCACCAACTGCCGGACTTCTGGAAGGCGGTGGCGCTGGAGCGCGTCGCCCGGATGCTGCGCCCCGGCGGGGTGCTGCGGCTGCGCGACCTGATCTACGACTTCGCGCCGGGCGAGGCCGAGGCGGTGCTGGAGCACTGGATGTCCGGTGGCGCGGCCGACCCGGCGCTCGGCTACACCCGCGACGACCTGGCCGAACACGTGCGCACCGAGTACAGCACCTTCCGCTGGCTGCTGGAGCCGATGCTGTCGGCCGCCGGATTCGACATCGTCTCGGCTCGGTTCACCGGCGGCGTGTACGGCGTCTACACCTGCGTCAGACGCTGAGCGCTACGCGGATATCGGCTCCCCCTGCTCGTCCACGGCGGTCTCCAGGTCGGCGAAGACGTCGAAGAGCCTGCGCACCCCCAGCGCCGCCAGCACCCGGTTGACGTGGCTGCCGTCCAGCGCGCCCTGGGCGGGCAGCACAAGACGCAGCCGACCGGCGCACGAGCGCATCAGCCGGCGCGCGCCGACCAGCACACCCACCCCGCTCGAATCGCAGAACCGCACCTGCGACAGATCGAGCACCAGGTCGCGCCCGCCGTCGGCGACCACGTCGTGCACCTGCTGGCGGACGCCCGCGGACGTCACCAGGTCCAGTTCCCCGCGCACCAGTAGGACGGTCCAGCCGTCGCGTTGGTCCGCCGTCACGCTCAACACCACTGGTTCGCGCCCATCTCTCGCCGATTCCGTCCCGCCGTGGTCAGTGTGCACTCGTCGGCCCACCGTCCGGCGCCGATCCCTTCCCTGTCATTCAGTGGTCACACCCGAATAGCATCCTGCCAAGAATGTTCACGTTCGGTAAGTAAACGAAGTCGTTTGGTTGCTCGTTGCCGCAAAGGGGCGTACTCCGTCGGACCCGACCGTTACATTCGAAGGTGAGATCAGGTGGCGGACTACGCGACCAGGTGAGCCGAGAAGGGGACGGCCGGTATGGCAACACCCGCACCACCGCGCTGGGACCGCAAGATGCAGCAACGTCTCGCCCGCGGTGAGGAGGCGGCGCTCGGGGAGCTGTACGACCGTTTCGCCTCGCTCGTGCACAGCCTCGCCCACCGCGTCATGGGCGACGAGGACGCCGCCGACCAGATCACCCGGGAGGTCTTCGGCTACATCTGGGAGAACCCGAACGCGTACGACCCCAAGGACGGCAACATGCGGTCGTGGATAGCCACGCTCACGCAGCGGCAGTCCGTGCACCGGCTGCGCAGATCCGAGGCCGAGCGGATCAAGGCGGGCGGTCAGCGGATCACCGAGCAGTTCGAGGACCGGGTCCGGGAGGCGAACACCGCGGCGCGCGCCGACTTCATCCGCGACTCCATGCCCGCCTCCATCCGGGCCGCCCTGGACCTCGCCTACCTCCAGCGGCGCGACTACCGGCAGGCCGCCAAGGAGCTCGGGCTCACCGAGGACGAGGCACGGCGAAGACTGCGGCTCGGCCTTCAGATGCTCTCGACCGCGATCCAGCAGCACCCCGGCAGCGCGCTGTGAACGGCCCGGCGGGACCCGTGGGTGACGAGCCGGGAGACGAGGAACCGCGCGAGCCCTTCCGCGACGGCGGCTCGATTCCACCGCACGGACTGCCGCTGCCCCGGGTGCCGCTGCCCCGCGGTGCGGCCGACGACGGCCCGCTCGGCCCGGTACCACCGCCGCCGAAGGCGGGCTGCTTCGACCACCAGACGCTCAAGGCGCTGCTGGGCGCCTGGGCGCTGGCGGCGTGCTCCGCGCAGGAGACGCTGGCGGTGGAGGAGCACCTGACCGACTGCGCGACGTGCGCGGACGAGGCGCTGCGGCTGCGGGACGCGGTCGGACTGCTGCAGCCGGAAGTCCAGTTCGACCTCGACCCGCTGCTGCGCGCCCGCGTGCTGGAGGACTGCCTGGGCCGCCGCCCGGCGCGGATCCCGGTGCCGCGGTGGGCCGGCCCGTACGACGCGGAGACCGCCCGGCTGGACGCGCTGCTGCGCGACCTGGGCGGCTCCGACTGGCACGCGCCGGTGCGCCTGCGCTGGCACGCCGGATCCCGTCTGGTGTCGGTCACCGTGCAGGTCATCGAGCACCTGACCGCGGTCGACGGGCTGATAGCGCTCTCGCTCGGCATGGCGGAGCCGCCCGGCACCGGCGAGGACGCGCCCCGCGACCCGGTGGCGCGCACCGAGGCCTACTGGCGGCGCCCCGGCGAACGCTGCGCCTCGCGAGGTCCGCGACACCTGGCGCGAGCAGAGCCACTCGCTGCTGCGTACGGTCTCCTTCGCCGGGCAGTCGGCGGGCGGCCTGGAGGTCGGCTACGGCGGGTTCGAAGCTGCCGCTGCGGGACGCCTTCCTGGACCGGGCCTTCGAGTGCTGGATCCACGCGGGCGACATCGCCGAGGCGGTGGCCTACCCCTACGACCCGCCCGCGCCGCGGCATCTGCAACCGCATGATCGACCTGGCCGCCCGGATGCTGCCGGTCGCGCTGGCGGGACGGCGCCGGGCCGGGCTCGCTCCTCACCGGGCGGTCCTGTCCCGGCCGGCGGCCCCGGGCGCTCGCTGCTACTGGAGATCGAGGGCGCGGGCGGCGGCGAGTGGTTCATCCCGCTGGACTCCCCCGGCGCGCTCGGCTCACGGGAGCACAGCGTGGCGCCATGGCCCTGGACGGCGTGGAGTTCTGCCAGCTGGCCGCGGGCCACGCGAGCCGGAGGAGTCGGCCGCCGGACAGGACGGCGACCGCGGCGGCGATCCGGGACGTGCTGGCCGCGGCGGCGCCGAGCCGTGTAGGGCGGCCGCGGGCTGTAGCGGCATCGGGCCGCTGGGCGGACCCGGCGGACGGGAGCCGGCCTCAGGAGAAGACGACGGTGCGGCGGCCGTTGAGCAGGACGCGGTGCTCGCTGTGCCACTTGACGGCCCGGGCCAGCGCCTGGCACTCGACGTCCCGGCCGACGCGACCAGCTGCGTCCGGGGTCACGCTCGTGGCCGACCCGCTCGACCTCCTGCTCGATGATCGGGCCCTCGTCGAGGTCGGCCGTCACGTAGTGCGCGGTGGCGCCGATCAGCTTCACGCCCGCGCGCGTGCGCCTGGTGGTACGGCTTGGCGCCCTTGAAGCTCGGCAGGAAGGAGTGGTGGATGTTGATGATCCGGCCCGGCAGCTCGCTTGCACAGGTCGTCGGAGAGGACCTGCATGTAGCGGGCCAGCACCACCAGCTCGACGCCGCTCGCTCTCGCACCAGCTCCAGCAGCCGCGCCTCGGCCTGCGCCTTGGTCTCCCGGGTGACCGGGATGTGGTGGAAGGGGACGCCGTAGGAGCCCGCCAGGTCGCGCGAAGTCGGTGTGGTTGGAGACGACGGCGGCGATCTCCACCGGCAGCGCGCCGATCGCTGGCGCGGAAGAGCAGGTCGTTGAGGCAGTGGCCGAACTTGCTGACCATGAGCACGATCCGCATCCGGCTCGTCGGCGGGTGGATCTGCCAGTCCATCCGGAACGCGTCGCCGATCGCCGCGAAGCTCGCCCGCAGCTTGTCCACGGTCACCGGCGGCCTCGGCGGAGAAGTGCACCCGCATGAAGAACAGCCCGGTGTCGCTGGTCGCCGAACTGCTGGCTGTCGACGATGTTGCAGCCGGTCATGAAGAGGTAGCTGGAGACCGCGTGCACGATGCCCTGCTTGTCAGGGCAGGACAGGGTCAGGACGTACTGGTCGGCGATGCGCGGCTGACGGACTGCGCACCAGGCGCTCGCCCACATCCGGCAGCCGTCGCACACGCGGCCCGCGCCTGTCCGCGTGCCGCCGGCATGACCGCTCAGCGCGCGACCGCGGTGTAGATGGCCAGGACCTCCAGCGAACGCGGCGGGGCGTCCGGGTCGTCGCCGTCGTTGCCGGCCAGCAGGACGTGCGCGTCGCGCGCGGCGCGGACCGCCTCGGGCCAGCCGGGGTGCTCCAGATAGCGGAGCGCCGGGGCGTCCGCGCCGACCTGGTGCAGGATCCGCAGCACCCGCAGCACCGCGGCGTCCACCAGCGCCGCCTCGGCCGCGTCGCGGAATATCGTCCCGACGTACTTCTCGGCCGACCAGTTGTCCAGCCAGGTGTCCTCGACCAGCCGGTAGACGGCGTCGGTGACGTCACCGTAGCCCGGCCGGCCGGCCAGCCAGAGTCCTGCTGGAAGACGGGGTCGCTGATCATGTGCAGCGCGGAGCGCACATTGCTGCGCCAGCGCCACCAGGGCATGTCGTTGAGCGGCATGCCACCCATCGTGGACGAGCGGACGGCCGCGACGGGAAGACTTCTCCGTACCTTGCACGATGTCCGATCGTACGTTTTACCCGGCCATGGTGCCCGCGCCGGGTGGCTTCCAGCTGGTCCGGACCACGCTCCTGACGCCGCTGCGACACCGGCAATTCACCTCCCCGGCACCCATGGTTGGCCCCGGGGCACGCGCTTGTTGGCCGTCGCGGTGAAACGTAGGACGATATGAGACGCAAAGCACGGGCCGGTGCGATCGCCGCGGCCTCAGCGGTCCTGCTGTCCGGATGCGGGGTGGTGCCCGGCCTGTCCGCGGGCACACCAGGACCGATCGTGGTGATGACCTGGGCGCCGGAGGACACCAACTCCACCAACCTGCCGGGCATGCCGGCCATCGCGCAGGCCTACGCCCGCATGGTCAACGCCCAGGGCGGCCTGGGCGGCCGCAAGCTGAAGGTCGCTCACCTGCAACGAGCGCAACGACCCGACCCGAGCCGAGCAGTGCGCCGACGAGGCCGCCAAGGACGGCGCCGTGGCGGTCGTCGGCTCCTACAGCCAGTTCGGCGACAACTTCATGCCCGCGCTGGAGAACTCCGGCATCCCCTACCTCGGCGGCTACGGGATCGCCCCCGAGGAGTTCACCAGCCCGGCGTCCTACCCGGTCAACGGCGGGGCCGCCGCGCTGCTGGCGGGCAACGGCCGCCAGTTGGCGGGCCGTTGCGAGCAGACCGCGCTGGTGCGGCCGGATTCGGCGACCGGTGACCAGTACCCCGAGTTCCTCGACGCAGGACTGGCCTCCGGCCACCGCCCGCACGCCCTGGACATCCGGGTCCGGGACAACGCGACCGACTACACCGCCGCGGCCAGAAAAGCGGTCGGCGACGGCGGCCCCGACCGCTGTGTCACCGCCGCGCTGGGCGATCGGACCGGCACC
Source organism: uncultured Actinomycetota bacterium (assembly GCA_963737305.1). Taxonomy (GTDB): domain Bacteria; phylum Actinomycetota; class Actinomycetes; order Streptomycetales; family Streptomycetaceae; genus Streptantibioticus_C. Next base: position 5,148,561 of record CAVTRX010000001.1, on the reverse strand, counting down.
TTCTTCGACTCCTTCCGGCGGCTGGGCTACGGCTCGCGGGTGCGCACCGCCTCGGTGCTCGGCAGCGTCAAGCAGTCGCTGCTGGACAGCACCGGCGGCGCGAACAGCCCCCTGGAGGGCGCCTACGCGACGGGCTGGTACCCGCCCGCCACCGACCGGCGCTGGAACCCGATGCGGGACGCGATCACCCGCTACGCCTTCGGCGACAACCGCATCGACATCGCCGACCCGGGCTGCGAGACGACCTGGATCGCCTACACCGTCCTAGCCACCGTGGTGCGTTCGCTCGGCGATGGACCGGTGAACGCAGAAACGATTCATCGTGCGCTGAACCAGGCACACGGCATCTCGACCGGCGGTCTGACCCCACCACTTGGCTGGCGCTACGCGGACATGCTGGCGGTGTCGGACTACCCGCGGATGGTCAACGCCGACGTGACCTACCAGGTCGTACGCGACGGCAGGCTGACCCCGGTCGGCAAGGGCGGCTTCGTCAGCGTCCAGACCACCTTGGAGCACAACGGCGCGGACCACCTGTGAGCGCTCCCGCCACGCGGCGGGAGCGGGGCGCCTGGGTCGGGGGCGGCGGGGGATGCCGGGGCGGCGGGAGCGGAACTCCCGCCCCCGGCACGCCCGTCGGTCCTACAGCTGGGTGAACTGCCGCTGGGTGAGCCCGTACTGACGGGCTATCGGGTTCCACAGGTCCGCGGCCTTCTGCTTGGCGATCGTCGCCTGGCCGCTGGAGAGGTTGCCGCGCTGGACCTCGGGGGTGGTCTTCGCGTGGTTCTTGTGGCAGCCCTTGGGCTGGGCGACCTGGGTGGCCCAGGTCGCGTAGTGGTTGTCGGCCGACGAGGACGCCGCCCACGCCGCGGTCAACTGGCTGACCAACTGGGCGCTGTTGGGCAGCTTGTCGAGCTTCATCTGGGACAGCTTGGTCACCAGGTCGTCGCGCTCGCCCGCCGCTGTGCGCAGGTGGGTCGCCGAAATGGCCAGGTTCTTGCAGGCCTTGATGGAGGCGACCGCGTTGATCACCGACGTGCGGCTGTCGTTGCTGGTGCTCAGCAGCTGGTCGAGCTGGGTGGCCTGCGCCTTGACCGCGTCGGCGTCCCCGGCGGTCCCACCGGACGGCGACGAGGAGGCGCCGGTGGACGGCTGGGAGCCGGATCCGCCGCCGCTGAGGATCGCGCCCGCGCCGATGCCTATCAGGGCCAGCACCGCGACTCCGGCGCCCACCAGGACACCGGTCGAGGGCTTCTTGCGCTGACCGCGGCCGGGCTGGTCGTAACCGCCGTGCCCGCCCCGGCCGCCCGGGTCGTCGTAGCCGCCCTGCCCGTTGTAGCCGTAGTCCTGGCGCGGCGGCTGCTGCGCCTGCTGCTGGGGGAAGCCGTAGCCCTGCCGCGGCCCGGCGCCCTGGCGGGGCTGCTGGGGGGCGGCCGGCCGGTCCTCCCTGCGGTACAGGTAGTCGTAGTCGTCCGGCTGCTGCGAGGTCTGCTGCGGGCCGGGCGCCTGCGGTGCCTGCTGCTGCCAGTTGTCCTCGAAGCGCGGCAACTGCTGGGTGGCCGGGGCCGGTTCCTGCGCGTAGGACGCCGGAGGCTGGTCGCCGGGGGCACCGGGACGGATCGAGTACGGCGCGCCGCCGGGCATCGGCGGCTGCTGGGCCTGCGGCGGCTGCGGGGCCTGCTGCTGGTAGCCGGCCTGCGGCTGCTGGTACTGCTCGTGCGGGGCCACCGGCGGGGCCTGCGGGAGCGGCGGCACAGGAGCGTTGAACTGCTGCTCGGGCGGCAGCGGATGCCGTCCGTCGCCCGGCTGCGGCACCAGTTCCGCGGAGTGCGGCTGGTCGTAGGGGGTCAGCAGCTGCGTGCGGTCGCCGTCCCCGCCGGGCGGCTGCTGGCCGTACGGCGTCATCAGCTGGGTGCGGTCCGCGTCGCCCGCGGGCATCTGCTGCCCGGCGTCGTAGGGCTGGTCGTAGCCGCCGCCGTACCGCTGGTCGCCGTAGCCGCCGTCGGCCGCCGGGGGCGCGGGGGTGTACGGGTCGAGCAGCTGGGTGGCGTCGGTGTGCTGCGGCGGCGGGTAGCCGGACTGCGGGCCGGGCGCCGGCGGCTGCCCGTACTCCGCGGACTGCTGCTGCGGGTGCTGAGGGTGCTGCGGTTGGGGCTGGGGCTGCGGTTGGGCCTGCGGAGGCTGCTGCTGCTCCGGCTGCGGGGCGCCCCACGGCTGTCCCACGGCGGGCTGCACGACCGGGGCCGGCTGGTCCCAGCGCTCCTCCTCCTGGCGGCGCTGCGAAGGCGGCACCCAGCGGCCGCCCTTGGAGGGCAGCACGATGCCTTCGCGGGGCTGCGACGCCGACGACGTCTGCGGCTCACGCGGGATCGGCAGCGGCCGGAAGTTGTCGTCCGACGCCTCTTCTCCCTCTCCGCTGTGCATCACCGGAACTCCTGCCTGCAGCGTGATCCCGGAGCCAGTCGCCCCGGGCGGCCCCCCGACCGGACCTTCAGAACATCGGTTCACGCTACCGGGTCGATTCGCGTGCTCACCACGCGACCGGGAGGGTGACCTGGCAGTAGCATGCCACCGACTGTGCGGAAGGCCCGGAAAGGGCCGGATTTGCCACGCGTTGACGCAGGTCGGAAACGTCGTGTCCGTCACGTAACGATTCCGTTCTGATCCGTGGCGAAGGCGCCCGAGCCGCCTTCCGGGGCTTCCGTTTCCTCCCGTTACGGGCGCTTCACGCCGCCGCTTCGACCACCCCGAGCCGGGCGGTGAACTCCCGCACAGAGGACTGCCCGGTGAAGGGTTCGAGCCGCTGCCGGAAGTCGTCGAGATACTCCGCGCCCCGGTTGGAGCGCAGTTGGCCCAGCAGCCCGACCGCCTGGGTGGCGGTGTGGCACGCCTGGTCCACCTCGCGGGCCTGCGCCTGCGCGGAGGCCAGCACCAGCAGCCCTATCGCACGCCGCCTAGTGCGGGTCGGCGGATGCCCGGCCAGTGCGTCCAGCGCGTACTGCGCGGCCGGCGCCGGCTGCTCCAGGTCGCGGTGGCAGTGCGCCAACTCGTCGGCCAGGTACGCCTGGTCGAAGTGGGCGATCCAGTCCGGGTCGTCCTGCGGGGTGGCCCGCCCGAGCGCCTCGACGGCCCGGCCGGCCACCGCGTTGCACGCCCGCACGTCGCCCAGCAGGGCGTGGCCTCTCGCCTCGGCGGCGTAGAACATCGCCTGCGCGGTGGGCGTCACCTGGCCGCGGGCGCCCTCCTGGGCGGCTCTGGCCAGTTGGGTGATCTCGCGCGGGTTGCCCAGCGAGGCGGCGAGATGGCTCATGCCCGCGGCGAGCACGTAGCCGCCGTAACCGCGGTCGCCCGCCGCCTGGGAGAGCCGCAGGGCCTGGATGTAGTAGCGCTGGGCGAGCCCCGGCTGCCCGGTGTCGACCGCCATGTAGCCGGCCAGCTCCGTCAACCGGGCCACCGCGGCGAACAGTTGGCGTCCGGTGGACTCCCGGTAGGAGCCGGACAGCAGACCGGAGACGACGCTGTTGAGGTAGTGCACCACGACGGGGCGCACATGGCCGCTGCCGAACCGGTGGTCGAGGTCGACCAGCGCCTGGGTGGTGGCCCGCACCGCCTCCACGTCCGCCGGCCCGACCCGTGGTCCCCCCGAGCGCGAGACCACCGCGTCGGGGCCGGTGATCAGCCAGTCGCGGCTGGGCTCGACCAGCGCGGAGGAGGCGACCGTCGAACCGGTGAGGAAGTCCCGCCGCCCCACGTCGCTGCGCCACAGCTCACAGGCCTGCTCGATGGCGCCCAGCACGGTCGGGGAGAAGTGCAGGCCGACGCCGGAGGCGAGGTTCTTGCCGTTGGCCATGCCGATCTCGTCGATGGTGACGGTACGGCCCAGCTTGCGGCCCAGCGCCTCGGCGATGACCGCCGGTGCCCGGCCCCTGCGGCTGCTGGCCACGCAGCCAGCGGGCGACGGAGGTCTTGTCGTAGCGCAGGTCCAGTGTGTGCTCCGCGCCGCACACGTTGACCCGGCGGGCGAGCCCCGCGTTGGAGCAGCCCGCTTCCTGGATGAGGGCTTGCAGCCGTTCGTTCGGCTGACGCGCCACTAGCGGTCGGGCGGCCATCGTCGTCCCCTTATAGTCCGCGCCGTCCTGACCGGTGGTGAACCGGTCGGAACCTGGTCCGTACCTGATGCCGTGATCTCTGCCCAGGCAACCCGGGTGGATATGCCGTCGATGGGAACTTTCGTTACTTTGTGCCATGAGGCGCCCCAACATGCCGAAGAGGGGCTACCCAGTCCTCACCCACATCTACGCACATGCTCCGGTACATGCATCCATGCGCCGTATGTGTCACATCATGCGCGGCCAAAGACCCTTAACAGCTACCGTAACCCTTGCCTGCAAGGGGAGTTGAGCAGCGCGTGGAAGACAACTCGGGAGCCCCGGCCACCGGCGCACAGCCCCTCGCCGCCGCTCGGACCGTCAGTGGTCAACTCCTGGCGGCGGCCGTCGGATACGTGGAGGAGCGGCACTGGGACGTGTTCCCCGGCGCCTGGCTGGAGGCGGTGGACGGCGTGGCACGCTGCTCGTGCGGCGCCGCGGACTGCCCGGCTCCGGGGGCGCACCCGGTCAGGCCCGACTGGCCGGGGCTCGCCACCGGCAGCGCCGCCGCGGTACGCCGGATGTGGTCGGGGGCGCCCGCGTCGGTGCTGCTGCCGACCGGACGCAGCTTCGACGCGATCGACGTGCCCGAGTCGGCGGGCCTGCTCGCACTCGCCCGGATGGAGCGGCTGGAACTCCCCCTCGGCCCGGTGCTGTGCGTCCCGGCCGGCCGGCTGGTCTTCCTCGTGCTGCCCGGGGCCCGGGCCAAGGTGCCGGACGCGCTGCGCCGGCTCGGCCACCGGCCCGGCGCCCTGGACCTGGTGGTCCGCGGCGACGGCGACTGGGTGACCGCCCCGCCCACCCGCACCGGATCCGGCCTGTCCGTGGTCTGGGCCCGCGAGCCCACCCCGGTCAACCGCTGGCTGCCCGACGCGGAGTCGCTGCTCAGCCCGCTGGCCTACGCCTGCGGCCAGGAGGCGGCGGCCCGACTCGACAACTGAGCGCCGGGCCGCCTCGCCTCAGTTGGCGATCTCCGCGCGCCAGGCCGGCAGCAGTTCGTCCAGCAGCGCCTGGGTACGCGGCGGCAGACCGCGGGTGCCGTGCTGGGCCGGGGCGCGCTCGGCCAGGTCGTCCGCGGTGGCGCGCAGCTTCGCCTCGTCGCCGGTGCCGTGCACCGCGCGCAGCAGCGCGAGCCACAGGCGCTCGTCGTCGGGAGCCACCCGCATCGCCGCCTGGACCGCGTTGCCGGCCGATTCCGGCTTGTCCATCTCCATGTACTGCTCGGCCAGCGCCAGGCCCACGTCGCCCACCAGGAGCGGCAGTTGGGCCTCGGCTATCTCGTGCGCCAGCCAGCCGTAGCGGCCGGCGGGCCGACCGGCCAGCAGCGGGCCGCGAGCCAGCGCGAGGGCGTCCTTGAGCAGCCGGCGGCGGAACCCCGCGTCCCGGCGGCCCCGCCCGGAGTCCGCGTCGTGGCGCAGTGTCTGCAGCACGTCCCAGTCGGAGACGACGGAGGCCGACAGCACCAGCCGGCCGGTCTCGTCGGTCCGCAGCCGCGGCGTGCCGTCGGGGTCGGTGCCCAGCCAGCCGGTCAGCCGCTCGATCACCGCGTCCCGCACGTCCTCGGTGGCGCCGCGCGGCCACAGCGCGGAGGCCAGCACCCGCGGGTGCACGCCCTCACGGTGCAGCAGCAGCAGCGCGAGCGCCTCGTGGGTGAGGACCTGCCGGTCCGGCTCCAGGGCGTCGAGGCCGACGACCTCGAACGACCCCATCAGCCGGGCGTAGACCGCCGGGCGGCCCTGGTCGGACAGGTCCACCGAGACCGCAGGACCGCCGCCCTTCGGGTCGGGGTCGCCGGCCTGCGAACCGTCGGCCGCCTCGAACAGCGCCAGCAGGGCGTCGTAACGGGTGGCCGGCAGACGCTGCGCCTCCAACTCCAGGCCCAGCAGCGGCGCCAGCAGACGGCCCTCGGCGGTGATCTCCAACTGCCATGCGGCGCCGGGCAGTTCGCGCTGGTCGCAGCCGATCAGGTAGCCGATGCCCAACTCACCGGATTCAGTGGCGAGTTCGGCGAGGCGTTCGGCCTGCCGCTCGGTCGGCTCGGCGGCGACCAGCACCAGGTGCGGCGCCCACTGGGTCTGCTGGGCCCGGCCGGTGCGGCCGGTGAGCACCGAGTCCTGGCCCGCGGTGCCGAGCGCCCCGCGCCGGGTGTCGGACTCGGCGGTCATCGTCTCCAGCAGTTCCTCGATGTCCGGCAGGTGCCGGATCCGGGTCGGGGCGAGCGCGCCGAGGCGGCTGCCGAAACCCACGAGCGTCACCGTCATCCGGTCCGACCAGCCGTTGGTGGCGAGTTCGGCGGCCAGCGAGGACAGCACGGCCTCCCGGTCGGCGGGCGCGCCGGACAGCGAGACGATGCCGGGGACGGCTTCGAGGTTGAGCAGCAGACGCGAGTCGTCGAGCGTGCCGAGCGAGACCAGGCCCGGGTAGGGGGCGAGTTCGCTCAGCTCAAGGCCGTCGGGCAGCGCCTCGGGGCCCTGGGCACCGACCAGGTCGGCGCGGTCGGCCCGCCAGAACGTCTGGTCCTGCCCGATCCGCCACGGCGCCGGCGGCTCCCCGTCCGGCCAGGCGAGTTGCAGGTGCAGGGAGTCCGCGGACAGCCAGGCCGCGTAGACGGTGGGCAGCGTGCGCCCGGCCGCGGCGAGCCCGGCCGACAGCACCCGCAGCGCCCGGTCCAGGAACCGCACGGTGTGCGGGTCCGAGCCGATCCGCAGCGCGTCGTGCGCGTCGGTCTCCTCGCCGGGGCGCGGGCCGCGCACCGTCGCGCGCAGCCCGGCCGCCGCGGCCTGGAGCAAGGTGGTGCGGCGCCTGCGGCCCAGGGCCGCCAGCAGTCCCGCGGCCAGCAGCGGGGCGCCGATCAGCGCCTCGGGCAGCCCGAATCCCGAATCGTGCGAGGCCGGCGCCGCCTCGGCGTGCGCGGTCGCCGGGACCTCGGTGGTGGCGCCGCCGGGCGCCGCCTCCTGGTGGGTGGCCGGTGCCGGGTCCGCGGCCTGGTGGGCGGCGGCCTGCTCGTGGTGGGTGCCGGTCTGCGCGTACTGCTTGATCTGGTGCTCGGTCTGCGGGCTGACGTGCGGCGTGGGGTCCGGGACCTCGACGAGTTCGCCGCCGCGGGCGTCGCCGGGCATCTCCATGATCCAGCCCGGACGGATCAAGCTGGCCTGCGACAGCCGCGAACCGTCCGGCTGCACCCGGTCCTTGTTGAGCTGGTAGATCTCCTTGTAGCGGCGCCCGTCGCCGAGGTGGCGCTGGGCGATCTCCCACAGCGAGTCGTGGTGGCGGCCCTCGGGCGGGTTGATCCGGTAGAACTTCGTGGCCCGCTCGGCCTCCGCGGAAGCGCCGGCCGCGGCGGCCTCGTGGTCGGCCGGGCCACGGGGGGCGCTGTGGCTCGCCTGCTGCTGGTGCGCCTGGCCGGGCAGGGCCTGGGCCGCGGCGACGGAGCCGGGCCGGCCGGTGTGCGAGTAGTGCTGCCCGAGGTTGGACAGGCCCGGCGTCAGGCTCGCCGCCGTCGCGCCGACCAGCAGCAGCGCGGCGATCAACTGCCGGGCCAGCAACTGGCTGGGACCCGCGCCGGGGATGCGCGACGGCATCCCGACCCCGGAGACCGCGGCCTTGGCCTCAACCAGCACGCACGCGGTGAACTGCGCCCACGCCAGCCACACCACGACCGCCAGCACCCGCACGAACGTCTGCGTGGTGATCGGGTCCTTGAGGGTGTCGGCCGAGGGCGTGTGGTGCGGCAGCGGCCAGCCGATGAAGTACGCCAGCGCCGCGGGCACGCCGACGACCAGCACGGCCAGGGCGAGGAAGGCGGCGACCGCGCGCACGATGTCGCCGGTGGTGCGGGTGGGACGCACCTGTCCCGTCGGCCGTCCAGTGGCACCGGTGCGTGCCATGGTCGTTCACCTGCCTTCTGCCGTGCGGTGTCCGCCGCGGTTGCTGCTTGCGTGGTTCGCTTGCGGTTGCGGGTACTGCTTCAGCCGGTGAGCGGGACGGCCTGTGCCGTACCGCGAACCTGGAGCGGCCGGTCGTAGAACATCCCGGTCAGCACCGGACGGTAGGTGAGTCGGATGCGCACTGTCACCTGCCGGGTGGTGGCCGTCGTGCAGCCGGAGGCGGCGACGTCTGCGCCGCCGAGTCCCGACTGCCGCGCGAACTGCCGCACCCGGGCGCCGCAGTCGGCGTAGTTGATCACCACGGCGCCGTTGGAGCGCAGCGCCGCCTGGTCGATGTCCTCTGCGGCGTACCGGGCGGCCTGCTCGGCGATGTCGGCGGCCCGCTCGCGCTGCGAGATGGACAGCCCCCCGTCGATGACGAACGCGGCCAGCGACAGGAAGACGAAGGCGAAGATGAGCACCGCCGCCGCTCCGGAACCGCGATCGCCGCGGCACGCCCGCAGCAGGCGGGCCGCCGGCCGCCTCACGCCGCCCTCCGGTAGGGGTCGAGCGGGGCGGTGGAGCGCCCCGTCAGCTTGGTGGCGACGTTCAGCCCGAGCGTGGACAGCCCGCGCACCCGGCAGCTGACCTCCACGGTGAACAGCCCGCCCGCCTGGAATCCGGTGCTCATCTTCCGCACCGTCACCGCGCCGCCGCAGGTCGACTTCAGGTCGGCCTTGGCCGCGGCCCTGGCCTGCTGCATCGCGCCGCCCTCGGTGCGTTGCAGCGAGCCGGCGCGGGCGGCGTCCCGGGCGGCGCCGTCGATCTGGCCGCGGCCGTTGACCAGCAGCCCGAAGGCGACCAGCACCAGGATGAACAGCATCATCACCGGTGCCAGGATCACCACCTCGATGGTGGACAACCCGGCGTCCGACGCCGGTCGGCCCGGCCCGGATCGGGTCGGGCGGCCGGGGCGTATCCGCGGGATCCCGGTCCTGCCGGGGGCTCGGCGCATCTCAGGGTCCATCCGGTACGAAACGCTCGACGGGGCCCTGCGACAGCGCGTCCACCGTGAAGTGCAACCCGGGGAAGACGCTGGGCACATGGGCGACGATGTGGATGCCCACCTGGTTGGCGGCCGGCCGCACCGGCTGGACGGACGGGCCGACCAGCAGGCGCGGGCCGAGCTGCTTGATGTAGTCGTCGGCGGTGCCGCGGGCCTGCGCCCGCCAGCCGCCCGGATCGGCGTCCGCCTCGGCGCGCGCCTTGCGGGCACCCGCCTGGGCGGCGGCCTGTGCGACATGGTCGGCGAAGAAGTACAGCGCGAACTGCACCGTCGCGAAGATCATGAAGAACAGCACCGGAGTGAGGAAGACGAACTCGATCGCGGTCATACCGCGATCGCCGCGGGCGGCCCGCACCCTGCGGAGCACGAAGCCGCGCAGCCGCGTCACCGGATGTCCCGCACGCACTCGTCCGTCCCCCGTCGCTCGTGGCCCGCCTCAGCAGGTGCTGCTGGCGGTCGTGCCCTTGATGCAGTTGCTGACCTTGGTCGCGCCGCCCTTGAGGGCGCTGTTGAGGATCGCGGCGACCACGCCGACGATCGCCACCACGACCGCGGAGATGATCACCCACTCGACCGCGGAGGCACCACGGTCCAGCTCACCGGAGCGCACCCGCGCGATGCGTCCGCGCAGAAAGCAGACCAGGAAGTCGATGGCCTCTCGGTTCATCTTCTCTCACGTCCTTTCGATGGGGGTCAGTTCGACGGTTGCCGGAAGTCCGGTGGCGGTCATACGGAGAAGACCCGCATGGCCGCCGGATAGATCAGGAAGACCAGGAAGCCCGCGCACAGCAGCAGTTGGGCCACCAGCATCGACTGCGACTTCTCGCCCGCGCTGCCTTCGATCTCGGCCAGTTCGCGGTGCCGCATCGTCTCCGCGCGCGAGCCGAGCGACTCGCGCACCTTCGCGCCGTCGTCGGCGACCAGCGCCAGCGACGCCGACAGGTCCTTCAGCTCCTCGATGCCCAACTCCGTGCCGAGTTGGCCGAGCGCCTCCCACTGGCTGGTGCCGGTGATCCTGGCGTCCGCCAGGCAGGCCCGGATCCGCAGCAGCGCCCAGCCGTCGCTGACCTCGGAGGCGGCCATCAACGCCTCGGGCAGACCGCGGCCGCCCGCCAGGTTCATGGCCACCAGGTCGAGGTAGGCGCCCACCACCCGGCGCAGGTCACGCCGCTTGGCGGCGGCGTCCCGGCGCACTTCGAGGTCCGGCAGCACGAAGAAGACCGCGCCGAACAGCAGCGCCATCCAGATCGGGATGACCGGGCTCGACCCCATGCCGAGCGTCCAGGCGATGGAGAAGACCAGCGGCCCGAAGAACAGCCCGGCCGCCGCCAGCATCGCCTTGGTCGCCAGGAAGCTCTCCCAGCCGCGGTCCAGCACCGCCAGGTCTGCACGGAGCGAACGCTGCTGCCAGCCCTGCTGGAGGTAGAAGGCGGCCACCCGCTGGCCGATCCGCTCCCGCAGGCTCCCCGTCGGGCCCGCCGTGGTGCCGGCGCCGCCCGCCGGACGCGCGGCACGCAGCGCGTCGATCCTGGCCACCTGGGCCACCGAGCCGCGCCGGGACGGCAGCAGGGCACGGATCAGAACGTAGATGCCGAGGCCGCCCAGGGCCCCGAAGAACACCGCGAGAGTCATCGGACGGGCACTCCCCACTGCTGCTGCGCGACCGGGCCGGCCTGCGGCTCGTCACGCGGATCACGCTCAAGGAACCGCTCAGGCGTCTCGATCCGCGACAGCTTGCGCAGCCACCAGAACCCGGCGGCGAACAGGCCGCACACGCAGGTGAGCACCAACTGCCCGACCGGGCTGCCGTACGGCTGGACGAACTGCCGGTTGAAGACCGCCAGTCCCAGGACGAAGGCCACCGAGACAGCGATGACGATCTGCACGCTGCGCCGGGTGCTGGCCCGCTGGGCCATCACGCGCTGGCGCATGTCGACCTCCTCGCGGGCCGACTTGGCCAGTGCGCCCAGCACCTCGCGCAGACCGGGGCCGCGCAGCCGGGCGTTGAGGATGAGGGCGGCGACCACGATGTCCGCGGACGGGTCGTCGAGGTCGTCGGCGAGCAGGTGCAGCGCGTCCGGCAGCGGGGTACGCGACCGCAACCGGTCGACCAGCCCCTCCAGATGCGGGCGCAGCGCCGGGGCGGCGGCCCGCGCGGAGGCCGGGATCGCCTGCTCCAGGCCGACCGCGCCGGCGATCGTGTCACGCAACGACTCGGTCCAGGCGGCCAGCGCCTCGACCCGGCGCATCGCGGAACGCTCCTCCGCCGCACCGCCGAACAGCCGGTCCCAGGCCATCACCAGGACGCCGGTGGCGATCCCGGCGACCGGCCAGCGGGTCAGCAGCAGCACCACCAGTCCGACGCCGACGGCGATCGAGGCGCGCCGGGACAGGAAGCGGATGAGCTCCTGCGCGTCGTGCCGGGTGCGGCCCTGCTTGACCGGCAGCCCGCGGATCGCGGCGATCAGCAGCGCGACGCCGCCGCCGACGGAGGCGCCGGCCAGCAGCCCGTACAGCACGGGGAGGGAGAAGACTCCGGTGAGGATCATCGGTCGGTCACCAGCCTTACCAGGTCCCGGACGGCTGGTAGCCGTGCGCGAGGAGTTCGTCGAGGCAGGAGATGGGGGCGTGCGCGCGGGGCTGCCCGCCCGGCCCCTCGGCGAAGACCTCGCTGGACAGTACGCGCCCGTCGACGCCGTTGACCTCGCGGATGGAGGTGACGACGCGGCGCAGGGTGCCGCCGCGGGCGAAGTCGTTGCGGCGCTGGATGAAGACCACGAAGTCGATGGCGCCGGCCACCAGCATCTGCGACGCCTCGATCGGCAGCCGCTCGCGCGCCTGGAGGGCGTAGGTGGAGATGCGGTTGAAGACCTCTGCGGAGCTGTTGGCGTGAATGGTGGACAGCGAACCGTCGTTGCCCTGCGACATCGCGTTGAGCATGGTGACGATCTCGTCGCCCAGCACCTCGCCGACGATGACCCGGGAGGGGTTCATGCGCAGCGAGCGGCGCACCAGCTCGGCCATCGAAATGGAGCCGTGTCCCTCGGAGTTGGGCAGCCGCTCCTCGAACGCCACGACGTTCGGGTGCAGTTCGGGGAACTGGTCCAGGCCCAGCTCCAGCGCCCGCTCCACGGTGATCAGCCGCTCGGTCGGGCCGATCTCGTTGGCCAGGGCCCGCAGCAGCGTGGTCTTCCCGGCGTTGGTCGCCCCGGCGATCATGATGTTCTTGCGCGCGGCGACGGCCGCGGCCATGAAGTTGCCGACGTCCGGGCTGACGGTGTTGTTGCCGACCAGGTCGGACAGGAAGACCTTGCCCAGCCGCGCGCGGCGGATCGACAGCGCGGGGCGCCGGGTCACGTCCATCACGGCCGACAGCCGGGAGCCGTCCGGCAGTCGCAGGTCCAGCTGGGGGTTGGCCGAGTCGAACGGCCGCGAGGACAGACCCGAGTAGGCGCCCAGCACCTGGATCAGTTCGATCAGTTCCTCGTCGGACTCCGCGACCGGGTCCGCACGGCTCTCACGGCCGTCGGCGAACCCGACGAACACCTGGTCGCAGCCGTTGATGTCGATGTTCTCGACCTCGGGGTCGTCCAGCAGCGGCTGGAGGCGGCCCACCCCGAACAGCGCCGCGTGCACCGCCGCCGCGTACGCCTCCTCGGACTCGGCGTTGGGCGGGGTACGGCCGACGTTGATCTCGGCGCGGGCGTACTCCTCCAGGATCTGCGCGATCACCGCACGGGCGAACTGCCGCTCGTCCTCCGGCGACATCGGCTGGTACCCGGCGACCTGGTCCTGCCGCCGCTGCTCGGATATGCGGTCGCCCGCCTCCTGCCGGAAGCGCTTGACCAGCTGATGGTCGACCCCGCTCATCGCGGGTTCCCGGCGGGAGGCATGCCCGCGGGGTCATGCCCCGTCGGGCCGCCCGAGGGGTGCGGCATCGGCTGGTGCGCCGACTGCTGGTACCCGGCCGCCTGCTGGGGCGGTGCGCCGGCGTGCCGGGGCGGTGTGCCGGCGGGGCGGGGGTTCGGCTGGGGGGCGGCGTGCGACGGGGCCGCGGCGTGCGGGTGGTTCGAGGCGGCCGTGTGCGCGGTGGCGTAGGAGTTCGCCAGGTTGAAACGCTGGAAGGCCTCGGATGCGACCTGCCGGGCGGAGCGCACCAGCAGGGCCTTGTCGACCCGGCCGCGCCGGCGGCCCGCCAACTGCTCGGCGCCCGCCGGGTCGTGGGCCAGCGTGCCGACGACCTGCGCGCCGATCTGCGCGGCTACCAGCATGTCGTTGACCTGGGAGGCGATCCGCTCGCCGCGGCCCGGCTCGGCGATCAGCACCACGCCGATGGGCGGGAAGCCCAACTGCGCCGCGCCGCGGTGCCCGCCGTGCAGCTTGATCGACAGCGCCGCGGCCCGGTCGCGTACCCGGGCGAGTTGCTCGGGGTCGGTCCGCGCCAGCAGCAGGACCAGCGAGGCGTGCGGCAGCAACTCCAGCACGGCACCTTCCGGGCCGAGCCGTCCGCAGTCGGCGATCACGTCGGCGCCGCCCTGCGGCGCGTCGGCCAGGCTGGCGAACGCCCGGCCCAGCGTCGGCCACAGACCGCCGAACCCGGCCGCCTGTTCGGCGTTGTGCAGTCCGGTGATCACGTCGAGGCCGCCGGCCAGCGGCTGCGCGTGGTCCCACAGTTGTTCGGCCACCAGACCGCGCCGGGCGGTCGCGGCCAGCGACAGCATCCCGGTGTTCGGGTCGAGCGAACCGCCGTGTGCCGCGACGCTGCGGTAGACCAGGTCACCGCCGGCCGGGTCGGCCTCCACCAGCAGGGCCCGGCGCGGCCAGACGGCGGCCAGGGCGACAGCCGTGGTGGTGACGCCGGGCGAGCCCTTGTCGGCGGCGACCGCTATGAGTGCCATCCGGGTCAGCCGCCGGAGCCGGTGGGCACGACGACCAGCGCGACCTCCCCGGCCGAGGCGGCCTGGGTGAGCGCGGCCGCGTCGCTCTGGCCGACGACCAGGGTGACGGGCAGGTCTCCGCTGCCGATGGCGTCGCCGCTCGGCTGGACGACGGACTGCACCTTGGCGTTCGCCGTGAGCAGGTTGCCGTTCAGGGCCGACTTGCCCGTCGCGCCGGTGGCGGCGGCGGAGTTGTCGGTGCCGACCTGGTAGGCGGCCACGTGGTCGCCGGGCTGGAGCCCCTGCGGGTACTGGCCGTCCTTGAGCGACAGGCCCACGACGACCTGCCCGGTCGCCAGCGCCTTGTTGTGGGTGAGCATCTCGCCCACCAGCGGGGTGTTCGGCAGCAGGTCGGTGGCGGCCCGATAGGAGCCGAGCAGGTCGCGCTGCGACCACATCACGTAGTCGAAACCGTCCTTGGAGACGTCGACCTCCGAGACGGCGGACGCCGGGATCGGCTGTCCGGCTGCCACCCGCTGGGTGATCTCGATCGCCTCGACCTTGTCGCCGGCCCGCAGCACCAGGACGGTCGCGCCGAGCGCGCCGACCAGGATGAGCAGCACGGCCAACGCCGCGAGTGCCGGCTTGCGTTCACGCGGCGCGACCGGAAGCCGGTCACCGCCCGGAATCCCTTGCGACGTCCTGCCGGCGCCTCCGCCGACAGCGGTGCGTTCCTTGGTCCTCAACGCCACTTCCCCGTGACTTCCCCGTGATCGCGATGCGTGTCAGGTCGGGGTCCCGGTCGTTTCCCACGACTACGGTCCCGCCGCCCACGCCTTACGTTGCCTACGTAGCGGCCCCCTCGCGCCGACAACCGCTCCCCCGGCTGTCAAGCCCTCGCACCGTATCAGCGCCCGAATCCACCCCTCAAGGTGAGAGGGGTAACGGGAGCCTCACGACTGCGGTCCTGTTACACGGCGGGGACATGACCCGAGGTGGCGCCGGGTGACGGCCGGACGGCGGCCCGCGCGCCCGGCCCCGAGGCCCATGTACCGGTGGTCGGCGCACCCGTAGGGTTTCGGCCACACCGGCGAGGGAGTATCAGTCACGTCACAGACCGCGCCCTGCCGGGGGCAGCCGCCCGCCACCACCGGTAGCGTGCGCGGCTGTCCGACCGCACACGTCCGCCCGCACACGTCCACGCACCGCACAGGGGGAGCCACCGTGGCCCGTCGCCCGCTGACCTTCGCCGTCGTCCTGGCACCGGCCGCCGCGTTGCTGCTCACCGCCTGCGGCGCCGCGAAGCCGCACTCCGGCATCTCCGGCATCGCGTCCGGCCCGCCGGTGTCCCCCTCCTCCGACTCCGGGCCGACGGCGGCCGGCGTCCCGAAGGGCGCCCCGCGAGTCCGGCTGCCCTCGGACGTCCACGTGCTGATCGACAGTCCGGCACCGCAGGCGTCCACCGCCGCGGTCGTCTCGGACCTGAAGTACGCGATCCTCGCGCTGCGTGACGGCTTCGCCCAAGGCGACGGCCAGGTCCCCTCGATGCTGCACGCCTACGCGGACAACGCCGGGCTCTTCTGGGCCAAGCGCATCAGCGCCTCCAAGAGCCAGGGCCACACCATCACCGGCACCTACCGGTA
The DNA here is from genome assembly GCA_963737305.1 of uncultured Actinomycetota bacterium. Lineage (GTDB taxonomy): Bacteria > Actinomycetota > Actinomycetes > Streptomycetales > Streptomycetaceae > Streptantibioticus_C. The sequence goes on along the minus strand of CAVTRX010000001.1, from coordinate 5,132,961 downwards.
CTACGACCTGTCCGCCCACCTCAACAACGCGAACACCGCGGGGGCGGGCTTCTGCGAGGACCAGCGCCAGGCGTTCGGCAAGGACATCAAGTCCGGCAAGGTGCTGCGCACCGCGCCGAGCAACAGCGACTTCTACCGCTTCACCGCGATGCTGACGAAGAACGCGTCCGGCACGTGGCAGATATCCGACGAGAGCTGGGTCCAGGGGGACACATCATGCATTCGCGCCTGACGACGACGGCCGCGCGCTCCGTCACCGCAGCGCTCGCCGCCTCGGCGGTACTGCTGTCCGGCGGCCCGTCCTGGGCCGGCGACGGCGGCAACGGCGGGAGCGGGTCGACCGGCAGCACCACGACCTCCTCCGGCGGCAGCATCTCCGCGACGACCACCTCACAGGTCACCACCACCAGCAACTACAAGGGCCCCGGCCCGAAGCTGGCCTCCTCCGACGCCAACTGGGCACCGCCCGGCTGCTGGTACGAGCCGAAGTTCACCCCGACGGAATACCGGGACTACTTCCGCAAGTCGCTGATCGGCTGGGACACCGGCAAGCAGTACGTCATGCCGGAGTACAACGAGTTGGAGAAGGAGAAGTACAACCAGGGCAAGGACGGCCTGTGGTGGGAGCGCGTCTACAACGAGAACGTCTCCCCCGACTACGCCCTCAGCCACTGCGGCGACGGCGACCCGGTGATCTGGGTCCCCACCGGCGACCCGGCACCGCCCGCCGGCGTGCTGACCCCACTGGAACTCTCCCGGATCGCCTACGCGGCCACCCGGCTGCCCAGCCCGCCGGTCCGGCTGAGCCCGCCGACCGCCGACCAGGTGGTCAACCTGCCGACCTACGTGAAGTTCGGCGCCCCGCTGGACCGCGTCTGGGTCACCGCCGCGATCAACGCCCACGGGGTGAACATCGCGGCGACCACCGTGGCGACGCCGGTGGCGCTGCGGGTAGACGCGGGGACGGCGGACGCCTCGCCGCGCTCGTGCGTGTACAAGCTGCGGGCGGCCGCCGGCGGTTACCAGGTCGACTCCACGGGCGCCGGGTGCAACATCACCTACCGCAAGTCCTCGCGCGGCGGAACGTATCCGCTCCAGGCGCAGATCACCTGGCAGGTCACCTGGACCGCCTCGCGCAACCCCGACGGCCCGGCCCAGCAGCCCGGCCTGCCCGACGGACGCTCCACGTTCCGCCAAGCGGTGACCGTCAAGGAGATCCAGACCGTGGTGCGCTGAGCGCCGACCAGCGGAACGTGGTCATCAGCGCGTCGAACAACTCCACCACCGCGGCGGTGAACTCGCTGCCCGCGTCGCCGTCCCCGGCCGTCGAGAAGCACACCGCGAGCGACCGGCCGGGGTCGTGCGGGACGGGCAGGGTGTACTCGACGTGCCTGGTCCGAACGGGGACCTGCCGGTCGGGCCGCTCTGGGCCCTCGTACTCGCGGCGTACGGCGAGGGTGCCGGCGAGGCGGGCGGTGGTGACGGTGCCTCCGGCGGTCGGGCTGGGCGGGCCGACGAGTCGGGACACCAGGAACGACGCGGGGAGCGGCGGGCGGTGGCCCCGGCGCGGGCGCACCGGCAGGTACAGGTCGAGCCCGTCCGCCCGGCGCGCGGCGGCCACCTGCTCGTCGAGCACCTGCCGCACCATGCCCCGGTAGCGCAGCCCCCGGTCCCGCGGGATCTGCTGCGGGACGATCGGCAGACGGGAGTACACCAACTCCTCCAGCGCGGCCTGCGTCCCCTCCCGCAACGGGATACGCACCCAGCCCGGCGGAAGGATGATCCGATACCCCCGAGGAGCGGCCTCCCCGCCCGCGCCGGTCATCCCCGACTCTCCGTAACACGCTTCCGCCGCCCAAGCCGCCGCCGAGCGACGCTGGCCACGATGGGCGGTGCCCACGGCAACAGAGCCAGGGGAAACGCCGACGTGTAGCAGACGGCCAACGAAGTAAAGAATCCGCCAGCCCAAAGGTAGAACACGATCCCCGAGTCCCATCCCCGGCATCGGCGCAGGGAGTTCATGCCAACCCAGACGATTGCTTGACCCATCACGACGGCCGCACCAATGATCCACAGGTATTGCTCCCGGTGAATCCTGCTCCCCATAGTGGCTTTCGCGATTCCGGAAGCAATGAACATGGCACAGACGCTCATGAAGGGAATCATCGACCCAAGGCGCCCCAGCCGTTCCCCCCTTCTGAGAACCGGATCTTTCACGGGGTTGATGATGAAAGCCAACTTGTACCCTCCTGCATCTACTTGGCCGGCCCGCATGGCCCTCTACCAGCCAGATCCGATGGTGACTTTGAACTGACCCTTGAAGTCTTCGTAGCGCCCACTCCAAGCTTTGAAGGAGAGCAGGTCGCTCTTGGAAAGCCCCTTGTCGATGCCGTCGGTCCCAGCTCCGACCAAGAAGCTCGCCTTGCTGGCTCCACGCCACACACCCGCATTTCTGCTCGCCGTTTGCACAGCATGGCTGTCTGCATAGACAGCCCGCATTCGGTCGATGTCCTTGCAGGCGTTCGCCGTTTCGCGGTCTCCTCCGAAGGGCAACGCTTCGAGTGGTGACGCCTCGGCCATGGGCAATGCGTGTTCGGCCTGCCGTGCCGCGCGACCGCTGAGGCCCGCCCGATTCACGATGCCGGCGCGCAGACGCCGGGCCGCCGCTTTCGCCGCGCGACTCTCACTACGGCGGTTGGTGACCCGGTACGTACGATCCAGATCGGAACGCTCCTCCCCAAGCGCGATGGACGTGGCTCGTTCCTCCGCGGCGGCCTCGGCCGCCAATTTGGTGGCGGAATGGATGCGGGCCAGCTCTTCCGCCGCCTGCATTCCCGCCCCCATGGTCAAAAGACCCACCGTGTCCATGCCGATGTCGAACCAGGAGCCCTCTCCTACCGAAAGGGCCAGGACGTCCTTGGCGGCGAGCATGATGGTCAGGTCGAGGGCCAGGTCGACGATCCACCCGGCAGGGGTGAAGAAGAGGGCGGCCAGTCCGACGGCCGTCGTCACCCACCCGGCCGTTTCCAGGAGAGCCTCGACCGACTCGTCCTCCAGGATCAGCTCCGCCTCGTTTTCCATCCGCTCCCACACGCTGTCCCTGATGACGTCGTCGCAGGCGTGGTTGATGCGGGCGGCGTAGAACGCGGCGCGGGTGTCGCGGGTTTCGGTGAGGCGGGCGAGGGATCGGCGCAGGAGAGGGAGGACGTCCTCGGGAGCGGGAGGCCGAGCCCGGTGCAGGAGGGCGACGGAGGCGGCTTGGAGGTCTTCCAGTTCGCCCGCCCACCCGGCCAGATGGCCGTGGACGTGCTCGTAGCGCTCGGCGGTCTGGCGGAGCCGTACCTCCAGGTCGGCCGCGCTGTCCCGCAGCGCGTCCGCGTACCGGCCCTCCAGATCCTCACCCGCCGCGATACCCCGCAGTTCACGGGCCTGGTCCCGCAACCCCCGGGCGAGGGTCCGCATGCGGGCGACCTCGGCACGCACGGCGGCCGGGTCACCGGGAACGGGGTCACCGTCAGCGAGCGGCCGCCAGTCCCCGGGCCGGCGACCACCGCCGGAGGCAACCGTCACCGGGCCGCCCCCGCCCCCGCGCGCCCCCTCGACCCCCCGTACCGGGCCAGTCGCTCGTCCACCCGCCGGAACGTGGTCCGCGTCTGGGAGACCAGCGTGCCCACCGTCTCCATGCCGGTCAGCAACTTCCCCCGGTAGCGGGTCCAGTTGTCGAAGAACTCGTCCATGGCGTCGGTCACCGCGCCCGACCCCCACATCGCCCGCAGGTCGTCCCGCTCGTCGTCGAGGTGCTGCAACTCCCGGTACAGCCGGGAGAGTCGCAGTTCGCAGTCGGCCAGCACCCGGTCGTCCACCCGCAAGTCAGCCATGGCGAAAGGCCCCTGAAGTATCGAAGTGACCGATAAGACCGATGAGGTCAGATCACAGAGCGTATGGGAGGAATAAGTACCTTCCATCCCTCCGCACTTGGCAGAAACGTGCATGCTCATCGATCGTGACCGATTCGTTACCCCATGACCGATTCGCCCGGCTCGGCGGGCCGACCTCGGCGACAGCTCTGGTTAGGCCTTGACTCGTTGGGTACTGTCATGGTCCGTGTGCACGGGGACCTGGGGGAAAAACGCGCAACGGCGCTCGTCGGCCAGGTCAGTCCACCCTGCCGACCGAACGAACGGGAGCCTGAACATGCGTGCCCCCACCACGCTCGCCGCCACCACCCTGGTGACCGCGGCAGCCCTGCTGCTCACCGCGTGCGGCGGCGGCAAATCCGCCGGATCGGCGGAGCCGATCAAGGGCGCCCAGAGCAGCCCGAGTTCACCCGCGCCCAGCAAGACCGCCGAAGCGGCCCGGCCCACCATCACCTTCCCGGCAGGCACGAAGAACGTCTTCGAGGGTCAGCAGACGGGTGACCCCAAGAAGGACGCCGTCCTCGCCGACAACGCCCAGTCCATCAACGCGGTGTACGACGCGATCGTGCTGGGCAACCCCAAGCTGCCCGCGCTGAGCTTCTACGAGACCGGCAACGCGCTGGCCACCGACGGCTCGTTCATCCAGGGCTTCCTGAGCAAGGGCAACACCTGGATCGGCACGATTCGCTACTTCGACCGCCAGGCCACCATCAACAGTGACGGGTCGGCCTCCGTCGTCTACTGCTCCGACGAGAGCAAGGCGTTCCTGAAGAACCGCAAGACCGGCAAGGTCGACAACACACCGACCAGCGCACAGAGCTACGTCCTCTACAACACGCGGCTGGCCAAGAACAAGCAAGGCGTGTGGCAGACCACGCAGGTCGTCTCGAACCGGGGGGCCAAAGAATGTCAGCCGTAAAGAACCTCGCGAAGTCGATCGCGGTCCTGTCCGTGGTCATGGCCACCGTCCTGTCGCCGTCCGCGGCATGGGCGGGCGGGATCGGCGGAGGTGGCGACCGCGGCAACGGACCCTCCGGTGGTGAGGACGGGTCGACCATTTCGGCCTCCGCGGGAGCGGTCACGTTCGACACCTCCAAGAACGGCAGCGGCGGCTCCGTCGGCGCGTTGGGGGCGGGCGGGAACTGGACGCCGCCCGCGTGCTGGTACGCGCCCACCTACACGCCCGCGCAGTTCAAGGCGGAGAGCGAGGGGATCTGGGCCGAGCAGTCGGTGGGCGCGGACTGGGTCTCCGGCCAGCGCGACAAGTACGTCAACGGCCACCCGTACAAGAACTTCAACATGGACAAGGCCGGCCAAGGCTACTGGTGGACCGGGGTGCCCAACCCCGACCGGATCGCCGACCCGGGCGCACTGGCCTGCGACGCCCCCACCTTCTGGGTGGACAAGGGCAAGCCCGCGCCGGTGGCCAACTCGATCTCCACGCTGATCCTGTCCCAACTGGCCTACGCCCGCATCCGCGTGCCGGCCACCCGGGTCACCCTCAACCCGACCGGCAAGCAGACGGTGAACCTCAACACCTGGGCCTGGCTGAACAAGGCCACGTTCAAGCCGGTCTCGGTCACCGCGTCCGTGGCGCTGCTGGGGATGTCGGCCACCACCACGGCGACCCCCGTATCGCTGCACATCGACCCCGGCACGCCCGACGCGATCGTGCACCCCGCCTCCGGCAACTGCCCGATCACCAACGGGCACATCGGCACCCCGTACGCCGCCCGGGACGCCAACGCCACCCCGCCCTGCGGGATGACCTATCTGCGGGCGAGCAACGGCGGAAGCTTCCCCATGAAGGCCACCATCACCTGGCGGGTGTCCTGGACCGGTACGCCGAACGGCGGCGGAACGCTGCCGACCGGCAGGTTCGGGACGACGACCGCGGTGACGGTGCAGGAAGTGCAGACCGTCGTCCGCTGACCCCGGCCGTCTCCGGGCCGTCGGCCGACCGTCGGCGGTGGCGGATATCGTCACCCCCACCGCCGACTTCCACCCCAACCTCCCCGGAGGCTCGCTGTGCGCCTGACGCTGACCGTGGTCGACCCGCTCGGTGGCGGGAGCGCCGACGTCGTGATGGACGTCGAACCGCAGACGGCGGTCGGGGAGGTCGCGCGTGAGGTGGAGCGGCAGGTCGGCGCCGGGGGCGAGGGCGGGGCGCAGATCATCTCGCTGCTGCCCGGCAGGGGCGAGCCGCGCGCGCCCGGCGTGCCCACGGTCTACGTGGACGGGTACGCGCTCGACCCGACGCGCACGGTGGCGGAGTCGCCGCTGCGGGAGGGCGCGGTCGTCAGCCTGTACGACCCGGCCGGATGCGTGCCGGGCGAGCCCACCGGAGTGGTGGAGCTGCGGGTGGTCGGCGGCCCGGACGCCGGCGCGGTGCACCGGTTGGGCGTCGGGCGGGTGGAGATAGGCCGCGGGCCCGCCGCCCGCATACGGGTCAACGACCCCGAAATGGCCGAGCGGGCGGCGGCGTTGACCGTCGGGATGGACGGCGTCTGCCGGTTCACCGTCGGCTCGCAGACCACCGACTGGGCGCTCGACTCGCAGACCACGGTCGGCAACACCCTGCTGGAACTGGCGCGTTACAGCCCGCCGAACGCCGCCCTGCACCCCGGGGACGACGGCGTCACGCTCGACTACAACCGGCCGCCCCGGCTGCTGCCGCCGGACCGCACCACCCGCTTCAAGCTGCCGTCGCCGCCCGGCGATCCGCACAGCAGGCCGCTGCCGTGGCTGATGGCGCTGGCGCCGCTGGCCATGTCGGTGATGATGGCGGTGACGATGGGCCAGCCGTACTACCTGATGATGGCGGTCGTCAGCCCGGTCATCATGATCGGCAACTACTTCGTCGACAAGAAGCACGGCCGCACCTCGCACACCAAGACGGTCGCCGACTACCGGACCCGCAAGGCCCGGATCGAGCAGGACGCCCAGGACGCGCTGGCCGCCGAGCGCTCCGACCGGCAGGCCGCCTCCCCCGACCCGGCGATGGTGCTGAACGCGGCGACCGGACCGCGTACCCGGCTGTGGGAGCGGCGGCGCACCGACGCCGACCACCTGGTGCTGCGGGTCGGCACCGCGGACCTGCCCTCCGAGGTGGTGCTGGACGACCCCGAACAGGAGGAGCACCGCCGCAAGGTGGCGTGGACCATCGAGAACGCCCCGGTCACGGTGTCGCTGCACCGGCTGGGCGTGATCGGCTTCGCGGGCGCCGACGGGGTGGCCCGCTCGCTCGGCCGGTGGGCGGTGGCGCAGGCCGCGGTCCTGCACAGCCCGATGGACGTGCAGATCTACGTGCTCACCGACCCGGGCGGCGAGCCGGACTGGGAGTGGATCCGCTGGCTGCCGCACGCCCGCGGCATCGACCCGGCAGGACCGGAGGCGCTGATCGGCACCGACGCGGAGACGGTCGCCGCCCGCGTCGCGGAGCTGTCCGCCCAACTCGACGGCCGCCAGAAGGCGTTGCGCGAGGCGGGCGCCACCGTGAAGCACAACGCGGTGTTCAAGGAGCCGGACATCGTGGTGGTCCTGGACGGATCGAGGCGGTTGCGCTCGCTGCCCGGGGTGATCCAACTCCTGCGTGAGGGGCCCTCGGTGGGCATCCACGCGGTGTGTCTGGACTCCGACGAGCGGTTCCTGCCCGGCGAGTGCCAGGCGGTCGTCGTCGCCGAGTACGAGCAACTGCCGCAGGCCGTCGAGCACGTGCCGGACGGCGGGCAGCCGGCGCCCGCCGCGGGCGGGCCGTCCGCCGGGTTCCCCTCGCTGTCCGCCTGGTACGAGGCCGCCCCCGCCGCCGACTCCGCCGCGCACGACCACCGGGCGGCCGGCTGGCTGCGGTTGCGGGTCGAGGAGACCGGCACCGCCCGGCTGCGGCACGTGCGGCCCGACCTGGTGACCCCCGCGTGGTGCGCCCGCATGGCGCGCTGCCTGTCGCCGATCCGCGACATCAGCGGCGAGACGGAGGACGCCGGGCTGCCCGGCTCCAGCCGGCTGCTGGACGTGCTGCAACTGGAGCCGCCGACCGGGGAGGCGATCGCGGCCCGCTGGATGCTGGGCGGGCGCACCACGCAGGCGGTGGTCGGCGAGTCGTACGACGGGCCGTTCGCGCTGGACCTCAAGCGGGACGGGCCGCACGGCCTGATCGCGGGCACCACCGGTTCCGGCAAGTCGGAGTTGCTCCAGACCATCGTCGCCTCGCTCGCGGTGGCCAACACCCCCGAGGCGATGACCTTCGTCCTGGTCGACTACAAGGGCGGGTCCGCCTTCAAGGACTGCGTCCAACTCCCGCACACCGTCGGCATGGTGACCGACCTGGACGCCCACCTGGTGGAACGGGCGCTGGAGTCGCTGGGCGCGGAGCTCAAGCGGCGCGAGCACATCCTGGCGGAGGCCGGGGCCAAGGACATCGAGGACTTCACCGACCTCCAGGTGCGCTCGTCCCACCTGGCGCCGCTGCCCCGACTGCTCATCGTGATCGACGAGTTCGCCTCGATGGTGCGCGAACTGCCCGACTTCGTCACCGGGTTGGTGAACATCGCGCAGCGGGGCCGTTCCCTCGGCATCCACCTGCTGCTCGCCACCCAGCGCCCCTCCGGTGTGGTCTCCCCGGAGATCCGCGCCAACACCAACCTGCGGATCGCGCTGCGGGTCACCGACGCCGCCGAGTCCTCCGATGTCATCGACGCCCCCGACGCCGGCCACATCAGCAAGTCCACCCCGGGCCGCGCCTACGTCCGCCTCGGGCACGCCTCGCTGGTGCCTTTCCAGTCCGGCCGGGTCGGCGGACGGCGGCCCGGCACGGCGGCCGTCACCACCGTCGCGCCGTGGAGCACGGTGGTGGACTGGCGGGCGCTGGGCCGGCCCGCGGCGCAGCGGCCCGCACCGCCCAAGACCGATGACGACGACGAGATCACCGACCTGAAGGTGCTGGTCGACGCGGTGCGGGTGGCCAACGACCGGATGCGGATCCCGGCGCAGCACAGCCCGTGGCTGGCCGCGCTGCCCGACCGGCTGCTGCTGGAGGACGTGCCGCCGGCCCACTCGGGCGGCACGCTGGCCCCCGCGCCGTGGGGCGTCGAGGACCTGCCCGCCGAGCAGGCGCGCCGGACCGTCTCGGTGGACTTCGCCACCTTCGGCCACCTGCTGGCGGCGGGCGCGCCCCGGTCGGGCCGCTCGCAGTTGCTGCGCACCATCGCCGGTTCGCTGGCACGCACCCACTCGGCCGCCGACGTGCATCTGTACGGGATCGACTGCGGCAACGGCGCGTTGGCGGCGCTGACCCGGCTGCCGCACTGCGGTGCGGTGGTCGGCCGCAGCCAGACCGAGCGCGCGGTACGGCTGATCGGCCGGCTCAAGGGCGAACTGACGCGCCGTCAGGAAGTGCTGGCGGCCGACGGCTTCGCGGACATCGGCGAGCAGCGGGCCGCCGTCACCGAGGCCGACCGGCTGCCGCACGTCGTGCTGCTGCTGGACCGCTGGGAGGGCTGGGTGCCCACGCTCGGCGAGACGAACAACGGGCAGCTGACCGACGACCTGTTCACACTGCTGCGGGAGGGCGCCAGCGTCGGCATCCACCTGATCGTCACCGGTGACCGCACGCTGCTGTCGGGCCGGGTGGCGACGCTGACCGAGGACAAGATCGCCTTCCGGCTGCCCGACCGCTCCGACTTCTCGCTCATCGGCCTGAACGCCCGCAAGCTCCCCGACGAGATCGCCGCCGGGCGCGCCTACCGCAACGAGAGCGGGGTGGAGACGCAGATCGCACTGCTGGACGCGGACGTCACCGGGCAAGGGCAGGCCGCCGCGCTGGCCGCGATCGGCAAGGCCGCCGCGGAACGCGACGCGGGGCTGCCGCGCGACCGCCGGCCGTTCCGGGTGGACGTGCTGCCGTCGCGGCTGTCGTTCGAGGAGGCGTGGTCGATGCGCGACCCGGACACCGCCGCCTCCCCGCTGTGGGGCATGGTCGGTGTCGGCGGCGACGAACTCACCGCCCGCGGCCCGGACATGTCCGACGGTCTGGCCTCCTTCGTGGTGGCCGGTCCGGCCAAGTCCGGCCGCTCCACGGTGCTGCTCTCGCTCGCCAGGTCGTGGCTGGCGCAGGGCACCAAGCTGGTGCTGGCCACGCCGCGACCCTCGCCGTTGCGCGAACTGGCCGGCGAGGAGGGCGTGTTGGCGCTGTTCACCGAGGCGGAGCTGACCGAGGGCGAGCTGACCGAGGCGCTGGAGAAGGCCGCCGCGGCCGGCTCGCCGGTGGTGACCGTGGTGGACGACGCGGAACTACTGCGGGACTGCGACGCGGGCGGCGTGCTGCGGGACATCGTCTCGCGCGGGTCCGAGTCCGGCCGCGCGGTGGTGCTGGCGGGCGACGAGGAGGACATCTGCTCCGGGTTCAGCGGCTGGCAGGTCGAGGCGAAGAAGGCGCGGCGCGGTGTGCTGCTGTCCCCGCAGTCCAGCATGAGCGGTGAGCTGATCGGCATCCGGCTGAACCGCGGCAGCACCGGCGGCCCGGTCACCCCCGGCCGCGCCATGCTGCACCTGGGCGACGGCGAGCCGAGCACCGTGACGGTCCCGATGGGCTGAGGACGGTCCCCGGGCCGGCTACGGCCCGGTCCTGGCTGCCTCGACCGGTCGCGGGGGTCCGCTTCGGCCGGGCGCGGGGGGCGGCCGTTCACAGGTCCGCTTCGGCCGGTCACCGGTCCGCGAACTCAGGCCAGGAAGGTCTCCAGCTCGCGGCGCCAGGCGGTCGGCTGGTCCCACGGGACGAGGTGGCCGGCCTCGGCGACCTCCGCGTAGCTGCCGTTCGGCAGGACGCGGACCATCTCCTGGGCCTCCGCCCGGCCGAGTTCGCCGTCCCAGCCGCGCAGCACCAGCGTCGGGCAGCGGACCAGGGCGAGTTCGTCCCAGTGGGCGTCCCGCATCCACGGCTCCCGGGAGCGCAGCATGTGGTCGAAGGAGAACAGCGGCCACCAGCCGCCGTCCCGCTCCTCCATGACCTCGGTGTAGAACGCGCCGCGGGCCGGACGGGGCCGCTCCAGCGTGGGGTCGTCCTCACCGAACCATCTGCGCACGTCGGCGAGGGTGGCGAACGGCACCGGCCAGGAGTCGAACCACTGCTCCCATTCGCGCTGGCTGGTCTCCCCCAGCGCGGAGGCCCGCATGTCGCATATGACCAGCGAGCTGACCAGGTCAGGGCGCCGGGCGGCCAACTGCCAGGCGGTGAGCGCGCCCATCGAGTGGCCGACCAGGGCGACCGGCCCGAGGCCGAGCTGCTCGACGGCGGCTTCCGCGTCGGCGACGTAGGCGTCCCGGCCGTAGTCCGTCTCCGGCTTGCCGGAGCGGCCGTGGCCGCGCTGGTCGAGGGCGACGGAGCGGAAGCGGGGGGCGAGCGCGCGGGCGGTGGGGGTCCAGTGCGAGGCGCGGCCCATCAGCCCGTGCAGCAGCAGGACGGCGGGCCGCGAGGGCTCCGGCAGGTCGGCGGCGGGGACGGGCACGGCCCCGGGGCAGTCGGCCACCGCGGGCAGCCCGAACTCTTCTCGCGGCTTGTCATCGGCGTAGTCCCAGGCGGCGAGCCGCACGCCGCCCTCTCCGGTCACCTCGATACGACGAACCATCGATCCGGCACCCCCGGGGGTCACCACGTACCCGGCTGCCCGGCCCGGTCGGCCGGACACCCCCCTACGTTATCGAACTCATCTTCGAATTAGTGCGACGGCACTCCAAACACCGCCCTTTCGAGTGACACATTCCAAGTGTCACCCGACGCGGCCCAGGGGAGGACTCCAGCGGGAGGGAGAGTCTCCACGGCGAGGCCGAAAAGGCGAGGGGGGACCTGGACAGCTCGGGGTTCCGGGGAAGCGAACGCCCAGGAGACAAGGGGTCCCGGCACCGGGCGGTGCCGGGACCCCATCGCGCGCCAAACCGTCGCACGCCAAACCGTGGCGGGCCAAACCGTCGCACGCCCACCCGACGTCGCCCGCCGGCCACGACCGGGGCCGTGAACGGGTGAACCGGCGCGGCCTCAGGCCTTCGCCACGAAGACGTGGCCGGCCACCTCCTGGCTCAGCTCGGCCGCCTCCCCGCCGCTGCCGACCAGCACCCCGCCCACCGACGAGCAGGTCACGCTGACCACCGCGCCGGGCTGCACACCCGCGCGCCGCAGCGTGTACATCAGCTGGGCGTCGGTCTGGATCGGCTCGCCGATCCGCCGGATGACGACCGTCTTGCCGTCGGAGCCCGGCGCCAGCTCCGCCAGGCTCAGCGTGCCCTCCTCCAGGAAGGGGTCGGCCTCGCCCTTCTCGCCGAGTTCCTCAAGGCCGGGGATGGGGTTGCCGTAAGGGGACTCGGTGGGGTGCCGCAGCAGTTCCAGCACGCGGCGCTCCACCGCCTCGCTCATCACGTGCTCCCAGCGGCACGCCTCGGCGTGCACCTGCTCCCACTCCAGGCCGATGACGTCGACCAGCAGGCACTCGGCGAGCCGGTGCTTGCGCATGACGCGAGTGGCCAGCCGCCGGCCCTCATCGGTCAGCTCCAGATGGCGGTCGCCCGCGACCTGGACCAGGCCGTCCCGCTCCATCCGCGCCACCGTCTGGCTGACCGTCGGACCGCTCTGGTCCAGCCGCTCGGCGATGCGGGCGCGCATGGGGACCACACCCTCCTCCTCCAGCTCCAGGATGGTGCGGAGGTACATCTCCGTCGTGTCGATCAGTTCCCGACATACGTGCCCCTCAATTGCTCGTGCGGTGACCCTGTCACCAATTCTGACGCATCCCGGGGACAACGCCGCCCCCGTGTGTTGACAGCTTGTACCGGCAGGCCCCACCGTGAGCGGCGACTTCGAGCGAAGGGGGCGCCGGGATGGCGGCTGGGGAACTCGCCGGGCGGTACTTCGACGCGGCCATCGGCCTGCTGCAGCCGGGTCCGCGACGAGGAGGCCGACAACGTCGCCGCCGCGGGGGCACTGCTCGCCGACACCGTCGCAGGCGGGCGGGCGGATCTTCGCCTTCGGGGCCGGCCACTCCTCACTGCCCGCGCAGGACGTGGTCTACCGGGCCGGCGGCCTGGCGCTGATGAACCTGCTGGCGGTCCCCGGCGCGGTCGGCGTCGACGTCATGCCGGCCCGCTGGGCAGCGCGCTGGAGCGGGTCGACGGGCTGGCCGGCGCCGTGCTGGACACCAGCCCCGCGCGCGCCGGCGACGTACTCGTCGTCATCTCGCTGTCCGGCCGCAACGCGCTCCCCGTCGAGCTGGCCATGGTCGCCCGCGGCAAGGGCATGAAGGTCGTCGGCCTGACCTCGCTGGCGTACCCGGAGCACACCGCGTCACGGCACTCGTCCGGCACGTACCTGAAGGACCACTGCGACATCGTGCTGGACAACAAGATCGCGGTCGGTGACGCGGAGCTGTCGGCGGACGACGTGCCGACGCCGTTCGGCCCGGTCTCCACGGTGGTCGGCTGCGCGCTGATGCAGGCGGTGGTCGCCACCGCAGTCGGGCTGCTGGCCGAGCGCGGCGTCACCCCGCCGATGCTGCGGTCCGGCAACGTGGACGGCGGCCACGACTGGAACGGGCAGATCATGGCCGAGTACGGCGACCGGATCTTCTACTACCACTGAGGCCCCCGCGAAGGCGCCCGCTGAGGCCCCCGCGAAGGCCCCCTCTGCGGCCTCCGCAAGCCCTACGGGGACGGCTCGCGCAGGTCCAGCGCCGCGGCCACCCGCGCGGCGGCGTCCTCGCAGTAGGCGGCGTCGGCGCGGTCGAAGGAGGAGCGCCCCGAGCCGCGCAGGAACGTCAGGACGCCCAGCGTGCGACCCCGGCTGCGCAGCACCGAGCACAGCCCGGAGACGGTGCCCTCCGGCCAGCGCAGCTCCGCCGCCCGCCGCGCGGACAGCGACGAGGAGCGGACCGAGCCGGTGCGCTCCAGCGCCTGGAGCGCCGGGTGGCCCTCCTCGTAGCGCATCGGGATCCCCGCGGAGGCCACCGGCAGGCAGGGCCCGGGGCCGCCGGGCGTGCCGGCCGCCCGCACCAGCCTGCCGCCGGAATCACTCACCAGGTCGATCAGCGCGTGGTCGGCGAATCCGGCCAGCGCGTAGTCCACCAGGCTGGTGGCCGCCTCCATCGGGTCCTCGCACTCGGCGGCCACGTTCGCCGCCCGGCGCAGCTGGTTGGTGCGGAACCGCAGCCGCGACGCCTCCTGGGCCTCCTGCCGGGAGTCGGTGACGTCGACGAAGAGCCAGCCGACGCCCAGCGGCACCGGCTCCTCCCCCAGCGGCGAGCCCAGCCGGACGAATCCGCTGCGCCAGCAGTACCGCCTGCTGTCGGCGTCGCCGCGCAGCGTGACCCACAGATCGAGCGGGCTGGGCGGGGCGCCCTCGGACAGCACATGGTGCAGCGCCGCCTCCAGCTCCTCCACGCCCTGGTCGAGCACCTCGCCCAGCGGCCGGCCCAGCAGCGCGTCACGGGTGGCGCCCAGCGCGCGGGCGGCGTGCCCGTTGACCACGGCGGGGCGCAGGTCCGCGTCGATCAGCACCACGCCCCACGAGGCGTCCTGGATCAGGGCGTCGCTGAGCGCGATGGAGCGCTCCAGCTCGATCTGGGCGTGCACCTCGGAGAACGCGCAGTAGACGCCGACCGGCTTGCCGTCGGCCGCGTGCACGGTCGCGGTCTGCGCGCGCACCAGTACGCGGTGGCCGTCCTTGGTCAGCAGCGGGAACTCGTGCACCTGGCGGCCGGAGCCGCGCATCGCCCCCAGCAGCCGCCCCATGAGCTCGTCGGCGTCCGCGCTGCGCACCGCCCAGCCGGCGAGCCCCAGGCGGCCCACGGCGTCCTCGGCGGTCCAGCCGAGGACCCGGGTGGCCTCGGTGTTCCAGTGCGTGACGACGCCCTCGGCGTCGAACGCGCACAGCGCCGCGTCCATGCCTCCAGCAGCGCGGCGAGGAGCTGTTCATCGCCACCGCTCAGCGGCTCGGCAGGCTGCGCATCGGAAGGCTGCACATTTCCCCATTCAACCCCTCTGTGACGCAGCACACATCAGGTTCGCGAAAATCGGTTGTTCTGGCGCGAACTCGTTCTTAGGCTGTCGGTACACACGAAGGGAGGTGGTCCGAAGAATGCATGCACATCGGACGCGTGAGGTGGCTGCGGGCTGACGCCGCGCACCTTGCCTGTGGCGCGATGAGCGGCGCGGGCCAATTCCAACGCAGTCACCCGACCCGCGGGCTCGCCGGATGTGTCCGGCCGGTATCCGGAGCTTCTCCGGATGGCAGCCCGCGGGTCGCCTGCTGTCCGCACCCGCCCGGCTACCCTCGGCGACGCCACGCCGTTCGCTACGGGCACAAACGGGCCACCATCCAGCCCTCGCCCTCCCGCTGGTAGACGCAATCGGTCGTGCAGCCGGTTCTCCCGGCCCTGCCAGAACTCCACGCTGCGGGCCTGGACCCGGAAGCCGCCCCAGAACGGCGGCACGGGCACCGTGCCGCTGCTCGGGTAGCGGGCGGCCAGCTCCTCGTAGCGGCGCTCCAGCTCCTCCCGCGAGGCCACCGGCGCCGACTGCTCGCTCGCCCAGGCGCCGAGCTGTGAGCCGTGCGGCCGGCCGCGGAAGTACGCCGACCGTCTCCTCGCGGCTGACCTGGACGGCCCGCCCGCCGACGATCACCTGCCGGGCCATCGGATGCCAGGGGAACAGCAGCGAGACGTACGGGTTCGCCTCCAGCTCCCGGCCCTTGCGGGAGGTGTAGTTGGTGAAGAAGACGAAGCCGCGCTCGTCGAAGCCCTTGAGCAGCACGGTCCGCGAGCTGGGCCGCCCCTCCGCGGTCCGCGGTCGAGACCACCATGGCGTTCGGTTCGTCAGGCCGCTGCCCGAGGCGTCGGCGAACCAGCGGGCGAACTGCTCATAGGGGTCGGCGGCGAGCTCGGACTCGGTCAGCCCGGCGGCGCGGTACTGGGCGCGCATCGCCGAGAGGTCGGCATGGGACATCCGCTCATCTTGCAGCACGGCGCACCGGCCGCGCCTGGCGGATCCCCCGGCCGCCCGCTCCCCGGCGGGAAGGGGGCAGTGTGCCGGACGTCACGCTTCCCGTCACCTGACGGAGCCGCCAGGATTGAGGGTCCGACCGCTGTGGGGACACGACATCGGCAGATATCGTTCTCCCCGGCCACATCCGCCGGAACGCCGCCGCGCGGTCGTCCGGACACCAGGCCGCCACCCGTACGTGCCAGGTTCCGTACGGCCGGTGCCACCGCACCAGGGCGGCACCACCGGGGTGCCACGAACCACCCTTGACC
Organism: uncultured Actinomycetota bacterium; assembly: GCA_963737305.1. Taxonomy (GTDB): domain Bacteria; phylum Actinomycetota; class Actinomycetes; order Streptomycetales; family Streptomycetaceae; genus Streptantibioticus_C. Next base: position 5,116,754 of record CAVTRX010000001.1, on the reverse strand, counting down.
AGATCACGAGGAGCCGCCCGATGTCCGACTTCGTACCCGGACTCGAAGGAGTCGTCGCGTTCGAGACGGAGATCGCCGAACCCGACAAGGAAGGCGGCTCGCTGCGGTACCGCGGCGTCGACATCGAGGACCTGGTCGGCCAGGTCTCCTTCGGCAACGTGTGGGGCCTGCTGGTCGACGGCGCGTTCAACCCCGGCCTGCCGCCCGCCGAGCCGTTCCCGATCCCGGTGCACTCCGGTGATATCCGGGTCGACGTGCAGTCCGCGCTGGCGATGCTCGCCCCGGTGTGGGGCCTCAAACCGCTGCTGGACATCGACGAGCGCCAGGCCCGCGAGGACCTGGCCCGTGCCGCGGTGATGGCGCTGTCGTACGTGGCGCAGTCGGCGCGCGGCCAGGGGCTGCCGATGGTGCCGCAGGGGGAGATCGACAAGGCGCAGACCATCGTCGAGCGGTTCATGATCCGCTGGCGTGGCGAGCCCGACCCCAAGCACGTCAAGGCGGTCGACGCCTACTGGACGTCCGCCGCCGAGCACGGCATGAACGCCTCGACCTTCACCGCCCGGGTCATCGCCTCCACCGGCGCCGACGTGGCCGCCGCGCTGTCCGGCGCGGTCGGCGCGATGTCAGGCCCGCTGCACGGCGGCGCGCCCTCGCGGGTGCTCGGCATGATCGAGGAGATCGAGCGCACCGGCGACGCGGCCGGCTACGTCGCAAGACCCTCGACAAGGGCGAGCGCCTGATGGGCTTCGGGCACCGCGTCTACCGCGCGGAGGACCCGCGGGCGCGGGTGCTGCGCCGGACCGCCAAGGAGCTGGACGCGCCGCGCTTCGAGGTCGCCGAGGCGCTGGAGAAGGCGGCTCTCGAAGAGCTGCACGACCGGCGCCCCGACCGGGTGCTGGCCACGAACGTGGAGTTCTGGGCCGCGATCATGCTGGACTTCGCCGAGGTGCCGGCCCACATGTTCACCTCGATGTTCACCTGCGCGCGCACCGCGGGCTGGTCCGCGCACATCCTGGAGCAGAAGCGCACCGGCCGCCTGGTGCGCCCCTCCGCCCGCTACATCGGCCCGGGTCCGCGCGACCCGCGCGACGTCGTCGGCTACGGCGAGGCGCACCACTGATCCGCTGATCCGCCGACCGCCCGGTCACAGGGCGTCGGCGAGCAGTTCGGCCAGATGGCGGGCGTCGGCCCCGGCCATCTGGTCGAGCTGGGTGCGGCAGGAGTAGCCGTCCGCCAGGATCGCGGCGCCCTCCGGCGCGTCGCGCACCGCGGGCAGCAGCTGCTCGTGGGCGCAGGCGGCCGAGACCTCGTAGTGGCCGCGTTCGAAACCGAAGTTGCCGGCCAGCCCGCAGCAGCCGCCGGACAGCTCACCGGTCAGTCCGGCGGCCTCGCGCAGCCGCCGCTCGGCGGCGTCGCCGAGCACCGCGTGCTGGTGGCAGTGCGTCTGCCCGACGACCGGCCGGTCCAGCCGCGGCGGCCGCCACCCCGGGGCGAACTCCTCCAGCGCCCCCGCGAACGTGCGCACCGAGGACGCCAGCCGGCCCGCCGACTCCGTGCCCAGCAGTTCGGGCAGGTCGGTGCGGAGCGCGGCGGTGCAGCTGGGCTCCAGCCCGACGACGGGGGTCCCGGCCGCCAGCACCGGCTCCAGGGTGCGCAGGGTGCGGCGCATGACGCGGCGCGCCCGGTCCAGCTGACCGGTGGAGACGTACGTCAGGCCGCAGCACACCGGTCCTGGCGGGGTGACGACCTTCAGCCCGGCGGCCTCCAGCACCCGCACGGCGGCCCGGCCGGCCTGCGGGCGCAGGTAGTTGGTGAAGGTGTCGGGCCACAGCACGACCGTCGGCCCGCCGTCGTCCGGCCCCTCGCCGCGCCGGTCCCACCACCGGGTGAACGGCTCCCGGGCCAGCCGGGGGATCGACCGGTGCGGGTCGATGCCGCCCATCCGCTTGGCGGCGGCGGCCAGCGGGCGCACCGAGGTCAGCGCGTTGACCACCCCGGGCAGCCGCAGCGCGGCGGCCAGCCGCAGCGAGCCCGGCAGCCGGCCCATGGAGTAGTGGGCGGCCGGGCGCACCCGGCCCTCGTAGTGGTGGTGCAGGAACTCCGCCTTGTAGGTGGCCATGTCGACGCCGACCGGGCAGTCGGAGCGGCAGCCCTTGCAGGACAGGCACAGGTCGAGCGCGTCGCGCACCTGCGGGGACCGCCAGCCGTCGGTGACCACCTCGCCGGCCAGCATCTCGTGCAGCAGCCGGGCCCGGCCGCGGGTGGAGTGCTGCTCCTCACCGGTGGCGCGGAACGACGGGCACATCACCGCGCTGCCGGAAGCGGGTTGCGTGGCACGGCACTTGGCGACGCCCACGCACCGGCGCACGGCGGCGGAGAAGTCCCCCGCGTCGTGCGGGTAGCCGAACTCCACGTCCACCGGGCGGCGCGGCAGCACCTCGAAGCGCAGGTTCTCGTCCAACGGCGCCGGGCGGGCCAGGACACCGGGGTTGAGGCCGCCGTCGGGGTCCCACAGGTCCTTGAACCGGCCGAAGAGGGAGACCAGTTCGTCGCCGTACATCCTCGGCAACAGCTCCGCGCGGGCCAGCCCGTCGCCGTGCTCGCCGGACAGCGAGCCGCCGTGCGCGACGACCAGGTCCGCCAGGTCCTCCGAGAACCGCCGGAAGCCGGCCACTCCGCTCGGCGCTCAACAGGTCGAAGTCGATGCGGACATGGATGCAGCCGTCGCCGAAGTGCCCGTACGGCAGCCCGCGCAGCCCGTGCTCGCGCCAGCAGGGCGCGGAAGTCGCGCAGATAGCCGCCGAGCCGGGCGGGCGGCACCGCGCAGTCCTCCCAGCCCGGCCACGCCTCGCTGCCGTCCGGCATCCGGGTCGCCGTGCCGGAGGCGTCCTCGCGCATCCGCCACAGCGCGCGCTGGCCGGCCGGGTCGGTGACGACCGCGCTGCCGGTGGAGCCGGTCTCCGCCGCCCGTCGGCACACCCGGTCCGCCTCGGCCCGCGCCTCGGCCGCGGTGCCGCCGCCGACCTCCACGAACAGCCACGCGCGTCCGCGCGGCAGCGTCCCGGCGGCCGGTCCCGCCAGGTCGGCGGCCATCCCCTCGACCGTCAGCGGGCGCAGCGGCAGCAGGTGCGACGCCGCCTCGGCCGCCGCGCTCTCGTCGGCGTAGCCGAGCACCGCCAGCGCGAGCGCGGCGGGAGCCTCCACCAGCCGCACCGTCGCCTCGGTCAGCACCGCGAGGGTGCCCTCGCTGCCGGTGAGCGCGCGGGCCAGGTCGAGGTGCTTCTCCGGCAGCAGTTCGTCCAGCGCGTAACCGGAGATGCGGCGCGGCAGTTCGGGGAACCCGGTGCGCAGCAGCGCCAGGTGACGCTGCGTCAGATCGTGGATGCCGTCCCGCAGCCTGGCCGGCAGCCCCTCGGTGCCGCGGCCCGCGCGCAGCCGCTCGCCGCCGTAGGTCAGCACGTCCAGCGCGGTCACGTTGTCCGCGGTGGTGCCCCAGGCCACCGAGTGCGAGCCGCAGGAGTTGTTGCCGATCATCCCGCCGAGCGTGCACCGGCTGTGGGTGGACGGGTCGGGGCCGAAGGTCAGGCCGTGCGGGCCGGCCGCGTCCCGCAGCCGGTCGAGCACCACGCCCGGCTGGACGACGGCGGTGCGCGCGTCCGGGTCGAGCGAGACGATGCGGTTCATGTGCCGGGTGAAGTCCAGCACCACCCCCACCCCGGTCGCCTGCCCCGCGATCGAGGTGCCGCCGCCGCGCGCCACCACCGGCACCCGGTGCTCCCGGCACACGGCGAGGGCGGCGGCGACGTCGTCGGCGTCCCGTGGCGCCACGACGCAGCGCGGTACCCGCCGGTAGTTCGAAGCGTCCATGGTCATCAGCGCGCGCGTCCCGGCGTCGAAGGCGACCTCTCCGCTCACGGCCGCGCGCAAGTCCCGCTCCAGCTCCATGCTCCCAGCCTGCCCGACTCGAAGCGGAGCACTCGGGTCCGTTCGCCCGCCGATGACGACGTGGCCGGTCAAGGCCACCCCCGCGGCCGTCTCATCGGCTGGAACCGATGGGTGAACGCCCACGAAACGAACTAGGCTGCGCCTCGTGGCCGATATCCAGATTCCCGCTGACCTCAAGCCCGCCGACGGACGCTTCGGGGCGGGCCCGTCCAAGGTCCGGACCGAGGCGCTCGACGCCCTGGCCGCGACCGGTACGTCGCTGCATGGGCACCTCGCACCGCCAGGCGCCGGTGAAGAACCTCGTCGGTGCCGTCCGCCAGGGCGTCTCCGAGCTGTTCTCGCTGCCCGAGGGGTACGAGGTCGTGCTCGGCAACGGCGGCTCCACCGCGTTCTGGGACGTGGCGACCCACGGGCTGATCAGGTCGAAGTCCCAGCACCTGTCGTTCGGCGAGTTCTCCTCGAAGTTCGCCAAGGCGGCCAAGACGGCGCCGTGGCTGGCCGACCCGACGGTGATCACCGGCGAGCCCGGCACCCACCCCGACCCGGTCGCCGAGGCGGGTGTGGACGTCTACGGCCTCACCCACAACGAGACCTCCACCGGTGTCGCCATGGACCTCCGACGGGTGGCGGGCGCCGACGAGGATTCACTCGTTCTGGTGGACGCGACCTCCGGCGCCGGCGGCCTGCCGGTCGACGTCGCGCAGACGGACGTCTACTACTTCGCCCCGCAGAAGTCCTTCGCCGCCGACGGCGGGCTGTGGATCGCCCTGTTCTCGCCCGCGGCCCTGGCCCGGGTCGACGAGATCGCCGCCTCCGGCCGCCACATCCCGGCGTTCTTCGACCTGCCGACCGCGATCGACAACTCGCGCAAGAACCAGACGTACAACACCCCCGCGCTCGCCACCCTCTTCCTGCTCAACCAGCAGCTGGAGTGGATCAACGGCCAGGGCGGCCTGGAGTGGGCGGTCAAGCGCACCGCGGACTCCTCCTCGCGGCTGTACAGCTGGGCCACCGCCTCCGAGCACGCCACCCCGTTCGTGCACGACCCGGCCAAGCGCTCCCAGGTCATCGGCACCATCGACTTCACCGAGGGCGTGGACGCCGCCGTGATCGCCAAGGTGCTGCGCGCCAACGGCGTCGTCGACACCGAGCCGTACCGCAAGCTGGGCCGCAACCAGCTGCGCGTGGCGATGTTCCCGGCCGTCGAGCCGGCGGACGTCGAGGCGCTGACCGCCTGCATCGACCACGTCATCGAGCGTCTCTGACCGTCCCGGTACCGCCACCGCCGAAGCTGCTGCGCGGGGAGTCTCCTCCGGGAGGTCATCTGCCTCTGCGCAGCAGCTTTCGCGCGCCCATGGCCAGCGCGGTCGCCACCAGCAGGGCCATCACGCCCGCGCCGAAACCGCCGGAGGGCTTGTCGCCGGCCGCCGCGCCACCCGCCGCGTCGTCTTTCCCGCCCTTCGCTGACTGAGCGCCCTTCGCGGCGTTGGCGGCCTTCTCAGCCTTCGCGGCCGCGTCCGGCAGGTCGGCACCGCTCAGCGGGATCCGCCACACCTCGCTGGAGTCGCCCTCACTGCCGACCATCAGCGCCCGCCCGTCCCGGGTATAGGTCACCGACTCGCCCTGCCGCTGCATCGGCACGTCCAGCGGCCCGATCTCGGTCGGGCGGCCGTCGCGCCAGCGGTAGTCGGTCGCCGAGAAGTAACCGCGCAGCACCAGCCTGCTGCCGTCCGGCGAGAAGGAGCCGTCGGTCACCCACGGCACCCCCGCGATCCGCCGGAAGACGTTGATCCCGGACGCCGACAGCCGGGCCGGGCCCTCGTACAGCCCGCCACCGTCCTCGTCCTTGCTGGCGATGTAGACCCGGCCGGTGCGCGGGTCCACCATCAGCGACTCCGCGTCCCGCGGCCCGCCCTGGTAGCGCACGGTGTACCGGGTCGCGTCCACGGTGGCATCCCGCAGCGTCGCCGGCTCGCGGAACCGGTAGATCCACACCTGCGGCCAGGTGCCGCCCAGGTTGTCGCCGATGTCGCCCAGGTAGACGTCCCCGTCGGGACCGACGGATATCGCCTCGCAGTCGCGGACGCTCACCCCGCGCAACGTCACCCTCGCCACCGTGCGCCCGGTCGCGGCGTCCACCGCGTACACGTACGGGCCGTCGCCGCTGTCGTTGTGCGTCCAGTAGACGCCCGGGTGCCGGTGGCTGGCGGCCAGTCCGCTGGACTCGGTGATCCGCGGGTCCTTGATCGTGAACGCCTGGGAGGGACCGCTGTCGGCGCGCGCGGCCCCCGGCGCACCGCCCACCAGCACGAACGACGCCACCGCCACCACTGCCGCCCCGGTCCACCATCGCGCACGCATGGGCCAAGACTGCCACCCACCGCGCCGTGACGTACCCCATGTCGCGGGAGGAGGGCCCCGTCGGCCATGATGCGCGGATGCGCTTTCTGTTCGTCGGCGACTCGATGACCATCGGCAGCTCCGGCGACCACACCTGGCGGTACCGCATGTGGCAGCACCTGCGCGGGCTGGGCGAGCCGTTCACCATCACCGGCTCCCGCAGCACCCTGTACGACATCGCCGCCGACGCGCCCGTCTCCGACGAGTACGCCGACCCCCGGTTCCCGCCGAAGGCCCGCAGGCACTTCGCGGGGTGGGGCGAGGGCTGGCTGCACCTCGCGCCGCTGATCGGCGACGAACTGCGCGCCCAGCGCCCCGACATCCTGCTGATCTCCCTCGGCCTGATCGACCTCGGCTTCTACACCACCGCCGAGCAGACCATCGACAACATGGTCGCCTTCGTCGCCGAGGCGCGCGCCGCCAACCCGGCGATCCGCATGGTGCTGCTGCCCGTCATCCCCAACACCCGCGCCACCTTGGACCCCGGATTCGCCGCGCAGTGCGAGGAGTTGAACACCCGCACCGCCAAGGCAGTCTCCGACCTCGACTCCCCCGGCTCCCCGCTGCTGCTCGCCTCGCACCCGCCGGGCTACGACATCCTCCTGGACACCCACGACGGCACCCACCCCAACGCCACCGGCGAACACCGGCTGGCCGCCGCCTTCGCCGACGCGATGCACCAGGCCTGGGACATCGGCGCCCCGTACGAACTGCCCTTCTGACCGGTGCCCACCCCACCCGGACCGTCCCGCCGCACAGGAACGAGGAATCACATGGCGCTCGATCCCGAGGAGTTGCTGCCCGGCACCCGGCGCGCGCTGCTGCACCGACTGGCCGTCGGTCAGGCGGAGGGCCGCACACCGTCGCTGGTCGGCGCCGTGGTCAGGGGCGGGCACCCGGTCTGGAGCGGCAGCCGGAGCATGCTCGACGGGCACCGCCCGGACGACGACGTGCAGTACCGGATCGGCTCGATCACCAAGACCTTCGCCGCGGTGCTGGTGATGCGGCTGCGCGACGAGGGCACACTCGCCCTGACCGACCCGCTGGAGCGGCACCTGCCCGGCACCGCGGCCGGAGCGCTCACCGTCGCCCAACTGCTCTCCCACACCTCGGGGCTGGCCTCAGAGACGCCCGCCCCCTGGTGGGAGCGCACCCCCGGCGACCTGCGCCCGGAACTCGCCGACATCCTCGGCGACCAGCCGCTCAAGCACCCTGCCGGCCACCGCTTCCACTACTCCAACCCGGGCTTCGCCCTGCTGGGCGCACTGGTCGGGCAGTTGCGCGGGCGGCCGTGGGACGAGGTGCTGCGCGCGGAGGTGCTGGAACCGCTGGGCATGACCCGCACCACCTCGCTGCCCCAGGCACCGCACGCCGGCGGCTTCGCGGTGCACCCATGGGCGGACGTCATGTTGCCCGAACCCCTTGAGGACACCGCCGTGATGGCACCGGCGGGCCAACTGTGGTCCACCGCGGCCGACCTGTGCCGCTGGGCGGCGTTCCTGGCGGCCGGCGACGAGCGGGTACTCGCCCCGGCCACCCTCGCCGAGATGCGGGTCCCCTTCTGCGAGCCGGGCGACGCCGACTGGAACTCCTCCTACGGGCTCGGACTGCAACTGCGCCGCCAGGACGGCCGGGCGCTGTACGGGCACTCCGGCTCGATGCCGGGCTTCGTGACCTCGCTGTGGGTGAGCGAAGCGGACGACGTGGCCGCCGTCGTCCTGGCCAACGTGACCTCCGGGACACCGGTCGCCACCATCGCCGGGGACCTGATCGCGATCGTCGCCGAACGCGAGCCGCGGCTGCCCGAACCCTGGCGGCCGCTGCCCGAGGCCGATCCGGAACTCCTCGCCCTGACCGGTCCCTGGTACTGGGGGCCGGCCGCGTTCGCGCTGCGGCTGCGGGCGAACCGGGCGCTGGAGCTGACCCCGCTGGGCCCGCAGGGCCGCGGCGCCCGCTTCCGGGCCGAGCCGGACGGCACCTGGACCGGCCTGGACGGCTACTACGCGGGCGAGACGCTGCGGGTGGTGCGCTCGGCCGACGGCACGGTCAGCCACCTGGACATCGGCAGCTTCGTGCTGACCCGCGGGCCCTACGACCCGGCAGGACCGGTCCCCGGCGGCGTCGACCCGGAAGGCTGGCGGGCCGGCTGAGGCGTGTCGCGGCGCCCTGCCCTTGCTTCGAGTCCGCTCCAAGGGCTTGGCTGATCGTTCATGGAGTACACGCAGCTTGGACGTACCGGCCTGAAGGTGTCACGACTGGTGCTGGGCACCATGAACTTCGGGCCGACCACCGACGAGGCCGACAGCCACGCCATCATGGACGCAGCCCACGCCGAGGGTCTGAACTTCTTCGACACGGCGAACGTCTACGGTCGCGAGGACAAGGGCCGCACCGAGAAGATCATCGGATCCTGGTTCGCCAAGGGCGGCTCCCGCCGGGAGAAGACCGTGCTCGCCACCAAGGTCTACGGCGACATGGGCGGCTGGCCCAACGAGGGCAGGCTCTCCGCGCTCAACATCCGGCGCGCCGCCGACGCCAGCCTCAAGCGGCTGGGCACCGACTACATCGACCTCTACCAGTTCCACCACGTCGACCGGAACACCCCCTGGGACGAGGTCTGGCAGGCCATCGACGTCCTGGTGGCGCAGGGCAAGGTCCTGTACGCGGGGTCCAGCAACCACGCGGGCTGGCACATCGCGCAGGCCAACGAGGCCGCCGCGCGCCGCGGTTCGCTCGGGCTGGTGGCCGAGCAGTGCCTGTACAACCTGGTCGAGCGGCGAGCCGAGATGGAGGTCCTGCCGGCCGCGCAGGCCTACGGTCTCGGGGTCATCCCGTGGTCCCCGCTGCACGGCGGTCTGCTCGGCGGCGCGATCCGCAAGGAGAGCGAGGGCGGCGGCGAACGCTCAGGCCAGGGCCGCAGCGCCGACGCACTGAAGAACGCCAGGCAGCGCGAGCAGATCCAGTCCTACGAGGACCTGTGCGCCAAGCACGGCCACGAGCCCGGCGAGGTCGCCCTGGCCTGGCTGCTGACCCGCCCCGAGGTCACCGGCCCCATCATCGGCCCCCGCACCGCCGACCAGCTCGGCTCCGCCCTGCGCGCCGTCGAACTGACCCTGTCGCCCGAGTTCCTCACCGCCCTCGACGACATCTTCCCGCCCACCGGCCCCGCCCCCGAGGCCTTCGCCTGGTAACCCGCCGCAAGCCCCCCGGCGCCGGCCGCCCCACCCCCCGGCCGGCGCCGCTCAGGGCGGCCGGGACACCTGTGGGTGTTTGGAAATTCGTTGTCTGGTCGTTGTCACCGGCAACGAGTGGGCGGGCGAAATTCGTTGTCCGCGACAACGACCAGACAACGAAATGCGGCAACATCCCCCCGCCGGAGCGCGGCAGGCGGCAGGTGGCGCGGTCAGCGGACCGCGGCGGTCACCACCACCACGGCCACCAGCAGCACGAGGGCGGCGGTCATCACTCGGGTCCGGGTCTTGGGGTCCACATGACGAGACTAGCCGCCGCCACGCGGCGACACGTCACCGACCCAGCGACCAGCCGCACAGCGTCTCGTAGCGCGGCTGGGCGCCCGGCACGCCCGGGGTCGGCGGATGGCTGCGTACCAGCTCGAAGCGGTCCACCCGCCAGGCGGCGCTCTCGAAGCCGGCCAGGTCGTCGGCGTACCCGCTCAGGCTCGTGGCGCCCCGGCCGCGAGCCAGCGTCAGATGGGCGCGGAAGGCCCGGTCCTCATCGACCGCGATCCCGGTGCGCCGGGCGCCCGCCGCCACCGACGCCGCGAGCCGGGACAGCGGCTCGGTGCCGTCCGCCACGCCCGTCCACAAGGCCCGGTCGCCGAAGCGCCCGCCGCCCGTCAGCCGCAGGGTGAACTGGGTGTGCCGGCGCGCGGCGAGCGCCATCCGGCGGGTGAGCTCCGGCAGCGTCCCCTCGTCCACCTCGCCCAGGAACGCCAGGGTCAGGTGCCATCCCTCCCGCGCGGTCCAGCGCAGGGCGTCGGCGCCCGCCCGGGCGAGGAGCGGGTCGACGGCGACCGCCAGCTCCCGCAGGACGGGAGCCGGCGGGAGCACGGCCAGGAACAGTCGCATGCGCTACGCCGCCACGGCCGCCTTGGGCTCCTGCTCGCCGTCCCGCGGCAGCTCCTCGCTCGGGGCGCCGTCGAGAACGGGCCGCGCGGTGACACCGTCACGGGGCACCAGCAGCAGGTGACGGTGGCCGCGCCGCAGGTCGAGCTTGAAGCGCATGCCGCCGACCCGGACCAGGATGAGGGCGATCAGGAGCGCGGCGCTGGCCGAGACCAGGCCGCCCAGCATGAAGCTGACACGGGCTCCGTAGGTGTCGGTGAGCCAGCCGACGACCGGGCCGCCCAGCGGGGTGCCGCCGACGAAGACCATCATGAACAAGCTCATCACCCGGCCGCGCATCGCCGGATCGGTGGCGAGCTGGACGGAGGAGTTGGCCGTGGTGTTTATCGTGATGCCGAACATGCCGACGACCAGCAGCAGGCCGATGAACAGCCACAGGGACGGTGACATCGCCGCCGTCGCCTCCAGCACGCCGAAGACCACCGCGGTGCCCAGCAGCACCCGCATCCGCACGGCCGCCCGCCGGGCCGCCAGCAGCGCGCCGATCAGCGAACCGATGGCCATCGCGGTGTTGAACAACCCGTACGTGCCGGCTCCCGCGCGAAAGACGGTGTGCGCGAAGGCGGACAGCCAGATGGGGAAGTTGAAGCCGAAGGTGCCGATGAACCCGACCAGCACGATCGGCCAGATCAGCTCAGGGCGCCCGGCGACGTAGTGCAGGCCTTCCCGTAGCTGGCCCTTGCCGCGCGGGGCCCGCTCGATCTGGTGCAGCTCCGAGGGCCGCATCAGCATCAGACCGATCAGCGGCGCGGTGAAGGACAGGGCGTTGATCAGGAACGCCCAGCCGCTGCCGACCGCGGTGATCAGCACACCGGCGACGGCGGGGCCGACGAGCCGGGCGGTCTGGAAGTTGGCGGAGTTGAGGCTGACCGCGTTGCGTACGTCCCGCGGGCCGACCATCTCGACGACGAAGGACTGACGGCTGGGGTTGTCGACGACGGTGACCACGCCGAGCAGGAAGGCGATCAGGTAGACGTGCCAGACCTGGACGTGACCGCTCAGGGTCAAGGTGGCGAGGGCGAGGGCGAGCAGGCCCATCGCGGCCTGAGTGATCATCAGCAGCTGACGCTTGGGGTAGCGGTCGGCTATGACGCCGCCGTACAGCCCGAACAGCAGCATCGGCAGGAACTGCAGCGCGGTGGTGATGCCGACCGCAGTCGAGGAGCCGGTGATGCTGAGCACCAGCCAGTCCTGGGCGATCCGCGACATCCAGGTGCCGGTGTTGGACACCACGGAACCGGTGGCGAACAGCCGGTAGTTGCGCACCTTGAGTGAGCTGAACGTCTGGCGCTTGGACCCGGACGGTGCGGGGGTAGGGGGGTCAGTGGGGTTCGATCCGGCTGCGGGGTCTGCTCCGGGGGCCGAACTCAAGGGTGTGTCTCCTTCTCTGCGTCTTTTCGCTGCTCTGCGTGATCGCGCGCTGGTGTCGCACCAGGGCTTCCTCGCTGTCGGTGAGGCGTCGTGGGGGACGCGTGGGGCCGACCGGCTCCCGCGGACCGCGGCGGGCTCTACAGCTGTGCCAGTTTCTCCAGTACGGGCGCCGCCTTCCGCAGCGTCGCCCATTCCTCATCGTCGAGGCCGCCGGCCAGTTCCGCGAGCCATGCGTTGCGCTTGCGGCGGCTCTCGGCCAGCATCGCCTCGGCCTGCTCGGTACGCCGCACGACCACCTGGCGGCGGTCGTCCGGGTGCGGGTCCCTGCGGACCAGGTTCTTGGCCTCCAGCATGGCGACGATGCGGGTCATCGACGGCGGCTGGACGTGCTCCTTGCGGGCCAGTTCTCCCGGGGTGGCGGAGCCGCAGCGCGCCAAGGTGCCCAGCACGGACATCTCGGTGGAGCTGAGCGACTCGTCGACCCGCTGGTGTTTCAGCCGTCGCGACAGCCGCATCACGGCCGCTCGCAACGAACTCACGGCGGCGAGGTCGGCCTCGGACAGTTCGTTCACGGTTGATTAGCTTACATCATTACTTAGGCTAATGAAACTTTAGAGACCCGTGGTCGAACAGCACAATCGAACGTCGCCTGGACACCAAACGATCCTCTGTGCGAATTCACCCGATCGGGTGAGTTAGACCCCGAAACAGGGGCACCGTGCCCCGCGCGCCCGGGAGCGTAGGGCCATGGGACCCGATGAATCGAGAGTTCTGAGCCTGCGGCTGGACGAGGAGTTACTGGACCGGATCAGCTCTCACGCCGCGAAACGCGGGATGAGCGTCCAGGACTACGTCGCCCGGATCCTGATACGCGACGACTTCGACCAGCGGTTCAAGGCGGCCGTCGCGGCCACCGAGCGCTTCCACGCGGGCTAGGTCAGGTCAGCTGGAGCGCGGGCATCAGGTAGTAGAAGGCGAAGACCGCCGCGACCACGTAGAGAGCGACCGGCACCTCGCGCCCACGCCCGGCCACCAGCCGCAGCACACAGAAGCTCAGGAAGCCGATGCCGATGCCGTTGGTGATCGAGTAGGTGAACGGCATCATCAGCATGGTCAGGAACGCCGGCGACCGCGATCGTGTAGTCGCTCCAGTCGATCTGCCGGATGCCGTTCGCCATGATCAGGAATCCGACCGCGACCAGCGCGGGGGTCGCCGCCTGGGCCGGGACCATGGTGGCCAGCGGCGTCAGGAAGAGCGCGACCACGAACAGCAGGCCGGTGACGACCGAGGCAAGACCGGTCCGGGCGCCCTCCCCGACGCCGGCGGTGGACTCCACGAAGCAGGTGTTGGAACTGCTGGAGGACGCGCCGCCCAGCGCGGTGGCGACACCGTCGACGAACAGCACCCGGTTGATGCCGGGAAGATTGCCCCGGTCGTCCAGCAGGCCGGCCTCGTCGGTGACGCCGAGGATGGTGCCCATCGCGTCGAAGAAGCACGGACAGCAGCACGGTGAAGACGAACAGGATGCCGGTGAGGATGCCGACCTGGGAGAAGCCGCCGAACAGACTGGCCTTGCCCGAGCAGCCCGAAGTCCGGCCGGGCGACCGGGTCGCCGGGCCAGTGCGGCACCGTCAGACCCCAGGAGGCGGCCGGGATCCTGGCCACCGCGTCGAGCACCAGGGCGAGCACGGTCATCGCCACGATGCTGATCAGGATCGCGCCGGGCACCTTCCGGACGATCAGCGCGAGGGTCAGCAGCGAGCCGAGGATGAACACCAGGACCGGCCAGCCCAGCAGATGGCCGTCCGTCCCCGAGCTGCAGCGGCACGGTGGTGTGCGCCGCGTCCGGGATCCGGCTGACGAAGCCGGAGTCGACCAGCCCGATCAGGAAGATGAACAGGCCGATGCCGATGGCGATCGCCTTGCGCAGCCCCAGCGGCACCGCGCTCATCACCCGCTCCCGCAACCCGGTGGCGACCAGCAGCATGATCGCGATGCCGGCGAGCACCACCATGCCCATCGCGTCCGCCCAGCTCATCCTGGGGGCGAGCTGGAGGGCGACGACACTGTTGATGCCCAGCCCGGCGGCCAGCGCGATCGGTACGTTGCCGATGACACCCATCAGCAGCGTGGTCAGCGCCGCGGTCAGCACGGTGGCGGTCACGAGCTGGCCGTTGTCGAGGTGATGGCCGAACTTGTCCACACCGCTGCCGAGGATGATCGGGTTCAGCACGATGATGTAGGCCATCGCGAAGAAGGTGGCGAACCCGCCGCGGACCTCGCGGTAGACGCTCGAACCCCGCTCGGAGATCCGGAAGAAGCGGTCCATCGCATTGGCGGGCCGCGGGGCCTCCGGCTGCGCTGAGTCGACCGGCACACTGGTCGAGCTGGGCATGAACCGTCCTTGGATACGGCGGGAGTCGAACTGGCGGCCGGAGCGTGCGTCCGGGCTGCGGAGCCGATCCGGTACATGATCCGTATCAGTATTAGTGGATAATTGCCGCGAATACCACCCCCCGCCCGCGGATCCTGCTCCGGGAGCCGATTCTCGCAGGCCACCTGCCCCGCCACCGGCCCGGGTACGCGCCGTAGGCTGTGCGCATGAAGTCGACCAAGTGGACGCCGCGCCACGAGACGCCGGAGCCGCTCGAAGCCAACGACGTCGCCATCGTCACCGGCGGCACGATCCTCTGGCTGGTCCTCTTCCTCGTCCAGCTGCCCTTCTACGGCTGGTTCTCCGACCACGGGCATGCCTGGTGGATCTGGTGCTGCGCCGCGGGCGCCGGCCTGGGCTGCATCGGCATCCTGTACGTGCGCTCCCGCCGCGACGCCATCCGGCGCAGTCGCGAGGGCTCCCCCGACACCGCCTCCGGCGCTCCGCAGGGCTGACCGGGCGGGCCGCGAGGCAAAGCGGGCAAGCCCGGCGCAATTCCGCACAAGATCGGCCGTAGTGTCGGGCGCATGAAGGATCACGTCCGCCCGGACGCCACCCCGCAGACCGGTCACCGCCCCGCCGGCCGCGACGCGGGGCTCAGCACCGCCGAGGTGGACCGGCGGATCGCCCGCGGGGAGGTCAACGACGTACCGGTGCGCTCCTCGCGCTCGGCGGCGGACATCGTCCGCGGCAACGTCTTCACCCGGTTCAACGCCATCCTGGGCGTGCTCTTCGGGGTCATCGTGGTCGTGGGACCGCTCCAGGACGGCCTGTTCGGCATCGTGATCGTCGCCAACACCGCGATCGGCATCGTCCAGGAGGTCCGGGCGAAGCGGACCCTCGACAGCCTCGCGGTCATCGGCGAGGCCCGGCCGACGGTCCGCAGGGACGGCCGGGCGCGGGCGATCACCACGGCCGGGATCGTGCTGGGCGACCTGGTGGAGCTCGGCCCCGGCGACAAGTGCGTGGTGGACGGCGAGCTCGTCGAGTCGGACGGTCTGGAGATCGACGAGTCGCTGCTGACCGGGGAGCCCGACCCGGTGCTCAAGCGCCCCGGCGACCCGGTCATGTCGGGCAGCTTCGTGGTGGCCGGCACCGGCGCGTTCACCGCCACGAAGGTCGGACGGCAGGCCTACGCGGTCCAACTCGCCGAAGAGGCCAGCCGGTTCACCCTCGTCCATTCCGAACTGCGTTCCGGCGTCAGCCAGATCCTCAAGTACGTGACCTGGATGATGATCCCGGTCGCCATCGGGCTGATCGTCAGTCAGCTGTACGTGGAGGGCCGCGACTGGCGGGAGGCGGTGCGCCGCATGATCGGCGGGATCGTGCCGATGGTGCCGGAGGGCCTGGTGCTGCTGATGTCGATCGCCTTCGCGATCGGCGTGGTCCGGCTGGGCCGCAAGCAGTGCCTGGTGCAGGAGTTGCCCGCCATCGAGGGGCTGGCCCGGGTCGACACCGTGTGCCTGGACAAGACCGGCACCCTCACCGAGGGCGGCATGGACGTCACCGCCCTGCGGGTGCTCGACGGTACGGACGAGACCCACGTGACCCGGATCCTGGCCGCCCTCGGCAGCTGCGATCCACGGCCCAACCCCAGCCTCCAGGCGATCATCGACGCCTACCCGGACGGGTCGGGGCGGCGGGCCACCGCGGTGCTGCCGTTCTCCTCGGCGCGCCGGTACAGCGGCGCCGAGATCGACGGCCCGGACGGCGAGGCGGGCAACTGGCTGCTGGGGGCGCCCGACGTGCTGCTGCCGGCCGGGCATCCGGAGCTGGCCACCGCCGACGAGCACGGCGCCGAGGGACTGCGGGTGCTGCTGCTGGCCCGGACCCGCAAGGCGCTCGACGACCCCGCGGTGACCGACGGCCTGGCGCCGACCGCGCTGGTCGTGCTGGCGCAGCGGCTGCGCGACGACGCCGCCCGGACGCTGCACTACTTCGCCCTCCAGGACGTCGCCACCAAGGTCATCTCCGGCGACAACGCGAAATCGGTAGGCGCGGTGGCCGCGAAGCTGGCAGTGCCCGGCGCCGAACGACCGGTGGACGCACGCCGGTTGCCCCGCGAGCGCGACGCGATGGCCGAAGTCCTGGAAACCCGCAGCGTGTTCGGCCGGGTCACCCCGCAGCAGAAGCGGGACATGGTCGGCGCGCTGCAGTCCCGCGGCCACACCGTGGCGATGACCGGCGACGGCGTCAACGACGTACTCGCCCTGAAAGACGCCGACATCGGGGTCTCGATGGGTTCCGGCAGCGAGGCGACCCGGGCCGTCGCGCAGATCGTGCTGCTCGACAACAGCTTCGCCACGCTGCCCTCGGTGGTCGCCGAGGGCCGCCGGGTGATCGGCAACATCACCCGGGTCTCCAACCTCTTCCTGACCAAGACCGTCTACTCGGTGCTGATCGCGCTGCTGGTGGTGATCTGGCGGATCCCGTATCCGTTCCTGCCACGGCACCTGACGATGCTCAGCACGCTGACCATCGGCGTCCCGGCGTTCTTCCTGGCGCTGGCGCCCAACACCGAGCGGGCCCGGCCGCACTTCGTTCGGCGGGTCATGCGCTTCGCGGTGCCGATGGGAGTGATCGCCGGCATCGGAACCTTTGTGACATACGTCATCTCACGGCACCTGTACTCGGGCCCCGGTTCACGCGACGCGGAGACCAGCGCGGCCACCCTGACGCTCTTTCTGATCTCCATGTGGGTACTGGCGATCATCGCCAGGCCCTACACCTGGTGGCGGGTCCTGCTGGTGCTCACGATGGGGCTGGCGTTCCTGATCGTGCTGGTCACGCCGTCGCTACAGGCCTTCTTCGCGCTCAAGTTGGTGGGGACGACGGCTCCGTGGACGGCGGTGGGGATCGCCGCCGTCGGCTCGGTCGCGCTGGAGGCGGTGTGGCAGCGGATGGTCCGCGGTTCGGCGGAACGGCCGGGTCCGGTCTGACGAATCCTTTGCGCGGACCTGGCGGTCGCTTTAGGATCCCGGCTCATGTCCTTCGACCTGACGGCCTTCCGGTCCCGCTCAAGCTCCCACTCGAGTTCCCACACCAGCAGTCACTCAAGCACCCACTCGATCTCGCACTCGGTGGTGCACCACACGACCCACCACACCGTCATCCACCACACCACGCACTACTACCCCTCCTCCTCCATCAGCACCGGCGGCGGTGGCGGGTTCGGATTCGGCTGGGTCATCTTCCTGCTGGTCATCGTGCTGGTCATCCTGCTGGTGGTCAAACTCCGCAACTCGGACTGATCGCCCGTCAGTCGAACCAGCGCGCCGTCGCCAACTCCTCGGTGCGGGTGAGGTCTTCCAGCAGTGCCGCGACCTCGAAGCGGCGCTGCCACTCACCGGCGGCCCAGGCCAGACCCGCCGCGACGCCCTCCAGTGTCGCCGCGTGCAAGGTGCCGTCCACCAGGCGCCAGTCCAGTTCGACCTCGCCCTCGGGGCCTTCGACCAGCAACTCCTCGTGCTCCAGGTAGGTGCTCGGAGCGTCCGGCAGCAACTCGCGCACCGCGTGGGGGACTTCGTGCGGCTCGCCGTCGGTGACGACCCGGGCCGCGAACTCCTCGCTCAACCGGCGCACCTGGAACAGCTCCGCCAGATCGGCCGCGTGCCGGGGCCCGGCGGGCAGCAGGGCGCAGCCGCCCGCGAGCGGCAGCAGGTCCGGCACGTCGGCGACCATCACCCGTGCGGCGTCGACCACCCGCACCGAGCCGTCCACCACCACCCGCAACTCGTCCGGCAGCGTCACGCCTTCCGGGTCCAGTCCGCTCAACTGCGCGTACAGCGCGTGCAGTTGGGCCGCGGTGACCGAACGATCCGGATCCGCCAGCCGGGTCAGCAGCTCGGCGGGGCCGCCCGGCTCGTCCAGCAGCGCCGCCACCGAGGTGCGGACCCCCAGGGCCCGCAGCACCTGTTCGTCCACCGAGGCGGTCTGTGCCTCGTCGTAGAGCCCGGCCAGCAGCGGGTCTCCCCCGGCGGCCCGCAGACCCACCGGACGCCGCCCGTCCAGCACCGGGTGGTCCCGCAGCCACCACGCGGTGAACGACCGCACGCTCTGCGTCGTGCCGTCCGGCAGCAGCACCCGCACCGGCGTGGTGACGGCCTCCCGCAACGGCGGCCTGGCCAGCATCGCCAGCGCCCGCGGCCAGGCGTCGTCGTCCACCAGATCCAGATCCCGCACCCCGACGATCTCGGTGGCCACCGGCGGCACATCGGTGTCCGGCAGCTGGTCGAGCACGTCCTCGCACCACACGTCGACCGCGTCCAGCAGACCAGGGTCGTCCGGCTCGGCCCACTCCGCGTCGCGCGGCTCCAGGTCGTCCGGGTCCAGCACCACATCGCCCGCCCGCACCAGGGCGAAGGTGGCCAGCACCCCCACCGCGGTCAGCGGCCCCTCGCCCCAGCGGTCGGCCAACTCCTGATCGCAGCACGCCAGTTCATCCGCACGGATGATCTGCTCGAACGGACTTCCAGGAAAGACCAGTTCACTCGCCGGGGTCAGTTCACCCTCGTCGTCCGGCAACGCCAGCGCGCCCAGCCACGGTTCGTCCCCCGGCGCGAGATGCGCGTCCCGCACCAACGAGAGCACCAGGTCCGCCAGTTCGTCCTCGTCTAGGCTCGGCGCGTCCTCGTCCCAGACCTCCCCGGCGTCCATCGACCCGGCCACCGCGGCCCGCACCTGCGGCGTGGTCAGCACGGCACGCGGCGTGGCCGGCATCGCGCCCAGCTTCTCCAGCAGCGGATGCGCCGCCTCGGCATCGACGACCCGCAGCCCCAGCCGGGTCAGCCCCTGCGGCAGCTCGCCGTCCGCGGTCGGCAACAGGATCTGCCGCGGCCCGACGACGGTACGGCCGTCACTCAACGGCACCGGAAGCCCGCTGAGGCGGTCGGGATCGGTACCCGCCAGCGAGTCGTAGAGCCGGTACCACCACTGCGCCGGACGCTCGGCACCGGCCAGCCGGTCCACCGCGTCCCCCAACGACAGCCGCGCCACGCCCAACGTCCGCAGCTCCACCCGCCGTTCCAGCCCCGCGGGCAGCAGGCTCGGGAAGACCTCGGCCAGCACCGCCACCGTCTGCTCCGAGGCACCCTCGATCAGCTCGGCGCGGTCCGGGCGCAACGCGGCAGCGGTCGGCGACTCCTGCTCCTCCTCCGGCTCCTTGGGCCGCACGGCGTGCGGCAGGAACTCGGTACGCGGCAACCGCTCCAGCATGTGCCGGCGCAGATCGGCGTCCAACTCGCCCTTGCCCAGCGGCCCGGGGACCAGATCGACGATCCCCACACCCACCGGCCGCCAGTCGGCCAGCAACTCCACATAACCCTCGGCGGCACGCTCCGCCACGAACCGGGCCAGCGGCCCCGCCGCGACATGGCGCCGGGTCGGATCCAACGGGAACGACGCGATCAGCAACGCCGGCAGCCCCAACGGCTCGTCCGTCGGCGTCGGCGCGTGCACCACCGGCGCGGTACGCGGCCGCTGCGGCGCGCCCTCGGCGTCCACCGGCACCGCCCACGTCACCGACCACGCCGGCCGCAGCCGCTCCTCCACCGGCCGGTCCTCCAGCAACGCCGGCTCCAGCGCGCCACCCGCGCTGCGCACCCGCCACCGGGTCGCCCCGCCGGCGCTGTCATCGACGACCACGTCCCCGTCGACCTGACGCTGCGTCAACGTCCTTACGCCGCCCGGTGTCTCCACCACGACCTCAGCCAGTCCCGGCAGCGTCAACAGCAGCGCGTCGTCGATCCCGGCCAGCAGCCGCTCCACGAGATCGCCCGCGGCGCCGTCCCGCAGCGGCAGCACGACCGCCGTGTCATACCCCTGTGGCGCGGTGCCCTCGGCCGGCAGCGGCAGCCTCAGCAGCGGCACGTGGCCGTCCCGGCGGCGCAACTCCTCTTCCAGCCCGGCGTTGCCCGCCGCCGCCTCCCGCGCCAGCTCCCGGGCCTCCGTCAGCGACCACCGCACGCCTCCGGTGCGCCCGACCACCGCCGGCTCATCACTGACCGCGATCACCGCGGAGAACCCCACGCCGAAGCGCCCGACGGCGTCGTCGCCCCGCTTGGCCGAGGCGCGCAGCGTCGACAACGATTCCGCGCCCGCGGCGTCCAGCGGTGCGCCGGTGTTCGAGGCGACCAGCACGCCGTCGCGCAGCGTCAGCGAGAGCCGTCCCGCGACACCGGCGCGCACGGCGGCGTCGGCGGCGTTCTGCGCCAGCTCGATGACCAGGCGATCCCGGTAGCCGCCGAGCGCCAGGTCCTCCTCGGCGTTGGCGTCCTCCCGGAACCGGGCCGGTGACGCCGTCCAGGCGTCCAGCACGCTGCGCCGCAACCGCGCCACGCCGAACGGATCAGCCCCGCCGACCGCTTGCCGGGTCACCACTGCACCGCTCACGGTGATCTCCTTCGGTCGGATCCGGGCCGCTCTGCTCCGGGCAGACGCTATCGCCTGCGGCGCACACCCGCCGACCCGGCCGTGGGGTCGGGGGCGGGGCGGGGCGGCTCCTTGTGGACAACGTATTTACGAGCCCCGCCTCCCCGTGACATGCCCTGCCTGGCCTGATACGGGGCTCACAAATACTCGACAAAGTCCACAAGAACCCACCCCGCCCCACCCCCTCACGTAGCCGGACCCTTGGGCGCAGCACGGGAAGGGGCGGGAAAGCCCCACCCCACCCCGCCCCCTCACGCGAACGGGCGGGGGGTGGGCCTGAGGGGCGGGCAGCCCCACCCCCTCGCGTGGATGGACCGGAGGGGGCGCGCAACCCCACCCCCTCCCGCGACCTTCGCGCGGCTGAGGCGGATGGACCGGAGGGGGCGCGCCGGGGTGGGTTCTTGTGGACACTTACGTGTATTTGCGAGCCCCGTGTCCTACCAGGCAGGGCATGTCAGGTTCGGCGGGGCTCGAAAATATGCGGTCCACAAGGACCCACCCCGGCGCGCCCCCGACCCACGACAGACCCGAGGCCGGCGAACAGCTCAGCGCAGCGGCTCCGCGCTCAGTTCGTCCAGAACCGGCGGAGCCGGCCGCACCGGAACCGGCATGACCGCCGCCTCCGAATGCCCCCCGCACCCGTAGGCGAGCGAGACGACCCGCCCGTCCGCCGGGCTGAACTCGTTGGCGCAGATCCCGAACGCCTGGCGGAGCGAACTCGTGATGGGAACGAGGAACCCGCACGAGTCGCACTGCGCGGGCGCCGCCTGCGCCATCGGCGTCTTGGGGCCGAACGTCTCGTCCCAGCGGTCGGCCGCGGTGTGCAGCCCGAAGCGGGACAGGACCCGCGCACGGCGCAGCCCGAGTTCCTCGGCGAGGGCGGCCAGCCGGTCCCGGGCCGGCGGGGTGACCGGCACGGCGGCATCGTTCACCGACTCGGCAGCGCCGGCGGGCTCCGCGTCGTCGGATTCGGCGACCACCGGCTCGGCCGGCTCGTCGTCCGCGAGCCAGCCGGGTTCCAGGCGCAGGTCGTCCGCCTCGGTGGGCAGCAGGTCGCCGGGGCCCATGTCGCCGGGGCGCAGGCGTTCGCTCCACGGCACCCACTCCGGCGCGAGCAGCGCCCCCGCGTCGGGCAGCAGGACCGCCTCGTCGACGGTGACGAGTTTCGCGCGGGAGGCGCGGGCGACGGTGACGGCCCACCGCCAGCCGCGGTAGGCGGGGTCCTCGCAGGCGAAGGAGTGCGTGACCACGCGGTCTCCCTCGGCGATCGCCCCGAGATACTCGCCGACGACCTCCACCCCGGCGGTCTCCTCGGCCGCCGAGCGGGCAAGATCGACCGCCTCGGCGCACAGGCGGTCCGCTGTCCGGCTTCGCATCGCAGCACTCACAAGAATCGATTCTCTCCTACGCAGTCGCACGAGCGCGCCG
This sequence comes from uncultured Actinomycetota bacterium, assembly GCA_963737305.1. Lineage (GTDB taxonomy): Bacteria > Actinomycetota > Actinomycetes > Streptomycetales > Streptomycetaceae > Streptantibioticus_C. The sequence goes on along the minus strand of CAVTRX010000001.1, from coordinate 5,094,601 downwards.
ACCGGACGATTGGGCGGGCGGTACGGAGCGGACCTGGGGACCGCGTCGACGTACCCACCCGGGCCGTCCTCGGACGCACCTGGCCTTCGTTACCCATTCTGCGGGACCGGCCGGGCACGCGCTGCGAGAAACGTCGTCGGCTGCGCGTGACGCACGCTACCCGTCCGCGGTCAATGCGGGAAGTCGGGGGTCCGGCCACCGGCCTTCGCGGGCCTCCTGGTGGGGCATCCGCGCGACATGCCGGGGTAGGGGGCCGAAATGGATGCCGCCTTGCCATGAATGGGGGGAGGATGCCAAACGTGGGAGCCGTCCGGACCTCCGGGGCAGCCGGGCCCGTTCGCCGGGCCGGGCGCTCCGTCGCGCGTGGCGTCAGCCGCTGCGGGCGTGGCGTGAGCTCGCTGATCCGCCGTATGTCGCACGCGCAGGGCGCCGGGGAGACCGGGCTGGCGAAGCTGCTGGAGTTGCAGGCCATCAGTTCGGCCGGTGACATGATGATCACCATCGCGCTCGCCAGCACGGTGTTCTTCTCGGTGCCCACGGGCGAGGCCAGGGACCGGGTGGCGCTGTACCTGCTGATCACGATGGCGCCGTTCACGCTGCTGGCGCCGGTGATCGGACCGTTGCTCGACCGGATCCCGCACGGCAGGCGGGCGGCGATGGCCGGATCGATGATGGCCAGGGCGGTGCTGGCGTGGTCGATGGCCACGGTGGTCTCCACCGGCAGTCTGAAGCTGTACCCGGCGGCGCTGGGCGTGCTGGTGGCGTCGAAGGCGAACGGCGTGGTGCGCAGCGCCGTCGTGCCGCGCCTGCTGCCACCGCGTATCTCGCTGGTCAAGGCGAACTCCCGGATGACGCTGTCGGGGCTGCTGTCGACGGCGGTGGCGGCACCGGTGGGCGGGCTGCTGCATCTGATCGGTCCCGGGTGGCCGCTGTACGGGGCGTTCGTGATCTTCGCGATCGGCGCGCTGGCGTGCTTCTCGCTGCCGCACAACGTCGACTCGGCCAAGGGCGAGCGCAAGGCGGTGCTGCACGCCGACGTGGAGACGGCGGAGCCGGTGGACAAGACGGTCCGGCGGCCGGGGCTGCGTACCGTCGGCTCCTCGGTGCTGTACGCGTTGCAGGCGAACTGCGGGCTGCGCGGGATCTCCGGGCTGCTCACCTTCTTCCTGGCGTTCATGTTGCGCGAGCATCCGGTGGGCGGCCTGAGTCCGGCCTTCTCGCTCGGGCTGGTGGCCGTGGCGGCGGGCGGCGGGAACGCGTTCGGGAACGTGCTGGGGTCGTGGCTGCGGACCCGGGCGCCCGAACTGATCATCACCACGGTGCAGTTCGTGGTGCTGGGCACCCTGGTGTTCACCGCGGTGGCCTACGGGGTGGTCGCGGTGGCCATCGCCGCGTCGGTGACCGGCCTCACCCAGGCGATGGGCAAGCTGTCGCTGGACGCGCTGCATCCAGCGCGACGTGCCGGAGTCGGTGCGCACCTCGGCGTTCGCCCGCTCCGAGACGGTGTTGCAGTTGGCCTGGGTGGTGGGCGGCGGGATCGGCATCATCCTGCCGCTGAACGGCGTGTGGGGGCTGTCGGTCGGGGCCGGGGTGATCGCCGTCGGCGTGGCGTTCACCGCGCGCGGTCTGCTGGCCGCCGCGCGACACGGCTCGCCGCACCCGCGCGCGGCGTGACCAGCGACGCCAGGTAGCCTCGCGTCATGACCATTCGCCGCTGTGCCGCCGCCGTGGGCGCGGTTGCCCTTGGGCTGTTCGCCCTCTCCGCCTGCACGAAGCCGACGCCGCTGGCGACCGTCACCGTCGGCAAGACCTCGGTGCACACCGAGGCCTCCTGCTACCACGACGGCAAGCAGTTGGGCCAGGGCGATCTGCAGGGCTGCCTCCGCAAGGACGGCGGGAAGGTCGTCAAGATCCACTCGTTCGACGAGTTCCACCTCGGGGTGGACCCGGCCATGGCGGACAAGGGCTGGTACGTGGCGACCAGCAGCGGCCAGAAGTCCGACGTGATCAAGGAGACCTACCGCACCTACGGCGGGTCGCAGTTCTTCGTCGACGGTTCGACCGGGCAGACCTCGAAGACCGCCACGCTCAACCTCGTGGAGACCGCGGACGGCAGCGCCAACACCGTGGTGGGCGTCTGGCAGTTCAAGCTGGAGCTGGCCAACTGACCCCCTCCGTGCCCCTGTGCCGCCTGCTGGTGGTGACCGCGGTCGCCGCCGAGCGGGACGCCGTCGCGCGCGGTCTGAGCGCGGAGGACGGCGACGCGGCCGGGGACGCCAACACCGGACTCCAGCACCCGCTGGCCGCCGGCCTGACCGCGCTGCGGCTGCCGCTGGGCGGCCACGGCACCGCCGACCTGCTGGCGGCCGGTGTCGGACCCGCCGCGGCGGCGGCCGGGGCGGCGAGCGCGCTGAGCGCCGCCGAGGCGGCCGGCGAACCCTACGGCCTGGTGGTCTCGGCGGGGATCGGCGGCGGTTTCCAGCCGGGCGCGCCGGTCGGCTCCCTCGTCGTCGCGGACGCGATCGTCGCCGCCGACCTGGGCGCGCAGACCCCCGAGGGCTTCGTGCCCGTCACGGAGCTGGGCTTCGGGACGGTGCGCCGCCTGCCGCCGGCCGAACTGTCGCGAGCCGTCGCCGCGTCGACGGGTGCGGCGCTCGGCACCGTGCTGACCGTCTCGACGGTCACCGGAACCGCGGCCCGCGCCGCGGAGCTGACCGATCGTCACCCTGACGCGCTGGCCGAGGCGATGGAGGGATTCGGGGTGGCCGAGGCCGCCGCCGCCCACGGCGTGCCGGTGCTGGAGACTCCGCGCGGTCTCCAACCCGGTCGGCCCGCGCGACCGTGCCGCCTGGCGGATCGGCGAGGCGCTGGCCGCGCTGGCGGACGCCTTCCGCCTGCTGGTGCCCGTACTGGAGAAGACTGGAGAGAGCCGCAGCCGATGAGTGCCCCGCTCCGGATCGCGTACTCGCCCTGCCCCAACGACACGTTCATCTTCCACGCCTGGGCGCACGGCCTGCTGCCCGGCGCGCCCGAGCTGGAGGTGACGTTCGCCGACATCGACGTCACCAACGGCATGGCCGAGCGCGGTGAGTTCGACGTCCTCAAGGTCTCCTACGCGGTGCTGCCCTGGGTGCTCGACGAGTACGCGCTGCTGCCGTGCGGCGGCGCGCTGGGCCGCGGCTGCGGGCCGCTGGTGCTGACCAGGGACGGCGGCTCGGCGAAGGACCTGGCGGGCGCGACGGTCGCGGTGCCGAGCGAGCGCTCGACCGCGTATCTGCTGTTCCGGCTGTGGGCGGCGACCGAGGTGCCCGGCGGGGTCGGCGCGATCGTGGTGCTGCCGTTCCACGAGATCATGCCCGCGGTGCGCGACGGCCGGGTGGACGCGGGGCTGGTGATCCACGAGGCCCGCTTCACGTACCGCGACTACGGACTGCACCTGCCTCGCCGACATGGGCGAGCACTGGGAGCGGACCACCGGGCTGCCCATCCCGCTCGGCGCGATCATCGCCAAGCGCTCGCTGGGCGACGACACGCTGCGCCGGCTCGCCGACGCGGCCCGGGCTTCGGTGCGCGTGGCGTGGGACGACCCGGCGGCCTCGCGCGAGTACGTGCTCGCGCACTCGCAGGAGATGGACCCGGTCGGTCGCCGACCAGCACATCGGGCTGTACGTCAACGAGTTCACCGACGAACCTGGGCGAGGACGGCTACGCGGCGGTGCGCGGGCTGCTCACCCGTGCGGCGGCCGAGGGACTGGTGCCTTCCCTCGGCCCTGACGCACTCGGGTTCCCAGTGTGATCACCGGATGATTCAGCAGGTCAACAGGTCAGACGTCCAACTGGTCGGCGACCGCGCGCAGCACACCGGCGATCTTCCGGCCGTGCGCCTTCTCGGGGTAGCGGCCGCGCTGGAGCGACCGGGCGACCTCTTCGAGCAGCGTGGTCAGGTCCTGCACGATCGGCAGCAGTTCGTCGGGCTTGCGGCGCTGGGCGGCGGCAACCGAGGGGGCCGGGTCGAGGACACTCACCGAGAGGGCCTGATCACCGCGCTGGCCTGCGACGACACCGAACTCCACGCGCTGTCCGGGCTTGAGCGCATCCACTCCGGCGGGGAGTACGGACGAGTGCACGAAGACGTCGCCGCCGTCGTCGCGGGAGAGGAAGCCGAAGCCCTTCTCGCTGTTGAACCACTTGACCTTGCCGGTAGGCACGTCCGACCTCGTCCTCGTCACTTGAGAAATCCCTGATGGCACCGCACCGGACAAGCCCGGACCGGACGCTGGAAGGCGCCGGACAGCAGTGCAGCGGGCCATGGATGACCCGCCTGTCACCAGGCTAATGGTCAGGACGCTACTGACAAGACGCCCCGGCCCCATCCGCGGCGCCTCTGACGAGACCTACCCTATTGAGATGACCAACGAAACCCGGAAGCCCGGCGACCTGCTCGTACGGATCGGCGCGATCGTGTTCATCATTGGCGCGGTCGCGACGCTCGCCACCATGACCCCGCTGTTCATCGGCGACCGGCCACTGCCCACCGTGGCCTATTTCGTCTGCATGCTGATGGCCGTGGGCTTCGCCCTCGCGCTGGCCGGTCTGCTGCGCTCCGCACGCGCCCAGCGACGTCACACCCGCGACGCCGCCTCCGCGTAGTCGGCGGCGTACCCCTCGAACCAGCCGGGGAACTCCGTCAGGTCCGACAGCACCACGTCGGCGCCCTCGGCGCGCAACTCCGCCCCGTCGCACGGCCCGGTCGTCACCGCGACCGACAGCACCCCCGCGGTCCGCGCCCCGCGCACGTCGCCGACATGGTCGCCGACGTACACCGCCGCGCCGTGCTCACGCAGCGCCGCTGCCTTGGCCTCCGCCCACAGCCAGCCGACGAGCGCGTCGGGACGTATCCCCACGTGGTCCAAGTGCAGCTGAGCGTTCGGCTGGTGCTTGGCGGTCACCACCACGGACCGCCCGCCGGCCCGCCGCACCGCCTCGATCGCCTCCCGCGCGCCGGCCATCGCCGGTGAGGGGGTGATCGCGTGGTCCACGTACAGCGCCCGGTAGCGGTCGGCCGTGGCGGGGACGTCCTCCGCCGCGAACCAGTTGGCCAACTCCTCCTCCAGCGGCGGTCCGAGCCGGGTGATGGCCAGCTCCGAGTCGATGAAGGTGCCCGTCTCCCGGGCAAGCCGGTCGTACGCCGCCTTGATGCCGGGGCGGGAGTCGATCAGCGTCATGTCGAGGTCGAAACCGACCGTCAGGGGGTGGGTGGCCATGACACCCATTGATACCAGCGCCGGTTGACGAATGCCTTCGTCCCGGTGAACAAACGGCTTCGCCGCACCGCGGCTCACCGGCGCCGCAGCACGCCGCGCCACACCAGGTAGAGCGCGGAGGCGACGGCGGCGACCCGGATGAGCGTGGGGACGTCGGAGGAGAGCGTGGCGCCGAACTGGTCGGGGGACAACCGGCTGCCCCAGTGCCCGGCGGTGCGCCCCCACAGCCAGATCATGGCGAAGATGGTGACCACCCCCGGCACGCCGAGCGCCGCGAACTTCGCCTCGTTACGGCTGATCCCGCGCGTGGTGTACGCCAGCAGCCAGCCCGCGATGAGCACGATGGCGTTGCCGAACACCGCGCCCGCCACCAGCACCAGTGCGGCCAGCAGTTCCATCGGCCCGGCGGGCAACCGCCTGCGGCCGCCCTGCCCGGCGTCCTCCTGCGCCGCCGGTGCCGGGCGGCGTCGTGACAGCAGGCGCGGCATCCGCGGCAGACCCCGCCGACGCGGCTTGGCGAGGCTGTCCCCGGTCGCCTGTTCGGTCCCCTCACCGGACTCGCCGCCCTCGTCCTCGCCCTCCGCGGCCGGGGCGGCGGGCGGCTCGAACTCCGGCATGATCAGACCGCCGGTCCAGCCCGCGCCCAGGATCTCGTTGGTCCGCGCGCCCGGTTCCGCCGGGCCCGCCCGCCACCACTCCATGCCGGGGCCCGCCATCGGGCCGGCCATCGGCGCGGCCGGCTGTTCGGCGGCCGGCGGGGACGAGGGCACCTGCGGCCCGGCCGACGGCGGTGCGGCGGGTGGCGGCGGCGTGGGCCGGGGGGCGGGCTGCGGCTCGGGAGCCGGCCAGGACTCGCCGGACGCCGGGCCGGACCGCGAGCCGGCCGCCGCCTCGATCACCTCGCCCGGGGTGCCGAGCTTGCCGAGTATCCGCCGCACCGCGGCCGGACTGTCGCCCGCGCCCTTGCCGCGCGCCTTGTCGATGTCGTCGCGCAGCCGGGTGACCAGCCGCACGCGTTGCGCGGCGGGCAGCGAGGTCTGAGCGAGGTCACCGACCTTGCTCAGATAGTCGTACACGAGCTTGTCGCTCTCGATTCCCATCGGCCCACCACCCAATGTCCCTGCGTCGGCGCCTCGTTGACGGTACAGGCGCGGGCCCGCCCGGCGCAGCGAACGCGGCCGCACACCACGATCAGGCGCTCAGGGCCTAATGTGGGACGGATGACCGGCGAACGGATGCGGGAGGAGTACGTGGCCGAATATTCCACCGGTACCGGACCACAGGGCACCGGCTCGTCCCCGCGCACCCTCGCGGAGGACCTGCGGGCCCGAGGTGACGAGGCGGTCGCCGCGCTGCTGCGGGTGCGACCCGACCTGGTGAGCCCGGTGCCCAACGACCTCACGCAACTGGCCACCCGGGCCGGCACCCGCGCCTCGGCCGTCCGCGCGCTGGAACGGCTGGACCGCTTCACCGTGCAGACCGCCGAGGCGCTGGCGGTGGCGGCCGACCCCTGCTCCTACGACACCCTGCTCGGGCTGATGGCCGGGGACGCGGGCGACGAGGCGGCCGCTGCGGTGCGCGCCGCGCTGCCGGACGCGGTCGCGGCGCTGAGGACGAACGCGCTGGTGTGGGGCGGCGAGGACCGGCTGCGGCTGGTGCGTACCGCCCGCGACCTGCTGGCCCCCTCCGCCTCCGCGCCGTCGCCGACCGGACTGGGACCGTCCGCGGCCGAGGCCACCGCGGGCATGTCGCCCGGCCGCCTCCAGGAGATCCTGGCCGACGCCGGACTGCCCGCCACCCACGACCCGGTGAGCGCGGTCGCGGCGCTGCGGACGCTGTTCGGCGACCGCGCGCGGATGACCGCGCTGCTTCAGGGCGCGCCGCAGGGCACCGGAGCGGTGCTGGACAAGCTGGTGTGGGGCCCGCCCTACGGGGAGGTGGCGCAGGCCGCCGCCGCGGTGCGCGCCGCCGACGCCGCCACCCCGGTGCAGTGGCTGCTCGCCCGCGGCCTGCTGCTGCCCGCCGGGGCGCACAACGTGGTGCTCCCCCGCGAGGTCGCGCTGCATCTGCGCGGCGGGCGCGCGCACCGCGTGCCGGAGCCGCTGCCGCCGCCCGTCGAGCCGCTGGCGCTCCACAGCGCGGAGACCGTGGACGCGACGGCCGCCGGTGAGGCGTTCACCGCGATACGCACCGTCGAGGAGCTGCTCAAGGAGTGGCAGACCGGCGGGCCGCAGGTGCTGCGGGCGGGCGGGGTGAGCGTGCGGGACCTGAAGCGGACCGCGGCGGCCGTGGACATCACCGAGCCGCACGCGGCCTTTTGGATGGAGCTCGCCTACGGCGCCGGACTGCTGGCCTCGGACGGCGAGGCGGACGAGGTGTTCGCGCCGACCCCGGCGTACGACGCGTGGCTGCCGCTGTCGACCGCCGACCGGTGGGCGGCGCTGGTGGCCGCGTGGCTGCCGGCGACCCGCACGGCCGGGCTGGTCGGCGGCCGGGACACCAAGGGGCGCACGCTGTCCGCCCTCGGGCCCGACCTGGACCGTTCGATGGCGCCGCAGGCCCGGCGCCGGGTGCTGGAGTTGCTGGCGGATCTGCCGGAAGGCACCTCGGCGTCCGCGGAGACGCTGCTGGCCCGGCTGCGCTGGGAGCGCCCGCAGCGGGGTGCGGGCGGCCCCGACGAGCTGCGGGCGCGGTTGGTGGGCTGGACGCTTCAGGAGGCGGAACTGCTCGGGGTGACCGGGCGTGGCGCGCTGGCGTCGTACGCGCGGGAGCTGCTGGAGGGCAAGGACGCGCCGGGTGGTGCGCGCCGGGGCTCGGCGGAACGATCCGTCGCCGCGGCCCGGGCCGCCGAGGGGCTGTCGGGGCTGCTGCCGGAACCACTGGACCACGTGCTGCTCCAGGCGGACCTGACCGCCGTCGCGCCGGGGCCGCTGCGCGCGCCGCTGGCGGAGTTCCTCGGGGTGGCGGCGGACGTGGAGTCCAAGGGGGGCGCGACGGTCTACCGGTTCACGCCGGCGTCGGTGCGCCGTGCGCTGGACGCCGGGCGCACCGCGGACGATCTGCACACCTTCCTGACCGCGCACTCCCGCACTCCGGTGCCGCAGCCGCTGAGCTACCTGGTCGACGACGTGGCGCGCCGCCACGGCCATCTGCGGGTGGGCGCCGCCTCGGCGTACCTGCGCTGCGACGACGACGCGCAGCTCGCGGAGATCCTGGCCGACCGGCGCTCGGCGGGGCTGGGCCTGCGCCGGCTCGCGCCGACCGTGCTGGCCGCCCAGGCGGCGCCCGGGGTGCTGCTGGAGCGGCTACGGGCGATGGGCTTCGCCCCGGCCGCCGAGTCCGCCGACGGGGACGTGCTGATCACCCGGGCCGACGCCTACCGCACCCCGCCGCGCGCCGCGCCGGTGCCGGTGCCCGACGGCCCGCCGGTGCCGGAGGACCGGCTGCTTACGGCCGCCGTCAAGGCGATCCGGGCGGGCGACCGGGCGGCCACCGCGGTCCGCGCGCCGGCCGCCCCCGACGCGTCGCGCGGACCGGCGTACTCCGGAGCGCGCCCGCCGCGCACCACGTCCGCCGAGACCCTGGCCACCGTGCAGGCGGCCGTGCTGACGGGTGCGGCCCTGTGGATCGGCTACGTCAACGCGGACGGCGCCGCCACCCAGCGGGTGATCGAACCGGTCCGGGTCGAGGGTGGATTCGTCACCGCCTACGACCACACCGCCGAGGAGGTCCGCCGGTACGCGCTGCACCGGATCACCGGCGTCGGCGAGCTCGCCGACGAGGTGCCCTGACCCCGGGCGGGACCCGCTCAGCCCGTGCCCTCAGCCCGTACCGGAGGAGGAGGCGGTCCGCCGCTGCCACCAGTGGTGGCGGCGCGGATGCACCGAGCGGCCCAGCCGGCGGCCGACGAACACGTAGCCGAGCAGCGCGCCGAAGGTGTTGAGGATGACGTCGTCGATGTCGAAGGCACGGCCCTTGACCAGCGTCCCCTGGGCCACCTCCACGCACAGCATCACCAGCGCGGTGACCAGGACGACCCGCACCAGGCCGCGGGTGCGCGGGAAGAGCACCGGCATCAGCAGCCCGAACGGCACGCCCAGCACCACGTTCCCGCCGATCTGCTTGATGGTGTCGCGGAACGCGGGCTGGTCCACGTAGGCGCGGATCGAGGAGCCGGGGTGGAAGTTGGCGTGCACGAGCGCGGCGGAGGCGGGGGACGGCACCAGGGTGAGCTTCGCCAGGACGATCGCGAAGAGCACCATGCCGATGAACGCGACCAGCATCAGCGCCCCCCTGGCCACCCCGGTCAGCGGGCCCTTCCGGTCCGGCTCGGCGGCCTGCGACGGGCGCCGAGCGGGGCGCCGGCCGGTCAGCCCGGCGAGTGCCTTCTTCGCGGGGCGCTTCGCCGGGCGCTTGGTAGCACCGGTGCGTTTGGTACTACCGGTGCGTTTGGCGGTGGGACGGCGCTTCGTCCCACTCTTGGTGGTGGCCTTGGACGTCCGCCGCGCCGGGCTGCGGCTCCTTTTGACTGCCCCCGCCGAGCGCAGGGCGGCGAACTTCTTACGCAGTGCCGCGATCCGGGTCACGACGACCCCCCTCTTTCCGGTGGGACGACGACTGCGCGGTCACCTACCCCGGTAACCGGGCGGAATGCCGAGGAGGTCCCGGGATGGGCGACACTGGATGCTTGTCTCCACGAAGCCGAACGAGCGGAAGGGCCCCGGCGTGAACGGACCCCTCATCGTCCAGAGCGACAAAACCCTGCTGCTGGAGGTGGACCACCCGCAGGCCGACGAGTGCCGTCGGGCCATCGCGCCGTTCGCCGAGCTGGAGCGCGCGCCGGAGCACATCCACACCTACCGGGTGACTCCGCTGGGCCTGTGGAACGCGCGGGCGGCCGGCCATGACGCCGAGCAGGTCGTCGACGCGCTGGTGGAGTTCTCCCGCTACCCGGTGCCGCACGCGCTGCTGATCGACGTGGCCGAGACCATGTCGCGCTACGGCCGGCTGCGGCTGCTCAAGCACCCCACCCACGGCCTGGTGCTGGACACCACCGACCGCCCGGTGCTCGAGGAGGTGCTGCGCTCCAAGAAGGTGCACCCGCTGGTCGGCACCCGGATCGACGCGGACACCGTCGCGGTGCACCCCTCCGAGCGCGGGCAGATCAAGCAGGTGCTGCTGAAGCTCGGCTGGCCGGCCGAGGACCTGGCCGGCTACGTGGACGGCGAGGCGCACCCGATCGAGCTGCGCCAGGACGACTGGGCGCTGCGCCCGTACCAGAAGCAGGCCGTCGAGGGGTTCTGGCACGGCGGCTCGGGCGTGGTGGTCCTGCCGTGCGGCGCGGGCAAGACGCTGGTCGGCGCCGGTGCGATGGCGGAGGCCAAGGCCACCACGCTGATCCTGGTCACCAACACGGTCTCGGCCCGCCAGTGGAAGCACGAGCTGGTCAAGCGCACCACGCTTGACCGAGGACGAGATCGGCGAGTACAGCGGCACCCGCAAGGAGATCCGCCCGGTCACCATCGCCACCTACCAGGTGCTGACCACCCGCCGCAAGGGCGTCTACGCGCACCTGGAGCTGTTCGACTCGCGGGACTGGGGGCTGATCGTCTACGACGAGGTGCACCTGCTGCCCGCGCCGGTCTTCAAGTTCACCGCCGACCTCCAGGCGCGCCGCCGGCTGGGGCTGACCGCGACCCTGGTGCGCGAGGACGGCCGGGAGTCCGACGTCTTCTCGCTCATCGGGCCCAAGCGCTTCGACGCGCCGTGGAAGGAGATCGAGGCGCAGGGCTACATCGCGCCCGCCGACTGCGTCGAGGTGCGGGTCAACCTCACCGACGCCGAGCGCCTGGCGTACGCGACCGCCGAGGCGGAGGAGAAGTACCGCTACTGCGCGACGACGGCGACCAAGCGGAAGGTCACCGAGGCGCTGGTGCGCCGCCACCACGGCCAGCAGACGCTGGTCATCGGGCAGTACATCGACCAGCTCGACGAGCTCGGCGAGCATCTGGACGCCCCGGTCATCAAGGGCGAGACCTCCAACGCGCAGCGCGAGAAGCTCTTCGAGGCGTTCCGGCAGGGCGAGATCGGGGTGCTGGTGGTCTCCAAGGTCGCCAACTTCTCCATCGACCTGCCGGAGGCGACCGTCGCCATCCAGGTCTCGGGCACCTTCGGCTCACGCCAGGAGGAGGCCCAGCGCCTCGGCCGGGTGCTGCGCCCGAAGGCCGACGGCCACGAGGCCCGGTTCTACTCGGTGGTCGCCCGCGACACCGTCGACCAGGACTTCGCCGCGCACCGCCAGCGTTTCCTCGCCGAGCAGGGGTACGCCTACCGCATCGTCGACGCCGACGACGTGCTGGCCGGCGACGACGTGTGACCGCGGGGCTCGGCCGCTACGGCGGCCGGGCGCCAGGGAAGCCGGGCGGGCGGCAGGAGGCGGGGCAGCCCGGCCAGGCGTCTGCCGCGCGCCCGCACCCGTAGCGCGGCCACGGCCAGGAAGACCAGGCCCATCAGCGGATAGGGCGACAGCAGCGGCTGATGCCACCAGGGCAGATCCAGGACGTACCAGCCGGGGCGGTGCTCCAGCCACATGGTGCGCGCGCAGAAGGCGGCCACCACCGCGCCGACCGCGACCCTGCGCCATGTCACCCGGCGGGCCTCGGCGGCCAGCACGATGATCAGCGGCACGCACCACACCCAGTGGTGGGTCCAGCTGATCGGCGAGACCAGCAGGGCGGTGACCGCCGCGCACAGCACACCCCAGGTCTCAAGCCCGCGCCGGGACGCGGCGGCCGCGACGGCCAGTCCGGCCGCCGCGGTGAGCCCCGCGACCGCCATCCACCACCCGCCCGGCGCCGTGGTGTGCAGCATCCGGGCGAACATCCCCTGCAACGACTGGTTGTCGACTATCCAGACCTTGCCGACCCGCGTGGTGTCGAAGACCTCCTTGGTCCAGTAGTCGACGCTGGCGCCCGGCAGCGCGAACCACCCCACGGCCGCCGTCACGGCGAACGACCCGGCGGCCACCGCGGCCGCCCGGAACCTGCCGGACGCCAGCAGGTAGAGCGCGAAGAACGCGGGGGTGAGCTTGATCCCGGCGGCGATGCCGATGCCGATGCCCTTGCCGCGCGCGCCGTCCGGCCGGGACAGGTCCCACAGCACGAGGCAGGCGAGCGCGAGGTTGACCTGCCCGAAGATCAGCGTCTGGTAGACCGGCTCGATCCACAGCCCGAGCGCGACCGCCACCATCAGCCATATCGGCCGCATCTCTGCGCGCCGCGGCCGGCCGGCGAACCGGAAGGACAGGTGGGCGAAGAGTCCGAGCAGTACGACGTTGACCTCGGTGGCCGCGACGCGCAGGACGTCCATCGGCAGCCAGGAGGTCGGCACGAACAAGATCGCGGCGAACGGCGGGTAGGTGGCCGGCAGGTGCCACCGGGTCACCCGCAGGTCGTACAGCCCGTGCCCGGAGGCGGCGGCCAGCCCTTCCGCGCGGTACACCACCGCGTCGACCATCTGGAAGCGCAGGGCCAGCCCGACGACGGCGTACGCGGTCAGCGAGACGAGCAGCAACGAGGTGGCGAGGACCAGTGGGCGGCGTGGCGCGGCGGCGAGCGACATCCGAAGTGGGGGCGGATCGGCCTGCGCCGACCCGCGCAGGGCGGTAGTCGTACTCACGGTGCCCGGCCTCCGCTCGCCATCCGCTGCTCCGGCGGCGAACCCTACCCGCAGGCACCTTGATCACGCTCGGTTGTTCTTTCTCAGCGATCCGGGTGGCTTTGCCGGGGTATGCCGCCGGGGGGATCGGGCTGCCGAGTGCCGTCCGTGCCCAGGACGACGACCCGGAAGGCGGTGTCGGCGAACACCCCGATGGCGCGCAGCAGGTCGCCGAGGCGGTGGCGGGGAGGCGGAAGGGCGGCGTCGTCGGCCGCCGACCGGCCGCGGCCCGGTGGCGCACCGGGCGAGCGCGGGGCGGGCACGGCCGAGGAGGCGGTGCTGCCTCTGATCGGATTGAGCGTATTGGTAGCCATGTGTCCAAAGTAGGTTTCTCCGGGCCGCGACGCATCGACCGACAGGATGATCGCCGTGCCCGGCCGCTACCTCTCCCGGTCTACGGGGCACCGAGGGGGTTTCCCGGGGGTCACCCAGGGTTTCCTCGGGGAGCCGGTCAGGGTCCGCCGGGGGCGGGCGCGGCCGGGCGGCGGGAAAACGGTTCGCGCCCGGTGGCGCGGCGGCGTAGGATCGCGCGTCTTGCCATCCTCCGGGCCGACCGCGCGTACGCGGAGCCGGGGGCGCCGCCCGGACGGAAACCGGTCGGTATCCGAGTCGCACCGCCATCAGGCCACAGCGGTCGCGCGGCGGCCTGCCCGCCCGCGGACCCGCTGGGCTTCGTCCTGCGTACCGCCGGAGGCATTCGCACCGTGTCCACCCCGACCACCGACCCCGGTCCCCTCGACCGGGAGCGCTCCCACCTGGCCGCCTCCCGTACCGCGCTGCGCGCCATGCGAGCGGACGCGGAGTCCCTCGACATCCGCGACGTGACCGCGAACTGGGTCAACGCGGAGGTGCTGCAACGCCAGATCGAGGCGCGCATCGAAGCGCTCGCCGACCTCGCGCACACCCCGCTGTTCTTCGGCCGGCTCGACTACACCACGCGCCGGGCGCCGAGTCGGCGGAAGGCGCGGAGGGCGAGCGGTTCTACATCGGGCGCCGCCATGTGCACGACGGCGACGGCGACCCGATGGTCATCGACTGGCGCGCCCCGGTCTCCCAGCCCTTCTACCGGGCGTCCCGCAAGAACCCGCTGGACGTGGCACTGCGCCGCCGCTTCGGCTACACCGGCGGCGACCTGACCGCGTACGAGGACGAGCACCTCACCGACGCCGACCGAGCAGGAGACGACCAGCAAGCTGCTCCAGACGGAGATCGAGCGCCCGCGTGTCGGTCCGATGCGCGACATCGTCGCCACCATCCAGCCCGAGCAGGACGAGATCGTGCGCTCGGGCATCGGCGGCACGGTCTGCGTACAGGGCGCCCCCGGCACCGGGAAGACCGCGGTCGGCCTGCACCGGGTGGCGTATCTGCTGTACGCGCACCGGGAGCGCCTGGCGCGCACCGGCACGCTGGTGGTCGGGCCCGAACAGCTCCTTCCTGCACTACATCGAGCAGGTGCTGCCCGCGCTGGGCGAGTTGCACGTCAAGCAGGCCACCGTCGACGACCTGGTGGCCCATGTCCAGGTGCGCGGCGCCGACTCCGCGCGGTCGGCCGGCATCAAGGGCGACGCCCGGATGGCGGAGGTGCTGCGGCGCGCGGTGCGGGCCGGGCATCACGGTGCCCACCGAGCCGGTCGTCGTGGTGCGCGGTTCCCGCCGCTGGCGGGTGCCCGCCTACGAACTCGAAGAGCTGGTCAGAGAACTGATGGCGCGTGACATCCGCTACGGGGCCGCCGCCGAGGCGCTCCCGCAGCGCATCGCGCACGCGGTGCTGGTGCGGATGGAGGAGTCGGGCGAGGCGCCGGACGACCGGGTGCAGGACGCGGTGGCCCGCTCGCAGCCGGTGAAGGCGGCGGTCAAGGCGATGTGGCCGCCGGTCGACCCGGCGAAGCTCGTGCTGCGGCTGCTGTCGGACCCGGACTTCCTGGCCGAGTGCGCGAAGGACGTGCTGACGCCGGAGGAGCAGAAGGACGATCCTGTGGCCCAAGCCGGCCCGGGGGGTGAAGTCGGCACCCTGGTCGGCCGCCGACGCCGTGCTGGTCGACGAGGCGATGGACCAGGTGCAGCGCACCTCCTCGCTCGGCCACGTGGTGCTCGACGAGGCGCAGGACCTGTCCCCCATGCAGTACCGCGCGGTCGGGCGGCGCTGCACGACCGGCTCCGCGACCGTGCTGGGCGACATCGCGCAGGGCACCACGCCCTGGGCGACGGACAGTTGGCAGGAGGCGCTGGCCCATCTGGGCAAGCCGGACGCCCGCGTCGAGGAGCTGACCCGCGGCTTCCGTGTGCCGCGCGGAGGTCATCGCCTACGCCTCGCGGCTGCTGCCGCAGATCGCGCCGATGCTGGCGCCGGCGACCTCGGTGCGTGAGTCGGCCGGCGACATGCGGGTGCTGGCGGTGGACGCCGGGGAGCTGACGGACGCGGTGGTCGCGGCGTGCGTGGAGTCGCTGCGCCGGGAGGGCTCGATCGGGCTGATCGCGGCCGACGCCCGGGTGCCGGTGCTGGCCGAGGCGCTGACGGCGGCCGGTCTGCCGTATCTGGCCCCCGGACAGGAGACCTCAGACGACGCCCGGCTGACCCTGGTCCCGGCGACGCTGGCCAAGGGCCTGGAGTACGACTACGTGGTCCTGGACGAACCGGCCGCCGTGGTCGACGGCGAGCCTGACACCCGCACCGGGCTGCGCCGGCTGTACGTGGCGCTGACCCGGGCGGTCTCCGGGCTCGTCGTGGTGCACTGCGCGCCGCTGCCGCAGGCGCTGGCGCGCGGCTGACTCACCCCACCGGCACCTGGTCGAGCGGTGCGTCCAGCGCGTCACGCCAGGCGCGCACCGCCGACGGGTCGACCGGGGCGGCCCAGCCGCCGGCCCGCACCGCGCCGCCGACGTGGAAGCCGTCGATCCCGGCGGCCCGCAGCACCGGCAGATGGCCGGCCCGCAGCCCGCCGCCGACCAGGGTCCGCGGCCGGGGGCCGTCGCCGTCGCGGGCCGCCTCGGCCAGCAGCACCGGCAGGCCGTCGTCCACGCCGTTCGGCGAGCCGGCCGTCAGATAGGTGTCGAGGCCGGGCAGTCCGCACAGCCGGGCCCGCAGCGCGTCGCGGTCGGCGGCCCGGTCCAGCGCCCGGTGGAAGGTCCAGCCGCAGCCGTCGATCACGCCGGTCAGCGTCCGGACCGCGGCGAGGTCGGGGCCGCCCTCCCGGTCGAGGAAGCCCAGCACGAACTCCTCGGCGCCCTCGGCCCGCAGCGCCGCGGCGGCGGCGCACAGCGCGTCAAGTTCCGCCGGTCCGCCCGCCAGGAAGCCGTCGCGCGCCCGCAGCATCACCCGCACCGGGATGTCGACCGCGGCCCGCACCCGGGCGAAGGTCTCGCGGGACGGGGTGAGCCCGTCGGACGCCATGTCGGCGACCAGTTCGAGGCGGTCCGCCCCTCCGTTCCGTGCGGCGACCGCGTCGTCCGCCCCCAGGGCGATCACTTCGAAAATTGGTCTAGACATATCGCACAGGGTGCCACACGGTCCGCGCCCGCTGCCATACGTCCCGCACAATGACCCCATGACCGGCCCCGCGCGCCACCCCGACCACGACGCCCTGCTGACCGGCTGGACCCGGCTGCTGCACCGGGCCTGCGCCACCGGGGACCCGGTCCCCTACGGCGAGAACCTGCTGGCCCGCTGGGCGGAACCGCACCGCCGCTACCACACCACCGACCACCTGGCCGCGGTCCTGCGGCACGTGGACGACCTCGCAGGAGCGGCCGCGGACCCGGACGCCGTGCGGCTGGCCGCCTGGTTCCACGACGCCGTCTACCGCCCGGACCGCTCGGAGAACGAGGAACGCAGCGCCGCGCTGGCTGAGCGCGCCCTCCCCGAGGCCGGTGCGACCCGGACTCTCACCGACGAGGTCGCCCGCCTGGTCCGGCTGACCATCGGTCACGACCCGGCCCCCGGCGACCGAAACGGCGAGGTGCTGTGCGACGCCGACCTGGCCGTGCTGGGCGGCACCCCGCAGGAGTACGCCGAATACGCGGCCGCCGTCCGCGAGGAGTACGCCTTCGTGCCCGACGAGGACTTCCGCGCCGGGCGCGCCGACGTGCTGCGCCACCTCCTCGCGCTGCCCGCCCTCTTCCGCACCCCGCAGGGCGCCGAGCGCTGGGACCGCGCCGCCCGCCGCAACCTCACCGCCGAACTGACCCTGCTGACCGCCACCCCACCCGGCGCCCAGAGCTAGGACTTGTCGTCACCGCCCGCCGTCTGCCGGGCGCTCTTGCGGCGGCGCAGACCCGCGGCGGTGAGGCGGTCGACGATCTCGCGGCTGCGGACCTCGACGGCGCCCAACCGCACGGCGTCGGCGTAGCGGTGGGCGGGGACGTCGTAGTGGTCGCGTTCGAAGGCCCGCCCTGGCAGCCCGAGCCGCCCGGCGAAGGCGTGCAGTTCCTCGTAGGAGACGTCGCTGGCCAGGTGGGACCACAGGCGGCCGTGCCCGGGCCAGGACGGCGGGTCGATGTAGACCGTCACGGGGTCAGTCCGCCGACCGGCGCGACGACCGAGCCGCTGTTGGCGCACACCCAGTGCGGATCCGCACCGAGTTCCGGCTCGACGTCGAGCGCGTGCGGGTCGGCGCAGGCCGGGCACAGCGGCCAGCGGCCGTGGCGTTCCAGCAGCGCGTCCTGCACGTCCTGGGCGACCAGTCCGGCGACGAACTCCGCGCCCTCCGGCCACTGCCCCACCCACCAGCGCCGGTGCGTGACCGCGTCCTCCACCAGTGAGACGATCTCCGGATCGGCCACCTGGCGGGCGGCGAGATCGGCGAGCACGAGGGCACGGGCGGAGTGCAGGGCGACTTCAAGATCCACGGGAGCCATGCCGTCCATTGTCCCGCTGTCCTTCGTCCGGGGCCTTGACGCCCACCCAGGGGCGAAAATATCTTTCAGTGGTGACGCAGCAGGCGAAAGAAACTTTCCGCGCTCGCACGGCGGGCGGCGGTACCGCGCTGGCGGCCAAGGTCCGCACGCTCGGGCCGTCGATGACGCGCTCGATGCAGCGGGTCGCCGAAGCCGTGGCCGGTGATCCGGCGGGCTGCGCACAGCTCACGGTGACCGCGCTCGCGCAGCGCACCGGCACCAGTGAGGCCACCGTCGTGCGCACCGCGCGCATCCTCGGCTACCCCGGCTACCGCGACCTGCGGCTCGCGCTGGCCGCCTTCGCCGCGCAGCAGGAAGCGGGCGCGCCGCCCGCCGTGACCGCCGACATCGCGGTGGACGACCCGCTGGCCGACGTGGTCGCCAAGCTCGCGCACGACGAGCAGCAGACCCTCGCCGACACCGCCGCCGGGCTGGACGTTGCCCAGCTGGAGTCCGCGGTGGCCGCGCTGGCCACCGCCCGGCGCATCGACGTCTACGGCATCGGGGCGTCGGCGCTGGTCGGCCAGGACCTGGCCCAAAAGCTGCTGCGCATCGGCCTGATAGCGCACGCCCACAGCGACCCGCATCTGGCGGTCACCAACGCCGTCCAGCTGCGGCAGGGCGATGTGGCGCTGGCCATCACCCACTCCGGCTCCACGGTGGACGTCATAGAGCCGCTGCGGGTCGCCTTCGACCAGGGCGCCACCACGGTGGCGATAACCGGTCGCCCGGACAGCGCGGTGGCCCAGTACGCCGACCACGTCCTGACCACCTCGACCTCCCGGGAGAGCGAGCTGCGTCCGGCCGCCATGTCCAGCCGCACCGGCCAACTGCTCGTCGTGGACTGCCTGTTCGTCGGGGTCGCCCAGCGCACCTACGAGCGGGCCGCCCCAGCGCTGTCCGCCTCCTACGAGGCGCTGGCCCACCGTCACCCGGCCCGCAGCTCCCGCCCGTAGAGCCACCCGGACCACCCCGGAACACCGCCGGACACCTGCTGCCGCCCTTTCAGGCCCGTAGACGCCCGTTGCCCACCGACGCTACGAAACGTAAGGAATCACGAGCCGCCCTATGTCCAGCAACGAAGCTCTGCGGCGCGAGTTGGAGACGCTGACAACAGAGGCCTTCCGGCCCGAGTTGGCCGAGATCGACCGGCTGCCCACCGCCGAGATCGTCCGCATCATGAACGGTGAGGACGCCACCGTGCCGGCCGCGGTCGCCACCCAGCTGCCCTCCATCGCCGCCGCGATCGACGGCGCGGCGGAGCGGATGGCCCGCGGCGGGCGGCTGGTCTACGCGGGCGCCGGCACCGCGGGCCGGCTCGGGGTGCTGGACGCCAGCGAGTGCCCGCCCACCTTCAACTCGGAACCCGGACAGGTGACCGGGCTGATCGCGGGCGGCCCGACGGCGATGGTGACCTCCATCGAGGGCGCCGAGGACAGCAAGGAGATGGCCGCCGCCGACCTGGACGCCCTCGGGGTCGGCGCCGCCGACATCGTGGTCGGCATCTCGGCCTCCGGCCGCACCCCGTACGCCGTCGGCGCGGTGGAACACGCCCGCGCCCAGGGCGCGCTGACCGTCGGTCTGTCCTGCAACGCCGACTCCCAGCTGGCCAAGGCCGCCGACCACGGCATCGAGGTGGTGGTCGGGCCCGAGCTGCTGACCGGCTCGACCCGGCTGAAGGCGGGCACCGCGCAGAAGCTGGTGCTCAACATGATCTCGACCATCACGATGATCAGACTGGGCAAGACCTACGGGAACCTGATGGTCGACGTGCGGGCCTCCAACGACAAGCTGCGGGCCCGCTCCCGCCGCATCGTCGCGCTGGCCACCGGCGCCAAGGACCACGAGATCGAGTCGGCGCTGACGGCCACCGGCGGCGAGGTGAAGAACGCCATCCTCGTCCTGCTGGGCGCCGTGGACGCCTCCACCGCCGCCTCCCTGCTGCGCGCGACCGGCGGCCACCTGCGCGCCGCCCTTCAGCGCGACAGCGACCGCTGACCGCCCCGCCGCCGCCTCATCGCGGAGGGCGGCGGAGCGCCTTCACCTTCATCGGGTGGGGCGGCGGCGCAGCGCCTTGTCCGCCAGCGCGGGTGGCACGTAGTAGCTGTCCGCCCGGTTCAGGTCGGTGCCGGGCGGGACGATCTCGTCGATGCGGTCGAGCACCGCGTCGTCCAGCACCACGTCGGCGCCCGCGAGCAGGTCGTGGAGGTGTTCCGCGGTCCGCGGTCCGATGATCACCGAGGTCACCGCGGGGTGGGCGCGGACGAACGCCAGCGCCAGATGGGTCAGCGGCAGGCCCGCGTCGGCGGCCAGCTTCGCCAGTTCGGCGACGGCCTCGCGCTTGGCCGCGTTCTGCGGCACGCCCGGGTCGAACTTCTGCGTCTCCAGCCCGGACCGCCGGGACCGCTCCGGGTCCCGCCCGGACAGCCAGCCCGCGCTCAGCGGCCCCCAGGTGAGCACCCCGAGACCGTAGCGCTGCGCGGCGGGCAGCACACCGCCCTCGATGCCGCGGGCCAGGATCGAGTAGGGCGGCTGCTCGGTCCTGAAGCGCTGGTGGCCGCGCCGCTCGGAGGTCCACTGCGCCTCGACGATCAGCTCGGCGGGGAACGTCGAGTGGCCGATCGCCCGCACCTTCCCGGCCCGTACCAGGTCGGACAGGGCGGAGAGGGTCTCGTCGATGTCGGTGGCCGGGTCGGGGCGGTGCACCTGGTAGAGGTCGATGTGGTCGGTGCCCAGCCGCCGCAGGCTGTCCTCGACCGCGCGGGTGATCCAACGCCGGGAGTTGCCCCCGGTGTTGGGGTCCTCGCCCATCCGGTTGTGGAACTTGGTGGCCAGCACCACGTCGTCCCGGCGGCCCTTGAGGGCCTTGCCGACGATCTCCTCCGACTCCCCGGCCGAATAGATGTCGGCGGTGTCGACGAAGTTGATCCCGCCGTCGAGCGCGGCGTGGATGATCCGTACCGACTCGTCATGGTCGCTGTTGCCCCAGGCCCCGAACATCATCGCGCCCAGCGCGTACTCGCTGACCGAGATGCCGGTGCCGCCAAGGATCCTGCGCTTCATGGGCCGTCGTCCTCCCGCTTGTGGCGTGTGGTCGCACCTTCCACCCTGCTACCGGGCCGCTCCCAGGGCCAGTGGAAGACCGTGCCGCGCGGGTCGTGGAACGCCCGAGGGCGGCACCCCCTCGACAGGGGTGCCGCCCTCGGTTCGTCCAGCGAGACCGCTGATCCTCGACGGATCAGAAGTCCATGCCGCCGCCGGCATGCCACCGGTCGGGTCGCCCGCCGGAGCGGACTTCTCGGGCTTGTCGGCGATGACGGCCTCGGTGGTGAGGAAGAGCGCCGCGATGGAGGCGGCGTTCTGCAGCGCGGAGCGGGTGACCTTGGCCGGGTCGATGATGCCCTCGGCGATCAGGTCGACGTACTCGCCGGTCGCGGCGTTCAGGCCGTGGCCGGTGGGCAGGTTGCGGACCTTCTCCACCACGACGCCGCCCTCGAGGCCGCCGTTGACGGCGATCTGCTTGAGCGGGGCCTCCAGAGCCAGCTTGACGATCGTTGGCACCGGTGGCCTCGTCGCCGGTCAGCTCCAGCTCCAGCTTCTCGAAGACCGAGGAAGCCTGGATGAGAGCCACGCCACCACCGGCGACGATGCCCTCCTCGACGGCGGCCTTGGCGTTGCGCACCGCGTCCTCGATGCGGTGCTTGCGCTCCTTGAGCTCCACCTCGGTGGCCGCGCCGGCCTTGATGACGGCCACGCCGCCGGCCAGCTTGGCGAGGCGCTCCTGGAGCTTCTCGCGGTCGTAGTCGGAGTCCGACTGTTCTCGATCTCGGCGCGGATCTGGTTGACACGGCCCGCGACCTGGTCGCTGTCGCCGGCGCCGTCCACGATGGTGGTCTCGTCCTTGGTGATGACGACCTTGCGGGCGCGGCCCAGCAGGTCGAGACCCGCGTTCTCCAGCTTGAGGCCGACCTCCTCGGAGATGACCGTGCCGCCGGTGAGGATGGCGATGTCGTTCAGCATGGCCTTGCGACGGTCACCGAAGCCCGGGGCCTTGACGGCGACGGACTTGAAGGTGCCGCGGATCTTGTTGACCACCAGGGTCGACAGGGCCTCGCCCTCGACGTCCTCGGCGATGATCAGCAGCGGCTTGCCGGACTGCATGACCTTCTCCAGCAGCGGGAGCAGGTCCTTCACCGCGGAGATCTTGGAGTTGACGATCAGGATGTAGGGGTCGTCGAGCGACGCCTCCATCCGCTCCATGTCGGTGGCGAAGTAGGCGGAGATGTAGCCCTTGTCGAAGCGCATGCCCTCGGTGAGCTCAAGCTCGAGCCCGAAGGTCTGCGACTCCTCGACGGTGATGACGCCTTCCTTGCCGACCTTGTCCATCGCCTCGGCGATGAGCTCGCCGATCTGGGTGTCGGCGGCGGAGATGGAGGCGGTCGAAGCGATCTGCTCCTTGGTCTCCACGTCCTTGGCCTGCTCGAGCAGCTGGCGCCGGAGACGGCCTCGACGGCCTTCTCGATGCCACGCTTGAGGGCCATCGGGTTGGCGCCGGCGGCGACGTTGCGCAGGCCCTCGCGGACCAGCGCCTGGGCCAGGACGGTCGCGGTCGTCGTGCCGTCACCGGCGACGTCGTCCGTCTTCTTCGCGACTTCCTTGACCAGCTCGGCGCCGATCTTCTCGTACGGGTCCTCCAGCTCGATCTCCTTGGCGATGGAAACACCATCGTTGGTGATCGTGGGGGCGCCCCACTTCTTCTCGAGGACGACGTTGCGGCCCTTGGGGCCGAGGGTCACCTTGACGGCGTCGGCGAGCTGGTTCATCCCGCGCTCGAGGCCGCGCCGCGCCTCCTCGTCGAACGCGATGATCTTGGCCATGTGAAGTGGTCCTCCCGGACGGGGTGGATTGCTCCGGACCGCGCTGGCGCCCGCGACGGACGGCCCGCCGACCGCCGGTTCCTTCCCGGCGCCCCACGGACCTCACCGAACCCGGTCCTTCTGTCACTCTCAACGTCAGAGTGCTAACGCCAATGATTAGCACTCTCCCCCATCGAGTGCAAGCGCCGTCCGGGCGGGCCGCCCGGCGCGGGGCCCCGTCTCCGGAGGGGGCGGACCCGTCCGGAGACGCACACAGGACCCGCACCCCCTGGTCGGGGTACGGGTCCTGCGGCGTGAGTGTTGAGTGTGTCGAATACGCCTACGCGGTCGGGTCAGCCCGCGGTGGCCAGCCGGACCATGTCCGCCTGCGGCCCCTTCTGGCCCTGCGAGATCTCGAACTCGACCCGCTGGCCTTCTTCGAGGGTGCGGTAGCCGTCCATCTGAATCGCGCTGTAGTGGACGAAGACGTCCGCACCACCGTCGACCGCGATGAAGCCGTACCCCTTCTCCGCGTTGAACCACTTGACGGTGCCCTGAGCCATCCCAAACTCCCCTATTACTGGCCCTTACGCGGGCCCGCCCTCCGCGGGACCCGGGTCAGACCTCACCCCCGATCGGACTGGGGGCGTGCGCCGGAACGCGTCGACCGCGGCCGAATGTATCTGCCCGGACGCCCTGTGCAACAGGTCCATCGGACGAGAATTCTTGGCACGCCTGATCGGTGATTAAGGGAAAAGGAGAATGAATCCTGGGCAAGTCCGGCCGGGCATAGCGGACCAACACGACAATTGGTACTCAATTTTTGAGCACAACTCGTCGTGTTCTCATGTGTCGTCGGCACATGCGCGGCGCCGGAACCCAAGGATGATGCGGTGTGAAACATCCGGCGATTGGCCGGAATTAAGGTTTGGACAGCACAGAGTGTTGCGTTTCAAACGAGAACAACCGCTGTCGGCTCCACTCTACCGTGCCTGGAAGCGTGCGCATGCCCCGGCTGCCGCAATGGCAAACGGGGCATGCGCCAGAAATTCTGAAGTGGCCTGAACGGCGGGTGTCAGCAGCCCCCGGCGACCGCCGGGATGATCGAGACGCCGGCACCGTCCGGGGTCGCGGTCTGCAGGCCCTCGGCGAACCGCACGTCGTCGTCGTTGACATACACGTTGACGAATCGCCGCAGCTTGCCCTGGTCGTCGAGGACGCGGGCGGCGATACCGGGGTGGTTCTTCTCCAGGGATTCGATCACCGTCGGCCAGCGTCTCGCCCTCGGCCGGGACCTCGGCCCGCCCGTCGGTGTAGGTGCGCAGAATGGTCGGGATGCGGACGTTGACGCTCATGCGAGGCCAGCCTCTCGGAACGAGTCAAGGTCGGGACGGATGACCGCGGTCGGGCCGGTGGTGGGGGCCACGGCGTCCAGGGTCTTCAGGCCGTCGCCGGTGTTGATGACGACCGTCTCGGCGGACGGGTCGAGCTGACCGGTCTCGATCAGCTTGCGCAGCACGCCGACGGTCACGCCGCCGGCGGTCTCGGCGAAGATGCCCTCGGTCCGGGCCAGCAGCTTGATCGCGTCGACGATCTGCTCGTCGTTGACGTCCTCCACCGCGCCGCCGGTGCGCCGGGCGATGTCGAGCACGTAGGGGCCGTCCGCCGGGTTGCCGATGGCCAGCGACTTGGCGATGGTGTTCGGCTTCACCGGGCGCACCACGTCGTGGCCGGCCTTGAACGCGGCGGAGACCGGGGAGCAGCCCTCGGCCTGGGCGCCGTAGATCCTGTAGGGCTTGTCCTCGACCAGGCCGAGCTTGATCAGCTCCTGGAGTCCCTTGTCGATCTTGGTGAGCTGGGAGCCGGAGGCGATCGGGATGACGATGTTGTCCGGCAGCCGCCAGCCGAGCTGCTCGCAGATCTCGTACGCGAGCGTCTTGGAACCCTCGCCGTAGTACGGCCGCAGGTTGACGTTGACGAAGCCCCAGCCCTCGCCGATCGGGTCGCCGATCAGCTCGGAGCAGAAGCGGTTGACGTCGTCGTAGGTGCCCTCGATGCCGACCAGGTCGCCGCCGTAGACCGCGGCCATGACGACCTTGCCTGCCTCCAGGTCGTGCGGGATGAACACGCACGAGCGGAACCCGGCGCGCGCCGCCGCGGCGCCCACCGCGCCCGCGAGGTTGCCGGTGGACGAGCAGGACAGCGTGGTCAGCCCGAAGGTGCGGGCCGCCTCGACGGCGATGGCGACGACGCGGTCCTTGAAGGAGTGCGTCGGGTTGCCGGAGTCGTCCTTGACGTGCAGGCCGCCGGTGACGCCGAGCTCGCGCGGCCAGGCTGTCGGCCTTGACCAGCTTGGTGAAGCCGGGGTTGAGATTGGGCTTGTCGGCCACGTCCGCGGGGACCGGCAGCAGCGGCGCGTAGCGCCAGATGTTCGTCCGGACCCGACTCGATCAGCTTCCGCAGGCTCTCCGGGTCGTCGGCGGGGAAGTCGTAGGCCACCTCCAGGGGGCCGAAACACTCCTCACAGGCGAAGACCGGGCCGAGCGCGGATGCGCTCACCGCACTCCCGGCAGGACAGCGCGACGGCGGGCCCGAAGTCGGGAGCGGTTTCGGTGGTCGATACATCGGTGCTGGACAGCCATGGGCGAGGCCTCTCCTCATCTTCCTCACGGCGTATCTCGCCGCGAGACGGAATTGGCACCTTCCCCACCGGGACCTCGCGGTCGGCGGGAGGGTTGCCGGGGCTTCAACGGGCCGTTCCCTCTGCCCCTCTGGATGAGCGGTATGGCGCCGGACGCACGGTCCGGGCATTTGTCATATACGCGGCGAACCGGCCTTCGGCCGTCATACGCGTCGTTCATGACTGTAACCGAAGCACCGCGATCGCGAGACGCTCGTCCGATGCGCGAGACAGCCGATGGACACATCCGGCCGCGGCCGACCGGGCTACAGCGTCGGAAAGCCACCACCCGGGCACGTTTGGGGCGCCTCGGGCATGGCTAGGCTGCCCGCATGGTCGCACCCCACGACGCCGGCCCCCGGACCGGCGGGCACACCGCCGCCAAGGTCCTGGTCGCGTCCAACCGCGGACCCGTCTCGTACAGCCTCGCCGAGGACGGCACCCTGACCGCCAGGCGCGGCGGCGGCGGACTCGTCTCCGGCCTCAGCTCGATCGGCCCGGACGCCGGGGCCGTCTGGGTGTGCGCGGCGCTGTCCGAGGGCGACCGGGCCGCCGTCGCCGCGAGCGCGGACGGCCGCCTGGACCCCGAGGACAGCGGCGGCCAACTCGTCCACATGCTGGGGATCGACCCGGCGACCTACGCCGACGCCTACAACGGCATCGCCAACTCGGTGCTGTGGTTCATCCACCACCTCCTCTACCAGACCCCGCTGGAACCCGCCTTCGACCAGGACTTCCGCGCCCGGTGGCACAGCTACGAGGAGTACAACGCCGCCTTCGCCGACGCCCTCGCGCAGGAGGCCGAAAAGGGCGCGGCCGTCCTCATCCAGGACTACCACCTGACCCTGACGCCCCGTCTGCTGCGCGAACGCCGGCCCGACCTGCGCGTCGGCCACTTCTCGCACACCCCCTGGGCGCCGCCCGACTACTTCCGACTGCTGCCCGACGACGTCGCCACCGACGTGCTGCGCGGCATCCTCGGCGCGGACCGGGCCGCCTTCCTCACCCACCGCTGGGCCCGGGCCTTCACCGACTGCGCGGCGCAGTTGCTGGGCGCCCGGGTGGCCGAGGACGGCGGCGAGCTGACCGTCACCCACGAAGGCCGCACCACCCGGATCGGGGTGCACGGGCTCGGCGCCGACGCCGACTTCCTGCGGGAGCGCTCGCACCGCCCGGACGTCGACGAGCGGATGGCCACCCTGCGCGGGCAGATCGGCCAGGACCGCAAGGCCATCGTGCGGGTCGACCGCACCGAGCTGTCCAAGAACATCGTGCGCGGGCTGTTCGCCTACGACCGGCTGCTCGAAGGCCACCCCGAATGGCGCGGGCGCGTCGTCCACGTCGCGTTCGCCTACCCCTCGCGCTACGACCTGGCGGTCTACCGCGACTACACCGACACCGTGCAGCGCGTTGCCGAGGAGATCAACTCGCGTTGGGCCACCGACGACTGGCAGCCCGTCCTGATGCGCGTCGACGACGACTTCGCCCGCTCGCTGGCCGCCTACCGGCTCGCCGACGTGGCCTTGGTCAACCCGATCCGCGACGGCATGAACCTCGTCGCCAAGGAGGTCCCGGTCGTCTCCGACAACGGCTGCGCCCTGGTGCTGTCCCGGGAGGCCGGCGCCTTCGCGGAACTGGGCGAGGACGCGATCACCGTCAACCCCTACGACATCGAGGCCACCGCGCGGGCCCTGCACGAGGCGCTGTCCATGCCCGACGACGAGCGCGCCGCCCGTACCCGCCGGCTGGCCGCCGCGGCCACCGCGCTGCCCCCGCAGAAGTGGTTCCTCGACCAGCTCTCCGCGCTCGGCGGCTGAAGCGGCCGGCCCTTCAGACCAGCGCGTCCGCCAGCGCGTCCAGCAGGCCGACGACCGACGCCGGGCCGGGCAGCACGAGATCGGCGCGGGCGGACAGGGCCGGCACGTCGGTGCCCGCGCTACAGACCAGCACCCCGAGGACGCCTTCGGCGCGCAGCCGGTCGACGGCGTCGTAGGCGGCCAGATCGCCCAGGTCGTCGCCCGCGTACAGCACGGCCGCCGCGCCGATCTCGCGGACGTGGGCCAGCAGCGCCACGCCCTTGTCCATCCCCTCGGGGCGCAGCTCCAGCACCATGCTGCCCGGCTCCAGGAGCAGACCGTGGCGCTCTGCGAGGTCGGCCACCGGAGCGCGCAACGCCTCGAACGCCGCCTGCGGATCGGCGGTGCGGCGGGTGTGCACGGCGACGGCCCGCCCGCCCTTCTCCTCGATCCACGTGCCCTGCGGCGCGCCCGCCTTCTCCAGCAGCCCCGGCAGTTCGGCCCGGGCCGCGAGCACGCCCGGATGGTCGCCAGGACCGTGGAAGTCCCCCGCGGCCGCGTCCCAGCGCTCGGCGCCGTAGTGGCCGAGGACGACCAGGTGCTCCAGCCCCGGCACCCCGGCGAAGCCGCCGTACTCCACCGCGGTGCGCGCCGGGCGGCCGGTGAGCACGGTGACGGAGCACAGGTGCGGCGCGAGGCGGGACAGCGCGGGCACGGCGCCGGGATGGGCGCGGGCCTGCTCCGGGTCGGGAACGATGGGGGCGAGGGTGCCGTCGAAGTCGAGCACGACGACGGCGCGCCCGGGTTCCGCGAGCAACGCGTCGAGCCCGGCGCGGCCCTGGGGGGTGGTGGCGGCGGGGAGCGGTTGACGGCCCATGCGGCGACCCTACCCGGGCCGGACCTGCCGGAGGCCGCTCGCCGCCTACTGCCGGTCGCGCCGCGCGTCCCGGGCCCGCCGCAGCCGGTTGACGGTGCCGGGGGCGTGCTTCAGCGCCCGCGGATCGTCCAGCAGGGCGTTGAGCAACTGGTAGTAGAACGTCGGCGATATTCCGAGTTGTTCGCGTACGGAACGTTCCTTCACGCCGTCGTTGGGCCACTGGCGGCCCGCCACGTCGAGAACGGCACGCTCACGCGCGGACAGCGCCGGAAGCCGCTCCGCCGTGTCCCGCCCGTGCTCGTCCTCGTCCTCGGCCACACCGGTGACGTTACTCCGGGGGTGTGACCCAGGGCATCCGTCGCGGTGGGCGTTCGATGGCTGCGACGCGGCGAATCCAGGGTAAACATCATCCAACTCCCCCCGACCCAAGGAGCCGTCCCGCATGGTCGCCGATCAGACCGCATCCTCCTCGTCCCGTACGGCCGCCGAGATCGCCACGCAGCCGGCCCTGTGGCGCCGCGCCGCCCAGATCGCGCCGCGGGCGGCCGGACTGCCCGCGCCGGGCGAACGGGTCGCGGTCACCGGGTGCGGCACCTCGTGGTTCATGGCCCAGGCGTACGCGGTCCTGCGGGAGGCGGCCGGGCTCGGCGAGACGGACGCGTTCGCCGCGTCGGAGTTCCCGCGCCGGCGCTCGTACGACCGGGTGATCGCCATCACCCGCAGCGGTACGACCACCGAGGTGCTGGAACTCCTGGCCGCGCTGCGCGGTTCGGTCGCCACGACCGCGCTCACGGCCGACCCGGCGACGCCGGTGATGCGGACGGCCGACGACCTCGTGGTGCTGGACTGGGCGGACGAGGAGTCCGTCGTCCAGACCCGGTTCGCCACCAGCGCGCTGGCCCTGCTGCGGGCGGGGCTGGAATCCCAGGGCGGGCCGCTCCCCGACGGGGCCAAGCCGGTGAACGAGGCCGCCGCCGACTGCGAACTCGCCCTCGCCGAGCCGCTTCCCGAGGCGGCGCTGGCGGCCGATCAGATCACCTTCCTGGGCAGCGGCTGGACGTACGGGCTGGCGCAGGAGGCGGGGCTGAAGATGCGCGAGGCGGCGGTCGCCTGGACGGAGTCCTACCCCGCGATGGAGTACCGGCACGGCCCGATCGCCATCTCCGGTCCTGGGCGGGTGACCTGGGCGTTCGGAGCGGTGCCCGAGGGGCTGGGGGACGAGGTCGCCCGGGTCGGCGGGACGCTGATCGCCTCCGGGGCGGGGGCGCTGCCGCTGCGGCTCGACCCGATGGCCGACCTGGTCCGCGCCCAGCGCCTCGCGGTCGCGACGTCGGAGGCCCGAGGCTTCGACCCCGACCGCCCCCGCAACCTGACCCGCAGCGTCATCCTGTCCTGACCGTCTGTCCCGGGGGTCGGGGTCGGGCCAGGGCGGGTCCTTGTGGACAACGTATTTACGAGCCCCGCCTCCCCGGACATGCCCCGCAGCGCCTGACACGGGGGCTCACAAATACTCGACAAAGTCCACAAGAACCCGCCCCGGCCCGACCCCTCGCGCCTGCGGACGACGACGGGCCGGAGGGGGTGGGACGGGGTGGGGGTTCGTGGACGTTGTCGAGTATTTGTGAGCCCCGTATCAGGCCTGATGGGCATGGTCGGCGGAGGCGGGGCTCGTCAATACGTTGTCCACGAACCCCCACCCCGCCCCGCCCCCGACCCCGAGACAGCCGCACCGGTGGACTAGACCTCTCGCCCCGCGACAGTCCAGACTGGTCCGCGTGAGACACGTCATCGCCCTCGACGTAGGCGGCACCGGGATGAAGGCTGCCCTGGTCGGCGCGGACGGCCGCCCGCTGTACGAGGCACGCCGCCCGACCGACAGGGACCGCGGCCCAGAAGCCGTCGTCGGGTCGGTGCTGGAGTTCGCCGAGGAACTGCGGGCCCACGGCGCCCGGGAGTTCGGGGAGCCGGCCGCCGCGGCGGGCGTCGCCGTGCCCGGAATCGTCGACGACGCGAACGGTGTCGCCGTGTACTCCGCGAACCTCGGATGGCGCGACCTGCCGTTGCGCGCCCTGCTGGAGGAACGATTGTCCGGCACCCCCGCCGCCCTGGGGCACGACCTGCGGTGCGGCGGTCTGGCCGAGGGCCGACTGGGCGCCGGACGCGGGCAGGACCGTTTTCTCTTCGTGGCGCTCGGCACCGGGATCGCCGCCGCGATCGGCATCGACGGCCGGATCGAGGCCGGCGCGCACGGCAGCGCGGGCGAGATCGGGCACATCGTGGTGCGGCCGGGCGGGCGGGTGTGCGCCTGCGGGCAGGCCGGCTGCCTGGAGACCGTGGCGTCCGCCGCCGCGGTGACGAGGGACTGGGCCCTGGCGAGCGGGCAGGATGCGGCCACCGCCGCAGACTGCGCGCTGGCCGTGGCGGAGGGCGACCCCGCGGCCGTACGGGTGTGGGGCGAGGCGGTCGCCGCGCTGGCCGACGGGCTGGCGACCGGGCTGACGCTGCTGGACCCGCGGGTGGTCATTCTCGGCGGGGGGCTGGCGGAGGCCGGGGAGACGCTGTTCGGGCCGCTGCGTACGGCGGTCGAGGAGCGGCTGACGTTCCAGACCCTTCCTCTCATCGTTCCGGCGGCGCTGGGGGACGCCGCCGGCTGCCTGGGCGCGGGTCTGCTCGCCTGGGACCGACTCTCCGTGGAGGTATCGGCTTGATGGCCGCACACAGCAACAGCCGGCGTGAGGTGTTCACCGGGGCGCGCGTGGTCCTGCCGTCGGGCGTCGTGCGGGACGCCCTGGCGGTCGAGGGCGGCCGGATCGCCGCCGCCGGCCCGGGAGAGCCCGGCACCGCGGACCTGTCGGGGCACTGGATCGTGCCGGGGTTCGTGGACATCCACGTGCACGGCGGCGGCGGCGCGTCGTTCTCCGCGGGCACGGTGGAGGAGGCGCTGACCGTCATCGGCACGCATCGCGCGCACGGCACGACGACGATGCTCGCCTCGACGGTGACCGGGGAGCTGGACGACCTGTCGCGGCAGGCCGGCACGCTGTCGGAGCTGGTCGAGCAGGGCGACCTGGCCGGTATCCACTTCGAGGGGCCGTTCATCTCGCCGCACCGGTGCGGCGCGCACCAGCCCGGGTTGCTGCGCGACCCGGACCCCGCCGACGTGCGGAAGCTGGTGGACGCCGCCCGTGGCGCGGCGCGGATGATGACGCTGGCCCCGGAGCTGCCGGGCGGGCTGGACTCGGTGCGGCTGCTGGCGGAGGTCGGGGTGCTGGCGGCCGTGGGGCACACCGACGGGGACTACGAGGGCACCCGGGCGGCGATCGAGGCGGGCGCGACGGTGGCGACGCACCTGTTCAACGCGATGCCGGGACTCGGTCACCGCGCGCCGGGCCCGGTGGCGGCGCTGCTGGAGGACGAGCGGGTCACCGTCGAGTTGATCAATGACGGCACGCATCTGCACCCGGCGGTGCTGGAGCTGGCGCACCGGGGTGCGGGGGCGGACCGGGTGGCGTTCATCACGGACGCCATGGGGGCCGCGGGGATGAGCGACGGGTTGTATCCGCTGGGCCCGATGCAGGTCGAGGTGAAGGACGGGGTCGCCCGGTTGGTGGAGGGCGGGTCGATCGCGGGGTCGACGCTGACGCTGGACACGGCGTTCCGGCGGGCGGTGACCGTCGACGGGCTGCCGGTCGAGCAGGTGGTGCGGGCGATCTCCGCCAACCCGGCCAGGCTGCTGGGGCGCTACGACACCATCGGTTCACTGGAGCCGGGCAAGGACGCCGATCTGGTGGTCCTGGAGGAGGACTTCGGTCTCGCGGGGGTCATGCGCAAGGGTGAATGGGTGGTGCGTCCCTCGGGCGTTTAGGCCAGTATGACGAATATGACGATCTAGGGGTGGGGTAGCCGCTCCGGTGTCCGGACGGCTGCCGTTCCCTCGGCATGATCGCTGGCGGAACGGCTTCGAGAGAGGTGCTCCCGGTGATATTGACGGTCACGCTCAACGCCGCCCTCGACGTGACCTACCACGTGCCGCGTCTGGTCCCGCAGACCACTCACCGGGTGGCCGAGGTGCTGGAGCGCCCCGGCGGCAAAGGGGTGAACGTCGCCCGGGTGCTGACCGCGCTGGGCCAGCGGGCCACCGTCACCGGACTGGTCGGCGGCCGTACCGGTGAGGCGTTGCGCGCCCGGCTGACCGACGCCTCGCCCGGGGTGGTCGACGCGCTCGTCCCGGTGAGCGGGGAGTCGCGGCGGACCATGGCCGTGGTCGACGACTCCAGCGGCGACACCACGATGTTCAACGAACCGGGCCCGCGGGTCAGCCCCGAGGAGTGGGCCGCCTTCCAGCGCAGGTACGCCGAGCTGCTCACCGGTGCGAGCGCGGTGGCGCTGTGCGGGAGCCTGCCGCCGGGGCTGCCGGTCGGCGCGTACGCGGAGCTGGTGCGCGCCGCCAGGACCGCCGGGGTGTACGTGCTGCTCGACACCAGCGGCGAGGCGTTGCGCCGGGGCATCGCCGCCCGTCCGGACGTGGTCAAGCCGAACTCCGAGGAGCTGGCCCAACTCACCGGACTGACCGAGCCGTTGCGGGCGGCGTCGGAGGCCAGGCGGCGTGGGGCGCACGCGGTGGCCGCCTCGTCGGGGCCGGCCGGGCTGCTGGCGGTGACCGAGGACGGTTCGTGGTTGGCGGCGCCTCCTGACCGGCTGGAGGGGAATCCGGCGGGCGCCGGCGACTCCGCGGTCGCCGGGCTGTTGTCGGGGCTGGTGGAGGGGCTGGCGTGGCCGGAGCGGCTGGCCCGGGCGGCGGCGGTGTCGGCGGCGACCGTACTGGCGCCGGCGGCGGGCGAGTTCGACCGGGGCGCCTACGAGGAGTTGTTGCCGCGGATCGCCGTGGCCGACCAGCACAGGGCGGCGTGAGCGTCGGCCGCGGGGGTAGCCCCCGTACGGAGAATCGATCAGTTGGGGTGTCCCATGCCGCTCGTCACCACCGGTGAACTCGTCGCCGAGGCCCAGCGCCGCGGCACCGGGATCGCCGCCTTCAACGTCATCACCCTGGAGCACGCCGAGGCGATCGCGGCGGGTGCCGAGGAGGCGGGGCTGCCGGCGATCCTGCAGATCAGCGAGAACGCGGTGCGCTTCCACGGCGGCCGGCTCGGTCCGGTCGCCCTCGCGGCGGCCGAGGTGGCCCGCGGGTCCTCGGCCCGGCTGTCGCTGCATCTCGACCATGTGGAGAGCGCGGAGTTGCTGCGCGAGGCACCGGACCGCGGGTTCTCCTCGGTCATGTTCGACGCGTCGAAGCTGAGCTACCCGGAGAACGTCAAGGCGACGGCGGCGGCGGCCCGTTGGGGACACGAGCGGGGCGTGTGGGTGGAGGCGGAGCTGGGCGCGGTGGGCGGCAAGGCGGGCGACGCCCACACCCCGGGGGTACGTACCGACCCGGCGGAGGCGGCCGCCTACACCGAGGCGACCGGGGTGGACGCGCTGGCGGTGGCGGTGGGCAGTTCGCACGCGATGACCGAGCGGACCGCCGCCCTGGACCACGAGTTGATCGGCCGGCTGCGCTCGGCGGTGTCCGTTCCGCTGGTGCTGCACGGCTCTTCGGGCGTGCCGGACGCCGAGATCCGGCGGGCCGTCGACGCCGGGATGGTGAAGGTCAACGTGGGCACGGCGCTGAACA
This sequence comes from uncultured Actinomycetota bacterium, assembly GCA_963737305.1. Taxonomy (GTDB): domain Bacteria; phylum Actinomycetota; class Actinomycetes; order Streptomycetales; family Streptomycetaceae; genus Streptantibioticus_C. The sequence goes on along the minus strand of CAVTRX010000001.1, from coordinate 5,060,848 downwards.
CCGCGTTCACCGGTGAGGTGCGCGGGTATCTGGACGCGCACCCGACGGGGGTCGACCCGCGCAGGTACCTGGTGCCCGCGCGGGAGGCGATGGCCCGGACGGTCGCGACGTTCCTGCGGACCGTCGGGCCGAGCTGACGAACCGTCAGGATCACCAGCCGGTCGGCTTGGCCTTCTGATCCGTCGTCAGGCCGAGGCGGTCCAGGTTGTAGTGACACACATCACCCGAACCACAGGTCAGGGCAATGGTGTTGGCGCCCTGCTTGAGGTCGATGGAGACGAACGAGGTGAACCACTGGTCCCAGTTGCCTGCGGCACCGTAGTCCTTGAGGTTCATCTTCCAGTCCAGCGGCTTGCCGTTGACGACGACGGTGGTCTTCGCGTCGTCCGGCTGGGCGTTGGCGTAGCGCACCCACAGGGTGTACGTGCCCGCCTTCGGCAGCTGGGCGGTCCAGGTCGCGGTGGCACCGGGGGTGCCCATGCCGTCGACGAAGGCGCCGTTGGGGCCCTTGGCACCCTTGTGGTTGGTGTTGGTCTCCGCGCCGCCGGTCAGCGACAGGGTGGCCGCGTACTCCTGCGGGAGGTTGGCGTTCGGGTCGGCGCTGGCCGTGTCGCTGGGGGCCTGCGACTGGCCGACGGACGGCTGGGCACTGGAGCCGTCGGCGTTCTGCTTGTCGCCCTTGTTGTTGCCGGTGACCACGGCGATGACGATGCCGACCGCCACGACCAGGACGACCGCGACGGCGCCGTACATCAGCCCGCGGCGGTTGGGTGCCCCGCCACCACGGCCACCGCCGTGCCCGCTGCCGCCGTGACCGCCGTGGCCCGCCCGCCGGTCCTGCTCGCCGGGGCCGTAGGGCTGCGGCTGCTGCTGGCCGTAGGGCTGCTTGCCGTACTGCTGCTGCGGCTGGGTGTAGGCCTGCTGCTGTTGCTGTTGCTGCTGTTGGCCGTACTGCTGCTGCTGTTGCTGCTGGCCGTAGGGCTGCTGCGGCGGGTAGCCGTATCCGCCCTGCGGCGCCTGGCGGCGCTCGCCGACCCGGGTGACCTGGTGGTACGAGGTGCGCGGCACGCCGGGCCGGTCCGCCGCGGGTGCGGGCTCTTCGCCCTCACCGCGGTAGAGGTACCCGAAGGGATCGTCGTCCCCCTGCTCGGGCGTGCCGTTGTTGCCGGCCGTCATCCGCTGCTCACTCCCCAACTGCGCCCGGTCTTCGCGGACCGGACATGACTCGACCGCGTGAGCCTACCTCGATCCGGTGAACGGATGCGTTCAGGTGACGGCAGACCCGCGGCTTGCGGCCGGTGGTCACCCGGCTCGGCGGTGCTGTTTGCTCCTGCGCTTCTCGACGTACATCCGCTGGTCGGCGGAGTGCAGGACCTCCTCGACGGTCATCCCGCAGCCCGCCCAGCCGATGCCGAAGCTGGCCCCGACCCGTACCGCGCGGCCGTCGACCCGGATCGGCGGGATGATCGCGTTGCGCAGCCGTACCGCGAGGTCCTGCGCGCCCTCCCGGTCCGAGCCCGTCGGCGAGGACCACGAACTCGTCGCCGCCGAGCCGGGCGACGGTGTCCCCGTCACGCACGACGCTCGGTCAGCCGTCGGGCGACCTCGATCAGCACCGCGTCGCCGGTGTGGTGCCCGAAGCGGTCGTTGATCGACTTGAAGCCGTCCAGGTCGCAGAAGAGCACCGCGAGCCCCTTGGCTCGCCCGGGTCGCCCTGTCCGGCCGGGCTCTCGGCCTCCTCCGGCTCGACCGCGTGCACATGGTGGTCGTACGGCAGGACGGCCGAGACCGAGTACTCGTAGCCGAACTCGTCGACCTCACCCGTCCAGGCCGTCGGCGCGGGCCGCCCGGTCCTGCGCGGCGAGCGGGCGCGAGCACAGCCGGGAGCTGAGCCGGGCGCGCAGTTCCGCGCTGTTGGGCAGCCCGGTGAGCGAGTCGTGGCTGGCGCGGTGCGCGAGCTGGCCAGTTCGTGCCGCTTGCGTTCCTCGATGTCCTCGACGTGGGTGAGCAGGAAGCGCGGGCCGTCCGCGGTGTCGGCGACCACGGAGTTGCGCAGCGACACCCACAGATAGCTGCCGTCGCGCCGGGCGAGCCGCAGTTCGGCGCGACCGCCCTCGGCGGAGGTGCGCAGCAGGGCCGCGATGTCCTCGGGGTGCACCAGGTCGGAGAAGGAGTAGCGGCGCAGTACCGAGGCGGGCCGGCCCAGCAGGCGGCACAGGGCGTCGTTGGCGCGGACCAGCTTGCCGTGCTGGTCGCCGCCGATCTCCGCCATGGCCATGCCGCTGGGCGCGTATTCGAACGCCTGGCGGAAGGATTCCTCGCTGGCGCGCAGGGCCTGCTGGTCCTGCTCCAGGCGGACCAGGGCGCGCTGCATGTTGGCGCGCAGCCGGGCGTTGCTGATCGCGATGCCGGCCTGGAAGGAGTACATCTGCAGGGCCTCGCGGGCCCAGGCGCCGGGTCGGCGGCCGTTGCGCGGCTTGTCCACCGAGACGACGCCGATGAGCTCGCCGCCGCCCGCCGCGGTCGCGTACATCGGCGCGAGCAGCCGGTCGTCGGGGTGCCATTCGTCGGAGAAGCGCGGAACCGGGCCCTCGGTGCGCCACTGCGGCACGTCGTCGCTGTCGAGCACCCAGCCCTCGTCGTGCGGGATGAACCGCAGCGAGCCCCAGCGGCTGGCCGATGGACAGCCAGCGCTCCCAGGACTCCCGCGATCCGACCCGGCCGGCCATCAGGGCCTCGGCACCGGCGTCCCCGGCCATGGCGGCGACGATCAGGTCGCCCTCCGGGCGCACGAGGTTGACGGCCGCCAGCTCGTAGCCGAGACCGCTGACCACGCCGTCGGCGACGGCCTGTAGCGTGTCGGCCAGACTCCGCGCGGTGTTGAGGTCCGCCACCACCTGGTGAAGCTGGCGCAGGGTCGCGAGGCGTACGTACGGCTCCGACTCGGTGTCCATGTCACCCCCCCGGCGAGCCTTGCGGTCGACTGCTGAGTTTTCTGGTATTCCTATCGTCCGACTGCCACCGCCACTGAATCACAGCGAGCAGCCCGACCGGTACACAGGGTCAACAATTCTCGTCCCTTGTGACCGAGGTCACACCTCGGCGTCGGAAGTCAGCCACGCTGAGTGGTTTCATGCGGAAAGCTTCTGAGTGGTCGGATTGGCAGAAGTGTTCGGGAGCGTACGGCATCGGTCCGCGGGCCCGGTCCCCGGGGAGTAGGCCGACCGGCCGATGCGGACGGGCACCACGGTCGTTAGCGTGCGAAACGTGGTTTATCTCGAAGAGGTTGAGCAGACTGAAGGCGTGCCGGACCAGCGGGCGACCGAGGACGAGTTCCGCGCCGCGATGTCACGGCTCGCGGCGGGCGTCGCCCTGGTCTCCGCGTTCGATCCGGAGGAAGGGGCGGCCGGCGAGGACGTGGGCATGACGGCGACCGCCTTCATGTCGGTCTCACTCGACCCACCCCTGGTCCTGGTCAGCGTCCGCACCGACTCCCGCATGGACGAACTGCTGGAGCGCCAGCCGCTGTGGGCGGTCTCGGTGCTCGGCGAGACCCAGCGCCACATCGCCGGACGGTTCGCCATGCGCGGCCGGATCAGCGACCGCCTGCTGTTCGCGGACACCGCCCACCACCGCGGCGCCGCATCCGGCGCGCCGCTGGTCGCCGGGGCGCTGTCCGTCGTGGAGTGCCGCACCGTCCAGCGGGTGGCCGCCGGTGACCACACCCTCGTCGTCGGCCGTGTGCTGACCGCCGCCACCCCGAGCGCGGGAGCCCGGCCCCTGCTGCACTTCCGCGGGCGGTACCACGGGCTCGGCTGAGACCGGGCGGCGTGGCGCGGGGCCGGCGTTGCAGGGGGCTGGTGGCGCGGGGCCGGCGTGGCGGGGTGACGTGGCGAGAGGGCGACGTGGCGGGGGCGACGCAGCGGGGGTCGGCCCGGCGCGGGGGTCAGTCCCAGTTCTTGGGGGTGCGGGAGCGCTTGGTCTCGCCGCGCTCGCGCTTCTCCCGCAGCCGGCGCTCGTTGATGCCGCGCGGGATCTTCGTGGGGCGGCGGGGCTTGGGCGGCGGCTCGGTGGCCGTCGCCAGCACGGAGGCGAGCCGGGCGGTGGCGACCTCCCGGTTGCGCCACTGCGAGCGGTGCTCACTGGCCCGGATCACCAGGACGCCGTCGGTCAGCCGGCCGGCCAGCCGCTCCAGCGCCCGCTCCTTCCACACCCGGGGCAGCGCCTGGGTGGCCGCGAGGTCGAACCGCAACTCCACCTGGGTGTCCGTGGTGTTGACGTGCTGGCCGCCGGGACCGGAGGAACGAGAGAAACGCCACATCAGCTCGGCCTCCGGTACGGAGACCGAACCGCGGATGACGAGTGGCCCGGACATGTCCCCCATGATCTACCGAATCCCCCGTTCGTGTCACCGGGATTTGGAACCATGAGGTCCCGAGGCCGCGTTGTGAGTGGTGAAGAGCAACGGACCGTACGAGACTGCACGAGACCTACCGAACGAGCAACAACGGCCAGAGGGGACTTTTCATGGCTGTAAGCCTGTCCAAGGGTGGCAACGTGTCGCTCACGAAGGAGGCGCCGGGCCTGACTGCCGTCATGGTGGGCCTCGGCTGGGACGTCCGCACCACCACCGGCACCGACTTCGACCTCGACGCGAGCGCGATCGCGGTGAACGCGGCCGGCAAGGTCCACTCCGACGCCCACTTCGTCTTCTTCAACAACAAGTCCACCCCTGACCAGACCATCGTCCACACCGGCGACAACGTGCACCGGCGCGGGCGAGGGCGACGACGAGCAGATCAACGTCAACCTCGCCGGGCTGCCCGCCGAGATCGAGAAGATCGTCTTCCCGGTCTCGATCTACGACGCGGAGAACCGCAACCAGAACTTCGGCCAGGTGCGCAACGCCTTCATCCGCATCGTCAACCAGGCGGGTCGCGCGGAGATCGCGCGATACGACCTGAGCGAGGACGCGGCGACCGAGACCGCCATGGTCTTCGGCGAGCTGTACCGCAACGGCGCCGAATGGAAGTTCCGCGCCGTGGGCCAGGGTTACGCCTCCGGCCTGGTCGGCATCGCCCAGGACTTCGGCGTCAACGTCTGACGACCGGGACGGACACCCGGGTCGGGCGCGGTGCGGCCGACCGGCCCGGGACGCGGACCGGTGCGCCGCCACGCCCCGGGCCGGCCCCGGCGGCGCGGGGCCCGGGAAGCACGGCGCGGGCGGTCACCTACGATTTTCCGGTGATCGACCTCGGGTACGCCCTCTCGCGCCGTTTTCCGGATCCGCCGCAGACCGACTACCGCACGGCGGACGTGCGGTCACTGCGGCACGATCTGTTCTGCGGTGACGTGTATCTCGCGGAGGGCGAGCAGGAGTTGGCCACCGCCTGGGGGTGGGTGCCGGTGCTCGACTTCGCGTGGGCGCTGTGCGACATCACCGAGCAGTTGGACCGCGACCCGATGGGCAGCCGGGCCGCCCGTCCGCAGGTGGCGGAGCTGGACTTCACGCAGTCGACCGAGCGCCTGCGCTTCGTGCGCCGCTTCGGCTGGGTGGACGTCAGGGCGGACTGGGCGGAGGATGAGCCGCCCCTGTCGGTCAGCCATGGTGATCTGCGCCGCGAAGCCCGGGACTTCCTGCACGACGTCATGGCCGACCTGGTAGACATGCACGACGGTCTTGACGACAACCCCGCGCTGTGGAACCTGCGGAGCCGTTTCCCCCGTGTATAGGGAAGGGCCCGGCAAGACCGAAACCCACCGCGACAGCTCCCGATAGGCGACTCAGGACGTTCATGGAGAAGAAGACCGGGCGCGCCGAGCGGCCGAGGCGCCGCGGTTGCCTGGTGGGATGCCTGGTCTTCGCGGCGGTGCTCATCGCCGCCGCGGCCGTCGGAATCCACCTGTGGCTCAACTGGCTCAACCGCCCGCCGCCGCTGCCCGCCGTCCCGGACGAGTACCTGACGACGGTGCGCTCCGCGGCCCGCACCTGCCCGCAGCTCGACGTGCCGCTGCTGGCCGCGCAGATCGACGCGGAGAGCCACTGGAACCCGAACGCCGACTCCGGTCAGGCGCAGGGCATAGCCCAGTTCTACCCCTCGACGTGGGCGGAGTGGGGCAAGGACTACTCCGGCGACGGCAAGCCGGACGTGTGGAACCCCAAGGACGCCATCCCCTCCCAGGCGGCCTACATGTGCCAGCTGTTCAAGGAGATCAAGGGCGTGCCCGGGGACCCGACGAAGCTCGCGCTGGCCGCGTACAACGCCGGTCCGACCGCGGTGCTCGACGCCGGCGGCATCCCGAAGATCTACGAGACGCAGAACTACGTGACCCGGATCGAGGGGCTGGTCCCGCAGTACACGAAGACCTACGCCGCGCAGCAGGCCGCCGCGTCCGCCTCGGCGTCCGCCGCCCCGAGGTGAACTGACCCGCGGGATGGACGGTGGCTGCGACGGTCACCGCATTGGCGTATCCCCCAACCGGCCCATTTCGGCGGGTGACGGGTAGTCGGCCGTCTTATGGTGGAACATTGGTGCCATATCGTCCGAAAAATGGCCACGATGGGATCGCCCATGACCGCCAGTCTCGAACAGCTGCGCCGCTGCACCGTCGCCGTCGACCTGGGAGCCTCCAGGACCAGGGTCTACCTGAAGAACGTCGGTCTCGTCGTGGACGAGCCGAGTGTGGCCGCCGTCGACTGTCACACCGGTTCACTGGTCGCGGTGGGCGAGATGGCACAGCGGATGACCGGGCGCACGCCGGAGCACATCAAGGTGGTCCGGCCGATCGCCGGCGGCACGGTCGTGGACGTCGACATGGCGCAGCGGATGCTGCGCAACCTGATCGGTGACAAGTTGAGCCGCGCCTGGCGCCGCAAGCCGGTGCTGCGGGCCGCGATGTGCGTACCGAACGGCAGCGAGCCGATGGCGCAGCGCGCCGCGGTCGAGACGCTCACCGGTCTCGGTGCCCGGCGGGTGGAGCTGGTGGACACCCTGATCGCGGCGGCCGTCGGCTGCGGACTGCCGGTGGAGTACCCCGAGGCCACGATGATCTTGATGTGCGGGGCCGCGACGACCCAGGTGGCGGTGCTGTCCCTGGGCGCGATCGTCTCGGCCGAGACCGTCCCGGTCGGCGGTGACGTGATCGACCGGACCGTCGTGCAGTTCCTGCGCAACCAGCACGCCCTGATACTGCCGAACCGGGCGGTCCAGTCGCTGCACGAGATGCTCAGGACGGCGGCGCCGGGCGGGCCGGACAGCATCGAGGTGCACGGCATGGACGCGGCGAGCACCCTGGCGCGCTCGGTGCGGGTCGACACCGAGAGCGTGCGGCAGGCGATCCGGCCGCCGCTCAACTCGGTACTGGACGGGATCCGCTCGGTGCTGCGGCGCTGCCCGCCCGACCTGGTCGCCGACCTGGCCGACCGCGGGATGGTGCTGACGGGCGGCAGCGCGCAGTTGCCCGGTATGGACGCCATGCTGCGGTCGGCCACCGGCATGCCCGTCAGCATCGCCGACGCTCCCGACAGCTGCGCGGTGCGCGGCCTGGGCGCGATGGTGGAGGGCAAGGCGCGGCCGATGGCGCTGGAATCGGTGAGTTTCGTCGGATGACCCGCTCGCGGACCTCCCGGTGACGGACGACGAGCGGCCTCCCCCGCGCCCCCGCGGGCCGGATCCCGCGCCGAGCCGCGTGCCGGCGCCCTCCGGGGCGTCGGTCGCCGAGCGGGCGCCGCGCGACCAGCGCACCGAGGGCATCCGTCTCAAGGAGCGCATCTACGCCACGATCACCATGATCGCGGTGGTGGCGGCGCTGGCGCAGGACGACGAGGTGGACCGGGCGGACGCGGCGTCGACGGTGTTCGGCACCGCGCTGGGCGTCTGGCTGGCGACGCTCGTCGCCGACCAGCAGGCGCACCGCGTGGTCCACCAGCGCATCGCCCGCGGCGACGACCTGCGCACGATGCTGTACACCAGCAGCGCGCTGCTGATCAGCGCGGTCGGGCCGCTGGCCTTCATCGCGCTGTCCGCGCTGGGTGCGATGAGTCTGCACACCGCGCTGCTCGTCGCCGTGTGCGCGGAGTTGGCCGGGCTCTTCGCCTGGGGCTGGCTCGGCGGCCTGCGGCTGGGCGGCGGCCCGATCGCCGCGGCACTGGCCGGAGCGGCCGACCTGGTCATCGGCGCGGTGATCGTCGCGGTGAAAGTGGCAGCGGGCCACTGAGCCCCGCCCGGGGAGGGCCGGGCGGTATCCGCTCGCACCGCGGGCGGAGCCCGGCGCCGGGCTCCGCCGTCGGCGGGTTATCCACAGATCCGGTTCGTTCGCTGACGTGGCGGGTCCGACCTGGGAACCTGGGGGGAGGACGATCGAGGGAGAGGGAACTCCATGGCGCAGCGAGTACGTGGCGTGATCGCGCCCGGCAAGGGCGAGCCGGTGCGGATCGAGACCATCGTGGTGCCTGACCCGGGGCCGGGCGAGGCCGTGGTGAAGGTCCAGGCGTGCGGGGTCTGCCACACCGACCTGCACTACCGCGAGGGTGGGATCAACGACGAGTTCCCCTTCCTGCTGGGCCATGAGGCGGCCGGCGTCGTGGAGTCGGTCGGCGAGGGGGTGACCGAGGTCGCGCCCGGTGACTTCGTGATCCTCAACTGGCGTGCGGTGTGCGGGCAGTGCCGGGCGTGTCTGCGCGGCCGGCCCTGGTACTGCTTCAACACGCACAACGCCAAGCAGAAGATGACCTTGGAGGACGGCACCGAGCTGTCCCCCGCGCTGGGCATCGGGGCGTTCGCCGACAAGACCCTGGTCGCCGCCGGCCAGTGCACCAAGGTCGACCCGGCCGCCTCCCCGGCCGCCGCGGGCCTGCTGGGCTGCGGGGTGATGGCCGGCCTGGGCGCCGCGGTCAACACCGGTGGCGTCTCGCGCGGCGACACGGTGGCCGTGATCGGCTGCGGCGGCGTGGGGAACGCGGCCGTGATGGGTGCCCGGCTGGCCGGGGCGTCCCGGATCATCGCGGTGGACATCGATGACGCCAAGCTGGCCACCGCGCTGCGCATCGGCGCCACCCACACGGTCAATTCCCGGGACCGGGACGGCGTGGAGGCGATCCGCGAGCTGACCGGGGGCTTCGGCGCCGACGTGGTCATCGAGGCGGTCGGCCGCCCGGAGACCTACGAACAGGCCTTCTACGCGCGGGACCTGGCCGGGACCGTGGTGCTGGTCGGGGTGCCCACCCCGCAGATGCGGCTCGACCTGCCGCTGCTGGACGTCTTCGGGCGCGGCGGCTCGCTGAAGTCCTCGTGGTACGGGGACTGCCTGCCGTCGCGGGACTTCCCGATGCTGATCGACCTGTACCTGCAGGGCCGGCTCGACCTGGACGCGTTCGTCTCCGAGACGATCGCGCTCGACGAGGTGGAGGCCGCGTTCGGCAAGATGGCCAAGGGCGAGGTGCTGCGGTCGGTGGTGATGCTGTAGCTCTCAGCAATGCGAAGCCGGTCGATGGGCGTTATCGTCCATTTTATGGGAGATACATCGGAGGCGTACACCCCGATCATGATCCTCATGCGCGACCTGGAAGGCCGTGTCGTGTACGAGGTCTGGCGCAGTGCGCCCGCGGACGGGAAGACCACTTCCGACGCGCATGTCGACGCCCCGATCCGCAGCAGGGCGCACGCCCGGGGCATCGCCCAGGAGTCCGGCTTCTACCTCGTCCAGGAGGGCGAGATCTGGGAGAGCCTGCCGGAGGAGTGACCGCGCGCCTCCTCCGGCCGCCTCCCGGCGGCCCACGGGCCCGCACGGCGCCGCCAGGGGCGGGCGGGGCCGTCCGGGCCGGTTTTCCTGAGTGGCATGCCGTACGCGGCCGTGTGCGGCGGAGCGACCGGACGCCCCGGGGGGGATCGATGACCGTCGAAGCGGGCACGGCTGTGGCCGGTGACGACCGGGAGGGCATACCCGACAGGTGGCCGCAGGGGATGCTGCTGGCCGCCAACGTCGTCTCGATCGCGGGCAATTCGTTCACTCTGGTGGGCGTGCCGTGGTTCGTGCTCCAGACCACCGGCAGCGCCGCGCACGCCGGGATCGTGGCGTTCGCCTCGACCGCGCCGCTGGTGCTGGCGGCGCTGCTGGGCGGGCCGCTGATCGACCTGCTGGGGCAGCTGCGGGCCAGCGTGGTCTCGGACGTGGTGTGCGCGGTGGCGATCGCCGCGGTCCCGGTGCTGCACGCCACCGTGGGGCTGGCGTTCTGGGAGCTGCTGGCGCTGGTGGCGGTGGCGGGGCTGTTCCACGCGCCCGGGGAGACCGCCCGGGAGGTGCTGATGCCGGTGCTGGCCGAGCGGGCCGGGACCCCGCTGGCCCGGGCGTCCAGCGCCTACGACGGCGCCTCGCGTGGGGCACGGATGCTGGGGGCGCCGCTGGCCGGGCTGCTGATCGCGGTGGCCGGTCCGACGGACGCGCTGCTGGTGGACGCGGCCACCTTCGCGGTCTCGGCGGCGCTGGTCGTGCTCGGGGTGCGGCGGGCCGCACCGCGCACCGCGCCGGCCGAACGGGTCACGCTGCGCGGCTACCAGCGGGATCTGCGCGAGGGCTTCGGCCATCTGCTGCGGACGTCCGTGCTGTTGACGATCGTGTTGATGGTGATGGTGACCAACGCGCTCGACGAGGCGTGGTTCGCCGTGCTGTTGCCGGTCGACGCCCGCGAGCACCTGGGCGGCACCTTCCAACTCGGCCTGGTGTCGGGGGTGTTCGGTGGGGCGGCGCTGCTGGGCGCGCTGGTCTACGGGGCGTGGGGGCACCGTGTGTCGCGCAGGGCGGTGTTCATCGGCGCGTTCTTCGTCTGCGGGTTCCCGCGCACGGCGGTGGCGGCGCTGCTGCCGGGGCTGACACCGCTGCTGGTCACCTGCGCGGTCTGCGGGCTGGCGGCGGGCATGCTCAACCCGATCATCGGCACCCTGCTGGTCGAGCTGGTCCCCGAGCGGTTGCGCAGCCGGGTGTTCGGCGTGGTCTTCGCCGGATCCGTGGCGGCCATTCCGCTGGGCGGGCTGTTCGCCGGCTATCTGGTGCAGCGTTCCGGGCTGGTCGCGGGGCTGCTCACGGTGAGCGGCGTCTATCTGCTGGCCACGCTGGCGCCGCTGGCGATCCCGACGTTCCGGCACATGGACACCGGCCTGCCCCATCCGATCGAGGAGGCCCCGCCGGGTTCCGAAACAACGGATCCCGGTGGCGGAGCGGGCGCTCCACCACCGGGATCTGACGTTCCGTCAGTCAACTGACACAGCGTCAGATGATGGCGTTGTAGATCTGCCAGCCGGTGCCGACCTCGACCCGCGCCGCGAAGGGCGTCGTCGCGTTGCCGGTACCGGAGTAGAGCCAGAAGTTGCCCGAGCCGTCCCGGGCCACCAGGTCCGCCTTGCCGTCACCGGTCAGGTCACCGGAGGCGACGATGGCGTTGTAGGTCTGCCAGCCGTAACCGATCTTGACCCGCGGCCCCAGCGGGGCGGTGGTGCTCGGGGTGCCGGTGTAGAGGTACAGGTTGCCCGCGGTGTCCCTGCCCAGCAGGTCGGCCTTGCCGTCGCCGGTCACGTCACCGGTGCCGACGATGGCGTTGTAGGTGTTGTACCCGTAGCCGATCTTGACGCGGGGCGTGAAGGGCGCGGTGGTGCTGCCGGACCCTGGGTAGAGCCAGAAGTTGCCCGCGGTGTCCCGGGCCAGGACGTCCGACTTGCCGTCGCCGGTCATGTCGCCCACGCCGGTGATCGCGTTGTAGATCTGCCAGCCGTAACCGGCCTTGACCCGTGCCTTGAACGGCGCCGCAGGGTTGCCGCTGCCCTGGTAGTACCAGAGGTTGCCGGAGGGCTCGCGGGCGATCAGGTCACCGGTGCCGTCGGCCCGCAGACCGGACAGCGCCGTGATGCTGTCGTAGATCTGCCAGCCGGTGCCCACCTGGTAGCGCGACAGGTAGGGCGCCGCGGCCTTGCCGGTGCCCTGGTACTGCCACAGCTTGCCAGCGGTGTCCCGGCCGATCAGGTCCTGGCGCCCCGCGGTGGACGGCGGCGTGGCCGCGGCGACCACCTGCACGTCGGACGTCTTGACGTACGCGGTGCGGTGGTCGAAGCGGACCGGGTAGTAGGTGGTGGTGCCGGTGACCAGCACACGGTCGCCGGGCGCGTCACCGTTGATGTTCACGGTGTTGTAGAAGTCGCCGGTCTCCGCGGGTCCCGCCACGTAGGACTGGCCCGCCGGCAGGCTGTACTTGGTGAGCGCGGTCACCGGCTGGGTGGGGACGGTCGCCGGGTAGGCGGAGGTCTCCGGGTAGGCGCGGCCGTAGACCGGGGCGGAGTTCGCTCCCGCCTTGGCCGTGACGATCTGCATCGAGCCGCCGCTGACCGGCACCGTGTACGAGCCGTGCGGGTTGGAGAACCACGCCTCGCGCCCGCCGTACCAGATCGCGGTCCAGTCGCCCTGCTGCGCGGCGACGACGAAGTCCTCACCGGTGACGGCCTTGTCGCTCCAGTCGGAGGCGTCGGTGCTGCCCGCCGCGCCGGAGGTGTGGATGTAGGCGTCGCTCAGCAGCGGCGAGCCGGTGGACGGGCCGGTGCGCAGGTACACGAAGTTGGCCGGCTGGGCCGGGACGCTCGCGCACGTGGAGCAGTCGGTCACCGTCGGCTCGTAGGAGGTGGCGAACGGCACGGACAGCCGCACGTGCTCCCCCGCGACCAGCAGCGAGCCGGCCGGGTTGCTGCCGGCCGGGGCGCCGATCAGGGTCAGGTAGTGGTTCCAGTCCCAGAACGTGCCCGGGTCCCAGTGCATCCCGGAGACGTAGGAGTCCAGCGGTCCCGGCACGTCGTCGTGGCCGATGATGTGCTGGCGGTCCAGCGGGATGCCGTACCGGGCGGCCAGGTACTTCACCAGCGCCGCCGAGGACTCGTACTCCGACTCGGTGTACCAGCTGGCACCCTTGATCGCGTAGCCCTCGTGCTCGATCCCGATGGCGTGCATGTTCAGGTACTTGTTGCCCGCGTGCCAGGACATGTCCTTGTCCGGCACCATCTGCGTGACCAGCCCGTCGGAGGACCGGATCAGGTAGTGCGTACTGGCGAAGGCGCTCGGGTCCTGGAACTCACTGACCGCCGAGCTGTAGCTGGACTCGGTGTCGTGGATGACGATGGAGTTGATCGCGTCGCCGTCCGCCGGACGGTCGGCCACGTCGTAGTTGCCGTAGGACGTCGGGTCCGAGGCGTTGTTGAGCTTGTACGCGGCGGGCACGAAGTCGCAGGCGAGGCCGGAGGGGCACTCGGGGGCGGGGTTCGCGGCCGGGGCCGTGGAGTCGGCGCCGGCGGTGGCCGGCGTCATCGAACTCGCGTAGGCGGCCTTCGCGGCGGCGGGGACGACGGCCCGCGCGTCGGCGGAGAGCGTGACCTGCTGGCCGGTGTCGGTGATCCTGCTGTCGCCGGTGCGGATCTTCGCATAGACCCGCTGCGCGAACTGGTCGGCGCCCTTGGCGTCCGGCGACTGGCTGAAGCGCGCGACGGCCGCGTACCACTGCGCCGGGTCGGCGGAGCGCGGGCCCATGGCGGCGCTCTGGTAGCGGGCCAGCAGCGCGGCGCCGCCGCGGATGCTCTGGCGCGAGTCGGTGCGCAGCTGGGCGGCGGGCGCGCCGATCAGCTTCGCCGCGGCGTCCAGGGTGTGCAGCGCGGGCGAGTCGCTTCGTACGGAGCCCACGTCGGCCAGCACGGCCTTCGAGGGGTGGAACGCGGCCTTGCTGCCGTCGCCGCGCAGGTCCAGCTCGGCGGTGCGGTCGGCGGCCGACGGTGCGGTGACGCCCGCGGCGTCGACCTGCGTCAGGCCCATGACGTTGTAGTTGCCGGTGGCGCTCGGCGCACCCTGGTGGGTGTCCCAGCGGGTCTCCTGGTACGACACCGCGAGCAGCACGCTCAGCGGGACGTGGAACTCCTGTGCCGCGGCGGCGAACTGGCCCTGCAGCGCGCCGGGGGCCGCGGCGGCGGTGCCGCCCGGGGTGCTCCCGCCGGGGGTGCCGGCCTGCGCGACCGCGGCTATCGTCGCGGTGGCGGCCACCACCGCGGCCACGATTCCCAGGGACTTGCGCGACACCGCGATCGGGGATCTGCGGTGCCTGTGTCTTCGAGTCAACGTTCCCCTCGGTTCCTTGGATACCTGTCTGACTTCTGCGTCCACGAGAAGTTCTCTCACACGTGTCCGACACTTCTCATGACTGTTCGGTTGCATCTCGAACGGACTTCGGGATCGGATCAGGCCGGGCAAGCTAAAGTGCGGGCATGTCTGGAGAGTTGGTACCCGACCGTCGTGATCTCCGCGCGTCACACGACGATCGCGACCAGGTGGTCGAACGGCTCCGCGTGGCGGCCGGCGACGGGCGTCTGACCGCCGAGGAACTCGACCAACGGCTTGAGGTGGCGCTGACGGCGCGCACGTACGGCGAGTTGGAGAGGCTGCTGGTCGACCTGCCGGCCGTCCCCGGCGACATCGCGGCCGGCTCGGCCCCCGCCGCGGTCCCGACCGCCAAGGAGTTCGTGGAACTCCGCGCCCGGCACAGCAACGTCCAGCGCGTCGGCCCCTGGGTCGTACCGCAGCGCATGGCGGTGGAGGCCCGCAGCGGCAACGTGGTCCTCGACTTCACCCAGGCCGTCGTCACCCGCCCCAACCTCGACATCCGCATCGAGTCGCGCAGCGGGAACATCACCCTGGTCGTGCCGCACGACATCACGGTCGACGTCGACGACATCGTCCTGCGCAGCGGCAACCTCCGCCAGCGCCACCACCACCAACCGGACGTGTCCGCCCGGCTGTTGATCACCCTGTCCGGCAACGTGCGCAGCGGCAACGTCACCGTGCGCGGCCCGCGCCGCGGATTCTGGGCCTGGCTCCTGCGCCGTCCCGCCCGGTGACCGACGACGGGCGTTCGACACCCAGAGTCACCCCATAGCCACCCGGAGCGACCGTTCGAGCCGCCGAGAGGCGAGTCTCGGTGGCGGATGTCAGGCTGAAGTGGTACGGGATCCGTGAAGGGAACCACCATGATCACGACTGACTTCATTCCGGGATCACCCTGCTGGATCGACCTGGGCGCGCCCGACGTGAGCACCGCGGCCGACTTCTACCGGTCGGTGTTCGGCTGGGAGTTCGAGTCCTACGGCCCCGACGTCGACGGCTACGGCCTCTTCCGGTCGGACGGCAGAACCGTCGGCGCGGTCGGCAAGCTCACCGAGAAGGGCGCCCGGTCCGCCTGGATGATCTACTTCAACACCCGCGACGCCGACGCCACCGTCCAAGCCGTCGAGCGCGCCGGCGGCACGGTGCGGGCGCGGGCGTCGGACGCCGACGACGCGGGCCGCATGGCCCAGCTCACCGACCCGCAGGGCGGGCAGTTCGCCGTCTGGCAGCACGGCAAGATGCACGGCTTCGAGATCGCCGACGAGCCGGGCACGCTGTCGTGGACCGAGCTGTACACCACCGACTCGGCCGCGGCGAAGAAGTTCTACGGCGACCTGTTCGGCTGGACCACCGAGGACATGGAACTGCCGGGCGGCGGTGGGGCGTACTCCATCATCACCCCGGCGGGCGGCGACCAGCAGCGCATGCAGGGCGGGTTGATGCAGGTGCCCGGCGACGCGCTCACGGCGGCCGGCGGGCGGCCCTACTGGCACCCGGTGTTCACCGTCACCGACTGCGACGCCACCGTCGCCTCGGTGGCCGGCAGCGGCGGCAGTGTCCAGATGGGTCCCGAGGACGCCGAGGGCGTGGGCCGGCTGGCCGTCTGCCTCGACCCGGCGGGCGCGGACTTCGTCGTGCTCACCCCCTCCCCGACCGACTGACCGGCGGGCGGCCGTCCGTTCAGCGGGGCCCCTGCCGCCGCGCAGTGAGGCGAGCACCAGCCGGCCGTAGCGGGTGGTCAGCGCGGCGGCGGTGGCCGCCACCGACAGCGCGAGGGCGACGAGCAGATGCGTGACGGACTCGTCGCCCAGCACCTGGAGGATGCTCAGTGCCGTACCCAGCGGAAGGCCGAGGACGGTCAGCACGCCGAGCGCGCCGCTGATCTGCTGGCTCTCCTGGTTCTGGGCGAGGCGGCCGTAGTCGGCCGCCTCGGCGAGGATCTCGGCGAAGCGCTCCGGCAGGCGGTGCTGCGCCTGGAAGGCGAGCAGCAGGGCGTTGGCCGGGCCGTGCGCGGTCAGGTGCTGGCGCCAGTAGGTGCTGCGGAACAGGGCGATGTTCTTCTCCAACGCGGCGACCCGCGCGGCGAGATGAGGACCGTCGAAGACCCCGGACAGCTCGTCGGTGAGCTGGTCGATGTGGTCGCGCTGGAGGGAGCCGAGCAGCAGGGCGTCGAGGTAGACCGTGCGGGCGTGCAGTTCACCGAACGCGTAGAAGTCGTTCTCCCCGGTGTCGGCGCGGTGGCCGAGGAAGGCGGCGCCGTGCCGCAGCACCATGGCGCTCCAGTCCGCCGATATCCGGACCGCCTGGCCGAACTCCCGCGCCGCGGTCTCCGGTGCCAGCGGGAAGTCCACCGGTGTCGAGCGCGAGGCGAGCTGCCACAGCCACTGGTCGCCCGAGGCGGGCAGGGTCAGCGCCGGGCCGGTCCTGAGCGCGGGGGTGTGGCCGGGCTCCGGGGTGAAGAAGGCGATCGTGTAGGGCCTGGCGATGGCGAAGGTGTCGTCGCCGCTGCGCACCCTGGCCAGGTCGCCGAGCAGCCGTTCCGGGGCCAACGGGCCGGTCAGCGGGTCGGGTTGGGCCCGCGGCCGGTGGCCGATCGCCCGCAGCACGGGCAGCAGCGGCCGGTGCGCGGTGAGGTGCAGCACCGCCAAGGCGTGCCCTCGGGTCCGCCCGGTGGCGGTGCTCAGCAGTTCCATGCCGCGCAGCCGCAGCCCGTCGTGTTCCGCCGAGACCGCCCGGTGCCAACGGCAGGGCCGCCCGGGCGCTCCGTACAGCACCCGTGCCGAAGCGGGCGCGAAGTACGTCGACCGGGTGGCGGTGTCGGTCCGCCGGCTCCCCAACTCGAAGGGAAACGGCCCCTCGTCCCAGTCGGGCACCCGCGCCAACTCCACGGGCACCACCACCGTCAGGGACTGGCGGACCCCCGCGACGTTCTCCAACTCCGGGCCCGCCGGGGCTCCTTCGCCGACCGTCACGCCACCTCCGCTCGGCCGCACGTCTTCGCGGCCGCCAGATTACCCTCGGGCCTGGCCGACAGCACGGCCCGGCGCCGGTGATCCCGCCGAGGCGGGCACCGGGCGCCGGGCCGGTGGTGTCAACTACCCGCGAGGGACTCCAGCGGGACCGAGGGGTCGGCGAGGGCGGTCGGGGAGACGGGGGCGGCGGAGCGGATCAGGGCCTGGACGGACTCGTTGACGTCCCAGACGTTGACGTTCATCCCCGCCAGGACACGCCCGCCGGAGAGCCAGAAGGCGATGAACTCCCGCTTGCCGACGTCACCGCGGAAGACGACCTGGTCGTAGCCGCCCGGCTCGACGTAGCCGGAGTACTCCATGCCCAGGTCGTACTGGTCGGTGAAGAAGTACGGGATCAGGTCGTGGACGGCCGTTCGCCCGAGCATCGCCTTCGCGGCGGTCTGCGGCTGGTTCAGCGCGTTCGCCCAGTGCTCGACGCGGATGTGCTTGCCCAGCAGCGGATGGAAGGCGCTGGCGACATCGCCGGCGGCGTGGATGTCCGGGGAGGAGGTGCGCAGGTGCTCGTCGGTGACGATGCCGTTGTCGACGGTCAGGCCCGCCGCCTCGGCGAGCCCGGTGTTGGGCGTGATGCCGATGCCGACGACGACCACGTCCGCCGCCACCCGGGTGCCGTCCGCGAGCCGCACGCCGTCCACGCCGTCGGCGCCGCCGGTGATCTCGGCCACCTCCACGCCGAACCGCAGATCCACCCCGTGGTCGCGGTGCAGGTCCGCGAAGACCTGGGCGACCTCCCGGCCGAGCACCCGCAGCAGCGGCAACTCGGCCGTCTCCAGCACGGTCACCTCCGCGCCTGCCGTGCGGGCGGCCGCGGCGGCCTCCAGCCCGATCCACCCCGCGCCGATCACCACCACCCGGCCGGCGGAACCGAACGCCTCCTTGAGCCGGTCGCTGTCCTCGACCCGCCGCAGGTAGCGCACCCCTTCGAGGTCGGCGCCCGGCACCGGCAGGCGGCGCGCCGAGGAACCGGTCGTCAGCAGCAGCTTGGCGTAGCCGACCCGGCTGCCGTCGGCCAGTTCCACCTCGTGCGCCGCCGGGTCGACCGCCCGGACCGCGGTGCCCAGCCGCAGGTCGACGTCGTGCTCGGCGTACCACGTCTCGGGGTGGACATAGATCGTCTCGCGCTCGTCGCTGCCCAGCAGGTAGCCCTTCGACAGCGGCGGCCGCTCGTAGGGGCGGGACGGCTCCTCGCCGATCAGGACGACCGGGCCCTCGAAGCCCTCCTCCCGCAGGGCCTCGGCGGCCTTGGCCCCCGCCAGGCTCGCCCCGACGATCACGTACGCGTTGCTGTCCGCCGTCATGGTCACTTCCTTCGCTGTGCCGCGCGCGCCCGGCGCGCGGCAGGTCGGCCGGCCGGCGGGAGAGGTCCTCCCGCCCGCCGGATGGGTCGCCACCTGGTCTTCAGGTCTTCAGGTCTTCAGGTCTTCAGGTCTTCAGGTTGGAACCGTGCCCACGGGTCCGCCACCGGGCGGCCGGCGAGCTCAGGGGGTGGCTGGCAGCACGGAGCGGACGGCTTCGGGGGTCCGGGCGACGACCGCCGTCCCGTCGTCCGCGGTGATGATCGGCCGTTGGATCAGTACCGGGTGGTCGGCCAGCGCCTTGGTCCAGCGCTCCCGCGTCCCCTCGTCGCGCGGCCAGGTGCCGAGGCCGAGGTCCGCCGCGACCGGCTCGCCGGTGCGGGCGATGTCCCAGGGTTCCAGGCCGAGCCGGCCGAGGATCTCCTGGAGTTCCGCGACGCTCGGCGGGTCGTCGAGATAGCGCCGCACGGTGTACCCGGCGCCCTCGGCGTCAAGCAGCGACAGGGCCGAGCGGCACTTGGAGCAGGCCGGGTTGATCCAGATTTCCATGACTTCAGTCTCTCTGCTCTTTCGGGACGCCACGCCGGTCATCGCCTCCCGCCCGCCTACCCCGAGCGGCCGTCAGGACGCCACGCCCTCAGGACGCCACGCCCGTCAGGGCGAGGAATTCGCTGCGGGAGCGCGAGTCGTGGCGCAGCAGTCCCTGGAGGGCGGAGGTGATGGTGGTCGAGCCGGTCGCCTGGACGCCGCGCAGGGTCATGCAGGTGTGCTCGGCCTCGATGACCACGCCGACGCCCTTGGGTTCGAGGTGGCTGCCCAGCCAGTCGGCGATCTGCTTGGTCAGGCGTTCCTGTACCTGGGGCCGGCAGGCGAAGTGCTCGACGACACGGGCGAGTTTGGACAGGCCCAGGATCCGCTCGCCGGGCAGGTAGCCGACGTGCGCGGTGCCGACGAAGGGCAGCAGGTGGTGCTCGCAGACCGACCGCAGCGGAATGGCGCGGGCCAGCACGAGTTCGTCGTAGCCCTCGTCGTTGGGGAACGTGGTGAGGTCGAAGGGCCGGGCCATGAACAGTTCGGCGTAGGCGCGGGCCATCCGGCCGGGGGTGCCGCGCATGCCCTCGGTGTCGGTGCGCAGGCCGAGGGCGGTCAGGAAGTCGCGGGCGGCGCTCTCGGCGGCGACGAGATCGATCCCGTCCGTCTCCTGGACGACCCGCAGGGGCACCGGTTCCCGCGGCCCGGTCAGTTCGGTGAGCGGGGTGGGGCTGTGCTGCGTCATGTCACTGGCCCCCGCTGCCCGGCGCGCTGGGCCGGACCGGGACGGCGCCGGCCGCGTGGGCCGCGTGGGCGTGGGCCGCGTGGACGTGGGCCGCGTGGACGTGGGCCGCGTGGACGTGGGCCGCGTGGGCCGCCGTCGTGGGCGCAGCCGTCGTGGGCGCCGCCCACCGGGGCCGCCCCGTCCAGGGACGCGGTCCGCGGCCCGGTCCTCGCCGGGGACGCGGCTCGCACGCCCGCTCTGCCCACGGATGCGGCTCGCTCGTCATGGCAGCTCTCCTCGCTGTGATTTCACCAGCGAGTATTGGTCTTATCGAGCGGGACCGTCAAGCCGCCTCGGACGCCGTCGGATGAAGCGCGGTTACGCCCACGCCTTTGAGCGTTACCGTGGGAGTGTGGCCACCGATCCGACCCCCACTCCGCCTCCGGCTCCCGCCCCGGGCTCCGCCGCCGATACTGCTCCGGGTGCGGTGGCAGATCCGGGTTCCGTGGCCGATCCGGCGTCGGCGGCCGATCCGGCCGCCATGCCGCAGGAGCCGTCCGCCGACGCCCGGGTGGAGCGCCTCGCGGTGCTCGCCGACGAGCAGCGGCGCCGGATGTACGGCTTCGCCCGCCGCGCACGCCGTCCGGTCACCCGCGAGGAGGCCGCCGCCGACGCGGGGATCTCGGCCAAGCTGGCCGCCTTCCACCTGGACAAACTCGTCGCGGCCGGCCTGCTGCGGGCCCGCTACGAGAACCCCGGGGGCATCCGCAAGGTCGGCCGCAAGCCCAAGGTCTACGAACCGACCGACGCCGACATCCGGGTCAGCATCCCCGAGCGCCGGCCCGACCTGATCGCCGAGATCCTGATCGACGCGGTGCTGACCGAACAGCCCGGAGAAGGCGCCCGGGCCGCCGCGCTGCGCACCGCGCGGCAGCGGGGCGAGGAGGTCGGGGCCGCCCAGCGCGCCCTCACCCGCCCGGGCCGGCTCGGCCCTGAGCGTTCCGTCAGCGCCGGCGAGGCGATGCTCCAGCGGTACGGGTTCGAGCCCGACCGGCTCGGCCCCACCCATCTGCGGCTGCTCAACTGCCCCTTCCACGCGCAGGCGGCCCGCTCCCCCGAACTGGTCTGCGGGATCAACCACGCGTTCCTGAGCGGATTCCTCGGCGGTCTGGAGGCCGGCGGCATCGACGCCGTGCTCGCCCCCCGCCCCGGATACTGCTGCGTCGAGTTGCGCGGGCTGTGTGCGGGAACCGCCGGGGCCGGTGGCGAGCGCGGGGCCGCCCCGGTCACGCCCGGCCCGTACTCCCGTGGTGGCGAAGCCAGTTGACCACCGCGGTGCGGCAGACCCGCATGGCCTCCGCCAGTTGGCGATACTCGTAGGCCTGCGGCGGGCCGGTGCCGAACCAGCCGGTCTCGCTGTCGGACAGGAACAGCCTGCTGCCGTGGGTGAGATTGCTGCGCACCCGGTACAGGTCGCGGCGCTCGGCCCCGGCCCCGGCCCGATCGGCCGGCGCGTAGCGGTCGACGAACTCCTTGAACGCCTTGGTCGGCGGCAGCGCCTGCGCGCCGTCGACCAGTACTTCGACGCTCTGCACGGCCGCCGTGTAGGCCGCCGACATCGAGTGGTGGCGGGTGACCTGGGCGTGGTGCAGCCAGAACGCCGCGCGCAGCAGCAGTCGTTGCCGCTCCGGCTCCAGCGCGGTGAAGTGGTCGAGGTCGTCGTGGAGTGAGGTGGGTAGTCGCCAGTCGCCGTCGCCCGTGTAGTAGGTGGGCGTGTCCTCGACCGGCAGGTCCGGAGCTGCGTCACGGGCCGTGAAGGCATCCGCCCGCCGGTCGAACTCCCCCAGTCCGTAACCGAGTTCGACGTAGCCGGTGGAGATCTCGGCCGGCCCAGGGCCGGCCAGCGTCTCGCGGCTCATCGGCGGCAGGAGGGCCCATTCCTTCCTGCCGCGGTGGTGGCTCGGCAGGGTGAGGTGGGGCAGGAGCAGCGTGAGGACCAAGGCCAGTTGACGCGGCACCCGGTGCGACCGGTGCGCGTCGAGGAAGCCGTCCTCGGCTCCCTGGTAGGCGACTTCGAGCAGCAGCGGGTGCTCGGCCATGGCGAACGGCGCCTGCGGAAGCCCGTCGGGTACCTGCCTGATGACCGCCAGATCGCGGTGCCGCCAGTACCCGACGACCGGCTGCGGGGCGAACAGCACCATGCGCGCCACCCGGGGGACGGCCGCCGCCAGCAGCAACTCCCCCGCCTGGAGCTCCAGTTCGGCGACGGTCTCCTCGGTGAGCGCCGGACCCGGTTCGATCCCGGTCAGCCGGCCGGACCCGCTGTAGTGCAGCAGCAGGGCCGCGGGGCCGTCGTAGGGGACCCGGCTACTCCGGTCGGTCTCGTGGCGGGCGCTCCGGAACCGCCGGGTGATCAACTCCGACAACTCCGCGCCGTCCACGTCGTCCAACCGCAGTCGGCGCTCCAGTTCGGCCCTGGAGATGACCGCCGACGGCTCGGGTCTGCCGCCGGTCATCGCAGGGCGCCCGCGCTTCGGTAGTGGTCGAGGTAGGCGCTCAGTTCCGGTGTGGTCTCCGCCCGCCCGAACTTGTGGACCGCGCGCCACAGCAGGTTCTCGGTCCGGAAGCGGTACGCGAACTGCTCGAAGGTCGGCGCGCACCAGAAGATCTCGTCCGACGGCAGGTAGTCGTCCTCGTCGTACTCCTCGTCCTCCTGGTCGTAGCCCTCCCGGCCGTACTCGAAGTCGAACTGCGAGTGGACCACGAAGACCTCGCCCGAGGGGCGCAGGTAGAGGTACCAGATGACGCAGTCCTGCTGGTCGCGCAGGAAGCGGACGAGGTGGGCGCCCTCCTCGACCGGACTGGCCAGCGGCTCGGACAGGTCGCTCCAGCACGAGGTCACCGAGACCCGGTCCAACTCGGCGTGGAAGCCGGAGTGGGTCTGGAAGGTGGCGAAGTCGGCCGGCAGGGCGAGCCCCTTGTCCGCCAGGCTCCGCGCGATCTCCTTCAACCGGGCGCGCTGCTCGGGTATGGGGTCCCCCGGCTCGCCCAGCCAGCCGAAGCCGCCGTCGAACCGCCCGGCGTCGAGCGGCGGCAGGCTCTCGTAGGGATACCGCTCGTACGTCCCCTGGCAGGGCCGTGCCTCCCCCAGATCACTGGCACACCACATGGCCTCGAACCGCACCGGTTTCCCCGCCTCCACCGTCACTCCACCCACCCCGCTCCTGTCCCCCACCGACAACAGCAGCCTCCCACCCACCACTGACACACCGGGTTCCGCGACGCCGACATGCCCCGGCTCCCGAGGGAACCGAGGCATGTCGTCGAGGCCGAGCTGTCAGACGATCTGGATGGCGACGACCTTCGGCGGGCGGTTCGGGAAGGTGATGTCGTGCCAGCGCTCGATCCGCACCGAGTCACCGTTGGCGTCGTAGTAGATCAGGTCGTTGTTGCCGGTGTAGATCCGGTCGACCCACCATCCGCCGAAGTCGGTCTTCCCGCCGTTCGCGTAGCAGTCGACGCTCTCCCGGCCGCCCAGGTGCGACCAGATCTTCAGGAAGTTCTCCCCGCCGACGCACTGGACGTGGTCGATGGCGAAGGCGTCGCCGCCGGGCATGTTGAGAGTGAGCGCGGCAGTTGCGGCGAGCGTCACGGCCATGGAACGCGCGACCCTCTTGCTTTTCGAGATCACAGCTACTCCTTCACGCGAGGGCCGGCGCACAGCCCGGCCCTTTCGGCGACGTTGCGTCACGACGGAACGGTGCTTCGCGGAGCCGGTCTTCCCAGCGCCCACAGCGCACCGTCCCGACCCCCACGGCGCCCCCCAACGGGACACAACCGGAGGAACCGGAGGAACAGGGACAACCAACGTAACGACCCGCATCCCCCATTCGGCCGCAACACTCCGAACACGAACGGTCACGCCACAACACCACCCGATCGTGGCGCGCGAGGGCCGTGCTCGGGCGAACAACCGGCCCCTACCTGTGAGTCACGGGTAGGGGCCGAGGTGAGAGGTGAGGTGTCGGTCCTAGATTCCGAGGCCGGCGAGGAGCCCGCCGAGCGTGTCCCCGAGGCCACCGAGCAAGCTGCCGAGAGCGTCCATGTAGAGCACCTTCCGTGAATGAGGTTCCGTGCGCGCACGGCATGAACAGCCGAACGTGTGCTCCACGGTCCGCCATACGTTCCAGCAAGCACAACAGCGTGCAGATGCCCCCAAGGGCGTACGTATGCCAGTTCACGCCCTTTGGGTGTACGCGGGCCCCGGCGCCGACAGCCGCCCACGCGAACGGCCCCGGACGACGAGGTCGTCCGGGGCCGCTCGGTGTGGCACGTGGAGCCCCCTGTCGGATTCGAACCGACGACCTTCGCTTTACAAGAGCGGTGCTCTGGCCGGCTGAGCTAAGGAGGCATGGCTCAGGTCTGGGCTTGCTGTGCCTGGGCCATGTGCAGGGTATCAAGCGTGCGGGGCGGCGGGCGGGCGGTTGTCCGGGGTCCGCGGCCGGGCCCACCCCGGCACAAGACTGCGGTTGCTCGGGGTCCTCGCCCGGGCCCGCCCCGGCACAGGGCCGCGGTCGCCTGGGGTCCTCGCCCGGGCTCGCCCCGGCACGGGGCGGCTGCCGGGAGGAAAATACTGGCGCCGGATGCTGACAAACGGCTGGCGGGGAGGGTAGCGTCACGGAAAGTTCGCGTCCAGTGGACTAGACCTCGCCGGTGACACTCGCGGAGATCGGTTCGCGGAGCGCTCTCCAGGCGGGGGCCTTTACTCGGATCGTCCGGCACGTTCCTGCCGGTGAAGGGACCACGCCACCATGGCTACAGTCACGTTCGACAAGGCGACCCGCATATACCCCGGTTCCGACCGAGCCCGCGGTCGACGAGCTGGAGATCGACATCGCGGACGGCGAGTTCCTCGTCCTCGTCGGCCCCTCCGGTTGCGGCAAGTCCACCAGCCTGCGGATGCTCGCGGGCCTTGAGGACGTCAACGACGGAAACATCCGCATCGGTGACCGCGACGTCACCCACCTGCCGCCGAAGGACCGGGACATCGCCATGGTGTTCCAGAACTACGCGCTCTACCCGCACATGACCGTCGCCGACAACATGGGCTTCGCCCTGAAGATCGCCGGCGTCAACAAGGCCGAGATCCGCCAGCGGGTCGAGGAGGCCGCGAAGATCCTCGACCTCACCGAGTACCTGGGCCGCAAGCCGAAGGCGCTCTCCGGCGGTCAGCGGCAGCGTGTCGCGATGGGCCGCGCGATCGTCCGTGAGCCGCAGGTCTTCCTCATGGACGAGCCGCTGTCGAACCTGGACGCCAAGCTGCGTGTCCAGACCCGTACCCAGATCGCCAGCCTCCAGCGCCGCCTCGGCATCACCACCGTCTACGTCACCCACGACCAGGTCGAGGCCATGACGATGGGCGACCGGGTCGCGGTGCTCAAGGACGGCCTGCTCCAGCAGGTCGACTCGCCGCGCAACATGTACGACCGGCCGGCCAACCTCTTCGTCGCCGGCTTCATCGGCTCCCCCGCCATGAACCTCGTCGAGGTCGCCGATCACCGACGGCGGCGTGAAGTTCGGCAACAGCGATCGTCCCGGTCAACCGCGACGCGATAAGCGCCGCCGCCGACAAGCGGCGACCGCACGGTGACGGTCGGTGTCCGCCCCGAGCACTTCGAGATCGCCGACGGTGAGGCCAAGTCGCTCGCCAAGGACGAGCCCGCCGGTGTCGCGGTCACCGTCAACGTCGTCGAGGAACTCGGCGCCGACGGCTACGTCTACGGCACCGCCGACGTCGGCGGCGAGCAGAAGGACCTCGTGGTCCGCGTCGGCGGCCGCCAGGTTCCGCACAAGGGCGACGTCCTGCACGTCGTCCCGCGCGGCGGCGAGACCCACGTCTTCTCCACCTCCACCGGCGAGCGTCTGAGCGACTGACGCCGCGCGGACGGCCCCCGGGCCGTCCACCGGGAGTAGCGACACCCCGTGAGGCCACCCGCCGAGTCCGGCGGGTGGCCTCACGCGTTCCGCCGGCTGACCCCTCGATGACCGGGGGCCGACCCGGGGCTGACCCCTGAACGGCCGCACGGTCGTCAACACGCGCCCCCCGATCCGGCGACTTCAGTCCCTCGTCGGAGTGACTAAATGTCGTCAAACCATCACCCCTCGCTACCATCACGGACGTGAACCAGGCAGCCCGCCATATCGGCAAGACCCTCGCACTCGTCCTCCCGGTCGTTCTCGTCCTGTCCGGGACGCTCGCCGTCACCCGCGTTCCATGGTCGGCGTCGCCGTCCGAGGCGCAGGTGCTCACGGCCTCCTCCAAGCGCGGCACGGAGCCGTCCAACGCCCCGCAGGAGGCCCTGCGCCGCAGGCTCCTCGCGGAGCTTCGGGACAGGAACCCCGGCATCGCGCTCACCGATCTGCAGATCGAGACGGCCAAGCGCCCCACGCTCGCCCGCTACTGCACGAGCCTCGCCCGCGCCCTCGGCCGCGCCGCCGTCGCCAAGTACGGCCCGCAGCGCGCCCAGTCGTGGTCGCGGCCGGTGTGCGACACCTCGTTCGCGGTCGGCGTCGCGGGCGGTTTGGGGATGACCGGCAAGGGATTCGACGGCAGGGGCACCCACCCCGGCCCCGGCTCCGCCAACTGACGCCTCCCGCCCGGCCCGGCACCCGGCTCGATCACGCCCTGCCGACCCCGCGTGACGAATACGCCGTATCGTGCCGACCATGACGACAGGTGCCCATCACACCGCTCCGGTCACGCAGGCCGTCGTCCTGGCAGGTGGCCAGGGCTCCCGGCTGCGGCCGTATACCGACGACCGGCCCAAGCCGATGGTCGAGATCCCCGGAACCGGGACCCCGATCATCGGCCATCAACTCAACTGGCTCGCCGAGGAGGGCGTCACCGACGTCGTCATCTCGTGCGGCCATCTCGCCGACGTGCTCCAGGACTGGCTCAAGGCCGCCACGCTGCCGCTGACCGCGACCACCGTGGTGGAGACCGAGCCGCTGGGCCGCGGCGGCGGGCTGAAGTACGCCGCCGCCGCGCTGCCGCGCCCCGGCGAGCCGTGGTACGCCACCAACGGCGACATCTGGACGCGCTTCTCGCTGCGCGACCATGGCCGCCTTCCACGCGGAGCGCGACGCCACGGCCACGCTCGCGCTCGCCCGGCCCAACATGCCCTGGGGAGCGGTGGAGACCAACGAGTTCGGCCACGTCCTGGACTTCATCGAGGCGCCGCCGTCGCCGTATCTGATCAACGCCGGGCGTGTACGTCTTCTCCCCCGAGTTCACCGATCTGCTGCCGGCCCGCGGTGACCACGAGCGGACCACCTTCCCCCAACTCGCCCGCGAACGGCGGCTGGCCGGGTTCAACCTCCCGCAGGGCTCGTACTGGCGGGCCATCGACACCGCCAAGGACCTCACCGAGGCGGCCAGGGAACTCAACGAGTGACCGCCCCGGCCACCCCGCCGCCGCCACCGGTCACCCCGGCACCACCGGTCACCCTGCCAACGGCCACCCCGGCACCCCGCCACCGGTCGCCTGCCCCCTGAACACCCGGCGCACCCCCCGCAGAACGCCAACGGCCGCGCACCCCCCGTGGAGTGCGCGGCCGTCGCTCTGCCGTCGTGCGGCCCGTCAGGCGGTCCCTGAGCCGGCGCCCGGGTCGCGGTGGGTGCCCGGCATGCCCAGTAGGAAGCCCGACGTGGGCCGGACGCCGAGCAGGCCGCCCAGCGAGCCCCCACCGCCGGACGAACCGCCGCTGGGCGGGGCCGGGTTGACGGGCGGAGCGGTGCGTACCGGCGGGGCCGGCGGACGCACCGGCTGAACCGTGCGCGGCCGGCCGGGCAGACCGCGCCCGCCACCGACCTGGCCGAGCCCGGGAGCACTCGACGCGCCGGGACCGGTCGACGGACCGGCGCTCGGGCTGGCCCCGTGCTGTCCCGGCCTGGTGCCCTGCGCGCCACCGACCCCGAGCCGGCCGTGCGAGCCGGGCAGACCGCTGCCTGGCCGCTGCGGGTACGGCGATCCGGGCAGGTTGTTGGTGGGCAGGTCGCTCGGCGTCGACGGCGAGTCGACGTGCGAGGAGGAGGCCCGCACCGCGCTGCCGAACAGCGCGCCGACCACCAGCGTGCCGCCCGCGACCAGCGTCGCCAGCACGACCCCGCGGCGCACCACGTACCGCCGCAGCTGCCACAGCGGGGCGCGCGGGCCGAGCCTGCGCCACGCCTCACCGGCCAGCTTGGAGTCGATCGAGTAGACCGGCGCCCCCGCGATGACCAGCGGGCTCCAGGCGGCGAGGTAGATGATGTCCGGCGCGTCGTAGACCGGAACGGTTCGCCAGCTGACCGTCACCAGCAGGGCGACCGACAGCAGCGCCCCGATGGAGGCGGCCATCCGCTGCCACAGGCCGAGCACGGTCAGCACGCCGACCGCGACCTGGAGGAACGCCACCGTCAGCCCGGCGCCCACCGGGTGGCCGAGGGCCGCGGAGCGCAGCGGCTCGGCCAGCGACCACGGGTGCAGCGAACCGAGCCAGTGGACCATCGAGCCGCGCACGCCGCCGTCGAAGTAGACCGGGTCGCACAGCTTGCCAAGGCCGGCGTAGACGCAGATGAGGCCGAGGAAGACGCGCAGCGGCAGCAGGACGACGCCGAGGTTCATCCGCCGCCCGGGATACCAGGCGTGCCGCACGGGCTCGCCGCGGCGCCGCTCGCGGTACCGCCGCTCGGCCTCGTCGTAGGCGTCCGGGTCGGTCTCGTACCCGTCGCCGTACTCGTCGTCGTAGGAGTCGCCGTACGCGTCGCCGCGGCCGTCCTGGGGTCCGGTGCCGTAGGGGCCGCCGGCGGAGGGTGGGCGCCACGGGGACGTCCCGGCCGGCGGCGGGGTGCCGAGGACCGGGGAGCGGGGGGCGACCACCGAGGCGCGCGCCCTGGGCATGCCCTCGTCCACCGCACCGGGGAGCATCTCCTCGGTGACGCGTGGCATCACCTGTGTGGCCCCCGCGCCGCGGACCGCCTGGAGCAGTTGGGTGGCGGCCGGGTCGCCTGGCTCGGTACGGCCGGACCACACCAGGGGCGCGGAGCGCCGCCTGCGGGTGCGGGCCTCGGCGGCGGAGCGTACGGAGGTGGGGAGGACCGGCATCGGGGCGGTGTCGTCCGCGCCGTAGCGCGGCAGGGGCGCGCCGGCGCCGAACTTCACCCGGAAACTCGCGTGGCTGACGATGACCTGGGCGGGATCGCTCGGAACCCGCACCGTGTTCAGTACGTCCTCGTCAAGTCCTGGCGACCGTCCCCCCGAAGGGGAGCGGGGTGTTCTGGTGTCCACACTCATCTAACCGAGTGACACCCGGATAGGACACTGCCTGACGGTCGTTGAAGTGTCCGAGGCCCGTCAAGATCGCCTGGCGGGGGCCGCGATCGCTGCTCCGGCGCCCCGCGACGGGGGCTCCGGCACCCCCAACTTCCTTGCCAGGAGCGGCGGTTACCGGTGCGAGCGATGGTCGCGGCGGGCGCACCGACAAACGCGGCGCGCGCCCCCGCGCCCCTGCACGCCCCCGGGTCGGCCCGCCGGGCGGCGGGCGCCCGGTGGGTCCGGCGTCAGCGGCTACGCGCGACGGCGGGCCGCCTCGTAGAGCACCACACCGGCGGCGACACCGGCGTTGAGGGACTCGGCCGCGCCGCCCGGCATGGGGATGCGCACCCGCAGGTCGCAGGTCTCGCCGACCAGCCGGGACAGGCCCTTGCCCTCGCTGCCGATGACGATCACCACCGGACCGTCCAGCGCTTCGAGGTCGGTCAGCTCCACGTCACCGTCGGCGGCCAGACCGATGACGGTCATGCCCTCCTTGTGGTACGCCTCCAGCGTGCGGGTCAGGTTGGTCGCCCTGGCGACCGGGACCCGGGCCGCGGTGCCCGCCGAGGTCTTCCAGGCGCCCGCGGTCATGCCGGCCGCCCGGCGCTCCGGGACGACGACGCCGTGCCCGCCGAAGGCGGCCACCGAGCGGACGACGGCGCCCAGGTTGCGCGGGTCGGTCACCCCGTCGAGGGCGACGATCAGCGCGTCGGCGCGCTTGTCGGCCGCGATGGCGCTGAGGTCCTCGGGGTGGGCGTACTCGTACGGCGGGATCTGGAGGGCGAGGCCCTGGTGGTTGATCCCGTTGGTCATCCGGTCCAGTTCGGCGCGCGGCGCCTCCATCAGCGGGATGCCGCGTTCGGTGGCGAGCTTGATGGCCTCGCGGACCCGGTCGTCGCTGTCGATGTACTGGAGCACGTACATCGCGGTGCTGGGGATCTCCGCGCGCAGCGCCTCGACGACGGGGTTGCGTCCGACGACGAGCTCCGAGGCGGACTTGCCGCCCCGACCGCCGGCCGCCCGCCGCTGCGGGGCCGCGGCCCGCCTGACCTTGGCATTGGCCACGCGCTGCTTGGCGTGGCCCTTGCGCATCTCGGCGGGCGGGGTCGGGCCCTTGCCCTCCAGGCCACGGCGGCGCTGTCCGCCGCTGCCGACCTGGGGCCCCTTCTTGGTGGTGGTACGGCGGTTACGCCGCTGGCTGTTGCCGGCCATGGGGCACCTTCACTTCTTCTTCGAGCCCGATCTCTTCAGACCCGGTGAACGTAACGACTGGTTGTGGTGGTCGGACCGGCGGCGGACGGCTGGCGTCCGCCGCCGCGGGGCTCAGCGGGAGCCGAGCGACCACCGGGGGCCCGAGGGGGTGTCCTCGATCTCCAGGCCCGACTGCTGGAGCTGGTCGCGGATGGCGTCGGCGGTGGCGTAGTCCTTGCGGGCCCTCGCGCCCTGCCGCTGCTCCAGCACCAGGCGGACCAGCGAGTCGACGACGCCGTGCAGGTCGTCGCCGCGCTCGGCGCCGGCCCAGCGCGGGTCGAGCGGGTCAAGGCCCAGTACCGCGAGCATCGCACGGACCTCGGCGAGCCGGGCGACCGCGGACTCCTTGTCGTCCGCGGTGAGCGCCGAATTGCCCTGCCGCACGGTGGTGTGCACGATGGCCAGCGCCTGCGGGACGCCCAGGTCCTCGTCCATCGCCTCGGCGAACGCCGGCGGCACCTGGGCGGCGGGCGCCACGGCCTCCCCGGCCTTCTCGGTGACCCGCTGCACGAAGCCCTCGATGCGCGCGAACGCCGACTCGGCCTCGCGCAGCGCGTCCTCGCTGTACTCGATGGTGGAGCGGTAGTGCGGGCCGGCCAGGTAGTAGCGCAGCACGATGGGCCGCCAGCGCTTGACCATCTCGGAGACGAGCACCGAGTTGCCCAGCGACTTGCTCATCTTCTCGCCGCTCATGGTGACCCAGGCGTTGTGCACCCAGTAGCGGGCGAACTCGTCGCCGAAGCAGCCGTGGCCTGGGCGATCTCGTTCTCGTGGTGCGGGAAGATCAGGTCGATGCCGCCGCCGTGGATGTCGAAGACGCCGCCCAGGTACTTGTGGGCCATGGCGGAGCACTCCAGGTGCCAGCCGGGACGGCCGCGGCCCCACGGGGTGGCCCAGCTC
The DNA here is from genome assembly GCA_963737305.1 of uncultured Actinomycetota bacterium. GTDB lineage: Bacteria > Actinomycetota > Actinomycetes > Streptomycetales > Streptomycetaceae > Streptantibioticus_C. The sequence goes on along the minus strand of CAVTRX010000001.1, from coordinate 5,029,581 downwards.
GGCTCGCCGGGCCGGGACGCCTTCCACATCGCGAAGTCGCGCGGGTCGCGCTTGCCGGTCTCGCCCTCGCCCTCCGGCTGCCGCAGGTTGTCCAACTCCTGGTTGGACAGCGACAGATAGCCGGGGAAGGACCGCACGTCGAAGTAGACGTTGCCCTCGGCGGCGTAGGCGTGGCCGGCGTCGATCAGCCCGCGCATCATCTCGATCATCTCCGGCACATGGCCGGTGGCGCGCGGCTCGTAGGTGGGCGGCAGGCAGCCGAGCACGTCGTAGCCGGTGTTGAAGGCCCGCTCGTTCTCGTAGCCGATCGCCCACCAGGGGCGGCCCTGCTCGGCCGACTTGGCGATGATCTTGTCGTCGATGTCGGTGACGTTGCGCACGAAGGTGACGTCGTAGCCGCGGTAGGACAGCCACCGGCGCATGATGTCGAAGTTGAGCCCCGACCTGATGTGGCCGATGTGCGGAGCGGCCTGCACGGTGGCACCGCACAGGTAGATCGAGACACAGCCCGGCACGAGCGGGGTGAAGTCACGGACCTGACGTGCGCTGGTGTCGTACAGGCGAATAGTCACGCCCACCAGGGTAGTGGGCGTGACGGGGTGCCCCGCGACGGATTGGACACGGGACGCGTATTTGTCACCGGGCGCGGCGGCGCGCCCGGTGCCGGCTCACAGGCTCCCGACGACCTTGCGCGCGTGGACGCGCACCACGACCCGCTCGCCGTCCTGGTCGGAGGCGGGGTTGAAGTCGGTGTAGTCCTTGCCGGTGTACTTGCGCGACAACTCGTTGATCAGCTCGTCGCCGCCCTCGGTGTCCATCGTCACCGTGCCGCGGATCTCGGCGTAGGTATAGGGCGCGTCCGCCGGGTTGACCAGCACCGTCACCCGCGGGTCGCGGCGCAGGTTGGCCTCCTTGCGGCGGCCGACGGTGGTGGAGATCAGCACGTCGTCGCCGTCGCGCTTGACCCACACCACGGACAGCTGCGGGCTGCCGTCGGGCTGGACGGTGGCGACCGTGACGAACGCCGGGCCGTCCAGGACCTTCTTGAGTTCGTCCGAGAGCTGGGCTGTCATGGCTCTTCCTTCCGGGACTCGACTGCGGTGGAAAACTCCTCAGGGCTCTCGCGTACCCGCGTCGGCGGCCGGGACCACCAGCGCGGTGGCGACGGCGGCGAGTCCTTCGGCGCGGCCGGGGAACCCGAGGCCGTCGGTGGTGGCGCCGGAGACCGACACCCGGGCGCCGACCGCCTCCGACAGCACCTTCTGCGCCTCTTCGCGCCGCTTGCCGATCTTCGGCCGTACGCCGACGACCTGGACGGCGACGTTGCCGATCCGAAAGCCGGCCGCCCGCACGATGCGGGCCGCCTCGGTCAGCAGGGTCACCCCGGAGGCGCCGGCCCACTCGGGGCGGTCGATGCCGAAGTGGGCGCCGAGGTCGCCGAGCCCGGCGGCGGAGAACAGCGCGTTGCAGGCGGCGTGCGCGACCACGTCGGCGTCGGAGTGGCCGGCCAGGCCGCACTCCTCGTCCGGCCACAGCAGGCCGGCCACCCACATCTGGCGGCCCGGCTCGAAGGCGTGGATGTCGGTACCGATGCCGACCTGGGGCAGTGGCTGCTCAGAAGACATCGCTGGCCCTCCTGCGGGCGAGTACGGCCTCGGCGAGGACCAGGTCGAGCGGGCGGGTGACCTTGAAGGCCTCCTCGTGGCCGGGGACGACCACGACCGGCACGCCGAGCCGCTCGACCATGCCAGCGTCGTCGGTCGCGCCCTCGCCCTCGGCGGGGACCTTCTCATGCGCCTCGGCGAGCACGTCGCGGCGGAAGCCCTGCGGGGTCTGGACCGCGCGCAGCCGGGAGCGCTGCGGGGTGCCGACCACCGGTTCCGGGGTGCCGGGCGGGCCGGGCTCGACCTCCTTGACGGTGTCGGCCAGCGGCAGCGCGGGGACGACGGCGGGCGCGCCGGCCCGTACCGCCTCGGCGACGGACTCGACGGTCTCGACCGGGACCAGTGGGCGGGCCGCGTCGTGCACCAGGACGGTGTCGATGTCGGCCGGCAGCGCGGCCAGCCCGAGGCGGACCGATTCCTGGCGGGTCTCGCCGCCCGCGACGACCGTTATCTCCTTGGACTCCGGCAGGCCGTGGGTGTCGAGCAGGGTGCGCACCTCGGCGACCCCGTCGGCCGGGGCGACCACGACCACCAGGCTGACGGTGCGGGCCCTGGTCAGGGCGCGTACCGCGTGCACCAGGATGGGGATGCCGCCCAGGGTGCGCAGTGCCTTGGGGGTGCCGGGGCCGAGCCGCACTCCGCGGCCGGCGGCGGGGATGACCGCCGCGACCGTCTGCCGCGCGGGCCGGGGCCCGGACGGGTTCTCGGACGAGTTCGCGGACGGGGGTGTGGTAGTCAGGTTTGTGTCCTTGGCCGAATTGGGTATCGCCTCTTCGTGCCGGGCAGGACGTCCCCGTGGGCCCCTTCCGTGAAGCCGACGGGGGATGCTGCGCGCGGCACAGTTGGCGCACGGTGTGGCGGGTGCGCCATATCGTGGCATACAAGCATGCCGCGCCATACAAACATGCCGCAGCGCCCGGCGTCGGCCGGGCACCGCGGCAATATTGCGTCAGGGCATCCTGCGCCCGCCTCGCGCTGGCGGGTACGCACGCCGGTACGGGTCAGGTCGTACGGCGCGCGCGTAGCGCGGTTCGCGTGGCGGGCCGGCCGCGGGCGCGGTTCCGGCTGCGCGTCAGGACGCGAGGACCTCGTCGAGGAGTGCCTCGGCCTTGTCCTCGTTGGTGTTCTCGGCGAGTGCGAGTTCGCTGACCAGGATCTGGCGGGCCTTGGCGAGCATGCGCTTCTCGCCGGCGGACAGTCCGCGCTCCCGCTCACGACGCCACAGGTCTCGTACGACCTCGGCGACCTTGATGACGTCACCGGAGGCAAGCTTCTCCAGATTCGCCTTGTAGCGACGGGACCAGTTCGTCGGCTCCTCGGTGTACGGCGCGCGCAGCACCTCGAAGACCCGGTCCAGCCCCTCTTGACCGACCACGTCGCGCACTCCGACGAACTCCGCATTGTCCGCGGGTACGCGTACCGTCAAGTCGCCCTGAGCGACCTTGAGCACCAAGTAGGTCTTGTCCACGCCTTTGATCTGGCGAGTTTCGATGGCCTCGATCAGCGCGGCCCCGTGATGGGGATAGACCACGGTGTCGCCAACCTTGAACGTCATGTGACAGGTACCCCTTCCGTGGCTATCCAGGGTAACACGGGAACGCCCTCATCTGAATGGCGTTTTCGCAGGTCAGGGCATATCTCGGGGCTTGACAAGACCGGCCGGATCGTGCTGGAGCCCTCTGCGGGGAGCGGGAATTCGCAGGTGGGAGCACCTGTGCGGACGTGGTGAAACGTGATCGCCGACCGGGTAAAGACTTGAAAAGGAGGGCGTTTCGTCCCGATTTGTCAACCCCGCTCGGGGGGAGCCCCGCTACTCCGTTCGGAGATCTGACGGCTGGTCACGGACGGGATCGCCCCGTTCCGGCTGACCTTGGACGGGACGCCATCGGATGATCACAGGATCATCGCACGGAATGCCGAATTGCCACCCGTAGGAGCGAGCGATATTCGGACAGTTTCCTATTATCTGTAGTGCTGATCATCGGGCGTGGGGAAGGCCACCAGAACCGAACAGAATTGATCTTCCGGAAAGGCCGTCCGGATCTTTACCGAATCAAGAGACAAGCCGCCGGACCCGGGCCAGGCCCGCCGCGCGGTGCCCCGGCGGGGCCGCCCGGCGCGGCACGACACTCCTTAAGGGGTGGGCCGGTGCGGGGCGGGATCCTGGGGTCGGTAACCTAAGCCCGCTGGAAGATCCCCAAGCCGTCCAAGGAGATGCCGCCGCCGTGAGCCGCAGCCTTCGACGCGGCGCCCTCGCCGCCGTCCTCGCCGTTACGATCGCCCCGCTCGCAGCCGCCTGCGGGACCGGTGACGACCCGCAGACGCTGGAGGTCAAGCCGGACTCGGTCGCCACCACCGTCGGCGACGTCCAGATCCAGAACGCGTTCATCGTCACCGAGCCCAAGGGCACCGGAGCGGCCGCGATCACCGCCCGCGTCTTCAACAACAGCACCTCGGCGCAGCGGCTCACCGCCATCGCCGTACAGGGTGTGCGGGGCCCGGTGACACTCACCGCGGCGGACGGCAAGACCGGCCCGCTGACCATCCCCGCGGGCGGCGCCGTCACGCTGGGCGGCAAGGGCAACCCGTCCGCCGTGATGGCCGACAGCACCGGCGTGTCGCTGGGCGGGTTCCAGAACACCGTCTTCGAGTTCAGCGGCACCGGCGAGGTCTCCATCGCGCCGTCCGTGGTCCCCGCCGTGCAGTACTTCTCGGCCTACGGGCCCGGTGTCCAGGCGACGCCGTCCCCGACCGGCCCCGGCGCCTCCACCTCGGGCGCGCCGTCGGCCAACCCGTCGGGCTCGGTATCCCCCTCCGGCTCGGGCAGCCCGTCCGCGCCGGGCGGCACGCCCGGCAAGGCGACCGGCTCCCAGGCGCCGGTGGCCTCCGGGACCCCGAAGGCGTGAGCTGACCTCTGACAACACCACAGCCGGTCCTGCCGGCCCCACAGGGGTTCGGCGGGACCGGCTGAGGTCTGTCAGGGCTCGAACTTGTAGCCGAGACCGCGGACCGTCACCAGGTAGCGCGGCGCGCCCGGGTCCGGCTCGATCTTGGCGCGCAGCCGCTTGACGTGGACGTCGAGCGTCTTGGTGTCGCCCACGTAGTCGGCGCCCCACACCCGGTCGATCAGCTGCATGCGGGTCAGCACGCGGCCCGCGTTGCGCAGCAGCATCTCCAGCAGGTCGAACTCCTTGAGGGGCAGGTCGACCTTGCCGCCGGAGACGGTGACCACGTGCCGGTCGACGTCCATGCGGACCGGGCCGGCCTCCAGGGCCGCCGGGGTGGTCTCCTCCGGCTCGCCACGGCGGCGCAGCACGGCACGGATGCGGGCGACCAGCTCACGGGAGGAGAACGGCTTGGTGACGTAGTCGTCGGCGCCTATCTCCAGGCCGACCACCTTGTCGATCTCGCTGTCCTTGGCGGTCACCATGATCACCGGGACGTTGGACTTGTTGCGCAGCTGCCGGCAGACCTCGGTCCCGGGCAGCCCGGGAAGCATCAGGTCGAGCAGTACCAGGTCGGCGCCGTTGCGCTCGAACTCGTCCAGCCCGTCGGGCCCGGTGGTCGCGATGGCGACCTCGAAGCCCTCCTTGCGGAGCATGTACGACAGTGCGTCGCTGAACGATTCCTCGTCCTCGACGACGAGCACTCGGGTCACGGAAGGACCTCCGGGGCGGAGTGAAGGGTGGTCATGGTCGCGTACGGACGACGGGCCGACCGGAATCGGCGTGCGGCGTTGCGCACCGCGCTGGTGTCCGGCGCGTCGTCGGTGGTCACGGAGTCGTCGGGGACGCCCGAATCGAAGCGCCCGTCGGAATCGTCCGTCATTGCCCCCGTGGCACGGGCCCGCGGATCCAGGTTCTCCGAGTCCCGGGAATCCGGGTTCCGGACGCTGGCGGCCTCCGGGAGCCGCAGGGTGAAGGTGGAGCCCTGCCCTTCGGCGCTCCACACCGTGACTTCGCCGCCGTGCGAGGCGGCCACGTGCTTGACGATCGACAGGCCGAGACCGGTGCCGCCGGTGGCCCGGGAGCGTGCCGGGTCGACGCGGTAGAACCGCTCGAAGATCCGCTCCCGGTCGGCCTCGCGAGATGCCGATGCCCTGGTCGGTGACCGAGATCTCGATGAGGTTGCCGCCGGCCGCGGAGACCCGCTTGCCGGCGATGCCGACGCGGGTGCGGGCCGGGCTGTAGTTGACGGCGTTCTCCACCAGGTTGCCGAGCGCCGCCGCGAGCTGGCCGCGGTTGCCCCAGACGTACAGCTCGGGGGCGCCGCCGGTGGCCATGGTGATCTGCTTGGCGTTGGCCGGGTGGCGGCAGCGGTCGACGGCCTCGGCGACGAGTTCGTCCACCGCGACCGCCTCGGCGTCCTCCAGCGGGTCGTCGTTCTGCACCCGGGACAGGTCGATGATCTCCTGCACCAGGCTGGTCAGCCGGGTCGCCTCGATCTGCATGCGCCCGGCGAAACGGTTGACCGCCTCCGGGTCGTCGGCGGCGTCCATGACGGCCTCCGAGAGCAGCGACAGCGCGCCGACCGGGGTCTTCAGCTCATGGCTGACATTCGCGACGAAGTCACGGCGCACCGCCTCGATCCGGCGGGCCTCCGTGAGGTCCTCGACCAGCAGCAGCACCAGCCGGGAGCCCAGCGGGGCGACCCGGGCGGAGACCGCGAGCGGCCTCGCCGCGTCCGCTGCCGCGCCGCGGCAGGTCCAGCTCGACCTGGCGTATCTCGCCGTCGCGGCGGGTCTCGCGGGCCATCTGCAGCATCCGGTCGACGGCCAGCCGCCCGCCGCGTACCAGGCCGAGCGCGTACGCCGCCGAGCTGGCCTTGACCACGGTGTCGCCCTCGTCCAGCACGACCGCGGAGGAGCGCAGCACGGACAGGACGGTGTCCACCCCGGGCGGCAGCATCGCGTCGGTGTGCAGGGAGCTTCGGGTCGGACGTGCCTGTTCCCGCTCGCTCCAGCGGAACGCGAGCACGGCGACCACACCGGTGCACACACCGGCGATCGCACTGGCTGCGGCGACTGCCGCGTTCACGTCCATGCCGACAGGCTAAGCGGGAGGAGCCGCTGGTCCACAGCCTTCGGGGTGCGGTCTCGAACACTCGTTGCCAAGAGTTCACTGTGGTGTCGTGACCGGTTCACTCCGGATGTCCGACCGGTACGCGTGTACGACCCAACGTGGGAGCGCGGCAGACTCGTACCGCCATACGAAAGACGCACACGGCCGCAGGGCCGCCGGGAGAGGAAGACGATGCGGGACGCTTATCACGAGGAGCTGGACTCGATCGGGGACGGCCTGGTCGAGATGGCCCGGCTGGTCGGCTCCGCGATCGGGCGGGCCACCACCGCGCTGCTGGACGCCGACCTGAAGATCGCCGAGAGTGTCATCGCGGCCGACGAGAAGGTCGACGACCTGCAACGCGAGCTGGAGACCCGGGCCATCGACCTGCTGGCCCGGCAGCAGCCGGTCGCCACCGATCTGCGGATCGTGGTGACCAGCCTGCGCATGAGCGCCGACCTGGAGCGCTCGGGCGACCTGGCCCGGCACGTGGCCAAGCTGGCCCGGCTGCGCTTCCCGGTCTCCGCGGTCCCGCTCCGACCTGCACAGCACGCTGCTGGAGATGGGGCAGCTGGCGCAGCGGCTGATGGCCAAGGCCGCCGAGGTGATCATCTCCAAGGACGTCGACTCCGCCCTGCAGCTGGAGGCCGGACGACGACCGCATGGACGAGCTGCACCGCACGCTCTTCCAGCACCTGCTGGACGACCGCTGGCAGCACGGCATCGAGACCGCGGTCGACGTCACGCTGCTGCGGCCGCTACTACGAGCGCTTCGCGGACCACGCGGTCTCGGTCGCCAAGCGGGTGGTCTACCTGGTCACCGGCGAGCACCCGGACGAGCTGACCCCGGCGATCCCGGTGCCCGGCGAGGCGTAGCGGAGTGCGGGACCGGCTCGCTCACGCTCCGACGCGCCCTTGATGCGCCTTCGGGCGCGGCGCTTCACTGGTGGGGGAACATCGCACGGCTCACCGGTGAGACGCACAAGTGGCAGGCGTGGCAAGGCCAAGGAGGGCACATGACGGACTCACCCAGGATGTCGGCGCACCGCGAGCGGCCATCAGCCGATCCGGGGCCGCGGCCGGCCAGGACCCCGCTGCCGCTGCTGGGCGCGTGCGGCTGCGGCTCCGGCTGCGGCTGCGGCTGCCAGTCGGGCGGCGCCTGCCAGTGCGCGGGCTGCTCCAGCTGACCGGTTCGCCGACCCGAGTGCGGTGAGGGGCCCGTCCGCCTGACGGATCGGGCCCCTCACCTCGTGCTGCGCGGGCCGGTTACTTCTTGCGGCCCTGGTTCTTGACCGCCTCGATGGCCGCCGCGGCGGCGTCCGGGTCGAGGTAGGTGCCGCCCGGCTTGACCGGGTGGAAGTCGGCGTCGAGTTCGTAGGCGAGCGGGATGCCGGTGGGGATGTTCAGGCCCGCGATGTCGGCGTCGGAGATGCCGTCGAGGTGCTTGACCAGCGCGCGCAGCGAGTTGCCGTGCGCGGTGACCAGGACGGTGCGGCCCGCCAGCAGGTCGGGCACGACGCCGTCGTACCAGTACGGCAGCATCCGGTCGACGACGTCCTTGAGGCACTCGGTCCGCGGCCGCAGCTCGCTGGGGATGGCCGCGTACCGCGCGTCATCGCTCTGCGAGAACTCCGTGCCGTCCGCGAGCACCGGCGGCGGGGTGTCGTAGGAGCGGCGCCACAGCATGAACTGCTCCTCGCCGAACTCGGCGAGCGTCTGCGCCTTGTCCTTGCCCTGGAGCGCGCCGTAGTGGCGCTCGTTGAGCCGCCAGGAGCGCCGGACCGGGATCCAGTGGCGGTCGGCGACGTCCAGGGCGATCTGCGCGGTGCGGATGGCGCGCCGGAGCACCGAGGTGTGCAGGACGTCCGGCAGCAGCCCGGCATCCTTCAGCAACTCGCCGCCGCGCAACGCCTCCTTCTCGCCCTTGTCGTTGAGGTCGACGTCCACCCAGCCGGTGAACAGGTTCTTCGCGTTCCACTCGCTCTCGCCGTGGCGGAGCAGGATCAGCTTGTAGGGAGCAGCAGCCATGGACGTGAGCCTAATCGACGGCCTCCGGCGCTCTCCGGGCGACCGCCGGGGGTCCGGGGCGCCGGCGGGGTCAGTCGCCGGCGCCGGTCAGCCGGGTGAACGCGTCGAGGTTGCGGGTCGACTCCCCACGGGAGGTGCGCCACGCGTACTCCTTGCGGATCGCGGACGCGAAGCCCAGCTCCAGCAGGGTGTTGAAGCTCCCGTCGGCGTTCTCCACCACCGCGCCCAGCAGCCGGTCGACCTCCTGCTCGGTCACCGCGGCGAGCGGCAGGCGGCCGGCGAGATAGACGTCGCCGAGCCGGTCGATGGCGTAGCTCACCCCGTACATGCGGGTGTTGTGTTCCAGCAGCCAGCGGTAGAACGCCTCGTGGTTCTCGTCGGGGTGCCGTACGACGAAGGCGTTGACGGACAGGGTGTGCCGGCCGACCGCCAGTGAGCAGGTCGTCGCCAGTTTGCGGGTGCCGGGCAGGCTGACCACGTAGGTCTGGGGAGAGCCCGTCGGGCTCTCCCACTCCAGCCCCGCCTCCGTCAGCGCCCGCTCCACCGTCCGGCACACCGCACGCTCAGCCACCTGGTCAGCCATGCCGACGATGGTATGACCCAGGCGGCCTTTCAGGCCCGAGCGGCCAGGCTGTGGTGCCGGACGGCGCCGTTGTAGACGTCCGCGGTGGCCGCCGCGGCCGCCTCCCAGCCGAAGGACAGCGCGTGGGAGGCCGCCGCCGCGCCCATCTCGGCGACGAGCGCGGGACGGTCGAGGAAACGTTGCAGCACGGTGGCGTAGTCGGCCGGGTCGTGGCCGTCCACCAGGAAACCGCTCACCTGGTCGCGGACCGCCACCGGCAGCCCGCCCACCGAGGCCGCGACGACCGGTGTGCCGCAGGCCTGCGCCTCCATGGCCACCAGGCCGAAGGACTCGCTGTAGGAGGGCATGACCAGCACCGTTGCCGCGCGGTACCAGTCCGCCAGCCGTTCCTGGTCGACCGGGGGCTGGAACCGCACGACGTCCGCGATGCCCAGCCGCGCCGCCAGCTTGTGCAGCCGGTCCGGCCTGGCCAGCCCGGTGCCGCTCGGCCCGCCGACCACCGGCACGATCAGCCGCTCCCGCAGCCGCGGGTTCTCCTCCAGCAGCACCGCGACCGCCCGCAGCAGCACGTCAGGGGCCTTCAGGGGCTGGATCCGGCCCACGAACAGCGGCACCACCGCCTCCTGCGGCAGCCCCAGCCTGGCGCGCGCCGCGGCCCGCCCGTCGCCGGGCGGAACCGTTCGAGATTCACCCCCGGATGGACGACGGCGACCTTCTCGCCGGCCGCCGCGTAGTGCCGCTCCAGTTCGGCGGCCTCCTCGGCGGTGTTGGCGATCAGCCGGTCCGCCGCCTCCACGATCTGGGTCTCGCCGATCACCCGGGCCGCCGGCTCCGGGGCGTCGCCGGAGGCCAGCGCCGCGTTCTTCACCTTCGCCATGGTGTGCATCGCGTGCACCAGCGGCACGCCCCAGCGGTCGGCGGCCAGCCAGCCGACGTGGCCGGACAGCCAGTAGTGCGAGTGCACCAGGTCGTAGTACCCGGGCCGCTGCGAGGCCTCCGCCCGCATCACGCCATGGGTGAAGGCGCACAACTGCGCGGGCAGGTCCTCCTTCGCCAGTCCCTCGTAGGGGCCGGCGTCCACATGCCGGACCAGCACGCCCGGAGCCAGCTCGACCACGCACGGCACGTCGCCCGAGGTGGCCCGGGTGAAGACCTCCACCTCGATCCCGGTCGCCGCCAGCCGCTTCGCCAGCTCCACGATGTAGACGTTCATCCCGCCCGCGTCGCCCGTCCCCGGTTGGTGCAACGGTGACGTGTGCACGCTGAGCATTGCCACCCGCCGTACGCCTGCGGCACCCGCGCCCAACCGGCGTGGACGCCGCCCTCCGCGGGCCCGAAGCGCCCCCAGACGCGGCACGTACTGGCTCACCGGCGCTCTCCTCCCAGGATTACGTTCACAACCCAACGATCCGCATACGGCAACCCTCCGCCCCCACCGGATGTTCCCGCCGAGCGCGCGACGCTGCGCGGGCTGAGCCGGAACGGGTGTGCGCCGTCGGGCGCGCGACGCTGCGCGGGCTGAAGCGGAAATGGATGGGCGCCGTCGGGCGCCGGACAGGCTGAGCCGGAACGGGGTGGGCGCCGGCGCGACGCTGCGCGGGCGCACGCACGCGCGACGCTGCGCACACGGCTGTGACGACTGTACGTCCCACCGACCGGGGCAGGCCGGGGCGAGCCGGTGGCCGCGGGGTCGGCGGCGCTGCGCGGCCGGGGCCGCAGGGGGCGTGCCGGTGCCGGCGGGGCGCGCGGCGCCGCAGGTCCAGGCCGCGGGGGCGGGCCGGTCGGGCCGGGGCCTACGGGGCGGGGGACGCCGCACGCGCAGGGCTACGGCGGTGCGCGACGCTGCGGGCCCAGGCCACGAGGGCGAGCCGGACCGCAGGCGGTCGCCGGGCGCCCACGCGCGGCGCTGCGCGCACGGCTGCGGCGATTCCACGTCCCAGCGACCGGGGCACACGGGTGCGGACCGGGGCCGGCGGGCGATGCCGCACGCGCAGGGCGGCGGAGGCCCCGTTCCAGCCGGCGCTAGCGTAATCGCATGGCACTTCGTCCCCTCGGTACGGCGACCCGTGGGACCACCAACCCCAACCGTCTGCGCCGGATGGACCGGTGGATCGCCGCCACCCAGGGCGCGCGGCTGCGCCGGTCGGCCGACCCGGTGGCCGTGGACCTCGGATACGGGGCCGCCCCGTGGACCGCGGTCGAACTGCTGGGCAGGCTGCGCACGGTGGCGCCGGGCACCGAGGTCGTCGGGATCGAGATCGACCCCGCGCGGGTCGCCGCCGCCGTCCCGTACGAGCGGTCGGGTCTGACGTTCCTGCACGGCGGGTTCGAGATACCGCTGCCCGGTGGCAGGCGTCCGGCGCTGATCCGCGCCGCGAACGTGCTGCGGCAGTACGACGAGGCCCAGGTCGCCGCGGTGTGGGAGCGGTTGTGCGCCCGGCTCGCGCCGGGCGGCCTCGTGGTGGAGGGCACCTGTGACGAGATCGGCAGGCGCCATGTGTGGGTCGCCCTCGGCCCGGAGGGTCCGCGCACGGTGACCTTCGCGGCCCGGCTCGGTTCGCTCGGCCGCCCTTCCGACCTGGCGGAACGGCTGCCGAAGGCGCTGATCCACCGCAACGTGCCCGGCGAACGGGTGCACGCGTTCCTCACGGAGTTCGACCGTGCGTGGGCCGCGGCGGCGCCGTTCGCGTCGCTGGGCGCCCGGCAGCGCTGGACGGTGTCGGTGCGCACACTGGCTCAGGCCGGCTGGCCGGTGGCCGACGGCCCGGCCCGCTGGCGGCAGGGCGAGGTGACCGTCGACTGGCGGGCACTGGCCCCGCTGGGCCCGGCGATCGGCCGCCGCTGAGGGACGCCGTCCGGCGAGCGAACGGACACTCCGCGTGTCGAACACCCGCACGAGGGATCGTTATGGGGGTATTGCGACACCCGCGCCCCGTGATGTATGTCATGCCCAGATCGCCCCGGCGCGCCCGAAACCCCCCTCCGACCTTTGAATATGCCACCGGTTGATTCATAGAACGCCCTCCCCCCGCGGCACCCGGTGCCGCTATCGTCGCCTGGCAGTGACAGACGGCTCCGCCCCACCGAGGCCGCCGCCGCACCCCTCGGGGGAGGGAAGGAACAAGACGCCATGTCCGCTACCGGGCGGCCCACCGACCGGCAGTCAGACCAGCACGCCGATGGGGCGCCCGACCAGCCGCCCGTAGCCCTTCCGCGGCAGCGTGCCACCGAGCATTCCCCGAACGGGACCGCCCAACTGCCGGCGCAGGACCCCGCCGCCGGCATCGGTTCCGAGGAGCCGAACCCGGTACTGGCCGCGGCCGTCGCCGCCTTCACGCTGCTGGTCGTGGGAGACGATCCGACGGGCTCCTTCGGCCTGCCGGAACTGCTCGACGCGGCCGGCAACCGGGTCCGCATCCGCCGCGCCCGCAACCTCACCGAGGCGGAGCGGCTGCTCACCGACGACGTGACGTGCGTGCTGCTCGACCTGCACCTGCCCGAGACCGGCGGCGACCCGGCCGTGCCGTCGCCGTTCCCCACCGCGGGCCTCCAGGTGCTGCGGGAACTGCTGCGACTGGCCCCGGCCACCGCCGTGCTGGCGCTGGCGGGCGGCCAGGAGGCCGCCGAGCTGGCCGCCGAGGCGGTACGCGTCGGCGCGCAGGACTACCTCTTCCGCGACGAGTTGGACGCCTCACTGCTCAACCGGGCCATGCGGTACGCCGTCGAACGCAAACGGGCCGACCTCGCCCATCTGCAACTGACCGAGACCCGGCTGCTCACCCAGGAGAACGCCCGACTGGAACGCGGCCTGCTGCCCACCCCGCTGCTGGACGGCACCGACGACCTGCGATTCGCCGCCCGCTACCGGCCCGGCCGCAGCCGCGCCCTGCTCGGCGGTGACTTCTACGACGTGGTGCGCACCCCGGACGGCACGGTGCACGCCATGATCGGCGACGTGTGCGGCCATGGCCCGGACGAGGCGGCGCTCGGCGTCGAACTGCGCATCGCCTGGCGCGCCCTGACCTTCGCCGGGCTCAGCGGCGACGCATTGCTGCGGACGTTGCAGCAGGTGCTGGAGTGCGAGCGGCCCGACGAGGAGATCTTCGCCACCTTGTGCACGGTGGACATCTCCCCCGACCGCCGGCGCGCCGGACTGTGCCTGGCGGGTCACCCCGCGCCGTTGCTGATGCGCGACGGGAGGACCGCCGAGCTGCTGCCGTACGAGCAGGGCGGACCGGCGCTCGGGCTGCTGCCCGAATCGCACTGGAGTCCGCTGGAGGTCGAACTGGGCGGGCCGGGCGAGCCCTGGAGCCTGATGCTGTACACGGACGGCCTGATCGAGGGCCGTATCGGGCAGGGCAACGCCAGACTCGGCACCGACGGCATGATCGAGCTGGTGGAGCACCGCCGGCGCGAGGGCCTGGGCGGTGAGGACCTGCTGGACGCCACGGTGACCGAGGCCAGACAGCTCAACGGCGGCGAACTGACCGACGACGTGGCCGTCATCCTGCTGGAACGCTGCCCCGAACTGCCCGGCCAGGACTGAGCCGGCCGAACGGCCCGGCGATGTGGCCGACCGTCAGCGGTTGAAAGGCCCGTAGGGGCCGTCGCTGCTGCTGCCCCGACGACCGCCTGCCCCGCCGCTGATCTCCCGGACGGCCGGGCGCACGTCCACCATGTAGACGATCGTGCCCACCAGGCCGACGAGCGGGAGTATCGACAGGATCGGCAGGATCCCTATCACCACCGCGGACAGCCCCAAGATGATCAGCCAGAAGGGCTTGGTCCGCTTGTCGGCGGCGCGGTAGGCGTCCTCACGGCGGATCGCCGCGTCGACGAACGCGAAGACCGCGAAGAACAGCAGGGCGATCGAGATCCACCCCATGACGCTGTAGAAGCCCTGCACCAACATGCCGTCCACCGTCCTCAGCGCAGTCCCGCCGCCACCGTTGTCGTCGTCACCGTACTCGTATACCCCACGTACCCGTCGTACCCCCGGAAGGCACTCGTAGAACGGGCCGGGCACCGTCCGAGTGCCCGGCCCGCGGTACGACTTTTGGCGCTTGCGCCAAATGGGTCACTTGCCCTGAGTGGGCTTCTTGGGCCCGGGCTTCCCGTTCTGCTTCTGGGTGGGCTTGCGGGCCGGGTCGCCCGCGTCGGTCCGCGGGGCGACCGGCGGTTCCGGCTCGATGGTGACGGCGAGGTCCTGGACCCCGTCCGCCGTCTCGCCGCGCCAGGTCCGCACGGCGCCGCGGCCGCGGTCGACCAGGTCGTTGTAGGTCTCGCCGGCCCGCACCGCGTACTCGGCGGCCCGGCCGACCTGCTGCATCGCGAAGTCCTGGGCGTTCTCGCGGAGCTTCTTCAGGTCCAGCTCCACACTGCCGAAGGTCTCGGTCAGCTTGGCCTGGACGTCCTTGGCCTGCTGGGCGACCCGGTCCTGGACGACCTTGGGGTCGGTGGAACGCACCCGCTGGATGTGCTGGGGGGCCTCCCCACGCAGCTTCTCGATCAGCGGGGGGACTTCGCGCAGCTTCTGGGCCGCGAGGTCGACGGTGCCGGCCGCCGCGTAGAGCGGCGTGGGGTCCGTCAGGGCCTTGCGGACGTTGTCGGTGATCGCCATGAGGGTCCTCCGGTAAGGCGTGATGGCGGGTGTATCCGTGCTGACGTGCTGGTTCGTACGTGGCGTGGCCGGTCAGGCGGTGACGGCGTCGTCGTCGCCTTTGTGACGGTTCGCTCCGTGCTCACCCTGATTGTGCTGCTTTTCCCTCGCGGGTATGGCTTTCAGCGCGCGGGACCGCGCGGCGACCGTCTCGGCGACCGCGTCGGCCACCTTCACCGCCGCCTTCTTCGCCGCGGCTTTCTTCGCCGCCCGCTTCGCGGCGGGCGACCCGGCCGCCTCGGTCGCCGGATCCGCCGGGTGGGCCGGATCCGCCGCCGGGCGGGCCGCCTTCTTCGCGGGTGCCCGTTTGCGCGGGACCGGCGGTGCGGCGTCGTCGACGGCGCCGTTCTCCCTGCGGAAGGACTCGTAGATCTGGAGCAGCACCTGCTTCTGCTTCTCGTTGATCGAGGTGTCCGTCAGGATCGCGGTGCGCACCTCGATCCCGTCCCGGTCCCGCTCGTCGAGAATTCCGGCCTGCACGTACAGCGTCTCCGCGGAGATCCGCAGCGCCTTCGCCAACTGCTGAAGGATGTCGGCGCTGGGCTTGCGCAGTCCCCGTTCGATCTGACTGAGGTACGGGTTCGACACTCCGGCCGCGTCGGCGAGCTGACGCAGCGACAACTGCGCGCTGCGCCGCTGCTCCCGCAGGTACTCGCCGAGGTTCCCGACATTGAGCGATGCCATGTCTTCGACCCTGCCACCGGATGCTAACTTTTGCAAGCACAGCGCTTGCAAGAGTGTCGCACCCCACACGGCCACCGGCATGAGCCCGAGCAGCTGTGAGTGTCATGTTCCACATCGCGCGGCCGATGGTGGAGCGGTCGAGGCCGAGCAGCAGCCTCACGGGACACCCGGAGGTCCCGTGAGCAGGCGACTCCCTTGGACCGCCCCTGACCAATGACCTCCGCAAGTGGGCCGCGCCATCACCAACAGCAACGCTCCAGCCGCTACCCGCTCCAACTCGTTAGGCGGGCAACCAACTTCCAAACACGAACGCCAGTTGTTCTGGCCAGAATCTGAGCACGAGCGTCGTGGACCCGGTACCTTCGGACACCGGCCCCTCCTCGCGTCGCAGGTCAGTGGGCTGGCCGAGGCCATCGCCCGAACGGGACGGGAAACTCATGAGCACGACCAATGAAATGCGTGTCGGACTCGCGGATGCGGTCCAATCGGTGCGCGATGAGCTCCTGACTGCGGCACGGCGCTCCACTGGCCAGGATGTCGTGTTCGAATTGGGCGACATTCAGATGGAGTTCACCATCGAGGTCCGCAGGGAGAGCAAGGCCGGTGCAAAGGTGAAGGCCTGGATCGTCGATGCTGGCGCGGACGGCGCACGTGTCAACAGCCGGACCCAAAAGGTCTCCTTCACCTTACGGGCGCAGGATGCTCGCACTGGCGCACCCTTGAAGATCAACAACGAGACCGAGGGAAGTGCCGACGTGTTCGGGCGGGGCACAATCTCAAGGCCATGATGTTACGCTCCGCGATCGAACGTGCCGTGGTGGTATTGGCCGCCGGATCACAGGGCAGTGGAGTCATGCTGTCTCCCAGGCTCGTACTGACCAGCGCGCATGTCCTGCACCATAAGGAATGGATCCACACGGTTCACCCAGCGAGTGAACGGCCCTTTCCGAGTAAGACGGTGTGGCGGGACGACGAGCTGGACGCCGCCCTGCTGTTGGTCGGCGAAGAACTGGTGGATCCGAAGCAGTGGGCGCTGTCCAGGCTGCGCTGGGGAGCCGTTGGTACATCCGATCCACTTCCAGGCTGTCAGATCGTCGGTTTTCCCGCCGTTCAGCGGTTCGGTCCTGAAGAGCATTTGGAGTACGACCAACTCACAGGCACCGTGTTACCGATGGCAGGGCGGATCAGATCAACATTGGTGTGCGAGTTTGACCGAGCCCCGGTGGCCACCCCACGGCAAGGCGAGTCGCCCTTCGCTGGCCTGTCCGGCGCCCCATTGTTCGCTGGCGCCGTTCTGATCGGCGTGGTGACGCAGGTGCCCACAAGGCGTGACCACCGTCGCATCGAGGCGGTTCCCGTGGAGCGCATTTTCAATGCGCCGAGTTTTCCCCAGCATGTGACCGGCGCCGATCTGAGTCGCTACATACCGCCCGTGCTGGAGTCTGTGGAACCCGGATTCCACCTAGCAGATGAGGAGTTCGAACGGTACTACGGACGTGCTCTTCGAACCCGGTACCGAAAAATCGAAATCTTTGGAATCGACGAACTCGGCACCACCGAGACCAACTGGGACCTCGATACGGCGTATCTGAGTCTGGAGGCCATCACAGCCTCCACAACCGAGGAGGCCGTCCCCGTCTCGAAGACTGTCTTCGCACCACGCCGGATCAACGATCTACTGGCCGACCGCCCGCGGACTTTGTTACGCGGCGAAGCTGGCGCCGGAAAGACCACACTCGTGTGGTGGCTCGCCTCTCACGCTGCCTGCAATGCACTAGATCACGACCTCGCCGAGCTCAATAGTCTAGTACCTTTCGTTATCCCCATGCGCAGCCTGCTGGTCCGGGGGATGACTTTCCCCGGACCCTCCGAGCTGGCCACTGTCGCCGAGCTGCAAATCGACCGCATCCCTGACGGATGGACACGCCGAATCCTGGAATCCGGACGGGCTCTCCTATTGGTCGACGGCATAGACGAAGTGCCACCGCCAGCTCGTGAGGAAGCTCGCCGCCGCCTCTCCGACCTCCTAGCGATGTATCCGCACAACCGCTGCCTCGTGACCGTAAGACCTCTGGCGGTGGCCCCCGATTGGCTTAGCTCGGAGTGCTTCGACGAACTTCGACTCCTGCCCATGCGGGACAAAGACGTCCTGGCCTTCTCCAAGGCCTGGCACGCAGCCGCCCGCCTCGAATGCAAGGATTTCCGCGACACCCACAGAGCAGCCACCGAAGAGAGCAATCTCCAAGCCCTGGAGCGTGCCCTGGAAACTGAACTGGCGCGCAATCCGACACTACTCAACCTCTCCCGCACACCCCTACTAGCCGCCGTTGTCTGCGCCTTGCACCGCCGCCGTCGTGGCTTCCTACCGGAGACCCGCTGGTCGCTGTATAACGCGGCACTCACCATGCTGCTCGGCAGCCGCGACACCCTCCGCAGCGTCGACGCGCCGGAAGGCATCGCCCTGGGCGTCGAGGAACACCAACAGTTACTTCAAAGGATCGCGGCCTGGCTGGCCCGCGGCGGGTACGCCGAGTTCAACCACACCCAGGCTCAACATCAGATCGAGCTCGCCATGCGGGGCATGCCACAGGTACGGCAACAGGGCTCGCCTGAAGCCGTGCTGACCCATCTACTCAACCGCAGCGGTCTGCTCCAGGAGCGCAACGATACGGTCATCCAGTTCATCCATCGCACCTTCCAGGACTACCTGGCGGCAAAGGAGCTGCAGGAAAGTGATGGCCTCGGAGAACTTCTCAAGCATGCCGCCGACGAAGAGTGGCAGGACATCGTCCTCCTAGCCGTGGGCCATTGCCATCGGGGCGAGGTGCGCCGGTTGATCGAGGGCCTGATCGAAAAGGGCGACCAAGCCGAGGACCGACGCATCGGCGGCGACATCCATGTTTTGGCCGCCCGATGCGCACTCAGTGCGGTGGTGCTTGAGGAAGAGGTCCGCGAACAGATCGCGAACCGCGTCCGTGCGCTGCTTCCGCCAGCCGACGGTAACGCCGCCGCCAAGCTGATATCCCTTGGTTCCTATGTCTTTCCTCTCATCCCCGGACCCGAAGGCCTCGACGACCAGGCTGCCAAGAAAGTCGTGCAAGTAATCCGCGACATCAGCGGGCCCGATTCCTTGCCATTACTTCAACGCTTCGCTCACCATCCCTCGCCCGAGGTACGCGATACTCTAGTCACCGCATGGCCCCGCCATCCGGAAGACGAATTCGCCCGGCAAGTTCTCTCGCACGCGTCGCTGGAGGACGCCGAGATCACCGTCCTCACTTCCTCCATGATTGCGGCGCTTCGTTATTGCGGCACCATCGGGCACGTGATCATCGACATGGCGATCAATAGCACGGACTTGGCGAAGGTGTTGCCCGACAAAGGAATTCGCGAGCTGACCGTGCTCGACAACCCACTGCTCGACGGTCTCTCCTTCATCCACACACTGTCGGGACTGACGTCCCTATCGATCAGAAAATGCCCCAGGGTCAGACATCTGTCCGCACTCGAAGGCCTGCCCCTCACTTCTCTCCACCTGGAGCTTAATGAAATACAGAAATCCGAGCTTGCTTCCCTCAAGCAAATCGATCGACTGATAGACCTGTCGTTGGAAGGTACGCCTTCCGACAGCAATATCCCACTGCCGTCTGGGCATCTCAGCGTCGAGAGCCTAAAGATAAGCAGCCCAACCACAATGATGATCAACGACCTATCGCAGTGGCCTGCGCTGCGTAAACTCGTCGTGCGGGGCAACTGCGACGCAGAGTCCCTCCTACAGGCGGCTTCTCGCGCTCCCTCACTCAGCAGTCTCGAGTTCTCCGTCCCTTCGCTACGTTTGCCGCTTGAGATGCCCTCTTCAGACGTTGATGCAGAAGAGTTGTCACCGCCGGACAAACCCCGCGTACTCGAACTGCCGACGATCCGCAGTCTCACACTCAGAGGTGTCAGCCGAGGCGGCTCAGCCGTGGATCTGGCCCGCGTATTTCCCTCCATTACTCAGCTCGCATTGGAGTACTCGGAGGAGATCGCGCTGGATTTGACCCCGCTGAGTCATCACAGCGGGCTGGTGGTCAAAGTGAATGGAAGGGTCGTGCAGCCGACCGAATTGCAGGCCATGTCAATCGACTAGGTGGCGCCATCCGCGGATGATCGCCACTTCTGCGGCCGCCGCAAGAGATTGCAGATCCTCGGGGATACCCAGGGGCCCGGGCCACGCGTCGATCCGCCAGGTCTCCGTACCGTGACCGCGAAGAAGCCAGGCATGCGCTTGCCACACTTAATACCGGGATAACCCGGATGCGCAGCGAGCTGCGACAGCACCTGACCAGGACACTGGCAAAGCCCAGGGCCAGCAGCAGTTCCTCTTCAACAAAACCAGGCTCATACGACGGCATGCCGGATTACCGCCCTACCCTCCGACAGCCTGGGCATCGCTCATGCCCCCGGGTAAGGCACGTGCCTCCCCGCCCAAAGGCGATTGTGCCGGTTCAACCCCCGGTGGGACCGGTCAGGAATCGAGAAGCGGGGGCGGCGGGGCGCGGCTAGCGTGACGGGCATGGGCGACGGCGACGCCGTCGGCCCCGGGCGCAACCGGCATGCGGGACGCCGTCGACCCCGGGCCTGACGGCCATGGGCGGCACCGTTCACCCAGGCCGCGCCCGTCCCGTTCGTCCCGTCCGTCCTCGGCCAGGACCCACGTCCCCGCCCGGACCCCACGACCTCAGGAGCGACCATGAGCGACTCGTCCACCCAGGGAATCAAGACCGTGCTGCACCCCGTGTCCGACCTGGCGGCGGCCAAGGCGGTGTACTCCGCCCTGCTCGGCGTCCGGCCGAGCGCCGACGGGCCCTACTACGTCGGCTTCGAGGCCGAGGGCCAGCACATCGGGCTGGTGCCGGGCGGCGGGCCGCAGGGGATGACCTCGCCGGTGACCTACTGGCACGTGGCCGACATCGAGGCGAAGCTGGCCGAGGTGACCGCCGCCGGCGCCACCGTCAAGGAGCCCGCGCACGACGTGGGCGGCGGCCGCCTGGTGGCCACCTTCACCGACCCCGACGGCAACGTCCTCGGCCTGCTCCAGGACAGCTGACCCGCCGGCCGGAGCCCGGCGGCGCCACGGCCCGAAGCGGCGTGAAAGCCTTGGCCTCCCGCGCCGGGCACGGCCGACGCGGCACCGACACCCACCGGCCGCGGCTGATCACGACGCACCAGGCGACGCCGGCGAAGACCGCCGAGGCGGCCCGCCCGACAGATGGAGACACCACGATCATGGCCACCAGGACGGAGACACCCCCGCCCGCGCGGCACACCGCCGACAGCCACGACCTGATCCGCGTGCACGGCGCGCGCGAGAACAACCTGAGGGACGTCAGCATCGAGATACCGAAGCGCCGGCTGACGGTGTTCACCGGTGTCTCCGGCTCGGGCAAGAGCTCGCTGGTCTTCAGCACGATCGCCGCCGAGTCGCAGCGGATGATCAACGAGACCTACAGCGCCTTCGTGCAGGGCTTCATGACGACGCTGGCCAGACCAGAGGTCGACGTGCTCGAAGGGCTGACCACCGCGATCATCGTCGACCAGCAGCGGATGGTCGCCGACGCCCGCTCCACCGTCGGCACCGCCACCGACGCCAACGCCATGCTGCGCATCCTGTTCAGCCGGCTCGGGCAGCCGCACATCGGCTCGCCCAACGCGTTCTCCTTCAACGTCGCCCCGGTCCGGGCCAGCGGCGCGATCACGGTCGGTACCGCCAAGACCGTCACCAAGACCTTCACCCGGGCCGGCGGCATGTGCCCGCGCTGCGAGGGCCGCGGCAGCGTCTCCGACATCGACCTGACCGAGCTGTTCGACGACTCCAAGTCGCTCGCCGAGGGCGCGATCACCATCCCCGGCTACAAGGTCGACAGCTGGTGGACCGTGGGGATCTTCATCGAGTCGGGCTTCCTCGACCCGGACAAGCCGATCCGCCGGTACACCAAGAAGGAGATGCACGACTTCCTGCACCGCGAGCCGACCAAGGTGAAGGTCAACGGCGTCAACCTCACCTACGAGGGGCTGATCCCGAAGATCCGCAGGTCGATGCTGTCCAAGGACAAGGAGGCGCTCCAGCCGCACATCCGCGCGTTCGTGGACCGGGCGGTCACCTTCACCGCCTGTCCCGAGTGCGACGGCACCCGGCTCGGCGAGGCGGCCAGGTCCTCGCGGATCGGCGAAGTCAACATCGCCGACGCCTGCGCGATGCAGATCAGCGACCTGGCCGAGTGGGTCCGCGGCCTCGACGAGCCCTCGGTGGCGCCGCTGCTCACCACGCTGCGGTACACGCTCGACTCGTTCGTGGAGATCGGGCTGGGCTACCTCTCGCTCGACCGGGCGTCGGGCACGCTGTCGGGCGGCGAGGCGCAGCGCGTCAAGATGATCCGCCACCTCGGCTCCTCGCTCACCGACGTCACCTACGTCTTCGACGAGCCCACCATCGGCCTGCACCCCCACGACATCCAGCGGATGAACGACCTGCTGCTGCGGCTGCGGGACAAGGGCAACACGGTGCTCGTCGTGGAGCACAAGCCGGAGACGATCGCGATCGCCGACCACGTCGTCGACCTCGGCCCCGGCGCCGGTACGGAGGGCGGCACCGTCTGCTTCGAGGGCACCGTGGCGGGGCTGCGGTCCGCCGGCACCCTGACCGGCCGCCATCTCGACGACCGGGCCGCCCTGAAGAAGTCGGTGCGCACCCCCAGCGGCACGCTGGAGATCCGCGGCGCGGCGACGCACAACCTGCGCGACGTCGACGTCGACATCCCGCTCGGGGCGCTGGTGGTCGTCACCGGCGTCGCCGGCTCCGGCAAGAGCTCGCTGGTGCACGGGTCGATCCCGCCCGGCGCCGGAGTGGTCTCGATCGACCAGGGCGCCATCCGCGGCTCCCGGCGGAGCAACCCGGCGACCTACACCGGCCTGCTCGACCCGATCCGCAAGGCGTTCGCCAAGGCCAACGGCGTCAAGCCGGCGCTGTTCAGCGCCAACTCCGAGGGCGCCTGCCCCAACTGCAACGGCGCCGGGGTGATCTACACCGACCTGGCGATGATGGCCGGCGTCGCCACCACCTGCGAGGAGTGCGAGGGCAAGCGGTACCAGGCAGCGGTGCTCGACCACCACTTCGGCGGTCGCGACATCAGCGAGGTGCTGGCGATGTCGGTGGCCGAGGCCGGGGAGTTCTTCGGCTCCGGCGAGGCACGCACCCCGGCCGCGCACACCATCCTGGGCCGGCTCGCCGACGTCGGGCTCGGCTACCTCAGCCTGGGCCAGCCGCTCACCACACTGTCCGGCGGCGAGCGGCAGCGGCTGAAGCTCGCCACCCGCATGGGCGACAAGGGCGGGATCTACGTCCTCGACGAGCCGACCACCGGCCTGCACCTCGCCGACGTCCAGCAACTGCTCGGCCTGCTCGACCGGCTCGTCGACTCCGGCAAGTCGGTCATCGTCGTCGAGCACCACCAGGCGGTCATGGCGCACGCCGACTGGATCATCGACCTCGGCCCCGGCGCCGGCCACGACGGCGGCCGGATCGTCTTCGAGGGCACCCCCGCCGACCTGGTCGCCGCCCGCTCCACCCTCACCGGCGAGCACCTGGCGGCCTACGTCGGCGGCTGACCGGAGCCCGGCGGAAACGGCGTTGCCGGGCCGCTCGGGCACCTGCCATCGTGGGGAACGTGATCGAGGTGAGGACCGCGCACACCGCGGATCTGGCGACGGCCGACCGTGAGGCGGCACGGGCGCTGCTGGACGAGGTCTTCGAGGGCGAGCTGACCGACCAGGACTGGGAGCACTCGCTGGGCGGCGTGCACGCCCTGGCGTGGGAGGACGGCGAGCTGGTCGGGCACGCCTCCGTGATCCAGCGCAGGCTGCTGCACGGCGGGCGGGCGCTGCGCGCCGGCTACGTCGAGGGGGTCGGGGTGCGCGCCGACCGGCGTGGCAAGGGGCACGGCGCGGCCTTGATGGACGCGCTGGAGCGGGTGATACGCCAGGCCTACGACCTCGGTGCGCTGGGTTCCACCGACTCCGCGGCGCACTTCTACGCGGCACGCGGCTGGCGGCTGTGGCAGGGACCGACCTCGGCGCTCACCCCGGAGGGCATCGTCAGGACCCAGGCGGAGGACGGCTGCGTGTACGTCCTGCCCGGGCGCGTACCGCTCGACCTGTCCGGCACGCTGACCTGCGACTGGCGCGACGGCGACGTCTGGTGACCCCGGCGGCCGCTCAGCGCGATCCGGCCTCCGACTAGGCCGTGTCTGGCAAATGGCGTCGTCCGCCCGCAGGGCGGGCCCCGCGGCGTCTGGTGCGTGCGATCGCAAGGCGGAGGGTCGTCCTCGTAGTGGGCCTACTCGGATGATCCGACAACGCAGCGAGCGTGCGTGCCAGGCGCCGCGGGGCAGACGGAATTTGCCAGACACGGCCTAGGGCGCCGACCAGGCCTGCCGCAGGGGCTGGTAGCCGATCACGGTGATCCGCTCGGCCCGCAGCAGTTCGCGGGCCCACGGTGAGGTCAGGAAGGCGTGGTCGCCCCGCCGCACCGCCCAGCCGCCGGGGTCGACCGCGCGGGACTCCTCGTCGTCCAGTCCCGGATGCACGGCCCACTCGCTGAGGCCGGGCGGCAGCGCGCGCAGCAGTTCGGCGTACCGGGCGGCCTTGTCCTCGTCGCCGAGCGGGCCGAGGGAGAAGCTGTCGAGGAACGGGTTGTCGGTGACCGGCAGACCGCGCAGCCGTGACGCGCGGCGGGCGGGCTCCAGCCAGACCCGCACGGCCAGCCCGTGCTCGCCGGCCAGCGCCGCCGTCAGGTCGAAGATGTCCTGCCGTCCGCCGTCGGCGAGGCAGTGCCAGTCCAGGTGGGTGGGGCTCAGCCCGGCGTCGAGCACGGCGTCGATCTGCGCGCGGAACTCCAGCTCGACCTCCTCGATGCGAGCCTGGGCGAGCAGTTCGGGGACCTGGTCACCGGTGAGGAACTCGCCCGCCGGATCCAGCAGCGAGGTCACCTTCCCCCGCTCGGTCATCGGCCCCCACCGGGACTCGGCCGTGTCGCGGACCAGGGTGAGGTGGACGCCGAACCCGATCCCGGGCCGCTCGCGCAGCAGCCGCATGGCGTGCGGCGCCGCGGGACACGGCACCATCAGGCTGCACGAGGCGGCGATGCCCTCCTCGATCGACCGCAGCACGGCGGTGTTGACGGCGTGGTACATCCCGAGGTCGTCGCTGTTCACGATGAGCACCCGGGCGTCGGGGGCGAACCCCAGTAACTCGCTCGACCTGACCTGGTGCCCGTCGTCCGCGCTCACGTCTGCCCCCACTCGCCGGAGTCCGCCGGCCGTGCGGCCGGGATGTGCCACCGTCCCGCAGCCGCCCCGCACGGGCAACCGCATTACGTGATGGCCCGTCCGCCGCGCGCGGTACGACGGCGAACGGTAGCGTGCGACGGCATGATCCGCCCGATGAACCCGTGGCCAGAGCAGCCGTCCGCCGCCACCGCCCGCGAGCAGGCGCTGACCGGCCTCGCAAGGGCCGCGTACAGCCTCAGCGCCGCCGATTCCCGGCTGCGGGGCCGGGCCACCCGGGTACCCGGCGCGCTCTCCCTCACCCACGCCCGCGCGCTGCGCATCCTCGCCGAGCTGGGCCCGTTGTCGATCGGGGAACTCGCCGCCGCCACCGAGACCACCAAACCCGCCGCGACCCAACTGGTCACCGGCCTGTCGGCGGTCGGATACGTCACCCGTGAGCGCGTCGCGACGGACAAGAGGTCGGTCGTCGTCACGCTCACCGAGGCGGGCCGCCGGCGCCAGCAGGAACGCGAGCGCATACTCGCCGACGCCCTCAAGGACGCCCTCGGCCACCACGACGTCGCCGCGCTCGGCGCCGCGACCGACGTCCTGCGACGATGGGCGCACATCTACGACCAGCTCTGACCGGCCCCGGCGGGGACTTCCGCGGACGGAGGGCCGGACGGTTGACCTTCACCCTGGGGAAAGCCGCAGCATCGGCGGTGCCGGGCGAAAGCGTCCGGTACGAGGAGGTGCGGACGAATGGGATCGCTGACGATCGGGGCCTTCGCCAAGGCGTCCGGGCTGTCGCAGAAGGCGCTGCGCCTGTATGACGAACTCGGGCTGCTCAAGCCGGCCCGGGTGGACCCGGTCAGCGGCTACCGGTGGTACGAGCCGGAACAGCTGGAGCAGGCCAGGCTGGTGGCCTGGCTGCGCCGGCTGGGGATGCCGCTGGCGCGCATCCGGCAGGTCCGGGAGCTTCAGGGGCCGGCCGCCGCGGCGGAGGTCCGGGCGTACTGGGCGCGGGTCGAGAGCGACACCGCCGTCCGGCGTGACCTGGCCGCCTTCCTCGTCGAGCACCTGTCAGGGAGGGACTCCACCATGTCATCCACGAGCACACCCCTGGGAATCCGTTACGCGGCGCTGTCGGACATCGGGCGCGTCCGTGCCGTCAACCAGGACACGGTCTACGCCGGTTCGCGGCTGCTCGCCGTGGCCGACGGGTTCGGCGAGCGGGGCGCGCCCGCGAGCGCCGCCGCCGTCGAGGCGCTCAAGAGCCTTCAGGCGGATTCGGTCGGCGAGGGTGGCGGTCTGCTCGACCTCCTCCAGGACGCCGTCGGCCGGGCCGACCGCGCCGTCCGCGAGGTCGCCGGGACCGGGACCGACCAGGCCGGCACCACGCTCACGGCGATGCTGTGGACGGGGTCCCGGCTGGCGCTGGCGCACATCGGGGACTCGCGGGCGTATCTGCTGCGCGAGGGTGAGCTGTTCCAGATCACCCAGGACCACACGCTGGTGCGGTTCATGGTCGACGAGGGCCGCATCACCGAGGAGGAGGCCGCCTCCCACCCCCAGCGGGCGCTGCTGCTGCGGGCGCTCGCCCACGACAGCGGGCCCGCCGCCGACGTGCTGTTGCGGGACGTCGAGGCGGGCGACCGCTATCTGCTGTGCTCCGACGGGCTGTCCGCGGTGGTCCCGGCCGACGAGGTGCGCCGGGTGCTCACCGTGGCCGGCGGACCGCATGAGGCGGTGCGCGAACTCGTCACCCTGGCCAACGACCGCGGCGGTCCCGACAACGTCAGCTGCGTGGTCGCGGACGTGACGGACCACCAGGAGTAGCGGTCGGGGGCCGCGTTGTCAGTGCCTCCCTCTACGGTGCGGTCATGAGCTTCTCCGCGGTGGGACCGATGCGACGCGCGGCCGGACGTGACCGGTCGGCGCGGTCGTCCGTGGCGCGGTCGTCCGGCGGCCTCGGCCGGCTGCTGGGGGACGCGGTCGTCTGCCTCGGTCTCGGTTCGGCCGCGGCGACGCGAGGGGGCGCGGTCGCCGGGCTGGTGCTGGCGGCCGTCAGCGCGCCGCGGGCGTTGCTGCTGGTCGGCGGAGCGGCCGCCGAACGGTTCGGGGCGCGCCGGATCAGGGCGGCGGCGGACGCGGTCATGGTCGCCTACACGGTGGCGCTGGCGGTGGCCGCGTACCAGTTGGGGACGACGGTGTGGCTGCTGGTCGGCGCCGGTTCGGTGGTGGGCCTGATGGACGCCTTCCGCCGGCCGGCCGCCGGCTGGGCGCCGGGGCGGCGGGCGGTGGGGACGGCGGCCCGGGCCCGGCGAATAACCGGTTGCCGGGATCAGTAGCGTCATGGCCATGACAAACGACATCGACACCGGGATCCTGCTGGCGGCCTACGACGAGCAGTTGCGGGGAGTGGCCGCCGGCCTGGCCGCCGGGGTGACGTGCGAACGGGACGGCGGGCTGCTGCGGGTCACCGGGCAGTACAGGGGGTTCGTCACCGGGCCGCGGGACGTGGGCGTGCGGGGTGCGGAGCTGGACCGGCTGATCGCACGTCAGCGGGATCACTTCGCGGCGCGCGGTGAGGCGGTGGAGTGGAAGACCCGGGGACACGACCTGCCCGCCGACCTCACCGACCGGCTGCGCGCGGCGGGCTTCGTGCCGCAGGAGCGGGAGACGGTGCTGATCGGGCTCACCCGGGAGATGGCCGCCGAGCCGCTGCTGCCGCAGGGCGTCACCCTGCGGCAGGTCTCCTCGCCGGAGGACATGCGGCGGATCGCGGCGATGGAGTCGCAGGTCTGGGGCGAGGACATGGGCTGGATGGCCGACGACCTGGCGGGCCGGGTCGCCGCGGCGCCCGCGTCGATCGCCGTCCTGGTCGCCGAGGCGGCCGACACGGTCGTCAGCGCGGCGTGGCTGGTCCTGCGGCCGGACTGCGACTTCGCCGGACTGTGGGGTGGCTCGACGCTGGCGGCCTGGCGGGGCCGGGGCATCTACCGCGCGCTGGTGGCGGCCCGCGCCCGGCTGGCGGCGGAGCGCGGCGTGCCCTACCTCCAGGTGGACGCCTCCGACGACAGCGCCCCCATCCTGCGCCGCCTGGGCTTCCACGCCGTCACGACCACCACCCCCTACGTCTGGACCCCACCCACCCCCTGAGCCGACCACGACGGGGCGGGCCCCCTCACCCCAGAGGGAGGGCCGGGGACCGGATCGGGGCGGGCCCCGGCAACCCAGCCCGCCGCTACGCGGGAGGGTCGGGAACCGGGTCGGGGAGGCGGGCGAGGGTGATGCCGAAGTGGTCGCGGTAGGCGGCGCGGATCTCGGCGTCGGACTCCAGCCGGGTCTCCTCCCGGTGGCCGTCCACGATGCGGATGAGCTTGTCGCCGCTGAGCGAGACCCGGCCGGTGCCGGTGGGCAGGGAGCAGATCAGCGAGCGGGTGAACACCGACCGCGGTGAGGTCTGGTGCCACCAGCAGGTGGGGCCGAAGTCCTCGATGTCGTAAGCGCGCCGGTCCAGCCGGTACTGCGGCGTGCCGTCGAGCGTCACGTCGGTCTGCTCGCGCGGGGCGGGCACGAACCGGAAGACGCCCATCGCGTCCGGCTGCTCGGCGGTCTCGGCGAGCCGCAGCGGTCGGCGGCTGAAGTTGCCGAAGCCGACGTCCACCAGCCAGGGCTCCGCCAGGTCGACGCGGAGCGTGAGGTGGTCCAGGGGCGGGCCGGGGACCTCGCCGTTGAAGACCCGGGCGGCGAGCAGGGTCACCCGGTAGCCGAGGGCGGACAGCAACAGGGCGAAGGCGCCGTTCAGTTCGTAGCAGAAACCGCCGCGCCGCCGGGTGACGATCTTCTCCAGCAGCGCGTCCTGCGAGAGGTCGACCGGTTCCCCCAGGTGGACGCTCAGGTTCTCGAACGGCACCGAGCGCAGGTGGGCGTCCTGGAGCACGGTCAGCGCGTCGAGGTCGCAGCGCTCGGGGCGCGCCGCGTGGATGCGCCGGAGGTACTCGGTGATCAGCGGCTCGTTCATCGGTCTCTCCCCCGGGACGGGCGGCGCCGCGCGGCCCGCCGTGATCCGTTCGACACCCCGCGCGGGTGTCAGCGACGCGTCACCCAGTGTGACAGAACCGCTGGTCCTGCGGAGTGCCGGGCGGCCGTCAAGGAATGCCCTCGGAGTGCTCGGCGCAGTCCAAAATCTTCCCCAAGTCCGAAATGGAACTCCGGCCGCGCCTCGTCTGCCTGCACGAACGGCCGGCGGCCGAAAGACGTCATGTGGCAGGCGGAGGTGCCGCGTTGGTAGCTTCGCGGGCATGGACGTGCGGATGGTCGACACCGGTGAGGTGCGGCTGGCCTGCCGGGTGTCGGGGGATCCTGACGGGGGTGCGGTCATTCTGCTGCACGCCCTGGGGAAAACCGGCTCCGACTGGGGCCGGGTCGCTGAGGAGTTGGGACGCCGGTGGCGGATCCACATACCGGACCTGCGCGGGCACGGACGCAGCGACTGGCCGGGCGCGTACTCCTTCGAACTGATGCGGGACGACGTCGCGGCGATGATCGACGCGTTGGGCCTGGAGCGGGTGCGGCTGATCGGGCACTCGATGGGCGGGGTGGTGGCCTATCTGTACGCGATGCGCTACCCGGAGCGGGTCGAGCGGCTGGTGCTGGAGGACGTGCCGTTGCCGGGTCCGCGGGACCGGCCGCTGCCTGAACGGCCCGAGGGGGAGCTGGACTTCGACTGGGACGTGGTGGCCCCGCTGCACGCCCAGCTCGCCGATCCCGCCGAGGACTGGCAGGCCGGGCTGAAGGCGATCACGGCTCCGACGCTGGTGGTCGGCGGCGGGCTGCGCAGCCATGTGCCGCAGGACCAGGTGCTGGCGATGGCCCGTCGGATCGCCAAAGGCCGGATGGTCACCGTTCCGTGCGGCCACGAGGTGCACGCGGCGCGGCCGTTGGACTTCGCGGCGATGCTCAACGGTTTCCTGCCGGGCCGCTTCCGGGGCTGAGAAGGCCGGGCCGCTTCAGAAGCCGAGGCGGCCGGCCGTTCCGGGGACGTCCGGCCCGGCACGGGGAGCGCGGTCAGCCGAGTTCCGCGGCGACCAGTTCGGCGATCTGGACCGCGTTGAGCGCGGCGCCCTTGCGGAGGTTGTCGCCGGAGCAGAACAGCGACAGCCCGAACTGCCCGCCGCCCACCGTCTCGTCGCGGCGGATGCGGCCCACGAAGGTGGGGTCCTGACCGGCCGCCTGGAGCGGGTTGGGGATGTCGGACAGCGCCACCCCGGGTGCGCCCGCCAGGATCTCGGCGGCGCGGCCCGGGGTGATCTCGCGGGCGAAGCGGGCGTTGATCTGTAGGGAGTGCCCGGTGAAGACGGGGACGCGCACGCAGGTGCCGGAGACCAGCAGGCCGGGGATCTCCAGGATCTTGCGGCTCTCGTTGCGGAGCTTGTGCTCCTCGTCGGTCTCCCCCGAGCCGTCGTCGACCAGCGCGCCGGCCAGCGGCAGCACGTTGAACGCGATGGGCCGGGCGTAGATCTTCGGTTCGGGGAAGGCCACCGCGGTGCCGTCGAAGGTGAGTTCGCGGGCCCGGTCGCCCGCGGCGCCCGCCTGGTCCGCGAGTTCGGCGACGCCGGACAGCCCGCTGCCGGACACCGCCTGGTAGGTGGCGACGACCAGGGAGACCAGGTCGGCCGCCTCGTGCAGCGGGCGCAGCACCGGCATGGCGGCCATGGTCGTGCAGTTGGGGTTGGCGATGATGCCCTTGGGCCGGTCGGCCACCGCGTGCGGGTTGACCTCGGAGACCACCAGCGGGACCTGGGGGTCCAGCCGCCAGGCGGAGGAGTTGTCGATCACGACCGCGCCCGCGTCGGCGACCCGTGGGGCCAGCGCCAGGGAGGCGGTCTTGCCGGCGGAGAAGAGCACCACGTCCAGGCCTGCGTAGTCGGCGGTGTCCGCGTCCTCCACGACCACCTCGTCGCCCAGCCATGGCAGGGTGCGGCCGGCCGAGCGCGCGGAGGCGAACAGCCTCAGCCCGTCGACGGTCAGGCCCATTCCTTCGGCGGCGCGCCGGGCCAGCACGTCACGCATCACTCCGCCGACCTGTCCGGTCGCTCCGACGATTCCCACCTTCATGCCCCCAAGCCTCGCGTAAACCGGCCGGAGAGTCGAATTGGGGATACGGCGGATGGCGGGACGCGGGAGGCGGGCCGCCGCGGCACCCGGTCAGAAGCTGTCGGGGCACCAGGGCCGGCGGGAGGTGCGCAGCAGGGTGTCCGCGCGGGCCGCGGCGCCGGGGCTCAGTTCCTCGACGCGGCCGAGCACGGCGAGCCGCACCGCGGACTCGTCGCCCAGGTAGAGGGCGCCCAACTCACTGATGTCCATGGCCAGTTCGGCGTCCTCGGTGGTGGAGACCACCTTGGAGGCGCCCGCTTGGGGGGAGGCGTCCAGCCGGTAGGTGCCGTCCGCGTAGCCTGACCGGTCCCGCAGCCGCAGGACCAGCGAGCCCTCGGCGGAGTAGGTGCGCGTCTGAAGGGTGCGCACCACGTCGAGCACCCGCAGCCACAGGAAGTCGGCGTGCGTGGTGATCCTGGCCGCCCGCGGGTCGCCGAGCAGCAGCGGCAGCACGTCGTCGGGGGAGCGATGGCCGGAGACGACCTTGGTGATCCAGTCGACGGACAGCACGTACCGCCACAGGGCGGCCTCGGCCCGCGGGGTGGCGGCGTCGGCCCGCAGCACGGTCAGCACGCTGCGCGACATCTTGCCCTCCCACACGTCGTCGACGGTGTAGCTGATGGCGCCGTCGACCCGGCCGGAGGCGTCCCGGTACAGCGCGTGGAAGGGCTCCTGCCAGGTCCTGGAGGGTATCCGCAGGGAGCCGGTGGCCATCCGCCACCAGGACTCGGGCCGGTTGATCGCGCCGGGGGTGGCCAGTCGTACCCGGTCGAAGAGCTCGGGCCCGAACTCGCGCATCTCGGCGCCGTCGGCCAGGTCGATCCGGCCGTGCTCCGGCGGCCGGTACGGCCCGAGCTGGGCGCGCGGGACGTCGACCTCCCAGCCGGTGATCCACGCGGCGGGGCCGAATCCGAAGCGCCCGTAGATCGGGTACTCGGCGGCGATCAGGATGGCGACCGGCTCGCCGCGCTCCCGGGACGCCGCGAGGTCGTTGGCCATCATCCGGCTGAGCAGGCCGCGGCGCCGGTGGGTGGCGGTCACCGTGACCGCGGTGACGCCGGAGGCGGGCAGCGTCGCGCCGCCGGGCACGGTGAGGTCGCGCGGGATGGACCGGAAGGTGCCCACGCAGCGCCCGTTGTCGTAGGCCCCCTGGGTGCGCGACGGATCCATCCCCCAGACCTCCGGTGCCGCGGCGACCTCCTCGTCGGTGACCTCGGCCGACCGCATGAAACCCCGGCTGCAGGCGGTGATCCACCCGCGGTAGTCGGCTTCCTCGATGTATCGCACCTCGACGTCACGGCTCATACCCCGCAGGCTAGGTGGTCGCCCCGCGGGGACGCACGCAGGTATCGCGCCCACCGCCGGGCGGCCGGCCGACCCGCGTCGCCGAGCTGGAGACGGCCGCCGCATCGCGCCCACCGCCGGGGCGGCCGGCTCCCGGCGCTCAGAAGACGGCGCGGACCTCGCGCTCAGAAGACCGCGCGGACCTCGCCCACCCGCCGGCCGCCGCCCAGCAGCGGGGAGTCGGCTATCCGCCGCACGGCCTCCTCGCCGACGCCCATGGTCCGCAGGGCGCGCGCCAGCACCGGGCCCACCGCGCGGCCTCCCCCGTCGTCGATCTTGAACGCGACGGCCCGGCCGTCCGGCAGGGCGACCGCCTGCACCGCCTCCGCGCCCGCCTTCGACAACGCCCCCGGCACGTCCCGCATCAGCCAGGTGTCGGGGCGCCGGGTGCCGCCGACGTACTCGGGGTGGGCGCGCATCGCGTCGGCGACCCGGCGCTGGGTGCTGCCGGGCGGCGCGAGCACGAAGGAGCGGTAGGCGCGGGCCAGCCCGGTCAGGGTCAGCGACGCCAGCGGCGCGCCGCAGCCGTCCACCCCGACATCGGTGACGCTCTCCCCCGCGGCCTCGCCGACCACCTCCACCACCAGGCGCTGCAGCGGGTGGCCGGGGTCGACGTAGCTGTCCACCGGCCAGCCGTTGCGCACGCAGACGGCGAGCATGGCGGCGTGCTTGCCCGAGCAGTTCATCCGCACGGGCTCGCGCCGGCCGCCGCCCCGCAGCAGCGCGTCGGCCGCCTCCCGGTCCAGCGGCAGGTCGGGCGGGGTGCGCAGGGCGGACTCGTCCAGGCCGGCGCGGGCCAGGATCTCGCGGACCCCGGCCACGTGGAAGTCCTCGCCGGCGTGGCTGGCGGCGGCCAGCGCGAGCAGTTCGCCCTCCAGGTCGAGTCCGGCGCGCAGCATCGCGTCGGCCTGCATGGGCTTGTTGCTCGACCGGGGGAAGACCGGCGAGGTCACGTCGCCCAGCGCGAGCGCCACCGCGCCGTCCGCGTCGAGCACCACCAGCGACCCGCGGTGGTGGCCCTCGACAAACCCGGACCGCACGATCTCGGCGAGCACGGGTGGGGTGGCCGTCTCGGCGGCGGGCGGGGTGGCGGCGGGAGAGATCATCGTCGGCCTTCCGGGGCGTCGGGTCTCGCGGCCTCCCCCCGGGACGCGAACGCGCCGGTCACCGGTCCGCCCGAGCGCACGCGGGTCAGCCGCCGGAGAGCAGGTCGTCGATGTGTGCTTCGCCCTCACGGTACCGGCGGGCGATTTCCGCGCTGCACCCGTCCACGGTGGCCTGCAACTGCCTGCGGCGCAGCGAGGTCTCCTGCTCGTGGCTCACCAGCCGGCCCATCGCGGCGCGCAGTTCCTGGTCGGTGCGGGCGGCCAGGTCGGACAGCTCGACGTCGGAGAGCATCTCCTCGGCGAGCAGCCGGTACTTCTCGCTGTGCGGGGTGCCCAGGGTCACATGCCGTGCGGAGGAGCGGACCTGGGACGGCTCGTCGGTGAGGATCTGCGGCAGCCGGTCGAGCACCGGCCCCTCCGGCGCGGTACGGCGGGCGAGCTCGGCCCGCAGGATGTCGATCCGGCCCTGGAGGAGGCGGCGCAGATAGGACAGGTCGGCCTCCTCCTGCTGGGCCTGGCGGCGCAGGACCCGCAGTTCGGCCAGCCGCAGCGCGTCGAGCGCGGGCGGCGCGTCGAGGTCGGGGCCGTCGCCCGCCTGGGCGGGGTGGGGGGAACGCGGCCGCGGAGTGCGGGGGTTGAGTGCGTCGGCCTGCAGCATGCGGCCTTCCTCGGTCCGGGCTGTGTCAGCTGTGGGGGTGGTCGTCGGGAGCGGCGCGGCGGGCGGCGCCTGCGGCGGGCGCGGTGGCGCGGCGGGCGGACCGGGGGGCGGTGCGGCGGGCGGGGACTCCCGTGCCGCGGTGGGCACGGGTGGCGGCGCCGCCGGTAAGGGCGCCGCCGCGGGCGTCGGCGATGCCGAAGGGGCGGTACCGAATCGCGGTGCGGCACCCGAAGTCTGTCCTGCGCCGGTCGTGGTCATGCGTGTGCGTCCCCTCGGTCGGGACGGTGCCGTACGGAGCCTGGCCCCCGGACGCCGCCTCGCAACGCATCGTGCCACTGCCCGCTGATGACGCGCAGCGACTGTGCACCCGAACGGCCCCGGCGCTCTTTTCTTCGCCTTGCCCGATCGGGCGCGCGCGCCGGGGCGCGCGATTCAACGATTCACCCCTGCGAGTGGCGGTCCGCGCACCACGCGACAATGGGTCCATGCGAGCCGTAGCCCAGCGAGTGACCGAAGCCGCCGTGACCGTGGACGGTGAGACGGTCGGGAAGATCACCGGCCCGGGGCTGTGCGTCCTGGTCGGCGTCACGCACGACGACACCCCGGAGAAGGCCGCGCAGCTCGCCCGCAAACTGTGGTCGCTGCGGATCCTGCCCGAGGAGCGGTCGTGCTCCGACCTCGGCGCGCCGCTGCTGGTCATCAGCCAGTTCACGCTCTACGGCGACGCCCGCAAGGGCCGCCGCCCCACCTGGAACGCGGCCGCGCCGGGCCCGCTCGCCGAACCGCTGGTCGACGAGGTCGTCGCCCGGCTGCGGGAGCTGGGCGCCGAGGTGGAGACCGGCCGCTTCGGCGCCGACATGCGGGTCTCGCTGACCAACGACGGCCCCTTCACCATGGTGCTGGAGGTCTGACGCCCGCCTGGACCGCGTATCGGATCAGGGCGCGACCACGATCTCCTGGTTCGCCGGGACGGTGTCGGCCAGCAGCACCGCGTCCGCCGGGACGTTGCGCTTGACGACGGCCAGCGCGATCGGGCCCAGCTCGTAGTGGCGCGCCGACGAGGTGATCATGCCGAGCTGGCGGCCCTCCGGGCCCTCGGAGGACAGCCGGACTCGGCGTGCCGTGCCCGGGGCAGCTGCACCTCGCTGCCGTCCAGGTGCAGGAAGACCAGCCGCCGCGGAGGCCGGCCGAGGTTGTGCACCCGGGCGACGGTCTCCTGGCCCGCGGTAGCAGCCCTTCTGCAGGTGGACCGCGCGTCCTCCAGCCAGCCCAGCTCGTGCGGGATGGTGCGGTGGTCGGTCTCCAGGCCGAGCCGCGGGCGGTGCGCCTCGATGCGCAGCGCCTCGTAGGGCCAGCACGCCGATCGGCGCGCCCGGCGCGCTGAGCGAACGCCGCCAGCTCGGCGCGGGGCACGAAGACGTCCCGGCCCCGTACGGCGTCTCGCGCACCGCCCAGCCGTCCGGCACCTCGGCGATCGATCCGGCGGGCAGGTGGACGACCGCGTAGTCGCTCGGTCGCGTCGGCGGTCTCGACCCGGTAGAAGAACTTCATGCTCTCCAGGTACGCCAGCAGCGCGCCCTGGGTGCCGGGCTCGACGTGGATCCAGGTCGTCGTGCCGTCGTCCACCAGGTAGAGCGCGTGCTCGATGTGGCCGTGCGGGGACAGGATCAGCGCCTCGGTGGCCTGGCCCGGCGGGCAGCTCGCTGACGTGCTGGGTCAGCAGCAGATGCAGCCAGGCCAGCCGGTCGGCACCGGTGACGGTGACCACGCCGCGGTGCGACAGGTCGACGAAACCGCCTGCCGCCGGCCAGCTCGCGCTGCTCGCGGAACAGGTCGCCGTAGTGCGCGGCGACGCCCTCGTCGGGAGCCTTCGGCGGGGACGGCGCCGGGCAGCGACAGCAGGGGACTGGTCGTCATGCGTCCAGACTACGACCCGTCGCCGGCCGCCCGGCGGGCACAGTCGGCACACCGGCCGAAGATCGCGAAGTGCTTCATGTCCGTCTCGAACCCGAAGCGCTCGCGCAGTTCGTCGGTGAAGCGGCGCGGCCAGCGACACGTCCGCCTCGATGACCGTGTCGCAGTCCCGGCAGACCAGGTGCATGTGGTGGTGCCGGTCGGCGAGGTGGTACGTGGGCGCGCCGTGCCCGAGATGGGCGTGGCTGACCAGGCCCAGCTCCTCCAGCAGCTCCAGCGTCCGGTAGACGGTGGAGATGTTGACGCCGCTGGCGGTCTGCCGCACCTCGCACAGGATGTCGTCGGGGGTGGCGTGCTCCAGGGTGTCGACGGCCTCCAGGACCAGCTGCCGCTGCGGCGTCAGCCGGTAGCCGCGCTGCCGCAGGTCGCTCTTCCAGTCGGTGCTCACCACGCGAACAAGTGTAAGGACATCGGCGCCGCGGGCCCCCGTTCTTGCGGGGCCCGCCGGTGGTCCGCGCCGCCCGGCGGGTCACTCCGGAAGCCGGTCGCTCACTTGAAGAAGGCGATGCCGTCGTCCGGCAGGTCCTTGAGGTCCTTGGCCCACTTCGCTCGGGTCGACGACCTTCTTCAGGTGCGCCGACATGTACGGGCGCAGCTCCACCTCGGGGGTGGACTTCTCGCCGACCCACATCAGGTCGCTCTTGACGTAGCCGTACAGCCGCTTGCCGCCGGTGTACGGGCTCGGCGGCAGCCGCAGCCGGGCCACCGCGTCGGTGACCAGGTCGATCTGCGGCTTGCCCTCGGCGAGCTCGCCGTACCAGATCTCGACGACGCCGTCGTCGCGGGTCATCACGACCTCGACCTTGCGGTCGGCGTCGATCCGCCAGTAGCCGCTCTCGC
Source organism: uncultured Actinomycetota bacterium (assembly GCA_963737305.1). Taxonomy (GTDB): domain Bacteria; phylum Actinomycetota; class Actinomycetes; order Streptomycetales; family Streptomycetaceae; genus Streptantibioticus_C. The sequence continues at coordinate 4,992,514 of CAVTRX010000001.1, read as the reverse complement.
TCTCCAGCGGGGCGGACCTTCTTGCCGTCGTTGTCCAGCACCCAGGTGTGCGAGACGTACTCCAGGAAGGGCCGGCCGTCGTGGCTGAAGGTGACCTCCTGGCCGAAGTTGCACTTCTCGGCGCCGGGGAAGTCGTAGACGCCCGCGCCCTGCCAGTCGCCCGAGCAGGAAGGCGAGCGGCACGAGGTCCGGGTGCAGGTCGGAGGGGATCTCGATCATGGGGTCAGCGCTGGCCCTGGTAGAGCTTCTTCACCGACAGGCCGGCGAAGGCGAGCACGCCGACGCAGACCAGGACGAGCAGGGTTTCGAAGAAGACCTCAAGCACGGCTGTGCTCCTACGCTGGCTGTGTCGGTTACGGACCGGTGCCGAGTCTAGTGCGCGCCCGTGGGCACCGAAGCAGCCGGTCCCGTGCGGGGACGCCTGGCCGGCCGCCGCCCGCTCACACCGAGCGGCCGGGGGTGGCGACCCGGTCCAGCTGCTCCTTGAGCACGGTGACCACGGCGCGCTCGGCGATCGGCTCGGTGCCGTAGGCGTCGAAGGACACCATCAGGTCGCCCTCGGCCGCCACGCAGGTCATGTCCTGGAGGGTGGCGTGTTCGGCGAGTGACGACAGGTAGCAGTGCGCCTCGGGGTGGCCGGGGACCCGCGGGCCCTTCTTCAGCAGGCGCACGCCGTCCATGAGCTGGACCACGATCCGGGTGGCGGTGCCGGCGACCCGCAGGTCGGTGCGCTGCAGCTGGATGCGGATGACGTGGTCGTCGGCGACGCCGCGGAAGGAGCGCAGGCCGGTGCCGTCGACGCGGGTGCCGGCGGCGCTCTTGCGGGCGGTGCCGGGTGCGGCGGTGGGCGGTGCGCCGACCATGGCGGCGACCCGGGCGAGCACCTGGGCGCTGTCGGGTCCTGTCCCGGGGACCTGGCCGGCGGTGTCGGGGGCCGCCTGGTAGCCGGTGGGCCGCGGCAGGAGGAGTTCGCTCAGCGGGCCGCGGTGGGTGCCGCCGGGGACCGCGCTCTCGGAGCCGGCGGGCTTCGGGGCTGCGGCGGCCCACTGTCCGGCGGCCGCGCCCGGGTGGTCGGAGACGCAGGCCAGGATTCCGCCGGCGGCCAGCAGGACGACCAGCACCACCGACAGCGCCATCCACGGTCCGTGGTCCACCGGGGGCGTCTCGGGGACGCGTTCCGGATCCGAAACGGTGGGATCGAGGTCGCTCACAGCCGCTCCAGTTGGTGGGCCCCCGGGCAGGGGGGAGCCCGGCCGACGACGTGTCGTGACCGTGCAAGAAGTTCGAACGCATTATTGCACTATGAGCACATGACCTTCACGTCACATCCGCGTGCTCGGCTGCCCCACCAGCCCCGGCGATAGGCTGAGCCCGTGGACAAACGGCTGGTGATCAAGGTGACCGCGGGCGCGGACGAGCCCGAGCGATGCTCACAGGCGTTCACGGTGGCGGCGGTCGCCGTGGCGAGCGGCGTCGAGGTGTCGCTGTGGCTGACCGGCGAGTCGGCGTGGTTCGCGCTGCCCGGCCGGGCAGCCGAGTTCGACCTCCCGCACGCCGCGCCGCTGCCCGACCTGATCGAGGGGATCATGGCGGGCGGCGGCATCACGCTGTGCACCCAGTGCGCGGCCCGTCGCGACATCACCGAGGACGACGTCATCACCGGCGTACGGATCGCCGGAGCGCAGGTCTTCGTGCAGGAGGTCATGGCCGACGGCGTCCAGGCGCTCGTCTACTGAACGGCCGCCCCCACGGGCGGACCTGACGCCGGATGGGACCCGTCAGGGGCCGTCGTCGTCGCCCGGGTCACGCGGCGGACGCCTGCCGGACCGGGCGGCCTTGTCCATGGCGGCCTTCTCGTCCCGCCGCCAACTGTCGTCCTTGGGCTCGTCCTTGAGCCATTCGTCGTTCGGCTCGTCCCACCAGTAGTCGTCAGGACCGCGCCGGTTGGCCACGATCGCGGCGAGCGGCGGGATGACCATCGCCACCAGGCACATCGCGACGGCGGCCGGGATCGACCACATCCGCACCACGCCCCACGCCAGGACGAAGAGCGTGACGCACACGCCCATCATGGCGAAGTACCGGTGTCTGCGCCGCGCGTACATACCTCCACGGTACGTCCGCCACGCCCGCGGGGACAGCGCCGCGCCGGGGTGGGAAGACGGCAGGGGAAGGGCCGCACCCCGGGCGGGGTGCGGCCCTTCGGTATCCCTGGTGCCCTCGATGCCGCGAGGGTTCAGGGGGGCTGCCGGGTCCGGCTCAGACGGCGATGGCCACGTCCGCGAGGGCGCCCTGCTGGGCGACGACCGTGCGGTCCACCGTGCCGCCGGGCACCAGGGCGCGCAGCGTCCAGGTGCCGGGGGCCGCGAAGAAGCGGAACTGGCCGGTCGCCGAGGTCGGGACCTCGGCGGTGAACTCGCCGCCGCCGTCCAGCAGCCGCACGTAGCCGGTGACCGGCTCGCCGTCACGGGTCACGTGAGCCCTGGATGATCGTTTCGCTTGCCACGTCGACACCGGCCAGGTCAGGGCCGCCGGCCTTCGCTCCACACATACGCTGATTCCTTAGCCTTGAAGGTCGGTGGGGATACGGTCAGTTGGCGCCGAGCTCGATCGGCACGCCGACCAGCGAGCCGTACTCGGTCCACGAACCGTCGTAGTTCTTCACGTTCGGCTGGCCGAGCAGCTCGTGCAGCACGAACCAGGTGTGCGCGGAGCGCTCGCCGATGCGGCAGTAGGCGATGGTGTCCTTGGACAGGTCGACGCCCTCGCCCTCGTAGAGCGCCTTCAGCTCGTCGTCGGACTTGAAGGTGCCGTCGTCGTTGGCCGTCTTCGACCACGGGATGTTGCGCGCGGTCGGCACGTGGCCGGGGCGCTGCGACTGCTCCTGCGGCAGGTGGGCCGGGGCGAGCAGCTTGCCGGAGAACTCGTCGGGGCGAGCGCACGTCGACCAGGTTCGAGCGTGCCGATCGCGGCGACGACGTCGTCGCGGAAGGCGCGGATCGAGGTGTCCTGCGGCTGGGCCGTGTACTGGGTGCGCGCGCGCGGGACGGCACCTCGTCGACCAGGTCGCGGGAGTCCAGCTCCCACTTCTTGCGGCCGCCGTCGAGCAGCTTGACGTCGCCGTGGCCGTAGAGCTTGAAGTACCAGTAGGCGTAGGAGGCGAACCAGTTGTTGTTGCCGCCGTAGAGCACCACGGTGTCGTCGTTGGCGATGCCCTTGGCCGGACAGCAGCTCCTCGAAGCCCGCCTGGTCCACGAAGTCGCGGCGGACCGGGTCCTGGAGGTCCTTCTTCCAGTCGATGCGGACGGCGTTCCTGATGTGGTTCTTGTCGTACGCCGACGTGTCCTCGTCGACCTCGACGATGACGACCTTCGGGTCGTCGAGGTGGGCCTGGACCCAGTCGGCGTCGACCAGGACGTCGCTGCGGCTCATGCTGTTTCTCCTCCGGGCGGTTGCGGCGGGTGGAACGGATGGTCGCGTCACGCACGCGGGCAGGGCGCGGCGGCGCGCGGAGCCTTGAGAGGGACGGAGCGGACGACGCGGGAGCCTTACGACTCGACGGCCCGATGAGCGCGCCCGGCCAGAGGACCCGCGGCCTGCTCGATCACGGCCCGGGAGATCCGAAGGTGCCGCCCCTTCAGGACATTCGACAGAGCATGGCGGCGACGCGGCACAGGTCGACTGCCCGCCGCTTCGTGAGGTCCGCCTGTCGCTTCATGCACTCGATCGTAAAGAAGTTTCCGGCCGAGTGTCACCGATGTTTCATGATCTGAGATGGGGTGGCCCGAATGGCGAGACGATCGACCATGGAACGCCGGGGGCCAAAGGAGGACGACCCCTGCGCGATCGGGTGAAGGGGTGGTGGGACGCGGCCCGGCTGGACGTCGGTGTCTCGAAGAGTGGACCCGAACGGCGCACGGAAGTCCTCGGCCCGCCCTCGCGTACGGCAGGGCTCGGACCACCGTCGCGCATGGCAGAACTCGGGCCGCCCGTCGCGCGCGGCGGCCCGGAGCCGGTGTGTGTCGGAAGGGCCGGTCAGCCGGTGAGGTTGACGTCCTGCCCGGTGAGGGAGATCTCCACGCCGTCGGGGGTGGCCTCGACGGACTTCAGGCTGATTCCGTCGGGCAGGCCGGACAGCCGCCGGGAGAAGTCGATGCGGTCCCGCACCAGCCGGTCCAGCCCCGGGATGGTGCCCGCGCCCGGGATCTCCTTGGCGTGCAGCTGCACGGTGTTGCCGCCGGAGACGGCCACGGCGCTGACCACGCTGCGCTTGACGGCTCCGAAGCCCGGCAGGGCGATGCTCCCGGTGACCTTGACCTGGCCCTGGCCGGCGGAGTTGCGGCCGCCGTAGGAGACGGTCACCCCGGAGGGGGCGCCGGCCGACAGTTCTGCGTAGGAGACCAGGGCACTGCCGGTGGCGGTGTCGGCCACGGCGCTGTCGAAACTGCTGGAGATACGGACCCCGCGCAGGTCGGAGGTGAGATGAGCGATCCGCAGCCGGCCGTTCCCGCCGTTGGTGGTGCCCGGAGTGGTCTCGACGTTGTCGGCGGTCACCGTGACCTCGTCGAGCTTGCGGCCGGCCACCTGGGTCAGGAACGGGAAGCCCTTGATCGACACCTTCGGCTTGGTCGACAGCCCCTGGGAGCTGGCTATCCGATCGGCCACCTGGGACTGCGCGTAGGACACCGCGATGCGGTCGGCCGCCACGAAGAGACCGGCCAGCACCACGACGACCACGATCAATATCCGAACACCGCGTCGACGCATCCGCTGTCCCAACTCCCGCCTACGTACTCCGGCCGGACGGCGTCCAGCCGCGTGAGCCTATCCGGTCGTCCCGGAAAGGCCCCGGGTTTTCCGTTACCCCGGGTACCCCCGGAAGCCGCGGGTACTCCGGGGCGCGCGGGTCACCCGTGCAGTGCCCGGCCCACCGTGCAGACCACCGGTGCGGCCAGCGCCAGCGGCAGCGCGACGCCCGCGGTGAAGTGCACGAAGCGGGAGGGGAAGTCGTAGCTGGCGACCCGCAGGCCGATCAGCGCGCACACTCCGGCCGCCGCCGCGATCAGCACGGCGGAGGTGGTGCCCGTCCCGGTCAGGTGGGCGGTGGCCAGGCCGCTGCCCGCGGCGGCCAGCGCGGCGAGCACGACCGAGACGGCCGACGGCAGCGGCAGCGCCCGCACCAGCGTGGCGACGCCCACCGCGGCCGCGCCGACGACCACCGGGTGGCCGCCCTCGACCAGGTAGCCGGCCGCCAGCACCGACAGCACCGTGGACGCGGCGGTCGCCGTCAGGCTGGACAGCCGCTCGTCCGGGCTGCCGTGGTGCCGCATCTGCTGGACCAGGATCAGCGGGATCCACACCCCCAGCGTGCCCAGCACCGCGGCGGGCGCCCGGTCGGCCGGGGTCAGCAGCAGCGCGACGTCGGCGGTCAGCCCGGCCAGGAAGGCCAGCGCGATGCCCTGCCGGGCCGGCCACATCCCGTTGAGCCGGAACCACCCGGCCGCGGTGACCGCCTGAAGGAGCACCGCGGCGACCGCCAGCGCGGGCCTGCCCACGGCCGCGGTCGCCGCGGTGAGGGCGGCCAGGACCGCGGTGATCAGCGCGGGCTGGATGCCCGGCGGGATGATCGGCGAACCGGTGCGCTGCGGTGCGGCGGGCGCGGCGTCGGTCGCCGGTGCCTCGGTCCGCGGCACGTCGGCCGCCGCCGGCAGCTGCGCGGTGGCCACGCCGGCCGGCTGCGCGTAGGGCTGCGGCTGGGCGTAGGGCTGCGGCTGCGGCTGCAGCTGCGGCTGGGCGTACGACGGCTGGTCGTACGGCTGGGACGCGTGGGCCGGGGGCTGCTGCGGTGCGTACTGCTGCTGGGGTGCGTGGTGCGCGGGCGCGTCGGGGGCGTACTCGCCGCCGCCGTTCCACTCCGGTGTCGGTGTCGTCATGCGGTCGGGCTCACCCTCCGGCGAACGGCGGAAGCACCTCTACGGTGCCGCCTTCGGCCAGTCGTACGGACGCGTGGTCACGGGTGCCGACGGGATCCCCGTCGACCAGGAAGGAACAGATGCCGAGGAGCTCGGCGAACGGCCGGCCCCGCGCGGGCAGGGCGCGGGCCGCCGCGAGGGCGTCGGCCAGCGTGGCCGCGCGGTAGGGCTCCTGCGCGGTGCCCGCGGCCGCCTTGGCGGCGGCCCAGTAGCGGATGACGCCGCCCGGCGCGCCCGGGCTCGCGCTGTCGGTGGCGCTCATCGCGACTCCTCGGGTCCTGGGTCGGGTGCCGGCCGGTCCGGTCGGCGATCTTGCGGGATCCGTCCCGTCGGCCCGCCGGGGGCCTCCCGCGCCGTCCATGATGACGCGTCCCGGTCGCCGGGTGGCAATTCGCCCTCCTCGCGGGCCGATTCCGCCCCGTTCGCGGTGTGCGTCCCGATCCACCGCGCCACCCGGCGCAGCAGCTCGGGGTCGGCGGCGTTCTCGGCGTGGCCGAATCCGCGTTCGATCCACAGGTCGGCCGCCCCCTCCCCCGCCGCCGCGCCAGGGAGAGCGGATGGTCCAGGGGGAAGTAGGCGTCCCGGTCGCCGTGCACGATCAGCAGCGGGACCGGGGCGATGAAGGGGACCGACTCCACCGGTGAGCGCGGCACCGGGTCCAGTCCTCGGGGTGGATCCGGGTGCCCAGGCCGTAGCGGGACACCACCCGGCCCACCGGGCGGGTCACCACCCAGTGCAGCCGGCGCATCGGCGCGGTACCCCGGTAGTACCAGCGGGCCGGCGAGCTGACGGACACCACCGCGTCCACCCGCTCCCGCACGTTCCCGCCGGCGTGCCGCAGCACCACAGAGCCGCCCATCGAGAAGCCCACGGTGGCCACCGAGCGGTAGCCCATCCGCCACGCCCAGCCGACGGCGGCGTCCAGATCGAGGGTCTCGCGGTCGCCGACGGTGGAGCGGCCGCCGGATTCGCCGTGGCCGCGGAAGGAGAAGGTGACCACGCCGGCGTACGCCCGGAACTCCTCGGCCACCCGGCGCACCGCGGGCCGCTCCAGCGCGCCGCTGAAGCCGTGCGCGACGACGATCGCCAGGTCGTCGGGGCCGCGGGAGGGCCGGTGCTCGGCGACCACCCGTACGCCGTCCGTCGTCAGCAGAACATGACGGGAAGCTCTCTTTCGGGTGGCTTGCCGGCCACCGAAAGTGATCGATGAGACATCCGATGCCCCGAACGCGCCCTCACCTACGGAGTCCATGTCGGCTATTCTCCTAGGCAAGAGGATCCGGGCAGAGTCGCCCCCGGGTCCTTTCGTGCTTTCCGAACCGGAAACACGGCCGCAGGCGGTACCGAGGGCGACGAACGTGTCGAAGAACACCACGAGCGTGCCGACGACCGACGGGAGCCTCCGGTGAGTTCTCTTCTCCTGCTGACCAACGCCCTCCAACCGTCCACAGAAGTCCTTCCGGCCCTTGGTCTGCTGCTGCACAGCGTGCGGGTGGCGCCCGCGGAAGGCCCGGCCCTGGTGGACACCCCCGGTGCCGACGTGATCCTGATCGACGGCCGCCGCGACCTGCCGCAGATCCGCAGCCTGTGCCAGCTGCTGCGGTCCACCGGCCCCGGCTGCCCGCTGGTGCTGGTCGTCACCGAGGGCGGTCTCGCGGCCGTCACCGCCGACTGGGGCGTCGACGACGTGCTGCTGGACACCGCCGGGCCCGCCGAGGTCGAGGCACGGCTGCGGCTGGCCACAGGCCGCCAGCAGATCGGCACCGACGACAGCCCGATGGAGATCCGCAACGGCGACCTGTCGGTCGACGAGGCCACCTACAGCGCCAAGCTCAAGGGCCGGGTCCTGGACCTGACCTTCAAGGAGTTCGAGCTGCTGAAGTACCTCGCCCAGCACCCCGGCCGGGTCTTCACCCGCGCCCAGCTGCTCCAGGAGGTCTGGGGGTACGACTACTTCGGCGGCACGCGGACGGTGGACGTGCACGTACGGCGGCTGCGCGCCAAGCTCGGGCCCGAGCACGAGTCGCTGATCGGCACCGTGCGCAACGTCGGCTACCGCTTCGTGACCCCGGAGAAGCCGGACAAGTCGGACCGCAAGAAGGACACGCAGGACTCCGGCCGCCCCGTGGAGACCTCGCGCCGCGACCCCGCCTCGACGGGTGTCCGCGCCAACCCCGACTCGGCCGGTAGCAGCAGCGGTACACACGCGTAGACTGCACCGGTGCCCAAGGTGACGCGCGACGACGTAGCCAGACTGGCGGGGACCTCGACCGCGGTCGTCAGTTACGTCATCAACAACGGACCACGGCCGGTCGCCCCGGCCACCCGCGAGCGGGTGCTCGCGGCCATCGCGCAGCTCGGCTACCGCCCGGACCGGGTGGCCCAGGCGATGGCCAGCCGCCGTACCGACCTGATAGGCCTCGTCGTCCCCGACGCGCGCCAGCCGTTCTTCGCCGAGATGGCGCACGCGGTGGAACAGGCGGCCTCCGAGCGCGGGAAAGATGGTGCTGGTCGGCAACTCCGACTACCTCGACAACCGCGAGGTGCACTATCTGCGGGCCTTCCTCGGGATGCGGGTCTCCGGGCTGATCCTGATCAGCCAGGGCCCCAGCGAGCACGCCGCCGCCGAGATCGACGCGTGGGACGCCCGGGTCGTGCTGCTGCACCGCCGCCCCGAGGCGATCGACGACGTGGCCGTGGTGACCGACGACGTCGGCGGCGCGCAGCTGGCCACCCAGCACCTGCTGGAACACGGCCACGACTACGTCGCCTGCCTCGGCGGCACCGAGAAGACGCCGGTGCTGGGCGACCCGGTGACCGACCACGTCGAGGGCTGGCGGCGGGCGATGCGCGAGTCCGGCCGCACGCTGGAGGGCCGGCTGTTCCAGGCCCCCTACAACCGCTACGACGCCTACCAGGTCGCGCTGGGCATCCTGAGCCGGCCCGACCGGCCCACCGCCATCATCTGCGCGACCGACGACCAGGCGATCGGGGTGCTGCGGGCCGCCCGCGAACTGCGCATCGACGTCCCCGAGCAGTTGGCCGTCGCCGGCTTCGACGACGTGAAGGAGGCCGGGCTCACCGATCCGCCGCTGACCACGGTGGCCTCCGACCGGCAGGCGATGGCGCGCGCGGCGGTGGACCTGGTGCTCGACGACGGGCTGCGGGTGGCGGGCTCGGCGCGCGAGCGGCTCAAGCAGTTCCCCTCCCGGCTGGTCATCCGCCGCTCCTGCGGCTGCCACTGACGCCACGGCGCACAGCGGGCCCGCCGCCGGCCCGCTCGTCTTTATATCGGGCATACATGCTTCTGTCGGGCTTCTCAGCCGACGCTCAGACGGCTCTCATCAACGCGGCGCACAGTCGTAGACATGACAGACAGCCTCCATTCCAGCAGCGGTCCGCGAGAGCCCTACGCCGCCGGTGGCGCTGCATACCCGCCACCTCCCCCGTACCAGCCGAACCCCCTGCCGGACGGTGACCGGCCCCGGCGCTCCCGCCGGTCGGTCCTGCTGGTGGCGGCGGTCGCCCTGGTGTCCGCACTGGTCGGCGGCGGCGCGGCGGTCGCCATCGGGAACGCCACCCAGCACAGGGCGGACGCCGCCCCCGTCGTGGGCACCGCCACCTCCTCCCGGCCGCTGAGCGGGGTGGCCGCGGTGGCCGGCGCGGTCTCGCCGACCGTCGTGGAGATCACCGCGGACAACGGCCAGGGCGAGTCGATCGGCTCCGGCGTGGTGCTGACCGCCGACGGGGAGATCCTGACCAACAACCACGTCATCGCCGGCTCGGACACCATCAAGGTGTCCTTCTCCACCGGCAGGTCCGCCACCGCGAAGGTCGTCACCACCGACCCGTCCAAGGACCTCGCCGTGATCAAGGCGCAGGGGGTCAGCGGGCTGCGGACGGCGGTCCTGGGCGCCTCCTCCCAGGTCGCGGTCGGCGACCAGGTGGTGGCCATCGGCTCGCCCGAGGGGCTGGCCGGCACCGTGACCACCGGTGTGGTCTCCGCGCTCGACCGTGACGTGACGGTCCCGGTGGAGGGCGGCGACTCCGGCTCGGACGGCTCCAACGGTTCGGGCGGCGGAGGTGGCTTCGGCGGAGGCGGAGGGGGCGGCGGCTTCGGCGGAGGCGGCGGCGACCAGTGGCCGTTCGAGTTCGGCGGCGGCCAGTACAACGGACAGGTCGGCGGCGACACCACCACCTACAAGGCGCTCCAGACCGACGCCTCGCTCAACCCGGGCAACTCCGGCGGCGCGCTGATCGACATGTCCGGCCAGATCATCGGCATCAACTCCGCGATGTACGCGCCGGGTTCCGACGGCGGCTCGGCCGACGGCTCCGCCGCCGCGGGCAGCGTCGGGCTCGGCTTCGCCATCCCGGTCGACACCGTCAGGTCCTTCCTGGCCGCCCACCACATCGCCTACAACAGCTGACCCCCGCCGCCCGGGCCCGCCGCGGCCCCGATCCGTGCGACGCTGGCTCCAGTCCGCCCGGCACCGGCCCGGCCGCCCCCGACAACGAGGTACGCACGCGATGAGCCCCGCAGACAGCGGCGAACAGCCGTCCCGGATCCTGGTCGTCGACGACGAGCCGGCCGTCCGCGAGGCGATCCGCCGCAGCCTCGCGTTCGAGGGCTACGACACCGAACTGGCCGCCGACGGTGTCGCAGCCCTCGAACAGGTCGACGCCCACCACCCCGACGTCATCGTGCTGGACGTGCTCATGCCGCGCATGGACGGGCTGACGACCGCCCGGCGGCTGCGGGCGACCGGGGTGACCACCCCGATCCTGATGCTCACCGCCCGTGACACCGTCGGCGACCGGGTCACCGGGCTGGACGCGGGCGCCGACGACTACCTGGTCAAACCGTTCGAGCTCGACGAACTGCTGGCCCGGCTGCGCGCCCTGCTGCGGCGCAGCTCCTACGCGGCGGCGGCGGGCGGCACCGCCGGCGGCGACCCGCACGACCACGCGCTCGCCTTCGGCGACCTGCGCATGGACCCCGCCACCCGCGAGGTGACCCGGGCGGGCCGGCCGGTGGAGCTGACCCGCACCGAGTACACCCTGCTGGAACTCTTCCTGGCCCATCCCCGGCAGGTCCTCACCCGCGAGCAGATCCTCAAGTCGGTCTGGGGCTTCGACTTCGAACCCAGCTCCAACTCCCTGGACGTCTACGTGATGTACCTGCGCCGCAAGACCGAGGCGGGCGGCCTGTCGCGGCTGGTGCACACCGTGCGCGGGGTCGGCTACGTACTGCGGTCCACCGAGGGCAGGCCATGACCTTCGACCCGCCGGCGACCCCGCCCCGGCGCCGCGGCCGCTGGGGCCTGCGGGCGCTGACGCTGCGGGCCCGGCTGGCGATCCTGACGGCCGCCGCGGTGGCGGTGGCCGTGGTGGGGGTGGCGGTGACCGCCTGGTTCCTCACCCGCGGCCAGGTGATCGGTGAGCTGGACGACTCGCTGCACAGCACCCAGGCGTCCTCGATCTACCTGGCGCGCACCCTCGCCGAGTGCTCCCCGCAGGAGCAGTCGCTGGACAACCAGGCCCCCGACTTCGCCAACGTGCAGATCGTCCAGCCGTCCGGCGCCATGTGCGTCGGCCCCGGCTCCAAGGCGGTGCGCGTGCAGCCCTCCGACGTGGCGGTGGCCAGGGGCGAGCTGGCCAGGACCACGCACGACGGCACCACGGTCAAGGGCGCGTCCGTCCGGGTCTACACGTATCTGCAGAAGATCGACCCGCCGGACAGCGAGCCCGAGCTGATCCCGGTCTCCATCTCCCGGCCGCTGGGCCCGGTGTCCGACTCGCTGGACGACTTCGCCCTCATCCTCACCGCGGTCGCCGGGGTGGGGGTGCTGGGGGCGGCCACCGCGGGGCTGGTGATCGCCCGGGCCGGACTGCGGCCGGTGGACCGGCTGACGGAGGCCGTCGAGCACATAGCCCGCACCGAGGACCTGGCGGTGCGCATCCCGGTCAGCGGGGAGGACGAGGTGGCCCGGCTCTCGGAGTCGTTCAACTCCATGACCGCGCGGCTCGCCTCCTCGCGCGAGCGCCAGCAGCGGCTGATCGCGGACGCCGGGCACGAGCTGCGCACCCCGCTGACCAGTCTGCGCACCAACATCGACCTGCTGGCCCGCAGCGAGGAGACCGGCCGGCCGATCCCACCGGAGGACCGCCAGGCGCTGATGTCCTCGGTCAAGGCGCAGATGACCGAACTCGCCCTGCTCATCGGCGATCTACAGGAGCTCTCCCGGCCCGACGCGGCACCCGACGGCGGTCCCGTGCGGTTCGTCGGGGTGCACGAGGTCGCCGAACACGCCGTCGCCCGCGCCCGGTTGCGCGGCCCCGACCTGAAGATCCACGCGGATCTGCTGCCTTGGTACGTCAAGGCCGAACCGGCCGCCCTGGAACGGGCGTTGGTCAACCTGCTGGACAACGCGGTCAAGTTCAGCCCGTCCGGCGGCACGATCGACGTGTGCCTGCGGCGCGGGGAGCTCAGCGTCCGCGACCACGGTCCCGGCATCCCCGAGGAGGACCTGCCGCTGGTCTTCGAACGCTTCTGGCGTTCGCCGTCCGCGCGCAGCCTGCCCGGCTCGGGGCTGGGGCTGTCCATCGTCGCGCGGACCGTCCAGCAGGCCGGCGGCGCGGTGACGCTGCGCCCGGCCACCGGCGGCGGCACGGTGGCCGTCGTCCTCCTGCCCGGCGCCCCCACCCCGCCGCCGGACGCCCTCGACGACGAGCCGTAGGGCGTCGAGAGCCCGGAGCGACTCGGGGTCATACACTCCAAGCCATGAGTGATCCCACGGGTGCGGCGGCCGAACGGCGGATCGAGACCGCGGACGAGGTGCCACCGGGCACCGCCCGCGACGTGCTGGATCTGGTCACCCGCGCCGCGGCGTCCGACGGCCAGTCGGGGGTCTCGGAACAAGGCCGGCTCAACCTGCGCGGCGGCCGGCGCGAGGGCGTCCGGCACGTCCTGGTCCACTCCGGCGAAGTCCTCGTCGCATACGGGCAGTTGGAGGACAGCGACCCGGTCGAGGCACCCGCCGCCGAACTGGTGGTGGACCCCGGCCACCGCGGACGCGGCCACGGCCGGGCACTGGGGCGCGCCCTGCTGGAGCTGTCCGGCAGCAGGCTGCGGGTGTGGGCGCACGGCGGCCATCCCGCGGCCCGCCACCTCGCCACCCGGCTGGGACTCGCGCTCTTCCGGGAACTGCGCCAGATGCGCCGCGAACTGCCCGGCGACCCGCTGCCCGAACCGGTACTGCCCGAGGGCGTCACCGTGCGGGCCTTCCGCCCCGGGCAGGATGACGCGGCGTGGCTGGCGGTGAACGCCGCGGCCTTCGCCCACCACCCCGAACAGGGTTCGCTCACCCAGCGTGACCTGGAGGACCGCAAGGCCGAGGAGTGGTTCGACCCGGAAGGCTTCTTCCTGGCGGTGCGCGGCGAGCGGATCGTGGGCTTCCACTGGACGAAGACCCACGCGGCCGAGCGGCTGGGCGAGGTCTACGTGGTCGGCGTCCACCCCGACGAGCAGGGCTCAGGTCTTGGCCGGGCGCTCACCGCGATCGGACTGCGCCACCTGGCGTACGAGCGGCGGATGCCGACCGCCATGCTGTACGTGGACGCCGACAACGTCCCCGCGGTCACCGTCTACGAGCGGCTGGGCTTCACCGTGCACGAGGTCGACCTGATGTACCGCACCGAGAGCTAGGCCGCATCGCTCACGCTTTCGGGCCGCGCGCCGCCGGGGGGACGCGTCGCGCTTTCCTGGCCGCCATGTGCTCGTTACCGACGATTCAACGACCCTTGCGAACATCGTCGAATGCAGCCCGCAGCACCGACCGGGTGCGGTGACCCCTCACACCGCGCGTACCTCCCCCACGCGGTGAGCGGTTACGCCCTTCTCGCCTCCGACCTGCCGGTTTCGCACCGGGAGCAGGACAATGGATGGGCGTACCGGACTCCGACAAGGGCGGCGGGCTGATGTCTGCGATGAATGCGGCGAACACCTCTCGTACAACGGACTCCCCGACGCTGGAGACCTTGGGCGACATCAGGCCCGACGCCGGGCTGGACTCCGACACCGACGTCATGGACGAGCTCGGCACCGCGAAGTCCTCACTCTCCTGGCCGGACGGTCAGGAGATGCCCGAACTGCCGCCCGACCGGTTCCTGGACCGCGAACGCAGCTGGCTGGCGTTCAACGAGCGGGTGCTGGAACTGGCCGAGGACCCCACCACGCCCCTGCTGGAGCGGGCGAACTTCCTGGCGATCTTCGCCGGGAACCTCGACGAGTTCTTCATGGTCCGGGTCGCCGGCCTCAAGCGCCGGATCGCCACCGGGGTCGCCACCCGGTCCGCCTCGGGCCTGAAGCCGCGCGAGGTGCTGGAGCTGATCTGGAACCGCTCCCGGGAACTCATGGCCCGGCACGCCGCCTGCTTCCAGAACGACGTCGCTCCGGAACTGGCCGCCCAGGGCATAGACCTCATCCGCTGGCACGAGCTGACGGAGAAGGAGCAGTCCCGGCTGTTCACCCTCTTCCGCCAGCAGATCTTCCCGGTGCTCACCCCGCTGGCCGTCGACCCGGCGCACCCCTTCCCCTACATCTCCGGCCTGTCGCTGAACCTCGCCGTCGTGGTGCGCAACCCGGTCAGCGGCCACCAGCACTTCGCCCGGGTGAAGGTCCCGCCGCTGCTGGCCCGCTTCCTGGAGGCCGGGCCGCAGCGCTACGTGCCGCTGGAGGACGTGATCGCGGCGCACCTGGAGGAGCTGTTCCCCGGCATGGAGGTGCTGGCGCACCACATGTTCCGGGTGACGCGCAACGAGGACCTGGAGGTCGAGGAGGACGACGCGGAGAACCTCCTCCAGGCGCTGGAGAAGGAACTGATGCGCCGCCGCTTCGGCCCGCCGGTGCGGCTGGAGGTCGAGGAGTCCATCGACCCCTACGTACTCGACCTGCTGGTACGGGAGTTGAAGGTCTCCGACGCCGAGGTCTACCCGCTGCCGGGACCGCTGGACCTGACGGGTCTGTACGGGGTGGCGTCGCTGGACCGGCCGGAGCTCAAGTACCCCAAGTTCATCGCGGGCACCCACCGCGACCTGGCGGAGGTGGAGTCGGCGAGCGCACCGGACGTCTTCGCGGCGATGCGCGAGCGCGACGTGCTGCTGCACCACCCCTACGACTCCTTCTCCACCTCCGTGCAGTCCTTCCTGGAACAGGCCGCCGCCGACCCGGACGTGCTGGCCATCAAGCAGACGCTGTACCGCACCTCCGGGGACTCCCCCATCGTCGACGCGCTGATCGACGCGGCCGAGTCCGGCAAGCAGGTCCTGGTACTGGTGGAGATCAAGGCGCGCTTCGACGAGCAGGCCAACATCAAGTGGGCGCGCAAACTGGAGGAGTCGGGCTGCCATGTCGTGTACGGACTCGTCGGGCTCAAGACGCACTGCAAGCTGTCGCTGGTGGTCCGTCAGGAGGGCGAGACCCTGCGCCGGTACTCGCATGTGGGCACGGGCAACTACCACCCCAAGACCGCGCGGCTGTACGAGGACCTGGGACTGCTGACCGCCGATCCGCAGGTCGGCGCGGACCTGTCGGACCTGTTCAACCGGCTGTCCGGCTACTCCCGGCGCGAGTCCTACCGCCGCCTGCTGGTCGCGCCGCGCTCCCTGCGCGACGGGCTGATCTCCCGCATCCACCAGGAGATCACCCATCACCGGGCGGGCCGGCCTGCGTTCGTCCGGCTGAAGGTCAACTCCATCGTGGACGAGGTGCTGATCGACGCGCTGTACCGGGCCGCGCAGGCCGGGGTGCCGGTCGACATCTGGGTGCGCGGCATCTGCGCGGTGCGCCCCGGGGTCGCCGGGCTCTCCGAGCGCATCCGGGTGCGCAGCGTCCTGGGCCGGTTCCTCGAACACTCCCGGGTGTTCGTGTTCGGCAACGGCGGCGAGCCCGAAGTGTGGCTGGGCAGCGCCGACATGATGCACCGCAACCTCGACCGCCGGATCGAGGCGCTGGTGCGGGTCGTCGACCCCGGGCACCGCGCCTCCCTCAACCGCCTGCTGGAGACCGGCGTGTCGGACGAGACCTCCTCCTGGCACCTCGGCCCGGACGGCGACTGGACCCGGCACGGCACGGACGCGGACGGTCGTCCGCTGCGCAACATCCAGGAAATGCTCATCGACGCGCGGAGGCGCCGACGTGGCCCAGCGACACCCTGACACCCCCGTGCCGCTCGCCCGCCCGGCCGCCACGGCGGACGCGGGCGCGGCGCTGTCCGCCCATCTCGCCACGCAGGCCGCCGAGTTCCTGCGCGCGCTGCGGCTGCGTACCGAGGACGAGGCCGCCGCGGCGCCGGCGTTGCGCGCCGCGGCCCGGCGGATCGGCGCCACCCTGTACACCTTCGAGCCGCTGGTCGACCCGGTCTGGGCCGAGGGCCTGCGCACCGAACTGGGCTGGCTGGGCACGATCCTGTCCCGCGAGCACCGCTACGCCGCCCGCCTGACCCGGCTGAACACCGCACTGCACCGGCTGGCCGCCGACCCGGGCACGGCAGGCGGCACGATGGCGGTCGGCGCCGCCCGGGCCGGCGCGCTGCTGGAGCGGCAGCTGACCCTGGCGCGCACCCGGGCGCACTCCGCCACCCTCCAGGCGTTCGGGTCCGCCCGGTTCCACGCCGTCGCGGACGCGGTGGCGCTGCTGGCCTCCGACCTGCCGCTGACCGCGAACGCCGCGGTGCCCGCCGCCCAGGCGCTGGAACCGCTCGCCGAGCGGGCGTACCGCACGCTGCTGGACGCCGCCGAGACGCTGCCGCTCACCGAGGCGGCCTGCCCGTACAACACCCACGCCCTGTACGCCACGTTGACCGACGCCGCCGACGGCGACCTGGTCGGCGACCCGCAGGACCTGCCCTGGCACCGGGTGCGGATGCTGGCCCGCACCTGCCGCTACGCGCTGGAGATACCCGGCGCGGGCGGCTCGCTGACCGGGCCGTCCGAGGGCGGGCACCTCGTGACGCTGCACGGCGCCGGGCGGGCGCTGGAGAGACACCGGGACGCCGCCGACGCCGCCGCGGCGGCCGCGACCGCCGCCCGCACCCCGCGGATCACCCCGGCCACCGCCTACGCGCTCGGCGTGCTCCACGCCGACCAGCGCGCCGAAGTGGAGGCCGCCCGCTACGCCTTCAGCCGGCTGTGGCAGCCGGCCGCCCCGGCCGCGGCCCCCTGACCCCGCCGTCCTCCGCGTACCGCATCCCCCCACCTCCGTCCCGGAAAGGAGGCCGGCGAGCGCATGTCCGCTCCGGCCAACGACCCGATCCGCGCCGCGGGCGCCGTGCTGTGGCGACCCGGCGCGCCCCGGCGCGGTGTCGAGATCGCCCTGATCCACCGCCCGCGCTACGACGACTGGTCGCACCCCAAGGGCAAGCTCAAGCGCGGCGAGCCCGAACCGCAGGCGGCGCTGCGCGAGGTGAAGGAGGAGACCGGGATGGACTGCGTGCTCGGCGCGCGGCTGCCCACCTCCTACTACCTGGCGAGCGGGCGCCCCAAGCTGGTGCGCTACTGGGCGGGCGAGGCGGTCGGCGGCCGGTTCGCGGAGAACGACGAGGTCGACCGGCTGGTGTGGCTGCCGCCCGCCGAGGCCCGCGAACGGCTCACCCACGAGCGCGACCGGCCGTTGGTCGACGCGCTGCTGCGTACGCTCAGCGACCTCACGTAACCGGGGCGTTCCACCCGTCGACCCGTACTCCAGGCCGACGGACGAGGTTCACCCCGTGTTCATTCTCCTCCGTCGGCCACTTCACCTGGTCTGCCTAATTTCGGTATCACCCGGCGAGCGTCTCTCCGGGTGACCGAAACAAACGCTTCGCCGGGCGTCGGCGGGCTCCA
Organism: uncultured Actinomycetota bacterium; assembly: GCA_963737305.1. Taxonomy (GTDB): domain Bacteria; phylum Actinomycetota; class Actinomycetes; order Streptomycetales; family Streptomycetaceae; genus Streptantibioticus_C. The sequence continues at coordinate 4,974,659 of CAVTRX010000001.1, read as the reverse complement.
GGAAGGAACACTCGAAGGTGAAGCTTCAGCGGAAGAGCGGGCTGCGTGCCCTGGCCGTCGGTGCGGCTGCTGTTTCCGGCGCCCTGGTCCTGACGGCCTGCGGCTCGGACAACAACTCCACCCCCTCCACCAGCTCGTCGAACACCGCGGCGGCCGGCAGCATCAAGTGCGGTCCCAAGGCCAACCTGCTCGCCTCCGGCTCCACCGCCCAGCAGAACGCGGTGAACGTCTGGGTCAAGAACTACATGCAGGCGTGTTCCGGCACCCAGATCAACTACAAGGGCACCGGCTCCGGCGCCGGCGTCACCGAGTTCCTTCAGGGCAGCACCGCCTTCGCCGGTTCCGACTCGGCGCTCAAGCCCGACGAGGTCACCAAGTCCAAGTCGGTCTGCAAGGGCGGCCAGGGCATCGACCTGCCGATGGTCGGCGGCCCGATCGCGGTCGGCTACAACGTGCCCGGTGTCGACAACCTGGTGCTGGACGCCCCCACCCTGGCGAAGATCTTCAACGGCAAGATCACCAAGTGGAACGACCCGGCGATCGCCAAGCTCAACCCGCTCGGCCAAGCTGCCGGCCACCGCGATCCAGGCGTTCCACCGCTCGGACGAGTCCGGCACCACCGACAACTTCACCAAGTACCTGACCGGGGCCGGCGGCGCCGGCCAGTGGCCCTACAGCGGTGGCAAGGCCTGGCAGGCCAAGGGCGGCCAGTCCGCGTCCGGCTCGGCCGGCGTCGCCGCCCAGGTCAAGCAGACCGCCGGCGCGATCGGCTACTTCGAGCTGTCCTACGCCACCGCCAGCTCCATCCCGACCGTGCAGGTCGCCACCGGCGCCTCCGAGCCGGTCCAGGCCTCCTCGGCCAACGCCTCCAAGGACATCGCGGCCGCCCAGGTGGTCGGCACCGGCAACGACCTGGCCCTCAAGCTCGACTACACCACCAAGGCCGACGGCGCCTACCCGATCACCCTGGTGACCTACGAGATCGTCTGCGACAAGGGCAACAAGGCCGACACCCTGGACGCCACCAAGTCGTTCCTGGCCTACATGGCCGGCGACGCCGGCCAGGGCGGTCTGACCAGCCAGGGCTACGCCCCGCTGCCCGCGGAGATCGCCACCAAGGTCCGCTCCACCATCAGCTCCCTCTCCTGACCCCGCGGTCGGGCCCCGCCGCCACCAGGCGGCGGGGCCCGGCCGTTCCACCGATCCGGTGCACCGCCAATGGGGCCGACCAAGCCCCCACCAGACCGGAGCAGACACATGGACATCACACCCACAGACACCCTGGCCCCCCCGGCGGCCGACCAGCCCGCCGTCACCCGCACCGGTGACCGCGTCTTCCTCGGCCTGTCCCGGGGCTCCGGCATCCTGCTGCTGGTGATCATGGCCGCGATCGCGGTCTTCCTCACCGTGCGCTCGGTCACCGCGGTCTCCCACGACCACGGCAACTTCCTGACCACGTTCGAGTGGAACGCCAACCTCACCCCGCCGGTCTTCGGCATCGCGGTGCTGGCCTACGGCACGGTCGTCAGCTCGGTCATCGCGATGGCCATCGCGGTGCCGGTCGCCATCGGCATCGCGCTGTTCATCTCGCACTACGCCCCGCGCAGGCTGGCCGCGCCGCTCGCCTACCTGGTCGACCTGCTCGCCGCGGTCCCCAGCATCGTCTACGGCCTGTGGGGCGCGCTCTTCCTGGTCCCGCACATGCAGGGGCTCGACCTGTGGCTGGACCACTACTTCGGCTGGACGGTCATCCTCAGGCAGACCAACTCCGGCACCGCGGCCCGCTCGCTGTTCACCGTGGGCATCCTGCTGGCGATCATGATCCTGCCGATCATCACCAACGTCAGCCGCGAGGTCTTCCGCCAGGTGCCCAAGGCACACGAGGAAGCCGCACTGGCGCTCGGCGCGACCCGCTGGGAGGTGATCCGCATCGCCGTGCTGCCCTTCGCGCGCTCCGGCATCATCTCCGCCTCCATGCTCGGCCTGGGCCGCGCGCTCGGCGAGACGATGGCGGTCGCCACGGTGCTGTCCTCCTCCTCGGTCCTGACGGCGCACATCGCTCGACCCGGACGGCGGCACCTTCGCCCAGAACATCGCCATCCACTTCGGTGAGGCCACCGACTTCGGCCGCGACGCGCTGATCGCCTCCGGCCTGGTCCTGTTCGTCATCACCCTGCTCGTCAACGGCGCGGCCCGGATGATCATCGCCCGCCGCAAGGAGTACTCGGGGGCCAACGCATGACCGCCATCCAGGACGCGCCGCCCGCCGCGCCGCAGCCGAAGCTCGCCCACCGCAGGCTGCCGCGCTGGGCACCGGCCGCGATCGCGCTCGCCGCCATCGCGGTGTCCGTCGCCGTCGGCGAGGGCGCCGGGCTGACCAGCCACGTGCAGTGGGGCCTGATCGCGCTGGCCCTGTTCGTCGCCGGCACCTACGCGTTGACCGCGGTCGTCGAAGGCGCCCGGCAGGCCAAGGACCGGGTGGCCACCAGCTTGGTGTGGGCCTGCTTCGTGGTCGCCGTCATCCCGCTGTACTCGCTGATCCAGACCACCATCAGCAAGGGCGTGAAGGTCCTCGACGGCAACTTCCTGAGCCACTCGATGGCCGGGGTCATCACCACCGGGCCCGGCGGCGGCGTCTACCACGCCATCATCGGCACGCTGGAGCAGGTCGGCTCGCCTCGGTGATCGCGGTGCCGATCGGCCTGCTCACCGCGATCTACCTGGTGGAGTACGGCCGCGGCACGCTGGCGAGGGTCGTGACCTTCTTCGTCGACGTGATGACCGGCATCCCCTCGATCGTGGCGGGCCTGTTCATCCTGTCCTTCTGGATCATCATCCTGGGCTTCGGCTACTCCGGCTTCGCCGGTTCGCTGGCGCTGGCCATCCTGATGATGCCGGTGGTGGTCCGCTCCACCGAGGAGATGCTCAAGCTGGTCCCCAACGAGCTGCGCGAGGCGTCGCTGGCGCTGGGCGTGCCCAAGTGGCGCACGATCCTCAAGGTCGTGCTGCCCACCTCGATCGGCGGCATCATCACCGGCGTCATGCTGGCGGTGGCCCGCATCGCGGGCGAGACCGCGCCGGTGCTGCTGCTGGTCTTCGGCAACCAGCTGATCAACAACGACCCGTTCGACGGAGCCGCAGTCCTCGCTGCCGTACTACGTCTACGAGCAGTACGCGAACGGCAACGACGCCTCCTACGACCGGGCCTGGGCCGCCGCCCTGGTGCTGATCGCCTTCGTCATGATCCTCAACCTTGTGGCCCGGGGCATCGCCCGCTGGAAGGCCCCGAAGACGGCTGGCCGCTGACCGGCCGATCACGAAAGAAGTTGGTAACCATGGCCAAGCGCATCGACGTCAGCGGCCTGTCCGCCTACTACGGCAACCACCGGGCCATCGAGGACATCTCCATGACCGTCGAACCGCGCTCCGTGACCGCCTTCATCGGCCCGTCCGGCTGCGGCAAGTCCACCTTCCTGCGCACCTTGAACCGCATGCACGAGGTCACCCCCGGCGGCCGCGTCGAGGGCAAGGTGATGCTGGACGACGAGAACCTCTACGGCCCCGGGGTCGACCCGGTCACCGTGCGGCGCACCGTCGGCATGGTCTTCCAGCGGCCGAACCCGTTCCCCACGATGTCCATCTACGACAACGTGGCGGCGGGCCTGCGGCTCAACGGCGTGGCGCAAGCGCAAGAGCGAACTGGACGCCGTGGTCGAGCAGTCCCTCAGGGGCGCCAACCTGTGGAACGAGGTCAAGGACCGGCTCACCAAGCCGGGCGCCGGCCTGTCCGGCGGCCAGCAGCAGCGGCTGTGCATCGCCCGCGCCATCGCGGTCGAGCCCCAGGTGCTGCTGATGGACGAGCCCTGCTCCGCGCTCGACCCGATCTCCACGCTCGCCATCGAGGACCTGATCGGCCAGCTCAAGGAACGCTTCACGATCGTCATCGTCACCCACAACATGCAGCAGGCCGCCCGGGTCTCGGACCGCACGGCCTTCTTCAACCTCGCCGGCGGTCGGCCAGCCCGGCAAGCTCGATCGAGATCGACGAGACCGCAGCGGATCTTCTCCAACCCCTCGGTCCAGGCCACCGAGGACTACATCTCCGGCCGCTTCGGCTGACCGGTGCCCCGACCCGCCTGACGGTGCTGCATGGCGGTGCCACCGTCATGGCGAGGGCCGGCCCGCTCCCCTCGACAGGGAGCGGGCCGGCCCGTTCTGCTTCTGCGCCGCGCCGGCGGTCTCAGAAGACCAGCCGCACGACCCCGTAGGCGCCCGCCGCGACCAGCCCCGCGGCCGGCATGGTGATGAACCAGCCCAGCACGATGTTCTTCGCCACGCCCCAGCGCACCGCCTTCACCCGCTTCGTCGCGCCCACGCCCATGATCGCGGAGGTGATCACATGGGTGGTCGAGATCGGCGCCTTGAAGATGTAGGAGGTGATGTAGAGGATCGTCGCCGACGTCGTCTCCGCCGCGAAGCCCTGCGGCGGGTCGAGCTCGATGATCTTCCGGCCGAGGGTGCGCATGATGCGCCAGCCGCCCGCGTAGGTGCCCAGCGACATCATCGACCGCGCACACCAGCTTGACCCACACCGGGATGCCGCCGCCGGGGTCGTGGCCCGCGGTGACCAGCGCCAGCACCACGACCCCCATGGTCTTCTGCGCGTCCTGCAGACCGTGGCCGAGCGCCATGCCCGCCGCGGACACCGTCTGGGCTATCCGGAACCCGCGCTTGGTCTTCGAGCGGGCTGGCCCGCCGGAAGCCCCACAGGATGCCGACCATCGCCAGGTAGCCGACGATCAGGCCGACCACCGGGGAGAGCACCATCGGGATGACGACCTTGTCGAGTACGCCGTCCCAGTGCACCGTGCTCGACCCGGCCAGCGCCGCGCCGACCAACCCGCCGAGCAGCGCGTGGCTGGAGGAGGACGGCAGCCCGAAGTACCAGGTGATCAGGTTCCACACGATCGCGCCGAGCAGGGCGGCGAACAGCACGCCGAGCCCGTGCCGGCCCGCCGGGGTCTCGATCAGCCCCTTGCTGATCGTCTGGGCCACCCCGCTGCCCAGGAAGGCACCCGCCACGTTCATCACCGCGGCCATCGCCAGCGCCGCCTTCGGCGTCAGCGCGCGGGTGGAGACCGAGGTGGCGATGGCGTTGGCGGAGTCGTGGAAACCGTTGGTGTACGTGAAGAAGAGCGCGACGCCGATGACGACGACGAGTGCGAAGGTGTCCACCGGGGTCAGGACTCCTTGACCGCGATGGTCTCCACGGTGTTCGCCACGTGCTCGAACGCGTCCGCGGCCTCTTCCAGTACGTCCACGATCTGCTTGAGCTTGAGCACGTCCATGGCCTCGTACTTGCCGTTGAACAGGTGCGCCAGCAGCTTGCGGTGGATCTGGTCGGCCTGGTTCTCCAGCCGGTTGACCTCGATCCAGTACTCGGTGAGGTTGCGCATGGTGCGCAGGTTCGGCATCGCCTCCGCGGTCAGCTCCGCGGCCCGCGCCAGCACCTCGATCTGCTGCTCCACCCCCTTGGGCAGCTCCTCGATCTGGTAGAGGACGACCAGGTCGACCGCCTCTTCCATGTAGTCCATGATGTCGTCGAGCGACCCGGCGAGACGGTAGATGTCCTCCCGGTCGAACGGGGTGATGAACGACGAGTTGAGCTGGTGGAAGATCGCGTGCGTCGCGTCGTCGCCGGCGTGCTCGGCGGCACGCATGCGATCGGCGATCTCGGAGCGCGCCGAGGCGTCCGCCCCGAGCAGCTCCATCAGGAGTTTCGAGCCGGTGACGATGTTGTCCGCGGACGCGGCGAACATGTCGTAGAAGCTCGTCTCCCGGGGGGTCAGACGAAGGCGCACTGGGAGTCCTCTGGGTGCTTTGGGGGTCGGTCCCGATGATGCTAGGCGCAACACCGCGCCGGGGTAACCGGCGGCACCCAGTGTCGCCCATGGGGCAGAGTGCTCCATACAGGTGGGGGGTCGAACCTGGGACCGATTCGGTAACATATACCCACAGGGGGTATAACGGGCGATGCGAAGGGTCACGGAGGGCACCATGCCGGTCGAGGAGAGCAACGGGACGGCCCGTGAGAGCCACCCGGCACCGCCGGCCGTGGCACCGGATGCGCCCCGCCCGGACTCCCCGCCCGGTCCGCACGGCTACAGCAAGCAGAAGGACCAGCACCTCAAGCGGCTGCGCCGGATCGAGGGCCAGATCCGCGGGCTGCAGCGCATGGTCGAGCAGGACGTCTACTGCATCGACATCCTCACCCAGGTCTCCGCGGGCACCAAGGCGTTGCAGTCCTTCGCCCTGCAACTGCTGGAGGAGCACCTGCGCCACTGCGTGGCCGCCGCGGTGATCGAGGGCGCCGGCCAGGACGGCGCAAGCTCCGCCGACGCCGACGACAAGGTGGCCGAGGCGACCGCCGCGATCGCCCGCCTGCTGCGCACCTGAGGGCGCGCGGGCCGCGTCAGGGCAGGACCGGCAGCCGCTGGCTCTGCGCCGGGAGGCGGACCTTGCCGCAACGGCGGACGTCGAGCACCTCGTCGATGCGTGCCGCGCTCAGCCGTTCCTCGGCGACGGCGGCCGCCGCGATCATCAACTCCCCGCACAGTTCGATCTCGGCGAGGGCCACCCGGTCCTGATGCTCCGCTACTTGACATCCGGCCGCCAATGCCACGTGCACCACCTCCTCGTCCAAGAACGCCGGGCATCCAGACTAGGGACCGGCGTACGCGCGGCGCATGGCACGTACGGGCCATTTCGCCCCGCGCAACCCCGCCTGGAAGCACCATGAACCCGTCCCCAGCAAGCGAAGAAACGATACTTCACGACGCCTGTGTCATATGCCGACGGCAACACCGCACGCATGTGCCACCCCCACAGAAAGCCGTCCGGGGGACCCCGCCACCGACCCGTCCCGCGACACCGCGCGGCCGGGTAGCGTGGTGGGTGTGCACCCCAAGCAGGCCCGGAATCGCACCGACAACCCACCCCACCGCACCACCGTCGTCGAACGCGGCGCCTTCGCCGCGGCGAAGTGCCAGTGCGGCTGGCACGGCCCGGCCCGCCGGGCCCGCGACCGCGCCCGCCAGGACGCGGCCGGCCACCCCGGCACCCACTGAACTCCGCCCACCCGCACCCACCACGCCGTTCCCCGTCGGGTTCCGTACCAGATTCCGTACCGGGCTTGATGAGAGGGACCGCACCCGATGCCGAAGATCGTCGCTGCCGGCGAAGCCCTGATCGACCTCGTCCCACAGGGCACCGGGCCGCTCGCCGCGCTCTCCCCGCGCCGCGGCGGCGGCCCCTACAACACCGCGATCGCCCTCGGCCGGCTCGGCTCCCCCACCGCCTTCCTCTCCCGCGTCTCCCACGACCCCTACGGCCGGGCGCTGCTGGACGGACTACGGCAGGCGGGCGTGGACACCCATCTCGTACAACGCGGCCCCGAACCCACCACCCTGGCCGCCGCCACCATCGGCCCCGACGGCTCCGCCCGCTACACCTTCTACGTCGACGGCACCGCCGACCGGCTCTTCACCGCCCCCGGCCGGCTGCCACCCGACGTGCGGGCGATCTGCTTCGGCACCTGCTCCCTCGTCCTCGAACCAGGCGCCGGCGGCTACGAGAAGGTACTGCGGGCAGCCGCCGCCGACGGCACCCTGACCGCCCTCGACCCCAACATCCGCCCCGCGCTGATCGCCGACCCGGCCGCCTACCGCGCCCGGTTCACCTCCTGGCTGCCGGACGTCGGCCTGCTCAAGCTGTCCGTCGAGGACGCCGCCTGGCTCGCGCACACCACCGACCCGGCCGCCGTCCACGACTCCTGCCGCGACCACCTCAGCCACGGCCCACGCGCCGTCGTCCTCACCGACGGCCCGCACGGCCTGACCGCCTTCACCCCCCGGCACGGCATCCTCCACGTACCGGCCGCCACCCGCGCCACCACGGACCCGGCCGCCGACACCATCGGCGCGGGCGACACCGTCAACGCCGCCCTCCTGCACTGGCTCGACCGCCACGACGCGCTCGGCACCGACGCGTTGGCCGCGCTGGACGCCGACGACTGGCACGCCGCCCTCGCCTTCGCCGCCCGCGCCGCCGCCGTCACCTGCTCCCGGCCGGGCGCCGATCCGCCCTGGGCGCACGAGGTCCACTGATCACCGAACCCGCCAACCCCTTGCGGCACCGGGTGCCGTACGGCACCCTCCACCTGGACCGGCACACCCTCCGCCGACGCGGAACCGCGCACGGCACGCCACGCATCTCCCCTCCCGCAAGGAATGCGACGGCGTGCAACGAACCCTGAGGAGACTCGCGATGGCAGACCGCCGGACCGTCCTGCGCGGTGGCAGCGCCCTCGTCGCCGCGGCGTGGCTCGCCGGATGCTCCCCGGGCGGACACAAGTCCACGGGCACCGGCGCCGGCGCGAACCCCCCGCCCACTCCCACGCCCTCGCCCTCGCGCAGCACCACCCCGCCGGGACCCGCCGACTGGACGGCACTCGCCCGCGGCCTGCACGGCACCCTGGTACGGCCGGGGGACGCCGACTACGACACCGCACGCCACCTGTACAACACCCGGTTCGACAACCTGCGCCCCGCCGCGGTCGCCTACGTCGGCAACACCTCCGACATCGCCGACTGCCTGTCGTTCGCCCGCCGTTCCGGCGTGCCGGTCTCGGTCCGCAGCGGCGGGCACTCCTACGCGGGCTGGTCCTCCGGCAACGGCCGCCTGGTCGTCGACGTCTCCCGGCTGTCCACCATCTCGGTCTCGGCCGGCGGCGCGACCTGCGGCGCGGGCGCCAGGCTTGGCGACGTCTACGACACCCTCGGCGCGCACGGCGTGACCATCCCCGCCGGATCCTGCCCGACCGTCGGCGTCTCCGGCCTCACCCTCGGCGGCGGCCATGGCGTCGCCTCCCGGGCCTACGGACTGACCTGCGACAGCCTCACCGGCGCCACCCTGGTCACCGCCGACGGATCGGTGCTGCACACCGACGCCGACGAGCACCCCGACCTGTTCTGGGCGCTGCGCGGCGCGGGCAACGGCAACTTCGGCGTCGTCACCCAACTGCGCTTCCGCACCCACGACGCGCCCTCCTGCGTGACCGGCTACCTGACCTGGCCGTGGTCGAAGGCCGCCCAGGCGATCCGCGCCTGGCAGGAGTGGGGCCCCGACCAGCCCGACGAGATCTGGTCCGCCCTGCACCTGGACACCACCGTGGGCGGCGCACCGCAACTGTCCGTCGCGGCGTTCTCCCTGGGCTCCTACGGCGACCTGCAGAACGCCGTCGACCGGCTGGCCGACCGACTCGGCCCCGCCTCGGAGGTCTCGCTGCGCCGGCACGACTCCTACGCGGGCGCGATGAACTCCTACGCGGGCTGCGCCGACCGCACGGCCGACGAGTGCCACCTGCGCGGCGCCGTCCCCGGCCGGACCGTCGACGGCCAGTTGGAGCGCGACACCTACACCGCGCGCTCCGACTTCTACGACCGCTCGCTGACCGAGGCGGGCGCCGACGCGCTGGTCGCGCGGATGGAGGCGCTGTCGTCGCGCGGGGGTGGCGGGGCGGGCAGCGTGGCGCTCACCGCACTGGGCGGCGCGGTCAACCGCGTCCCGGTCACCGCGACCGCCTTCACCCACCGCAGCTCACGCTTCCTGGCCCAGTACCTCGCCTCCGGCTCACTGAGCGGCACCGGCTGGCTGGACGAGGTGCACACCGCGATGCGGCCGTACGCCTCGGGCGCCGCCTACCAGAACTACACCGACGCCGCCCTGCGTGACTGGCGCCGGGCCTACTACGGCCCGGCCGCCGACCGCCTGACCACCGTCAAACACACCTACGACCCCACCCGCCTCTTCGACTACCCCCAAGCGATCTGACTCTTTTGAGGGCCTCGCCGGCGGTGTGGCCGGGGTGATGGTCGCGCCGACGCGGTGGGGGCCGGCCAGGTGGAGGCCCGCGGTGGGGGCTGACGCGGTGGAGGCATCACGGTGGGGGCTGACCCGGTGGAAGCAGCGCGGTGGAGGGGCCGACGCGAGGTCAGGCGGCGAGGTCCTTCTCGCAGTGCGGCCTGGTGGCGGGGCCGGGGGCCATGGCCTCACCGGACTCCGTCCCCCGGCCACGTCCCGCCCCCGACACGGGAGCGGCGGCGCCGTCCGGGCGCCCGGCGTCCGGCGCGGCGGCCCGCACCAGCATCGCCGCCGGTCCGCGGCCCAGCGCCCGGACCAGCGGAAGGAGCCCGAGAGTCGCCAGCGGAGCGAGCAGCAGGGCGGTCGCGGTGCCGAGGGCGAACCCGCCGATGACGTCCGTGGGGTAGTCCACCCCCATGAAGACCCGGGTGAAGCCCTCCAGGACCGCGATCCCGATCCCGACCAGACCGGCCCTGCGGTGCACCATGAACAGGGCGACACCCACCGCCATGGTCAGCGTGGAGTGGTCGTTGACGAACGAGAACTTCGAGGTGCCGCGCAGCAGCACGTACAGGTTCTGCTGGTCCTCGAACGGCCGCGGACGCTGCACGACCCCGCGGATCGGCACGCTCAGCAACAGCGCGACCCCGGCCGACAGCCCGGCCCATACCACGCCGGTGACCGCGGACGGCGCGTCGTCCTCCCGGTGCCTGGCCACCCGCCACCAGCACCACAGCACCAGCGCGACCGAGGCGGCCACCAACCCGTACTCACCGAGGAACCGCATGCCGTGGTCCAGCCAGTCCGGGGCGTGCCGCGCCAGGTCGTTGATGTCGTACAGCAGACCGACGTCGGGGTTTGAGCCGTCGAACGCGAGCTCAGTCATCCTGGGTTCCCCTTAACCGGTCGTATTGTCGGCCCGCGCACCAACCCCCGCTGTCCGTACGTCACTCCATTGAACGGGCTTTCCGGTACGAAGGGTTCCGCCCTTACCGGAAGATCACCAGGACGTTATAGAAGGGATATCCCGATCCAGATCCAAGGGTCAAAGGTTTGACGGACGGTCACCAAAAGGGTGACCACTGGAGAAACAACCGGCGCACGACCTCGCACGACTCACCCCTCCCCCTCGCCTCCGTCGCGCCCCGTCACCATCCATCGGCACCATTCTTCCCCGCCGCGACCCCCCGCACCCCTGCCACCCGCGACGGCCTACACCCCCGCCGGCAGCGCCTGCGCCCCCGACTGCGTCACCCGGGTCGCCCCGATGTAGTCCGCCTCGGAGATCGGGTCGAACCGGATCTGGGCACCGGTGTGCGGCGCGTCGATCATGTAGCCGCCGCCGACGTACAGCCCCACGTGGTGAATGGAGCGCGGATCGGCCAGATCGGTGGCGAAGAAGACCAGGTCACCCGGGAGCAACTGGTCGCGGCTCGGATGCGGCCCGGCGTTCCACTGGTCGTTGGCCACCCGGGGCAGCTGGATCCCCACCGAGTGGTACGCCGCCTGGGTCAACCCAGAACAGTCGAACCGCCCGCCCTCCGCCGCCGTACCGGTGCCGCCCCACAGATAGGGCGTGCCCAGCTTCGACTGCGCGTAGTAGATCGCCCCGGCCGCCTGCTGCGACGGAGCGACCCGCCCGACCGGCGCCGCGAAGCTCTCCGAGAGGGTGCGGATGCGCTTGACGTAGTTCTGCGTCTCGGCGAACGGCGGAATCCCCTGATACTGGATCACCCGATAGGCGCCGGCGTTGTAGGCGGCCAGCATGTTGTCGGTGTTGTTCCCCGGCACCTTGCGCACGTACCGGGCCAGATCGCAGTCGTAGGTGGCCGCCGAGGGAATCGCGTCCTGCGGGTCCCACACGTCCGCCTTGCCGTCACCATTGCCGTCGATGCCGTGCGTCGCCCAGGTACCGGGGATGAACTGGGCTATCCCCTCCGCCGCCGCGCCGCTACGGGCCAGCGGATTCCAACCGCTCTCCTGGTACAGCTGCGCCGCCAGCAGCGGCGGCGTCAACGCGGGGCACAGACTTCCCCACTTCTCCACCAACGGCTGATACAGCGCCGGAACCGCCCCCGGCGCCAGCCCCACCGCCGCCTGGCTCCCCGTCAGCGAAGCGGCAGCCGAATACGTCCCCACCACCAGTACCGCAAGGAACGTCATGCACGTCCCGGCACCGATCGTGACGATGAGCCAGGTCTTCCGCGCGCCCCCACCCAGCCTGCCCATCCGCCGCCCCCTCGTTCCCGGATCGTTGCTCTGTGGTATTACGCGTGATACACACAGTAAGGTCCGGAGCCCTCTCGGACACCAGTCTGCACAACAGTGTGGACGGACGGGACACGGATCACACGGGGAATCCGCCGAGATCCGCCAAGAATGTCGCCCAGGTGACGTTCGAGGACGGAAACGTCGGCCAATATAGAGTCTGGACCCTTGCACCCCTGCGAGGGCCCCAACTGATCATGCGGGGCGGTGAGTTATCCATGTTCCTGGCAGCCTCGAAGGGCGACATCAACACCATCATCGGCGGAATCGCGCCAAATTGGGGTCCCTTCGGCAATCTTGGGAACGAAGCACGGGTGATGGTCGAGGTCGTCATGGCCGTGGCGATCCTGCTCTGTCTGGCGATCGCCATCTGGGGCGCGGCCAAGCAGCGGATCGGCGCGACAGCCCTACGCGATACGTTCAGCGCCGAGCAGGGTAAGGGTCTGATCATCGCCGGGCTGACCGGCGTGTTCATCATCGGCTCGCTCGGCACCCTGTTCACCATCGTGTACGGGATGGCGGTCTAGCCGCCCCCTGCGCCCCCGTACGCCCCCGCGGGCCCGTCCCCGGCCCCTTCTTCCGAACCTAGGCTGCGTGCTGATGCCCACTCATCCGAGCCAATACGATCCCGACGACGGTCCGATCGGCACGACCCGCACCCGGCTGCCCGACGGCGGCTCCGCGGCGACCCGCCGCCCGGCCCGCTCCTCGCGGACCCTGGTGACGGTCGTCGGCGTCGTCGTGCTCCTCGTCGCCGCGCTGGCCTTCGCCACGCGCGGCTCGGGAAACGGATCGGGAGACGGCACCTCGGCCTCCGACGGCTCCGGCACCTCGGGCAGCGGCCAGGGCCCCCGAACGGCCCCCACCACCCCCACCGGCACCCGCCCCGTCACCACCGCCACCACCGGCATCCCCACCGGCTACCCCCGAACCCCCCAAGGCGCCCAATCCGCCGCCGCCAACTACGCAGTAGCCCTAGGCGGCGACGGAATGTTCAAGGCGGCGAGCCGCCACGCCATCGACGACACGGTCTACACCCCGGCCGCGGCGGCAAAAGTGAAACCCGCCCAGGACCAGGCCTACTCGACCGCCTTCCTCCAGAAACTCGGCCTCGACCAGAACGGCACCGCCCCAACGGGCATGACCTTCGTGTCGCGCACCGTTCCTGTCGGTACCAAGGTCCAGAAACTCACATCGCAAGATGCGACGGTGGCGGTTTGGTACACGGGCCTCATCGGCATGGCAGGAACAGGGTCCACCGACCCCGTACACACAAACTGGATGACCTGGACGTTCTACCTCCATTGGACCGGGACTGACTGGAAGGTAGTCACTGACTCCCAAACAGACGGTCCTGCACCTGTGCCTGGTGACAACAGAGCGGCCAGCGCCGATGACATCACCAACGCGGTCTCGCAGTACGGAGGCTTCACCTATGCCCGGTAAGCCGCGTCGTCGCACCACAGCACGCGTCACCGTCCTGGCGGGTATTCAAGCCTTGCTCGTAGTGTCGGCTACACGTGCGTGGGCAGGTCCGTCGGCGTCTCCGACTCCATCGCCCAGCGGTGACAGTGCCTGCGATCAATTGATCGGGCCCGCGAAGCAGTACTGCCAAGGTGGTGGTGGCGGCTCCCCCTCCACCCCCAGTGTGACCACCGCGCTTGACCCCCTGGCCGCCCTGGCCAAAGGCTGCGCCACCGCTGCCGCCTTCGTGATCGACAAGCTGAGCGGCGCCGTGACCTCCACCTCCCAGGTGGACTTCACGAACTCCACGTTCCTGCGCCAGTACGCCGTCGTCTTCGCCGCCTCCACCATCCTCACCCTCGTCCTGTGGCTCCTCGCCGTCGCCAAACGCGCCGTCCGCGGCGTCCCCCTCAGCGAAGCCCTCAGCGAAGCCGTCGGCTTCCTCTGGCTGACCGTCCTGGCCTCCGCCTTCACCCCCCTGATCCTCTACACCGTCGTCTCCGCCGTCGACGCCGTCACCGCCGTCGTCGGCCGCGGCACCACCAGCAACACCGACGTCTTCTTCGGATCGTTCGCCGACGCCCTGAAAAAGGGCAACAACATCGGCGGCGGCCCGATCATGCTGATCGTCGTCTCCATGGTCTCCGTCCTCGCCGCCGGCGTGCTCTGGCTCGAACTCGCCATCCGCGCCGCCCTGCTCTACGTCGGCGCCCTCCTCGGCACCGCCGTCTACGCCGGCCTCGTCGACAAGAACATGTGGCACCACGTCCGCCGCTGGGCCGGAATCATGATCGCCGTGATCCTGGTCAAACCCGTGATCGTGATCGTCCTCAGCCTCGCCGGCGCCCTGTCCGGCACCAACGGCCCCAGCAGCTTCTCCGCCGTCGTCTCCGGCCTGTCGATCATCATCCTCGCCATCTTCGCCAGCGCGATGATCTACCGCTTCGTCCCCGGCTTCGGCGACGACGTCGTCAAGATGCGCGGCGACCACAAGACCGCCGGCTCCCCCGGCGCCGCCCTCGTCTCCTCCACCGCCGCCCTCGTCAAACAGGGCATCAAGACCCACAGCACCCGCGGCGGCCCCGAGGAACAAGCCGCCGGCTCCGGCGGCCAGAGCGGCGCCGCCGGCGGCGGCATGGCCGGCGGCATCGCCGCCCACAGCTCCCGCGGCGGCCGCCAAGGCGGCTCCACCGGAGCCCCCGCCGCCCCGGCGCCGCGCACGTCAGACCGTAAGAACGGAGGGGACAGGCCGTGACGACACCGACGTTCGCCCAGCGCCGTACGTACCTCATCGGCAAGGCACGCCCGAACGCCATCGTCGGCAAGAACCGCGACACCGGCGAGATCACCATCATCGTCGCCGGCGCGTTCGTCGGCATGATGTGCGGGCTGCTCATCCCGATCCTGCCGCTGCGCATCCTCGGTCTGGTCGGCTTCCCTGTGCTGGCGTTCGCGGCCGTCTTCATGCCGTACCGGCACCGCACGTTCTACCGCTGGTTCGAGATCAACCGCACCTACCGCCGCACCCTGCGCGCAGGCGCCGCCTACCGCTCCGGCGCCGTCGAGGCCGGCATCGGCCTCGACGGCCGCGAGATCGAGATCGGCCCGCCGCCCGGCATCGGCCGCGTCAACTGGCTGCGCCGCGCCCTTCGGTCCCGACGAGATCGCCGTCCTGCTGCACCTGGACCGCCGCACCGTCACCGCCGCCATCGAGATCGAGGGCCCCGGCGTCGGCCTGCGCGACAGCGAGGACCAGGAAGCCCTGGTCGACCGCTTCGGCACCCTGCTCAAGCACGTGGCCAACGGCGACGGCTTCGTGACCCGCCTCCAGATGCTCGCCCGCACCCTCCCCGCCGACCCCGACGCCCACGCCAAGGACGTCGCCCAGCGCGGCGACTCGAACGCCCCCGAGCTGGCTCCAGGATTCCTACGACCAGCTCCAGTCGATGGTCTCCACCTCGTCGCGAGCAGCACCGCGCCTACCTCGTCGCCTGCATGCACTACACCCGCGAACTGGCCGCCGAGGCGCACGCCATGGCCCGCGCCACCGGCCACGACCGCGACGAGGGCCTGGCCATCGTGATGGCCCGCGAACTCAACGACATCTGCGCCCGCCTCGCCGAGGCCGACATCCGGGTACGCCAGCCGCTGGGCCAGGCACGGCTGTCCTCGCTGCTGCACTCGATGTACGACCCCGACCACCCCATCGACCACATCCAGGCGATGACCCAGCGCAACGCCTGGCCGGCCGAGCTCGACGCCACCGAACCGACGTTCCTCCAGGCCAAGACCCGCGAGTCGAGCACCCGCGCGCCCTGGTGCCACGCCACCGCCTGGGTCAAGGAGTGGCCGATGACCCCGGTCGGCGTCAACTTCCTCGCCCCGCTGCTGGTCCACACCCCGGACGTGATCCGTACCGTCGCCGTCACCATGGACCTGGAGCCCACCGACGTCGCCATCGAGCGGATGCTCACCGAGAAGACCAACGACGACGCCGAGGCCAGCCGCGCCGCCAAGATGAACCGGGTCGATCGACCCCCGCGACGTCGCCCACACCGGCCGCGTCGACCAGCGCGGCGAGGACCTCGCCTCCGGCGCGGCGGGCGTCAACCTCGTCGGCTACATCACCGTCTCCTCCCGCTCCCCCGAGGCCCTGGCCCGCGACAAGCGCACCATCCGCGCCTCGGCGGGCAAGTCGTACCTGAAGCTGGAGTGGTGCGACCGCGAGCACCACCGGGCGTTCGTCAACACGCTGCCGTTCGCTACCGGCATCCGCCGCTGAGGAGGCTGCGCCATGGCCATGCTGGATCCGTCTCCGCCCTCACCGACGCCTTCACCAGCTTCCTGTTCGGCAAGGTCGAGACGACCCGCCTGCCGGTGCGCACCTCCACCGGCCAGGCGCAGGCCGTCTACCTGCCGACCGCGGCGCCCGGCCTGGGCGACTCCGGCGTGATCATCGGCCGCGAGGTGTACTCCGGCAAGGGCTACATCTACGACCCCTTCCAGCTCTACGGCCAGCAGCTCCCGGCCCCGCACTGGCTGGTGCTCGGCGAGTCCGGCAACGGCAAGTCCGCGCTGGAGAAGACCTACGTCCTGCGCCAGCTGCGCTTCCGGGACCGGCAGGTGGTCGTCCTCGACGCCCAGGGCGAGGACGGCGTCGGCGAGTGGAACCTGATCGCCCAGGAGCTGGGGATAACCCCGATCCGGCTGGACCCGATGGCCGCCCTCGACGGCGGCATCAAGCTCAACCCGCTCGACCCGGCGATCACCACAACCGGCCAGCTGGCGCTGCTGCGTACGATCATCGAGGTCGCCCTGGGCCACGGCCTCGACGAGCGCTCCGGCTTCGCGCTCAAGGTCGCGCACGCCCACGTCGTCGAGTCCATCACCGAGCGCCAGCCGATCCTCACCGACATCGTGGAACGCCTGCGGCACCCCGCCGAGGAGTCCGCCGAGGCGATGAACGTCGACCTCGACGACGTACGCGCCTGGGGCCTGGACGTGGCCCTGGTCCTCGACCGGCTGGTCGACGGTGACCTGCGCGGCATGTTCGACGGCCCCACCACCGCCGGCATCGACCTCGACGCCCCGCTGATCGTCTTCGACCTGTCGCACATCGACCGCAACTCCATCGCCATGCCGATCCTGATGGCGATCGTCGGCGTCTGGCTGGAGCACACCTGGATCCGACCCGACCGGATCAAGCGCATCTTCCTGGTCGAAGAGGCCTGGCACATCATCAACTGCCCCTTCGTGGCCCAGCTCTTCCAGCGCCTGCTGAAGTTCGGCCGCCGGCTGGGCCTGTCCTTCGTCGCCGTCGTCCACCACCTGTCCGACGTGGTCGACGGCGCCGCGGCCAAGGAAGCCGCGGCGATCCTCAAGATGGCCTCCACCCGCACGGTGTACGCCCAGAAGGCCGACGAGGCCCGGGCCACCGGACGGGTGCTCGGCCTGCCCCGGTGGGCCGTCGAGATCATCCCGACGCTGACCCCGGGCATCGCCGTGTGGGACGTCAACGGCAACGTCCAGGTGGTCAAGCACCTGATCACCGAGGCCGAACGCCCGCTGGTCTTCACCGACCGCGCGATGACCGAAGCCTCCGCCGACATGGAACACGAGAACCAACTCGCGCGCACGGAGGCCGAATTGGCACTGGAGAAGCAGCTCGCCGACGACGCGGTGGCCTGACGGCATGGCGGGCAGGCAGGGCCCCGACCGCACCTCCGGAAGCTCCTACGCCTCGGGCACCTCTCCCGCCCCGCAACCGGCGCAGCGCACCCCGCAGGCGAGCCGCCGCGAGGGCGGCGGCGTCCCGGACGGCATGCTGCTCGCCCTCATCGGCTTCCTGCTGGGCATGACGGTCCTGGTCTGGACGGGCACCGGCCTGGCCGGCCTCCTCTCGCACGGCCACTGGCCGCGCTCCCTGCACTTCACCAGAACACCGCTGGCCCTGCGCGGACTGGTCACCAAGCCGACGGACCTGGCCGCCGCCTGGCAACACGTACCGGGCTCCGACCTGCCGCGTCCCGGACTGTTCTGGGGCGTGTTCATCGGCGAGGTCATGATCCTGCTGGTACTCGCCATCTTCGTCATGGGAACGCTGGCCCGCTTCCGCGCGGTACGGGCCGCCCGGCGGCAGCAGAAGACCGCCGGCTTCACCCCGCCGCCCGTCGTCACCCCGGTCACCGCCGCGGTCGCCCCGGCACCGGCACCCATCCCCGCACCGGTCCCAGCCTCTGTCCCCCAGGTGCCAACTGCCGTCACCGCGACGGGATCCGAGGCCCTGGGCGACGCCGTACCGGCCGATCCCACATCCCCCGGCCTCCCGGTCCCGTCCGGGCCTGTCGGGCTGCCCACGGGACAACTCGTGGGCTCCTACGTCCTGTTCACCGGCCACGGTGGCAACGCCCGTGAGGACAAGGCAAGTCAGGTCGTCCAGCCGGCCGTCCTGGACGCCCAGGGCCCGGTCATCGTCACCTGCGTGGACGCCCGCACCTGGCAGGCGACGATCAGCGAACGCGACAAGCTCGGCCCGGTGCACGTCTTCGACCCGGAACACCTGGTCGACACCCCCGGCCGACTGCGCTGGGCCCCGCACAACGGCTGCCAGGACCCGGTCACCGCGGCCTCCCGGGCCCGCGCGCTGCTGGCACCGCTGCGCACCCACGACGTCACCGCCAACGACGCGGCCGTCACCCTCATGCGCTGCTGGCTGCACGCCGCCGCGGTCGACGGCCTGCCGTTCCGTCAACTCCACCGCTGGGCGTCGGGATCCGGCTCCGGCGACGCGGTCCGCATCCTGCGGACGGCACGCGATGCGGCGTCCGGCTGGAGCGGTGAGCTCGAATCCACGCTCCACGCGCACCCCGAACGCCGCGACACTGCCCTGTCGGTCATCCGGTCGGCCCTGTCGGGCCTCAACTCCCTGCACATCAGGGACGCTTGCAGTCCCGGCCGTTCTGATGCCCTCGATCTGGAATCGTTTGTGAACGACCGGGGAACGCTGTACGTAGTCGGTGCGTCGCGGGAGGATCCGCGAACCGACCCAGGTGCGATGCCGTTGCTCACCGCACTTGTCTCGAACGTGGTCGAGCACGGCCGGCGCATGGCCGCAGGGTCATCCCCCGGTCGGCTCGACCCACCACTTACCTGCGTCTTCGACGACATCGCGACGACGGCCCCGATCCCCGAGCTCCCCGCCCTCATGGCGGAGGGCCCCACGCTGGGCATCCCGGTCCTGACCGTCCTGCGCTCCGAAGACCAGGCCCGCCACCGCTGGCCCACCAGAGAAGCCCCCTCCCTCTGGCAAAACGCCCACACCACGATCACCCTGTAGCCCCCGCGCCGGCCCCCAGTCCCCCAGGACGCCCAGCCTCGCGGAGCCATGTGCGAGGACCACGTCCCCCCACCGCACCCGCCGCCAGTCGTCTCAGGACATCCAGGACGATCAGGGAGCGCACTGTCCGCACGAGGAGTGGACGGACGAGTGGTGAACGCAGAAAAGGGTTGTGGCCCTGGACAACGTATTCGTTGTCCAGGGCCACAACCCTAATATTTGTTCGGCGGTGTCCTACTCTCCCACAGGGTCCCCCCTGCAGTACCATCGGCGCTGAAAGGCTTAGCTTCCGGGTTCGGAATGTAACCGGGCGTTTCCCAATCGCCATGACCACCGAAACACAATGAAACCATTGTCAAAATCGGTGAACTGGTGACAGTTCGTGGTTTCAGAACCACACAGTGGACGCGAGCAACTGAGGACAAGCCCTCGGCCTATTAGTACCGGTCAACTCCACACCTCACGGTGCTTCCATCTCCGGCCTATCAACCCAGTCGTCTACTGGGAGCCTTACCCCATCAAGTGGGTGGGAGTCCTCATCTCGAAGCAGGCTTCCCGCTTAGATGCTTTCAGCGGTTATCCCTCCCGAACGTAGCCAACCAGCCATGCCCTTGGCAGAACAACTGGCACACCAGAGGTCCGTCCGTCCCGGTCCTCTCGTACTAGGGACAGCCCTTCTCAAGACTCCTACGCGCACAGCGGATAGGGACCGAACTGTCTCACGACGTTCTAAACCCAGCTCGCGTACCGCTTTAATGGGCGAACAGCCCAACCCTTGGGACCGACTCCAGCCCCAGGATGCGACGAGCCGACATCGAGGTGCCAAACCATCCCGTCGATATGGACTCTTGGGGAAGATCAGCCTGTTATCCCCGGGGTACCTTTTATCCGTTGAGCGACGGCGCTTCCACAAGCCACCGCCGGATCACTAGTCCCAGCTTTCGCTCCTGCTCGACCCGTCAGTCTCACAGTCAAGCTCCCTTGTGCACTTACACTCAACACCTGATTGCCAACCAGGCTGAGGGAACCTTTGGGCGCCTCCGTTACTCTTTAGGAGGCAACCGCCCCAGTTAAACTACCCATCAGACACTGTCCCTGATCCGGATCACGGACCCAGGTTAGACATCCAGCACGACCAGAGTGGTATTTCAACAATGACTCCACAACCGCTGGCGCGATCGCTTCACAGTCTCCCACCTATCCTACACAAGCCGAACCGAACACCAATATCAAACTGTAGTAAAGGTCCCGGGGTCTTTCCGTCCTGCTGCGCGAAACGAGCATCTTTACTCGTAATGCAATTTCACCGGGCCTATGGTTGAGACAGTCGAGAAGTCGTTACGCCATTCGTGCAGGTCGGAACTTACCCGACAAGGAATTTCGCTACCTTAGGATGGTTATAGTTACCACCGCCGTTTACTGGCGCTTAAGTTCTCAGCTTCGCCACACCGAAATGTGACTAACCGGTCCCCTTAACGTTCCAGCACCGGGCAGGCGTCAGTCCGTATACATCGCCTTACGGCTTCGCACGGACCTGTGTTTTTAGTAAACAGTCGCTTCTCGCTGGTCTCTGCGGCCACCCCCAGCTCAGAGTGCAAGACTCATCACCAGAAATGGCCCCCCTTCTCCCGAAGTTACGGGGGCATTTTGCCGAGTTCCTTAACCATAGTTCACCCGAACGCCTCGGTATTCTCTACCAGACCACCTGAGTCGGTTTAGGGTACGGGCCGCCGTAAAACTCGCTAGAGGCTTTTCTCGACAGCATAGGATCATCCACTTCACCACAATCGGCTCGGCATCAGGTCTCACCCTTATATGAGAGACGGATTTGCCTATCTCTCGGGCTACACCCTTACCCCGGGACAACCACCGCCCGGGCTGGACTACCTTCCTGCGTCACCCCATCACTCACCTACTACCCCCTCGGGCCACCGGCTCCACCACTCCCCCATCATCCGAAGAATCAAGAGGCGGCTTCACGGGCTTAGCATCAGAAGATTCGA
This sequence comes from uncultured Actinomycetota bacterium, assembly GCA_963737305.1. Taxonomy (GTDB): domain Bacteria; phylum Actinomycetota; class Actinomycetes; order Streptomycetales; family Streptomycetaceae; genus Streptantibioticus_C. Next base: position 4,953,167 of record CAVTRX010000001.1, on the reverse strand, counting down.
TGTTTGACGCTTCACAGCGGGTACCGGAATATCAACCGGTTATCCATCGACTACGCCTGTCGGCCTCGCCTTAGGTCCCGACTTACCCTGGGCAGATCAGCTTGACCCAGGAACCCTTAGTCAATCGGCGCACACGTTTCCCACGTGTGAATCGCTACTCATGCCTGCATTCTCACTCGTGAACCGTCCACAACTCGCTTCCGCGGCTGCTTCACCCGGCACACGACGCTCCCCTACCCACCCACACGGTCGTTGGACCTATTGTGTGAGTGACACGACTTCGGCGGTATACTTGAGCCCCGCTACATTGTCGGCGCGGAATCACTTGACCAGTGAGCTATTACGCACTCTTTCAAGGGTGGCTGCTTCTAAGCCAACCTCCTGGTTGTCTCTGCGACTCCACATCCTTTCCCACTTAGCATACGCTTAGGGGCCTTAGTCGATGCTCTGGGCTGTTTCCCTCTCGACCATGGAGCTTATCCCCCACAGTCTCACTGCCGCGCTCTCACTTACCGGCATTCGGAGTTTGGCTAAGGTCAGTAACCCGGCAGGGCCCATCGCCTATCCAGTGCTCTACCTCCGGCAAGAAACACACGACGCTGCACCTAAATGCATTTCGGGGAGAACCAGCTATCACGGAGTTTGATTGGCCTTTCACCCCTAACCA